>NZ_BEWM01000001.1 GCF_002723935.1 Gluconobacter cerinus
TTGCTGAAACCCTTTCTGACGGTTCGGACCATGCTGCCATCCCCGTCTCACAGCTTTCAAAACTGCCCGCATAGCCTTACGATTTCAGAGTTATCAGGCAACGTTATAGGCCATCACGCCTAACCGTGACATTACTCACCTGAATTTAACGCTTATAGTGGATCATCATATGGCGTGCGGCACGCCACACACATTTTGTGAGCCGTTTTCGTTTCTGGAGTCCCCGAATGACGGTTGATGCACTTCTCTCAAACAGCAAACAACTCTCACCAGATGAGGTCGAGTGGCAGCTCATTATCGATGCCATTGATCCCGCAATCCGCTCCGCGGTTGCCGATATGGTCGAGAACCATGCTGCTGCGAGTGTGGAAGTCTTCTATTCGACACTTCTGACACACCCGGAAGCCACGCCGTTTCTCTCCAACCAAATTGTTAACGACCACCTTCATTCCGCCTTACTGAGATGGCTGCAATCTCTCTTCTCAGCTACAGCGCCCGACCTCGCGCAGCTTATAGCGACGCAGCGACGGATTGGATTGGTCCACGCCCGCATGCGCGTCCCGATGCACGTCGTCATGCATGGGGCACGCCTTCTTAAAAACACACTGAGAAAACTACTTTTTGAGATTTTCCTCACGCCTGCCGATCTATCGACCGCCATCGACTACATCGAAAACATGATGGATCTGGCTATCGAAATGATGAGCCGAGAGTTCGTAAGGGATCTCCAGAAAGAAATTGAGACAGACGAAGCGTATCGACTTGTTACGCTCGGGCAGGACGTCACTCTTGAACGAGAAGTTCA
The DNA here is from genome assembly GCF_002723935.1 of Gluconobacter cerinus. Lineage (GTDB taxonomy): Bacteria > Pseudomonadota > Alphaproteobacteria > Acetobacterales > Acetobacteraceae > Gluconobacter > Gluconobacter cerinus. Next base: position 806 of record NZ_BEWM01000001.1, read on the forward strand.
ACGTGCAGCACTCCTTGACTGGGGGCACAAGATTTTACTCGCCATTTGCTGCAACGCTCCCCCTCCCCTGCCCTCACTGGAAAGTTCAGGATTTGGGCTTTGGCTCAATCACAAGGGGAGCCTGCTGTTCCCGAATACGATGGGTATCGAGCACATTCGAACCTCAATGCGTCGTATAGATCGTGTTCTCATTCCAGCTCTATCGGCTCAGGTTCCCCCTGACACAGCGCGCATTCACGAGCTACAGGCCCAGATAGAAGAAATCCGCTTCCTTATGGATGATCTCTTTAAAGAGAGTGAGGCACTTGAAAGCGGGCGCGATCCTTTAACCTCAACGCTCAATCGCCGCTTTCTACCGACGATCATGGCGAGGGAAGTCGCTCAATCTCTTCGTCGGGAAGTTCCGTTCAGCATTCTCATGATCGACATTGATCATTTCAAATCGATCAACGATCGCTACGGACACACCGGTGGGGACGCCGTCTTGAGAGGCGTGGCTGAAAAGCTAATTTCATCCTGCCGGACAAGCGACTTTATCTTCCGGTACGGCGGTGAAGAGTTTCTGATCGCGTTGGTTGAGACGGATATAAAGAGAGCGTTCCAGGTTGCGGAGCATATTCGTGAAAACGTCACGCATATTCTTACTCAGCCAACAGGTTCTTCGTTTTCTGTGACTGTTTCGATCGGAGTAGCCACATTTGATGGACATCCGGACTATACCCATCTCATCGAAGATGCCGATCGCGCCCTCTATTATGCCAAAGCTGAAGGAAGAAATCGAAGCGTCATTGCGACCGATGCTTTAGCGAGCCTTCCGCAGCTTCAGTAAATTTATATACTCTAGGAAAAACACTCTTATCTGAATTTGTTCTTATACAAATTCAGATAAGAGAAGCGCACTTGAGAGCTTACTGCTCGTTCATTGCGGTATTCAGGATTGCAGCAAGACGGACACCTGCCTGCTGCAACCGAAGCTCGATGATTGGCCAAGCAAGAGCTGTATAGGCGTCCTTAATATCTGCCCCTTTAATCTGGGGAAGTGCGCCATAAGCAACAGACCGTGCCAGGGAATGGCTTTCGTCAGCCCAGTCAATAACAGCATGGCGAACATCACCACCAGAAAGATCAGCCACCCAGTATGCCGTCTCATCAGGTGTGATAGTCGACCCCAGTCGAGTGGCTTCATCACGAGCACGACTGAAGTCGATGGAATAATGAGGCCCAACAACCAAATTGGCCTGCCGGTCCAGCACGCCTTCATCCCATAGGGCATGGAGATTCATATGCCCATTTGCGGTATCGCCAAAATATGAAAGGCGGATAGCATTTCCGCCTTTATCGTTATTCCGCTCCGCAGCATGCAACGGCTGATGCAAGTCACCAACCAAGTGTACAACCCACTTCAAAGCATAAAGCCGCCTCTCCGGAGAGGCCGTGTGATCAGCAAGGGTTTTTTCCAGCTCGGGCAGTTTCTCAACAACGCAGTTTCCATCCGCACAGTCGCGGGCCTGGTCATATGCTGGCTGAGAAACATCTGTATCAACGTAATGCCAAAGTAGAGTCTCTGGCTCTCCGCCCTTCTTTTTAGGAACATGTCCGATCGTATCTGGCCATGATGCGACCTGATCCAGCGTTTGATGACCTTCCATTGCCAAAAGTGCAGTTGTTGCTTTCGCAGCCGCTGGCGTCAGGCGATCTTGAGCAATATCCGCGACAATCGCATGGCCATACGGTCCCCAGGCGAACGCCTGAGAAGTCATTCCTATCGTAGCAGCACAGAGCAGAGGGACAGAAAGAAGCCAGGAGCGCATAAAAGAACCATTTCGGACGTTATGAAGTCTCATTGCTTTTCTCACCCTTCCGAAACACTCACAAGTGACTCTCTTGGTACACTGAACCGATAAAAATGACCGAACGGTTCGGCCTACCTCTTCCCTCATGGCTTCTGACCTCGTAGAGAGGATAAGGACTAAAATGACTGAAATGGCGTGACGCAATTGCAAAAGCCACCTGCCCCGCTAGACCCATCTCAATCTCCGCAGTGGAGCCTTACGTCAGAAGGGAACAACCCTCTTCTGACACTTCGGGGTGTGTGGCTGGCAAGAACAGGAAACATTCCACAGTTTCCAAAAGACGGGCTGCGTGCAGCACCTGCTGGAAGCACCATCACCTTTGATATGTCCCCCATCACCGACTGGGACACAGGTCTGATCGCGTTCCTTTGGGACATTAAGCGCAGCGGGCACGACAGACATATCACTCTGGATGCTCAAAGCTTACCGGCCCCTGTAAGACAGCTTCTCGAACTCTTACCCGACGCCTCTGATGGCCCTCCCCCCCCGCCCGCCAAGCGTCTCCCCGTTCTCGAACGGATTGGGGGCCACACGATCAGTAGCCTCACTGAAATCGGCACCGTTACAAGTTTAGGTGGAATGACCCTTCGCGGAGGGCTCCAGGCCCTTACAGGGCGAAGCCGGATGCGTCTTTCAGATCTTTTGAGTGACACTGCAAATGCCGGCCCTCAGGCATTGCTGATTGTAGGCATCGTCAATTTTCTGATTGGTGCCATTCTTGCATTTGTTGGGGCGGTTGAGCTTCAGAAATTTGCTGCCGGTATTTACGTTGCAAGCCTTGTTGGCATCGCCATGGTTCGCGAAATGGCCGCCGTCATGACCGCCATCATCATGGCAGGACGAACCGGAGGCGCCTACGCAGCGCGCATTTCCACCATGCAGGGCAATGAAGAAATTGATGCCCTCAACGTCTTCGGCATCCCAACATCCACGTATCTGATACTTCCGGCAGTTCTATCGCTCGTTATCACGATGCCATTTCTCTACCTCTACGGCTGCCTGATCGGCATGCTGGGAGGGTTCGTGGTCGCGATTTCCATGCTGGATATTACGGCTGCTGGCTATTTCCATCAGACAATCACATCCTTCGGTATCGGCCAGTTTATTTTTGCATTTGTTAAAAGCATTGTCTTCGGTGCGTTCATCGGGCTGACCAGTTGCCGGATTGGCCTGAAGGCTGGACGATCAGCCGCTGATGTTGGCATCGCTGCCACACGGGCTGTTGTGGTGGGAATTGTCGGCGTCATTGCGATTGACGCCATTTTCGCCGTTATCGCCGACGTGCTGGGAATCTGACGCATGACCGATACCCGAAAAACCGTTCTTTCAATGCAGGATGTCACTCTCGCATTTGGACCGAAGGTCATTCAGAAGAACATCTCTTTAGAAGTTAAGAAGGGCAGCATTTTTGCCGTTATGGGCGGCTCTGGCTGCGGCAAGAGTACACTTCTGAAAAGTATGATTGGCCTTCTTCGCCCCACGGCTGGCGAATATCAGGTCGATGGCGAAAATTACTGGTCTGGCACTGAAGCAGAACGAACAGAGCTCAACCACAGGTTCGGCGTTCTATTCCAGAGCGGCGCTTTATGGAGTTCCATGACTCTCGGGGAGAATGTCGCTCTTCCCCTTCAGATGTTCACGGACCTCAAACCAGATGTCATTCGTCGGCTCGTAGAACTCAAACTGGGGTTTGTAGGTCTTCTGCCAGCCATCGACATGTCTCCGTCAGAAATCAGTGGTGGTATGCGGAAGCGTGCTGGTTTGGCACGAGCAATCGCACTGGATCCGGATATCCTGTTCTTTGACGAACCCTCTGCAGGTCTGGACCCAATCACTTCGGCCCGCCTGGATGACCTGATTCTCAATCTCCGAGATGGTCTCGGCGCGACCGTCGTTATCGTCAGCCATGAACTCTCCAGTCTGTTCCACATCGCCGATGACGGAATATTCCTGGACGCAAAAAGCAAAATCCCCATCGCACACGGCTCTCCAAGGGACCTGCGCGACCACTGCGACGAACCTCAGGTCCATGCTTTCATGCATCGGGAACGCAACGAAGAAGGACGCAATTGATGAACAAGCAGGCTCTCGTAGGCGCCTTTGTTGTAGGTGGGATCGGTCTTGGCGTGGCAGCTTTTGTGCTGTTCGGCAATTTCCATCCCTTCACCCGCATGGAAAAAGCTGTCCTTATTTTCCATGGCGCATCGTCCGGGCTGTCGGTGGGTGCACCCGTTACCTTCCGTGGGGTTCAGGTTGGCGCGGTCGATAAGGTCGTTATCGAATATAACCCGCAGACGCGAGACGCCTATATTCCGGTCTATGTCACGATGCGGCCAGACAATATTACCCTGACAAACAGTAGTGCTCACCACTTTCCGACAATCCGGGACCTCGTCTCTCAAGGCCTCCGTGGAGAAATGAATCTCAAAAGTTTTGTCACCGGCTCTTCAGAGATCGACCTCGATTTTGCGCCTGATACACCAGCGGTCATGCATCCTGACATCGCCACCCTCACGGAAATTCCAACAAAACAGTCTTCCATCCAGGCGATGACCCAAACCCTTCAGAACCTGCCGTTCAAGGAACTTGGCGACAACGCCAACGCGACCCTTGCCGCTGTAAGGGAGCTTTCTGACAAGCTGGACAGGGATATGCCGACCCTGATCGAAAGCATTCGTGCGACATCCGACCATAGTCGCGACATGATCGATGCGAGCAGAGACCTTGTTACGCACCTTCAACCCGAGCTTGAACATACCCTCAACAGCCTGAACCGACTGGCTGATGCCGGGTCCGATCAGTTGACTGCACGTGGCAAAGAGCTCCAAGCCCTGCTGTTAAGCAGCAATCAGACGATCCAGAAGGCTGGGGAAAGTCTGAACAATATTCAGAGCATTACATCTCCGCGCTCAGCGGACAGGGCTAACCTCGAAGCGAGCCTCCGCGATATCGCAGCAGCAGCCTCTGCCCTACGCGGCTTTGCAAACGATGTTGAACGTAATCCGCAACTTCTTCTGACGGGACGCCACTGATGAGACTGCACCTCGCCTCGCTCACTCTTGCCGGCCTGCTTCTCAGCGGCTGCTCCTCTCCACCAGTGCGGTTTTATACGCTTGGCGCGCCCGCCATCGGAAATGATCTGGCAGCCAGCACCGCATCAGCAACCGCATTAGCTGTCGATCCTGTTATTGTTCCTGACTACCTCGATAGTCAGGACATCCTTGTCAGAAATGGCGATCTTCTAGATCGCAGCGCAAATGGCCGATGGGCCAGTCGTCTGTCCAGAGGCATTACAGATCTCGTGACAGCGCAGCTCTCTCGCAGCTGGCCTTCTGTGTTCGTCACAACACATCCTACAGCTGGCTCTCCGCAAACCCGGCTGGTGATCACTATCAACCGGCTGGATATCACGAAGTCAGGTCAAGGTACGCTAGAAGCAGACTGGTCCTTTGTCCCTGCTGACGAGCATCACCCGGTTGTACACCAGCGCGCCAGCTTCAGCACTCAGGGATCAACAGCCACAGATGACGGGATCACTGCCGTGACACGCGCGCTCGTGGATCAACTTGCCGCTAAAATTGGAAATTCGTCCCCCGCAATGTGAGGGATTTTCAAATTTATAGAGGCCTTGAAAAAGGCCTCCTCTTTGATCTGTCTAGGCTTCTGGCTGCGCATTCATCAACGCAGCCACAGCATCCCATGCGGGAGCAGCATCAGCAGCGCCATGACGTGTCGTCGCGAGCGCCCCGCACGCTGACGCAACCCGGACAGCCTCGGAGAGTGGCTTTCCCTGCGCCAGAGCGAATGCCAGTCCGGCATTGAAACAATCCCCAGCCGCCACAGTATCAATGGGCTCTATGTAAAACGGTGCACTGTGACCGCTGCGTGTTCCATCATGCCAGAAAACGCCCCGGCTTCCCATTTTTACAAGGACGGATTTCACGCCCTTTGCCAGAAGCAAGTCCGCAGCCCTCGCCGCGTCTTCTACAGTTTCTGGCCGAATGCCTGTGAGCTGAAAAGTTTCACTTTCGTTCGGGGTTATAATATCGATTTCCTGCCAGAGCGCATCCAGAAGCCCCTTTTCCGGCGCAGGTGCCGGATCGAGCACAACTATAGCGCCCTTGATCCGCGCTTTACGGGCGGCTGCCAGAACTGCCTGCTGAGGCACTTCAAGTTGCAATAGAAGCACTGCCGCGCGCTCAATCCAGTCTGAGGCTGCGTCAACATCGGTTTCATCGACGGCCATGTTCGCACCACCAACAACGGTGATGCAGTTTTCTCCGCTCCCGTCTATCCCGATCAGCGCAATTCCCGTGGCATGAGAGGCGTCTTCTCGCAGCGGAGAGAGGTCCACCCCAAAACGCTCCAGCTCCTGGCGCGCCTGCGCACCAAAACCGTCCTGCCCTATCCGCCCTGCCAATGCGACCTGAACCTCGGAACCGGACGCCAGACGCCCAGCCGCGGCAGCCTGATTGCTGCCTTTACCACCCAGCATGACGGCATAGCTTTCACCATGCACGGTCTCTCCGGGGAGAGGCAGGCGAACGGCCCGAGCAGTTACATCAATATTGATGCTTCCGAAGGACAGAATCAGAGGCTTTGAGTTCGGCATCGGTTTGATCTCAGAGAATTCGAGGAATATTTCTTTAGCATTGGGGGCCAAGAGGCGTCAGCAGCAAAGGAACATCTTGTTTCCAAGGGCTTTTTTTTCGCATTTTTGCCTCGGCAGCTTCGACGTTGTTTTTTACTAAAAAGTCGTGAATTTTCGATATTAATGGTTTCATTACTAGGATAGGGTTTCGCAGGCCTTGGGGAAACAAGGGGGCCTTTTACCGGCGTTTCCACAGCAGAACCAAAAACATTTTAACTGACAGGGTAAGTCTAATTATGTCCTCTGCCAATCGACAGACATCCTCTCGAACTGCCACGAAAAAGGTAGCGTCCGCCTCTCGTAGCAAAAAAGCCACCCCTGTAGTTCTGGAGGCCGTTATCGAAGAGTCTCCTGTCGTGGTAGAGCCAGTTGAAATCACGGAAGAGCCTGCAAGCGGCCCATTTCTTCCTGACCTCGTCTGTGCTTTCGACAAGGCGTGGTACATGCGCGAATATCCGGATGTGGCAGCATCTGGCTTAGATCCAGCAACGCATTATCGGGAAGCCGGATATCGGGAAGGTAGAAAACCCAATCGCTTTTTTGACCCGGAAAAGTATCGTGCAGCCAATCCGGATTTAACGGAATATGAAGATGATCTTCTGATGCACTTCATCTTCTACGGCCTGAACGAAGGTCGCAGCATCAGCTAATCCTTCTTTAAACTTGTTACACAGCAGGGCGCAGATATCTGTCATTTCATGATCCCATGCGCCCTGCGGCTTGCCCTTCCCTCCTGAACAGAAGAGAGTTGTGTCTCTGAACTCTGTCAGGAGTCCCTGTCGCGTGGAAAAATCTCGCCCCCGTCTCGCTATCGATATGGATGAAGTGATTGCTGACGCCTTCACCGCTCAGCGCCTGTGGTACAAAGACACGCACGGATATCGCTGGACAGAAGACGAGTTGAAGGGGCACCATTTAGGCGATCTGGCAACTCCGGAACACGCTGCGGGAATGCAGGCACTTCTGCATGAGGGACACTTCTTTGCTGACCTTGAGGTCATGCCCGGCGCCAAGGATGCGCTAAAATTTCTAAACCAGCATTTCGACATTTTTATTACGACAGCCGCGATGGAATACCCGGCGTCCTGCGCTCCTAAATTCCAATGGCTTCAGAAACACTTTCCCTTTATTCCCGCTCTGAACATCGTATTCTGCGGTCATAAAAGTATTCTTGCTGCCGATTTCCTTATTGATGACAACGTACGACATTTTCAGCATTTTCGGGGACAGGGCATTCTGTTCTCTGCTCCACACAACCTGAATGTGGAATGGTCTCCGCGGGTCGCCAACTGGAAGGATGCCGTTGCATATCTGATGCAGCAGCATCCAGAAACAGAAGCTCCATAAAACGCGTCTTTGCAGCCTCAATCCCAGAAATTACAGCATTGTAAGCTAGTAGGCTTTTTTGCTTTTGGATTTGTGGTTCTGTTTGAGATACAGGTTTTCACCCTAATTTTTTCAGCTTCTGGTCAGTGAGCACATTCCGTTTATGTCCACCCCTTATCGCGCTGGTGCGTTTCGCCTCTCCCCTGAAGATTATCGCGCGCTAACGGATGCCGCCCAAGCAAATCCAGAAGCATACTGGCAGGATCAGGGAAAAAGGCTGGACTGGATTAAAGCACCATCCAACGCGCAGGATACTGGAACGGGATGGTTTTCAGATGGAACGCTGAACGCCAGTTTCAATTGCCTAGATCGGCACCTCAAGACCCGTGCAGATCAGACAGCTCTGATCTGGCAGGCAGAAGAAGCGGAGCACATCATCCGCCTCACATATCGTGACCTGCATGAACGCGTATGCCGTCTGGCGAATGTTCTGCGTGATCACGGTATTCGTCGGGGGGATCGCGTTGCAGTTCACCTGCCAACAGTGATCGAAGGCGTGGTGAGTATGCTGGCCTGTGCACGGCTGGGCGCAATCCATGTCGTGCTGTTCGGCGGCTTCTCGCCTGAGGCTATTGCAGACCGGTTGGCCGACAGTGGCGCCAGTTTGGTGATAACGGCCAATGTCGGGCGGCGTGGCGCGAAACGCATCCCTTTCAAGACGACAATGGACTCTGCTCTGAGCCTGCGTCCTGACAGCTTGTCGGTGAAGCATGTTCTGGTTGTTAGTGTCACAGACGAGCCCGTTCCAATGCAGGCAGGCCGTGATGACATGCTCAATCCACTGCTGGCATCGGCTTCGGCGTCATGCCCAATTGAAACGATGGCCTCTACGGACCCGCTGTTTCTACTTTACACGTCTGGAAGCACAGGCAAACCAAAAGGCATTGTCCACGGAACAGGCGGATACCTGACCTGGGCCTCCTACACACACGAACTCGTCTTTGATCATCAGGCTGGTGATGTGTTCTGGTGCACGGCCGATATCGGCTGGATTACCGGTCATACCTACGTGGTTTATGGCCCGCTCTCGAACGGCGGCACCGTTCTCCTGTTCGAGGGCATGCCGTCTCATCCGAAGCCCGGTCGCTGGTGGGATGTTATTCAGGCCCATAAGGTCACCACATTCTATACCTCTCCCACCGCCATTCGTGCCCTGATGCGCGAAGGAAACGATGTTCCCCGCGAATACGACCTGACATCGTTGCGCGTGCTGGGAACTGTCGGTGAGCCGATCAGTCAGGAGGCATGGTCCTGGTTCGATGATGTCATTGGTGGTGGGCGTTGTGCCTTCGTAGATACCTGGTGGCAGACTGAAAGCGGTGGCATTTTGATTTCGCCCGTTCCAGGCGCTGTCAAGGAAAAGCCAGCGTCTGCAACACTCCCACTTCCGGGCGTGAATCCCATCCTGGTTGACGACAAGGGACATCCGCTGGAAGGGGCAACAGAAGGTGTGCTCTGCATTGATGGATCATGGCCGGGTCGCGCACTGACGATCTGGAATGACGACGCGCTCTTTGAAACAACCTATCTTCGCCCCTACCCCGGCCATTATTTTACAGGCGATGGCGCACGACGCGACGAAGACGGCTATTACTGGATCACTGGCCGGGTTGATGACGTCATCAATGTTTCTGGCCATCGCATCGGCTCTGCCGAGATTGAAGATGCACTGGCTGCAGAACATGCGATTGTTGAAAGTGCCGCGATTGGTATTCCACATGACCTGAAAGGTCAGGGCATCGTCGTGTATGCTGTGGCCCGTGATCCATCCCATCCTGACTTGGAAATGCTTGCCGTTCGCGCCATAGCTGCGAAAGTCGGGCGTTATGCGGTGCCAGAAAAAGTATATATCGTCCCTGATCTTCCAAAGACGCGCTCTGGCAAAAATGTCAGACGCCTGATGCGCAAAATTGCCTGCGGCGAGACTGATGGCCTTGGAGACCTCTCTACCTTGGCTGATCCAGAAATTGTGGAAGTTCTGATCGCTATTGTTCAGGGCTAACCAACCGGCACGACCAGCTTTTTCAACAAAAGCTGGTCGTTGTCCTGCGAGGTTAATGTGATGAAGCTTCCCCGGCGCCGAAAGCTTCCCCCATCATGGCGAACCGATGTTCTGGCAGGGCTTTCGCTCGCTTTTACAAACATCCCGCAGGTCCTTGGTTATGCCCGCATTGCGGCCATGCCATCCGTCACCGGGCTTTATACAGTTCTTCTGCCTCTTGTGGGCTTTGCCGCCTTCGGCTCTTCCAGACATCTTCTTGTCGCGGCAGATTCCGCCACTGCAGCCATTCTCTCTGGCGCCATTACAGCCATGGCTGCACCAGGAAGCGCACACTACATGGCGTTGGTCAGCGCTACCGCGCTCCTTGCCGGAATGCTGCTTCTGGCCGCCAGATTATTTCGCCTCGGTTTTTTGGCAGACTTTCTTTCTCGAACAGTCCTTGTTGGCTTCATGACAGGGGTTGGCGTCCAGATCGCCATTTCCATGTTTCACGACATGCTCGGCATCCAGACGACATCGCATAACCCCGCGATGCAGGCGGTCGAAACTCTCACTCAGGCCGCTCACCTCAACCTGACATCCACCCTTACCGCCGGTGCCACCGTAGGCGGCTTGCTCCTTCTAAACCGGTTTTGCCCACGATGCCCTGCCGCATTACTGGCTGTCGTTGGCGCTATTCTGGCAGACAGAACAGTCCCATTCCTGACGCAGAATCTCCCGACGCTTGGCCCTATCCAAAGCGGACTGCCGACCTTCCAAATACCCATTATCAGCTGGAATGAACTGCTTGCGCTTTTCCCAGTGGCAGCCTCATGCGTCTTCGTCATCATCACCCAAAGCGCTGCGACATCCCGCGTGTACGCAACACAGTACGACGAAGAACTGAATGAGAACAGGGATCTGACGGGATTGGCAGCTGCCAACATACTTGCAGCAGTCAGTGGTACCTTCACGGTTAACGGCAGCCCAACCCAGACAGCTATGGCGGTACGAGCAGGTGCCCAGAGTCAGGTGGCACAAGTTGTCTTTTCTCTTTCCACCCTGATCGTGCTCCTCTTCCTCACCACGCCTTTGCAATACCTTCCACAATGCGTACTCGCTGCGATTGTCTTCACTGTCGCGCTGGGAATGATCGAAATCCGCGCACTGCTCTCAATCCGTCAGGAAAGCCCGGGGGAGTTCTGGCTTGCACTTGTGACAGCGGCAGTCGTTGTTGGCGCCGGAGTAGAACAAGGCGTTCTGACAGCCATCGCCCTGTCGCTGTTTCGTCATGTGCGCCACAGTTACGATCCTCACACGGCCGTTCTCCAACCCTTTACTCCTCAAGGCCCGCTGGAAGCCGTTCCAGCACGCGGGGGCCTGGAGAGTGAGCCTGGACTCATTATCTTCCGCTTTTGTGCGGACCTGTTCTACGCCAACTCTACTCGCTTCAACCGAGACATCCTGACGTTGCTTAGCGATGCCCCTCACCCCGTTCACTGCATCCTCATTGAATGCAGCCCCATCACGGATATTGATTATTCGGCAGCCAACGACCTGCGCCTGTTACTCGCAACACTCAAACAGAGGCAGGTAACGATGATTTTTGGACGCGTAAGCCAGGATCTCAGGGCAGATATGAACCGGCACCATTTGATAGTCGCAATCGGTCCAGAAAATATTTTTGAAGAACTTCACACTGCCCTTGCCGCCGCCAGGCGTTATACAGACGCGACAAACCATACACCGGGCAGCTTCGCTCCCCCACACACGCCATCATGATGACCTTCTGGACGACACCAAGATGATATCCCCCGCTTACTGGAAGACCGTCGGACCATGATGGATGGCGAACAGGACAAGAAAAAAGATCTCGGCAGGCGGCAAAGCAAAAAGGATCGCACCGCGACAGCGCTAGCGTGGGAGGCACTGCGGCTGTTTTCTACTCAAGGATATGAAGAAACGTCTGTCGAGCAAATCGCGGAAGCTGCCAATGTCTCCCGCAGAACACTATTCCGATACTTTTCAGGCAAAGGAGACATCATCCTCGCCTGGACCAGCGACATGACTCAGGCATTTAATGATGCGATTGCGTCTGCCAGTCCGGATGCTTCGTTGCAGGACATGGTCCTTCTGGCCCTTCTTCCGGTTGTTCGACGGATCACCGCCAACCGGGAATACGCCTACGCGCTCGTACAACTCCTTGAGCACGAGCCCGCACTTCGGAGTGTCAGTCTGCAAAAATATGAGGAATGGGAAGAGGCGCTTGCCAAAGCCCTCATGGACCGCCTCCCCCCCACAGATATGCCATCACTGGCAGCCCGCCTGATCGCGCGGACCGCGATTGCAACTTATCGCACAGCTGTAGACGAATGGATGAAGACGGAAGGCCGTACAGATCTGGAACATATCTTGCGCCGTGCCTTCACGTTCCATCCTCTTCTCTGGATGGAAGACAGCCCTCTCAGCCTCGGCTGAAAGGGCTTTATTGCCTCAGAGGTCCAGTTCAATCGTGAAGTGATACGTCCGTGGCAGCCCAGCCACTGCAGAGTTTGTAGCGCTTCCACCACCGTTGATGCTCGATGGGTAAACAGAAGCCCAGTAGCTCTGGTTCGTGACGTTATCGACGCCAAAGCGGAACACGAGAGGCTGGTGATAAACGTGCGTTGCATAGCGCGCGCCCAGATCCAGCGTCACATAAGACGGAGCAAACGTGGTGTTATATACGTTGGCCGCCCGGCGCCCCATGTAATGCACGTTCGCATTGACAGCGCCGCCTTTAAGAAATGGCAGTCGATAATCAATCAACATGTTCGCCATCAAAGGCGGCACGCCAACAACCTGCTTGTAGGACGTCTTGGCCACACCCGTGTTCAAGAGTTGAGCATCCAGCCAGGTCATACCACCCAGGATACTCAGATCTTGCGTCAGATTTCCGGAGGCCTGGAATTCAACGCCGTAATTCCGCTGCACACCGTAATTGGAATAAACATACGTAACAGGGTCTGTATAAGCGAACGGGCGAGACATTCTAAAGCCGGCAATATTCAGCTGCAGTCTCTTGGCCACCAAAATCTTGTAACCAACCTCATACTCTTCTGAACGCAGAGGAGCTGTCACTTCGTTTTCATTCACAGCACCTGCCGGCGCCGAAGTACCAGCCTGCAAGGACCGCCCCCAAGTGAAATAAGCCGTCTGATTGGCTGCCGGCTTATAAAGCAGACTTGTCATCGGGCTAAAGGCAGCGGCACGGCTGTAGGACGACGTTTTCGTGCCACTCGTTGCATAATTATTGGTGCTCAGCCAACTCCAGGCCAGCGTCCCCATGATGGACCAGTGCTTGCCCAGAGAAATCGTATCCCCGGCCAGCAGGGACTGCGTCATGGTATCAGCAGATTTATAACGTCCGGAATAATAAGGCTGTGCACTCGGAAATCTCTGTGGGTTGCCGATTGTCGCCTGCCCCAGAGTCAAAGTGCCGGTCGATGACGTCGGGTTGTAGTTCCCCATGACGTAACCGTTGGTTCCGATTTCGATCTGGTGCTTCAGTGGGCCCGTATGGAACGACCCATTCAAATAAGCCGTATTGCTGCCCGCCACGAAATCATTCGCCGTCGTCGCAGCTGAAATTGTCTGACGGTAAAGTCCCTCAGAGTTCAGCAGCTGGTTACCCGTACTGAAAACATTTCTGGCAGCATTCTGCCACATCCCACCCAGCTTCAGGCTCCAGTCATCATTGAAGTGATGAATGATCTTCATCAGGGCAGTATCGGTTTCCATGTTGTAACCGGCTTGCTTCTGACCATATCCCTTCTGGCTAAGATCAGGAGCATCCGGTAGCTGAATCGTCGTTGCGTACGAAAAGCCACCCGGATAGCCGCGCTGGGCATATGTGTACTGGCTGGCATCAATCTGGATGACTGTCTTCGGTGAAAGGTGAATGTCGAAATCACCACTCACCAGGTTACGCCGAAGGTGGGAGTCTGCGACGTAGCCCTCTCCGTTCTGGTTCAACAGGTTCAGGCGGTAGCCGAACCACTTGTTGTGGCCGACCCGACCTGAGACATCGAGGCTTTCCATGGGCGCGCCAATGGAATCAACACCCACAACAAAACGCTCTGTCTGTCGATCCGTCGGGCGCTTCAATGTGAAGTCAAATGTGCCCGCCGGATTTTGCGGACCATACACCGCACCAGCCAACCCATTCAGAACCTGAACGCTATCAAACTGCTCCGCAGCATAAGGTGTGGTGATGACCATGTTGAGGCCATCCATGCGCGTATTGGCAATAACGTCGCCCTCAAACCCACGGGACTGAGGCCGACTGGTATTCGGATCACCACGCATTTCAAGCTGGGCAGATGGCACGAATGCAATCAGATCATTGATGTTTCTGGTCTGCTGGTTAACCAGAACGTCGTGGGGCACCACCATGACAGACATCGGCGTGTCCAGAATGGATCGCGTGCCAAGGGGGCCAAGAGAGGCTTCCTTCGTGCGATACTCTGCTGCCGTGCCACTTCCGTTACGACGATGAACAGTGATATTCTCAGGCTCAGACGCGCGTACAGACTTCTTCGCGGCCGCTTCCGGAGTAGCTTTTTCTTTGGTTTCTGCCGCATAAGAGGGAACATTGCCCATGACAGATCCAGCCAGAAGGTACAAAGCCAGCCGCGAGAGTTTCATGCCTGAATCCTGTTCGTTGTTCTAAATTCTCCGCACCTTCTACATTTTGGCACTCAGTGCCACAATTTGAGTTTACTCAAACTGCCTGATGTGGCGATCTTTTGAGGCGCACTGTCTCTTCAGAAACACAGTTCGTCATGGTCTGCATTCCGGAGCGCCGTTCTCTTAACTGGGATGTGCGGCTGGAAACCGCCAGAAAGCGGCTTTCTCTAATGCCCGATGTATCGTCCAGGTCTATGGAACACCATGAGCACACTACTCATGGCAAAAGCGCTTACGGCTGACAGAACGGCCTTCTCCCACGGCAAAAAGAAAGCAGACAGCGTCAGAATGGCTGCATCAATCATGATCTGAACGCGCCCGGCGTTCAGGCCACGGCTTTTCTGAAGCCAGAGCGTGATAACGCCTGTCCCGCCTACACCCGCCTGATGACGAGCCAACGAGAGAATACCCATCCCAATCACTGTCCCGCCGAATATCGCCGCGAACAAAGGCTGGACATACGCAAGCTCCATAACGCTCGGAATAACACTCGCGAGGGCAGTAATACCAAAACTGGCAATCGTGGTCTTAAGCGCGAAACGGGCCCCCATGGCGCGAACGGCAAAAAGAAGAAACGGTATGTTGATGACCGTGAACAGATTTCCAGGCGTCATCGGCACGATGTAGGACAACAGCAAGGCAATACCTGCCACGCCACCGGTCACAAGCCCGGCCTTGTGCAGACACATCAGCCCCATCACAATCAGAGAACAACCAATCAGGAACGCGTAAACATCTTCTGCGTGGGAGTGACGCAGCCCTGGGCCATAAGGCGAAGTCATATCCGGAAATCCAGTCGCTCGACGGCTAAAAGCTTTGAAAATAGCCGCGTCAGATCCATGAGAATTTTCGCCAGATAGTGTAGTCTTTGCCCCCTGCACACCCCCTTTCATTCCAAGAGAATATTGTTTCAATCAGGCTTCCCTGTTCTTGTTTGAAACTGCTGATAGCAACCCGTTTGCGTATGTTTGGAAACACGCTTTTCACAGCTGGCGATTCTTGGAACCGTGCCATTATGAACGCGCTGAGATGACACATTTCCTACGATACCGGGTTCGATAGCCGGGCATTCGCGATATGCTCGTGAGCAACCTCCCCCTGGCGAAGGGAAACCGAGAGAAATTTTCCGGAAATCTCGCAACAAAGTCCGAGGTTTTGTCTCTCTGTTACAATGGTGACCAATTTTCGCCACATCGGGAGACCCTTGATGGCGCATTACGAACGGAGTTTTTTATGTCCACCAAGACTAAACGATCTGTTGCTCTGCTGATGGGCTTGGCACTCGCTATCGCCCCCACAGTAGCTAGCGCTCAGGGAGGTCCAGGAGGCGGCCGTGATGGCGGTGGCCCAGGTGGCGGCGGGGGACATCGCGACGGTGGTGGCCCGAATGGGGGTGGAGGACATCGTGACGGCGGCGGCCCAGGCGGTGGCGGACGCGGCCAAGGTGGAAATGGTTATCGTGGAGGCCCGGGCGGAGGCGGCGGTGGCTTCCGTGGCGCAGGCCCTCATCGCGGCATGTGGCGCTCTGGTGATCGTTACAATGGCGGGGGCGTGTTTGTTGATAGCTGGCACAGATACCCAGGCCTTTATGCCCCACCTCCGGGATATCGCTGGATTGATTACGGTGGAAGCTTTCTCCTCGCCGCAATCACAACGGGCATCATTAGTAACGTCATCATGAGCAATGTGAACGGCCCGGCGGTGGTCGCTCCGACGCCGTATCCGAGCTACGGGCCGACCCCCGCTCCATACCCCGCACCTGGATACTAATTTCCAGGTTTGCCAAAAGGCGCGTTGAAGACGACGCGCCTTTACGAACCTTTTCCATAACAAACATTATAGACGGCCATCAGATATCAGTGGCCATACACCGTCCGAGACGGACTGCCCCTGCCCAGCGGTGCGAACCAAAAGCCAATTTCTTGACTTAATTCAACGGCTGCGGAGGTTCTTCCAATGGCGGAGGCTCTGTTGGCAAAGGTGACGGCGGCATTGGGGGCTGAGGCGGTCGCGGGGTTGGTAGATCACCCCCCCCTGCACTAACCGTCTTCAGACCAAACGGCGGATATGGTGAAGGCCCCGGCTCTTCTGGCAACTCCACATCTGGCCATTCGTCTGGCTCTGGCGTTTCTTCTTCCTCAGATGGGTCATCAACCATCGGATCACCGTCTGGAAATAATGGATCCTTCGTACCCGGATAATCCATTAGGAAGACAGATTTGGAAAATGATGTGCTGATCAGGATCGACATGTTCGCCTCCTACAGGGTGAACACTAAATTCTTCACCACAGCAAAGGTTCAAATTATCTCAAAAGAAACCTGATAGGCTCCTGATATATGAGCGCGCGGGGAGAACGGAGAAGCAAAGCGACGGAGGTCACTTTCTTCTAATATACTGCATGCGCCTCCCCAGTGACGGACACGACGATATTGGAAATGGCATCCGCACACGTCAGTTTTCTTTGCGGCCCGGATTGTCCCGTAGTACACTTGCCCTTATGCGCTACCTTCCTCTTTTTGCCCTCATTTCTCTTTCCGCATGCTCATCAGCTCCGTGGTTGACTGGCCAGACAGACAGCCATTGTGTGCGTGAGCAGATGTTTACCGGGACACAGGGCAATCCTCTTCCCTTTAGCCATGCGATGCAGGTGTGTGCGGTCGCAGCGCAGAAGAGCAATGACGGCCATCCAAGACCTCTCGATCTCAGAGACGATGCGACACTGCAGGCGATGGCAGAAAACCCGGATTACAACACGGCCTCTGCCTCATTTGTTCACCGAGAGGCAAAAACGAAGGTTCCAGGCGGTGTTCGAAGAGTGAATATCGACTAAAAATTCCCGACTCAGGGGAAGAGGTGTGGACACGAAATTTTTCAGGATGCGAGAAATAAAGCAGCTTTAATAAGATTTTTATGCATAAAATTCATACAAGTAGTGGGCATTATCTTTTATAATCGCAACAAATAAATATACGCTTTGAATAGTATTTTACAGTCTGAGTAACATTTTATTTTACTCCACTCAGATGTTTTCCCTTGCATCTCAAACGCAATACCCCCATTGTCTTTTTAGCGGGTGCTTTTACTGGGGTAACCGGCGCATGTTGCGCCATTCTTTCTCCGTAAAAGTTATGATTTCGTGTGTGTTTTGTGCACGACCGCTATTGTTAAAAAAGGAGCCTCGTTATGGCAACAGGCACCGTAAAATGGTTTAACTCCACCAAAGGCTTCGGCTTCATTCAGCCGGACAATGGTGGTCAGGACGCGTTCGTTCACATCTCTGAACTTGAGCGTGCCGGCATCCACACCCTCAACGAAGGTCAGCAGGTCTCTTACGAGCTCGAAGCTGGCCGTAACGGCAAGACGTCTGCAGTAAGCATTAAGGCTCTTTGAAGCTTTGATCAGCAGCTCGTCTGTGCGAAAAGCCGCTCTTCGGAGCGGCTTTTTTTATGCCTGAACGCCAAATCTTAATTTAGGCGTATATGCTCCTTAGCCGCGTTAGCGCTGCACTCCCCTACAACTCGCCACTTTCAGATTTTTAACGCCCTGAAACAAATACAGAAAAAATATTTTACGTGTCATCAAAGGTAGAAACAGATATGTGCAAATATAATTTTATTGTCGTGTATCTCTACTGATTTGAAGAAGGTTCTGTATGGCGCTATCCGCTCAAAAGAAAGAATGGATGGGTTTATTCTTTGCAATCTTTCTTGTCACGACCTTAGCAATATTTGGATGGATCGGATGGCAGAAAGTATCTGGGGATGATTCTATCACACATGTCACCATCGCAAAAATCGTCTCTGTAGACAAAATCAATGCGGGTTTGGGTGCACCAACGTCATACAAAATAACCTATGATCTGCACGGAACAATGATCAGTAATTATTTTACGGATGATTGGTATCAGACACACAAAACAAGAAAGCATTTTCTTGTCACATACAGAATGTCGAACGGCTACCATATCGACAGCATTCGCTAATATCGAAATTTACAATCCACAGAGAGGGCTATTCATCGCCCCCTCCGCATAGCGCAGGATCAGGCCAAGCCTTCTTCCTGCAGCGCCCGCTTTGCAGACGGACGAGACATCACCCTCTCCCGCAATACCCATGCTTTGCGGTGATGAGAAATATCCAGTTTCTTGAAAACAGCCCATGTCATGATAACAGCTGCGTAAGCATCGGCTTGCGTGAAGTCGTCTCCAAGCCAATAAGCTTTGTCGTCAGACAGCATATCCTCGAACTGCGTCATCCGCCGATGGATCTGTGCATGAACAGACTTCTCAGCCTCCTCCGTCAGGTTGGGGGCAAACAGGCCACCGAATGCGCTGTGCAGATCACCACAGAACCCGAGAGCTTCCTGCAGTCTCGCTCGTTCCAGGGAGCCGTAGGCTGGCCGAAAAGCCAGAACGTCCGAATGATCTCCAATATACTGAAGAACTGCCGAATTCTGGGTTAAAACAACGCCCGGCTCAATCTCGATTGCCGGTACGGCTCCTCGTGGATTGATGGCAAGATAATCTGCGCCGGTCTCTGTTTTCTTCGTGGTCGTATCTACTTTTTCAAGCGTATACGGCTGACCGATTTCATTCAGAATAATATGCGCGGCAAGCGAACACGCACCAGGCTTATAGTAAAGCTTCATAATCACTTCTCCATTGCGCGAAGACGCAGGGAATAGAATGATCTTATTCCTCATCCGAGAAAAGGCGGGAAATATCCCGCCTTCTTTATATGAGAAAAAACTCAGGGCTGCTTTTCAAAAGCTCCGGCAATTGTCAGGCTAACGTCATCGCCGACATAGGGAACATACTTTTTGACGCCGAAGTCACTGCGATGGATTGTTCCAGTAGCCTGGAAGCCAACCGTATAGGCCTTGTCCATCGGGTTCACACCAGCGCCAACGAAGTGCACATGCAGAACAACGGGCTTCGTCGTGCCATGAAGTGTCAGATTACCACTGACAACTGCATCTTCAGCACCTACCGGGGAAACTTCCGTCGAGACGAAAGTCGCATCCGGATATTTCGTAGCGTCAAACCACTCATTGTTTTTCAGCTCATCCGTCAACACCGAGCTGGATGTCGCCACGCTGGAAACCGGGATTGTCACGGAAAGCTTCGATTTCTCCGGATGGCTGGCATCCAGCTTCAGGCTGCCACTCACGTTGGAGAACTGTCCCGAATAGTAGGAAAAACCAAAGTGCAGGACTGAAAAATTGACCTGGGTATGGCCAGCTTCAACCTTGTAAGAGCCGCTCTTCACATCAGCCGGCGCAGCGGCAAAGGCAGTAGTGGATACCGCAGCGCAAGCAAGAGCTGCAAAAGCACCAGAGAGTATTTTCTTCATGGGAAGATCTTTCTTTTTTGAATTGAAACAGAAGCAAGTTCAACCGAAGCGGAAGCCGGACAACGCCTTCCCCATGACGGTATCACTATAATCTCGGACACCCGGGTCCGTTCCTGCCGCGCCCGCCACAAACATCAATGGTAACAGATGCTCGGCCTTCGGATGGCAGTCTTGAGCAAACGGAGCTTCTGCCCATCGCGCCAGCCGGGACGAACGCTGGTCAGGCTCTTCACTTACAGACCGATAAAGCCAGTCATCGAAATGCCGGGACTGCTGGTCCGCCTCTGCGTCTGGACGCAGGAAACGTCGCAGATTGTGATACGTCATCCCCGCCCCCACCAGCAGCACGTTTTCATCTCGTAGCGGGGCCAAAGCTCTGCCGATTTCCATCACGTCCTCAGCCGTCGCATTCAACGGCAAGGAGATCTCAACGACGGGAATATCGGCCTTTTCGAACGCCAGCATGAGCGGAATGAACACTCCGTGGTCAAACCCACGATAGGCATCTCCACCACTCGCAATTCCCGCCTTTGCAAGAAGCTTCTGAATATATTCAGCAAGCTTCGGAGAGCCCGGGGCCGGATACTGGAGCTCATAAGTGTGGGCAGGAAAGCCGTAATAATCATAGATCAATTGGGGATGGGTGCCTGTTGTCACAGTAACCCGGTCAGTCTCCCAATGCCCCGACATAACAACCAAAGCAGCAGGACGCTGAGGCAACGTAGCAGCGACCCCACGCAGATGCTCCGCCATTCGATCCCAGACATCCGGCCAGTCCATGAAAAAGCAGGGACCACCCCCATGAGGAATAAAAATAGCAGGCTGGCGTTCTATCGGCCCTGTCTGCCTCGAATTATCCGTCATGAGAAACTCCGTCGTCAGTCGATCTGTCGCGAAGGTTGTCATCAAACTGCGACAACGATAATCCTGACTACAGGAAAGTCATCTGGCACCAGGAGTGTGAAGTGCTCGACCGGATTACGAGTATGCAAGCCTTCGTTCGAGTGGTGGGACAAGGAAGCTTTGCTGCTGCGGCACGGTCTCTGGGCCTATCCCAGACGATGGTGACAAAACACGTTTCAGCGCTCGAAGCTCATCTGGGCGTGGCACTTTTCCATCGCAGCACGCGCCGCCTCTCACTGACTGAACCTGGACAACTCTATCTCGATCGGTGCCAGAAACTCCTGAGCAGCCTTGAAGACATGGAGCAGGAAGTCACCGCAGGCGCAGCCGAGCCCCGTGGGCTGCTGCGCATGAATACGCCCGTATCTTTCGCCATTCGCCATGTCGCCCCTCTCCTGCCAGAGTTCAGCCAGAAATACCCTTTGGTGACAGTCGAACTGGGCGTGGATGATCGCCGCGTCGACCCTATTGCTGAAGGATGGGACTTAACTCTCAGGATCGGTCATCTGTTGCCCAGCAGCCTCAAAGCCCGGCGTCTGGCGCATATCAACTTCACGCTTTGTGCCGCCCCCTCCTATCTGGCCAAACATGGCACTCCAGCCACGGTCAGTGACCTCGAACATCACACCTGCCTCGGCTACACCCTCAGCGACCCCGTAGGCACCACACGCTGGAGTTTCGGACGCCGGGGAGAACGGACCATTCCGGTCAAAAGCAGCCTGCGCTCCAATAATGGAGACGTCCTACGCACGGCAGCATTGGCGGGCCAGGGCATTCTTTATCAGCCAACATTTATTGTCGCCGATGAACTTCAGTCAGGCCTTCTCAAACCCATCACGCTCGATACTCCCTTGCTTGAAGGGCCAGATCTGCATGCAGTGTATGTGCCCACAACGCACGTACCGCTCAAAGTCCGAGTGATGATCGATTTTCTGGCGGCACGATATGCGCCCGTTCCTCCATGGGAGCGAGCAGGTCATCAGTCCTGAAGGCGATATCTGGCTCTCACCAGCACATCCTGTTCAAGCATTTGCAGAACGTCCCGTTGCTCCTGAACACTCACAAGAACGACCACTCCGCGAATTGTCGACCTCGCCCCCGTCACATGATCCTGAAAAACTTGGGCCAAAACCATCGACAACCCCTCTCGCGAGCAGCATGAACACCCGATGCCGTGTCTCTTGCGAAATGGAGAGGGTGCCGGCAAGGACACTACGTCTGACCAGCCCTCTTCCGGTACGTCTGCTACAAGAACGACGTCTGCCCTGCGCGATGACGGCCAGTTAGAAAGATCCGTGACAACCGAGAGAAAGAGCTGAGACATCAGTTATTCAACCGACCGCTTGGCGCAGCAACAGGGTGGCGCCCCCATGTGTTTGTGACAATAACGCCAGCCATAACAATGGCACCTCCAACGAGTGTCCGGAACGTCGGAATCTCATGGGTCAGAATATAGGCCAGAACCATCGTGACAGGCGGGAGCAGATACAGCAGCGCAGCGCCCCGCGTAGCTCCCAGATGCCCAATCACAAAAGCCCAAGCAGCATATCCGATTGCGGCGGGGAAAATGCCCAGTTCCAGCACGGATGCCCGTCCCGCCCATGATGCATGAGAAAAGCTGGCCAATCCTTCTGGCAGCCATGGCAGCAGGAACAGAGCACCACTGATCAGAATATAAGCGATCGTTGTAAGAGCACCGTACCGACGGATCAGCCCTTTCTGAAGATTCGTGTAGAGCGCTCCGCAAACAGCAGCTCCGAACACGAATGTCGCACCTGAACCGAAGGACAATCCCCCGGCCTGCCCTTGGGCAATTAGAACAACACCGGCAAAACTCAGGATGGACCCAGCCCATCCCAAAAGAGACATGCGCTCACCAAGAAACGCCATGGCGATGAGCCCGGCCATAAGAGGCGCGGCACTGATAAGGAGGCTCGCGGCCCCCGCAGAGACTGTCACTTCGCCGCAGTTAAAAAAGATATTGTACAGCGTGATGCCAACTGCACCGCATCCTAGAACCTGCGGAATATCAGCTTTTTGCAGACGAGCTGGGCGTTTCCAAAGCAGCCACCCACCCGCAGCAATGGCAGCGATGGCATATCGTACGGCCGCGAGCGGGATAGGCGCAAAATCATGCAGCGCAATACGCACAACCGGATATGCGCTGGCCCAGGACAGAATGGCGACTGCTATAAAGAGTGGAAGGAAACGACCAACTGAATTTGTCATTGCTGTTCCGCGAGAAGGGATTCCCAATTCAGGGAGATGCACCACATATGACAGGCCTCGTAAAAGAAGGACAGGACAGATCCGGTTTGCCAGCAGCTTCCCTCAACCGTTATACAGGCAGGCCTCCATGCCGGGCCCAATCGCCTGGCATAATATCCTGTCCTGATTTTATTCCTGAAGAGCGCCTCAATGTCCTCACGTCCCCATCTGCTTGATGCCCTGTCAGACCAGGTTCTGCTGTGTGACGGTGGTATGGGATCGCGCGTGCAGATGCTCGATCTGGAAGTTGAGAAAGACTACTGGGGGCAGGAAAACTGCACGGAAATCCTGAATCTTTCCCGCCCTGAGCTGGTTCGTGAAATTCATCGCGGCTATTTCGAAGCTGGCGCGGATATGGTCGAGACCAACACGTTTGGTGGCTCGATCGTCACGCTTGCTGAGTTCGACCTTCAGGACCGAAGCCGCGAAATTAACCGTGTTGCTGCCACGCTGGCCCGAGAGGCGGCAGAGACCTTCTGTGACGGCCGTCATCGTTACGTCATGGGCTCCATCGGCCCGGGCACAAAACTGCCAACACTTGGCAACATCGATTATGACACACTTGAAGCCGGGCTGATTGAACAGTGCCGTGGCCTGATTGACGGCGGTGTCGATGGGTTCCTGATTGAGACGTGTCAGGACACGCTCCAGATCAAAGCTGCCGTCAACGCAGCCAAAGCCGCACGGATCGAACTCGGGTCCGACGCTCCCATTTTCGTACAGGTAACGGTTGAAACCACCGGCACCCTCCTCGTTGGACCCGACATCGCTGCGGCAGCCACAACCGTCAACGCGCTGGACGTCCCGTCTTTGGGACTGAACTGTGCCACCGGCCCGCAGGAAATGGCAGAGCACGTCCGCTGGTTGTCTGAAAACTGGCCGGGCCTGATTTCCATGCAGCCCAATGCCGGTCTCCCGGAACTGGTAGATGGTAAAACGGTCTATCCTCTCAGCCCGGACGAAATGGCTGTGTGGATGGAGCGTTTCATCCGTGAAGACGGCCTCAACCTGATTGGCGGGTGCTGTGGAACGTCCACTCCTCATATTCAGGCTCTGGACGGCATGCTGCGCCGCGTGGGTGGTAAAAAATACCGTCCTGCTCCAGTCAAGCGCAGCACGATCTGGATGCCGTCTGTATCCAGCCTCTACTCGCAGGTGCCGCTGAGGCAGGAAAACAGCTACTTCTCCATCGGCGAGCGCTGCAACGCCAACGGCTCCAAGAAATGGCGTGAACTTCAGGAAGCGGGCGACTGGGATGGCTGCGTTGCTGTTGGCCGGGAACAGGCTGCCGAGGGCTCCAATGCTCTGGACGTCTGCACGGCATTCGTTGGCCGAGACGAAGTCGCGGAGATGAACGAAGTCGTCACGCGCTTCACGTCATCCGTTAATGCGCCTCTGGTCATCGATTCAACCGAGACACCAGTCATTGAGGCCGCTCTGAAGCTGCATGGTGGCAAGCCGATCATCAACTCAATCAACTTTGAGGATGGTGAAGATCAGGCGCATGCCCGCATGAAGCTGGCAAAGAAGTTCGGCGCCGCGATGATCGCCCTGACCATTGACGAAGTGGGCATGGCCAAGACGCCAGCAGACAAACTGCGCATTGCAGAACGTCTGGTTGAGTTCGCCTGTAATCAGTATGGGCTACCCCAGTCAGACCTGATGATCGACCCGCTGACCTTCACCATCGCAACGGGCATGGAAGACGACCGTAAGCTTGGCGTCTGGACGCTTGAGGGTATTCGGATGATCCGGGATAAATTCCCTGACATCCAGATCGTGCTGGGTCTTTCGAACATTTCCTTTGGTCTGAACCCTGCGGCACGTGCAGTTCTGAATTCCGTATTTCTGGACCATGCCGTCAAAGCAGGCATGACCGGCGCGATCGTACATGTTTCAAAAATCCGTCCGCTGCATCTGATTGCACCGGAAGAAGTGAAAGTCGCGGAAGACCTGATCTTTGACCGTCGGACTGCCGATTATGATCCGCTCCAGAAGCTCCTAGAGCTTTTTGCTGGCCGAAAAGCTGCGGATGCCGTCAAGAAGCGCCGCGCTGAAACACCTGCGGAACGCCTCAAGGACCGGATTGTAGACGGGGACCGTAAAGGCATCGAGGATGATCTGGATGCCGCCATGCAGGATATGGCCCCGCTCGACATCATCAACACCGTTCTGTTGGACGGCATGAAAGTCGTGGGCGAACTTTTCGGCTCTGGCAAAATGCAGCTTCCGTTCGTGCTGCAATCTGCCGAGACCATGAAAACAGCCGTAGCCTGGCTTGAGCCGCACATGGAGCGCAAGGAAGGCCAGCATCGGGGGACGATGGTTCTTGCTACGGTGAAGGGTGACGTCCACGACATCGGCAAGAACCTTGTGGACATTATCCTGACCAATAACGGCTATCAGGTGATCAACCTCGGCATTAAAGTGCCATTGGCTGACATGATGGCTGCGGCCAAGGAACATAATGCTGACGCTATCGGCATGTCAGGGCTTCTCGTAAAATCCACCGTCATCATGCGTGAGAACCTCGCGGAGATGAAACGGCAGGGCTTCGATGTTCCCGTTATTCTTGGTGGCGCGGCTCTGACCCGAAACTACGTCGAAGAAGAATGCGCCCTGTCTTACGGAGACGGCGAGCCAGGCCGCGTCGCATATGCCAGAGATGCGTTTGATGGATTGTCCCTGATGGACAAGATCGCGCAAAAAGAGTTTGACGGCTATCTGGGAGCGATCCAGAGCCGCCGTGCCGGTAAGGCAAGCCGCAAGAATGCGCGTGCTCCGGAAAGTGCTGAAACGCGTGGCTTCGGCACAGTTGATCCTGCCGCCGCACGCGAGCGTCGCAATCGGATCTCAGGTGAACTGCCTCCTCTCACGCCGCCTTTCTGGGGCGCACGGGTTGTGGAAGCTGCGCCTAACGCCGTGCTGCCGTTCCTGAATGAGCGCTCACTCTATCAGTTCCAGTGGGGCTTCCGGAAACAGGGGCGCTCCCTTGAGGAGTTCATGGAGTATGCGAAGATGGAACTTCGCCCCGTCCTGAAGCGCATGCTGGCGCTCAGTGCGGAGCAGGAAATCCTGCGCCCGCAGGCCATCTATGGATACTGGAAAGCTGCCGGTGACGGAAACGACCTGATCCTGTTTGAAGAAGACGGCAAGACAGAAGCCGCACGCTTCACTCTGCCCCGCCAGCCAAAGGACGACGGCGAGTGCATCGCGGACTTCGTGCGTGACATCAATGATGAGCACCGCGACGTTGTTGGGCTTCAGGTTGTTACCGTTGGGCAGAAAGCATCAGACCTTGCCCGGGAATGGTTCGAGGCCAATCGCTATCAGGATTACCTCTATCTGCATGGCCTTTCGGTCGAGATGGCGGAAGCCATGGCTGAATACACCCATAAACGGATCCGTGCAGAGCTTGGTTTTGCGGCGGAAGATGATCGTGACATGGAGAAAATGCTCTCTCAGTCCTATCGTGGGTCACGCTATTCCTTCGGCTATCCTGCCTGCCCCCGCCTTGAAGATCAGGAGCCAATCCTGCGCCTTCTGGATGCCGAGCGCGTCGGGATTTCCCTGTCTGACGGGTTCCAGCTTCATCCTGAGCAGTCAACGTCTGCTCTCGTGGTGCTGAATCCGCGCGCCAAATACTTCACTGTCTGACTCAACGGAGAACCACGGTCATGGCATCACAGCAAATCGGCGGGCTTCTTGCCCAGCTTCGACTCATCAACGGTGAACGTGGCTTCTTCGCCAACTTTTTTGGCCTCTTCTGCGTCGCCTGTCTTTTGGGACTGGCCAACATGTTCAGCCGCTCTGTCCTGCACGCAGATATGGGATGGCTGCTTAAACCACTCATGGTGGTCATGGCCCTGTATTTCTTTCTTCCCTACCTCCTGTTGCTCATCATTGACAGACGCAGCACCAACTAACGTTCATTCATCCTACACTTCCAAAAAGACGCCCCAACATGGGGCGTTTTTCTTATCTGCGCTCCGTGAGCGCGCAGCATATAGATTGTCTTTCCAGCTATCGGAATTATAATAATTTTACAAAATTGAATATTTTTCATTTCGGATATTCCATGACAGTTCTTTCCCCCTCCGCAGAAGAACGCCTCCACACTGTTCTCTCCCGGCTTGAAACACTGCTGGGCAGCCGGATCAGCAGGGCCCCTTCTGTGCTGGAAGAACATAGTCATGGTGAAGCCATGGAATCAGCTCGCCTGCCCGGAGCTGTCATCTTCGCTGAAAGCACGGACGATGTTTCAACCGTTCTGAAGGAATGTCATGCCTCCCGCGTTCCTTTAGTCGCGTTTGGTGCTGGCACTTCTGTTGAAGGGCATGTCACACCGCCAGAACACGCCATCAGCCTCGATCTCTCCCGTATGACCGGCATTGTGGAGATGAACCCGGAAGATCTGGACTGCCGTGTACAGGCTGGTCTCACCCGACAGGCTCTCAACACACAGATCCGCGATACCGGACTTTTCTTCCCCGTCGATCCAGGCGGTGAAGCCACTCTAGGCGGCATGTGCGCGACCCGCGCTTCCGGAACGGCAGCCGTGCGCTACGGCACGATGAAGGAAAACGTGCTGGGTCTGACTGTCGTGCTTGCAACAGGCGAAGTGATCCGAACCGGAGGGCGCGTCCGCAAATCTTCCACCGGTTATGATCTGACGTCCCTCTTCATCGGCTCTGAAGGCACGCTCGGGATTATTACGGAAATCCAGCTCAAGCTGCATGGCCGCCCTGACACCCTCTCCGCTGCAGTTTGCCAATTTGAATCTTTGAACGATGCTGTTCAGACTGCAATGGAAATCATCCAATGCGGCATTCCGATTAACCGTGTGGAATTAATGGATAGTGTTCAGATGGATGCATCCATCCGATACTCCAAACTGACCGGCTATCGCCCTCTTACAACATTATTTTTTGAATTTGCGGGCGCGCCTGCTGCCGTACAGGAACAGGTTACAGCGACCCAGGAGATTGCTCTCGCAAACAATGGGCTTGGTTTTGCCTGGGCCGAAAGCGCGGAAGACCGGGCACGTCTGTGGAAAGCGCGCCATGATGCCTACTGGGCCGCAAAGGCCATCGATCCAACCGCCCGGGTCATCTCAACAGACTGCATTGTTCCAATCTCACGACTGGGGGAACTGATTGCCGGTGTCTCAAGCGACATTGCCGCATCCGGTCTGAGAGCCCCGCTTCTGGGCCACGTCGGAGACGGAAATTTCCATACGCTTATCATCACCGAACACTCCCCGGAAGGGTATGCTCAAGCCCTGGATCTGGACAGGAAAATTGTCGGTCGGGCGCTGGCTCTCGGGGGTTCCTGTAGTGGCGAGCACGGTGTTGGACTGGGGAAACTGGAGTTTTTGGCTCAGGAGCACGGTGAAGGCTCACTCGGCGTCATGCGTGCACTGAAGAATACGATGGACCCTCACCATATTCTCAATCCGGGAAAGCTGCTTCCCAACGGGCCCGTTTATCGGGGATAACACCACCCTTCTGATATTCTGCTTTTACGGACCCTGCCTGCAATGTCTTCAGCTTCTGCCGCGTTCCCGGATGTCGTTCTGATTGGAGGCGGCATCATGAGCGCAACTTTCGCCGCCCTCCTGAAAGAACTGTCCCCCGAACTCTCCATTACGCTGTTTGAAACACTGGAACAGTGTGGGCAGGAAAGTTCAAAGGCCTGGAACAATGCCGGGACCGGACACGCAGGAAACTGTGAACTGAATTACACGCCGCAGCGTGCAGATGGCAGTGTGGATATTTCCAAGGCTCTGGCGGTCAACACCGAGTTCGATATCTCCCGCCAGCTCTGGGCGCACTGGGTGCGGACGGGCCGCATTGCAGATCCGAGCACGTTCATTCACGCCTGCCCTCATGTCAGTCTTGTCTGGGGTGAAGCTGACGTTGCTTTTCTTAAAGCGCGCTACACCGCCATGGCTGGCCACCACTGCTTTGACGGGATGGAATATAGCGAAGACCCTGCTGTTATCGCGAACTGGGCCCCTCTTGCGATGGAAGGTCGGGATCTGTCTATTCCTGTGGCGGCCACCCGCATTAAAAGCGGGACGGATGTCGATTTCGGGGCTTTGACCAGAAGCCTTCTCTCTGGCTTGCAGACCGCCCCCGGCTTCCACAGCTTTTATCGTCATCGCGTGACGGACCTGACCAAAACAACCGATGGTCGTTGGCGTGTCACTGCCGTCAATATGCAAACGGGGGCGCACAGGACTGTCCTGACGCGGTTTGTCTTTATCGGCGCAGGTGGTGCAGCACTGCCCCTCCTTCAGAAATCCGGTATTCCTGAAGCACGCCGATACGCAGGCTTCCCAGTGAGCGGCTTGTGGCTGCAATGCACCAACCCTGCCATCACGCAGCACCATCATGCGAAAGTTTATGGAAAAGCGCCCGTCGGATCTCCCCCAATGTCTGTCCCACATCTGGATACGCGGGTGATCGACGGGAAATCCTGCCTTCTTTTTGGTCCGTATGCGGGTTTTTCCACCAAATTTCTCAAGAGCGGCTCCTGGAGGGACTATTTCCACTCCTTGAACAGCAGCAACATCATTCCCGCCATGACCGCAGGCAAAGATAATCTGTCGCTCCTGAACTATCTGGTGCGCGAAGTAACACAGAGCAACCACAAGCGCTTCCAGTCGCTTCTGAACTTCTATCCTCAGGCTGATGAAAGCCAGTGGACGAAAATTGTGGCTGGGCAGCGTGTTCAGATCATCAAGCCGGACAAAGGCCTTCATGGTGTCCTGCGCTTCGGCACAGAGCTGGTCCGCAGTTCCGATCAATCGCTTGTTGCAATTCTCGGTGCATCGCCGGGCGCATCCATCGCAGCGTCAGTAGCTCTGCAAGTCGTGGAAAAATGCTTTCCTCAGAAGATTTCTTCAAATGAGTGGCTGCCACGTCTTAAAGTGATTTTTCCCGCCTATGGGGTGGATCTGAAACAGAACGCTACCCTTTGCCGCGAATTACGTACGAACACCGCTGCTACCTTGAATATTGATGCCTGAGTGCGTCTAAAATTGTAGAAAAGCATCTATCCGTTGTGTATACACAACATTGATGCATAACCGTATTGCTCTTTTCCGGGCTGAACGAGGTCTTTCGCGTAAAGACCTCGCTGAAGCCGTAAAGGTTAACCCCCAGACGATCGGCTATCTGGAACGCGGCGATTACAAACCCAGTCTGGAACTCGCGATGAAGATCTGTGCGGTTCTGGAAGCAGAGGTCGAAATGGTTTTCTCTCTGACGCCATTTGATTCACTTGTCGAACAGATGCGCGCGCGCATGGAGGCTGGAAAACAGTGACATTCTCTCCTCGCCCCACTGACAAATTTTTCAGCGTCATGGACAATGTAGCCAATATCATTGGCCGTCCTGTTTTCTGGCTTGGGGGACTGTTTCCAGACGGGACACCCGTGTCACCGACAAGCACAATTCCCCTCTGGAAACCTGTCACGATTGCAGTCTGCGCGACCATACTTTTTCTAAGCGCAATATTCCTGCTGAGCCCCGGCTGGATGATGTCAGTATTCTTCATCAGCGGAACGTTTCTTTTAAATATTTGCGCCCGGATAAAACTGCAGCATCCTTTATACAGACTGAGTGCCTGGGACAGGGATGAACGAGAGCAACAAACCATCCTGACATGCCGAAACTCTGCCCTCGTCGTGATGAGTGCAGGAACTGTCATCATGCCTCTGTTACTGGCTTTTACGCTCATTCATGACCAGTTTCAGCTGAGCCAACTGAAAACAATCAGCCTCATTACTCAAGCTTTCCTGTGCCTGAATTATCTTGTGACCCTCGCGTCGGCAGCACAAATTGGCACATTGGCCTGGCTGGAACGCGATCAGCCATCGTCACCGGATGCCGCCTGAAATTCCAATTTTTCCTGGCAAGCCCATAAACATAAAAGAGGCCG
Organism: Gluconobacter cerinus; assembly: GCF_002723935.1. Lineage (GTDB taxonomy): Bacteria > Pseudomonadota > Alphaproteobacteria > Acetobacterales > Acetobacteraceae > Gluconobacter > Gluconobacter cerinus. The sequence goes on from NZ_BEWM01000001.1 coordinate 31,876, forward strand.
GCCTTCGTCCCCCGACGAATAGACCGGCCATATCAAGCAGACCTGAAGAGCGGTCAGGCTGCCTGAACTGTATCAACCTTTGGCTTGCTGGCGCGCACTGGCGCAGCACTCGCCGCATGCGGCGTTAGGGTGCGCTGAACTGCATTCTGCCAGCCGTCCAGCATGATGCGACGCTGTGCAGGATCCATACGCGGAGAGAACAGACGCTCCTGAGCCCACGTTGCCGCAACTTCTTCCAGGCTACCCCAAACACCAACATACAACCCGGCAAGGAAAGCAGCGCCAACGGCCGTGGTCTCAACGTTTACAGGGCGCTCCACATCGGCCTTGAGCATGCTGGCGAGGAACTGGGCAAACCAGTCGTTAGCGGCCATGCCACCGTCAATACGCAACGTCTTGGCCCGCATTGCACCGTCCTGACGCATGGCGTGAACGAGGTCATAGGTCTGGTATGCAACAGATTCCAGCATCGCACGGGCAATGTGTGCCTGCGTCGAGCCCAGCGTGAGACCACAGATCATGCCGCGTGCTTCAGGATCCCAATGTGGCGCACCAAGCCCAACAAAAGCTGGCACCATGTAAACGCCATGGCTGTCCGGAATACGGGTTGCCATATCATCGGTCTGAGACGCATGCGTGATCAGTTGCAGACCGTCACGCAGCCACTTGATGCCGGCGCCTGCCACGAAGATGGATCCTTCGAGAGCATAGGTCGTCTTGTTGCCAATCCGGTAACCAATGGTCGTCAGCAGACGGTTATTGGACTGAATTGGCTTCTCGCCTGTGTTCAGGAGCATGAAGCAGCCCGTACCATAGGTCGCTTTCGCCATGCCTTCTTCAAAGCAGGCCTGCCCGATCAGAGCAGCATGCTGATCACCCGCCATACCACCGATCACGATAGATTCACCAAACAGGTCAGGCTCTGTTTTGCCGAACAGACCGCTGTTGTCCTGGACTTCAGGCAGAAGCGCACGAGGCACATTGAACAGATTCAGCAGTTCATCATCCCACTGAAGGGTGTGAATGTTGAACAGTGAGGTGCGGCAGGCATTCGTGATGTCTGTTGCATGGCGTTTGCCACCCGTCAGACGCCACAGAAGGAAGCTGTCGATCGTGCCCGCGGCCAGTTCCCCTGCTTCGGCGCGCTTGCGGGCACCTGCAACGTTATCAAGAAGCCAGGCAATCTTGCTTGCTGAGAAATATGGGTCCAGCAGAAGGCCCGTCTTATCACGAACAATTTCTTCGGCGCCCTGCTCACGCAGGCGATTGCATTCCTGAGCCGTCCGGCGATCCTGCCAGACAAGCGCATTATGAATGGGCTTGCCGGTCTTGCGATCCCAGACCACGACTGTTTCGCGCTGGTTGGTAATGCCGATCGCAGCAATCCGCCCAACACCACCAGCCGTGGAAATCGCTTCACGCGCCGTCACGAGAACATCTTCCCAAATATCTTCCACGTCATGCTCGACCCAACCCAGCTCAGGATAGTGCTGGGGGAATTCGCTACGTGAAATGGACACGGCGCGGGCATTGCTGTCGAAAACAATACTGCGGGTCGATGTCGTGCCCTGATCGATCGCGAGAATGTAGTCTTTCTTTGCCATGCTACTTACTCCGGAAACGGACAGATCAAGAGACCTTGTCGATGACGGGACCTGTCGAGGCAGGTACGGAAGGGTTCGAAACGACGAGCACAGGCTCGGCTAGGTTTAGCGCTTCAGATGGTGACACAGATGCTACCACAGAAATCCGAGGCATGAAGGGGCGAAGACCATACTGGTAAATCGCGGCACCAATCGGACCACCGACCATTGGCGCTGCAATTGGCACCCACCAGTAGTTGGACGGAGCCGGAATGGCAGCCTGCCCCCACCCTGCAAAGAAGCAGAACAGGCGTGGACCAAAGTCACGAGCCGGATTGATGGCCCAGGCTTCCAGATATCCGGCAGACGCACCGATGATTGCAACCAAAAGACCAATGATCAGCGCACCGGAATTCGCCTGCGGAGCCTGCGTATTGTACTGGCAGGTTACGGCGAAAATACCAAACACCAGAACACCGGTCAGAACAGCCTCATCCCAGAACGCATGAGCGACACTGATGAAATCGCCCGGATGCGTGAAGAACACACCAGCAGAGCCACCATCCAGCGCACGCGTCAGGCCGTGCGCAGCATTGTAGTGGTCAATGACCGGCACATAGAGCGAGTACACGAGTGCAGCGCCCGCCAGACCACCCAGAACCTGAGCACCGATATAGGGTACAACCTTCTTCCATGAGAACCCACGGAAGAGCGCAAGTGAGAGCGTCACAGCCGGGTTGGCGTGCGTGCCGCTGACTGCCCCGGTCGCGTAAATCGCAACCGTAACGGACAGTCCCCAGACGATACAGACGCCCCAGTACGCCGTCTTGTACGGGCTGGGATCGTAAAGCGAATACATGGCAGCGACGCCATCTCCGAAGAGAATGATGATGGCGACAGCAAAGAACTCAGCAAGGAGTTCACCAAGGTAGCGTTTATTCTCTGACATGACCGGATGTCCGACATGAGAATTGAAGGAAAGATCAGGCGACGTCCTGCCGCCATGTTCCGGAGGTCTCGGAGCCAGCCGAACGTTCTGTTCCGGCACGCTCCTCGATATAGGTCTGGAGTGCGGCTTTCTCGGCATCGGTCATGAACAGACCCAGCTTCGAGCGGCGCCACAGCACGTCCTGCGCAGACCGTGCCCATTCGTTGTCGATCAGATAATCGACTTCGCGCGCACTCAGTGTCTTGCCGAACCACTGCCCCATATCGGCTTCTGCCTGCGTAGCGATATCAAACGCCCGCAAACCGTAATTCCGCATGAGCCGCCACGCTGTGTAAGGGGCCAGATGAGGCGCATACGCCTGCAGCTTCGCCACCTGGCGGTCAAAATCAGCCGGTGCAAAATCACCACCAGGCAGTGGCGTCTCAGCAGTCCAGGATGGACCGCCCAGCACAGGAAGATGTGGAACCAGCTTCTCAAGTGCATGCTCGGCCAGCTTGCGGAACGTTGTGATCTTGCCGCCAAAAACAGACAGGATCGGTGCACCAGACGCATCAACATCCAGCACGTAGTCACGCGTTACAGCGGAGGCATTACCAGAGTTGTCGTCATAAAGCGGACGAACACCGGCATACGTCCAGACCACATCATCCGGGCTGACTGACTTTTGGAAATAGCGGCTGACGCTTTCGCAAAGATACTTGATTTCATCTGCCGAGATTTCAACCTTGCCAGGGTCCTGCTCCCAGGGAACGTCCGTCGTGCCGATGAGCGTGAAATCCTGCTCGTATGGGATCGCGAACACAATCCGCTTGTCCGGATTTTGCAGGATATAAGCCTGCTTGCTCTCGAACAGGCGCGGCACCACAATGTGGCTTCCCTTGACGAGACGCACCTTGTTACGGCTCTGCACGCCAACACGATCCTGAAGAAGCTCTGCGACCCATGGTCCAGCTGCATTCACAATGGTCTTGGCCTGAACCGTCCGTTCTTCACCACTGTCGCGGTCAAGAAGCGTTGCGGTCCAGAGCTGTGGCCCGCGCTCCGCTTTCACAAGTTTGGTACGCGTGTTGATGGAGGCCCCCAGACGGGTGGCATCCATGGCATTGAGCACAACCAGACGGCTATCCTGGACCCAGCCATCGGAATATTCGAACCCACGCACATATTCGCTCTTGAGCGGGCGCCCTGTCACATCCGTACGGAAGTTCACCGCGCGCGTTTTCGGCAACGTCATGGTCGTGCAGAGGTGATCGTACAGGAACAGGCCTGTCCGTAGCAGCCAGGCAGGACGCAGCATCTTGGAGTGCGGCAGAACAAAACGCATCGGCCAGATGATGTGCGGCGCAATCTTTAACAGACGCTCACGCTCAATCAGGGCCTCGCGCACCAGCCGGAACTCGTAATATTCCAGATACCGCAGACCACCGTGGATCAGCTTGGTGCTGGCAGAAGACGTATGGCTTGCAAGGTCATCCTGCTCGACGAGGATGACCTTCGCACCACGGCCTGCGACATCTCGGGCAATGCCGCAGCCGTTGATGCCCCCACCGACCACAAGCACGTCATAAGGCGCGCTTTGCGGACTTGAAGGCGAAACTTCACGAATCGATGACATAACAATCTCCTGCCACCACGCTCCAAAACGAGCATCTGATGTTCGTTTTCGCGCATATTGAACGATAAAGTAAAGAGGGATCTTCGGTTTATAACAGATTAGTGTTCTTTTTTTCGCGCACTACTGTGATGTTTGAGCGATATGTAGCGTCACGTTTGCCGCTTCCAGAAGCGCCTGGAACGCGTCCGAGACGGGTCGATCGGTAATCAGATCATCAAATCTGCCAGTCCACCCACGCGCCCCATGGGCTGCCGACTGAATTTTGTATGATCTGCCAGCAGCAGAACGCGGCGAGAATTTCGGATAATCGTACGAGCACACTGAATTTCATTCAGGTCAAAATCCAGCAATGTCCCGTCATCTGCGATACCGCTGATGCCGATGACGCCGAACTCTGTCCGAAAAGAATCCAAGGTCTCAATCGCAGCAGCGCCCAGAATTGCCCCGTCCTTGGGACGGAGCTCTCCCGCTGCGATCACGGTTCTAAAATCAGGTCTTCCGGAAATAAGAGACGCAACATGGAGGTTGTTAGTCACGACCCGCAGGTCACGATGCCCACCAAGAGACCGGGCGAAAGCCTCGGTTGTGGTACCAATATTAATAAACAGGGACGAACGGTCAGGAATAAGAGACGCCGCGCAATGGCCAATCGCATCCTTGGCCTTCAGGTTCAGAATCTGCCGTTCATTGTAGGCGATATTTTCAATGGTGGAGTTCGGTGTTGCTCCACCATGATGTCGGGTCAGAAGCCCCTGCTCTGCCAGAAATCCAATATCCCGCCGAATGGTTTGAACCGCCACATCGAACTGCTGTGCCATGTCCTCGTTCGACACATAGCCCTGACTGCGAACCAGTCGGATGATCTGTTCCTGCCGAGGGTTGATCCTGATGGTGGGGTTGCTCATGCACACTGACCTGAAATGATTTCCAGGACAGTGTGACAACACGAACAAAAACGCGCAATCACGAACTTTGTCAGCGACAGAACCCGTGACGCTTTTTAATCACCCCACCATTAAAGACATTTCAGATTTCGATATTCTGAAGAACCTTGAAGCCTTCAAAGACTGGCGGCCCCACGGTCAGCACTTTGCCTTGTCCGGCGCCAGCATGAGCAGCACGGAACTGCTCAGACTGTGTCCAACCAACAAAGGCCTCATAAGATTCCCAGACCGTATGAGACGCATAAAGAACATGATCTTCTTTGGCTGGTCCCTGCAGGAATTGAAAACTGACAAATCCTGGAACGGTCTTCAGCAGGACTTCCCGCTCCAGCCAGCGCTGCCGAAAAGCGTCTTCACTATCAGGCCGCACCTTGAAGCGGTTCATTGCAATATACATGGTGTCTCTCTCTTATTGATATCTTCCGGCATGACGAGATCATGCGGAACAACGAACGGACGCCCCGTGCTGCAATGTTGATGAATGCAGCCATCAGGAATTCCAAAAACGTCGTGGAGGAGTTCAGAAGTCAGGATGTCACGGGGGAGACCGTGTGACTGTATCCGCCCCTGATGCATAACGACGATACGATCGGCACAGGCCGCAGCCCAGTTCAGATCATGCAGGACCAGCAACACGCTTCCGCCATGCGCGGCATGCATCTTTGCAATCTGAAGAATGAGGCGCTGCCGTGCCATATCCTGTGCGGACAAAGGTTCATCCAGCAACAGACAGCCGGGCGCACCGTTCCGGGCTGCGGCCTCAAGCTGTGCCAGCACTCGCGCAAGGTGAACGCGCTGCCTTTCTCCGCCGGATAGCGTCATAATGTCGCGTTCCATGAACGATGACAGCCCGACGCGATCCAGCGTGTCCTGTGCAATCGCAACACGTTCAGCCATCGGGCGCCCCTGCCCGGAAATCGCAGTCCCCATGAGAACCAGTTCCAGCGCCGTGAAGCGCGCTCGCATCGGACATTCCTGGGGCAAGAGCGCCCGGCGGCGAGAAAGTTCGCCCGCAGAAAGCGATCCAATTTTTGAGCCATCAAAGCGGATCTCACCGCCATGCAGCGGCATCAAGCCGCATGCAAGCTTCAGGAGCGTACTTTTGCCCGCGCCGTTAGGCCCTACAACAGCAACGATTTCTCCGGCCGCGAGCGCCAGATCAAGATTGTGAACAATCTCACGACCACCCGCTCTGGCTGAGGCGTTCTGAATTTCCAGTGTCATGATGGAATGTCCGCTCCATGAATACGGCTCAAGAGCCAGACAAAGACCGGGGTGCCGAGTGCTGCGGTAATTATGCCAACAGGCAGTTCCGCAGGAGCCGCGACCAGTCTGGCAATCGTATCAGCCGCAGTGAGAAGAATAGCCCCAAGAAGAGCGCTCCCAGGCAGAACCAGACGGTGGTCTGGACCGGTGACCAACCTCACAAGATGAGGAACCACAACGCCAACAAACCCAATGGCGCCTACAAACGCGACTACCGGCCCAACGGACGCAGCCACCCCCAGCATTGCGAGCCGTTTTGTCCGCTCGACAGGATACCCCATCAAAGCAGCATCCGCTTCACCAAGAAGCATGGCGTTCAGAGGAACAGCGAGACGTGTCGCAATCACGCCTGCAAGGACAAGAAATGGCGAGAGCAGGCCAATACGTTCCCAATTTGCCCCTGAGAAACTTCCAAGAGTCCAGAACGTCAGATCTCGCAGCGCCGTGTCGTTGGCGCGAAAAATGAGAATGCCCGTCAATGCGCCAGAAAAAGCTCCGAATGCGACACCAGCCAACAGAACAGTCGTGACAGAGGTGATGCCAGCGCGGGTCGCAAAGACGTAAAGAAGGAGCGTGACGAGAAAGCTGCCCAGCATTCCAGCCAAAGGCACGGCCCAACCGTTTAGAAACCCTGACTGAGCCATATCAACGCCCAGTACGATGACGCATGAAGCAGCTAGAGCCGCCCCGGAAGATACGCCAATCAACCCCGGATCAGCCAATGGATTCCGAAAAAGCCCCTGCATCGTTGCACCCGCAGCCCCTAAAGCTGCACCTGCCATGGCGGCGAGCACGACACGTGGCGCACGAATATGCGCGATCACCATCCAGGCCAGGTTTCTGGTCGCAACGTCCGGTGCGTGCAGGAGCGTACCAATGCCTGCCCCGCTCGCACCAACCTCGACTGCGACTAGCATGACAAGAATTAGCAGCGGCAGAAGCGATAGTAAGATCCAGCCCGCATGCACGCGCATTGCCCTCACGCAGGATGCTCCGCTTTCGCCATTAGTCGTGCCAGATCCAGCGCCGCTTCGGGCGTTCTCGGACCAAATCCCAGAAGGCGCTCCCCTTCCATTTCCACAATGGCTTTTTTCTGCCCCGCTGGCGTCAAACCAAATCCGGGATCACTCAAGAGAGCTTTGCGGATATCCTCGCCCCCCTGGTTCATTGTGAGAATGATATCGGGCTTCAGGGTTACAAGGGATTCCGTGTTCAGAAGCTTGTAGCCCTGCAGATCTGCTCCAACATTGACGCCTCCTGCAAGTCGGATAACGGCATCGGCAGCCGTGCCACGCCCCGCCGCGAGCGGACGGTTATTCGTCATTCGCATAATAAACAGGACACGCGGTGACGCAGCATGTGTGTCGCGCCAGTCTTTAAGAGCAGAAAACTTCTGCTGAATATCCTGAGCAAGCTGCGTGCCCGCCTGCTCACGGTTCACAACTTTTGCCAGAAACTGCGTCCGGCCAATAATAGCGTCGGGCGAAGGCGTTGAATCTACGAACACGATAGGAATACCAGACGCCACCAACTGAGACATGGCATCGGCCGGGCCTGCTGCGTCCATCGCAAGAATGAGATCCGGCTTTACGGATAACACCCCTTCCGAGGAGATGGCTCGCATATAGCCCAGAGATTTTTTATCTTTCAGTGCGGCTTCCGGCCAGGTCGAAGTCGTATCAACGGCGACAATTTGATCGGCTGCTCCAAGACGATAAAGCGTCTCGGTGATTGTTCCCCCAATGCAGGCAATTCTGGAAGCGGCTCCCAGAACAACCTGACGACCGCGACTGTCCGTCACCGTCCGGGTTGCTGCATGCAGGCAGGATGGCGTCAAAGCACTGGCACAAACCAATGCAAGAAAATAGCGGCGTTCCAATCCTGATTTATCCATCGCCCCCTGCCCTTCTCGTATCGGCAGACATTCGCCGCCGAAAAAATACGATATCATGCAATCAAAAGTCATTCTCATTTAAAGACTAACTCTTTCATTCTGACTGGCGGAGAAAATCTCCTCCGAGTTCAGAGCGGCCATCTGATCCAGACAACTGGAGAAGCGGGCGAAAGCCTCCTCAGCAGCCGAAACACACATTGCTCGATCCAGATCAGCGCTATCGATCGCCGCCTTAAACGTTTTCCACGACAGGCCCCGACCTTCCGGTGCAGGAGCCAGATGCCGCGCCCCGAAACTTTCTGTCAGCCCAAGAGACATTGCCATCTTGGACAGGATATTCGCGCCCAGCTTCGATCCTTCAGCAACGTATAGCCAACCTACGGCAACCGAAGGGTTGAACGGAATCACGTTCCCACGATGCGCCATTGGGGCTGCCAGACCCAGATCACGCATGTCAGCTTCCACCCAGGGAAACCGGTTGCGTGTCTCAAGATCGGGAAGAAGGTTTCGTAACATTTCGTTTTCGTAAATATTTGTCATATCTCTCAGGAAGACATACTGAGACAGAAGAAAGATCCGATATCCGTCCAGACTGGAAAAAATTCCCATGGACATAATCTTGTGATCGGTCCGGTCATGAATAGATTTTGTCTTTTCCCGTAGCGCCAGGGAAAGCGTATTGTCGGTGAAAAACGCGCTCATATCCGCCATTTGTCCTTTTAATCTCAGCTTAAATGAATGCCTGAACCGTTGGCTCCCTTCCCGACAGGAAAGAGTCGATGCGGGCTCTGTGTGGCATATTCATCCACCCGCTTCAATGAAAATGAGAATCACTATCATTTAGATTGACGCCATGAAATTCCACCGCCATTAGATGCGAACAATTCTCATTTAAAGGTGTAAGTTTCCATGAGCAGGCAAAGCGCTCGTCCAACACGTTTTCTGCGACAGTCCATGCTGGCAACGTCTGCGCTCGTCTGCATTTTTGCAGCTTTATCATCTGCTCAAGCCCAAACGAGCAAAGACTCTGAGAAAGTCACTGATGCAAAAACAGATGGTATTCCAGCACATACTGGGGCAGCCCCTACAGTTCAGCTCAAACCCCTCCATGTTCGAGGGCAGGCTGCTGCAGACATCATTGATTCCATGAAGGTTGATCCGGATGCGGACTATAGTGCCGTCGGAAAGCCGCGTGTCATGACTACAACAACCACGCTGAAAACCCTTCAATCCCGCATGATTGACAGCATTTCGGACTATGCTCGTCGCGTGGACGCGGGAGTGAATTACAACAATAACAATCTCAGCATTAATATGCGTGGGCTGGATCAAAACCGCATTCTCACCACCATAGACGGCATTCGAACAATCTGGGCGAATGACGGCGCACGTGGTGTCAGTGGAGGTGTTTCGTCCTATGATTTCAATTCTCTTGGCTCGATCGACATCGTCAAAAACGCGAACTCTGGCTTTTTCGGAACAGGTGCGCTCGGCGGTGTTGTTTCACTCAAGACACTGGACCCGGAAGACCTTCTGACAGGCAACAAAGCCTACGGCGGCCTGACCAAACTGACATATGATGGGTCTAGCGAGAGTGGATATCTCAATCAGGCCCTTGCTGGACGTTACCATAATACAATGATTTTAGTTCAGGGCGGCTACCAGACTGGCAGCCAAACCGGAAATATGGGCGGCACAGGCGGCGTTGGGTCCACGCGATCAGACAAAGATCCCGCTTCCTACACGCAAGGAAACTTCCTGGGTAAAATTCACCAATACGTGGAAGGCGGGCATCGCTTTGGCTTGACCGGTGAAGTATTTGATCGAAATTATAACGAAAATACCCTGAGCAGTATTAGCTCAACATACAGCCGCTATCACACACTCGAAGAAAGCAAGCGCACGCGCGTTTCCGGAAGCTACGATTATAAATCGGAAAAACCGACAGCCTTTATCAGCGAAGCGCATCTCATTGCTTATTGGCAGAAGGTCAATTCAATCACAGATACAGCCGCCAATCGTCTGACATCGCCCATTGGCGAATATGATCGGGACAGTAATCTCGCTGTCCAGTCCTATGGAACGACGGGCTCAATTACGTCCAATGTTTTCACCGGCCCATTTCATCATGTGATTACCCTTGGCGGAGAAGCCTACATCACGGATACAAGCCAGTATGCTGCTGGCCTCGATAATTGCACGGCACAGGTTTATGCGTGCAGCTTCTTGCATGTAAACCAGTCTGATATGCCCGACGTACACGGAACTGATCTCGGGGCGATTGTTCAGGATCGTATTGGTTTCGGGAAAATGGAATGGCTGCACGTCACACCAGGATTCCGCTTCGATCACTACAGACGTAGCCCGCAGGACACGCCGAGCTACACTAAAAATGCAGCGTATGAAGGCATACCAAACGGAGCCAGTGGCTCGCATTATTCCCCGAAGGTTCTGGTCGAAGCTCGGGTCCTGAAAAACCTCACACTTTACGGGCAATACTCCCAGGCCTTCCGTGCTCCGTCTGCGACAGAAATGTATCTGACCTACGGCGGCACAGGCAGCTACGTCTCAATCGGAAACCAGAACCTCAAACCGGAAACCAGTCGTGGCTGGGAGGTTGGCGCGCGATATGGGGATTCCAAACGCGGCGCCACAGTTTCGTTCTTCGATAATTACTATCACAATTTCATCGATACGATCACAACAACGGCGGCAGCAGCTGGCATCGGCGGATACTACCCGTTCGGTGTTTTCGAATACGTTAACCGCCAGCACGTCCGTATTTACGGCGTAGAAGCACGCGCTAACTGGACTTTCGCCAATTACTGGCAGGTATGGACGTCCCTTGCGTATTCTGATGGTCAGGATACCGATGAACATGTGCACCTGAACTCCGTTGCACCATTCCGCGGAATTGTGGGCGTTGCCTATAACCGAGAGCACTGGGGCGCGAATTTCTCCACGACATTCGCGGCGGCGCGCAACAAGGTGCAGAACATGGCGTCTAATGTGAATAAGACACCGGGTTATGCACTCTTCGATTTAACGGGTTGGTACTCACCGAAATTCTTCCCGAACCTCCGTGTTCAGGCGGGAATGTATAATATGTTCAACAAGCGTTATTATAATGCACTTGATGTGCCTGACAGCATCAGTGTTCCCAAGTCCTATTACACACAGCCTGGCCGTAGCTTCAAAGTCACGACGCTTATCAATTTCTAAACGTCAGAAACCAGTTCTGAAGCACCGTGACCCACGCCAGAACACGTCACGGTGTTTCAAAAAAAACCAAGGGTCTCGCACCCAACCCCAGCTTTCACTGTTCGCAGTACCTTACGACTGGAAAGCTGGATTTCAGTCAGCGTCCCGTCATCTTCATTTGCCACAAGCACAGTTGTTCCATCTGGACGGAAAGCAGCGTCCATTGGCTTCTGCCCAACCGGAACGGGGTACTGGTCCCACTGCGGCAGACTGATCAATGTCACAATCGGCTCGAAATCTCCGATAACCAGAAGCCATTTTCCATCGGGACTAACCCGCACAACCTGCGCACTTTTACGGTGATGCTTCAGTTCAACTTCCTGACGCAGCTCTCCCGCATCCACATCCATAAGAAATAAAGTTGGTTTGAGCGCATTACTGACCACCAGGAATTTTTCATCCGGCAGATGATCGATGCCAGCAGAGGGCGCGGGCAGAACGATCGTGCGCCTGACGCTGTCATCACCAATACGAAGAACGGTCAGCGTCGCATCTTCTTCGTTTTCCGTGACGATCAGCTTACGCTGCGGCAGAACAGTAAGCCTGTGTGCATTCCGAGAAAATGCCTGCAGGATATGGGTAACTCTTTTCGTCTCGGGATCAATCACCGCCACAGCAGAACTGTTCTCACAGCAAACATAAAGCAAGCCGTCCGGCCCAAACCGTAATGTATGCGGTGACTCAAGGGGTGTCAGATCGATGTCTGAAATTCTGGTTCTGGCATACAGATCTATAACGGAAACAAAATGGTTTGGTATGGGATTGTTGCCGTGAAAACCATTCCCATACGCTGGAACAAATGCAAGCCCGCGCGTCTCATCTATAGCCAGCTCATGCGGGAGACTTGGCATCCCCCCACTATGATCCAGCACTTCAAGCGTTGTAGGATGCAGGAAAAGAAGCTGTGCCCCCTTCTTGTCCACAACAATTAGCCCACTGCAATGACTAAGGGTCATAGGACTGTCCTTGCTCTTATTTGTGTCAGGTTACTCCCGATATAAAACAATATAAGAGGTATTTAGTTTTGAATGGTCTGGTCAGGATGCTGTCACGAAAATGCCAGCCCTAATAAAAGCCCAGACCAGGTGTTTTGTAAAAAACGCGTCAGAAAGAACTAACGGTCGACAATTCTTCTGAACTCAAAAAAAACAGTTTCAGGCCATCATTGCCATGGGCATGTCAGCCGACGGAATGTCTGCGATATGCAATTTGACACCTGCCCCCATCATTCTGTCAGCGGTCTCTCCAGAGAGGCCTGAGTCCGTAATAACGGCATCAAAATCCGTCAGGTTTGCCAGATGATTTAGCGCGCTAATTCCAAATTTACGGCTATCCACCATTAAAACGCGGCGATCAGCCATGTTCATGAGCGCACTCTTGGCTTTGATCAGATCTTCGTCCTGATGATAGGCAGAAAGACCGTGAATAGCCGAGGTCGACATGAATAATGTGTTGATCCGAAGCGACGTAACGCTGCGTTCACATAAAACTCCGAGAAATGCATCGAATGTTGGATTGTAACGCCCACCCAGTGCAATCAGGCTGATGTCACGAGACCGTCCGATCTTGGTACTGATCCCCAGACTGTTCGTCACGACTGTAAGTTGACCGATTGCTGTCAAGCGTTCGGATAGAAACCGCGATGTTGTGGAGTCATCCAAGGCAATCGTATCGCCTTCTTCGATCAAGCCAGCAGCAATCGCTGTAATACCAAGCTTTTCCTGCACAGCCTGTCGAGCACGCAGCATGATGCTACTTGCTGCCACAGCATTCGAAAGCGTCGTAACGCTTTCACCAACTTTACGGATCAAGCCCTGTGTCGCAAGCGCGTGCAGGTCACGGTTCATGGCTGCACGGGTTATGGTGAACTGAACCAGCAGATCCTGGATCAGAACACAGCCATGCGCCGTAACGTAATCCAGAACGGCTTGACGCCGTGCGGACAAAGCACGACTTCCATGAAGGATATCGGGCATCATGCAGGTGCTCTTTCCTCGATCACACGATCAATCAGCTTTTCGAAGTCAGGAACTGACCAGCCAGCGCGCCCCACAAATACGCCATCCACATTTGGCTGGCTCACATAGCTGCGGGCATTATCCTGCGTAACGCTTCCGCCATAGAGCAGCGGTACGCGATCGCCGATATCCTTGCCGGCTATCTCACACAGAACAGCCCGCAATCCAGCATGGACTTTTGCAACACAGTCGGTGTCTGCAGCCCGTCCGCCCGCACCAATGGCCCAGACAGGTTCGTAAGCAATCAGAATATTTGGAAGGTCTGCATGCGCCACGTCATGCAGCGCAATTTTGAGCTGCCGGGAGAGTGTCTCTGCCGTGACGCCGAAATCATACTCTTCGAGGCTCTCGCCAATGCAAAGCAAAGGACGCAAGCCATGACGAAGAGCAGCGGACATCTTGCGACTGACAGTCCAGTCTGTTTCCGCAAAATGCTGCCGCCGTTCCGAATGGCCGATCAGTACGATATCCGCACCGCACTCTTTCACCATTCCGGGGGAAATTTCACCCGTCCAGGAGCCGCTCTCTTCCCAGTGCATGTTCTGTGCACCGACAAGCACGTCTGCACCTTTCAGAACGCTCGCAACAGCCTGCAAGGACGTAAATGGTGTGATGATGAACGGCTTCACGCCATCCGGCGCTCGATACGCCTTAAGCGCTTCTGCAGCAGCCAAGGCCTCGGCAGGTCCCTTGTTCATCTTCCAGTTCGTACCGATCCAGACCGTTTTGCGAGTCACCATTCATCTCCCGACAAGAAGGCAGCGACCATCGAATCTTGATCGCTAAACCTAAGCCATGTTTAGCGTTAAATCATAACACTCCAAAGACATGAAGTTCCGAAGGGAATGATATTTTCAATTCAACTCTCCGTACCTGCTCTCCAGCAAAGATCTGAAGGCAGGTACGAAGACGCTGAAAACAGGAACTTTATTGCCTCTGCGAGTTTTTTTTTAAGCTGCCCGCTCCAGCAGAACGCTTTCCGTCACCTGACTATCGACATCCGTTGGGCGCAGGGTGGCAATGCCCTTCCTAGCAAGACCATCATGATAGAAATGCGTAGCTTCGTTTGGAGAGAGGTCTCCATCCGTGACGCGACGCATCGCTTCAATCAGCAAGAGCGGGTCCGCTGCATCCACAATCTTGCGACCGAATAGTGCGGCTCTGGCACCACTGTTCTGGGCTTGATGAATCAGTTCCAGACAGTCACGCGTCGTGCCGCTTCCACCGCCCATAATCCCCACGATTACGCTTGGATCGTACTCGCACAGTTCCGCAAACGCCTCGCTGCCATTAAACGGCACCTTCAGGAAGACAGGCTTTTCTTCCTTGCGAAGACCCGCAAGCGCACGGGTAACCATATCATTCAGGAACACTCCGAAATCTTCAGGAGCGATATGCCCTTCATTTGGGTTGAAGACTTCGAGGAAATAAGAAAACCCGTTGATCTTGGCCTCTTCGCGGAACCGAGCGAACTCTTCCAGCGCCAGCGTATCCTGGTCAACATCGCCGTTAAACGTCATCGAATAGAGGCCAAGGTTTGTCTGCGCCCGCTCCAGTGACGCGGAGCGAAACGGAACAGACTTCTGGGAGCGATAATGCCCTCCCCGTCCACGCCACAGGTCTGTCGTATCGTTAGCACGAATTGCCGTCTTAACTTTGGTCCCGTCAAACGCATCACGCTCCAGCAGATCTTCCAAAATAGAGACCGAGGTCAGCATGATGTCCACAATATCCTGACGGATAATAGACTGGATCTCTGACAGATATTGCGGCCGTGTGCGGAACAGCGACTGTCCGGCCCGAGGATTGCGGCGATTACCCATCGCGCTGATCCCGGCTGCCATATCTGAGTCCTTGGCGTCAGCAAGGATGAAATCATAACGCGTGTCCTTGCTAGCGCGCATGCGTGCAATTTTTTCTTCGTAACGGTTCATGGCTCAAGCTTTCAGAATTTCCGGGGTTTCAGCCGATAGAGGGAACTCACCCTGAAGGTTGTGGCGCTGCTGCCCTTCCCTCCAGGCGTCCTGAGCCTGACGTGCGGCTTCCCGCTCATCCCAGCCCAGCGTTCCTCCAATGATATTTGCAACTTCCAGCACCACTGCCGGCGTCATGGCACCACTAAGTGCAATGGTCGTACGACGGTAAAGAACGTCCGACAGACGGCGAACCAGCTCATTTTCAGCAATGAACATCAGTTCACGACGTGTGTAGGAGGGGAGCGTCCGAAGAGGAGCATCTGCCGCCTCCTGACAAAATCCCGCGATCTTTCTGGCCAACGTTCCGTACCGATCCAGCAGCACGGACGCACGCGGGCGCGGCAGCCCAAAAGAACTCGCAAACCTGTCCAGATAGGCTGTGTGCTGATCTGCATCCGGGAAGCCACGACCCCCGCCGATGGCCAACTCCTGCGTTGATGTGCTTCGTGGGTGCCCCAGCAGCGCCAGTACACGATCTGCGACTTCTTCGCCCAACCCACGGAAAGTCGTCCATTTCCCACCCACGAGAGACAGAACAGGCGTTGCACCCAGCCTGTCTTCATGAACGATGTGATCACGACTGATCGCAGAAGGATCGGCAGCATTGGTGGCTGGTAGCGGACGAACACCGCTATAACGGTAAGTGACCTGCTCGCTTCCGATATGGAAACCGGGGAACAGATCAGCCAGCATCCGCAGCATGTAATCCTGCTCCTCGTCCGTACAGACAGCCTTGTCCGGATCGTCGATCCGAATATCGGTAGAGCCAACCAGGACATGACCAAAAAACGGATATGCAAGACAGATCCGTCCATCCGGCGTCCCGAAATAGACCATCCGGCCCTTCAGTTCTCGGAGCAGGTCATCATGCTTCAACAGCAGGTGAGACCCTTTTGTCCCGCCAATATATTTCGTCGGGTTACCCAGGATCGTATTGATCTGATCAATCCAGGCACCACCTGCATTAACCAGAACACGCGCCTTTACCGTTTTTACTTCATCGGTGAGCACGTCTCGCAGGACAAGTTGTCCGCTTTGGAAAGTCTCTGGGACAACATAGGTTACGGCCTCACAGTTCGGAGCCGTTTCCAGTGCATCCTGCACACACTCATATCCGAGGCGTTCAGGCTGTGTGATCGCAGCATCGTAATACTGTGCTGTTGCCACAACATCCTTCGCCATATGGGGCCATTCACGGCGCGTTTTCTGGCTGAGGAAAAGGGAATGTCGTGGCATGACGCGAGCACGGCGCCCTAGGAAATCGTAAATCTGAAGCCCGACTTCCAGAACCAGCGCGCCACGATCCGTCATTTTACCGCCAAGGTTCAGGAAGCGACGAAATGATGTGACGATCCCTCCAAGCCATGTGCGGATCGGCAGAACAGTCGGCAATGGCCGAACGAAATGCGGGGCATTCCGCAGGAGCAGATTTCGCTCCAACGTCGACTGCGCCACAAGCTTGAACTCGCCCGTTTCCAGATACTTGATACCACCGTGGATCAAGCGGGATGGTGCGCAGGATGCCCCTGTACAAATGTCGCTGCGATCCAGAATAAGCGTCTTCACGCCCTGAAGAGCCAGTTCACGAAATAGGCCAGCGCCATTAATGCCAGCCCCGATAATGACGACATCAAATTCGGCATTATCGGGCATGGCTGAAAGTGTCTTCACGAATGCATTTCCTTCGCGATTTCGGCTGAGAGCGCATAATTCATGACGGGCCCCACCGGAGTTTCCGGAGCGCCACTGACTTCGCTACCGGCCTCGTACAGACCGGACCAAAAAGGTTTCATCGCCAGCGTCAATGCAACGTATCGGCGATAAATGCCTTCATAAATCCGTGCGCGAGCGGGGTCCGGCTGATAGATATTCATAGGAATTTCCTGAGCAGCCACAGCTTCCTCAAGATCTCCATAAAGCCCAACAGCAACACTTGCCGTCAGAGCCGCGCCCAGGGCTCCAGCCTCCCGAACGCTGGAAATTTCGACTGGCATGTTGAGAATATCCGCAAACATCTGCGCAATAGATGCCTGACTGCTACCGCCGCCCGAAACACCGAGGCGATGCACATCCCCTGTTTGACGCAGGGTCTCAACATGCTCGCGATGGTTGAAGATTGTTCCCTCAATCATCGCCTGAAACAGATCCGCTCGATCATGCCAGGACTGCACCCCGAAAAGAGAGGCACTTGCTGGCGCTTCGTAAGGCGATCCAAAAAGAAACGGGTGATACAGCGGTATCGGTCGTTCGCCGCGAGAACGCCCCAGCTTCGCCTCGACTTCCTTTGTGAGAACTTGAGCTGCCTCTTTTTCCTCTGGAAGCAGCATGCGCGCGAGCCATTCCAGATTGCTGGACGATGCAGGCGAGATGGCCATGCAATTCCACAATCCACGGCGATATCCCGCCCGGCAGGACCACCCATCGCCTATGACGGGGCGACTGCGGAAAATTTCATTGATTGAAAAAGTACCCGCCGTGATCGAAAGATCACCTGGTCGTGTGTAGCCTGACCCTACTGCCGCTGCCGTCACATCGTGGAGTCCGACAGCAACTGGCGTTCCTTCGCGTAGGCCGGTCGCACGAGCAGCTTCTGCCGTGATCGTTCCACCCTGATCACAGGACAGTAGCATTTTAGGGAGCGCACCGCGGATTTCGCGCAGATCCAACGCCTCAAGGATGCTATCGCTGTAGTCCTGCGTGTAGAGATCCGTGAAAGATGTACTGGCCTCTGTCAGATCTGTCGCAATTTCCCCGGTTAGACAAAGCCGGATCCAGTCTTTGGCAAAAAAGACAGTGCCAATGGCCTGATAACGATCAGGTTGATGGCGCTTCATCCAGGCCAGCAGAGTTGTTGCGGAGTAAGGGTACGGACGCTGCCCGGCGATAGGGACGATCTTTTCCAGTCGCCCTTCCCGTTTCCATTCATCATGGATTTCTGTGGCCCGACTGTCGAGCGACATAATCCCACGCCCCAATGGCTGACTTGAGCGGTCAAGAACGAAAAGTCCATCACCGTGCGCAGTGACCCCAACGCCAGCAATATCCTCACCACTCAGTCCAGAAACGTCCAAAGCTTCCCGGACTGCCTCTACAACAGCCTGCCACGCCTCATGCATATCCCGCTCAACGTGGCGGGGTTCATCCGTATGCTGGGGAACACGACGACGGCCAGTCCCCACAATTCCACCTGTCTTCGAGAAGATGACAGCCTTCGTCGTAGTAGAACCGCAATCGATCCCGATCGTGAAATCCTGGCGCATTTCGCCCTCCGGACATTCTCGCCATCAGCTTTAGCAAATCGCCCAACTGATAACACCATAAATGTTATTATTAGGTGATATAAGTGTTATCATGCCTTCGTCAATGTGATAAATATCACTTTCGTAGCGTCAAGAATCTTTGTGTGATTAATCCCGTGAAAAGCACACCACAGAGCCGATCAGAACATTACAAATTTGGTCAGCGCTGGTATGTAGATGTCGCGATGCCATAATTGGCCTTACCCGGTGACAAGGATCTTTTTGACAGATGACTGATGGTTCGGGCGTTCCAGCTACCTCTCCCGCCGTCCTTCTCAGCAAACGCCGGGATAACAGTGCCCGTCAGCAACAGATCCTCGACGTCCTTCTGGAGACAGGAAGTGCCACAATTGAGAATCTGTCTGAGCGTTTTGACGTCAGCAGGATGACAATTCACCGTGATGCTCACGCACTGGCAGCGCAGGGCCTGATCGACAAACTGCACGGCAGCATTGTTCTCAAGAATCGTGTCGTCACTCAAAAAACAGTCAATTTCCGAAAATCACGCGCGCCTGACCTGAAAGAATCAATTATTCAGCGGGCCATTTCGATGATTACGCCGGAGCAAATTCTTGTTCTGGACGACTCAACAACGGTCGCAGCGATGCTGCCGCTCCTTCCGGCTCTTGCCCCCCTGACAATCATTACGAATGCCGTGGGCGTCATTCAGGCGCTCGCTCCCTATCCCAACCTGAAACTGATTTGCTTGGGGGGCGACTATAACCAACCTCGGAACGCCTTTTTTGGCCTAGTCTGTGAGCAGGCTGCAAAATCGCTTCGCGCCAATACGATGTTTCTTTCCACATCGATCATTCACAACGAAACAGCGTTTCAGAACGATCAGGACGTTGTGAAGGTCAAACAGGCACTGATGCAAATCGCGGATCAGACCGTACTATTGGTCGACAGCACAAAATTTCGAAAAGGCGGCCTCCACCGTCTCGCCGCACTCAGCGATTTCGACGTTGTTCTGACAGACTCCCAATTGAAGCCCGCTATTCGCAAAGCACTTATTCAAGACGGAATTCACGTCGAAACATGTGGCTAGGAATTTAACGGCGACAGTACACAGCCCAGAATAGCAACGCAGCTGCGCAGACAAAATTCCGACAAAGATGCCGTAGCGCAGTTAAATACTGAAACGACGGCAGTGCATTATGCTCTTCTCGCGCTGCCTCAGGCCCATTAGCGGTCCGCTAGTCTTCGAAGTAAGACACCACACCGGCACCCCTGACGGCTTGTGACAGTGTCGTCCCGGTTGAGCACCGCATATGCTCAGAAATCAACGAGAATCGGAGTGAGTATTGCACCGCCTCTACCCCCATTCAGAAAATGGAAGTTCTCTGGCGCCGACTTAATCTTCACAAATCCGCGAACATAAATTCAAGCCAGAAATATAAAGTTTCCACTGCACCTGACGGTCACGCACCCCGGATGCAGGCACTATCTGACAGAAACCCTCAACACAGCTTACCACCCATGGGTATTTGGGATGGAATGGCGCTTTACCGCCAATCAGAACCATTTCTGGCGCAATGTTTCAAAAAATAACACATTCTGAAAAAACGAGATTAACGATATATTGACGAAAAAAGCAGGCTTCGCGTATCACGGCGTGAGAGCTTCCTTGAGACACAGGAGATGCTGAAATGTGCGGCATTACGTTAAACGATTTCCTGAGTGTCACGAGATGGACACCTGCAGATCTGGCCATCCAGATTGATCGCCCTGAAAGCGATGTCGAATGGTGGCTCGATAATCATGACCACGTCCCTGAGCGACTAAAGCTCTGGATGAGTAAGATCGTGGACACTTTCCAGAATAATCCCCCTCCCAAAGGCTACGCCATGGAACGGTCCAAAGGATGCCTGTTTAACGATGATCCCTCTGCGACTGTGGTTTGCTCCATTTGTCGCTTCAAAGGAAAATGCCATCTCACGTAATGTCGGCCTCAGCGTAATTTTGCATCGACAGTATTTGTCGACGAAAACTGCGCTAGCCCTTTTTTAAGCGCAGTTTCGAAAGCGGTAAGAGTTTCCGGACCAACATAATGTTCAATGCCCTCCGCATCGATCCGGGCATTTTCTTCACTAATTCCCAAAGCCAACAGAAACGCTTCCACAATTCCGTGCCGATGACGGGCCTTGTGCGCCATCTGCTGGCCAGCATCCGTCAGGAAAACGCCCCGGTACGGCTTTTGTGTCACCAGCCCTTCCGTTGACAGGCGGGCCAGCATTTTAGCCACCGTTGGCTGAGACACACCAAGACGACCGGCAATATCGACTTGGCGAGCCTCCTGCCCCTCAGCCAGAAGATCAGAAATCAGCTCGACATAATCTTCTACCAGCACCTTCTGCCTGGCAGCTCGATTGGCCCTGAACCCTTCTGAGTGGAGTTGCATGTCCACCAGGGATTTCTGCTTTTTCTTCTTCTGTTCCATTCTCAAGAAAACCGCTCAATCAATTATTCCCGACCGAATAAAACATTCTTCCTGTTAATTCCAGAGGCCTCTGAGCGATCTTTTTCAGAAGAAAAATAAGACAATGTTCATGAATATAGCATATTGCATATTTTACGGTTCCAAGCTTGAATGACATTCTGATGTCCGACCAACGCTCCGATGCCCCCACCGATAAGTCCGCCCCTAGCAAAGCCTGGCGCTTTTCGCGTCATGACGATGCGGAACGACCAAGCCTGCCTGAGGTGTTTTCAAGCGTTCGGGTTCCTGAAGGGTCAACAACGTGGCTGAAGCGCTTCCTCGCTTTCGTTGGGCCCGGATACATGGTCTCAGTTGGATATATGGACCCAGGAAACTGGGCGACGGACCTGCAAGGAGGCGCTCAGTACGGCTACACGCTGCTCTGCGTCATCATGCTTTCCAACCTGATGGCGATCCTTCTCCAAGCTCTCTCTGCACGCCTTGGCATCGCCACCGGTCGGGATCTGGCACAAGCCTGCCGTGACCATTTTCCGCCTGCGCTGAACGTAGTGCTTTGGCTGGCATGCGAGTTAGCGATTATCGCGTGTGATCTGGCTGAAGTGATTGGAACGGCCGTTGCATTGCAACTGCTCTTCGGCCTCCCTCTTTTGGGTGGCGCGCTCCTCTCCATTCTGGACGCCTTCATAGTTCTTCTGCTGATGGGCCGCGGCTTCCGGTATCTGGAAGCTTTTGTCATCGGCCTTCTCTCAATCATTGCGCTTTGCTTTGGGGTACAGCTCGTTGCGGCCACACCACCCGTTGCAGCAATCCTGAAGGGCCTTATTCCGACGCCGGAAATCGTGACCACGCCAGGAATGCTCTACATTGCGATTGGCATTATCGGTGCCACGGTCATGCCGCATAACCTGTATCTGCATTCGTCTATTGTACAGACGCGGGCCTATGAGCGAACGCCCGTTGGACGTCGTGATGCCATTCGGTGGGCAACATGGGACAGCACAATTGCCCTCATGCTCGCGCTATTCATCAACGCGGCGATCCTCATTGTGGCAGCCGCAGCTTTTCATGAGACAGGCCACCAGAATGTGGCCGAGATCGAAGATGCCTATCATCTTCTCTCCCCCATTCTTGGGCTCGGAATAGCCTCTACGCTTTTCGCCCTGGCACTGCTGGCTGCGGGCACAAACTCAACCGTCACCGGAACACTGGCCGGCCAGATCATTATGGAAGGCTTCCTGCGCCTCCATATCCCGCATTGGGCAAGACGACTGCTGACCCGCGGCCTGGCGATCATTCCCGTCGCGGTGGTAACTGTGCTCTACGGAAGCCATGGCGTAGGCGCTCTGCTGATGGCCAGTCAGGTCATCCTGTCCCTTCAGCTTCCTTTCGCAGTCATTCCCCTTGTGATGTTTGTGTCTGACCGTCGCAAGATGGGCGAATTCACAATCAACCGCTTCATGACCGCACTGTCATGGATCGTCGCGGGTCTTATTCTCATCCTGAACTTTAAACTTCTGTACGACACTCTGGTCGGCTGAACGACACCCCAGAAAAATTGAGAACCAACTATGGCAACAGCATTTTTGCGCTCAAAATTCGCCCCTAGATATAGCAAATGCTATATTAAACAGCACACCGCAAATTCAAGAGTTTCAACTGTCCCCTTTCGGATAGCAATTGCAGGAACCACGCTCCTTACAGGGCTACTGGCAACTGATGTATTTGCTGCCGATAATGCGCCATCCAGCGAGCCCCAAAAGAAGATTTCCAAAAAGTCTGAAAAGAGAGCTATTCAAACCAAAGACAAACCTGCTGAACACGTCACTGTCATGGGGCACCTCGATCAGGCCCGCGGACGTATCTTCCCCGGCCTGGGCGCAGTTTCCTACGGCATCGATCAACGACAGATCCAGGCTACGCCTCAGGGGCAGAATGCTTCTTTCAGCCAGATTATGCTCAGAATGCCTGGCGTCGTGCAGGACAGCTACGGAGAAGTGCATGTCCGAGGCGAACATGGCGGCCTGACTTACCGGGTCAACGGTGTCCTGCTTCCCGAGGGCCTGAATGGTTTTGGTCAGGAACTGGATACACGCATTATCCAATCGGTTGACCTGCTGACGGGAACCCTCCCCGCTCAATTCGGGTTCCGTACGGCCGGCATTGTGGACGTGCATACAAAAAGCGGGTCCACCCTGAAAAATAACCAGCTTTCACTCTATGGCGGCAGCTACGACACTTTTGCACCGTCCTTACAACTGGGCGGTTCAAAAGGGCGCTTTGAATATTTTACGACGCTGTCCATGAACCGAAATAATATTGGTATCGAGAACCCGACCGCCTCCTTCCGCGCAACGCATGACACAACGCAGCAGGAAAAGGCGTTTGGTTATTTTTCATGGAAGCTAAACGACACCGACCGTATCTCGCTCCTGACAAGTGCATCTTACGCAGATTTTGAACTTCCCAACACGACAGGCCTGCAACCGGTTTATCAACTTTCTGGAACAGACTGGTCACACCCCTCTGTGCAATCACGCTTTCTGGATGACAGCCAGACAGAGCAAAACTATTACGCCGTCGTTTCATACCAGCACAGCGCTGACAAACTGAACCTTCAGCTCTCACCGTATTTTCGTTACGGGCGCATCGATTATACGCCAGACCCGGCTCGGGACCTTATTTTTCAAGGTGTGGCTGAACACGAGGTCAATGACTTTACAACTGGCGGCGCGCAATTCGATTTGTCTTATGATATCGCTCCGCACCATACCCTTCGGGCCGGTCTTCTGGGTCAATACACCTCCGAGCGCCTCGATACTGACTCTCTTGCATTCCCAGTAGACGAAACTGGCCAACAGACTTCGTCTACCCCTCTTCGGCTGATAGACAACACGGGCAACTGGTCTGTTGAAGCTGGTGCTTACCTTCAGGATGAATATCGCATCACCCGCAAACTCACTTTCAATTATGGCATTCGCTACGACCGGTTTGCATCGTCTTTTGGAAACGAAGGACAACTCAGCCCGCGCGCCAACCTGGTGTGGAAGCCGTTCCGAAGCACGACCTTGCACATCGGTTACTCCAGGTTCTTCGCACCGCCTTCTCCACAGTACGTTTATCCTTCAACACTGGCGCGTTTTGCAGGAACCACAAATGCCGCAGCCAATTTGACAGATACGCCCACGAAAGTTGAAACCTCCAATTACGTGGACGCTGGCATTCTCCAGCATATTACTCCCGAATTACAGATTACAATCGACGCTTACAGCAAGTGGGCACACAACCTTACGGATCTTGGACAGTTTGGCCGTGCGGTCATCCTCGCGCCATTCAGCTATCGCCGAGGTCACGTCTATGGTGCCGAGTTTGGAAGCTCCTGGAGGCGCGGGCCTTGGTCAGTATTCGGCAATTTCTCGTTTGTGAAAACGGCAGCTCGAGAAATCAACTCCGCCGAATACCAGTTCGATCCGGAAGAATTGAGCTACATTCGCGCACATGCCATCCAGTTAGACCATCAGGGACAGTATACCGCCAGCGCTGGCGCATCCTATTCCAGCAAGCATCACTTGGCTTATATAGATTTCCTATATGGATACGGCCTGCGGAGTGGCTTTGCCAATCTTGAGAAACAGCCCCAGTACGACATTTTTAACGTCGGATACCAGTACACCTTCACCCGCGTCCCGCTGGGGCATGATCTGAAAGTTCGCGCTGACATCGTAAATCTGTTCGACAAACGCTACCAACTTCGAGACGGTAGCGGCGTCGGCATTTATCAGGCGCAATACGGACAACGACGAGGCACTTATTTCTCACTCGTGTCCGATTTCTGAAAACAACCTAACCTCAGGCCCGCTCAGGGTCTGAGGGAAATCCTTTACGACGCAGCACAGGCTGACCGGCCTCGGGCCGCACCGCCCAGAGCATCAAAAAGGCCCCATAAAGAATTGCAAATGCATCTACTGCTAAGGCTGAATCCTGCATGCGTGATAATGGTGTAACCACAAGTGCGGAAATCGGCATTATCCATGTCAGGATTGCGGAAAATATCAGTAAAATGCGAATAGCTTCCCGCTCCTTGAGCCAGAATGCCACCCCATTGCACAGCAGAAAAACCCCGAAATAAACAAGCTGCACAGTGACCGTTTGACTGCTCGCGGGCAGCAGAGGCGCCGCGCATAATACAGCTGATATCCCCGCTACACACCCAAGCGAACATCCGATCGTCAACGCACAGAGTATTCGTGTTGATTTTGTATCCTCTACACGTCCTGTTCCGCGCTCACGACGCCTGCGCGACACCACCCAGAGCTGATTGCCCGCATAGAACATAAATGCACCACCGAGCCCGAGAAGCACATATCCCCACTGCACACTCTCTCCGCCAAAACTGCCAAAATGCAGAACGAAAAATGATGTCAGCACGGACTGCGACCAGCTCTGATGACCGGGCATATACTCGGTAGACACGAGCCTGCCGCTATATGGATCGACGCCTGCAAATCCTCCCCCCGCACCACGCGCGCCATAACATGGGTCTCGTCCCGTTATTCTGAGAGCCAAATGGCCACCATGAGCGCTGCTATAAGCCAGAGTATCGGGAATGAACCCCGGCGCTTGTGTCGCAACAGTTTTAAGAATCTGATCCGGATCGAGAGGCTTCCGTAGTTCTGCCGCGGGACCATGAGGATGCGGCCCATGCCCCGGGCCTCCTGCATCATGCTGAGCCTGCGGGTGTTGTATCAGGAGCGCCTGCTCCGCCATGTAGATCTCATCATGAAACGCAAACACTACTGAAGTGAGCGCCATGATGATATGAAAAGGCAGAGAAAACAGGCCCAGCATACTATGCATGTCGAGCCACATTCTTTTGACGTTTTGACCCAGGCGAATTGCAAACAGGTTTTTCACAAGCCCTGGAATTACGATGAGTGTCCCTGAAATCAGGGCCACCGCATAAAGCAACGCGACCACGCCCATAAGGAGCCGCCCGGCCTCATGAGGCATGGAAAGCCCGACCTGCTGATGAAGCATATTGATGAAATGTGCGGCCTGAGAAGGCTCCTGACTCACCGTCACCAAAGAGCCATCCGTTGCCAACGCTGAAAAATTGGCGAAAGACGGGCCGTGCATCCGCTCTGGCATTCCCCAAATCAAGGATGCGGGCTGAGAAGGCGTTGGATGCAAAACAATCGTATAATTACGTTGCGCTTCCGGATGCTCAGAAAATGTCTTTTCCAGCAATGCTGGCATTTTCTCGAGTGATACTGGCGGCGGCAAAGCAACTGGTGCCGAAGCCCAATCCTGCAGAGGCCGCTCGAACATCGTTACTGATCCGGCATAAAATGCTACAAATAGGAAAAGGCCACAGACAATCCCGACCCAGCTATGGATTTCCCGATACATCCGGACAATATCAGCGCGGATTTTCACGACATCATACTCCGCACACCCATATAAATAGCCCAGAGAACAGCATTCGCACCTCCAAGCATTGCCCACGCACGCCAGCCTGATCGAAACAGAAAGCAGGTCCCGAGAATTCCCGTCCAGACCGGAACTACGAGCCACATCAGGAACTGTGAACCGACAGCCCTAGGCTGCCCGTCAACATGCACGAGCAGACCCAGAATGCCCATCAGGGCAAAGGAAAGCGTAAGTCCAAGGACAAGACCGGCGCTCGCTTTGGGAAACCAGTTCCGACTGCTTAGCATCACGGGAGTTGATGTCATGACATCCTCCTTCGCCAAACCGCGGCAGCCAGAGGAACCAGAGACCAGACAATCATGATAAGCGTCAGAAACTCGGAAACTGCGGTACCACTACCTTCGCTTGCGAGCAGCATGAGCAAAGATACACAGAGCAGCGTGCTTCCGGAAATCATACAGAGCCGAAATGCTGGACGCTTCTTACGCAATTGTTGAGCGGGCGAAGCCATATAGAGCATAAGCGCACCACCTGCCCCCAGAATTCCCGCAGTCCATATCGTTATCATAACGCTTTACTCGAATTACCAGCGATATTCCAAACGAGCAGTCAGATTACGACCCTGCCCATAATAGC
This sequence comes from Gluconobacter cerinus, assembly GCF_002723935.1. Lineage (GTDB taxonomy): Bacteria > Pseudomonadota > Alphaproteobacteria > Acetobacterales > Acetobacteraceae > Gluconobacter > Gluconobacter cerinus. The sequence continues at coordinate 59,184 of NZ_BEWM01000001.1, forward strand.
AGGCAGACACGGCTGTGCAGGTCGCAACAAAACGCTTGTTGGCGATGTTTCGGGCATTAAACGAAAAGGATAATCCTTTGTAGCGCGGATGGGCCGTCGCGAAATCATACCGAAGGAACAGATCGAACAGTGTATAATCCGGAATATGCAGAGTGTTTGCCGTATCCCCGTAGCTTGTGCCTGTATAACGGACACCACCGCCGAGACCGACACCCGCAAAAGTTCCATGCTGGATGCGCTGGTCTACGAAGAGAGACGCCATCCACTTTGGGGCCTGTCCAAGATAATTACCGACCTGAGATGCCGTATTGGAGCGAGTAATCTTCGCTTCACTGCGAGTGCCGGTAAAGATCACCGACATGTCCCACGGCAGGTTTGCCTTGCCTTCAAGTTCCAGCCCGCGAACCCGGCCCTGCCCTGTCTGAACAAGGCATGTTGATGTGCCACAGAGTGTGCCGTTCGGATCATAAGTCGTCATATTGTTCTGGGTAATCTGGTATCCACCAAAAGTGACGTAGATACTTTTCCCGTACTGATACCGAATACCACCTTCATACTGATCGCCAGTTGTCGGCTTAAAAGCCTTCCCTCCCAATGACGTGGATGGATCAGAGACTTGTGGCTGAAACGACTGAGCGTAGCTGAAATAGGGCACGAGACCGTTATCAAACATATAAACGGCACCTGCTCGCCAGGTGAATGCATTGGAATTCGTGATGTAGCGAGATTTCGTGAGAACATTGAGCGTGTTATCGCGCGCCCAGTCCTGACGTCCACCAATCGTGACCCGAAGGCGCTTGAACTTCAACTGATCCTGAAAATAAATTCCGTTCTGGCTGCTGATGGTTGCCGTATAGACCTGCGGGCTAAGATTATCTGAATACCCAGCACTCCCGCGCGCTTTCGGATTAAAGATATTCAGGATCGGCAGAACATAGGAAGACGCCACCAGATCGCGGCTATGCCGCCAGTTCGTATAAAAATAATCAGTGCCAACCAGAAGCAGATGCCGCACGGGCCCTGTACGGACATGCCCTTCAAGTTGCGTATCCGTCGTAACACCCTGAGACTGCCCTCGGCCTTCTACAGCACGCCGATTAACCGTTTCGCCTGCAATACATCCAGCCACTGTCGCCGCACATTTGGCTAGCGTATCGCCAGAAAGCACTGTCGCTCTGTAAAGCGTGTTCAGATACGTGTAGCGAGTATTGTTTCGGACCGTCAGGAAACGGTTAAATTTATGCTCCAAAAATGAGCCTGCCAAAGCCTGGTTTCGGTCAAACGTATCCCAGTTCGGCTCACCAATATTCGCATCATTCGCGATATGGCGACCCCTGGATGCATACAGCGTGCCCGTTGCTGGCAGGAACTGGAATGTGGAGCCCCCCTGATCCCGCTGATACTGCGCAAGTAAAGTCCAGACCGTCTTGGGTGTAATTTTCCAGGTCAGGCTTGGGGAGATGTAGTAGCGGCCAGTCCGTACTTCATTAACCTGAGTGTCACCATATCGAGCGAGGCCGACAATCCGGCCTGTCAAAGCCCCATCATGCGTCAGTCGGCCAGACACATCCCCGGAGGCCTGCCCCTGCCAGTTGGACAGGTTGGTAAATCCGCTGCTCTGTAGAAAGAACTCGCCTTCGCTCTTTTCCGTCGGACGCTTCGTCACAAGATTAACCACGCCCCCTGGCGCCGTCTGACCATAAAGGGCACCGGAAGGCCCCTTCAGAACTTCAATCTGCTGAAGTGCAAACGGATCAAAGGACGTTCTGGTCCACTGTCCGCCTGATGGCAGACGTAATCCATCGACAAAGTTGTTGTTGGATGAAAATCCACCCGCACCAAACCCACGGACAGACACTTCATCCACTCGACTGTCGATGCCGGATGGCTCAGCCTGTACACCCGCAGTATAGGCCAGCGCATCCGCAATTGACGGAGATGCGCGTAGTTCGATTTCTTCGCGGCTGACGATGGAAATGGACTGAGGCGATTCAATAATCGGTGTGCGTGTCTTTGTCGCAGAAGATGCATGGGACATGCCGGTCGCCGTCACAACAATAACTTCCGCTTTAGACTTTGGAGGCTGGGGCTGTCCGGTCTTCTGAAGTTGTTTCTGGCCCCTGGACTGAGATTCATCCGTAACAACAGACGTATCTGCACCTGCAGCGGCGGAAGTCAGCCCTGCCAGCACAAGAGCGGGAAAGACAGTATATTTGACGACAGAAAAAGACATGCTGGCCCACCGAGAGAGGATCGGAACTGGAGCCCTCATATTTGCAATTGATAATTATTGTCAATTAGATGTTACCAAGGGAATTGCATCAAAGAATGCCTAACCCCGGCACGGCCAGCTCCGTCTTAATAAATATTCTTGTTTTTCAATTACATAAAAGGAGAATATGCTATCTATGACTCAGTGACTGGCGCGAAAAACGTTCCATCCCGTATGCTGAACAAGACGCTCAAGGGCACGTGTTCCCAGCAGCGAATTGCCCTGCGCATTCAAACCCGGCGACCATACCGCAACCGACGCGACACCCGGAACAACTGCCAGAATACCACCCCCAACGCCTGACTTTCCTGGCAACCCAACCCTGATCGCAAAAGAGCCGGACCCGTCATAATGTCCACACATCATCATGAGAGCGAGTACGGTCTGGGCATTTCGCGTGGAAATGACGCGCTCGCCCGTTCGGGGATTAATTCCGCCCGTCATCAGATAGGTGCCCATTTCCGCAAGCTGCCTGCAACTCATGGTCAGCGCGCACTGATGAAAATAGAGGTCAAGCGTTTCATCAACGGGATTATGAATATTCCCGAAGGTCCGCATGTAATTGGCTAGAGCCTTGTTGCGAAATCCCGTCTCTTCTTCCTGCCGCGCCACATCCCGATCAATCAGGATGGTATCCGGATCTGAGCTCATGGGCTTCAGGAAGCCCAGAAGCTCATTCTGCGCACCGTCCAAGCCATACTGGGATGTCAGAATATCCGATACGACAATCGCACCCGCATTGATGAACGGGTTTCTCGGAATGCCGTTTTCACTTTCAAGCTGGATAATCGAATTGAAGGCACTGCCCGACGGTTCCTGCCGCACGCGGCTCCAGAGCCCGGCGTCCACCGCATTAAGCGCGAGCGTCAGGCCAAAGACCTTTGAAACGCTCTGAATCGAAAAAGCTTCTTCAGCATCCCCAACAATATGACTGCCACCTTCTGCATCGATAATGGCCATTCCAAACCGGCCGAGATCGACGTTTGCCAATGGCGGAATATAGTTTGCCACCTGCCCCCGATCTGTCTCGGCACGCATTTCCTCTGCGATTTCCGTGATAATAGCGGTCAGTGACGGCATGTGGGGTTATCTCCAGTTCAGGCGGTTGTAAGACCTTTCACAGAGCAGCCTATTGAAAAAAGGCGTTTTTTAAGAACAGGAGCCATGCATCTTACGCGCAGCTCTTTATTCTAGGGTGAAACAACGCGATGACGAACGACCTCACCCACAATCACAAGCGCGGGTGAAGAAACCTGTGCTTCTGCGGCCTGAGCCGCCATTGTTCCGAGTGTTCCCGTCAACACACGTTGCCCGGGCTGGGTTCCCCGTTCCACAATGGCTGCTGGCCAGTCTGACGGCAGGCCATTTTTTACCAGACCCGCCATCAGAGCTGGTAACGTCGAAATTCCCATATAGATAACGACAGTCTGACGGCGATCCGCCATGTCATCCCAAGGCAGATCCAGCACGCCATCCGCCCGTGCGTGCCCTGTCACAAACAGACACGCCTGAGCACAATCCCTGTGTGTCAGGGGAATACCTGCGTAGGACGCACATCCACTGGCGGCGGTAATGCCCGGCACAACACGAAAAGACACTCCCGCGTCCACCAGGGATTCAATTTCCTCGCCACCGCGCCCGAAGATGAACGGATCGCCCCCTTTCAGACGCAGAACACGCTGACCGGCTTTCGCGTGACGGACCATCTCGCTGTTGATTTCGGACTGTGGCATCGCGTGGCGATTACGCTGCTTGCCCACAAAAATCAGCTCCGCGTCACGTCGAACACGTTCGAGCAACACTTTGGGTAACAGATTATCGTAAAGCACCACGTCAGCATTCTGCATGAAGTGGAGGGCCTTCAATGTCAGAAGATCGGGGTCGCCGGGCCCGGCCCCCACAAGCCAGACCTCGCCAGCAGCCCGCTGTGCCGACAGGAGCACATCAAGCACACTGTCAGCCCGAACCTCATCGCCTGCCAGTGCAGCTTCTGCGCCTGCTCCGTCCAGAAAATCTTCCCAGATCCGTTTCCGATCCTGCACTGCAGGATATTGTGCGGACACCCGCGCCCGGCGGGACTGCATATACGCGGCGAGTTGCCCCGTCCCATGCGGCATCCAGCTTTCAATTTGTTCCCGCAGTCGACGCGCCAGAACCGGTGCTCCGCCAGCGGTTGAAATTGCAACACGTACAGCCCCACGCCGAACCTGAGCAGGCGTAATGAAGGTGGACGGCTCCGGATCATCAACAGCACAGACTGGAATATTTAACGTGTCAGCAAGAGCCGCCACTACGCGATTGACGCTCCGATCGTCTGTTGCCGCATAGACCAGACGACACCCCGGCATGACAGTCTGTAAAATATCAGCGTCAACGCGACCGCCTACATGCCGCGCCAATCCCGCATCCACCCACTCCTGAACAACGGCATTCAGGGCTTCCGCAACAATCTCGATCTGCGCACCATGATCGAGCAAAAGCCTGCCTTTGTTGACAGCAACTTCGCCGCCGCCAACCAGCAATACACGTGCGCCCTCCAGACGAAGGGAAATGGGAAACCAGCCTGTCTCAACCCCGGATGCGGGCATCTCTATATCCATGTGCGTTCAGAATAACAGTTCCAGAACGGAACGCCGTTTCTCTTCCCTACACGCCCACCCCGAACAGGCAAAGACAGGATGCCCTCAGAAAAACCCAAACTGCTTTGAGTTCAGGCTTCTCTGTAAACAGTAAAGGTCAGCGGTGCCCGTACCCTCCGCCGCCGCCAACGTAAGGTCCGCCTCGGCCTTCGTGATGATGATGTCCCCGTCCATGATCGTATGGCCCGTAGCACGCCATCAGGGGTGCCATCATGGCAAAACCCAGCACCATCATTGCAAGACGCTTCATGGGAAAATCCTTTTGAAAGACTGAACCGATAAGATTTCTATTCAGGAAATATGGCTGCTTTCCGGCGACAGTTTCCCTGTTGTGACGCGGCAAGCCCTTGAAGACCGACTTGCATTTCTGTCCTGCACGGACGGGGAGTTACCATTTTAACCATTTTCGCATATAATTTCGTACGACTGTAGGACAACCGTTCGCCTGCACTCGCCCCAGGAGCGCGACATGATGGCTGAATTTATCGTCAAGGCGATCAAATCGATCCAGAACGGTATGGGTTTTCCAATCCTTCTTGGAATTCTGGTTTTGCTCGTGATCGCCGGATATCTGGTGCTTTACGCACTGGTGATGTGACAGGACGCCATCTCTCAGGATCAGGCCTGACTTTGGCCTCAAATTTCCAATCGTCAGGACCTATTTTGATGATCACACACGAGATCAAGAAGCGTCTCGATTTTCTCCGCGAAGCCTCCAAGCTCAAAGATGTGCTCCGCCGCGCTTTTACTCTAGGTGGTCAAGCTGAAAGCACCGCCGAACACACCTGGGGTCTATGCCTTCTTGTCATGACCTTCGCTGACCAGCTTGAAGGCATCGACCTGCTGCGCCTCCTTAAGATCTGTATTCTCCATGACTTGGGCGAAGCCATCCATGGCGATATTCCAGCCATTTCCGTTGAAGCTTCCAGCAACAAGTCCCAGCAGGAGCGTGAAGATCTCCTGACTGTGATGGCCCCTCTTCCCGAGCATTTGAAAGAAGAGTTTCTTGAGCTTTGGGATGAGTACGAAAATGCCTCCAGCCCTGAGGCCAGGATGGCAAAGGCTTTCGACAAACTCGAAACCATTTCCCAGCATAATACTGGCATCAACCCGCCAGACTTCGACCATGAATTCAATCTGACTTATGGCCGCCGCTATACCGACCATTCAGCATTAACCCGTGCGATCCGCGACGTCATTGACAGTGAAACCATGCGAAACGCTGAGAAAGTCTGAACTCAAGCTGAGTGTTTCGGAGAATTTTGTTTCTCGACAAAAAGAAACAGTTTCCCCAAAAATACCCCAGTATGGTTTCTGCGTCAGGGAATGACCTGACAATCCTTCGCTGCTCCAGACACAAACGGGGCTCATAAACTTGCAATTCCGGGAGATCGGCAGGCCTCAGCATGACCAGCCACCATTCTGGCACTCCAGCCGCTACCCGCTCCCGATTAAATCTCAGAAAACTGACGTGTTGCGGTTTCAGCGCCGCCCTCTCCTGCGGCTCAGCCTGGGCACAAAGTACCAATACGACGGGCACAACCCCATCCAACGTATCCGGCAGCACGACATCCACAACGGAGCATATCGTTGTTACCGGCCATAAACCGGAAGGAGCCGTCATTGGTGCGCCAAAACCACTCATGCACATCAGCGCAGATGAGATTAAATCCTATGGCGTTGATACCGTAACGGATCTGTTGAGCACCATTTCGCCTGAGACACGCTCTGGACGGGGAGCAACAGGAAATGCTCCCGTTGTTCTCCTAAACGGCAAACGAATTTCCGGCCTTCAGGAGGTTAATGACCTTCCCTTTGAAGCAATTGCACGGGTAGAAATTTTCACGGAAGAAGAAGCTCTCCGTTATGGCTATGCGGCAGATCAGCGCGTCGTCAACATCATCACCGTTAAGCACTTCCGGTCCGTTCGTGCGCGCGTATATGGCGAAACATCCACGGATGGGGGTGGAGAAAATGGCGCTCTTTCCCTCAGCTTCACGCGCTTGCAAGACGAACGGCGCATCAACCTCAGCGCTCGTTATACGGCCAGTTCATGGCTGAGAGACAGCCAGCGCAACGTGGCTCCCCCGGCGGCAAACTCACTCTATGCCACACAGGGCAACCTCAGTACGTCAGATGGTACCAGCCTGGACCCGGCCCTTGATGCTCTGTCCGGACAGACAGTCACTACGGCAGGGAGCCCATCCTTGCCTTTCGGGCAGGCCGCAACGCTGGACGACATTCTCCCCTACGCGAACAATCCCAATACCAGCACGAATGCCTCAGCGTATACGCTTCAGCCGCGCAAGCACGAATTGAACCTGAACGGGGTTTACGCTGATCGTATCACTGAAAATATCAGCTCGTCTCTCAATGTGAGTTTTGATCATCAGGATCAAATCAGTCTGCAGGGGCTACCGCATGGGGTACTCACGCTGCCTGGCGGAAGTTTCTATTCACCATTTACCCAGGCTGTTCAGCTTTTCCGCAGCTTTGGAAACATCGGCCCGCTTCAACAGACCGCACACACCGAAACAGGGCACGCCGGCCTTAATTTTAATGGCGATCTCGGGGACTGGAAGTGGAATGCCAAGGGCAGCTACGATTACACTCAAACAGTCACGAACAGCCAGACTGGGCTGTCGCTCACAACGGCCCAGGCAGCCCTGAATTCCAACGACCTTTCTTTCGCCCCATGGACAACAGTGTCTCCAGCCTGGTTAGGCACGCGCCTCGTCAATCACGGTCGCACCACAAGTAATCAGGGTCAGATCAGCGGACTGCTCTCCGGTTCGGTTTTCACACTTCCTGCTGGAGATGCCTCCACCAGCATTGCAGCCACGGGAACACTCAGCCAGCAAAACGCTGTATCCACCGTCAATACCGTGACATCTCGTGCGGCCATCAGCCGAGATATTGGTACAATTCGGATCAACGGCGACCTTCCGATCGCAAGCCGAAAGAACCACTTTCTGTCTTTTCTTGAAAAGCTGGATGCCAATGTGAACGGTGCGGTCAGCGAGGTGTCCCACTTCGGAACATTGGGAACAGTCGGTGGGGGCGTCACATGGGCGCCTCTCACATGGATCCAACTGCCGCTCTCCATCACTGAACAGACAGAAGCACCCGCAGCCTCCTCCCTTGTGGCGCCCACAATCGAAACTCCGAACGTCACAACATATGACTATGTGCGTGGAGAGTCCGTTCAGGTCACGACTGTATCTGGCGGCAACCGGAACCTGCGGTCAGCCGATCGACATGAAATCAGTCTTGGTGCCATCCTGTCCCCTCCGTTTCTGGACGGATCACGACTGCACATCAATTACGTGCATGACAACACACACAATCCGGTTCTGTCTCTACCCACTGCCACCGCAGCCATTCAGGATGCTTTCCCGGATAACTACCAACGAGATGCTGACGGCGTTCTGGAACGTGTGGATTTAAGGCCAGTCAACGCCGACTATGAGAAGCGGACAGAATGGAACACCACTTTCTCGCTGTCACGTCCCTTCGGAAATGAGCCTGACAAAGCGCACCATAAAGGACGGCCAGGCAATACCACGCAGGGTCGGTATTACGTTGTCCTGACCCAGGTCTGGCGGTTGAACGATACCGTAAGATTACGATCCGGCCTCCCAGCGATAGACCTCCTAAACGGCGGAACGATAGGTGGTCTTGGCGGCAAACCCCGTCATGAAGTGGAACTTCAGGCAGGAGCTTATCGAAACGGTATTGGCATCAGGCTGGACGGTAAGTGGCAGTCAGGCACATCAACTCTGGGCAGCACGTCCGCAGGCAGCCTGTATTTCAGTAGCCTCGCAACCCTGGATTTTTCGGTTTTCGTCACTTTGGGAGACGTCCCCCGCTGGAAACACAGCGAGTGGGCTCAGAATTTTAGAATCATGTTGTCGCTAGATAATGTCTCGAACAACCGCATTCACGTTCATAACGGAACCGGCGCCACACCGGCTGGATACCAGCCTGCCTTCATGGATCCCATGGGGCGGACTATCGGGTTGTCCCTTCGAAAATCGCTCTAAAATCGCTCCTCACCCCTTCTTGGCACTGCCGTCCCAAAGATGTGCGCGAAAGTTGGATTACACACTGACACAGAACGCGAGCTTGCCTTCAAACAGTTGAGATCCTTGCAATTCTGCAAAGTTTTCACGTGCAGGTCTCGTCCCAGAACGGCTCATGTTCATCCCTCCGTGGAGGTGAATGCAACGTTTGGTCATAAAATGTGAGTTTAGATTTTCTCTTGAGACCCTATGTGTGAAGCAGATTTGTGACAACGATTTGACAACCATGAAAGTTTCCTGCGCCTGATGTCGGCCGAAGAACCGCCTTTACAACTCCCGAAAGTGGCCGGTGTCCGACGCGTCATGAGCAATGTTGGTGTGTTGCTTGGAGGACGTGTCGTGAATGCGCCCCTGAGCCTCCTCCATATCTGGATGGCGACACATTTCCTTGGAAGTTATGGCTTTGGTCTCATCGCCATGATGTACGCCTTCGCGCGTACCATGGGCGATCTGGTCGATTTCCAGTCCTGGCAGACAGTGCTGAAATATGGCCTTCGCCCGCTGACGGACGGAGACCGGAAAGGGTTCCAGCGCGTCATAGCGTTCAGTTTTCTGCTGGATGGTCTTGGAGGGTTTCTTGGGTTTTCTGGCGGCCTGTTCATCAGTATCTTTGCTATGAAAATGCTGGGCTGGCCGCCAGAAATTCACCAGACAGGAACAATATTCTGCCTGTCGATCCTGTTCATGGCATCCGCCACCCCCACAGGTCTTCTGCGCATCTTCAACAGATATGATCTGATTTCCATTCAGGGCGTCGTCGCCACTTTCGTTCGCGTCGTGGGTACTTTTTTCCTCACCCTAAAAGGCGCGTCCGTACCAGCATTGGCGTTCGTGTGGATGTTCGCCGAATTTGCAGCCTGGGCAACACTCGGGTTTATGGCCGTCCGGGAGTTGATCCGCCGAGATCTGATGCGTGGCCTTACAAAAGAACTACGCGATCTGATCCCTGACCTGCTGAATGGGCATTTCTTTCGAACCCATCTCGGTATCAGGCGCTTTGCGCTCTCCACAAACCTCAATTCTGCCCTAGCTCTGACTTTCGGGCATATTGGAACGCTTGTAGTGGGAGCGTTCGTTGGCCCCGCAGGTGCCGGGTATTATCGGGTAGCCAGCCAGATTGCCGCAGGGATCGCCAAGCCAGCCGCCCTGATTCAAACAACTGTATACCCGGAAATGGCACGCCTTTGGCGTGATCGCGCGACAACAAAGCTTTACCGCCTGACCATTCAGGTGGCTCTTGCCGCCGGTGGGATCGGGACAGTTCTGCTTGCCTTGACCCTTCTGGCAGGCCGCCCCCTTTTGCAGCTTTATATCGGCCCAACAGGTGCAACGCAGACGATGCCAGTCACACTCTGGCTTCTTGCAGCGGAAGTTGTTGCTGTCTGGGGCCTTCCGCTCGAACCCCTCCTGTTCACAACAGACCGCTCGGGCGCTGCGACATCTGCGCGTTTCCTGGACTTTCTTGTATTTTTTCCGGGGCTTGTTCTCGTTGTCCGCAGATACGGTCTCGATGGCGTTGGCCCCATTACACTCTGCGGGGTCATGCTCCTGATCGGACTTCAGCTTCTTCTGGTTCTTCGTCAGCCCTCTCTGCGCACGATTTCCCAGCCATGAAAGTCGTCTTTCCCTTAATCGCCCAGCGACACCAGACGCTACACGCTCTACCAATCGCACTGGAAATGTCAGCCCGACATCCAGAAGTCGCGGTCCATATTGCGTGCCTGACAGCAAGTCATCTCGAACTCGCGCGTTCGTTGGCTACGCTTTATCCGGAGTCTCGCGTTCAGTTTGACCTGCTTCCGATTTCAGATGCACTTCGGCATCGGATTGAAGCACAGGGGCTACGAGTCCTTGACCGCCTCATGGGGCTGTTTTTCTCCCGGAAGTATTTCAAGGGCTTCGATGCCATCATCGTTCCTGAAGCAACCTCTCTTCAGCTTCGACACATGGGCGTTCGTACCCCCCGTATGATCTGGACGGGTCATGGGGCCGGAGATCGTGCCATCGGCTTTGCCAAGCATCTCAGAAAATTTGATTATCTTCTGGTTCCCGGCCGTAAAGTCGAAGAGCGGATGCTGGAAAAAGGCATCATCCGTCCTGGCTTCTATCACCGTGGCACATATGCAAAGTTTGATCTGGTTCGCCGGATGCATGCACGTCGACCACCGCTTTTTAATAACGGTCGCCCGACAATCCTGTATAATCCGCATTTCGTGCAGCGTTTCTCGTCATGGCGCATGATGGGCAAGAAGCTGCTTGATTTTTTTGCAGCACAGGATCAGTACAATCTGATCTTTGCTCCTCATTTCCGGCTGTTTGATAACCATCGCCCGGAAGGAGAAGCCCTCAGACGAGAATATGCGGGTCTGTCCCATATGCTAATCGACCCAGGGAGCGAACGAAGTATCGACATGACCTATACCATGGGCGCAGATCTCTATCTCGGGGATGTCAGCAGTCAGGTGGCAGAATTCATGATACGACCACGCCCATGCCTGTTTCTCAACGCTCACGAAGCAGCCTGGCAGGATAACCCCAATTATCAGTCTTGGACGCTTGGCCCGGTGACGGATAATATTGCCAATCCTGGACAGGAAATCATGAAGGCGTTCGACACACACTCACGTTTTCTTGAGACCCAGCGCCAATATGTACTAGAGACTTTCGAAACTTTGGGCGAACAGCCCACGGCACCCGCCGCAGCGGACGCCATAGTTAACTTTCTACACAAGGCCGCCTGATGTCCGGCGATCCTAATGGAGCTAGTCTAGGTTTGACCGAGGACACCCAGAACCCAACTCTTCTCTCCGCTCCGACGCCGAGCCGCTCTGGCCTGACCAGACGGTACGGGGACTTCACGAGCTTTGCCGCAGCCCTGGACTATGCAGCCCAGGGCGAGAGTGGATTCAATATCTACTCTGGCCGCGGGCAACTGCTGGAAGCCTTGCCGTATCGAACGCTCCGCGAACAGGCAATTTCCATGGCCCAGCGTCTGCTTGGCCTTGGACTGGCAGCAGGAGACCGGGTGGCCATCGTCGCAGAAAGCGATGGTGACTTTGCCCGTATCTTCTTCGGTTGCCAGTATGCAGGGCTCGTTCCAGCTCCGCTGCCGCTTCCTGTCGCTTTTGGCGGACGTGAAGGATATGTTTCCACCCTCCGTGGCATGATTCAGAGCGCTGCAGCACGTGCTGTTGTGGTTCCGGACGTAATCGGAAGCTGGACATCGGAGATCGTTGAGGGTCTGGATCTGGTTTTTGGCGGCTCCCCCGCTGACCTCTACCGTCATGCTGAAGCCAATGTAGAGCTTCCGGAAATCAAATCCGAAAATCTGTCCTACCTCCAGTTTTCATCTGGCAGCACGCGTTTCCCAATGGGCGTTTCTGTCACTCAGGCCGCCGGAATGGCCAACGCACGCGCGATTGCCCGTGACGGTCTCAAGGTTTATGCCGCAGAAGATCCACGCGATGATCGCTGCGTGTCCTGGCTACCACTCTACCATGATATGGGCCTGGTCGGGTTTTTCCTGACTCCCCTGACATGCCAGTTGACGGTTGATCTGCTGCCGACCCGCGAATTCGCACGTCGCCCCCATGTGTGGCTGGACCTGATTTCGCGCAATCGCGGCACAATCGCCTACAGCCCCTCTTTTGGCTACGAGCTATGTTCGCGTCGCAGTGGCCAGGCGGATCTGGACCTCTCCTGCTGGCGCATTGCGGGGATCGGCGGCGACATGATCCGCCACCATATCCTCGAAGGCTTTGCCGAGCGTTTTGAATCCAATGGATTTGATGCCCGCGCGTTCGTTGCCAGCTACGGTATGGCCGAAGCAACCCTGGCCATCAGCTTTGCCCCGCTCAACACCGGCATTCAGACCGACACGATCGATCTGCGCACGCTGGAAAAAGACGGCCTCGCACAGCCTTCCAATGATCCCTCTCACGCGCTCCGCACTTTTGTGCTTTGCGGTGAAGCCCTTCCTGAGCACGAGATTGAAGTCCGTGACCCGCTCGGTAACATTCAGCCTGAGCGCCATGTTGGCTGTGTTTTCGTCCGTGGACCAAGCCTCATGTGTGGCTATTTCCGCCGTCCGGAAGAGACGGAAGCCGTTCTCGATGCTGATGGCTGGCTGAACACTGGCGATCTTGGCTACCACCTGAACGGCCAGATTGTCGTAACGGGCCGCGCCAAGGACCTTATCATCATCAACGGCCGGAATATCTGGCCGCAGGATCTGGAATGGTCTGCCGAGAGCGAGATCAGCACACTGCGGTCCCGCGATGTCGCAGTCTTCTCACTGGAAACGGAAACAGGCGAGAATATCGTCGCACTTGTTCAGTGCCGTGCAACCGAAGAAGAAAGCCGCAACACGCTCCGTGATGAAGTCACGAGCCTGTTCCGCCGTCAGCATGGTGTGGACGTGCAGGTTATTCTGGTTCCGCCCCGCACCCTTCCACAGACGTCTTCCGGCAAGCTGACGCGTGCCCGCGCCAAGACAATGCTTCTGTCAGGTCAGTTCGATCTGCAGACCGAGCCAACCAACTCCGCAGCCTGACGGACACACCTGACCGCTTTTCCTCTCCCTGCTCAGGGAGGGGGTGGCGAACAGACGTGCTTTGACGCATAAAGCGCTCACAAACTGCATAGTAAGACCGAGAGTTCAATTCCATGACTGACAGCGTCGCCGGCATCTCCGGAATGATCATAGAAAAGCTGCTTGCCAACCCGAAAGTGCCACGGGACATCAATGGCAACAGCAAGATCGTCGAAGATCTGGCTTTTGACAGCCTCGCCGTCATGAACTTCGTCATGGAAATTGAAGATGAGCTGGACGTGTCTGTCCCGCTCGACAAGCTGGCAGATATCCGCACCATCAACGATCTGGCTGCCTGCCTTCATACACTGAAGGCAAGCCACGCGTGATTGATATCTTTGCAAAACACGCCGCCCTCCGGGCAGCCTATGACGGATTGACGGCAGTTTCGCCACGCAACCCGTTCGAGGTCGTGATTGAACGCCCGCTCTCAGCCACGGTCGGTCTGATTGAGGGGCGTGAGACGCTTCTGTTCGGAACCAACAATTATCTGGGCCTCAGCCAGTCAGGGCACGCAGCGGAAGCCGCGATTGAGACAGCCCGCACAATGGGCGTCGGCACAACGGGCTCCCGGATTGCCAATGGCACCTTCGGCCTGCATCGCAAGCTGGAAGAGCGCCTCGCTTCTTTCTTCGGCCGCAAGCACTGCATGGTGTTCTCTACGGGATATCAGGCCAACCTCGGCACAATTTCTGCGCTGGTTAACAAGGACGATGTGCTGCTTCTGGATGCAGACAGCCATGCCAGCATTTATGACGGTGCAAAACTGTCTGGTGCGCAGGTCATCCGCTTCCGCCACAATGACCCGGTCGATCTTGAGAAGCGCCTTGCACGCCTGAGCGATCATCCTGGCGCCAAGCTGATCATCGCGGAAGGCATCTATTCCATGACGGGGAACGTTGCCCCGCTGGACAAGTTTGTCGAAATCAAGAAGCGCCACGGCGCCTACCTGATGGCTGATGAAGCACATTCCTTTGGCGTGCTAGGTGAAAACGGTCGTGGGGTTGCAGAACTCCAGGGCTGTGAAGACGGCATCGACTTCGTAGTCGGAACCTTCTCAAAGTCGCTCGGAACAGTGGGCGGATATTGCGTCACGGATCATGATGGCGTTGATCTGATGCGCCTCTGCTCTCGCCCGTATATGTTCACAGCCTCCCTCCCCCCGGAGATCATCGCGGCAACGCTGGCTGCTCTTGATGATATGGTTGCACATCCAGAACTTCGCACCCGCCTCCAGGACAATGCTGCACGTCTTCATGCCGGATTGAAGGCCGCAGGCCTACAGACCGGCGAACATGTTTCGCCGGTGGTTGCTGTGACGCTTGAAACGGTGCCTCAGGCTGTCGGGTTCTGGAATGCCCTTCTTGAAAACGGCGTTTACGTTAATCTGTCTCTCCCGCCCGCAACACCTGACAACCGTCCGCTGTTGCGCTGCTCGGTTATGGCTGCTCACAGCCCTGAAGAAATTGATCAGGCAACAGCCGTCTTCAAGCAGGTTGCCGAGCATTTCCGAGACTGAGTACGGCGTCGTTTAAAGCGCAAAAAGGGGACTGTTCCAGACAGTCCCCTTTTTTATGGGCTTTATCCTGAGAAATAACGTCAGGCGGCTTTGCGCAAACGTTTCATACGTAAAAGCAACGCAGGCAAAGTGAGCAAGGGATGTCGCCGCTCAAACTCAGAGAGGGCCAGATCAAGCCCTGTATGACGCTTGATTTTCCACGCCAGATAAGACGCACCGTTTTCAAAAGTAAACGCCGCTTTCACGAGCCGCGCTACGTTTCGAGGCTTGCCTGACGTCCCAACAAGCGCCCAGCGCCGTGCTGCCCGTTTGCGCAAAGTCGGCGACACGGTCGGCTCAAGCATTTCGCCCACTGCAGAATAACCAAGATGCGCTCGCGCCCATCCCAGGGTCAGCATGCTACTGAACCGCGCCTCTTGGCCAGCAAGCAAACTATTGCCGCGCCCCTTCTTCTCAACACGCAATTCTGAAGCATAAGTGTGGGCAAAAAGGGTCCGCCAGTATTCAAGCGCCGTCATGTGCGGCGCACCCAGGAGGGCAGCCCAGCAGGACGCAGTCGTCACACACCGCGCCAGCAAGTCCAGCAACATATCCGCTGCATGCTCGTCTCGAACCCACACGAGACGTACAGGCTGACAAAACCGTGCCCATAGTGTCGTATCGAGCGCGCCAAGTGACGTACGGTCTTCGAACTGCTCCCGCGACAATACCGCAATCTTTGCGCGCAACGTGCGATGACCGTCTTTGAATTCGGCGTAACGGACATTTGGAGGAAGAAGCAGGTTGCCGGTACGAGCAACCATACTGCCCGTAAAATCCTTTGAGCTTTCCGTCACGATATAAAAATCGAGAATACCGTCCGGGTCTGCTGCGCGGAGCACCGAACCATAAAACAGAACACCCAGAGGCGGACGTGGGAAAGCACGAGCCAGAGCATCGGCGAAAGCTACAGCGCTCTCATCAACCGGCGTTGTCAGCTCTTCAATGAGAATTTTTTCAAGTGCATCAGGCATGGAGGAAACGGAAGGCTGGCCCACGTTCAAGTCGAATACGCCCGCTCTCTGAGGGTGTAAAAACCTCTCCGTCCAGGACAAAGTCACTTCTTGTTTCAAGCATCATGTCGTCTGTTCGGCCACTCACATAGTCAGGATGACGCCGCAGCCACCGGGGCGCACGTCCACACAGAAGCGCAGCCGTCGCACGGGCAAGGTTTTCCGGGTAGGCGCTGACATCAAGATATCGCAGACCTTCCACATTCGGTTCCGCATCCCAGAACGGCCAGATTCCATGAGAAAGCCGGGATAGTCCCGTTGAAAGAAACATGAAGCTGTTCCCGTCATAAGCGTGGCCAGATGTTTCAACCCGTAGAGGCTCCCCCTCCAACCAGCTCTTGCGACTTTTACGGAAAAGGAGACTGACAACGGTGCTGAAGAGCGTAAAGCCTACAGCCAGATCATGGGGGGCAAACCTGACGACTGCTGGGGAATGCGCCGTACGAACAGCGCGCGCATAGCCCGTACACCCTCCAAACAATCCGAGCACTGGCTTGCGGTCTGTGTCTGGCCAAGAAAGACAAATGGGTGTGCGTGTGCTCGATCGCATTGCAGCCCCTTGTTGCAAGCGATTGATAGCCTCCATCTCCCTCAGCCCGAACCCGATATCCCCAGCAATGAGATTGGTGTTCCCTGATGCGATTACGGCGATATCGGGAAGGCGATCTGCTGGATATGCACGCGCAATGGCTGTCAGCGCAGCGCTGATTGTTCCGTCCCCACCATCAATGGCAATGGTTCGGACTCCCTGCCTGCAAAGGTAATGAACATGTTCGGTCATCCCTTCACGACTGTCTGATGGAACGAAATTCTCTCCGAGAAGCGCCTTGGCCTCCGTAGCGAATACGGAACCGCCGCGCCGGTTCTTACGGCTGCGAGCATTATGAATAAGGGCAAATCGCACTATAGGGGGAATTCTTCGTTTTTGTTCGGAGCTATGCGGGCGGGTCTAGCACGGCTATGATGTTTCGGCCAGAATGCGAGCTTCCCCTTCCGGCAGAAAGACTGACAAGGCTTCATTTCCTCCATGCCCCATGATCTCCCCGCAGAAACGTCTTCTCAGCGGGAGACGTGCGCCGTCGTTCTGGCCCATCTCTCGGACCCTCACCTCCCACCTCCTCCGGTTCGCTGGTGGGAAGCTCTGAACAAGCGGGCTCTCAGTCTCATTTCGTGGAAAAAGCATCGTCGGCACGTTCACCTGGCGGCTATATGCATGGAAATTGTACAGGATATTGCCAGAGCCAACGTTGATGCCATTCTTGTCAGCGGAGACCTGACGAACTTCGGCACGCCAGCAGAGTTCACCCTGGCTGCCGAATGGCTGGAAAAGCTCCCGGCGCAGACATTGGTCATTCCGGGCAATCATGATTGCATGATCCGTCAGTCCCCTGAAAAGGGGATCCTGCAATGGGAGAAATGGTCTGGGGCGACTTATCCGTACGCCCGCATCCACAACGGCGTTGCCATTATCGGTGTGAACTCGGGCATCCCAACCCCACCGTTCATGGCTTATGGCCGGGTTGGCCACAAACAGCTTGCCCGACTGGAAGCTCTGCTGACGCAACTGGGCGATGCCGAACTCTGTCGTGTTGTCATGATCCATCATCCCCCCCGAAAAGGGCTGGTGCCATGGCGGAAGTCGCTGCTCGATCATCCCGCCGTGGCAAAGCTTCTTCAAAGAACTGGTGCTGAAATCGTTCTCCATGGGCACTCCCATGACGCGACCCTGACACACATCGCCGGAACTGAAATACCGCTTCTTGGGGTCGCCTCTGCATCCCTGACAGACAAACGTGCTCATCGACAGGCCTGCTGGAATCATCTGACTATTCGCCCCCGAAAAAGCGGTTGGACGATTGATCTTGCCCGACACCGGCCGGATGGGAGCATTACGGAACAGGCCTCCTGGTTCCGACCGCAAGGTACGCAGGCATGAAGCAGCGCGCCTCCATTCTGGACAGATATCTACTGTGGCAGATGATGCCACCGTTCGTTATCGCCCTCTTTGCGATGCTCGTGGCGCTCCTTCTGGAACGCCTGCTCGTCCTGTTCGATTATCTGGCCTCAGCCGGAAGCTCCCTTGCGACCTGCATCGCGCTGCTGACAGATCTTCTGCCGCATTATTTCGGGATCGCTCTTCCAGCCGCGCTCTGCATCTCGGTTTTTCTCACCATCCATGGAATGAGCGACAATAACGAGATTGATGCACTTCAAGCTGGACGTGTGTCTCTGCTGCGGATCAGTCGGCCCTTCATGATTGTGGGTCTGCTGCTGGGGGCCGTAAGTGTGCTGCTCTACGGCTATATTCAGCCGGTTGCGCGCTACGATTATCGGGCCGGCTTCTATTTCGCGGCTCATACAGGCTGGGCACCGCATCTTCAGGCAGGAATGTTCGCGTCCACGTCTGATACGGCAGTGATGACGGCAGACAGCGTCAGTCACGGCGGCACCCACATGAGGCGTGTCTTCATCCGGGAAGTGAACAAGAATGGTCTTGCTCACATCATCACCGCCCGCCGCGGCATGCTCACAATTTCAGATAAAACCCGCAGCACCCAGATGGATCTCTGGGACGGTGAAATCGTCGACGATCCCTTCCCCGGAGCCGCTAATCACAAACCGACGGTCACGCATTTCTCGCATGTCGTTCGCGTCATTGATCATCCTGCAAAAGAGACGACCTTTCGCTCTCGTGGAATTGACGAACGGGAGCTGACGCTTTTCGAACTCGCACATGATCTTCGTTATGGCGTACCGGGCATCGAATATCGGACGCTTCGTGCAGAAATCGATTTCCGCATCGCACATGCCCTTGCCATCCCGTTTATCCCCCCCCTGGCCGTAGCGCTGGCCATTGGCTCACGGCGTAGAAAGTCGGTGTGGGGATTGATTGCGGTTTCGGGCATTCTTGTCGGGTTTGACCAGATGCTCATGTTTGGACATAGCCTGGCTGCGACGGGCCGCCTTCCCATCTGGCTTGCCATCTGGGTGCCGGAAGCGCTCTTCTGCATTGGCTGTCCCGCCACTCTGCTGCGCCGGTCGCGCGGTTCCTGGAAACGCCGCAAACTGGTTCGCCCGTCATGACCGCCCACGCACCACACTATGTTCTGTATCGTTATCTGAACCGTGCACTTCTGGGGCGCTTTATGCTCTGTGGTGGCGTGCTGGTCTCGCTGCTTGAGATCCTTGCGCTCCTTGAAAAAACGACGCCCATTCTCAACCGGAATCTGGGCTTCAAGGGCATCCTGACATTTGCACTGCTGCATCTTCCTGCGCTCAGCGTCGAGATCATGCCTCTGGCATTCATGGTCGGAGCACTGTTCCTCCTGATGCAGATGACGCTGTCATCGGAAATGTCAGCCCTTCGTGCAGCCGGACTTTCCACGATCAATCTCTACAAGCGCTTTCTGCCAGCCATCCTGATTGTGGGTTTTACCGGAACAGCCATGCAATACTGGCTCATCCCCCCGTGCGAAAATGCGCTTGCAACATGGTGGAACAAAACGGACCCTGATGCAGCGAAGCCCGACACCCCCTCAAAGCGTATTCTCTGGTTTCGTGCAGGGCCAACTCTTGTCCGTATCGGCCAGTTTGCGCACGGTGGGGCGTTCCTGCGGGATGTTACTATTTATCACCGGGACCCGGGTGGCCTTCTGACAGGGACCGAGCACGCCGCGACCCTGACATATGACGGCAAGGACTGGCACCCGACCGGAGCGCAGGATCTCACGCTGACGGATAATGGCGCTTTTGTAAAAATCACTGGTGGCGACAATAATTTTGCCATTCCGGCGACACCATCAATGATCATGACGTTATCGGAAGATAACGCTGCCGTGACCCCAAGTCAGATCGGGGCCATCCTCCACAAAGGTGCCCCTGCCAGTCTTCCCCGTGCAACGTACCGCATGGCACTCTTCAGTGGTATTATTCTTCCGTTTCAGGTCGCAGTAATGCTTTTATTAGCGCTACCAGTGATCTATATCCCCCCTCGGGCAGGACTTCGAAACCCGCTTCCGGTCTATGTGCTGGCCGCGGGAATGGGCTTCGTGATCCTGCAGGGAATGATTTCCGCACTGGGCAATGCTGGAACGCTTGCCGCGCCACTGGCGGCCTGTGCGGGCCCACTTCTGGGCGCCCTTCTTGGGCTGACCTGGGTCCTGAGGATGGAGGAAAGATGAGCAAGTCCAAACCATGGCAGAACATGTCGTCCCTCCGGACGGGGCGCAGCTTCGATCTCGGAAAGATGTCGCTGCCTCAGTTGTGGATTGCCTATCTCACCTACCCTACCATCCTTCTGTATTTCGTACTGATCGTTGCAGCAGCTTTCGGAGCACTTCACTTCTCCCATAGCCTGCTAACAACGCTAATACCCGTTCCTGTCGTGATCGTGGTGTATCCGCTGGCCTGGTACATGATCCATCGCTTCATCCTGCATGGACGCTGGCTATACCGGAACCACTGGACCGCTTCGCTCTGGAAGCGCATCCACTTCGATCATCATCAGGACCCCCATCTGCTGGATGTGCTGTTTGGATCCCCCCTGAACACCGTCCCGACCATGGGCATCATCACCATGCCGATCGGATACCTGATCTGCGGCTGGAGCGGGGCATTCTGCGCCCTGTCCACAGCCCTTGTGATGACATGCATCTATGAGTTTTTTCACTGCATCCAGCATCTGGCCTACAAGCCGCGCTGGAAGTGGGTTGCCCGGATCAAGCAACTTCATGTTCTTCATCATTTCCATGATGAAAATGGCAATTACGGGATTACAAACTACGTGCCAGACCGATTTTTTGGCAGTTTCTACCGTGAAGCCCGTGACCGCGCACGCAGCCAGCACGTCTTCAATCTCGGCTACGATCTGGATGAAGCCAAGCGCTATCCCTGGGTCATGAACCTTACAGGCGCTCCGCCAAAAGATCGTCCTGATGGGGCACGCTCTTCCTCCGACAACAGCCGCACAGCGTGAGCCTTCCCGTTCTCGTACTCGCTGGTTCTCGTGACGGTGAGCGTGATGTTCTGGCACAACTTGGGAAGGTCTCGCACAAAGCGCTCCTTCCGGTCGGCGGCCAACCGATGCTGGGGCGCGTCCTGCGCGTGCTGGAGAGCATGCCTGCTCTCGGGCCGATTACGGTCAGCATCGAAGCACCAGACCGTATTCGGGATATTTCCGGCGAGGCCCACGTTCTCCAATCGGCACCTTCTCCCAGCGAAAGCGTTGCTGAAGCTCTCAGCAAGGTTGGGACGCCCTGCCTGGTGACAACGGCTGATCACGCGCTGCTGCGTCCAGAATGGATTTCAGAATTTCTTGGTAAAACGGCTGGATGTGATCTTGCCGTGGGCGTCGCTCTTCGGGAAACTGTAGAGCGAGACGTCCCGACCACGAAGCGAACCTATATTCGCCTCGCAGATATGAGCTTTTCCGGATGTAATCTTTTCTGGATGGGCACGCCTCAGGCTGCGGAAGTAGTCGAACTGTGGAAGCGGCTTCAGAAGGACCGCAAGCGGCCCCTGAAAATGGCTCGAACACTTGGATTCGGAACACTTCTTCGGGCCCTGACAGGCCGCCTGGATTCCACCGCTCTGTGTCGTCGGATCGAAGTTCTGACGGGGGCGAAAATACGTCTCGTGCCGCTTTCTGACGGTCAGGCCGCCGTAGATGTCGATAAGCCTTCTGACCTGACACTCGCTGAACAGCTTCTGGCACAACGGTCTTCATGAAAATTGCCTACGTCATCAACTCGCTCGAATGCGGTGGCGCACAGCTACCCATTCCGGACATTGTCTCCGTTCTCCAGCAGCGAGGTGGCGAAGTCACAGTTTTCAGCCTCGAAAAGCGTGATGGCCTTGCCATTCCCGTTCTGGAGAGCCACGGCATTGAGGTTCGCGTAAGATCCGGCGGCAACAAAGACCATTTAGCGGCCTGGCGCTGGCTGCGCGATGAAATGGACGCATTTCAGCCGGATCTGATCTGGACATCCCTGACCCGAGCTACGCTTCTCGGCCAGCGCGCAGCCAACAGGCTTGGTGTCCCGGCAGTCCACTGGCAGCATTCTGCCCGGTTGAAGTCCGCCAACAGCCTCCTGCTCCGGCTTTTGTGCCGGAATGCGAAGCTATGGATTGCAGACTCTCCTACGGTTGAGGATTTTGCCCGCAAAAGTCTGGGACTACGGAACCGCGTTCTTTCCTGGCCAATTTTCCGGGCCAATCCTCACAGCCCCACAGCAAAGGCCTGGCGCAAAGGACAGACCGTCCGTATCGGAAGTCTTGGCCGACTGCACGCCGTAAAGGGGTATGACCTGCTTTTCGAAGCACTGGATCTGCTCCGTGACCACCCGGACCTTCCCCCCTATCGACTGTCCTTAGCCGGAGACGGCCCAGAAAAAGAAGCACTGGAGCAGATCGCCAGGGAGAAAAAACTCCCGGTCGATTTTCTCGGACATTGCGACAAGCCGTTCGAATTTTTGTCGACGCTGCATCTGTATGTTCAGCCGTCCCAGTGGGAGGGCATGTGCGTTGCCGCCCATGAGGCCATGGCCTGCGCGCTGCCCGTAATTGCCACGCCGGCGGGCGAAATCCCCCACACCATGGAAGACGGGCATTCCGGTCTTGTGGTCCCGTTCAACAACGCCCCGGTTCTGGCCAGTGCGATTGCTGAACTCATCATGACTCCGGGAAAGCTCAAACCCATGGGGCGCCTCTCCCGGGAACGCGTTCTGGAGCGGTTCGGCCCGACGGCGTTTCTACGTCAGGGAAATGCCGTTCTGGACAGAATTCCTGGCTTTAACCCAGCCCCAGACGACGCTTCACATTCATAAAATCCCGACGTGGGCCAATTCCAACACGCTTGACGTCAACAAGCGTCACTTGACCAGCGGCTGAGAGCGTGTGGAAACCGTCCGGAAAACGACGGCGCAGCACGGCAGGCGCATCCAGCACATCACTTGGTGTCACTTTCGGCAACCCGCGCTCAAGCCCTTCAATTTTCAGCAGACGAATGCCTTGGCCATAAGTGTCACGGCAGTCTTGCGTGGGAAGGAAGAGCTCTCCATCGACAACAACCGGAGTGCCACCCGGACGCGCTCCCGCACGGTCACTCAAAAACAGCCCGAGATGTGTCCACGGCCCCGTAAGACTATCTGCTACGGAGATGTGCAGAGCGCTTTGTCGCTCGTCTCGCGTGCCTGCGGGCGTCCAGAACATCCACCAACGCTCGGCATAATGGAACGGCGTGGCGTCAATCGCGGCCTCTCGGAAATCAAATGCTTCGACCTTTTCCCATTCCAACGGAAAAGCTTTGGCCCGATACAGGGTCAGGCGGCCTGAAGCACTGGCCTCGGGCAGCATGTACGTCTCCCCGCCATGCTCAAAGACGTATGGGTAGGACAGATGCCAGTCTTCACGCAGGACAGGCTGTTGCTGAATCAGCTTTCCCGTCCGGTCATAGACCAGAACATCAATGGTGCCTTTGGGGGCTCGGTAGTCGAAGGCTTCCGCAAAAATATGCAGCTTTCCGTCCCGCCAGAGACCAAAAGGATCGGCCAGAAAACGATGATCTCCGATATCCGGCAGGGTCGTCACCTCAAACCCATTGAGGCTACCCGCTCGGATCAGGTCCGCCAGAGGAGCGTGGATAATGGCGCAACGCCAGTGGTCCGTGCGTAGAAACGGCATGCCGACTCTCCTTGAAAAACGCGAACAGGGGCAGACGTAAAGCGCAGATCCGGGCAATATGGAACCATGAGTTCGGTCCTTTCCGAGATCCCACCTGGTTTCCCTGAACGACAGTTTGCCATCCGGCGTGCTGTTTTGGGGCTATGTCGCGCCATGGGCTGGGCAGCAATCAACGAATTTGCTCTTCCCTCGGCCGGACGTCGCGCAGACGTGATGGCCCTCCTGCCGGATCACAGCCTGTCCTGCATTGAGATCAAATCCGGACTCCGCGATTTCCAGACAGATCAGAAATGGCCGGATTACAGGAACTGGTCGGACAGGCTGTACTTTGCCGTCGATGATGGCTTTCCGCTAGACGTTCTGCCTCCGGACGTTGGCATTATCACTGTCAGTCTCAGCATGGTGCCCAGTAGCCTCTTCCACAGTGTGGTAGCTGAATGCGCCATCATTCGTGACCCCGCAGAACACCGGATCGCACCGGCACGTCGGCGGACAATTCTGCACCTGTTTGCTACCATCGCCGCCAGTCGCCTCATGTCTCTTGAGGATCCGGCCATCACTGCCTCCCTGCGCGCAGCACGCCGCACAGAATAGGATATGTCCATGAGTTTTGACCCTATTGCCGTCCGTCTTGAAGCCGCCCGCAGTGTCGTCCGGGACGCAGCGGCCCTCGCCCTTTCCATGCGCCCTCAGCCTGGGGGCCCGACTGGCACCCTTAAAGGCCGCCAAGACTATCTGACGGAAGCAGACGGAGCCGTTGAAGCCCTCGTCAGCCGTCGGATTCAGGAACTCTTCCCGGAAGATGGTTTTCAGGGCGAAGAAGGCGGTCTGACGCGTGAGGGGCAGTTCCGTTGGGTCGTGGACCCGATTGATGGAACCTCCAATTTTGCACGCGGTCGGGACCGGTGGTGTGTGTCGCTGGGTCTGCTTGAGGGCAATGTACCCGTTGCTGGCGTTATTGAGGCTCCAGCCCTCAATGAAGTTTTCACTGCTCAGAAAGGCAAAGGCGCCTTCCTGAACGGAAAACCCATCAAAGCCTCCCCTATCAGCAACCCGCAGGAGGCCATGATCGAAATGGGATGGTCCTGCCGGGTGTCGACCGAACTGTTTGGAGAAAAAATCGGTGCCATCATGTCTCTGGGCGCCATGCCGCGTTCAGGTGGTTCCGGGGCCTTGGCACTGGCGGACGTCGCATGTGGCCGCAGCGATGGTTACCTGGAAATCGTGATCCAGCTTTGGGATGTGGCCGCAGCACTGATCATTCTGGAAGAAGCTGGCGCTACTGTCTCTCCGTTCCTTCAGACGGGCGGCCTGACAGGGGGAGCCACTATCCTTGCGGCTGCACCGGGCATTGCGCAAATCCTGTCAAACGCCGTGAAGGTGGAAATCTGACAAGACCTGTTACCCCGCACTCGTGATTTGGCCTCATTTCACGCATAGTGCGGGGAGATCTATTTTTGCCGTTAGCAGAAGGTAAGTTTTATGACCCTGTCCGGTCTCCTGCGTTCGACCGTTCTTGCCGCCACAGGGTGTGCAACGCTCGCTGCGTGTTCTGGCACAACCACCACGACAGCAAGCGAACAACAGATCGTTGTAGATAAAGCGACGCTGGCTGTTCAGGACCTGTTTGCCAAAACAACCTCGACATCCCGCTCACAGCAGCTTCTGGCGGAAGCCAAAGCCGTCATGGTGTGCCCGTCTGTTCTGAACATGTCTTTCGGTCTGGGAGGCTCTGGCGGTCGCTGCGTCCTCATGAGCCGCGATGCGCGTGGGTCATGGTCTGATCCAGCATTCTACCGTCTGAGCACGGGGTCTCTGGGTGTTCAGGTTGGCGTCCAGAACTCCGAGATGATTTTCTTCATCATGTCCCAGCGCGGCATTCAGGCCCTGCTGGATAGCCAGTTCAAGTTTGATGCGACAGCATCCGCCTCTTTCGCCACGATCGGAACTGGTGTTGAAAGCAGCACGGCCGGCGCAAAGAATACGGACATCTATGCGGCACAGAAAGCTCAGGGCCTTTATGCGGGCGCAGCCCTTGGTGGCTCCAAGCTGACAGTGGATAGCGGCGCAAACCGCGCTTACTACAATCAGGCTGTTGGTCCTGAAGACATTATCGTGACGATGCGCGTCAACAATCCGTCTGCCGATCCGCTTCGTCGCATGATGATGAACATTGCGAAACTACCAACGGCATCCACGGCCCGCTCAACAAGCGCAACGGCTCCAGCCTCTCAGGGGAGCACGTCAACGGATATCGATCCCGTAAGCAGCAGCCCCTACCCCAGCAATTACGACACCTCGAAGCCGTACAGCACCCAAACGCGCGGTGTGCAGAGTTCATCTCTGAACCCTGTGAAGTAAGACAGCAAAAAGCCCCGCACATGAAAATGCGGGGCTTTTTTTATTGTGGGACGACAGGGATTTTTTCTCGGTATGCCCGGATATTTCGGTCCTGCTCCTGTAGTGTCTCAGAGAAACTATGTCCCCCCTCACCCGTGGCGACGAAATATAACGCCTTACCTTCCGCTGGATGTGCCGCCGCCTCAAGAGACGTCTTGCCCGGTGAGCAGATTGGCCCCGGTGGCAGGCCGGTTTCCAGGTAGGTATTGTATGGGCCAGGGACCTGAAGATCATCATGCGTCAACGGCCGGTCTAACGTCCCCAGACCTTCACTGAGGCCATAAATGACGCTTGGATCCGTCTGAAGGCGCATGCCAAGTTTGAGACGGTTCAGGAAGACGCGCGCCACCATTGGACGTTCAGTCGGTACGGCTGTTTCCCGCTCGATCAGTGATGCAAGCGTCACCAGATCCTGCGGGTTCTGAATCAGGCCATCCAGAGCTTCCACATCCCGCTTGTCCCAGATGGACTGCACCTGAGCGTCCATCATGCGTTTCAGGCGGTCAACCATAGATTGCCGTGCAGCACCACGAACATAGGCAATCGTCTGAGGAAGGACGCTTCCCTCCACAATTTGAGGAACGTCTCCCGTCAGGAACGGTGCTTTGCGAAGAATATCCGCAATCTTGAGCGCAGTCAGACCTTCAGGAACAGTCAACTGATGGGAAACAGGTTTACCATGCCGCAAAATTTCCAGCACATGAGCCACAGAAGCTCGTGCGGGAAACTGAAGTTCCGCCGCATGAATCTGTCCATCCCGATGCGTCAGGAAGGCTGACAGCCGGAAGAAGGCTCCGGAGGACCATGTTGGGGAAAGAATTCCGTCATCCTGAAGAGCTTTTGTAACCGTCGCATTATTACCGCGGGGAATGACAAAGGCTTTTGTTTCAGGAAGCGGACCAGGGTCAGTGTAATGACCGTACCCGGCCACCGCTGCTGCGACAAAGAGCAGTGGCGCCATAAAGATTGCCAGCTTACGGCCAGCCTTGGGGGGAAGAAGAGGTTTTCTGTTTTCTTCGCCGTCCGGCTGGCTTTCAGGCATAAATCAAAACGACTCCGCTCAGTCCTTGCAGCGCTTCAGGATAATGCTGGCATTCGTGCCGCCAAATCCGAAGCTGTTGGAAAGAGCGACATCAACCTTACGCTTCTGAGCCTTCAGAGGCACACGATCGATTACGCTCTCGCGTGCCGGATTTTCAAGGTTCAGCGTGGGCGGCACGATGCCGTCACGGATGGCCTGAAGGCAGAAGATCGCCTCCACAGCACCTGCTGCGCCAAGAAGATGACCAATGGCAGACTTGGTAGAAGACATCACCAGGTTCTTGGCATGGTCGCCAAAGAAACGCTCGACCGCATCCAGTTCCAGATCGTCTGCCATGGTAGAGGTGCCATGCGCGTTAACGTAGTCGATATCGGATGCCTGAAGACCACTGTTCTTCAGGGCGGCCTTCATGGCGCGGAACGCACCTTCATGACCTTCAGCCGGGGCTGTGATGTGATGAGCGTCGCCGGACAAGCCATAGCCGCCGATTTCGCCATAGATCTTGGCACCGCGAGCCTTGGCATGTTCGTACTCTTCCAGCACGACCACACCGGCACCCTCACCCATGATGAAGCCATCACGATCCTTGTCCCACGGACGGGACGCCTTGGTCGGATCATCATTGGAGCCGGTGGAGAGCGCACGTGCCGAGCAGAAACCGGCAATACCCAGCGAACAGATGGCAGCTTCCGCACCACCTGCAATCATGACGTCTGCATCACCGTACTGGATCAGACGGGACGCATCGCCAATCGCATGCACGCCTGTAGCGCAGGCTGTAACGACAGCATGGTTCGGTCCCTTGAAGCCGTAACGGATCGAAAGGTGACCGGAAATGAGATTGATAAGCGCAGACGGGATGAAGAACGGTGACAGACGACGGGCCTTGCCGCTTGAAACTGTCAGGGAACCTTCATAAATCGTCTGCAGACCACCGATACCGGAGCCGATCATCACGCCTGTGGCGCAGCGATCATCTTCGTTCTCAGGCTTCCAGCCCGAGTCCTCGACGGCCTGGATGGCAGCGGCCAGACCAAGATGGATGAAGCGATCCATTTTCTTCTGGTCTTTGACCGGCACCCAGTCAGACAGCGTGAGACCGCCTTCTTCGGTCGGTCCCTCAGGAACCTGACCAGCGACCTGCGCAGGGAGTTCGGAAGGATCAAAATGGGTAATACGCCCGATACCGGACTGCCCTTCGATCAGACGCTTCCACGTCAGTTCCGCACCCACCGCAAGTGGGCTGACAACACCGATTCCGGTAACGACGACGCGTCTTCCGTTGATTGCATTTCCGCTCATCGATGCCTCATGTCTCACGTTGTAAACGACCATACGATGCGGCCTGAAAACCGCTCCGTGTATCCGCCTCTGGTAATCGAGGCGGGATGGGACCAGCCTTAGACCAGTCCCGAAAGCGCCTTAGGCAGCCTTCTGCTTCTCGATGTAGTCAATCGCGTCCTTGACGGTGGCGATCTTCTCGGCTGCATCTTCCGGGATCTCGACGGAGAAAGCTTCTTCGAAAGCCATGACCAGCTCAACCGTGTCGAGGCTGTCTGCGCCCAGATCGTCAATGAAAGACGCTTCCGGCGTGACCTTGCTTTCTTCAACGCCGAGGTGCTCGACAACGATCTTCTTCACCTTGTCAGCGATATCGCTCATCTGTTTGTTCCTTCTGCCCGTTCAGGGCGTTACAAAAAACTCGTATTGCCGTCTGCCAGTCCGGGAACCCATCAGGGCTTCCAGCGCAGGCCACCTCTCCTTTCGGAAAGGCGTTGCCACCGGCCGAACCGGACATCGGCCTTCATCAGACCGGGCAAAGCAGCGCGCGATTAGCACGCTTTGACCTGAAACGCCAAGCGTCTCAGACCATGGCCATGCCACCGTTGACGTGCAGGGTCGTTCCCGTGACCCAAGCAGCCTCGTCAGAAGCCAGATACACCACTGCCGCAGCCACGTCATCCGGGTTTCCCATCCGACCGAGCGGAATGGAGCCAACCAGCTTTTCGCGGATACCCTCAGACAGCACATCCGTCATCGGCGTTTCAATGAAACCAGGAGCCACAACGTTGACCGTCACACCGCGAGGACCGGCCTCCTGAGCTAGTGACTTGCTCATACCAACAATGCCAGCCTTTGCCGCTGCATAGTTAGCCTGACCCGCATTTCCTGTCGTTCCAACAACAGACGCGATGGAAATGATGCGGCCAGCGCGACGGCGCAACATACCCTTAAGGGCAGCGCGGGCCAAACGGAACGGGCTTTCCAGATCCACCGTCATGACCTGCGACCAGTCACTGTCCTTCATGCGAATGGCGAGCGTATCGCGCGTCAGACCCGCATTATTCACCAGAATGTCCAGCGGAGCCCCGGCCACTTCTTCAGCCTTAGCCACAAGACCATCAGCTTCAGACGCATCCGACAGGTTAGCAACTGCAATATGCGTGCGCTCACCTAGGCTGTCTGCCAGTTCCTTCAGAGCCGCTTCACGCGTGCCGCTGAGAACAACCGTTGCGCCAAGGGCGTGAAGCTGACGGGAAATAGCTGCACCAATGCCACCGGATGCACCCGTGACGAGTGCGATCTTGCCAGAAAGAGAGAACATGGTTCGTTGTCCTTACAGAGCCTTGAGCAGGGCTTCGATTTCAGCAGGTGTGCCAGCATTGTCCGTGGCAAGATCAGGAGCAATACGACGCGCCAGACCGCACAGCACCTTGCCAGCTCCCAGTTCATGCATGTTTGTCACGCCCATGGCCGCCATGGCCTGAACGCTCTCGCGCCAGCGGACCGTTCCCGTAACCTGCTTCACCAAAAGGTCGCGGATCGCATCAGGATCAGTGACCTTCGCAGCAGTCACATTGGCAATAACCGGGACGCTCGGCGCATTCAGTGTAGCCGTTGCCAGCGCTTCGGCCATTTCACGACCGGCAGGCGCCATCAGCGACGAGTGAAACGGCGCAGAGACCGGAAGCTTCACAGCCCGCTTGATGCCACGCTCCTTGGCAAGGGCAATGGCGCGATCCACGGCATCCATGTGTCCAGACACAACAATCTGGCCGCCGCCGTTATCATTGGCGATCTCAAGGACCTGTCCCTCGGCGGCATCTTCACAGATGGACTGCGCCTGCTCAGCCTCAACTCCGAGAAGGGCTGCCATGCCGCCCTCACCTGCAGGAACAGCGCGCTGCATTGCCTGACCGCGCAGACGCAGCAGACGGGCACCTTCAGCAATACCGAGCGTGCCAGCAGCAGCAAGAGCAGAATATTCTCCAAGAGAATGACCCGCCAGCAAAGCGGCCTTGTCTGCCAGTTTGAAGCCACCTTCGGTTTCAAGGGCACGAACAGCAGCGAGCGATACGGCAAAAAGTGCCGGCTGCGTGTTCTCGGTCTTTGTCAGTTCGTCCGCTTCGCCGGAGAACATCAGCTTTGACAGATGCACTCCTAGGGCATCGTCAACTTCCTGAAAAACGGCGCGGGATGAAGCAAAGGCATCATGCAGGGCCTGCCCCATTCCGACTGACTGACTGCCCTGACCCGGAAAGACAAAAGCGTGAACCGACATGGATCCCCCTGCTGGCATGAAAAACAGGCTCAGGGTGATGCTGTTTCACACGCGATCTGTCAAATTCTGCGTTATCTGTCAGGTGTGAATGTCACGTATGCCTCACCAGGAATTTTAACCCGCACACGACCAAAAGGCTTGCTGGAACGGAATACCGTATCCTCTGCATAGTCCTGCGGCCGAAGCAGAATAGTCATTGGTTCTCTGCTCACGTTTGACGCCAGCACCCGCACGGTGCCGCTCGTCACCGCCTCAAAATTCGCTCCCGGAGCAATATCTATCTTGAGCCGATGAGCATCCGGCATGAACCAGGACAGGATCGCACCCGTCAGATCACGGATGCACGCATTGACCTGACGAAGCCAGTGACGGGCCTCTGTGCCGGTAAATGTCTGCGGCGCAGGCAACGCGACCACCAGAGACAGCTCCGTTCTGACATTATGCCCGATGGCTTCTGTCTGAAGGACTGGCGGGTTCTCTGCCTTCAGGCGGTCTGTCAGCGGGAAATGCATGTCCCGGTCCTGGCCGAAGAACAAGGGGATATCCCCATCCCGGCTATGAACCATAAGCCGCGCTTTTGAGGGGTAATCATGGTCAGGCAGCAACTCGCCTGTGAAATGGAGCGAAAGACCCTCTTTTGCCGCCTGTGGGAAGTGCTCAAACCGCTCATAGATGCGTGCGATGTCCTGATATGTCGCAACGCGCACGTCATGTCGGCCAGCGACAATAAGATGCTCCTCGGAGGCACCGCGCGCCTCGTGAAGCCCGACACAGGAAAGGAATGCGATGAAACATCCCGTCAGAAGACGATAGGTCATGAATTTACTTTACAACAAATGATGTCTTATTCAATTTTTTGCAGAACAATCAGAACCTGCGGCAGCCTTACCGGATTATCCAGATATTCGATCAGGCGAAACATCCCACCCCAAGCTTTAAGAATATAGTTCCGTGGTATGATGGCCTCTCCATAATGCGCCTGAGGCTGAGGGCGCTTTGCAGACGCGGCATGCAGAAACCGCCCTGCTTCAAAATGTGAATTCGCCTGGGCTTCATCCACAAAACTGTTTGCACAGGCTTCATGCCATGGATGCTCCAGTTGCATTCCAGAAGCACGACGCAAGCGCTGCTCTGCACAAAATGACAGAAACCGCCGGCTCTGCGTCGTAAAGACAACCAATCCATCTGGCTTTAGAAGCCGATGAAACTCCCTCATCCAGTGGCCGGCCAGAAATTCATCCAGATGTGAAAATGTTGACCAGGACGTGATCAGATCCAGCGTACCGGGCACGAGCGGCAATGGTGGCACCAGTCCGGCCTGCAAAAAGGGAAGAAATGGATTGGCGCGCCGTGCTGCCATGAGAAAGCGGTCCGTATGCTCGACGCTGACGAGGGACTGTGATCGCACATCCTTCATGAAAAGGCGCGCCATCCGCCCCCACCCACATCCGAAATCAAGAACGGAAGTCTCAGGCCTCAAAGGCCTTCCCGCGTAGGCGCAATACGCCTTTATTTCCCGATAAAAGACATGCGCCTCATGAATGGAAACCTCCCCATGATGTCCATGAATTTCACGCTGAAGATCATCCGGGGGGAACTCAGGCATCCGAACGCCCCGCACCTCGTATCCGCCAAGGGACGAGACCAGAACATGCAGCCATTCTTCATCCGCAAGCCCGTGAAAGGCTTCAAAAACAGCATCCGTCCTGTCGGAGTGGGTCATTCTTCTACCGTTACGCCATGTCAGTAACGATTTATTAACGCACTTCCACCAACAAGAGAACCAAGCTGCCGCCCCCTGAAAAATTCTGCCCCGCGCCTTTCAGATACAACGCAAGAAAGAGTTCTCACATAAACTGGATATGGCTCTTAAACCCCAAAAGAGCGGCATCCCGCAGATTGTATTGGGCATTCGGGTGAATGTAGTACTCAAACAGAGGTGTAAAAATCACACCCTTCACAACATGGATAGCGTAGTTGAACTCCATCACGACCGCGTCCTGCTGAACACCTGTCGCATGATTGGGGAGTGATTGCCCTTTACGGATCAGCGCAGCTTCACTTCGGCTCACACCAGACGCAATCTTGGTGTAGGTCAGAGAAAATCCGAGCGTATCGTAGGGTCGAGACGTCAGAAATCCGCGGTTAATCAGTGCGCCATAAACGAGATACCGGCGCAGGGACGTATGAGGATCATTGTAAATAAGCCCCGTCATCGCCGTCAGGCCTGAGCCCTTTGCCCTATAGTGCAGCAATTGCTGATCCAGCATGACCCATGTTGACCAAGACGCGCTGCGCTTCTTATGCGCAAGTCCGCTTTCTGCATAAGAACCGTCATATAGATCGTAATAGTTGTCAGTCTGCGGCGTACTGAAGAGCTGGGCACCGAATTTGTAATGGCCCGGCAAGGTGCCATGCCCGAAAACCGGCTCCCAGGCTGTTTCGATCGGTGCCGCATACCCGATGATATTGGCCCCATTGAATTTGAATCCGGTTCGATGCTGATAGACTTGGTAAATCCCGTTTTCGATCGGATACACCCCTGTCTGAACATAAACAGACCGCACCGGCCGTCCTCGAACCCGAAATCCCCAGGTCGCAGCAGGATAGCCAGCGTCAAAATTCGTGTCCGTAATCCCTTTGGGACGACCGCAGAAACTACCGTTCTGGAAATTGCAGAACAAAGGGCTCGCCGCAAAATCTGAAATTTCTGACATACGGCCAGCGGCGATCGCCAGACGCCCACCGTAAAGCGTTTCTTCCCCGTACATATAGACCAAATGCACGACAACATTTCCGCCACCGCCATAATCTTCGGAAGCATGATTGAGCCAGTCACCAAACATGCGATTGGCCGTCGTACCGTATCGCCCCACCGTAATCATGTGCGTCGCAAAACCACGCAGACCAGCAAGCTTTTCCCAGTCCACATCAAGCTGCATCGCATACTGGCCCGCATTACTCGCGCCCTGCTTGTAGTTTTCAAATCCTGGCGTTGTTCCGCGCGTCGGCTTCGTTATCGCTCCGGCAAATTCATTCGTATTATCGACGAGGAAATTGATGCCACGCTTACGCAGCCAGCCTGACAAGGGATTGGAGACGATAGCCTCGGGATGGGAAAATGCTGCCACGGTTGTTTCACGCGATGCATGGACAGGAAGAGGCGTTGAAACCAACTGACTTGGCGCAGATCCAATATCGCGGTCCATGACCTGAGCAAAAGCAGGCAGCGATACGAAAATACTGAAAAACCACACGAACCATGAGCTTTTCAGAGCATAACCCAGCACACGAAGATGCAAATCTGGCGCCCCTATTTGAACAGGAATAATGTTACATCACGACCTCTGAAACGAATTGCGCCCGATCCAGAGTGAGCATGCAAAATCCCTACGCGACGGAGCATTGTAGCGTAATTAACATTTTAGAATTTCTCGTAAATTTGATTAATAATTCACAAATATAAAATAATTAAAATATTTTTTATTATTTATTTTAAAGTAAAAATACTTAATAAAGTGAAATACGATTTATATTAATATTCAAATATCTACAAAATCGTTAATTTAGAAAATTACTCATGTAATATTTCTTTCACATGAAACACGTTTGCGTGCCTATTTTCGAAAACATGTCTTTTTTTGTGGAAAATCAAAGCCTGAAAGCAGAAGACGTTTACCATTCGTGCGAACCACATTTCGTGGCGCATGAAGAGAGAGGAAATTTCTGCATGTCTCTTTCTGGTAAAATTGCCGCTGTAACCGGGGCGGCTCAAGGTATCGGCAAGGCCATCGCTCTTCGTCTGGCGCGCGAAGGAGCTGACATCATTCTATTGGATGTCAAACAGGAAACCGTTCAGCAAGCCGCCAAGGAAGTTGAAGCTCTTGGCCGACGTGCTATCGCTCTAACGGCTGACATCAGCAATCGCGATGAATTTCAGAAGACCCTGAAAGAAGCCTCCAGCCAGCTGGGCGGCCTCGATATCATGGTCAATAATGCCGGCATCTGCCAGGTGAAGCCTATTCTGGACGTGACCCAGGAAGAAGTTGAAAAGATTTACCGTATCAATGTTCAGGGCGTAATCTGGGGCATTCAGGCTGCAGCCAACATTTTCAAAGAGACCGGCAAGAAGGGAAAGATCATCAATGCCTGCTCCATCGCTGGCCATGAAGGCTTTCCCCTTCTCGGGATCTATTCTTCCACAAAGTTCGCAGTTCGCGCACTGACGCAGTCGGCCGCCAAAGAACTGGCAGCCTTCGGTATCACCGTGAACTCCTACTGCCCGGGCATCGTCGGAACGGATATGTGGGTCGAGATCGACAAGCGCATGTCTGAGATTACCGGTGCTGAACTGGGCGCAACCTACAAGAAGTATGTTGAAGGCATCGCTCTCGGACGGGTCGAAACAGCAGACGACGTTGCTGGCTTCGTCGCATTCCTGTCGGGCAAAGATTCCGATTACATTACTGGCCAGTCCATCCTGATCGATGGCGGCCTCGTCTACCGCTAAGGCTGTAGATACAAAAAAGGGCCGGAGAAATCCGGCCCTTTTTTGAAATCCTCAGGCATCCCGCGGAATAAGGCGTCCACGCTGCCATGCTTCCGCAGCATCATCAGGGTCCTGCCCTTCAACGCCGATATTATAATCCAGCGCACTCATGACCTTGTTGCCGAGCATCATCTCGGACAATTCGTCAAGAAGATCCGTGTCTGCCTTGCGGGCTACATCTTCCCGCAGAACCATGCGCGCAGACATTTCCCCGCCGAGCAGCTTGTCAGGGTCCTCAACCAGCGTCAGCAACGCGGTGTGGAACACCGCGTGTGGCTGAGTGGCGACCACAAGCGGAGATTCGCCGTCTGCCTGCGCCTTTTCCAGACGACCGATCAGAGCGGCCTCCCCCACAACTTCAAGCGGCAGGGAAGAAAGGGCTGGAAGCTGCTTGAGTGCTTTTTCAAGAATTTCGCGGCTGTCCTCTGCAACGATCACTCGATCCACTTCGGCTGATGTCAGCGCATTGACAGGACCGAGCACACGCAGCGCAGCAAACGAAATCTGTGGCTGATACAGATCCCCGATGACACGAAAGCCAGGCCCAGCGAATTTTTCATCGCGCGGGAACCAGGCAGAAACCAGAAGATCGACTTCGCCCTGCTCCATGGCTTCCGCCACATCTTCAGGGTCGAGGTCCACAAACTCGACGTCCACCTCATGCGCTTCGAGAACACGGGCGACCGCACTGGCACACCCGGCATGAAGCGAGGTGTACAGATGGCCGATCGTCATTTGCGTCATGAGGCAGTCCGTCAGTCAGAAAATTGAAACGTGAGACCGTGGATAAGCCTCACGCTTCATTTTGTCACGACCCTTACCAGATCTTTACGCGCTGATCCGGGGCCAGATAGAGCTTGTCGCCCTCTTTTACGCCGAATGCATCGTACCAGGCGTCAATATTGTGCGCTGGCATGTTCACACGCGTTACGGCCGGGGCATGCTCGTTCGAAAGCATCTGCTGGCGCAGCGCATCCGGACGATCCTTCTCACGCCAGACCTGCGCCCAACCCAAGAAGACCCGCTGATCGCCCGTCAGGCCATGAACGGTAGTCTGTGGCTTGCCATGCAGAGAGTCATGATAAGCCTGCAGCCCCAGGTTCAACCCACCAGAATCCGCAATATTCTCGCCCATGGTCATCTTGCCGTTCACGTGCGTGCCCGGCAGAGGTTCCTGCGCGTCATATTGTGCACCAAGACGATCGGCCAGCTTCTGGAAAGCATCAGAAGATGCTTTGGTCCACCAGTCATTCAGGCGGCCATGTTCATCATAATGACGGCCCTGGTCGTCAAAGCCATGGCTCATCTCATGACCGATCACGCCACCAATGGCACCATAATTCACAGCCATATCGCCCTTCGGATCGAAGAACGGCGGCTGAAGGATGGCAGCCGGGAAAACGATCTCGTTCATCGTCGGATCGTTGTAAGCGTTCACGGTCTGCGGCGTCATGCCCCACTCGTCACGATCCACCGGCTTGTCGAGCTTGTTCAGCTCATGCTGCCAGTTAAACGCAGCGCCACGCACAGCATTGCCATACACGTCGCCCTTGCGAACTACGAGGTTGCTGTAGTCCCACCACTTTTTGGGATAGCCAACCTGAATAGCAAAGTGATCCAGTTTGTTCAGAGCAGCCTTACGGGTCTGCTCGTCCATCCATGTGTTGTGCTCAAGCCGATCATGGAAGGAGGACTTCACCTTCTGCACCAGCTCCGTAATCTGAGCCTGTGCTGACGGCGGGAAATAACGGGCAACGTAGATCTTGCCCAGAGCCCAGCCCATGGCGCCATTGGTCACGCGCGTCGCACGCTTCCAACGCGGAGACTGCTGCGCCACGCCCGACAGCGTGCGACTGTTGAAGTCAAAGGACGCGTCAGAGAAATCATGCGACAGATAGGCTGCGGCATTATCTGCCAGATGGAAGGCTAGCCAGGCCTGAAGTATGCTGTAATCAGCCTTCTTCAGAACGCGGGACATGGCTGCGATGCCATCCGGCTCGCGCACATCCACTTTGCGATCGGCAATATTTTCGGCCGGAAGCCCTGCAGTCGTCAGGAACGTGACCCAGTCAAAATCTGGAGCGATCTTTTGCAACTGCGTGACCGTCATCGGGTTGTAGAGCTTGAGCGGATCGCGCGTCTGATCGCGGGGGATCTCAACCTTGGCAAGCGCCGTTTCAAGATCGACAACGGCCTGCGCGTTCTTGGCTGGATCAGCCCAGCCCACAAGCGTCAGCATCTTCGCGACGTAAGCCTGATAGGCCTTTTTCTTGTCGGCAAGCTTCGGGTCTGTGTAGTAGCTGATATCGGGCAGGCCTAGCCCACCGCTGACGCCAATGCTCATGCCCTGATCAAGCATCAGCATATAATGTTCCGGATCTTTCTGATCCTGCTCGACGCCAATCTGGAACGTTGAGAACGCCATGGAGTTCAGGGACGTACCAAACGCTTCTGCCAGGCTCTTGGCATCACTGACCTTGCGGATCTTCTCCAGATCCACAGCAAGCGGCTTGGCTCCCAGAGCATCAACGGCCTTCTGGTCCAGATAGCTGGCGTAGAAGGTGCCGATCTTGCCCATGTCATCAGACGGCTCGGCAGAAACGTGCTTCTGTGCTTCGCTCAGGATCGCCTTCTGGCGCTCCATGGACAGTTCGTACAGAATACGGAACGGACCATAGCTGCTCATATCCCCTGGAATTTTCAGGTTCTTGAGGTACGTGCCGTTGGCATATTCGAAGAAATTGTCGCCCGGCTTGACGCTGTGATTCATGCCGGCTTCATCAAAGCCCCAGCCTGAATTGTAACCGGCGGCCTGTGCATTTGCGGCTGTAAGGCCCATAGCCAGCGCAAGTACACTCGCACCTTGCGTCAGGCGGCGTTTAACAGAAACTGTAGTCTTCACATTATGCCTCATGTTCTGGCGATCGCCGTAGCATGAGGCATAAAAGATCATTTCGTCAAAAGGCCGTCCATACAAACGGAGACTTTTTGTTACTTCCCGCTTTTGCAGGTTGTCTTGCGTGCTTTGTCAGCCGGTACGGAGACAGCCAGCACGTCATAATCAAAGACCATGACCTTATCGAGATATGGCCCGGCAAATTCCTTGAAGGCCTCATGGGCAGGGTCAAAGAACGCCGGATCTGTCACCACGGGCTTGCCAACATAGTAGTTCCGGTCCCCTTCAGAGCGGAACGTTACGAGGAACGCCTGCTGCAGGCCGCCCTCTACACCTTCCCCACTATTCTGGAACCCGGTCTCAATGCTGACCACAACCGGGCGGCCGTCCGGACGGCGGCTGTCCTGCGCAAGATGCAGAAAACGGCCGGACACTTCTGCACGCTGTGCCGTCGTGGCGTCCTTCTTGTACCGGAACATCACCATGTGCCGCACGGTGCCAACATGCCAGTCCGCCGCCGTAAACTGCGCGTATCCGACCTGTCGGGCAAGCTGCTGGGAGGCCACCGTTGCGGCTGCCGGTGTATCGCTCGTCACCGGGCCTGATGTCGCGATCGGCAACGAGTACGGATCTGCTTTGGCTGAGAAGCCCTGCGACAGCCCTGCGATGGACAGAAGGGCAGCTGCTCCCCAGATAAAGCGACGGGACAGAAGTGGTCGAACGTCCATTCTCAAGCTCCAGTTACAAGACAGAAAATGCAGCCCTTCATGGCACGAAATGGCCCCTTCCGTCTTGTGAATTTCCGTAAGTCTGACGAACCGTCAGGCCGCAATCTGGCGCTGAAACGATTTGCGACGCCACTGGATCAGTCGATACACCCCATTCGCTGCCAGCTTCTGCCAACGGGAATGCGGGGTGAAGCCGATTGTCTTGAAGATCATCGCCGTCACACGATCAATGTGCTTCTGCTGGTAGAATCCCATGGCTTTGGACATGTAAGCCGCAATGCAGCGCTTGTGATCATAGGGCATATCCGGGGATTCATTGGTCGTGTGATAGGCGGACGCCAGCTCATCGTCCTCACTCTCGGTCACACGCCCAAGAGCAATACGCGTCCGTGCCCAGACACTGAGCTTCTCGCGCTTCAGATAGCGATGCATGTGATCATAGAAGAGTTTGAAATGCCGGTATTCATCGGCGGCAATCTGCTTGCAGATAGCTTTCAGCAGGGGTTCATCCGTCGCATCCGCCAGTGCCGTGTAAAAAGACGACGTTCCCGTTTCCACCATACAGCGCGCGATCAGTTCGCCCGTGCGGGACCCGCGGATAGACGCATCGACGTCTGCATCAATCTTGTAACTTGCGCGATAGCGCTCAAACGCCTCTTCATAGTCCCAGCTCGGATCTGCCAGCATGGCCCAGCGGCCCAGAGCATCTCCGTGCTGAACTTCTTCCACTGCCCAGTTGGCTGTTGCTGCGCTGAAATCCGGGTCTCCCACAAAGACGTGTCTCAGATATTCAGCGTAGTCCAAGCCATTCTTTTCAACGACTGAAGCAGACTTCACCAGAGGAATGATATCCGGGTCCACGCGGGATGGATCAAAGGAATCCCAGTCCATCTGCTCGATACGCCAGTGTTTCATCGCTTTGCCTCGTCCGTTTTCCGGCTCATAATCATGACGATGAGATGACACGCCGGGGCCATTTTGGGTAGGTGTGAAGCAACAACGTTGGAGAAAGCCCCGTGACGGCTCAGAAAATGACACAGCCAGACGTCCGCCACGACTGGACGCGCGCTGAAGTTGAAGCGCTGATCAACCTTCCCTTCCCGGACCTGATGTTCCGCGCCCAGGAACTGCATCGTCGTTATTTCGACCCCACAAAAGTGCAGATTTCCACGCTTCTTTCGATCAAGACAGGCGGCTGCCCCGAAGACTGCGCCTACTGTCCGCAGAGCGCCCGACACGAAAAAAGTGTTAAGGCTGAGCGTCTGATGGCCGTCGAAAAGGTGATGACCGAGGCGCGTGCAGCAAAGGCAGCAGGCGCAGGCCGATTCTGCATGGGTGCTGCCTGGCGCTCCCCGAAGGACCACGATCTCGACTCCGTTTGTGAGATGATCGAGGGCGTAAAGTCCCTTGGTCTCGAAACATGCGTCACGCTGGGAATGCTGGACTCTGTACAGTCTCAGCGCCTGAAGGATGCCGGGCTGGATTATTACAACCACAACCTCGACACCTCCGAGGAATTCTACGGCTCCATCATCTCCACCCGCACGTATCAGGAGCGCCTCGACACGCTCTCTAACGTGCGCGATGCCGGCATCAATGTCTGCTGTGGCGGAATCGTGGGTATGGGCGAAGATCTGTCCGACCGCGCTGGCCTGCTGATGACGCTCGCCAACCTGCCGAAGCATCCCGAGAGCGTGCCCATCAATCTGCTCGTTCGCGTTGAAGGCACACCGTTAGGTGAAGCTGAAGCGGTCGATCCGATCACATTCGTTCGCATCATCGCTACGGCCCGCATCATGATGCCGGAAAGCCATGTCCGTCTGGCCGCAGGGCGTGAAAACATGACGGATGAGGCACATGCTCTGTGCTTCCTCGCAGGTGCCAACTCCATCTTCTGTGGCGAGAAGCTCCTGACCACGCCAAACCCTGCTGAACACCGCGACCGTCAGCTTCTGTCCGCTCTGGGCATGACGCCGATGGTTCAGTCTGAAGCAGAAATGGGAACGCTACGTCCTGCCGTTCCGGACGTTGCTGCCTACGAAGCGGCTCTGTCCTAACCAACAAGGGCGAGGCATGCTGTTTGCAGCGCCTCGCCCCACACATTGCTGATTAAGCTTTTAAACGCGCCGCAATATCAGCCACACGACGGCCATAGCGCTCAGCCGTCAGCAGATCTCCCTTCTGAACACCATCGACACCCGCGTTTGCTGGAGCGCGCGCCAGAAGCCCGACTGAGCCACCCAGATTGTTCGGATCGCCGCTCGTTGCCTCAAGAGTGTTGGACGGCGGAATTCCCAAACTCACCCAGATGCCACCATGCTGGGATGCAAGTGTTTGCAGCGTAATCAACGTCACCTGCTTGTCCCCGTTCGGACTGGCAGAGTTCGTGAAGCCACCGAATACCTTGTCCTGCCAGCCGCGCGTGAACCAAATTTTGGACGTGGCGTCTGCAAATTTCTTAAACTGCCAACTCACATTCCCCATGTAGGTTGGCGTTCCAAAGATGATGGCATCTGCGTCATCCAGTGCGGCCCACTCTGCCTCGGTAATTTCACCATCCACGCTAATTGCCACGAGTTGAGCCTCAGCTCCCTGAGCCACATGCTCCGCCACCATTTTGGTGTGCCCATACCCTGAGTGATAGACGACCAAGACTTTAGACATCGTTCCTGTCCTTCGAACCAAGAGATCAAACATACAATGCGATACGTGGTATCCATTGGAAACCAGCACTCTTTCTGGTATTACGCTGAAAAATTCGGGACAAGAAGGCACTTTCAAGACACATGGTAACCTCGCAGAAACCAGACACACCGGCACGAAACCTCTGTTTCAACGTCTATGCGAAAGAGTGTCCGACCCGCATGGTGCTGGACAGGCTCGGTGACAAATGGGCCCTTTTGGTGCTGGACCGCCTTCAGAATGACGTTGTGCGCTTCAATGCCCTCAAGCGGGACATCAATGGGATCTCGCAGAAAATCCTGTCTCAGGT
This sequence comes from Gluconobacter cerinus, assembly GCF_002723935.1. Taxonomy (GTDB): domain Bacteria; phylum Pseudomonadota; class Alphaproteobacteria; order Acetobacterales; family Acetobacteraceae; genus Gluconobacter; species Gluconobacter cerinus. Next base: position 101,188 of record NZ_BEWM01000001.1, read on the forward strand.
GCTGAAAAACCTGGAGCGCGACGGGCTTATTTTAAGGCAAGCTTATCCAACCGTGCCCGTCACTGTTGAATACAGCCTCAAGCCTCTCGGAGAGACCCTGATCCAGGCTGTTTCGAGCCTCACGCACTGGGCTGAAACCCATATGGCTGACATTCAGGACTCTCAACGTCTTTACGATGAAGCAAAAAACAGCGCGCTCTGACATTTTGCGCTTTCCATGAAGCCATTTTTCAACTTTTCCCTTGGCCTCGTAGCCGTTCTTTCCTAAACCCTCGCCCTTCGCGAATTCGGGACGGGACCAGCCAAAATGACGACGCAACCTCTTAAAGCGCCAAAAATTCGCGTCGGCATCGACTTTGGAACGACCAACAGTGTCGTCGTCATCGCAGATGAACAGGGCAACACGCAGCCTGCCATCTTCAACTTCATTGACAGCCCGTCTTCCGAAACCTGCCGCACCCTGCTCTGTCTCTGGATGGATCAGGAGGGCAATCGACGCGTTCTTCAGGACGCTATCGGGCTTGATGCCATCGAAGCCTATCTGGATGATCCGGCAGAAAGCCGCCTCATCATGTCCATGAAAACCTATCTGGCTCAGGGCTCATTCCGCGAAACACGTGTTTTTGCCTCAACCATGACGCTTCAGAACCTGATCGCCCGGTTCCTGCGTTCCCTGATGGACAAAGCCGGCATTACACCAGAGCAGGTCAGCACAACGATCGGCAGGCCCGTGCGCTTTGCGGGTGAACTGGCCGATGACGATCTGGGTGTGAAGCGCCTGAAGGAAAGCTTTGTCGAGGCAGGTTTTACTGAGCCGAACGTCGTGCTTGAGCCCGAAGGGGCTGGCTGGCGCTTCATGCAGCGACTGGATGCACCAGCAACCGTGCTGGTGGGAGACTTCGGCGGCGGCACAAGCGATTTCTCTGTCATGCGCTTTGACCCCCATGGCACACCGCGCACCGTCACACTGGGTCATTCCGGTGTCGGGATCGCGGGAGACCAGTTTGACTTCCGTATTATCGACAATGTCGTCGCACCCGCACTTGGTCGGGACACGACATATCGGGTGATGGGTGGGCAGCCTCTTCCCGTCCCTATTGAATGGTATGCGAGCCTCGGGCGCTGGCATCGCCTGTCCCTGATGCGGACCCCTCAAACCCTTCGCAGCATTGCAGACGTCGCAAAAACGGCCTCCGATCCGCAGAAGCTGCGAAATCTGCTGCGTCTGATTGAAGATCAGGAAGGCCAGAACCTGTATCGGGCGATTGGTCAGGCCAAAAGCGATCTCTCACGGCACGACAGCACGGTCCTGAAGTTCAGCCACCGGGATCTGAAAATCGAACAGACCATCACGCGTGCAGATTTCGAAAGCTGGATCAAACCCGATCTGGAAAAACTCGCAGCCGCCATCGACGATGCCCTGAACGTTACAGGCCTCGGCATTGACGATATCGATCATGTCTTCCTCACCGGCGGCACGTCTTTCGTTCCGGCTGTTCGGAAGTTGTTCACGGATCGCTTTGGTGAAAGCCGCGTCGATGGCGGATCAGAATTCGTCTCTGTCGCTGAAGGTCTGGCCCTGATCGAAGTGGAAGCAAGAGCCTCGGCCTGAATGTTCAGACCGGGCTACTGGTCAGGCGATCTGGAGAAATGGGTTTCATCGCGCAGGCAGAAACAACGGCCTCACGGAATGTTCCTTCCACAGACAACTTGAAGGCCACATTCGTATTTCCATAAGCCCGGGTCGTGAGACAGACACCTGAAGAGGTAAAAATTTCCACGACCGAACCATCTACGAAAATATCCAGCATATTGCGGGCGGCCAATGGCAAGGGTGCGGAATCTCCATTGGCCATCAATTCTTTTCCGGGCCGGTATGGATCGTAATCAAGCTCCAGAAATGACCCCTCCCCTCCAAATGTCAGGCGCCCGGCCTCGGTTCCGATAAAGGTCAGACGAATTCGGCCATTCGGTCCATCGGGAGCGGCCCAGGATGAGGGCGTGAGTCGGCGGAAATGCGGGCCTTCCAACGCTGCCAGATTGGGATGGGGTGCAAGACGCAGAGCCGCATCCCCGTCAGCCGTAAGAACCCGCGGTAAAGACATGACACCACTCCAGCCCGCTTCCATGGCCCCATGACTGCGCTCAGGCTTTTCAGGCACCCAACCCCAGAGAACGCGCCGTCCGTGCTCATCTAACATGGTCCGTCCGGCATAGAACGAGCCATATCCAAGCGGCTGAATAATGCGCGGATGAAATGCGCCTTCGCTGTAAATGCCTGAGGCATAATAAACAGTACTGCCCAGCGAGTAGATCAGAACCCAAGTGTCACCGAGCACAAAAAAATCCGGGCATTCCATGGCATCGTCGTAAGAGCCAGCCTGATGCGTGGGGCCATAGAAAACAGTGCGATAGGTCCAGTCTTTCAGATTTTCGCTATCGTATTTCAGAATGACGCCACCCGGACCAAACTCGGATTGCCGAACGCTGGCGCCGAGCAGCATGTGCCATCTCTCGTGATCCTTCCAGACGAGCGGGTCGCGAAATCCATCAACATGCAATCCCGGCGGAGGCTCAGACAGAACCGGGACGGGGTTCTGCTTCCATTGCATCATCTGAAGATCAGATGTCGCCGTGCACTGCACGGATGGCTCAATCCCCGTGTAAAAAGCGATCGCCTGATCTTCAACGATCACAACGCAACCACTGAAAACTCCGAGGGCATCTGGTCCCCCGGGGACAGGGCTCATCGCAACGGGTTCGTGATGCCAGTGAACGAGATCAGGGCTGGTCGCATGGCCCCAGTGAATGTTTCCAAACGCAGCTTTGTCCGGCCCCCACTGATAGAACATGTGATAGCGACCATTGACCCAGACCGGGCCGCAAGGATCGTTCATCCACCCATCAGGGGCAATCAGATGATATTGAGGGCGCAACCGATCCACAGCCATCACGGCGGCTGACGGAAGACGATAAGGACGCGCCTGACTCCTGCGCGTCAGCCTCAGAGCGAGCAAGGCCACTCCAGACCCAAGAACCATTCGCCTGGATGTAGGCCTCATCTTCTCTCCCTCTCATTCCGATTCCGTTACTATCGAATGAGAGGGGCGGCTCTGGCAATGACGGAAAAATTTTCCTTGATCAGCGAATGGCTGCCGCAGGCGCACTTACAGCAGAGACCGTGATGGAAGCTTTCTCCACATGGCCAGTCTGCTGCACGCTTCGGCTTGAGAGTTCCTGCTGTCGTAAAGCGGCGGCGGTGTTCATGTCACCCTGTGCTTCAGCAGCTTGAGCCGCGACAAGCAGAGCACGCCGCATTCCCTCATAATCCTGCGCATCCCGTCTCTTCTGTGTCAGGGACATGGCCTGTTCCAGCGCAAGTGCTGGCGCATGATTCAGGAGTGCCAGACGCGCCGCCAGATCCTGATGGTCCAGCATGGCAGCAGGCTCTTTTGAGGGAGCCAATAACGCTTCCATGCGGGTCAACTGCGCTGTATCACCCTGATCCGAAGCCCCTAGACCAGCCAGATAAGCCGCACGATTGCGAATGCCCACATCAGGCGACTGAAGCGCCACGAGCGCGGATGCCTCAGAACCCGTCAGGTCATGCTGCCGATAGAGCGCTGCACTTCTGACAAGCTCCAGCTCACTGGTCTGACTGTACTGACGCAGCTTCAGGGCTTTTCCGGTGCGATCGAGCGCTGTCAAAGCATCGGCAGGCTTATTTTCTTCCAGCAGGGCCGTCGCAAGATTGAAGCCCGCATCATGGATCTGGGCAGCATCATCCCGGATAAGGGCACGGTCCATCGCCGCACGGTACTGACTTTCGGACTGGTCTGGATGTCCAAGCTCAAAAGCGCTCCGCCCGGTGTCCATGGCGTTTTCATAAGCCTGATCCTGATCAGGCCCCTTCGTCACAGACGAGCAACTTGCCATGACAAGACACAGCAGAATCATACGCTTCATGGACGGACAGCCTCCGCTGGCAGACGATGACTGGGCGCTTTCTGCGCTGTACCACCCAGCAGCCATAGGCCCCTGAGCTGATCTGTCAGCTTGCGGAGACTATTGGCACTCGCTTCCGCCTGCGTGATGAGCGCAGGAAGCTGGGCCGTTGCGGCACTGGCATGGGTAATCGTTTCCTGCACCTGCGGCATGCTCTTGCGAAGGCTGTCCGTGGCCGATTTGGCATTGTCCATCGTGCCATCAGCTTTGGTCATGACACCCCCAAGCTGCTTTTCGATCGGCTGAAGGCGGGCGATAACTTCTGTAAGATTTTCCAGCGCCTGATTGGCTTTCTGAAGAGTATCGTCCTTTGAAAGAAGCCCGCCAACCGTGCCCTTGCCAGCCCGCATGTCCGTCAGCATGTCGTTGACCTGCCTGGTAATGGCCTGAACGCTATCCATTGCAGGGACGAGCTTGTTTCTCAGGTCCGTAACCGTCTGGGTGATCACGTCTGCCGGGTTTGCCTCTACCGTTGCGTTCAGCACGGCATAGCCCCAGTCCATGTCTTCCCCACGTCCACGGCCTAACTCGATATAGCTGGCACCGGCCACCACGAAACGATGCCGGATCACCGCGGCACTATCCTGACGGATGAAGGGCACAAATTGTGGCTCGATGTAGCCCTCGGCATACATGCGGCCAGTGCTGTTCAAATCCAGATGGCGAATTTCACCGGCATGCACGCCCATGATCTCAATGTCGTCACCAATAGCCAGCCCGGCCACGCCGGTTTCCGGCAGGACAAAGTGGATTTTCTTCTCGGGTGTCAGCCACTGCTTGAGAAAGCCGGCTTCTGCCACCGCCACAGCAAAGAGGACGATGGTCACAAGGACCAGCAATCCCACCCATTCATCCGCATAGCGGTTCTGGAAAAGCGGGCGGGCAGTGTCAGGGCGGCGTACGCGAAACATCAAGACCCTCGCATCGAAAACAGTCCATCATCATACAGTCGGAGGCGAATGGTCGCATCCGCTTCATACGCTCCCCAGCCGCTGTCATTCGGAGCAAGCCAGACAACAGCACAGCCCCGGTCACGCGCATCCGTCAAAGCGGACAGAAAAGCGTTCATGAGCGGAGGGTTGGCACTTCCCATCGGATTTTCCAGCAGAAGAAGTGCAGGCTCCCCCAGAAACGCACGCACGCAATCAGCGCGGCAACGATCCAGAGGAGACAGTTTGCCCGGAGAAACAACTGGCAGGCCGGGCAGACCAAACTGCATTCCCAGTTGCACGGCCTGTTGCATCAACCGTTCCTCGGGCACCCGAGTATGATGCAGCTGTGGCCAGAGAATGTTCATGTGAGTGCCATACAGGTCGATCCACCCGCCATTGGCCACCATCCGCCCGATCCGCCCCCGCAAGGCCGCAGCCCGGCGTTCATCCAGATCAGACCATTCAAGCCCCATACAGCGGGCAATCCCGTCATCCAGATCTACCAGCCCGACACACATATCGGCAAAGAGGCTGGCCTGCTGCATATCCCGACATTCAATCAGGGCGCAGTCACCCGGATTTAGACGCAAATTATAACGGACAGAGGCCAAGCCACTGCCATCAAAGCGTGGACGAGCATCCAGCAACTCCAGAATAGGGTCGAGGATGTTCAGTTCAGCAGGCGGGACTGTCTTTTCGTCGGCCATATCAACCGAGCCAGACGCTGAGGACGACATTAATCGTCATGATGGACAGAATGCCACGCGCAAATCCTCGGGGCATCAGAGACGAAAGATCGTCTTCAGTCGTGGCATCCATCCCGGACAGGCACGAGCACACACCGACCGCAAAGCCACTGAAAATGAATTTGGCGGGAATGGCGAAATAGTCGACCGGGTGCATACTGCTCACCACCTGATCCAGAAACGCCCAGACCGGCATGGTGATAACACCTTCAACACGACACACCGCATAACCGACCAGCAATGCCGTCAAACTGAAGATGATGCCCAGCGTGAACCCACTGATGGTCATGGCGAGACTTCGCGGAAGCAGAAACGCCACGAACGGGTCAATCCCCATGCCCGTCAGAACGCGCATCTGACCACCCGTCGTCAGGGTTCCCAGTTCCGTCAGCATCAACATCCCGGAACGCCCCAGAAGAATGACGCCAACCAGCACCGGAGCAATCTCCCGCACCATCACGGTGGACAGGATCGAGCCCGTCATCTGGGCCATCCCGGCAAAACCCAGCCAGTAAACGGCCTGCGCCACAATCCCGAACCCTGTCAGAGCGGCCGTCACCAATACACTGAGAAGACCGCCGCCTGTGGCCTGCTGAAGGGAGTGCCAGAATTCGATCCGCACAGTCCGGCGCCATGACGTCGGTGAGAGACCAACACGAATAACGCCCCACGAGGCACCAATGACCATCAGGGTGAACCGCATCTGGGTCCGGGTAAAATGCCCCAGAGTGCCCAGAGCATTCTGCACGCGCGGAATACGATCGAAGCGGGTTTTCATCGCCGCCCTGCCAGAATGAAGCTGCGGGTCACGCCGCTGTTTGGCAGATAGAACATACCCCGGGCTCTGAAGAGGAAATGCTCCCGAAGCTGAAGATAGGCCTGTTCCGAAACCTGAATTGTCCCGGCATCCGGCGCGCTGGCAGCCAGAAGCTCAGCCACATTGATAGCCTCGCCCCACAGATTAAAGACAGACGGCTCCTTGCCGAGCATTGCAGCCATAACAGGCCCAACATCAATGCCCACGCGGAAGACCGGATCAATATCTACGGACGCCAGCAGGGACAGGCAGGCTTCACGGATGGACACCGCAGCATCTGCCAGACGCAGCACGGCACCTGGATCGGGCTCCTGCGAACACCCACCAACCAGCACCAGACGGTTACTCACCACCTGAACAGAGAACAGCCCTGTTTCCCGGGCAATGCGTTGAATATCCTCGCTGAGCGACGAGACAACTTTCATGGCGCGTTCGGCGCTGTGGCTATCCATTGCATAAGGATCAGCAAAGGAAATCACCATGACCGGCACCTGCGGGTAAATCCCGCTTGGCACCACGCCGTCCTGAACACCCGAACCTGGTGGCAGGAGGAATCCCTCATCGTAACGCGTGTCTTTCAGCTCATGCGACACGCTTGGACGCGCTCCAGCCTGCTGGTCTCCCTGATCCAGAGCCTGGGAAAACCGTAGTGCCACGACAGACGAAACAATCGCGACAATATGCTCCATCGCGTCTGCTCTGGAGGGATCTTCCAAAACAATAACACCAACAGCCTGATGCCCACGCATAACCGGATGAAAGACGAGCGACTTGGCCTCAACGGATCGCATGATGATGCGCTGGAAATTCTGACTGCGCTCATCCTGACGCGCATCTTCAATGAAAAGGGAATGCCCTTCCATCAAAGCATCGAAAAGCTTGCTGTGCTCGCGTTTCGTAATCTCGATGCCCGTGCTGTGGACATCCCGCACGGGATCAAAAGCGTCCTCGCACAGCAGACGTTCTCCGTCCGGCAGCAATCGCCAGAGGCTGGCACGGCGTGAGCCAGTCCGCGCTGCCAGAGCTTCGGTCAGGATCGGGACATCATGCGACGCTTCAAACAGATCCGGGGTACTGGCAATTTCATACAAGGAGGCATTTTCCGCGCGCATCTGCTCACGACCAACTTCAAGCCGTTTGCGCAGGCGTTCGATACGCCGCCCCTGTATGATCAACCCTAGCGCCAGCAAAGAGGCCAGCCCGACGACCAGTGCCGAAAACCAGAGGTTCTGACGACGCGCCGTAACGGCAAAGTCCGAGAAGTCGTTTTCTGGCGCATTCAGCAACAGAACCCAGCGCCTGTGCACGAAAGGAAGCGTCGCGGCGATGGTGACGTAATTCTTGTTGCGCGCCGTCACGAGGCCCGGCCCCGGTCCTTTGACCCTGAAAGTATTCAGAGCCCGAATGAAAACAGGCTGCGTCTTCGGATCAAGCTGCATATGGGCGGGATCGAAGGACGGCTCCGCCCCATCCTCGCCCATATTATGCCCGGCGATGATCTGCCCCTTCATGTCCACGATCACAGCTCGACCGCTGCGACCAACCTGAAGCTCGTTAAGAAAAGACGTCAGCCGGTTCAGGGAGATATTGGTAGCAAAAACCGCGTGGTGCCCATCCTTCATCGGGAAGGCAATGGAAGCGGTAATGGTAAACTCGCGAGCCGCTAAATATGCATAAGGGTTGGTCCAGTAGAGCGCTCCGTCTCCCCGTCCAATCCTTTTGATGGCGCCCTGAAACCATGGACGCGCCGTGACATCATATTTGTCAGCCGGATCAAACGCCGTGCCCAGATATGTGCCATTCTGGTCCACGTATGTGTGCCGATAGACCTCATGACCATTCTCGACCTGAAAATGGGTCTGCTCGTAGTCCTTGCCGTGTCGTGTCACCATCCAGAACTGGCCCTGATCACTGGCCAGATAAAAGCTGTCCACCTGGGGCATATGAGCCAGCATGGAACGGCCATAGAGCATGAACGAGTCTGGTGACGCATCCGTCAGCGGCGAACCAAACATGTCCGGGGCGATGCTGGCGCTGTCAGATGCCGGAGACAGATAATTCCGGACCTCTTCCGTCACATACTTCTGCTGGCTGCGCAGCAGGTCCGAGGAAAGCGCAATCGCGCCCTGACGGGTGGTCCGATAGTTGTGCAGACTGATCGCAATAATGGCGGCAATGACCAGCAGCACACCAACAATAGGCCCAAGAAACTGCAGAACCTTTTGCCGGCTACTGGCTGGGCTACGTGTCGGATCAACAATCTCGGCAGCTGACAAGGGCGTGTTACTCCGGAAGCACGGATAGTCTGATGGTATTTCTGACAGGCTTTGACATGCCAATATCTCCTGCCGATTAATCTACCGCAACCCATACGATACTGAACGAACGCACGAACCAGCAGGTTTTTTGCCTGCTTCCAATAAACTTTCGTCAATTCTTGCTCTGTACAAAGAGACAGCTTAATCCGTATCGTACAAGTCCTCTTTTATTCGTCTTCAGTCGGCAGCATATCATACTGCCCCGCCTTTCATTCACGCATGCCCCGGTGCCTCCCATGATTGAACTGCTCCCCCACCGCTCGGTTCTGACTTTTTCAGGCGCTGACAGAGCGTCGTTCCTGCAAGGGCTGATCACGAACGACGTTCAGTCCCTCTCACCTGGTAACGCGGTCTGGAGCGCCCTTCTGACGCCACAGGGCAGATGGCTAAGCGAGTTTTTTCTCTTCAGCGATGGCGATCGCATTCTGATGGACTGTCCATCAGAGCATTCAGAAATGCTGGTCAAAAAGCTGTCACGCTTTCGTTTGCGCGCAGACGTCAAAATTGAACTGACAGCACTGCATGTCATTGTTGGTGCCACTGAGACGATACCACCTGAAGCGCTCTGCTCCGCGCCCGACCCGCGCTGCGAGAATGCTGGATGGCGAGCGATTGTCTCCCAGCCGCCTGTCGAAACCACACAGGGCCATGACTGGCTGGACCGACGTCTCTCTCTTGGCCTTCCCGACACGGACGACTTCGAGAGCGAAAAAACGCTCGTGCTGGAAGCCAATCTGGACCTCCTGCACGGCGTGTCATGGAAAAAAGGCTGCTACATGGGGCAGGAGTTGACCGCCCGCACCCATTATCGTGGCCTTCTCCGCCGTCGCATCCTGCCAGTCACGGTGAAAGACGGTACTTTTCCGGAAACAGGCGGCATTCTCACGCTGGGGGACAAAGAGGTCGGTGAATTGCGCTCACGTCATGGATCGCACGCTCTGGCCCTTCTTCGGCGTGAAGCGTGGCTGTCGCCAGACCTTGCTTTTGAGGGCAAACCAGTCTCCGTTGTGTGGCCTGACTGGTTCCCTCTGGAGATGCGTTCGTGACCTATACCCCGCCTGCCCCCGCCATCGTCGATGACATCGTCAGCAAGACGAAATTCGATGCCAACGGCCTGATTTCCGCCATCGCGCAGGACACGAAAGGCGTCATTCTCATGCTTGCGTGGATGAATGCGGATGCTCTGCGGGAAACGCTTTTGACGGGACGTGTATGTTACTGGTCCAGGAGCCGACAGTCTCTCTGGCGCAAAGGTGAAACGTCAGGCCAGCAGCAGCATCTTATTGAAGCCCGGCTGGACTGTGACATGGATGCCGTCCTGATGATTGTGGATCAGACTGGTGTCGCCTGCCACACCGGGCGTCGCAGCTGTTTTTATCATGGCGTCACACCAGACGGGCTGCGCGACACCGCACAGCCCGAAATCAGCACCAAAGAACTATACGGTCACTGACTGACGTTAACGGGCACCGCTGCTCCTGGCAGCGGCCAACCCGGCATCATGAACGTTGCCGGGCAGTTGTCCTGCACCTGCGGGGATGAGAGATAAGCGCCATTCCCCGGAAAGACTGAAAGCTTCTTCGGGTCCAGAGTGAACCAGAACTGCGTCAGGACAACGCGACCCTCGTGGTCCGCTTCACACTGAAACTGCAGCGCTCTTTCCTCCCGAACGCCCGTGAGTTGCACGAACATCGACAGCAGATCGTCTTTCTTCACCTGAAAGCCGCTATGCTGTGCGAGCCACTGGCCATAAGCTGAAGACGCAAAACGATCCCGCAGGATCATGGACGTGACGAAGAACTTGTCAGCGTCATATCCGAAACAGCGGGCATGCTTGGTATATTCATGCACATGCAGCGGGTGCTTGAGGTGTGGCACAACGCTTGCCAGCGCATTCTCAGTGGCAGGCTGAAGCTTTGGCGGCGCGTCGTCATGGTCATAAATATCGCACCCCTTCATCCACCACTGCTGCACAGGCACCGCCTGCGCTTCCAAGGCATGCGGCTCGGATGCCCATAGCCCGTGTAGCCCGATCAGATGGTTATGCGGTTGTCCCGTGAGACATCCTCCGCCCGTTGCACAAAAGCCGGGCTGCCAGGTCAGAGCCAGTGTATCGTGGCTGAAATCCGCATGCGTAACAGGGGTCAAGGCTGGCCCAACAGGAGCCTGCGACGAGACGCAGCCCCCCAGAACAAGCAGGGCAGCAACTACAAGACGTCTCATGCCTTCAGTCCTTTGGCGTGATGGCTCAGATGATCAGCAATGACGGTCTGGATAAACCAGTAGGAATGGTCACTGTCGTCATGCCGACGCATGTCCAGCGCTTGCCCACATTCTTTTGCAGCTTCGACAAGGGCGTCTGGACGGAGGTCTGCGAGATACTGATCCTGAAGCCCCTGATCCACGAGAATTGAAGTCGGATGCTGATGCCCGCTCCGCAGCAAAAGCGTGGGGTCACATTCCTTCCACTTCGCAGGGTCTCCGCCGAAATAGGCATCAAAGGCTTTTCGCCCCCAGGGGATAACGCTGGGATGACAGATGGGCGCGAGGGCCGAGACTGTTTTCCAGAATTCCGGATGGTTTAGGGCCTGATTGAGAGCCCCCATGCCGCCCATGGAATGGCCCATGATTCCGCGTCGATTTCCATCCAGCGGAAACAGGCTTTCGGTCAGAGCGGGAAGCTCCTTCCGGATGTAGCTCTCCATCCGGTAATGGGCACTCCATGGCGCGTGCGTCGCATCCACGTAGAACCCAGCCCCGGTTCCTAAGTCATATTCATCATCTTCACCGGCTGTTCCGGTGTTCCGCGGAGACGTATCAGGTGCCACAAGCGCAATGCCGTGTTCCGCAGCGAAACGAACGGCATTGGACTTGATGAGAAAAGTCTCGTGCGTACAGGTCAGACCGCCGAGAACATGAACAACCGGAACCTTTTCGCCTGCCAGAGCCTCTTTGGGCAGAAAAATCCCAAAAGTTGCAGGTACGCCCAGTTCAGACGACTGATGCCTCAGAAAACGGACAGACCCGCCACAACAGGCATGCTGCCCCAGCGTCTCAACATCAGTCATGCTCAATACTCCACGACGCTGCGGATGCTCTCGCCGCGCGTCATGAGGTCAAAACCGTGATTGATTTCGGAAAGTTTGAGTTTGTGGGTGATGAGGGAATCAATGTCGATCCGTCCATCCATGTACCAGTCCACAATCTTGGGAACATCCGTGCGGCCCCTCGCCCCACCGAAGGCTGAACCGATCCAGCGGCGACCCGTCACAAGCTGGAATGGGCGCGTGCTGATTTCCTGCCCTGCCCCGGCCACGCCGATCACGCAAGACACACCCCAACCACGATGAGCACTTTCCAGAGCTTGCCGCATGAGGGTGACATTCCCCACACATTCGAAAGTGTAGTCTGCGCCACCGCCGGTCATCTCGACCAGATGCCCCACCAGATCACCGTTCGGGCCCAGGTCCTTGGGATTGACGAAGTCCGTCATGCCGAACTCGCGGGCCATCTGCTCCCGGGCCGGATTGACGTCAATACCGATGATGCGTGTCGCCCCGACCATCTTGGCGCCCTGAATGACATTCAGGCCAATCCCGCCAAGTCCAAACACCGCGACAGTCGATCCCGGCTCCACCTTGGCCGTGAACATGACTGCCCCGAGGCCAGTCGTGACACCGCAACCGATGTAGCAGACCTTATCGAACGGCGCGTCAGGACGGATTTTCGCAAGGGAGATTTCCGGCAGAACCGTAAAATTCGCGAAGGTCGAACAACCCATATAGTGATGGATTGGCTGACCCTTGTATGAAAACCGGGATGTCCCGTCCGGCATGACGCCCTTGCCCTGCGTGGAGCGGATGGACGTACACAGATTGGTCTTGCGAGACAGGCAGGACGGGCACTCACGGCATTCCGGCGTGTAAAGCGGTATGACGTGGTCGCCCGGCTTCAGATGTTTGACGCCCGGCCCCACTTCCCGGACGATGCCCGCGCCCTCATGCCCGAGAATGGCCGGAAAGAGGCCCTCCGGGTCCTGACCAGAAAGCGTGTACTTGTCCGTGTGACACAGACCAGTCGCCTTGATCTCGACCAGAACTTCACCCGTTTTCGGGCCCTCAAGCTGCACGGTGTCAATTTCAAGAGGCTTTCCGGCCTCAAAGGCAATCGCGGCGATGACATCCATCTGAACTGGCTCCCTGATATATGTGTACAAAGTGTCTCATGAGGGAAACGGGACGCAAGAGCCGCGTTACGCTTTACACTCATCTCATGCCCTGACACTTGACGCTCGAAAGATTTCTTTTCCGGTTCGAGTGGCAAAAGAGTGCAAGAGAGTGGACATCTTTTGGTGTTGGCCGGTCACACTTTTCACGGTTAGTTTCACCGGCCATACCGTTTTCAGGCAAGGAGCACAGGCTTGATCGTCAATCGCCAACACGGGCTAGCCATTCTTTTCAGAGAGTCCTTGCCACCTCTTCTGATTCTGGCGCTCTGGGACCTCGTGGTCGTCATTCTCTTCCAGATCTACCATCAGGAGTGGATGGACCAGCCAGCGCTGCCAATTTCTCTCATGGGCTCCGCACTGGCCATTTTCCTAGGCATGCGAAACAACGCGGCCTATGCCCGGTGGTGGGAAGGACGAACCCTCTGGGGCTCCATCACGAACAACTGCCGGTCGTTTGGCCGTGAGGCTGCATCCCTCCTCGGCGGGCGGCCTGACCTGGCCAGATTGATGGCAGCTTACCCGCATGTCCTGCGCGCAGCTCTGCGTGGCGACAAGACGGGCGAAGAAGTAGATCGCCTTCTTCCGTCCGATATCCGTGAAAAAGTCTTCGCCTGCTCCAACACGGCCAACGCCCTGCTTTACGAAATTGGCCTGAGTGTACAGCAGGAAGTGGCTCTCAAGAATATCGACGGCGCCGTCCATGGCACCGTGGACCGCATCCTGTCTGATATCGCCAATGCGCAGGGCGGCCTTGAGCGTATCCGCAATACGCCGCTCCCGGTGCAGTATTCGGTCATTCCCGAAATTGCGACGCATCTTTTCTGCATCATTTTGCCGCTTTCGGCCGTGCAGACCCTGGGGTGGATTACGCCGCTTGGTTCCAGTGTCATCGGGCTTCTGTTCCAGATGCTGGATCGCAGTGGCCGTGACCTGCAGGAACCGTTTATTGCCAGCGTTCATGCCCTCCCGATGCACACGATGGCGCGGACAATCGAGCGTGACCTGCTTCAGCCGATTGGCGAGCCTGCTCCAGGCATCATTCAGTCCAAGCACGGCGTTCAGCCCTGATTGGACATGATAGTGCAGGACAGGAGGGGGTTTTTCTGGTATCATCCGTGGCTATGAACACCTTCAAGACCCCCCCGAAGGGCGGCATGACCGACGAAATGGCTCGTGCCGCAGCCAAGTACACCGCCCGTCAAACCGACCCTGAACACGGCACTGACCCGTTCAGCGAAGGTGACTCCATCGTCTATGCCGCACATGGCGTAGGCCGCGTGGAAAAGATTGGTATGGTCGAAGTGGCCGATACCATGATCGAGATGATCCAGATCTCGTTCCCCGGCAATCAGATGATGCTCCGCATTCCGCTTGCGAAGGCCCGTAAGGCTGGTCTCCGCAAGATCGTGACGCGGGATATCGTGGACAAGGCGATGACGGTCATCAAGGGCAAGCCGCATGTCAGCAAAGGCATGTGGGCCCGTCGCGCTGTCGCCTATCAGGAAAAGATCAACTCCGGTGATCTGATCCAGATTGCTGAAGTTCTTCGTGACCTGCGTCGTAACGTCGACAGCCTTGATGGCAGCTTCTCCGAGCGTAAGCTTTTCGAAGCTGCACAGGAGCGCTTTGTTGCGGAAGTTGCCGTTCTCGAAAATACGGACCCTGCAACGGTCCTCGAGAGCCTGACCAAGACCATGAAGGCCGCCTGAGCCTTCCAGAATTCTGTGATGTTTTCGCGTAATTACGAAAACATCACAGTTTGAAAAGCATCCTTCAGGCCGTTTCCGCGTTGGCGACACGGAAGGCCGCTCCCGGATGCCCTATCCCATCTTTAAATCACTGACGTTCAAGGAGAGGTGAGGACCTATGCCCGCCCCTTACAGCAATCGTTTCGCCGGCAAGAAAGTACTCGTTACGGGTGCGTCCCAAGGTATTGGTGAGGCAACAGCCTTACGCTTTGCAGAAGAAGGCGCTCAGGTTGCGCTGAATGGCCGCAAGGAAGACAAGCTGATTGCTGTCCGCGACAAGCTTCCAAAGGTTGCTGGCGGCGAACACCCGATCGCCACGGGTGACATCTCCAAGGAAGAAGACGTCCGCCGCCTGATGCGCGAAAGCATTGAGGCCATGGGTGGACTGGATGTTCTGGTCTGCAACGCAGGCTACCAGATCGCGTCCCCGTCCGAAGACATCAAGCTGGAAGACTTTGAAGGCGTGATGGCCGTCAATGTGACGGGCGTGATGCTACCCTGCCGCGAGGCCATCAAGTACTGGCTCGAAAACGGCATCCAGGGCGCGATCATCGTGAATTCCTCTGTGCACCAGATCATCCCGAAGCCTCATTATCTCGGTTATTCCGCCTCCAAGGGCGCCGTGGGCAACATCGTCCGCACGCTGGCTCTGGAATATGCAAGCCGTGGCATCCGCGTAAATGCTGTTGCGCCTGGCGCAATCGTGACGCCGATCAACATGTCCTGGATCAACGATCCAGAGCAGTACAAGAACGTTGCTGACCACATTCCGATGAAGCGCCCGGGTGAAGGACGTGAGATCGCGGATGCCGTCACATTCCTGGCCGCCGAAGACAGCACCTACATCACGGGTCAAACCCTCTTTGTTGATGGCGGCCTGACGTTGTATGGTGACTTTGAAAAGAACTGGTCCTCGTAATTTATGACATCTTCCCTCACTGTTCTCATCATTGAAGATGATTTTCTGATCCGGACCTGTCTTGTGGAGTTTCTGCAAGACAGTGGGATTACAGTGAGGGAAGCCAGTAACTGCGCGGAAGCCATTGCCTGTATTTCCGCTGAACGCAGCCTTGATGCTCTCGTGGCAGATATGTCTCTTCCTGATGGCGACGGCATGAGCCTTAGCCATCAGGCCAGAGAAAAATGGCCTGATCTCCCCGTGATTTACATTAGTGGTCATGGGGACCTTCGGCGGGATGAAGCCTCTGACAATCCGGCTCTGGCCCGCTTTATCTCCAAGCCTTATTCGCTTGCAGCCATTCTGAAAGCACTTCGGGAGATGGCTGAACCTGTTTCAGGATAACACTGTGACGGCTAGCCAAAGTACTTCTACGACGGACGGTGAGGCCCTCACCCGCGCTGAAAACGCCATACAGGCAGGCAATCCGAAACAGGCACTGGACATTCTGGGACCACTCCCCCCGAGTGACGCCGTTCATCTGGCGAAGGGACGTGCTTTTTTCCGTTCCGCTCAGTATGCGCAGGCTGCGATAGAACTTGAAGCCGCGAGCAAGCCTTTCGGCGGCCATGCCATCACTGCCCTCATTGAAGAAGCAGCTTCCCTCCGGCGCCGGGCTGATCTGCTCTTGCTTATCAAGGAGTGCCGTCGCCTCTCCCCGCAAGACACACGTCTTCTGGATGCCTACGGCACAATTCTGATGCATATGGGGCGCTTCGATGAAGCCGATGTCGCCTTCCGCGAGAGCCTGCAAAGACGCCCTAACGATAAAAATACCCTTAATCTTCTCGTCATGAACCTGACGGAACAGGGCCGGTTTGACGAAGCGTTATCCATTATGGATGACCTGCGCCGCCAGCATCCGGAAGATTGGAAGATCGGCTGCAATACAGCTGCAATCCTGAACAACATCGGCAGGCTGGAAGAGTCAGCTAACGTCTATCGAGAGACCATTCCGCTCGCTCCATACGAACCAGCGCTGCGACTGAACCATTCCATTGCCATGCTCAAGAGCGGTCGAATGGCGCAAGGATGGACAGAACATGAATGGCGCTTTGGCGTCCCCGGGCACACCAACCTGCCCAAAGACACCCTCCTGCCCAATATTTCACCGACTCTCAATCTTCAGGGCAAGCGCGTGCTCGTCACGCAAGAGGAAGGATTGGGTGATACGTTGATGTATCTTCGGTACATCCCCGCACTGGCACGAACAGGCGCAGTTGTGCACATCTGGGGATCTTCAACACTGGCAGATCTGTGCCGTCGCGTTGAAGGGGTAGCCGTTGTTCAGCATGGCGGCGAGGCCCCTGCTTTTGACTATCACTGCCCCTTCATCAGTCTTCCCCGCGCATTCTCGGCCACACCTGACGCCATGGGCGCTCCCGTGCCTTATCTGACGGCTGACCCTGGCAAGGCGTCTCAGTGGAAGAAATCCCTGAAGGCGGATCGCAAACTACGTGTTGGTCTGGTCTGGGCCGGTGGCGCACGCCCGGAAAACACTGGCGCGCAGATGGTGGACCGTCAGCGATCAATGCCTCTTGCAGCGCTAGCACTCCTCGCGGATGTAGAAGGCGTTACGTTCTACTCCCTGCAGAAAGATGACGCAGCGCTTCAATGCCTGGATTTCCCGGCCCCGCTGGTGGACTTCATGCCCCAGTGTCTGGATATGGACGACACAGCTGCTCTGGTGTCGTGCCTTGATCTGATCATCTCCGTGGATACGTCCATGGTTCATCTGGCTGGAGCGTTAGGCAAACCGGTCATCATGATGGACCGCTTCAACAATTGCTGGCGTTGGCTCCACGAGCGCGAAGACAGTCCGTGGTATCCACAGATGCGGATCGTCCGCCAGACCCGTTTCCGGGAGTGGTCGGACGTCGTGACCCGCGTGAAGGTTCTTCTGGAAGATGCCGTTCAGGCTCAGTAATCAAATCCGTAAGACAGACCCACACTTGAGCCGGGATCGTTCTCTGGGGTGGTAAAGCCTGTCACCTGGCCGCCCGTCCCGACTGTCGTATTGAGCTTCAGCCGCTTGGTCAGATCAATCTGGACCTGAGCCTGCGTACCGGAGCCAGAGGTGGCCTGTTTTGCGCCGACATACACGCCCTTCATAACGTATTTGCCCGCTTCAACGCTGGTCCCACCATTATCAACGCCACCACCGCCACCAACAGCCAGTCGGTCCAGACCAAGGGCATTCCGCACCTTCCCAAGTGGATCGAATGATGACCCGCCAGCAAGCTGTGCGACGGCGGCAGCAAGCTCTGCAAGCTGCGTCGTGGAAAGTGAATGGGCATCCGTTCCAAACAGCAGAATGGCCATGACTTCATCGCGAGGCTGAGTTGGTACAGACGAGAAGTCAATTTTCGGCGCACTGGCATAACCCGTGACAAGAAGGCTCGCGAGCGTTCCCTTGGCATTACGGTCCGCGCGGAAATCCAGTGTCGGGTCCAGCTTGTGATTGACGCCTGTTCCATTGAACGCGACGCGACCATGTGTGAAGTTCAAATTAATTCCGGCCAGATTGAAGTTGCCCCGCTTGAGATCGAAACCGCCTGTAATGGACGGGGCGCTACTCGTGCCGCGCACATGCAAGCGGCCCTGCATTTCCGCATCCAGGCCATGCCCCTGGACCACAAACTGTCCCGGCGAAATTACATCAATCCCCAGTCCGATGATGAGGCTGCTGGTATTGTCAGGCGCTTTCTGCCCCGGCCGGACTACGTCAAGCTGCGCGACCGATGCTGGCATCGAGTTCGGAATATTGACCGTCACGCTTGGCAGGACAATCTTCCCATCCACATCCACACGCGTTGTGGCCTGACCGTGGATGTGCAGGTCCGTGTTGATGACGGCTGTTACAAGATCACTTGAGACAGGGCGAGCCTTGTCGGAAATAACCTTGATGTCCACCGGCAGACCGGGACGGAAAATTCCAACCGTTCCATCAAGTGCGATCGTTCCCGGCCCCGCGTGAGCCAGAATATGCTCCAGCGTGAGGCTATCGCCCGAAGCGACAACGGCACCATTGATGTCTGTCAGACGAACGCCCTGTGCATAGTGGTCAAATGAAACGTTCTGGAGCTCTACACGCCCCGTCGCCCGTGGCTGGCTGGCCGTCCCGGCGACGTTCAGATTGATGCCAACCTGCCCTTTCGTCGCCATTCCACTCGCACCGAGCACGCCATTGGCAACAGAAAGATCGACATGACCTGTTGTCGCCAGTGCAATTGCTCCCTCCTTGGAAAGAGGCGCTGTTCCCCGAACAGCCAAGGCAACTTTCGGCCCCGCTCCAAGCGTCACATCAACTTTGGCCGTCTTTCCGGCCAGACCGATATTGGCCAGAATTTCAGCTGCTGGCAGTGATGCTGCGGGGCCTGTCTGCATTTTCAAGCCATGCGCCGTCAGCGCGACAGTCCCGGTAGGAGCGTCAATCGTTCCCGCCAGATTGGCCTTCGCAGAAATGACACCACTTGCAGCAAGTTCGGGGGCAAAGGGTTTGGCTATGGCGGGGGTCAGTCGGTCAACTGTCGCTGTCAGAGCCAGACGAGGTTTGATGGACCCGGCAATATCAATCGTTGCAGGCGCAACACCCTGCGGAGCCAGTGTCGCCCGCAGATGATCGACCCCCATGATATCTCCGAAAGAGACATTCGCAGGGCCACCCAGCCGGATATACTCTTCCTTGGCCATGGCCGTCAGACGGTCCACGCGCACCGTCTTTTTGGGCAGGTTGAGCAGAACCGCCGCATCCACGTTGGCCGGAGAACCCATGACGTTCTGAAAGGCACCATTCAGGGTCACCGCCATGGCGGACTGAGGACCTTTGACTGTGGCATGAGCCTTGCCGGTGATGTCCTGAGAGCGGACACCCGTTAAATCCAGCGCCAGATCTGGAGCGGGATCGTCAATCGGGTTGGAAATCGTTCCTTTTAGATTGAGAGCCTGCACACTCGCCTGAGCCATGGCGAGTGCACCGTCCAGTCCCAGCTTGACCTGCGGTGGCGCGCCCTGCGGTTCAGTCGTATGGATGGCCAGCGCCAGATGACCTTTGATGGCCTGCCCAATCAGTCGCTGGAAATCCGAAAGATTTTTTATGCTGACGTCCAGATCACCCAGCGGCACTTTCGCGCCATTCTGGAGGCGGAGTTTCCCCTGCCCCGTCAGGCTGTTCCAGCTCAACTTGTTCAGATCGAGATGGAAAGCACCGTCATCCGTTTTCTGAACAGCCGTATCCAGCGCCAGCGGGGCATGATCCAGTGTTCCATGTGCAGTCAATGTACCTTGCGGCCGGCCGGGCAAATGCTGGAAATCAGCATCCAGCGCGACGGGGCCCTTGGCGACATCCTTGGTGCCGAACTCACCCTCAAGCCCTGCTTTGACAGCCAGATCATCGGTAGGGCCATCTGCCGTTGCCGTCAGGGTCATGTTGCCCAGAAGTGCTGGGCTGGCCTGCCGCAGATCAGGAAGAGCAACCGTTGCTTTGGTTTGCATCGTGTTGCCATGCGCCAGATCAACAACGGCAGACACCAGAAGATGAAGCGCCTGACCGTCCAGACCAAAACTCTTCACCGTCAGAACATTGGCGGGTGACTTGCTGAGCTGAAGCGCCAGATGACCATCCTTGCCAATCAGATGGAGAGCCTGTGGCTGGCCGCCCGTAACAGAGATCGTGCCTGAGCTCTCAAGTGTCAGATCATCATGATCGGTCACTGGCATGGCGAAATCAGCCGCAAGGGCCGCGCTACCACTCAGATCCGTACTTCCGATCGCAGCAAGAGGATGCAGATCTGGCAGCGCCAGTGTCACATGGCCTTTGGCCGCCGGCTTCACCTCAACATTGGCTGCGACGTGCATCAAAGGATGGTCAATCCTGGCGACAACCGGAAGTGTCGCTGCCAGAGGATGAGCCGTCACATCCAGTGTCAGAGGCGCCGAAGCCAGAAGTGTTGGCTGGCTTCCCGGAATCCGCAGGCCATCCAGAGCGGCTTGCAAATGTGCAACGGTATCTTCTGGCTTTGCGGCTTCCGTGCCATCGAACGTCGCGTGCAGATGGCCGATGGATGCGCCGCCAGCAGTCAGAGCATCAATATCCAGAAGCCCCTGTCCGGCAGGAGCCTTGAGCGGACCGTGTAGATCCGTGTTCAGGGCAATCGCATTCCAGCCAATGCCAGGCTTCAATGTCATCGCAGGGGCATTTGCCTTGACGTGCAGGTTTGCGATGTTGGTGTAGAGATTGATCTGCCCTGTTGAAGATGCCGTGATCGGTCCAGCACTCAGGCCGAAATCAAGGGCCGCCGCCGTGCGGGGGCCTACAAGGTTCAGATGCATGTCCACAGGGTCAAGCTGCGGAAGCTGTCCGAGTGTGGTTGCAAAGCCGTTGACACCTTCCTTGAAGGTAACGGCGAGAGCCAAACGATCTTTCGGCGTCTGGGCTGAAAGCGTAAGTTCCCCGGCCGCATCCAGACGGGCCAGTTGCAGGGCAATGTCCATCTTGGGAAGTGTCTGCATCGTCACGCCATTCAGGAATGGCGCGATAGACGCAATATGAGCGTGACCGTTCAGGCTGAATAGCGTTGCCTTGCCAGTGAAATCAGGACCAATTTCGATCTGACTGACTTTCAGGACATCCAGATCAACCTGAATATTCAGCTTTGATGGGCTGGAACTGGCTTGGGTTTCAGTCGTCTCTGCCGTTGTGTCAGAAATTGGTTTGCGCAGAAGAGCGAGGCGGTCAGCGCTCAGAGCCTTGACGTGCGCATCCATGCCCACAAGGGACAGAGGCGACCAGCGCAGTTCAAAGTTATCCAGTTCGAGCCAGACGCCCTTGCTGTCCTTCACTGCAAGTCGCGCCAGCTTCAGATGCTGAGGAAGCGCACCGGACAGACCGGAGATCTGCACCATTCCACCCGTGAGTGGACTAACCTTCTGTTCAATCAGGCGTTGGCCCGGGCCGATGTTGATCCCGACAAGAACGACAACCAGCGCCAGAACAACCAGCCCGAGCGGAACGCCAATGACGAGAGAGACGATCCAGAGAATAATCCTGCGGGCGCGCATCAGAACGTCTCTCCAAGACCAATATACAGTTCCCATTTGTCGCCGTAGGCCGGTCTGTTCATCGGCAGCGCGACATCGACACGAATTGGCCCGATAGGAGTGAAATAGCGCACCCCTCCGCCATAACCCACGCGAAGTGTTCCCTGTCCAGGGCGGGAACCTGTGCCGACCTGTCCGGCGTCCACGAACCCTGCCAGACCGAGGTTCATGGGCAGTCTCTGCCTGAACTCAACTGTCCCAGCATCCAGAGAGGTGCCACCGATCGCATATTTCGTGTGACCATATTGCGGGCCTACACCCTGATATCGGAAGCCACGTACTGTCGCCGGTCCACCCGCATAGAGCCGTTGATCTGGCGGGATCTGATACGTCGAAGCGCCCTGCACAGACCCAACAGTTCCACGAACTGCGATAACGCTCTTGCCCGGCTTCGTCAGGCCGATCTTGGCCAGATCGAAATAAGTGGAGACCTGCGCGGACAGTAGTGTGAAGAACGATGTTCCGTTCTCCAGCGACACAGAAGGTGTGGCAGACAGAGAGGCCCGAACACCATGTGTGGCCGGATCAATCGGATTTTCCAGCTGGGTGCTATCGTAGGCCGCACTGAGAGGCGCCGATACGATGAAGTAACTCCGCGTGTCTCCGAACTGCTGGATCTGCTCCTGCATGCCCATCAGGCCGCCGGACACATACCAGAACTTGCCGAGACGACGTCCGATGCCACCACGGATGAGGAAGGCGGTCTGATGATAGGAGTACAGAAGCTGACGAATAGCTTCGACACGCAGACTCAGGTTTTGGTTCTTATGCAGGAAGTCCGGTTTGCTGAAGTCCGCATAAACGTCATAGCCCAGCCCCTGCTGCGCTGATCCTCCAAGACCCGTAATAAGCGCTGTGAGCTTGAGCTGCTCTGCATTGCCCAGCAGATTATGGTGCGTCCAGGTTGCACCGGCACGCCCACCCAGATCAGTCGAGTACCCGGCCTGCACCGCAACAGTGCGTCTTTTTGCTTCCTTGAAGCTGAAATTGACCGGCATGGCCTGAAGAACGCCCGGCATAAGCGTCTGGCTTGCGGGAAGTGTGATGATGGGCGGTGCGTTATGCACCTGAACGGAAGAGAACACGCCGACTGCTGCCAGATCCTGACGGGCGGCTTCAATCTTGGAGGGCTGGTAAAGCTGCCCTTCCCGGATCGTCAGACGCCGCCGCAGAAAGGACTGATGCACACGCTTGAGGTCATCCATCCCGATTGGACCGATGACAACCTTCGGCCCTTTCCCGACACGGAAAACAATATCAAGGGTCTCATCATGCGGCTGGAGATAGGCCAGCGGCGTAGAAACATCCGCGACGGCGTAACCCTCTTCCTGCAACTGGGTCAGCAGGTTGCCTTGGGCAGCCAGAACGTCTGAAGCAATCGCTGGCTGGCCTGCCTTGAGCTTAAAGGCCTTCTGTTCATCAGATGTAAGCTCGACCGGCACTCCCTGCCCCGCGGCCTGCCCGGAGGTATCAACCGCTCCCATTTTGTCGGCAGTCTGAGCTTTACTCGAGACCGGCGCCGCACTTCCTTTGGGGGATGGCGCTGTTTTCGGAGCGCCCGAAACGTCTGGTTGAGGTTCTGCTTTCGGTGGCGGTGTCGTCAGGATAATTTTCCCAAGGCGGAACTGGTTCCCCTTGGTGACGGAAATCGTGATGGTGACTTTGGCGTCTTTGGGAAGCGTGTTCAGCACGTCCGGCACGGCCGGATCACGTCCGTCTAACTCTCGTGTTCCCGCCTTGATAAGAATTGTAACCGTCCCGGCATAATACCCCTGAGACTGCAGTGCCGTGTCCACACGGTCATAATCTGACCTGATACGGCCAGCGAGAGCATAGGGCCCGACGGCATGCGTATTCTGAAGCGATTGCAGCTGGGAGGACGCATTTACAGCGGCATCAAGATCAGCATTTTTTGTTGGCTGTATCGTGACCTTGTAGGGAACTGCCTGTTCAGCAGTTTCGCCGGCGACAGGCGCCGTATCTGCCTTGGCCCTGGGCGCATGGCAGCAGACTGCCATTGCCCCAATGGCAAGAGAAAGGGAAACAGCAGATGAGCGACCGCGTGACTTCACCGGAGGTCCTGATAATCCGTTTTGAGAAATGATCGACCCCGAAGAGGCCGAACCACGAAAAGCGAACCGATCGGATGTGGCCGCATACCCTTGTGGCAGTACCCCACGACGCACTGTCAAGTCCATGACAGAAAGACCTTTCGGGGCAGGTATACAATGTTCGTAAGACAAACGAGATTGTCTCCAGCGCCTGAAATCCTTATCACTCAGCACCCATGCCCCATCCTGATGCTCAGCCACCACTCGGCCGCCGTCGCCATAACCGACCGATCATTGACGAAAGTGTCAATTTTCCGGCCGAACAGGCAACGACCCAGTTCTCTGCTTTCAGCCGCACTGTCTGCGTGGCAAGGCTTGCAGCTGTTCTGATCTGGGCATTCTGGGTCTCTATCATCCAGTTCGTACTCATTCGCCTTCCTGGCTCCGGTAAGATTCGGGTGCCTCGGATCTTCTGGCGCATGATCAGCCGTATTCTCGGCTTGCAGATCCGCATCGTGGGCACGAGAGCCGGAAAAATCCTGAACGCCAAGGACGTCCAGCGCGGAGAACGTCCTATCATTTATGTCGCGAACCATTGTTCGTGGCTGGATATCCCTGTTGTTGGCGGCACTCTTCACACTGTCTTTGTTGCGAAAGGTGAAGTTGGCTCCTGGCCACTGATCGGCACCATCTCGCGGCTGGGCAGAACAATATTTGTAAGCCGCAACAGGCAGAATACTGGCAAAGAGCTACAGGAAATGACCGAACATCTCTGGAATGGAGATGACATCGTTCTGTTCCCTGAAGGAACATCGACGGACGGTTCCCGTGTTCTGCCCTTTCTGTCCTCGTTCTTTGCTGTCGCAAAGCCTGGACGGCTTGATCAGGCTGGCATGCCAAAGCCTCCACCAACGCTCGTCCAGCCTGTGTCTATCGTTTATGATCGTCTGGAAGGGCTGCCAGTTGGCCGCAGTCGCCGATCCGTTTTCTCCTGGTACGGAGACATGGATCTGACGCCTCACCTGTGGTCTTTCTGCCAATGGCGCTCGATGCGGGCCACAATTCTGCTCCATCCACCACTAGACCCGGAAAATTTCCGTTCCCGGAAAGAGCTGGCAAACGCCACATTCAAGGCCGTCAGCGAGGGCGCGGCAAAGCTCAGACAGGGACTTGTTCCTGACGACCAGAACTGAGCCCGAGTTATCTTTGGACCAACCCAAGGTTTGTCTTGACTTGCAGGCGAGCGCCGCGTCACTTTCAGTTTCATTGATGGGAGCAATTCAGCGTCCATCCGGAGATGGTGATGCCGCTTCAGGCCAGTCTGAGATGCCGGTCCAGTCTCATGTTTGACCTTTCCTCTGTCAGGGTGGGCTTGACCCCGCTGCCCGCAGCCCTGATGTGTGTGCCTGATATTGCAAGCCCCGGATTGAAACCTTGACCACCGAGACTTCCGCCTCCGCGCCCGCCCCTGCCGAACGTGCCCGTCATGGCCTGCATGTCATTACATGGGGCTGTCAGATGAACGTCTATGACAGCGCGCGCATGGCCGATGTCCTGCGGCCATTAGGATATGGCCCTGTCGACACGCCTGAGGCTGCTGACATGGTGATTCTCAACACTTGTCACATCCGCGAACGGGCTACGGAAAAGGTTTTCTCCGAGCTTGGACGGCTGCGCAAAATTCGTGAAGAACGCATTGAGAATGGTCAGGATCGCAGCATCATTGCTGTCGCTGGATGTGTGGCACAGGCCGAAGGAGAAGAAATCCTTCGCCGTGCGCCGTACGTCGATCTGGTGCTTGGGCCTCAGACGTACCATCGCCTTCCGGAAATGGTGGCTCGGGCCGCACGCGCTGGTGGCGCTGTCATCGAAACAGACTTCCCGGCCGAACAGAAGTTTGACTTCCTGCCCGCCGAAGCTGCGCCGCAATCTTCAGGCAATCTCACAGCCTTTCTGACCATTCAGGAAGGCTGTGACAAATTTTGCTCCTTCTGCGTCGTTCCTTACACGCGAGGCGCGGAAACCAGCCGCCCCGTTGCATCGGTCATGGCAGAAGCCCGCCGGATGGTTGCTGCAGGCGTCCGGGAAATCACCCTGCTGGGCCAGAACGTCAACGCCTATCACGGCGACAACGGCCAGGGCGGAAGCGCAACACTGGCTGAGCTGGCTGCCGAGCTGGGCCAGTTGGATGGGCTGGATCGCATTCGGTACATGACTTCACACCCACGCGATGTGGACCAGAGCCTCATTGACGCGCACCGTGATAACCGTGCCCTGATGCCGTTCCTCCATCTGCCGGTTCAAAGTGGTTCGGACCGCATCCTGAAAGCCATGAACCGTGGCCACACGGCGGATGAATATCGCGAGAGTGTCCGTCGGCTGAGGGAAGCTCGTCCGGATTTGGCACTGTCTTCTGATTTTATCGTGGGGCATCCCGGTGAGACAGAAGAAGACTTTGAAGCGACAATGCAGCTTGTCCGCGATATCGGCTTCGCCATGGCCTACAGCTTCACATATTCCCCCCGTCCCGGCACTCCCGCTGCTGGCCAGCCTTTTCAGGTGGCCGAAGAAATAAAAACCCGTCGTCTGGCAGAGCTTCAGGCCCTTCTGCGTGAACAGCAGGATGCGTTCAATGCAGACATGGTCGGCACGGTTCAGGATATTCTCATTACGGGGAAAGGCCGCAAGCCAGGACAGCTCTCTGGCCGGTCTCCGTATCTCCAGCCCGTTCATTTCGAAGGGCCGGACCATTTGATTGGCACCATCGCCAAGGTCGCCATCACCACTCGCATGACCAACTCACTTGGTGGAACCCTCATCCGGGAGACAGCCTCCGCTTGCTGACAACACCCCCGACGCGCTCCGTCGCCGCCCCTGGTGGTACCGAAGGCAATCGCACCGTCGCATTGCGCTTCAATGACAATATTCTCCTTCAGAGACTTCTGGGAGATCATGACAGACACCTCGTCCAGCTTGAGGAGGGGTTCAATGTCAGGCTTTCATGCCGCGGCAACAAAATCGCTATTTCAGGCGAAACGGATGCCGTAGGCCGCGCTCAGGCGGCTATCGTCGCGCTGTACAATCAGCTCGAACAGGGCGGCACTATCGACAGCTCGCAGGTTGATGGTGTGATCCGAATGACTGCGCTGCCTACACGGCATCACGAACGCCAACGCGCTGCTGTTCCCCCGGCCCCACCCTCCAGGCAGCAACAGCCTCGTCGCGAAGCAGGTCAGCACAAACCTGCCCCTCAAAATTTCCAGACCTCTCCGACGTCTGCTCCTCTGACCGATCTTCCGGCCATTCGCACCAAGCGCGGCGTGATTGCTCCGCGGTCTCATGGGCAGGCCGCATATATGGAAATGTTGGGCCGGACTGATCTGGTTTTCGGAATTGGCCCTGCCGGAACCGGCAAAACATATCTGGCAGTTGCTCAGGGCGTTGCCATGCTTCTTGCCGGACAGGTGGACCGGATCATTCTTTCCCGCCCGGCTGTTGAAGCAGGCGAGCGTCTGGGCTTCCTGCCCGGCGATATGCGGGAAAAAATCGACCCCTATCTTCGCCCGCTTTACGATGCCCTGAATGACATGATGCCGGGTGACCAGGTCGTACGACGGATGGGCACGGGCGAGATCGAAGTTGCTCCGCTGGCTTTCATGCGGGGCAGAACGCTCGCCCATTCTTTCGTCATTCTGGATGAAGCCCAGAACACGACCCCAGCCCAGATGAAGATGTTCCTGACCCGCATGGGTGAAGGCACACGCATGGCTGTTACAGGTGACCTTAGTCAGATTGATCTGCCCAACGGGGTATCATCTGGGCTAAGGGAAGCCGTCGAGACCCTGGAAGGTATCAAGGGAATCGGCATCACTCGCTTTACATCCGTTGATGTGGTGCGCCATCCGCTGGTCGCCCGTATCGTCGATGCCTATGAACAGAAAGCGCCTGCCCCCCTGGATAATTTCCGGGATCGGCCGCGCCGGGATAACAATGGAACCTCCAAGTCGTCACGCCGGTACTGACATCATCATCGAGGACGCCAGATGGCGCTCCTCGGTCTCTGATACAGAGCGCACGATCCATCGTGCGCTTACCGCCGTCGCCCGTCAGGGTGGCCCGGATTTCAGCCGGTCTCCTGCTCCGTCGATTCTTCTCTCGACAGATCGGATCGTAAAGCGGCTCAATGCCCGCTTCCGCAACAAGAACAAACCCACGAACGTTCTGACGTTCGAGCCGGTCTCTCCCCTTCACGGCGGAGATATCATTCTGGGTTACGAGACAGTCCGGAAAGAAGCGGATGCTGCCCATCGCAGCATGCGCGCTCATCTGTCCCATCTCGTGGTTCATGGGGCCCTGCATCTTGCAGGATACGATCATTATCTTCCCGGCGAAGCCCGGGACATGGAAGGGGTTGAAACCCGCACGATGCGCCAACTTGGTTTTGGCGATCCATGGCGACAGGCAGGAAGACGGGCATGAGCGAAGACATTAATGACCGTTCAGACGACGGTAGAAAGAATTCCCGCGGATTGTTCGGACTGTTTGGCCGCCGCAACCGTGATCAGGGTTTGCGCGAGTCCATCGCTACACTTGTCCACGAAGCCGCCCAGCCTTTCGAAGAGACGGGAGATGAGCCGGAACTGGACAGGCAGGAACGTGCCCTCATCATGAATGTCCTGCGCCTGCGAGACATCACGGCGGATGACGTGATGATCCCACGCGCAGATATCATTGCCATGTCAGAGAGCATCTCCTTCAACGATGCCCTGGATCACATGCGTCGGGAAAACCATTCCCGTATGCCGGTCTATCGCGGCCAGCTCGACGATATCGCCGGCATGATCCATGTGAAGGATCTGGTGGCGTATGTTGATGACCCTGAGGCGTTCGACATCCGCCCGCTTCTTCGTCAGCCTCTGATGATTGCCCCGACCATTCCGGTGCTTGATCTGCTGCTACAGATGCGTCAGCGCCGGATGCACATGGCCCTTGTCATTGACGAATACGGCAGCATCGACGGCCTCGTCACGATCGAAGATCTGATCGAGACGATTGTGGGTGATATCTCGGACGAACACGACGACCCTGTCACGACCCCGTGGGTAGAACGCGCGGATGGGTCTTTCGATATTGATGCCCGTCTGCCCGTCCGCCAGCTTGAGGAACGGCTGGGGGCTGTTCTCACGGATGCTGAGCGCGAAGCCGAGATCGAGACGGTTGGTGGACTTGTCTTCCGCCTGGCAGAGCATGTGCCAGCAAAAGACGAAGTTCTGACCCATGAGAGCGGGCTGGAATTCCGCGTTCTGGATGCGGATGCGCGCCATATTCGAGCCTTGCGAATGCGGGTACCGGAAGGCTGGGAAAAGAAGCCCCTGCCCGATACGGGACAGCAGGACGACGAACGCGGGTCTTGACGTCTGAGCCAGATCAGCGTTGTGAGTAGGACATCTTGTCCGTAGTGGAGCCTTGTCCATGACCCTTGGCCGTCGTGCATTTCTCGTTGCCGGGCCTGCCCTTGCGGCAGTTGCGTCATTTTCTTCCGCGCATGCAGAAGAAAATGGACTTCCCTCGACTGATCCCCGGATGGGTCCGCGCGTTCTGGGATCGCCAGATGCCAAGGTTCAGGTCGATGAGTGGTTTTCGCTCACCTGTTCTCACTGTGCTCACTTCGCACAGACCATCTTTCCTCAGATCAAGACCAACCTGATCGATACCGGAAAAATCCGGTATCGCTATCATGACTTCCCCTTGGATCAGGTCGCACTTCTGGCCGCAATGCTAGCCCGGTCTCTTCCTGCAGATCGCTACGCCCCTTTTGTGGACGATCTCCTGCGGACACAGGATCAGTGGGCATTTGCTCAAAACATCGATCCCATACAGGAACTGAAAAAGCGCGCTGTCCTTGCTGGCATCTCAGCGGCTGAATTCGACAAGATCAATGCCGATAATGCCCTGCGTGAAGCCATTGTGAACCGTCAGGACCGCGATGGTGCTTTTCTTCAGATCCAGGGTACTCCTTATTTCCGCATCAATGACGTTCCGGCACCGGATGTCGTCTCCAGCTATGATGCGTTCGCCAAAGCAGTTGCAAAGGCTTCCTGAATGACCCGTCCCATGATTTCCCGCCGTTTCATCCTGTCCGCAGCACCAGCGCTGGCCGTTGCTGGTACGGCAGCCCGTGCAGCAGATGCGCCGCCGGCCCTGCCTGCCAATGACCCGCGCATGGGACCGCGCATCATTGGCAATCCGAATGCCAAGGTGCTGGTGCAAGAATGGTTTTCCCTGACATGCACGCATTGCGCCCATTTCGGAACGGAAGAATTCCCGAAGATCAAGGAACAGCTCATTGATACCGGGAAGATCCGCTATCAGTTCCATGATTTCTGCGGAGACCGCGTCGGCCTGACCGCCGCCATGGTGGCCCGTTCCCTGCCAGAAGACCGTTACGTGCCTTTCATTGGCGCGTTGCTTTCCAGCCAGATGCAGTGGGCCTTCGCTTCGGGTGGCGACCCGATGCAAAGGCTTCAGCAGATGTCGGCTCTGGCAGGCGTCTCTGCTGCCCAGTTCAAGAGCATCAGCGAAGACACGGCGTTCATGCAGGCCATGTTCAATCAGGTGCAGAAGGATGCGGACACCTATAGCATCCAGGGCACGCCGTATTTCCGCTTCAACAACACGCACTACGATCAGGACCCGGAAACCTACGAGAAGTTTGCCGATCTGGTTTCCAAGGCGTCCTGACCTCTTTCAGGGCGTTTCATAAACACCGATGTCAACTCACACCACGACGATCAGCCGCCTGACGATCGGCGGCTTCAAAAGCTTCGCCGATGAGGTGCGCGTTGACATCCTTCCGGGCCTGACGGGCATTATCGGCCCGAATGGCTGCGGCAAATCCAATGTCGTCGAAGGCCTGCGCTGGGCCATGGGTGAGACCTCCGCCCGCGCTCTCCGGGGCGGCGAGCTGGACGATCTGATCTTTGCAGGAACAGGCGCACGTTCCGCCCGGAACATCGCTCAGGTCACGCTCCATCTGACGGGCGCCAAGGGTCTTGCCCCTGCTCCGTTTCAGGATGCTGAAGACCTCGAAATCACCCGTCGTGCAGAGCGCGGTTCCGGCAGCGAATATCGCATCAATGGCCGCGTCATGCGTGCGCGTGACGTACAGACGCTTTTTGCCGATCTGGCGTCCGGTGCACGAAGCTCTGCCATCGTCAGTCAGAACCGTGTCGGTCAGCTTATCGCGGCCAAGCCGGAAGAGCGTCGCCTTCTGCTGGAAGAAGCCGCTGGCATCACCGGCCTTCATGCCCGCCGTCATGACGCGGAACTGAAACTCCGCCAGACCGAAACCAACCTCTCCCGAGCGGAAGATCTGCGCCTTCAGATTGAAGAACGCCTCGGCAGTCTCGAAGAACAGACCGTTCAGGCCCGGAAATATCGTGAGCTCTCCGAGAAGCTGCGTGAAGCCGAGATTCAGCTTCATGCCCTCCTGCACGCCCGCGCCAACCTCGCCGTACAACGCAGCAAAGATGATCTGGCCAAAGCCCGAGAGGCTCTTCGTAAAGCCGAGCAGGAAGCCAAACACGCGACTATCGCGGAGTTCGAAGCCCGCAAGGCCACGCCACAGGCCCGAGAAGAAACAGACCGCCTCCGCAGTGCTTTAGAGCGCCTGAAAGTGCAGTCCGAGACGGCACGGGTCGATGTCACGCGTGCAAGAGAAGCAGAGGCCGAAGCACTGGCGCGCTTCCAGCAGGCCGAAGCAGATTTTACCCGAAGCACGGAACGGCTCTCGCAGGATCGAGCCGCCCAGGCGGCCGCTCTTGCAGATCTGGAAGCGCAGGAAAAGGAACACGCTCAACTTCCTGAACAGCGCGCTCAAGCCACCGAAGAGCAGAACCGGCTCGCAGCACTTGAGCGAACGCAGGCAGCATCTCTGGAAGAAGCAGTCCGTCTGCGGGACGCAGAAGCGATCCGTCGCGATGGGCTGAAAAGCGCTCTTGATTCTCTGACAACGCGACTTGATGCTGAAACAGGCGCTCTTCAGGCACTTGAAGCAGAACTGACTACGCTGGAGAAAAATCGGCCGGACGATCATGCCCTGGAAAGCCTGCGCCAACAGGTCGATGTCGCCATCAATGAGGCTGAAGACGCCCGACAGATCGAAGCTGCTGCTCTCGCTACGCTTCAGGATGCGCGTCTGGCAATGGAATTGCAGGGCCGCACCCTCGAAGACGGACGGCAACGCCTGACGGTTCTGGAAAAGACCGAGGCGGATCTGAAGCGCCGCCTTCAGGCTGCGACAGACCGCCTGTCTCAAGACCGTACCGCTCATACCCAGACGGCAACCGCTCTTCTGACGGATGCAAAGCGCGCCGAGCTTCATGCTCAGAGGGAAAAGACCCTGCAGGCATTGGAAGATATTTCCGCTCAGGAACGCCTAGCGCGACAGGCTCTGGATGAGGCCAATAGCGCATGGCTGGAAGCACGCGCGAAGGCTGAGGAAGGCGTTCAGCGCCATAAGGGCCTTCTGCGTGCGAAAGACAACGCCCAGCAGGTCGCCAGCCAGGCTGCTCAACGCGCAGAAACGGCTCTTCGAGAACGGGATACCGCCGCGAAAGCTCTCGTACCAGACACTGACGTAGCAGTCCTTCGAGCAGCCGTCACGGATCTGGAAACGAGACTGGATGCTCTTCAAGGCGCTCTTTCGGAGGCCGAAAAGGCCCTTTCTTCCGCGTCCGAAGCGGAGAGCTCCACCCGTGACGCTCTGACCCGCACAGAAAGCACGATCCTGCGCGTTCGTTCGGAATGTGACGGGCTAGAACAGACACTTGCAGCCGTCGCCGCGCAGCCGGACCCGTTGGAAGACAGACTTGATATTCCGGCGGATCTGGCACGGGCCGTCGCTGCGGCATTGGCGGACGGGCTCGATGCCTCGCTCGCGCCCACGACCGTCGCAGCCGACCGTCGATGGCTTGCTCTCACAGCATTAGACAGCCCACGGATTGCTTCCTGCCCGCCCCTCTCGTCTCTGGTTGCAACTCCAGACGCTGTTAAACGCTGTCTGGACGCTGTTTTCCTGCTGGATGATCCCGGTAGAGGTGCCGCTCTTCAAACGCACCTCCAGCCCGGCCAGGCGCTTGTCTGCCGGAATGGCGCTCTGTGGAGATGGGACGGTTTCATTCGCTCTGGAGATGCTCCTGATGCCGGTGCTACCCGTCTGGAACAAAGGCAACGCCTGACACAGGCCCGCGCCCTTCTCGCTGAGCAGGAAAAGGGGCTTCCGGCCGTACAGAGCGCTTTCCAAGAAGCCCAGCGCACTCGCGTCGAAACGGAACAGACCTTGCAACGTCTTCGGTCGGAACGTTCGGGGCTGGAGCCTGAACTGAGCAAGGCCCGCACGCAGCTCTCGTCACGCGAACAGCAGGCTGCGCTGGCCAAAGGTCGATGGGACGAAGCAGAACGTCGTTTATCAGACGCAGAAGCCGCTGCGAAAAGCGCACGCTCGGACGCTGACAAAGCAGCGGCCGATTATGACGCTCATCCTTCTCCGGCAGCTCTGACTGACACGGCTGAACAGGCGGCTCAGGTCGTGGAGAAGGCTCGAACAGCTCTCACAGCATTGACGCGGGATCTCCAGACAGCCCGGACAGAGGCTGAACAGGCTGATCGCACGTTGGACCAGGCCGTTCTGCGTCATGAAACGGCGCAGACACGCCTTCAGGAACTGGAAGAGGCACTGAAAAGGCTGGAGCGGGACATTGATGCTCTTCAAACAGAACTTGAAGCCACACGAACTGCCACAAACCGGCCGGATCTTCCGGATCTAGAGCGCCGTGACGCGGTCGCCCGTCAGCAGCATCAGGATGCCCGGCAGAAACTTGAAGCCGCGAGCAAGACCACGAGCGATCTCCGCAAGAAAGCGGATCGCTTTTCTGCCGAATTGCAAACCCTGGACCAATCCGCAACGGCAGCCCTCGCCCGACGCACGGCACTTGCTCCACGTGCGGCGGAGCTCAAAGCGCTCGTCGACAAGCTCACAAAGGACCATCAGGCACAGGACGCTGCCATTGCAGAGCGTCCAGACCCGGCGCTTCTGGAACAAAACGTACTAGGTGGCACTGCGGAACTGCAAGAAACCCGGAAGGCGCTTCAGGCGGTTCAAGAGAGCCTGTCTCGTCTTGCGCTGGAAGATATGCGCCTGAACGGAAGCATCGCGGCGCTCAGAGGACGACTATCCGACCTTGAGGGACAGATTTCTCTGGCCGTTCAATCCCATGCGGAACTGGAAGAGCGCCGGCACACGCTGGAAAACGCTTGGAATAAAGCAGCCCATAGTCCTGTTCGCCTCGAAGCTGCCTTGAAGCAGCAGGATCTGGATCTCGATAAGGCTCAAGCGGCCTATGATGAAGCCCGCGCCAAAGACGAAGCCACCGATCAGGCTGGTCAGGCTGCGCAGGAGCGTCGTCGGGAAGCTGATCTGGCCCTGTCCTCCGCACGCGAAGCCATTGCCCGCCACACGGAACGTGCTGAACAGGCCGTGGCAGCGCGTGAGCGTCTATTGACGGAAAGCGACCCGCCAGAAGGCGGCGTTTATCCGTCTGATCTGTCCGAGCAGGCTGAAACGTCCACGCGCCGTCGTCTTTCTCGCCTTACCCGTGAGCGGGATGATCTCGGGGCCGTCAATCTGCGGGCCGAGACGGAATATCAGGACGCCAAGCAAACTGCCGAAACCATCGCCCGCGAGCATGAAGAACTCACGGCGGCCATCAATCGGCTACGTGGCGGCATCGGAACCATCAACCGCGAAGGGCGCGAAAGGCTTCTGGCCGTTTTCACGGAAGTGGACCGGCATTTTCAGTCGCTGTTCTCACGAATGTTCGGAGGCGGTCGCGCACATCTGGGTATGGTCGGCAGTGATGATCCGCTGGAAGCTGGTCTGGAAATTTTTGCCCAACCGCCGGGGAAGAAGCTCTCCACCCTGTCCTTGCTGTCCGGCGGCGAACAGGCTCTGACAGCACTATCTCTCATCTTTGCGACGTTCCGCTGTAACCCTGCGCCAATCTGTGTGCTCGATGAAGTGGATGCTCCGCTCGATGATGCCAACGTGGAACGCTTCTGTTCCCTGTTGACCGATATGACCAAGGAAGCGGGCACGCGCTTCCTTGTTGTGACCCATCATCAGCTCACCATGGCGCATATGGACAGGCTTTATGGTGTTACGATGCAGGAACGTGGTGTAAGCCGGGTATTGTCGGTTGATCTGGGGCGTGCTGCCGCTCTTGTCGAAGGCTGAAGTCTTTTTTCTTCAATCGAAAATTGACGTTAAGGCGTTGAAGCCTTTTGATAGACAAAACGCCTTGAAAGACCGAACCCATTTTCGTCGAACCACCTCTCCCCGCCCCAATCATGACGCGAATCCGTGAACACGGTCTTCGTGTGGTGGGAGACGTGCACGGTGATCTCAACGCTTTCCGTCACGCGACAGCGACGGAGCGTTTCATCATCCAGCTCGGGGATCTGGTGGATCATGGGCCGGACAGCGCAGGTGTGATGGAGCTCATGCTCGACCTGCTTGAAAGCCAGCGTGGCCTCTTCATTCTCGGCAATCATGACCGGAAGCTCGGTCGTGCCCTGGAAGGGCGGCGTCTGCGCCGAGACCCACCCCTTGAAGAAACGCTGCGCCAATTTGCGCTTCCCGAGTACGAAGGGCTTCAGCAGCGCACTTATGACGCCATTGCGGCGGCCCCGACATGGCTCCAGCTTGGCCGCGCGCTGTTCGTACACGGCGGCTTCCATACAGCGATGCTCTCAGAACCCGCAGTCCCGGGTCTGGGCGAAATGTCCGCGCCCCTGTCCCGCGCCCTTTTTGGCGAAACCACCGGCCGCATGCAGCCGGACGGATATCCCGAACGCCGACTGACCTGGATCAACCGCATTCCGGACGGAATGACGGTCTATGTCGGCCATGACCGCCGCTCGACTGACGGACGCCCTTGGCGCCGGACGGGGCGTCTTGGCGGCACGGCTGTCTTCACGGATCTGGGCGCAGGAAAAGGCGGCCACCTTGCATGGATCGATATCAATGACTTCTGACAGCTCTTCCGCCCTCGCAGAACTTGAGCGCCTGCGTGCCAGCATCGACAATATCGACGCCGCCCTGATTCATATGCTGGCAGAGCGGTTCCGCTGCACCAAGGCTGTTGGCGAACTCAAGGCGCGTTCCAGCCTGCCCGCCGCAGACCCTAATCGGGAAGCCCGGCAAATCGAACGCCTGCGCCAGTTGGCACGAGACGCGCATCTGGACCCCGATTTTGCTGAAAAATTTCTCGCATTTGTCATTCGTGAGGTCATTCGCCACCACGAAGCCATCGCTGCCCAAGCCAACGGTACCCACTGAATGACCGAACGCCTGCTCCTCATCCTGCGGCATGCTGAAGCAGGCCCGCACCTTTATTCAGGATCGGGTGATATTGAGCGGCCACTGACACCAATGGGCCATCAACAGGCGGCCAGAATTGGTGCCCAGCTTGCAAAGCTGGAGTTACCGGGGCCTGTTCACGTGCTTTGCAGCCCTGCACGCCGAACACGGGAAACGGCAGAGGGCGTGCTCTCCGCTCTTCCAGACGCGACTGTTCCGCAGCTTGAGAGCAACCTCTATGGGGCTGGCCTCGACACGCTTTATGGCTTCATTCACGCCACACCAGAAGATATCCGGACGCTACTCCTGATTGGGCACAACCCGGCCATAGGAACACTGGCTCACGACCTTGCTGGGCCGGCTCTTCAGAGTGATACTTTTGCGGCTCTGAGGCATGGTTACGCACCCGCAACCTTAACCGTTTTTCAGACACAGGAAGACTGGATGAATATCCGGCTTTCCAGTGTCAGAGCCAGTCAGGTTCTTACCCCCTGACTGGCGTACCAGACTCGCTCAGGCGCAAAGAAGACTGATGCGTTTTTCAGCGGTCTGAGGTTTTACATAGGGGCCAGCCTCAAGAATTTCGATTTCCAGAACACCGGCGTCAGTGTCCGACCGCGCCCCGAGTGCGAGAAGAGCATTGCCATTCGTCCAACGGATTCCTGATGGATCT
Source organism: Gluconobacter cerinus (assembly GCF_002723935.1). GTDB lineage: Bacteria > Pseudomonadota > Alphaproteobacteria > Acetobacterales > Acetobacteraceae > Gluconobacter > Gluconobacter cerinus. The sequence goes on from NZ_BEWM01000001.1 coordinate 138,181, forward strand.
GCTGGATACCATCCCTCAGCATCTGCGGGCTGGCGCGCCATAAGTTCTTGCATTCCATCTCCATCCCAAAGACGGATCGTGCGCGTCAAAACGCCGAGCATCCGGCGGTCATCCAGATAGGGACCAACCGAATCACACAGCCGAGACGCGCGTGACACCAGACGAACCGTGCGCGCACCCGTCGGAAGTGAAAAGAGGAGCCTTCCTCCGACCTGACGCATAGGAGCAATATGTTGCCCCGAACGTGTTTCGAGATGGAGATCATGTTCACCCGTGGTCTCAGATTCAGATGCCACGTTCAGGCCAAGCTGTTCAGAGCGCTGAGCCAAACGAGCATGAACAGGCTCTACGACTGCCCGATCCGTCACCAGTGGTGCAGAAGCGTCGTCCTCCCAGCTTTTTGCAACAGTCGAGAAGTGAGCAATGCTTCCTGGCTGAGCAAAGCTGTTGCGATTTCCTGTGTCGAGATAGCTCTCTGTCGTCAGACCGTTCGCCACAATCACATCATGGCTGGCTGTCTCGACATGGTAGTAGTCATAGGACGTGATGTCAGTTGCGTAGGCAATGCTGCCACCATTCACGAGCATACGCACAGGAATGAAAACACCATTGAGATAAAGGCAATGCTCTGGCGTCAACAGCAGATCCGTATGAGGAACGCGCTCAGACACGGCCCCTTTGCAGATGCGGACCGGATAGCCAGCTTCATCCAGATGCGGCCCTTTACGAATCTGTGCTTTCTTGCGTCCCACCCAATTCAGACGTTCAACCTGCTCGGTGCCGTCCCGGATGACCACAACTTCGTCCCCGGCACGCAAATCTTCAACAACGACCTCACCACTCGGTGTCTGGATAAGGCTTCCTCCAAGAAAGCAGACCGGGCCTAGCGAAGCGATTGTTGAACCGTCATCATCTTTCGTCAGGGTCACACCATTGCTGCTGTAATCGCCCTGCATCCGCGTGGAATAAACGACATTTCCACCAGAAGTGACGTTCAGATAATAAGCGCCCCCACTACTGACAAAGGTCGCTGTTTCCCCGTCTGAATAGCTCAGTCCATCCAGGTCAATCCGTCCGCCTGACGACAGGATCGTCTCGGTCAGGATGCCCCCGCTTTGCAGCGTCAGGACAGCGCCCGACGAAATAACGGTCGTATCTGCAACCGCTCCGGATGCAACGTAGAACGACGCTCCACTGCGAACTTCAGCATGGTCAACAATCGAGCCAGACAGAGCCGAGAGGGTAGCGCCGGGGTTCAGCTGTGTGTGGGTCAACTTCCCGCCCGAAGACGTAAGCTGCATTCCCCCGCTGCTGACAGCTACATTGTAGGCATGACCGCCGTTCGTAACAGCCTGGAGCCCCCCGGACAAAACAGTCGCGTTGTAGGAAGTACCTGCGGACCCAACTGTCAGGGTTCCACCGTTGCTGATGGTCAGAAAACGATCTTCCCCTTCGTTAGAAACAGCACCACCGCTCACAACGGTCACCCTTTGAATAGAGCCACCATTTTCAACGGTCAGAATGTTACCCTCTCCGCTGACGGTACCCCCGGAGACTGCCTGACCTGAAGAAACTATCTGAGACATGAAGATCCTGTTTTGACGGAAAAGGAAATCGCAGATTTTCTAAACCTGACGACGTGAAGAGCGCGGGTTGTAGCCGAAACGCATTCAAAAACACAATTTTATTAACAAAAACTTTAAGGCGCGCAGTTTCACGGCGGTTTTTAGGTTTTTCCGCTTTTTTTGAGACCATCGACGGCCTGACAGATGGTGTCTCTGGACAGGGAAAACCCCTACGCCCTAGACTTTAGTCCTTTCCGTCACTCTGCCAGACAGGCGCCTGTTCCATGCACGATCCAAAGTCCGAAACTGCTACTCTTCATGCTGGCGGCGCTTCCATGCAGGCGCCTCTCCTGAAAGGCACCATGGGGCCGGACGTCGCAGACCTGCGTGGAATCCAACAGAATCTGGGTATTTTTTCCTTTGATCCGGGCCTGACGGGAACGGCAACCTGCACCAGCAAGATCACATTCATTGATGGCGATGCAGGAACGCTTCTTCACCGCGGCTATCCCATTGAAGACCTCGCCCTGAATGCAAGCTTCACGGAAACAGCCTACCTGCTGCTTTACGGAGAACTGCCGACCACCCCGCAGTATCAGGCGTTTCAAGCTGACATGAATACCCATCGGCTGCTCAATGAGCAGATCCGCAATTTTTTCAACGGTTTCCGCCGCGATGCCCACCCGATGGCTATTCTGTGCGGGACTGTTGGTGCGCTGTCCGCGTTTTATCATGATGGTCTGGATATTTCACAGGCAGAAGACCGGGATCTCTCTGCCCGCAGGCTGATTGCCAAAGTGCCGACCATTGCAGCCTGGGCTTACAAATATTCCATCGGTGAGCCTTTCATCTATCCAGATGAAGAGATGTCGTTCTCCGAGAATTTTCTGCACATGCTTTTTGCCCGCCCGGGCAATCACTACCGGGTCAATCCGGTTCTGGCGCGCGCCATGGACCGTATCCTGCTCCTGCACGCCGATCATGAGCAGAACGCATCAACCACGACCGTTCGACTTGTTGGTTCTACCGGCGCGAACCCTTACGCCTGCATCTCGGCCGGTATTGCTGCGCTCTGGGGACCGGCTCATGGGGGAGCCAACGAAGCAGCATTGAACATGCTTCAGTCTATCGGAACACGTGAGGGCATCCCTTCTTTCCTGGAGCAGGTTAAAGATAAAAATTCCAGCGTTCGTCTGATGGGCTTTGGCCATCGCGTCTACAAGAATTTTGATCCTCGCGCGAAAATCCTACAGGCGACGTGCCATGAAGTAATTTCCGAGCTTGGCCTGGAGCGCGATCCGCTGCTCGACCTGGCCAAGGAACTGGAAAGAGTGGCCACAGAAGACGATTATTTCGTCAGCCGTAAGCTCTATCCGAATGTGGATTTCTACTCAGGCCTGATCCTGAAAGCTCTCGGGATTCCGACAAGCATGTTCACTGTTCTCTTCGCGGTTGCGCGGACAGTGGGCTGGGTCAGCCAATGGAAAGAAATGATTGAAGATCCGGCCGGGCGGATTACGCGCCCTCGCCAGCTTTATGTAGGGGAAACAAAGCGAGAGTTTGTTTCCATGAGTGACCGGGGCTGAAAGGCCCCTGTCACACGGGCTGGATTAGCAATCACAGCCCGGAGTCTGGCCATCAGCCTTGCGGACAACGTGATGGTCGATCCATTCCGCAACAAGGCGGCGTGCTTCCGTGATGGAAGATTCAGGATGATGGATGCGGTAAAGCGTCGTGCATGCAGCAAAGGCCTGCATGTCCGGCTGACCGACCTCACGCAGTTCCTGATAGGCTGTGACAACAGCACGTTCGCATTTCCGGCCGATCCGGCTGGTTTCGATGCTCACTTTTGATCCTGCTTCAGAAGAGGAAAAACGGTCTTACTCCTTAGGGGGCAAGGCCTGACTGCGCAAGCATAGATTGGGTCTCCCTATAACAGCAACAAGTGCGTACGAATTTGGCACTACCCTTTGTGTCTTGTGGCCGGTAAACCACAGAAAACGACGTCAGTGGAGAGCAGCATGACACAACATGGAGAGAGCCCGATCGCGGGTCGCACCCAGTGGGACCGGGACGCAGCCCTGACCACCGCCCGCATCCTTCTGGAGATCAAGGCCGTCAACTTCCGTCCGGAAGAGCCTTACACCCTGACGTCAGGCTGGAAGTCCCCGGTCTATATCGACTGCCGCAAGATCATCTTCTTCCCCCGCGCCCGGACCAAGATCATGGAACTGGCCGTCGAGAAGATCGGCCGCCACATCGGCTATGAAAGCATCGATGCGGTTGTCGGCGGCGAGACAGCAGGTATTCCGTTCGCTGCGTGGATCGCGGACCGCATGATGACGCCGATGGCGTATGTCCGCAAAAAGCCGAAGGGCTTTGGCCGTAATGCGCAGATCGAAGGTGATGTGCCCGATGGCATGCGCACCCTGCTGGTCGAAGACCTGACGACGGATGGCGCGTCCAAAATCCGATTCGCCAATGCCCTGCGCGATGCGGGCGCCATCGTGAACCACACCTTCGTCGTATTCTTTTACGGTGTCTTCCCAGGCGCCCACAAAACGCTGGCAGACATGGACATCTCCCTGCACGCGCTGTGCACCTGGTGGGATGTGCTCGAAGCCTGTGCAGGCGGCGATTATTTCTCTGAAAAGGACAGTGCCGAGGTTCGTCGCTTCCTTGAAGATCCCTGTGGCTGGTCCCGCAAGCACGGCGGTGTTGGCAGCGCCGAAGAAGCGCTGGCGCTTAAGGCTAAAGCAGAAGGCTGACGCCCGTGGGCTCTCCTGCCCTTTTGTCCCGATGCCTTGTTTTTGACTCGGGCATCGGGGGGATGGGTGTCGTTCAGGCTCTGCGCGACATCCTCCCCGCCCTCACGATCGACTATCTGGCTGACACCGCGCTGTTTCCATATGGGGAACAACCTGATGACCGCCTGACCGGCCGCATTGTCAGCCTGCTCGAAGCAGCCTGCCGTGATGTTCAGCCAGACATTCTGGTGATTGCCTGCAACACGGCGAGCACCATTGCGTTGCCGGCGCTCCGGGAACGTCTCTCCATCCCCGTTGTTGGATGCGTCCCCCCTATCCGCTGGGCTGGGCGTATTTCCACAACCCGGACCGTTGGCCTGCTGTCTACGTCAGCAACAGCTCGGCGCCCCTATGTACTGGAACTGCATCGAGAGTTTGCCTCAGATTGTCGTCTCATCACCCATGGTGCGCGCGGACTGGCCGATCTGGCCGAACGCGCCTTTCTGGGCGATGTCATTCCAGATGCAGACGTCGAACGCGAACTGACGTGCCTGTTCGAACAGCCTCATGGCGAGGACATCGATACCGTCGGGCTTGGCTGCACGCATTACACGTTCCTGATGCCAGCGTTTCAACGCCTTGCACATCCCAACCTGAACTGGCTTGACCCAGCACCAGCCGTCGCCCGACAAGTGCGGACTGTGCTTGAAACCCTAGCACCCATCACAACAGACAAAGTTTCAGCCCCGCCCCGGCTTTTCATGACAAGCGCACCATTCAATGCGCCACGCCTGGAAGCTGCCGTAAGCCGTTTAGGTTTTTCGGAATGGTCTCTTTTCAGCCCGCTCGCACTGACAGCCTGAAAGCAAGGTCTGCGCCAGCCCTGAGCGGACTGGCGCAAAACAGAGCTTTTTAGCGGGCCCGGTTCACCGTGAACTGAACCGTCTCAATCAGAAGGCGACGCAGTTCGCTATCTGGGAAAATGGACAGGGCTTCAACAGCCGCATCTGCGTAGACCTGCGCTCGGGCGATCGTCGTATTGATCGCACCTGTTTTCGCAATCAGGTTCAGAGCGTGAGGCAGATCTTCCTCAGTCTGCTCACCCTCCCCAATGACGCGCTCCCAGAACACACGCTCTTCCGGTGAGCCAGCCTCATAGGCGGCCAGGACCGGCAGGGTGATCTTGCCTTCCCGCATGTCATCGCCAACGGTCTTGCCCAGAACCTGCTGGTCCGCGGCATAATCGAGAGCATCATCAACAAGCTGGAACGCCATACCAAGATTGGTGCCAAACTGCTCCAGAGCATCCTCTTCGGCATCCGGACGCTCGGCCACAACAGCACCGACGCGGCAGGCCGCCGCAAACAGTGCGGCCGTCTTGCCGTGAATGACTTCGAGATACCGCTCAACAGGCGTCGTGAGATCGTTCTGCACAACCATCTGAAGGACTTCGCCTTCAGCAATCGTTGCAGACGCATCTGACAGGATCGCCATGACCTTCAGGGAGCCGTCTGCCGTCATAAGCTGGAACGAACGGGCGAACAGGAAGTCCCCCACCAGAACAGACGCCTTATTGCCGAACACGGCATTAGCCGAAGCCAGACCGCGACGCAGCGTGCTCTCGTCCACCACATCATCATGCAGCAGAGTTGCGGTGTGAATGAACTCCACGCAGGCTGCGAGCCCGACATGACGCTGATGGTCAGGGCCTGGCTGATAACCACACAACCGTGCTGAAGCGAGCGTCAGAAGGGGACGAAGGCGCTTGCCGCCAGCAGCCACCAGGTGAGCGCCAAGCTGCGGGATCAGGGGGACAGGGCTCTCCATCCGCGCGATAATGGCGCGGTTGCAAGCCAGCATGTCCTCTTCGAGATAGGCTGACAGCGCTGACAGTGCGCTTTCGCCACCTGTACCCTGAACCACAGCTTTATCAACGGTCACGGCAGCATCCGGTGCGGCAGAATCCAAGGGTCTTTACTCCAGTTCCTGCACACTATCCCAGGACTGCCCAGGACCGTGCAGGCACGATATGATGTGGCGTATCCCTGCTCGTTCTTCCTGTCTGGAAAAGCGACCAGGCCATATTAACGCCGGACGACAGGTTGGAATGACCATATGAGCGGCAGCAGGAAGGTGGTCAACCCATTGCAGCCCCCTAAGGCCCATCTGAAGAGCACTTCCCCCCTTTCTGAAAACGAAAGGGACGGAACATTGCTCAACGGACGACTCCACTACCGACAATTTCGAAAGGGCTATCGTACGGGGCTTGAGCCCGTCCTGATGGCGGCAGCGGTCCCTGCACGAGCCGGAGAGACCATTCTGGAGGCAGGATGCGGTGCAGGCGCAGGCTTGCTATGCCTTGCAGCACGGGTTGCTGGCGTGAGCGGCATTGGGCTAGAGGCCGATGCGGATACAGTACAATTGGCAGCTCACAATTTCCTGAACAACCCGTTTCCAGACTCGCGAACATCGCTTTCGGCTCTTCAGGCCGTGCTCCCGACAATCCCATCATCCTTGCGAGTTCTGGCTCCGACAGCCAACGGTCGCTTCCATCACGTGATGGCCAATCCTCCTTGGCACAGCGCGCATGGTACGCCCTCCCCCGACGAACGACGGCGACTAGCCCTCAGCGCAGAAAACACCGACCCACAGGCGTGGATCCGCAGCCTCACCCGCTGGGTTCTACCCGGTGGAACACTGACGTTCATCATATCCGCAGCGATCACGGACAGAGCCTGCCACACGCTTTTGGAAAACGGGTGCGGTTCACTCCAGCTCTACCCCTTCTGGCCCAAACAGGGACGGGAAGCGAAACTGGTGCTAATCCAGGCCATCCACGGCGGCAAAGGCATCTTTCGCCTGCGTCCGGGACTGGTTTTACATGAAGAGGATGGCCGCTTTACCGATGCGGCCGAACGGGTTCTGCGACGGGGAGAAAGCCTGTCCGAAAGCTGACTCTCCCCTATCCCCAGATTATTCGAAGACGCTGCCTTCGAAGGCTTCTTCCCAGGTGCCGGACGTAGAGGCACGGGAGTATTCCGTAGAGCGGTTTTCGAAGAAGTTGGCATGCTCAACAGCGTTCAACATGTCATCAATCCACGGGAGCGGATTTTCTTCCTCACCATAAACCGGATCAAGACCAAGCTGCGTCAGACGACGATCCGCAATAAAGCGGATGTAACGCTTGACGTCTTCCGAGGACATTCCTTCAACCGGGCCCATTTCAAAGGCCAGATCAATGAACGCGTCTTCATGCTCAACGGTCGTGCGGCAGATTTCCTTCAGTTCTTCACGGAAATCTTCCGTCCACAGTTCCGGATTCTCACGAATGAACGTGCGGAACAGACGGATCATGGACAGGCAGTGCAGCGTTTCATCACGCACGGACCAAGAGACAATCTGCCCCATGCCCTTGAGCTTGTTGAAGCGCGGGAAGTTCAGCAGGATCGCGAACGATGCGAAAAGCTGAAGCCCTTCCATGAAGGCCCCGAAGGCCGCCATGGTCTTCGCGATCTCACGCTTGTTGTCGATGTTAAACGACTGCATGAAATCGTATTTGTCCTTCATCTCCTTATACTTCAGGAAGGCCGAATACTCTGTTTCGGGCATCCCGATGGTGTCGAGAAGATGGGAATAGGCCGCAATGTGGATCGTCTCGATGTTCGAGAACGACGACAGCATCATCAGCACTTCAGTCGGCTTGAAGACCTGGCTGTAATATTTCATATACGCGGAATTCACTTCCACGTCCGCCTGCGTGAAGAAGCGGAAGATCTGCGTCACGAGATGCTGCTCGGCTTCCGTCAACGTACGGTGCCAATCCTTCACGTCATCAGCCAGCGGCACTTCTTCCGGGAGCCAGTGAACGCGCTGCTGGGTTAGCCAGGCATCATAGGCCCACGGGTAGCGAAACGGTTTGTACACCGGGTTCGCAGTCATCAGGTCATAATGCTGCTCGGTCGCTGGCGTTTCGCCAGCATTCGGGGTCGTGTTGCTCATGACCTTACTTTCCTCAAAGACACGTTCTTCCTGTGGCCGCGTTTCATCCGATCCGGACAAGACAGACACGTGAAAATTCGTGTTTTTCAATACCTTAGTCCGACTGAAGACCATTGCAGGGGCGCAGCGACGCACAACCCAGGTCATCCAGAATCATTCTGAGGCAGATCATAACGTCCGACGCTGCATCAGTCGACAATCCATTCGCTTGTGGGACGAAAACACGGGGGTTATGCAATCAACACAACCCTCCACCTGGAGCTTCCATGCCCCCGAAAACGCGTCGCTTCTGGCCTCGCTCTCACCTTCTCGCGCTGATCTTCCTGCCAATCTGCATCTATCTGCCGGAATGGCTCGGCTTACGCTCCAGTGACCCAATGATGACGACGTCACTGATGGTGCAGAACTCCGCCAATGCCGCGAAGGGACTGATATCAGGACATCCAGGCTGGATCGACGGTTGCGCAGGCGTTTTCGTAGAAGCCCTCGGCCGACTTGTGGCGCACGACTGGGTGCATGGTGTCATTCCCTGGTGGAATCCCTACAGCGGTGTCGGCATGCCTTTGGCGGGCGAATACCAGCCTGCCGCATTTTTTCTACCATTCGTGCTGTTTCTGGGGCTGCCGAATGGTCTCCTGATGATGAAGTGCACTCTGCAAATCATAGCGGGCCTGTCCACATATGCATTTTTGAAACAGCTGCGCCTCGATCTGCGCGCCGCGCTGGTCGGTGGCCTGCTCTATGCTTTCAACGGCACCTATGCATGGGCGTCGGACGGCCCGTCTGAACCCCTCGCCTTTCTGCCTCTCGCTCTCTATGGCGTGGAACGTGCCCGAGCTGGGAATTGGGGCTGGCTTGCTCTAAGCCTGACCTATCTCCTGTTGGCAGGCTTTCCCGAAACTGCCTTTCTTTTAGGACTGATCGCGCTGGGACTTGCAGTTCTGCGCTTTTTCCAGACTGCTCCTGACAGCAGATCCCGCTTTGCCCTTCACATCTGCCTTGGGGGCCTCACTGCAGGTTTGATTGCCGCCCCACAACTCCTCGCTTTTTTGACATTCCTACCCCATGCTGACATCGGCGTTCACGGCGAGATCAATGATGAGACCCTGCCGCATCAGGCATGGTCGATGCTGCTATTCCCCTACATCAACGGCCCCATATTCTACGGCTCCGAATTGGATGCATGGTATGCCCTAGGAGGCTATTGCGGGCTTACTCTTCCGTTTCTGGCTTTATGCGCCATCGGGGGCAACAACGAGCGAGGGCTGCGCTTCCTGCTACTCGGCATTTTCCTTGCTGTCGTGGGAAAACAGGCCGGTGTTCCGGGGCTCACTCAACTCGTCGATCTGGTGCCAGGACTTGGGCACACCGTATTCTTTCGCCTTTGCGAACCCATGGTGGAAAGCTGTCTGATTCTTCTTGCAGCCTTCGCCCTCGATGACATGCTCCGTGGTGTGTGGCGCCGCAGAGCAATCATCCTGTCTGCTTGTGTGATGAGCGCCCCTATTGTCACGACCTATGGTCTGGATCATCAGTTCCTGACTAAACTTTGCTCGGTTTCCGAAGGACCAGTTTCCTCCCACATCTATGCAGTAGGATCGCTGGCTTTTGGCAGCCTCTGCTTGGCTGTTGTGGTTTTTCTTGCAGTGAGCAGGAAACATCCGAAAATTATTGGAACGGTTCTCTTTTGTGAGACCCTTTTATTGTTCGGAATTCCTCTTCTAAGCGCCTATCCGGAACAACCCCATCCAGACCAACGCCTTATTACGGCACTACAGGGTGAAACCGGCCTACAGCGCTTCGTGACCATTGGCCCGATTGAGCCGAATTATGGCGCTTATCTGCGGATCGCCTCTATCAATCACAACGCCATTCCCACGCCGAAAGCATGGATCGAGCGCCTGAAACAGGACTTCGGCTCAAAAGTCGACGCCGTAACCTTTAATGGCTCCTATCCTTTTGCTGAAAACGGGGATGCCTTTCTGGAAGCCTCTTTAGCCCGGCATCCTGATCTATTTGCCAAACTCGGCGTGTCAGCCCTGCTGGTTCCTCCGGGTCATGGCATACCAAGCATCGCGCCCTACCCCCTAGAAAACCGCCAGCCAAACGGCTTTCCTCTGACGCCAAACGCCCCAGAAGTCACAATCAATATTTCATCATGGGAAAAGCCGGTCAGCCGCCTGGCAACGCTGCAACTGGGCACTTACGCTGGCAACTCGAATGGAATTCTGATCCTGTCCGTTTGTTCCGACACGCAATGCGCAACGGGTCAAACACGACTGAAAGACGCGACAGACAACGGTCTGACGTCGATTGAACTGGATAGAATCATTCCAGCCGATGCCCACACCCTGACATTAAGCCTCAAAGAGGCCACCACAGACGTTATGATCTGGTCCACCGTGAAGGATCATGTGGCTTGGCCGCGCATCCGCTTTGAGACAGAGGCTGTGCGCAAAGCCATGACACCCGTCCTGCACACGGGAACCGGAGATCTTATCCGGCTGAAGAACGCTGCCCCCTATTTTGAGACTGAAGCAGCCTGCACCCTTACTCTGAAAGACCGGGAGACGCTTGCCGCAAACTGCCCGGCGCCGACTTATCTTATTCGTCGCGAGGTGATGCTGCCGGGATGGACGGCCGAGGTGAATGGCACTGCCATCGTCCCGGAAGTTTGGGACGGGTTATTTGAACGTATCCCGCTTCCTGCAGGACCAACCCGGATCCACTTTCATTTTGCACCTCCCGGCGCAACATTCGGATGGATCGCTACAGCACTGGGGCTTATCCTGCTCTGGCTGGGTTTCCGTCGCGTTAGAGCGTCTGACACGCCCTGAGAACATAAAAAAAGCCCGGCTCCCAAAACGAGGAGCCGGGCTTTTCAAACCGATAGTCCCAACCTGCCTTACTGACAGGCGAGGCACTCGTCGTAATCGCCACTGCTCATTTTGCCACGCGGGGCAGCCTGCACGGTAGCTTCGTACTTCTCGTCGTCCAGAATGTCACTCTTCACGGCCAGCGTGGAGACCGCATCGGCACGCTGCACCGACAGGGAACGGCAATAATACAGAGACTTCAGGCCTTTCTTCCAGGCCTGGAAGTGGATCTGATGCAGGTCGCGCTTATGCACATCCGCCGGCAGGAAAAGGTTGACCGACTGTGCCTGACAGATGAACGGCGCACGGTCTGCGGCATGCTCGACAACCCAGCGCTGATCCAGTTCGAAAGCCGTCTTGAAGACGTCTTTCTCATCCTGCGTCAGGAAGTCCAGATGCTGAACGGAGCCTTTACTCAGGGTGATGTCAGACCATACCTTGTCCGTGTTCTGGCCGCGCTCTTCAAGGATCGTGGTCAGATGGCGGTTACGGACCGAGAACGAGCCGGACAGGGTCTTCTGAAGGAAGACGTTGGCACTGATCGGCTCGATGCCGGGGCTGGCATTACCCGTGATGATGGAAATGGACGCCGTCGGAGCAATCGCCAGCTTGTGCGAGAAACGCTCCATGAAGCCGTATTCCTCGGCATCCGGGCATGGGCCACGCAGTTCCGCCAGCTTCTTTGACGCCGCATCGGCCTGAGCGCGGATATGCTGGAAGATCTTTTTGTTCCAGACCTTCGCCATCACGCTCTCGAACGGGATCATCCGGGCCTGAAGGAAGGAATGGTACCCCATCACGCCAAGACCGACAGAGCGTTCCCGGGCAGCAGCGTACTTGGCACGCGCCATGTCGTCCGGGGCACGGTCAATGAAATCCTGCAGAACGTTATCGAGGAACAGCATGACGTCCTCGATGAACTGCGGATCGTCTTTCCACTCGTCCCAGGTTTCCAGGTTCAGGGAAGACAGGCAGCAGACAGCCGTCCTGTTCTTGCCGTGATGGTCGATCCCGGTCGGTAGCGTGATCTCGGCACAGAGATTGGAAGTCTTGACCTCAAGCCCGGCGAGTTTGTGATGCTCGGGGCGGGCGCGGTTCACATGATCCGAGTAGATGACGTACGGCTCGCCCTGCTCCATACGGGCCGTCAGGATGCGTATCCAAAGCCCACGAGCAGACACCTTGCGGATGATGCTGTGATCCTTCGGGGACAGCAGCGGCCATTCCTCGTCCGCCTCAACAGCGCGCATGAAGGCGTCTGTGATCAGAACGCCATGATGCAGGTTCAGGGCCTTACGGTTTGGGTCACCACCCGTCGGGCGGCGCATTTCCGTGAATTCTTCGATTTCAGGATGCCAGACCGGCAAATACACAGCCGCAGACCCACGACGCAGGGACCCCTGCGAGATAGCCAGTGTCAGGCTGTCCATCACGCGGATGAACGGAATGACGCCGGACGTCTTGCCGTTACGACCGATGTTCTCGCCGATTGAGCGCAAATTGCCCCAATAAGACCCGATGCCGCCGCCCTTGGATGCCAGCCAGACGTTTTCATTCCAGAGGCCGACGATACCTTCCAGGCTATCTTCGGCTTCGTTCAGGAAGCAGGAAATCGGCAGACCGCGGGACGTTCCACCGTTAGACAGAATCGGTGTAGCTGGCATGAACCAGTGGCGCGAAATGTAATCATAAATACGCTGGGCATGGCCCTGATCCGCCCCGTAATAGGACGCAACACGCGCAAACAGATCCTGATAATGCTCGCCTGGCAAAAGGTAGCGATTGTTCAGAGTCGCCTTGCCAAAATCCGTCAGAAGCGAATCACGTGAACGATCCACACGGACGGCATGATGGCCCGGAAGCTGCACGACATCATCGAACATGTCGGGCGTTTCTTCCCCCTCCCCAACGGCACGCTCGCCAACAGGATGGTCAACAGGCGGAAGCACGTCATGCGGGCGGTCGGCCGTATGTGGCGTGTCCATCGTCACGTCATGAAGTGTCATTGCGCTCTGCTCCGGCAGTCTGATTTTTTCGGTTTGATGACCCTCCAATTCCACACCCGCGCCCGTCACTGCAAGCGAACTCTTCTCTTGCAAATTGGAAAGAGCTGTGAATTTGGAGTCATCCATATCTAGGGGCATAAACGATCCACACCCCTATATATTGGGGCAATCGCAGAAAACCGCCACAGGTTCCCATTCATCCCCAAGGGGGCTTTTCCTGAGTGGCCTCACAACCACACCACACGGTTTTTTCACGGCAACGTTTCCTGTCTGGTCACGTTGGAGACAGCATCCCCCAACACGCGGAGAACGTCTCATGACCATCAACAAGAAAGCTTCGGCCCACTGGAGCGGCACCATCAAGGAAGGCAAGGGCACCATCTCGACGCAGAGCGGCGCCCTTCAGGACCAGCCTTATGGTTTCAACACGCGATTCGAAGACAAGCCCGGCACCAACCCGGAAGAACTGCTCGGCGCGGCCCACGCCAGCTGCTTCACAATGGCGCTATCTCTGATCCTTGGTGATGCTGGTTTTACAGCCGAATCCCTCGATACGGAGTCGACAATTTCCCTGGATAAGGTTGGTGATGGCTTTGCCGTTACGAAAGCCCATCTGACGCTTCGTGGCGTGGTTCCGAACGCCACCGAGGCCGACTTCTTGGATGCTGCCAACAAGGCCAAGATTGGCTGTCCGATGTCCAAGGTTCTCAATACAGAGATCACCTTGGACGCCAAGCTTGCCAGCTAAGGCCTGAAGGCTGGGATCAGTTGTCCCAGCCGCACTGCGCATGATTGCGAAGCAGATGGTCCGCCAGAACGCAGGCCATCATAGCTTCCGCCACAGGCACGGCACGGATACCGATGCAGGGATCGTGTCGTCCCTTGGTGCGAACCTCCACCGAATCCCCTGCACTATTGATGCTCGGCACGGGCGTCAGGATTGAACTGGTTGGCTTGATGGCAAAGCGAGCCACGATCGGTTGCCCCGTGGAGATGCCTCCTAGGATGCCGCCCGCATGGTTCGATGCGAACTGCGGCCCCGGTGCGATCGGATCAGCGTTCTGCTCACCACGAAGGGCAGCGACGGCAAAACCATCGCCGATCTCAACGCCCTTCACACCATTAATACCCATCAGAGCACCAGCGAGATCTGCGTCCAGCTTGCCATAGACTGGCGCACCAAGACCGGGCGGCAAACCTTCTGCAACAACTTCAACAGTAGCACCAATGGATGACCCATCCTTGCGAATGGAGTCGAGCAGCTCTTCCCATGGACCAACGCTTGCTGCATCCGGACACCAGAGCGGGTTGCGCTCCACTTCATCCCAGTCCCAGCGGGCCGGATCAATGGTATGACCACCAATGCCTGTCAGAGCTGCGCGAATCTTCACGCCTTCTCCGACCAACGTTTTCAGCAGCACGCGCGCAACAGCACCGGCCGCGACCCGCATGGCTGTTTCACGCGCAGACGAGCGGCCGCCGCCCCGATAATCACGGATGCCATATTTCAGATCGTAGGCGATGTCCGCATGACCCGGACGATAGCTCTGGGCAATCTCACCATAATCTTTCGACCGCTGATCGGTGTTCTCGATCATGAGCGAAATAGGCGTGCCGGTCGTCTGGCCTTCAAACACCCCCGATAGGATCCGGACCTGATCCGGTTCCCGACGCTGGGTCGTGAAGCGGGACTGCCCCGGCCGACGGCGATCAAGCCAAGGCTGGATGTCCGCTTCGGACAGCTTCAGGCGGGGTGGACAGCCATCTACGACGCAGCCAATGGCTGGCCCATGACTTTCACCCCATGTGGTGACGCGAAAGAGTTGCCCGAAGCTGTTGTCTGACATTGTCAGTCCCCGGAGCTGACAGCAGCAATGTCCGGAGCTGCCGGGTTCTTCATGCCAACCGTGTGGTAGCCGCAATCCACATGGTGGATTTCGCCCGTCACGCCGCTGGAGAGGTCGGAGAGCAGGTACATGCCCGAACCGCCAACGTCCTTCAGGGTCACGTTACGCTCCATCGGAGCGTTGAGCTGGTTCCAGCGCAGGATGTAGCGGAAGTCACTGATGCCATTAGCAGCCAGCGTCATGATCGGGCCTGCGGAGATACCGTTCACGCGGATATCGTCACGGCCGAGATCAGCGGCCATGTAACGCACGGAGGCTTCTAGAGCCGCCTTGGCAACCCCCATGACGTTGTAGTGCGGCATAACCCGCTCTGCACCGAGATAGGTCATGCTCAGGAACGAACCACCGGCATTCATCATGGCAGACGCGCGACGGGCGACGGACACGAAGGAGTAGCAGGAAATGTCCATGGCCTGCAGAAAGGCATCACGCGGCGTGTCGATGTAACGGCCGCGCAGGTACTGCTTGTCAGCAAAAGCAATGGCGTGAAGCACGAAGTCGATCTTGCCCCACACCTTTTCGATTTCATCGAACGTCGCATCGATTGCTGCATCATCGCTGACATCACACGGCAGAACCAGATCAGAGCCAACGCTTTCCGCGAGGGGACGCACGCGCTTGCCAAGGGCTTCACCCTGATAGGTGAAAGCGAGTTCCGCGCCCTGTGCAGCACAGGCGCTCGCAATAGCCCAAGCGATGGAATGCTTGTTGGCGACACCCATGATAACACCGCGCTTGCCCTTCATGAGGGTGCCGGTCACGGGAGCCGGGATGTTGTCTTCTGTTTCAGACATTGAAGGTTTCCTGAATCGCGTTGGCGTGTTAGCGCCGTGGTCGCACAAGAGATGCCAGCAAACAAGAGTAACACGACACTCAATGCCTCTTGGACGGCAGTTTCCAGCCGTAGTGTGGATTTCAGGCCCATGAGGCAGGTCAAGGCAAGCGCTCCTGCTTCCTCTATATAATGCCTCTGACGCCATAATTCGGAACCGGAACCTGACAGGGTCTGTTCCGGGACCCGGACGGAGCCGCTATGGTTCTTACATCGCCCTTTCGGGCTGTCCCCGCTGCTTCAGGAGACTTCCATGCCCTCTCTGCCCCTCATCGATCTAACTTCTGATCCATTTGCCCTGTTCGCAGCCTGGATGTCAGACGCGGAAGCGTCTGAGCCCAATGATCCGAACGCCATGGCCGTTGCAACATCCACGCCAGATGGCCGCCCTTCCGTTCGCATGCTTTTGCTCAAGGGTGCGGACGAGCGCGGGTTTGTCTTCTATACCAACGTGGAGAGCCGCAAGGGTGGCGATCTGCTGGCCAATCCGCATGTCGCCTTGCTGTTCCACTGGAAGTCCTTGCGTCGGCAGATCCGGATCGAAGGACCTGTTACGCAGGTCAGTGACGAGGAAGCAGATGCTTATTTCGCCAGCCGGTCGCCCATGTCCCGGCTGGGGGCCATTGCATCTGACCAGTCACGCCCTCTGGATGAACGCAGCACCTTTGAAGAGCGCCTGCAGGCCGCAGAAGAAAAATATGGCAATGGCCCTATTCCGCGTCCGAACAACTGGACAGGTTTCCGCGTTGCTCCAGACGCCATAGAGTTCTGGCAGGACCGGCCTTTCCGCCTCCATGACCGAGCATTATGGACTCGTGATGGATCTGAATGGAACGTCACGCGTCTTTATCCGTAAAGATAGAGAACACCCTTTTCCCAAGGTGGGGAGCCTTACGTTATGCTTATCGAAATCAAGAACATCCTTCTCCCCCTCACCGGGGCCGACGATCTGGATTCAGTCATGTCGGTGGCCCTGGATTTTGCCCGTCGTTTTGATGCACACCTGTCTGCTGTCGTTGTCGGATCAGATCCGACCGAAGTTGCCACACTCGCTGGCGAAGGCATTTCTGCCGGAATGGTGACGGAAATGATTGATGCGGCGGCCACGGAAGCCCACCGCCGCGCCATCAGGATCCGACACAGCTTCGACAGCTTCGTGCATAATAACGGACTTCGCCGCGTCGAAGCCTCCAAGATCGGCATGTCCATTGGCGGCGGTGTCAGTGCCAGCCTCGAAGTGCTGGACGGCACGGAACATGATGCCCTGACATGGCGCTCACGCCTAGCAGACATGACGCTCGTGCCCAATCTCATTTCAGCCACTGACCCGCGCGCATCAGAAACACTGCATGCCATTCTTTTTGACAGCGGGCGTCCTCTGGTCATTGCTCCGCCAATTGCTCCGAAAACAGTAGGCAGCCGCATTGCCATTGCCTGGAACGGAACACCCGAGTCTTCGCTTGCACTCCGCTGCATCCTGCCATGGGCGCATACCGCGGAAGGCGTTCAGGTTTTGACATGCCAAGAATATCAGCGCCGCGGCCCTACGGGCGATGATGTTGTCCGTTACCTGCGTCTGCATGGCATTTCCGCTACGACACGCGCCTGCGACCCCATCAATAAGGATGTCGGTGCTGGCCTGTTGAAGGGGGCTGAAGATTTTGGCGCCGATATGCTGAGCATGGGGGCCTACTCCCACTCCCGTCTTCGCCAGATGATTCTGGGGGGCGTGACCCGTCATATCCTTGAGAACATGAAACTCACAGTTCTCATGAGCCGCTAATCATGCGTCCTTTTCGGGAGTTCTGCGTTGAAACAGTCATCTGACGTCACAACCAGAACCCCGGAAGGACACATTATGATCTCCCGACTTGTTGGCCCAGCTTTTTGCCTGAGTGCTCTGATCGCTATGCCGGTGCATGCCATGGATGTCCCGCAAGCGCCGGACATTTCGGCTTTTACACTTCAGGAGCCTGCCAAGCGTCTGGGCCTGCATCTTGTTCCGTCCGCGACACTCGGCTCTGGCTACAACACAGCTTTTTACTCCCGCGATCAGCAGACGGGTGCCCTGACACTCACGACTGACGGCCTCCAGCCAGTCATTCGTAGGAAGGTCGCTCCGGAGACGCTTTTGCGAGAAAATACCGCATGGTATTTTCAGCAAACGAATTCTGACATGACGGCGGCCCTACACATTGACCACCTTCCACGAAATGGAAAAGTGGTCATTGGCCGCCTGGCAAGCACACAGCATCCAGTGGCGGAACTAAGCGTTCAAGGTGACCGGGTCTTTGCACTCGTGGATAATGGCACATCCACGCAGAGCGTTGTGGTCGGCACGGTTTATCCGCATCAGACCATTCGCTACGGAATTCATACGTCTCCGAATGGTTTGATGCGCATCATCGTCAACGGAACAGAAAATCACTTCTCATTGCCCTCTGCCGCGATAGCACAGGGTGTATGGTTCGAAGCTGTGGCTGGCGAACAGGGTTGGCACGCACCAACTCACTCCGATATGGCCCGGATAACCTTCACCGGCCTTCAGGTTCATCACGAAGCAGCCTGACAGTCTGTCACAAAGTTTTGCGAGCGCCATCTGACCATGCTACCCGACTGCTCATGATATCGCCCGCTCGCATGATCCATGTCTGGTTAGGTGCCTGTCTGCGCTCCACCCACTGGAATGTCGGAGGCACCAAACAGGCAAGAGCGCTTCTGACGCAAGCTGATCAGGGAACAGTTCTTGCCCTCTGGCACCGTTCCCTGACACTGGCTCCAGCGCTTTGGTTCTGGGCCCGGGCGATCGAACCACGGGTTAAGCTCCGGGTTCTGATTTCCCGCAACGCGGATGGACGCCTTATCGCGGATGCTATTCGTCCGTGGGGAATCATTGGTATTCATGGCTCCACCTCTCGCAAAGGGAAGGACAAAGGCGGCGCGGCGGCACTCAGAGTCGCTCTCCGGGAACTGAAGCAGGGTGCTTTTGTCGCCATTACTCCAGATGGACCGCGCGGCCCGGCAGAGGAGGTTCAGCCGGGCATTCTCGTGCTATCGCGGATTTCCAGACGCCCCATTATTCCGCTGGGTATGGCCTGCAACAGCATTCGCCTGCCCTCGTGGGACGGCCTTACATTTCCACTCCCCTTTGGGCGCGGGTCTGTCGTGGTCGGTGAACCGCTTCTTGAGCCGGATACCGAGACGCTCCGTGTTGCACTCAATGCCGTTGCGAAGCAGGCGGAAGCTAACGTCCGCAATCAAAATCTTTCCGTCATGGATCGGTTGTGGGGGGGCGTAGGTAGCCTTCTGGCTCCTGCTCTGACGATCATGCTGCGGGTACGTCTGAAGCGAGGACGGGAGCTGCCAGACCGCCTTCGTGAAAGAATGGGTCTAGGGGGCGGTCATCGCCCAAAAGGCACACTTCTCTGGATACATGCTGCCAGCGTGGGGGAAACCCTGTGTGCGCGACCATTGCTTGATGATCTTCTGGAGAAGCGCCCGGATCTGCATGTCCTGTTTACAACCGCCACGGTGACGGGCGCAGAAATTGTCAGCCGCCATCCAGAATTCGGGCGCCGTGTCTCTCATCGTTTTATTCCTCACGATGTGCCGCGCTGGTTTGGCCGATTTCTCAAGCGTTGGCAGCCGGACGGTGCTGTCTTTGTAGAAAGTGAACTCTGGCCCGGTATCATTGCAGCCTGCTACCGCAAGGCTATTCCCGTCGTGCTGGTCAACGGTCGCCTATCGGATCGCTCGGCTCGCCGGTGGAAAAAAGCCGCTAGCCTGACTGGACGCATGTTTTCCCGTCTTTCCTGGGTTGCAGCTCGAGGCCCGGAAGACGCGGCACACTTCCGCTCCCTAGGCACAAAAGCCGTTTATGAAGATGGAGACCTCAAACAGGATGCCCCTCCTCTGTCATGCGACTTCGCTGAATTGGAGCGACTTCAGGCCGTGATTGGAAATCGTCCGGTTTTCGTCGCAGCTTCGACACATCCCGGTGAAGAGGAACTGGTGCTGGCAGCAGCAACGCTTGCCAGAAAAAAACAACCTGACCTTCTGACGATCCTCATCCCCCGGCATCCAAAACGCGGCGAGGAACTAGCTTCGCGCTTCGATCTGCCCCGGCGATCCGTTGGGCAGGAGCCGAACAACAAGGCTCATGGCTGGATTGCCGACACATTAGGGGAACTGGGCCTGTTCTACAGACTCGCGACTTGCTGCTTCCTGGGCAACTCTCTCGCGGGGAAAGGCGGTGGCCACAATCCTTTCGAACCACTTCGCCTGGGCGTTCCGACTGCAACCGGCCCTCTTATGGAAAACTGGCGGGAAGCGGTTAACCTGCTGCACGATTATCTTCACATCGTTAAGGATATCGATAGTCTGAGCCAGTGGATCACTGAACCTCATGTCACGCCTTCACCCGCAGTGCTTCAGCGCTCCGTGGTGTCCAGACTAAGCCCCCGCATTCTGGAGACACTTGAACGATGAGACTACGGGCTCCGCGATTCTGGTCCGTCCCGAGGGTAGGCCCTGCGGCATTCATGCTGCGCCCTTTGGCAGGAATCGCAACCCGTCTGACCCGTCGCCGTATGACCCGCGAAGGCTATCGAGCCATAGTCCCGGTACTATGCTGCGGCAACGTGACTGCTGGGGGCACGGGAAAAACCCCCCTGACACTGGATCTGGTCCAAAGACTGAAAGATCGTGGACATTCTCCGCATATTCTCAGTCGCGGTCATGGGGGCAGAGAGAAAGGGCCGCTGGAGATCAATCCGGGGCGTTCGAGCGCCCGCGATGTTGGCGATGAGCCTCTTCTTCTGGCAAAAGCCGCGCCAACATGGGTCGGAGCAGACCGGGCCCAGACCGCGAGACTGGCGGTTGGCCAAGGCGCTGATTGTCTTGTGATGGATGATGGTTTCCAGAACCCAGGACTTCACAAGGACCTCTCGGTGCTGGTCGTGGATGGTGTCGTGGGGTTTGGCAATGGGCAGGTCATGCCTGCGGGTCCTCTGCGTGAACCGGTGCTGGATGCTCTGAAGCGCGCGCAGTGCGTGGTCATCATTGGGGAAGACCGTCACGGGCTGCTGCTCACCCTTCCCCCATTTCTCTTCAAAGCTCAGGCCAGACTGGTTCCCGGCCCTGAAATCCGCGGTCTGCAAGGCCGGAGAGTTGTCGCTTTCGCGGGGATCGGCCGCCCCGATAAATTTTTCACCATGCTGCAGGACGCAGGTGTCTCCCCTGTTCGCTGCCTTCCCTTTCCGGATCATCATGCCTACTCGGCCAATGACATCCAGCGCCTTGAAACGCTGCGTCGGGAATCCGGAACCACGCTCGTGACCACAGCCAAGGATGCGGTCAAACTTCCTCCCGCTTTCCGGGCGCAGGTCACCGTCATCAACGTTGAGCTTCTTTGGGCCGACCCAAAAGCGCCGGACCATATTCTGGATCTTCTGTTCCCTCACTCATGACTTCAATTCCACATCGGGCGGAAGCCCTGCTTGTGCGCGTCCTGCTGGGCTGGCTGCGCATTCTCCCCCCTGCGGCCGCGTCCACACTGGGTGGCTCCGTCGCGCGCCATATCGGGCCTCTTATTCCCGTCTCCAAAGTGGCCGACCGAAACCTGCAACTGGCCATGCCACAACTGACCCGGGAAGAACGGGGCAGTATCGTCAAAGACTGCTGGGAAAACCTGGGGCGCACCGTGGCGGAGTTTCCGCATGTGGGCCGATTAAAACAGAACACGCCGACGGGATCAGGATGGCGTGTTGACGGATCGGAATATCTGGAAGCCGCACGCGCAACGGGGCGCCCGGTCATTTTCTTTTCCGGCCATATTGGCAACTGGGAACTCATGCCCCCGGTCGTGGCACGATTCGGGATGCCCTTTGCTTCCTTCTATCGGGCAGCCAGCAATCCGATTGTAGATTCCATCATCCATGCCCTCCGCCGCCGAGCTATGCGCATGGATGTTCCAATGTTCCCCAAAGGAGCCCGTGGAGCTCGCTCTGCGCTGAAGCACCTGTCTCACGGCGGCCATTTAGGCGTGCTTGGCGATCAGAAAATGAATGATGGCATCGAGGCCAGTCTTTTCGGTCGTCCCGCCATGACGGCCTCTGCAACCGCCGTGTTTGCCCTGCGGCATAAAGCCTTGATTGTAACCGGACATGTGCGCCGTGAAGGGCCTGCCAGACTGGTACTCGTTGTGGATCCCCCCATTGACCCACAACCTACCGAGAATCGTCAGGCAGATGTCCTGAAGCTGACACAGCAACTCAATGACCGGCTTCAGGAGTGGATAGAGCAGGAACCCGGCTCATGGCTCTGGCTTCACCGGAGATGGGCCAAGGCACTGTATCGGAATATGACAACAACATGTTGAGCCATGCAATTTTTGCATGGCAGATTTGTCACAGTGGGGAAAGTTTATGTCGCGGAAAGGGGTTTTGGCGTCATTTTAGATTGTGAAAGGGGCCGTTTGGATTTTAGCCTGACCTTATCGCAATCCACGGGCTCCCCCGCCCCGCTCTGATGAGGACTTTCCTGATGGCGCAGGCAACTCCCCTATACGATCTTTCACCCGTTTCGATGGGCGGTAATGTCGTGACGTTGAGGCAGGGTGTTCTCCCTCGTCACCGCGAATATCTGTCGCGGTGGCTGGAAGCCGGAATGCGGATGGGTCTCTTCGATGCAGAAATCACACCGACGGATTCCGGGGTCACGAATTTCGATGGAACGACACCAATTGAGCATGTGCTGGTCTGGGTCCGTGAGAACCCGGATCCAGCCTACATGCTCCGCCCGCAAGGGATGCGCTGGGTCCTGATCGATCATCTGCGCAATCATGAACTGGGCAGCTACGCCAGCTTTGAACTGGCTCTTCACACCATTCGCCCGGTTCTGCCGCTGGCCGAGACCTACGCAGCCTGATCTGCGCGGTCAGGCTCACCCCTGACACGCCAGTTGGCTTTCAAGAAAAGCCATAAAAAAACACGCGCCAATCGCCATGGACGCGTGTTTCTGTTTCTGAACCAGCAGTATTTTCTCAGCTTGGACGGACCGCAATGTCCCGTGATGCTGGAACAACGATGCGGGCACCACCGCCACGCTGAATCTGGAAAATAGCCAGCGCGCGCGTGACATGACCGTCAGCGCGCAGGCGGAACAGGCCATCCACACCCATATAGCCGTCCGGACGGGTCAATGCCTGAACGGTCGGTCCTCCCTGCTTCATCAGGTTACCGGCAAGAGCTGCGGCATCATAGGCGAAATCCGTCACAGGTGATGGCGCCTGATGATAAACCGCTTTGTATTGGGCAACGTACCCATTGCGATCCTTGGCATCGGGCGCAGCATACCAGGCACCATGCAGGGCACCGAGCTTGCCGTCGAACGCCTTCCAGAGTGCTGGTCCCATGATCTGCACCTGATCTGACGTCACTTGGTCAGCGTGTAGCGCAGTGATGATGCGCCCTAGCTCCACACCGGTATCTGCCAGCAAAAGAGCGTCAAACGGAGGGGGCGGCACCGCTGGCGCAGCAACTGGAGTTGCTGGCGGCTGCGCAGGCGTTGTCGAGTCGGCAGGCGAATCGGCTGTGGGATCAACAGCCGATGGACCGGTCGGCGTCGAAACCACAGGTGTCGGCGGCTGGCGATTGGCAATATCTGAAAGGGATTTCAGGCCATCGTCGATGGTTTGGACATCCATGGAATGAAAAACGATCTGCGGATCTTTCAGGCCGTCATCCCGGCAGGCTCGCTGTAGTCCTTCCGCCATCGCATGCCCCAGCGCGCTATCAGGCAAAAAGGCTGCAAAACTCTTACGGCCCGTTGCGCGTGCAGCATCCACCATCCGGCGAACCTGCTGCTCCGGTGTCAGGCCCATCACCCAGACGCCAGGACGAGCCTGCGTGGAATCGCTTGTAAACGCCAGCACAGGCTTGCCTGCTTCAACAGCCAGCGGTGCGAGAGCCGCAGTTTCTGTAGCCGTTAGCGGCCCAAGGAGCATGGCATCGCCACGCGTCAGGGCGTCATGGGCAGCCTGAGCTGCGCCACCGGCAGCGTTGCTGTCATGAACGTCCAGCACAGGCGAGCCTTGTGAAGACAGAGCCAGCTTGGCTGCATCACGCATTCGCGCACCGATGGCACCATAGCGTCCCGTCAGGGGGAGGATGAGGCCAACGTCATGCGCGCCAGGAGCCTGGCCAGAGCCGGGAATTCCACCCACGCCAGATGTCAAAGAGGAGTTTCCGCCGGAGCAGGCGGCCAGCGTCAGGAAGGTTCCTGCGGCCAGCCCAGTGCTTACACCCTTGCGCAGACGGCTCATCGGTCCAGAATAGACCCTTGAGTTCGTCACCGAGGATGCAGATGTCCGAAAAGTCATGTTCCGCTGAAACTCCCTTGAGCGATACGGCTGAAACGTTAACGGCCGCCCCGCCTTCGGAGCATGGCCCGAGAGTGGGGGGACAACTGATATTGGTTGCGACGCCGATCGGCAACCTGGCCGATATCAGCGAGCGCGCGATTGAAGCCTTGAACAGTGTTGAAGCTATTTTATGCGAAGATACACGCGTTACGGCAAAATTATTGATGTCGCGCAACATCTCCACTCCCACACGAACGCTTCACGATCATAACGAACAGGATCGCGCACCGTTCTTTGTGGAAAAAATGGTGGCTGGTGCCAGCTTTGCCGTGGTGTCAGACGCAGGCACTCCACTCGTCTCGGACCCAGGCTATCGGCTCGTCAGGGCAGCGATCGCGGCTGGCGTTCATGTTACGGCCATCCCGGGCCCCAACGCTGTCATCACGGCTCTGACTCTTTCAGGCCTTCCCCCTCTTCCCTTCATGTTTCTCGGCTTTCCAGCCCCACGAAGCGAAGCCCGCAAGACAGGCTTCGCGACGCTTCGGGCCGCAGAACAGGCTGGCGTTCGTTCCACACTGATCTGGTATGAGGGGCCGCACCGCCTCGTCGAGACACTGGAAGATCTGATCACCGTCTTCGGCCCCGACCGCGAGGCAGCGGTTGGCAGAGAACTGACAAAACGCTTCGAAGAGATGGTGCGGGGAACGTTGGCGGAAGTGCTCGCCCATTTCCAGGAAACTGCACCACGGGGTGAGATTACACTCCTGATCGGCCCCTCAGCAGAGGACGACAGCGGGGCAGACGATCTGGATACGCATCTTCGCGAAGCGCTGACCAGTCATTCGGTGAAGGATGCGGCCACTCTCGTGGCGGGAATTATCAAACTGCCCAAGCGCACGGTTTATGCCCGCGCACTGGAGCTTTCCCGCGAAACAAAGGACTGAACGTCAGTCCTCAGACTTCGGGAGCGTGAACAGAGATTGGGATACGCTCCCTCCCGTCCTGATATCCGACAGGGCGATGCGCGTTGTTCGGCCCTGAGCATCCACGACTTCCCACCCCAGAAGAGCAAGTGGTGCTTCGGAGAACATAAGGGTCAGATTCCCCTCACCCGGGCTCTCCGTTTTTTCCACCTGAAGGTTGATCTGACCGTTCTTACGCTCGAATCCTGTCACCGTGACATCGCCCGAGAGCTTCAGATCAGGCCGTAGCAGCAAACCGAGGGGAGTACGGTCCAACGGCATAACTGTTACCTGTCCGACGCTCCGATCCTGAAAAACGACCTTGCCATCATTGGCGACAAGAAGAAGGGGGCTGGGACTGTCATAGTCGAAGCGCATCCGCCCCGGACGATCAAGCGTCGCTGTCCCGGCAACAGCTTTCCCATCTGGCGCGATTTGTTGAAACCGCGCCTGAAGCGTTGTGATCTGCGCCAGCGTATCCTGAACGCGCGCAACCCAGCCCTGATCCACAGGACGGAGTTGTGCGGGAACGGCCTGAGCCATGGCAGGCAGCGGAAGAGCTGCTACGGATATGAAAGCGCTGGCCACAGCCGCGCGGAAGAAAAGACGGTTCATCATGCCTCTGGAACTGCCGATCAGGTCACGGGTTGCAAAAAGCTTCGCACCTGCATTCCATAACGTGTTCCTGCACAAACCGGAAACTGATCGCAGCAGGGCTTAACGCCCTACTCCAATACGTCTGACTTCAGATCGATGCTTCACGGAACAGCGGCTTCACATTTCCGCCCCATGCGCCTTCATACAGGGCAAGCCAGTACTCAGCCTGGTTGGGGCCACCATCTGCAATCAGATGCAGCGGGTCCAGGAACTGTGCTTCGTTGCGAACACGGGCGCGAAGTCCCTGCTCCGCGAGAGCCACAACGCGCTTTGCCAGCGCTTTCAGCCCCCCGGGGAAGTCAGCCTGCATGCCCTTGGCAGGAACAT
This sequence comes from Gluconobacter cerinus, assembly GCF_002723935.1. Lineage (GTDB taxonomy): Bacteria > Pseudomonadota > Alphaproteobacteria > Acetobacterales > Acetobacteraceae > Gluconobacter > Gluconobacter cerinus. Next base: position 164,421 of record NZ_BEWM01000001.1, read on the forward strand.
CCGCACGGAGTTGCTGATAAACCTCCCAAGGCTGTTCCAACACCAGCTTTTCAGCGGCTTCCAATGTTGCAGCATCGTAGAACAGGCCAACCCAGAGCGCAGACTGGGCAACCATCATCTCCGGACGACCGGCGTCCGCGCCACGCATCTCAAGGAACTGCTTGAGGCGCACGTCAGGGAAAACAGTCGTGAGGTGATCCTCAAAATCACCAATCGTCGGCGTCAGACCGTCCAGAGCAGGCTGAGCACTGCCTTCCAGCCAGCGCCGGAAGGAGCAGCCGCTGGCATCAATGTTTTTCCCGTCCCGAGCGACGAAATACATCGGCACATCCAGCGCCCAGTCCACGTATTTCTCGAAGCTGAAATCTTCTGCGAAGAACAGCGATGGCTGGCCTGAACGCTGATTATCGGTATCGGTCCAGATACGGGCGCGGTTGGAAAGGAAGCCGTTTGCTTTGCCTTCCACAAAAGGCGAATTCGCAAACAGAGCCGTAGCCAATGGCTGAAGCGCCAGCGATACACGCATCTTGCGGGCCATATCAGCTTCATCACCGAAGTCCAGATTGACCTGCACGGTGCAGGTCCGCGTCATCATATCCAGGCCCAGCGTGCCAACCTTGGGCATATAACTGCGCATGATGGCGTACCGACTCTTGGGCATCCACGGCATTTCGTCGCGCGCCCAGAGCGGCTGAAAACCAAATGGCAGAAAGCCAAGTCCGAGCTCAGCAGCAGGACCGCGAATTAGATCGAAATGCTCCTGCATCTCGCTCTGCGTTTCCTGCAAAGAGACAACTGGCGCACCAGAAAGCTCGAACTGTCCAGCGGGCTCCAGAGAAATGGACCGCCCTTTCTGGCTGTTCTGCCCTGCCAGACCGATCAGCGCCTCACCGTCGTGGATCGGAGCCCAGTCCGGCCCCTCCAGTTTCCGCAGCAGCGCACCAATACCTTTGGGTTCATAAGGCGGTGCTGACAACGGTGTACGCCCATCGTCCTGCCCCGGCAGTACAAAGCCGAACTTCTCGTGTTCGGTTCCGATCTTCCATTCGGACCGCGGCTTGGAGCCCCGTTCCAGAACCTCGACGAGCTGCGCCCGATTCTCGATCGTTGCGCTATTAGACGTGCCGGGATTGGACATGGCGGTTTTGCCTCGATTTGCGATCGTTGTTCGATATTGATTGAACTTGTAGCACCTCAGACTGTCCTGTCACCCTCAGGCGCCACGACGCAGTGCAAGTCGCGCCAGTCCGGCGCAGACAGCCGTCTCGGCGCGCAGCACCAACGGCCCCAGTGTCAGTGTATGAACAGCAGGGTGCTTCTGAAGCAGCGCCACCTCCGCATCGGAAAAGCCACCTTCAGGCCCAATCAGAAGAGCAAATGCGACCAAAGGACCATCCGCCCCGGGACGTCGCTCAAGAGCCGCAAACAGCGGCTTATCCTCCGGCCATTCCGCAAGAACGGATTTCAAGGGCTCCAGCGGCTGGATTTCGGGAATATCCAGCCGCTCGCATTGTTCAGCAGCTTCACTGGCAATCAGGGCAAGGCGGTCGAGGTTCAGGCGGTGCGTGTTGGTTCGTTCGGTTACGACGGGCCGAAAACACGTCACCCCGAGTTCAGTCCCCATCCGGATAACGAGTTCTGTCGCATCACGTTTGAGGGGCGCAAACAGCAGCTCTACTCCCTCTGTGACCTGAGGTGCGCGCTCTCGCGTTCCCAGCCGCACTGTCCCTCTGTCTTTTCGCAAGGTCTGGATGATGGCATTCCACTCTCCATCTCGCGCATTGAAGACACGTACCGGATCTCCAGTGCTCTGCCGCATGACATTGCCAAGATAGTGGGCCTGACTGGCGGGAAGAGGAAGTTCCAGCCCTTCCGTGAAGGGAACATCCGGCACTTCAAGATAAAGACGGGGATCAGATCGGCTCATCCTTTTCCGATAGCGCGCAACAGCCATTGACGGAAGCGCATCTGCCCCTCATCACGTGCTTTGATGAGTGAAACCCGCCCCCATACCGATATCAGCCTGACAGGCTGGACCGGCCGCCTGCCTGAACCTTGGCGGTCCTACGCACTTTTGGCCCGACTGGATCGCCCAGTTGGGACATGGCTGCTGTTTCTCCCAGGGGTTTGGGGATTGTTCCTTGCACCGGATGCGCCACTCGGACTCCGCATTGTCTACACAGCTCTGTTCGCGTTCGGCTCACTCGTTATGCGCTCTGCTGGATGTGTAGTGAATGACATCTGGGACCGCGATATTGATGCCAAGGTTGCTCGAACCGCGGGCCGTCCGCTTGCCAGTGGTGCGCTCTCCCTGAAGCAGGGCCTTAAGCTGCTGGCCTTTTTACTTCTGTGTGGTCTGGGCGTTCTGGTGTGTCTGCCGCGCACATGCTGGCTTCTGGCGCCCTTTGCTTTACTGCTTGTAGCGCTTTACCCCGCGGCAAAGCGTGTGACGTGGTGGCCACAACTCGTCATGGGCTTCACGTTCGGTTTCGGTGCGCCCATGGGCTATGCCGCAGCAGGGGGCGGCCTGGATGGAAATGGCGCGCTGCTGTATGGCGCCGTTATCCTTTGGCAACTCGGCTTCGATACCATCTATGGCTTCCAGGACATGGAAGATGACGCCCGCATCGGTGTTCGCTCCACGTCTCGCCTGATGGAAAAGCGCGCTCAGCCCTTTATTGCCACCTGCTACAGCCTGATGCTTCTGGCGCTGGGACTCGTCGCCATTCATGCCCATCTGCATCTGGGGTTCTGGCTGTTCTTCCTGATCGCAGGGAGCCTCCTTCTCCAGCAGGCTCGCACGCTGAACCCATACGATGCGCCAAACTGCCTGCGACAATTCAAGCAGAACGTTCCAATCGGTTTCCTTCTGGCTCTGGCCTTTATCTGCGGAAGACTTTGAACATCATGTCAGTCAGACTGCAGGACCCCGCGGCATTTATCCGCGAGAATACGGCGGTCGAGACCGCCAGCCTTGTTCCCGAAATTCCCCTGCATCTGGCAACAGACATCACCCCCATCTGGCAGGCCAGCGAAGCCTTCCTCGAAGCGCACGGTATCGAGCCCCCGTTCTGGGCATTTGCATGGCCGGGCAGTCAGCTTATTGCGCGATATATTCTGGATAATCCGCAGCGCGTCGAAGGCAAAAGAGTTCTGGATGTGGCGTGTGGATGCGGATTAGCCGCCATTGCCGCCGTAAAAGCGGGCGCGTCCACTGCTGCGGCCAATGATATCGACCCCATGGCTCTGGAAGCAACAGCCCTGAACGCTACGCTCAATGCCGTGACAGTAGCGCTTTGTCCGGGCGATCTTGTCGGATCGAAACCGGACTGTGATCTGCTGGTGATCGGAGATGTCTGTTACAATGAGGCTATGGCTGCACGCATCATGCCATGGCTGCTGGAATGTGCCCGGCACTGCGAAGTCTGGCTCTGTGATCCGGGGCGCCATTATGCCCCAAAGCTGGATCTGGACATCCTGATTCAACAGAACGTCCAGACCACTCAGGAGCTGGAAAGTACCGATCAGCGAACGACGACGCTCTTCAGTCTGCGAGGTATTTCCGTCCAAGACTGAGGGCAGATCCCGTTAGCGCGGCGATCATCGCGCCTCCAAGGCAGATGAAGGCTGGATGCGGGAAGATCGTGAAAAGAGCTGCAACGAGCAGCGCACCCGTCGTCTGGCCACCCAGTCGAGCGACGGACAGCATGCCGCTCGCCCCACCTTCCCGCCCAGCCGGCGCAGAGACCATGATGGCCCGATTGTTGGGGGGCTGGAAAAGCCCGAACCCACATCCCGCCAAAAGGGTTCGCCACGCGATCGCAGCGTTGCTCGCGTCCAAGGGCAACAACCAGAGCAACATAAATCCGAATGCTGTCAGGAGCAGTCCGAGCGAGGAGAGAACTGAAGCGGGAAAGCGGTCAGCAATCTTTCCAACAACAAACGACATCACCGCGACCCCAACTGCCCAAGGCGCAATCAGCAAACCAATCGTGGAATCTCCACGATGAAAAGCCGATGCCAAGGTGAACGGCATGGCGACAATGTAGAGGTTGGAGGCCACAAAACCGAGAAATCCGACCAGGCACGCCAACAGAAAAGGCCGCCGCGCCAGCAGATCCACCGGGACAATCGGCTCACGCCGTCCCTTTTGGTACCGCAGAAGCAACCACCAGCAGATGATGCCCGCTCCCGTGAGCAACGATCCTGGTAGAAAATCGCCGTGCATCAGTCCGTCCAGCCCGATGCCGAGCAAAGCGAAGGACGCTACAGTCAAAAGGGAACCCGGAATGTCTGCCTGAGTCTCGCTGCGCGGTGTCTGCGGCAACGCGAAATGGGCCATGACGAGAGCGGCAAGCGCGAGTGGGAGATTGATCCAGAAAATCCAGGGCCACGTCGCGACCGAAAGGACGATCGACCCAATTGTCGGGCCGAGAGCGACGCCAATCCCAACAAACAGACCGTTCAGAGCAATGCCCTTACCAAGCTCCGCATGAGGATAAATGAAGCGTACAAGCGCGATATTCACGCTCATGATGCAGGCGCCACCCACACCTTGAAGGGCGCGCGCCAATGTCAGTTCCAGCAGGTTCTGGGACAGGGCACAGCCAACGGACGTAATAAGGAATAGAAAAATCCCAATCTGGCTCATGCGGGCAAAGCCTACTCGGGAGCCAAAAGACGCGAGTGGAAGCAGACAGGACAGATTGGCGAGCTGATAAGCGTTCACCACCCAGATCGCCCGAGACGACGGGGCGTTGAGATCGTGGGCGATGGAGGGAAGCGCCACGTTTGCTATGGCGTAATCCAGAACGGAGAGAAGCAGCCCAAGAAGAACGGCTGACATTGCTTTGGCACGCTGGGCTCCGTAGAGCCCAGCGTGCCGTTGAGGGTCGACGCCGAGATCACTCTCGTCCGCCGCCTTGGCTTTCATCACGATTTAACGTCCCAGATTTCTAAGTTTCTTGCCCGAAAACAGATTGGCCTCAAGTGTCTCCAGGGAAACACCTTTCGTTTCCGGAACCATCATGAGGGTGACGAGAACAAAAAGTCCATTGAACGCTGCAAACATAATGAATGTTGATGCTGCCCCCATAGCCACCATGATCATGGGGAAAGTCTTGGAAATGGCCCAGTTTGCAGCCCAGTTCGTAACCGTTGAGCAGCCAATTCCAAAATCACGTCCGCGCGTTGGCTGAACTTCGGAACACAGCGTCCAGACCAGCGGCCCCTCTCCGATTGCGAATCCGGCGACAAACAACAGAACAAATCCACACAGTGCAATCTGTGCCTCAAAGCTCGACGCGCCCACGGCCAGCAACGCACCTACGCCCAGAAGCGCAAAGCCCGCGATCGCGCAGCTTAGAATAAGCAAAGGACGGCGCCCCCACTTGTCCACGCAGGCAATGGCAACACCCGTCAGAATCATATTCGTCAGACCAACGAGGGTCGTGGCCCAGATGGACGCGTTGACCCCGAAATGAGCGGCCTGAAAAACCCGCGGCGCATAATACAGGAGCGCGTTGATACCCGTGAGCTGCTGCATGACCTGCAGAAGCATTCCGAGATAGACGGAGCGCCGAAAGTTGGGATTGCTCCGGAAAAGGCCAAAGCCAGCGTCGCTGCTTTTGTGAAGACGCGCCTGAATATCTGCAAGCTCGGCTTCTGCCACTTCTTCGTCGGACCGAAGGCTATTGAGCACGCGACGCGCATGATCCTTGCGTCCCTGCATCATCAGCCAGCGCGGGCTGTGTGGCAGGATCAGGACAATGCCCAGAAACAGGGTGGCAGGAACAGCCATGATCCCCAGCATCCAGCGCCAATGCTGACCTGTTGCCAGCAGGCTGTCAGACACGAAGGCCAGGAAAATCCCGAGCGTGACCATGAGCTGATAGAAGGAAATCATGGACCCGCGCGCAGATTCCACTGTGATTTCAGAGATATAGAGAGGAGCGGCAAACGCCGCCAAACCGACAGCGAGCCCCAGGAAAACGCGCCCGACAATCAGCACCAGAGCAGAAGGCGCCAGCGCGCACAGTAACGTTCCTACAAGGAACAGAACCGCAGCCACGAGCATCGCTCCCGTCCGGCCATAGCGGCTGGAGATCCGACCGGCGGCGAGAGAGCCGAATGCTGCCCCCGCCATCATCGAAGATACGATCCACCCCTGCAGGGCGTCACTCGCGTGAAAATCTGTAGCGATAAAGGGCAAGGCGCCAGCGACAACGCCGGTATCGAGACCGAACATCAGACCAGCGAGAGCTGCCATGATGCCCAATGCCGTGGCGCGCGCCGTGCTGCGTTGAGGCTCTCCTGAGGAGCCTTCACTGCGAACCGCAGCAATCCCGACCATAATCTGTAATCCTCATCTCTAACTCAGGCCTGATGTAGGGCTTGGCGGCTCTTCTAGGGCCGAACACCATGCACCGCCATAGGCTGACGAAGGATTAGGTATACGAAAATGGGGAGTTTTGCAGTCCTGTGAGAAGATTTTGTTCCGCTATGCGTTCATTGCATAACGGAACAAAAAACAACTCTTACTTATCCGCGTAAGGATTTGTCGTCCCGCGAAGCTGAATACGAATGGGCACACCAGGCATATGAAATGTCTCGCGCAGCCCGTTCACCAGATAGCGCTTGTACGCATCAGGCAGCATTTCTGCTCGGGTACCAAAGAGAATGAATGTCGGCGGACGAGCCTTCACCTGCGTCATATAACGCAGCTTGAGGCGGCGCCCATCAACCAGAGGCGGCTGATGACGGTCCAGCATTGCTTCAAACCAACGGTTCAGCTCACCCGTCGTGACACGTGAATTCCAGACTTCGTACGCTTTCCGGACAGCCGGAAGAAGACGGTTAACGCCAGCCCCCGTCAATGCCGAAAACGTAACGACCGGGATGCCACGAACCTGAGCAAGGGACGTCTCGATCCGGTCTGAAATGGCCTGACGTGTAGCAACGCGGTCTTCAACAGCGTCCCACTTATTGAGAGCCAGCACGCAGGCGCGGCCTTCCTTCTCAATCAGACGGGCAATTTGAAGATCCTGCTCGTGCACACCCAGTGTGGCATCGATCGTCAGCACGACGACTTCTGCCATTTTCAGTGCTTCGATAGAGGCAGAAACAGACATGCGCTCAAGGTGCTGCTCAACGCGGGCGCGCTTACGCATCCCTGCCGTATCAACAAGCTTGATCGGACCGTGTTCGTCATGCAGATCGACGGAGATCGAATCGCGGGTCAGACCGGCTTCGGGGCCGGTGATCATCCGCTCTTCACCGAGAAGGCAATTCAGAAGCGTGGATTTGCCTGCATTCGGGCGTCCAACAATCGCCAGATGAAGTGGGCCAGCCGGACGTTCTTCAGGCTCTTCGCCTTCTTCCGGCTCCTCGTCACGACGACGACGGCGCTCCTGCTTTGGAGCACCGGGAAGACGATCGACGATCTCTCCCATGAGGTCACTGATGCCCTCGCCATGCTCGGCGGACAGTGCTAGTGGCGTGCCCAGACCCAGCGAGTAGGCTTCAAGTGCGGAATTGGTTCCAGCCTGCCCTTCTGCCTTATTGGCAATCAGCAGAACCGGACGGTTCTGACGACGCAGCCAGTTGGCAAAATGAGCGTCAGTTGGCGTGATACCGGCGCGTGCGTCGATGCAGAACAGCACCAGATCTGCCATGGAGACGGCAGATTCGGATGATGCACGCATACGACCGAACAGCGTGTCCGGCGCAGCTTCTTCGAGGCCCGCCGTATCAATCACACGGATGCGGCGACCACGCATGTGGGCTTCGCCCTCCTTACGGTCACGCGTCACACCGGGCTGATCGGAGACGAGCGCCTGACGACGCCCGACAAGCCGGTTGAAAAGAGTGGATTTCCCGACATTCGGGCGCCCGGCAATAACAACTACGGGCAGATTCTCAGAGGTCATTCGTTCAGCCATAGGCCCGCAGAACAGCATCCTGGGACAGCGTCAGAACCAGACCGTCACAGACGATCGGCTGAACCTGGCATGGAGCCGTGGTTTTACGGGTCGATTCAATTTTGCCGGTTACGGCATCAACAATCACCATGCCTTCCTGCGGCAGGGTAGAGAAACAGACCAGCTTGCCGTTTACGAGCAGAGGCCCCACCCACTGGATGGCGTCCTTCTGCACTTCCTGTCGGCGGAAGCGGCGAAGCTGGGTAATCCAGCGTACGTGGCCGGACAGACGGTCCAGACATGCAAGCTGCTGATCGGTGGACAGGACAAACATCCAGTCACCGCAGATTGTCAGGGGCGTCTGGCCACTGACTTCGCGCTCCCACAAGCGACGTCCGGAGCGCATATCCACAGCCACAAGAACGCTGGACATGGAAATGGCATACGCCGTGCCGTCCTTGATGACCGGAGCCCCGCGGATGCAGGAGAAATCCAGCATGGCGCCCATACCGTTGGCACCGCCAAGGCTATCGCTCCACACCATTTCACCGGAAGCCGCACGCAGTGCGACGAGGTCGCCACTGCCGAATCCTGCCAGAACCACACCATCTACGATTGCAGGAGCAGCCTGCCCGAAGATGACGGTGTCCGCACCCGTTGCCTGATACGTCCAGACCTGTCGGCCCGTGGCAGCCTCAAGTGCGTAAAGACGTTCGTCAATTGTCCCGAAAACGACAAGACCATCGGCAATCGTGGGGGCAGAGCGCCCGGGTGTGCCGAGATCGACAGCCCACTTGATCTTGCCACTGGCCGCATCGACGGCCAACGCCTGCGCAACGCCATCCACGATGTAGAGGGTCTCTCCATCAAGTGCGACGCCGCCGCCAATATTGGTGGAGCGGGACTTTTTAGGAGCCGGCTGATGGGACCAGAGCTGCTTCATGCCCGGCCACGTCCACGCCTTCACCACACCCTGTGCATCCGTGGTGAAAATCCGACCATTCCCGATCACCGGCGGGGACTGAATGGCCCCGCGGCTGTTCGGCATGATCGCCACCATGGACAGGAAGCTCGTCGGGTTCACCTCGGCGCCGATAGAGCGGCTCCATTTGATGTCCGAACCGTTCCAGACAGCATTGACGGCAACATGGTCCGGCGTGCGGTCAGGCTGTAGCCATTCCGTCACGGACTGCGGTGCAGACAATGTGATGGGCGTATGATCTTCCGGATCAACGGTCAGACCTGCCCCAGTGGAGAGCACGTCAACGCGATGGCCGGCCAGCGTGGGCTTCTCATCATCGTTGAAGAGGCTGCATCCACCCATCGCAGTCAGAGCGGCGCCGGAACAGGCAACACGCAGCATCGAACGGCGGCTCATGGGCGCAGAAGAACGGTCAGGACGGCGCATTAACCAGCGTCTCCAAAAGTTTCGAGAAGAGCCTGTGCACGCGCACGAGCCCCTTCAGGTGCAGATACACTTCCAACAATCTGCGTCAGAAGGCGACGGGCTTCTTTCTGCTGGTCAGCTGTCGCATCCGGACGCAGATCCAGAGCAACCAGACCTTCCTGAGCCAAAGCTGACCAGGCGCCACCATTCTGCGCAAGCACTTCATAGCCGGGACGCAACGTCTTCGGGTCCGCCGTGTTGGTCTGAGCATTCAGGACCATGTAACGGGCCATGTCCTTCAAGGCAGGCTCAGCGACAGAATCGGACGCGACACTGTTCCAGGCCTTCAAAGCAGATGCCAGATCATGATCCTGCATCTTCAGATCCGCCAGACGCAGCGCTGCATAAGACCGCACGCCAACAGGTCCATGATCTGCCAGATCCTGAAAAACCGTCTCGGCTTTCTGCGTGACAGTCTTGTCGTGCTTGGGATCAGCCAGCGTCTCAAGTGTATTGAAATACTGAGCTGAGGCAGCCTGCTGGGCCTGCTTCCGGGCGTGATTCTGCCACTCCCAGACACCGCCGCCAATCGCTCCCACGACGACGACACCTGCCACAACAGCACCCCATCGGCGCGCAGCTGCCCGTAGGCGCTGAAGCCGAATTTCCTCGTTCACCTCTGTGATGAAATCGTCCGCCACCTGGTCCCCTGCTGGATCGGTCTTGTAAAGTTCTGGCGGAACCATACAGGCGCCGCACGTTTGCGGCAAACGCTTCGCTTGAGAAGCTGCTACCGAAAGAAACCGGCCATCAATTTAGGGCTTCCTTAACCCCTGCCGCATGATGCTGCAAAACATGAAAAAACCAGCTCTGCTTCTATCGCCGGTTCTGATGTTTTGCACACTGTGCGCCTGCGCGCCGGACCGGATTGCCTCTGCCATTACCGGAAAAGATTGCAATACGGCCTATCTGTATGATGACGAAAGCTTCTGCTCCCGCCCGGTTGGCCCACCCCCGCCCCAGCCATACTGCACCACCAGCTTTGAAGGCACGGATTGCTGGGCAAGGCCGGACCTGATGCCAAATGTCGCGCGCCAGACCTATGAAGGCCCGACGTCTCTAACGCCACAACAGAATCAGGTGCGGATGGGCCAGTGAAAACCCGTCAGTGATGGCCGAGCTTACGTCCAGCAGCAGTCAGTTCGGAAGAAAGCTTCTGAAATGACCCCGCAATGTGAGTCTGAACGGCTGCACTGGCAGAATGAATTCGGGAGATTTTAGCGCTGGCTTCCTGGCTGATGGCCGTCTCTTCACGGTTGGCCTGCCCTGAAACGCATGCGTTATAGGCCCGCGCTTCTTTTTCGTAGGCTGTCACTCGGTCCACGCTCTCGTTGTACTGGGCAACAGTCCCAGCCTTCACGGCCGGAGCGTCTGGCTCGGCACCACATTTTGGTGCGCTCCAACCGGACTCGGCGGCACTGGCTGTTCCAAAGGCGAACACGGACAGAAGGGACAGGCCGCAGAGTGCGGCGACGGGGCGAATCATAAAACTCTCTTTCATGGTCGAAGCGTCGCGCGCCCTACGCCCCGATCAAGGCGCAAATTTGGCAAACCGTCCCGTGGCTTCCCCAATCACCTCATCGTCCTGCATGACCACCGTTCCACGCACGATGGTTGCCATTGGCCAACCCGTCACATGGGTTCCGTCAAACGGCGTCCACCCTGCAGGCGAGACGATCCAGTCATTGGTAATTTCCCGCTGCGCTTTCATGTCCACAAGCGTGAAATCTGCGTCGAAACCGACAGCCATGCGGCCCTTGGTCTGAAGACCGTAAACACGCGCTGGCCCGGCGGACATCAAATCCACCAGACGTGCCAATGACAGACGGCCTGCATTCACATGATCAAGCATGACCGGAACAATGGTCTGGACACCAGTCAGGCCAGCCGGGCAATTCGGCCAAGGACGTTTCTTTGCTTCCAGCGGATGCGGCGCGTGGTCCGAAGACACAACATCGACACGACCGTCCTGAATGGCCTTCCAGCTTGCCTCGTAGTGATAGCGATCCCGCAACGGCGGGTTCATTACGGCAAGCCCACCCAGCTTCTCATAGCATTCCGGGCCAACCTGCGTGAGGTGATTAACCAGCACTTCTACGGTTGAGACATCCCGAAAGTCAGCGAGATATTCCAACTCTTCGGCTGTGGACGTGTGGAGAATATGGGCCGGCCGACCCGTCTTGCGGGCAATCGCCATGATGCGGCGCGTTCCCAGAAACGCACATTCCACATCCCGCCAGACACTATGCGTGGCGTAGGGCTGACCCTCATGAAACATCGGTTTGCGTGCCTGAAGACGGTATTCATCTTCTGAGTGAAAGCAGACACGACGATGGCCGGAACGCATGACGGCTTCGATGCCTTCGTCGTCCTCGATCATCAGGTTGCCGGTAGAAGACCCAGCGAAAACCTTGATCGCACAAACCCCTGGCTGCTGCTCCAGCATGGCAAGGTCAGGCGTATTGTCACGGGTCGCCCCGATGTACATACCAACATCGACATGCGCGACATTGCTGATGTGCTCGCGCTTCCAGTCCAGCATTGCCTTGTCCGTCACGCTGGGTGAGGTATTCGGCATATCGAAAACTGTTGCGATACCGCCCAAAGCTGCCGCGCGCGTTCCGGTTTCAAGAGTTTCTACCGCAGCGTTTCCGGGGTCACGCAGGTGAACATGGCTATCGATCAGGCCCGGCAGGACATGCAGCCCCGTCGCATCAATCACCCTGTCAGCCTCATCGTCGTGCGAAATGGACAGAGAAGCGATGCGGCCGTTTCGGACACCCAGATCCGCCTCCGCTTCTCCCCACGGGAATACGCAGCGGCCACCCCGGATAATCAGATCGTAATGCATGGTCTGTCCTTGTCAGTCTGATGAAAACCGCACTTAGCGAGCGCGGGAAAGTGTCTCGAAAACATCTCCGTCAGCCGGAATGCCTTCAACATGGTGCCGGAACCACAAAGCGTAGAACAACAGCGTCCAGGCTTGGCGGGCGTGGCCGCGCTGGGTCGCAGTCGAGAAAATACGTTCGACCTTCTGCGGAGCCATGACGTCCTGAATGCAGGACTGTTGCGCCACCAGCGGGCCCAGTCGTTGAGACTGTTTCTCGATCCACGGCCCAACAGGCACAGTGAAACCCTGCTTTGGGGCGAAAGGCTTTGCCTGGGGAAGCGCATCCTGAAGCCAGCGGCGCAGAAGCCACTTGCCGTATCCATCCCGCACTTTGAAATGATCCGGGAGAGACCAGACAGCCTTGGCGACAACAGGGTCCAGTAGCGGTGTGCGCCCCTCAGCAGAATGCGCCATCAGGCAGCGATCCAACTTGAGCAATAAGTCATTCGGAAGCCATTCGGCGATATCAAGCGCCTGCACTGCGGGCAGACCCGTCAAACGCTGGGACAGTTCCATAGCCGCGAGCCCGGAGCGCCACTGACGCCCCTGTCCCGGCACACAACGACCAAATGTACCCGAACGCCAAGGCCCTCTTCCGCCGCGCCACCATGGCTTCATAGCCCGACGATAGCGCCCATACCCAGCAAAGAGCTCATCGCCCCCTTCGCCGCTCAGGATCACAGTGACGTCCTTGCGCGCTTCCTGCGCCAGAAACCACGTTGGAATAATCGCGTAGTCTGCCGCGGGGTCATCCATGCAGGCCACAATGGCAGGTAGATGGGACCAGACCATTGCTTCTGTGACGGTCAGAACATGATGATCTGCACCAACCGAAGCCGCCAATGCTGCGGCATCGATAGATTCGTCTGCTTCTCCTGTGTCAAAGCGCGCCGTCCAGGTCATGGGGCGCGGTAGCCCGAGTTTATGAGCGGCGGCGAGAATGGCAGAACTATCAATTCCGCCCGATAGAAACAGTCCCAGAGGAACATCGGCGCGAAGGTGCGCATGAACACTGTCGGTCAAGGCGGCATCGAGCCTGCGCAGAGCCTGCTCGTCAGTCAGGTCAGCGGGGATGGTTTCCGTGGCTTCCTGCAAAGCGTGGCGACGACGCGATTCAACGATCCGCCCATCCACAATCCGCAGGGTTTCACCCGGCAACAAGCGCCGTATTCCGGGAAAAACTGTTTTTTGCCCGGTTGTGAACTGAAGCTGGAGCAGTTCATTCCGCGCCTTGCTCCTGACCCGCCGGACACCAAAGCCTCCAGCCAGCAAAGCCTGCGCCTCTGAGGCGAAAGCAATTCCACCTTCGTATTCCGCAATATAAAGTGGCTTGATGCCGAACGGATCACGGGACAGCAGCATTTCGTGCTGGCCTTGCTCGTTCTCAACGGCGGCGATGGCATACATGCCACGCAGTTCGTGCGTGTAACCCGTTCCATCTCTCAGCCAGAGGTGCAGAGGCGGTTCACAATCACTCTTGGTCTGGAAACGATCAACAGGGAACGTACTGCGGATGTCGGGATCGTTGTAAATCTCTCCATTGGCAATCAACGCCGCATTCCCGACCCGGAAGGGTTGGCTTCCGCCAGCAATATCTACGATGGACAGGCGGCGATGTCTCAGTGCTGCGCCTGTAAGATCCAGGCGGCCTTCCCCATCCGGCCCACGATGAAAAATCGCAGCAGACATTCGTTCCAGCGCGGCTTGATCGGGTGCCTTTCCGGGCAGACAGGACAGACCGGCGATTCCACACATCAGGTCAGCCCTCCGTCCAGAAATTCGGACCAGCGGGCCATCACGACATCCTGTGCAAACTCGCGCTCGAACCGGGCACGACCATTGTGTCGCAAACGCTGAGCAAGAGCTTTATCTTCCAGAATATTCCCGATCTGGGCAGAGAAGGCTTCAGCATCCTCAACGGCAGCAAGAAGGCCATCTTCGGTCCCGGAAAGAATTTCCTGAGGCCCCTGAATAGCACTTCCGACAACTGGCACCGCTGCTGAAAGACCTTCAATCACGACATTCCCAAGCGGCTCGATCCGGGATGGGCAAACCATAACATCACAGGCCCGCAGCCATGGCCCACTCTCCGCGACCCACCCCGGAAGATGAACACGGTCTGAAAGATTTTCGCTTCGGGTCAGCGCTTCCAGCGTCGCACGCTCCGGACCTTCCCCGGCAATGACGAGGTGCACGCTTGGCAGACGGGTCATGGCACGGATCAGGACATCGAACGCCTTGTTTTCATGCAGACGCCCCAACGCCAGCACAAACGGAACATCGGGAGGCAGGAAATCCGGGCGTACCGGCGTCACAGACGCAAAATCTGTCGCAAAATTCGGTAGGTAATGAACGCGATCCGCAGGCCACCCCTGGGCTTTCATCCAATCGGCCAAACCACGCGTATTACCAATCAGATGCTCACAGCGCCGATAATTGGACAGATCGTAATATCCCCCCAGACGCCCCGCTGTCCGCCAAGGACCTGTTGGCAGTTTGCGCGCCGCACGACTCATCCAGGCCACAACGATATCAGGCTGAAACTCATGCAGATTCCGCCGCAAGTGCGACCGCGTTCTGACATCCAGAGCACCACCAAACCTGAACGTATGTGTTTCCACGCAAGCGGCACGCAGACGATCTTCCCGCGCGGAATCATGCCGGATCAGCGCGCGAACAGGGCGCTCATCCTGAGTTTGAGCCATGGAAAGGCGCTCAAAGAATAGTTCCGCCCCGCCTCGTGCCGACCCCGCCATGACATGGGCCACTCTGGCTTTGCGCCCAGGAAAAGAAGACGACACCACAGGCGAAGGCTGGAAAGAAACGCTCATACTTTCTCTATCGGCCATGCAGGGCAGCGCTTCAAGGTCAGGTCCGGAAGGAACCAGCGTTTCCTGCCAGAATGGCTTTGGCAACACCCAGAACCGCTTCGACACTCAGGTCTTCCAAAGACGCGTTTCCTTCCGGACCGGGAGCCGCGATTGCGAACGCCTCAGTCCCCGACGGAGCATATTCGGACATACGGGAGGGCCCAAACAGACCAAGCGTGGGCGTTCCGGCAGCGGCGGCCAAATGCATGAGGCCTGAGTCATTGCCTACAAAGAGAGCACAACGAGCAAGCAGCGCTGCCACCTCTCCGAGAGACCTGTCTCCGCCGAGGTCCAGCGCCTCCGGGAGCGCTTCCAGAACAGGCCTTGCGCGTTCTTTTTCTGCATCTCCCGGCCCATAAAACAGAACAGGTCGCATCCCCTGACGACGCAGGCCCTCAGCAAGCGCGACAAATCGCTCTGGAGGCCAGATCTTGCCATCCCAGTTCGCCGTTGGCCCCAAAGCCAGCCAAGGGCCACCCGCAAGCAGGTCTTCTGCAGTTTTGTCATGCTGGCTGGAGGTCCAGACACGCGGCATCGGGGTTTTGTGACGGCCAAGCGCGTCACGAAGCTGCTCGACTTTGCGTCCGTCCCGGCGTCCTCCCTTAACGATCAACCTTCGACGGGTCCGCAGCGTGAGGCTTAGGAGGGAACCCCGCAGATCCACAACCATAAACCAGCGCGTTCGAACGCATGCAGACCAGAGGTCCAGCCAGTGTCGATCGTGGCGGCGTTTTTCAAGAGTAATAACCCGCTCACAACGAGGGTCTGGCTCGAACAACCCTGCCGCGACCGGCCCACAGACAACAGTAAATACAGCTGCCGGATAGCGTTTTTGCAGAGCATCCAGCACACCGGTGGAAATAACGGCATCGCCAAGCCTGTTGGACGTGATGAACAGGATCTTCATCAGTCGCGGCGCCACACCGGATCCTTCAGACCATCCACAAACGCTGTATGAGCCGCCAGCTCTTCTGCATTCGGGAGCGCCATTTTCCGTGGGGTCCGGTTAGCGAGCATATCACCCGCTTCTGCAATACTGCGGCTCCGTGAAGGTCCAGCCAGTCCAAGCCCGCGCTGGCGGCCGCCCATCAGTTCGACATACACTTCCGCCAGCAATTTGCAGTCCAGCAGAGCGTTATGGGTGCCACGCTGGGACAGGTCGATGTTGAAGCGCCGACACAGCGCATCAAGGCTGGCGGGCATACCCGGATATTTTTTGCGTGCCATTTCCACGGTATCGATCGCACGACTGGCGTAATCCAGCAGCGCGCGACCGCATTTTTGCAGTTCGGCGTTCACGAATTTGAAGTCGAAGCGAGCATTATGCGCAATCATGGGGGCGTCGCCAATAAACTCCAGAAATCCGTCTGCGATTTCTGGAAACTTCGGCGCACCCTCCAGATCTTCAATCCGAAAACCATGCACCTTCGTGGCCTCGGCCGGAATGTCGCGCTCAGGGTGCACCATAACGTGGTAATAATTGGTCGTCGGCAGATCATCGATTAGTTCGATGGCCGCGATTTCGATGATGCGATCGCCCTGATCCGGGTCAAAGCCTGTGGTTTCCGTATCGAACAGGATCGAGCGTTTCATGAAGCCTCGCGCAGACGGTGCAGAAGAGCGCGAACCTGCCGGGCAGCAGATCCGCGGGAAAGGCCGGTTCGTATCACGATGTGTGCCCGGCGTCTGCGTTCGTGGTCCGGCATTTGCCGTGCGATGAGGGAACGTGCTTGTGCTTCGCTCATTCTGGCACCCGTTTTCCCGCGCTGATAAATACGGGACAGGCGTGTTGCCATGGGGGCCTCAACCACCACCACCACATCGCATTTCCGGTCCTCACCGATTTCCATTAGAAGCGGAATATCCAGGACACAGAACGGTTCTTTTCGCGCACGACATTGACGCAGGAACCTCTCTCGCTCGGCTTTTACAAGCGGATGCATGATGGCCTCCAACGCTTGAAGCGCGGCGACATTTCCAACCACAGCCTGACGCAGAGCCATACGATTCAGAACGCCGCCCTGCACGGCAACAGGAAAGACGCGGGCAATGGCGGGGAGCGCCTTTCCTCTTGGCCCCTGGAGGGTCCGTACGACAGCGTCCGCGTCAAAAACCGGCACACCGGCCCGACGAAACAGAGCGGCGACTGTACTTTTCCCCGCCGCCATTCCGCCTGTCAGACCGATGATTTTCATGGGTTAGCGCAGACTTGCAGCCAGCAGATTGAAGGTTGCCTCATCGGCTTCCGGGTCTACTCCGAACCAGGATCGAAACCCTGCCCGAGCCTGATGAATCAGCATCCCGAGACCATCAACCGTTTGCAGATCGGCAGCTTTTGCCGCTTTCAGGAGCGGTGTCTCCCGCGGAGTATAGACAATATCTGTCACGCACAGGCTGGACCCGGCCTGCCGCAGCATTGCATCCCAGTCTATGTCGGCTTTGCCGTTCATACCCAGCGACGTTGCATTGACCAGAAGTGAACAGCCCGGAAGGAGAGACGGCCAGTCATACCACTCGACAGCTTCCCCTCCCTTCAGGGCCTCGACCATCGCTTCGGCGCGCGCCATGGTTCGGTTCGCGACTACAACCTCACAGCCGCGATCCAGCAGTGCAGCCGCAACAGCGCGCGCTGCGCCTCCAGCCCCCAGGATTAGCGCTCGGCCGGACAAGGTGACGCCATGTGCGGTGAGGTTGTCACAAAAACCCGTGCCGTCAGTGCAGTCACCGATAATCTGACCATTCTCAAAACGCACAGTATTAACGGCTCCCGCACGCCTGGCGGTATCCGTCATGCTGTCGCAGGCCCGCATCGCAGCTTCCTTGTGCGGAATCGTGACGTTCACGCCCCGAAAGCCCGCCGCAGCCAAGCCCTTGAGAGCAGCCTCAAAATGTTCCGGTCGCGTGGGGAGCGGCACATACGCCCCGTTCACATCGTGCACCCTGCACCAGTGATTGTGCAGCATGGGCGAACGGGAATGCTCTACGGGCCATCCCATGACACCAGCAAGTTTTGTATGTCCGTCAATCATGCAGCCAGTGTCTCCCAGACCTGAGGCAGAAGTCTCGCGAGACGCTCCGCCCATGCACGTTGCCCCTCCTCATCCGCAATAAGGTCCTGTCGAAGTTCAATTTCCAGATAGGGCAACCCGTTTGCTTCTGCATGCCGGGGGACTGTGTATTCGTTGGTATCAGTCAGGACGTAAGGCTCGTTGTCTCCAACGCAAAGGTCACCTTCTGCCCGTAGAGTATCGATCATCACACGAGCCATCCGGCTATCCTTGTGATGAAGAATGCCGATCTGCCAGGGGCGCCGAACACCCGCCATTTCCGGGGTAAAGCTGTGCAAGGCAATCAGCGCCGTCGGGCGCGATGTCCGTTCCGCCAGAACCTCGGCAATTGCATCGTGATAGGGATGGAGGATTTCGCGCTCGCGCCGTGCCCGGCAATGAACAGGCGCTTCACTGTTTCCTGGAACGTGGGTCCCATCACTGACATGGGGCATGGATGTCGGGTGACCCGGCGCGCGGTTACAATCGATGACCAGCCGGGAATAGACCTGCTCAATCAGGGGAGAGCCCAGCAGGTCACGCAGAAACCGCCCTACCCCGACGATTCCGATGTCCCATGCAATGTGCCGGTGCCAGTCCGGTTCCCCAACGCCCAGAAACTCCAATGCTTTGGGAACAGCTTTTCCCGCATGGTCACTCACCAGCACAAACGGTGACGGTTGGGTCTCGGGGAACAGGAGGAACGGTGCCGGATCATCGGCACCCAGCAGAGAAAGGGACATCGACTCTTTACGTTGTTAGCCTGCGAGGACGGACAGGGTATGGCGGACCGCATCGGCAGACCAGTCCATATTCCCAATGGCCTCGGCGACAACTTCACCCTTGGCGTTCAGCAGAAGGGACCGGGGCACGCCATGCAGCGCCATGACACTTGGCGTAAGATCTTTCAGATCGTCCGGACGTACATGCTTGATAGACGCTACCAGAGCATCCTGATCCGCCGTTTCCATCATTACAGAGGACGTCGGGTCCACGAGAAGCGGCAGGGCGTCAATCTTGTGTGCATCATAAAAGGCCCGGACCTTGGGCACCGTACTGCCGCGCACGGCTGCCGTCACAATCTGTGGCCCGTCTGCACCCAGAGCCTTGGCCGTCGCGTTCACGGACGGAAGTTCACGGATGCATGGCGGGCACCATGTCGCCCAGAAGTGCAGAACGAAGGGCTTGCCGAACCAATGCGACAAAGGGACTTCCTGCCCCTGCTCATTCTGGAAAGAGAGCACTGGCAGAGCACGAGGCTTGGCCAGAACGCCGAACGAATTCGGGACAAAGGGTATGCCTTTGTCTTCAGCTGAAGCGCTGAAAACACGGGAAGAAGCGAGCAGTCCGGCGGCTCCGGCGAGCGCGGCACGGCGGGTCAAAGAAAAAGTCATCAGTGGAATTCCTGGTGTCGTCAGAAAATCAAAAATCAGATTCCGGCAAGAACGTCGTGCAGTTGACGCGCGGCATCAGGGGCGGACCAGTTCACACCACCTTCAGCAGCAGCCCGCAGATGACCCGACGAATCAATCACGTATGTGACTGGAATGGCGACATCGGATGTCTTCAACCATGCTTTGTAAGCAGCCTTGTCCATCGTCCACGCCGGGAGGTGCTTCAGAGCCGCCGCATCCAGAAATGACGCAACCTTTTCCGGTGTGCCACTGGCTACAGCAGCGGGAATGATGGGACAGTCTGTTCCCAAGGAAGCACAGAAAGCGTCGAGCTTTGGAAGCTCCTGTTTGCAAGGACCGCACCACGTTGCCCACACATGCAGTAGGAACGGCTTACCTCGCATCGAGGCCAGCGATTGCGTTGCCCCTGCTGGGCCAATCAGTTGCAGCGCTACGGGCTCAAGCTGCGGCTTCCCCGGCGCCAAACTCCTGACCGAACGAAGATTTTCCTGCTTTCCAGCCCATGCGGCACCAGACAGGCCGGCAGCCACGCTCAAACCGCCTACGCCCGCAATAAATCCACGCCGACCAATCGTCACTGCCATCAAATCACTCGTTCTGCTGTCACTTTCGCCAGAACACCATTACTTTTTCAAAGCTGCAATAACTTTTCTGAACTGCGCCACACTCTCTGGCGCCCCCCAGTCCGTTTCGCCTTCAATCACCGCGCGAAGACGACCCTCTGCATCAATCAGATAGGTAGAAGGAAAGCTCAGCGGCTTGTCGCCCAGCCAGCTCTGAAATTCGTGAGCATCCGCAGACCACGGATCAATATGGGTCAGATTTTGCGCCTTAAGAAACGCAGCGACCGCACCCGGCCCATGACTGGCCATAGCGACCGGGACGATAGGGCTGTCGTCTCCAAGCGCCTTCATAAAGGCATCCAGCTGCGGCAGTTCATGCTTGCAGGGCGCACACCAGGTTGCCCAGACATGCAGAACAAATGGCGTGCCACGCCAGGCCGACAAGGCACGACTGCCGCCCTCGGGCCGCTGAAGCTTCAATTCCAGCGGAGCAAGACGTGCCGCCCCCGGCTCCAGAGACGGAACAATCGGTTTCGGGCGATCTTCAGCACGTGCGGAATTGCGCAGGCTGGCCGCCGCAGCTAGGCTTAGGCCTCCTGAAAGAAGGGTTCGCCGGTCGATCTGCTTCTGTTTCATCCTGTTACGGTTATCATGAAAAACGTTCCTGTCGAAAAAGAAACCGATCCTGCCTCAAGCTTTGAAGGTACGGCTGCCAACCCGCAATGGGGTGGCCGTTTCGCCTCCGGACCGGCTGCGATTATGAGTGAGATCAATGCCTCCATTGGCTTTGATAAAATCCTCTGGCGTCAGGATATCCGCGGCTCTCTCGCACATGCAGCGATGCTTCAGAAAGTCGGCCTTCTGACGGCAACCGAGCTTGCGGAAATCCGGCAGGGACTGGGTGATATCGCACAGGAAATCGGCGAAGGACGCTTCGAGTTCTCCCCGGCCCTCGAAGACATTCACATGAACATCGAGGCACGCCTCTCCGAGCGGATTGGCGAAGCCGGCAAGCGCCTGCACACGGCACGGTCCCGCAATGATCAGGTGGCCACAGATTTCCGCCTGTGGGTGCGTGATGCGATTGACGGCCTTCAGGAACAGACTGCTTCCCTCATGCGCGCCCTTGCGACACGCGCACTGGAACATCACGCAACGCCGATGCCCGGCTTCACGCATCTTCAGGTCGCTCAGCCTGTAACGTTCGGCCATCACCTTCTGGCTTACGTCGAAATGCTCTCCCGCGACCGTGGACGCCTGCGCGATGCACGGGCTCGATTGAACGAATGCCCGCTGGGATCAGCGGCTCTGGCTGGAACGTCCTTCCCGATCGACCGTGCAATGACGGCAGCAGCACTGGATTTTGATCGCCCGACGGCCAATTCACTCGACGCCGTTTCAGACCGTGATTTCGCTCTCGAATTCCTGTCAGCCCTGTCTCTTCAGGCCATGCATCTGTCGCGACTGGCTGAAGAAATCGTCATGTGGGCATCTGCTCCCTTCGGATTCGTAACCCTGTCGGACGCGTTCACAACCGGCTCGTCCATCATGCCCCAGAAGCGTAACCCCGACGCGGCTGAACTGGTGCGCGCCAAGATCGGCCGCATTATGGGGAATTTCGTTGGCCTGCTGACTGTTATGAAGGGCCTGCCGCTGGCCTACGCAAAGGACACGCAGGAAGACAAAGAGCCTGTCTTTGACGCGACAGAAGCCATGACGCTGTCCCTTGCTGCCATGGATGGGATGATCCGGGACCTTAAGCCCAACACAGACCGGATGCGTGAAGTCGCAGGCATGGGCTTCTCCACCGCCACAGATCTGGCGGACTGGCTGGTGCGTGAACTCCGCGTGCCTTTCCGGACGGCTCATCACGTTACAGGCCGTTTGGTTGGCCTGGCTGAACAGAAAGGCTGTGATCTGGCTGATCTCTCCCTTGCTGAAATGCAGGCCGTGGAGCCGGGCATCACTGCAGGGATTTTTGATGTTCTGACGGTTGAATCTTCCCTCGCCTCCCGCACCAGCTTTGGCGGCACGGCTCCGTCCAACGTTCAGCAGCAGGCTCAGGCCTGGCTGAACAAACTTGGAGAGACGACATGAAACGTTTTTTGATTCTCGGTCTAACTTTTCTCGCCCTCAGCACCAGCCTGAGTGCCTGTGGAAAGAAAGGGGCGCCACGCCCACCGGGCCCAGACTCTGACGTCACATACCCGCGGAGCTATCCCGCAGAGTAACACTTCTCCACGGTAATCACTTTTTATGGGATGGCCCCCACTCCGCTGCGTCATCCCATGATTTCAGCTTTCCGCGAGTGCTCTCAGCACAAGCGGATGAGCCAGAACCTGCTCGGCAGTCCATCCAGCAGCACGCAGCGTCCGAATACCTTCCACGCCATTCCGTTTTGAGAGCTTCCGGCCACCTTCGTCTTTGATAAGGGCATGATGGCGATAGTGAGGTTCTGGCCATTTCATCAAGCACTGAAGAACACGATGAATGGATGTTGCGTCATACAGATCCCGACCACGCGTGACGCAGGTCACACCCTGTTGGGCATCATCATGCGTGACGCAGAGGTGATAGGAAACACCCGTGTCCCGTCGGGCCAGCACAACGTCTCCAAATTCGTCAGCCCGGCCAGAAATTCTTCCCTGCCCCACTTCATACCAGGACGGAACTTCCTGAAGTTCATTAAGTGCGCGCTGCATGTTCAGGCGCCAGACTGGTACACGCCCGGATATTGATCGGCCGTCACGGAAACATGTGCCCGGGTAAACAATACTTCCGTCTGGAGCATAAGACGTAGAAGCCGCAGCAATTTCAGCTCGTGTACAAAAGCAGGGATAGAGAAGCTCCCTGTTCCTGAGTTCAGTCAAAACATGGGTATATTCCGCCAGATGCCGGGATTGTTGACGCACAGGTTCCTGCGACCATAGCCCCAGCCATTGCAGATCCTCGCCCAGCGCAGCAGTAAAAGCTGATGTGCACCGCGCGGTATCAATGTCCTCAATCCGCACAAGAAACCGCCCACCCTGTCCGGCGGACGCGCG
This sequence comes from Gluconobacter cerinus, assembly GCF_002723935.1. GTDB lineage: Bacteria > Pseudomonadota > Alphaproteobacteria > Acetobacterales > Acetobacteraceae > Gluconobacter > Gluconobacter cerinus. The sequence continues at coordinate 187,616 of NZ_BEWM01000001.1, forward strand.
CGCGTGAAGGGCAGACACAACGTGTCCAAGATGCAGGAAACCAGTCGGGCTGGGCGCAAAGCGCGTTACAGGAGGCAGCGTCATCAAGCTTTCATGAGGGTTTTCTTGCAGTTCATGAAGTTTACTGAAATAGTCATCTCAAAGAAGCCGACGACGCATGTTTATCGGCGTTTGTCTTAAGTTTTCTACGCCGAAGTTCCCGCATGTGCCGTCCTTCAAAAAAGGAAGCGCGTGGTGCCTGTCAGTAGTCAGCATTTTCCGGCTCTTGTTCTGAATGCGGATTTTCGTCCGCTCTCATACTTTCCGCTGTCGCTATGGTCATGGCAGGAAGCCGTGAAGGCTGTGTTTCTGGACCGGGTATCCGTTCTATCAGAGTACGAAGACGCCGTCGTTCACTCTCCCAGCATGGCCATGCGCCTTCCCAGCGTTATCGCACTGAAAGATTACATTCCTTCAGCACGAAAACCCGCTTTCACACGGTTCAACGTTTTCTTGCGGGACAATTTTTCGTGTCAGTACTGCCATGATCGATTGCCAACACATGAGCTGACTTTCGATCATGTTATCCCCCGTGCGAAAGGGGGAAAAACAACCTGGCAGAACGTTGTTACCGCCTGCAGCCCCTGCAATCTCCTCAAAGGCTCCCGCCTCCCCAGCGAGATCGGCATGCACCCCCACCGAAAACCCGATCAGCCCAGCAGCCGCCTTCTTCAGGAAAACGGGAGGACCTTCCCGCCCCACTATCTTCACGAAAGCTGGCGTGATTATCTGTACTGGAACACTGAACTGGAGACCTGACACCACGTTTAGTGTCTCCAACTCCTGCAAGGATCACGTTCCATGCGTACAGGTCTCTTCGTTACCGCTCTCGCGCTGGGTCTCTCCGTTACGGCCCTGCCTGCTTCTGCTGAAACGATCCATCTTTTTGGTCCGTTCAAAGGCGAACATGGCGCAACATCCCCCATCAAGGGGTCAGCGTCTGCCATGCTCGACACAACCAAAAACACCCTGTCGTACCGTTTCGAAGACAACGGCCTGACAGGCCCGGTCAATGCAATTCACCTGCATGGTCCGGCAGCTGAGGGTGAAGATGCCGGCGTAATTGCGCCGATCCCTGGCCCTTACCAGACCCGGATGACGGGAACCCTGACACTGACAGCAGATCAGGTGAAGGACGTGCTGGCTGGCAAAAGCTACATCAACCTGCACACGGAAAAATTCCCATCCGGTGAGGCCCGCGCCCAGCTCACGACAGAGCTGACAGGCCACAAGCACCATATGGAACACTAAGGTCTTTCCAGCCTAAACAAAGGCCTTCTTCGAAAGGAGCAGGCCTTTTTTCTGGATAGAGCTTAACGAGCGTTTATAACCGCCTCAGGTGACCATCCAGTTACCCGAGGCGTAGTTTTATGCGGAAAAGAGAGGATCTGCCTCCTCTCTCCACGCTCCCTAGCTGCGATGAATTCGAGCCGACACATAAGGTTTGGGCGTGTACGTCAGATCGGGCACCCAAGGCCAAGTCGGTTTACGGCGATGATTACCGATATTGACGATATCCTGATTGATAGCCCCCGGCGAAAGCGCCATGAGTGCCGGATTGGCCAGCGGTTTCATGGTTGGGTTGAGATACCCGCATTTCAGAACGACAATGCTGAAATTGGTTGGCTCCAGCCCAATATCCCGGAATGCTTCCGCCGAATGATACAGACGCCGCCGAGCAGAAAGCGTCGCCGTGATGCCATTGAATTCGATGACAGCTTCACCTTCATCGGGATGCGAGACCGGCGTCAGATGTTTCACAGTCGCGCGAACATGCACAGGCTTGCACATCACGGGATCCAGGGTCGCACCGATAGATAACGGCAGAACTGCGCCTACACCCGCCTTGTAGCACGCATCCGTTGCAGGACGATCCGTCATGCCACCCAGCAGGACATTCTTTGCGCCCGCCTTTAGGAGCGCCTGAAGGAAAAAGGTCTGGTCAGAGTTTCCGCCACCACCCGGATTATCTCCGGAATCCGAAATGACCACGGGATGCGTTTTTGATGACATCGCACGACTGAGACACTCATCGATCGTCCCGATTGGTGTGCCGAAATGAAAGTCGTGTCGTGCGTCCCAGTATCGCTGCGCCAGTTCCGTAGCGATGCGTTTCTGCTCTTCGACGTTCGTACCTGTGACAACCACGGATGCAGCCGAACGGGGTTCATCAGCCCAGACATATCCAACCAGTTGGGAGACATCGAGAATACCCGGCAGCCGATTGTATTCCGCCAGATCTGCCCACAGGCGGCGTCCTGGCTCCCATTCTGTGCTGCTCTGCTCACCCGGAAGCAGCGCCGGTATGCTTGCCCACACAATTCCGGGGCGCAGGCCGTAACGCAGACAATGCGTAAGCATATCCGTAGCCCGCATGACATTCTCGATACGATCAACATGCGGCGCCGTGCGGTATGCCGTCAGAGCATCCAGTGTATCCACACTGCGCTGACTGAGATTGCCGTGAAGATCGTAATAGGCGGACAACAGGCAATCCGGCCCGACGACAGAACGCGTTGCGGCATACCAGTCCCCCTCCGCATCATCCATGCCTTCGACACTCAGGGCACCGTGCATAGCCAGGTAAACACCATCCAGCGGTAGGAGCTTGCGCAGACGCTCAAGATATTCTGATTTCAAAGCCTCATACGTCTTGCGCTCAACTGGGCCGCCTGGCGGTGCGGATGCTTCCAGGGTCGGCAAGAGGTCAAAATCGTAACGATGCAGCGGCTGGGACAGCGGCGCTCCAAAAATCTCATCACCTCGGAGCGTAGTGAACTCCGGCATGCGGGAGCGAATACGGCTGTAAGTGCTGCATTCTGACGCAATCCCACCCACGGCAATCCGGGGCGTACCTTTAAAAGCTGGTATCAGCCCGTTTCCACGATCTTGGGCATACCCCTGCCCTCGTAATGCCAGTAGACCCGCTGGAAGCATCTTCAAGATCAGTCTGCGACGCACGTCGTTAGCCCTCGTCCTATTGTCCAGATGTTCAACAAGCAGGAATTGTCGCAGCTCTCTTAAAGCGCAGGCCTGCCCGGAGTACTCCGCTGGAGGCGCCCCTGAGCAAAAAAACGGACCAACCTTCGAACTGTCACCGTGCCAGACACCGGCAATTCCTCACTTGTTTTGTCCGCCAGAAAATGGCGACGACACGAACATGCGAAAGTCTGAACGAGATCGATATTGTTTTGCTATAAAAACTAATGTCGCAATGCGCGTTAAATTGACGCGAGGCGAAACAAATGCCCGCTTTGATGGCAAGATCATAAAAAAGGCCCGTCCCTCTCGGGACAGGCCTTTCCAAATGACAGAGGTTTAGAACCTCATTCCCACTCGATTGTTCCCGGCGGCTTGGACGTAATGTCGTAAGTCACGCGGTTAACACCCCGGACTTCATTGACGATACGGCCAGCAACACGATTCAGGAACGCGAAGTCGAACGGATAGACTTCAGCTGTCATACCGTCAGTGCTGGTCACGGCACGCAGAGCGCAGGCCTGATCATAGGTCCGGCCGTCGCCCATCACACCGACAGTCCGCACAGGAAGCAGAACCGCAAAAGCCTGCCAGATGGCATCATACAGGCCGGCATTTCGGATTTCTTCCAGGTAGATCGCGTCCACCTTCCGCAGAAGATCCAGCTTTTCCTTGTCGATCTCACCTGGAATACGAATAGCAAGCCCCGGACCCGGGAACGGATGACGTCCCACGATATGTTCCGGAATGCCAAGTTCACGCCCCAGTTCACGAACTTCGTCCTTGAACAGTTCGCGGAGAGGCTCGACCAGCTGCATGTTCATGCGATCCGGCAAGCCGCCAACGTTATGATGGGACTTGATGGTAACGGACGGGCCACCCGTGAAGCTGACGCTTTCAATCACGTCTGGGTAGAGCGTGCCTTGAGCAAGGAACTGTGCGCCACCAAGCTTTGCAGCTTCTTCCTCGAACACTTCGATAAAGAGGCGGCCAATGGTCTTCCGCTTGATTTCCGGATCTTTGACGCCTGCAAGTTCACTCAGGAACAGGTCAGATGCGTCGCGGTGAACCAGACGGATATTGAAGCGACCGCGGAACGTCTTGACGACTTCGTCGGCTTCACCGGAACGCAGGATGCCTGGATCAACGAAAATACAGGTCAGCTGGTCGCCGATAGCATCGTGGATCAGCTTCGCCGCCACGGAGCTGTCCACACCGCCGGATAGACCACAAATGACGCGGCCGTCCCCGACCTGCTTGCGGATACGGGCGATTTCCAGCTCGCGGAAGCCAGCCATCGTCCACGTGCCGCTGCAACCCGCAACATTGTGCGTAAAGTTACGGATCAGCGCAGCACCATGCGGCGTGTGCACGACTTCCGGATGGAACTGCACACCATACAGGCGACGGCCTTCATCGGCGATGATCGCGAACGGAGCCCCTTCCGAATAGGCAACAGCGCGGAAGCCCGGCGGAAGCTGCGTGACGCGATCGCCATGGCTCATCCAGACCTGTTCACGCTTGCCGCGTGCCCAGACGCCACGGAACAGGGCGCAATCTTCAGCGATGTCGATATAAGCGCGACCGAATTCACGATGTTCGTGCGTTTCGACCTTGCCGCCCAGCTTCTGGCACATGGCCTGCTGGCCATAGCAGATGCCAAGAACCGGACGATTCAGTGAAAAGACGATTTCCGGAATCGCCGGAGCATTTTCGTCATGAACGCTGGCAGGGCTGCCAGACAGAATGATACCGCGCGGATTGAATTCACGGATCTTCTCGTCCGTCGCCGTGAACGGCCAGATCTCACAGTAAACACCGCTCTCACGCACACGGCGGGCGATGAGCTGCGTTACCTGGCTGCCGAAATCCAGAATGAGGATACGGTCTTCGTGAAGTGTTTCGTCGAGTTTCGCGACGGTGCTGGCGTCCTGCTGGGTCAATGTGATGGCCTCGCGTTCCGTGTTCATGGTGCCTTTTGATGCTCTCCTATAAGGTGTTGTGTCGTCTGCGTCATCCATTCTGCATCACAGGACAGGCACAACATGCGTCCGATTGCTCTTTTTTCTCTTTCTGCCATGGCTTTTCTGGCAGCCTGCGCCACTCCTGATCCTGGAAATGATCCATCAGGCCGTTGGGTAGGCGCTCTCGTCACGGATCAGGGCTCCTGCCCGACAGAACGCACGTCCACACTCGATATTCGTGGGCGAAAGATCGTTTTCACACCGGGAGATGGCTCTGAAGTGCTTTCTGGCATCTATCAGCCCGGCGTTCATCACTATCACGCAGAGCTTGCCAGCAAGGACATGAACGGCCGCCCGACCGCGCTGGTTTTTAACGGATATCCCGTTGGTCAGGCGATTGGTGGCACTTTTGGTTCCAGTGCCTGCCGTGCTCACATCACCATGACAAGAAAGTAGAAATTAATTTTCAGAGGGGGGTTGTCAGGTTTTGAAACCGCCTGTAAAACCCCGCCTCAAGACGCACCCGTAGCTCAACTGGATAGAGCACCAGACTACGAATCTGGGGGTTAGAGGTTCAAGTCCTTTCGGGTGCACCATCTTACTTTTGGCTTTGCCAAAAACATATAGTGTTCGCACCCGTAGCTCAACTGGATAGAGCACCAGACTACGAATCTGGGGGTTAGAGGTTCAAGTCCTTTCGGGTGCACCACACAACATCTTCACAAAATTCAGTGCTGCAGTGCTTTCAGAGCACGATAGACGTCTTCCCATTCGTATGGCTTGGGAAGAAACATCGCCTTGTTTGGCAAAGGTCGCTTTTCCTGAAGATAAGCACCTGACGTCAGTACAACGCCGATCTGCGGCCAGCGAGCTCCGACTGTCTCAGCGAGATCCAGTCCGTTGAGCCGTCCGGGCATGTTCACATCCGAAAAGACGAGATCGACTGTCTCACCTTTGGAAAGAATATCCATCGCCTCATCGGCAGTAGCAGCAAGAATCGGGTTATAGCCGGCGTCTTCAAGCATATCCGCAGCCAGAAAGCGCAACAGGGCCTGGTCTTCAACAACCAGAACATTCTTGCGGTGCGTCAGATAGGCGTTGCTCGCATGCATGCCACGAGACTGCCCGACAGACGCCGTTCCTTTCCCTGCCATGACATACATTAAAGTGCCCCTTTCCGGACCGAATAAAAAGTGGGGAACACCAAAGATGATGTTTCCCGATCCTTCAAACGCATCATGCAGGCGATGTTTGCAGAATTATGAAAATTCTTCTGCCATCAACTAAGGAACAAGCGGAGCAGCCAACCCGCCCGGCCCCACATCTGCCGCGACAGCAAGCCCGCCGATACCCCACGTTCCGTCAGGCTTTTGAAGCAGAAGCGGAGCGCCGCTCACTCCTTTTGTCGCCTCGCAATCGTGATGGACAAGACCACTGACTGTCACTCCGTTGATATGACAGTCCAGATCGCCGAATGGCACTTCATTTCTATCTTGCGAATACCCAACCAGCATTGCCCTTGCGCCATCCTGCACAGGAATCGCCGGGAGAAGATCCCGCGTCGCGATAACTGGTTCCGACAGCAACAGTGTTGCCCGATCACTGGCCCCGGTAGCGGATTCGTTTTTCGGGTCGTATCCGGGTGGGATAATGAATCGGACAACATGGGCGTGTTGGCGGTATGAGCCCCGCGAGTATCCCATCAGCACATGAACATCGCTCGGCCGTATATAAGTGTGCGTTTTCGGCAACCAGAGACAGTGAGCTGCCGTCATGACCACATTGGGAGCTACGGCAAAACCCGTACATTTAACGCCGAGTTCAGTCTGTACACGCCCCAGAATTCGCCAGGGCGCCGCACGGACGTCAATCAGTTCACGTCTGGCCCCGTCCCCAAGACCGGGCAGAGACGGAAGAGGCTGCGCACAGACCGTTCCTACCACCAGAAGTCCCAGAAAACAGGGCCAGTATTTCATTCCAGATTGTCCGGACCGAATGCGTCAGGCAGCAATTCCACGAGGGTGCGTGTCAGAAGCAAGGTTCCTGTGGGCGAAATCATGTGCACTTTCAGATCAGGCAGGCCGAATTCACGGAGTTTCTGCCGACAGCCACCGCACGGTGTGCAGGGCTGATCTCCACCACCTACAATCACGATTTCCTCAATGCGTCGTCCCCCGGCAAGAATCATGGCCGAAATGGCCCCGCCTTCAGCACAGGTTCCAAGCGGATAGGCTGCATTCTCGACATTACAGCCTGAATGAACCACGCCCTCACAGCGCAGGGCCGCGCCAACCTGAAAGCGGGAGTACGGCGCATAGGCCCGGGATCGGGCTTCAAGAGCCCGGGAGATCAGTTCTTCCATCATAATTCAGACACTAGCGCCTGTGTGAACAGCTTGGAACATCCAAGCGTCCACGATACGGTAGGAAGATCATGAATGCTCTCTCTTCCGAACCCACGCTCAATGACCTTCTGACAAGCCGCCCTCCTCTGGAGGTCAATGCGCGCGATGGTCTTCTTTTTGAAGGCGTGCCTCTGCATGTCATCGCCGCCGTAGCAGGAACCCCCTGCTGGATCACGGGAGCAGGCACTCTGCGTCGCCGTGCAAACGCGCTCAAAGCTGCGTTTGAAGCCCGCAACTTGCCGGTGCATTTCCATTTCGCGATGAAATCACAGGATCATCAAGCCACACTGACGATCCTCCGCGAATGTGGCTATGGCGTGGACATCGTGAGCGGTGGAGAGATGACCCGCGCGCTACATGCCGGGATCAAGCCGAATGGAATCGTCTTTTCAGGCGTCGGGAAATCGGATCTTGAACTTCGCGCCGCAGTGGAACACGGCATCCGGCAGATCAATGTCGAGAGCGTGGAAGAGCTTTATCGCCTGAACGATATTGCACAGGCCTGTGGCAAGATTGCTCCGGCAGCACTCCGCGTGAACCCGGATGTCGACGCACAGACGCATGACAAGATCAGCACGGGCCGCGCGGGAGACAAGTTCGGGATCGAGCATCGCCGTGCGGTTAAACTGTACGCCGAAGCTGCTGCTTTGGAGCATGTGGAGCTTGTCGGCCTGGCGGTTCATCTTGGCAGTCAGATGCTGACGGCCGAGCCGTTCCGCCAGGGCTATTCCCGTCTGGCAGATATGGTTCGGGAAATTCGTGCCCTTGGACATACCGTCAAAACAGTGGACTGTGGCGGTGGGCTAGGCATTCGCTATCAGGACGAAATCGCTCCACCACCGGAAATGCTGGCAGGCGTCATTGCCGAATCACTTGGAGACCTTGGGGTTGAGCTTAGCATTGAGCCCGGCCGCTGGCTCTCTGCTCCGACAGGAATTCTGCTGTCCCGCGTGATCGAAACAAAAGCAGGCAATCCGGATTTCGTCGTGATCGACGCGGCAATGAACGATCTCGCCCGTCCTGCGCTTTATGATTCTTGGCACGGTATCCTGCCCGTCGCTCCGGCGGCATTTAACGATGCACTCAAGCCATGGGACGTGGTGGGGCCAGTCTGTGAAAGCAGCGATATCTTTGCCAAGGACCGGGTTCTGCCCGCTTCCCTGAAGCGCGGAGATCTTGTGGCCCTTCTGGATACGGGAGCGTACGGATCCGTCATGAGTTCGACCTATAATTCCCGGCCGTTTGCTGCGCAGGTTCTGGTCGATAATGGTCGCTGGGAGATCATCCGCCAGCGACAGAGCGTCCAAGACCTGATCGCCGCAGAAACTATTCCGGACTGGCTCCTGCCCGCCCATGGCTGATTCGTTTGCCGCAGCAGCTCGCCTAGCATCCGTCCGCCGTCGCGCTCGACGCGTTCTGTGGTGGGAACACGCCTGGCCAGCTCTGCGCTGGTCTTTGCTTCTTGCGGCATTCTATCTGCTGGCCTGTCTGGCCCGCATTCCCCAGTCACTGCCTGACTGGTTACACATTCTTTTCGAGCTCACAGTCTTAGGAACTGCCTTCTGGCTGGGCGTCAAAGGGCTGCGTGCTATCCCGCAGCCTACGGATGCTCAGGTTGATCGTCGGATCGAGCGCGACTCTCGCCTGGCCTATCAGCCCCTTCTGACTCTTGCCGACCGCCCGGCCTACGCAGCAGATGGCGAACAAGGCGCCATCTGGACGCAACACGTTCAACGTGTGGTTTCTTCTCTGGGACCGCTTAAGGTCAGCCTGCCAAAGCCAGACGTCACGACGCAGGAAAAACTCGGGCTGGCCTCTGTAGCTGCAGCCCTTGCCATTGCGGCCGTTCTGAGCGGATCACATTCCCAATCCCGCTTGCACGCTGGCCTTGTGCCCGGTGTCGATGACGACAGTATTCCGCTCCCGTCCGTTCAGGCCTGGATCGACCGACCATCCTACGCTCCCGGCGCGCCAGTGTTTCTGTCGCAAACGCAGCAGGGCAATCCCATACACGTTCCTCAGGGCGCCATTCTAAATGCGACCATCACAGGCACATTCGGGCGTCCGGTTCTTCGGGGGGCAACCTCCATCAGTCATGACCGTCTGGACGAACGGAGCTGGAGCGAAAAAGCCACGTTGCAGCAGACTGGCACTGTCACGCTAAAAGCCCGCGGTCGCACGTTGGGTTCATGGCGCGTGGACGTCGAGCCGGATCTGCCCCCAGTCGTAGTCTGGGACGGAAAACCCGCTCCCCAGAAAGATGACTGGCGCACCAGCCTTCCCTGGCATGTTCAGCAGACTTATGGCGTAGCCTCTCTGGAAGTGGAAATCCGACTACCTAACCTGCCCAAAGGCCGCATCGTGCGTGTTCCAGTGCCACTGAATGGACACCCCAAAGATGCGAAGGGAGAGGCACGCCCGGATCTTTCTTCGGACCCATTTGCCGGAATGGAAGTCGAAGGGCGCCTTCATGCCGTTAGTGTTTCCGGCCGGGAAAACCACAGTGCTTTTGTGCGCTTCCACCTAGGTTCGCGGAAGTTTTCGGACCCACTGGCACGAGCCATTGTCGCATTGCGTCGCCGCTTGATGCTGGGACAGGAACGTCCGCAGCAGGCGGCAGACGAACTGAAGCTCCTGACGCAGACAACGGATGTCCTCGCCCTCCTCGCCCCACTTGGCCTCGATATTGCTTCCCTGCAATCCAATGCTCCTGAAGGAGCGGCGGAACAGGTGCCGGGGCAGCTTTGGGCACTAGCTCTGTATCTCGATGATCTCCGCCGGGACGGGCCGGAAATTGCGGATGCAGCCGCGGCCGTCCGGGCAGCACAGCAGAGTGTTCAGCAACAGCTCGATCACATGCAGTCTCTGGGAGAGAAAGGCCATACGCTGGCTGAACAGGAAGAACTTCAGAAGCGCACGAAAGCTCTCAAGGATGCCCTTAACCACCGCATGCAGCTTCTTTTTCAGAAGGCAGCCCAGAGCGGCATCATGATGCCGCAATCCGGCACAAGCTCTGCTGATCCATGGTCAGATCAGATGCAGCGCCTTCAGAACGATGCATCGCAGGGGCATGGGGATGAAGCATTACGTAAACTCCAGCAAATGGAAGACATGGCCGAGCATATGCGTCAGGCCACGCCGGAAGATCTGAAAGCCCTCGCGGCTCAGATGAAGGCTCAGGAAGAGGCACGCGCGCAACGTGCCGCTCTTCATGATCTGGTTCATCGGGAAACGACCCTGCTGGATCATGCACAGGCCCGTTTGTCTGCTGCCCGCAAGGCCGCTCTGCCGCCTGACCAGCAGGACGGCCATGAAGACATCAGCCAGATGTCTACAGCCGATTTGCTGCGCCAGCTTGGAATGCAGCCGCCGCCGAATATGGAACAGTCAGCAGCTCCAAAACCGGCAGCGCCTGTTGATCCTGCGACAGTCGCGGCGCAGTCGCCTGAGCGCCGCGCAGATCATGCCTTCCAGCGTGCATTGTCTCGGGTGGATGAAATTCTTGGCCGGCGGGTCAAAGACCTGACAGGCAAGCCCGCCACTGCGTTCGACAAGGCAAAAGCAGATATGCAGGATGCTCGCAAGGCCTTGGCAGACCGGAAGGATGATCAGGCGCTTACGGCAGAACAGAAGGCTCTCGCGGATCTGTCTGAGGCCGGAAAGCAGATGCGCCAGAGCCAGAAGTCCGGCGGGTCTGGTCAGGGTAAAGGCGGAAGCCTGAGTTTCATCCCATCCATGGGCGGTGGTGGCTCCGGGCAACAGCAGCATGGCAAGGCTGGACAGCAGGGTGACGGAGGCGATCAGCCTGACGCCGGGGATGACGACGACGGGGACGAAGACCGCAAGGATCAGGATCCACTGGGCCGCAAGCTCGGCGAAGGCCAGAGCGGCAAGGATTCGGACGCCCACATCCCTGATCGTAACGCCCGTGATCGGGCGCGGGACATCGAACGTGAGCTACGTCGTCGCGCTTCCGACAGAACCCGCCCTCAGGGTGAACTGGACTATCTGGAACGTCTTCTAAAGTCGTTTTGAAGCCACAAAAAAAAGTGCTCAGGATTTTCTCCTGAGCACCTTTTTTTATACCGAAAACAGATATGTCTCAGGGAACGCGATAAAACGGGTTGGGAAGAAGGAAGCCCTTCTCTGCATGTCCGTCCGCAAGATCAGAAGGCTGATCTCCCAGGCTTGCAATGATCGTATAACCCTTGGCCTCGATGGCAGCGCGTGCCGGTGCCTTATAGTGCGCCGCATATCCATGAGATGTCATTGGACGTAGATCCAGCCCGTCCCAATGCTTGATTCCAGCCAAATGAAGATTGCGTGCTGTCGCTTCACGCTCATCTTCATGACGGCCTGTGATGAAGAACACAGCGACATGATTCCGTTCGGCTTCATCAATCAGAGCCAGCGTGGAAGCGAACGCCGGAGCACGGCCGCTCTTTTCCCAGGCAATCGCCCCGCAAGGACCTTTCGGCAGCGCATCACAGGGACCATTGGCAATATAACCAAAGTTGTCCGCACGGATCTCGTCCCAATTGGAGAGTGTCGTCTCATCAATATCGAGAACAATAGCCGGCTTGCGAACCTGAGGCGCCCGCTCGGACACCCAGTGACGAGCCTGTGCGATCACCGTGTCAAAATCGTGCTGGTAATCACCACTATCGTGATACGCGCTGGCAGCCATGACAGCGTCACCAACGTTGGCAGGCTGCTCGGCGTAGGCCGCAAGTGGCGTGAGAGCCGCACTAAAAAAAAGCCCGGTGGCGAGCAGAAAGGAACGGGTCATGGCGGGGCCACCTTTCGCGAAAAGAGAACAAGACCGACCCCGACGAGGGCCAGAGCCGTTCCGATAACGGAAACACCGGGATAACCCAACCCCATGGACAGAGCGACACCACCCAGAGCGGCCCCGATCGCATTGCCAAGATTGAAGGCGCCGATATTGACCGAGGATGCCAGGGCTGGTGCATCGTGAGCAGCCTGCATGACCCGCATCTGAAGAGCTGGCATCAAGGCAAATGTCGCCGCGCCCCAAACGAGTGTTGCGATCAATGCACCTGGAACGGTTTGAGCCACCCAGGGGAAGAGCAGCATGACGGCACCCAGAATGGGAAAGAACATCAGCAGACTGCCATCCAGAGAGCGATCCGCGCTGCGGCCACCAATCGCATTTCCGATGGAGAATCCAACGCCCGTCAGCATCAGAGCAACCGTAATGACCAGTGGGCTGGCATGCGTGATATGCTGAAGAATAGGCGTGATATACGTGTAGAGCACGAACATGGCCCCTGCCCCGATGGCCGTCGTGGTCAAAGCGAGAAGAACATTGGCCCTTAACAACGCCTTGAGTTCGCTGGCAACGTCTGGAACAGGACCGGCTTCACGGGCTGGAAGAGCCAGTTGCACGGCAATCATGGTCAGAACGCCCAGAATGGCCGTCACACCAAAGGCCATGTGCCAGCCGAAATTCATACCAAGCCAGGTGGCAGCCGGGACACCGATAATGTTGGCGACCGTCAGCCCCATGAACATTGTTGCCACGGCACTCGCCCGGCGTTCTGGTGCAACAACGGCAGACGCTTCAACAGCACCCAGCCCGAAGAACGCACCATGCGCCAGACTGGTCAGAACGCGTGAAGCGAACAGAAGCTCATAGCTTCCTGCCACGGCAGACAGGAGGTTCCCTGCAACGTAAAGCCCCATCAGGAGCGTCAGGGCGAATTTCCGACGAAGTCTTGCGAGAAGAAGAGTAATGAAAGGCGCGCCGACCATCACGCCCACAGCATAGGCCGTTACAAGTCCGCCCGCTTTCGGGACAGTAACCTGAAGGCCCTGTGCAATGACAGGCAGAAGACCCATCGGAGTGAATTCGGTGGTTCCGATGGCGAACGCGCCCACGGCCAGCGCCAATAAAGGCCAGTTCACGGGCAATCTCCGGGATTAACAAGTGTTCGAGGATGATCGAACCATGCCAGTCCCGGAGGCAGAGAACAAGATGGAGGGTTACATCATCCCGTTCATGTGCATACCCGGCTCCATGCCGTCCATATGCATGCTCTTGTGTTTTGGATCATCAATCTTGCACTTGTGATCCTGAACTTCCTCACCAGATGCACGGTCCAGAGCATGAGCGACATCGTCGAGAATGACGAAGCCACCATGATGGCCCGGTGTCACCACGATCGTATGATCGCCCATGTTCTCCGCACCGATCAGCCGGAAAGGCGACTGATCAAGGGTCTGCACCAGCTTGGCACGATACGGATGACCGTAAAGGGAGACCGGGGTCCAGTCCTCACCAATCATGTTCTTGTCAATTTCCCCACGGACATAGGGCGTCAGACAGTCAATATGAATGTGAAGTTGATCCTGCGTCCGGCCATCACGGGAATTGATAGCCAGCGAAAGATGATCGTCTGAAACGGGAAAACCATATCCCTCAGACACCCGGTGACGTTCGGCCCAAGCTTCAGAGAAATAGTTTGGCGTGTCAGTCTGAAGCAACGAAGGATCTTCGATGCCTGGCACTTTCCGTGTCGGGATGAGCAGATACTGACCATGCCCGGCCAGATCTTTCAGAAGAGCATAACCATCCTGCGGATCATACACCGCACACGGATGATGCTGCGCGTCCTTCGCGCAACGGCTTCCGACAAGCTCCCACAACTTGTTACGGTCATGCCCGGGAACCTTGCCACAACCGACAAGGCCGGCACCAATCGTGAGGGCCGCACACAGTCCCAATGCAGCCTTAGTCCCGATCTTCATTCTCAAACTCATTCTTCCCTTACCTGAGCCTCAAGCTGCATGGCTGCGGCCAATCGTTCAAAGCGTCGACGGACTGCACTTCCTGCTGCACGGACACTCCGTGCACCGAGGATCAGCACAAGCTGAGGTTCTTCCACCAGTAGGCGGCATTCTTCCAGCAACACTTCCGTTCCCGCGCACAGCGTATAGGCCAGACGCAGCGCCAGACCCAGCTTCACAGCACGATCAATTTCAGAGCGGGACAGAAGGCGGCGCGATGGCTCAATCAATGGAGAGTCCATTGCCACTTCATAACGCACGGCCAGGGTCAGGCCGATAAATGCACGGGCCGTGTGTTCGAACCCCACGCCGTGACAATGCATCACACGCTGATAGGTCTGTTCAGCACGATATTCCGGATGATCGTATGATCCGATATCCGAGAGGGTACAGGTCAGTTGACGCAGACGCTTCTGAGACTGTGTCTCACCCCGGAAAATCGGTGTCGTCCAATCCACGAGCGCCTTGGAGAGCGTTACGCTTCGCGCCAAACGGTCCGCCATTTCCTCCGCCAGCGTCGTCATGGGGTCCTCCCCGGCGACAGAGGAGGCGACGTGTCGCATGTACCAGCCTTCCCGCAGGCCATCCACGCTGAAGACCACTTTGGACGGACGAACACGTTCCATCAGGCACTTGAGGACGACCGCTGCGAAGGGCGCATCACCCAATCGCTTCCGTGGGGCATTCGGCAATTTTTCAAGAGTGCGTTTTGAGGCACCGATGACCCAATCCGACATCTCGCGTGCTTCACCCTCGGAAAGCGTGAAGAGATGGACAAGATTCAGAGGATACTGCGTCCGTGCAATCTGAAGACGTGCCAGAGCCCGGAACGCTCCGCCGACCAGATACAATGGGCGGCCACTCATACCCGGAAGCCAGTTGACCTCCTGGAGCATTTCAGAGGCAATCCGCTCAGCTTCCAGCAGAACACCCTTCGCCCGATCCTGAAGACGAATGACGCCAAGCTTGGTTGTCAGGGCTTCGTAATACTGCCCGTCAGCAACGTGGATCAGCTCCAGTGAGCCGCCGCCGATATCCGCGACCAGACCATTGGCTTCCGGCAGCCCGCAGAGAACACCACGGGCCGCATAATCTGCTTCCTCAGTGCCTTCGAGCACACGAATGGCCACACCCGGCATTCTTGCCCGGATGGCAGAAACGAAGTCAGGCCCGTTGGAGGCATCACGCACAGCCGCGGTAGCCAGAACCTCGAAAGGTTCCGCTCCCATGGCCCGCGCGACGGTGTGGAACCGGCCCAACACGTCCATCGCCAATGTAACGCCTTCGTCGTTTAGGCGACCCGTTGCATCCAGACCGCGCCCCAGCTTGAGTGTCACTTTCTCATTGAAGATGGGGAGCGGATTGCGCGCTACGCCTTCGAAGACCACGAGCCGAACGGAGTTGGACCCGAGATCAACGATGGCGGAGCGCTGTGCAGATGATGACATGAGGTTTCAGTCTTCCAGAATCCGGTCAGGCCGTTCGCGCGGGCGATGGGCCTCCGGAAGAGCTTTTTCCCGTGCGGCCGACCCACGGCCAGACAGGGAGGGATTGTTCATGAAGTACTCGTGTGCGGAGAACGGGTGTGCACCAGGAGACACCCGATGCCAACGCCCGTCCTTGGAAAGCGTCCAGCTCTGAAGGTTGTCCTTGATATTCATGGTCATGATCTGGCCGAGAATCTGCGCGTGGACGGTTGGGTTGGTGATAGGCACCATTGCTTCTACCCGCCAATCCATGTTTCGCACCATCCAGTCCGCGGAAGAAATGAAAACTTTTGCCTTATGCGACGGCATCCGGTGACCATTTCCAAACGCAAAGACACGCGCATGCTCCAGAAAACGACCGACAATGGACTTGATGTCGATGTTATCAGACAGCCCCGGCACACCCGGGCGAAGGCAACAGATTCCACGAATGATCCCGACGATCTTCACACCGGCCTGCGACGCTTCGTAGAGCAGGTCAATCAGTTCAGCATCGACCAGACTGTTCATTTTCAGCCAGATCCGAGCGGGACGGCCTGCTTTCGCGTGAGCGATTTCATCACGGATGAGCTGTTCAAGGGTGGAACGGATCGTCATGGGAGAGAAGGCTAACGCGTCCATTTTTTCCGGCGTGGCATAGCCGGTCATGTAATTGAACAGCCGCGCAGAGTCTGACGCCAGTTTCGGATCACAGGTGAAGAACGACAGATCCGTGTAAATCCGGGCCGTAATGGGATGATAGTTCCCGGTCCCGAAGTGGGCGTAAGAACGCAGTGTCCCGTTTTCACGACGCACCACAAGGCTCAGTTTCGCGTGCGTTTTCAGATGCGCAAACCCAAAGACAACCTGCACGCCAGCTGCTTCCAGCGCACGCGAAAGACGAATATTGGCTTCCTCGTCGAAACGGGCACGCAGTTCAACCATGGCCGTGACGGATTTTCCGGCTTCCGCCGCCTCGATCAGAGCATGAACGATCGGACTATCGCGTGAGGTCCGATACAGCGTCTGCTTAATGGCCAGCACATTCGGATCACGCGCAGCCTGCCGCAGGAACTGCACAACCACATCGAAGCTCTCGAACGGGTGGTGGACGACAATGTCCTTTGCCCGGATGGCTGCGAAGCAGTCTCCATCATAATCCAGAATGCGTTCCGGGAAACGTGGGCTGTACGGTGGGAAAACCAGATCCGGGCGGTCATCCACAATCAACTGCTTGAGATCTACAACGCCCACAAAATTGGGCATGACCACGACATCTTCATCGCCAACACCCAGCTCTTCACCCATTTCGCGCCCGAGCGTTTCAGGGAGCTTGTGATCAAGAGCCAGATGAATACCGACGCCACGACGGCGCTGTTTGAGAGCCGTTTCATAAGAACGAACGAGATCTTCCGCCTCGTCCTCAAACTCAACGTCCGTATCACGGATAATCCGCAGAACACCGGCCGCACCAATCATAAGGCCGGGGAACAGGCGATCTGCAAACAGGCTGATCAGATCTTCAAGCAGGATGAAGCGGATTTCACCCGTAGCGTCCTTGCCTTCACCAACCCGGGACGGAAGGCGCAGGAAACGCGGCACCTGTGCGGGAAGCAGGATCAGCCCGTCCATGACGTGCTTGCCCGAGGCGGGGTCTTTGAGCCGCATCACCAGCGCCAGCCCCATGTTCGGAATAAACGGCAGCGGATGAGACGGATCAACCGCCAGCGGCGTCAGAACCGGGAAAACACGCTCATCAAACAGGGCTGAGAGCTGTGCAAGATCCGTAGCGTCCAGACTTTCGGTCGACAGGATCGAAATACCGGCCTCTTTCAGCTCACCTTCAAGCTGATGCCAGACGCGCTGCTGCTCCGCGAGAAGGAACCGGGCCTTCTGGCGCACAGCCGAAAGCTGCTGAACAGGCGTCGCTCCATCCGGGCTCCGCACAACCATGCCTTCACGGACCTGCCCTACCAGCCCCGCCACACGGACTGAGTAGAACTCGTCAAGGTTACTGGCGCTGATGGAGAGAAAACGGACACGCTCCAGAAGCGGATTGCGCGAACTTTCGGCTTCTTCAATGACGCGTTGATTAAAGTCGAGCCAGGAAAGCTCCCGGTTGATGAACCGCGCTGGGGATGTTGGCATGTCAGCATAGTCTTCAGCTGTCGGAACAACCATTCTGCGCCGCCGGGCCCGGGTTGCGGCTGGCGTCAGATTCCCCTCTCGCGGCTGGTTGCGCGAACGTCGACGGGGAGTTGGCTTATTATTTTCAGTCGTCACGATGGTCTCTTCCGGGAAGCTCGAACCAAAACCCGTTTAAGATCAAGGCTTGGGAGAAGTGTGTCAAACGTAGGTTTTATGTCATTCCTCTGACATATCAGGCATCAGAAGATCGGGAAGCATTTCTCGCGCAAGCGCCCGTGTAATTGCAGTTCCACGGGCAAGAGCCGCATCATCCAGTCGCTCAACCGCCGAAACCAGAGCATTTCCCGTGCGCGGCAGATGACGCCAAAGCCATTCCGTAACGGACTGCGAAACAACGAGCTGGCGATCCGCCAGAAGAGAAAGTAGCAACGTTGCCCGCAGATCGTCCTCCGGCTCTCCCGTGGCCGTCGTTGCGGTCGCACGGAGCCGGCTTCCCAGATCTGGGAGGGAGACATGGCTGCGTGACGGTGGAAGGCGCCCAACCATCAACACCCGGTCCCCCTGCGTCAGCGCGTCATTCAACAGGTGGAGCATGGTTGCCTCATCGCCCGGCGAATCGGCATTATCAATCGCAAGGTTTCCCCTTACGCGAATACGCCCTCCCGAAGAGGCGTGAGAAAACAGGCGCGCATCCAGAATGGTCGCATCGTGCTCCTGCGCCCAGACAGACAACAGATGGGTTTTTCCCGTGCCCGCTGGCCCCCAGAGCCACAATCGGCCATCAGGCCACACTTTGCGTGAAAGCCACGCGCGCGCAGGCGCATTTGAAGGGCTCGTGATGAAGCGTTCAGCTGTCATCGCGGTCGGACGACGCAGAGGAAAGGCCATCTGAGGTCCGGCATCGCTTATGGCGTGCCCTTCCTGTCCGTCCTGTTTTGTCATCCCTCATCCCTTTTCATGCCGTTACGCCTTCAATTCAAGCGTTCCGCCCGCGTGCAGGATGCTCTAGAACGGCGTCACGTCAACCAGCGGGAAGCTTCATCATGACCGATCAGCCCGACACCTCACAGGGCGCCAGCTATGCACAGGCTGGTGTAGACATTGCAGCAGGCGATGCCCTGGTCGATGCCATCAAGCCCGCAGCCAAAGCCACGAACCGCCCCGGCACAATGGGCGGACTGGGCGGCTTCGGTGCCCTGTTTGATCTGAAGGCTGCCGGTTTCACCGATCCGGTCCTTGTCAGTTGCACAGACGGCGTGGGCACGAAACTCATGGTCGCGATCGAAGCCGGCAAGCATGATGAGGTCGGTATTGATCTCGTGGCGATGTGCGTAAACGATCTGGTCGTTCAAGGCGCAACCCCTCTGTTCTTCCTAGACTATCTGGCGACCGGCAAGCTCTCCATTGAAGATGCCTCAACGGTCGTGAAGGGCATCGCCCATGCCTGTGCAGAATCCGGCTGTGCGTTGGTCGGTGGCGAAACTGCAGAAATGCCGGGCATGTATGCACCGGGGCATTATGATCTCGCCGGCTTCAGTGTCGGCGCGGCAGAACGCGGCGCTCTCCTTCCCGCGGGCATCCGCGAAGGCGACGCACTGATCGGGATGCCTTCCTCAGGCGTTCACTCGAATGGCTTTTCTCTGGTTCGGGAAGTTGTTCGCCGTTCAGGCCTCGGCTGGAATGATCCGGCTCCCTTCTCTGAAGGACACACACTCGCCGAAGCCCTGCTGACACCTACGAAGCTTTATGTTCGCAGCGTGCTGGATCTGCACGCCAAGGGCCTGCTCCATGGCTGCGCACATATTACCGGCGGCGGCCTGCCGGGCAATCTGCCGCGCGTCCTTCCGGAAGGTCTGGGTGTTCGCATTGACGGTTCGTCGTGGGTCGTCCCTTCCGTATTTCGCTGGATGGCAGAAACCGGAAATGTTTCAGCTGATGAAATGCTCCGTGTCTTCAACTGTGGCATTGGCATGGTTCTCGTCACTCCTGAGCCAGAGCGCGTTCTGGCTGAACTGGAAGCCCGCGGAGAAAGCGCTTTCCAGATCGGTGAAGTTGTCCGCTCCGACGAGGCTTATGCCCTGACCGCACCGGTCTCCTTCGCATGATGCAGAAGACGCCCATCGCTGTGCTTATCAGCGGGCGGGGCAGCAACATGCGTGCACTAATCGAGGCCTGTGAAAGGCCGGATTTTCCGGCTCGGATCGTACTCGTGCTCAGTAACAAGCCGGATGCGGCTGGTCTGGAGGTCGCCCGCGCGGCCGGTCTTCAGACGGCAGCCATTGACCACAAGGCGTTTGGGAAAGACCGTGAAGCTCACGAACGCAAGGTGGATGCCGCCATCCGCGCTTCCGGAGCCCAACTCGTCTGCCTTGCCGGATATATGCGTGTCCTGACGCCTTATCTCGTCAACGCCTGGGATGGCCGGATGCTCAACATCCACCCTAGTCTGTTGCCAGCATTTCCAGGACTGCACACGCATGAGGCTGCCATTGCTGTCGGCGCAACCGAACACGGTTGTACTGTCCACCTCGTAACTGCGGGGGTGGATGAAGGGCCTATTCTTGGGCAAGCGCGTGTGCCGGTTCTGAAGAGTGACACACCCGACGCACTTGCTGCACGCGTACTGGAACAGGAACACGCCCTGTATCCTTTGGTTCTTCAGAACTACATCAACAGACAGTAATCTGGCGGCGGGATGACCGGGAATTTCTCCTTTCATTCCGCTCCTCATTTTATCTGGGCACTGTGTAGTAAAGACACCTCTCAGTTAAATGCCCTGCCGATAATGACCGCAAAAACGCTCAGCACTTCCAAAACTCAGTTTTATAATTTGCGGATTGCCTTACTCTGAGTGGGTGCATATGAGCCCGGATGGCAGTCGGTCATGTGCCCCAACAAGGAAATAAGCACTGATATGAAGTCCGTTTCGTCATTTTTTGCGTTCTGCAAAACAAACCTGCGGCTTCTTGAACTCGCTTATCTTCTCGCAATTGCTGTTATCGGCGTTTTTCTTGTGTACCGCGTCACGCCTGTTAGCGGCGTAGATGAAGAATTCCATTTTTACCGCGCGCAACAGATCGCTCAGGGAAATCTTCTGGCACAGCGTTATTCGGGGCATATGTTCGGGGGTGGGCTCGACACCAGTATGCTGACCTGGGTGCGCTATTTCAATTCAAACCGGGACCAGCATAAGCCTTCTGACAGCAATGTCGCTGCGCAGATTGCAAAGGATCTGGAGAACGCCAAAAGAGACCGGGAAGTCGTTCATTTCCCTTCGACCGCTTCATATTCCCCACTGATGTATATTCCCTCAGCCACCGCCATGATGATCGCCAATGCCGGACATGGCGGCGTGGATACAAGATATTACGCTGGTCGTTTAGGGAATCTGTTTGGATACATCGGGATGCTTGCACTCGTCCTTGCGGTACTGCCCGTAGGGCGACTGGCTGTCCTTGCCCTGATGACCACGCCAACAAGCCTCCATCTGGCGACAACATATAGCGCCGATCCTGTCACCAATCTGGGATCAATGCTGTTCCTCGCCTGCTGCCTGCGGGCCCGGATGGCCCCTCCCGAAGACCGGAAAATCTGGATCCGGCTGATTATCGCTTTGGCCGCTCCATTGGGGCTTTTCAAATTAACCTGTAGCTTTCTGAGTCTTGGCTGTTTTCTTGTGCCGACGAATTCTTTCCCGACCCAGAGAAAATATGTCCAGTTCTGTATGACGGTCGTCGGACTGAGCCTTGTCTCCGCCGTTGTCTGGAACGGAATTTACCCATTCACGCCTGCGCATTACTGGAATACGGGAGGAGATCCTAAAGTCCAGATCCTGACCATGCTGGAGCACCCATGGTCTTTTGTTCGGGAAATCGCTGAAACTTACCGTGTTGGCTCGCACTGGTGGTGGGAGGACGCATGGGGACGTTTTGGCGGCGGCCCAGTGCCACTTTTCTTCAAGATTGGTGAAGGCACTGGGTATATAGCTATAGCTCTGATTGTTCTGCTGGCTCTCGCTGACAAACGGCCCATTGCTAGTCCACGATCCGGAGCAGTCCTGATTGCGCTTGGTGCGCTTTATTCGCTCTTAACTCTTCTGGCATTCTACGTTGGCTTCTCTCACCTTGGAGAGAACACTGTCAGCGGCCTTCAGGGACGTTATTTTTATATAAGCTGCGCTGCTATTCTAAGTGGAGTTCTGCTGTTCCTGCCGCGCCAGAACAAAACGTATCAAACGGTCTGTGCGGGCCTTTTAGGCGCCTATTTCGTTTGCGTTGCGCATGTCTGCATTGAAGCAACCGGCATTTATGCGCGTCTTTGGAATTAACGCATAGAAATCCAAGGGGGCGGCTACTTCTTTCGCGGAAACCGTCCCCTCACTCTTAAATGGTCACGGCAATTACCAATACCGCGCCAGTATCGTCTGAACGATAGCGCCAAATCCTACCCATAACCCCACCGTAAGAAGCCCGATTTCAACGGCCTTTGCTTTAGTAACGGACAGAAAATGGGGCGTTGATGCGAAAGGAAAGATCAGTACTGAGAAAATTGCAGCGGGGATATAATATCTTCCCTGAAGGCCACCAATATAACTGTCACCGACGGGGGTCCAGATAAGATAGAGAGAAAGGCTGACAGCGCTGACAGTCCCAATGGACACACAAAATATGAGCGCCTTTCTCAGTAGCTCGTCTCTTCCAATTTTTCTTGTCAGGTAAAGGCAAGAGAAAATACCTACGAGAATGAAAAACATGACTTCGAACTGGTAAAACCAGTCTGGAAGTCGTGCATCAAGCCATCCCAGAACACCGACAAACTGGCCCATTAAGGAATAAGCAGAGACCCTGAATGTGTGCAGAAGTACTGTGATTGTTTTGAACGGGTGAGAAAGAACGAAACGTAGCTGACGCGCCGCATCAACCCCATCTGCTGAACGAAAAGGGATCTTCGTTGAGTGAACACCCATAACCGACCATGCCAGAGCAGCAAATGCGGCAAACACACACGCACCCGCAGCCGAGCGCCAAGCCGCCCATGGAGCAATGATCAGCGGTAGAAACGCGATGAGAATATAAGGTGGCTTGGATGCAAGAATGCATCCCATCAGAAGCGCGAGTGTTGGCCAGAACCATCTGTTCTTGCAGAAATCATCATTTAATCGCGTCATAAGAGCCGTACAGACTGCACAGGCTGCGATCAAAGGCCCATCCTGAGAGCAAGATGCGAACAACGACAGCGACATAGGCATTGAGAGAAATGCTGCAATAATCAGTCGTCCCTGACGGACAATCGCAAGGGCGAACATTCCGGAAAGTACGCAAAAGACGGCGCTGGACATGCGCGCCAGATAAAAAGACTTTAAAATATCTTCATGAAGTCTTTTGCCGACTTCAATCCCCACCACTGATGGAAAATAAAAGATCGGAGAATAGATCACCGTGTTTGGAAAGCCTGCTTCCCGCTTCGGACTTTTCCAGCTTAACGGTGTGCTGCCGAAGATACGGTTCCAGTCTACTTTCCGTTCGTATCGACCTTTGAGATCATCATATCTGTAAGCGAATACAACGCTGTCTTCAGGAATGACACCACCGCTATCAGAGGCACTGAAACGATGGCCGATCAACTGTCCCTGAGAGATCTGTATGGCTCTCTGAAAATGATTTGGCTCATCTGCGACCTGTAATGGCGGGGTCGCGATCACCAGAAACATCAGGCAGGCAGAGACCAGAAGTCCCCAGACGATAGCCAGCGGATATTTGTAAAGGAAAGAAGTTGTAGCGTCGTTGCCCACAGATCGAACCATGCCTCTCTTCCATCATCATGCCGCAGAGTGGGCCTGGATGACAGCGGAACCGGGAACGTGTGAAGGCTGACCAGTCGGGGCGTTCAGATACCGTCCCAAATCATTGAAAATGGAGAGCCACAGAGCCTGCGGCTCTCCATTGGCAGAAACCCAGACCTTACGGCAGGATTTCTGTCTCAGCGAAGAAGAAAGCGATCTCGTTCTTCGCGTTCTCAAGGCTGTCAGAACCGTGCACGGAGTTTGCTTCGATGCTTTCAGCATAAAGCTTACGCACGGTGCCCTCAGCTGCATCAGCCGGGTTCGTTGCGCCCATGACTTCACGGTGCTTTGCAACAGCGTTCTCAGCCTGCAGAACCTGCACGACAACCGGCTCAGCGAGCATGGAGGACACGAGGCTGCCGTAGAACGGACGCTCCTTGTGAACTGCGTAGAAAGCGCCAGCCTGCTTCTCGGTCAGCTGGATGCGCTTCTGAGCAACGATGCGCAGACCGGCTTCCTCGAACACGGCATTGATCTTGCCGGTCAGGTTACGCTTCGTGGCGTCGGGCTTGATGATTGAAAGCGTGCGCTCGAGAGCCATCTTTCTTCTCCTGTTGGACAAAGGGGTAAATCCCGCCGTTCCACTAGAGCAAATTCGTAGTTCCTGATAGGTCTGTCGCGGTTTTTTCACTCTTCCCGACTGATCGAGGCGCCCGTGAGCCTGCTCACCATCACTGACCTGACTCTCCGCATCGTCGGCCGTACCCTGCTGGATGGCGCATCGCTGACAGTCGACCCCGGTCGGAAAATTGGCCTCATCGGAAAAAATGGGGCTGGAAAATCAACGCTTCTTGGCGCGATTGCAGGGGATATTGCCCCGGATGGGGGCACCATCACGCTTGCAAATCGGGCCACAATGGGCCGCGTGAAGCAGGAAACACCATCTGGTGACACCTCGCTGATCGACACGGTGCTGGAAGGCGACATCGAGCGCGCGGCTCTCCTTGCCGAAGCCGAGACTGCCACCGACCCTGCCCGTATCGCAGATGTACATGAGCGCCTGATTGCCATTGACGCCTACACGGCCCCCGCCCGTGCCGGCGCCATCCTGTCGGGGCTGGGCTTCGATCAAGACGCGCAGCTTCGCTCGGTCTCGGACTTCTCAGGTGGCTGGAGAATGCGTGTCTCGCTGGCGACGGCCCTCTTCCTCAGCCCCGATCTCCTTCTGCTGGATGAGCCCACCAACCATCTTGATATCGAAGCCACCCTCTGGCTCGAATCCTGGCTCGCAAAATTCCCTGGTGCGGCTCTGATCGTCAGTCATGACCGATCACTTCTCGACAATACAGTCGATGCCATTGCTCATCTGGATCATCAGAAACTTAGCCTGACGCCCGGCGGCTACGACAACTTCGTGCGCATCCGGACAGAACAGGCCCTTCAGCAAAATCGTATGGCTGAGCGCATTGCGACACAGCGTGCGCATATGCAGTCCTTCGTCGATCGCTTCCGCGCGAAAGCCACGAAAGCCAAACAGGCTCAGGCCCGCCTGAAAGCGCTTGAGCGCCTTCCGCAGATTGACAGCGTGGTGGAAGACACGCCGACGCGCTTTTCATTCCCGGAACCGCAGCCCCTTCCCCCACCGATGATCACCCTCGACAATGTCAGTCTAGGGTATGATGGACGGGTGGTTCTCAAAGGGCTGAACCAGCGGCTCGATATGGAAGACCGAATCGCGCTTCTAGGCCAGAACGGGCGCGGCAAGTCCACATTCGCCAAGCTACTGGCCGGACGTCTTGATCCCATGGCGGGATCTTACAATCACTCGCCAAAGCTCAAGATCGGCTATTTCGCGCAGCATCAGGCTGACGAACTTGTCCTGTCTGAAACACCGATCGATCACATGGCCCGCGCCATGCCTGATGCGACGCCGGTTGCCGTACGCTCACAGCTCGCGCGCTTCGGACTTGATGTTAATCGCGCTGAAACCCGTGTTTCAGAATTGTCCGGCGGGGAAAAAGCACGCCTTCTTCTCGCGCTCTCCACTCGTGACGCCCCGCATCTTCTCATCCTCGATGAGCCAACCAACCATCTTGATCTTGACGCACGCGATGCCCTGATCCGTGCCCTTTCCGAATTTGAGGGCGCGGTAATCCTCATCAGCCATGACAGCCATCTGGTGGAATCCGTGGCGGATCGGTTCTGGCTGGTTGAAGACGGGACCATTGCGCCGTTTGACGGCGACATGGCGGAATACAAGGCATGGCTGGTCGAACGTGCTCGCAAGGCCAGAGCGGAAAATACGGAGCGGAACAGAAACGCCAATCGTCCGGCCTCGCAGGAGGCGTCTCAGGCGACAGCTCCCCAGAAGAAAATTGACCGCAAGGAGCTCACACGAGCGCTGGCCCCGCTCCGCCGAAAAATTCGTGATGCTGAAGCGAAGCTGGCTCAGATCAATCGGGAAAAAGAGAAAATTGAGACCAAGCTTGCCGATCCGGAGCTCTATCAGTCAGGGAATCCCGGTGAAATCGCGTCGCTGAATGCTCATCTTTCTGCTCTGAATGCGACACAGGAGAAAACAGAAGAGCTCTGGCTCGAAGCACAGGCGGAACTTGAAGATGCTTCTGCCTAACCAAAGCCGAACTTAACTGTAGCGTGTGTACTCTCACGGCTGTAAGCACTCCGTGAGAGTATCGTTAGATTACCTCAGCCAATTGACCCGCCTTCCCGAAGTCCATAAGCCAACACCGGCCTACAGATTCAGGATGGACCGGCTGATGCCTATTTCGTTTTCCGACCCGAAGGACCGAGACGAGAAGGAACCGCGCGCGCGCGAACTTTCAAAAATTGCCAGCCTGTTACGGATCGCCCTGACTGTGACGCTGATCCTTCTGGCTGTCTGGCTGATGAAGGATGTGCTGGCTGTTGTTTTCGCCTCAGCACTGATGGCCGTCGTCCTGCATGGCCTCGCCCGGATCGTACGGCGCCACGTCTCGTTCATCCCCTATCAGGGCGCTGTTGCTCTCGTCACAGTGGTTATCCTGCTCGCACTGGCAGGCCTTGTCTGGAGCAGCGGCCCGGCGATCGGGGACCAGTTCATTCGCCTCAAACAGGCACTTGTCCAGCAGTCCGGCGATCTGAAATCGCATCTTTCAGGGTCTACTCTGGGTCAACTTGTTCTGGATCATCTTCCAACCGCAGTTGGCGGAAATGATGCAACGTCTGGCAGCCTTGGTTCCCTCGGCTCCGGCCTTGCAGGGTCCGTGACTGGTATTCTCAGCAGCGCCTTTGGTGTGCTGGGCACACTGGCTGTCATTCTCATTGCAGGGCTGTACTTTGCTTTGTCTCCTGCAATTTACATTGACGGCTTCCTACGCCTCGTTCCTTCCCAGCACCGTGCATCCGCACGTGAGTTACTCATGGCTGCGGGCACGACACTCTGGGCGTGGACAGCAGGTCAGGCCCTCGACATGCTCGTCGTGGGCATTCTGTCCGGGATTGGCCTTTCTTTGATTGGCGTCCCTCTTGCGCTTGCACTCGGTGTGGTTGCTGGTATCTGCAACTTCATTCCCTATATCGGCGCCATTCTTGGTGCGGTCCCGGCCGTGCTGCTGGGCCTCTCCATGGGAAGCAAAGAAGCCCTGTTCGTGGCCATTCTTTACAGCGTGATCCAGTTCTTTGAAGGCAACGTTCTTGCACCACTCATCCAGCGGCGTGCAGTCCATATGCCACCTGCGGTTGCCATTCTGTCCCAGACGGTTTTCAGCACCATTCTTGGTATTCCCGGCCTGATCCTGGCATCTCCGATCACGGCAGCTCTGCTGGCTATGGGAGACAAGGCAACGGCCCCTCTCGATGACGAAGAACAGACCCGCCGCGACGTCGGCGAAATTTCCGAAGACGAAGCCCGGAAAGACTGAATATTTCGCTTGCTCCTGACGTAACGTCATCATTGCAGATGATGCGTCAGGAGGAAGATCAATGACTGCAAAGACCCTGACCATTGGCGAACTTGCCAAAGCCAGCGCAACAACACCCCGGACACTTCGACATTTCGAAGCTTTGGGGCTCATCAAGCCAGCCCAGGCTGAAAATGGCAGACGCGTTTACACGCTCCAGACAATCAGCACGCTGGCACGCATTTTTCTTTCAAAGCGCATGGGATTTAGTCTCGCTGAGATCCGCTCCCTGGACCTGAAGCCGGCATCCCCAAAAGATATCATAGCGACCCAACTTTTCCTGCTATCAGCACGCATGGCAGTATGAGAAAGAACAATTTCCCAACTCCGCACCACCCATCATCTAATCTCTGACCAACTCTCTGGTTCGGAGAGCCAGATTTACAATGGTCCGATGGATCTGGTGGCATTTTGCCTTCTTCTGCGAGAAGGAGAAGCCATTCTACAACGGGAAAACATTCAGCCCGTTTTTGAAAAATACTTTACTGCGGAAGAACAGCTGGCGGGGCAGACGCAAATGGATCGTCACTTCCCAACTAAAGACAGAACATCCTATCAGGTTCTCTGGGAACGACTTATCGTGCGCTGTGAAGATGCTCTTGCCCGCTCGGTATCCCCATCTGCCCCAGAAGCTCAAAGCCTCGCAAAGGATTGGCTGGAGCTTCAAAAGCCTTTGCAAAAGGCCGTGGGCCCGGAACTCTGGCGCAAGACGGGGACAATGTACGAAGACATGCAAGACTGACAGACACCTGAACGACAGGCGCCTTTCAGTCCTGAAGTGTTGAGCTTTATCCGTGAGGCTGCAATTCTGCGGGCTGGAGCGCCGTGAGAGACGCGTCTTCAAAGGCGTTCATGCGGTAGGGGCCATTGTCCTCAAGCTGCACGCCGACGATGTCCGCTTGATGTTTGTGCTTCCAGATGGAAATGATGACCGGATGATTGTCTGCGTTGTTCATGCGCAGGATGACCTGCCCCTTCGCGGGCGGCTGCTCCCCGCTGGGGCCCCAGGCCGTTGTGTGCGACTGAAGCCACAGATTAATGTCCTGAACTTCAGTTGCACTCAGATCCCGGCTGACAGGAGCGACTATCTTGCCTTCAGTCACCGGCGGGAATTTCCATGCGTGAATCAGCGGCCACGCCACGAACCAGACAATACCCACTGGAATGAAAACCAGTGCACAAAAAGCCAGTAACAGCTTCTGCTCGCGCCTCATAACGTGTCTCCTGCCCAGCTTTTCAGGGCTTCCGTGATACGATCCACTTCTTCACTCGTCAGCTCTGGCTGAATAGGAAGTGCGAGAATACGTGTTCCGAGATCTTCCGAAACAGGAAGAGCCGCGCCATCATGATGCTCGCTATACGCAGGCTGATGATGGAGAGGTTTCGGGTAGTACACTGCCGTCGGCACACCCGCGGCCTTCAAGTGCGCCTGCAGGGAATCCCGTTTCGCTGCATCTGGCAGCAACACGCTGTAAATCGCCCAGGCACTTTCGCTGTCAG
Source organism: Gluconobacter cerinus (assembly GCF_002723935.1). Classification (GTDB taxonomy): domain Bacteria; phylum Pseudomonadota; class Alphaproteobacteria; order Acetobacterales; family Acetobacteraceae; genus Gluconobacter; species Gluconobacter cerinus. The sequence goes on from NZ_BEWM01000001.1 coordinate 216,667, forward strand.
GCACGCGCACCGGCTGTTGAATACCTTGCGGCATGGCACGGTCATATGCGCAGGCAATGGCTTCACGCTTGATCAGCTCATCTTCAAAAGCATCCAGTTTCGCCAGAAGAACAGCCGCCTGAATCGTGTCCAGCCGACCGTTGATGCCAATCCGCTCCACTTCGTATCGCGTTTTGCCCTCACCGTGCGTTCGCAGCGAACGATAGAGGATGGCCAGGTCCTCATCATCCGTCAAAATAGCACCGCCGTCTCCGTAGCCGCCGAGAGGCTTGGACGGGAAAAATGATAGCGTCGTAGCACGCGCCTCGTGCCCCAGACGGCGTCCGTGATAGGAGGCTCCGAAAGACTGCGCGCAGTCCGCAATAAGCGTCAGGCCTTCCTGAGCCGCAAAAATTTTCAGTTCATCCCAAGGCGCAGGCTGCCCGAAAAGATCCACCCCGATCAGAGCTCGCGGCTCCAGTTCCTCAGCGTCCCGCACAGCCGTCAGCCGCTCCGCGAGAGACGTCAGACTGATCTGGAACGTATCTGGTTCCACATCAACGAAAACGGGGGTTGCTCCCAAAAGGAGAACAACTTCAGCCGTCGCCGTATAGGTGAAGGCTGGCAGAAAAACGGCGTCGCCCGGTCCGATCTCTTCTGCCATCAGAACCATCAGGAGTGCATCGGTGCCCGAAGAGACGCCAACTGCATATTTCGCGCCTCCGAACTCGGCCAGCCGCTGCTCCAGTTCCTCGACCTCGGGGCCCATGACAAAGCGACAATGCTCAAACACTGCATCAACACGGCTCTTGATCGCGTCTTTCAGACGAGCCTGCTGTTTGGGCAGATCCAGAAAGGCTATCGGGGTAATCATGCAGTGACCTCCGCATCAGGCTGTGAAAGCGCGACCGCAGACGGCGCCTTTCCATCCCGGTTATGGTTGAATTCCGGCACCAGCCGGTGAAATATTTCCATGACAGCTGAAAGATCTTCGCGGTGGCACGCCGCTTCCAGCGCATTCATGGCATCAGTCGCGATATTGAAATCCACGGTCCGTGGAGACGCCATTCTCAGACCTGGCGCATCTGTCGGCACAGGCGCTTCCCGGCCATGAAACAGCTCTTCAAAAAGCTTCTCGCCAGGGCGCAGGCCCGTAATCTGGATTTCCACGTCTGTTTCTGGTTTGAGGCCAGCCAGACGGATCATCTGACAGGCAAGATCCATGATCCTGACCGGATCGCCCATATCCAGAACGAAAATGCCGCCCTGCCGAAGACGCTGATCTGTTGTATCTTCCCCGCAAGCATCCTGAGTGCCACGGACGGCAGCCTGAAGCACCAGACCCACCGCTTCAGGGATCGTCATGAAGTAACGGGTCATGTCCGGGTGGGTTACAGTCAGCGGGCCGCCATGTTCAAGCTGACGGCGAAACAGGGGGACGACAGACCCGGTAGATCCTAAGACATTCCCAAAACGCACGGTCACACACCGCAAACCGCCTTTACCAGCACGCGCACGCATATCGAGCGCCTGTCCATAGACCTCAGCGCAACGCTTGCTTGCCCCCATGAGACTGGAAGGGTTAACGGCCTTGTCCGTTGAAATCATCACCATCGCCTGCGCACCTGAACGTTCGGCCTCGTCCAGAACAATGCGGGTGCCCACGACGTTGGTCAGAACACCCTCGATCGGATTTGATTCCACGATTGGTACGTGCTTGAGCGCGGCGGCATGGAAAATCAGTGCTGGACGGTATTCCATGAAAATTTCGGAGATCCTGCCGCGATCACGCACATCAGCAATAATCTGATGCCGCTGAACTGCAGGATATCGCTCTGAAAGATCCAGGTTGATCTGCCACAGCGCGTACTCGCTGTTTTCAATCAGAAGAATGGCAGCAGGTCTGAACGAAGCGATCTGTCGCGCCAGTTCAGATCCAATGCTACCGCCAGCCCCCGTTACAGCGATGACCTGACCAGCGATCAGGCGGCTCATCCCTTCGCTATTCAACGCTACCGGAGGCCTGTTCAACAGATCTTCAATGGCGACGGGACGAAGCTCAACACTGTCTGCGGGCTTCAGATCAGTCAGAGAGGGCGTTCTCTGAACATCAACACCATACTCACGCGCCACTTCGAGGATACGGGACAACGGAGCGCCCCGCAGTTCGGACGTGGTGATAACCAACGTATCCGGCAGGCGCCCCGAGGCTGACATCTGCTTCAGAATTTCAGGCGTTTCATCAATCGTTCCAAGAATGGGACAACTGTGAATGCGTCGCCCTGCCTGCTGCGTCCCACCTGTCAGAAGCCCGACAACGCGACGTCCCGCCTGATGATCCCGCTCCATTGCGCGAATGAAAAGATCCGCTTCGTGATCAGCGCCAAGTAACAGCACGCGCTCCCGCTCAGCGACCATAAGGCGACGGCGCGCTGTGAGCCGCCAGAACATGCGTAGAGCACCCAAGCATGTCAGTAGAACCAGCGCATGAATGACCGGGAATGTCGTGCTTGGAAGCGGGTAGCCAGCCAGGTGCAGCAAAGTTGAAAACAGCGTGGCACTGACAACTGACGCACAGGCAATATTAAAGAGATCGGAAAGACCGGAAAACCGCCAGTATTGCTGTGCCATACGAAAAGGCAGCCCGCTGACGAGGAGCGTAATCCCCCCGCCCGCCACAAACCACAGCGGATGAAGCAGTCCTCCATGAGGGTCAGCCAGCCAACGTGCCACAGGGGCTGCCGCTGCGGACACGACTCCATCCAGAAGAACATTGAGAGCGATGCGTCTCGCCTGTGCGGTCGTGCGACCTGTACGGCTGATAGCGCTAGACGGGGCCGGAAACTGAGGGCCAGAAGATGGTGTGACTTTCACGTCTCCCTTATAACGCCAAAACCACTGTTCCCATAAAGTCCGTCCATGCCCTTTTCTTTGTCGTCCTTTCTCTCCGGTCTTACCCTGCTGGACTTGTGTGCCGCAGTCCTGTGCACGGTCTTGGTCGTCCTGATGATTCAGGCCGGAATTATGGACACTCCCGTGCACCGCAGCTCCCATACGCGGCCAACACCCAAAGGCGGAGGCATCGGCATTATCGGAGCTTTTCTGCTCTGCGCGTTACCAAGCCTGTTTCTCAAAGGGCAGCCCATTCTAAATCCGTCCGTCATCGGGATGCTGGCCGGCGTTATTCTACTCGCTGCCGTTTCCTGGCTGGACGATCTGTATTCTTTCAGGGCGCGTTACAAGCTTGGTGCACAGTTCATGGCCGCCTTTTTGGCCGCGGCTGGAACGGGCGCATCTCTGCCAATGATGGGGATTTTCATACTGGGGGCCGTGTTTATCACCAATGCCCTCAACTTTATCGACGGGATTAACGGGCTAGCCTCAGGCACGATGATGATCGCCGCGGCCCTTCTGGCGTCAGCAGGGATCCAACCCGTTATTTTCGTGCTGTTCGCGGTGTGCCTTGCAGCATTTCTGCCATGGAATTTTCCCAAAGCCCGCATTTTTATGGGGGATGTTGGCAGTCAGGCAGGAGCGCTTGTCATCGCCTGGGGGGCCATGCAACCTCTCCATACTTCGGCGCTCATCGTACTCGCAGTGCTTTCAGGCGTGCTGTGGGATGTCCTCTTTACGTTGGCTCGCCGCGCCCGCGCAGGCGATCGACTGACCGAGGCCCACCGTGGGCATCTTTATCAGCTCGCGATCCGCTCCGGACTACCGATGCCGCTTGTAACGACTGTCTATTGGGGATTTGCACTGTGGGGTGCTGCGGCCTGTCTGGCCAATGAGTGGCTCGTAACTGCTCTGCTCATTCTTCTGCCTCAGCTTTGCTGGACAGGCTATATCTGCACGCGAGCCAGAGCCCGCGTGCAGGATCGCTGGTAATCAGCCAGCGCGACGTGTGCTGATACGCTCGACAGAAGCAGCTGCGCGCTCTGCACGAACCGGACGGGTGCCGGAAGCTTCAGCCATGACAGCGCGCATCTCACGAAGGAAGGAAGAACCCTTCAGCGTGCGCTGCACGAGGACGGAACGACGATCCAGCGGATCAACCTTACGACGTGCCAGATCCAGCTCACCCAAACGGTCCAGAGCGCGTGTAATAGCAGGCTTGGACACCTTGAGCTCTGAAGCCAGACCACGAACAGTGTGTGCACCGTCACGCAGGTAGCAGGTCAGGAACACAGCAAGCTGGCGGGCAGACAGATCAGGACCATCACGGCGCACCATGGAGACTACGGTGTCGCATAGAAGGTGAAGCATCTGGTCGTTGTTAGCCTGAGGCATTTCTCTCTCCTTAACGGTCTGCCCTGCCTGTTACCCGATCGAGTAACAGGAAAAAGAACATTCGAGCCTTGCCGGCCCGAGGGGTTGCATCTGTGGCTCACCCCATCATGGGATTGAGCGTTGGTCTTCTACATCTGGTGTTTTGAAACGCATCCGCAAGTATGCGGGTTTCAAAACGATTTATGCTGCGGCTAGCAGCTTTCGAACATGGAAGGCCGTATGCCCTATCAGAAGCAGATTTACACCCCATAGTTTTAAGACAATCATATTACGGTTCGTTAAGGATCACCTTCCCGTCAGGTTCTTCACTTCACGAAGACCTGCGAATGTTTGTTATCATTTTAAGAAGCGCACGAAGTGCCAGCGTCTCGCCACCTTCTGGCCGACCCGGAGAATTGGCGTCATTCCAGGCGTAAGTGTCTATATGCAGCCAGTTTTGTCTGGCAGGAACGAAGCGCTGAAGGTACAAAGCGGCTGTAATAGCGCCCGCCATAGGCTTGGATGTAATATTTCCGACGTCGGCTATTTTACTATCAAGCCATGCGTCATAGCCATGCCAGAGTGGCAATCTCCACAAAGCATCTGCAGTATCTGAGCCCGATTCGAGCAGTAATTGAGCCAGTTCATCACTGTTACTGAAGACTGCCGGAAGGTCTGGGCCGAGAGCTACGCGCGCAGCGCCGGTCAGGGTTGCAGCATCCACAATGTAATCTGGCGCAGATTCAGCGGCTTCCGTTATCAAATCGCACAACACCAAACGCCCCTCTGCATCCGTGTTGCCAATCTCTACCGTTTTTCCGCTTCGTGTCCGCAGAACATCGCCAGGACGCATGGCATGGCCAGACACACTGTTCTCAACACATCCAAGACGCAGTTCCAGATCAACATCCAGTTGCAGATCAATCGCCGCGCACATCACGGCCAGAAGCAGGGCCGCACCACCCATATCTTTTTTCATTCGCAACATGCCTGCTGCGGGCTTCAGGTCGTACCCCCCCGTATCGAAGCATACACCCTTCCCAACAAGAGACAGACGCGGCGCGCCTTCACGGGCTTTCCAGCGGGCCACAACAACAGCAGGCTTGCGCTCAGACCCCTCACCCACCTCTGCCAAACATGGATACGCGGCCTTCAGGTCATCGCCCTCAACAATGCGAACGTCTGCTCCACGATTTTCCAAAGCCCGATAAGCCGACAGCGCCAGATCTTTCGGACCAAGCAGATTGGCGGGCGTATTGATCAGATCCCTGCCAAACCAGTTTGCTTTCGCATAGGCCGTGATGGTGGCCGCCTCGTCCGGAACAACCAATCGCGTGGTGAATGACCGCACGACCCCGACACGATATTGATATGTTCCCATGGCGAACCCGAGCAGAGCAGTCTCCTGAACGGCGCTTTCCATCCCGTGCGGCAGAAGGCTCCAGTCACCCTCCGGAAGGATCGTTCCCAGCACGCCAAAGGCTGTCGGGTCATTCAGGCGCACCTCATCGACACAAAGCAGAGCCGCTCCCGCCCCACCGTCACCGGGCAGAAGCGTGAAAGCGCCATCTTTTGCTTTGAACCCCTGCGCCGTCAGAAAAGATGCGTGCTCGCCCAGAAGACCGGCAATCGTCTTGTCATCCTGCACCTTCACCAGATGCACAACGCGGGGTGTTGGAGCCTCGCTGACGGAAACAAAAGGGAGCTGGATGTGAGAACTCATGAACCTCTTTCCTTAAAAGATCGAACCTTTTGGCTCGAACGCTTGCTTTTGTTCCGCAGGCACCCGACCATTCACGCATGAAGGGTGCACACCGCGGTAACCATTCCGCTCATCATATCATGCCAGCAAGCGTCCGTGCGGCACTTGGCCCAACCAATACGGGCAAGACGCACTATGCTCTGACTCGCATGATGGCTCATTCCTCCGGCATCATCGGTTTTCCGTTGCGCCTTCTCGCGCGCGAAAACTACGAACGCCTGGTCGCGGCCAAAGGGGAGCGTTCCGTCGCCCTTATAACAGGTGAGGAAAAAATTGTTCCTCCAGGCGCGCGATGGTTTTCCTGCACGGTCGAGGCCATGCCACTGGACCGGAAAGCCGAATTCGTCGCTGTCGATGAAATCCAGCTCGCGTCTGACCCGGACCGTGGACATATCTTTACGGATCGCCTCCTCCACGCCCGGGGAACCGTAGAGACACTCTTCCTTGGTGCGGAAACAATTCGTCCGCTCCTGCAAAAGCTGGTGCCCGGAATCGAAATCGACACACGCACACGTTTGTCGAGTCTCGTGAGCACCGGACCAACCAAGCTTTCTCGCCTTCCCCCCCGATCGGCCATCGTGGCTTTCTCGATGTCAGAAGTTTACGCTCTGGCCGAAGTCATACGACGCCGGAGAGGTGGTTGTGCCGTCATCATGGGGCAACTCAGCCCACGGACGCGAAACGCCCAGATCGAGCTCTACCAGAACCGGGAAGTCGATTACCTGGTGGCCACCGATGCCATCGGGATGGGGTTGAACATGGATGTGGACCATGTTGCGCTTGCCCAGCTTTCCAAATTTGACGGCACAACACCCCGCCCGCTCTTCCCGCAGGAAATAGCGCAGATTGCCGGCCGTGCTGGCCGTGGCATGAAGGACGGTACATTTGGCACTACGGCTGATTGCCCGCCCATGTCGGCCGCAACTATAGATGCCGTAGAACAGCACCGCTTCGATCCGATTCAACGGCTATACTGGCGCAATCACGCACTGGATTTCAGCAATCCCCGGGCTCTTCTCGCCAGCCTTACGGTCGCGCCGCCTTCCCGCGGCCTAATGGCAGGCCGCGTTGCGTCTGACGTTGTGACCCTTGAGTCCCTGATTCTGGACCCGGAAATTCGGGAGGTCGCCAAAGGAAAACGTGCGACGTCTCTTCTCTGGGAAGTCTGCCAAATCCCTGATTTCCGCAAACTTGGCGATGACAGTCATACACGGCTCTGCGCACGCCTGTTCCTGCATATCCTCAAAGATGGCGCTGTTCCAGCAAACTGGATGGAAGGACACATCAAGGGTTTTGCCCGCACCGAAGGTGACATTGATACCCTGATGCATCGTCTGACGGGCGTACGGGTCTGCTCTTATGTGGCCGCCAGAACAGAATGGAGCCGTCACTCATCTGTCTGGCAACAGCGCGCCCGGGAAGTGGAAGACCTGCTTTCAGACGCACTGCATGAGCGCCTGACGTCCCGCTTTGTGGACAGACGCGCCACGTCCCTGCTTCGTCGACTGGATGCTGAGACAGACCGTAACCTCCTGTCTGCCGTCACCGCAGACGGAGAGGTCATTGTTGAAGGCCATAGCATCGGCAAGATCCGTGGCTTTTCGCTCCAAACCGACACCACAAACGGGCCTGATCATCAGATCGTTCTCAAAGCCGGACGCAAAGCGCTGCTGCAGGAGATCCCACGCCGGGTTCGCCTATTTCAGGAGGCGCCGGATAGTGCTTTGTCCCTTGAGACAGACACCGGCATTCTATCGTGGGACAATATTCCCCTTGGCCGATTGATGGTTGGAAAAACGTTTCTGCAGCCAGCCGTCAGATTGTTTTCCGCTGAGTTCACTGACACCAATCAGCGAATTCAGGTTGAGCAGCGCCTTCTCCGTTATGTGGACAGCACGCTTCAACGGGATCTCTCCGTTCTCTACAAAGCGCAAAACGCCGTAACGGATCAGCCTCAACTCAGAGGCATTCTTCATCGATTGCATGAAGATGGCGGTATCTCCCCTGTCCTGCCGTCAGATCAGTCCCTTCCGCCTCCAGCTCAACGCGCCTTGCGGAAGCTCGGCGTGGAAGTGGGTCGTTTTGCCGTTTTCTGTCCCGCACTTCTGCGTCCACGAGCATCGGCCCTTCTGACACTTCTCACACAAATCCGCCTTGGCCTTCCCCTGATGCCCCCGCCAGCCGGTCGTGTCTCGTTGCCATGGCATATGGTGGAAGGCGTTCCAGGCTGGCTGCAGGCAGCGAAGACAGGGGTCAGACTCGATATCGCCGAACGTATTGTGAAAGAGCTGGAGCAATTGACGCGCAAGCGGGATCATCCTGCTCCCGTCGGTCTCGCCTCACGTCTTGGACTCAAAGCCGATCTTCTTCCTGAGGTTCTTGGTGCCCTTGGCGTTGCCCACAAACCACCGTGCTCTCCCAGCCAAACGTATGCTGGGCCCCCTGCACCACTGATGCTTCTGGCTGACCGCCGCAATCGAGCAACACGCAGGAAGGCCAGACCGTCAGGAGCGGCCAGCAACGCAAGACGCCCCATTGTCCGACCAGACAGCCCTTTCGCCGCCCTGGCCATTCTGAGAGATCGTGCTGCCCCATGAGTGATGCCTATCAACGCTTGGATCAGTGGCTTTATTATGCCCGCGTTGCCAAGACACGCCCGCTCTGTGCAACCATTGTCAGCAAAGGGCGCATCCGGGTAAACAGACAGCCCACCAGCAAGCCGCATGCCAAACTCAGGGTGGGTGATGTGGTGACCCTGCCGCCTCTCAGCCCCGGTGAAGACGTGCGTGTCTGGCGCGTTCTGGACCTTGGGGAGCGTCGGGGCCCCGCGAAAGAAGCATCCCAGCTATACGAGATCGTGAGAGAAGAGCCTAAGAAGCTTGCTTCCTAGGCCAATCCTTCGCATATCATCCCGCACAATATGAAATTGGGCCGCACAGCCGGGCCCGAATGAGGATCGGAGACACCAATGAGCTATGTGGTCACGGAAAACTGCATCAAGTGCAAGTTCATGGACTGCGTGGAAGTTTGCCCCGTAGACTGCTTCTATGCCGGAGAAAATTTCCTCGTCATTAATCCGGACGAATGCATCGACTGCGGCGTTTGCGAACCTGAGTGCCCGGCAGAAGCCATCTTCCCGGATAGCGACAACCGTGCAGCTCCATGGATCGAGATCAACTCCCGTCTCGCCGCCCAGTGGCCGAACATTACCCGCAAGGGCGAACAGCCAGCTGACGCGGAAGAGTGGAAAGATCAGCCGGGCAAGGCAGCCATGCTGTCCGAGGCTCCCCACAAGGACTGAGACGCCTCACCCACCAAGACACTATCAAGCCCGGCCATTGTGCCGGGCTTTTTTATTGCGCCTGCCACACCCTGCTCAGTTGGAGACTGCGAGGGCATAAAGGCAAACGCCTGAACGCCGATCAGGAAAGCAGACATAAAAAAAGGCTGACAGGATCTCTCCTGCCAGCCTTTCCTGCCGTGATCCCAAAAGAGATCTTAGCGGGACATCATGTTGATGGCCGTGTCATGCATGATGAACAGCGTGCCGCCAATAATGACGATGACTGATACTGCTGCAAAGATGAAGCACATCAGGTTCCAGCTCTGCTCGTTGCTGGTGTTCATATGAAGGAAGAACACCAGGTGGACCACGATCTGAACGACCGCAAGAACACCGAGAGCTGCAAGTGCCATCCCCGGGGCCAGTGCGTGTGTCATGACTGCTGCGAAAGACGCAACAGTCAGGACGACCGCAAGAACGAACCCGATGATGTAAGACTGATAGGAGCCGTGGCTACCATCGTGGGTTGTATGTGCCTGGGCCATTACATCACACCTGCGAGATAGACGAAGGAGAAAACACAGATCCAGACGATGTCCAGAAAGTGCCAGAACAGGCTGAGGCAAGTCAGCTTGTCCATCATCCGCGGAGACAGATCCTGCGGGCCCATCATCTGGACCATCAGAACTGCCATCCAGATCAGACCGCAGGTGACGTGAAGACCGTGCGTACCAACCAGCGTGAAGAACGCGGAGAGGAATGCAGAACGGTCAGGACCATTTCCTTCTGCGATCATGTGAGTGAACTCAGTCACCTCAAGACCAACGAAGGAGAGACCCAGAACGAACGTCACGGCGAGCCACAGAAGAACCATCCCCTTGTTCTTTGCCAGCGCACTGAGCGAGGCAAAGCCGTAGGTGATGGACGAGAACAGCAGGATAGCCGTCTCGATGCCGACATTCGTCAGATCGAACAGTTCTTTCCCCGAAGGGCCTCCGGCGTACTGGTTCCGGAGGACTGCGAAAGCAGCAAAGATCGACCCGAAGAGAATGCAGTCGGTCATCAGGTAGAGCCAGAAACCGAAGACGTTCGGGCTCTCGTGGTGATGCTCGTGATCGTGACCGTCAGCGTGTGCCAGAGGCGACATGGTTGCTTCGTGAGCCATTAGCTATGCCCCCCTTACTCTGCTGCCTGAGCAGCGGCGATACGACGGGAATAGACTTCCTCGTTGTGCTCGATTTCGCTGACAGGGACGTAGTAGTCGATATCACGGTTTGCACTGCGCATGATCATGGTGGCAGCGATACCGATCAGACCAAGACCAGCCATCCACCAGATGTACCAGATTGCACCGAAGCCCAGGATGAAGGCGAACGCACCGATGAAGGCACCAGCAGCGGTGTTCTTCGGCATGTGGATCGGAGCAAGCGGCTTGTTGTGTGCACGACGGCCAAGCTGCTTCTCGGTGTGGAACGTGTCCAGACCGTGGATGTCCGGGATCACTGCGAAGTTATAAGCCGGCGGCGGAGAAGAAATGGACCACTCCAGCGTACGGCCACCCCACGGATCGCCCGTCAGGTCGAGGTTTTCCGGCAGGTTACGGTCACGGATGGAGACGTAAAGCTGCGTGAGCTGGCAGACGATACCCAGAGCGATAACAACCGCACCAGCTTCTGCAATCAGCAGCCACGGACGCCAGTCCGGATTGTCGTAGTGGTTCATACGACGCGTCATGCCTTCGAGACCGAGGACATAGAGCGGAACGAAGGCAAGATAGAAGCCAACGAACCAGCACCAGAACGCGCGCTTGCCCCAGGCTTCGTTCAGCTTGAAGCCGAAAGCCTTCGGGAACCAGAAGCCCATACCTGCAATGTAACCGAAGTACACGCCGCCGATGATGACGTTGTGGAAGTGGGCAATGAGGAACAGGGAGTTGTGAAGGATCCAGTCAGCGGCCGGCATGGCCATCATGACGCCCGTCATGCCACCGATGGAGAAGGTGATCATGAAGCCGATCGTCCAGTACATCGGAGCCGTGAATTCAACACGTCCCTTATACATGGTGAACAGCCAGTTGAAGATCTTCACGCCAGTCGGGACTGCGATAACCATCGTCATGATACCGAAGAAGGTATTGACGTTGGCACCTGCGCCCATGGTGAAAAAGTGATGCACCCACACGACGAACGACAGCACCATGATGGAGCACGTAGCGTAAACCATCGTGTTGTAGCCGAAGAGCGGCTTGCGGGAGAACGTTGAGGTAACTTCAGAGAAAACACCGAAGGCCGGGATGACCAGGATGTAAACTTCCGGATGGCCCCAGGTCCAGATCATGCTCAGATACAGCATGACGTTGCCGCCGGCATCGTTCGTGAAGAAGTGCATGCCGAGGTAACGGTCGAGGCTGAGCAGTGCCAGCGTAACCGTCAGAACCGGGAAGGACACCATGATCAGCACGGTCGTGCAGAACGCTGTCCACGTGAAGACCGGCATCTGCATCCAGCCCATGCCAGGAGCACGCATCTTAACGATGGTCGTGAAGAAGTTCACGCCCGTCAGAAGCGTTCCGACACCGGAAATCTGAACGGCCCAGATGTAGTAGTCAACGCCGACGCCCGGGCTGAACTGCATCTCGGACAGAGGCGGGTAAACCAGCCAACCGCACTGAGCAAACTCACCGATGAACAGTGACAGATTGATCAGAAGGGCGCCGACCAGCGTCATATAGAAGCTGAGCGAGTTCAGGAACGGGAACGCAACGTCGCGCGCACCGATCTGGAGAGGCACCACCAGATTGAGCAGCCCCGTCATGAACGCCATGGCCATGAAGAAAATCATGATCGTGCCGTGAGCGGAGAAGATCTGGTCGTAGTGGTGTGGCGGAAGGTAACCAGGGTTACCGGCATAGGCCAGCGCGAGCTGGGTACGCATCATGATGGCGTCCGCGAAACCGCGGAACAGCATGACAATTGCCAGGATGATATACATCACGGCAAGGCGCTTATGGTCGACTGTCGTCAGCCATTCACGCCACAGGTAACCCCACTTACCGAAGTAAGTAACGGCACCCAGCACGGCAAGGCCGATGACAGCCACACCCAGGAATGTGCCGACAAGGATCGGCACATCAAAAGGTATGGCTGAAAGGGAGAGTTTTCCGAGCATCTGTCGGTTATTCCTTCATGCCAGTGTCGGACGGTGCAGCGCTGGAAGCGGACTGCATATGCATGACCTTGCCCGTCGTCTTCTCAACCATCATGCCATTGTTGTACTTGGCGACGATGCCGTCGAAGAGATCCGGCTGGACATGCGCGAAGTACTGAACCGGCGCAGCTTCCTGCGGGGCGGAATACTTCGGATATGTCGTGTCATCGAGGTTTTCGCTGCCGCTCTTCACCTTCTCGACCCAGGCACTGAATTCTTCAGGTGCCATGGCGAGGGTGCGGAACTTCATGTCAGAGAAACCGCGACCACTGAACTGGGAAGCTTCACCCAGATAATCACCGGACTCAGTTGCAAGAAGATGCAGCTGCGTCTGCTGACCTGGCATGGAGTAGATCATCGATCCCAGACGCGGGATGAAGAAAGACGTCATGACGGTGTCAGAGGTGATCTGGAAGTTCAGCGGCGTGTTCGTCGGGACATCCAGCTGGTTGATCGTTGCGATCCCCAGATCCGGATAGATGAACAGCCATTTCCAGTCGAGAGAGACCACCTGCACATTCAGCGGCTTGACGTTGTCAGCCGTCTGAATCGGGCGGTACGGGTCGTAAGCGTGAGTGCTGTACCAGCTGATCGCACCGAGAGCGATAATGATCAGGGAAGGTACGCCCCAGATAACATACTCAATCTTCGTTGAGTGATCCCAGGTCGGCAGATACTCGGCCTGGGTGTTGGAAGCACGATACTTCCAAGCAAAGTAAAGCGTTGCGATACAGGTCGGAACCACAACAAACATCATGATGACAAATTCTGCCACCATGACATCGCGGTTCATTTCTGCGATCGGACCGCGCGGCTGAAGCAGATCAACCGTGCAACCCGATAGCATCAGCGCCGGCAACGCTGGGAGATATCGCCAGAGTTTTTTCATCGGTCCTGCTTTCATCATCCGTTCCGGCATGGAGTATTCGCCGGGAAACGGTTTGACACGATAAGGGCCGCATCAGAGCTGCCGAACGCTGCCATAGTCTGCTGCCTTTCTCGTTCGTATCCTGACGTCAGGAACCGGATCAAAGATCCGACCCTGAAATTCATTCAGCATGGGACACGACTGTCCCGGTTCCTCAGGTTTTTTCTGCCTGAATCGCCCGGAAGACAAGGCTTATCACGGATTTCGTGAGGGATGGGGCAGCCCCCTGTCAAACCTACAAATGGCTGTTTTTCGCCACATTTGATTTCATTATAAATTACATTAAACGATAAAGTTACAACTTTTTAATGTAAACCTTTCCGAATGAGACGGAAATAATTCAAGACCTTTTTAGTCCGCAAACAAGAAAGGGAGCGACATTGACTGTCGCTCCCTCTGGAAACTTTCGAGTAACGTGAATGTACTGTCAGTCGCTATTACTGGAGCGAACACCTGTGAACTGAATAAGAAACTGAAAGAGGTTCACGAAATTGAGATACATCGACAGCGCATCGTAAATGCTTAGTCTGGCAATATCATCTGAAGACGCGAACGACATATATTGCTGGTAGTTAATCTTGATACGCTGGGTATCGTAAGCCGCGAGACCTGTAAAAAGAGCAACCCCGATTAGAGAAACAAGCATTGCCAGTGGTGCACTGTGCAGGAAGATGTTCACAACCATCGCAATCATGAGGCCAATCAGGCCCATGAAGAGAAAGGAACCGAGTCGAAGAAGGTTAGCTCCGGTGGTGTATCCCCACAGAGCCATACCGCCGAACATCGCCGCACTGATGAAGAAAGTCCGCGCTACGGAAACACCCGTATAGCTCAGCAGCAGGCTGGCCATGCTGGCCCCCATCGTCGCGCTGAAGAGCAGGAAGATCGCCTGCACCGCAGGGCGCGACAGCCGGTTGATCCCGAAGGACAGGACCATCACAAACGCCAGTGGCGCGAAGATCATGATGCCGCCTAGGAAAGTAGGCCGCAACACAAAGGCGCCGGTTGAGGTTTCTGCGATGTGGAAGAACAGCGCGCGCAGAGAGGTTTCCGCCACGCCATAAGCAACGAGCCCCGTAACAACGAGGCCAATCGCCATCCAGTTGAAGACGCGGCACATATAGGCGCGAAGACCGGCATCAAGACTGCCTGCGCCCGCCTGAGTGCCGGCCCTGCCGAAGTTGGAATTAAAAGCCATGACACCTTTTCCAGTAAAAGGCCCTTTTAAAAAGGGCGCTTGACGAACCTTGGAAGCTCGCCCGTACTTTCCCTGAATGTGGGGCTTTTCACTGTACGGTCAAGAAGACCCTTCATATCTGTGTTTCATTTCCTCGGGAAACGAGCCTCTTGAGACTTTTTGTCGCACTCGACCTCTCCCCCTCCCAGCGCGAAGCGCTTGCTCTCCTCCGTGGAACGCTTCCTGGCGTGCAATGGGTGCCTTCGGAAAACTACCATCTTGCCTTGCGCTTTATCGGCGAAATTACAGATCGGTACGTGATGGGGGAGATTGATCTCGCCCTCTCCCGCCTCTCCTGGACACCATTCGAGATATCGTTTTCAGGGGCTGGCCTGAGAGAAGGCACGACGGCTGACAGCCTGACGATTGGCATTGAACGATCTACTGCACTGGAGACACTTCAGGCGCAGGTGGAAAAGACCCTTCGCAAGGCGGGATGCCCTCCTGCCAAGCGCCGCTTCCAGCCCAGTGTCACGCTAGGCCACCTCGCGACAAGCCAGCGGGCCGATGCGGCTCGCTGGGTTCAGAGACATAATCTCTTCAGAAGTGAGCCAATGTCTGTCGAGCACGTTACGCTCTTTGAGAGCCTGCGTGGCTACGACCAGCACGTTTATGTCGCGCAGGCCGAATATGCCTGGCACCCTGAAATGCCACTTCTTCCTGAGGATGAATGATTTCCAGCCCAACGACACAAGATCGCCTCACAGCTCTGGTCCGCGAGGTTCGTGCGTGCAGGGTCTGTGAGGAGCACCTTCCACTTGGCGCACGCCCGCTGATCCATGTTTCAGCAACCTCCAGGCTTCTGATCGCGAGCCAGGCGCCTGGAACCAAAGCCCATTTCAGCAACACATCCTTCAAGGATCCGTCCGGAGTTCGCCTCAGAGAATGGCTCGGCCTCTCGGAAGAGGTATTTTACGATACCCGGCAAGTCGCAATTCTGCCTATGGGACTTTGTTATCCAGGGAGACTCCCTAAAGGAGGAGACTGCCCGCCGCGCCCGGAATGCGCGCCAATCTGGAGGAAGCGGGTTTTATCCCTGATGCCCGCTCTCCGCCTTACTTTATTGGTTGGCAGTTATTCCCAGCATCACGTCTTGGGTCGCGGGTCAGTCACGGAGCGCGTCAGGAACTTTCGCCATTATCTGCCTGAGAATTATTTTCCACTGCCTCATCCATCATGGAGAACGGGTGTTTGGGAAAAAAGGGCGCCTTGGTTTCAGGAAGAAGTCATCCCTGCCCTTCGGGAACAGGTCCAGAAGATACTCAGTTCCGATTGAAATATTAGTGTCGAGCTAGACGTAAAGTATCGACAAGAACGCCCTGTACGCCTGAGATGAAAATCTGGATTCCGATAGCCAGAAGAATGAGCGCGGCCAAACGACTGACAATCCGCGCGCCAGTGATGCCAAGCATCGAAACGATCCGTTCCGCATAGGCATAAGCGATGGCAACGACGATGCCCATGGCAGTCGCTGCTGCTGATACGCCCATATAATAATCCGGCGCAGGCATATGAGGCGGACATGAAGAACTCAGAGCGATTGCTACGGAGATGCTCCCTGGTCCTACAGTAAATGGCATGGCCAGCGGAAAGAAAGCGCGTTCTTTGAGATCAGGCGCAGCAACGGTTCGACCGCCCTGAAGCGCCTGCTTTTCTTTCCGGGCCTCGCTTGTCTCCGGCTGCTGCAGCATGACCCACGCGCGCGAGGCCACAACAAGACCGCCGGTAATGCGCAGCGCATTCATGCTGATGCCAAAGAAACTCAGAATCCAGCTGCCAAACCAGATGGACACCAGGAGGATCGCCAGAGAATTCAGCGCGACAAGCCGCGCCAGTTCGATAACCTCTTTGCGTGTCCGCCCCTCTGTCGCCTGAGCGAAAATCAGAGACGCACCGAGGGGATTGATGATCGAAAACAGCGCTGGAAATGCAATCAGCCAACTGTTGACCGCATTACCCAGACTGGGAGGCAGGCTCATGACCCTGTTGTGCCTGAGGCGACGTCCGAACGACACGACGCCCGCTTTTTGCGAGCGCGCCGCTCTTCTCCCGTGAGGAATGCCCGGATCATACGATAGTCCTCGGAAAAACAGCAGATCGTCCCTGCCCGGCCTTCCAGACACACCGTCAGACCAAGATCGTTATAGACCGCCATCAGAGACTGGCCAACACGCACAAAAGCAAGTTTTCGACCTTCCTGACGCGCAAGATCTCTCAACCGCCAGATGGCAGCAATGCAGTTGCGCTCAGCACCCGCCGGATCTCCGAGGCCAATAATGAACTGACCCGTCCGAAAAAACGGAATAGCCGCTCGGCCTGCTTCATCATGCAGCAAACCACTGGGGCGACGCGGGCCCAGTTCCTGCAAAGCATGAGACAGGCTTCGATAATGACTTTCGTTCTCCGCATTCCACGCTTCGAAGCGGATGCGCGTTCTGCGCATACCAACCCAAAGAGCGAACAGGCCGCAAAGCGCAGACAGGCCCAGAAACCACCGGCCGACCGCTGTGTGCGCATCATAAATCATGGAGCGCCACCAGATGGGCCCCAAGTGCCGTTGCACAGCAACCCAGCCAACCCCAACAAGCCCCAGCGCCCATAAGGACATTGGTGCCAGCATCGCAGGCGTCAGGGGAGCCACAAGAAGATGTGCCCTGCGATAGTAACAGTTTCGGAAAGGCGCGATCAGCAACATCACGAGCCCCAGCGCCACCGGAGCTTCCCAGGGTGCATGTCGCAACACAAGCAGGACGACTGATGCGCCCAGAACACCGAGAGAAACCTTCCATGCAAGCGCGACGCGCTGGGACAGCCCCATGGCCAGCCCAACAAGCGCAACACCCGACACAGTAAGGAACAAATCCGCAATTTGCGAAACTGCAGCGCCAAGAGACGTGCGTAAAGGCGGCAGCTCAGCGACCAGCGCATAAAAGACGAGAAGAATTCCAGCTACAGCCTGAACGCTGGTTGCAATTGTGACTGAAAAATCCGCTTCGGACTCTCGTACAACCTGACTGGGGCGAATACGCCGTGGCGCCTGTCCTGCGGACACAAGCGCCTGCTCTCCCCGCAGAAACAGTTCATGCCCGGCAAACATCAGACCCGCCATGACCAGCGGAATAATGTAATAAAAAAGGCGGAAAACAAGGATCGCGCCCATGATTTCCGGCACCGGAAGATACGGCCGCAATGCCAGAAGCATGGCACTGTCAAAAACGCCCAGCCCGCCCGGAACGCTCGCTACCAGCCCCGCTGTGTAAGACGCGATATAGATGGCAAGGAATGTCCCGAAGCCAAAATGGGCTTCAGGAGGCAACGGCGGCAGCACGCTATACGCAATCAGGGCCGTCGCAGCCATATCAGCCGCACTGACCGCAATCTGTGCGATCGCTATACCCGTGCTGGGAATTTCGATCTCGTAACGCCAGATTTTTACGTGCCGGCGGATACGAGAAAAAACGACATAAGCAGCCAGAATACCCCAGCATCCAAGACCAGCCAGCCGCAACAGGAAAGCGGGAAGATGGGACAGAACAGGAATGGCGTGCGGCTCAATGGTCAGAATACTTCCAACCAGAGCCAGCGTTCCCAGAAGATAGGTTGCTGAGCAAAAGGCAATGATCTGTGCAATATCCGCAGGGGCGACACCCCAGCTCCGATAAAGCCTGAAGCGCACTGCGGCACCCGAAATCGCGGCGCACCCAAGATTATGCGATAGGACGTAAGAACAGAAGGCCGCAAAAGAAGAGCGCTTGAACGAAACATCAGCCCGGACATGAAGGCAGGCCAAGCGATCGTAAAATGACAGGATAAAATACGACAGGAATGTCGCTCCGGCTCCTGCCAGAAGCGCACCATCCGGAATATCGCTGAGACTTCTGGCAATGTCCCGCAGGGAGAGATTGCGCAACTCACGCCAGATCACCACAACAGCAGCAATCAAAAGCACGAGCCCGACAATTGCCGGAGCACGTGTCAGCAATAATTTCCAGCGGCTTTTAACAGGCCCGCTCTCGTCTTCCACGTCGAGAGCAAGCCCATCATTTTGCCAGTCGTCTTCCCGAGGCGGGCACATCGACGTTAGGCCTGAGGCGTCCCGGCAGCCGGGCGAGCCAGTGCACCCCTTATCAGGGCTACGGTCTCAGGCAAACCGAAGAGTGACGCGAAAATGCCGAAGCGCGGGCCTTCGCTCTGGCCCAAAAGCACTTCATACAGGCAACCGAACCAGGAGCGCAGCTCAGACTTCTCAAAGTAGCGCTTACCGACCTCGAACACGACATCCTGCACATCGCCAGGAGACGTATGAACAGGGAGCTTTTCCAGAGCGACAGCCAGGTCCTCAAGGCCCTTCCGTTCAGTCTCGGAGGGATCACGATAAACCTTGTTCGGGTACACCTGCTCCTGGAAGTACGTCAGAGCGCAACGAACAAGCTTGTCGACATACGGATGCGTTTCTGGCGACAGCGTCTCGTCATAGCGACGCAGGAATTTCCAGAGTGTCTCTGGATTATCCGCATTTGCCACGTTCGCGAGGTTCAACAGCGCTGTGTAGGAAACCGGGCTGGTATCTTCCGGGCGAACAGTTCCGCCGTGGATGAACCAGACCGGATTTGCCATCAGGTCTACCGGTTCCTGCGTCTCAGCCTTCTGAACCAGTGTCAGGTAGTCATCCGTTGCGCGGGGGATAACGTCAAAGAATAGACGCTTTGCACGCGTAGGCTGCTGGTACATGTACTGGCCGAGGCTTTCCGGCGTGCCGTAATGCAGCCACTCCTCGACAGACAGGCCATTGCCTTTTGACTTGCTGATCTTCTGACCCTGAGCATCAAGGAACAGCTCATAGGTCAGTCCAGCAGGCGGCTGCTTACCCAGAATACGGCAGATCTTCGAAGACAGCTTCACGCTATCAATCAGATCCTTGCCGGACATTTCATAATCGACACCCAGAGCATACCAGCGCATGGCCCAGTCGGCCTTCCACTGCATCTTGGCGTGTCCACCGAAGACGGATGTTTCAAACGTCTTGCCCGCTTCATCTTTCCAGACGACCGTACCGGCATCCGGGTCCACCTTGATGATCGGGACCTGCATCACCTGCCCTGTTTCAGGGTGGATCGGCAGAACAGGGGAGTAAGTCGCACGGCGCTCCGGACCAAGTGTCGGAATAATGGTCGCAACAACTTCATCATGCACTTCGAGCATACGCCGAAGTGCAGCATCAAATGTCCCGCTCGTATAATAGTCTGTCGCGGATGCAAATTCGTAGTCGAAGCCGAAACCGTCAAGAAACTGGCGCAGGCGGGCATTATTGTGAGCGGCGAAACTTTCGTATTCACCAAATGGGTCGGGAACGCGCGTCAGAGGCAGGCCGAGGTGCTTTGCAAGGAGGTCCTGCTGCGGCACATTCGTCGGAACCTTGCGCAAGGCATCCATATCATCCGAGAACGCCAGCAGACGCGTCGGCCGGCCTGTCAGAGCCTCAAAAGCCTGCCGTACCCACGTCGTACGGGCCACTTCGCCAAACGTACCGATGTGTGGCAGCCCGGACGGGCCATACCCGGTCTCAAGCAGTGCGGGCACTTCTGGAGCGCGCGCGCCAACATGCTCGGCAATTTTTTTTGCCTCTTCAAACGGCCATGCTTTTGGAAGCGGCGCGTCAGATGCGAGGGACGGGATGATATGTGTTCTGGAATTGTGCATGATTATCGGAAAACGTAGGCAGACACGTATCGCGGGTCAAGCAGTACGAGAGCAAACGAAGTTTCTCCAAGGCCCCCAAACCATGACGAAATGTGTCAAATTTACTTCCAAACCGATATGACAGCCCAAGCCTCTTCATTCTTTCACGGTCTGTTCTTTAAAGCACTCGCTCGCTTCTGCCCTTCCAGTTAGACTGACCGCAATGCCGCGCTCGCCATCTTTCCCATCTCCGTTTGACGCACCCGCTCTTGTCGCGAGACGAGGCCTGTCCTCTCTCCTGACGCCCGATGGTGAGCTTCTGGACCTCCCGGCCGATGAGGTACGGGAAAGATTGGCGCAGCTTCCACCTCCCCTTCTCGTTCATGGGCCGGCCGCCCTGCGCGCCCTTGATCTCACACCGCTATCCCAGCCTGTCCCCTGGTTTGATCTTCTGGATCTCTTTCTGTTCGTGTGTCCCGCCACCACCGTTGCACCCACCCCGCGCGGACTGGCGATCGCTCTTGGACTGACACCACCAGAAACCACCACGGCGGACCTCCTGCCACTGCTCTGCGAGACCCTGCTCGGCAAGTTACGGGAAAAAGCTGATACTCCTGAAGGAAAGCGCTTACGGGCCCTCCTGCTCCCGCTGACGCGCGCTGGCTGGATCTGGAGTGGCGAAGTCGCGGATGCCATCGGCACAGCCTCCGACCCAGGCAGTGCGCATCCTTATGATGCCGTCCGCGTCTGGCGCCGCCTGCCACGCTGGGAGGAAACAGCCCCCAGACCAGCTCCCGGCAGCCAGCCCGTTTCACCGCAGGCCGCGCGTGAAAGACTACGCCAGATCCTTGGCAAGAATGCAGAAGCACGCCCCGGACAGGCTGACTTTGCGTCCGTTGCCACTGCGGCTTTCGAGCCCCGGGAAACGCTCGGATCGCCCAATGTCGTACTTGCTGAAGCTGGAACAGGCACGGGGAAAACCCTTGGCTATATTGCGCCCGCAAGCCTGTGGGCTGAGCAGAATGATGGAGCCGTCTGGGTCAGCACTTACACGCGACATCTTCAAAGGCAGATCGAGCAGGAACTTCATCGCCTCTATCCCGATGAAGCAACACTGAGACAAAAGGTCGTCGTCCGCAAAGGACGTGAGAACTACCTGTGCCTCCTGAATATGGAGGATCTGCTCAATGCCGCCACCTCTCGGGGGAATGACGGAGCGGCAGCCCTGCTTCCCCTCAGCCTTCTTGCACGATGGGCTGAAGCAAGCCGCGATGGTGATCTGATGGGCGGCGACCTCCCGGGATGGTTCGGTGATCTCTTTGGCCAGGGTACGTTGCACGGTGTGGCAGACAGGCGTGGCGAATGCATCCATGCTGCGTGCCCGCATTACCAAACCTGCTTCGTAGAACATGGTATTCGTCGTGCCAGACAGGCAGATCTTGTCGTAGCCAACCATGCGCTTGTCATGTCGCAGGCGGCCTGGACTGCTCTCGCACCTCCTGGCCCCCCCGATGAAGATGCGACGCCAACGCGATATGTCTTCGATGAAGGGCATCACGTCCCTGAAGCAGCAGACAGCGCGTTTGCCATGGTTCTGTCAGGGCTTGAAACAGCCGAACTCAGGCGCTGGCTCCTCGGTGCAGAAGGAAGCCGATCCAGAGCACGCGGACTCTTGCGGCGCCTTGATGATCTGGTTGAACGTATTCCGACAATAGATGCTCCACTTCATGCCGTGCTGCAAGCTGCCCGAGCGCTGCCAGCTCCGGGCTGGAGCGTAAGACTGAAAAACGGAATGGACGCGCCGGTTCCGCAGGAAGACGAAGCACCCGCGTTTCTTCCGCTCATGGCCCCCGAGCCGGAACTGGATAACCCTGCCGAGCTATTTCTTCAGGCCCTCGACCATCAACTCAAAGCCCGACGCACCCAAGGCCCACAACAGGACACCACATACATCTCCACCGAATGCGATCTGCACCCCACGATTGATACAGTGCGGACGAGCGCAGAGGACTTGGCCAGAGCATTGCGGCGCCTGCAAACCCCACTGATCCAGCTGACAAAACGACTTGAAGCAACCGTGGAAGATGATCCGGAAATGGAAGCCCCTACGCGCCAGCGGATCGAGGCTTTTATCCGGACTTTGCACCGTCGCGCCATAAGCCGCGTTACAGGCTGGATCGGAATGCTGGACGCCCTTCAGACACCCCCCGAACCTGACCTGACACCCGTCCATATTGATTTCATCCGGACTGAACATCTCCCCAGAACACGTGGTGCACAGGGGGACCATGACGTGGGCCTCTATCGTCACTGGCTGGACCCGACAATTCCATTTGCATCGACCATTCAGACCCCGGCTCATGGCCTGCTTTTGACATCTGCCACATTGCGCGATCAGACCGGCTCAGAAGACGGAGAAGAAAGCTGGCACGCAGCAGAACTGCGGCTTGGGGCCACGCATTTCATGAAGCCACCAATCCGCGCGTCGCTCATGAGCCCGTTCGATTACGCCAAGCAGACGCGCGCTTATGTTGTGACCGACGTTTCCGTCGAAATCGCGTCTCTTGCCCATGCATTTCGGGCATTATTCGAAGCAGCGGGTGGAGGAGCTCTTGGGCTTTTCACGGCAATCCGTCGTCTGCGCGAGGTCCATCGGCGCATTAACGAGCCGCTGGAGGCTCAGGGCTTCCCCGTATATGCCCAGCACGTTGATGCCATGGATAACGCGACACTCGTCGATGTCTTCCGCACGGAAACCCATAGCTGCTTACTGGGCACCGACGCCATGCGGGACGGAGTGGACGTGCCGGGGGAAGCCTTACGTATGGTGGTGTTTGAAAAGACCCCATGGCCCCGCCCCGATATTCTGCATCGTGAGCGACGCCGCCTTCTCTCGGAAGGACGGCCCGGTGATTATGATGATCGCATTACCAGAATGCGCTTGAGACAGGCTTTCGGCCGCCTAATCCGGAAAGGTGATGACAGGGGCGTTTTTGTGATGCTTGATCGCAGAATGCCCTCGCGCCTTCTGTCTGCCTTCCCCGCAGGTGTCGAAGTCCGGCGCCTCAGTCTGGCAGAGACCATCAGTGATATTGCGGAGTTTCTAACTCCATCCTGATCCGACCATTTCGAAGGCGTGGAGCATAAAAAAAGGCGGTGGAAATTCCACCGCCTTTTTCATGTTCCCGGAAAACCCGAGGATCAGAAGTTCACGCCTGCCTGCAGGAAGACGTAACGTCCCATGTAGAGGTTGCCGTACAGCGCGGCTGCACTGTTATCCGTTGCGCTGGCAACAAACGGCGGCTTCTTGTCGAGAAGGTTGTTCACACCACCTTCGAAGTTCCAGCTCTTCCAGCGATAGGACACCGTCACATCATGAGAGAAGATACCCGGGGTGCTGGTACGGCCATAACCGTTGGCACGCTTCAGATCTGTCGTACCGTCGTTCCAGACCATGCCGCCCATGTACTGCATCATGTACGTCACGCCGAACGCACCGTGCTGCCAGCCAACCGTTGCGTAGTCACGAACGCGCGGGTTGCCGTTGCCGGTTTGATACATCATGCGACCGGCATAGTTGTACCACTGACCACCAGCTTCGTTCTGCTGCAGGTAGCTGACGAGCTGCTGGAAGTTGTTGGACAGCGTCAGGACATCGTGCTGCGTGACACGGATACGGTAGTCGAGGTCGAAGTCGATACCGCTCGTCTTCAGACCGCCAATGTTGTCATACATGGACGTCACAGCATTCAGCTGCCCGGTGCTTGCAACACGGGTAATACGATCACAGTAAGACGTGTTCGTGCCCGTATAGCACTGGTCCATGATGTACTGGCTGCTCAGGTACGTGATCATGTTCTTGAGCGTGTAGTGCCAGTATTCAACGGACGCAGACAGACCCGGGATCCAGCGCGGCGTGATCACCGTACCGATCGTGTAGGTCCGGCCCGTTTCAGGACGCAGCTTCGCGTTACCGCCATACAGCGTCGGTGCCTGTCCAGAGAAGTTGGACGAGAACGTGCTGCTGTTAATGCCCTGACGTGCACAGTTAGCTGCTACGACAGGAGACTGCGCACCGTAGGATGCGGCCTGCACGGAATCACACGGATCGGTCGCTGAAGCGTAACCCAGGGACTGACCACCATACAGCTCATACACGTTTGGCTGACGATAGGACGTGCCGAGTGTTGCGCGGAAGCGGATGTCCTGAATCGGTGCCCAGTTGATGGAGACCTTCCAGTTCTTCGTGCCACCAAACGTATTGTAGGCAGAGTAACGACCCTGACCGTCAATCGTCAGATCCTTGGCAAGGAAAGCGTTATGCAGCAGCGTTGCCTTGCCTTCGATGTAGCCTTCGGAAACATTGAAGCCACCGCCGGTGTAAGACGCAGAGTTCGTCAGCGTCTGGCCAGCTTCAACCAGTGCATCCGGGTGATAGGCAAGCTGCTCACCACGGTGTTCCATACCGAGCGCAAGACCCAGGTCGCCACCGTTGTTCCATGGCATATGAACAACATGGTTGTTGTTGATACGCAGGTTCAGGTCACGAAGCTGGTAGTAATAGTGATCATGCGACGTGTAGTTGGAATAAGCTGCAGCTTCCGGTGAAAGCTTGCCGAACGGGTTCGACAGAACGCAACCTGCAGCAGCATTACAAACAGACGGATTGTAGCTCAACGTGCTGTTGGAATCACCCGGGGTGTCCTGCTGCAAGCCGTATGTCTGCAGAAGCTTGGCGTAGTTACCGACGCCAGACGTCTGGGACATGACCTGGTTCCAGCCGTAGGTGTAGGACAGATCGTAGTTCCAGCCGTGGGTGATTTCACCCTTCACACCAGCGATACCCGTATAAGTATCGGTGGCCGTTTCGCTGCGGCGGTTGCCCCACTCACCCATACGCTTGGACATGTAGGCGTCTTCACCCAGCGTATTTCCAGGATAGTTCTCCGGAACATACAGCGCGGTCGGCAGCGTGGAAGGATAGATACTGCCAGCAACGGGGATCGGCGCCATCGTCGTGGACGAATTACGATGGGCGTAGTTGAAGTTCAGGTACGGCGTGAAGTGACGGTTGATGTCATAGTGAGCATCAAACGACAGCGTCCCGTTCGTCAGGGAGTTCGTCAGGTTCTGGTCAGCACCATAGTTGTAACGATCAGCCTTCGTGTAGGAGTGCAGAGCGCCACTCTCACTACCGACATAGTTACCGGTGCTGGTCTGGAAGAGACCACCCGTCGGATAGCCCGAACCAAAGGAAAGATTGGCCGGGTTGATCGGGTCGTTACCCTGAACCGGGGTCGCCCAGGAGCGGTTTGCCTGCTTGATGCCGCTTGAGGTCATGTAAGACCCGAAGAGCGTTACGTTGCCCTTGCCATGATCGAAGTTCCAGCCCTTGTAGCCGGAGATCATGCCTGTCTGGCCGTCGCCATGATCCGTTCCGATGCCGCCACGAACCGTGAGGTTGGCGTCATTGAGGTCATGACGGAGCTTGATGTTGATAACGCCGGAAACAGCGTCAGCACCGTACAGCTCGGAACCGCCATCCTTCAGGATTTCAATGCTGGCAACCTGATGAACGTTAATCGTGTTCATGTCGAAGCAGCTGTTGTTGCCATTGATGGCAGCACGCTTGCCGTCGACCAGAACCAGAACGCGGTTCTGTCCAAGGTTACGCAGATCCATGCAGGAGGAACCGCCCGTACCATTGGTCTGGCTGTTCGTTGTTCCACCCGAACCCATGGACGGCAGACGCTGCAGGTAGTCACCAATCGTGGTGGCACCCGTCTGCTCAATCTGCTTGCTGGTCACGATCTGAACCGGATTGGCATTGGAGTTGTTCGACGTGCTGAGCGCCGAACCCGTTACCACAACGTTCTCGGATCGATTGGAATCGATGGAACGCAGAGCACGTGTATTGCTGACCGCAACAGGCGCAGCATACTGCGGAGCGGCAACCTGACGGGTTGCAGCAACCGGAGCTGTCGTTGCAGGCGTCGCAGCAGAACGCACCGGACTATGTGTCACAGTCTTGTGGCGCACATGTGAGGACGTGGTTTTAGCGTGATCGGTTGTTGCGGCCTGTGCCGCGCCTGACAGCGCACCCACACCCATAACCGACGCGCAAAGTAGCATATTGCGACGCGATACGATCATAATAAGACGAAATCCTTCTAAAGGCAGTGACGTCCTTTAGACATTTCATTGCGAAAGTGTCACCCCAACTTCCAGCGAGTACGATCGCTCCGTGATGGTTTTGTGACAAGCGTTGCATAAGGGTCACATATGTGTCGGACGCATATCAAAACAAGTCAAAAAAAAGCCGCCCCACCCTGAGGTGAGACGGCTTTTTTGTAATTATTCGACATATTCCCCAGCTTTTAAAACTGGGGAATCTGAAGCGTTGGATCAGAAATCCATGTCGCCCATGCCGCCCATGCCACCTGGAGCAGCCGGAGCCTTCTTCTCAGGGCGCTCGGCAACCATGGCTTCCGTCGTGATCAGCAGACCACCAACCGAAGCGGCATCCTGCAGAGCCGTACGAACAACCTTCGTCGGGTCGATGATGCCTGCGCCAACCAGGTCCTTGTACTCAGCGTTCTGAGCATCAAAGCCGAAGTTGTAGGTGTCGTTCTCGAGCACCTTGCCAGCGATCACGGCGCCGTCTTCACCAGCGTTCTCAGCGATCTGACGCAGCGGCGTCTGAAGCGCCTTGCGAACGATCTCGCCACCGATACGCTGATCGTCGTTATCGAAGGTCAGACCCTTCAGAGCAACGGACGCGCGGGCAAGAGCCGTACCACCACCCGGGACGATACCTTCTTCGACAGCTGCGCGGGTTGCGTGCAGAGCGTCGTCAACGCGATCCTTGCGCTCCTTTACCTCAACTTCACTGCTACCACCGACGCGGATGACGGCAACGCCACCAGCCAGCTTTGCAAGACGCTCCTGGAGCTTCTCACGATCGTAGTCAGAGGTTGTTTCTTCAACCTGAGCGCGGATCTGGTTGCAACGACCCTTGATGTCGTCGCTGTTGCCAGCGCCTTCAACGATCGTGGTGTTTTCCTTCTCGATGTGAACCTTCTTGGCGCGGCCCAGCATGTCGAGAGTAACGGATTCCAGCTTGATCCCGATGTCTTCGGAAATAACCTGGCCACCCGTCAGGATCGCGATGTCTTCCAGCATGGCCTTGCGACGGTCACCGAAGCCCGGAGCCTTGACGGCAGCGATCTTCAGGCCACCACGCAGCTTGTTCACGACCAGCGTGGCAAGTGCTTCGCCATCGACGTCTTCAGCGATGATCATCAGCGGACGGCCGGACTGCACAACGCTTTCAAGCAGCGGCAGCATTGGCTGAAGCGAAGACAGCTTCTTTTCATGGATCAGGATGTACGGCGCATCGAGATCAGCCGTCATCTTCTCCGGGTTCGTCACGAAGTACGGGGAGATGTAGCCGCGGTCGAACTGCATGCCCTCGACAACGTCGAGTTCCGTGTGCAGGCCCTTGGCTTCTTCAACCGTGATGACGCCCTCGGAGCCGACCTTCTGCATGGCAGAGGAGATCATCTCACCGATTTCACGCTCACCGTTGGAAGAGATCGTACCGACCTGAGCGATTTCCTCCGGGGAGGTCATCTTCTTGCTGTTCTTCTTCAGCTCTTCAACAACGACGAGGACAGCCTTGTCGATGCCGCGCTTCAGGTCCATCGGGTTCATGCCAGCTGCAACAGCCTTGGCACCTTCGCGGATGATTGCCTGAGCAAGAACCGTGGACGTCGTCGTGCCGTCACCAGCCAGGTCGTTCGTACGGGACGCAACTTCGCGTACCATCTGAGCGCCCATGTTCTCGAACTTGTCAGCCAGTTCGATTTCCTTGGCGACAGACACACCGTCCTTGGTGATGCGCGGTGCGCCGAAGCTCTTGTCGAGAACAACGTTACGACCCTTCGGGCCCAGCGTTACCTTGACGGCATTTGCAAGAATATCAACGCCACGCAGCATACGGTCGCGGGCGTCGGCACCAAACTTAACTTCCTTGGCAGCCATGTTCTTAATCTCCTGTTGAGGTTTTTAACGAGAGGAAACGGGGACGGCTTTTCAGCCGATCACACCCATGATGTCGCTCTCTTTCATGATCAGCAGTTCTTCACCGTTGATCTTCACCTCGGTGCCGGACCACTTGCCGAACAGCACCTTGTCGCCTGCCTTGACGTCGAGAGCCACGATCTGGCCCTGCTCGTTCCGGGCGCCCGGGCCTACGGAAACGATCTCGCCTTCGGTCGGCTTGTCCTTGGCGGTGTCAGGGATGATGATGCCGCCAGCGGTCTTTTCTTCACCGGTCAGGCGACGGACTACAACGCGGTCATGCAGGGGACGAAATGTCGTCATGGATCGCTCCATTTTAGGCCGTGCCCTTCTACAAAGCGACGCGGCCGGGTTACGCGCTCAATTACTGCAGCGCAGTTGGCACTCCCATATCGAGAGTGCCAAGAGAGGTAGTGCCGCCACCCGTTTTCGTCAAGAACCATCGCCCTCGGCAGAAAAAATTTTCTTTCCGTCCAACAGGGCCTTGGAACGCCTTTTCTCCAGCATATCCGCCATTTTCTGACCTTTCGTCCGGCCATAAAGACGACGATTGGTCTCAGCTTCCTTCGCATCCTCTACGGACTTGCGGCGTTTGCGTTCCCGACGGAGATTGATGACGTCGCTCATGGCATCTGCCTTTCCGGCGTTACAGAGACTGGACAGAAATCAATGGACCACAAGCATTCCCAAGAAAAGACCGAGGGCCACATGATCCGCCTCACGGCGGCAGACGGCCATGAATTCGAGGCATGGGAGACGGGCTCCCCCGAGTCCACACGCTCCATTGTCGTCGTGCAGGAAATTTTTGGCCTGACCGGGCACATCAGGGACGTCTGCTCTGATCTGGCTCAGCAGGGCTTCCATGTTCTCGCACCTGCCCTCTTTGACCGCGTCAAACCCCATACGGTTCTGGCGTACAACGAGGCTGGCCTGAAGGAAGGGCTGGAATTTCGAAGTGGAATTTCGCCACATCTGATCCAGCAGGATCTGGAAGCTTGCGCCCAAAAACTGAGACAGGACGATGATCACCGTCCAGTCGGGATTATCGGCTTCTGCTGGGGCGGCCTCATCGCGTGGCTTGCGGCAACACGCACGCACCACTTTAATGCCGCCGTGGGATGGTATGGTGGCGGCATTGCCAACCATTGTGACACAGCGCCGCACTGCCCGACGCAGCTCCATTTCGGCGGAGAAGATGCGTCTATTCCGCCAGGTGACGTTCAGAAAATTCGCGCAAGTCGGCCGGAAGTCGAGGTCTTCCTCTATGATCAGGCCGGACATGGCTTCGGATGCCCAGAACGTTCCAGCTTCAATCAGGACGCCCGTGATCTGGCCTGGAGCCGGAGCGTCGCGTTTCTGAAGCATCACATCAAGCGTGGGTGAGGCCTGACATGGAAGGCATTGCAGGAAAAATTGTTCTCATTACAGGCGGCAGCAGCGGCCTCGGTGAAGCAACCGCACGTTATCTCGCAGCACGAGGGGCTTACGTTGCTATCGCCGCCCGACGTCGGGACCGGCTGGACGAAATTGTCTCGGAACTCGAAGCACTTGGCCAGACTGCACGGGCCTACACACTGGATGTCACGAACCGCCAGAACGTTGCTGAGGTTGTAAAAGCCGTTGAGCAGGACTTCGGACGTCTTGATGTCCTCGTGAACAATGCCGGGCTGATGGCGATTGCCCCCATGAAACGACTGATGGTCGACGAGTGGGACCGAATGATCGACATCAACATCAAGGGCGTTCTGTACGGCATTGCCGCAGCGCTGCCGATCTTTGAACGTCAGAAATCGGGACATGTCATTAACCTGTCCTCGGTTGCCGGGATCAAGGTCTTCGCCCCTGGAGGCAGCGTCTATTCAGGAACGAAGTTTGCCGTGCGGGCCATTAGCGATGGCCTCCGGCAGGAGGCTGGCAACGCGTTTCGCGTTACATCCATCGAGCCCGGCGCAGTGGAAAGCGAACTCAAAACGGGCAGCGGCGACAGTGAAAGTCGTCAGCATGTTGAAGCGTTCTACAAGATTGCAATTCCGGCGGAATCCGTGGCGAGGGCCATCGCTTTCGCCATCTCACAACCTGACGACGTGGACATCAACGAGATTGTCCTGCGCCCAACCCTTCAGGAGTTCTGATCATGAGCAACAACCCACTCGAAGCAGATCCAAAACGTGACGCAGCAATCCGCCGCGAGGCCAAGTTGCTCTGGGAAGCCGATGGAAAGCCGGACGGTGGCCCTGAAGCCTATCTGGACAAAGCGACGGACCTGATTTCCATCAAGGGCGTTCCCGAAGGCACACCTGTTGAGGATCTTCCACCGCCAGAGTTGGCGGATGTTCAGATCGAAGATCCCCGCTTACAGGAGAATCTTGGGGAATTCCCAGAGCGCAGCACGGACCAGGGCGATCACCGCCATTTTCCCGTCGCGGATCGAAAAGAAGAACGCGAGCTGCTGGATGATCCCAGCACCGACGCCGGTCAGCCGGGCTACGCTCAAATCGACGAGAAGCAGGAAGGGCACTGATTGCCCTTCTGCCGCCCGTTTTTACGCGGGCGGCAAGCCATTTCAGGCTTTGTTCAGAACGCGACCTGCAACGGCATCCAGCTTGGCAACAAGCGCCGGATCGCGTTTCTCGGGTGCGGTGATAATCGCAAAGTCGAGCGCACGCTCGGCGGAAAGGTCCAGAGGGCGCTTCTGACCCAGAACTGGGATCACAGCCTTCACGAGACGGCGGGCATTATCCGCATTCCCCTTCATGACCTTCACCACACCTTCAACCGTTACGCTGTCATGCTCCGTGTGCCAGCAGTCATAATCCGTGACCATGGCTACCGTTGCGTAGGTCATCTCGGCTTCACGGGCGAGCTTGGCTTCCGGCATGTTGGTCATGCCAACAACCGAACAACCCCATGACCGATAGAGCTCGCTCTCGGCACGCGTCGAGAACTGCGGCCCTTCCATGACGATATAGGTTCCACCACGCGTCACCGGAATATCAAGCTTGCGGGACTCCGCTTCCAGCACATCCAGCAGACGAGCGGACACCGGGTCCGCCATGCCGACATGCGCCACACATCCCGTCTCAAAGAAGCTTTTCTCGCGCGCGAAACTGCGATCAATGAACTGATCGACAAGCACAAAACGGCCCGGCGGCAATTCTTCCTTTAAAGAGCCCACAGCTGAAAGAGACAGAATATCCGTCACGCCTGAGCGCTTGAGAGCATCAATATTTGCGCGGAAATTCAGCCGTGAGGGCGGGATCGGATGACCACGACCATGACGGGGCAGGAAGACGCACTTGATGCCTTCAAACGTTCCGAAAAGGAGCTCGTCAGAGGTTTCGCCCCACGGCGTTTCAACCCGACGCCATTCCTTGTTTTCTAGACCGTCAATATCATAGAGGCCGGAGCCACCAATAACGCCGATAACCGGCTGAATTTCTGTTTCCGAAGACATGGTTGTTCAGTCCGCCCCTGATGAACATGTTTGAGGACCGTTCAGGAACACGAGACGGAAGATTGGCGCAAGCCTCCGCTGATCCATGTCCAAAAAAAATCACGCAGGCATTTACGAAGCGGCAAGATGCTCTCTGCCATCATCGCGCCACAGAGCGACAGCAGACATGCAGCCAGCCAACTGTTCGTCTTGAGCGCAATTTGCTAGGACACTCCGCGTAACAAGAATTCGTCCTTAGGATGGTAGGGGAGAGAAAAATGGACCAGATCAGCCCCGTTTTTGCTGAACTCGTTCGCCCGGATGTGCCTCATGACACTTTGAAGCGTGAGGCGAAGGCCTGGTTTGAATCTCTCCGGGACCGGATTTGCGCGTCTTATGAGAAACTTGAAGACGAAGCCGCCGAAGGCAATTCTCAGGTCCTGCGAGATCGCACGCAACCGGGACGCTTCGTTCGCACGGCCTGGGATCGCCCCGATGGCGGCGGCGGCGTGATGTCCGTGATGCGCGGTCGCGTCTTTGAGAAGGTAGGCGTCAACGTCTCCACGGTCTGGGGCGAATTCTCTCCCGAATTCCGCAAGAACATTCCCGGCGCATCCGAAGACCCGCGCTTCTTTGCAACGGGCGTCTCCCTTGTCGCGCACCCCTGCAATCCGCATGTCAGCGCTGCACATTTCAATACGCGCATGATCATCACGACCAAGGGCTGGTTCGGTGGCGGTGGCGATATTACGCCAATGTTCCCAGACAGTGCCGAAGCCCGCACTGACGCCGACTACTTCCACAAAATGTTTGAAGCTGCCTGTAACAAGCACGATCCGGAGCACTATCCGCGCTTTAAGGAATGGTGTGACCGGTACTTCCACCTCCATCACCGCGACGAGCCGCGTGGCCTCGGCGGCATCTTTTACGATCAGTTCTCGACTGGAAGCCTTGAAGGTGACTTCGCCTTCACGAAAGACGTTGGCATGGCCTTCCATGACGCCTACCCCGCAGTTGTCCGACGCCGCATGTTTAATCCGTGGACGGACGCCGACCGCGACGCCCAGCTGATCCGCCGCGGACGTTATGTAGAATTCAATCTGCTTCATGATCGTGGAACGCTGTTTGGCCTGAAGACAGGCGGCAATACCGAATCGATCCTGATGAGCATGCCTCCAGAAGTTCGCTGGCCGTGATGCTCCGTTCCCCGACCCGCCGTGACTGCCTGAAAGGGCTGGCCGTGCTCGGTGCCGGAAGCGCCATGCCCTCTCTGCAGGCCCGTGCTGCGGACATGCCTGACGCACATCTGCTCCTTGGTGGAACACTGGCGTCCATCCAGGGGCAGTTCGGGGAACTCGCGGCAGGCGTTATCTCCCGCACGCTGGGACTGGACGCCCCCCTGGAGATCACGCCGGATATCGGTCAGGACGGAGTCCGCGCTGCCAATCTTTTTGACGCCAACAGCGCGCCGGACGGAAGCACGGCCCTTATTGCGCCGGGAAGCGTCCTGCTGGCCTCGCTAACCGGTGACTCTCGCGTCCACTATGATTTCGCACGGTGGATCCCCCTTCTGACGGCTCACACGACAACTGTCGTCATTGCGCGTGCAGAACTGCACAAAACGCTCCGAAGCCGCCTCAAGGGTTTCTTTCACGATCATCCAGTTCGACTGGCTGTTTCTCGCCCAACGGGAACGGAACTTGACGCCCTTCTTGGCCTGACGCTCCTTGGCCTGCGCCCTATTCCGGTGTCTGGGTTCAGTCGAACGGAAGACGCACTGGAAGCACTTGCTAACAATCAGGTCGATGCCGTTCAGTTACTTCCTTACACGCTGGATGTGCCGGTAGAGACCATTCTCGCCAAGCTGCCGCCCGGTACAGCGCCGCTCTATCATACAGGCGACCTGTCAGACACAGGGTCAGATACGATCCCGAATTTTCTGGAGGCCTATCAGGAGGCACGCCGCCGTCCGCCTGAAGGAGCGCTATACAGAGCCTGGCAAGCAGTCTCCGCAAGTACCTATACAGCACTGACTGTGGCACTCCCGATGCTTACCCCACCAGATATGGTCAAGAGCTGGAAGCAGGCCTGCTGGGATGCAGCGGTAGATCCGACCGTGCGCCACTGGGCGGAAAAGCACCATTTCATGCTGGCTGCGGGCGACAATGCAGCGCCATTCCTCTCTAGGGCAACGCCTGATATTGGCGCAATCCTTGCTCTGAGGCGCTGGATTGCCATGAATACGCCACGCTGGCGCATCGGCCAGGAAACGCGACCGCTCTGACCTTTTACCGGCGCTTTGTCCGCAGCAAAATTCGGACGGAGCCATGGTTGGCAGCATGAGGGTGGACAACGGCCAGCACCATGGGCCGGATGTCTGCTCTCTGAAGCCACAGCGGCAGCTCCCGACGAATCAGTCCGCTCGTGGCGCCACTCCCCAGCCCTGTCACAACTTCAACGCACCGCCAGTTTCGTGCTTTGGCGCGATGCATGAAGTCCAGCAGGCGCTCAAAAGCGTCCTGCACAATATATCCATGCAGATCCAGCTTCGCATCAACCTTAAGCTCCCCGCGGGAGAGGCGCTTCCAGCTCGTATCATCCAGACCAGGTGATCGAACACCGACCCGCAGATCCTGCGGTCTGGGTCGACGAAGAACTGGACGCGCCAAAAGAGCGCGGAATGACAGGTCCTGTTCAGAGGGTGGAGGCGAAACAAGCGGAACCCGAGCAGGCTTTACCGCTTCGACTTTTGGCGTGGGTGGCGGGACGGGTTTGGATTTGGGTCTGGAAGGGTGTAGCGGCACGATGTCGCGCACAACCATGCGCCACAGGCTTTCCTCCTCCTCTTTCAGAACCCGTTTTGCCACCAAAGAACCCCACCTGACCTGATTCAGTCTTGCATCCAGCAAATAACCTGCACTGCGTGTAACTGTTTCCATGCCGATCGAACAATGGAAAAGACGTAATTTCAGGCCTCTCGCAATTTTGGCATCAGGCTCTTCTTCAGAACGTTCGGTCCTACAACTCTATGACTGGCCACGGTGGCACTGCTCCCTCACAGAGATCCGAACATTTCAGGCGCACGATCAATTCGGGAAGAGACCATTATTTTTGTCCGAGCTGCGCCTTGTAGAACCGGACGCAGCTTTCCCAAGTCTTCTCGTGAAGGAGACAGACCGTGAGCAAATTGACCAAAGAAGAGCGAGACAGCCTACCCGACGATGACTTCGGCCTTCCTGAAAAAAGGGCCTACCCCGTCGACACAAAGGCTCGGGCCCGAAATGCGAAAGCGCGCGCAACGCAGGAGCTTGAACGCGGTCTCCTGACGCCGGCAGAGAGAAATGAAATTGATCAGGCGGCAGATCGCAAATTACAGGAAGAATAATCCAGAATCAGAAACGGCCCCGAATTTCTTCGGAGCCGCTCGCTGGCGTCATTGGAACATTTAGTTGGCTTGCGCGCCCCGAAGCGGCGCATCTGCCGGAACATCCTTGAGCGGAATGCCCTGATACTTTCCTGTCAGAGTTTTCAGGAAGGCCACAATGTCCGTAACATCCTGTTCTGTGATGTCATGATCGGGCGTCTCATAACGGGCCATGGCACGAACCGCAGCGTCCAGCGTCTTTGCTGATCCGTCATGGAACCACGGGCCTGTCAGTTCCACGTTTCGCAGGTTGGGGACCTTGAAGCGCTCACGATCAGACGGATTGTTCGTGAAGGCAAAGCGACCATCATCCACAGCCGTCAGCTTGGTGTGACGGTCCTCGAAATACGGTCCTTCCAGACCTAGAATTTCGTAAGCGTCTCCACCGACCGCAACACCGCTATGGCAGCCCGAGCAGCCAATTGCCTTGAAGCGTTCATAGCCACGCTTTTCCTGAGCCGTAATCGCGTCTGCCTTGCCCTTAAGGTACAGGTCAAAGCGGCTGTCTGGGGTGATCAGTGTTTTTTCATATTCGGCGATCGCGTCCGTCACCGTGTTCTTGGTGATATCGTCCGAACCATAGATGGCCGTGAACTGATCAGCATATCCAGGCTCAGCACGCACACGGTCGGCAACGGATGCCCAGTCATGAGATCCCATTTCCAGCGGGTTCATCACCGGGCCTGCAGCCTGCTCAGCCAGATCCTTGGCACGGCCGTTCCAAAACTGACCGATATTGAAGACGGAGTTGTAAACCGTCGGTACGTTAATCGGGCCGGTCTGACCATTAATGCCGGTCGCCGTGGTCTGATTATCCACACCGCCCTTGTTCAAACCATGGCAGCTCGCACAATTGAGCTGGCCATTCCCTGAAAGCTGCTTGTCGAAAAACAGGGTCCGGCCCAGCTCAGCCTTTTTCCAGTCTACGGCAATTGTTTCCGGGATCGGCTGAAGGACTTCGCCACGGAATTCTGGCGCCACGTCAGAGCTGGCGTAATAGCGCTCACGCTGATCACGTACCCACTTCAGAATGTCCGCACGCTGTTTCTCGTCCAGATGAGCATGGGGATGCATCGTCAGGTAAGCCGCAGGCGGCATACGGTTCTGAACAATCACTTCCTCAATACGGGAAAGCTGTTCAACCGATGGTGGCTTGCCCTGCTGGAACGCTTCAATGATCGGCGCAAACTCAAAGTGACGCTGCCCCTGCTCCAGATCACGGCTCATAATCTGATTGGCGAGCGGGAGTTTGAAGTAGAATGGCAGATCGGCGTTGCGCGTGTGGCAGTAGTCACAACGGACTTCCTGAAACGCTGCAAACGCTGTCATGGCGATAGGGTCATGCCGTGTGGGGCTGCTCGCGGGAAGCTGCGGCGCACCAGCATGATCGAAATGCTCGAGATAGGTGACTGTTCCGCCCCAGGCGACAACGCCCAGTGCCACCAGACCGGCAATTCCTTTGGTAATTGTGCTGCGACGCACCGCAAATCTCCTCACTGTCACGAGAATGTGAGGTTTGGAGATTGTAACACAAGAAGTCAAAACGATTGATCCTGTCAGACCTACAGGTCTGACCGATCATTCGTCTTCCCAGTCTTCCTCCCGGGTCCCAATCGCAGCCCTGAGGCGCTTACGGGCAATGTTGACGTACCGTGTGTCCTTTTCCACGCCAATACCGGACAACCCCTTGCGTTCCGCCGCAATCAGGCTGGTCCCCACTCCCATGAACGGGTCCAGCAGGACGCCGCCCGGCTTGGCGCCATGCAACCGCAGACAGGCTTCCGGCAACGCGATTGGAAACGTCCCCGGATGGCTGAATTTTTCTTTTCGGCTTCGCACGGTCTCATAGGGAATGAACCACGTGTCTCCACGGCATCGACGATCCATCTCATGCTGTCGGCGCGAGATATTGCTCTTGTCCGTAAATGGAACGCCAGCATCCAACCGGGCAACTTTGACGTCTCCCTTTTTCGTCAGATGAAAAATATGCTCGTGATTACGGTTAACAAAGCGGGGTGAATTCAGCGGCTTGAAATGCCCATAGGTAATTTCACCCACCGAAATCGACTTGATCCAGGTGATATGGTTCTGAAGCACAAAGAGCTTCCGCAACCGGGACATCAGTTCAAACGGCAGCCAGGGCTGTGAAGATGATCCAGCGATATTCAGAAAGAACGACCCATCGTCCTTCATGATCCGTTTCACACTGGCGCAAACGTCTTCCATCCAGTCCAGATAGGCATCTTCCGGCAATTGGTCCTGATAGGTCCGATATTCAATCCCAAGATTATAGGGCGGAGACGTCACCACGACATCCACCGTCTGCGACGACATGCGCCGCAGAACTGTAGTGCAGTCTCCCCGGATCAGCGTATGGGCGCCGAGTGTTTCCCGGCGGCTCCGGATCATGGGGTGGGCGAATCCGCTGGAGGGCGCGGCAACAGAATGACCATTCGGCCATTTTCATGCAGATTGCCGGCAACATACTGGGCAAAAGCACCCCACCCG
The DNA here is from genome assembly GCF_002723935.1 of Gluconobacter cerinus. Taxonomy (GTDB): domain Bacteria; phylum Pseudomonadota; class Alphaproteobacteria; order Acetobacterales; family Acetobacteraceae; genus Gluconobacter; species Gluconobacter cerinus. The sequence continues at coordinate 254,455 of NZ_BEWM01000001.1, forward strand.
GTGAACAGATCGGCACGTCCCGCCCCCTTGATATCGGTTCCGATATCCTGAGCGAACACGAGATGCTGCCATGGTGCTGGCTGGCCCTTTGCATCCGGCAGCTTTGTCTCAACCCAGAGCGGGGTCGCAAACGGCACGATCGATCGGTCAATCGCAACGGACCGCCCAGCAGTCAGCGGCACACCGAATGCTCCTGTCGCGCCCTGTGCCAGACTTCCCGTATCTTTGCGGAAGAAAACGTAATTCGGGTTACGCTCCATCATCGCCATCATTCGATCCGGATGCGCCTCCAGCCATGCACGGATGCTTTCCATACTGACAGCAGAGGGAGCCAGTTCGTTATCCTGAACCAGCACACGGCCAAGCGGGACATAAGGCTGGCCATTCTTGCCGTCATAACCAGCCCGGATCTGCGATCCGTCTGGCAGGATCAGACGACCGGAGCCCTGAATTTGCAGAAAAAACAGGTCCACAGGGCTTTTCAGCCACGCAATTTCCAACCCGCGCCCCGCTAGAGCACCACCGTCAATCTGGGCACGATCGTAATACGGTTTGAACTGACCGTTCTCCCAACGTCCCGTGACCATCTGACCGTTGGTTGCTTTGGCACGAACCAGATCTGCCGGGCGCCCATAAAGAGGCGTCTGATATGGCCCCTCGCGCGTCAGGGATGCCTCAATCTGGGGTTCAAAATACCCAGTATAAAACGCTTTGGTATCGATCTCGTAGGGCTGGAACCATGTCTGCAGGTAAGATTTGGCATCTGCAGCACTCTCCAGTCCGGCGCACGCACCAGACCAGTCTCCAACCTGGCGACCATACGGAAGGGTCTCAGCCCCCCCGAGAGGCGTTTCAGGCGGCAATTGCGTCAGCCGATGGCACTCCTGCCGCAGAACAGGCAGGAGCGAAGCGAAATCCTCCCGATCCCACCCCGCGAGTGCATCGAAACCTACAGGCGTCAATGAAACAGAAGATGACGGTTCATTTGACGTGGTGCACCCGGCCAACATGGCCAGGGCAGCCAGACTCAGCAGCTTTTTCATAATGGACGAACTATTTTCAGGCTGGGCGCGATGCCGCAAGACGCCACCGCGCGTCCGACGTCCCGAACTGACGTTCAAACAGCCACAGATCATGGAATTCCGTCACGGCATCCGTGCCCTGTACAGGGTCTCCGTTGCGATCCGTCAGCATATTAACCTGACGGGACACAATCCGAACTTCGATTCGACCGATCTGGGCAGCCACATCGTCGGTGGGAAGCATCGCATCCAGAATGGCCATACTTTCGATACCCCGCAGATCGCTGCGCTGTGTTTCGCCTGCTTCGGCGCGCGCGTTGATCGCGGAGAGAAAGGCGTCTTCAGTTTCCGGGGTCATAAGACCTGACAGAGCCGCGCGGTCCCCCGCAGCGAAAGCCGGAACAATCTGGCGGAACGTGTTCTCAGCATCCTTAAGAAAAGCCTGAGGCGTAAAACCTGCATCAAGCTGGGTCATACGACCCAGTACGCTGCCCACCCGGGTTGCCGGAGCGGGAATGTCGTATTCGACCTGCGCCACGACCGTTTCCTCACCCCGCTGGCTTGTACCAGGCAGCGGTGGAGGCGTCGGACGCGCTGAAGCCTGCCCACCAGCAGCGAAAACCGGCGGACGCTCCTGACGCACACCCTGCATGCCAATGCGACGCCCCAGCACGCGGTACAGGCGAAAGCCCAAGGCAATCGCCAGAATTGCCAGCACCACGATGTCCCATGGGAACGCGTGGCCGGAATGGCCCATCAGAGCGGAGGGAAGATGAATGTCGTCAGAAGACATGAAGATTATGTTTCACACAGATCGTTGGAATTTCCGTTGTCTTACAGATAGGGCGACAGCGGACCAATCTCAACCTTCCGCATGCAGGAACCCCGTCTTGGCGCGCATGACACATCATGCTACCGCCACTGTATCGCAATCGTTCCATCGCTATCCGCCTCGCGGATCCGGAGACCGTACATGTCCGAGAATACCACCGACAACACTGCACAGAACATGGAAGGCGCTCCTCCGCAGATGCCGCTTGCCGTCAATCTGCAGTACACGAAGGACCTGTCCTTTGAAGTCCCGGCTGGCGCTTCCATTTTCGCAACCCTGCGCGCTGCACCGCAGATCTCCGTGAACATCGATGTTCAGGCAAACCGCCTGGAAGAAGAGCAGCCGGTTTATGAAGTTGCTCTGGCCGTCCGCGCCGAAGCTGCTGAACCCGCAGCAGAAGAAGGTGGCAAGGCTGGCCGCACGGTTTTCATTGCCGAGCTGACCTATGCTGCCATCGTGACTCTCGGCAACGCTCCGCAGGAACTCGTCGAGCCGATCCTGCTGGTTGAAGTGCCGCGCCTGATCTTCCCGTATGTGCGTTCCATCATCAGCGACGTCACCCGTGACGGTGGCTTCCCGCCGGTGGTTCTGCAGCCGATCGACTTCGTTGCTCTGTGGCAGGCCAAGCGCGCCCAGCAGTTCCCGGAGCCAGCTGGCGAAGCCTGATCCTTCAGGTGACGAAAGGCCCGAGCCGTTCCAGCGGATCGGGCCACTCCACTGCACGCCAGTCCTTTTCGGTCAGGCTTGCAGCGATGGCCTCTGACAGACAGAGCGCCCTCACACCGGACAGAGCATTTCGCTCCGGCGTACCCAAAGCCTCCATGAAGGCTTCAGCCGTTTTTCCGGAATAAAGAACAACTCCTTCAACACGGTCGCTCAACAAAGCGTCTCGCGCAGCATCCGTGAGAGCTTGCCTCTTCGTCACTGCGTACGCGTCGATGCGCCTGGCCCCCAACGCCACTGCCAGGTCGAGGCCGTAACCCTTGCCACATGCCAGCATAAGGGACTGTCCCGTCAGGTTGTGACGACGGCAGAACTCCAGCAGGGCTTCAGCGTCGCCATCTGCGGCACGAACATTGGAAAAGCCCATGGCGCGAGCATGTTCAGCCGTTTTTGCTCCTACAGTGACCATCAAACGGTCTCGCGGCCAATTTTTGAGAGCGGCCAGCGCATTGGCGCTTGTCAAAGCTACAGCCGCGCAGTCAGTCACCGCTATAGGTTCGTAGGTCTGAATTTCCAGCATCGGGCAGGCAATCGCCTCCCATCCCTGACGCTGAAGGGCCTCCGAGGTAGAAGCCAGACCCGGCTCGGGACGCGTGACCAGAACAGCGCGCCGCGGCATGATCAGGCGCGTGTCATCTCGGCAAAAATTGCAGCTGGCGTATTGCGGCGCAGCTCGTCTGCCAGTTCCGTTCCCATCCGGGCGGCCTCAAGTGGCGCACCAGTAATTTCACGGCGGATCAGGAACGTTCCGTCTTCGCTCGCAACCATACCTGTCAGCTTCAGTACGCCAGCCTCAATTCTGGCATATCCGCCAATTGGTGTTCGGCAGGAGCCGTCAAGCTCGGCCAGCAAAGCACGCTCCGCAGTTGAAACGGCCCGGGCTTCCGGGTCTTCGATGGCAGACAGAAGCTCACGCAGTTCCGTGTCACTCTCGCGTACCGTTACACCGACGATACCCTGCCCTGCGGCTGGCAGCATCTGGTCTGGCTCAAGAACGATATCGACACGGTCCTCCATCCCGAGACGCCGTAGTCCCGCAAGGGCCAGAAGCGTGGCATCACAAGCCCCCGCCTGTAGCTTGTCGAGACGCGTCTGAACATTGCCACGCAGCAGCCCAAACCGGAGATCCGGGCGACGGCTCAGCATCTGCGCCTGACGACGGACGGACGCACAACCGATCAGGGCACCCTCTGGTAGAGAGGCATACGGATCAGCCGGGTCAACTTTGGTGGACCGGTCACGCAGGATAATGGCATCGCGGGCGTCTTCACGCTTCAGCGTGCACGCCAGGACAAGACCGGGAGGGAGATTGGTTTCGAGATCCTTGAGGCTATGAACTGCAAAGTCGATCCGGCCCGCTACAAGAGCTTCATGGATTTCCTTGGCAAACAGGCCCTTGCCACCAATTTCCGCCAGACGCTGGCTGAGGTTACGATCACCTTCAGTGCTGATCTGATGTTCCTGAAACGCTCCCATGTCACGCAGGACCGGGCAAAAACGGGTCAGACGTGTCAGGAACGTCCGCGTTTGCCACAGCGCCAGCGGTGACGCGCGCGAGCCCACTCTGAGTGGGAGTTTGCGCTGGCCGGACGGGCTGGCGGCATGAGATCGGCGGACGGCTTCCGCCGCGACCTTTTGAAGGGCGTCGGAAGACAGGACGGAAGCATTCATGGACCGCACCTGTAGCTCATTCAGGCGGGGCTGTCATGATATGAGAGACTCGGTCATAATGCATGCCATGTCTGACCCTGCTGCATCCCGCCCCCTTCTGGCGATCGAAACGTCCTGCGACGATACCGCTTGCGCTATTCTGGCCTATGACGGCACCATTCTCGCCGAAGGTGTTCTTTCACAGAACGATCACGCCATTCTTGGTGGCGTCGTACCGGAAATTGCAGCACGAGCTCATCTTGATGCCCTGCCCGCCCTTGTCCAGTCCGTGCTCGACAAGGCCGCCCTCACCTTGCAGGACATTGATACCTTCGCAGGAACGACTGGCCCGGGCCTGATTGGTGGGCTTATTGTGGGCAGTTCCTATGCAAAAGGGCTGGCTCTCGCACTGGGTCGACCTTTCATTGCAGTCAATCACATTGAAGGGCACGTCCTGACGGCCCGCCTGCCGTCTCTTAAGGCCGATCTTCAATTTCCCTTCCTGACGATGCTGGTCTCAGGCGGTCACTGCCAGTGCATTTCCGTGGAGCAGACAGGCCAGTACGTGCGCCTTGGCGGCACCATTGATGACGCAGCCGGCGAGGCCTTCGACAAAGTTGCCAAAATGCTTGGTCTTGGCTGGCCGGGTGGGCCTGCTCTTGAAAAACTGGCACAGGAAGGCCGCGCTGATGCTTTTGCACTTCCCCGCCCGCTTAAAGGGCGTGACGGCTGCGACTTTTCTTTTTCCGGCCTGAAAACAGCCGTCAGCCGCCTGATTGAGCCCTTGGGATCAGGCGCTCTTCCGCGCCAGTTCGCTGCCGACGTCGCCGCATCCTTCCAGCAGGCTGTGGCAGATGTCATGGCAGACCGTGCGGAACACGCGCTTGCAATGGCGCCAAACGCGACCGCACTCGTCGTCGCAGGTGGTGTGGCTGCGAACCGGACACTTCGCTGTGCGCTGGAGACTGTCGCAGACCGCCACGGCATTCCATTTATCGCTCCTCCGCTTCGCCTCTGCACGGACAATGCTGTCATGATCGGCTGGGCAGCCCTTGAGCGCCTTCATGCCGGTGAGCATCCCAACGAAATAGATGTCGCGGCCCGCCCCCGCTGGCCTCTTGCGGAACGTCATCCCGCTCATAGCCCTTCCTGATTCCATAGCCGGAACCCGTCTCCCGTGAACTACAGACACGCTTACCACGCCGGAAATTTTGCGGATTGCATGAAACACGCGATCCTTCTGGTGCTTCTGAAGTCCCTCGCCCGCAAACCTGCGGGATTTTGTGTTCTCGATACACATGCAGGCTGCGGACAGTATGACCTGTCTTCTGAAGAAGCCCAGAAAACCGGCGAATGGAAAAGCGGGATCGGCCGACTTCTGGACTCGGAAGATCCGGCCCTTCAGGATTATCTGTCCGCAGTGCGCGACCTCGGCCTTTATCCGGGATCACCGGCCCTCGCTCGCCATGCGCTGCGCCCCCAGGACCAGCTTGTAGCCTGCGAACTTCACCCAGAAGACGTTCGTCCGTTACGTCGCCTTTTCCGGGATGACCCGCAGGTCTCCATTCATCATCGCAACGGGTACGAAGCTTTGCGCGCGCTTCTCCCCCCTAAAGATCTGAAGCGTGGTCTAGTTCTGATTGATCCACCATTTGAGAAGCTGGACGACTTTACGCAATGTGCTGAGGCGATCTCGCTGATCCGCAATCGCTTTCGCGCAGGCATTGTCGCGGTTTGGTATCCCATCAAGCACCGCACTCCGGTTCGGGCCTTTTACAACGCTCTGAAGGATGCAGGCATTCGCGATATTCTTGCGTGTGAATTTCTTCTGCGCCCGGCGTTGGATCCGTCTCGCCTGAATGGATGCGGAATGCTGGTCGTGAATGCTCCTTTCGGATTTGAAGAAGATGCCGCGCGCGTCCTGAATGCGTTGAAGCAGGGGCTTGCGACGGATGACCCGGAAGACGACATGCAGGTGCATATTGAACGTCTGGTAGAGGAATGAACATGAACGGGCGCCATATCGCAGTCATCGGCGCAGGCGCCTGGGGAACGGCTCTCGCATGTGCCGCGGCCCGTACTGGAGCACGCGTTACACTTTGGATGCGAACTCCTGTTCCTGGTGGCGTCCGGGAGCTTCCTCGCTTGCCCGGGATCCAGCTTCCTGACGCGGTCACCGTTACAGGCGTTTTCCCAACACATGCGGACGTTGTGCTTCTGGTTGTGCCTGTTCAGACTGCCCGGTCCGTATCCGTCGCACTGGAAGGTGTTCTCGCTCCAGGTGTGCCGGTCGTGACGTGCTGTAAGGGCTTGGAACAGGCGACCTCGCTTCTGCCACTTACCGTACTCGCCGAAACGATGCCTGATCGGCCAACTGCCGTTCTCTCGGGGCCAAACTTCGCCATTGAAATTGCAAAAGACCTTCCGGCAGCAGCGACGTTGGCCAGCACGGATCTGACGCTGGCAAAACATCTCACCAGTATCCTCAACTCGTCATCGTTTCGCCTCTATGCCAGTAATGACGTTGCGGGTGTGCAGCTTGCCGGAGCAGCAAAAAACGTTGTGGCAATCGGCGCGGGTATCGTGATCGGAGCAGGCCTGGGTGAAAATGGCCGGGCAGCCCTTATCACCCGAGCTGTCGCCGAGATTGCGCGCTTGGCTGAAGCGTTGGGGGGACGTGCTGCCACTCTGGCGGGCCTATCTGGCGTTGGAGACCTGATCCTGACCTGTACCGGACGGGGCTCACGGAACTACAGTCTCGGTATCGAGTTCGGAGAGGGTCGCCCCCTGTCAGAAATCCTCGCTTCCCGTACAACGGTTGCGGAGGGCGTTTTGACCGCGCCGGCGCTCGTGGCGCTCGCTCAAAAGATGGGCGTACATGTCCCGATCCTTGAGACGATCACCCATCTGCTTTCAGAAAAACTTACACTGGAAGAGGCCAGAACGCTGCTGCTGGACCGGCCTCCGACGCTGGAATAATCGGCTTTTCAGACGAACAGCCCGGCGATCACAGCGCTCATGGCGTTGGAAAGTGTACCGGCCACCACGGCGCGAACCGCCAGCTTCGATACATCCGTCCGCCTGCGCGGCTCCGCACTGCCAAACGCACCAATCAAAATGCCAATGGTGGAAATATTCGCAAATCCACACAGTGCGAAAGACAGGATCGTGATGGTTCGATGCGACAGGATATGCGCATGAATCATGGGAGAAAGATTCACGTAGGCGACGAACTCGTTGAAAGCGATTTTCTGACCGAGCAATCCACCCGCCACCACACACTCAGACCACGGCACGCCCATCAGCCAGGCAAAGGGCGCAAAAACGTAACCGAGGATTTGCGCGAGAGACAGCCCGACCATCGCCAGAAGACCATCTGTCAGGGCAATAATGCCAACAAAGGCAATCAGAACCGCCCCGACTGCAACCGCGATTTTGGCACCGTTCATGGCACCTTCGGCCAAGGCCTCAAACATGCTGTGATGGCCATGATCCGCCCCAGCAATTTCTGTGCTGACATGCCTCGGGCCGGGAAACAGAACACGTGAAAACAGCAGGCCACCCGGAATGGCCATTGCAGACGCAGCGAGCAGGTTCTCCATCGGAACCCCTAGCGACGCATAGCCTGCCAGAACCGAGCCTGCGATAGATGACGTCCCGCTACACAGAACAGTCGCTAATTCTCCAATAGAAAGCCCGGCCAAGCAGGTCTGGAGCGCAATCGGCATTTCACTCTGGCCAAGGAAAATGGTCAGAACGGCTGAAAAAGATTCCAGCTGCGTGGTGCCAAGAATTTTCGCGAGAGCGCCACCGATGATGCGCGACAGGAACTGAAGCACACCCCAGTGCTGCATCAGTCCCAGAAGCGCCGCGACATACACGATTTCAGGCAGAACCTTGAGGGCGAAGATAAATCCTCCCTCCCCGAAAATCGTGTCCATTTTCGGACCTACAAGACCACCGAAAAGGAAGGCGCTTCCCTGATCCCCATAAGACAGGACCTTGGTCACGGCGCCGGAAATCATGTGGAGCCCATGTGCCCCGGCGGGAATCCAGAGAATTACGGCTGCGATAGCCACCTGAAGGGCTAAGGCACGCGCAACCAGTTTCCAGTCGATCGCCCGCCAATTCGTGGAAAATAACGCGCCAAGACAGAGAAGACCGGCCATGCCGATCAGGACGCGCAGGATCACGAAGGCAAGCTCCCTTTCAAAAACAGAACGGTTGCACAACCTGTCTGCATGACAGCGCCATGTCCAGCCCTGCTCTCGCCTCTTTAGCAGTATGATATTACAGTAGATGAAAATGAGGGGGAGAAACCATGACCTGCGCCTATGATTTCCACCTGCCCGGGCTGTCTGGGGAAACAATTGATCTTTCCCAGTTCCGTGGTCGGCCACTCCTGATCGTCAACACAGCCTCGAAATGCGGCTTTACCCCCCAGTATGAAGGCTTGCAGCATCTGTGGTCCCTCTACGGGCGCGACTACCCGGACGGCATGACGGTTCTCGGCGTACCTTCGAATGATTTTGGAGAGCAGGAACCGGGCTCGGCAGAAGAGATCAAGACATTCTGCCACCGCAATTACGGGGTCTCATTCCCTATGGCGGCCAGAGCCCATGTCAAAGGGCCAGATGCCATCCCGCTCTTCAAATGGTTGGGTAAAGAGGGCGGATTTTTATCTCGCCCCCGCTGGAATTTTTATAAGTACCTCGTGAACCGTGAAGGGCATCTCGTGCGATGGTTCACACCGCTCTCAAAACCGACGCCCGGACGGGTAGAAGAGGCCGTCCGCCGGATTCTTCTCGATCACTGAATTATAGGGCACCCCGGTTTCTGGCCGGGCCAGCGCCTCTTCAATCAGGCGGACATTGCGCATGTCGGCCTTGAACACAGTATCGAACAGGTCCCCCATTAGCGGAACAACACCAACTACCGCTTCGATGCCCACATTAAGCAGCATCTTGCGCACAGTTGCTGCTCCCACACCCATCCGGTGGCCTTCCCAGACAATATAGAGGGACAGGAGCGTTCCAAGAGCCAGCCCTCCTCCGGGAATGAGCCCCAAGACCGTATCAACACCCGCTCTCAAGCGAAGCCCGGGAATTCGGACAGCCGAGTTCAGAACCCAGGCCAGACGCTTGAGCCGCTCCAGCCTTCGTAAGAGTTCTGCGGTGTCTGATGGAGATGAGGAAAATGCGGTTTTGACCATGATACAAAATAACACGCAGACGGGATCGAGAGTTTCCTCTTTTTCCTTGACGCAGCGTATCAAAAAACGCGAGCCTCATGACAGGAATATGACAGGAGACTTCTCATGACAGCGTCTCTCCTTCGGCCCATTCTGCCGCTTCTGGTCGTTGCTGCCCTTGGCGCCTTCACGCCTTCTGTCGCACATCACGTCACGAGCTTTCTGGGCCTGCCCGGCATCTTCTGGGCGAGTGTCATGCTGACGCTGGAAATTGTTCTGCTTTGTATCGGTCTGGCTGCCGTTCGCCCCTCAATGACGCGTCCATCGGAAAAACTTTACGCTCGCGAGACTGTTCTTCGCTAAAAATCGTTCCTTCTGGCTTCAGGAGGATATGTTACCCGTCAGCGGGATACGCTAGAGACAGGAAATGCTTCGCAATTTCCTGACAGTTGGCAGCTGGACCATGCTTTCGCGTGTTCTGGGCCTGATTCGTGACCAGCTTCTTGCTGCCTTCCTTGGAGCCGGCCCTGCACAGGACGCCTATCTGGTGTCCCTGCGCCTGCCGAACATGTTCCGGCGACTGTTCGGAGAAGGCGCGTTCAACGCAGCCTTCGTGCCGATGTTCACCGCCAAGTATGAGACTGAGGGACGCACCGCAGCCCTGCGTTTTGCGGGGCAGGCCCTGTCCGCTTTGGTGGCATGGCTGGTGATCCTGACGATCATCTGTGAACTGTGCATGCCCCTCATCATCTCGATTCTTGCCCCCGGTTTTCACGGCGAGCGTTTTGAGATGGCCCTGACGCTGACACAGATCACTTTCCCCTACATGGTCATGATCTGCGCGGCGGCTCTGGTTTCCGGTGTGCTGAATGGTCTGGGAAAATTCAGCGCTGCATCCGCCGCCTATCTGAGTTTCAACATCATCGGCATCGCAGCGATCTTTCTGGGGGCCTATGTCTGGCACAGTGTTGCCCTGACCAGTGCATGGGGTGTCGTTATTTCGGGCATCGTCCAGCTGGGTGCCCTCTACTGGGCCGCTCATCGGGCCGGTGTCGCGCCGCATCTCGTCCGCCCCAGCTTTTCAAAAGATATCCGTGGTCTGATGCGACGGATGGGGCCGGGTCTCGTCGGATCGGGTGTCACACAGATGAACCTGATGGTGGACACGATCATTGCCACCAGACTGCCCGTTGGCTCCCCGTCGATTCTGTACTTCGCGGACCGGATCAACCAGCTCCCTCTTGGCGTTCTTGGTGCGGCGGCAGGTACAACCCTCTTGCCGCTTCTCACGCGACACGTGGCCAACAACGACCGCGCTTCCGTACATGCCAGCCTGAACCGGGCCCTCGATTACGCCCTGCTTTTGACGCTTCCCGCAACGATGGGCCTGATTGCACTGGCTCCCTCAATCATGGCTGGCCTGTTCAGCTACGGTCACTTCACGGTCGCAGATGCACTGAAGTCTGCCCAGTCCCTGCGGGCCTACGCCCTTGGGCTTCCAGCATTTGTACTCATCAAGGTCTTTTCGCCCGGCTTTTTCGCGGAAGGGGATACCAGCACGCCCGTCCGAATTGGCTTCTTTACCCTTGGATTAAATCTGGCGCTCAATCTAGCGCTCTACAAACCACTGGCTCATGTAGGCCCTCCACTGGCCAGCACGATTGCAGCGGTCGTGAACGTTGCCATTCTGGCCGTGCTGCTGCATCGCCGTGGCATCTTCCAGCCTGACCCACGACTGAAAAGCCGCTCAGCCCGCATAATCGGCGCCTCTCTCATGATGGCCCTCTGGGTTGCCGCAGCACAGAAGTTCGCCGCTCCCGACCTGCCGAACTGGCACGGAATCTGGCGCCTGAGCATGCTGGGCGCACTGATCGTGTTCGGAGGCGTGGTCTACGCCATTTCTCTCGACGCCCTGAAGGTTCTGAAACTCAGTGACGTGCTCGCAGCGTTGCAAACGCGCATCGCCAGAAGACGCACACGCTAAGACACTGATCCTGCCGGTTCACACACCGGCAGGGACACGGTAGTTTCCCTTCCCCTCCTCATATCTCACCACCGGAGACCGGACCCATCGGCACGTTCATGCCCCTGCCTTCTGCCGCCAATGCTACGCCTTCCATGGCGCAATGGTTCGCGCTCAAGCATCAGGAGCCAGATGCTCTTCTGTTCTTCCGAATGGGTGATTTCTACGAGCTTTTTTTCGCAGATGCCCAGGCAGCGGCGATGGCACTCGATATCGCGCTGACAGCACGGGGCAATCATAACGGCGAGCCGATTCCCATGTGCGGCGTTCCGGTTGCAGCGGCACCGGCCTATCTGTCTCGTCTGATTCGCCGAGGCTTTCGCGTCGCTGTTGCTGAGCAAACGCAGGCACCGCAAAAAGGCCAGAAAGGCCCTCTTCCCCGTGCGATCGTCCGTGTCGTCACTCCGGGCACTCTGACGGAAGACGAACTGCTCGAAGCTGGCCGCGCCAATCTGCTTCTGGCTATTGCCCGCTCCGGAGACCGCCGCTCCAAAATGATTGGCGCAGCCTGGATCGATATTTCTACAGGCGCGTTCGAGACAACGTCCGTGCCTGAAGTCGCCCTTCCAGAGCTGATGGCCCGCCTAGACGCTGCGGAAGTTCTTTCCGATCCAGAGCTCATCCCGGCAGACCACGCCAGTCGGCTTGCACCAGTCGCTGTTCCGCCGTCTCTGGATAGCGCCCGCACTCTGATTTCCCGTGCCTATGGGGTGGCACAGATTGATGCGCTCGGAGACTTCCCGGACGAGCAGGCCATCGCCTGTGCCATGGCCCTTCACTATGTTCAGCGCAGTCAGGCCGGAGCGCTTCCCAGACTCTCGCGCCCAATGCCGCAGGGCATCAGCGGCGTGCTCGGGATCGACCCTGCAACCCGCGCCAGCCTCGATATTCTGCGCACCCGTGATGGGGAGACGAAATACAGCCTGTTCGGTGTGATCTCCCGCACCGTCACAGCAGCAGGCTCCCGCCTGCTTTCTCAATGGATTTCCTCTCCACTCACTAACGCCATTACCATCACCGAGCGTCAGAACGCATGGCTGTGGCTTCAATCCGTTCCGGGTTTTACAGCCGCATTGGGCGATATTCTTAAACGCACACCAGACCCGGCTCGCGCCCTCGGCCGCCTGTCAGCAGGACGTGGCCAACCGCGCGATCTCGCATCCATCCGCGATACTCTGATTGCCGCTGACGACCTGACAGCCCTCTTCCAGCCGGCCTGTGACAAGAGCACACCGTCTCTGATTCGCACGCTGACGGCTGGCCTTTATGGCCGCGCCGATGCCCTTTTGGACACGCTGAAAGCTGCGCTTGCGGAAGAATTGCCTGCACGCATCGAGGACGGTGGTTTCATCGCCGTCGGATTTGATGCTGAGCTGGATCAATACCGGACACTCCGGGATGAAAGTCGACGGATCGTCGCAGCACTTCAGGGGCGCCTCTCCGAAGAGTACGGGATCGGCAATCTCAAGATCCGCCATCATGCTCAACTGGGTTACGTCATCGAGGTCCCTGTTGCAGCCGGGGCGAAGCTGAAAGAACGGCCTGAGCTTTCTTTCCGACAGGGCACAGCCAGCCTCGCACGCTTCTCCACTGAAGAACTCGCTGCGCTGGACCGCGCCATTCTCGAGGCAGCAGACAAAGCGAGCACGCTGGAGCGCCGCCTTTTCACAGCGCTCTGCACCCGTATTCTCGAAACCCCCGCGCTGGACGAAGTCGCAGAATATCTTGCCCTGACAGACGTCTTACGATCCTGCGCAATTCTGGCAGAGGGAGGCTCGTGGTGCCGCCCAACTGTCACGGACGATACCGATTTCGAGCTTGTCGCTTGCCGACATCCTGTTGTCGAAGCCGCCCTCACAGAAACCGGCAGCGCGGACGCACGCTTCATTCCCAATGACTGCGCTCTCCCCCCAGAACACCGCGCCATGCTCCTCACCGGCCCGAATATGGCGGGTAAATCCACATTCCTCCGCCAGACTGCTCTTGCCGTGATCATGGCGCAGGCCGGGCTGCCGGTTCCGGCGAAAAGTGCCCGTATTGGTGTTGTGGACCGGCTATTTTCCCGTGTGGGTGGTGCAGACGATCTGGCGCGTGGGCGCTCCACCTTCATGGTGGAAATGACTGAAACTGCTGCCATTCTCAATCAGGCTGGTCCCAAATCTCTTGTCGTCGTCGACGAAATTGGACGTGGAACGGCAACGCTGGATGGCCTCTCTATTGCCTGGGCTACGCTTGAGGCGCTTCACACCCAGCTTGGCTCGCGCACGATTTTCGCTACGCACTTCCATGAGTTGGGTGCTCTGACCGAGTTTCTGCCGCGTCTGGCTCCGTACACTATGGCCGTCAAAGAGTGGCGGGGCGAAGTCATTTTCCAACATGAAGTCCGCCCTGGCTCAGCCCGTAAGAGCTGGGGCCTGCATGTGGCCAAACTGGCCGGGATTCCGCAATCGGTGGTGAACCGTGCTTCCCGGCTTCTCAGCACATTCGAACGTGAACAGGCTGAAGCCCGCTCTTCGCTGCCATTGTTCGAAGCCGTTGCAGACGCATCAGAAGACGCCCCGGAGCCGCAGGTTCTGCACTCTCCGGCCCTCGATGCGCTTACGACCATCAATCCGGATGATCTCTCTCCCCGAGAGGCGCTAGCCGCGCTATATGATCTTAAACGCCTCGCTACAGGAGACAGGACTTGAAAAGTGCTGGTTTCTGGGGCGAAAGTCTTCCTTCCCCTTTCGCTGACGATACGGATACGACCCTGTCTGACCGCAAAGCCATGACCCCGTCGCTGCAAACAGCTCTTCAGACTGCCGCCGCACAGGGGCTGACGTCCCGAGATGACGTCCTCTCCATCCTTCGTCGTCATCTTGGCAATGGCCATGCAGATATCCGCATCAGGTTCGAAAAGCGCCTGATCTCGGGGATTGATGCGGCACGCGCGCTCGCGGCTCAGGCCGACAGCGTTGTCTGTGCACTGGCTGATCTTTCTGCCGCGCAGGACAATGCGTCCTCCGAAGAGCCACTCTGTCTGTGTGCCACCGGCGGCTATGGAGCGGGCCTTCTCGCCCCCTTCAGCGATATCGACATCCTTTTTCTCATTCCGGAAGATGCGTCTCCGGCCCTGACCACACGCATTGAGTTCATTCTCTATGCCCTCTGGGATCTTGGCCTCCGAGTCGGTCATGCGACGCGCTCCATCAGTGCCTGCATCAAGGACGTGGCCGAAGATCTGACCATCCGCACGGCCCTTCTGGACCTGCGCCCCCTTTATGGTGATCGGACGCTCGCCCGTAATCTCCGCTCAGCCCTTGGCGCGGACCTCCAGAACGACACGCTGTGCGATTTTGTCCGTGGCAAGATTGAAGAGCGTGAGCTGCGCCATCGCCGTTTTGGTGACAACCCCTACATGGTTGAGCCGAACATCAAGGAAGGCCGCGGCGGCCTCCGTGATCTTCAAACGCTGAACTGGATGGGCCGTGCTGCTCTTGGCTGCGCCATTACAACGCCAGACCAAAGCACGGCCCCTGCCGAAGCCGTCCCGACACCATCCTTTATTTCTTTTGGCCTCCTGACCAACCGTGAAACCCACCGCGCCCGGCGTGCGTGGGATTTTTTCTGGACGGTCAGGCTGCACCTTCACTACATCACCGGCCGCGCGGAAGAGCGACTCACCTTTGACGTTCAGCCCGTCATCGGTGGCCGGATGGGCTATGCCACGCACGGACGTCAGCGCGGTGTCGAACGCTTCATGCGACACTACTTCCTGACGGCACGGGACGTCATGCGCCTGACGCATGTTCTTCAGCCGATCGTGCTGATGCGCCTGCAGGATCAGGCCAGCGACACTCATCCGGAAGCACTTCCGGGGCCCGAAGGCTTCGAACGTATTGCGGGACGCCTCTGCCCTGTTGATCCGGTCACGTTTGCAAAGAACCCACGTGACATGTTCCGAATGCTGGACTGCGCGCGCCGGCATGATCTGGAACTGCACCCACTTGCCATTCAGCAGTTGATCCGCAACGAACGGCACGCCGTTGAACTGCGGGATGATCCGGAAACAGCGCAGATCTTTCTTAATCTGCTTTGTGAACCAAGTGCGGATGAAACAAAGACCGTTCCGTTCTGGCTTCCCATTCTGAACGAAACCGGCCTGCTCGGTCGCCTGCTTCCGGACTGGTCACGCGTTGTCGGCCAAATGCAGTTCGACAGCTATCACATCTATACGGTGGACGAGCACATCATCGAGGCCGTTCGTATGATGGGCCAGATCGAAGCGGGTCATATGGCGGATGAGATCCCGCTGGCTTATGGGCTCGCCAAGGATCTGCGCTCACGCCGGGCCCTGTATGTCGCGGTCCTTCTCCATGACATTGCCAAGGGCCGTGGCGGCGATCATTCGGAGCTCGGGGCGGATCTGGCCCTCACCATCTGCCCGCAACTGGGTCTGGATCCTGAAGAGACAGAGACAGTTTCGTGGCTCGTTTTGCATCATCTGCTGCTGTCCCAGACAGCATTCACCCGAGACATTGATGATCCCCGGACGATCCTTGATCTTGCAGACACCATTCAGTCTCCGGAACGCCTTCGCCTTCTCCTCCTCCTGACAATCGCTGACATGCGCGCCGTCAGCCCCAAAGTCTGGAATGCATGGAAAGCCACGCTTCTACGTGAGCTGTTTTCCCGTGTAGCAGAAGTTCTGGAAGGCGGACTGGCCGCAACGGAGCAGGACGGCCGCGTCACGCATGCTCGTGAATTGGCCCGGGATGGTCTGAGCTCGTTGCTGCCAGAAAGCAGTATCGAGCACTTTCTGGCTCTCGGATATCCCAGCTACTGGCTCGGTTTCGACACCGATACGCATATGCGCCATGCGCGCATGATCCACGATTCAGACCGATATCGCTCACCGGTCACGGTCGAGGCTTATCCAATTCCGGAACGCGGCGTGACGGAGCTGACCGTGCTTTGTGCTGACCATCCAGGACTGTTCTCACAGATTGCTGGCGCCCTTGCTGTCGCAGGCGCATCCATCGTGGATGCCCGCATCCATACCCTCAGCGATGGCATGGCTCTGGATACTTTCTGGGTTCAGGACGCTGATGGATGTTCCTTTGAAGATCCTCACCAGCTTGGGCGTCTTAATCATCTGGTTGAGCAGGCCCTGTCCGGTCGCCTTGACCTGAAGAAGGGTATCGCAGAGGCGCGTCATCGCGGAGCTTCCCGTCGGATGCGCGCTATTCACGTTCCACCCCGTGTAGTGATCGATAATACCGCTTCGGACCGGCATACTGTCATCGAGATCAATGGTCGTGACAGATCTGGCCTGCTCCATGACATCACAACGACGCTAAGCGAGCAGTCGCTTCAGATTTCCTCTGCTCACATTACCACCTATGGAATGCGGGCTGTGGACGTTTTCTATGTTCGTGACCTTCTGGGCATGAAGATCACAGATCCAACGCGCCTAGCCCATATACGTGAAACACTCCTTGCTTCCCTGACGCCACAAACCGTCAAGAAGGCTGTTGCTGCGCCCACTCTCTGAGGTTTTCGGCCACCTGTTCCACAACGGGTGGCCATGCTTCTGGCAGGAAGCCTTCTGGCCTGAACTGCCGCACATTCTGGTACCAGGGAGTTGTTTTCCACCGCCAGTCACCGCCTCGGCGATTCAACAGCCAAAGCGGGCGACCCACGGCACCGGCCATGTGTGCAACCGCGGTATCCACACTAATAACAAGCGAGCACCGCCCTACGGCGTCCGTAAGCTCTTCGGGGGTTTCGAGAGAGACCTTTTCCATCCATTCCGGGCAATTTCCCTGTTGAAGGGATACAAAACGAATGCCCTCAACACGTTGCAACGGCTCCAGCCATTCCAGGTTTAGAGAGCGACGCCGATCAAACCTGTAAGACGGATTTCCCGCCCAGCAGAGTCCAACAACCCGCGGCTCCGCAATCGACGCGGCCTCCAGATAGGGCGCTGTTCCTCCCTGGCCCGCCAGCCCCAGAACAAATGGTAAGCTCAGAAGACTGATTTCTCCTGCGACGGGCCCTTCTGGTTCCAGAATCCGAGCATGGTCCATCGTAGGCATCCGGCTTACTAACGCAGCCACTGGAAAATGCAGTCGGAGAGGTCGTCTGGTGGCGGCTAAAGGCAGAAACCTCAAAAACTGGATGCTATCTCCCAGACCTTGCTCTGCCGTCACGACAATCGGCAATTCACCTTCGGAGCCATCCCACGCTGGAGAAGACTGCGGCGTATTCAGAAGGCGATGTCGACTTTCAAATTCCTGCCAACCTTCCGAAAACTCACCTTCTCCCAGCAAAATAGTCGCGTGATTGAAGCGAGCCTGTGCTTGCTCGTAACCAGACGTCCGATCAGTGATGGCCGAAAAAAGCCGCTTGGCTGTTTCTTCCTCGCCCATCTCCATCAGAACCGTTCCAAGGTTATTGGCAATCCGGGCATCCTCGGGAGCAAAACCTAGCGCTTCTTCCAAGGTTAGGCGTGCTTCCTGCAAGTTCCCAAGAGCCATCTGAACCAAGCCGAGACTATTCAGGGTTGCTCCGGTTCGGGCTCTCAACTCACATGCCTTTTCCAAAGCCTGCAGGGCTGACTCTAAAAGTCTGCTTTCAAAAAACGCCGCTCCGAGATTAGCCCAGCCACGCCCATCGCGCGGCGCACGTTTCGTCACTCTGTCAAAACAGGAAAGTGCCTTATCCGGACGCCCATCCTGCAGATAGATTTCACCAAGCCTTGTGAGATATTCGACATCGTCTCGCGCAAGGGCGCACGCTTCCTCCAGAGTTTCACAGGCCGCTTTACGTTGCCCCAGAAGCAAAAAGACTTCAGCACTCGCGGCATGAGCGCGCGGGTCAGCAGGCTGCAATGTTCGCGCTACGGAGAGAGCCGCACGTGCGGGTTCAAAGTGGCCCTCTGCAGCGAGTGCCAACCCCAATGTGATATGAACACGTGCTGATCTTGATGCTGGAAGGCCACCAGCCTGCAAAGCCCGTCCCGCCATCGCAATAGCTGTCGCATTCTGCCCGCGAGCACGAGCCAGACAGGCCATACCGTGCCATGCATCAGGTTGCGCAGGGTCATGAGCCAGGATGTCACGAAAGGATTTTTCAGCGCTCGCGAGGTCGCCTCTGGCGAAGCAGTCAAAAGCAAAACGCGTCGGATCTGGCTTGTAATGACCTGTCATGCGTCAGTGATGCGGCCAAATGCCCTGAAAATCCATTCCTTCGAGAAGATTTCGGCAAGACAACCCAAAGAAACACCATGAGGCGTTAACGAAATTTTCAGACTCTCGGCGTCATAACGTCTTGTAACAAGACTAGCCAGAGGCGTCTGACCATGCATCTTGAACAACGGACAGGCAGCGTTCCGGGCCTGGTTTATGCAACTGTGCGCCAGGGTATGACCACGCGCACGTTCCCTATTGAAATCAGACAAACGGCATCCGGTCATTACATTGCCCGGATGCCCGACCAACGCTGGTCCATTGAGTGTATGACTGTAGATGCGGCGTTGCTTATGCACGCAGCCGTGCTTTTCCCGGTTGAGCATGAACACGCCCCCTGGCTGTCCAACCCACGACCGGCACTGTCGCCCGTGCAACGTCATGCAGCCCGCATTCTTTCTTCAAAAACCCGAGAAGAAAAAACGGAGCGAGAAGCCACGCTGGATTATTAGTCCTGTTTGAGGCTTGCCAAATTTTCTGGACGGGCCGATGTCTGGAGCTATGAAAAGCCGGTTTTTATATTCCGTCGCGAGCGCCCTTCTGGGCGCTGCTGGTCTGTTCTCTTCACCTGCTTATGCAGACCATCCGTGGAAAGATGCTCCGCAGTCAGCACAGATTGTTGCTGATGCTGCGCTTGATCGTGTTCAGCTTGGCTCCCTGCTTCCACATGGCGCAGACACTTTCCTGGCTTTGAGTGAAGAGGGTCGCCCTGTTTTACTCGATTCCCAAAATCACACTCATCCGTTTCCGATTGATGCCGCTGAGCAGGAACAAATCCCGCCCCTCGCATTTCTGACGCAGGCAGGATCGGATTACTGGGGCCTGGCAGTGTCGCCTCAGGCTAAGCTTGTTCATCTTTCTGTGGATGGAAAGCTCCTTGGAGAGGTGCCATTCGTCGGTGGAACGCTGAAAGGCAGCAATCTCACGGCACTTCAGGTCCATGGAAGCTTTGCCTATGTGACGGACGAAGGGAAACCGGCCCTCGTTGTCGTTTCCTTGAAGGACGGTAAAGCACAGCGCTTTCTGCCCTATGATCCATCCGTCACAGGACGCAGACCGTTCACGCGCAACGCACAAATTACCAACGGACCAGACGGGCACCCTCTGACTGGCGGAAATGTTCGGTTTCTAGCGCTCGACGCAAAGGGGCAATGGCTGTTTTACATGCCTGCCTGCGGCCCTCTATATCGGATTGACGCCTCTCTCCTGACAGATCCGGCTTTCACGCCTGTTGAGCAGCTTGATGGCATTGTAGAATGGCGCGACACGCCGAGCCTCGGCGGCATCACCCTAAGCCCTGAAAACGTCTTCTACATGTCTAACCTTACGGATGGCGCTCTCCTTCAGTTCGGCAGCGAACGCAATCCTCTGATCCTCATCCGGGATACTCGCCTTCTCGAGGCTGGAGCACTGGCGGTTTCTGACAGTCATCAGGTTGCCGTTCTGACATCAGAAGATGGAAAACCGCACATTCTTCGCATCGCCTTGCCATAGAAGGTCGTGATATAAACTTCCCATGCGCTACCGATCTACTCGCGGCGACCTGACCGCCGACGCACCCAACTTCTCCGACATCCTCCTTGCCGGCCTTGCTGGAGACGGTGGTCTCTACATGCCGGAGAGCTGGCCAAAAATCAGCGCCCAGACGTTCCGTGAATGGCGCACCCTCTCCTACGCGGACCTGACTGCCGAAGTCATTTCCCTGTTTTCCGAAGGCGCCATTGACCGCGATACTCTTCGCGACATGGCCCGGGACGCCTATGCAGGCTTTGATCACGCCGCCGTCGCGCCACTGTGCGAAGTGGAGCAGGACCTTTTCTCACTTGAACTGTTCCATGGTCCTACGCTCGCCTTCAAAGATATGGCGATGCAGATGCTCGGCCGCCTGTTCGATCATGTCCTGACGCAGCGGAACCAGAAAGTTACGATCGTCGGTGCGACATCCGGTGACACCGGCTCGGCTGCCATCGAAGCCTGCCGTGGCCGCGAGCGCCTGTCCGTCGTCATTCTTCACCCAAAAGGTCGGACGTCAGAAGTTCAGCGCCGCCAGATGACAACGGTTCCGGATGACAATATCCTGAACATTGCCGTCGAAGGTGACTTCGATACCTGTCAGGACATGGTAAAGGCTCTCTTCGCAGACACAACGTTCCGCGACGAAGTCTCTCTCTCCGCCGTCAACTCCATCAACTGGGCCCGTATCGCCGCCCAGATCCCGTATTACGTCCGGGCAGCACTGGCATTGGGCGCACCAGACCGCGAAGTGTCTTTCTCCGTTCCGACCGGCAATTTCGGCAATGTGCTGGCAGCCTGGGCCGCACGCCAGATGGGCCTCCCCATCCGTCGCCTGTGCATTGGGTCGAACCGCAATGACATTCTCACGCGCTTTCTGATTGAAAACGATATGAGCGTCCGTACGGTGGAGCCAAGCCTCTCGCCGTCCATGGACATTCAGGTTTCGTCCAATTTCGAACGTCTGCTGTTCGAACTTCTGGACCGCAACCCGACGCGTTGCGCTGCGATCATGAAAGAATTCCGTGAAACTGGCCGGATGGCCGTACCACACGATGCGTGGACGCGCATGAAAGACGTCTTTGACGGTATGACGCTCAGTGATGAGCAGACCAGCGAAGCCATGCGTCACTTCTACAGCGAAAGCCTCTATCTGGCGGATCCCCATACGGCGATCGGCCTGGCAGTCGGCAAGCGCTTCCAGGAGCCGGGCATTCCGATGGTTGCGGCAGCCACTGCACATCCTGCCAAATTCCCGGATGCTGTTTTCGCAGCGACCGGAATCAAGGCTGCTTTGCCGCCTCACCTCGCTGATCTTTTCGAGCGCCCAGAGCGCTATGACACCATGAGCAGTCAGCTCGCCGGTATTCAGGATGCGGTTCGCACCCACATCCGCCGCCACTGACAGGCTTGTTCCTTCCTACAGGCTCCCCATCTCAGGGAGCCTGTCTTTTTATGATTTTACGGAAACTCATGCCCGATACGATTGAAGTCACCACGCTCGACAACGGTCTGACCATCATCACGGAACGCATGGAACGCGTTGAGACCGTATCCTTCGGCGCCTATGTTTCGATCGGCACACGCGACGAAACTGCCGAAAACAACGGCGTCTCCCACTTTCTCGAGCATATGGCCTTCAAAGGCACAGAAAGACGGTCCGCAGCCCGTATTGCCGAAGAAATCGAGAATGTCGGTGGTCATATCAATGCTTACACTGCGCGGGAAACAACCGCGTATTACGTCAAGCTCCTCAAGGAGGATCTGACGCTTGGTGTAGACATTATCGGGGACATTCTGACGCACAGCACGTTTCTGGATGCTGAAATCGA
The DNA here is from genome assembly GCF_002723935.1 of Gluconobacter cerinus. Lineage (GTDB taxonomy): Bacteria > Pseudomonadota > Alphaproteobacteria > Acetobacterales > Acetobacteraceae > Gluconobacter > Gluconobacter cerinus. Next base: position 276,472 of record NZ_BEWM01000001.1, read on the forward strand.
GCGTGAGCGTGGTGTCATCCTTCAGGAAATCGGGCAGGCCAACGATACTCCAGATGACATCATCTTCGATCACTTCCAGGAATGTGCCTTCCCGGCTCAACCGATGGGCCGCCCGACGCTAGGAACGGAAGAGCTCGTTTCAGGCATGACGCGTGAGACGCTGATGGGCTACATGCGTGAACATTACACCACGCGTAACATCACGATCGCCGCGGCCGGCAATCTGCATCACCAGCAGGTCGTGGATCTCGTGAAAGAGCACTTCGCCGACCTTCCCACTCATCAGACCCCAACGCCCCGCAATGCGGACTATGCCGGGGGTGACATCCGCACAACGCGTGAACTGGATCAGGCCCATCTGGTGATGGGCTTCCCGTCTGTCAGCTATCACCACCCTGATCATTACGCTGTCATGATCCTGTCCACCCTGTTGGGCGGCGGCATGTCTTCGAGGCTCTTTCAGGAAATTCGCGAACGTCGCGGGTTGGTTTACAGCGTCTATTCGTTTGCCTCCCCATTCAGCGACAGTGGTCTGTTCGGACTTTATGCGGGAACGGGCGAAGCTGAAGTGGCGGAACTGGTACCGGTCATGATTGACGAGCTCAAGCGCCTTCAGGACGGCCTGACATCTGAAGAGCTTTCTCGTGCCCGGGCGCAGCTCAAATCATCCCTGCTGATGTCTCTGGAGAGCACGGGTAGCCGGTGCGAACAGCTGGCACGCCAGATCCAGGTTCATGGCCGCCCTGTTCCTGTCACGGAGACAGTCGGCAAAATTGATGCCGTAACGGAAGCTGACATTCTTCGGGTTGCGAAGACCATCTTTGCAGGCACCCCAACTTTCACGGCTATCGGGCCCGTAAAGAATGTGCCTGCCATTGAAGACATCACTGCGAGGCTTGCTGCATGACCACTACGCCCATTGAGGCCCTCCTCGCCGCTGCCAAACGACATGGTGCCGATCACGCTGATGCCGTGTTCATCAGAAATGAATCCGAATCCGCGATGGTTCGGAAAGGTGTCCCTGAAGGCATAGAGCGCTCAGAAAGTGTCGCGCTTGGTCTCCGTGTTTTCCGGGGCCAAAAAGCCGCATCGGTGTCAACCAGCGTTCTGGATGAGGCCGAGTTTGATCGCCTGGCAGAACAGGCCTGTGCCATGGCGCTCGTCGTACCAGAAGATCGCTTTGGCGGTCTTGCGCCTGACAGCATGGTTGGACACTTTGATGCGTCCGGTCTGGATCTGGAAGACACGGCAGCACCGCACATGGACGCGCTCTTGGCGCGCGCACGAGAAGCGGAAGACGCTGCCCTGGCTGTGTCTGGTGTTACCAACACGAACGGCGCTTCTGCCGGACACGGACGCACAGTTATTGCGCTTGGTACGTCTGCGGGCTTCATGGGGCGTTACAGCCGTACAGGGCACTCCATCAGCGCCAGCGTACTGGCCGGTGATGGCGCCCTGATGCAGCGGGACTATGCTCATCACGGCACCGTCCATTTAGAAGATCTGGACGCACCTGCCCTTATCGGCCGCGAGGCAGGAGAACGTGCTGTCTCGCGCGTGAACCCCTCTCGCCCGAAGACTGGCACATACAGCATCATTTATGATCCGCGGGTTTCCTCCAGCCTGTTGGGTCATCTGGCGAGTGCCATCAATGGCGCATCCGTTGCGAGAGGCACATCATTCCTGAAAGAAGCCATGGGGACGCGTATTCTGTCCGCTGGCCTGACAGTTCGTGACGACCCTCGCCGTATTCGTGGTGCGGGCTCGCGCCCCTTCGACGGTGAAGGCTGCGCTGCGACAGCTCTGAATCTGATTTCGGACGGCATTCTCACCACATGGTTGCTGGATTCCAGAAGCGCCCGTCAGCTTGACCTACGGTCCAACGGGCGCGCAAGCAGAGGCGTTTCAGGTCCACCGAGCCCAAGTGTGACAAATCTTCATCTTGAACCAGGTGATCTTTCCGCAGGGGATCTGCGTTCCGATATAAAGGAAGGAATACTGGTCACGGAACTCATGGGATCATCCATCAATATGCTGACGGGTGATTACAGCCGAGGGGCTTCCGGCTTCATGATCCGTAACGGCGAGCTTGCTGAGCCCGTTGCGGAACTCACGATTGCCGGAAATCTTCGGGACATGTTCTCCCGTATGGTTCCGGCCAGCGATCTTTCCTTCCGGAGCAGCGTGAATGCGCCGAGCATCCGGATTGATGGCATGAGCATTGCAGGACTTTGATGCGTAATTTTCGTCTTTTCTCCGTCGCCTGTGCGCTACTTTGCGTGCTGGGTTCCGCCGATGCCCGTCCGGGTGGCGGTGCCTCTATGGGGAGCCGTGGTTCACGCACCTGGAGTGCGCCTCCACGGACATCCATCACGCCGAGCTGGACACGCCCAATGGACCGGACAATGGCGCCGCAGTCCAACTATGGCGCACAGACCGCTCCCCGTCCGATGGCTCCCATGACGCCGGGTTATCGCCCGTCCTTTCCAAACCGCCATCCGTTCATGACAGGTTTTGCAGGAGGCCTGCTGGGCGCTGGTCTGTTCGGAATGCTGAGTGGGCACGGGTTCTTTGGTGGCATGAACGGCGGCACGTCATTCCTTGGATTTTTGTTCCAGGTGTTCGTGATTGGTGCGCTGATTATGTTCGTTCTTCGGCTGTTTAATCGTCGCAAGACGGGAGCAAACGGGATGTCTGGCAGTGCTCCGTTCAATGCGGCTGGAGGAAGCGCTCCCGTCACGTTGAGCAACGACGATTATACCAGCTTCCAGCGCCTCCTTCTTGATATCCAGGCAGCCTGGAGTGCACAGAATACACGTGCGCTTTCCAGCATGACCACACCGGAAATGGCTGGATACTTCAACGAACAGCTTTCTGATCTCGCCAGCCGTGGCGCACGTAACATTGTTTCCAATGTTCAGTTCCAGCGTGGCGATCTGTCTGAAGCCTGGCGTGAACGCAACCTGACCTATGCAACGGTTGCCATGCGTTATTCCATGACGGACGTCACGACCGACTCGTTTGGCAATGTGATTGATGGAAGCTCAACAGAGCCCGTCACCGTTACGGAACTCTGGACGTTTGTCCGCGCGGACGGGCGCGGGAACTGGATCCTGTCAGCCATCCAGCAGGCTGGCTGAAAGTCCGTTCCTAGAAACGGATCAGTATAATCACATAGAAAATTGCAGCGAGGGTAATGACCCCTCCTGCAATTCCGACGATACGGCTCTGACGCCGTTTCGCTGCGAGATCAGGCATCGTTGTTTTCATGACAGCAGAACCCGATCCACCAGAAGACCACAAAATAGAAAAAACAGATAAGCCAGCGAGTATCGGAAAGCGAAGCGCGCTGGCTTGTCTTTTGTCAGGCTTACGCCCGTTGCATCCTGCTGGTCCATCAGCACACGCAAGGCGCACAGGATGAAGCCCAGATCCAGCAGGCTTGTCGTCACTGTGTAAAACATTCCGCATTCATGCGCGAAAGATGGCCACAGTGAGACGGCCGTGAGGATAAATGTGTAAAGAAGGATCTGCCAGCGTGTATGCCGGGCGCCTTTGACGACCGGCAGCATCGGGATCCCCGCTTTGTCGTAATCCTTGCACGCGTAGAGCGACAGAGACCAGAAGTGCGGTGGCGTCCAGAGGAACACGATGGCGAACATGGCAACAGGCAAAACCGCCATGGAATTCATGGTCGCTGCCCAGCCGATCATTGGAGGAAACGCTCCGGCGGCACCACCAATCACGATGTTCTGTGGCGTGCTTCTCTTGAGCCACATCGTATAAACAACGCTGTAGAAAAAGATCGAGAACGCCAGAATGCCTGCGGCAAGAGCATTTGTGGCAAGCCACAGCACGACAACAGACAGCACGGACAGCGCGATACCATAAACCAGCGCACTATCCGCTGGCATTCTGCCGTCAGGGATCGGGCGTACATTGGTTCGGCGCATGACTGCGTCGATATCGCGATCATACCACATATTGATCGCACCGGCGGCGCCAGCACCGATACAGATGCACAGGATCGTAATGAGACCGATGGGAATGGATGGCCACTGTGGAGCCACAGCCATGCCCGCAGCGCCCGTAAACACAACAAGGGAAATAACGCGCGGCTTCAGCAGAGCCAGCCAGTCCTTGAGCGACGAGTCTCCTTTATCGCCCAGAACTGAAAAAAGCCCCGAGGGGGCTAGGGGTGTTGCTTCACTCATGCTTTGGCCCGGGCGCGCCCGGTCTCCTTGATCAGGAAAAGTCCGAGTATGCCGAATGTCAGCAGGCTGAGGCCCATCAGGCCTTCTCCGATCACCATCAGTGCTGGCGTCAAGGAGCAAAGAGCACCCACAAAGGTCAGGCCTGCATGCATACGGCTCAGTGGAGACGGAATATGATCGGGGAGCACACGCATCATCCAGGCATAGAAACCACCACAGAGCGCCATGATGCCACCAAATGCCGCAGCTGAATGATCTGTTCCATGGCCCGGCATGAACTCTGCAATCCAACCCGCTGAGAAAAGGATCACGCTGCCCAACGCCCAAAGCGTCGTCCCGTCCAGTTCCTGGCGCTGCTTCCAGACGTCAATGCAAAGCGCAGTCACCAGCAGGACTGACGGTACAAGCTGCGTCAATACAACGAGGCTTCCCTGCACTGCCGCAGGCACACCACCGAAGAGGCCGTCCATCCAGAAGAGCGGACCAACGACGGCCATCACGCCAAAAGCATACGGAGCCAGCCGGTCAGCCAGTCCTGGCTTATTTCGGCTCGACGACAGCAGATAGCAGACCAGCCCCAGAGCTGGCGTCAGCATCAGGGATGTTTCTGGAAGATGAAGCAGACTGACCAGTTCATGGGCAGCATTGGCCGGAGCCCCGTTGATCATCATCCGCGTCATGATTGCAGCAAGAACAGGCGCAACAATCGTCACACCTGATGCCGTTGCAAGCATGGACCAGGCCAGTGGGGAAAGCTTCCGGAACTGAAGAACACGTCCTTCAAGAAAAGTCGTGATTATATCCAGAGCGACAGCGAAAACCCCGACAGCCCAGAGCGCGAGTGCAATGATTGGCTGGATTGGAAGAAACACAACGCCGGATGACAGAAAACAGAAGCCCGTCAGTGTCAGAGCCGGAAGGGTTGTTCTGTCTGTTCCAAGTTCAGCGGGGAGTAGCCACTGGCCGAATCCACCGAGCGCAGCCGGGCAGATTACAAAGAAAGCCATCAGAATGCCGTGGCAAAAAGCCTGCCCGGCAGTCGGATGAATCTGAAGGAATGGCAGAGCCAACGACCCACCCAGAAGACCAGCAAACAGTGCCAGTAAAATAAAGGATGCGCCGATCCGTCTATTGGAAAGAGCGGGGGTAGAGTCGAAGGCCTGATAAGTCATGATCGCGTAGTCGGTCCCTGCCAAGGAATACCGCAGCGAGCGTCGGAATACTCGGCGCCGGCTTAACCGGAGCCATACGCCGATCAGGCGACCAGGGCTGCGGCGTCGCTTTTACTCTCGCATTGCGGCAATGTCACGAGTGTAAACAGCCCGGCAGGCGGAACGGGCGTCATAGTCGCGCGTTTCAGGTCTTCTGGTGGCAGAAGAGACTCGATTGCGAAGTCCGGATGCCAGCCGAGAGAACGGGATGCACGGGCCATGCCGCGCTCTACCGTCAGCCGCAGGCCACCCGTTGCAAGAAAGTGGTTCACAAACAGGATGTGACCGCCCGGACGAACAACACGCTTCAGTTCGGCGAGAAGACGGTCGGGGTGTGGAACGACGGACGCGACGAACATTGCAACGGCAATATCAAAGCTGTTGTCTTCGAAAGTCGTGGCTTCCGCATCCATTTCCAGCAGATCGTCGACGTTGGTCAGACGGTCCTGAAGAACGCGCTGGCGGGCACGGTCAAGCATATCTTCCGACAGATCAATGCCGGTAATGCGTTTATCCGGAGAATATGACGGCAGCGCGAGGCCTGTCCCAACGCCAACTTCAAGAACCCGCTCTCCTGGGAGAGCATTTACGGCTTCAACAGCCCTCTTGCGTCCATAGCCGGAGATACCACCAAAAACAGTATCGTAAACTCGCGCCCATCGACGATAGGCCGCCTTGACGGCCTCCGCATCCAGTGCAGAACGCGGGGAGAGGGTTGAAGACATAATATATGCGACCTTCTGTGTCCGCTCCCCATCAAGACTGGAGAGCTTGTCCGGAAACTTCGTTCAGTTGGGTCCTTCTTGCCCTTCCAGACATGCATCTGGCAAGACACGCGTTGCGGATGACGGGCGAGTTACCCGTTTTTCACCGTTTTGGAGGTCCCGGATGCTGAATTTCCTGCTAATCCTGCTCTGCCTCGTTACATGGGGCGGTGTCTACGTGTTTCATTTTCGGGGGCAAATTACGGAATGGTGGGATAACCGTTTTGTAAAGGACAAGGCACCGGAACCGCAGGACGAGCCTACGCCCGAGTTGCAGCTTCCCATCCGCTATGATGCGGCGTCAGCCGAAACAGAAAAAAAAGACGCCTGAGCTGTACCGCTCAGACGTCTTTCTTGCTCCGTCACTTCAGGACGGGTAGCGCCGCTCAATCGCGTCCCAAACCAGCCCGGCGCTGTTAATGCCCTCGAACCGGTCCAACTCCTGGAGCCCGGTCGGGGATGTGACATTAATCTCCGTGAGCCAGTCCCCGATCACGTCAATACCAACGAAAATCAGGCCGTGATCTCGAAGGTACGGACCGATCGAATCACAGATCTCCCGATCGCGCTCCGTCAGTTCCACCCGTTCTGCACGGCCGCCAACATGCATGTTTGACCGCGCTTCACCCGTAGCTGGAACGCGGTTAATTGCCCCGACTGGCGTTCCATCCACGAGAATAATGCGCTTGTCTCCAAGGCGCACGGCGGGCTCATAGCGCTGGATCATCAACGGTTCGTTGGTGCGAGCGAAGTGCATTTCCAGCAGAGCCTTCAGATTTTCATCATCCGGCTTGATGCGGAAAATTCCGGCGCCCCCATTGCCGTAAAGCGGCTTGACGATGATGTCCTTGTGCTGCTCGCGGAATGCCAGAATATCCCGGCTATCCCATGCAACCAATGTCGGCGGCATAAGGTGTGGGAAATGCGTGACAAGCAGCTTTTCAGGCGCATTCCGAACGGCGACTGGATCGTTTACGACCAGTGACAGCCCCTCGCCCACCCCATGAACGTGCTCAAGCATATGGGTCGCGGTGATGTACCCCATGTCAAACGGCGGGTCCTGACGCATCAGGATCACATCGGTCTCGCCCAGCGGAAGAATTTCTTCTTCACCAAACGTCGCATGCTCTCCACGAATACGACGAACCTCAACCCGGCGCGCGCGCGCCTGAAGGCGGCCGCCCTTGCCCTGACCTTCAATCAGACTAAGCGTGGTTACAGGATAAACCCAGAGCTCGTGTCCACGCGCCTGCGCTTCAAGCATGAGGGCAAAAGTGGAGTCGCCATCGATGTTGACCTGTTCTAACGGATCCATCTGTACGGCGACCCGGAGTGAGCGGGACATGTCGGAAACTCCGGCTAAGGAAAAATGGGATTTTATTCTGTAGCGGCCAGAATAGCTTTTTCAAAGCCACCCACAGCTCGCTCTCAAAAGATGTCGGCCCGGCTACGCAAAGCGGCCATAGCCTGCACTGTCGGTGTGGTCAGGGGAGAGGGAAGCTCACCCAAAGGAAACCAGCCAAAATCACTATGCTTTTCTGGCTCCATGAGCGTCGGCGTTCCGCTCAGTTTCGTCACCAGATAAACGGGGGCGATCCAATGCGTACCGCTCTCACGATCAGACTGCTCAACCAGACACAGCATGTCCCGAGCCTGGATCGTAATGCCAAGCTCTTCCGCAACTTCCCGTTCGACAGCATGCGAAACGGGCTCAAACAGATCTACTTTACCGCCCGGCAGTCCCCAGCATCCGGCTTCGGGCGACTTTTTGCGACGAATCAGCAGAAGCTTTCCATCCACGAGAATGGCAGCGCCACATCCAACACGCGGTTCAGATTGCACGACGCCCTCTTTCAACCCTGTGACTCAGGATAAGTGATTTTGAGAATTTCGATTTCGACAGGACCACGAGGCGTCTGCAACATGGCCACATCCCCGACACGGGTTCGCATCAGGGCACGTGCGATGGGTGAAATGAGACTGACCTCCCCTCGCACCAAGTCCGACTCGTCCACACCGAGGATCGTTACGATGTGTTCGACATCGTCCTCATCGACATAAGTCACGGTTGCGCCAAAAAAGACCCGATCCCGCGTGGTCTGCGCCGCTGGATCAACGATGACCGCATTTTCAAGTCTTTTTCCCAGGAACCGCAAACGCCGGTCGATCTCCCGCAATCGGCGTTTGCCGTACTGATAATCGGCATTCTCAGATCGATCCCCATTGCCTGCGGCCCAGGAGACGATTTCGACAATGCGCGGACGCTCTTTTTGCGCCAGTTCCTTGAGTTCAGTTCGCATCACCTCCGCACCGCGCGGGGAAAGATAATGAGAGAGTGGTGTTTTTTCAGACATCAGAGCGCCTGAACCCGAAAGCGCATCCGACCACCAATCCGTGTTTTCGGTTTGAGGAGATGCAGCCCGCTGGCAACAACATCAGCCTGATTGATGGCGTCTGTCATGTTCGTAACGGGTTCCACAGCGACAAACGGGCTATCCGGGGAGGTAAAGACGACCAGATGCTTGAAGATTGGATCCGCCTCAACCGTCACTGCCAGCCCATCGTCCGGACGCTTCAAAACAACCCGCCCGCCAAAACCTGCAAAGCAGTTATCGATAAAACGATCATGAGCGGGCTTGGGCGTATGAAAAGACCACTCCCCGTCACAGGGAGCACCCTGCACAGGCAAACCATCCGGAGACGTCAGCCAGACCTTTTCAGCATCAAATGACAGCGTTGCGTTTTCATCTGCGGCGAGAAATGGATGAAAACCAAACCCGACTGGCTGCTCCGCCTCACCCCGATTTTCAATGGCAATCTGCACGTCCAAACCTGCGTCTGTCAGTTGGTAAGACAGAGCAGCACGATAGGCGAAAGGCCACGCTTGATCATTGTCCTGCGGGATGTGATCGAGCGTCAGTACCGCATGGCTTTCCCCTTGATGAGCAACAGTCCAGGCCTGCTCCCAGGCGTTACCGTGAATTGTATGCGGATGATCCGCCATGTTCGGAGCCAGATCATAACTCTGGCCGCCGAACGAAAAGCGCCCATTGGCAATACGATTTGAATACGGAATCAGAGGATACGCACCGACTGCTACTCCGTTCAGTGCGCGCAAAGCGTCATTCGGGGTTGGAAGAAAAATATCTTTTTCATCCCGTTGCCAGAGGCCGACAGAGCCTCCGGTTTCGGGAAGAATAGTGAGCCGGCTCTTGCCGCAACTCAGTTCAATCATGACAGTCTGCAATCCTGATAATGGCGGTCGGTCATGGGCAACCCAGGGCCCTCATATAGCCGGATCAGCGACGCCCGCCACGTTTGCGCTTGTTCGGGTCATAACCGCCGCCGCCCGGCCCGAGGGGCGTTGGGCCTTTTGGCTTTTTCCCGCCCCCCGGTCGCCCGGCGGTGGACGTTGCCAGCGGCGGTGGCTCCAAGCCCATATCAATAGCTTCCAGACGCCGCACCTCATCACGCAGTCGGGCAGCCTGCTCGAAATCCAGATTGGCGGCGGCTTCGCGCATCCGTTTTTCCAACTCCTGAATCGTAACAGGCAGAGACTTGCCAACGAATTCTTCCGTGTCGCCAGCATCGTCAGGTGCAACAGTGACGTAGTCCTGCTCAAAGATAGACGACAGCGCATCACCAATCTTCGAACGAACCGTCATGGGCGTAATCCCATGAGCGTCGTTCCATTCGGTCTGTCTTGCGCGTCGCCGAGCGGTTTCCTCAATCGCGAATTTGAGGCTGTCCGTCATCTTGTCGGCATACAGCAGAACTCGACCATCCACGTTACGGGCTGCACGGCCGATTGTCTGGATCAACGATGTCCGGGATCGCAGGAAGCCTTCCTTGTCTGCATCCAGAATGGCGACGAGGGCACATTCCGGAATGTCGAGACCCTCTCGCAGCAGGTTGATCCCGACCAGAACATCAAAAGCGCCCAGACGCAGATCACGAATAATCTCGATCCGCTCCAACGTATCCACATCAGAATGCAGATAACGCACTTTGATCCCCGCTTCGCCCAGATAATCCGTCAGATCTTCCGCCATCCGCTTGGTCAGCGTTGTGACAAGAATTCGTCCACCCTTGGCAATCGTTTCACGAGCTTCGTGCAGCAGATCATCAACCTGACCTTCCACAGGCTTCACATCTGTTACCGGATCAATCAGACCTGTCGGGCGAATGATCTGCTCGGCAAACACACCCCCCGTCTGTTCCATTTCCCACGGACCGGGCGTTGCCGAGACGAAGATACTTTGCGGCCGGAAAGCATTCCACTCACCAAAGGCGAGCGGGCGATTATCAATGCAAGAAGGCAGCCTGAATCCAAAGTCAGACAGCACGGACTTCCGCGCCCTGTCTCCGCGCTCCATGCCGCCAATCTGCGGCACTGTGACGTGGCTCTCATCTACAATCAGAAGAGCATCTTCCGGTAGATATTCGAACAACGTCGGCGGCGGATCACCGGGGCCACGGCCTGAAAGGTAACGGGAGTAGTTCTCAATCCCTTTGCACGCCCCCGTCGTTTCAATCATTTCCAGATCAAACGTCGTCCGCTGTGACAGGCGCTCTGCCTCCAGCAATTTTCCTTCTTCGGTAAACTGCGCAAGCCGCTGCCGAAGCTCGTTCTTGATCCCGATCATCGCCTGATTCAGCGTTGGTCGCGGTGTCACATAATGCGAATTTGCGTAAACGCTGATCTCGGCCAGATCAGCCGTTTTGTTTCCCGTCAGAGGGTCAAACTCAGTGATCTGATCAATTTCGTCTCCGAACAGAGAGACACGCCAAGCGCGGTCTTCATTCTGTACGGGAAAAATGTCGATCTGTTCGCCGCGCACACGGAATGTCCCGCGCTCAAAGGCCGCGTCGTTGCGACGATACTGAAGCTCGACAAGGGCTTTGATGAGCTTCTCGCGATCAATCTCGCCGCCCACCTCAAGCCGGACGACCATCTTCGAATACGTCTCAACCGAACCGATACCGTAAATGCAGGATACGGACGCAACGATGATAACGTCATTTCGCTCCAGCAGAGCCTGCGTTGCCGCATGGCGCATCCGGTCGATCTGTTCGTTGATCTGGCTGTCTTTCTCGATATACGTATCTGACCGTGGAACGTAGGCTTCCGGCTGATAGTAGTCGTAGTACGAGACAAAATATTCGACGGCATTATCAGGAAAAAACTGCCGCATCTCGCCGTAAAGCTGGGCAGCCAGCGTCTTGTTTGGCGCAAGGATCAAGGTAGGCTTCTGTGTCCGCTCAATGACCTTGGCCATACTGAACGTCTTGCCCGACCCCGTCACACCAAGCAGAACCTGATCCCGCTCTCCCGCTTCTACACCCTGAACAAGCTCCCCGATTGCGGTGGGCTGATCCCCTGCGGGCTCATAGTCAGCCTTGACCACAAACTTCCGCGTCTTTGCCTTGGTGGGCTGCTTTTCAGGGATGAATGCCGTCAGGGGCATTTCGGTCGCATTGCGGAGCGCGGAAGGTTTTTTGGCCATAGGGTCCAAGATGGGAAAGAAACGGGAACATCACAAGAGCGTCTCACTGGGCCTGTCGTTTCGTTCTTCGCAAAGAATTCCTGAAACCGACTACCAGTCTAATGTTGAACGAGAGGGGATGAACTTTCGTAAGCCTCCCCCAAAGCCTTTAAATTCGCGCCTGTGGCAGGATCATGGTCCACATCAGCCCCTAGCCGCACATGAACGCGAACTCCGGGCCAGACCTGAACATCACGCTCCGTATGCCCATCAGAAAACTGACGCATCAATGGTTCTTTCACAGCAGGCCGCATTATCGACTTACGGCCCTGCACCTGAATGACCTCTCCTTTCACACCGTCCGGCTGTGATGTGGCGGAAAAAGACAAATCCTTTGCAGACAATATCGGCATGCTCGCAAACGTGCTGGCAGGCTGGGCTTGCGCCATAGCACCATGCAGGACGATTGCACTTAAGATGCCTAAACCAACTGCTCTGCCCCGACCGGGCAAGCTCTTGCTGCCTCGCATTCTGACATCCGCCACAGCCGCATTTTCCCAGTAGGGCAAGTGATGAAATATCATTCATGACATAACATTTCTAAAAATGGATAGTGAAACTTGTTTTCCCGCGCTATGCAGACCAGCATATTTCTGAAGGAAGACCGATCATGGACGTCCAGACGATCGAACAGACGTATAATCAGCTTCAGCAGCAGGCCCAGCAGTCTGCGCAGGCGCTTCAGGCGTTGGGTGCAAAGATGCAGACCGCGGCTCAAACCGGGGACATGCAGGCCCGCGAGTGGTCTTTGGATCTGCGGGAGTTGGCGCTCTCTTTTCAGGCTGAACAGCAACAGGTCACAAACCTGCTTCAGCAATTGCACGCAGCGCTTACAAATGCGGCTTCAAACCAGCAGCCTGTGGCGACCGCTCAATCCCCATACGATGCTCAACCCCCTGTTCAGGTTGTTGGGCAAGCGCAGGATAATGGATTTTTCTCGAATATCCTTAACTCAGGCTTTGCACGGTCCGTAGAAGCTGGTGCAGGCTTCAGCATCGGCAATGATCTGATCAAAGAGATTTTCTGAGCCTGTTCATTCTGCTGCGGCGCTTGAGGAGAACTTTACATTCCTTCTCTCAATGGGGGCATCCATTCGTGCTCCCATTAAATTGCCACCTTTGCCGAAGACACCAGAGTGCGCTCAAGCATTGACCGTCTTTAGGCTGAAGCGCTAACCCACCACGAACTCATGCGGCCGGAAGACAGTCGCGGATCGGGACCGAAACCGGGATCAGGAAAACCATGACTACAGCGCTCATCACAGGAATCACCGGCCAGGACGGTGCATATCTCAGTCAGCTTCTGCTTAAAAAGGGCTACCGCGTTGTAGGTCTTCTGCGTCGCTCCGCCTCGGCCGATGTTGTCGGAGAAAGACTTCGCTGGCTCGGAATTATTGACGATGTTGAGCTGGTTGATGGGAACCTGACGGATCTTTCTTCCCTGATCCGCATCATGGAAACCGTCCGACCGGACGAGATTTACAATCTAGCAGCCCAGAGTTTTGTTGCGGCGTCCTGGCAGCAACCGCTCCTCACGGGGAACGTGACGGGCATTGGCGCTGTCAACGTTCTGGAAGCGGCTCGCATTGTTCAGAGCAAGGCCAGATTTTATCAGGCGTCTTCGTCTGAAATGTATGGCCTGATCCAGCAGCCGGTTCAGAACGAAAACACCCCGTTCTATCCCCGCTCTCCCTATGCAGTTGCCAAGCTGTACGCTCACTGGATGACGGTGAATTATCGTGAAAGCTTCGGGATGCATGCATCGTCGGGCATCCTCTTCAACCATGAGAGCCCTCTTCGCGGCATTGAATTCGTAACCCGCAAAGTTACGGACGGCGTAGCGCGCATCAAGCTGGGGCTTGCGAAAGAACTTCCGCTCGGGAACCTGGACGCCACACGGGACTGGGGCCATGCCCGCGATTACGTTCGCGCCATGCATCTTATGCTGCAGCAGGACACCCCGGACGACTATGTCGTCGCAACCGGTCGCACCACGAGCATTCGCGACCTGTGCCGCATCGCGTTCTCTTACGCTGGCCTGAACTACGAAGACCATGTGGTCACAAACCCGGCTTTCCTGCGCCCCGCTGAGGTAGAAGTTCTCTTGGGAGATGCCGGCAAAGCCAAGCGCGTTCTTGGCTGGGAAGCTGAGACAACCCTTGAAAGCATGGTTGCCGAAATGGTGGACGCTGACCTGGCCCGCCATCGCAACCGAACGGCCATCTGAGGACGCTTCATGCGTATTCTTGTTACGGGCCAGCGGGGCTTTGTCGGGCAGCATTTAAAAAACCGACTGAAGGCTCGCTTTCCGCAAAGCGAGATCCTTCCGTCCAGTCCGGACGTTCGTGATGCAAAAGCCGTCGATGCGGCTGTAGCAACCAGCAAACCAGATCACTGCATTCATCTGGCGGCCATCTCAAGCATTGGAAACGCCAGGCAGGACCCCGATCATGCCTGGCAAGTCAACCTGCAGGGCACGCTCCATGTTGCACGAAGCATGCAGCGTCATGCTTCGCAGGGCCGACTTTTGTTTGCGTCAACGGCTGAAGCCTATGGCTCCACCTTCCAACGCGGAACTCCCGTCGCAGAAGATGCAGCTCTTGCCCCTGGCAATACTTATGCCGCCACCAAGGCGGCCGCAGATCTGGCACTGGGCGCTATGGCAAAGGAGGGCTTGAATGTCATCCGGATGCGACCGTTCAATCACACTGGCCCGAACCAGTCAGCTGACTTTGTCGTTCCGGCTTTCGCCTTGCAGATCGCCCGCATTGCCAAAGGGCTTCAAGCCCCAGAAATCCGCGTAGGGAACCTGGAAGCCCAACGTGATTTTCTGGATGTACGGGATGTCTGTGATGCTTATCTTGACGCCCTGATGCCCGACAACGCGCTGGAACGCGGTACAATCCTTAACCTCTGTTCCGGACAGACACGCTCAATTCGTTCCATTCTGGATGACCTCATCGCCCTCAGCGGGGTCAAGGCCGACATTCTCACGGACCCAAACCGTCTGCGCCCTTCAGACACGCCGGTCGCCCGCGGTGATGGGTCCTTAGCCAGACAGCTTCTCTCATGGGCGCCTTGTATCCCGTGGGAGCAAACGTTGAGTGATATTTACACAGACTGCCTGAAGCGCGTTGAAACTAACTAAGCATGTTCTACATTCACGGCTTCTGCCGAACAGCGGTTCAAGTCGTGCAGCGTTTCTGAAGCAGAAGTCAGAAAAACACGTACCTGAACTCTTCGGACCTTATCTGCGATCAAGTATAAACGGACACCAATTGTGAGCCATTTTCCTGTCCGACAATGTGTGATCCTGCTCGAACCCACAGAACTACACGGTGAAACAGGTACACCTCCACACGCTCTCATGCAGTGTGGAGACAGACCGTTTCTGGCATGGCTCATGCGCGAAATGCAGCGTTTCGGAATAGAAGATTTCGTACTGCTGGCGACAGAGCAGTCCGTGCTGCACTTCGAAACTGCTGTTGAGTTGATCCGCTCACGCCTTCCGAAACCGGCAAACATTACTCTTTTAACAGCACCTCATCAGGCTGGCAGTGGCGGCATGCTCCATCATGCGCGTCAGCACCTTCAGGAATGCTTCCTCTTTTGTGACGGAGAGGTTCTCTTTTCAGGCAATCTGGCAAGGTTTCTTACGCATGCCGGACAAGGAAACTGGGCATTGCTGCGTGCGGACGACAGTGACGATCAAGAGAGTTTGGCTTGCGCGGGGGAAGACGACGAAAAGGTCGTTCCGTCTCTTTTAACAACACAGCACAATTATCCAGCCGCCTTTGAAAAGAGCGGTATCTTTCTGTTCGACCACTCCATATTCCAGTATCTGACGGCAGCATGCTCGCTAGAGCAGGACGTCCTAGCCGCTCTCGTTAAGGACGATGTCCTGAAAGGTTTGTCGCTTCCCGGAGATGTTTGGAATGTGCGGCGACCAGAAAACCGCGCCAAAGCGAAGACGCACCTCCCGACCACACTCCTCCGTCCAGCGGTATTTCTTGATCGTGATGGCGTGATCAATCACGATCATGGGTGGGTTGGAACATGCGACCGCTTCGAGTGGGAGCCGGATGTACTGAAGACTATCGCGAAGATTACTGACAGCGGCCATCACGTTTTCATCGTGACAAACCAGTCTGGAATTGCCCGCGGGTTTTATACTGAGGACCACCTCGAACAGCTTATGAGCTGGGTGATCGACACTATTCGCGAGCATGGTGGAACAGTCGATGACTGGCGATACTGCCCCATGCATCCGGAAGCTGTGGTGGGCCGGTATCGTGGCCAAAGCCCGAACCGCAAGCCGTCGCCAGGTATGATACTCGACTTATCAAGCCGGTGGGAGTTAGACCCCGCGCGTTGCGTTATGTTTGGAGACCAGACTTCGGACATCCAGGCTGCCGAAGCCGCTGGAATTGAAGGCATTCGTGTTGGTCCGCAGCTTCTTTCCGAACTGGCTTCCCAGATGAGCGCATTCCAGTAAATAAGGGTTTTCAGGCTCCGTCGGATACCTGTTTACGCAAATTTTTCGCGTTTATCGTATGTGACCTGATAGAGTGAAGTTTCTAGAGTGAGCTTGTCATCGCGACAAATTCTTTACCTTCGCACTACCGGTGCGTGTCCGTCATCTGTGCACCCTGCAACGTGCTTTCTGCTCCGTCGCGACACCCACAGATCCAACAATTGTGTCAAAATCAAAGTAATATCGAGAAATAAATAACAACTTCTCGATACTCTGGAAGTTAGGCACATGCCCTTGATCACTGGACGACACTTGTCATACAATCTTCGTTCAAAATGATTTGAATGAATGCCGTTCCCGTCGGCCAAACTGAAGCTAGCCTGGACCCATGAACAAAGATTACGTTATCTGGATCGACGTCGAAGACATCTTTCAGTACTTCGAAAACAATGCGCGTCCTAGCGGAATTCAGCGCGTTGTCTTTGAAATACTGCATGTCATCCGGCAGCAGGCTGCCCAAAAGCCAGGTATCGGTCGCATAGTTCTGACCCGGCGCGGCAAAGAGGAAGCCTGCCTTCTCTCGTCAGTTACTTTTGAGGAACTGGAAGCGCTTTTCTCCGTCCGTTCGGAAGAAAAAATCACGCCGCCCCGGACGACAGTCGCAAAAAAAACGCGACAGAACGCCCGCTCGCTCATGCGCAGCTTCCGTCATACCGTTATCCGACGCCTGGAAAGTCTGCCGCCGGAACTTGCCCGCCCACTCCTCAACATCGCTGTTAATCAGTTGCGCGCATTACAGCTCCTGAAACGTTACGCGCGTTCAAAGCTTCATCGCCAGGCATCAACTGCTGTACAGCCCGCTCCCGTGGCTCAGCCCTCCCCCGCCTATGTCGCAGCACACCCAGAGGCATCACCGAGCCCAGGGGATATTTTTCTGATCCTTGGTGCGGCATGGTCCGAGCCAGATTTTGGGGAGCGCCTGGCGCGCCTACGCAAGGCTTTTGGCGTCAAACCCGTTCTCCTTGTTTACGACCTCATTCCCGCTGTCAGGCCCGAATGGTGTGCCCTTTCGCTCATTTGCGATTTCCGTCACTGGCTGGACACGACGCTCCCGCAGTGTGGCCGCCTGTTAGCCATCAGTCATTCCACGGCTAGCAGCGTTGAAGAGTATGCCCGTAAACAGCGCCTGACATTACAGGGGCCGGTTCAGACCATTCCAATTGGCAGTGGCTTTGGCCCTCCTCGACACGCTGAGGGCGAAAGACCCCTGGGTCTTCCCGCGAAGGACAGTTACGTCCTTTTTGTCTCTACACTCGAGGCACGCAAAAACCACCTGCTCGCGTTTCGGATCTGGCGGCGTATGGTCATTGACCTTCCAAGAGATCAGGTACCAACGCTCGTTTTTGCAGGGCGCGTGGGTTGGCTGGTTTCTGACCTCATGCAGCAGCTTGAAAACACGGAATGGCTGCGCGGAAAAATTCGCCTTCTGCGCGATCCAAGTGACGATGAACTAGCCCATCTTTATGACGGCTGCATGTTCACTCTTTTTCCGTCGCTTTACGAAGGCTGGGGACTACCAGTGACCGAAAGTCTCGTGAATGGTCGTCCCTGTGTGGCATCCAATTCAACCTCCATTCCCGAAGCTGGTGGCCCGCTGACGCGCTACTTTGACCCTGAAGACTTCGACGACGCCTATCGTGTTGTGCGCGGAACAATCGAAGACCGAGCTGGTTTGAAGGCCTGGCAGGAGCAGGTCCGTACCCAGTTCAAGCCTGTGCCATGGGAAGACAGCGCAGATGCAGTGTTGGATGCATGCCACGCTGCTTATCAGAGCGGAGGCCTGTCATGACACTTTGGGTAGATATAGACGACCTGCTGTTCCATCTCCTGCATCATAGTCGACCGAGCGGAATTCAGCGTGTCGTTTTCGAGATTTGTGCTGCTTTGCGTGAGCTTCGCGGCCATGAAATCCAGTTCGTCCGCCGTGGGGCAGACTCTGCGGACCCCCGTGGCTTCCGAACAGTAGATTGGTCTTCCATTGAGGCCCTGTTTCGGCAAATCATGGAAGGTCATAGTGCCCAAAACGGGTCTTCTCGATCAGCCGGATCGTTCCCCGTTACCCCACCGATTGAAAAAGTGGCCTCGCAGGACGTCCTTTCCACGTTCCTGCAAGCAGAAAGCTGGGCGCTTAAAGAGCTTGTCACTGTCCCTCGCGCCCTCGGACATTTTGCCCTGGATCTCGGCCGGGCAAAAATGCAGGAGCGCCAGCAGGAAAAGCCATCAGCTCAATACGACGAGGGCACCAAGCTGGCGGATGCTGCCCAACCGGGCGACGTTTTCCTGACTCTCGGCGCACCCTGGCATCATGCCAACTATGTTCAGAGCATTCGATGGATGCGCGACGAGTTGCGCATGTCGTTTGGAATGCTCATGCATGATCTTGTTCCCGTTCGTCATCCCGAATGGTGCGATCGTGGCATCATCATCACGTTCAAAGCCTGGCACAGCGCGATCCTTCCTTTGGCTGATATGATTTTTGCCAACAGTGACGCAACCGCACGGGACGTTCAGTCTTACCTAGCCGAGCAGGATGTGGGCACTCATGTCACTGTCCAGACCGTTCCACTTGGTACAGGCTTTGGCCTTGCCGACGCCCCTATGGCACCTGAGCCGATTGTACAGGAACCATACGTTCTTTTCGTTTCCACCATTGAAGCACGCAAAAACCATGCCCTTCTTTTCCGGGTCTGGCGGAGAATGCTCGAGGAAATGTCGGCAGAAAACGTTCCCACGCTCGTTTTTGCGGGGCGCGAGGGGTGGCTGGTTTCCGACCTCATGCAGCAACTCGAAAACGCTGAATGGCTGGATGGAAAGATCCGCTTCATCCAGAACCCGACAGACGCCGAACTGCGACGCCTGTACGCTGATTGCAGTTTCACGATTTTCCCCTCCTTCTTTGAAGGCTGGGGCCTGCCTGTGACGGAAAGCCTGTCCATGGGGCGCCCTTGTCTGGCATCAGGAACCACATCCATTCCGGAAGCCGGGGGCCAGCTGAGCCGCTATTTCAACCCGGACAATATCAATGAAGCCTACACGCTCATTCGCAAGACCATTGAAGATACTGAGGGCCTGAAAGCCTGGACGGAACAGGTGCGCTCAGAATTTAAGCCAGTCCCGTGGACTGAAAGCGCCAAAGCCATTCTCAAGTTCATAAGCTGAGAATTTCTTCAGTCATTAGCTTGGCCTGAACTTAAAAAGGGGCGTCTTCCGCATAGAGGACGCCCCTTTTTAATTAGAGGGATGACAGCGCAGGAGGTACTTTGGCCTTCGCCAAAACTTCTTTCTGACGTGCTGCCAGAACATTCACGTCGAAACCGTCAATCAGCTCCTGAAACATCTGATGCCAGTTCAGACGCGCGCCCAGACGGAGGAACGCACTTCCCAGGCCAATTGCCGAACGATCCATCAGAACAAACTCACGGGGGAGCTTCACTCCTCCCGTTCGTTTTAGCCCGTCATAGACCCTTTCCAGAACCTGCTTGGCTTCAGCTGGATCGTTGCTCTCCTGCATAGAGCAGACACGATCTGTCATAAGCGGCCGATAGAAGAAACGAGCCCACTCGTTCAGAACCTCAGCGGTCTCCCGCGACAGACCTTCGAAGCCCCACTTGCTATAGGCGTGGAAAGCTCTGTCTTCATCGTTATCCCGAAGCGCGGCAAACAGATCCACCACGCCTTCAACAAAGCGGGGAGAGAAGATGCGAACAGCGCCGAAATCCAGCAGGTTCAGACCGTAATCATCGCGCACGGTGAAATTGCCCATATGCGGGTCACCGTGAATGACACCGTAGCGATAAACCGGTGTGTACCAGGCGCGAAACAACGCCCGCGCCATATCGTCCCGCTGTTCCTGCGTCGCCTCAGACGCCAAAACCGCCTTCATGCCGCGACCAGACACCCAGTCCATCGTCAGAAGACGCCCGGTGGACAGTTCCTCAACGGGTGCCGGAACGGTCACAGTCGGAGTTTCAGACAACATGTCCCGATACAGGCGCAGATGGCTGGCTTCCCGACGATAATCCAGCTCTTCCCGAAGCCGGTCAGACAGTTCGGTGTAAACCTCGTCCTGACGGATCGTTGTCTCAAACCGCTTATATACGCCAAGAGCCGCACGGAACTGCCGCAGATCGGAATCCACCGCGCCCTGCATGTCCGGATACTGGAGTTTGCAGGCCACTTCACGTCCATCAACCAGACGGGCCCGATGCACCTGCCCCAGAGACGCCGCCGCAACGGCTTCGTGACTGAAGGAGCGGAAGTTCTTTTCCCAGCCAGCACCCAGTTCCGCCGTCATCCGACGACGCACGAAGTTCCAGCCCATCGGGGGGGCATTGGCCTGAAGATGAGCCAGTTCTTCCGCATATTCGTCCGGCAGAGCGCCGGGAATGGTGGACAGAAGCTGAGCGGCCTTCATGAGCGGCCCCTTCAGATTGCCCAGCGAAGACTTCAGGCCTTCAGCGTGGACACCCTTGTCCGTCTTGATGCCAAGACGGTTTCCAGCCAGGCGCGCAGCGATGCCGCCGACTGCACCAGATGTCCGAGCCATCCGGCGAAGTTCGCCCATCAAACCGGTATTATCGAGATCGCGCGCCATGGTGCCCTCAGCCCTCCTGCTCGAGCTGATCAATCAGACCCGAGATTACATCCAGTCCTTTACGCCAGAAACCCGGATCCGTCGCATCAAGACCGAACGGCGCCAGCAATTCCTTGTGGCGAAGTGTCCCGCCAGCTTCGAGCATGGTACGGTATTTGTCAGCAAAACCGTCAGGCTGATCCTGATAGACGCCATACAGCGCATTCACCAGGCAGTCTCCGAACGCATAGGCGTACACATAGAACGGTGAATGCACGAAGTGCGGGATGTAGGACCAATAGGCGTCATAATCCGGCGTGAAGTGGAACGCCGGACCAAGGCTTCGTTCCTGTACGTCGCGCCAAATGGAGCCAAGCTGCTCTGCTGACAGCTCACCCTTGGCCCGCTCATCATGCACACGAACCTCAAACTGATAGAACGCGATCTGGCGGACTACCGTGTTCAGCATGTCCTCCACTTTCGCTGCCAGAAGATGACGGCGACGCTTCGGATCGGTTTCCCGATCGAGCAGAGACTGGAAGGTCAACATCTCACCGAAGACGGACGCTGTTTCAGCCAGAGTTAGAGGCGTCGCGGAGTTCAGATAACCCTGCTTCTGGCCCGCGAGGATCTGATGCACCCCATGCCCAAGCTCATGAGCCAGCGTCATCACATCGCGAGCGCGACCATGATAGTTCATCAGGATATAGGGATGGACGGACGGTACGGTCGGATGGGCAAAAGCTCCCGAAGATTTGCCCGGCGCGGCTTCCGCATCAATCCACGGATGCGTCAAAAAGCGGTCCACCAAAGTCCCAAGCGCCGGATCGAAACCCGTATAGGCGTTCAGAACAATCTCCTTGCCAGTCTCCCAAGGAATCACTGTGTCCGCCACGCCGGGGAGAGGCGCATTCCGGTCCCAGTGCTCCAGCTTGTCCAGACCGAGCCACTTGGCCTTCATCGCGTAATAACGATGGGACAGACGCGGATAAGCCTCGTCCACTGCGCTGACCAGCGCGTCCACAACTTCGTCCTCGACCATGTTGCCACGGTTCCGGCTGCTGGACGGGCGCGGATAGCCTCTGAGCTTATCCCCGATCGCCTTGTCCTTGGCGAGTGTGTTGGTAATCATCGTGAGCAGGCGGGAATTGTCTGCCAGTACAGCGCTGATCTGCTCTGCGGCTGCGGCACGCCTGTCACGTTCAGCGCTCGTCAGAGTGTTGAACGCCGCACCGAGGGGCCTTGTTTCCCCATCAAGCGTGACGGTCAGGCTGGCCATGGTTTCATCGAACAGCCGGTTCCAGGCACTCCGTCCCGTTACGGACTTGTCCATCAGAACCTGCTCAACCTCATCCGAGAGCTGATAAGGACGGAAAACGCGCAGATCCCGCAGGAACGGCTGCCATTTGGTCATTTCTGGCGCAACTGACACGTTGTCCAGAACGTCGTCATCCAGACGGTTCAGTTCCAGCGAGAAAAAGAGCAGATCAGCAGAAATATCTGTGACACGCTCCTGAATGCCCTGTGTGAAACGGCCCCAGACCGGATCTGTCGTATGAGCGGCAAAACCTAGCTGGGCAAAGGAACCGATGCGTCCCAGCCCTTCCTCGATCCGCTCATATTCTGCGAATGCCTTCGCCAAAGCAGCACCATCGGCCTGACCGAGCTTCCCTTTCCAGGTTTCGCTGAAAGCCCTGGCGGATGATGTCAGAGTCGCGAAATCCTGTTCGATCGCCGGATCGTCCAACGACGCGTACAGATCGGACAGGTCCCAGCGCGGCGGAACACCGTTCTCGGCCGAGGGGGCAGACGGGCCAGTGGCCGCTGAGAGATTTTGACTGTTCATAATTTGAATTTAGACGTCCCTGCCGCCGGGTCAAACGGGAGGTTGATGACAAATCGGTAGGAAATGCACTGACCCCATTCAGAGCAGTATTTAATGGGCCGACTGAACAGCAATCCTCAGATCTTCAATCGTGTTTTGACTGAAAACCTGAATCCCGTTCTGGCGGAGCAGCGCAGCCGTTACACCTGTTCCGGCATGTTTCTGCCCGCTGAAACTGCCGTCATAAATCATCTGACTTCCACAGGACGGGCTGCCTTCCATGAGTAACGCAAACCGACATCCCTGCGCCTGCGCGACGTTCAGGGCAATCCGCGCTCCCGCTATAAACTCATCCGTCACATCTGCACCGGACGTGTCGGTCACACGCGCCTCGCCCAGAAGAACATCTTTGCCATCCTGCCGTGCCCCGATTTCCGCCGGGGGGCGTGGAACGGGCATCCCACCTGCAAGTTCAGGACAGATCACAACCAGACGCCCCTCTTCCTGCCATTGCTGAATCAGCGGGTGCAGAAGGGTTTTTGCCTTGCCATCATATCGGACTGGCTGACCCAGCAGACAGGCACTGACCAGAATTCGGTTCTTCACAAGCGGCAATATCCTGCTTTCGGAGCATCTGAGAATTCTGTTCTGATACCCTCATCTGCCCGAAAACAGAACGACTTCTGGTGCTGTTTCAGTTCAGACCCTCCGGCATCGGCCCCAATATGAACGTCGCAAACCCATTTGGACGAATATAGCTTTTGAATGCCGCCTGAACGCTTTCAGGTGTCGCAGCCTGATAGGCTTTGGCGGCATCGTTCAAATGCTCCCAGCCAAGTCCACGCAGTATCATATCTGCATCAAGGCCGCTTGGTGCCGTCATAGTCGCATTTGAGAGAATCATATCGCGGATCAAATGAGCTTTGGCCCTGTTCAGTTCCTCAACAGGCACCGGCTTTGCCGACATGATCTGCAATTCCTGCACAACATGCTGCCGTGCGGCTTTCACAGAACCCGGATCAGCGCCAAACAAAACACCGTAAATCCCGAAGTTTTTCTGGGCAGAAACCTGCGAGCTTACCGTATAGACATATCCCGTCCTGACCCGAAGATCCTGATACAGGCGGCTGTCAAATCCTTTCGTCAACATGGTATCGGCCAGCCCTACTTCAAAACGCCGGGGATCGGTCCATTCGTGCGCATTGGTCTGAATCATGGCCACCATATCCTGTGATCGAACAGGGTCAGGGACAGACTGAACCGCTGGAACCGGATTGAACGGGATGGCAGGCAAATCCACCTCCGGCTTTGGTCCGGACGCTTTCCATTCCCCAAAGGCCGCCGTGATTTTCTTGCGCGCCTCTTCAACAGAAATATCGCCAACAACTTCTATCGTCGTCATGTCCGGTCGATAAACGGACTGGTAATAGGAGAGCACGTCTTCGCGCATCAGAGCCGAAAGACTCTTCACACTCTGCACACGAAGTGCAGGAAAACCGGCTGGCATCATGGTCTTCATAATGCTTCGATGAAGACGATAACCAGGCGTTTGCTCAACACCCGCCTGCATACGGATCATGTTCTGGCGCACAAGATCAAAGGCATATTGCGGGAACGCAGGGTGCAGTTCGAGGTCTGCAAAAATAGACAGAGCCGCATCGAAATCCTGCGTCCGGCCGCTGACGGAGAAATTCGTACCACCATGTGCATTGGCAGCCAGATCATCCAGACTTTTTTCCAGCGTCGCCCGATCCCGAGTGACTGACCCAAACGAAAACAACTGACCTGTCAGAGAGCCGACACCCTCTTTGCCCGCTGGAACCTGAATGTCTGGATTGGACTTTATACGCCCGAACAGAAAGACCGTTGGGCTGACATGCTTGGTTCGCACCACTACACGCAGACCGTTTGGAAGCGTGAAATCCCCATCCGGCGCTGCGTAAACTGGAGGTGCGGGGACGTTATTAATAGGCTTGGCCCAATCTGGAAGCTGCCCTGTCGCGCCGCCCTGACCGCCAAAGGATTCTGCGCCACCAAAGCCTTTCCCGGCAGGCGGTGTAGCGTGATCTGATGCCAACATCGTCACCGCGACAGCACGCTCCGGGTCCAGCAGCTTCCGGGCCAGAGCATTGACGTCCTCTACTGTTACTTTCGCAAAGCGATCAAAAGATGCATCAGGACTGTCAATATTTTCCGCCGTTACAGCGCCAGACCAGAGACTGCCCAGTCCGGCAATGGAATTTTTCTCGAAGTCTTTCGATGCCAGCCACCGCTTCTTCATACCCTCGACAACATCCGCGGACACACCTTTGACCCGGATATCGGCAAGTGTCGCCTTGAGAAGGGCCATGGCGGCTTTCGGGTCCCCTCCTCTGGGGATGGTGAGAGACGCCTGAACAGTTCCCGTATGAATGCCCCGTTCGACGTCAAGTCCGGCTGCCAGCGCCTTATGCTGCAGAACCAGCGGATACAAAGGACCACGGTGGCTCGACAAAACGGCGTCTAAAATAGCGGCTGCGGGAGCATCGCTATCGCGAAGAGAGGGCCCTCTCCACAACAGAGCAACGATATCAACCGGATAATTCGATTGCGCGCTAACCGACTGGGCAACAACTGGCGCACCGGGAAGCCGGGGGCGCTCTGGCAGCGGTCGGGACGGAATGGAACCGAAGATCTGCTCAACGTGCTTCAGGGTTACAGCCGGATCAACACCGCCAACAATAACCAGAACTGCATTATTGGGCGCATACCATGTCTCATAGAAGTCCCGCAGGAGTTTGACATCGGTGGCCTCAAAAGAAGCACGCGTTCCAAGGGGTGAATGATCGTATGCACTGTTTTCAAACAGAATGGGTCTTAACTGTTCTCTGACTTTGAAGCCCGGATTTGAAAGATCCATCGAAACTTCCTGCTCGATGGCACCCCGTTCCTTTGCCCAAAGCCCAGCATCAAGCGAAAGATGCTGCATCCGATCCGCTTCCATATGCAGGACGACATCCAGATCCTGCGCCGGAATCAGACAGTGATAGCGGGTCAGGTCCGTCTGCGTGAAAGCATCGAACTGCCCCCCTAGCGTCCCCATCACTGTTGAAAGCTGGTCTCCACTAAGAGACGACGTTCCACGGAACATCATGTGCTCAAGCGCATGGGCTGTACCCGGAAAGCCTTTCGGAGCCTCAGCAGACCCCACCATATAGGTCAGTTGCACGCTGACGGCAGGGGCGATCGGATTGCGGACCACAACGACCCGCAAACCATTCGGCAAAGTTTCGCGCCCAATGTCTGCACCATAAGCCGTTGAGCAGGCCAGACCCGTGAGCAGGGAAATCGCTAGAAATGTCTTTTGAAAAATATGCATCGACATGACTTCATCAGTGTATCGGTCAATGTAACGTAACAGTTACAGATCCCAAGTCATGTGGATATTTTGTGACCCCATTCGGTACGGGGATGCCGCCCTTGTGAGACTATTGTTTCACAGGGGCAGCAATTTATTCAGTGACGAATGACTTCGTGGGTATTTTCGTCGTCTTCATCATCTTCGTCATCGTCTGGAGGACCAGCAATCTCGTCGTCATCCACGAGACGACGCGGATCAATAGCGCGCCAGTCGCGCTCCATGGGGGTCGCCCGATTGGCAACGAAGTCATCCAGTTCCGTGGAAGACTTCCAGCCATCATCTCCCGCATCAACAACTTCCGCGTTCTCACCAAAAGCCATCCAGCTTTCCAGCACTTCACGACTTGTCGCACCGGAAACGCGGCAGCGCTCAATACTGTCTCGCACATAAGCGCGGGCGTAAGCATTGGCGTGCATCAGGTCCATGAAGTCTTTTACAACTTCTACAGTGTCATCCTCAGATGCACCGGAGAGATCGATGATCCTGACACTCCAGGACTGGCCCTGCCCGGCAGTTTCCGTTCCCGGGTTTTCGGCTTCGTCGCTCATGAGACCTCCTGTTCGGCTTTTGCCTTGTTCAGCAGAAATTCACGCCCAACCTTGACGCGAAGCGTGCCGTCATAGGCCACGATGTCTGCCGTTGCATAGGTCTCGGACCAACGATCCGGAATAAAAGAGCCACTGCCTACAACGTCGATCGGCGCGTGAGCATCGCGCATGCTTGTGCACTTGGACACATTGAACCCTGACGACACCGTGATTTTCACTTTCGGAAAACCAGCCTCGTTCAGAGCTTCGCGCATCCGCCAGATTGCAGCAGCCGAAACACCCGTGCCAACCAGATCCCGCAGTTCTGCATCGGAGCGGTAGCGACGGATTGTACCCGGCGTGTAGCGTTCCAGCACGGCGTAAGACGACTGTGGGTCCAGCCCTTCCAGAAAGCGCCCACCATGCGTATCGAGGCGGACACTCAACTGCCCGGCAGCAGCTTTTTCCGGGAAACGTCGGCAGACTTCCAGCGCATCCGTCACTTCCTGTCCGAAATAGTCCACCAGAATGGTCAGCGGATCATTCGGGTAGACTTCGGCATACATCTCGGCAGCCCGGAGCGTTGAACCTGCATACCCGATCAGAGCATGCGGCATGGTCCCAAGACCGTACTCCTGATCAAAGAAGCCAGCTGTTGCGTCATTGGCATTCCCAATGAACCCACGAGCCCCTTCCTTTTGAGCCGCACGGGAGCCAACAGCTGCCGCATAGCCCATTTGCTCCTGCATTTCGAAGCCAGCACAATGACGCGCTTCCATTGCCAGGAACGGGACTTCCGGCAAGGCCATCGCCATCTGATACGCATTATGGGCAGCGACACAGGCAGCACCAAGACGCTGAAGGAGCAGGGTTTCGAGAGGGGCGAGTTTTGTGAACGGGCCAGTCAGATACAGAAGCGGTTCGCCCGCGCCGACCCACTGCCCTTCTTCATAAACTTCGCGGATATGGAGATCGAAACTCTGGGCCTTGGCCACATTCCGCAGCCAGGTGACTGCTATGCCACAGGCCGCGATGACCGGGCGGCGGATAAAAACCGCATAGGTGACTTTCGCGTCACCAAAATGTTCGACGATTTTTCGGGTTCGCCCGAAATAAGCATCGGTCCTGGATTCAATTGTTTGTTGATCCAGCGGGCCAATGGCACCGCTGGACTGTTCTAATGCGCTTTGAGAAACGGAAGAATTCATTCCTGCTTTCCTGCTCGTCGGCCTGTCAGTTCATGCGCAAGTAGAAACGCCATTTCAAGCGACTGTTCCGCATTAAGGCGTGGATCACAGAATGTTTCATACCGATCACCCAGATCGGCTTCCGTCAGGCACTGGGCACCACCAATGCATTCGGTCACATCCTGACCAGTCATTTCAAGGTGGATACCGCCCGGACGACGGCCTGCGGCTTCAAACACATCGAAGAAACCAAGCACTTCGCCCAGAATACTTTCGAAAGAACGCGTCTTGACCTTACTGGATGTTGTGGTGGTGTTGCCATGCATCGGGTCACACAGCCATGTGACCGTACGCCCCGTCTTGATGACGG
The DNA here is from genome assembly GCF_002723935.1 of Gluconobacter cerinus. Taxonomy (GTDB): domain Bacteria; phylum Pseudomonadota; class Alphaproteobacteria; order Acetobacterales; family Acetobacteraceae; genus Gluconobacter; species Gluconobacter cerinus. Next base: position 304,622 of record NZ_BEWM01000001.1, read on the forward strand.
CATCCAGAAGCGGCGGCAGATGCTCGCGCACCTTGTCCTTGCCCATACGAGAGATCAGCGTAATACGGCCGGCCTCGTCATTCGGGTTCAAGATTTCGAGCAGCTTTTCCAGATCCTCAACCGTCGTCGTCGGACCAACCTTGATACCGATCGGGTTCTGAACGCCACGCAGGAACTCAACATGTGCGCCATCGGGCTGACGGGTGCGATCACCAATCCACAGGAAGTGCGCAGAGCAGTCATAGTAGTTACCGCTGGTGCTATCGATGCGCGTCAGAGCCTGCTCGTATGGCAGGAGAAGAGCTTCGTGAGACGTATAGAATTCCGTCTCATCAATCTGGGATGCTGCACTGTCGAAACCACAAGCCCGCATAAAGGACAGCGTTTCGTCAATGCGATGGGCCAAATCCTGATAGCGAGCTGCGAGCGGTGAGCGCTCCACGAAGCCGAGGTTCCAGCTATGAACCTGATGCAGGTTTGCATAACCGCCGTTTGCGAACGCACGCAGGAGGTTCATCACACCGGCAGACTGGAAATACCCCGTTTCCATGCGGGCAGGATCAGGAATACGGGAAGCCGCCGTGAATTCCGGACCATTGATGATGTCACCGCGGTAGCACGGCAGCGTCACACCATCGATTGTTTCCGTATTGGACGAGCGCGGCTTGGCGTACTGACCCGCCATACGGCCGATCTTCACGACAGGCACCTTGGCGGCGAATGTCAGAACCACAGCCATCTGAAGCAGCACACGGAAAGTGTCGCGGACGATATCAGCCGTAAATTCGTCAAAGCTTTCCGCACAGGCCCCACCCTGAAGCACAAAGGCTTCACCGCGGGATGCTGCGGCCAGACGTGTCTTCAGGCGGCGGGCTTCACCCGCAAAAACCAGCGGAGGATATCGATGCAGACGAGCCTCGACAGCAGCAAGCGCAGCTTCGTCTTCATAAGACGGGGCCTGGACGATCGGACGGGAACGCCAGCTTGCAGGAGACCATGACATCGTGTTGTCGGACGTCTGGGTCTTGGTCGAGGGGTGCATTGAATGCCCTCCGGGGGTCGGGAAGTGAACAGAATTGCGGGGCGCTGTTTATGGCTGAAAAAGCGCCAGGTTGATAGCGCGAAAAGTTAGATTGTAACGCATGGCACCTGTCTGCTGATGGAATGTTTCACGCACGGGCGAAACGCCGTGCCATGCCAGCCGAGACGGCCCGCCCCACACCACGACGTCTCCATGCCTCAGATCAAAGCGCCTGACCGGGTCTGTCTTCAGCAAGCCTCCAAACGCAAATCGGGCCGGAACCCCCAGAGAAACGGACACAATCGGAGACGCCAGGTCATCTTCATCCTGATCCTGGTGAAGCCCCATCTTTGCGCCTGGCTCGTAGCGGTTCACCAGACACGACACGGGAGTGAAATCTGGAAATCCGGCCTCCTTTGCGGCCGCGACCGCGATATGACGAAATATATCCGGCATATCCGGCCAGTGTTGGCCAGTCATCGGGTCGTGTCGAACGTACCGGTATCCACGTTTGTCGGTATACCAGCCGCAGGCCCCGCAACTGGTCATGGCGACAGACATTGAGCGACCACCCGGCGTCATCATGAAACGGAAGGGAGAAATCTGGGAGAGAGAATGGATATGCTGCAAAAGCTGGTCTGCAACGGAGTCGACGAAGCCTGGAAGCCAGACCGCGCCTGTCCCGAGCTCTGTGCGAACCCGCATTTCCGCAAAGAGATCCTCCACTGCTTCCTCCTGCTCCCGCCATTCAAGATGAAAAGAACTCTTGAACCTCAGCCCAAGCGGACCGATTATAAAAAAATATGCGGTTCTGCTTTCCATATGGTGATGGGGCCGTTGATTTCCATGATTGGTTCAGGACCAGATCCCATGCTGCCCTCTTCCCGCTTTTTCTGCCATGCCCTGCTGGCGACCGCTCTGCTGGGAGGGGTGGCTCAGGCTCAGAGCACGACTTTCGGTCAGCCCTACGAAACAGCCCCCCAGCAAAACAGCACTCAGTCTCAAGTGCCGGGCGCTGAACAGAAGGCCAATGGCGGGGAGCATTTCCGTGCCCGTGGCCACCGGTCCCTGCCACCTGGCTATCAGGATGCTCCGAGCACAGAATTCGAGCACGGGCCCGATCCGGACCATGAGGCCGGAGTAGAACGCGATAGCGTAACGGGTGCCAATCTCTCCAAATTCGGGTCGTCCTATCAGGGCAGCAACAACACCCAGTCTGGCCAGCTCGGTGATGCCACCGGCAACGGCTATGTCGCTCCGCGCGGCAACGGCTGGTAAAAGAAACCAATCTTCAACGCAGGGGTTCTGCTCTTCAGGATGCGGCTGGTATTATCCAGCCAGATCGTATGAGGAGCAGACTCCATGCCGTATATTACTGCTACTGACGGAACGAGCCTTCATGTGAAGGATATGGGCGTCGGACGCCCGGTTGTTCTGATCCACGGCTGGCCGCTGACCGGCGACATGTGGGAAAAACAGACCCTCGCACTTGTCGAAGCTGGCTACCGCGTCATTACCTATGACCGGCGCGGCTTTGGTCTCTCAGGCCATCCCATCAACTGCTATAATTACGACGTTCTGGCCGATGACCTTGCGGTCATTCTGGAACAGCTTGACCTGTGGGATGCGACCCTCGTGGGCTTCTCCATGGGGGGTGGCGAAGTTGCCCGCTATCTGACGCGCCATGGTCGCTCAAGAATTTCAAAAGCTGTGCTTCTGGCCTCCATCGTCCCATTCCTTCTGAAGACTGCGGACAATCCCGAAGGCGTGGATATTTCTGTTTTCGATGGCATCAAACAGGAAATTCGACAGGATCGCTTCGACTTCCTCAAGAGTTTTCTGCCGGGCTTTTATGGTACGACCATGCTGCACCACCCTGTAAGTGAGGGCGTGCTGGAATGGTCTTTCACACTGGCCAGCATGGCTAGCCCGATGGCGACGCTCGACTGCGTAGATGCTTGGGGGAAAACCGATTTCCGCAGTGATCTACAATCTTTCACCATTCCCACGCTCATCATCCATGGAACGGCTGATTCAGCGGTTCCGGCTGATATCGCCGGCCGGCGTGCTGCTGATCTGATTCCGGGATCGATTTTCCGGGAATATGACGGTGCTCCGCATGGGTTGTTCTTCACCCATGCCGAACAGGTCAATGCAGACCTGCTGGAATTCCTAGCGTCCTGACCTTGAAACTCAGGTTGTTGCCCTGAGAAATGCCCTGCTGGTCGGCAGTTCTGACTGTACGATCAGCAGGGAGCCAATCGCCAGCACGAGATCATGCCGAATGGATGGATCCTGAGACTCACGCTCAAGAACGTAGAGTTCCGTCAGTGTCGGCTCAATCGTTGCGGCTGTATGGGTGAGCGGCAGCTTACGACGCAGAAGATTGCGGATCAGACCATCCACCGCAGCCACGGCAGTATCTGGCAAACTACCATGCTGCGCCAGCTTTCGCAGCATCAGCACATTTCGCCCAACAGTCATGACTGACAGCGTTCCACGCAGCATTTCTTCAGCACGATCGCTCGCGAGAGACCCTGCAAATCGGACGGCACGCTCCATGCTTTGCGTACCATCATTGATCCAGACATATTCGTCCATGACGACGCCTGGAAGCGCCAGACGCCGTAGACTGCGACGCAGCTGATACCGTAGCACCTCAGCCGCCCGACGTGGCGTAAAGGGCAGAACTGCGCGGAAAATTACAACGCCGGCTCCAAGACCAAGCAGCAGGGCGATCGTCGTGTTGAACCACGAAATCTCGTCCATACGTCCCTGATTATCCATTCCGAGAAGGAATGGAAAAAACGTCCCATAGGACGCTGCCATGACGGCCGTGCCCGGATTACGCGTCGCAAGACCGCCCAACATCATGAAGAAGCCAACGGTCAGACAGAAAAAGACATAGCTGGCCGTCACAGGCATCACGACGAAAACGGGAATAACACTCGCCAATGCGGCCCAGACTGCGCCGTAAAAGAATGCGCCACTCAACAGAACCGTGTTCTCAAAGGTGGCAAAACGCGCGCAGACCACGGCGATGAAGGTCAGGAACACACTCCCTTGCGGCCAGGCTGTCACTTCCCAAACGTAAGCCCCGAATAGAAGAGCAGCCATCGTCCGCACTCCGTTTCGGACGGCCGCGCGCCAGTCTGTGTTCCGGGTCAGGCGATGACGCTCAGAAATCGGGGCACCATCTACACTGGCGCGATAGGAACGCAGTGTTTCACAGAGGTCCGAAATCATGACCTCCACGCCGGTCAGAATAATACCTTCATTCAGGGAATCTTCATCGTCACGTGGCAAAACTGCCTGCATTCGACCTCGACATTCAGCCAGTAAGGCTTCCGTCTGAACAAGAGCTGCAATGCCGCGACGATCGCTTTCCAGACGTGCTGGCAGCCCTTCAAGGGCGACCCCCATGTCGTGAAGAAACGGGAGAAGTGCTTCCGGAATATGAGACACAGACGTCATACGCGTCTTGAGCCCTAGTCCGCGCGACAGAACACGCGCCACGAGGCCCAGCGTCACATAGGCATGTTCGACCTCGTTGCCCTGACTGCGAATTTCGATCCGGGAGAACTCGATCTGATCGCTTGATGCCTGAAGCGATCCCATGAGGGCACAGAGCGTATCTGTGGCGTTGGCTTTCTGGTTCAGAACGTCCGTCAGAGCACCGCTGGCTTTTGTAAGAATAGCCTGCAACCGCTTTCGCAGTTCTTCGCGGGCGCGGTCTGCCACATTGGGAACGAACACCATTCCCATAACCGTCTCGCAGATTACGCCCAGAAAAATGTATGTTCCACGCGCCATGGCAATGTTGAACACATTGTCCGGCTCCTTGACGGCGCCAAGAGCAATGATCGTGCAGGTGTAGCCGGCAAGAACGAGCGCATAGCCTCGAAAGTTATGCGTTAGTGTGGCGAACCCGGCGCACAGTCCGACCCAGATCGCCAAGGCAGGCAGAAAGAGCCAGGGATACTGAGGAAACATGCCCATCAGAGCGATGGCGGCAACCATACCGGCAACCGTACCGACCAGACGCCAGCGGCCCTTGGAGATACTTTCTCCGCGGGAATTTTGCGCGACAATCCAGACGGTCATGGCGGCCCATTGCGGCTCACCTAGTTCCATCCACAGAGCGATGGCCAGAGCCAATAGCGAAGCAATTGTCGTACGCAGGGCGAACATCACAGAGGTGATGGACGGCGCAAACAGCCAGCCGAGTTTCACGCCTGCACCTGCCCTGCTGTGTAATGGCTCATGATCTTCAGGGGCGGCAAAGGATCGTCATGAGCCATCGGAATATCAGTTCTGTTTGTCGGAAGAAGGAGGAACATGGCGCGTTGGCGTCCGCATGGTCACGAACTCCTCCGCACTTGTGGGGTGAAGGCCGATCGTGCGGTCCAGATCGCGCTTGGTCAGACCTGCCGTGACGGCAATGGCCAGCCCCTGGATGATTTCCGGTGAATCCGGGCCAATCATATGGGCACCCAGCACGACTTGGCTTTTTGAATCCACAACCAGCTTCATGAACGCCTTGCCCTTACGACCAGACAGCGACTGGCGCATCGGCGTGAAAGACGAGGTATAGATATCGAGCGTGTGGTGTTCGGCAGCTTCTTCTTCCGTTAGCCCTACCGAAGCGAGGGGCTGACTGAAGAACACGGCTTTCGGCGTCGTGCCAAAAGACCACTCACGGCCTGTTTCGCCGAATAGACGCTCCGCCAGAAGATGACCTTCGGCAATGGCGGTCGGCGTGAGGTTATAAGTGTCGGTCACATCCCCGATGGCATAAATGCCCGGAACATTCGTCTTTGCATCTTCAAGGCGTGTGACAATGCGTCCGTCTGTGACCTCGACCCCAGCCAGATCCAGCCGCAGGGATGTCAGGTTGGGATGGCGCCCGGTTGCCATGAAAACGCAGTCGGTTTCGATGACCTTCCCACCCTTCACGTGAAGGGTATACCCTTCGGATGTTTTCTCAATCCGCTCCGGCGTGCTGCCCGGATGGGATGTGATGCCATTCAGTGGCACCAGCTCTGCGATATGGCGACGCATTTCCTCGTCAAAGCCACGCAGCGGCAGGTCCTGCCGATAAACGAAGTCCACCTGCGAGCCGAGACCCGCAAAAATGCCTGCAAATTCAATCCCGATATAGCCGCTGCCAATAATGGCAACGCGTTCGGGCCGGTTCTCCAGATGAAACGCATCATCCGAAACAATCGCGTGCTCCGCACCCGGAATGTCGAGACGCGTCGGCGCACCACCCGTCGCAATGACAATGTTCTTGGCACGAACGGTCTGAACCGCAGTATCCGGAGCAAGCTCAGACGGACCGATTTCAACCGTATTCGCATCCACAAAGCGTGCATCGCCCGTGAACAGCTCAACGCCAGCTTTCTTCAGCATGGAGACGTAAATGCCATTCAGGCGTTCGATCTCACGGTCCTTGGCATCAATCAGCGTGCGCCAGTCATGCGGTCCCGGAGTTACATCCCAGCCATAAGCGCGGGCATCGTCGATCTCGCGGCCATACTCCGCCGCATAAACCATCAGCTTCTTCGGCACGCAGCCGAGATTGACGCAGGTTCCGCCCCAGTGACGACGCTCCGCAATCGCGACGCGCGCGCCGTTCTGGGCAGCGATACGCGCACAGCGCACACCACCCGATCCGGCTCCGATGACGAAAAGATCGAATTCCTGCATAAATCCCGGCCTTCCGTGCCTGTGGTCTCAGCGCTCTGCGAACGCTTTCTCGACAACATACGAACCCTGACGGCTCATGTTGCCTTCTTCGAAGCCCATACGCTCCAGAAGTGCTTCCGTATCCGCAAGCATTTCCGGTGAACCACAGATCATCACGCGATCATGCTCAGGGTCGAGCTTGTCGATGCCCAGATCCTCGAAGATCTTGCCACTTTCGATCAGCTTCGTGATGCGATCCGTGACGGCGTAGTCTTCACGCGTCACAGCCGGGTAGTACTTCAGCTTCTCAGTAACGAACTCACCCAGGAACTCATGTTCCGGCAGCTCATGACGGATGTGGTTCTCATAAGCCAGCTCGCCAGAAATACGGACCGTGTGGCTGAGGATCACATTCTCATAGCGCTCGTAGGCTTCCGGGTCCTTGATGAGGCTCATGAACGGCGCGAGGCCTGTGCCTGTGGACAGGAAGTACAGGTTACGACCCGGCTTCAGGTTATCAAGAAGCAGCGTCCCCACCGGTTTACGACCGATCAGAACCGTATCGCCCACTTTCACATGACGCAGACGGGACGTCAGCGGTCCCTCCGGCACGGCGATGGAGAGGAACTCCATGTGGTCTTCATAATTGGCAGACGCGATGGAATAAGCGCGCAGAAGCGGCTTGCCCTCGACCTCAATGCCAATCATCGCGAACTGGCCGTTCTCGAACCGCAGGCCCGGGTCACGCGTTGTCGTGAAGCTGAAAAGACGGTCCGTCCAGTGATGAACGGTCAGAACCTTTGCAGGATACAGATGAGCGTATTCCTTGCTGGGTTCAGCCAGACGATACTGTTTCGGATGGCCTTCATACGGCGTCAGGCCCGTAATGGGTTCGTCGATCTCAGGAGTCGGGGCAGCAAAACTCGGGGTGGACATATCGGTTTCTGTCTCCGGTGTGGCACGGATAACAGGTCTCGGACCTGATAAGAGCCGGACCTTTTAGCGCAATCATCACGTTTCGGAAAACCCATCTGCGTTGAACCCGATAGCCGAATGACGCAAAAGTCTTTTCATGACAGACGACTCCGTGAGCGACGCCCCCCTCTCCCCCGCCGAACGGGCCCTGAACCAGGCTGAAGCCGATTTCGGGACACCACTGGACATTACCCCCCGCGAGCGGCCAGCGCTGCTTCGGCAGGTCGCCCGGCGACTTGAGGGTAATGAAGCTACCCTCCCCCACGAGGCCTTGATCGACGCGCTGTGCGTCGTACGGCGTAAGACATGGGCGTCCCAGCTCATGAATGTCGCCCGCCGTGCCGGTGAAGTCTGGGTCACGAAGGCCGACACACAGGAAGCCGCAGCCCGCACGCATGACCCCCGGGCCGACATCGCGGCTCTGCGCCTCACACTAGAGGATGTTCTGGTCTCACGCTGGCAGGATCTGGGAGACTCGCCACGCAGCGTTCTCGAAGAGGTTCGTGCCGATCTTGCAGATGCCGGACTGATCCTGTCTGGCGGCCAGCTTGAAAAGCTTTCCCGCAGCATTGCAAGCGCATTCGGAAGCGTTGACCTTGGCTTCGAAGACGATCTCCGCCTGGCGGAAGAGCGCCGTGCCCGCGAACAGGCTGACATTCAGGCTCGTGCAGAACGTCGCCGGGAGCGTGAGCTCGAACGCCTGAAAGAGTGGGAAGCCAATCTTGCCGGGTTTGAAGAAGTCCCGGGCATTCTCCATTGTTCCCGGCGTGAAGCGTTGCGGTGGGTGGCGGAAAACCGTCTTCCCATTGCCAAACGCGAAACACGTGACGACGGCATCGAGCTGTTCTTCTTCGATCCAGACGAACTGAAGAAGCTTCGTGCACGCCTTCCCGAGTGGCGCAGCGGCACACCGGATCGTCCGGAAAAGCTGGAACGTGGCACCAAGGTCGGCAATGCTGCCATTGCCCGCGTTGCAGCGCTGGATCGTTTTGCGGCTCATTTCCGCACGGCGCGTTCTCTCAAACGCCGCATTACGCTCGTTACGGGCCCGACCAATTCGGGGAAGTCCTACACAGCGCTCAATGCTCTCGCCAATGCAGAGAGCGGCCTGGCCCTCGCCCCTCTTCGTCTCCTAGCACATGAATTCCGGGAAGCTCTGCTGACACGTGGCGTTCCCGCATCTCTGGCCACGGGCGAAGAGCGCATTGAAATGCCCGGTGCCCGCCACCTGGCAGCAACGGTCGAAATGTGCCCGTTCCATAAGCCGGTGGACGTCGCCATCATTGATGAGGCCCAGATGCTTGCGGACCCGGATCGGGGTGCAGCATGGACAGCCGCGATCATGGGTGTGCCGGCTCGGCATGTGTACATTCTTGGCGCTGCGGACTGTATCCCGCTCGTCAAACGGATTGCCGAACTCTGTGACGATCCGGTGGACGAGATCCATCTCGAACGGAAAAGTCCGCTCAAAGCTGGCGGAACGGTTCATCTCAGCGAATTGACGGTCGGAGATGCCGTCATTGCGTTTTCACGGCGTGAAGTCTTGGACATGCGGGCCGAGCTTATGGCCCGCGGACGCCGGGTGGCCGTTGTTTATGGCGCCCTCAGCCCGGAAGTGCGCCGCGCGGAAGCTGCCCGTTTCAATAATGGCGATGCAGACATTCTGATTGCGACAGACGCTATCGGAATGGGATTGAACCTCTCCATCCGCCGCGTTGTCTTCAGCGCCCTGCGCAAGTTTGATGGGCGTCAGACCCGCGATCTGATCTCGCAGGAGGTCAAACAGATCGGTGGGCGTGCTGGACGCTACGGCAAGCATGAGGAAGGCCTTGTCTGCGTTCTTGCAGAATCCGGAAGCCCGACTTTCGTTCGCCACATGCTGGCTGCTCCTCCAGAACCTGTGACGGAACTGCGTCCACTGGTTCAGCCAGACTCAGATATCGTGCGTGCCGTTGCTGAAGAAATCGGCAGCGACAGTCTTTATGGTGTTCTGACACGCATCAAGCACGCTGTTCTGCGGCCGGATGATCCAAACTACCGCCTGGCGGACATGGAACAGTCTCTTGAGATTGCGGCAGCTCTGGAAGGCGTGGAAAACCTCGATCTGACCACACGCTGGACCTACGCCATGTGCCCGATTGATGAGCGGGACAATGGGATTCAGCGACTGGTGAGCTGGGCCGCGGATCACGCTGCTGGTCGCCCGGTTCCGCCACCAGGAACGGGTCGCCTGCCCCATCCAGAGCAGGCAGGCCGTGAGGAGCTGGAACGTGCTGAAAAGCGCCATAAGCGCCTCGTCGCCTGGCGCTGGCTCGCATTGCGTTTCCCGGAGGCCTATCCCGCGCAGCAGAACGCTGAGATCAACACGTCGATCCTGAATGACTGGATTGAGCAGGTTCTGCGCACCCAGAGCCGGATGCGCGAAAGCCAGAAGCAGCAGCGCGGCGGGTTCACGCCGAGAGGCCGCAGTGACAAGCCTTTTGCCGGAAAATCAGGCCATCCTGCCAAGCCGGGCTTCAAGAAAAAAGGGAAGCCTGGTGGCTTCCCTCGGAAACGAAGCTGAAAAGCTGTTCCGAAGGGCAGGAAACATCCTGCCCTTCGAAGCACCTTAACCTTCTGCGGCGTCTTCAGCCTGCCGAACGCGCCGTTCTACCCATTTCTGGGCCTGCAGCTTGATAAGCGGACTGAGCTGCCGATAAAGGTTCAGGAACATGCTTTCATCGGGGGTCAGCGTTTCCTGAATTTCCTTGTATGCCATGCCGGTCAGGAGCACTTCAGCGTCCACCCCAAGGGCCTCAGCCAGTGCGCCCAGATGCTTACCGACGTGGCCGGAGCGCCCGGTTTCCCAGAAAGCCACGGCAGACCGCGAAATTCCAACCCGATCTGCAAGCTGCTGCTGATTCAGTCCAACCATTTCCCGAAGAAGACGGATACGGCGTCCAAGCTCCAGCCCCGGTGAGAGCCGCTCTGGCCCATTTTCTTCCGTAGGTTGAGTCATTTTTTTCATCCCAAGCATCACCGTACCTTCAAGCACCTGAAACGCACGCTCTTCAGATTGAGAAGGTATCAACAAGACCGCAGCTATCGGAAAAACTTCATCAATTTGCAAATAATTTTTATCACAGGATAAAGTTAAAAATAATCTGACACAGATTTACGCATCACGATTACTTCGTATCAGGCGAAATTTCAGCCAACCTCGGTAGCAATCATAATTTTTGACTATCAATATCTGCCGAAGTCAAAACAATCATGGCGATCCCAGATTGTGAATTCAAAGTGAGCTCTCCTCTCTGACCGATAGACCAGGAGCGCACGTCTTCCAGATTTTTAACGAAATGACTTTCGATCCCCATGCCAGAGCCAATACAAGCCATTCGCGTCATCGCCATCGGGGCGAACCGTATTGTGTTTCCCTTAATCACCGCATGACCCATCAGCCTGTTACAGCCACCAAACCCCGAAACGCGACCGTTTTGATTGAGCGTTAATACAGGCTTTCTGGCTGTCGGCTCCAAAGGCTTGCCGTCCAGGGCCTGCACGCTCCAGGTCCCGTAAGGGGATGATGCAGCAGGCGCAGAGACACGATGAACCATAATGTTCGGCTGATCGGGCCCATGAAAATCTTCGGTGGTGAACAGCAAGGTATCACCCACACGAATTTCTGCACGCAGCGCGTAACGAAACCCGCTTTTCAATGCAGGGTAGCGCAATGTGTAAGCAATCGGGCCCGGACGAAGAATATCCTGACGGCTCTCTGCCAGAGTAATCGCGGGGGCATCTGCGCGGGAAATGTCTTCAAGCTGAACTGTGAGAACAGCTCCAGCCGGGAGCGCCATACGCTCCCGGTACGTCACCGTCCCGCTCAAAGTGTCCAGAGGCTCGGCTTTTGCCATCTGGACAAAGGTACTTCCTGCCACAAGGGAAAGAGCGAAACGGCGTGTTATCATCTTAGCAATAGTCCTTAGCCAATACGGGTTAGCCCACCCATATAGGAACGCAGAACTTCAGGAATGGTTATGCTGCCATCTTCGTTCTGGTAGGTTTCCATCACGGCAATCATCGTCCGCCCTACAGCAAGACCGGAACCATTCAGCGTATTCACGAAGGCCGGACCATTCTCGGAACGATACCGGGCTTTCATGCGCCGAGCCTGAAAGGCCCGGGTGTTGGAGCAGGAGGAAATCTCACGCCAGGCCTGCTGCCCAGGAATCCACGCTTCCAGATCGAACGTCTTGGCCGCACCGAAGCCCGTATCGCCCGCGCATAGCAGGATACGGCGGAACGTGATGCCAAGGCGCTCCAGAATGGTCTCGGCAGCCTGCGTCATGCGCTCATGTTCAGCATCGCTGTCTTCAGGCTTCACGATGGAAACGAGTTCGCATTTCGTGAACTGATGCTGGCGCAGCATCCCGCGCACATCACGGCCCGCAGAGCCTGCTTCAGAACGGAAACACTGGGAGAGTGCCGTCAAACGGATCGGCAGCGCATCGGCGGACAGAATGTCGCCCATGACAGAGGCCGTCAGCGGAACTTCCGCGGTCGGGATCAGCCAGCGGCCATCTTCCGTACGGAAGGAATCCTCAGCAAACTTCGGCAGCTTATCGGTGCCGTACATCGCCGCATCATTCACCAGAAGCGGAACGCTGGTTTCGCTGTAACCAAACTCAGTCGTATGTGTGTCCAGCATGAACTGACCCAGCGCACGCTCCAGACGGGCCAGCGCGCCACGCAGAACGACAAAGCGCGTCCCGGACAGCTTGGCCGCCGTCGGGAAGTCCATCAGACCAAGAGCTTCACCCAGCTCGAAATGCTGCTTCGGCTCGAACGTGAATTCACGCTTCTCACCACGATAATGAACGACGACGTTCTCATCCTCGCTCTTCCCATCCGGCACGGACGAGTCAAGCTGGTTCGGCAGGGAGGCCAGAACATCGTCGATGCTCTTTTCGATGATGGCCGCACGCTCTTCCAGACCCGTAATCCGGTCACGCAGTTCGACTGCCTGCGCTTCCAGAGCCGACGTATCGGCACCGGTGCGCTTGCCCTGCCCAATTTCCTTGGCCAGCGTTTTGCGGGTTGCCTGAGCCTCCTGCAAAGCGGCCAGAGCGGCGCGGCGTTCTTCATCTTCCGAGACGATTTTCTGCCCCACAGGTGACAGGCCCCGACGCTCAAGAGCAGCGTCAAATGCGGCCGGATCGGCGCGCAGGGCTTTCAGGTCATGCATGGTTCAGGGCTCCGTCAGTCTTCTTCGTCAGTCACGGGCTTCGGCTCAACCAGCCGCGCCACAAGAATGGATACCTCGTACAGCGCCACAAGCGGAATGGCGAGGCTCAGCATGGTAATGGCATCAGGCGGAGCGATCACGGCTGCAACGGCAAAGGACGCCACCACTGCATAGCGGCGGAATTTCTTGAGCTGCGCCGTCCCGATCAGCCCCACCCGCACCAGCAAGGTCAGGATCACCGGAAGCTCGAAGCAGATCCCAAATGCGAGGATCATCTTCGTTACGAGCGTCAGATATTCAGACACCTTGGCCTGAAGTTCGATGTCCATTCCGCCATTGCCCGATGTCTGGAACGACAGGAAGAACTTCCAGGCAAACGGGAACACGACGTAATAGGCCAACGCGGCGCCAACTGTGAACATGACAGGCGTTGCGACGAGAAAGGGTGCAAACGCCTTCTTCTCACTGCGATACAGACCGGGCGCGATGAAAATCCACGCCTGAATGGCAATCATCGGAAAAGACAGGCACGTCGCGCCAAACACCGCCACACGAATATACGTGAAGAACGCTTCATAAAGCGCCGTATAGATTAGGTGTGGCTGCTCACCCTTCTCGCGCATGATATTGCCGAGAGGCGCCGCAAGAAACCGGTAGATATCGCCCGCATAGTGATAGCAGATCGCAAAGGCGATCACGAACGTTGCAATGGACCAGATCAGCCGACGTCGAAGCTCGACAATATGGTCGAGCAACGGCATCGGGGTGTCCTGGATCGTATCGGAGTCCGTCATGCGTCTTTCTCCGCGCTCGAAATGGCAACGCGCCGGCCATGATGAAGCGCACGGACAGGCGGCAGAATATCGGGCGCCCGCCACCGGGGGCGCTCATGCATCAGGCGCCGTGCTGTTGCGGGTGGAAGGATGGATGGCGCGTCCACAATGTCATCATTGAGCTCTTCTTCCGCCTGATCCTGAACCATCGCGTTGTAGGGGCGGCTCTCACCACCGCCAAAAGAAGATGGAGGCATTGGTGGAGGAGCCGGGACCCGTGGCAGATCGTTGACACTGGAGGACGACACTGCTGCGCCGCTGGTATCAATGTCCAGACTACGGCGAATGGAATTATCGCTGTCGATCGCCTTCGTGACGCGGTCCCGCAGATTGAAGTTCTTCAGGTCCCGAAACTGATCCCGCGCTTCAGACAGGTCCGCTTCCCGTACCATATCGTCAATATGAGACTGGAATTCACCAGCCATCCGGCGCATCGCCTTGATACCGTTCGAGAGTGTACGAATGGCAACCGGCAGATCTTTCGGCCGAATGAAAACCATTGCCACGACGACAAAAAGGGCAATTTCAGAGAAACTGAAGTCAAACATGCAACAATCCTAGCCCTTCCCGTCAGTCTCGCCTACGGGTGAAGGCGCATCTGGTGCTGCTTCAGTGGGAGCCCTGTCCAACAGGAAGTCTTCACGCTTCGGCAATGACCCGATATCGGGCAGTCCGAAACTCTCCAGAAATATGGGTGTCGTTCCCCAGAGAACGGGGCGCCCCGGCACTTCCTTTCGGCCTTTCGGCGCAATCAGACTATCTTCCAGCAGCGCATCCAGAATAGCCTGCCCTAGGGACACACCACGGATCGCTTCAATTTCTGCCCGTGTGCACGGCTGGTGATACGCAATAATTGCCAGCGTTTCCATCGCCCCCCGGCTGAGCCGGCGAGGCTTCTCCACGATCTTGGTCAGCGCAGACGCATATTCAGCGCGCGTCCGGAACTGCCAGCCTCCCGCAACTTCAACAAGCTCGATAGCATGGGTCGCATAACGCTCTCCCACGGCGTCCAGAGCGTCCGCGGCCGCGATTTTCAGACCCTGTGTACTTAGCAGGTCCGCAATGATGGAAAGGCGCACCGGCTCAGGGCTGGCAAAAACAAGTGCCTCCACCAGCAGGCAGGCGCGCTCCATATCGGAAGACATCACGAGACTGCCCGCCATTCAATTTCAGCAAAAGCTTCTGGCTGACGGAGTTCCACCGCACCGCCCTTAGCCATTTCCAGTCCGGCAAGTAGCGTTCCTGCAAGAGCGGCATTGCGATCATACGGACCGGCTTCCAGCCCTTCCCCCAGATGTTCGGGTAGAAGGGACGTCAGCGTCTGCCAGTCCGCCACGGCGTCTGTGCCCAGCATGCGGCGCAGACGGGCTAAGGCATCCTGCACGCTCCAGTACCGGCGGGTGCGTGGCGCATAGACACGTTTGCGGTTCGTACGCCTGCGGGCAGAGAGATAAGCTGTAATCAGCGCTGACAGGTCCACTCGCAGACCCGAACGGTCAATCTCGGTGTGGTCTTCCCCTTCACCGCGACGGAACACATCCATACCAAGCCTGGGTTGTTTCATGAGCCAGGCTGCGGCTGCACGCATACGTTCCAGTTCTAACAGACGCTCCTGAAGCTGCTCCACCGCTTCTTCAGCGTCTTCCCCGTTATTTTCTGCGGGAAGAAGCAGTTTGGACTTCAACCAGGCGAGCCACGCTGCCATCACCAACCAGTCTGCTGCCAGTTCAAGCCGCAGTGCCCTTGCTTCCACGCGGGCCTGCTCCACAACGGACAGATACTGCTCGACAAGCTGAAGAATGGAAATTTTTGCGAGGTCCACCTTCTGGGACCGGGCGAGGTCAAGGAGCAGATCCAGCGGCCCCTCAAACCCGTCCAGCGTCAGATGTAAAACCTCGCTCAAGGCCGGTCTCTCAGAACTGTGCCGGAGTGCAGGCGATGGACTGTGCGTGAAGCTTTACGCAATACGCACGAGCGGCTTTCAGATCCTCAAAGCCGCCAATACGCAGACGCACGAATGTCTTGTCGCCATGAGCAGTCTTCTCAAAGAGCGGTGAATGACCTGCGAACAGTCCGGGTGCCTGATGGCGCAGTGTGTCCCATTCCTTGCGCGCTGCGGCTTCGCTGTCGAGC
The DNA here is from genome assembly GCF_002723935.1 of Gluconobacter cerinus. Taxonomy (GTDB): domain Bacteria; phylum Pseudomonadota; class Alphaproteobacteria; order Acetobacterales; family Acetobacteraceae; genus Gluconobacter; species Gluconobacter cerinus. The sequence continues at coordinate 320,499 of NZ_BEWM01000001.1, forward strand.
GCGGCAAGCTGAACTTCGCGTGCACCACCAGCCTCAGCCTTCGGAGCAGCAGCAGTTTTCTGCTGAGGAACAGCATTTTCTGGCTCAGCCACAGGCGCCGGAAGGGGCTTCTGCACAGGCTTTGGCGGAACAGCCTTGTGAACAGGCGCATCAGGGGCCTTAGGCTGCGGCTTGACGGCTGGAACCGGCTTGGGCGCTGGAGCCTCTTCAGGCGTCTCGGCGTCCGCGGACGCTGAAGCAGCATCTTTGCTTTCAGGAGCCACGGGAGGCACAGCCGACGGTTCAGCGACAGCCTTGTCCTGGCCTGCTGCGGCATCTGGAGCAGCCGGAGCCGCACCGTCAGGAGGCGTAGCGTCAGCGGGCGCTGCTGGCTTGTCCGGCTGAGCCGCAGGAGGCGTCCCGGGCTGCACACCATATTGACGCGCCAGCGCCTTCGCGTCCGGCTGTTCCGGTCCCGGAGCCAGATGCGCTTCCCCGTTTCCTGTCAGATCTGTATCGCCACTATCACTCCCCATGATCTGCATTCCTCCAGGATCGGTTGGAACGTCTTTCACAGGGCCTGGCGGTGGGCCGATAATGGGAATTCCGCCGTGATGGCCTCCCGTCAGAGACCATCCTCCGACAGCGAGCAGCAACACGGCGCCAATGCCGATGGCGCCACCGACAAGCTTTCGCGTCGCCGGATCACTGCCAAGAAGGGACGCAAGGCCACCGGCGCGGCTCGCCGTCTCCGGCGCTGCCGCCGCACGACGACGCGGTGGGGCGTCATCATCGTAGTCGTTGCTCAGGCGCTCACGCTCCGCACGCGGGGCAGACGACGGGCGGGGAGAAGAAGGTCCCGCGCCGTAATCACCCGGATCCCGGAAATCGCGATCATTCTCGCTGTCAGGGCTCATCGCATTTCCTCCACTGGCACAACGCCAAGAATGGTCAGTGCGCAACGCAGGGTGCTGGCAATCGCAGAAACAAGCGCCAGTTTTGCCAGGCTCGTCTCACGATCGTTCTCATGCAGAAAGCGCAGGGTCGTGTCTTCGCGTCCACGATTCCACAGTGTGTGGAAATCAGACGCCAGATCAATGCAATACGTTGCAATCCGATGCGGTTCACGCGCTGCAGCAGCTGCTTCGACAGAACGCGGGAAAGACGCGATACGATGCAGAACGGCAAGTTCCACGTCTGATGTCAGGCCGGAAAGATCAACAGTTGCCAGCGCTGCAGGCGTCACGGATGCGGCACCAAACATCGCTTCTGCCGAACGCAGAACCGAGCGGCATCGGGCGTGAGCATACTGAACGTAAAACACCGGGTTATCACGCGTCTGGGCGACAACAGCGTCCAGATCGAATTCCATCTGCGCATCGGCCTTCCGGGTCAGCATCGTGAAGCGCACAGCATCACGTCCGACTTCATCCAGCAGGTCGCGCAGCGTCACGAACGTGCCCGCACGCTTGGACATCCGGACGGGCTCGCCGTTCTTCACAACGCGCACGATCTGGCACATCACGACTTCAAAGCCGGTCTCGCCATCCGTCAGCGCCGAAATTGCAGCGCGCATGCGGGAGACGTAACCGCCGTGATCCGCACCGAGCACATCGATCAGAACGTCTGAGTTCTCGGCCTTCTGAGCGTGATAGCCAATATCGTTAGCGAAATAGGTGTTGGTACCGTCAGATTTGCGCAACGCACGATCCTGATCGTCCCCAAAATCGGTAGAACGGAACAGGGTTTGCGGGCGCGGTTCCCAGTCTTCGGGGGTCTTGCCCTTGGGTGGCTCAAGCACGCCTTCATAAAGCAGGCCCTTGCTTTCCAGCTTGGCAATCGCGGCATCAACCCGTCCACTCGCCAGCGTTTCCGCTTCACTGGCGAAGACTTCATGGGAGATGCCCAGCCCTTCCAGATCTTCGCGGATTGCGGCCATCATCTGCACCAGCGTTTCAGCGCGGATGATATCGAACCAGACAGACGGATCAGCCGGGCTGCCATCATCATTGGCGAGAGCGCGACCATGCTTTTCAGCAATGCTCTTGGCAACCGGGATCAGATAGTCACCCTGATACTGCAAACCATTCGGGGTCAGCGGGCTGAACGTGTCAGCATCGATGTCCGTGCCAATAACCTGCAGGTAACGCCAGTAAGTTGCCCATGTCAGGGCAACAACCTGCGTGCCGGCATCATTGATGTAATATTCGCGCGTGACCTTGTAGCCTGCCGCCTGCATCAGGTTTGCAAGCGCATCCCCCACCACAGCGCCACGACAATGACCCACATGCATCGGGCCAGTCGGATTGGCGGATACATATTCAACATTGACGCGCGTTCCCTGCCCGATCGAGGAACGACCGAAGGCTTCACCGGCCTCCAGAACAGCCTTCGCCACACCCTGCAAGACATATGGCTTCAGCGTCATGTTCACGAAGCCAGGACCGGCGGCTTCAGCATGATCTATGTCTGGCAGGTCGGCGAGTTTCTGCACCAGTTCTGCCGCAATCTCCGCTGGCTTGCGCTTGGCAGGCTTTGCGGCCAGCAAAGCAGCATTGGTCGCCATATGGCCATGGGACGGGTCACGCGGTGGCGTCACTTCAACGCGCTGCACCACCTCTTCCGGCAGGCCGGGGACAACGGACCGCAGCGCCTCGCACACCTGGTCTCTGGCGCGGGCAAAAAGGCAGTCAGTCGTATGGGCAGTGGGTGCAGCGACCATTTCAGCTCGATTCCTGTAACCTGTATCGTCTTGGAGGGGCTTTATCAGCCCAGCACGGAGAGGTCCGTCAACCGTCGATGTTCTTCCATCGCGAAACGATCGGTCATTCCGGCGATATAATTGGCCACCAGACGCCGTCGTTCCATGTCATCTGCGGCCTTGGCACGATCCTTGAGTGGGTCTGGCAGAAGGCCCGGCTCTTCTGAAAGGATCGTAAAGATTTCAGCCAGCGCGATCTTCGCTTTACGCGCCATGCGATTAACCCGCCAGTGGCGATACATGCGGGCGTAAAGAAATTTGCGGATAGCCTTGTTCTTTTCCCGCATCTCGGGACTGAACGCCACAACCGCATGATCGGCATGGCGGATGTCATCCGCGGACTGCGGATCAAGAGCCTCAAGATTGCGGCGCGTCTGATCCGTGAGATCCGTCGCGAGAGCGTTAATCACCACGCGGATTGTCTCATGACGGACACGCTGTGCCTGATCCATCGCTTCGCGACCCGTGCGACGCTCCATCTCACGCGACGCCCGAAGCGCATCACCCACCAGAGGAAGATCTTCAATGTCGTCGAACGTCAGAAGACCGGCTCTTAGCCCGTCATCCAGATCGTGGCCATGATAGGCTATATCATCCGACATGGCCGCAACCTGCGCTTCAGCTGACGCGTAGCTGCTGAGATCAAGATGATGACGCGCATCATATTCAGCCAGATAAGGCGTTGGGCGCTTAACCGGGCCGTTGTGCTTCGCCAGCCCTTCCAGCGTTTCCCATGTCAGGTTCAGGCCATCGAAAGCGTGATAGCGCGTCTCAAGCGACGTCACGAGGCGAAGGGACTGCGTGTTATGATCGAAACCACCCCAATCCTGCATGGCAAGGGCCAGAGCATCTTCTCCGGCATGGCCAAACGGCGTGTGACCCATGTCATGGGCTAGCGCGAGCGCTTCTGTCAGGTCCTCATTCAGGTCGAGGCTTCGGGCAATCGAACGGGCAATCTGGGCAACTTCCAGGGAATGGGTCAGACGGGTGCGAAAGAAATCACCTTCATGATTGATAAACACCTGCGTCTTGTACTGAAGCGTCCGGAAGCCGGCGGAATGCAGGACGCGATCCCGGTCCCGCTGCCATGGAGAACGGACAGGGCTTTCTGTCTCCGGGTAGAGTCGGCCTCGCGCACCTTTTTCCTGAACCGCATAGATGGCAGGCATCAACACACTCCCCTGATGATCCTTAGGCGCGGAAAGCACTCTAATTGCTGGATCAAACGCCTCATTCTACGACAGGCTCCCTTCAGCGCAACTCTACCCCTTTGCCCCTGACCCCAGTCTGACCATATAATCAGGACCAGAACCGTCCTGCCTTTCAGCAGACCTCCAGAAACCGGGAACGAGCAATGTCCGAAACCCCTTCCTTCACCATGTCTGCCAGTGCGGCAGCACGGATTGTGGAAATCATTTCCGCCCAGCCGGAACCCGAAGGGCTGGCTTTGCGCGTCGCTGTTCTGGCGGGGGGCTGCAATGGCTTCCAATACCAGTTCAAGCTGGATCGCACGAAGAACGATGATGACGTTCTGATCCAACGCGATGGTGCGACCGTCTATGTCGATGAAACCAGCCTCGATCTGCTTGAAGGCGCTGAGCTGGAATTCGTGGACAAGCTGATGGGCGCGCACTTCACGGTCACGAACCCCAACGCAGCCTCAGCCTGCGGCTGCGGTACAAGCTTCTCGCTGGCCTGATCGAATGTCCTTTACCTTCGCAAGCTGGAACATCAATTCCATCCGCGCCCGCGCGCATCTCGTTCAGGACTGGCTGGAGCGTCATCCGGAGTGCGACCTGCTCTGCCTTCAGGAAATCAAGTGTGAGGACAGCCAGTTCCCGGCGGTTTTCAAGGACGCAGGCTATCACGTCGCCACGACAGGCCAGAAAGCTTACAATGGCGTAGCGTTCATTGGCCGCCGCCCATTTGACGTTACAACGCACACCCTGCCCGGCTTCGATGACCCCACGGCTCGTTATATTGAATGTGAGCTTGATGGTCTGACGATTGGTAACCTTTACCTTCCCAACGGGAACTCCGGCGGAGAAGATGGCTACAGCAAAAAACTCGCGTTCTTTGAGGCTTTGGCGGTCCGGGGGAAAGAGTTTCTGGAAAGCGAAAAGTCATTCGCCTTCATCGGAGATTATAACGTCTGCCCCACAGATGAAGATCTCGCGCCCAAGGCTCTGTCGCCTGCTGATGCGCTGGTGCGACCGGAAACCCGCGCAGCCTTCCACCGCCTGCAATGGCTGGGTCTGACAGACGCTCTACGCGCTGTTCATCCTACTGGTCGTCACTACACATTCTGGGACTATCAGGCCGCCGCATTCCAACGGAACTCAGGCCTGCGCATTGACCACGCTCTGCTCTCCCCACGCGTCACCGAACGGCTTGTCTCGTTCACGATCGACCGTGAAGAGCGTTCGGCTGAAAAAGCTTCAGACCATGTTCCGGTGATTGTGACCCTCCGGTAAGCCACAAAAAAAGCCGCTCCCTTTCAAGGAGCGGCTTTTCCGTTTTAACCCCGCGGTGAGTATGGCGGCGGCCTGTGGGCTTGCACCCGGGCCAGATGGCCTGGCACCCACTGATAGCCGTTTCCGACCCATTTCCACTGCCCTGGGATCCACTGCATGGTCCGTGCATGCGGTGGAATTCTCTCATTGGGGGGATGTGGCGGAGGGGGCGGCGTCTGGCGATATGGCCCCTGATAAGGAACGAACTGGGCATGGGCCGTGCCACTAATGGGTGGCAGAGCCATAGCTCCGACAAAAAGCGCCGACACGGCGAGCAAGCCCGACAGATGTTTCAACATAACGTCTCACTCCTTTTACAAAAGGCGCTGCGTAGGAGTGCACCTTGCTGCCCTCACAAGGCAGTGATCAGGCGGAGTTGTGGCGGAAAAAAGATTCTCTGCTGCGCTCTGTAACAATTCTCTCGCTGCCCCTAGATCAGGGGTCCGCCTTCTGAAGACCGTCAACAATTTCAGTTACAAAATCTGCCATGGCTCGCACTTTGGCACTGACCATCCGTCCGGCGGGGAATAACAGCCAGAGCTCTACCGCCTCCAAGGACCAGTCAGGCAGACACCGTTGCACGTGTCCGGCTGCCAGCTCCGGTGCGAACATCCAGTCTGCCGCAATGGTCATGCCCTGCCCCGAAAGAACAGCAGCCCGAATTCCCTCCGCAGCACTCAAACGAAGTCCGGATCGTAGCGAAACCTCCTGACTGTCATTGTTCCTTGTAAAAACGGCTCGGAGCTGTCGGCCCTGTGCATAGAGAACCATGTGATGGTTTTCCAAATCTGCCGGGGCTGATGGAGCAGAGAATTTTTCAAGATATGCGGGGCTTGCCATCACGGATCGGCGCCCGCGCGCCAGACGTCGGCCAATCACGGCTGTATCTTCAGGACGACCAATCCTGACGGCCATGTCGATCCCTTCCGAAATCAGGTCTACGCGCCTGTCATCCATTTGAACGTCAAGCTCGAGCTCGGGATATCGTGCGGTGAACTGCCCAAGCTGTGGCACCAGATGGATACGCCCGAATGTGGTGGGAATAGCGATCCGCAAGCGCCCCGATAGTTCCTTGCCGCTTCCCCGCGCCAGACTGTCCGCTTCTCTGGCATCTTCGATAATTCTGGCTGCACGCTCGTAGTAACGCTGCCCGGCATCCGTTGGGGTGAGACCGTGCGTGGACCGTAAGAGAAGCGCTGTGCCCAAATGGGCTTCAAGCTGTGCGATGACTTTGGAAACCGACGGCTGACCGACGTTCAGCAGGCGGGCAGCCCCTGAAAAAGATCCGACCTCCACCACCTTTACAAACACCGTCATGGCTTGAAGACGATCCATATTTATTCCCTTTAAGAATAATAAATATCTGAAAAACCAATCTACGCATATTATCAGAGAATAACCATTCTGGCTGTCACAGGACGCATCCATACCGGACATCCTTTTGAGACAACGGAACACCATCAGCATGACGACGCTTCTCTTCACACCACGCTTCGTCGGTCCCACGCGACTGAGCCATCGGGTTGTTATGGCACCACTCACCCGTATGCGGTCCAGTGAGGGTAATCTGCCGAATGATCTGATGCGCACCTATTACAGCCAACGCGCAACGGAAGGCGGCCTGCTGATTTCGGAGGCGTCCCCCGTCTCCCTCACTGGATATGGCTTTGAGCGCGCGGCCGGAATTTACGATGACAGCCAGATTCCGGGATGGAAGCACATCACGGATGCCGTTCATGCCAAAGGCAGCAGAATGGTTCTTCAGCTCTGGCACGTTGGCCGTCAGTCCGCACGCATCCTTCAGCCGGGTGGTGTTGCTCCCGTTGCCCCTTCAGCCATTCGCGCCGATGGAGACGCCTGGACGGTTACGGGGACGGTGCCCTACGACATGCCACGCGCGCTTGATCGGGATGAAATTCCCGGGATCATCAAGGATTACGAACAGGCTGCCGAACGCGCACTGAAAGCCGGCTTTGATGGCGTGGAAATCCATGGTGCGAATGGATATCTGCCGGATCAGTTCCTTCAGGATGGCAGCAACACCCGCACAGACGATTATGGCGGCTCACTTGAAAATCGCGCCCGTTTCCTCCTGGAGGTGACTCAGGCTGCAATGACCGTATGGGGGCCGGACCGGGTTGGCGTACGAGTAACTCCAAGCGGGCGCTATGGAACCATGGCAGACAGCAACCGCCCGGCAACGTTCCGCTATGTGGCTTCTGAACTGGATCGTCTGGGCGCTGGCTATCTTCATGTTGTGCAACCCCGCATCGGGAGCGATGCAGAACCGGACCCTGTGGATGCTGGAACGCTTCGGCAGGTTTTTTCCCGCACCATCATTGCCGCGGGCGGATTTGACCGACAAAGCGCCGAAGCTCTGCTGGCTTCTGGACAGGCGGATCTGATCGCCTTTGGTCGCTCATTCCTCGCAAACCCGGATCTGGTCGAGCGTCTGCGTCAGAACTGGCCGCTGAATTCCTATGATCGCTCTACATTCTATGGCGGCGATGCACGGGGATATACCGACTATCCATTTTACGCTGACGCAGCACAGCATTGAGCAAAAAAAAGACCCCGACCTGTGTCTGGCCGGGGTCTTTCTGATCAGGATTGCAGAAAAGACAGCAAATCCGCGTTCAGTTGATCTCCATGGGTGACCGCAAAACCGTGCGGCGCACCGGCATAGACCTTGAGAACCGCCCCCGGAACCAGTTTTGCCGTCAGGGCGCCTGTGGCCTCAAAAGGCACGATCTGGTCATCATCTCCATGAATAATCAGGGTCGGGACGGTGATCTGCTTCATGTCTTCCCGATAATCCAGCCTGGAGAATGCCTTGACGCACTCGATCGTGCTCCGCAAGGACGCCTGAAGAGCAATCTGCTGCGTCTGCCCCAGAACACCGTCAGAAATCTCCGCGCCATGATTGATCCCGTAAAAGGGCACCGCAAAGTCTTTCAGGAACTGGGCCCGGTCTTTCACCAAGCCTTCGATGATGCCATCGAAAACAGCCGCATCAACCCCTTCGGGATGATCGTTCAGCTTCATGAAAACAGGCGTGACAGCCCCCAGAAGCACCAGCTTCGCAACGCGGTCACTGCCATGGCGTGTCAGATACCGGGTGACATCCCCGCCCCCCATCGAGAAGCCGACCAGCGTCACATCTCTCAGATCCAGGATTTCGATCAGTTCTGCAATATCATCAGCAAAACGATCATAGGTATTGCCATCCCAGGGCTGGCTTGACCGCCCGAACCCGCGCCGGTCAAAGGCAATCACACGGTAGCCGTTCTGTGCCAGAAACAGCATCTGTGAATCCCACATGTCTGAACTCAGCGGCCAGCCATGGCTGAACAGGGCGGGCTTTCCGGTGCCCCAGTCCTTGAAATAAATCTCTGCCCCGTCGGATGTCGTAAATCTAGCCATGAGTGTGCTCCGTTAAGAGGTCAGGAAAGCATCGGCTCCCCCTGAAACCTTGCTCTTACGATAAGCTCTGCTCGTCATGCTCAATATAGACATCATGGAATAGTAAGATTTCCATTCATCACTGATGCCAGGCCGCACCCGTGTAGAAAAACCGCCCTAACCCCACCGTGAAAATCAGACATCCGTACAGGCTGTGTTCAAAGCAGGTCAGGGTGAGCGAACGATGCCGACTGTAATCGCTCGCAAACAGCGCTCCCCCTATCAGCGTCATGCCCACGGCAATCCGGTTCAGAAACAGAATATGCGCAAAGCCGAATGCCACGGCACTGGCCGCAATCGTCACTGGCGCAATACGGAACAAAGAGTCGTATCGGGAGAACAGAAACGCCCGGTACAGAACCTCCTGTGGCCAGACGGACAGAATGGGATAGAGCACCATGACCAGCAGCCAGAACAGCGGCTTTTGTCTCGGCAGGCTCAGGAATACGTCTGGCCAGACCCACCATGTCAGCAGCACGATCAGTGGAGCGAGAGCTGTGAAACGCAGTAAAATTCTGCGTGCTTCTCTCGGAAAATCATGGACCTCTGACTTCTGGTGCCTGAGCGAGACGAAAGCCAGAAGCGCGGCAACCCAGAGCAGGCCGAACAACAACCCGGCCCGGCGAAGAGACAGAATGAGCAAAGGGCCGCCGCCGTATAGCGCTAGGAACTCCGCTCCAAGATACAGGCGCCTGCCAAAAGAGGCCGTTGGGCGAACGGGCATAGACAACAGACCTTCCGAAGTTCAGCCGGGAAGGCAGACTATCATGATGCCCCTGAATTTTTCGAAAAGCGGACAAAAGAAAAGCCGGTACCCCTTCAGGAGTACCGGCTTTTTCAGACGTCAGGCACGAATACGTTACTTTGTGACAGCAGGCTTTGGCTTCGGCAGATCCAGCGCCAGATGCAGCTCCTTCAGACGGGCTGGCTCGACCGGAGCCGGGGCTTCCATCATCAGGTCTTCGCCGCTCTGGTTCAGCGGGAAAAGAATGACCTCACGGATGTTCGGCTCATCAGCCAGCAGCATCACGATACGGTCCACACCCGGAGCAGCACCACCATGCGGCGGAGCGCCGTAGCGGAAGGCGTTCAGCATGCCACCGAAGCGCTCTTCCACAACTTCCGGGCCATAACCTGCGATCTCGAAGGCGCGCAGCATGACTTCCGGCAGATGGTTCCGGATTGCGCCGGAGGACAGCTCCACGCCGTTGCAGACGATGTCGTACTGGTAGGCATTGATCGTCAGCGGGTCCTGCGTGTTCAGCGCGTCCAGACCACCCTGCGGCATGGAGAACGGATTGTGGGAGAAGTCCACCTTGCCCGTCTCTTCGTTGAGCTCGAACATCGGGAAGTCCACCACCCAGCAGAAGCGGAAGGCATTCTTCTCAATGAGGTCCAGCTCTGTCGCCACCTTGGTGCGAACAACGCCGGAGAACTTGGCAACTTCGTCACCCTTGCCAGCAGCAAAGAACACAGCATCGCCAGCCTTCAGGCCACAGATCTCACGGATGCTCTCGACGCGCTCAGCTTCAAGGTTCTTGGCAATCGGGCCCTTTCCGCCTTCTGCCTCGAAAATAATGTAGCCCAGACCACCTGCGCCGCTCTCACGCGCCCAGGTGTTCAGCTTGTCAAAGAAACCACGTGGGCGATCACCTGCACCCGGCGCCGGGATCGCACGGATCTGCCCGCCAGAAGCTGCGATCTTGGCGAAAAGACCAAAACCGGAGTCCCGGAAAGCATTCGTTACGTCCTTGATGATCAGCGGGTTACGCAGATCCGGCTTGTCGGAGCCGTAGTCGCGCATGGCATCAGCATACGGAATGCGCGGGAATGCGCCGTCCGTGATCTTCCAGCCTTCCGGCGTGAATTCGTTGAAGACGCCAGCCAGAACCGGCTCCAGAACCGTGAAGACGTCTTCCTGCGTGACGAAGGACATCTCGAAATCGAGCTGATAGAACTCGCCCGGGCTACGATCAGCGCGTGACGCTTCATCGCGGAAACACGGAGCAATCTGGAAGTAACGGTCGAAACCCGCAACCATTGCAAGCTGCTTGAACTGCTGCGGGGCCTGCGGAAGCGCATAGAACTTGCCCGGATGCAAACGTGCCGGCACAAGGAAGTCACGCGCGCCTTCCGGGGAAGAGGCCGTCAGGATCGGGGTCTGGAACTCGGTGAAGCCTTGCTCGATCATGCGCTGACGCAGGCTGGTGATGACCCGGCTACGCAGCATGATATTCTGATGCATCTTCTCGCGACGGAGATCGATATAGCGGTACTTCAGGCGCAGTTCTTCAGGATAATTCTCCTGACCGGCCACCTGAAATGGCAGAACAGCCGCGTTGGAACGGACTTCCAGCTCTTCGGCAAGAACTTCGATGTCACCCGTCGGCAGGTTCGGGTTCCGCTGGGAACCCTGACGGACCACAACCTTGCCGGTAACGGTAATGACGCTCTCAACGCGAAGGCGCTCGGCCTTTTCCAGCAGGTCCGTGCCAGCAGGGATAACAACCTGTGTCACGCCATAATGGTCACGCAGATCGATGAACAGCAGGCCACCATGGTCGCGCTTGCTGTGCACCCAGCCGGACAGGCGGACGGTCTGTCCGGCGTCCTGTTCACGCAGGGCGCTACAGTCATGGGTGCGGTATGGATGCATGTCGGGCCTCTTCAACGTCCTGGCGGATAAGTGGGCGCAGGAAGCCGGGACGGCCCGCTCATGTCAAGCTTCGTGCGCGGTTCAGACCTTTTCCTGCACAAAACCTTCGAAATCGACGGCGGCTCTGGCCATGTCATACGCATGACCCGCGCCCGCCAACGCAACAGGCTTTCCGTCCTTAAGATAGCTCGCAAGGAAGCTGAAGCCCTTGATATCCCCTTCAAGGCTGACGTTATCGAAGCTCTCACCCCAACCTAGCAGCTCGATCTTCTTGCCAAACTGCTGCGTCCAGAACCATGGCGTCGGCATATGGCTGGTCTCGTGTCCCATCATGGCCATTGCGGCGATCCGTCCCTGCACCTGCGCATGACGCCAATGCTCGATTCGCCGTGGTTTCCCCTCATGCAGGATGGCAGACGCATCCCCTGCAGCGTAAACACCGGGCGCTGCCCGCATCAGATGATCGACAACGATGGCACCGTCCTTATCCCGGTCCAGGCCTTGCACAAATCCGGTTGCAGGCGTCACGCCGATGCCGGCCAGAATGAAGGATGCTGGCAGCTTCATGCCATCTTCCAGCTCTACGCCTTCGGCCTTTTTCTCTCCGTAAATTTTCACGACTTTTGCGTCGGAAATGAACGCCACACCATTTTCTTCGTGTAACTGGCGCAGACGCGTTCCAATCTCTCGACCAAAGTGTTTTTCCATCGGCACGTCTGTGGAGGCGATGACAGTCACTCCCACACCGCGCTGTCGCAGGCAGGAAGCCACTTCCAGGCCTATGAAACTCGCACCGATGATCGTTACGGCCTGATCCGGGTCAATAACCCGGGCAATCTCTTCCGCATCCTGCTCCCTGTGCAGCGTAAAGACGCGCTTCAGGTCTGCACCGGGAATGTCCAGGCGCTTGGACCGCGCGCCCGTTGCGATCAGAACATGATCGCCAGACACGCTCGTTCCGTCTGATAATTCAGCCGTTTTGGTAGCAGGATCGAAGGTCTGAATTGTTGCGTGCTTCAGACCAATACGGTGCTGGCCATAAAAAGATTCGCTTCGCAGCGAAGGAGCGTGCGCTTTCTCCGGCTCGCTCAGCAATACGGTCTTACTCAGGGCCGTCCGGTCATATGGACGGTGCTTTTCTTCCGTCACCATCGTGATTTTCCCGGCAAATCCCTCCTGACGGAGTGTCACCGCAGCCATCAGGCCTGCTGCACCGGCGCCGAGAATCAGGACTGTTTCATCCTCCTGACGCGCTGATGGCACATCCCGCTTCATGGGGCTGGTGCCGACCAATACCCGACCGTCAACAATTTCCACCGGATACCGTGGCAGGGGCTCAAGAGCGAGCGGCTCTACGAGACTGCCGTCAACGGCATCGAAAACCGCCTTATGCCAAGGACAGACTAACACGCTGCCTTTTTCAGTCTTGCAGAACGCGCCCTGCTCCATCGGCGCTTCCTTATGGGGGCACTTGCCACCCAAGGCATGCACCTCCTCGCCGTCCTTCACCAGAACAACCGAAGTCCCCTCAATGGAAAAAGAGGCAATCTGTCCCTCTTCCAGATCCTTGAAGGCCACTAGGTCGCGAAAATCATTGGTGCTCATCGGACAGCCCCTGAAAATAGTGGAAAATCTCGTTACAGAAACAAACGCAGCATAGGCATTCGGGTTGGCAAACAGCAAAAAACCCGCCGGGACAAAGCCCGGCGGGTTTTTTGGATAGAAGTTCTATCAGGCGTAACATGCTGCGCCTTTAGAACATGTCGTCGAAGCCACCACCGTCTCCGCCACCGCCGAAGTCTCCTCCGCCGCCGCCAAAATCGGAATCAGTGAAGCCGCCACCTGCATCCGTGCCTGCACCGCCAAAAGGATCGGAGCCAGCATCACCATAGTTGTTGTTGATGATGGTTTCGCCACCGCCACCAAAAGCACCGGCGTCCCCACCGGAGTGATGGTCGCTGAACAGACCTTCAAGCGCATTTGCTGCCATCATGCCGCCAGCCACACCCGCAGCCGTCGTCAGAGCGGAGCCAAGGAAGCCCGATCCACCGCGCTGGAACATGCCAGGCTGATATCCTGGCGGATAACCATACTGCTGCTGCGGCTGGAAGTTTGGCGGAGGCATGGCACCACCTTGAGCTCCCCAGCCCGGAGGCGGAGCAGAAGCCTGCTGGCGGTTGTTATTGCCACCGCCGAACAGACCACCGAACAGTCCGCCACTTCCGGAAGGACGGCTCTGCTGAGCCTGCTGAAGCTGCTGTTGCGCCTGCTGAAGCTGAAATTCCAGCTGACGGATACGATTCTGCGCCTGAGCAAGAGCTGCTTCCTGCACAACCGCCATCTGCGTCACGCGATAACGGGCTTCCGGATATTTCTGGAAGTTATCAGCAATGAAGCGATCAGCCTCGGGGTCGATCGGCGGAAGAGCTGGCATCTGCTGCTGGCTGAAGCCACCTCCCTGCTGCGCACCACCAACACGGCCGATAAAGCGGGAAATGACTTCGCGTTCTTCGTTGTTCATCGTCTTTGATCCTTCCAGACGAAGAAGTTACGTTCTCCCCCATCATATGAGGCACCAGCGCTCAATCGACAAGGGATCGACCTGCAGCTCCATCAAGCCTGCTACTAAATTAGACGTAACGCACTTGACTGCTTTTAAGGCTCACGACGACCTGCATATCATGCAGTCAAACACAGTGTCTGATCTTTAGTTTCATGCTTGGGCTACCCACGCCTTTCCAGCCATTCCCGTGTCATAGCGATTCGTCCATTTGACGAGGACATCCGCGATGTCACGGCTGCCTCCAAGCCGACAGCAAGCCACGTCGAATCATGTGATGGCCAGAGCTTTGCCCTGACCGAAATTGCTGCGGATGTATATTCGACCTTCTCCACCCTTGCGGCTCAGACAGGAGACATGCCTTCGTGCTGAAAGTAACAACCGGAATAAGCGCCAGCTCTGACGGTAAAGCGGCGTTTGATAAGGCTGGCAGCGAATTTTCAACGATCTAGCAGTCCAATAGCCCCGCTCACTTCCGGTTATGGACCTCAGGCTGTAAGGTAACCGCCAATTTTGCCAACCGGAGCCTATTGAATTGTCTGCGACCCGGCCGCTCAGCTTTCAGGACCTGATCCTGCGCCTTCATCAATTCTGGTCTGAAAAGGGCTGTGCTATCCTGCAGCCCTATGACACAGAAGTCGGAGCCGGAACGCTCTCCCCTCATACGACCCTGCGCGCTCTGGGCTCGAAGCCATGGGCTGCGGCCTATGTGCAGCCCTGCCGCCGCCCGTCGGACGGTCGTTACGGCCAGAACCCGAACCGCCTCCAGCACTATTACCAGTATCAGGTCCTGCTGAAGCCAACCCCGGAAGAGAGCCAGAATCTGCTTCTGGAGAGCTATCGCGCCATCGGGATTGATCCCGAAAAGCACGATATCCGATTCGTGGAAGACGATTGGGAAAACCCGACGATCGGCGCCTGGGGTCTGGGTTGGGAAGTCTGGTGTGATGGCATGGAAGTCACGCAGTTCACGTATTTCCAGCAGGTTGGCGGTATCCCGACCGTCATGCCTTCTACCGAACTGACTTACGGGCTGGAACGGCTGGCCATGTATGTTCAGGGCGTTGAGAACGTTTACGACCTGGACTTCAACGGCAAGGGCCTGAAGTACGGGGACGTGTTCCTGCGTGCCGAACGCGACTATTCCCGTCACAACTTCGAACTGGCCGACACGCAGATGCTGCTCACGCATTTCAACGATGCGGAAAAAGAGTCCATCCGTCTGGCAGAAGCTGGCGTCGCACAGCCTGCATTCGATCAGTGCCTGAAGGCTTCCCATTTTTTCAATCTTCTGGATGCCCGCGGCGTGATTTCCGTCTCTGAACGCGCATCCTATATCGGACGCGTCCGGACGCTGGCGAAAGCCTCCTGTGAAGCGTGGCTTGCTGGCGAGGAGGAGACGTCCAATGGCTGAACTGTTGCTTGAACTGTTCTGCGAGGAAATCCCGGCAGGCATGCAGCCCAAGGCTGCCAGCGAACTTGGCGCCCTTCTGACCAAAGCGCTCGATGGCCTTAACCCATCCGATATTCAGACGTTCTATGGTACCCGCCGTATCGCGACCGTCCTAAACGTCGATGCCGAAATCCCGGCTCGCACCGTCTCCGAGCGTGGCCCCCGCGAAGGCGCACCGGAAAAGGCTCTGGAAGGCTTTACCCGCAAGCATGGAGTAACGGCTGACGAACTCACGCTGGAAAACGGCTTCTGGGTTCTCAACAAGCAGCTTGATCCCGTGAGCGCGGAAAGCCGCGTGGCTGAAGCTGTGCCAGACCTTCTGTGGAAGTTCCCTTGGGCCAAATCCATGCGCTGGGGTGCTGGCTCAAACTTTTCATGGGTCCGCCCGCTCCGCCGCATCACCTGCCTGCTTGATGGCAAGGTCGTTCCCTTCTCGCTCGCCCGCGATGGAGATGATGCTCACGGCCTGAAGTCCTCCAACCTGTCCGAAGGTCACCGCTTCCTGGCGCCCGGCGCGTTTGAAGTCCGTTCGGCAGATCACTGGCTGGAAGAGCTGGAAACACGCTCCGTCATCGTGGACGCGGACAAGCGCCGCGACATGATCCGTACCGGTGTTCACCGTCTGGCTGAACAGCAGGGCATTACGGTTGTGGAAGATGAAGGACTGGTCGATGAAGTCGCCGGTCTGGTCGAATATCCGGTTCCACTTCTGGGCCGCATCGACGACGCATTCATGGACCTGCCTGCCGAAGTCATGCAGGTTTCGATGCGCATCAATCAACGCTATTTCGCCCTGCGCAATGCAGACGGCAAAGCCGCGCCGTTCTTCGCCTTCGTCGCTAACCTGCCGTTCAAGGATGGCGGCAAGCTGACGATCGCCGGAAACGAGCGCGTTCTGCGTGCCCGTTTCGCCGATGCCCGCCACTTCTGGGATCTGGATCGCAAAACAAAGCTCGCGGACCGCGTGGCAGCCCTCGATGCCGTGACCTTCCATGCGAAGCTGGGAACGCAGGGCGAGCGCGCCAAGCGGATTTCCGACCTCGCCGGAACTGTCGCTTCTGCCATGGGCCTGAGCGGAGAGCAGATCGAACAGGCAAAGCGCGCAGGCCTGCTGTCTAAAGCTGATCTGACGACCGGTATGGTCGGCGAATTCCCGGAACTTCAGGGCGTCATGGGCGGCTATTACGCAGCACATGATGGCGAAGGCGACGCCGTTTCAAAGGCTGTGGCCGAGCATTACATGCCGCGCGGCCAGTCCGACGATACGGCAAAAGCGCCTGTCTCGATTGCCGTGGCCCTTGCGGATCGTCTGGATCTGCTGGCTGGCTTCTTTGCCATTGGCGAGACGCCAACCGGCTCCGGAGATCCGTACGGCCTGCGTCGTGCGGCACTGGGCGTAATCCGCACTATTCGTGACAACGGCCTGCGCCTGGATCTGACGGACCTCTTTGCCAAGGCGGCAAATGGTCGCGCCGGCGGAGAACTCGCCAAACTGCCGGACTTCATGGCAGACCGTCTGCGCGTTCAGCTTCGCAGTGAAGGCGAGCGCCACGACGTTCTGGCTGCCACCCTGGCAGGCGGTCTGGACGGCGATCTTGTACGCCTTCTGGCTCGTACTTCGGCGCTGTCTGACATGATCCAGACGGAAGATGGCAAGAACCTTCTCGCCGCAGCCAAGCGCGCCGCCAACATTCTGCGCATCGAAGACAAAAAGGACGGTCCTCACAAGGGAACACCAGATGCGTCTCTCTATGCGCAGGACGAAGAGCGCGCTCTGGCAGATGGCCTGAACAGTGCCGTGCCTGCGATCGAGACAGCCCTGAAAGACGAGCGTTTCACCGATGCCATGCAGGCCATTGCAGCCCTGCGCCCGACGCTGGACCGCTTCTTCGATGCTGTTACCGTCAACGCCCCGGAAGCCGACATTCGTGCCAACCGTCTGAAGCTTCTGGCGACTTTCCGCACGACCACAGCCCTGATCGCCGATTTCGGTCAGATCGAGGGCTGAACCTGATGGGAGTGTGGTGGTCCGGCCCAGTCGCCACGTTCCTCAATACGGACCCGGATCGTATTGGAGAGCGCCTTGCCCATGAAGCCGGGTGCAGGCGCTTCTCCAGCGAGCCTCAACAACTCCGTGCCTGGGCCACCCAACTTGATCTTCTCCGCACCACGCTAACCGCTCTGCCGCAAACGGCAGGCTGGCAAATCCTGTTCGAATTCCCCATTCCCCGCCTAGGCGGCCGGATCGACACTGTCCTCATTTCCCCGGACGCGACGTTCGTTCTTGAATTCAAGGTTGGTGCGTCTCAATTCGACGCTGCGGCTCTCGCCCAGACCGAAGGTTACGCGCTGGACCTTCAAGACTTTCACGCGGGCAGCCGACGTCACCCGATTATCCCCATTCTGATTGCAACAGAAGCCGCACAGCCTGCGCAAACATCGCCGCTCCTTTTAGGATCTGGCGTCACGCCAGTTCTGAAGTGCAATGCACCAAACCTGGCGGAGCTTTTGTCGGATCTTGCGCGCCGGACACTGCATTCAGTAACGCGCATGCGACCAGATGAGTGGGAACAGGCACCCTACAATCCCGTCCCGAGCATCGTCGAAGCGGCTCGCCTCATTTATTCCACGCACAGCGTCGCAGATATTCACACAGCGAGAGCAGACGCGACCAATCTGACCCTGACGTCTGAGCGTATTACGGAACTCCTTGAAGCCGCCCGGAGACAACACCGGAAAACAATCATTTTTGTCTCGGGCATTCCTGGCGCCGGGAAAACGCTTTGCGGCCTGAAAGCTGCGTTCGGCACTGCGGAGCCCGACAACTCCGCGACATTCCTCACCGGAAACCCAACGCTCGTCCACGTTCTGCGTGAAGCCCTGACCCGTGACGCCGTGGCACAAGGTCAGAAACGCGCAGCTGTAGAACAGCGCATGGAATCCACCATTCAGTCCCTGACCAAATTTCGGGATTACTATGTTGGGCGCACCGCAGAGTGCCCGCCAGAACGGATCATGGTCATCGACGAAGCCCAGCGTTCCTGGAATGCCAATCAGGCCATTCGCAAAAGCGCACAGCGACCTGTTCGCCTGATGCAGTCTGAACCCGCGCATCTCCTCGACATCATGCACCGGCATGACGGATTTGCCGCCATCATCTGCCTTATCGGACAAGGGCAGGAAATTCATGACGGTGAAGGCGGAATGGCCTGCTGGGGAGACGCTTTGGCGAGCCGGCCTGAATGGCAGATCCACGCATCACCGGATGTCGTCAGCTCCACTTCTAGCCTCACCACCCTGCCTCCGTCCTTGCCAGTTCAGAAAGAGCCCTCTCTGCACCTCACAGTGCCGGTTCGCTCCCTTCGGGACACTGCAACACCCAAATGGGTCAATGCCGTACTGGAGGGAAATGTCTCTCTCGCGCGCAATATTGCTGAGAACGCCAGTCTTCCATTCCGCCTGACGCGAAGTCTTCCGGAGCTACGCAAAGCCCTGCGAGAACGAGCCCGCCTGACCTATCGCTGCGGTCTGATTGCCAGTTCTCAAGCCAAACGATTGCGTGCGGAGGGCCTCGGTGCAGAATTAGCCCACATGGACTCCAATGCGGTCGCTCAATGGTTTTTGAACCGTTGGGTTCCTGACAAGGACGTCCGGGCCTCTGATGCACTTGAAACTGTCGCTACTCAATTTGCCATTCAGGGACTGGAACTGGATTTTGTCGGCCTTTGCTGGGATGGAGATCTCATCCGTACTGGGTATCCACAACGTTGGCAGCCCCGGCGCTTTAGCGGGACCGCATGGCAGACCGTTAAATCCTCGGAAAAAGCCCTCTGGTCCCTCAATACCTATCGCGTGCTGCTGACCCGCGCGCGGTATGAGACCATCATTTGGGTGCCGGAAGGTAATCCTAATGATCCGACACGTTGCCCAGAGACACTGAATGGCATTGCTGACTTCCTTCTGGCGTGTGGCATTGAACCCTTAAAAGGTGCGGAAACTCTTCAAACAGTCGACACATGCCTTCTGGATGTATGAGGAAATAATTACGCAACCCGCGTCGCCCAAACGTGACTGCCTTTAGCGCACAAGATCGGCCATATCTGAGTACCGTCATTCACGTTGCTCAGATGAAAGAGGCACAGCCATGCCCGGCCTTTCCGCCCCTCAGACGACCGAAGCTCTGGTTATTCATGAAAAGGGTGATCTGCGTTTAGAGACAGTAGCCGTCCCACCGCTTAAGGCGGGTCAGGTGCTAATACGTCCAGCCTGGGGTGGGATCTGCGGGTCAGACATGCATTATTTCCTGCATGGCGGGGCCGGAGCATCCGTTCTGCGAGAGCCGATGATTCTTGGCCACGAGGTTTCCGGAATTGTGGAAGCTGTCAGCCCGGACGAGACACGTTTCAGGATCGGGGACGCTGTTGCTATCCACCCGGCTCGCCCATGTGGACACTGCCCCGAATGCGAACGAGGGGCGAAGCACCTGTGCCGAAACATGCGCTTTTTTGGCAGTGCCGCGTTTCTTCCTCATACGAATGGCGGTTTCCGGCGCGAGATGGTCGTCGAAACATCCCAGCTTTATCCCCTGCCGTCAGGGCTGGACGTGAAACGTGCCAGCCTTGCCGAGCCTTTCTCGGTCGCGCTCCATGCCATCTCTCGCGCTGGCGATGTTAAGGACAAACGCATCCTGGTTCAGGGAGCAGGCCCGATTGGCGCCCTGATTATTGCCGGGCTTAAAGTGGCGGGGGCCGCGGAGATCGTAGCAACCGATTTGCAAGACTTTGCACTGGATATCGCCGTCAAACTGGGGGCAACAGCCACAGTGAACACTGGCCGCGACAGTCACGATCGGGAATACGAAATCGTCTTTGAGGCCACGGGAGTCATACCTGCCCTCCCGACTGCAATCGCCCGTACACAGAAAGGCGGCATTCTCGTACAGGTCGGGATTTTCCCACCGGGCGACGTGCCTGCTCCCTTAGGGCAGATTATCGCGCGCGAAATCGACTACCGAGGGACATTCCGCTTCGATGAAGAGTTCGCAGAGGCGCTGAAAATCCTCGCTGACAATCCATGGATTGCGGACGGTCTCATCACCCACAGCTTTCCGCTCGCTCAGTACAAAGACGCTTTCGACGCCTCGCTGGACCGTAAAAGCTCTTCCAAGGTTCTCCTAGAATTGTAAGGGATCAGTCGTCTTCGTCTTCAAAACCTGGGTCCCGCTCATTGCGATGGACCCAGGCGGACATCAGAAGCCCAAAGCCGAACATCATCGTCAGCATGGCCGAACCGCCATAGGAAATCAGCGGGAGCGGCACGCCACCGACCGGAATAGCACCCATCACCATCGACAGATTGACGGCACAATACAGGAAAAAATCCATTGCGATGCCGAGCCCGAGCAGTCGCCCGAATTGATTACGGCTCCGCATGGCAATGAGCATTCCTCCTAATGTGAGAGTGGTCAGCAATCCAATGACTGCAATGCCCCCTGCAAAACCCCATTCTTCGCCGATCATGGTGAAAATGAAGTCTGTCTGTTTTTCCGGAAGGAAGTTCAGCTGCCCCTGGCTGCCATGCAGATATCCTTCCCCCCACATTCCGCCTGAGCCAAGCGCAATCTTGGACTGGATGATGTTGTAGCCGGCCCCCAGAGGATCATGCTCCGGATGCAGGAAGGTATCGATCCGGGCCTTCTGATAGTCATGCAAATGGCCGTAAATGAATTTCCCAAGGAACGGAATTGGCGCCACGAGAAGAACGATTTGCCATAGTCGCATGCCTGCAGCGAAAAACAGCGTTGCACCAATAACGCCAATAATCGTCGCAGTCCCAAGATTGGGCTCCTTGAGCACCAGAACGACGGGCAGAAGCGTCAAGATGGCAGGCATTATCAGACGCAGCGGGTTCCCCATCCGCTCGTTACCAATCCGGTGAAACCACGTAGCAAGCATCAGGATCAGGCCGATTTTGGCAAACTCTGAAGGCTGGAACTGCATTCCTGCCAAATTGATCCAGCGTTCGGCTCCCTTACCCACATGCCCCATTCGCAGCACGAGCCCAAGCAGCAGAATGGACAGCAAATAGACGGGAACGGCCATGATGCGCAGAATGCGTGGGCTGACCAGCGCCACTGCAATCATCATGACCAATCCAAAACCGAACCGAACCATTTGCGGCCCAGCGAAAGGTTTGGCTGATCCGCCACCGGCCGAATACAGCGCCACATACCCAACACCCGCCAGCAAACAGACCAGCAGCACATACAGCCAGTTGACCTGAAGCAGCCGGGCCATAGGGCGGAAATCAGGCTCAGCACGCAGGAGCCGCTTATCAGATTTCAGAAAGCCAAATGTATTCATGACACCGCCCCTCACCCTTGCTCCGGTTCTGCCTGCGCCACAGTCTGCCCGGGAGGCCTGGATTGATTGGATGGATCACGAAGCAAAGTGTCTGTCATGATCTGCTTGGCCAGTGGCGCAGCTTCATCCGCGCCTGCATTGCCGTGTTCCACCACAACCGAGACTGCATATCGGGGATCATCATATGGGGCGAAACAAATGAACAGCGCATGAGGACGATATTCCCATGGCAAGCTCATGGAATTAAAATGTCCTGACTCACGCAAAGCCCGGGACACGCGCCGCACCTGAGCTGACCCGGTTTTCCCCGCCATCTGGACATCGGGCAGATCCAAACGGGCTTTCGGGGCCGTACCACGCTGCTCATTCACGACTGCAAACATACCGGCGCGAACAACATTCAAATGTTCCTGCGGGATATCCACTGCCGGAGCGGCGTCCAAAGAAGCCAGTCCGGAAATCTGGTCATTCGTTGCGCGGATCAGATGCGGTTGAACATTTCGACCTGAAGCAATCCGCGATACGTAGGTTGCAAGCGCCAAGGGCGTGACCTGCACAAAACCCTGACCAATACCCGCATTCACCGTATCACCCCCATTCCAGTGAAAGCCGTGCTGCTGCCGCCATTCCGGCGTTGGGATGACACCTGCGCGGACATGCGGCAGTTCAATATCGAGTTTCACACCCAGCCCCATGGCGTTCCCGACGGCCTTGATCGGGTCCATGCCACAGCGGCGGGCTACTTCGTAAAAATAAACGTCACAGGAAAATTTGAGGGCTTCACGCATGTTGATCATGCCGTGTCCCCACTTGTTCCAGCAGTGAAACCGCACGCCACCCATGTCGAAATAGCCGGGGCAATTGAAGCGGTCCTGCGGTGTCACAGCACCAGCTTTCAGGGCTCCCATCGCTACTGCGGGCTTGAAGGTGGACCCAGGCGGATACAGCCCGGAAACAGCCTTGTCTACGAGTGGCGTCCGCGGGTCATTCGCCCACTCATTCCACTGCGCATGGCTGACACCGGAATCAAACAGGGAGGGATCGAAAGACGGGGTACTGACCATCGCCAGCACTTCACCATTCCGGCAGTCCATGACCACGGAGCTGGCGACGCGATCGCCCAGCCGCTCTAAGACCTTTGACTGGAGGCCAACATCCAGAGTCAGGCGAACATCCTCTCCCTGCTGGCCTTCCACACGGTCAATCTCGCCAATCACACGCCCCAGCGCGTTGACTTCCATTTCAACAGACCCCGGATCTCCACGAAGAACCGATTCCTGCGTCTGCTCTATGCCAGCGCGCCCCACGCGCATTCCTGGCAGAGACAACGTCGTGTCCTTGGCCACATCGTCTTCATTCGGCGGAGCGACATAACCGACAATATGCGCCGTCAGGTCCTGAAACGGATAAAGCCGGGTGGACCCGACATCGACGAGAACACCCGGCAATGAAGGCGCATTCAGCTCAATCCGCGCCATGTCATCCCATGACAGGAATTCATGGAGCGTAACCGGAACATATTTATGAACGTGCTTCAGATCGCGCTCAATGCGTGCCCGATCATGCTCATCAAGCGGCACAATCTGTGCAAACCGTTCGATGACAGAGGCGATATCTGTCGTTTCTTCCGGCATCAGGAGCGCGCGCCAGCTAACCTTGTTATCAGCAAGAGCCACACCAAAGCGGTCATGGACGGTTCCACGCGCGGGAGCCAGCAGACGCTTGCTTGTGCGGTTACGCTCTGCAAGCTGGCGGAGATGGTCGCCCTCAACTGTCTGAATATTATAAAGCCGTCGCCCCAAGGCCCCCAGAACACCCGCTTGGACCGCCATCACCACGAGAGCACGGCGCGTGAAGACGCCACGCCCTGAGCGAACAGGCGCATCCTGGCTTCGTGAGCGCAGCAGAGTCCGAAAAGGGCGTTTTCTGGAAAACATCAGGTCAGGCGTTCAAGTCCGGAAAAGAAAGCGGCGATTTGCGCGGAGAGCGCGAAAATGCGCCGTCAGGCCTGATCGGGATTAGCAAACGTGCGGCGGCCCCAGACAAACAGCGCGGTAAGACTGGGATAGATACCGATTGTTAGCGCAGCCTGAAAGAGGCCTGGTGCGGGCGATAATAGCGCAAATGCATGCAGACAGACGAGAGCCCACTGAAAAAAGGATGCCAGCGCCGCCAGAAAGCTGAAAATCAGCCAGCAGGCTACGAATCCCAAGCGGGACAACCCATAGCGCCAGTGATGGGCCACTCCGTAAATCACGAGCAGTGACAGAAGGATGGCACCCGGCGGACCAAAACTGAACAGTTCCAGAACGAGTCCGCACACAAAGACGGCCAAGGCCGGCATGGAACGTGGGCGACTAAAGGCCCAGAACCAGACTGTACACATGGCGATGCCAAACTGAAGCTCTGCCTGCCCGGGGATTCCAAACGGTGCAGACAGCAGAACCGCAACCAGAATGATAAACAGCGACGGCATGGCCGCACGAACAAACATGTCCAGCCGTCGGCGGAGCGTCTGTTTCGGCTCAACAGCAGAATGCAAATGGGGGGTGGAGTTTTCGGCAACCATCCGATTATTGCCCTCCCTTCCCCAGAGGTTCAGACATTCCCGGTAATTTGGGGAACGACAATCCACCCGGCAACGCAGGTTCTGAAGGAGGGCGCCGGATCTTGACGCGCCCTGGCGCATCAGGGGCTTGGCCGCCGTCGTCACCGTAGTCAAAGACGCGCACGATATCCAGACGGCGCAGGTCAGCGTCCGGCATTACAACCGGCCGGTTGGGAGCGAGGTAATGAACCGTTCCAATCGGAAGGCCTGCAGGCATTGCGCTCTGCCCGCGCGTCTCCACACGTTCCCCTTCAATGGGATGGTGGTCCTGCGGGTAATAAATCAGTCGCGGCGTGTCTGTGTCATCCCCGGCCATAATGGCATCTCCATGAGATGCCGCCAGCGTGACAGGAATTCGGCTGGCATCATCATTGATGAGAAGCACACGAACCGTGTGGGGTCCAACCTCTGTGACACGTCCTAACAATCCAGACGAATCCAACGCCACATCGCCCATATGAACCTGATGCCCGCTGCCAACATCCAACAGAACAGCACGTGAGTAAGGCCCACCATCATCACGCGTAACGCGGCCGGTCACATACTGGGGGATACTTTCCGGAATCCAGTGAAGGCTATTCTTCAGGCGGCCATTTTCGGCTGCCAGAGCCACAGCAACATCATACCAGTGGCGCAGAGCGCGGTTCTCATCTCGTAGACGGGAATTCTCCCGTGCAAGATCCGTCGCACCCCGTAGATCCACCAGCCAGTCCCGCAGTTTGGCCTGGGGTAGAACAAGAGCCTGATAAGCAGGCGCCAGAATATCGGTAGCCTGCAGACGTGCCCCATCCACCACCGGCCGCCGGACCAGCCCAAGCAGGACCAGTGCCACTGCGAAAAGGATCAGGATCGGCAGAGTTGCTCGTGCGAACACCTGCCGAGTGTGGATGGAGAACACTGAACTGTGTCCTGATTCAGTACATGCTGCTCAGAACACTGCGCAGACGGCGCATTTCTTCGAGCGCACGCCCCGTTCCCAGCGCCACGCACGACAGCGCATTCTCAGCCACGGTCACAGGAAGCCCCGTGTAGAGACGCAGAACCTCATCGAGGCGGTACAGGAGCGCACCACCGCCGGAAAGGACAATCCCCTTGTCCACGATATCGGCAGCCAGTTCAGGTGGCGTATTTTCCAGTGCTGTGGTCACGGCGTCCACGATCTGCATGACCGGCTCTGCCAGACTTTCGGCAATCTGGGCCTGGCTGACCATCACTTCGCGCGGCACGCCGTTGATCAGGTCCCTGCCTTTGATTTCCGTGATGGGACCATCCGGATTCGACGGATCATCCGGCATCATGGCAGCGCCAAGCTCGATCTTGATACGCTCGGCAGAGCTTTCACCCACGAGAAGATTATAGGTCTTCCGGATGTAGGAGATGATGGCCTCGTCCATCTTGTCTCCACCAACACGGGCAGAACGAGCATAGACGATGCCACCGAGCGAGATCACGGCCACTTCCGTTGTCCCGCCACCGATATCCACGATCATGCTGCCAGACGGTTCAGTGACCGGGAGGCCTGCACCGATTGCAGCTGCCATCGGCTCTTCGATCAGCATGACCTTGCGGGCACCCGCGCTCTCGGCACTTTCCTGAATGGCGCGACGTTCAACAGCCGTCGCACCGGAAGGAACGCAGATGATGATCTGCGGACTCGCGAAAGCCCGCCGGTTATGCACTTTACGAATGAAGTGCTTGATCATTTCTTCCGCGACTTCGAAGTCCGCAATGACGCCGTCCCGCAGCGGACGGATGGCGGTGATGTTGCCAGGCGTACGCCCGACCATCTGCTTTGCTTCGTTACCAACAGCCAGAACCTGCTTTTTGCCGCGCACTTCAGCGATGGCAACCACAGACGGCTCATCGAGCACGATGCCGCGGCCTTTAACGTAAACGAGCGTGTTGGCAGTGCCGAGGTCGATCGCCATGTCAGCAGACATGAGACCCAGCAGACGAGAAAACATCCAAAACTCCTGGCGCGGCTCTGTGCGGCAGACAGATTATATATCGTAAAGTGGGGCGGGCTCCCCGCGGGTGGACTTAACGATGCAAAGGCCGTTCAGCAAGGGTAACAGTTCGGATAATGTCATTCATGACGAACAACTTTTCATCACGCGACATCAGGACATGGAAAAAAATCTTTCCGCGCCTCAATCCTGCCACCCTTCAGTCACGTTCTCCACGTTACCACTACATGGTCTTATCCGACATTCCTTTCTGAAAGATGACTGGAGTTCGGAGAAACCAAACAGAACAGGACATAAAAACATGACCATCACCAAGACTCCTCGCCTGATCGCCGTCCTGACTCTTTGTGGCGCTGCCCTTGCTGGTTGCGGCAGCCCGTACGACAGTGGCGCCCGCGCAGGCTCTGGCGCACTTGTAGGCGCAGGCGCCGGTGCAGCTATTGGTGCACTTGCTGGCGGTGGACGCGGCGCGGCTATCGGCGCACTTGCAGGTGGTGGTACAGGCGCTGCTGTTGGTGCGGCGACCACGCCAAGCCAGCGTTCACGGAACGGTTACTGAGCCTGACACCGGGCTTGGCGACCATGAACTCTAAGGATTTGTGACATGAGGTCCGTTATCGACCGCTCTGCTGTTCGGGGCGTGGCCCTGATTGGAGCTTTTGCGACCGTTCTTTCCCTCGGCGGGTGCCAGGGAAATTATGATCCAGGATCCCGCGCGCTCGGCGGTGGTCTCTTGGGTGGTGGTGCAGGCGCAGCCATCGGCGCACTTGCTGGCGGTGGTCGCGGTGCAGCGATTGGTGCACTTGCCGGTGGCGCCCTCGGCGCGACGACCGGTGCTGTTACCGCCCCTAATCGCCCCAGCTACCAGCAGGGTGGGTACCAGAATGGTTACCCCCAGCAGGGCGGTTACCCTCAGGGGTATCAGCAGCAGAACGGTCAGTACCTGACCTATCCGCAGCAGCAACAGCAGTATCAGTGCCCACCCAACACGAACTGCCAGAACCCGTACCCTCAGCAGCAGGGCTATAACAACGGCGGCTACCCTCAGCAGAGCAATTACGGCTACTGAGTTTCACGGTTTCCGGGTGTTAGATCATCCGGAAACCAATAACAGCGAGCAGAATGCCCAGAACCCACCGCTGGGTGTCTTCGTGCAATTTGCCCGCACATAACGTTCCCAAAATAATTCCCGGGATGGATCCCATCAGCAACGCGAGAAGCACGGCAGTATCAACTGCCCCTTCCAGCCAGTGACCTCCCCCTGCAATCAGGGTCAATGGCACTGCGTGGGCGATATCTGTTGCAACGAGTGTTCGTGTTGTCAGACGCGGATACAGCATCGTCAGAGCAGCCATGCCGACAGCCCCAGCGCCCACTGACGACAGCGTCACCAGCGTTCCCAACAAAATACCAAGCAAAACGGTTAAGACGGTTTCGGCCGTATTGCTCAGAGGCTTACGCCCTTCAGCCCATGTTCTGAGCCTCGGCTTCAGCAAAATTGCCGGTGCCGTCAGAAGCAGAGCTACACCGAGAACAACTTGAATCAGACGGGACGCAGCGTCCGACATACCCGCATGATGCAGGAAAATCAGGCACAAGAGACCTGCCGGAAGACTCCCCGCCATCTGCCAGCCAACAATCTTCCAGTTCACAACGCCCATATGGCGGTTGAGGCCGGTGCCAACAATTTTCGTAACGGCTGCGTAAAGCAGGTCTGTTCCGACGGCTGACTGAGGCTTTGCCCCAAACAGCAGGATCAGCAGCGGCGTCATGAGGGACCCTCCCCCCACTCCGGTCATGCCCACCAGAAAGCCTACAAAAAGACCCGACGCCGTATAAAGCCACGAATGCGGCATAGCTGCCCCTTCCAAATTCAGAAGGAGACAATATCAATCGTGTTATTTTTGTCTAGATCATCAATAAACTATATTAATTAGTTTATTGATGATCTCTCATGGTTCGTTTGAAACTTAGAGTGCTTCAGGCTCAGTCCGCTCGCGCTTGGTGAGCAGCTTATTCAGGGCATGGATATAAGCACGAACAGCAGACACAACCGTATCGGCGTCAGCACCCTGACCGTCTACGAGCTTACCATTTTCCTGCAAACGGACCGTCGTGCGGGCCTGAGCGTCCGTTCCTTCCGTGACGTTTGCCACAGAGAACAGCGCCAGTTCGGCTGAATGAGGGAATGCCTCACCGATGGCACGGAATGCCGCGTCAACCGGGCCATTTCCACTGACAGCCGCATACTGGATGGCGCCATCAACGCTGATTTCCAGCTTGACCTGAGACTTCTGCTTGGTACCGGACGCAACTTCCAGAGAAATCAGATGAACGCGTTCGTGGTCGCGGCTTTCATCATCGACCAGTGCGCAGATATCATCATCGAACACGACCTTCTTGCTGTCAGCCAGATCTTTGAACCGGGCAAAAGCAGCGTTCAGAGCCTCGTCTTCCAGCGGCGGGTAGCCAAGCTGAGCCAGCTTGTCGCGGAATGCCGCACGGCCGGAATGCTTGCCCATCACCAGCGAGCTCTTGTTCCAACCCACGCTTTCCGGCGTCATGATTTCATACGTGGCAGCGTTCTTCAGAACACCATCCTGATGGATGCCACTTTCATGCGCGAAGGCGTTCCGGCCAACGATGGCCTTGTTCGGCTGCACGTCGAAGCCCGTGATCGTCGCCAGCATCCGGGACATGCCCAGCAGCTTCGGCGTCTCGATGCCCGTCACCTTGCCGTACTGGTCATGACGCGTCCGCAGCGCCATGACGATTTCTTCCAACGCAGCATTACCAGCACGCTCACCGATGCCATTGATCGTGCATTCGATCTGACGGGCACCGCCTTCGACAGCGGCCAGCGTATTCGCGACACCCAAGCCCAGATCATTGTGGTTATGGGTGGAGAAAATCACCTGATCCGCACCCGGCACACGTTCACGCAGCATATCAAAAATGCGTCGCATTTCTTCCGGCGTTGCAAAGCCTACGGTGTCAGGAATGTTGATGGTGTTCGCACCATTTTTGATGGCGACTTCGACACAACGGCACAGGAAGTCAGGGTCCGTACGGGAACCGTCTTCAGCAGACCATTCCACGTCATCCGTGTACTGACGTGCCTTCTGATTGCCAGACGCAATGATGTCCAGAACCGTTTCCGGCTCCATCCGCAGCTTATACTTCATGTGCAGCGGAGATGTGGAAATGAAGTTATGAATTCGGGAGCGTTCAGCCCCCTTCAGGGCTTCACCACAGGATTCAATGTCGCGCTTACCACCGCTACGGGCCAGACCGCAGATCACGGAACCACGGACTTCATCCGCAATGCTGCGCACGCTTTCGAAGTCGTCCCTGGATGCGACCGGAAAGCCTGCCTCAATAACGTCCACGCCCAGAGCGCTCAACGCATGAGCCATGCGGAGCTTCTCTTCGAGGTTCATGGAGAAACCGGGGGACTGTTCACCGTCACGGAGCGTCGTATCGAAAATGATAACGCGGTCGTCGGAAATTGTACCGAAGGACGGGTGTTGGAAAGTCATGTCTTGATCATCTCGCTGGTCAGGAAATTTTCTGGTCTGTCATCCCCTGAACGCAACGGAACGCTGCCCGCCTTGATGTGGCGTTCAGGGGCCGATAAGTCGAAGCGAGAGGATCGAAAGAAATGTCATGGGCACGGAAAATGTCCGATTCTTTCGTCATGCGCAACCCACATGACTAAAAACTCTGCCCTGCGTTCTTTCAGGGTCAACCTGTCATCACACCGGGGCGGGTTGAAAAGTACCGATCGACCGCAGTTTTCATGGCGCTGGCAACCTGCGTGCGATGCACAGCCTGCCGTAACGCAGCCTCATCCAGCCGGTTGGACATGAAACCCATCTCCACCAGAACTGACGGTATTTCTGCAGACTTCAACACCACAAAAGCCGCATGACGTGACGGATGCGTCAGCAGTCCTATGCGACTACGAAATGCTCCTACAACGCTGGATGCCATGTGTGCAGACCCACGCCGCGTTTCTTCAGAAACCAGACTGGAAAGGATCTGCTGGACCTCGGGAGACATGCCATGGAATGCAGGGCCGCCAAACCGATCTGCACTATTCTCCCGCTGAGCCAGAGCCGCTGTCTGAGCATCTGACGCTCCGCTGGAAAGCGTATAGACACTCGCACCGCGAACATCACGGTCATGCAGCGCATCGGCGTGCATAGAGATAAAGAGATGCGCTTGGTGCTGCTGGGCCATTTCCACGCGCCCTTCCAGGGGAATGAAATGGTCCTCTGAACGGGTCATAGCCACGCGGTACTGGCCGGATGCCAGAAGCTGGCGCCGCAGTTCTGTCGCCGCAGCTTCGGCAATATGTTTCTCATACGTACCGGAAATACCGATTGCGCCAGGATCTTTCCCGCCATGTCCGGGATCCAGCATGACCAGCGGTTTGGGCGGCGGCGCATTTCGGTGAACAGCCGGTGCCTGAAGCGGTTTGGCGGATGGGGAATGGGAAGACGGATGCTTAGTCCGGGCGATGGCACCCAAGGGAGCCACCGTGGAGAGGCAGGCAAGACCTTCCATTACCATGCGTCGCGTCAGCATCCGTTTACCCTGCGTCTTTTCGATCATCTGGACCTTCAGTCATAACAGACACAGGACAATGTCTGAAACAAGGCAAAGCACCTTTTGGAGAGCCTGAAAAAGCCCTGCTTGCCAGCGGCCCTTCTTTAAGTCATCCTGTGCGCCAAGGACCTGAAGAGAGCGGTCCGATCGTTTGTGGGCTTTTATCCTTTTCCCACAACGCTCCCGCCTCGATCGTCCGAGCCGCGACGCCCCATCGTTTGACATGTGCCGGACATTTTCTGCGCCATGTCCTGATCGGGCTGCTCCGGCAGGATTAGTTCAGTCCGGCACAGGCTCACAACCTGACCGGAGTGCGTTTTCATCCGGTACCAGACCACGGGCCGGACGTCTGTCAGGGGTCGAATGTCACGCGACGTGATCACAGCCAGGAGCCTAACCGAAACGGGACCAGATGCGTCCCGCGGTCTGGCATTCCGGCTGATCCGCCCCCTCCACCCCGTACAATCAGGTGTTCCCTCTGGCCCAAAGCGCCACACTGGAGCATCGTGGAGTTCAGTTTTCCATGACCAAGCGTATGCTTATCGACACCACACACGCGGAAGAAAC
Organism: Gluconobacter cerinus; assembly: GCF_002723935.1. Lineage (GTDB taxonomy): Bacteria > Pseudomonadota > Alphaproteobacteria > Acetobacterales > Acetobacteraceae > Gluconobacter > Gluconobacter cerinus. The sequence goes on from NZ_BEWM01000001.1 coordinate 351,998, forward strand.
GCGTGTTGTGGTCATGGACGGTGACCGCGTTGAAGATTACGACGTCGAGACATCGTCCAAGAAACAGCTCAAGGGCAACATCTACCTTGCCAAAGTCATCCGTGTTGAGCCGAGCCTTCAGGCCGCTTTCGTAGAATACGGCGGAAACCGTCACGGCTTCCTCGCCTTCAGCGAAATTCACCCGGATTACTTCCAGATCCCTGTCGCAGATCGCGAGAAGCTTCTGGCCATCCAGGAAGAAGAGGTTGCGTCTGAACAGCGCGCCGAACTGCCGGAAAGTGAGGAAGAACCCGCTTCTGAAGAAACAGACGAGAATGACAACCAGGATCGTCGCGCACCGGAGACTGTCGGTGGCGAGCATGACACGGGTGAGGAAAGCGCGGCTTCGCGTCGTACAGCCCGTTTCCTGCGCAACTACAAGATTCAAGAAGTCATTCGCCGCCGTCAGGTTCTGCTCGTTCAGGTCGTGAAGGAAGAGCGCGGCAACAAGGGCGCGGCCCTTACCACCTACGTCTCTCTCGCTGGCCGTTATTGCGTCCTGATGCCGAACGCCCTTCGTGGCGGTGGTGTCTCCCGCAAGATTACGTCTGACACGGATCGACGCCGTCTGCGCGACATCATTGCAGAGCTGAACCTGCCCAAGACGATGGCCATGATCGTCCGGACAGCAGGTGCAGGACGTCCAGGACCGGAAATCATCCGCGACTGTGAATACCTGCTTCAGCTATGGGATGACATTCGCTCACACGCCCTGTCTTCCGTTGCCCCAACACTGGTTTACGAGGAAGCGAGCCTCATCAAGCGCGCCATTCGCGACCTGTTCTCCAAAGACATCGAAGACATCATGGTCGACGGTGAGTCTGCGTGGAGAAGTGCGCGTGAGTTCATGCGTCTGCTGATGCCGCACAACGCTGGCAAGGTGAAGCTCTGGCAGAACCGTGGGCAGAGCCTCTTCGCGCGTTACAACGTCGAAGGGCATCTGGATGCGATGTTCTCCCCGACCGCACGCCTGAAGTCTGGTGGCTATCTGGTCATCAACCAGACAGAAGCGCTTGTCGCCATCGACGTGAACTCCGGCAAATCGACGTCCCAGCGCAACATTGAGGAAACGGCACTCCGCACGAACCTTGAAGCTGCTGAAGAAGTTGCACGCCAGCTGCGCCTGCGTGATCTGGCCGGCCTTGTCGTCATTGACTTTATCGACATGGAAAGCCGTCGCCATAACGCTCAGGTTGAGAAGCGCCTTAAGGAATCCCTGCGTACAGATCGCGCGCGCATTCAGGTCGGACATATCTCTCATTTCGGCCTGCTCGAAATGTCCCGCCAGCGCCTGCGTCCGTCCATCGCTGAATCACTGCTGACGCCTTGCCCGCACTGTCAGGGCACTGGCTTCATTCGCGGTACGGAAAGCTCCGCTCTTCATGTGCTGCGTGCCATTGATGAAGAGGGTACCCGCCAGCGTGCCGCCGAAATCGATGTTCACATCGGATCGGACATTGCCCTCTACATTCTGAACAACAAGCGCGACTGGCTGTCTGACATTGAGCAGCGTCACCGCATGCGCGTGATTTTCCGCACGGAAGAAGATCTTCCCGCAGCAGACATGCGTATCGAGCGCATCCGTCCGCAGACGGCTGCACCGGCACCAGAGCCAGTACCGGCTCAGATTGCTGCACCTCACAACGTCCGCACGATCGAAATCATTGAGGACGAGGCACCTGTCGTTCCTCAGGCAGCCGCAGTTGAAGCACGAGCTGAGCTGCCTGCCCGGAGTGAAGACGTCGAAGTCAACACAGGTGACGAGGAAGAGGGCAACAACGGCAACCGTCGCCGCCGCCGCCGCCGTCGTCGTGGTCGTCGTGATCAGAATGGCGAGAACGAGACCGTTCAGGGCAATGCTGCCGAACTAAACGGCGAACAGCCTTCCGTCCACCGGTCTGACAATGAAACCGAAGAAGTCGGTCTTATCCCGGGTCGTCGCCGGACGCGCTTCAAGCGTGTTCAGAAGGAAGACGAAGTCGCAGCAGAAGCTCCGGTGCAGGAAAAGGTGTCTGTCCAGGAAGAAGCACCTAAGCCAGCACGCCACGCTCCGGTTCAGCAGCCTTCCCAGCGCCGCCGGGAAGAACGCCAGCCTGTTTCGCGTGGATATGCAGGCCCGACGCCGGCTGATCCGTTCGGTGGAAGCTTCGATATTTTCGATGTGATCGAACAGGCTGAAATGGAGCAGGCTTCCCGCCCGCTTCAGACATCTACAGCAACCCCTGCCCGCCTTTCTGTCGAGAGCGCTCCGGTAGTTGACGTTGCCGAGATCGCTGCCGAGCCGATTGCTGCAGAACAGGAAAAGCCAAAGCGCACCAGAGGCCGTCGCAGCACCAAGGCTGTGAAGGCTGAAGCAGCGGCACCGGTAGTGGCAGAAGAAGTTGTCGTGGCTGCTCTGGCCGCTCCGACGGAAGAGGAAGCTCCAGCAAAGCCAAAGCGCCCACGCACCCGTCGCACGACCAGGGCTACAGAAGCCAAGGCAGACGACGTTGTTGTGGAAGCAATGGCTCCGGAGGCCTCAGCTCCTGTCGCCGAGGAAGAGGCAACCGCCAAGCCGAAGCGTACTCGCGCCCGTCGCGCAACCAAGGCTGTCAAAGCCGACGACGCCGCAGCGGATGATGGAAACACGCTACAGCCCATCAACATTGACGAGTTGCCACCGGTGACGCGTCGCATGGGCTGGTGGAAGCGGTAACACCCGCTTCTCACCTCAACAAAAAGCCGACCGGATATTTCCCGGTCGGCTTTTTTTATGCCCGGTTTATGCGTAACGCTTCAGGCAACCTTCAAGGCTTGTGGAGCCCCGCACGGGGTCTGCGGGGCGGTCATAATGTTGATGAACAAAGAGCCCGGTCATGTTCGCATAAGACTGCGCGGCCTCTTTCGAGAAACCGTTTCCGCGATAGGCCTCATACCACCTCTCCTGGGGAATGACCTGCACCTGGACGACGCGTCCTACCAGTCTGGAAAGGACAGCAGCAACATCTGAAGGCGTGTAGCTTTCCGGCCCCTCAATATTGTGGATACCCGTCTCTTCGACGTCAGATATCAGTAACTGACCTGCCAGGCTTCCAACATCTTCTGGCGCAACCATGGGAAACGCCTGTGTTGACGGCAGAAATGTCTGTAGCACTCCTGTTGCTTTTGCAGCGCTTATCGCCCCTGCCCAGTTGCTCATGTAATAGGCCGCGCGGACAATACACACCGGAACGTTCAGGGCCTGCGCACCCTGTTCCAGCTCATACAAAACGCCAAGATCACCACAGTGCTCACCAGGCTGTGCGCCGTAGGTGGATTGCACGACGACCTTTTCCAGAGCGACGCCCCGCAATGCTTTCAAAATGGAGCATACGGTCTTGCGTTCTTCCACATCCGTATTGCCAGACACTGCCGCAGGAGGATTGAGAACGAATACGCGTTTCGCCCTCTGAAAAAGTGCCCTCAGAGTATCGGTGTCGTTCACATCCACTGCCGCATAATCTACGCCGGCATGGCGTTGTTCAGAGGCCGCAACCACCTGACGGGTTACTACCGAGACATCATGTCCTGCCGCCAGAACAGTTTGTGCAACAGCGCGGCCGACATGGCCCGTCCCGCCAAGAATGACATACATGCCTATATCCCCTGTATCGTCGAAAGGCGTGCCCCCAGAACGGCATCAGCCTCCGTAAGGAGACCCCACGAAGGCTGATGAAAGCACACACGATGTAGCTAAATGGCGTAACCCGTCAGGATTTTTTTACGAATTCAGACTTCAGGTTCATTGCGCCAATTCCCGCGATCTTACAGGCAATATTATGTCCGTCCGTCGCATCAACAAGACGAATATTCTTGACCTTGGTGCCGCTTTTCACAACCAGCGAAGATCCTTTGACCTTCAGGTCCTTCACAACCGTAACGCTGTCACCATCTACAAGAACATTGCCATTGGCATCTTTGATTTCCGCAGATGCGTCGCCAGCATCGGCCTGACCGCCCTCTTCCGGGTTCCATTCATTGCCGCAGTCCGGACAGACCCACAGGGTCCCATCCGGATAAACATGCTCCGACCCACATTTGGGACATTTCAGCTCATCAGTCATATCCAACCTCACTCTTTCGTGAGATCCACTTTAAAGCACTGAAGATGATAGGGAAATGCGCCAGCTCAATCTGCCCGGAAAACTTTTACCGGCAGACGCTCTTGTTACCGTTTGCCGCAATGAACGTTCCCGTCAAAGGTTCAAAACACGCATTCTGCGGGCAGGACGACGTTGCGGTGGCCAAACCCTGCGCATAAAGCGCTGATCCTGCCAGATTGGCTTCACGCTGCGCTGTCCCGCAAAGCGGCGTATTTGACGCCGCAGACGGGTCATTCAGAAGCACCTTATGACCATCCGCCGGAGCTTCTTCGGCTAATCCCGGAGCAAAATCCTGCGGGGGAATCTTCTGGGCGGGAGCCTGCACGGCCGCGCTGGAAGATGGGGCGGAAGGCTGCTCCGCACAAGCTGCCAGAAGAGGCAGGACAACAAGGCTCAACCAGAACGAACGCATGTGAACTCCGGATCACAAACCGGGCCACGCCCGGACACTTCACCATTAAAGACCCAGATCGGCCTGGGACGTAAGAAGGGTATCGAGTTTTGCCCCACGTTGGCCGTCAGCGAAAGACAGAACCACACGTCCGTTCAAAGGTTCCGCGTCAGAATGGGTCACAGGACGCCCCTTGCTATCCTGAACGAGCACATATCCCCGGCTGAGGATCGCCCGCGGGGAGACCGCTTCCAGATGACTTCCCAACCCATCAAGACGCGCTTTCTGAAGCCTGATGGCGCTATTAAGAGTCTCAGGAGACAGTCTCTGTCGTTCTACCCGCAGGTGGAACCGTTGGGACGCGCGTTGCCATGCCGAGACAAGAGCGGTCTCTGACGCACGAAGAGCGCTCTGTCGCCGTTCGATCATTAAACGTGGTGACGGAAGCTGCCTTGAGGGCGCAGTCAGAGCAGCCGTCGCCCGGCTGACAATCAGTTCCGGCGACGGCAGTTGCCGTACCGGAGCATCCAGACGGCTTCTTGCGCGCATGACAAAGGCTGGAAGAGCAAGATCAAGGCGCTGGCTCCGGTCATCCAAACGCATGCGTGCAGTCTCAAGAAGAGACGGCAGATCTGGCAGTCGCGATGTAGCCTGCTCCAGCCTTGCCCGGGATGTCTGCATGATGCGGCTCAAACCACCTGCCAGACGGGCCGTCCGATGTGCCAGATCTGCGACCAGTTCAGAGCGCAAGGGCACAGCCATTTCTGCTGCGGCCGTTGGCGTTGGTGCACGCCGATCTGAGACAAGATCGATCAGTGTGGTGTCTGTCTCGTGTCCGACAGCAGAAATAACCGGGATGGGACAGGCTGCAACGGCACGTAAAACACGCTCATCATTGAAGGCCATAAGATCTTCAAGAGAGCCACCACCACGGGCCACAATCAGAACATCCGGGCGACGAGACCTCTGTGCCATACCGTCAATGGCCGCAGCGATCTGGGCCGCAGCCCCCTCTCCCTGTACGGCAACAGGCCACAACAACACATCCCGGGGAAATCGACGCTCGATGGTCGTACGAATATCATGAAGAACCGCCCCGGACCGTGACGTCACGACACCGACAAGCGATGGCAGAAACGGAATGGGTTTCTTGCGATCGGCTTCGAACAGTCCCTCATCAAGCAGTTTGCGACGCAGGCGCTCAATATTGGCGAGCAGAGCCCCCTCACCTGCGAATTCCATCCGATCAATAATAAGCTGATAGCTGGAGCGCTCGCCGTAGGACGAGACCTTCCCCGTCGCAATGACTTCATTGCCGTTCTCAGGCGCCATACCCAGACGCGACACCGTTCCACGCCAGATGACGCCGGAGATCTTTCCGCCCTCATCCTTCAGGGACAGATAAATATGTCCGGACGGGTAACGCTTGAGTTCCGTCACCTCACCGCGCACACGAACACGCCCGAATCCGGTCTCAAGCGTGCGCTTGATGGCTCCGGAAATCTCGGAAACTGAATATTGCGGCACATTCCCGCGTGCAGACGCGGCATCACTCTCCATCATGGCGCCAGTCTATGCTACGCACGCCGTCAGACGAAGCCCTGATCTCAGGGACCCGCAGATGAAAAAGGGAGAGCGGAATGCGCGTTTTGCTGGTCGGTTCCGGAGGGCGCGAACACGCCCTGGCAACATGTCTGGCGCGCTCGCCCAGTCTTACGGCCCTTTATGCGGCGCCTGGCAATCCTGGCATGGCGTCTTTGGCTACCTTGGTTCCCCTCAAGGTTGATGACGTCGCCGGTCTTGTCGCCTTCGCAAAAGAGCAGAAAATTGATCTGATCGTCCCCGGACCTGAAGCTCCTCTGGTCGCAGGTCTGGCTGACGCCTGCGCGGACGCTGGCATTCCATGTGCTGGCCCGACCAAGGCTGCAGCTCTGCTGGAGGGGAGCAAGGCCTTCACCAAAGAAGTGGCAGACGCTGCAGCCATTCCAACTGCAAAATGGGAGCGCTTTGAAGAAGAAGCTCCTGCCCTTGAATTTGTGCGCCGACGCGGCGCACCGATCGTAGTGAAAGCAGATGGACTAGCCGCCGGTAAAGGCGTCGTCGTAGCGCTGAGCGTGGAGGAGGCAGAGGATGCCATTCGCAAGCTGGGCATGCCGCTTGTGATTGAAGAATGCCTTGTGGGCGAAGAGGTCTCCCTTTTCGCATTCTGCTCTGACGAAAAAGCCGTTCTGATCGGTGCCGCACGAGACCACAAACGCCTCGGAGACGGCGATACAGGCCCCAATACGGGTGGCATGGGCGCTATTTCTCCGCCACCAGCTTTTGACCGAGCAGCTCAGGAAAAAGCCCTTGATCTCAGCGTTCGCCCGATGCTGGCAGAAATGGTTCGCCGGGGAACACCTTTCCGCGGTGTGATTTTTGCGGGCTTGATGCTGACCAGCGAAGGCCCGAAACTGATTGAATATAATGTCCGGTTCGGGGATCCTGAAGCACAGGCGTTGTTAATCCGCCTGAAGTCAGACCTGCTTCCCATTCTTGCAGCGCTTGCTGATGGCAATCTTGAACATGCCGCTGCCGAATTTTCGGATGAGGCTTCCATTTCTCTGGTGCTGGCCGCCAATGGCTATCCGGATGCCCCAAAGAAGGGAGGGCGCATCACAGGTATCGAACGTGCTGAAGCTGTTCCGGGCGTGTCAGTTTTCCATGCCGGCACAAAACTGGTCGATGGAGTGCTTGTCGCTGATGGCGGCCGCGTCCTGACCGTTTGTGCCAAAGCAAGCACCCCGGAAGAGGCACGCCGCCTTGCCTATGAGGGTGCCTCAGCCATTCAATGGGAAGACAAGATCTTCCGGACCGATATCGGCCTCTAGAAAGCCTGCTCAAGAAACAGGCTTTCTGTGTCTTCGGGATCAGGACGTGGAAAGGGCTCGCAGCGCATCGGTTGTTGGAAGAATTTTTATAAAGTTCAACCAGAACCCATGCGGGCCTTTCTGCTCCACCACGAATTCGGTGCATTCTGCAGGGAAATTTACCGCGTAAAAACGGAGTTCGCCTTTTTGCAGCAGAAAGCTGACGGGCATGACTTCGAAGCTGGATGCTACGTCCTTTCCCTTAACATCAAAATGGGATGTTAAATCAGGATCACGCGCAGCAAGGACAAGAGTGTATGCCCCACTCCCCCCAAGCGAAATCGGCAATGCTACCCCGTGATCGAAGAACATTGAGTGGCTTCGTTCGTAACTTGGCAGAGATGCGAAAACTCTCTCGGGAAACTCAGAATAAACCTGGGTAAGAGCCTGAGTTAAATCTGGCGACATTCCTTCGGACGCCAGATCGAAATCAATCCCCGTGAGAAGCTCACGCGCATCATCAACAGCATCCTCGCGCAGAACGGGATTATTGTAGATACGAGGGCAATGGAACAGTCGTGAGTAGACCTCAAGATCATTAATCTTACGAGATCTATGTCGCGAAAGGCCATTACTGATCTCTTCTTCTGAAATCATGCAATGGTAATCTTGAACAAGGTTTGAAACGATAAATTTTTCATTCATCTCTGTAACTGGATGAATAAACGTTTTTTCTGCTCCGTTAACAATTTCTTTTTCAAGATAAACAGGCGCCCAATCATACTGCCTCAAACTATCGCAGTAATGCGCGAGTTCTTCTGTTCTCATACCTGCACTGATAACTTCATGCGACATGACGGCTTCGCCAATTGGCCACGTCAGCAGGCCTTTTTCCCTCTTAAGAAATGACATTTCCAACCGTCTCTTCAGAATAAGCAAGGCTGCTCTTCTCGAAAAGAACGAGATACAGAATAACCCTTTATGGACATGTTGAGAGAGATCGTAATATCCCTCACAACTACCAGAATGAGCCCATGCATGGTTTTCGGCTTCAACATGCTTATAGACAGCATCAATATTTCTCGCTGCCATATCATCGAAGATGCTGTCGAGATCATTTAAAACCGCAACATCATTTTCGATTGAACATATATAATCGTACTCGTTATGATTCAAAATAAACAGGTTTTGGTGGTAATCTCCATTATACCAATATCCACCATAATTTCCTATTTCCGTACCCCAGGCGAGCCCAAGGCTTTCCACTTCGGAATAAGGAGCCAGAAATATATTTTCTACTTCCTGTATATGCTCGGGGATTTCTACTGTTCCCCTTGAATTGTCGTAAAGTATATAAAAATCTGATTTGTTAGAATATTTTTTACAGCGCTCGTAAGACCGCTGGATGACTGCATCCCAGTTATGGCACTTGAAGAGAACAGCGGTCTTTTTTCCCATGATAATTTATTCTTTCTCTCGGACGGTCATCTCATGCCTATCCCTTAACATGGCTGAAAATTTGTGAATATATGATCCGAATTCAATTTAATCTATCACGCGCCATGGTTCGGCATTAATTTTCGAGCCTTCCTGCACACCTGCGAAGAAGAACCTTTATGAGCACAATATATGAAGGCGATCATTACATTGTTCGTGCATTGGAAGGTACTGACGAAAAAAATATTATTGTTACCAGCTTTACCGGCGTAGGCGCTCCTGAAAGACACGACGGTACATTCTTTGGATATTCACTTGCAAAAAAACTCGATCTTCCTTGGGTAGGAATTATTGCCAAGCATGACTGCTGGTACAGGGATGGAGATTATCTGCAAGCGTTTAGCGCAGCTCTTCACTGGGTCCAGACCAGAAAGCAAACTTTGCACACACAGGATATTTCTCTTCTGGGATACGGCGTATCCATGGGAGCCTATGCTGTTATTAAATATTCCAGACTATTTAATTTTGACTATGTTATTTCCATGGCCCCGCAATGGAGCATTGATAAAAGCGAAGTCAGTCATCACTCCCACTTCCAGAATTTTTTCCAACCAATACTCAAATCCATGGGCATTCAGACCGAAGACACTCATGGAAAAATTTATGTTTTCTTTGACCCGTATGAAAAACCCGACGCCGAAGAAGTAAAACTTATACAACAGAAGACCCCTGCGTTTTCTGTTCCCGTCTGTCACGCAGGCCATATGGTGACGGCACGTCTCAAGGGCACGAAGATTTTCCAAAAACTCGTGAGCAACCTAGACAATCCCGCCGCAATCCGCCGTATTGCGGCACGCACTCGCAGAAATGCCCCTGAAAATATTTTCAAAATTCTTCGATATGCTCAGAGAAAAAGTCCACTCTGGGTTTTTCGCTTACTAACCTCTGACCATCCCGCCAATCGGGAGATCCTCGATCACTTCATGCGCCATCATGACGCTGACATGCGTACTTTGGCCGCTGACCTTGCCCGTGCTGGTCATTCTACGGAGGCGACACAGTTATTTCGTCAACTCGGGGGAAATTACCGTCAGGTTTTCACCCCTTCACATGTTTTGGCCTGGACCGGTGAGTTGCTGTGTTACGACATTGCCGAAAAAGCTTTCCTGCAAACCAAGCATCATATTCCCGAGCGTGGCGCACCAGTCATCCTGAATGACGATGGTCTTTACGCCTTTACACCCGCAGGCCTTATCCCATTAGCCTGCCAGACCCAGCAGGATGGTTTCTGCTTCTCGATCCATACCGAAAACGGGCATCTCTCTGCGCGTCCGGACGGAACAGTTGCGCCCGTCTCTCATGTCATGGACTGGGAAAAATTCTGCGTCCTGCAATATCAGCAGACTTAATCCGACACGCGGCCTTATTTTACCCAGACGTGAGAGAACAGCATGTGGCTAAGAAGCGTCGAGTAGTAATTCCCAAGCCTCTTTGACACAAAGTCGATTGTCTTCATCTGGATCATGGGGGCACCGGGCATTTGCCTCATGATCTCATGACCAGCATCCTGCCAGATTGGTGCTGCTAAAGCTGGTTCTGTCTGGGTTTTGGCACGCTCAAAAAGAGACTGCACATGCTGGTCACAAAAGCCGGTAAAATTCGGAGAAATGGCTGAATTCGGATGGTAATTATCGCATCCAAACAGATCGTCGAGAAACGTCGATGCTGAGGGATAATCTGCGAACCAGTAAGACAGACTAATCTGCACATGGTTGGCTGTATTCTGCTCGTAGGATTCTGCCAGCCCAGCTGTTATGGGACGGAGCTGTGCCTTGAAACCGATCTGCTGAAGTACATTTCGCAGATATGTTCCCATCCCAAGCTCAACGGCCCGGTTGGGAACCACCAGCGTTACGGTCGCCCCCTCTTCACCGGCCTCACGCACAAGCTTTCTGGCTCTCTCCAGGTCCTGTGGGCATGAAAGGCCAAGATCAGCGCCTGGAATGCCGTGTGGAACCATCTGGCAGAGGGGTTCGGAAATCGCGCCACCACCGAACAAAATGGTCATAGCATGTCGGTTCACAGCCATACTGACAGCCTGACGAACCCGCTGATCTGTGAACGGTTTTTCATGCACATTCATGGCCAGATAATACAGCCCCAGCAGCGGCTCGATATGAACCTGTGAGGTGTACTTCGCGCCGAGTTCACCCAAGCGGTCAGAGGGCTTGGCATCGAGCATCCAGTCATATTGGCCCTGCTCGACCGCAGTAATCTGCGCCTCGTCAGAGAGGCCAAAATTATACTCGATCCGGTCAGCAAACCCGTCTGTCTGGGCCTGCGGGTTCCAGACATGAAAGTAGGAGTTTCGCTCTAGCACAATCCCATGCTCGGGATCGTAATGCGTGATCCGATAAGGCCCTGTACCCGGAACCGTCTCATTCCCCACATCGTGCACAGACACTGACGCAGGCAGAATAACTGCGTGAGGGAACGCAAGCTTGTAGAGAAACTCTCCATCCGGATGAGCTAGATGGAATACGATTGTTCCGTCTGAATGCCCTTCCACACCCGGCAACGTGCAGTGATCCGGCGCATCCAGGCACTCTTTCGCACCGACAATCCCACCGTAGAATGAGGCCGCCGTCGGGCTGCCGACCCGATAGATCCGACGAAAAGACGCAACGACGTCCTCAACACGAACCGGCGATCCATCCGAAAACTTCAGACCGGACCGTAAATGAAGTGTCCATGTCAGCCCATCAGGGCTGATAGTCGGCATAGCGTCCGCAAGATCGGGAACGACCTCCAGCCCGGTAGGGCCACGCGCCTCTCTGAACGTCAGCAGGGGATCGTACATATTGACGAACACCTGCATGTACTGCGTGCCGTAATTAACCTGCGGGTCCAACGTCCCGCCGGGACCATCTGCGGTGAGCCGAAGCGTTCCACCTCTATGCGGGCTGCCCAGCGTCTGCCCGTCCCAGTCTGGAGGTGTCTGCTCCTGAGCAAACGCCGTCCCGGCCACGCCAAGTGAAAGAGCGAGGAGAAAGGCCGGGACACGCATTGCCATTTAGCGCTTTGACAGCTGACGAAGGCGGGCAATCAACGCATCTGCATCGCCAGTCGCATCGATTGTACCAGCATAGCGGGCGCTTGGATCCATGATAACGATCCGTGGAGCCGGAACGTAATGGTCACCCTCTTTCTGATCCGGAGCATGATACTCAGCCGTCATCGCCTTGATCATGTTCGGCGTACCTGTGAACGGCATCACATGGGGAGCAACCGGAATGACATAGTTTCTGAGGGCTTCATTTTCATCAAACGGGTCCAGAGACACCGCAAGCGGAGAGACACGGACGCCTTGTGCGTGCAGGGCCTGATACGCGTGCTCCATGCTTTTCAGCACCGGCTGGCAGCGATCTTCCGGGCAGTTGGTGTCAAAGAACCACACCAGAACCCAGGTTCCGTGGAAGTCCCCTTCCGTGACCGTGCTTTCCCCAAGGGAATCAAGACGGAAGCTGCCGCCAACTTCATTTCCGTTGGACTGTACCAGCAGCCCCGGTCCACCATGAGAGGCCAACTGGAAGCCGACCCCGGCCAGAACTGCCGCAACTGCCAGCACCCCCCAGATGATGCGATTGCTGATCCGCTTGCGGCGTTCGTGTTGGGTTTCCATGGTCGTTCAGTCTCTCAGTGTGCGTCAGCCCAGCTCGGGCCAATACCGGTTTCAACCTCAAGTGCCACATCCAGCTTGGCAGCACTTCCCATTTCCTGACGGACGAAATCCGCCAATGCCTGCGCATCCTGCTCCTGAACCTCGAAGAGCAGTTCATCATGCACCTGAAGCAGCATCTGCGCTTTCAGGCCCGTCTCAGGCAACTTTCTCGCCAGCCTCACCATGGCCCGCTTGATAATGTCAGCAGCACCGCCTTGAAGCGGCGCGTTAATCGCCTGACGCTCAGCATAAGACCGACGAGCGCCGTTCTTATCCTTGATGCCCGGCACATAACAGCGCCGACCAAACGGCGTCAGAACATAGCCATGTTCCTTCGCCTCTTCCTTGGTGCGCTCCATATAGGCGCGGATACCGGGATAGCGGGCAAAATACGCATCAATATAAGAGCGTGCTTCACCCGGCGAAATCTGAAGTTGACGCCCCAGACCGAACGCTGAAATCCCGTAAATAATGCCGAAGTTGATGGCCTTGGCCCGGCGACGGGTCAGCGGGTCCATGCCTTCGATGGGAATACCAAACACTTCGGAGGCCGTGCGGGCATGAATGTCCTGCCCCAGATGGAACGCCTCCAGCAAAGGCTCGATCTTCGCCACATGGGCCAGAAGTCGCAATTCGATCTGGCTGTAATCCGCAGACACCAAAACATGCCCCGGAGCCGCCACGAAAGCCTTACGGATCAGCGCGCCTTCTTCCGTACGGATCGGGATGTTCTGAAGGTTAGGCTCATTGGAAGACAGACGCCCGGTGGTCGTAATGGCCATCTGAAAGGACGTGTGAACGCGCTGCGTTCCCTGATCCATCTGCTCAACAAGCGCATCAGCATACGTGGATTTCAGCTTGGCCAACTGCCGCCAGGACAGGATCTTCTGCGGTAGGTCATGCCCCTGCTCCGCCAGTCCCTCAAGGACAGAGGAATCCGTCCCCCATGAGCCGCTTTTGGTCCGCTTCCCACCCGGAAGCTCCATTTCGTCGAACAGGATCTCACCAAGCTGCTTGGGCGACCCAACATTAAAACTGCGCCCAACCTGTTCGTGAATATCCTTCTCGATCACCGCCATACGCGTTTCAAAATCGGCCGACATACGCCGCAGTTCAACGGCATCCACCTTGATCCCAACGTCTTCCATATCCGTCAGGACTTCAATCAGAGGTCGTTCGATTTCTTCATACAAAGCCAGTGACTGACGAAGACGTAACTGGGGACGCAGAACCTGCCACAGCCGTAGCGTGACATCAGCATCTTCCGCCGCATACGCGGTCGCCTGATCCAGCGGCACTTCGGCGAACGGAATGCGCTTGCGCCCCGTTCCCGTCACAGAATCATACGTGATCGGTGTATGGCCAAGGTGAAGCTGCGACAGCTCGTCCATGCCCTGCCCGTGCTCTCCCGCAGACTGTGCATAGGAAATGAGCATCGTATCGTCGATCGGCGTTATTTCAGGCAGTCCAGCCTTGCGGAACACCGTCAGATCATATTTCGCGTTCTGGAAGATTTTCAGAACAGACGCATCCCGCATCAGAGGCGCAAGACGCTTCAGTGTTTCCGCACGATCGAGCTGCTGGTCGGTCGGATGATCGTCCGGCCCATCCTGCAACAGATCCCGCTTGCCTTCATGCAGGAACGGCACATAACAGGCCTTGCCCGGCGCAACAGAGAGCGACAGCCCGACCATATTGGCCTGACGTGCATTGAGACTGTCCGTCTCCGTATCAACGGCGACAACCCCAGCCGTTCGCGCCTCGGCAATCCACCGATCCAGCGTCTCGAAATCTGTAACCGTTTCATACGGTCCATAAGACGCTTCAGAGAGCGTCACGGTCGGTGCTTCACCCTCTGCTGGCGCTGCTTTGGGACGAGGCGTGGGCCTTGGCTTTGCCGCCAACCCGAGGCCCATCCGCTGGATTGTGGAATGGAAGCCCATCGTGTCGAGCCAGTCCCGGAGCGTTTCCTGAACCGGCTCGCGGCACCCCAGTTCCTCAATCGGCTGAGGCAACGGCACATCGTCGGCCAGCAGAACCAGCTTGCGAGACATCCGGGCGGCATCCGCAAATTCAATCAGGTTCTGGCGGCGCTTGGAGGCTTTCATGCCCTCCGCAGCATCCAGAACCTTTTCCAGCGTGCCATATTCATTAATGAGCTGGGCCGCACCCTTTGCGCCGATGCCCGGCACACCCGGCACGTTATCAGTAGAGTCCCCCATCAGGGCCTGAACATCGACAACCTGATCTGGCCGCACACCGAACTTGGCCTCTACTTCCGCTTCCCGAATCGGCTTCTGCTTCATCGGGTCCATCAGTTCGACGCCAGGGCAGATCAACTGCATCAGATCCTTATCGGATGAGATGATCGTGCAGCGTCCACCCCGCGCCACAACAGCCTTGGCGTAGCTCGCGATCAGATCGTCTGCTTCCCAGCCAGCCAGTTCAATCGACGGCACATTGAACGCCGCTGTCGCATCCCGGATCAGACCAAACTGCGGGCGCAGGTCTTCTGGCGGTTCCGGACGATGCGCCTTGTATTGAGGATAAATTTCGTTGCGGAACGTCTGACGACCAGCATCGAAAATGACGGCCAGATGCGTGCCAACATGATCGCGCAGCAACCGTGTCAGCATATTCGTGAAGCCGTAAACCGCATTGACCGGCACACCATCCGGGCTGCTCATAGGCGGGAGGGCATGGAATGCACGGAAAATGAACCCAGACCCGTCAACCAGAACCAGATGAGGCGTTTCAGACGGCACGAATATCTCCCTTCTCGCCCGGAAGGGCAGGACGTTCTAAAATCTTCGCGATGATAGGCTCATTCCCATCCGTTTCAAACCGCCTGTGGCGTCTTTCCTGCACCGTGGCCTGCTTTGCGGCCTGCACGCTGCTTCTCGGTGCCTGCACGCACCGGCCAATGCCTGACCTGCATCCGACAGCGAAAGAAACAGCCCTCATCCCCCCGGATGTGACGCTCAGCATGTCCGATGGCGCTCGCATTCCTTTAAGAATTTATCCCGCAATACACCCATTGAAGGCCGTTGTTCTGGCCCTTCATGGCTTTGGAGACAGCCGGGATGCGTGGGAATTCTTTGCACCGCCCCTGAGCGCGGCCGGCATCGAAATCGTCGCCCCAGATCAGCGTGGGTTCGGCGCCACACAGGACGCAGGTGGCTGGAGCAGCACGGCGCGCATGATTCAGGACACGCGGGAAGAGCTTGCGTGGCTCCGCAGGCGTTACCCGGGCGTGCCTCTCTATGTCATGGGCGAGAGCATGGGCGGAGCCGTCGCCCTGCTCCTTGCGACCGAGCCGCCACCAGAACTGTCCGGAACCATTATTCTCGCACCAGCCATCATGAAACTCGGTGAGCCCTGGCAGACCGTTCTGGATGGCCTCGATACAGTCGCGCCTCGCTGGAAACTGGATGGATCAGCCGTTCCCGGAGAGCGCGTTGCGAGCGATAACATCCGTGCCCTGCGACGCATGTATTTTGACCCGCTGACCCAGCATAGTTCGACCATTCATCCACTTTTGGGCCTGACCCATCTCATGGCAACAGCTTTCGACGACGCACCACGGGTCAGAACGCCCATGCTTATGATTTTCGGTGGTCGGGACCAGTTCGTTCTTCCGCCTTACACAGCACGTCTGTTGAGACGCCTTCCCAGCTCAGTACGACTGGACGAATTTCCGACGGCCCATCACCTGATGAGCCGGGATAAACGGATGACAGCACAGGACGTCACCTCATGGATTTTGACGCCTGAAAGCGCGCTCCCATCTGGCGGAGACGTGGCGGCAGCTCTCTGGAAAGCCACCGCACAACCTTGAACAAACAAAATTCTACTAAGGGCTTGGCAAGCCTATCCTGAACCGTCTATTGGAGACCCGACGGACCCGTAGCTCAGCTGGATAGAGCGTTGCCCTCCGAAGGCAAAGGTCACGCGTTCGAATCGCGTCGGGTCCACCACAAATCTTAAAAATTGCTATCTTCCACCAGTTTTCGGCAGGTTTGACACTTTCGAAGACAGGTTTGGCATTTCGCCTCAACCTTGACATCGCCGAACGTGCCAACGCCACCTGTTCGGTGGCCCGAGTATAGCGCGCTACTTCGGCCAAACTCCCATGCCCTGTGATGGCGACGATCTGGTGCATTGTACAGCCAGCCTCCGGGCTTCCGCCTCGCGCAGACCATGCGAATTGCATCTAGACAAAAGCCACGCCTGACAGCACCAGTCAATAAACCGATTGTAGAAGTTGTTCGCGGACATCGAGCGACGCTGCCCCGTATAAAACAACGAAGCCACCGTCTGTGTACTCGTGGAAAAAAATTCCACCAGGACGAGTTCTGGCAATAGCCAAACTAACAGGTATTCCGCCCCAAAAACTACGACCAGATCTATATGAAGGTTCGACATGAGCATTCTTCATACCCTCAAGGGTAAGCTCCGCTCATGCCACCGTCAGCAAGATGCAGTCTTGCTTGTAATCCTTAGTGCATCTCGCCTTCAGGCTTTTGAAGAAGCACCTGCGCAGCGTCGAGCAGGTCGCGTCCGAGTTCAGCCGCCGTCTGCGGCGAAAGCGAGAACTGCTCCAGCTTATCACCAGCCGGATAGTGTTCAGGAGATGTGGCAGCTTTTACCTGAAGCACCACGGCACCGTCCTGAATCACAACCGCACGGAAGCCCGTTACACTCGAAATATCGAGGTTTCCGTCTTCCTTCAGTTTCCATTCGTCAGCCATGTGTCTTTGCTCCGTTTTATAGTGAGGCGCGCAAGATGGCCGATCGCAGTGCGAGGGTGAAGCCATGAATCATGCCCCTGCCCTCAAGACAGCCACGCAACTAGCCGTCCGCGCGATAGGCGGCATTGATGCTGCAGCAGCGCTCACACGCGTTGGCCGTGCGCGGATCTCGGAATATCAGAACCGCAATTCCGCCACGACAGCCCCAATAGACGTGGCGATTGTGCTGGATGAGTTCGCCTAGGAACCATTCATTCTACAGGCGATGGCACATAAATTGTGCTATCATCTGACGCCGGTTCAGCTTGGCCACGGCGATGTGGTCGAAATCATGGAAGACGTCGCCGACAAGGCTAACGACACCGTGAAGACGACCATTCGCGTTTTGGCAGACGGCATTGTTACGGTCGAAGAAGCCCACAAACTGGGCCACGAACTGACCAAGCTCCGCCGCGTCGCGGAACACGCTATGAAGATCGTTCGCGGATTGGAAAAGGCAGGAGCTTCCAAATGACGCTCTCGATCCCTGCCACGTTTGATTGGGACAACATTCTGGCCATGGCGTTCCTCAAGGGGCTCCCCGCAGAACAGCGGGGCGTGTTTCACTCTCTCATGGACGCACTGAAAGCCGCTCGGGACGTAATGTTCCGCGTTGGCGGCCTTGCACCGGATGACGCTCAAGTTGCGCAAATGGCGTGCGAGCATGTCGATGTGCTGCAACGTGTACTGCCGGAACTCGAGTTCACACGCTTCATCCTGCGTGGTGAGGATGGCGTGCTCTATAGCCCTCACTTGGTAGAACGAACTTCAGATCCGCCGTTAGGAACGCGCTCAGACCCGCGCAGCCGAGCGCCACGAACGCACGACATGCCCGGATGCTAAGACTGAAGATCTGGACCGCTGCCGAGGCACGCCGCACCCGAGCAGTTGAGGCCAAGCGCAAGCGAGAACAGGCATGAGCCACAATCCTGACGATTACATGAAGGATTCCGCTGGACGCCTTGTCCCGCGTGCGAACGTGAAGCCGGAAGACCTGCTCAAAGACGAACTGGTCAAGAAGCTCTTCGAGCGTGCCCGCGCCATTCGTGAACTGGTGCGCCAGTTTCGTGAGGACGCGGACAGCGACATCCAGGCCTTTCTGGACCTTCTGGCTGAAAGCATGGAGCCAAGAAAGGCGGTGCGAAGGGCAATCTGACGCTGTCGACCTATAACCGCTGCGAGCGCATTACCATCGCCATCAGTGACACCATCACGGGTGGTCCTGAACTCCAGATCACCGAGCAATTCGAGATTATCGCCGGCACCCTACGTAGATGTATCGCATCTGAAGGATAGGAGAAAGTAAGCCTGAAAAGGGGCGAAACCCATGAGAGATCAGGTCCAATTCGGCCCTGTAGAAAATGGGCCCATAACGCCTGCAACAAATCGCGCATGAATCACGTCCAAAACCGTCGATGAGACTTTCGGTCCCGCTGTCAGCGCTTCACCTTTTTTGACCATCCTGATTGGTATGAAGCACTCTTCCACCAAGTGAAATTTGGCATAATTATTTTTTATATGAAACTGTCTGTTACTTTTTGTCGAATTGAGAAATAAATACCGAGCCTACAGCTCGAGTCACAGTATGAAGATGCTTACATCTCCCCTTCAGTTCACTCCGTCGCCTCTCCCCTCAGAGCATTCGATTTTTCATGAAAACTGGTGGCTTTCGGCGGCTACTGATGACCAATGCGACAGAATTGAAATTAAAAACAACGGCGCAATTGTTTCTGATTTCAGTTTTTACAAAAAAACGCATTTCGGGATGAAGTATATCATCCCACCGCCCTACACGCGTACTTTAGGGCCTCGGTTTTTTCTTCCTGCCTCAAAAGCGTTTCGTCGATCTCAAAAAATAAGAAACATCGTTTCTGAGCTCATAGAAGCCCTGCCAAAATACGATCATCTGAAAATCAGTCTGGACCCGTCAGACGAGGCCGCCTTCGCATTTTCTATCTCGGGGCTACAAATCAGAAATGCTTTTACATTCCGGGTCGACAAAAATACCTCTCCTTGTGTCGTTCTCGAACAATGCGATCAGAAAACGAGAAATCTCATTCGTTCAGCAGCACAAAAACTAGATGTTGTTCAGAGTACAGATATTGAAGACTTCATCCAGATGTCTTTGATTGACCAGCCACACTCGAAAAACAGTCACGATTTTCCAAGAATGACTAAGATTTTTGAGGCTTGCTTATTACGTAATCAAACATGCGTCTTAAGTGCGTATGGTGAGAAAAATCAGAGGGTGTCTTCGTGTGTTCTGATCTGGGACGATAAAAATCTCTATTTCTGGCAATCCGCGCGCGACCGTTCCTTTTCCACGCCAGGCGCGAACATGCTCCTGATCTGGGAAGCCCTGAAACTCTCAGCGTCCAAAAACCTGACTTTTGATTTTGATAGTTTTGCATCTGTTCGTGCTGCAAAAATGCTTGCCAGCTTCGGTCAACCTCCCGTTATCAGACCACAGGTCATCGGATCGTCAGTTCGGTATCAATGGGAGCGTGCTGCCAATTCAACTCTTATTTTTCTAAGAGATAGCTGGAAAAATAAATTGGCATCCTGAAGTCGGGGAATGAACACTCGAGATCAAGATTCAGGTTTGACACCCAACGTTTTACGCGTTGCTTGTCCGCGATAGAAATTTGATGGTTTGACCCGATAAGAAACTGTTTTTAAGAGCTTTATCTAGTACATTGGGTCCACACACCAATTTCAGAAACCGCCGTCTTAAACCGAGTGAGTTTTCCTGAGGAGAACAACGGCGCTGCATTCTTAATGGAACACGCTCCAAAGACCATAACGCGGCCTGCCCAGCATAATCCTGAACAGGCCTCGAAAAGGTTCAAGCAGCAGTGCGGGCCGTAACACCCAGACGGAAGCCTTCTTTCTTCAGTGCCTGAATGGATGCCTCAGAGTACCTGGCAACCAGCGGCGTTACGTTACCCGGTGCGCACCAGAAGCCAAGCGTAACGGCGACATTGGCCGGACGAGGCAGAAACGAAACGGATGGCGCGGGCGTTTTGAGAACCAGAGCGTCATTTTCAAACAGCCCCAGAAGCAGTGCACGAGCATTGTCGATATCGTCGTTGTAATCAATCAGCAGACTGACCGACGCCAGAAGCCGCTCTGACTGCGAGCTGTTGATGACAACATTGTTCGAGAGCGTCCCGTTTGGCACATAGACGATGTCATTGCTGGCATCCTGCAGTACGGTGCGGAACATCTCGATCGAAACAACCGTTCCGGTATTACCCGCTGCCGTAATGGAATCACCGACCTTGAACGGACGGAACAGCAGGATCAGCACGCCACCCGCAAAGTTGGCAAGACTGCCCTGAAGCGCCATGCCAACAGCGAGGCCAGCCGCGCCGAGAACCGCGACGAAGGACGTCGTTGCAATGCCAACCATCGAAGCAACGCTGATCAGCAGAAGCGCCTTCAGCAGCAGCCCGACGACACTGAGCAGAAAGCCCCTGAGAGTCGGCTCAATGTTGCTGGCGGCCATCATGCGGCCCATGCCGCGCGTGATCATGTTGATGATGGACCAGCCCACCAACAGCACGATAATCGCCAGAACAAGCTGCCCGACGTAACTCAGAAGAGTGGGAAGCCAGCCATAAAACTGTCCCCACAATGTATTGACGTGATTTTCCATGAACCCCTCTGTCGCTCGTTCAGTTGGCACAGCCGTGCCTACAGATGGATCACAGGGTAGTGGGCTTCCATGGGCGGCTTCAAGTCTGGCTTGAAAAGTTGGTCGCCTCTTAATTCACAAATCATCCGGCTCAGAAGGTGCCCGCAGGCGAAGGACAGGAATTCCCATCACGTTCGAGCGAGAGGCGCGTCTGTAGCCCTATGTCACGGTTCCAGAGCACGCGGCGAACGTTGAGGCCCTTGTACGACAACATTTCGTCGTGCCGGGCGACCCCGGCCGCAAGGGATGGCCGCTGCCCGAACCTGGAGAGAAGCCATGTCTGACGAAAACAGAGGGGTCGTTTATCTTGGCCCCAATCATGTTGAAGTCCAGCGGATCGATGACCCCAGAATGGAAACACCCGATGGCCGGAAGATTGACCACGGCGTCATTCTCAAGGTCGTCTCCACCAATATCTGCGGCTCCGACCAGCATATGGTTCGGGGCCGTACAACAGCGCCATCCGGGCTGGTCCTCGGCCACGAAATCACCGGCGAAGTCATCGAAACCGGATCGGATGTCGAGATGGTCCGCAAGGGCGATCTGGTCTCCGTTCCCTTTAACGTCGCCTGTGGGCGATGCCGATGCTGCCGGGAACAGCACACGGGCGTATGCCTGACGGTCAATGCGAGCCGCGCGGGTGGCGCCTATGGCTATGTGGATATGGGCGGATGGATCGGCGGACAGGCCCGCTACGTCATGGTCCCTTATGCCGACTTCAATCTGCTGCGCTTCCCTGACAAGGCTCAGGCACTTGAGCGCATCAGAGACCTCACAATGCTGACCGATATTCTCCCCACCGGGTTCCATGGCGCCATCAATGCCAAGGTGGGTGTGGGCTCAACGGTCTATATCGCAGGAGCAGGCCCTGTCGGCATGGCAGCGGCCGCGTCGGCGCGCATTCTTGGCGCTGCGGTTGTCATGATTGGCGATTTCAATCCTGAACGCCTCGCCCACGCGAAAGCGGTCGGGTTTGAGCCCATCAACCTCCAAAACCACGACAGGCTTGGTGACCTCATCGAACAGGTCATCGGAACACCAGAGGTCGACAGTTTCATTGATGCCGTCGGTTTCGAGGCCAAGGGATATGACGGAAAGGAACAACCAGCCGTCATCCTCAATCAGGCCATGGAAGTCACCCGTCCAGCCGGTGCCATCGGTATTCCGGGCCTGTATGTGACGGAAGATCCGGGCGCTCATGAAGCTGCGGCGCAGAAAGGCAACCTGACACTCCGGCTGGGTCAGGGCTGGGCCAAAAGCCAGTCGTTCCACACCGGGCAAACACCCGTTCTGAGATATAACCGGCAACTGATGCAGGCCATTTTGCATGGACGCCTGCCCATCGCAGATATCGTCAACGCCACCGTGATTTCACTCGAAGACGCGCCACGCGGCTACCATGATTTCGACAACGGCGCGCCTCGCAAATTCGTTCTAGATCCTCACGGGATGCTGAAAAACGCAGCCTGACTCCTGCTTTGTGTCATGATCCGTTTCCTATCGGGTCATGACAACAGGAAATGCGCCTCTTCGACGGAGACCAGTTCATGCCTAACGACACGCCCCTGCATTTCGTCACCCTGCTCGGAAGCCTGCGCAAAGCCTCCTTCAACGCGGCAGTTGCGCGCGCTTTGCCCGAACTTGCGCCCGAAGGGGTTTCCATCACCCCACTCGGATCAATCGGGGATTTTCCGCATTACAATGCGGATGTTCAGGACACAGGCTTTCCGGCCCCCGTTCTGGCCATGGCGGAACAGATCCGGGCCGCAGACGGCGTCATCATCGTGACACCGGAATATAATTATTCCATTCCCGGCGTACTGAAGAACGCCATCGACTGGCTCTCCCGCGTAGCGCCTCAACCTTTCAGTGGCAAACCTGTCGCCATCCAAACGGCGTCCCCCGGCATGATCGGAGGGGCCAGAGCGCAATACAACCTCCGACAGAATATGGTGTTTCTGGATGCATTTGTTCTTAACCGCCCAGAGGTCATGATTGGCATGGTCGCAGGGAAAGTAGATCCGGAAACGCTGAAACTCATAGACGAACCTACCTGCAAGTTCATTGCCGGCCAGATCGCCGCGCTCGTCACGCTGACCAGAAAACTCAAGTCCTAAGTCACAGCAAAAAAGCCCCGCACCAGAAACCTGATGCGGGGCTTTCAGACTTTAATCAATCGAAGCAATCAGGCTGAAAGCTTGGACAGGTCTTCCTGCACATAGCCAATGACCTTGGCATATTCGCGGGGAACGATGTGCCAGAACTGCTCCAGCGTGTGCTCCCAGCAATGCAGCAGGTCCGCGGCGTACGTACTGCCTGTTTCTTCCACATGCTGCTCGACCAGCGTGCGCAGTTCCACATCCCAGCGGCTACCCGGCTGCACGCGGTTCCACATCACCGTGTCCGGATTGATGCGGGATTCAAAGCGGTTCTTCGGATCAAGCACATAGGCCATGCCGCCCGTGAAGCCTGCACCGAAGTTATCGCCCGTCTCGCCCAGGATCACGACCTTGCCACCGGTCATGTACTCGCAACCGTTCGAGCCACAGCCTTCAACAACAGCCGTCGCACCGGAGTTACGGACGGCGAAACGCTCACCAGCCTGCCCAGCCGCAAAGAGCTTGCCACTCGTTGCGCCGTACAGGACCGTGTTGCCAATGATCGCGTTCTCTTCCGAACGCCACTGGGACGACGGAGATTGACGCACAACGATCGTCGCACCCGAAAGCCCCTTACCGACGTAATCGTTGGAATCGCCTTCCACGATCATCTTCAGACCCTGCACCGCGAAGGCACCAAGGGACTGACCAGCCGACCCGCGAAGCGACAGCGTGAGCTGACCCTCCGGCAGTTCATGCATCCCGAACTGACGGGTGATCATGCCGGAAATACGTGTCCCGATCGCGCGATGCGTGTTCTGCACGTTGTAGTGCAAGTGCAGCTTCTCACGACGCTCGAACAGCGGGATCGCATCGGCCACGATCTGCGCGTCCAGCGTTTCCGGAACCTCGTTGCGGCCCTCACGGGTGCAGTATCGCGCATGTTCACCCGGATCGGCCTGCACCAGCAGGGAGTTCAGATCCAGATCGTCCAGATAGTCCGCACCACGGGAGACCTGACGCAGCATGTCCGTGCGGCCAATGACGTCCTTCAGGGAGCGAACGCCCAGATCGGCAAGGATATGGCGAATATCTTCGGCAATCAGCGTGAAAAGGTTGATGACCTTCTCCGGTGAGCCCTCGAACTTCGCACGCAGCTTTTCATCCTGAACGCAGACGCCGACCGGGCAGGTGTTGGAATGGCACTGACGCACCATAATGCACCCCATGGCCACCAGCGCGGCCGTACCAATGCCGAACTCTTCCGCACCCAGCATCGCCGCCATGACCACGTCACGGCCCGTCTTGATGCCGCCATCCGTCCGCAGCACCAGACGATGACGCAAACGGTTGAGCATCAGAACCTGATGCGCTTCGGACAGGCCCATTTCCCACGGCAGACCCGCATAATGGATCGAAGACTGCGGGCTGGCACCCGTACCACCGGAATGACCGGAGATCAGGATGGCATCAGCCTTCGCCTTCGCCACACCGGCCGCAATCGTGCCTATACCCGTGCGGGCAACCAGCTTCACGGTGACGGTTGCCGTTGGGTTGACCTGCTTCAGATCATAAATGAGCTGGGCCAGATCCTCGATCGAATAGATGTCATGATGCGGCGGAGGCGAGATCAGCGTCACACCCGGCGTCGCATGACGCAGGCGACCAATCAGCTCCGTGACCTTGAAGCCCGGAAGCTGTCCACCCTCACCCGGCTTCGCGCCCTGGGCCATCTTGATTTCGATTTCGCGGCAGTCATTCAGATACTGCGCGGTCACACCGAACCGGCCAGACGCCACCTGCTTGATCGCGGAAGACGCATTGTCCCCGTTCGGGCGCGGCTTGGAACGCTCGGCGTCCTCGCCACCCTCACCAGAATCAGACTTCGCGCCAATCCGGTTCATGGCAATCGCCAGCGTCTCATGCGCTTCCGGGCTCAGGGCACCCAGCGAAATGCCCGGCGCGACAAGACGACGACGGATCTGCGTGATGCTTTCAACCTCGTCCACCGGGATCGGTGCATGAGGTGCCTTGAAGTCCAGCAGGTCACGGAGGGCGACCGGCGGCATCTGACGCACGGCATCGGCGTAACGGCGATACAGCGTATAGCTGTTGGCCGAAACAGCGCTTTGCAGCATGTGCACAAGCTGGCCGGAGAACGCATGCGTCTCTCCCTGACGACGCAGCTTGTAGCGACCACCGACCGGAAGCGCTTCAACCTTCTGATCCCACGCAGCCGCATGAGCCTTCAGGATGTTGCGGGCGATACCCGGTAGACCAATGCCGGAAATACGCGACGGCATGCCCGGGAAGAACTCGGCCACCAACGCACGGGACAGACCAATAGCTTCGAAATTGTAGCCACCGCGGTAAGCCGAGATGATGGAAATCCCGAACTTGGACATGATCTTGAGCAGACCCTTGTCCACCGCCTTGCGGTAACGTTCCATCGCCTCACGCATCGTCATCTGGCCAAACAGGCCACGACGCAGACGGTCCGCGATGCTGTGCTGGGCCAGCGCCGGATTCACCGTCGTCGCACCAACACCGATCGTCACGGCAATGGCGTGAACGTCGATGGCACTGGACGTCCGCACGTTCAGGGACGTGAACGTGCGCAGGGAATGACGCACAAGATGAACATGCACGGCAGCCGTCGCAAGGATCATCGGCACGGCCACACGATCCGGCCCGGTATTCTCATCCGTCAGGAACAGATGGGTGCAACCGCCACGGACATGATCTTCCGCCTGAACGCGGATGGACGCGATCGCCGCACGCAGCCCTTCTTCGCCGTCCTCAACCGGGAAAGTACAGTCGATCGAGGCTGCGTTCTCACCGCAGACTTTCCGCAGTTCATCAAACTCACCAACCGTCAGAACCGGGCTGGGGAGTTGAAGCAGATCGCACTGTTCCGGGCGCTCGTCGAGAATGTTCCCCAGATTGCCCAGACGCGTAATCAGGCTCATCACCCGCGTTTCACGCAGGGAGTCGATCGGCGGGTTCGTAACCTGGCTGAAGCCCTGACGGAAATAATGCGACAGGCCACGATAGATCTTGGACAGAACCTGAAGCGGCGTGTCATCCCCCATGGAGCCCAGAGCTTCGGCAGCCGTCTCGACCATCGGGTGAAGGATGGTTTCCAGCTCTTCATGCGTCAGGCTGACGGCCATCTGCTGGCGACGCAGCACGTCGGCGGCCATACCTTCCGGCTCGACCACATCCCGCACGATCGGCTCGATATTGCGGATGCGCTTGACCCAAGACTGGAAATCCTGACGGGAGGCCAGCATTTCAAGCAGTTCATCCGGCTGGTAGAGGCGACCTTCCTTGAGGTCGAGCGCCAGCGTCTGCCCCGGACCAAGGCGCCCGCGACGCTGAATACGCGCTTCCGGCACGCGAACCATGCCCGCTTCTGAACCCACGATCAGCAGGTTGTCATTCGTGATGGAATACCGCAGCGGACGCAGACCCGCACGATCCAGCCCCGCAATGACCCAGCGGCCATCCGTTGCACAGACCGCAGCCGGGCCATCCCACGGTTCGATGACCGCATTGCAGTAGCGGAACATGGCGCGCGCTGCGGGAGAAATCGCGGAGTTCGCGCCGCTGGACGCCGGAATGAGCATCATCTTGGCCATCGGCGCGCTGCGGCCACCGAAGGTCATGAGTTCGAAGACGTTATCCAGCGCAGCCGTATCTGAACCCGCAGCCTGCACGACCGGCTTCAGATCCTCCATATAAGGATCGAGAGCTGCGTTCGAGAGGCGCGTTTCGTGCGACCGCATCCAGTTGGTGTTGCCGGAGATCGTGTTGATCTCACCGTTATGCGCCACCTTGCGGAACGGCTGGGCCAGCTTCCAGGTCGGGAACGTGTTGGTCGAGTAACGCTGATGGTAGATCGCGAACCGAGAGACGAAGCGCTCGTCCAGAAGATCCGGATAAAAATCCGTCAGGTTCTCGGCAAGGAACATGCCCTTATAGATGACCGAACGGCAGGACAGCGAGCAGATGTACAGATCCACCTGCTGCCGGGTCGCCTGCTTCTCGATGCGACGACGCAGCACATAGAGGTCGCGCTCGAACTCGTCTTCCGAGCGAGCCAGCGTATTGCGGATCATGATCTGTTCGATTTCGGGGCGCGTCTGGTTGGCTTTCTCGCCAATGCAGGCCGTGTCGATCGGCACCTGACGCCAGCCGTAGATTCCGTAACCGAAGTTCAGAACCTCGGTTTCGATGATCTGTCGACCCGCTTCCTGCGACGCCAGATCCGTTTTCGGCAGAAACACCATGCCAACGGCAATGCGACCGTCGATCGTGTCATCGCTGGAGCTGTTATGAATGGCTTCCGCGAAGAAATCCTGCGGGATTTCGACATGGATGCCCGCGCCATCGCCCGTCTTGCCATCAGCATCGACAGCACCACGATGCCAGATGTTGCCCAGAGCTTCGATACCGGCCTTCACAACAGCGCGGGACGGCTTGCCATCCAGAGCAGCCACAAGGCCCACACCACAGGAATCGCGCTCCTGCGTCGGGTCATACAGACCTTTCAGGCGTTCTACGTTCTCAGTGTATTCGCGGATGAAATCGGTGTTCTGTGTCATTCCGCAGCCTCCAGCGCCAGGGTCTCGGTCAGAGAAAGGTGAATTGCATCAGCCGCATCACGGCCGTCCTTGATGGCCCAGACAACGAGGCTCGCACCACGGACAATGTCGCCACCAGCGAACACGCCCGGCAGGCTCGTCTGGAAACCGCCCGGCGGAACCGTCAGCGTGCCCCAGCGCGTCACGGCAAGCTCCGGCTGCTGCCACTGGCCCGGCAGGTCTTCCGGATCGAAACCCAGCGCGCGGATCACAAGGTCGCCTTCAATAATGGAATGCTGGCCCGTGCCTTCGATGGAACGGCGGCCCGTGGCATCCGGTGCACCAAGACGCATTTTCAGCACCTTCACACCTTCAACCGTGCCTTCGCCTAGAAACTCTTCCGGCGCAGCCAGCCACTCGAAGTTCGCGCCTTCTTCCTCGGCGTTGTAAACTTCCTGACGGGAGCCCGGCATGTTCGCACGGTCACGGCGATAAACGCAGGTAACCTTCTCGGCGCCCTGACGGATAGACGTCCGAACGCAGTCCATGGCCGTATCGCCACCACCGATGACAACAACACGACGGCCCTTGGCATGAAGTGCTGCATCTTCACCGGGGTCTTCGTCATATCCACGACGGTTCGAGGCCGTCAGGAAGTCAATTGCATCCACAACGCCGTTCAGGTCAGCACCCGGCACATCCACGGAGCGCGAACGATACACGCCCGTTCCAAGGAACACCGCGTTATGACGCGTCCGCAGATCATCCAGTGACGTCTCCCCCTCACCCGCACCGATTGGGGTGGAAAGGTGGAAGATGATGCCCTGCTCTTCCAGCAGCTTGTGACGACGGGCCACGACATGCTTTTCCAGCTTGAAGCTCGGAATACCGTACGTCAGCAAGCCGCCCACACGGTCCTGACGTTCATAGACATGAACCTCATACCCACGTGCCCGCAGACGCTCCGCACAGGCCAGACCGGCAGGCCCGGAACCCACGACGCCAACACTGACTTTGAGTTCACGATCCGGCAGACGCGGCTGCACCCAGCCCTGCTCAAAAGCATTTTCCGTAATAAAGCGTTCGACAGCACCGATCGTGACGCTCTCGAACCCCTTCTGGATCACGCAATTGCCTTCACACAGGCGATCCTGCGGACAGATGCGACCGCAGATTTCCGGGAAGGTATTGGTAGCCGAAGACATCTCGTAGGCTTCCTGCAAACGGTCTTCTGCCGTCAGCTTCAGCCAGTCCGGAATGTTGTTACCAAGAGGGCAATGCACGGAGCAGAACGGAATTCCACACTGAGAGCAGCGAGAGGCCTGCTCTTCAGCGCGGCTCATCGCAAACCCACGGTAAATCTCTCCAAAGTCTGCACGACGCTCGGCAGCGTCACGCTTCTCCGGAAGGATCTGTGGGTGATTGACGAACTGCAACATCCGTTCGGCCATGCGCCGTGTCTCCTAAAAACAGAACGCACGCCAAAGCGTACGAAATTTGTGGAATACCAGCTATTCCGTCAGTTTACGCGATAATAGTCAGCAATGCTTACCAATATAAAAAAACCGACCTCATAGCGTCACTTTTCTTGCGTGAGTGTCACATTTTATAGGTCCGATACGGACCAATCAGGCTTTTAGCTGGCGATAAAGCTTACAGATGCTTCCGTTCAGATACCCCGGAACCACCATTCCCAGTGATGCCGGATGGATTCCGAGTGTCTGCAAGGTCTCAGCCCCCGGCTGCACGACATTATCGACAGACATCATGGCCACCTGGTCTCGCGTCAGCAGATGGCCAGGCAACTTCTCCAGAACAGTCGCTTCAAGGCGGGCTACCACTTGCGGGATCGGGAGCAGAATTCTTTTACGACCCGACGCTTCGAGTACGAACGCCATAAGCTCACGCATACTCAGGATATCGGGACCACCGGCCTCAACCGTTAGACCTGCATTCTCCGGCTGCAGAAGTCGTAGCGCTGCTTCTGCAACATCTTCCACAAATACCGGCTGATAATATGTGCGACCGGCAAAAACCGGTAAAACAGGCGATAGCGCTGCGATCAAGGCAAACAGATTGAAGAAGCTATCATCCGTCCCGAACACCACAGACGGGCGAAGCAGACGCGCATCAGGAAAAACATCCCGTACGACACGTTCTGCAGCCGCTTTACTCCGACCATATGCCCCTGGAGACGTCAAAGAAGCACCGATGGCAGACATATGAACGTAGTGCTTCACACCTGCCAGATGAGCCCGCACAGCTGCTAGCCGAGCGCCCTCGACATTAATGCGATGCAGAGTCTGCACATCTGGCGTCATGACAGAGACAAGATTGACGACAGCATCCACACCATCAAACAGACGATCAAGCTGCGCTGCATCATTGACTGACGTTTTCAGGAACTCGACGCGCCCTGTTCCACGCGCCTTTCCAAGCCCCTGAATTTTTTCGGGATTCTGACTTCCCACACGAACGACATGCCCGGTGGCAACCAGCTTTCTCACCAGGCTGCGCCCAATAAAACCACCACCACCAATGACAGCGACCTTCTGCTGCCCCGCACCCGAAAAAAGTTTTTCCATTTCCCTGTTTTCTTTCATTCCAACTGTTGACGCTCTCATTCAGTCAATGTAAACGCCTCTTCACCAACCCGGGATGCCTCAGGAAACTGAAAAAACCCGGTGCTTTCTGAGCCCAGATGGCGGAATTGGTAGACGCGCAGGTTTCAGGTACCTGTGTCCGAAAGGACGTGGAAGTTCGAGTCTTCTTCTGGGCACCACAGACGGTCAGGTTCATACGAACCTTCCCCTCTGAGTTCATAAAAATTCGGTGACAACAAAATGAGCCAGCAGAACGCCATCCATCTTCATGACGGCGACCTGCCGGAAGATTTTGATATTGGCCCTGTTGTCGCCATAGATACCGAGACCATGGGTCTCAATCCCTACAGAGATCGCCTCTGCCTTGTGCAGCTTTCCGCCGGTGACGGTGAAGCACACCTCGTGCAGATCAAGCCTGTCTCCATGGGTGGCCGTGGCTATGATTGCCCTAACCTCAAAGCTTTCCTTTCGGATGACTCGATCACCAAGCTGATGCACTTCGCCCGCTTTGACGTGGCAGTGCTCCAGAAGGCCTTCGACATCACGATCTCTTCCGTCATCTGCACCAAGATCGCTGCCCGCCTCGTCTATACGTTCACGGACCGTCATGGACTGGCCTATCTGTGCCGCGACCTGCTTGGCGTCGAAATCAGCAAGCACCAGCAGAGCTCGGACTGGGGTGCTGAAACCCTGACGGACGACCAGAAGCGCTATGCTGCGTCTGACGTGCTTTATCTCCATGCCCTGTGGGACAAGCTTGAAGCCATGCTGATCCGGGAAGAGCGGCGGGAGCTGGCTCAGGCCTGCTTTGACTTCCTTTCAGCGCGCACCCGTCTGGATCTTCTGGGCTACGACGAGCCCGACATCTTCGCACACCGCGCGTAATCGCCTACACTGCGCCCTGACATGATAAACCCGGCTACCTCGCCCCTTCCCTCGGCCCTGCACACTCTTGCTGTCGAGCGACAGGGGCTTGAAGCGCTCGAAAGCGCCCTCGGCGGCTCTCTGGGGCAAGCTTTCAGCCATGCCATAGAGCGGATCCTTCTCTGTTCTGGCCGGCTGATTGTCACGGGCATCGGGAAGTCGGGTCATATTGGCCGCAAGATCCAAGCCACCCTTGCCTCTACCGGAACTCCGTCTCTCTTCGTCCACCCCGCAGAAGCCGCACATGGTGATCTGGGCATGGTCGCGGCAGGGGATGTCATCCTTGCTCTCTCGAATTCCGGCGAAACCACAGAACTTGCCGCAATTCTGTCGTATGCGTCGCACAGACAGCTGGATGTGATTGCCATAACATCCGTCGAGACCTCGGCTCTGGCCCGCGCTGCCAAGATTGCTCTGGTTCTCCCTCCCGCCAGAGAAGCCTGCCCCATGGGATTGGCTCCCACTACGAGCACGCTTCTTCAGCTTGCCCTTGGAGACGCGCTGGCCATCGCCCTTCTGGAAAAACGCGGCTTCACAGCCAACGATTTCAGCGTGTTTCACCCAGGTGGCCGTCTGGGCGCGCGTTTGCGCCCGGTGCGGGAGCTGATGCACACCGGAGAGGCCCTCCCACTCGGGGAAAAATCTCTCTCGCTTCGTTCGGTCATTCTGGAAATGACTCACAAAGCCTTTGGCTGCATGGGCGTGACGGACGAGAATGGCGCGCTGTGCGGTCTCATCACGGATGCGGATCTCCGACGGGCCCTCCACAGCGATCTTGACACGACCACGGCGGAAGAGGTCATGAATCTCTCTCCAACCACGACTGCCCCCTCGACCCTGGCACAGGACGTCCTTCTCCTTATGAATGCACGCTCCAAACCGATCACGAGTCTTTTCGTCGTTGGAGAGGACGGACGCCCACAGGGCATCATTCACCTGCACGATCTCCTGAGGGCGGGCCTGGCATGACCGACTCGCCCAAGGATGACAAACGCCCCAAACGGGACGACTTTTCAGGAAACCGGAGCGAAAGCCTCGCCAAGCTTGATGCCCTGCGCCGTGCAGCATTCCAGAAAGTACGAACCGCTCCCAATCCAGAAGAGCTGGCGCGCCGCCGCTCTCTTCTGGGGTTTGCCAAATGGGCCCTCCCGGGGCTTGCACTTGTTCTGCTGAGTTCAATTGCGGCGTGGCCCGAGATCTCTCATCTCGTCAATCAGAACCGTGCAGCTTTGAAGGAAATGGCCCGCCTGCGCGTTGAGAGCGGCAATATGGAAAATGCCGTCTATCGCGGTCTGGACGCCCATAACCACCTGTACATGATCACGGCACGCGTTACGCATCAGGAAGGCCCGGACCGTGTAGATCTGGTTGATCCGGTGGCGGATATCGAGCTGGCAGGTAATTCCTGGGCGCATATCAAGGCGGATCGGGGTGTCTACATGCAGCACGAGCAGACCTTGAATCTAGACGACAACGTGGTGCTTTACCGCGATGACGGGACGCTCATGAACGGCCCTTCCGCCGATATGGACCTGAAGCAGGACGTTATTGCATCCCGCGACTGGGTCCATGCCGAAGGCCCATTTGGCAAGCAGGACGCGCAGGGCTATTTCCTGGACCAGCATGCAGGTATCATGCAGTTTACAGGGCCGGGTCTGACGGTCCGCAACGACGATAACGGCCCCCCTTCCATGGCGGCCCGCCTCCGCCAGGAAGGAGCCAAGACAGAGAAATGATGAGCCGCATCGCCAGACTGCTTCCCGTTGCAGGACTTCTCCTCGCTACCACCGCCACACCTGCCGCTTATGCGGATGGGCTGGATATGTCTCACGGCGAGGCCGTTAAGCTGTTCTGGAAAAGCGAGGAAATCTACGACCGGAACGCCCAGACAGTTACCTTGACCGGCGGTGCCCGTGCCGTGCGAGGGGATGTAACGGTCGATGCCGATACGCTGATTGGCTATCTGCGCAAGAAAGCGGCTCCCCAGGGACAACCAGCCGCACCGCCGCCGGCTACAAATGGACAGACCGGTGAAGCCGACCCGATGGGTGGCTCCCTTGAACTGTACCGCATAGAAGCCCGCGGTCACGTTCATATCTATAACCAGACGGACCAGGGCTGGGGCGACCGTGCCCTGTATGACATGGATCAGGCCGTCATGGTCATGACTGGCAAAAACCTGAAGCTTACGACGCCGCAGGATGTGCTCACTGCACGTGACGTCATGGAATATCATTCCAAGACCCGCATGTCGGTCGGCCGCGGAAACGCAACTGTCACCACCAATGACGGGCGCCAGATCAAGGCTGACGTGCTGGTCTCTTTCAGTGCACCGGACTCCCCTGCACCAGCAGGACAGGCCCAGCCGGCGAAAAGCGACGGCAGCCCTCTTGGTGGCGGTTCTTCCAAACTGGACCGGGCTTATGGCTGGGGCCATGTCGTGCTGCGCACCCCTACCCAGACAGCAACCGGGGACAGAGGCGTTTATGTCTTTGCCAGCCAGATTGCCCGCCTGATCGGCCACGTGCATGTGACGCAGGGCCAGAACCAGAACAACGGGTCTCAGGCTATCGTCAACATGAAGACCGGCATTGCCACGATGCTGCCAGGATCTGACTCTCCTATTCAGGGACTAGTCGTTCCAAACGAAGCCAACAGCAGCCAGGCACCAAAGTGACAGACACATCCCCCTCATTTCCCGTGCTCCAGACCGGTCTGGTCGCCAGCGGGATCGGCAAGACCTACAAAAAGCGGGCTGTCGTCAAAAACGTGTCCATTCAGGTGCAACGCGGTGAGGCTGTTGGCCTGCTCGGACCGAACGGCGCAGGCAAGACGACAAGCTTCTACATGATCGTAGGGCTGGTCCAGCCGGACACGGGCACCATTACGCTGGATGGCGCAGACATCACCCAGTTGCCGATGTATCGACGGGCGCGTCTGGGCGTTGGTTATCTGCCACAGGAAGCCAGCATTTTCCGCGGCCTAAACGTCGAACAGAACATCATGGCCGCGCTGGAAGTGATCGAATCCGATCCGGAAAAGCGCGAAACGATGCTGAACGGCCTTCTCGCCGAGTTCGGAATCACGCACCTGCGTCACTCACCCTCGCTGGCACTGTCCGGTGGTGAGCGTCGCCGTCTGGAAATTGCCCGCGCTCTGGCCAGCCAGCCGAACTATATCCTGCTGGATGAGCCTCTGGCCGGTATCGATCCGATTGCCGTGGGCGAAATTCGCGATCTTGTGTCTCACCTCAAGGATCGTGGCATCGGTGTGCTGATTACGGACCATAACGTCCGCGAAACGCTTGAAGTCATTGACCGCGCCTACATCATGCATGGTGGTCAGGTTCTGATGGAAGGTACCCCGGAGGCCATCGTCGCCAACGAAGATGTGCGCCGGGTCTATCTTGGAGAGAACTTCTCGCTCTAATCTGACGGGATGCTCAGTCCCGGTCTGATACAGCGCCAGTCGCAGTCGCTCGTCATGACGCCACAGTTGCGTCAGGCGATTGCGATGCTGCAACTAGGCCATCAGGAACTGACGCAATCACTTCAGCAGATTGCGGAACTGAACCCCCTTCTGATTCTGGAATCCACGGACACTGCACCCAACACAGAGCCCGCGGATCCTGCATCTGAATTGCACGACGATGACCCCGAACGCTTTACTTCGGGTTCGGAACGACCAGAGACTGCGGCCCCCGGCCCCACACTTCATGATGATCTGATTGCCCAGATCCACCTCCGGTTTCCCGTTCAGCAGGACTGTGCCGCCGCTCTTTATCTTCTGGCTTGCCTCGATGAGGCCGGACGATTGCCGGAAGCAGTTTCAGGCCTTGCGGTCGAACTTGGTGTCGAGCCCGCTGTTCTTGAAACTATCCGCCAAGTTCTGATGCGACTGGAGCCTGCTGGTCTTTTTACACGCTCCTTGGAAGAGTGTCTGGCGGTCCAGGTGGAACAGAAAAACCGGCTAGACCCCGCCATGAAAGTTCTTCTGGCTAACCTCGATCTTTTAGCTCGAAGGGACTGGCGGCTGCTCCGTCAGAAGTGTCAGCTCGAACAGGACGACCTGCTCGATATGCTGACAGAAATTCAGGCTCTTAATCCCAGGCCAGGCTTTGATCCGCGCCAGCCAGTCTCCCCCATTCAGCCAGACCTGATCCTCCGCAAAAATGGTCCTGGATTCCGCCTGACATTCAATCATCGCCTGCTGCCCCACTGTCACGTGGATCTGGAGATGCAAAGCGCGCTCGACAGTTCAACAGACGCCGGGCGACAGCTTCTTGCTTATGCAAACGAGGCCAATGCTGTCATCCGCGCTCTGGAAATGCGTCGCCAGACTATTCTGAAGATCGGAGCAGAGATTGTCCGTCAGCAGGCGACGTTCTTTGAAGAGGGCCTCGCTGCTCTCCGCCCCCTCACCATGCGCGACCTCGCCACAGGCGCAGATGTGCATGAAAGCACGGTCAGCCGGGTTGTGAACGGGAAGTACATAGACACACCCCGCGGCATTCTTCCGCTTCGTATGTTTTTCTCTACGGCTCTTCAGGCCAGCGACGGCTCCACGCAAAGTGCCAGCGCCATTCAGCACCGCATCAGAACGCTGATCGCTTCAGAAGGTGACTACATCCTGTCAGATGATGCCCTGACGACCCAACTTCAAAAAGAAGGGTTCGCCATCCAGCGCCGAACCGTGGCAAAATATCGGGAAGGCATGGGGATCGCAAAATCCAGCCAGAGGCGACGCCTGAGGAAAGATCATTAATTTTAATTCCTTAAGCTGAAATCCAAATCTTTAATAGCATCTCTAAGTATTGGATACCGGAGAGATACATCGTATATATCACCGCTTTCGGCTAAATCTTGAAGACCCCTTATAATTTCTGCCAATCGACCAGAATATTCTAAGAAATCATTTGGTTTTAGAAAAAAGCTCTCCCATTTTTTTACTTCTTGAGCATCGCCATGCAGACATAACCCCACTTGAGAGGGAGGTGCTTTCAGCCATGTTTTTGTACGCAAGTCCTGTAATGCAAGCCCACCGTTAAAACTATCTCCCTTATAAACCAGAACTGGAGCAGCTTTATTTTCTTTAACAACCATCAGCATAGGTGCATCATCATCTTGTGCTACCAAAAAAATATATTTACCCAATGTAATAGCCAGAACATTAACATCGTTTTTTAATGGACTTCTTGAGTACATTCGCTCACTAGGACAATGCAGAACAATCGGATCACCATTTTCTGCATAAATATTATTGATTTTTAAAATTTCGTTTTTTGGAAGAAAGTTTTTATCATTTAATTGATTATAACTTATACTAAATAACCGCGAGAACATTTCATCAGCTACAGCAGAAGGATCAGACAGGCTAAATGTTATCCGAAAATTTGGAGGACTTTCGCAACGGATGATCTGACTTTCTTTTACATATTTTAT
Source organism: Gluconobacter cerinus (assembly GCF_002723935.1). Lineage (GTDB taxonomy): Bacteria > Pseudomonadota > Alphaproteobacteria > Acetobacterales > Acetobacteraceae > Gluconobacter > Gluconobacter cerinus. Next base: position 388,696 of record NZ_BEWM01000001.1, read on the forward strand.
AGAGGCGCTATGAACGGCATCCATCAAATGATAGGAACGCCGAGGAGATTTTGTTGGACACAATATCACTGCATGCGGCTTATCCACAAAAATAGAGGCATGAAAAGCCGATCCGATCAAGCCCAGTGATGGTCGATGCAAAGCTGCGATTTGCGTAGCAACAGAACATTCTTCGGGATAAATTATATTAACTCCAAATTTAGAAAGAGCATCCATCAAAGAATATTCGTTAATAACCTTTAGGGTTCCATATTCTATATTGTTTCTAGAAAAATAAACCGCCCCATCTGGAAGAGGAGATGCGTGTCGTATTGCGGTAGCACCTACTTTCTGACAAGCTAAAGCGTAAACTTCATATACGAAACCATCTTCACTAAATGCTTGACCAGGAACGACTAGATTTTCTACCACTACAGGGTATTTCGAAATAATAATTTGCTCTTTTTCGACTCCCGCGTAATTTAAAAAATCACGCATCCAAGTTTTTTCATATATTTCTTCCACACTAAGATTACTGTGGAATAATATTTTATCGTTTTTCTTTCCATAAAGAATATAATACCATAAAATATTAAAGCACTCTGTTATAAAATGTCCGTAGTGATTTCCAATAGCTCCGCCGTAAATTGCGTGCCCTATACGAGGTCGCGACTTTGATGCCATTAAATTCGTTAAAATAGGCTGAGTTTTCAGAATTGATGGTATTCCATGAAAGTGAGCATTACTTAAGAGCTGACGCCCGGTTTCATCGTATAAACCGAAAGAATTATCCCCTCCCCCTCCAAAATTAGGGACATATAAGATATTCCGACGCAAAAATACTTCCGGCTCCCCGCGGAATACAGAATTTTCAATTCCCTCACATTCAATATCTGAAATACTCATAATTATTTATATTCCTTTATTTCAATTATTAATTAACTATTCATATTTCGATCATATATACAGTTAAAAAACATCTATTTCTAATAAATTATCTATTTTTATCACTCCATTAATGAATCTATCAAGAGGGGCGTAATTAATTTTAGTCATAATATATTTATTCTTGACGTCATCAATCAAACAATCATCATCAATGCAGGCCCGGCGCTTCTTGCCCCGTACGCGCCACATATTCCGTATATCCGCCACCATACTGGTGCACACCTTCCGGCGTGACTTCCAGAACGCGATTAGACAGGGCTGCCAGGAAGTGACGATCATGGGAAACGAACAGCATGGTTCCGTCATAGTCTGCGAGGGCCGTGATCAGCATTTCCTTCGTGGCCATGTCCAAATGGTTGGTTGGCTCATCGAGTACGAGAAAGTTCGGTGGATCAAAGAGCATCAGAGCCATGACAAGGCGGGCCTTTTCGCCACCAGACAGAACCCGGCAACTCTTTTCCACTTCGTCACCCGAAAATCCGAAACCACCGGCGAGCGAGCGTAGAGCGCCCTGGTTGGCCTGCGGGAACGTATATTCCAACATCTCAAAAACTGTTCGGTCGCCATCAAGAAGATCCATGGCGTGCTGGGCAAAATACCCGATCTTTACATTACTGCCGACGGTTACGGTTCCGGAATCAGGCTCTGTCGTACCGGTCACAAGTTTTAGCAATGTGGACTTGCCGGCACCGTTCACACCCATGATGCAGCAACGCTCACGCCGACGGATCATCAGATCCAATCCATCATAAATCGTGCGGCTGCCATAGCGCTTGTCCACATCTTGAATGTTGACCACCACATCGCCCGAACGCGGAGCCGGGGCGAATTCGAAGCTCATGGCCTGACGACGCTTCGGCGGCTCCACACGATCAATCTTGTCCAGCTTCTTCACACGGCTCTGAACCTGCGCGGCATGAGACGCCCGGGCCTTGAAGCGCTCGATGAAGTTGATTTCCTTGGCCAGCATGGCTTGTTGGCGCTCAAACTGTGCCTGCTGGTGCTTCTCGTTCAAGGCCCGTTGTTCTTCATAGAATTCGTAGTTTCCAGAGAACGTCGTCAGGTTACCGCCATCAATTTCAATCACTTTATTGATGATACGGTTCATGAAAGCACGATCATGAGACGTCATGAGCAATGCGCCATCGTAACCAGCAAGAAACTGCTCAAGCCAGATCAGACTTTCCAGATCAAGATGGTTGCTCGGCTCATCAAGCAGCATGACATCAGGCTTCATCAGAAGAATGCGGCCCAGCGCCACGCGCATCTTCCAGCCACCAGACAGAAGACTGACGTCTCCGTCCATCATTTCCTGGGTGAACCCGAGACCGTGTAAAACCTCACGCGCCTTGCCATCCAGCGCATAGCCACCAAGATCCTCAAAGCGGCTCTGCACTTCACCAAAGCGCTCAATGATGCTGTCCAGTTCATCCATCCGCTCTGGGTCCGCCATGGCGGCTTCCAATTCGGCCAGCTCGGCAGCCACTTCCGAAACGGCACCTGCCCCGTTCATGACTTCCGCCACAGCACTATGGCCGGACATTTCACCCACATCCTGGCTGAAGAAGCCTATGGTGACGCCACGATCCGTCAGAACGTTCCCTTCATCCGGCTCTTCCTGCTTTGTGATCATGCGGAACAGCGTGGATTTTCCCGCACCGTTGGGACCGACAAGACCCACCTTCTCGCCCTTCAGAAGAGCGGCCGAGGCCTCAATAAAAATGACGCGCTGGCCGTTATGCTTACTGATGTTATCGAGACGAATCATGGGTCCTCAGAGGAACTGAAAAGCGGGAAACAAAGGGCTGTCGGGACTTACCGTTATCCCAACACGGGCGGAACCCCTGAAAGCCAAAGTCTATGCCGGAACCCGCTTTATTCATGCGACAGACGAGATCTTCTTCACGCCGCACCTACCCCGAACAATGCTTAAAAGACTGGTCATTGCAAATGGTTGAGGAGAGCTAACCCTGTCACGGCATGAAACTCACGCATCACGCAAGGACAAGCTTCTCAAATTAAAAATAAGGGCAAAATGATCTTTGACTGGGTTTATGGCGCGTTACCATTCCCCCAATCCCAACTGACCTCCATCGAATGTGATCCATGTTCGAGACGGCATAGCAAAGCGAATGAGCATTATCGCTTTTAAAACATTTTATGTGTGATATATCCGCTTAATATAACAACAAACCAATCATATGCGTCTCTCACGCAGATACATCCTTAATCCCAAACTTTAGCGCTCAATAAACTTCTGTGAGGCAATCCGTGGCCAAGTCCGATCCTGTCGTCCAACTCCCGGACGGCTTTTATCTGAACCGCACACCCCTTCTGGCTTTTGGCCTCCTATGTTGCCTGTTCTCCCTCTGGGGCTGTGCGATGAGCCTCAATGATGTGCTGATCGGGCAGTTCCGCAAAGCCTTCATGCTGTCGGATTTTCAGTCCGCGCTCGTGCAGTTCTCATTCTACATCAGCTATTTCGTGCTGGGCATTCCTGCGGGCATGATCATCAAGCGCTTCAGCTACAAATGGTCGATCCAACTCGGGCTGCTTCTGTATCTGATCGGCTGCTGCCTATTCTTCCCTGCTGCCCATTTCGCGACATACCAGATCTTTTTTGTCGCTCTTTTTGTCGTCGCGGCAGGATTGGTCTTCATCGAAACTGCGGCCGATACCTATTGCACCCTGCTCGGCCCACCGGGACGCGGAACGCACCGCCTGAACTTTGCCAGTGCATTTCAGCCAATTGGCGCCATTCTTGGCTCCAGCATGGGGGCCTACCTGATCTTCAAAGATGGTGACCTGTCACGCGAGCAGCTTTCCGCCATGCCGGCCGCTCAGGCCTGGCAGCATCAACTCGGCATGATCCATGCCACCCTTGAGCCGTATGTCTATATCCTCGGGGTTCTGCTGGTCGTCATGATCGCAATTGGCATCACGCGTTATCCCGCCTGCAAAGGGCGCGATCAGCAGCGCAGTCACGAACTGGATACGGCCGACGCCCTCAAACGGCTGTTCGCCAATAAGCGCTTCGTCCTCGGTATCCTGACACAGTTTCTGTATGTCGGCGCACAGGTTGGCGTCTGGAGCTTCATTATTCGCCTTTCCATGCGGCTGGGGCACATCAACGAACGACAGGCCTCCGTGTACCTGATCGCATCCTTCTGTGCGTTCTTTGTCGGCAAGCTGGTAGCCAACTTTTTCATGCGGCACGCCCGCCCGGCACGGGTTCTGTTTGTTTACAGCCTGCTCTGCATCGTTGCGCTGGGCTATGCGGTGATGGTGCATGACTTCACGGCTGTGTACGCGGCCATCCTCGTCAGTGGACTGCTCGGCCCCTGCTGGCCAACCATCTATGGCCTGACCGTCGATGAACTCGGCCATGACCGCGCATATGGCGGGTCCATTCTGGTGATGAGCATCAGTGGCGGTGGCATTCTCCCGCTTCTGCAGGGCTATATTTCTGACGCTACCGGCGGAAACATGCAGCTTGCATATATCGTACCAATGGGATGCTTCGTCGTGATCGCAATGTTCGCGGCGTACTGCATGAAAAGCGGCGGCGAAACGGCAGAACACGTCGTGTTCGACGCCACGCTCTGATCCACAAAAAAGGGCGAGCACTAGCTCGCCCTTCATGACCCAACAGCCTGAAGGTCTCAGTCCTTGATCAACGCGCCATCCCGGCAGTCCTTGGGAGCATTAACCGGATTGCATCGGGCCACCGCCTGATTGGCAAACTGAACCTTGTAGTCATGCCAGGGCGCGGGCTCGAGAGCCGGATAATCAGTGCTGATGATCTGCGCACCGCTCTTGAAGGACACCTCACGGCGGCTCAGGTCATTCTGTCGCGCCTCAATCGTGTTGGCATCCGCCCGCGTCCGCACGAGATAACCCTGCCGAACCAGCTCCGGGATTTTCCGGGCAGCCTCAGCATTATCAAAAGACGCGCCTTTTTGACCGGCGAAACCTTCATTGACCTCCGTATAAGCCGCATCCGGATCACCCGGTCGACCATTGGTAAACAGAACGCGCCCTTTCAGGCCCGGATGGTTCAGCACATAACGGGCCGTATCCTGAGGACGATCCAGCACGAAGATGATCTTGCCACGCGCAGACGCCAGTGTAGGCCAGCCTTTCGTTCGGATCGCTTCATTGACCGAGGATGCCGTCCCCCGAACATCGTCAGGAATCAGGAGATGATCACGGCCAATAACATCCGTGATTTCCTTGTCGAGACGATCATAGGTTGCAGGCGTAAACGTCTCGGGAACCGTAAAAGTCATCTTGTCGCTTTTGAATGGAATGTCCTGCTTCGTTTCGACATCAATGAACACCGGGAAATGCCCCGGATGCTCATCTGACCACGTCCGGATGATCTGAAGGCATTTGCTGAAAGGTTCGCAGTTCGAGTGCTGGTCAATGTCCACAATATGCATGACCTTGAAATCGGTACCCTGCATGGCTGCAGCAGATGCCGGATCAGCATCGGGGGTAATGCCGCTTTTACGCTCCCACTCCGGCCCCTTTGGATGACTATACTGACCGCCCTGAGTATCGGCATAAATGTCAATTTCGAGCTGGCGAACGCCACCATCGAGCTGCCGGTCCAGTGTCGTGTGCTTGTAGTCCAACGCTTCTGCGGCTTTTGGGGAAACCGCCTGAAGCCATTTCAGCGTCGCGGGGGAAAGATCCGTTCTGTAACTATTATGGGTTCCAATGATCTGAACCTGATTCAGATGTAAATCATTGGGAATTTCCTGCGCCAAGGCAGATGACGAAAGACCAAAAAAAGAAAAGACCAGTCCATACGTGAAGCGGTTCATGTGATGTCATCCATTTCTCAGAAGCAACGGGATGACAGATCACTACAAGACATATGACAACCGTAATGTTTTGAACGTTTTATGATGATGACTTATTTATTTCATTTCATGTTCATAAAAACATCCTTTGAAATGATCTGGAAGCGCCCGTAGTTCCACCCATGCCTCCTTCCGGGAGGTGGCCTCAGGCCAAACGTGCCGTGTGATGGAATAACAATGCCTTCCTACAAGAGACGTTCTTTTTATCTGCTCTGCGCCTCCGCACTCGTTCCAGCATTGATCTGCAGCACCGGTCCGGCACATGCCCGCGTCCATCACACCGGAAAAACCCAGACAAAACAGACGCCTGTCGCTCCCGCTCCAAAAACCGCACTAAGAGTTCCACACGATCTGGAAGGCCACTCAGCCGAGAGCATGAGCATTCGCGCCAGTCGCCGGGCACAGGGCGGCGGCATGATGGTGCATCATACGGAAGCCAAAACCATCAGCACCGTCACGCAGGACTATATTTCCAAACAGGCCCCGACCGTTACGCCCGGCGTTCTGGTCTCCAGCCTTCCGGGCGTGCAGGCCACCAATGAGGGGCCGCTCAGCACGACCGCAGAAACCATCCATATCCGTGGCCTGGATCAGACCCAGATCGGCATGGTGTATGAAGGCATTCCCCTCGCCGACCCGTTCACTTACGGCGCCTATACGTCTGCCATGGTCGATAACGAAAACCTGGGGTCCGTTTCCGTCAGTCAGGGCTCGTCAGACCTCACGGCACCCGTTTACAACGCTGATGGCGCACAGATGACACTGTCCCTGCGCCACCCCGCAGACAAGATGACAGCCTATGCCGAAGCCTCCGGCGGCACACACAGCACGAACAAGGAATTCGTTCGCTTCGATACGGGTGAAATCGGGCATAGTGGCGTCCGGGCCTTCGCATCCGGCTCTTATTCCAGCGCCAATCTCTGGCGCGGGCCGGGGCAGATGGACCGCTGGCATGTGGACGCCGCCATCGAAAAGCGATGGGCCCCCAAAAGCAGCTCCGAGCTGATTTTCGGATATAACAAAGCCAACCAGACCGAGTGGCTCTATCCCACGCTGGCGCAGTGGAACACTTACGGCACCGGTTACAACACGCACGGGACTTACACGAAGGGCGACACGCTCTATTACAAGCTCAACACCAAGGCGACGAATGCCGTAGTCGGTGCGCTTAAAAACCATTTCGATTTCGGACATGGCCTGACGCTTGACGCTGAACCCTATGCCATCGAGACGTTCGGCCCCAACAACTACGGCGTCAATATTCCAGCGTCCAACGGCTATGTCGGCACCCAGCAATATTCATCCTTGAACGGATATGAAGGCCAGACAGGGAATGTCACGGCCATCAGTATTCACCCATGGGTCCAGACGTCCAGCGGTATCAATCTTGTTGGTGCATGGCATCGCGGCTTCAATACGCTGAAACTCTCCTACTGGTATTCTTATGCGGTCCATACCGAGTACCAGAACCATTACCCGGTCAACGCATCCGGCCAGTACACCGAGAATAACGGCTACCTGACGGCCTTCAACAACGTGTCCGTCAGCCAGTACAACATCAATGGCTTCCAGCAGTTGAACGCCATCGGTCTGGAAGATCAGGTAAAACTCTTCCATGACCGCCTGACCATCGACGCGGGCCTGCGTGCCAACATGATCTCCCGCAGCTTCAGTCAGGATCTGCCAGGAGCCAATTTCAAATCCGTGGAGAACATGTTTGTTCCCATCCCGCAGGTCCTGATCAGCTACCAGTTTGATCAGAAAAACCAGATCTACGTGAACGGCACGACCGGCTATCGCGCACCGTCTTCTTTCCAGGCGCAGGTGCCAGTTTACAGCTTCACAAGCGCAAACAGAGCCTCCCTCCCGCTGACAAATTTCCAGCCGGAATACATGATCGGTGAGGAAATCGGATACCGCCATTCGGGCGATATCATGTTCAACGTGGCGCTGTTCAATTACAACCTGACGCATCACCAGATCACCAGCGTCTCTTATCTTCCCAACTCCACCATCATGATCAGCCAGCCGATCGATGCGGGTGGCGAAAGCGCACAGGGCGTACAGGCTGAAATTTCAACGCGCCCCTGGCACCATATCAGCGCCTATGCGTCCGGGCAGTTCATGCATACGCGTGTCGGCAACAACATCGCCTACCAGGGCGACTATCTGCGCACGAAGGGCAAGCAGGAAGTCGCGTCCCCGAAGTTCACCGGCGCTCTGGGCCTGACCTATGACGATGGCACCAACTTCGCGAACTTCAACCTGCGCTACACGGACTCCCAGTACGCCACACTGATGAACGACCAGTCCATTCCGTCCTACATCACATCGGATATTTCGCTGGGTCGCTATCTTCCGAAAATCGGTCGCATTCGCCCGAAAGCCATGCTGAGCCTCATGAATGTTGGAGACAGTCACTATCTGGCACAGGTCAACGGCTTCTCTGGCAACGCCACAACAACACGCGGCGTCTATGGCAAGACACTCTCTGCATCCCAGCCGACCTACAGCGTCGGCACAGGCTTCGCTGCCGTTGTTTCCGTTTCTGGCACGTTTGAATAAAACCCATACCGGGATCTGAACGGTCCCGGACAAACAAAAAAAGCGGTACGGCCTCTTTGGCCGTACCGCTTTTTTATTGGGAGCTGCTTCTGCTCAGCGCAGGGCAGCAATCGCCGTAATTTCCACCCGCCAGTCCGGATCGGCCAGCTTGGCCTCAACCGTGGCACGAGCGGGCTTATGGCCCGTATCCAGCCACACATCCCAGGCCTTGTTCATGTTCCCGATCTCATTGATATCGGTCAGGAAGATCTGAACAGACAGGATACGCGTCTTGTCCGTACCCAGATCCGCCAGAAGCACGTCAATCTGATGCAGGATATCAGCCGTCTGGCCTTCAGTATCCAGCGTGGCATCATCCGCGACCTGACCGGCGAGATAAGCCAAGCCATTATGGGTCACGACGCCAGCAAGACGATTTTCTTCAAGATGGCGGGTAATGTCGGGGTTAATGCTCACGCCGGAACCTTCACTGAAGAAGAGTAGGAATCAATTCGTGTTCGAGGATCGCGTCCATAGCGCTTTCCTCATCCTCAGCGACTGCCATTGGTGTGCCGTCAGCAGCGTGAATCGCCACCATCAGCTCGCCGTCATGCAGTACTGATTTGACATAGGCCAGCTGGGACATGCCCAGCGTCCGGAGCTGCGGCCCCGTGATCCGCCTCAGATCTGCGGGGAGCACATCTTCCTGCCCATCACTGTTTTCGAACGGGTTGTTCAATTCATAATCCTTACTGACACCTGAGGGCCTTTTCAGCCGCAGTCAGGTTGAAACATTCATACTGTCGATACGTGACTTACTCGTCGTCGAGTTCCCGCACCGGCCGGGTCCGCCGTGCCGTCTTGACCACAGGCGGGACAACTTCGTGCTGAACCGTCTGCGGGCTCCCGCCAGTGCGCCGTCCTTGCGTGATAGCAATCCGTTTGACACGGACTTCAGGCTCCGGACGTAGAAGATCGATATGAAGCAGGCCATTATCAAGCCATGCCCCGCCAATCTCTATGCCTTCAGCCAGAACAAACGCCTTATGGAACTGCCGTGCAGCAATACCACGATGTAGGAAGATCCGTCCCTGGCTGTCATCGGTCTGACGTCCACGGATCACCAGCTGGTTGTCTTCCTGCGTGATCTGAAGGTCATCCATCACGAACCCGGCTACAGCCAAGGTAATCCGGAGCGCCGTCTGGCTCAGCTGCTCGATGTTGTAGGGCGGGTAACCGTCTGACGTAGACTTGGAGGCACGCTCGAGCATCTGCTCGAGATGATCAAAACCAAGGAACATCGGGGATGTAAACAAGCGACCGGACATAGGGCTAGAGCCTCCTCCATGAGCGAGACAGCGGGAACCAGACCCTCCATGAGGCATCTGACGTGACCCTAAGATATGGTGGAGCAGGCTTTCTATGCAAGTTCTGCCTCGGGAAATGCTTGCTCGGGACTGGCATAAACAGTCGTCGCTCGCTACATCGCAAGGCATGAGCGAATTCGATTTCCTGTCCGGCATCGACGCGGTGCCGCCGACCCCGATCCTGATTGCCCCTGCGCCCGTACTGCGTCAGGTCACCCGTGACGTCCGCGCAGAGGACATGGCGTTCCTGCGTGAACAGCTTCCAGGCATGTTTTCCGCCATGTACAAGGCTCCCGGCATTGGCCTCGCAGCCCCGCAGGTTGGCCTTGATATGCGCTTCGCCCTTGTGGACGTCGCTGAAGAAGACGCCCCCCGCGAGCCCATGGTTCTCATCAATCCGGAGATCGTCACGGATTCCGAACAGATGGCCGTACGGGAAGAAGGCTGCCTCTCACTGCCGAACCAGTATGCGGAAGTTATCCGTCCCGAATCGATTCGCGTGCGTTACCGCGACCTCGCGGGTGAGATCATCGAGCGTGATGCTGATGGCCTGCTGGCGACATGCATCCAGCATGAAATGGATCATCTGGAGGGTATCCTGTTCGTGGATCACCTCTCCACACTCAAGCGCAACATGATCATGCGCCGCCTGGCCAAAGAGCAGAAGCTGAGAAGGCGTTAATCTCTGATGCGTCTGATCTTCATGGGTACGCCGGATTTCGCGGTTCCGGCCCTGCATGCCCTCATGGCTGCAGGACACGAAATCGTTGCCGTTTATACGCAGCCCCCTCGTCCGGCAGGACGTGGCAAGGCCGTACGGCGCTCCCCTATCCATGAAGCAGCCGAAGCGGCAGGCATTGAAGTGCGTACGCCTGCCCGCGTTCGCCGGGACGAAGCAGAGCATGAAGCGTTTGCGGCTCTCGATGCAGACGCCGCAGTGGTTGCTGCTTACGGGTTGATCCTGCCGAAAGCCATGCTGGATGCCCCGCGTCTGGGATGCCTGAATATTCACGCCAGCCTGCTTCCCCGCTGGCGCGGAGCTTCTCCTATCCAGTCCTCCATCGTGGCTGGAGACACCAGAAGCGGCGTTTCCATCATGCAGATGGACGAGGGTCTCGATACGGGCGCGGTCCTGCTGGAGGAAGCCACGCCAATCAGCCTGTCAGACACCGCCAGCACGCTCCACGATCGTCTGGCGGAAATTGGCGGCAGGCTGATTGTTCGAGCACTGAGTGAGCAGCCTCAGCCTGTGCCACAGCCTGAAGACGGCGTGACATACGCGCATATGTTGAAGCGCGAAGACGGGCGTATCGACTGGTCACAGTCCTGCGAAGAAATCGATCGCCAAATTCGGGGGCTGACACCATGGCCCGGCGCATTCACGATGCTAAACGGTGTCGTCTTCAAAATCGGCGCAGCTACCCCACGTCCTGAAATTGCAGGGCCTGTCGCCGGTACCGCACTGGATGATGCTCTGACCATTGCCTGCGGCACCGGCGCACTGCGCATTGACCGTATCCAGAAACCCGGACGCAGCATGATGGACGCTGCAGATTTCGTACGCGGACAAGCAATTCCGGCAGGCACAAGCTTTGACTGAAATGGATATTTCCCGCTGGGCGTTACGTCTCGAATATGACGGAACGGGCTTTGTGGGATGGCAGAAACAGCAAGACGGCGTCTCTATTCAGAGCCTCATTGAGGCGGCAGCGTCTCGGCTTGTTGGAAATCGTCCGGTCTCCAGCATCACCGCAGGCCGTACCGATGCCGGTGTCCATGCATCCGGAATGGTCATTCACATCGATTTCCCGGGCGACGCCAAGATCAACGGCCGTCAGATCCGCGATGGCATGGGTTATTACCTCAAGCCCCACAGGGTCGTGGTTCTGGAGGCCGCACAGGTCAGCCTGGACTGGAGCGCACGTTTCTCCGCCATCTGGCGCAGCTATCAGTTCAAGATCCTGAACCGTCAGGCGCGCCCTGCTTTACAGGAGACACACGTCTGGCACGTCAAGCGCGTTCTGGATGTAGACCTGATGCAGGAAGGCGCGAACTACCTTCTGGGCTCGCACGACTTCACGTCATTCCGGGCGATCGCCTGTCAAGCCCGAAGTGCTGTCCGCACCCTTGATGTTCTGACCATTCACCGGGAAGGCGAATTGGTCATCGTGAATACGAAAGCCCGCTCCTTCCTGCACCATCAGGTCCGGAATATGGTCGGCTCTCTGGTCATGGTGGGCTCTCGCCAGTGGCCACCGGAAAAGATGCGCGAAGTGTTGGAAGCCCGGAACCGCTGCGCTGCCGGACCAACATCTCCACCGGATGGCCTCTGCCTCACAGGCGTCGGCTATCCGGAAGATCCGTTCGCCTAAGCTCCGAACAGATCGGCTATCGCATTGTAATGCGGTGGGACCAGCAAGAGCAGGCCGATCAGGACAAACACACTCACCGTCTGCAATACGGTCATAATGGCGGCCTGCCATGCCGTCATCACAAGTCCAACCCGTGTGACATACCAGGTTAGCCACAGGCTATACAGCCATACACCCACCGCAACACCGGCCAGCGCAGCAGAAGACGAGGCAGCAGCGGGCAGGATGATCCTCATGATGCCTTCGGCCATGATCATCATGATAACCGGTAGCCACGCGCACCAGAGCGAGGCCGTCGCATACCGGGTCCACAAGCCTTTCCGGCCCACGAACACGGCATAACGTTCCGAGACGATGAGCTGAAGCAACGGGCAAACCAGCTGAACCAATGCGCGTATGGCCTGCAATTCCCGCTGATCGGCAGGCAACAAGAAGACACTCACCAGTTCGATCAAGGTTATGGCAATGGTGGGCGCCAGAGCCGCCATCAGCGGCTGAACCCCGGGGGAGAAACAGTTGATCCCCACCGCACGTCCGCGCCCCAGCAGCCAGACGCCCAGTGGGATACTCATTCCTCCAAGCGGGGGAATACCGGTTGGACGGTCTGGGGTCACAGGCCAAATCTTTCCATGAACGTCAGATAGATCTGCGTCAGATCTTCAAGGGTCGAGACGTCAACATGCTCGTCCCGCTTATGCATTGTCGCCCCAACCAGACCAAACTCCGCTACGGCACAGTGCTGCGAAATGAAGCGCGCATCAGACGTTCCTCCACCCGTATCGAGTTTTGGCTGCCGCCCTGTCACATCCTGAACAGCCCGCTCAAGACATTGAACTGCTGGACCCGGCTGCGTCAGAAACGCCTCCCCGCTGATGGAAACCGTCACGTCACTGTCAGGGGCATGCCGGGCCACAACTTCACGGATCCACTCAGTCAGGGCCGCACCGGTGTGACGGTCATTGAACCGGATGTTCAGGCGTGCCCTAGCCTCAGCAGGAATGACGTTCGTCGCAGGGTTGCCTACGTCAACGCTCGTGACCTGCAATGAAGACGGGGAGAACCACTTCGTCCCCTCATCAAGACAGCGTCCAGTCAATTCACTGAGCGCTGGAAGAAGGCGATGGATGGGGTTATCGGCCAGATGCGGATAGGCAACGTGTCCCTGAACGCCCCGAACCACAATGTCCGCGTTCATGCTGCCCCGGCGACCAATCTTGATGGTATCCCCCAGAGCCGAAGGATTTGTGGGTTCTCCGAGCAGGCAGAAATCAGGCACATCATTTCGAGCCGCCAGCCATTCAATGACCGGCTTCGTACCGAAATGCGCCGGGCCTTCCTCATCACCCGTAATGAGCAGGGAGATTGACCCCTTGAGGGTATTGTTCTGAAGAAAACGAGCGATGGCTGCCACGGAACAGGCGACGCCACCTTTCATGTCCGCGATCCCACGGCCATACAGTCGCCCATCCTGAATTTGCGCTGCGAAAGGATCGTGTGCCCACCCTTCACCGGGGGGAACCACATCCGTATGGCCCGCAAAGCAGAGAGACGGACGCCCAGTACCAATTTTAGCGTAAAAATTCGGCGTCGGAGCGTCCACTGGTCCGAACGGCAAATGGACCACTTCAAACCCCATCCCTTCCAGCACAGACGCCAAAAGAGCCTGTGCTCCGTCATCGGCTGGTGTGACGGACTGACAGCGGATCAGATCCTGCGCGAGAGCAACAGGATCAGTCGGAAAAGATGGGGACTGCATGACTTTAGTCGCGCAACAGTTCGTTGATGGACGTCTTGGAGCGGGTACGCTCGTCAACGCGCTTGACGATCACAGCGCATGCGAGGGACGGCTGACCTGGCTCTTTCGGCGGTAGCGTGCCTGGGATAACCACGGAATAGGCCGGCACACGTCCCATGAAGATTTCACCCGTCGCACGGTCCACAATCTTCGTAGAGGCACCAATAAACACGCCCATGGACAGGACGGAGCCCTTCTCCACGATCACGCCTTCAGCAACTTCCGAACGGGCACCGATGAAACAGTCATCTTCAATGATGACTGGAGCAGCCTGAAGCGGCTCAAGAACGCCACCGATGCCTGCACCGCCGCTGATATGGCAGTTCTTGCCAATCTGGGCGCAGGAACCAACCGTCGCCCAGGTGTCGACCATCGTGCCGCTATCTACGCGGGCACCCACGTTCACGAAGCTCGGCATCAGAACAACATTCGGTGCAATGAACGCGGATCGACGAACAATGGCACCTGGAACGGCACGGAAACCGGCTTCAGCAAACCGGAACTGATCCCAGCCTTCAAACTTCAGCGGAACCTTATCGAAAGCAGGCTGACCGCCACATCCACCCACCATCACGCGGCTGTCGTACAGGCGGAATGAGAGCAGAACAGCCTTCTTTAGCCATTCATGGACAACCCAGCCATCTTCGCTCGGCTCGGCAACACGCAGCGTACCAGCGTCCAGCCCTTTGAGAGCGGTTTCGACGACCTCGCGGTCCTCTCCCTCAGTCTGGGCGTTCAGAGTAGCGCGACGCTCCCAAAGAGCGTCAATAGCGGTGCGGAGCGTATCGTGAGGCATCAGGACCAATCCGGAAAAGGAGCAGAAAACCGCCGGACCATGCGGTCCCCGATCCCGACTGTCAACGGCTCTTTCCCTGTGAGCAACATCCAGACCAACGTTAAGGCTTTGTTTACCTTTTGATCCTATGAAAAATCCAAGCGCTTTCGCTTCTGGAAAAAACCCCGGAATGCCCAAGATGCCAGACGGTGTTCTCACATCGATTCACGACGCAGCACATCTCTCGCTTCAACGATGCGGCACGTTCAGCCGCAAAATCATGGACCCTTTGCGGCAATGCATGACATTGGCCTGAAAAGCCCGCCCCCTCCGATGACCGAGCCCACCTCCCCTCAAAGCTTGCAACTCTTGCGAGAGAGCCTGGCCTGTATGCGCAGCGCCATTCTGCCGCGACTAGGCATCGCAGCGGCTCTCTCCAAAGTACAGGAAGCACTTGGGGCTGAGTGCTTGCTCTTCAGCTCATTCACAGCCTCGGATCATAGTCTGATTTTGCATCAATCCGCCCCAATTCCAGAGGGGTTTCAGAATGAACTGCAACGGTACGACTTTTTGCTCAATCACGACGTCATTCAGTTTTTCTCAGCCGCCCGTCACGCGCTGTTGGTGTGCGAGGCCATCAGAAGCCAGGCACCTCTCGGCCTTCTGTGCTGGAAAGAAACACCGTGGTCAGCGGAAGAGATCGAATTTATCCGTACTCTTCTGGCCTTCATTGCGACGTTGCAAGATTTGGAAGGGCTGCACAGGACCGTCCTGAAAGGCGCTCACTATGACCTCTCGTCCAACCTTCTCAACTGGGAAGGTCTGAAGCAGGAAATGGAGCGACGCATTCCGCGTCTGGATCGTGATTGCCTCGCGGCGACCCTCATGATCGCGCATGTTCCCGGCCTGAGCGAAATAACCCAAACACATGGGTTTCAGGCAGGAGAAGAAGCGCTCACGCAATGCGTTGCCTTACTCCGCAAAGCCGTACGCCCAACCGATGCTATTGCCCGGCTTAGTGGCAACATGTTTGCGCTTTGGCTGGACGGAGGGGATCGCTTCGCTATGGCTGAGCGTGCCGAACGGATGACGGCGCATGGCATCCCGATCCTGATTAATCCACCAGTGCATCTCCCGTTACACATCGGACTGATGTGCCGCGAAGCGAATGATCCGGAAAATACGGCAGACAATCTTCTGGAAAGAGCCAGTCAGGCTCTCCAGACCGGAGAAGAAGAGCAAAAAAAATGGCGCTTCTCACACGAAGCGCCATAAGCCAAATCAGGCTTTAATGAGAGTTCCTGGACCTGCTCGGGTAAAGAGTTCCAGAAGGCAGGTGTGGGGCACGCGACCGTCGAGAATAACCGCAGCCTTGGCACCGCTCTGAACAGCGTCCAGACAGGTCTCAACTTTCGGGATCATGCCGCCGGAAATCGTGCCATCCTTGATGAGATTGCGCGCTTCTTCTGCGCTCAGCTCTTCAATCAGCTTACCCTCACGGTCCAGCACGCCCGGAACGTCCGTCAGCATCAGCAGTCGTGATGCATGAACTGCACCAGCAATGGCACCTGCTGCCGTATCGGCATTGATATTGTAGGTCTCACCATTCTCGCCAGCACCCACAGGCGCGATCACGGGAATCAGACCTGAGCCAAGCAGAGCATAAAGAACGCGCGGATCAATCTTCTCAGGCTGCCCTACGAAACCGAGGTCAATGACGCTCTCGATCTGGCTGTCCGGATCGCGCCGCGTACGGGTAACCTTACGGGCCTGGATCAGACTTCCATCCTTGCCCGAAATTCCAACAGCCATGGCGCCAGCACGGTTTATAAGCTGGGCAACCTGCTTGTTCACACTCCCGGCCAGAACCATCTCGATCACATCGACCATGGCACTATCGGTAACGCGCAGACCATCCACAAACTCTGAACGGATATTGAGACGATCCAGCATGGAACTGATCTGGGGACCGCCACCATGCACAACGATCGGATTGATCCCGACCAGTTTCAGCAGGGCAATATCATACCCGAAAGCACTGGCGAGTTTGCCCTCACCCATTGCGTGACCGCCATACTTTACGACGATCGTGTCACCAGCATAACGACGCAGGTACGGCAGCGCGCTTGCAAGAATAGCAGCCTGCTGCTGGGCATCGTCCATATTCACCGCCGGGGGAATCTCCGGCAGCTTTTCACTGTGGGTCTTTTTACTCATGGCCGGACATCTCCTTCCCCTGACGTCTGAACAGGATCTGCGAAACGGGCAATCTCCGCGCGGAGATCTTCAATCCCTTCCCCGGTCTGGCTGCTGGTGCAGACGATCCGTGGGTAGGCCGCAGCCTGCTTGAGAGCGATCGCTTCAACTTCCGCAATCTTGGCTTTCAGTGCAGTCGGCCGAACCTGATCGCACTTAGTGAGCACAATCTGGAATACCACGGCCGCACGCCCCAGCAGATCCATGACGTCCCTGTCAGACTGCTTGATCTCAATCCGCGCATCCAGAAGCAAAATGACGCGGGCCAGCGTTGTCCGTCCACGAAGATAGGCGAACATCATGTTCTGCCAGTCTTCCTTGACGGATTTCGCAGCCTTCGCGAAACCGTAACCGGGCATATCCACAAGAGAAATGCGGTCCGCGAGATTGAAGAAGTTGAGTTGCTTGGTGCGCCCCGGCTCCGAAGATGCTCTCGCCAGCGCACGACGCCCGGTCAGGGCGTTGATGATGCTGGACTTGCCAACATTAGAACGCCCGGCAAAAGCAACTTCCGGCCGACCGACCGGCGGAAGCTGGTCGATCTTCTGTGAACCAAAAAAGAACTCGCACTCCCCTGCGAAGAGCAGGCGACCGTCTTCGATCTGTTCAGGGGTAGGAGGGCCAGCGGCTTCTTTCATGATGTCTCAGCGTCCACTTTTAGTAACAGGAACCGGCAACTTGGCACGGCTCTGAATGAAGGACTGCTGGGCGAATGTCAGCAGGTTGTTCCACGTATAGTAAACCAGAAGGCTGGCCGGGAAGTTGGACATCACGAACACATAGACCAGCGGCATAAACTGCATGATGCGGGCCTGAGCCGGGTCCATGCTGACCATTGTCTGGCGCTGGAGCAGCCAGAAAGTCACGCCCAGTGCGGCTCCCCAGATGCTGACGTGCAGGAAGGAGAAATACACAGTCGGGTCGAAGGGGATCAGACCAAACAGGTTAAAGATGTTCGTCGGATCTGGGACGGACAGATCGTGAATCCAGCCGAAGAACGGGGCATGACGCTCGTCAATGCTGATGTTCAGCATCTTGTAGAGACAGAAGAAGATCGGAGCCTGGATCAGAACAGGAAGGCACCCACTGGCAGGGCTAACACCCTCTTCGCGGTAGAGCGCCATGACCTTCTGGTTCATCACCATTGGGTCGTCCTTGTTCTTCTCACGGATCTCCTTGATCTTCGGGGCCAGCAGACGCATGCGCGCTGAAGATCCTGCCGCCTTGGATGCCAGCGGGAAGAGCACAATCTTGACGATCAGCGTCAGCGCCATCAGCGCCAGACCGAAATTGCCCAGATGCAGATACAGCCAGTGCAGCAGATACAGGATCGGACGCGTCAGGAAACTGAACCAGCCAAAGTCGATGGCTTTATCGAGATCTGTAATGTGTAGGTTGCTGCTGTAAGCCTGCAGAAGGCTTGGCACCTTTGCACCAGCAAAAAGATGGCTTGTCTGCGTAACAGTGCCATTCGGCATGATCTGCTGCGGAGCCTGAGACACGAAGCCGATACGATAGGACCCTGCATTTTCCGGAACGTAAGCAAAGCTTGCCGTCACAGAAGACGTGGAGTCAGGTGCAACCGCCGTCAGCCAGTACTTGTCGCTGATACCGCCCCAGCCACCGGTGCCACCCTTGGCCCAGAACGTATGGTCGGGATGCTCAGCACCCTTGCGAACGTTTTTGTAGGTCTCGTCGTTCAGGCGACCGTCCATGACGGCGATAGGGCCTTCATGTGCCGTCCAGAAACCTTCCGGAGCCTGATAGTCACGCTGCACACGCTGGAACGGAAGCAGTGCAACAGGCTGGGAGGAATGATTCTCCACCGACTGCACAGCCGAGAACATATAATGCTCATCAACTGAAAGGTGGATCGAGAAGATCAGACCTTCGCCGTTATCCCATGTCAGCGTGACCGGGTGGCCAGGAGAGAGTGCCTCGTCCGCACTGGTCCAGACAGTGTTCAAATCCGGCACCTTCGCATTGGACCCCGGAGCGTTGCTCCAGCCAATTACGAAGAAGTTCGGATGCTCGCTGCCGGGCTTGTCCAGCAGACGGACAAGCGGGCTGTCCTTTGCAAGAGTGGCACGGTACTTCGTCAGCACCGCATCATCCAGAAGCGCACCCTTGAGGTTCAGGGAGCCCTGCACGTCGTCGCTGGTAATCGCAATGCGACGAGCGACCACTTCCGGTTCAGGCGAGGCCTGAGCCGGACCAGCAACAGCCGGAGTGGACGGAGACTGTGTCGCAGTGGTTTGCGTCACAGCCGGATGACTGTCCGGACGGGGTTTCGGCATAAAATAGTCGAAACCGATCAGGATGAGGGCCGAGAGGATAATGGCCGCAATGATGCGCTTGATTTCCATCGGGCTGATGCCGGTCTTTCGTCTCTAACGGAGGAATGCTGAGCCTCAAGTGGCCGAAAACCGTTACCAAAACAATAGGCGCACGCGTTTTTAATGCCGATGAGCCTCGGGCGGGAGGTCACATCCCCCTTTTGACCAGGGGTGACAGCGGAGGATTCTCTTCAATGCTAGCCAGCCGCCCCGAACAGGCCCATGCCCCTTGATCGCCATGATGGCATAGGTGCTGCACCCGGGTTCAAAACGACAGTTTCGGCCCAGATAGGGACTGATGAAGAGCTTGTAAGCGTCAATCAACGCAAGCAGGAAGACGGTGACAGCCTTATTGAAAAGGCGTGTCATTTTTCCAGGCCCTTGCGGAGCGCTTTACGAAGATCATCCTGAAGAAGGGGAAATTCTCGTCGGCGCGTACCATCGCGGCCGATCAGGACAAAGTCTCCCGAAGGAAGACCGTCCTCACGCGCTACAAGACGCAGCGCCTCACGGAGGCGGCGTTTTGTGCGGTTACGGATGACAGAGTTTCCAACCTTTTTCGTGACGGTAAAGCCGACACGGCTATCAGGCTGGCTATCATCCTGCAGCATCTGCACAACCATTCCCGGGGTAGCGACTTTACGCCCCTTCCCGGCAACACGCAGAAACTGCGGCCGCTTTTTCAGGCGGCCAGCTGTGTGGTTCCGGCTCAGGCGGAGAGCTTCGAGCGGCCCTTGGTGCGACGGTTTGCCAGCACGCGGCGGCCACCGACTGTAGCACTACGTGCACGGAAACCGTGACGACGCTTACGAACCAGCTTGGAGGGTTGATACGTGCGCTTCATGACATCGATCCTTTAAAACCATGCAGACGCCTCTCTGGACATCCGCGTCGATCGGGCGCACGAAACGCCCGGTGAATGAGACCCGGGCTTGTACTCACCCGACCCTCCCCTGTCAATGCTACACCCTCAGGAACTTAAGGATATGAGCCAAAATCCCGCTCTACCACCGTCATCAACTGACGACTCCAAAGCATTTCGACATGATCTGCGAAATGCCCTGTCCCCGGCGATGCTGTGTGCGGACATCCTGACATCCCATTCAGACGAATCCGTCAGAAAACATGCAGGAACAATTGTCGAGGCGCTGGAAAAAGCACTGCGCCTCCTGAAGAAACCTACTTCTTCTCAATAAGCTCGATCTTGTAGCCGTCTGGATCTTCCACGAAGGCAATGATGATCGTGCCGAACTTCAGTGGCCCGGCTTCACGGGTCACTTTGCCGCCGCCGATCCGAACAGCCTCTACAAGCGCAGCCACATCCGGCACGCCAATCGCAAAATGGCCGAATCCCGTGCCAACGTCGTAATCCGTTTCCTGATCCCAGTTATAGGTCAGCTCAATTTCAGCCTGTCCGTTCTCATTATCAGCGAATCCAATGAAAACGAGTGTGTAACGGCCTTCACGAACTTCCTTGCGGCGCAGTTCTTTCATGCCAAGAAGGCTGTAGAACGCCAGACTGCGATCAATGTCTCGAATACGAACCATCGTGTGCAGAAATGTGCTCATTTTTCTTCTTTCAGATCTTCGCTTGTCAGCCCGTAAAGGAATAGTCCGTATCGGTCAGCCAAGGCGACGCAGCGGTCAGGGTCTGTCAACAACGTGACACCAGGCTGAAACGCGACGCCCCTCAATCCGTTCCGGGCCGCATTTTCCAACGTCTCTGGACCTATTGTCGGCATATCTGCCCTCAGGTCCTGTCCGCTCTTGGGCATTTTAATAAGAACGCCGCCACTGCCAGCCTGCATCAACTTGCCGCAGCGCCCCAGCATGGCATCCGTGCCCTCAAGAGCTTCGACAGCCAGAACCAGACCGCTCTGGACGACACACCCCTGCCCGATATCCAGCGCAGCCATGGCCCTCAGCACCTGAACACCACGCGCTATGTCCTGACGCGCCTGTTCGTCTGGCACAACTCGACCAAGCGTCCCGCTCTTACCGGTAGCATGATCAAGGAATTCATGGGCGCCACGAACAATGAACCCTTCTTCCCCGAGCACGCGTACAACTGCTCCGAGAAGCCCGTCGTCGCCAAGGAAAATTGCGCGTCCCAGACGTGCAAGAACACGCGCCCCTTCCGCATCAGGGCGAAGGTCACGCCATGCAGGGCGCCGAACCGGCCCGATCAGAACCAGTTCCCTGCATCCATGCTTTTTAAGGGCTGTCAGGATTTCTCCTACAGCAGCAAGGCGGATGATTTCATGTGGATAAGGTGCCAGACGGGCCATGTCCGCGAAATCACGAAAGCCGACCACAAAAACCGACTTCCCCTTTTCCAGGGCAGCCGCAGCGACCTTTGCAGGCAAGGGGCCCGCCCCGGCCAGAATACCGACGCAACCTGCCCCCATCATGCTCAGGCCCCTTCGGTTTCGGAAAGCCCCTCATTACGGGCCACACGTGTCAGCCCGCGGCGGCTTGGCGCTTCCATAAAGTCCAGCATTTCAGCAATGCGCTGCAAATGCCCATATTCACGGCGCACGTCCGCAAGTCGGGCTTCAAGCACCACATCCGTACTGCCATGACGCGGATAAAGCGTCCGGAACGCACGACGCATGGCCTGCATTTCTTCCGGGCCCACACCAGACCGCTTCAATCCGATCCAATTCAGACCAACCAAGCGGGCGCGGTTCCCAAGAACGCTTCCGTAGGGAATGACATCCATCTCGACGCCGCAAACGCCACCAACAACAGCGCCGCGCCCAATGCGCACGAACTGATGGAGCGCTGCTGATCCCATGACCTTCGCATCATCAGCAATCTCGACATGACCACCCATGACAACATTGTTCACGATAATCACACGATCACCGAGAACACAGTCATGCGCCACATGAGCATTCGCCATGATCAAACAGGACGCACCGATTTTCGTCAGAGCATGTCCCTGCGCCGTTCCACGATGAATGGTGACGTTTTCACGGATGATGGTTTTCGCGCCGATCTCACAAAGTGTCGGCTCACCAGCATATTTGAGGTCCTGCGGTGCCATCCCGATCGTGACGAACGGATAGACTTCCACTTCCTCACGCAGGGTCGTGTGCCCGTCGACAATCACCGAAGCATGCAGGTGCACACCGTCGCCAAGTGTCACATGAGGCCCGACGATGCACCACGGGCCAATGCGAACATTTTCCCCAATTCGGGCACGTTCATCGACAAGAGCAGTCGCGTGAATCTCAGCGCTATCGGATCGTTTTCCTGCAATCTGCATCAGTTCAGCCCATGATCATGGCACTGAAGGTTGCCTCTGCAACAGCAACGCCGTCAACACGTGCAGTACCCTTGAATTTCCAGACGTTCGCCCGGGACCTCTCTTTGACCACCTCAATACGAAGCTGATCACCCGGCCCGACCGGACGGCGGAACTTGGCGCCTTCAATGGTCATGAAATACACCAGCTTTCCTTCGAAGGCCTTGCCAAGCGTCAGGACAACAAGTGTTGCAGCCGTCTGGGCCATGGCTTCGATGATCAGAACGCCTGGCATCACCGGATGGGAAGGAAAGTGTCCCTGAAAGAAGGGCTCGTTCACCGTGACATTCTTGATGCCAACAGCGGACTCACCAGCCTTGATTTCCTGCATCTTGTCGATCAGCAGGAACGGATAGCGATGAGGGATCGCCTGCATGATCTGCAGAATGTCGATGCTCTCAGGAACCTGGTGCGTTCCCGAAGCCCCTTCTGCCGGGGTCGTCTTTTCAGCCGGAGCGTCCACTCGATCCATTTTGTTCACCATGCCCTTCTAAGGGAAAATTTTGTCAGTTTTCTGCTCTCCGAGCAGTGCGGATGGCCTCCCTTAGCAAAACTGGCTACGGGATACCATCCGTCACCGGAAAGGTCAGTCGCCGCTTTTGCGGGAGAGCTTCCGCAAAGTGGCTACGTTCCGGAAGAATTCCCGGAAGGGCATGGCGGGACTGCCGATAACATCCGCTCCCGCATCCACGTCAGACATGACACCGCACTGAGCCCCAACACGGGCCTTGTCACCAATCTTGATGTGACCGATCAGGCCGGCCTGAGCTGCAATCGTGACGAAGTCGCCAAGTTCGGTCGAGCCGGAAATACCAGCCTGTGAAACCACAATGCAGCATTTTCCGAGCTGGGCATTGTGTCCGATCTGAACCAGATTATCGATCCGCGTGCCTGCCCCAATGATCGTATCGCGCATGGAGCCACGATCAATCGTTGAGTTAGCACCGATCTCTACGTCGTCCTCAATGACAACCAGACCAAGCTGTGGCACGGTCTCGAAACCAGCAGGGCCGACAGCAAAACCAAATCCGTCCTGACCAATGCGGGCGCCGGGATACAATGTTACCCTGTTCCCGACACGGGCGTGCGTCAGACTGACATGGCTGCCAATGCGGCAACGCTCACCAATCTCGACACTCTGGCCAATCACGGCATGCGCACCAATCAGCGTGCCCGGGCCAATTTTCGCGCCGTCTTCGACAACAGCGAAAGCCCCAATCTCGACATTCTCACCGATCTCAGCCGTCTCACTGACATAAGCAGAAGGATGGCGAACACCCGTCGATGACGGTGCAGGATGAAAGAGCGCTGCGATGCGTGCCCATGCAAGGTAGGGCGTTTTGCAGACAAGGCCCGCCGTATGCGCTGGCAGCTTGTCGGCAAAAGCCGGCGCAAGAATGACCACCCCTGCACGCGTTTTTTCCAGAAGAGGCAGGTAGCGGCGATTATCCAGAAAACTCACGTCTTCCGGTCCCGCAACGTGCAATGGGGCAACCCCGCGGAAACTGACTTGATCCTCCTGCCCTTCAGCAGCGGAACGAACCTCGCTTCCCGATACTTCCGCAAGATGAGCCAGACCAAAAGGTCCAGCTCTCAGGAAGAAGCGCTCATCACCAGGTCGGTTTTCGGTGAGTACCTTATCAGCCACGGGATCAGGCCTCAGTGATGCTGCCGGAGAACGGACTCAGGCTGCGCTGGAGCCGAAGCTGGCGCTGCCTGTTCAGGACCCTGCGGCGCACGCTGTTCATCTGCCGTCGTTGGCATCTTGCCAGATTTGGCAAGTTGCTCAGGATCAACGCCTTCGTCAGGAATAAACACGTGTGGCAGCGTCTTGTTTAGCTGGTTTGCCACTTCTTCCGTGATGTCCTGCTCGCCCACATGCAGCACAACCTGCTCGGCATGCAGAACCAGGTTCATGTTATGCGCACCAGCAACGGCGGCAATGATGCCGTTGCCCTGCTCAAGCTCACGCTCGATCTGATGGAAGGCGACCTGCGCGGCTTCCTGAACAATGCGAGCCTGATTGCCAAAATCGCGCTGATCCTTGGCGCGACGCTCCTGAAGATGGCGCTCACGAAGCTGGATTTGGTCGGCTGTAAGACTGCGGGCTTCGGATTGCAGCTTCTGCTGCTCACCACGCCATGCACCCTCTTCACGCTGCACAGCCTGTGCCAGCTTGTCACGACGTGCGCCAAGAACCTGCTGGATCTCCTGCGCAGCAGACGACATCTGCATGACAGCCTGGACATTGATCACACCGATAACTGCTGCTGGCGGCGCAGCGCCCTTCGCAACAGTTGGCGGATTAGGGATCGGCGGCAACGGCAGAACCGGTGGAGCCTGCTGCGCATTCGGAGCAGCCTGCTCGTCTTCAACAGGCGCCTCAGCCATAGGCACACTACGGCGAGGTGCCGGACGTGCAGCAGCCGGTGCATCCGGATGTGCGGCCTTGGGAACAAACCATCCACCGTTGTTGGCGGCTTGGGCGTGAGCAGCGGGTGCAACAGCAAGAACCGTCGCAGCCAGAAGCGCACCGACCGAAGCCGGGCGCATCAGGGAAATAAAGGTCATAACCACCTCTGGGAAAGGGGATGGAATTGCTTGGAGCTCGAAATCAGACACGCAGTTCTTAGAACTGCTGTCCGAAGCCAAAGCGCAGCGGGTAAAGACGATCGCCCTTTTCCTTACGCAGCGGAATGGCACCATCAATATTCACAAGGCCGAACGGGCTCTTCCAGGAAATACCAAGACCGGTGGAAACACGCGGGATCATGGTGTCACCATTGATCGGGGTATAAGGATACCCGGCCTCGAAGCGGCGAGAATAGTCTGTGTACTTCTTCTGCACACGCACGCTCGACAGGCTACCAGCATCGACAAAGTAACGACCGGAAATACCAAGATCGTCGCCCATCGGCATCGGGAAGTTCAGCTGTGCGGAAGCCGTGTACATGAAACGGCCACCCAGCAGATCTTCCTGGCCCTGACGCGGAAGATAATCAAGCGTCGGGCAGGACCCGCTGACATATGCTCCCGTACAGATATGGCCAGAACGCGGGCCTACACCACCCTGCAGGAAGCCTCGCAGGTTTTCACCACCAAGATAGAAGTTATCAATGATGTTGCGCTTGCTGTTGGAATCCCAGTCGCCCATGTAACCCACGCCGCCCTTGAACTGCATGGTCCAGTCATGGCTGCCGGTAATGCTGTCCAGCGGCAGGTAGTACGCGCCATCAGCCTTCACACGGAAATACTTGGCGTTTCCGCCGACACCCGCGAAATCACCACCCAGCTTCATCATGTAACCGTCATGAGGATTCATACGACGGTCACGGCGGTCATAGGTCAGGGAGGTGCTCAGCTGCGACAGGAGCGACCAACCTGCAGACTGCTGAACGTAAACAGACGGCACCCATTCGATATAGGACGGGTCAGCTGCAACCGTTGCGGCATCATAGAAGTTGCCAACCTGACGATCGACCAGCGTGTAGCTGAAGGACTGCGACAGATAGCGGTTATACGCATACCCGAGACGCAGGCTCATACCGTACTGGGATTCTTTGTAGCTCTGATACGTCTGGTAGTTGTTCTGGATGAAGTAGAAATCAGCGCCAGCCACCAGGTTACGGTTCAGGAAGTACGGATCCGTAATGGAGATGTCAGCCTGCTTCTCATAGTACGCAACCGTACCCGAGATACCGGCGTCAATACCCGTACCAAGCATGTTGTGCTGCTTGATGGACGCATTACCCAGCACACCAACGTCTGTGGAGTAACCACCGCCCAGTGAAAACTCACCTGTCGGCTTCTCAACCACGTTGGCAGACACGTTCACACGATCAGGAGCGGAGCCCTGCGTCTGATCAACAGATACCGTGCTGAAATATCCGAGGTCCTGAAGGGCCAACTTGGAATATTTCTTGTCAAACGGGGTGTACGGGTCGCCCTCTGCCATGGGCAGGTTGCGTCGGATCACGTTATCCCGGGTGATGGTGTTGCCGTTGATGTCAATACGCTCGACATACACATGCGGCCCTTCAGTCACATCGAACAGAAGGTCAACAATTCGCTTTTCCGGATTACGAGCAATTTCAGAGCGTACCATCGCAAACGGATGCCCCTGAGCCTGCAACCACTCCTGCATGTTTGTCGTGTTATGCTGGATGGCAGTGCCGTCATAGATCTGATGCTTGAACAACTCGATGTGCTTGCGCATCATTTCCGGCGTCACACGACGCACCGTGGAACGAACGTCCATCTTGCCAATGCGATACTGCTCACCTTCATGGATGGTGAACGTCACGTAGAAGGACTTGTGATCGGGAGAAAGCTCGCCCGTCGCGTCGATCATGTGGAAATCGACAAATCCGTTGTGAAGGTAGAAGCGGCGCAGAAGCTCCGCATCGTACTTGATACGCTCAGGATTATACTCATCCGAGGATGAGAAGAAGCGATACCAGGTATTCTCCTTGGACGAGATCACCTGAGCCAGACGTGCTTCACTGAAAGCGTGGTTGCCAACAAAAACGATCTTGTGGATCAGCGTCTGCTGAGCCTCGTTGATCTTGAAAACAACATCGACACGGTTGTGAGAGAGCTTGATGATCTGCGGCGTAACGGTCGCGCCGAAACGCGCCTTGCCTGCATACTGGTTCAAAATCTTCTGACGGTCGGCAGCCGTGGTCTGAGACGAAAATACCGCACGAGGACGAAGACTGATTTCCTTGCGGAGATCCTCATCCTTCAGGGCATGATTGCCTTCAAAGACAATACGATTGACGATCGGATTTTCAACCAGATTCACCAGCAGCGTATTACCATCGCGGTGAAGGGTGACGTCCTTGAAAAGGCCCGTTGCATAGAGCGTCTTCAGGGAACGATCCAGATCGTCCTGATTGAAAGAGTCACCCGGCTGAGCAACCATGTACGACAGAACCGTACTGGTCTCGATACGCGTGTTACCAGTGACCGAAATGGCCTGGATCACGTTGTTGCCTGAGGTTGCACCTGATGTCTGGTGCTGACGAGCAGAGCGGGCCTCCGCCACACCGAGAGCGGTCGGGAGAAGACATGCGGATGCCAGCAGCATCAAACGCATGTTCGGGGACCGGGAACCTCTTGACCGTGATCCTGACAAACCGGTTTTCCTTGTAACAGATTTTTCGCAGGCGCCTGACACGCTACGCCATTGGCGGAGGTATCCGAAAATCCCCCCACCATGCAAGATCTCCCTTCACTCACGAAGAGTTACCGGGCGTATCTCACATTAGCTTCCGGCGTGAAACATCCAGTGAAACAGACCCAGATTCGTGAGATCATTCACTGTTGAAAAGAGGAAAAGCGCGCCGATAAGCGCCATTCCGACCTGCATACTGACTTCCTGAACACGGCGTGAAACCGGGCGTCCCTTAATAGCTTCGACAGCATAAAAGATCAGTCGTCCACCATCGAGAACCGGGATCGGGAACAGATTAATCAGCCCAAGATTGATGGAAAGAAGCGCCATGAACGACACAATACTGGCCATGCCATAGCTGGCGACCTGTCCGGAGATCTGCGCGATTCGGATTGTTCCACCCAGTTCCCGTGCACTGCGCTGCCCGGAAATGATCTGCCAGACCCCCTGCAACGTCCGCACTGACATGGTCCAGGTTTCCTGAACACCCATGACCGCCGCCTTGATCGGCGAAACCGGTTTCCCCGGAGAGGCCGCAAAACCAACGCCCAGAACACCAGTCGGATGGGAGCCAGCCTTTACGCTGCCAATTGTCACGGGCAACGTCAGATCCTGGCCATTCCGGCGCACTTCAAGTGTGGTCTCAGCGCCTGGTCGTGCCGCTACCGTCCCCATGACATCTTCAGGACCGGAAATGGACAGCGAGCCAATCCGGGTAATGACATCACCTGTTTTTACACCCGCCTTCTCTGCAGCACTGCCTGCCACAACCTGGGAAATATCCCCGCGAAGCTGCGGCTTGCCCACCGTTGCGAACAGCAGGGTAAACGCCACAATCGCAAACAGAAAATTGAAAACAGGCCCCATCACGATCACCAGCGCGCGGGAGCCGACAGGCTTGTCATGAAAGGTGCGCCCAGGAATCCAAGCCGCTTTCTGCTCATCCGTGGCATCGTCAGGGCCTTCAAACCCATGCGGTTTGACATATCCACCGAGCGGAATCGCACTCAGGCGCCATTCCGTGCCGGATTTGTCGTGCCACCGACGAAGAGCAGGCCCAAAACCGATGGAGAATGTCTCAACCTTTACCCCGCGCCACCGGGCAGCAAGGTAATGGCCCAACTCGTGGATAAACACGAGAACGCCAAGAATCAGAACATAGGCAAGAATGGTACGCAGAAAATC
The DNA here is from genome assembly GCF_002723935.1 of Gluconobacter cerinus. Lineage (GTDB taxonomy): Bacteria > Pseudomonadota > Alphaproteobacteria > Acetobacterales > Acetobacteraceae > Gluconobacter > Gluconobacter cerinus. The sequence goes on from NZ_BEWM01000001.1 coordinate 417,607, forward strand.
ATGCATGCAGGGCAGTCTCGCTTACTGTGTTCCGCAGTCGGCCGCTTTCGCGAAGAATATGCTCTTCTGCCAATGCCCGACCGCGCGCATCCCATTCCAGGACTTCATCCAGCGTCGTCAGTTCAGGATTTTCCGTCATGGCCTGAAGAGCGCTATCGATGGTTTCACCAATACCAAGGAATCCTATCCGACGGTTCAGAAAAGCGTCCACGGCAACTTCGTTGGCTGCTGAGAAAACTGCGGGAGCAGCCCCTCCTGCCCTGAGAACCTGACGGGCAAGTCGTAGGGGAATAAAACGCGTCTCGTCTGGGGCCTCGAAATCGAGGCGCCCGAAAGCTGTCAGATCCAGACGCTGGCATGGTGTTTCCATGCGGTCAGGCCATGCAAGAGTGTGAGCAATGGGGATACGCATGTCTGCTGACCCCATCTGCGCGACCAGACTGCCATCCCGGAACTGAACAAGCCCATGCACCACAGACTGAGGGTGCACCAGAACATCAATGCGGTCTTCTGTCAGACCAAACAGACGTGCGGCCTCAATAACCTCCAGGCCTTTATTGGCCATGGAAGCCGAATCAATCGTGATTTTCGCACCCATCGTCCAGGTAGGATGCTTCAACGCCTTTTCAAGCGTCGCATCACGCATCTCTTCCAGAGTGGACTGACGGAAGGGGCCGCCTGAAGCTGTCAGCACGATCTTTTCAACCGTGCTCATGTCACAACCACCCAGAGCCTGGGCGATCGCATTATGCTCTGAATCGACGGGAAGAAGCGTCGCACCGGCTTCGCCAACAGCCCGGAGCATCACATCGCCCGCACAGACGAGAGCTTCCTTGTTGGCGAGCGCGATTGCATGACCATTGCGTGCGGCAGCAAGTGTCGGCTCCAGACCCGCTGCGCCTGTGATGGCAGCCATGGTCCAGTCCGCTTCCATCGCACCGGCCTCGATAACGGCCTGACGCCCGGCTGCGGTGCGGATACCGCTCCCTGCCAACCGTGCTTTCAGATCGTCATGCAGGCTCTCATCGTGAATGACAGCAATTTCAGCGCGAAGTTCACGAGCCTGCTCCGCAAGAAGGGCAACATTACGCCCCCCGACCAGCGCCCGCACTTCAATATCGCCGCTTATCCGCTTGAGTAGATCGACCGTCGAAGTCCCGATGCTACCTGTACTGCCCAGAACGCTGATCCGGCGAGGCTTGGCCACAGAACCGTCAATCATGAGAAGATTCCCCCTGAGGAATGATACGATGCGCAGACCCGCCTATCAGATCCGCAGGAGTGGCAGACCAGAACACCTGCCCCGCAACTGCCAGTGACAAAAGCGCGGCAAGCGGTGCCGCAGCCAGTAGGCCATCAAAACGATCCAGCAGACCGCCATGACCTGGAATCAGACGGCCGGAATCCTTGACGTTCAGTCTACGCTTGGCCGCACTTTCAAGCAGATCACCACTCTGGGAGAAAACACCCAGAACCGCCCCCCACAGGAGACCACCACCCACAAAGCCCGCTCCAGAAAGCCAGGCCACCATTCCCCCGGCAAAAGACGCACCGATCAGGCCGCCAATTGCGCCCGAGCGGGTTTTTCCTGGAGAAATTGAAGGGGCCAGTTTAGGGCCACCAAAGATGCGGCCTGTCAGATAAGCAAAACTGTCGCTGGCGATCACAACGCACAGCACGAACAGAACGCTCTCTAAACCATAGGGCAAATGTCGAAGCCAGAGGAGCGAGAGACCGCCCAGAATGGAGACGACAACAGGAATACAGGCTGGAATACCAAAAATGAGGCTTGGCCAAACCATCCAGAATGCGCTGCTCCACTCGCCGCGAAGGGCCGCAACCCCTGACACCATCGGCCAGAGAAGAAGGAGGACGCCGCGCCAGGTGTATAATGGCTGCTTGATGAGGGTAAGCCCTTCCCAAACCAGCCCGAACATGGCCAGCAGGATGAGAGCGTTATAGATCATGCCGCCTTGCCAGAGGCATCCCCCGGCAACGACAACGAGAATGACAGCTGACGTCAGACGCAGCTTCAGATCAGACCACCGGGACGATCCGCTCATGCTGGCCGACCGCCAAAACGGCGCTGCCGTCCAGCAAAATGCGAGAGAGCCTGCACGAACTCAGCTTCCCCGAAATCCGGCCACAGGACGTCCATGAACACCAGTTCCGCGTAAGCACTCTGCCAGAGCAGAAAGTTGGAGAGACGACATTCTCCACTTGTCCGAATAACGAGATCCGGATCTGGCATATCGGACGTCTGAAGCGCCTGATCCAGACGCTCCTCAGTAATATCCGACGATGCCAATGTTCCACTGGCAACCTGATCCGCCAGACGTCGTGCCGCCTGAACAATATCGGCCCGTCCGCCATAGGACAGGGCGAGCGTCAGAGTCAGCGTCGTGTTGGAAGCAGTCTTTGCTTCCGCACGGCGCAATTCCTCGCGCAACGCTCCTTCGAACCGCTCAGGTTCTCCGATAACGCGCAAACGCACCCCTTGCTCATGCAATTCATTGAGCTTGTGGCGCAGATAGAAACGCAAGAGCGATGTCAGGTCGCCGACTTCCTCAGCAGACCGCCGCCAGTTTTCCGAAGAAAAAGCGTAAAGCGTCAGATAGCGCACGCCCTGACGAATGGCCGAACGAACGCAATCCTGCACAGCCTCGGCACCTTTCCGGTGTCCGGCTGCAACTGGCAGATTGCGCGAGCGCGCCCAACGCCCATTCCCGTCCATGATCATGGCGACATGGACGGGAACAGCCGCGCCTTCCCCCTCTCTTGATGAAAGAGAAGACGTGCTGGTCTGAGGAAGAGATCCCATTGTCAACGAAGGTATCAGACCTGTTTGATCTCGCGTTCTTTCTCCGCGAGAATATCGTCAACTTTCTTGACGTACTGGTCTGTCAGCTTCTGCACGGAATCCGTCCAGGACTTCATGTCGTCCTGACTGATGTCACCCTTCTTTTCGAGCGACTTCGTCTGTTCCATGCCGTCACGACGAACACCACGTACAGCGATCTTACCGTTTTCGGCGTAACGATTGGCTGCACGAGCCAGTTCGTTACGACGCTCTTCCGTCAGCACCGGAATGGGAACGCGGATCGTCTGACCGTCAGCAGCAGGGTTAAGACCCAGGCCACCATCACGGATGGCACGTTCCACTGCACCAACCAGCGTACGATCCCAGACGGAAACCGTCAGCATCCGGGCTTCCGGAACAGCGATAGATCCCACCTGAGAAAGCGGCACTTCGGAGCCATAGGCTTCAACCCGGATCGGCTCCAGCAGGTTCGGGCTGGCACGACCAGACCGCAGGCCAGAGAGGTCACGACGCAGACTCTCAATCGCACCATCCATACGGCGCGTGAGGTCAGCCATCAGGTCTTTCAGGTCAGCAGACATTAAGCTGTTCCTTTCTGAATCAACGTAAGTTCAGGAGAATATCCTGAAAGGTTCGTTAAAAATGAGGCGATCAGCCTGCTTCGATAACCCGTGTAAAGCGACCTTCGCCACGCACAACGGCTGCAAACGCGCCAGGAGCATGCATGTTGAAGACCACGATGGGCAATTTATTTTCACGGGCAAGACTGATCGCTGCGGCATCCATGACATTCAACTGACGAGCCAGAACATCCATGTACGTCAACTGATCATAACGCACGGCATCAGGATTACGACGCGGATCATCGGAGTAGATGCCATCAACCTGCGTTCCCTTGAATACGACGTCGCATTCCATTTCATTGGCACGCAGGGCGGCAGCTGTATCCGTTGTGAAGTACGGGTTGCCCGTTCCGGCAGCGAAGATAACAACGCGTCCCTTCTCCATATGACGGACTGCCCGACGACGGATGTAGGGCTCAGCAATCGCGGCCATCTGAATGGCCGTCATGACGCGCGTTTCAAGCCCCTGACGTTCAAGACCGTTCTGGAGCATCAGTGCGTTGATGACCGTTGCCAGCATACCGGCATAGTCACCCTGCGCACGATCCATGCCACGTGCCGCCGCGGACAGGCCACGGAAAATGTTGCCACCACCGACAACGAGGCAGACCTGCACACCAGACGCCACAACTGCGGCAATATCGGCGGCGACCATGTCCACCATTTCCGGGTCCACTCCACCCGAGCCCTTACCCATCAGGGCTTCACCTGACACCTTGAGCAGAACACGTTTGTAGGAGGGGCTTTTGTCTCGTTGTTCGGTCATCGTGCCCGTCTCTTGCTGGATTTGTGGTGACTTTGCGCCTGTCATACAGACGCAGAGGGCTGGGAACAAGCGATGTCAGACACGAGGCTTCTTATGAAAAGCCCCGTTGACAGCGTTTCCACCCTGTTACTCTTCGAGGCCAATCGCCCTCAGGCGTGCCTTCTCTTCATCCCAGCCTGCCCGCTCCTTGACGTTCAGGAAAAGATGGCAGGTTCGCTCAAGCAGGCCCTGAAGTTCCATTCGTGCTCGTGCACCAATGGATTTGATTTTATGGCCACCTTCGCCAATCAGGATCGCCTTATGACCAGGGCGTGACACGTAGATTGTGACTTCCACGCGCACTGATCCATCGGGGCGTTCCTTGAAGCTCTCGGTCTCGACTGTCGCCTGATATGGGATCTCTTCATGCGTCTGCATAAAGATCTGCTCGCGCACCAGCTCAGCCGCAAGAAGACGATCCGGAAGATCCGTCAGATCGTCTTCAGGGTAGAGATACGGGCCTTCCGGCAGTTCACGTGCCAGATGATCCATCAGGTCATCAACGCCATCTCCGGAACGGGCGCTCAGCATGAACACATATTCAACGCTGATCAGGCTGCTGACATCCTTGGTCAGCGGCAGCAATTCTTCAGCGCCAACAAGATCCGTCTTGTTCAGAACAAGCCAGACCCTCTTGCCACTCCCCGCAAGCTTGCCAATGATTTCACGGACATCATCCCGCAAACCAGCCTTGGCGTCGATCAGGAGAAGCGTCAGATCCGCATCCTGGGATCCCGTCCAGGCCGCGTTGACCATGGCCCGGTCAAGCCGACGGCGCGGCTTGAAAATACCGGGCAGATCCACAAGAATGATCTGAGCATTGTTGCGAACCACAATTCCCAGCGTGCGAAAGCGTGTCGTCTGAGCCTTGGGGCTCACAATCGACAGTTTGGCACCGGCAATCCGGTTCAGGAGTGTTGATTTTCCAGCATTCGGGGACCCGACAAGGGCCACGAAACCGCAGCGTGTGGTCATGTACCAATCCTTTTCCACATGCGCCTCACGACGCTACGTTCTGACCAAGACGTTTCAGAAGATCTATTGCTGCCGCACTTTCGGCCACTCTCTTACTGCCTGCTTCTCCATGCCCCGTCAGGCCAAATGCCTGAACGGCCACACGAAACACGGGCGCATGAGACGGCCCCTCTGCGGCGAGGAGTTCATATTTCGGGAGCGGGAGCCCTTTGGACAGGAGATACTCCTGCAAAAGGGTCTTGGGCTCCTTGTGAGGCCGGGCATGACTGTCGATCCGCCCTTCCCACTGTTGACGGACAACACGCCGTGCAGGCTCCAGCCCGGCATCCAGATAAAGAGCACCTAACAGCGCTTCCATGGCATCGGCCCGGATGCTGGACAGGCGCCGAATACCGGCGGCCTCTTCATGCGGCGAAATCGTCAGAGCCGAAGATAAATGGATGTTATCCGCGATTTCGGCGAGAACAGGTCGCGAAACAAGATGGGCATGCCTCGGACCCAGCGCGCCTTCCTGCTCCAGCGGATAGTGTTCGAACAGCCACTCTGCCATCAGAAGGCCCAGCACCCGGTCTCCAATGAATTCCAGTCGCTCATTCGAACCGGTTCCCTTAGGGCCCTGCGTACGTTTGCCACGACGAGGATCACGCCCACTGACCGCAGAACGATGCGTCAGAGCTTCCACGAGCAGATCCCGGTTCGCAAAGCGATGACCGAGCGCCTGCTCCATGGCCTCCATGGCCTCTTCCTGTGAAAGTTTCATGTGACAGGATGCAGAAAACGGTTCCAGCGAATTTCGACCGGCCAGTACCAGAACTGCCATGCCGGATGCCGCAAATCCATGGAGAACAGAACAAGCGGCGCACGCCCTACAAGGTTCTGCATCGGGACATAGCCGAGATCATCCGGGCCATCACCCTGGAAACGACTGTCAGCGCTATCGTCCCGGTCGTCACCCATCGCGAAGAAATAACCCTGTGGCACGACATATTCTGGCGTGTCGTTGGCAAAGCCTTCGTCCGTCAGCTTGAGAATATCATGCTCAACAGGTGGGCGCCCGGCACTCCCAGGCAGCGTTTCCCGATATCGGTCACCGCTCAGCAGACGGTTATTTTCGTCGACAACCTCGTAATGCCCCAGGGACGTCCGCGGCACTTCAATTCCATTAAGGAAGAGCTTTCCGCCCGTCATCTGAATGTGGTCACCCGGCAGCCCGACAATCCGCTTGATGTAATCAACGGAGGTATTCTGGGTGAACCGGAAAACAGCCACATCGCCACGATGCGGCTCAGAGCCCATGATCCGTCCGTTAAAGAGATTAGGCGAAAACGGAAACGAAAACCGTGAATAGCCGTAGCTGGATTTCGATACCAGAACGAAATCACCGATCTGCAAGGTCGGGATCATCGAGCCTGAGGGGATATTGAACGGCTCAAACACCAGAGAACGCACGGCGACGACAGCCAGCACCATAAGGGCAAGCCAGCGCACGCTCTCTCCCAGAGATTCTTCACGGGCCGCCGGCTTTGCACCAGCCTTCTCTGAACCCTTCACGGGGCTTTTCTCCTGAGTCATGGGACGCTCTTAACGCAGCTTGCCCGCAATGGCGAGCGCTTCAAACCCTAACAGACTGAATGATGACCTGCGCCAATGCAAAGGGAGGGTCATCCGTCAGGCTCACAAGGACGTCTGCCCGACATCCTGATGGCGTCAGACGCTCCAGAGCAAGCTGAGCTCCGCCGGATAGAACGAGCCTTGGAGCGCCCTTCTGATCGTTCAGAACCCCAATGTCCTGAAGTTGCACACCTTCAGCAACTCCGGTCCCCAAAGCTTTGACGCACGCTTCTTTGGCTGCCCAACGCTTGGCATAACTTCCCGTCCGCGCCTGACCGGACAGACGCTCGGCATGACTACGCTCGGCTTCCGTAAATACCCGGTCAAGAAAACGATCTCCAAACCGGTCAATGCTGCGTTCGATGCGGGAAATCATGCACAGGTCTGTTCCCATGCCAAGAATCACGCCGTCATCCCTTCGCGCGCTCCACCTGCATCACACCCACAGCTGTCCGGAACGCGGCAATAAGTGACGAGAGATGCCTTAGGTCACGGACTTCAAGATCAACCAAAATTTCCATAAAATCGAGCTGACGGTTCACAATCTTGAGGTTGATGACGCTGCCATTATATTTAGCTGCGGTATTGGTCAGGGTCGCCAGAACTTCGGGCTCATTTGCCGCAATAACCGACAGGCGCGCCGTGTAAGGAACCGCATCCTTGCGTCTTCCGAGCGCCTCATAATCCCAGTCCACCTCAATGAAGCGCTCTGGCGTATCTGCAAAACTCGACAGGTTCTGGCACCCACGTCGATGGATCGTCACGCCCTTACTCTGCGCTATGATGCCGACAATCGGGTCGCCCGGCAGCGGGCGGCAGCATCCGGCAAAACTCGTCGCAATCCCTGTGCCGATACCCTTGAGAATATTCGTAGACTGAACAACAGGCGACTGACGTGCCGGTCCACTTCCCGCCCCCAAAAGAAGCGACTGACCAAAGCGCGGTGACAGACCCGGCACCATCCGAGGCGCCCGACCACTCTGCCGCAGATCCGGATATGCGGTATTGACCACATCCTTCGGACCCAACTGCCCGTTCCCGACAGCCACATAGAGATCTTCGATGGAACTCTGCCGAAGCTCCTTGAGGATTCCGTCAAGAACCTTTTCGGAGCCATCGACACCTTCCTGACGGAAGGCCTTGGCAATGGCTGCACGCCCATTGTCCAGATGTACCTGGCGCTGCTGCGCGGCCACAAAACGGCGCACGCGCGCACGAGCCTTGCCCGTAACAACAAACCGCTCCCATGACGGCGACGGTGTACCGCCACGAGCCGTCATGATCTCGACCTGATCTCCGTTCTGGAGCTCATGACGCAACGGCAGAAGCCGCCCGTTCACCTTGGCTCCGACGCAGGTATCGCCCACCTGACTATGCACGGCATAGGCAAAGTCGACAGGTGTTGCGCCCCGGGGAAGCGAGATCAGCTGCCCTTTGGGCGTAAAGCAGAAAACCTGGTCCTGATAGAGTTCAAGCTTGGTATTTTCCAGGAACTCATCGGGGGCCTGGCTGTCTTCCAGAATATCCAGAAGATCCTGCACCCAGCGCAGCTTCCGGCTACCGGCGCCAAAAGCCGAAGATAGCGCTGCGGCTTCACGCTCGCTTGGCGTCGTATCTTCTTTATAGGCCCAATGCGAGGCCACACCGTTTTCAGCGAGATCGTGCATTTCCGCCGTACGGATCTGCACTTCAATCTTCTGATTACGGGGGTGACGGAGTGTCACCCCCGTATGCAGGCTCTGATAGCCGTTGGCCTTTGGGGTGGAAATATAATCTTTGAACCGGCCCGCAATCATCGGATAAGCGCCATGAATGGCGCCCAAAGCCATATAACAGGCATCACGAGTTGGAACGAGCAGACGGAACGCCATGATGTCCGAAAGCTGTTCGAACGCCACATTGCGTCGCTGCATCTTCTCCCAGATTGAAAAGGGAGATTTTTCGCGCCCGGTCACTTCGACCTTGTCGAGACCCGCTTCCGCACAAAGAGCAATCAGCTCCTTGCGAATATGTTCGATGATGTCGGCACCCTGCCCGCGCAGGAAGTTCAGACGGGCACGGATCGTGGCGTCTGCTTCCGGCTCAAGCTGGGCGAAGGAAAGATTTTGAAGCTCCGTCTTGACCCGATCCATACCAATGCGCTCGGCGAGCGGCGCATAGATATCCATGGTCTCACGGGCAATACGCTGCCGCCGGTCCAGGCGCTGGACATAATGCAGCGTCCGCATGTTGTGCAGACGATCGGCAAGCTTGACGATCAGGACGCGGATATCCCGCGACATGGCCAGCACAAGCTTACGGAAGTTTTCCGCCTGCTTCGTCCGGTCAGACTGCAGCTCAAGCCGCGTCAACTTCGTCACACCATCGACGAGGGATGCAACGTCTTCGCCAAATCGGTTTTTCAGAGAGGCACAGGAAACGCCTGTATCCTCAACCGTATCATGCAGTAGCCCCACGATGATGGACGTCGTGTCCATCCTGAAACCTGCCAGAATATTGGCAACAGCAATCGGGTGAGTGATGTAGGCGTCGCCGTTATCCCGTCGCTGCTCATTATGAGCATCGGCAGCCAGATCATAGGCAGCCTCGACGCGGGATAGATCAGCAGTCGGATCGTAACTCTCGATCCGACGGAGCAGCCCGCTGATGGAAGGTTTGAAGTCTCCCGTCGCGACAGCGGTGCGCTCAACAGGAGGAGATGCGTCAGGCATGAAGCATACCCCCCTCAGTCAGGATAAAGCAGAGAAAATCAGCGGCGGCCCCGGCCACCCAGCTCTGCCTCAATGGCAGCAGCTTCATCGGCAGACATGTTGTCTGCCATGTGAGCATGCTCTTCTTCAGCAGAAACATCCTGCAGACCAAAAATGTTCTGGTCCGTCGGGATGATGTCCATAACTTCTTCGTCCACAGGCTCCGGCTCGGGAGCGCGGGCGAGCGAACGGATGATGCCGTCACGCAGGCCACCAAGGTTCAGCTTGTCTTCAGCGATCTCACGAAGTGCAACGACCGGGTTCTTGTCGTTATCACGATCGAGCAGCATCTCTTCGCCACGGGAGAGTGCGCGGGCACGCTGGGCAGCCAGCAGAACCAGCTCGAAACGGTTTGGAACCTTCTCGATGCAATCTTCGACGGTTACACGCGCCATGCGACTGGCCCCCTTCGGGTAAAACTATAGAAAATGAATACAGAAGAGGCTGGCATTAGCATGCTGTTCATGCCAATGCAACGCAGCCCCGCTTTTCTGCCATAATCCTGACCAAACTTAATCGCTGGCTGAATCGTTTCATGTTCTATCGTTGGGGCCTGTCTCTGTCAGGCGAGACAACACATTTTACAACCAGGAATATCATATGATTTTGCGTCAAAACGAACGCACCGCTCTCTTCATCGATGGCGCGAGCCTTCATCACGCCGCACGCAACCTTGGATTTGAAGTAGATTTTCGTAGCCTTCGCAGTCTGTTTGAAAGCCAGAGCCAGTTCCAGCGCGCCTTCTATTACGCTGCCATGCCTGAGACGGACGACTATTCTCCACTTCGCCCCCTGACAGACTGGCTGGCCTACAACGGCTACCACCTTGTTCTGAAAAATGCTCGCGAGTTTACGGATCATTCAGGAAGACGCCGTATCAAGGGAAATATGGATGTCGAACTCACGGTAGATCTGCTTGAGCAGTCCTCCAGACTGGATCACGCCGTCATCATCAGCGGCGACTCGGATCTGCGCCGTGCTGTTGAGGCCGCACAAAGCCGTGGCGTACGCGTGACTGTCATTTCTTCTATGCGCTCGACCCCGCCCATGATCGGCGATGACCTGCGCAGACAGGCTGACCGTTTCGTGGAATTGGCTGACATTGCTCCGTCCTTCACACGGCGCCAGTCAGAAACGAGGCCTCGTCAGGCTCCGCCGGTTCGTCATCCAGCAGACATCAACAGTGACGAGAGCAGCGATACATGACGCCCCAGGCTTCTTCCGGTTCAACAATATCAGACGGTCACCCAACAGTTCGTTCAGACGTCCAGCCATCCTTGTCTTTAAAGGAAGGCCTTGGGCCCCTGTCCGCTGAGTTGCTGGTTGTCTGCCTTGATCCGGAAAAAGCCACCAAGACCCTTGTGCCATTTCTTGAAGCACAGGGAATTTGTTTTGCTGAAGACAGACGTGATCCGCTTCTCATTCAGGCGCGTATCACGTCTGTCACCCGGCACCTGCCTCCGGAGCAGGCATCTCTTCCCACCGATATGGAATCCTGTAGTGCCGCGCTCTGCGACGAATTACAGGACATGGGGCGACTGCGCCTCGTCCTGGTTCTGGGCATAAGCGCTCACATCGCTGTCCTTGGAGCCTGCGGTATTCCCCTGACACGGCTCGACTTCCGGCCCGGCGAAATTACACGTCTGCCAGACGGGCTCCTGCTTGCCGATGCATGCCACCCCCTCTCTGAAGAGGCCGACCCCGATCTTCTAACTCAGCGCAAAAATGCTTTGATAAAGCTTATTCCGCAGATCAGGAGCGCCTTGCGCCCAAGTGCGTGAACACGCGCCTGCCAGCGCTCACAAGCGCTGGCACTCTTGTCAGCAGCACTAGCCCCATTACCGTCAGATAAAAGGCAGTCGTGCTGTTCAGCGTTTTGAACGAGAGAAAGAAATGTATGCCTGCCAGAACGGCAGCGACATAGACCAGTCGATGCAACCGCTTCCAGTTTCGCTTGAGCCCTCGCATTGAGATGCGGTTTGATGTCACGGCGAGTGGAAACAGCAACACCAGCGCTACCATTCCCAAAATGATGAATGGGCGCCGCGTTACATCTCGCCAGAAAATTGAAATATCAAACTGGAGATCCAGCGCGAGATAAGAGGCCAGATGCATTACAGCGTAGAAAAACGCTAGCAATCCGGTCAACCGCCTGAACCTTAGCAGATTGATGCCGATAATTTTTTGCATCGGAGCGAGCGCAAGGCAAATCAGCAGGAACCGGAAAGCCCAAAGACCTAAGCTGCGCTCAAAGACATTGACTGGATCAGCACCAAGCTCTCCGCTTTGTCCCTGCCAGACCAGCCAGGCAGCCGGAATAAAGCCAAGGGGATAAAGCACGACGTGCCAGTATCTCCGCAGAAAAGCAGTGCTTTTCCCTGATACTCTAGAAGCTTTCATGCAGGTTCATGCCTTTATAGAGACTGGCGACCTGCTCGGCATAACCGTTGAACATCAGTGTTGGCTGACGTTTCGTGCCAAAGAGAGTCTTGGAGCCAATGACACGTTCACTCGCCTGGCTCCATCGCGGATGGTCAACCTGCGGATTGACGTTGGCGTAAAAGCCATATTCGTCTGGCGCCAATCGGTTCCATGTTGTCGGAGGCTGCCGATCCAGCAGACGGATACGCTGGATGGATTTAATTCCCTTGAAACCATATTTCCACGGCACAACCAGCCGGATGGGAGCACCATTCTGGTTGGGCAGGCTTTCGCCATAAATACCGACGGCCAGCAATGTGAGCGGGTTCATGGCCTCATCCAGCCTCAAACCCTCAACATAGGGCCACGAAATTCCTGAAAAGGCACTGCTCTGCCCCGGCATTTCAGAGGGCCTGACAACACTTTCAAAAGCGACATAGCGAGCATTGCTATCCGGCTCGGCCAAGGCCAAAAGCTTCGCCAGAGGAATGCCATCCCACGGGATAACCATGGACCACGCCTCGACACAGCGCATGCGGTAAATGCGCTCTTCAATGTCGGAGGATTTCAACAGTGCTCCAACATCAATGTGTTGAGGCTTTTTCACCATCCCTGAGATTTCGAGTGTCCACGGCAATGGATGGAAATCACCTGCATGAGAAACAGGATCATCCTTCTCCATCCCGAATTCGTAAAAATTATTGTACCCGGTTACGAATTCTTCCGGTGTGGGCGTTAGCCCTCCCGAATAAGGGCCAGGATGAGCTTTGAGAGCGTCCGCTTCAGCCGTCCCGGCAAGAGCAGCCATGAGACTTATGGCACTCCCTCCCAGCATTCCCCGGCGAGAAAGGTAGACCTCTTTTGGGGTGATCTCCGATGGTGCAGGACATGGATAGCGAAAAATCGCCATGATCAATTTCCGATCTGAATGAAACTCTGGCAGCCATAGTGCGTGAACTGAAGCAACGCATCGTAAGGAGCCTGTTTGCATGCCCGATATGAAAATCGGTTTTATCGGCTACGGCGCCATGGCCCAGCGGATGGGCGCCAATCTCCGCCGTGCCGGATATTCCGTTGTGGCCTTTGCGCCCTCCGGCGGCAAAGACGAGACGGAGATGCTTCCCTCCCCGCGCGCCATTGCAGAGGCTGCCGACGTCATCATCCTTTGTGTTCCCAACGATGCGGCTGAAAATCAGTCCCTTCAGGGGGACAATGGAATGCTTGCGGGCATTTCAGCAGGGAAGCTGGTACTCGACACGTCAACAGTGTCTCCGGAGCAAGCACTGGCTCTTGCCAAGATCGCCGCAGAAAACGGATTTGTCGTTCTGGACGCCCCAATGTCCGGCAGTACACCAGAAGCCGAAACCGGCGACCTGGTCATGCTGGTTGGTGGAGATGCCGAGACTGTCGAACGCGCCAAGCCGATTCTGGATGTCGTTGGCAAGCTGACAATCCACGCCGGGCCTGCTGGCTCTGCTGCTCGGCTTAAACTCGTCGTGAATGGCGTCATGGGTGCCACACTCAATGTCATTGCCGAAGGTGTGAGCTACGGACTGAAAGCGGGTATCGACCGCGATGTCCTGTTCGATACACTCCAGCAGGTCGCCGTTGTCAGCCCCCATCACAAGCGCAAACTGAAAATGGGCCAGGACAAGTCCTTCCCATCCCAGTTCCCGACGCGTCTGATGTCCAAGGACATGGGCCTTCTGATTGATGCGGGACGTAAAGTGGGCGCCTTCATGCCTGCCATGGCCATAGCCGATCAGGCTCTGGGCCTTTCCAACCGCCAGCACGCTGACGAGGACTACTCAGCTCTCATCGGCGCGATGGAACACAGCGTTGCCAACACGCCTCATAAATGAGATCGATTATGACAGTGGTCACCCCTCATCCCTGAGGGAATGACTTCTTCATTTTGCCAAGGAGTAACATCATGGCCTTCGAACTGCCCTCACTGCCCTACGCCGCCAACGCGCTCGCAGGCGCTGGCATGTGCCAGGAGACCCTGGAACTTCACCACGGCAAGCATCATCAGGCCTATGTCACAGCCCTGAACGGCTTCGTCGAAAGCAAACCGGAACTGGCTGGCAAGTCCCTTGAAGAGATCATCGCATTCTCTCATGGCAAGTCTGACATTGCCCCGGTTTTCAACAATGCCGGCCAGCACTGGAACCATATCCTGTTCTGGAAGAACCTGTCCCCGACGGGTGGCAAGCTGCCGACATCGCTTGAAAAGAAGATCACGGAAGACTTCGGCTCCGTGGATGCTTTCAAGACCGCATTCAAGCAGGCTGCCACGACGCAGTTCGGTTCCGGTTGGGCCTGGCTTGTTCTCGACAAGTCCGGCAAGCTTGCCGTGACGAAGACGGCCAACGGCTCCAACCCGCTCGCCGAAGGTCAGGGCAAGGCTCTTCTCGGCCTCGACGTCTGGGAGCACGCCTACTACCTCGACTTCCGCAACCGCCGTCCGGATTACATCACGAACTATCTGGACAAGCTGGCGAACTATGAGTTCGCAGAAGCCGAACTGAAGTCTGCCTGAGTTTTTCAGCAGCCTGAAAACGGAAAACGCCCCGACCGGTCTCCCGGCGGGGCGTTTTTCTTGGCGCGCTAAGACCCGATCAGGAGTCGTTTGCAGCCTTGTCGCGAGAGACGATGTTCGTAATCGTGGTGCGAACGATCTTCACACGGACACCCTGAGCAATTTCGACATCAACTTCGTCGCTGCCGTCACGGGTTGCCTGCACGATGCCAACGATACCGCCGGCCGTCACAACTTTGTCACCACGACGCAGACCGCCCTGCTCTTCACGGAGCTTGCGCTGACGCTGCTGCTGCGGACGGATCAGCAGGAAGTAGAAAACCACGAAGATGAAAATCATCGGGGCGAACTGAAGCACCGTCGGGTTCGCGAGGAGCCCGCCGCCATCGGCGGCCTGTGCGGAAGAAATGAACAGACTGCTCATGGAATATTGGTCCAGTCTTGAGTGAAACGTGCGGGGACCATATCGTCCGGAGTTTCCCCGTCAAGGACGGGCGCTTCCTTCATCACTGGCACAAAGCGAATTCCATGACCGATCACGCCCTGCTCAACGTCCTTGAACGTATTGCAGACAGCCTCGAACGCATGAGCCCCAAACCGACAAGTGCTGATATTTTGAAGCACCATGATGCCTTTATCTGGCAGGCTGCGATAGGAACGCTTGCTCCGGTTGAGAAGGTTTCCGGCGTTACCCTTTCACTGCTTCGAGGGATTGAGCGACAGATTTCACAGGTCATGACGAACACACGTCATTTCGCAGAAGGCTTCACGGCCAATAACGTAATGCTCTGGGGCGCTCGCGGCATGGGCAAATCCTCGCTGGTGAAGGCTTCGATTGCCACAGTGAACGCCGAGCAGCGCGCCAAGGGACAGCCGACGCTCGCGCTTATCGAAATCCAGCGTGACGAGCTTTCCACCCTACCGAAACTTCTGGCCGTTCTGCGTACAACCGATCGCCGATGCATCCTGTTCTGCGATGATCTGTCGTTCGAAAGCCAGGATGCTGATTACAAATCCCTCAAATCCGTTCTGGATGGTGGTATCGGCGGACGTCCGGACAATGTTCTGGTCTATGCAACCTCGAACCGCCGCCATCTCATGCCGCGCGACATGATCGAGAACGAAACCGGTAGTGCCATTAATCCGTCTGAAGCCATCGAAGAAAAAGTCTCCCTGTCAGACCGTTTTGGTCTCTGGATTGGCTTGTATGGTGCCAGCCAGGACGAATATCTGGATATCGTTCAGACTTATGCAGCAGCCCGCAAGCTTCCTGTTTCGCCAGAAGACCTGCGCCGCAAAGCGCTTCAGTGGGCTCTCACGCGTGGCAGTCGTTCTGGACGTGTCGCGGCGCAGTTCATTGATGACCTGAGCGCAGATCTCGGTATCCCAACGTCATGAAGCGCCGTTCTTTTCTCGCAGGGGCCACCTGCGCTTTCACCACACTTCCACAGATTGCGTCAGCAGAACCCCGCGAGCAGGAGCAATCCGGATGGTGGGCACTGGATCTGGAAACGAACCGGACACTCGGTGAAAACCCGGACACGCACCTGCCCATGTGCTCGACATTCAAATGGTTGCTGGCTGCTGCCACCTTGTCACGAACGGACTACGGCCGTGAACACCTGGGTCGAGAGATTGCCTTCAGCCGCAAGGATCTCATTTCCGCGTCCCCGGAGGTCAAAGCCGCTCTCGCGGCTTCAAAAACAGCGCACGCCAGTCTGTCTGTTGGCGAACTTTGCGCTGCAACAGTTTCACTAAGCGACAGCACCGCCGCAAACCTCCTTCTGAAGAGGCTTGGCGGCCCGGCGGCCCTCACACACTGGCTGCGCGATCATCATGACCCAGTGACAAGGTTGGACCGTTACGAGACGGCGCTGAACCGTGTTCCAATGGGGGATCTGCGAGACACCACCACGCCACGCGCCATGGTCTCGAACCTTCAGAACATGCTCTATGGCAACAATCTGAGTTCGGCCTCTCAGGCTCAGCTTCTCAAATGGCTCCTGGCCACCACAACCGGTCCAAAACGTATGCCGGCCGGATTGAGAGAAGGATGGCGCATCGGTCACAAGACCGGAACATGGACTGTGAAACCCGGCTACAATCCAGCTGTGGAACGGGCAGCGTCCGGAGATGTGGCGATCCTGCTTCCCCCTACGGGCAAGCCCGTTCTCGTAGCCGCCTATGCAGCAGGATATTCCATTCCTCAATCAGAGAAAGAGGGCTGGTTTGCCGATATCGCTCATCGTGCAACAGACCCCAACTGGCTACAGCGGCATTAAAAAAGGCTGGGAGACCTGCGTCTCCCAGCCTCTGAACGTACTTAGAACGATGCGCTGACCGTTCCGAAGAACTCACGAACGGCTCCGCGTTCCATGGACTGATAATCCCCTGTCGCAGGATTGTCGTTCTGGCCCATCATGGCGATGTATTTCGTGTTGAACAGATTATAGACGTTGAAGCTCGCCGTGACGTCTTTCAGCACACTCAGCTTGCCGAAACGATACTGCATCCCGGCATTCGCCAGCCAGTATCCACCAACGGACGTATCATTCATGAAGCTGTAGTAACGGCGGCTATAGTAGTTGGCATCGAAATGCGCCGTCGCACCCTTCCAGGTGTATGAGACGGACGTTTTGTACATCCACGCCGGGTAATTGACGATGTTCTTGCCTGCCAGCGCGTAGAAACCACCCGCCGTATCGACGTCCCGGTCGTAGGTACCCTTGTTGTAGCTCAGGTTATTGCTGATGCTCAGACCTTCAATCGGCGTCAGCGTGATATCGCCATTGGCACCCGTCATGGAGATATGACCGAAGTCGATCACCTGAGACACCGGATTGGTCAGAGAACCAACAGCCGCGGCCAGGATCGGATGGATCAGGCTGGCATGATAGACGGTCGCATTCGCCTGAAGATACTTGGACGTGTAGCGGTATCCACCCAGATAGACCCAGGCCTTGGACGGCTCGAGAGACTTCTTTTGCGCCTGAAAGGTCGCCTGATCTTCAACCGAGTAAACCGAGTTCGCCACGCCATAGGCCGAGACTTCGTAGGCACGCATATTCTCGGCCACATCCACATACAGCTCATGGTGGTTGTTGATGTGCCAGTCCAGATTAAGATGCGGCAGGAAGGCCTGAGAAGCGGTCAGAGAGCCATTCGGCAGTTCGTCAGAGCCGGTCCAATCCGCGTTATTGTAGTTCGCGCCGCCTGAGGTCGTCGCAACCATGGACTTGAACCCGGCATGCAGCGTCAGACCTTCGGTCAGGCGGATACTGTCCTGAAGGTGAAACTGCATGACGTTGGTCGTCCACTGGAAGTTGTACCCTTCCAGAAAAGCCTTTCCGTAAACGTCATAGGGACCGACGGCCTTGAGAGGCGCGCCCTCGCCTAGCACCGGCTGCTGGTAATTGAACAGGCCCGCCTGCTGGTTGTTGTTCTCGTACCAGACACCGCCCTCGATCGTGTGGCGTCCCCACTTGTAGCGAAGGCTCGTATCAAGACCGTAACGCTCCTGACGATTCTGCCAGACTTCTTCTGAGAATGGCGCACCATTTGGGGATGGGTCTTCGGAGTCCGTGTAGCTGTAATAGCCGGTCTGGCTGTGACCATAGACCGTTGTGTTCCAGGTCAGGTTATCCGTGAGAGCCAGATCGAAGTGCAGGCCACCCATGTAGTTGGTTTCAGCCTGACCGCCATCGTACATCGCGATTTCGGATCCATCGATGCCCGGCACGCCACTATACCCAGCCGGAAGCGCTGCCGTACCCTTTGCAATGCCGTAGGCCAGACCATAATTCGGATAGAGATGCGGCGTCCGCCATCCAAGATTCTTCAAAATCCCGACGGACGTATCCGGGTAGTTCCACTGAGCAAGGCTGGACCAGTTAAAAAACGCAGACATGCGGCTGCGCTGCCCGATGGGCTGCACAAGCTTGGCATCAACCTGCTGCATGAACTGGTCACCACTCCCCATCCACATGCCCTCGTCGGTACGGGCATAGGACGTGTAGAACTTCGTGCCAGAGCTGTTCAGCTTGCCGGAATCCAGCCGAACATAGGTGCGATAAGAATTATAGCTGCCGAAAGACTGACTGATCTTGCCGCCACGCTTGTCGTTCGGATCAGACGACCCGATCTGGATTGTTCCACCCAGCGTGTTTGTGGATGGTAGCTCGACGGACCCAGCCCCCTGAGACATCCGCATAGACTGGATATCATCCGGAATAATGGCCGAAGCAAGGCTCATGCCACTGACGGACTGGTAAGTCTGATCATTCAGGGGCACGCCATCAACCGTCACACCCATCTGGTTCATGAAGAACCCGCGGACGTAAAGATTGGCGCCGAAGCTATCGATTCCGAATGGATCCGTGGATGTGAAGCTGACCCCCGGCATCCGGTCCAGCATACGGTAGGGGCTGGTTCCCGGCACAAACTGGCGCATGACGGCCTTCGAAACAGCCTGCTCCGCATCGCGCCCCGTCAACTGGCGCGCCGTGACCGAAACGCTTTCTGTTGAACGGGATTCCAGATTCGCCCGCTGTGGGCGCTTCGCAGGAACAGCGGTTTTGTGAGCAGGCACCGTCGAAGTTGCTGCCGATGGTGTCACACCATGCCGCGATGGCGCATGCCGATGCCCGGGAGCGACCTGTTTTGTCGTCTCAGCAGCGTGTGCCTGCGATTGAATAGCCAACAGTGCAATGGAAGACAGAAGCAGGGGTTTCGTGCGCACTGAGGCCAATACTCCGGGAACATAGGGGCAAGAAGAAAGGAAGCGGTGTCCTAGCCAAGCAATACTCATAGGCAAAGCCTCTGAGGCTCAGGATGATGTTTCCATGACATCTAGCCTGTGCTTTTCCTGCCTCATGTTGCGCAAATGACGCGACTTGCCTTGATACATCCTGCCCTCTTCCTGCGAGAACCCTTTGCCTGTTAGGCTCGTTTAGAAAACATGCCTTTTGAAGGCCCGCCTTTACTCAGGATCGGGATATCCATGTCGCAGAGTACCTTAGAAGAAGCTGATATTGTCAGCAGCGTCTCTCCAGAGCCCCAAGGACACAATGCGGACCTACGGCGTATCCGTTCCAACCCGGACTACTGGTACCCTGTCGCGTGGTCTCACGAGCTCAAAAGCGGAAAAACCATAGGTACACGTTACGCCGGGCAGCCCATTGCACTCGTTCGCCCTCTGGATGGCAGTGTATTCGCTCTGGAAGATCGCTGTGCCCACCGGCAGGTCCCTCTCAGCCTCGGCCGGGTCAGTGGTGAAGCGGTACAGTGCTGCTATCATGGCTGGGCCTACGGGCGCTCAGGTCGGTGCATCGATGTCCCGTATCTGGGCAAGAACAAGCTTCCGAACGGTGTGAAAACCTATCCCTGTCGGGAAGAAGGCGGCCTGATCTTCATTTTCCCGGGCGATCCGGCAAAAGCAGAAACTACCCCCTTCCCCGCGCTCGGCTCAGTTCGTGATCCCGCGTACAAGACGCGCCGTTTCGGCAAAAAAGTCGCCTGCCATTACAGTTTCATGCATGAAAACCTGATGGATATGAACCATCAGTTCATGCACATGAAGCAGATGGGCCAGATGAAGCCCCGCTTTCTTGGCGGCAAGGATGAGCCCACCCTCGTAGAGGCGCGCTACAGCTTCGCACGGACAAGTGGCAAGCAACCCTGGGGCGAAGCGCTGATCTTCGGTGAACGTCGGGACGCAAGCGAGCGCTACGCTCACCGCGACGTCATGACGATCCGAACAGAGTATCCTTATCAGACCCTGAGGATCGCCACGGGTGACGAACCGCCCGTCATGGATCTGTGGATCGTGTATGTGCCGCAGGATGCAGAAGAGAAAACCTGTCGCGTTTTCGGCCTCCTCTCAGTGCGCAAACCGAAAGTCGGCGTTGTGCTGGATATGGCATGGCCTTTCCTTGTCGCCTTTACGGAACGGATCTTTAAGGAAGACCGTGATATCGTGGAGCTCGAACAGGCTGCATGGAACGAACTGGGCGGAGACCACAATCAGGAAGTTTTCCCTGTCATCAATACGCTGCGCCGACTGTTGGCACGTTGCGGTGTTCCTGAGGAGCAGGATACAACAAGGCCGACATGACACCTGAACTGAAAGCGGGGGATTTTCTTTTGCGTCCCCTTCGCCCGGAAGACGCGCCAGCCGTCCATCGCCTCGTGAACGACTGGAGCGTGGTCCGCATGCTCAGTCGTCTTCCCTTCCCTTACCCGCGTGACCTTGCTCAGAAATGGATTGCCTCCACGCTGGAGGACAGTTCCCGGGGAAGCGCTCATCACTTTGCCATCACGCGCGACGGCATCCTTCTGGGAGCTGTCGGGCTGGTCCTGTCGGACGACAAGCGTTCTGCTTCTCTAGGGTACTGGGCGTCCCCCGCCACATGGGGACAGGGCATGACAACATCTGCGGCCCGACGCGTCACAGAATGGGCCATTCAAGTGCTTAAGCTTGAGAAGCTCACGGCAGATGTCGCGGTTGATAACCCCGCGTCTTCCGCCGTCCTCCGCAAACTTGGCTTTCGGGAAACTGGCCGTTCAAGCCGTCGCTTTGTCTCACGTGGGACCGAGTGTCCCATCATTGTGCACGAATTGGCGCGGTCGACCTTCCTTCAACTCGACATACCGGCCCCCGTTGAAACGGCTTCTCCGGCTGCACTGGAAGATCAACCGTCCGCTCCCGCACCGATACGCAAACCACGGACTCTTCTGGTCGTCGCAGCAGCTCTGCTGGATGCGCAGGGACGTATTCTTCTCGCACGCCGCCCTGAAGGAAAACGTCTGGCTGGGCTTTGGGAGTTTCCAGGCGGAAAGGTCGAACGGGACGAAACACCGGAACAGGCCCTCATCCGGGAAATGAAAGAGGAGCTGGATGTCGATCTGACAGGAGCCTGCCTCGCCCCTTTCACCTTCGTCAGTGAAAATGCAGGCCCGTTTCATCTTCTGATGCCACTGTATGTTGTGCGGCGGTGGCGCGGCGTTCCTGCCCCACGGGAAGGGCAGGCGCTGGCGTGGGTGGAGGCAGCCGATCTGGCAAAATATCCAATGCCAGATCCGGATCTACCACTCATCCCACTCCTTCAGGAGCTTCTGGGATAAACAGCCGGAACCGCTTTAATCATTCCGGCTGCCGTTGATGATCAATCGTTCAGCTGGAACTGATTCTGCGGCACACCGGCAATATCGGTGCGAAACGCAAACAGCGATCCGGCCTGCGGCTCCTTGGCAAGAACGTCTTCATCCAGACCTTTGCGCGCCGTTGTCACAAAGACCGTCTTGAGATCATCCCCGCCAAACGCAACCTTCGTCACGTTCGTCACGGGCATATCAATGGATGGCAATTCTGTGCCGTCGGAACGGAAGCGCGCGACGCGGCCACCTCCCCAGGTCCCACACCACAGATTGCCTTCGCTATCCGTGACGATTCCATCCGGATAGCCCTTCGTCAGCGTAGCAAAAACGCGCTCGTTCGAGAGATCTCCGTTCTCATCAACATCGAAGGCATAGATCGTCTGTTTCGGGCTATGGCAAACATACAGGACACGCCCGCATGGCGAGACAGCCGGACCATTCGAGACAATATACCCCTCGTTATGGTGCGTGATTTCAAGACCGTCTTCCGTATGAACCACACGATAGATGGAGCCCGTCGGTTCTTCTTCGCCATCATCCATCGTGCCAAACCACACACGGCCCAGCGGGTCCACACACCCGTCATTCAGACGATTGTCCGGCCGCTCGGGTTCAATTTCCGGACCTGCTTCAAAGTCACCGCTTTCTGGATCAAAACCATGCAGGCCGTCGCGAAGGCCTGCAAGAAAAGTACCGTTGGCAACAGGAAGCAGGAAGCCCAGACGGTCCGGAGCATCCCATGTCTTGTGTTCGCCTGATTCCGGCGTAAAGCGATGAACCTTGGCGGCAATGATATCAACGAAATAAAGCGACTTTTCAGCCTCACTCCAGACGGGTCCCTCACCCAGCGTTGCACGCAGATCGAGAATACATTCAGGGAGATGGTGCTTTAGAGTGCTCATGGGTGTCCTGTTTGAAATGGGCATGGCCAGACGTCCGACCCTGCTCGACAACGCGGCACAACGCGCTACGTTTGGTCCACAGACTATCAGGACGAGACTCATGCTTCAAAAAAACGCCTGCCTGCTCGTCATAGGCAACGAAATTCTTTCCGGTCGCACTCAGGACGCCAACACACGGGTTCTGGCGCGTGCGCTGAATGCCCAAGGTATCCGGCTTCTCGAAGTCCGTGTCATTCCGGACATCGAAGACCACATCATCCGAACCGTCACAGAATGTCGGGAGCGATTCGACGTAATTTTCACATGCGGCGGCATCGGTCCTACCCATGACGACATCACGGCTGAATGTATTGCCAAAGCCATGGGCGTTCCGCTGCTGCGTCACGAGCCGACATTCCAGAAGCTTGAAACCATCATGGGGAAAGAAAAGTTCAACGCTGCCCGCCAGCGCATGGCCATGCTCCCGGAAGGCGCAACACCCATCGAAAACGCTATTTCGGCGGCTCCCGGCTTCAGCATCGGGAATGTGCATGTCATGGCAGGGGTCCCGTCCATTTTCGCAGCCATGGTGGACTCGCTGGTGCCCCAGATGGAGAAAGGACCGCCCCTGACGTCCGTCAGCTGGCATGCCGCGGGGCTGAAAGAAGGTGACTTCGCGGATGATCTGCGCCGTTTGCAGGAGCAGTTCCCGGGAATTGATCTGGGATCCTATCCATACGGCCTGACGAACGGCACGACGGGAACAGCTCTGGTCGCCAAAGGATACGATGCGTCAGCAGTTAAGAGTGCGGGCTCTCTTCTGCATGATCTGATCATGGCACATGGACGCGAGCCAATCAGCGGTGACCCGCCACACAAAGCGTAAAAGCAAAAAAAAACCGCTGCTCCGGAGGGCAGCGGTTTTTTTTCAGACTAGTTCAGAGGACCACGGGTCATGGCCAGGAACTTTTCTCTGCGTTTCTGAACGAGAGCCGGGCCTGTCAGCTTCTGGAGTTCCAGAAGTTCTTCAGCAATGACATTGCCTACCGCGTGCACGGCATCGTCCGGAAGACGCTGCGCCCCACCGACGGGCTCAGGAATAATACGGTCGATCAGACCAAGCCCCAGAAGATCCTGAGCTGTCAGCTTCAGAGCTTCAGCAGCGGCCGGAGCCAGCTTCGGATCACGCCAGAGAATGGACGCTGCGGCCTCAGGCGAAATAACGGAGTAGATCGAGTTCTCAAGCATCAGAACACGATCGCCCGCGCCGATAGCAATCGCACCACCGGAACCACCCTCACCAATCACAGTTGCGATCAGGGGGACAGGAGCCTTGAGGCAGATATCGATTGAGCGCGCGATGGCCTCGGCCTGGCCGCGTGCTTCGGCATCGATACCTGGCCATGCTCCAGCCGTATCGATGAAGCTCAGAATCGGCAGTCCGAAACGGCCGGCCATTTCCACAAGGCGCTGGGCCTTCCGGTAACCTTCCGGGCGGGCCATGCCAAAATTATGAAGCAGACGCGTTTCCGTGTCGTGACCACGCTCCGTCCCAACCACGACAACCGGCTCACCACGGAATCGGGCAAGACCACCAATCATGGCCTTGTCGTCTCCGAAAGCACGATCTCCGGCCAGCGGCGTAAAGTCTGTTGTCAGAAGACGAACATAGTCCAGAGCCTTGGGGCGCTGGGCGTGACGGGCAACCTGCACCTTCTGCAGCGGCGTAAGCTTTGCATAGGTTGCACGAAGCTGTTTGTCCGCCTTGTCAGAAAGACGGGCAACCTCGTCATCGATGTTGATGCCGCTGGTGCCGGAGTCCTTCTCCTGGCTGCCCATCTGGCGGAGTTCGTCGATTTTGGTCTCGAGTTCGGCGACCGACTTCTCGAAATCTAGGAATTGGCGCATGGCTGCCGGATAGCACGGCAACGCATCCGGAAACAGCCCCCCGGTTTTTTACGGGGCAGATCAATCCCCAGACTGGATTTTCGCCAGTGGATGATGCGCCGTCACAAGCTGCCTCAGACGTTCCGCCATGACCTGTGTGTAAATCTGGGTCGTCGCGATATCCGCATGCCCCAGCAGCATCTGAAGCGCTCTCAGATCCGCGCCATGAGCCAGAAGGTGGCTGGCAAAGGAGTGCCTGAGCACATGAGGGCTCACACGTTCAGGGTCAATTCCCGCCTTTAGCGCGCAGGCCAGCAGAATTTTGTCGAACCCCTGCCGGGTCAGTGGCTTGTCAGGATTTCTGCCTGGGAAAAGATACGGACTTCCCAAATCCCGGTCATAGTGAACCAGAGCTTCAGCAGCCTCCCGCGCACTTCGAGACAGAGGAACCAACCGCTCACGGCCGCCTTTGCCTCTCACGAGAAGCATCGCCCCCTTCGCCTTCACACATGTCGCGGGCAAAGA
Organism: Gluconobacter cerinus; assembly: GCF_002723935.1. GTDB lineage: Bacteria > Pseudomonadota > Alphaproteobacteria > Acetobacterales > Acetobacteraceae > Gluconobacter > Gluconobacter cerinus. The sequence continues at coordinate 442,603 of NZ_BEWM01000001.1, forward strand.
CAGGAGTTCTGAAATTCTGAGACCTGTTGTGTAAAGAAGTTCCAGAGCTGCACGGGACAGCAGATCACGCCGTTCACTGTCGTGCCCTCTGGTGCCTTCTTCCAGAAGCAGTCGAATTTCTTTCTCATCCAGAGGACGAGGAAGCGAGGAACTGACTTTCGGAGACTGCTGGCGATCCGTTGGATCATCGCTCCGAATCGATTCCAACATCAGGAATCGATAAAATTGCTTGAGACAGGACAGTCTGCGCGCTGCCGTACGAGCAGCCATCCCAGCCTGTGACAGTGATGTCAGGTAACTCCTGACCTGCTCTCCCGTCGCCTGCGCCAAAGACGTTGGAACACAATGACGGGAAAAATCCGCGAGGTCAGAGGCATAGGCCTGACGCGTTTTCAGAGCTGCGCCCCGCTCTGCCGCAAGCATTTCAAGAAATGCCTCGACATGCCGATCAACCACCTCTGACATGCGTCAGGCCTGCCTGATCAGTGCGCGGGAACGCCAGCAGGCGCCGGAACAGCAGCTCCCTGTAGAGGAGCAGGCTTGGGTGCAGGCATTGTGGGTAGCGGCGTGGATGGCGTCAGAGCGGGAGCGGCTGGAGCCACGGGTGCCGCAGCAACCGGAGCCGGGACAGGCGCAGGCTGAGCAGCTCCTGCGGCCGGAGCGGTCGGAACCGGCGGCATCGCCGGAAGAGCCGCAGCAGCAGAACCGGACGTAGCGAACATCGCCGCTGGCAGCTCTTTGTGAACCTGTGTCTGCTCAGGCGGGACAACCCCCATCCCCAGACGCAGGAAAAGCCCTCCCAGCACCACCACCAGAACCAGAGCACCAGCTCCAGCAATCATGGGCAAACGGGAAGATGAACGATCAGATTGTGCCATTATGTTCAGGTCTCAAAGTGCGGGCAGGACGTGATGCCCTCTCCTATGATAGGTAGCAGAGCATGTCACCTCTGCCACCCTCACTTTCCGCCGATCCGGCGGTATCTCTTCCCGTCCCGACCTGCACTGTTGTTCTGGTTGGCATGATGGGAGCTGGAAAAACCACCGTAGGCCGCCGCCTGGCGCAGGTCTGCCGCCTGCCCTTCGTGGATGCGGATGCAGAAATCGAACGCGCCGCAGGCTGCACGATTCCGGAAATCTTTTCCCGTCACGGAGAAGCCTATTTCCGTGCTGGCGAACGCCGGGTCATCGAGCGCCTGATCAAAGGCCCTCCCTGCATTCTCGCCACGGGTGGCGGAGCATGGATGGACGCCCAGACACGCCGCCTTGTTCGCAAACATGCCGTCTCGATCTGGCTTCGCGCGCCTGTGCACGTTCTGCTCAGACGCGTTCAGGGCCGCGGCGGCAGGCCTTTGCTTGCTCAAGGTAGCCCGGAAGAGGTCATGACCCGGCTGGTGGGCGTTCGTTACCCTGTCTATGCGGAAGCAGACATCATTATTGATTGCGGAGACGAAACCGTGGAGCAAGGCGTGCAGCGCGTCCGTGAAACCCTCGCAGAATATCAACACCCACAGAAAGTTCCTGTCGCTCTGACACAGCACAGCTACGATGTTCTGGTCGGGCCGGATCTGATCTCGCGTGCGGGGGCGTGGGTTGCTCCATATCTGCGCCAGAAGAGAGTTGTCGTAATCACGGATGACACCGTGGCGGCTCTCCATCTGCCCCGTCTGCTTCTGTCCTTTCAGGAAACAGGCATTCAGGCAGACGTCATCTCTGTAGCTGGTGGCGAAGAGAGCAAATCCCTTCAGTGCTATGGCGACGTGATGACGCGTCTCCTGTCACTGGGAATCGAGCGTGGCACAACAATTGTCGCTCTGGGTGGTGGTGTTGTTGGCGATCTGGCCGGTTTCGTAGCCGCAACAGCCTTGCGCGGAATCCCGTTCATCCAGATTCCCACGACTCTGCTCGCACAGGTGGATAGTTCCGTCGGCGGAAAAACCGGCATCAATTCCCCGTCCGGCAAGAATCTGATCGGCGCATTCCATCAGCCCATCATCGTTCTCGCAGACAACTCCGCACTCGCGACTCTACCGCGCAGACAGCGGATTGCGGGTTATGCCGAAATTGTGAAGTCAGGCCTGATCGCAGATCCTGACCTGTTTGCATGGTGCGAAACTAACGGGCGATCCGTTCTTGATGGGGATCCGGCGGCTCTCGCAGAAGCCGTTCGACGTGCCTGTACTTTCAAGGCTGCAGTCGTCGCAGCAGATGAGCGCGAACAGGCGAAGCTGAATGGCCGCGCCTTGCTAAACCTTGGTCATACCTTTGGTCACGCCCTTGAGGCGGAGCTTGGTTATGATGGACGTCTCCTGCATGGCGAAGGCGTTTCCATAGGGTTGCATCTCGCGATGGCACTATCTGTTCAGCTCGGATATGCGCCCGTTGAAGACCTTTCCCGTCTGGACGCCCATCTGCGCAGCCTCGGAATGCCGGTCAGCTTTGACTGGTTCGATATTCCCTTCTCAGCACAGATACTTCTCGATCACATGACTCGGGACAAGAAAATGCAAGACGGGAAAATTTCCTTTGTCCTCCTGCACGGTATTGGCAAAGCATTCACAAGTCGTGACGTTCCCATGGATACCGTCCGTAACTTGCTGATAAATGAAGGCTGCAAACCATAAGGACCGTTACAGTCCTTTATGGTTCAGCCTAACTTTTTGTTTTTTAACTGCATTTGAGCAGCAGAAATTCCCGGAAGAGTCTGGCGTCCCTGCAAGTGTTCAGCTATGGCAGCAGGGACGCGAGGCGTAGATCGTGAAGCGGGCGGAATGAAATGTGACTTTTTTGTCACTCCTTCCACCCGAGTAGGTCTGGAAGGCTCTGTCTGGCTTTGTCCGAGGGAACTCCCCGATCTATATGCGCTTATGCATCGCGCTGGGTCCGTTGGTTGAAGCAGTTTTTCCAACGGCTCGAAACGTTAGTCACTAAGAGGACGAAAACATGCGTCTCCGCACGGCACTCCTTGCCATGACGTCGATGGTCGCCGCACCGTCGCTCGCCATGGCCAGCACGATCACCGGCCCGTACGTCAACATCGGCGGTGGTTACAACCTGGTTCAGCAGCAGCACGGCCGCTTCTCACCAACCACACAGGCTGACGGCACGTCTAGCAACAACGCTAGCAGCTCACGCCTCCGCCACAAGGACGGCTTCACGGGCTTCGGTTCGTTCGGCTGGGGCTTCGGCAACGGTCTGCGCGTTGAAGTGGAGGGTGTGTACAACTACTCCCAGATCAACCACCGCACGCCGACGGCAGTTCGTGGCTCCACGAACGGTTCTGACCAGGCTTATGGCGGTTTCGTCAACGTCCTGTATGACATCGATCTGGCCCACTTCGGCCTGAACGTTCCTGTCACGCCGTTCGTTGGTGTTGGCGCTGGCTACCTGTGGCAGCACTACAACCCGATCACGACGAACTATGCCAATGGTTCCGTCAACCGTATCGGTGGCACGCAGGGCAGCTTCGCGTACCAGGGTATCGTCGGTGCAGCTTACGACATTCCGGGCGTTCCGGGTCTTGCTGTCACGACCGAATACCGCTTCATCGGTCAGCAGTTTGCTGACGGCCCGTACCGCTCCACGGCCTATAACGGCTCTGGCGTTCACAAGGGCAACGTGAACTTCGACCCACGCTTCTCGCACCAGTTCATCCTGGGTCTGCGTTATGCGTTCGACACAGCTCCGCCGCCGCCGCCGCCGGCTCCGGTCATCGTTCCGCCGGCTCCGACGCCAGCTCGTACGTACCTCGTGTTCTTCGACTGGGACAAGTCTGACCTGACGGGCCGCGCTCGTGAGATCGTTGCTCAGGCAGCCCAGGCTTCCACGCACGTTCAGACGACGCGCATCGAAGTTAACGGCTACACCGATAACTCCGCAGCCCACCCGGGCCCGCGCGGTGAGAAGTACAACATGGGTCTGTCCCTCCGCCGCGCACAGAGCGTTAAGGCTGAGCTGATCCGTGATGGCGTTCCAGCAGCTGCTGTGGACATCCATGGTTACGGTGAGCAGAAGCCACTGGTTCCGACCGGCCCGAACACCCGCGAGCCGCAGAACCGTCGCGTCGAAATCATCCTGAAGTAATTCAGTTTGAAAAGACGTCGGAGCCCTCGGGCTCCGGGTTTCTGGAAAAGGCGTCCTTCGGGGCGCCTTTTTCTGTTTCAGAGCCTTTGCAGCCTCAATCTGCACACGCTAGAGCAATACCCACAGCCCCTCCGGAGATGTCCACTTGCGACGCACCCGAATTTTCTATCCACGTTCACGCCCGCAGGTGATTGATCAGTTCCTTCGATTTGGCGTCGTTGGGGCATTCGGCTTCTTCGTAGACTGGGGAAGCGTAGAGGCTTTGCGGCCAGAAATTGGCCTGATCGCTGCAACCATTGCAGCTTATTTTGTTGCTGCCACCGTCAACTGGATTCTGAACCGCGCCTGGACGTTTCGGACCTCGGCGGCCGATAACCAGCATCTGATCCTTCAATGGCTCCGGTTTCTGATCGCAAATTCCTTCGGGTTCCTTCTGAACCGCGGAGCAGTCTTCCTGCTCTACGCGTTCGTGCCCTTCACAGTGCACCACCCTGTTACGGCACTCGCAATTGGTGCCGGTTGCGGGATGATGGCCAATTTCAACCTGTCCAGGCGTCTGGTTTTCAGAGCCAAAATTCCCGAAACCCCAATGGAACTCATGCAGATGGCTGTGGAGATCCCGGCAGCAGGGCTGACCTCTCCTGACCCGGAACCTCAAATGCCCATTCCACAACCAACCATGGAACCCTTTGAGCACAAGGCGCCCTGAGGCGCACATTTCCAAGCTGCTCACAATGGTCTAGGAGTAACGCTGGTTTTTCCCGTTTTCTCCGGAATCTGACGCTTCATCCCATGACCAGCACAAACGACATCCGCTCAGCCTTCCTCGAATATTTCGGGTCGAACGGCCATCGCATTGTTCCTTCAGCGCCCCTCGTACCGCAGAACGACCCTACCCTGCTGTTTACGAACGCTGGCATGGTTCCCTTCAAGAACGTTTTTACCGGCCAGGAAACGCGCCCTTACTCCCGCGCCACAACCGCTCAGAAGGTTGTCCGCGCAGGCGGCAAGCATAACGATCTCGACAACGTCGGTTACACCGCGCGCCATCACACATTCTTCGAGATGATGGGCAACTTCAGCTTCGGTGATTATTTCAAGGCTGAAGCCATCGAGTTCGCCTGGAACCTGCTCACGAGAGACTTTGGCCTTCCCAAGGAAAAGCTTCTCGCCACGGTTTACGCTGAAGATGAAGAAGCAGCAGATCTCTGGAAAAAAGTCGCTGGCCTGAGTGATGATCGCATCATCCGTATCGGTACGTCCGACAACTTCTGGCGGATGGGCGACACCGGCCCGTGCGGTCCCTGCTCCGAAATCTTCTACGATCACGGCGACAGTGTCTTTGGTGGCCCCCCGGGCAGCCCGGACGAAGACGGTGACCGCTTTGTCGAGATCTGGAACCTCGTGTTCATGCAGTTTCTGGATCAGGCCGATGGTTCCCGCGACAATCTGCCGCGTCCTTCGATTGATACCGGCATGGGCCTGGAGCGTTTTGCTGCAATCATGCAGGGCAAGCGCGACAACTACGACACAGACACGATGCGCGCGCTCATTGAGTCTTCTGCTGACGTCATGCATCAGGATGCAGACGGACAGTTCAAGTCCAGCCATCGCGTCGTGGCGGATCATCTCCGCTCCACGGCTTTCTTGATCGCGGACGGCGTTCTCCCGTCCAAGGAAGGCCGCGGCTATGTGCTGCGTCGCATCATGCGCCGCGCCATGCGCCATCTGCACATCATGGGCGCCAAGGAACCAGTTTTCTATCGCCTGCTCCCGGCCCTGATCCAGCAAATGGGCGCGGCCTATCCGGAACTCGTGCAGCATCAGGCTCTCATCACCGAAACCATGAAGGGTGAAGAAGAACGCTTCACAGCCCTTCTGGAACGCGGCCTGACCCTTCTGTCCGACGAAGTCAGCAACCTTGGAGACAAGCAGGCTCTTCCGGGCGATGTTGCCTTCAAGCTGTATGACACTTTTGGCTTCCCGCTCGATCTGACGCAGGACGCCCTTCGCGAGCAGGGCCGCACTGTCGATGAATCCGGCTTCGAAACAGCCATGGCTGAACAGCGCAAGCGTGCTCGCGCTGCGTGGGTCGGTTCTGGCGATACGGCAGCCGAGACCGTCTGGTTCGACGCACGTGACAAGCATGGTCCCAGCGAATTCCTGGGCTATGTGTCAGAAAAAGCCGATGCTGAAGTGCAGGGCATTTTCCGTGGAAACGACGAACTGGCCGAAGCTCCGGCTGGCGATGACATTATTGCCATCCTGCTGAACCAGACACCGTTCTATGGCGAAAGCGGCGGTCAGGTTGGTGATCACGGCACACTCACGGCCAACGGTCTGCGGGTGCACATCACAGACACCCAGAAGCGCAACGGCGATCTGATCGTCCACTACGGCAAGGTTGTCGAAGGCACACTGAAGCCAGGCATGGCCGTTCATGCAGAGATCGACCATGGTCGCCGTACGGCCGTCCGTGGCCATCACTCAGCAACGCATCTTCTGCATGAGGCCCTGCGTCGCCAGATCGGCACACACGTCACTCAGAAGGGCAGCCTGAACGCCCCTGAACGCCTACGCTTCGACATCAGCCAGCCTCGCCCGCTGACGGACGCAGAACTTCAAGCCGTTGAGGCCGAAGTCAACGCCCGTATCCGCGAAAATGCGCCCGTCGAAACGCGGCTCATGACGCAGGAGCAGGCTGTTGCCGAGGGTGCAATGGCGCTTTTCGGTGAAAAATACGGCGACGAAGTGCGCGTTGTTTCCATGGGCGTCGGAGAGGAAGGCCGTCCCGCCTACTCCATCGAACTTTGTGGGGGCACGCATGTTGGTCGCGTGGGAGAAATCGGCCCGTTCCGGATCGTGTCAGAAAGCGGTGTGTCTGCGGGCGTTCGGCGCATTGAAGCCGTCTGCGGAATTGCCGCAGAAAATCTGGCACTTGAAACTGAAAGCCGCCTGAAACAGATCGCCGATCTTCTGAAGGTTCCGGTTTCTGATGCCGTCACACGGGTCTCAGCTCTGCTGGAAGAGCGTAAATCGCTCAACAGCCAGATTTCAGAATTGCAGCGGAAACTGGCCACAGGCGAAGGCACGGCGGCAACCGAGACCATCAACGGCATCACACTTTCAGCCCGCAATCTGGGAGACGTCAGCCCCAAGGAACTCAAAAGCCTGGCGGACAGCATCTCCAAGCAGATCGAATCTGGCGTTGTTGCTCTTATCTCGGAAGCCGATGGCCGGGGCAGCATCGTGATTTCCGTCACACCAGATCTCAAAGATCGACTGAATGCTGTCACGCTTGTCCGTGCAGCATCTGAAGTCATGGGAGGAAAAGGTGGCGGCGGACGGCCAGATATGGCGCAGGCTGGTGGCCCCAATGCAAATGCAGACGAAGTCTTTGCAAAGCTGCGCGAGCACCTTGCTGCGTCATAAACCGTAACGACAACAGATGTCAGGGCAGTAACAAATCATGAGACTACCGTTTTACTGCTTTACCTGCCCTGACAAAGCCTCCTAACTGCTCACTAGTTTATAAAAAGGAGAACACCATGGCCTGTGGTCGTGATACTCTGGCAAAACTGCTGAGCGGTGTCCGTACATTCGAGACGGACGTCTATCCTGACAGTGCGGAGCTTTTTGAGAGCCTGGCCTCCAGCCAGTCTCCTTCCACGCTGTTCATCACCTGCGCCGACAGTCGGATCAGCCCGAGCCTCATCACCCAGACTGAACCGGGTGAGCTGTTCATTGTCCGGAATGTTGGCAACATCGTGCCGGCTTACGGTGAGATGCTGGGTGGTGTTTCTTCTGCCATCGAGTACGCCGTTGCGGCACTCAAGGTGAAGAACGTCGTCATCTGCGGCCATTCCAACTGTGGCGCCATGAACGCGCTGCTGGACCTGAACGCACCGAAGCTGGACGCTCTTCCAACCGTTCGCAGCTGGCTGCGCAACGCAGAAGCAGCACGCGCGGCCATGGGTGATCTGAAGGCAGACGATGCCGGCCCGGCGGACATCCGCCAGCTGGCAGAATACAACGTCCTGCTTCAGCTTGCTCACCTGAGAACACACCCCGCGGTCGTTCGCGCCCTCTCTCAGGGCACACTGACCCTGCAGGGCTGGTTCTACGACATTCCGAAGGGTGAAATTCTCATTCTGGATGAGAAAACCCGCACGACCCGCTCCATCGAAAGCGTTCTTTCGGAAATGGGCGCAACACAGAAAGAAGCCGTCTGAGGTTTCTTTTCACACTGACCCTCGCCGTATGTTTTCTATGCGGCGAGTCTTTTCCAGCCCAGGCCAGAGACATCAAGCTCTCAACCTGGAATCTGGACTGGCTCTCCCTTCGCCAGACGGGAGATCCAGCACTCCCGGATGATGTTCATGGTCGCAAACCCAGCGACTTCATTCGGCTGCATCAATACGCGACCCACCTGAACGCAGATCTCATTGCCTTTCAGGAAGTGGACGGCCCCGAACCTGCAGCGCAGGTCTTCGATCCCCAAACCTATCAGATCATTCTGTCCAACGCGCCCATTATCCAGCGTGTCGGCCTAGCCATCAGACGCCCGCTGAGTGTAACGGTGAATGAGGAACTCTCATCCCTGGATGTTGCCGCTCCCAATGCGCCCCACCATCTGAGAACCGGACTTGATGTCACGGTGTCAGACGGGAAAAGCCATCTCCGTATTCTGGTTGTGCATCTGAAAACCGGCTGCTGGGATCAGCCTCTCACTCAACGCAAACATTCCTGCCCGACCCTGTATCAACAGTTCCAGATCCTGGAAGACTGGATTGCAGAGCGTCAGGACGAAGGAGAGCCCTATGCGGTTCTCGGTGACTTCAACCGCCGCCTGACCATGCATGACCCGCTCATGCAGCAGATCGAGCATGATGCGCCCGTTCTTCTCACCACAGCAGGCAAAGCCAGCCCCTGCTGGAATGGAGAGTACTTCATCGACCACATCCTCCTTGGTAACGAAGCCCGCAGTTGGCTCGTCCCGGAGAGTCTGCGGGTTATGACCTATCAAAACGATAGTGTACCGGAAGGATTGTCTGACCACTGCCCAGTTTCGGTGCGCCTGCATCTGCCTTGACCGAAGCAGCATCGGGGAAAGTGTTTTCCAGAACGGAATTATGCCTCATGAAGGCATGTGCTTCCCGCCTATCGTTCAAGGTTCCAATATGCCGCAGTCCCTATCCTGGCCCATCACGCCACTTCAGCCAGATGTTCAGGTGTTGGCTGACCGCCCCCTCCCTGCCCTGACGACTGAGCAGGAAGAGACCGTCTCGCGCATCTGGGCCAAGGCACTTGCGGCCTATCCCAGCCTCTACAATGGCCGTGTCTTCTGTGCCGATGAAATCACCCCAGCCCGCATTCACGGCCACTGGTCCGAATACCGTCGCGTTCTTGCACAAATGAAAGAGCCAGACGTTTATGGAGCGCACGTCCTGCGACCACTAGCCGTTGTGGGGTTGATGTTTACACCAGACGGCATCGTCATTGGCAGACGCGCTGAGACCTCGATCTACCTTCCCGGATACTGGCAGGGCGCTCCAGCAGGAAATGTTGAAAGCCGCGCGCAGGAGAGTACCATAGATCTCCCCGCGCAGCTTCTGGCGGAATGTGAAGAAGAACTTGGGCTCGTCCCAGCGGAATGCAGGGTTGGACCGTCCCTTTTGGCCTGCGAGCATCCCTCATCGCATATCGTGGATATCGGGATGCGCATTGACGTCTCCCTGACTTTTGAGGACCTTCAGACGCGATGCCGCGAGCAGGGCAACGCCGAATATGGCGCACTGCATCTGATCCGCCCAGACCACACACCTGAAGGCCCAATGGTCCCGACCCTGGCCGCTCTGCTGGAACTGTCCTGATGCCGTATTTCACTCTCGATACTTCCAGCCTTCGACACTGGCTGACAGAGCATGCCGATCTTGCATCCCGCCTTGGTGGAAACCCGGAAGACTGGATGATCCGCGAAGTCAGCGACGGCAATCTGAACACGGTTTTTATTGTGGCCGGTCCGGATGGGCAGCTTTGCTGCAAGCAGGCTCTGCCTCATGTTCGCGTGGCACCAGAATGGCCTATGCCTCTGCAACGTGCACTGTATGAAGCCCGTTATATGCGCGCAACGGCAGACGCCGTTCGCCCAGCCGCGCCAGAGCTGTATTTCTACGATGAGGAGATGTTCCTGCTCGTCATGGAGTGCCTGACGCCACATGAGGTCCTGCGCTCTGCCCTGATTCGCGATGATGCGCAGCCGGGCTTTTCGGCCAGTATCGGCCAGTATGTCGCTCGTAGCGTACACGCGACGAGCTGGATCAGCCGCCCCTTTGAGGTCGGCTCGAAACTTCTTGAGGAGTTCTCAGGCAACACGGCCCTCACCCGTATTACCGTCGACCTGATACTCACCGATCCATTCCGTCCCTGCTCCCGCAACCCGGAAGCGGAGGCGGCTCTTCTGTCGGATGTGACGGCCCTGCAGGACAACAAGCCTCTTCACCGCGCAGTCGGGGTACTTCAGGATCGTTTCCTGACGGCACGACAGGCCCTTCTGCATGGAGACCTTCACACAGGCTCTATCATGCTACATCGCGATGATGTTCGTGTGATTGACGGCGAGTTTGCCACAATGGGGCCAATCGGCTTCGACTGTGGACTTTATTTGGGCAATCTGGCCCTTCACGCCTGCGCAGCGCCCCACAAGCAGGATTTCATTAGAACCGAAATCATTGCCTTCTGGAGCAGCTTTACAAACGAATTCCGCGCCCTGCTGAAAACGGGCGGAGGAGACGTGTGGGCGCTGTCAGACGAAACACAGCGTGAAGAGCTGCTCGAAAATTTCTTGACGAGCATCCTTCAAGACACGGCAGGTTTCTGTGGTCTCGAAATGATCCGTCGAACTATCGGTTTTGCCCAGGTTGCAGATTATACACTCTGCCCAACCCCAGAAAATCGCACGCAGGCACGCCGCAAAGCTCTTCAGACAGGCCAGCGTCTCATCCTTGACGCATCCACCGTCCAGAACCTGAGCGACGTTCTCGCCTTACTGACACTCGTTTGAGATCATGACTAACAGTCGATCTAGATAGTCCGATTTTTTTGTCTCTGCCTCGGAGTCTGTTCGCATCCATTTCTGATGCTTAAATTACGGGACAGAGTGAAAGAACCGATGCCAAGCCGATCTATCTGTTTCGCAAACTCCCACCAGAGGCGCCCGTACTCAAGGTCTTTTCAAATTGCTTTGATGAACTTTAAGAAATGCAGCCTTACTTAAGATGGCAGGCCAGAATATGGGATTTTACTCAGGCTGCCTCCAAGCAGAAGAAATATTGACCGTGGAAAATTAAAGATGATCAGACTAAATACATCCAAGTACAGAATTGTAGAATCTAAGAATTCAGACAAATCACCTCTTACTAGCAGCCAAAAATATCCAGATTTTCAATACAAAAAAGTCTATTACCTTGGGACGCGTAGCGTTTCTTTGCCTATCATAGGTCAAAGATGACAACTGAACTGGTTATATCATCCACATAAAACTCGTAGCGATTGCTATTTATCAAACGAAATCAACGCAACAGCCTGAGGACAAAACCGTTCATACAATTTTTCAGGAAACACCCGTCAAAATCGCTGCTGCACCTACTATTACCACCGATTTCAAGCTAGCCACTTGGCGACACTATCCAAGCCTTGAGTCAGCAGCTTTTCGGCTCGCTCCTGAGTATCTGCCTCCACATACATGCGCAACTCCGGGGCATTGCCCGACGGACGTAGGTGGATGATGTCACCATGCTTGAAGATCATACGTATGCCATCCGTTTCATTTACATGTGCTACAGGACCGCAGGCAGCTACAAACCCCAGCGCTTCGGCTACACCGGGAACATCGTCACGAAGTATCTGAAGCTGTGCTTTACTGCGTTCCGTAGATATCTCTTTCAAACGGTCACTGACAGTAAAGCGAGACGGAAGAATAAGGAGAAGTTCTTCAAGCCCTCCCCGATATTTCTGCGCCATAATCAACGCACAAATCATCGGAAGAACAGCATCCCGCGTTGGAAGTGACCGAAGTATTTTCCCATCTCGCATAATATCGCTGACTAACAGGAAACCACCATTAGCCTCATACCCCATGGACGGAATAACGCCTTCTGCCACAGCATCCATCATAGCTGAGACAACAAATGGCGAACCAATACGCGTCCTTCGAACAGAGGGTACAAATCCTGACGCTTCAAGCGCCGTATTGCTACTAACTGGTGTCGAGACTGCAGCAGCTCCTAACTTCTGTGCGGCCAAGATGCCCAAGACGTCGCCACGGATCCAGCGCCCCCTCTGATCGGCCAGAAGAGGGCGATCAGAGTCGCCATCTGTGGTAAGGATGGCATCGTATAGGCCTTCTTGACCCCAACCACGTGCCAGATTGACGTCTTCTGGCCGCACGGCCTCCGTATCCACCGACACGAAGACATCAGAACGTGCCAAAGGCACCGCTTTTCCGCCCAAAGCTTCAACAACACTTACAAGAACGTCGCGACCTACAGCGGAATGTTGGTAAATTCCCAATGTTAAGCCATTCAGCGAGTCAGCACCAAAAAAGTGGCGATATCGCTCTATGTAGTCCGTTACAACGTCTGTGACGGCAGGCAATGCAACATCTATTTTAAGCGCACCTTGAGCATCAAACCATCCCTCTGGCAGGACAACATCCTGCGCCCGCATGATAGCTTCGTCGCTCTTCAAAAACTCGCCAGAAATACGATTGAATTTGATCCCATTACGATTATCAGGAATGTGACTTCCAGTGACCATAAGCGAGGGAATACCGCGGGAAAATGCATAAAAACTCAGAGCAGGTGTTGGTACGAAACCACAAAATACTGGCTGCCCCTTCATCCATGTAATGGCCGCAGCACAAGCACGCAGAATACGTGGCGTGCTGGGACGAAGATCTCCCGCAATAGCAACAGATGCCTTAGGGGAGAATTCACCCAACGCTTCCAAGTGCTTTAGATACCCGACAGTATACGCGAAACACACAGCATCCGTCATAGCGGAAACGAGACCACGGGCCCCACTGGTTCCGAATTCAACACCGGAATTTACCATCCACTCTGAAATTTTCATGTCTATCACTGCCTCCACTTTAATAAATTAATACAATATTTCGTGATATTGAGAATATTTATTATATTCCACGAAATCATACTCTACTTATGTTATCTAATTTACTCAAAGATGATTTTTTTATTTCTGGAATCCATTCTGAAAATTAAAAACCTCGCTCACTGAGATAGTGAGCGAGGTTTAAAAATCAGACCGAAGCCAGACCGATCTGCTTGATATCGTGGAACGCCAGGTCAGGGTTCATTTCGATAGTCCGACGCATCATGAAGGATGAACTGGCAAGGAAAACCGGATCTCCATCCAGATCATCGGCCATCGATGAGCGGTTCACCATCATGAACGCCTCGATCTTCTCGCGACTTCCCGTAATCCAGCGTGCCAACGTGAAGGGTGTGTTTTCGAACCCGATAGACACGCTGTACTCACCTTTCAGGCGAGACTGAAGCACGTCCAACTGGAGCGTTCCCACCACGCCGACAATCGGCGGCAAGCCATCCTGCGGACGGAAAAGCTGCACAACGCCCTCCTCGGCCAACTCTACCAGAGCCTGACGCAGCTTCTTGGCTTTCATGGCATCATCGAGACGAACACGACGCAGAATTTCAGGCGCGAAGTGTGGCACACCTGTGAAACGAAGTTCTTCACTTTCACTCAGTGTATCGCCAATGCGGAGCGTCCCGTGATTGGGAATACCAACCACGTCCCCACCAAAAGCTTCCTCAGCCAACTGGCGATCACGTGCAAAAAAGAACTGCGGCGTATGAAGGGCAAACTGTTTGCCAGTCCGCACATGCTTCAGGCGCATTCCACGCGTCAAACGCCCCGAACACACACGGGCAAAAGCCATGCGGTCGCGGTGGTTCGGGTCCATGTTGGCCTGAATTTTGAAAATCAGCGCCGTTACCTGTTGTTCGCTGGCCTGAACTTCACGAGTTTCCGTTGGCTGGGCACGCGGAGCCGGGCCGTAAGCAACAAGCGCATCCAGAAGATCGGTCACACCAATTTCTTTCATGGCCGAACCAAAGAACACCGGAGACAAATGCCCGGCATCAAAGGACTCACGATCGAATTCAGGTAGAGCGGCTTCTACCAGTTCCAGATCTTCCCGGAGCTGCACCATCCGCGGATCAGTCTCATCAACCGCATCCTTGGTGTGAACTTCACGCGTGCGGATATCAAACGTGCCGATAAACGTCGCGGCGCGGCCGATCGGCCACGTGGCAGGTGAAACGTCCAAAGCTAGGGAGTTGGAAATTTCGTCCAGAAGCGCAAAGCAATCCTGTGCTTCACGGTCCATCTTGTTGATGAACGTGATGATCGGAATGTCGCGAAGGCGGCAGATTTCGAAGAGCTTGCGCGTCCGGTCTTCGATACCCTTTGCGGCGTCAATCACCATCACCGCACAGTCCACAGCCGTCAGGGTACGATAGGTGTCTTCGGAGAAGTCTTCATGGCCCGGTGTATCAAGCAGGTTGAAGACACATCCACCGTATTCAAACGTCATAACGGACGTCACAACCGAAATGCCACGATCGCGCTCAATACCCATCCAGTCAGACTTGGTTCGGCGGCGCTCACCTTTGGCACGCACGTTTCCGGCAAGCTGAATGGCACCACCAGCCCGAAGAATACGCTCGGTCAGGGTCGTCTTACCGGCATCCGGATGGGAGATGATGGCGAAAGTCCGCCGACGGGCGATCTCGCGGTTGATTTCGGCGCTGAGAGCTTCGGACATGGAGACTCCGGGAGAGACTGGAAGCCGGGGGCTTTAAAATGAGAAACGCCGGACGGGATGACCCGCCCGGCGTTTTCCGGTCGCTTGCTGATCCGGGCCCGAAGACCCGGGATCGGAATTAGCGGGAGTAGAACTCGACGACCAGGTTCGGTTCCATCTGCACCGGATACGGCACGTCAGAGAGAACCGGCGTACGCAGGAACGTACCCTTCATCTGGCGATGATCGACTTCAACGTATTCCGGCGTGTCGCGCTCGCCCGTCTGCACGGAGTCAAGAACGATGGCGAGGTGCTTGGACTTCTCGCGCACTTCGATGACGTCGCCTTCCTTCACGAGGTAGGACGGGATGTTCACCTTCTTGCCGTTGACCGTAACGTGGCCATGGCTGATGAACTGACGTGCTGCGAACGGCGTGATCGCGAACTTCAGACGGTACACAACGGCGTCCAGACGACGCTCCAGCAGACCGATCAGGTTCTCAGAGGTATCACCCTTACGACGGACGGCTTCGTCGTAGTACTTGCGGAACTGCTTCTCGCTGATGTTGCCGTAGTAGCCCTTGAGCTTCTGCTTGGCCATCAGCTGGATGGAAAAGTCAGAAGGCTTCTGCTTACGACGCTGACCATGCTGACCCGGACCGTATTCACGACGGTTCACAGGGGACTTTGCACGGCCCCAAAGGTTTACGCCGAGACGGCGATTGATCTTGTACTTGCTCTCAAGACGCTTTGACATGGGTTAACCCCTGTTCATACATCAGGCCCGCCCCATGCTGCATGGCGAGCCGTTTTGTTGCACCGGTAGGCCTCTCCCCGAATTGGGAAAGACGGGCGCGCACCCAAAAACCGGAGCCTGCGGGGTACAGAAACCCGCTTTATTGGTCCGGCCGGTACGTCCACGTTTCCGGCAGTGGACCCGCGCCTAACAGGTCTCGCTCTGTCATGTCAATGAAAGGACGAGTCTGACCCTTGTTATTTTCTCACATCGGAGGCCTATAAAGCGCGCAACCCTTCCCTGGGGATTTGCGCTAACGGTCTGGTACTCCCCATGAATCCGGGAGCCATGTCTTTTTGAGTTTGCCCATGAAAATCTATCGCTTCAATCCCAAGGCTGGCCGCATCGCTGAGGGTTCCCTCGAAGGGCTGATCCAGTCTCTGGATTCACCGCCCCCGCCCAAGCCAGGCGAGAGCGCCATCAAGCGCGCCTTCAAGAGATTCGGTCTCGCGCAGATGCATATGTCGCATCTCGTGATTGATGACCGCACGATCTATCTGCGCGGCAAGGCCGATTCTGCCAAAGCGCGTGACCAGATGATCCTCACGGCGGGTAACGTCGCTGGCGTGGCTGCTGTGGAAGCGGAAATCCAGGTTCCCCCCGGCACGCCTGATCCGAAGTTCCTTGAAATCAAGACAAGCCATAACCTTGATGAGGTCGCGGAGAAGCTACCGGAAGATATTTCTGGCGATGAGCTTCTTGATGCAAATCAACCGCTTGTCACAAGCAAGGATGACATTTATCCGGGTCAGACAATTCGCCTACCAACGGAGAATTGAACTGACCTGCCCGGACACTTCCACGTGAGTGTGTTCGGGTAGCTTTTCAGGGTCCGGATGGTAGGCGGGTTTTCCCCTTATTCCGGACCTTTTCCATATGGAATTAATCGAACCAGTCGATGTCGAGCGGGTGCGTCCACCCCACGGTGTCGAGCCAGCCATGTTTGCTCTCATGCTGGCGACATTTACGATTGGGACTGGCGAATTCGCCATGATGGGCCTTCTGCCCGAATTCTCCCATTCCCTTGGTATTTCCATTTCCCGCGCCAGTTCCGTCATTTCAGCTTATGCGCTGGGTGTCGTGGTCGGAGCACCCCTCATTGCGGTTGCTGGTGCAAAACTCCCCCGTCGCACACTTCTGCTGGCTATGCTTGTGCTGTTCCTTGTGGGGAATATCGGCACAATCCTGATGCCGAACCTGCTCGACATTGAAGTTATGCGCTTCATCACCGGGCTCCCTCACGGCGCTTTCTTTGGTGTTTCCGCGCTCGTAGGTGCCTCTATGGTTGAGCGCGCAAGACGTGGCCGCGCAGTCGGGCGCGTTCTGTCCGGCATCATGATCTCCACGGTTGTGGGGTCGCCCCTGTCCACCTACGCCGCCAATCATCTGGGCTGGCGCGTCGCTTATGGTGCAATCTCTGTGCTTGGACTGCTCTGCTTTCTGGCGCTCTGGTACTTCGCCCCACGCGACAAGCCCCATCCAGACGCAAATGCACTCGCTGAACTTGGAGCTTTCAAGCGGCCTCAGGTGCTCCTGACGCTTCTGACAAGCGCCATTGGCTTTGGTGGCCTCTTTGCAGTGTACACGTTCCTTACTACTGCCCTGTCAGACGTAACGCATCTCCCGGACTGGGCCGTTGCGCTTTATCAGATCGTCTGGGGGCTCGGCATGGTTGCTGGCAATTCGTTTGGCGGAGCCATGGCGGACCGGAATATCAACCGGACGATCCTTTTCTCTCTGGCTGCCAGTTGCGTGTTCATGATCGGGTTCTGGCTACTCCTGCCATCCCCTGTCGCCATGCTGCTGATCACGTTCCTGATTCCGGCAACGCTGATCGGCATTTCCCCAGCCATTCAAACACATCTGATGGAAGTTGCGGGCGATGCCCAAACCCTTGCCGCATCCCTGAACAATTCGGCCTTCAACATTGCCAACGCTGCGGGCACATGGCTCGGGGCCTATCTGGTGAGTTCAGGGCATGGTTTGGGATCGATCGGATGGGGTGCCGCGCTGCTCTCCGCCGGTGGGTTTGTGGCTTATCTGATTACGATGGCACAGGCTCGGCTTTCCGCATCACGCTGAACAGCCGAATTCCCAAGGCGACAGAGCTCACCGTGAGCGCTGCCGCCATGCCGACCCAAAGGCCTTCCGCACCCCAGTGCTGCTGGAAGGCCAACCATCCCCCAAAGACAAGGCCAATCAGGCCATAATTCGTGACAGCAATCACCATTGGCCAGACGGCATCACCGCACCCACGCAGAGCGCCGCTGAACACAACCTGAAGTCCGTCCACAATCTGGTAGATCCCGGCAATCTTCATGAGCGTGATCACCAATGCAGCCGTAGAGGGATCTGGTGCATGCCCCGTGAAGTACAGGCTGACGATCTTTTCTGGCCAGATCAGCAACAAGGCTGAAGACAGAATGGACCAGACGAGCACCACCCAGATACCAGTCCAG
Source organism: Gluconobacter cerinus (assembly GCF_002723935.1). GTDB lineage: Bacteria > Pseudomonadota > Alphaproteobacteria > Acetobacterales > Acetobacteraceae > Gluconobacter > Gluconobacter cerinus. The sequence continues at coordinate 460,786 of NZ_BEWM01000001.1, forward strand.
GCAGCCCGGCGGCTTTGATCCATTCGCCCTGAACCTCGCCAGTACGCCACCCGAACATTGGTGGCCTGACCGATTGCCAGACACACCATGAACAGCAGTGCACTCACATTCACTGCAACCTGATGGGCTGCCAGGCTTTGTGTTCCAAGCTGCCCGGCCCGCAGGCTCGTGATCTGAAACATGAGAATTTCAGCAGCAGCTCCCATCATCATGGGCAAACCGAGCTTCAATAGTTCCTTCATGATAGGCCAGCGCACAGGGGCCGGCTTCATAACGGCCCGCACTCGCGGATGCATCAGACACAATCCGGTTAGGGCAAAACTGATCGCCCAGCCTGTCAGGGTCGTGGCTGTGGCGGAGCCATACATCCCCATCGCAGGCAGCCCGAACCATCCATGAATAAGCGCCGCATTGGTAATGCCATTGCAAAGCGCCATGGCAGGCATGATCCACAGAAGAAGCGTTTCCGCCCCAAGCGATGGGAGCGCCACACGCAGCACACCGATCACGGCCAGATCCGGCAGCAGGGATAACAGAAGGATGTGAATGAAGTGGCTGCCCTGAGTCACCACATCCCCGGGTTCCGCCAGCCATGCAAACAATGGCTGCACGAACCATAAGAGCAACGCACAGGGAATGAAGATCAGCAGTGCCAGAACGAACGCAGCGCTCATGACACTGCGACCGTCATGAGAATCCCGCCCGTGATCTTCCGCCCCACGACTATGAGACAGAAGAACGCCAGCTCCACCCAGAATGGTCTGGCAGGTCACCATGGTGGTAAAGAAAAAAGTATTGGCCAGACCGCCGACCGCCACTTCAGCTACCCCCAGACCGCCCAGAAGGATGGTGTCCGTCACGCCCATCGACATTTCGGAAAGCTGGGAAAGTGCAAGCGGAAGAGCCACGCGAAGCAGGGCAAGAGCATGCCCGCGTGAAGAGGTCGGATCTTTGAAGGTTCTACACATAAGCCTCACTATCGCAGTGCAGATCATACAGACAAGAGTAACAAAGCCTGTTGCACCAAAACGGTGGCTGGCGCATTGATCCCATCTATGGCCGATCCCGTTCCTCACGTGCTCCGTCTGCACGACACCCACGCGCGCGAAAAGCGACTGTTCACACCACTCGATCCGCAGAATGTGCGGGTCTATTTCTGTGGACCCACAGTCTATGACCGGGCGCACCTGGGCAATCTGCGCGCCATGATGGGCGCTGATATCCTGATCCGACTGCTCCGCGTGCTGTATCCACGTGTCACCTATGTCCGCAACGTCACGGACGTGGACGACAAGATCACAGCCCGCGCGAAAGAAAACGGTGAGGACATCTCCGCCCTAACCGCCCGTACGACTGAAGCCTTTCATGAAGATTTGGCGTCACTCGGAATTCTGCCGCCGGATATCGAACCCCGCGCAACCCACCACATTGGTGAGATGCTGGACATGATCGGCCGCCTGATCGAAAACGGGCATGCGTATGAAGCCGAAGGGCACGTCCTGTTCGCGGTCCGGAACTTCTCCTCTTATGGCGAGCTCTCCGGCCGCTCGCTGGATGACATGATCGCGGGCGCCCGCGTTGAAGTGGCTCCTTATAAACGTGACCCCGGCGATTTCGTGCTCTGGAAGCCGTCAACACCCGATCAACCCGGTTGGGACAGCCCTTATGGTCGTGGTCGCCCCGGCTGGCATATCGAATGCTCGGCCATGTCACACCGGTATCTGGGAGACAGCTTCGATATTCATGGGGGTGGCGACGACCTGCTCTTCCCGCATCATGAAAACGAGCGCGCGCAGTCTCTCTGCTGCTACCCGGGCAGCAAGTTCGCCACGCACTGGCTCCATAACGGCATGCTGCTCTCCAACGGGGAGAAGATGTCCAAGTCTCTGGGCAATTTCTTCACCATCCGGGAAGTTCTGGAAAAGTCCCCGGCGGAACCGCTGCGTCTGCTGTATCTGGGCGCGCATTACCGTTCGACGCTGGATTTCACGTGGGAGAAGCTGGAAGAAGCCCGCCGTATTCTGGATCGCCTCTACCGCGCCCTTGAGCGTGGAGACGCGCAGCAGGGCGCAAACGTTCCGGCCAGCGTGCTGGATGCCCTGTGTGATGATCTGAACACGCCACTCGCCATCGCTGCCCTTCACCCACTGGCAGACGCCGCCATGCAGGGCGATCAGGAAGCCGCATCCGGTCTTCTGGCTGCTGGAAAGCAGCTTGGTCTGTTTCAGGTCTCCCCGGCCGAATGGTTCCGCGCAGGAGTTGATGCGTCTGCCATCGAAGCGCTGATCGAGGAACGTCTAACAGCCCGAAAAGCCCGCAACTTCGCCCGTGCGGATGAAATCCGGAACCAGCTTGCCGCAGACGGCATCACGCTGGAAGACGGCCCCGGTGGCACCACATGGCGAAAGGCATAATCTCATGACCGGACGTGATGGTGGTGCCGATCTGGAACCGATCGGCGAATTTGACCCCGTTGTTATTCTCGTGCGCCCGCAGTTAGCCGAAAACGTCGGCACAACCGCGCGCGCCATGGCGAACGGTGGACTGTTTCATCTGCGCCTCGTCGCCCCACGGGATGGCTGGCCGCAGGAACGCGCATGGCCTGCGTCTTCCGGCGCCCATCGCATCCTCGACAACGCACAGGTTTTCGAAACGGTCGATGAGGCCGTGGCTGACCTGCACCGCGTTTTCGCCACCTGCCCCCGCCCCCGCCATGTCGTGAAGCCTGTCATGACGGCTCGCGGGGCAGCGGCGGAACTCCGGGTCGCTTCTACGCGCGGTCTGCGTACCGGCATCCTGTTCGGGCCAGAACGGGCGGGCCTCGACGTCGAAGACATGGCCCGCGCCGATACGCTGGTGCGTTACCCGCTCAATCCGAAGTTCATGTCCCTCAACCTCGCACAGGCCGTGCTCGTCATGGCTTATGAGTGGTACCTGACCGAAGACATGACGCCCCCACGCGAGCTCATGACCAATGAGACGCATGTGGCCACCAAGGGCGAGCTGGAAAACTTCATGTCCCATCTGCTGCGGGAACTTGATGACTGTGGCTTCCTGCGGAACGAGCAGAAGAAACCGGGCATGATCCGCAATCTACGGCATTTCTTCACACGAGGCGAAGTCACCGAGCAGGAACTTCGCACGCTCCATGGCGTGGTCAGCGAACTGGTCAGCGCCAGAAAGGCAAGACGGTAAGACCATGATCCACTGGCGACACAGGCACCGGATGACTCCACGGCCTGAGGCGCTGGTGGTCGAAACGGCCAACCGCATCCGGGCCCATGTTCTGGAAGAAAACGGCCGGGGCGACATTATCCGCACCGGTCTGAAAGACGGCTCCCTCGGGGACCTCTATCACCATCTGATGACCATGACATGGGGGGCGTTCTTCTGGGCGTCCCTCGCTCTGTATCTGGGCATCAATATCGGATTTGCCTGCCTTTATTACATGATCCCCGGCAGCGTCAGCGGCGTCCCGCACGGGGATTTTCTCGATGACGTGTTCTTCAGTGTCCAGACGATCTCAACCGTCGGATACGGCACGATGGCCCCCGTCGGACGCCTGACCAACACCATCGTGTCCTTTGAAGTGCTCGCCGGCATGATGCTCAACGCACTCGCGACGGGACTGGTCTTTGCTCGCTTCTCGCGCCCAAGCGCCCGTATCCTGTTCAGCCATGTCGCCGTCGTGGCCTATGATGACCTGATCCCGACACTGACCATCCGGATCGCGAACCGTCGTCGCACGCTGATCCTGTCTGCCAATGTTGAAATGACCCTGACGCGCCTGATGCCGGACGATCATGGGCGACTGGTCCGCCGTTTCGACAGACTGGCGCTAATCCAGTCGCATGTTCCGATCTTCCGGATCAGCCTGAACGCCACACACATGATTGATGAGACCAGCCCGCTTTATGGCCTGTCAGCAGACACGCTGATTGACCAGAATGCGGAAATCATCATCACGATGGATGGGACAGACGAAATCTCCTCCCAGACACTCTTCGCACGACATGCCTACGAGATCGGCCACGTGAAACACGGATACCGTTTCTCGGACATGATCCATCACCGCCCGGATGGCAGGGTCGAGGTCGACTTCACCCGGTTCCACACAACCGAACACGGGGACCACGAGCCGATTGATCCGTCCACAGCGCATGAAAGGCACCATCACCATGTCTGACACCCGGCACAGCTTCGGAAAAAATGGCCTGACGGCAACGGTTTCCGCCCATGGCGCAGAGCTGACCTCCCTGCGGACCACTTCGGGGCAGGACCTGCTCTGGAACGCTGGCCCCGACTGGAAACGCCATTCGCCCGTTCTGTTTCCTATTGTTGGAAAACCACCGGAAAACCTGACACTCAACGGCAAACCAGTTACGCTGAATCAACATGGCTTCGCACGTGACATGACCTTCCACTGGGTTGAGCGAACAGAAACCGGCTGCGTTCTGGAACTGGAAGACACGCCCAAGACTCGCGCACTCTTTCCCGCTGCCTTCCGCCTGCACCTCATCTACCGGATGGAAGAAACCGGCCTGCATGTCGGTTATGTTCTAACCAACCCGTCCGAAGATGCCCCGCTTCATGCCTCTCTGGGCGCACATCCCGCATTCATGTGGCCTCTCAGGCCAGAAGCAAAGCGCGCAGGTCATCGCCTGACATTTGAGAGGGTTGAAACCGATCAGATCCGGCGCATCAGCCCAGACGGGCTACTGCCAGATGGTGCCCCCTCCCCGATCAAGGATCGCGTTCTTCCGCTGGAAGACAGCCTGTTTGAAGCTGATGCCATCATCATGCTGGATGTACACAGCAAGGCCGTCGATTTTACAGACCCGGACGGAAACGGCCTGCGTGTCCGCTGGAACGGCTTCAGAGATCTCGGGATCTGGACCAAGCCAGGCGCGGGTTTCCTGTGCATCGAACCTTGGTATGGCTATGCCACACCCATTGGCTTCTCTGGCGATTTTTCGGAAAAGCCCGGCCTGCTGCATTTGCAGCCCGGCGAAAGCTGGGAAGCTTTCTGGAGCGTCGAACCAGTCTGACACTCGAAATTGGGAATGCCCGGATTACCGGCATTCCCAATCATAATTCAGGCGCCGATTGCGTCCTGAAGGCGGGACATCGTCCGCGCATGACCCATCAGGCCCAGCAGCACATGCAGTTCCGGCCCATTATCCTCACCCGTCAGCGCCAGACGGAGCGGCATGAACAGGGTCTTCCCCTTACGACCTGACTTTTCCTTCAGAGCCGTGGTCCAGTCCTGCCATGTGGTTTCGCCCCATGGCTCGGCTGGAAGGGTTTCAAGCGCCTGCTGAAGGAATTCACGGTCTTCTGGCTGCGACGGCGGAATGATCGTACCCTGCGTCACATCCCACCAATGCGGGATTTCAGCCGTCAGATCGACATTACCGCGCACTGCATTCCAGAATTCTTCCGTCGCCTCGGCCGGGAGATGTTCCTTCGCCACCGAGAACGGCAGATTGTGCAGAGCCTTGCGGTTCAGAGCCAGAAGCTGGCGCATATCGAACCGCGCCGCAGACTTGGAAACATGGGAAATCTCGTAGGCTGCAATCGCCTCTTCCATCGTCATGACTTCCGGATCATCAGACGTCCCAACGCGTGCCAGATACGACACGATGGACATCGGCTCGATCCCATCCTGACGAAGCGACTTGAGGCCCAGCGCATCGAAACGCTTGGACAGCTTTCCGCCGTCAGAATCCAGCAGCAACGGCAGATGCGCGAACGTAAAGCGATCCGGCTTTGCACCCAGCGCTTCTGCAATATCGATCTGAACACCCGTGTTCGTCACATGGTCTTCACCGCGGACGATATGTGTGATGCCCATTTCCAGATCATCAACAACCGAGGCCAGCGTATAGAGGATCGTGCCATCAGCGCGGATCAGAACCGGGTCTGAAATTGCCGTCAGCTTGACGGAGCAATCGTCCATGACGAGATCCTGCCACTTGCGGCTGCCATCCGTCAGCTTGAAGCGCCAGTGCGGCGTCTTGCCATTGGCTTCGGCACGGGCCCGCTGGTCCGGCGTCAGTTTCAGCATAGCGCGATCATAGATCGGGGCCTTGCCAGCCCGGATCCGCATCTCGCGCTTGGCGTTCAGCTCGTATTCGGTCTCGAAACACGGATACAGCCGACCAGAGGCTTTCAGCTTGTCGATCGCCGCAGCATACCGCTCCATCCGCGAGGACTGACGGGCCTCTTCGTCCCAGTCCAGACCGAGCCACGCCAGATCCTTACGGATCGCGTCCTCATATTCAGGCTTGCTGCGCGCGACGTCCGTATCGTCGATACGCAGGAGGAACTTGCCGCCATGGCGGCGGGCGAACAGGAAGTTGGCGACGGCCTGACGGGCGTTACCAACATGGAGATAGCCGGTTGGCGATGGGGCAAAGCGCAGTTTCATGCCGCCTTAATGCCGCATGATTGCGCGTCATGCCAGATGCATGAAGCATCGTGTTCAGAACACCCAACACTCTCCAGTTTCTCGACACTCCAGCGGGCAAATAAAACATGGCCATTCTACCGATATAACATAACGGGAAACCGGAATACTTGGCTCACAAACATGGACTAAAAAGAAACGTTTTTTCCTTCAGCCCACCCTGTTGTATAAAGGCGAAGAACAGACACTCGCGACTGACGATTTTTTCTGCGATCGGAGTGATGATCCGTTTTTTGATTTAAGAGGACCCCCTGATGAGAAAACTTCTCATTCCTGCCATTCTGGTAATCGGCATTATTGCCCTGCTGGGATCAAGTTATAACCGTTTCATGGGAGCGGACCAGAACGTCAAGGAACAGATGGGTCAGCTTCAGAACGAAGTTCAGCGCCAGACCGACCTGATTCCCAATCTGGTCAACACAGTCAAAGGCTATGCCACCCACGAGCATGACACCCTGACGGATTACGCTGCGGCACGTTCGGGTGAAACGCCCCTGAACCGCATTGATCCCCGCTCGGTCAGTGATGAGGACCTTCAGAAAAAAATCCTGGACGCACAGACCCGTAACGCACAGGAAATCAAGGCCATCAACGTTGTGGCTGAACAGTCCCCGCAGCTACAGGCCAATCAGAACTTCACAAGCCTGATGGTTCAGCTTGAAGGCACACAGAACCGCATCACTGTGGCACGCCAGCGTCTGCAGCAGGCCATTTTGGCTTATAACCAGACGGTCATGCACTTCCCGGGCAACCTCGCCGCCGGGATCATGGGCTACCATCAGCGCGTCTACTACGAGGCTTCCCCAGCCGCACAGACGCCGCCAGTCGTAGACTTCTCCAAGCATTGATCTAACTGAAGGACCGGATGAACGTGCCGACCGTTTCCCGCCCGCTTCTAACGCGCACCCTGCATCTGGTCCTTGCCGTGACTGCCCTGCTGTGCCTGTCCCTGACTGGTCCGGCAGGCGCGGCCACACCTTTAACCGAGCTCGTGACAGACCCGCATCAGAGCCTGTCCGGGCAGGAACAGGATCAGCTCGTCCAGAAACTGACGGACCTTCGGCAAACACTCCCAAGTCACCCGCACATTCTGATCGTTCTTCCCGGCCATGTGGACGATATCGATCAGTATGCGAATGAGACGTTCCATGCCTCCGGCATTGGTCAAAAAGGGCAGGACAACGGTCTTCTGATTGTTCTGGATATTCCGGATAATCAGGCCCGCATCGAAGTCGGGTATGGGTTTGAAGGCGACCTGACCGACCTTCAGACATTCAATATCCTGCATGCTGCCCAACCGGACCTGAAAGCCGGTCACTATGCCGCCGCACTAAACGGGATGCTGGATTCCATCGCCGACATTTTGCGTAAAAGCGAGACGCAGGTGCACGAGGAGCAGGCCACATCCGATACGGACTTCAACATCAACGGATTTGATCTCGCACTCGGTGTCGGAGGGATGGTGCTGTTTGCTCTTGGCTCTGGCTTTACCGTCCGCGCTCAACGCCGCGAAGCTCAGGGCCTGCCTCTTTCAATTTTTGACAGGTTTCTGATCAGCATTCCCTGGGACGTTATCCTGAGCCTGCTGATCAATATTCTATCAGCCGCCTCACGTAATAACGCCAACTCGTCCGGCGGCGACAAAAAGAGAAACTCTTACAAATCCGGCGGAGGCGATTCTGGCGGAGGCGGCGCGAAGGACTCCTGGTGACGGACGCCTTCGTAAGTTTATCCTTCGGTCAGCGGCCTGCAGCATCAAGACGCAGTAACTGAGCCAACGCCGCATCAAGCTTCTCGGGCGTATGATTCTGCAATATCAGATCACGCCCGTGACGAACGACCATCTCCCATCGAGAGGCCTGTGTGTAGAGCGCCACAATGGCATCCACCACATCCTGCGGAAGATCAGCAACAACCAGCTCTTTGAGCTGCGGCGTGAAGTCGAAACCTTCAGCGGCAACGGATGTCATGACACAGGGTACGCCATGAGACAGGCTGCTTAGAACCTTTCCTTTCGTCCCAGCTCCATACCGAAGCGGCGCGACAGTTATCCTTAAACTGTTCAACACGGCCCCCAAATCTGGCACGTGCCCTAGCACAATCAGCCGCGCGTCTTTCTCCGCCCATTCTGTCAGCCAGTCCGGCGCACCCGCCCCCACGATCAGAAATCTGCAATCCGGCATGCGGACAGCCAGATCCGGCCAGACATGCTCTAGAAAATAACGCACCGCATCTTCATTCGGCCGATGCCCGAAATTGCCGATGAAACCAATATCGCGGCGCGCGTCCCAGCCCTCTCCCTCCGCAGATGGCCGGGGGAAAGCCAGATGAACAACCAGCGCTTCTGGCAATTCCTGACGTAAAAGATTTTTCTCATAACTGGACACCACCAGTGTTGCATCCGCACGACGCATAATGGCGAATTCATTATCCCGCGTGACCTCAACGGCTTTAAGCGCGGTATGATCTCCCTCCAGACGCGCAGCCCGTTCTTCTCGCAGAAAATGCAGATCACACGCGTAGAAAATCATGCGGGCGGATGGAAACGCCGCACGAAGCCGATCGTAAGCTGCGCCCCCACAGCTCACGCGGCATGGGATGCAGGTATCAAGACTCGGCCCGATTTGTTGAAGAGCCTCTTCGATCCCCTTCCATCCGGGTGAAGCCACATCATCACCGGGCGTCAGGCAGGTCACTCCAAAGGCGCGATATTCTTCCCTCGCGTTCCTATCCCGCTGCTCTCTGGGAAGGAAATACTCCCCCAGCGCAAGGAAGCTGACCTTACATCCCTGACGCAGCAGCGAGTGGATCAGCGCGTCCAGATCCATCGAACCGGAATCATGGAGGGGCCGCGGAAAATTACAGTCCACAATCAGAACTGACTTTCCAGGCGAACGCTCCGGGTTACGACGAAACACTCTGAACGTCGCTGTGGCCCAATGAAATTTCTCTAACAATTTTCAGGCCTTTTTCCGTTCCTGCCCACGCAGGTCAGTACTTAAAAACGCAACTTTTTGACACGACAGGCTTTTACCCCTGAACAAACACACAGAACATAAGGACATGCCCGCATGACCAAGACCCGTAAATCCACGTTCGCTCGCCTGATGCTGGTCTCTGCCCTGCTTACAGGTACGGCAGTGTCTCTGTCCGCCTGCAACACGACGCGTGGCGCAGGCCAGGATGTCAGTGCTGTTGGCCATGCAACGTCTCATGCTGCAACCAGTGCACAGCAGGGCATTGCCAATGCAACGGGTGCCTCCACCCACTGATCAGCCTTCGTCAGGCCTGATGAAAAAGACCCGCCCTCTCACAGGGGCGGGTCTTTTTGCGTTTCAGACCAGTTCCATCGTTCTGACGTCAATCATTCCAAGATCCGTAATCTTGAGATGCGGGATAACAGGCAGAGGCAGGAAAGCCAGTTGTAAAAATGGCTCTTCCAGAGAAACGCCCATCTCTTTCGCAGCTTTCCGCAATACGATCAGTTCGTCGCGGACCTGTTCGAACGTTGCATCACTCATGAGGCCCGCCACCGGCAGCTTCAGTTCTGCCAGCACCTTGCCATCCTGAACGGCAACAAATCCGCCACCCGTCGCCTCCAACCGGTTCACAGCAGTCGCCATATCCGCGTCATTGGTGCCCACAACGCAGATATTATGGCTGTCATGGCCGACAGACGATGCCAGTGCTCCGTGCTTCAGTCCGAACCCTTTCACAAACCCCCTGCCGATATTGTCATTATGTCCATGTCGCGCCACCACACAGACCTTGGCCACATCGTTCGGAACATCCGGCAGGGCCTGCCCGTTCTCTTCCGGCAATGTCAGCCGCAGATATTCCGTAATAATCTGCCCAGGAATGAGCCCCATCACAGGGCGGTCTGTTCCGCTGCCCTGAATTTCCATATCCGACGCAGAAACCACACCTGGCAACTTCACGCTGCCCAGCCCCACGGGTGGAATAATCTCCCTTGCAGCAAACAGGGCATCCGTGACCAGACGCCCGGCAGAAATGACGTCTGACACCAGACAGGCCTCAAGATCATCCAGAAGCACAACATCTGCCCGCTTGCCTGGAGCAATCTGCCCGCGGTCCCTCAGACCAAAGGCATTGGCAGCCGAAAGTGACGCTGCACGATACGCAGCCAGCGGCTCAACCCCCAGTTCGATTGCCCGGCGGATCAAAAAGTCCAGATGCCCTTCATGCGCGATTTCAAGCGGATTACGGTCGTCTGTGCAAAAGGCAAAGAAGGGCGACGTTGCAACATTCAACAGCGGAACCAGAGCTTCCAGATCCTTGCAGACGGAGCCTTCCCGGATCAGCACGGTCATGCCCTTTCGGACTTTTTCCAGCGCTTCTTCCGCGGCGGTTGCTTCATGGTCCGTCGAAATGCCCGCAGCCAGATAGCCATTCAGGGCCTTGCCGCGCATCAGCGGCGCATGACCATCAATATGACCGCCAGCAAATGCGGCCAGCTTGTCCAGGCAACCTGGATCACCGTTCAGAACACCCGGGATATTCATGAATTCTGCCAGCCCGATCACCTTGGGATGGTCCCGGTAGGCCACCAGATCAGTTGCATCCAGTGTGGCCCCGGATGTTTCCATAGGGGTTGCGGGAACGCAGCTCGACAGATTGACCCGCAGATCCATGACGGTCCGCTCAGCCGCTGCCAGGAAATAATCGAAGGCTGACCGCCCAAGGACGTTGGCCATCTCATGGGGGTCACAGATAGCGGTCGTCACGCCATGCGGCAAAACGCACCGATCAAACTCGAAAGGCGTGACCAGAGAGGACTCAACATGAAGATGGGTATCAATGAAACCGGGAACAGCGACCCGCCCGCGTCCGTCGATCTCCTTCCTGCCTTCGTATGTCCCGTACGTTCCAACGATCCGGTCACCGCAGATCGCAATATCAGTCGGGACCAGTTCGCCTGTCACGAGATCCAGAAGACGGACGTTGCGGATCACCAGATCTGCTGGTTCCCGTCCCTGCCCCTGAGCCACCCGGCGCTGGATTGCGTTCTGCATGCCTGAAACCTCCGAATGTCAGCAATGACCACTTATAGCGCGCAGATGCCCCGGCACTCAAAGCAAGCTTTCGGGCCACTTTTTGTTGCGAAAATATCACGATTATTTATGTCATAATGTTTCATATGCCAAACTGTTGATGATTGTGACAAAGCGTGGTTTTCCCCTTCTCGCTTATTTCACTATCCGAGAAAGACCATCTTCCTGATGCGCCTTGCACGCCTGCTTTCAACGTCTGCACTCATTGCCTTAGGGGTTGCTCCTGCACTGGCAGCCCCCGCCGCGTCGTCCCCTGATCATAAGTCAAATCGCCATCAGGCAGCCGCAGCGGCACCATCAATGATGGGTAATACCGCGCCAACAGATGAAGTGCATGAAGAGCACGTGTCCGTCAGCGGTCGTCGCAAGTATTTTGATGGCGTTACACGCCGTGACGTTGGTGGCGGCCTGATGCAGAAGCAGGACGCAGCAAAATCGGTTTCCAGCGTGTCTCGCGATTTCATTGAAAAGCAGGCCCCGGGTCAGGACCCGATGCAGCTCATTTCCCTGCTTCCAGGCGCCAACGTGTCGTCTTCCGACCCTGCAGGCCTGACAGGAAGCCACATGAGCTCCCGTGGCCTCGATCAGACGCAGATGGGCTTTACCCTTGAAGGCTTCCCGATCAACGACGTCGGCTCTTTCCAGACATATTCCCAAGAAATCGTGGATTCAGAAAACCTTCAGAAGGTTAATCTCGCTCAGGGTTCCGCGGATCTGGACAGCCCACATCTGAGCGCCACGGGCGGCGTGGTCGACATGTACATGATCGATCCGAAGATGAAGGCTGGCGGCGCATTCGACGTGTCCTACGGGTCTTATGATTATACCCGCGGCTTCCTGCGCCTCGACACCGGCAAGATCGGCCACACGAACCTGCGCGCCTATTTTTCCGGTTCCTATGCGACGGAAGATGCCGTCCACAGTGAAGCAACAAACCGGAAGCTGCACGCCGAAGGCAAGATCGTGAATGACTGGGGCGACGGCAACCGCGTCTCTCTCGCAATCGTTGGCAATCGCCTCTACAACTACCTGAACCGCTCCGTGAACATGGCGTCGTGGGACGAATACGGTCTGGGCGTGAAGGACAAATACGTCACGTCCTGCTCGGCTGGTGCAACCTGCACGCGCCCAAATGGCAGCACATTCAAGAACACCACCACGTCCACGATCTCCAACACCGTCTATAATGGCGTGTACAAAGATCCAACCGGCCAGACCACGAAGAGCGATGCGGACTATTACAAGTTCCATCAGAACCCGTTCACCAACATTTATGTCAGTGCACCGTCCACCTTCAAGCTGACCGATCACCTGACACTGACGGAAACGCCTTACTTCTGGTACGGCAGCGGCAGTGGCGGCGGGGCATACACGGTTCCCACTAGCTATGGTGCGACAACAATGGGCGGAACGCTTGAAGGGCAGTCCGTTGCCAAGGGCAGCCTGCTCTATGAACCGTCCATCACCACAACCTACCGTCCCGGTGCCGTCACGAAGCTGACGCTGACCACAGGGGTCAACCGCCTCATGGTTGGTTACTGGTTCGAATATTCCAAGCAGATCCAGAGCGGCCCCGCCACGGGCATTGGTGCAGACGGAACGCCCTGGAGCGTTTGGGGACAGGCTGCAAACTACGTCTTTGATAACGGGCAGACCTATCAGTACCGCTCGAACCTCACGCAGACCCGCGTGCACACGATGTTCATCGGTGACAGTCTGTCTCTGCTGAACAACAAGCTCACGATCGAGGGCGGCCTGAAATACGCCATCGTCACCCGTGATGCGCAGAATATGCTGCCAAACACATCCACTGGCCCGTACATCAACAAGACGTACTATGAGCCGCTGCCGACGGCGTCGATCCGCTATCAGATCAACCCGGAAAACCAGATCTTCATCTCCGGTGCGACCAACTTCCGGATGCCAACGAACTACGCGCTTTTCGATGCCGGCACGTATTACAATGTGAAGGCTCCCAACCAGGCCAGCAGCGGTTACGCCACACGCGGCACCTCCAACCTCAACCCGGAAATTTCCATCTCGGAAGAAGCGGGCTGGCGTTACACCGGGTCAACCGTCATGGGATCGATCACGTACTTCCATTATAATTTCACCAACCGGTTCTTCTCGCAGAGCCAGTGCACCGATGACGCCTGCTCAAACTACTACAGCAACAACATCAATGCGGGCGGCCAGAGCACAAACGGTGTGGACGCAGAAATCGGCACACGTCCGATTTTCTATCATCTGCGCCCGTATGTATCCTTTGAGTATGTTGATGCCCGCACGACCAGCAACCTGCGCGGCGGCAGCGGAAGCTCCGTGGATTACCTGCACACCAAGGGCAAGTTCGCGCCTGAAACACCAAAATATCAGGTTGGCTTCAATCTGGATTACGATGACGGAAATCTCTTCGGCGCCTACAGCCTGAAATACGTGGCCAAGCAGTATTCAACGTTCATGAACGACGAGGCACTGCCGTCTTACGTGCGTATGAACCTGACCGTCGGTTATCGCTTCCACAATGTTGGCTTCATGCAGAGCCCCAACGTCAAGCTCAACATCTCCAACATTGCCGACAAGCACTATCTGGGCTTCCCGCTCAGCGTGCAGACGAATGCAACAACCATGAAGGGCATTTTCGGCAATACGGTAAAGGGCACAGCCCCGACCTACGCCATTGCAGCACCTTTCGCCGCAACGGGCTCCATCAGCGCCGGTTTCTGATGCCCTCCTGAGGCTGACCCTCGTCGGCCTCAGAAGCACGTAGAACCTGACAAACCATCCGGCTCATGGCAATCAGACAGCCATGAGCCCTTTCTCCACGCCTCCAGTTGTTGCCATCGTTGGCGCAGGTCCCGCCGGCCTGTTCGCCGCTGAATATCTTTCTGGTCATGGATGTCACGTCGAAATCTTTGAGCAGATGCCCAGCGTGGGGCGGAAACTGCTCATGGCAGGCCGAAGTGGCCTTAACCTGACCCACTCTGAGCCACTCGACCTTTTCATAACACGCTATGGACCAGCTCAGGACTGGCTGACCCCAGCCGTGCTGAACTTCCCGCCAGATGCCCTACGCCGCTGGGCTGAAAGCCTTGGGCAAGAGTGCTTTAGTGGAAGCTCGGGGCGAGTTTTCCCCAAAAGCATGAAAGCGTCTCCCCTCCTTCGCGCATGGCTCAATCGACTTGCAGAACAAGGTGTTCAGATCCGGACACGCCATCGCTTCACAGGATGGGAGGCTTCACGACTGACCTTTGAAAGCCCTTCAGGTCCTGTCACCTTTGCTGCGGACGCCACGCTCATGGCCACAGGCGGAGCAAGCTGGTCTCGCCTGGGGTCAGACGGGCGGTGGGCCAGTCTGTTCCCTGCGGAAACATCCCCTTTCAAACCGTCAAACTGCGGCTTCATGCCCAACTGGCCCGATGACGTCCTGCAACGCCATGACGGGGAAGTGCTCCATTCCGTCGGACTGTCGTTTCAGGGAACGGAAACCCGTGGAGACCTCACCATTACGCCGCGCGGACTGGAAGGCTCTGCCCTTTATGCCCTCTCGGCCTCTCTCCGTGATGCCATCACCTCTACGGGCACCGCCACCCTGTCACTGGATCTGCGCCCCCCCCTTTCTGAAGACGCCATTCTCAAACGCCTTCAGAACCAGCGACCGAGAGAGAGCCAGTCCAACCGCCTCCGCAAAGCTCTGTCTCTCGATAGTGCCTCCCGAGAATTTCTGCGACAGGCAACGCCAAAACAAGCGACACCCCTCCAACTGGCCCGGGCCATTAAAGCCCTCCCCATCGTCCTGACCGGGACAGACACCCTCGACCGCGCCATTTCGACGGCAGGGGGATTACGTCAGGACGCATTGGACGAAAAATTCATGGTGAAGGCTCATCCCGGGGTGTTTGCAGCTGGCGAAATGCTGGATTGGGAAGCCCCAACCGGGGGTTATCTTCTGCAGGGATGTTTTTCCACCGGTCTTGCCGCAGCAAAAGGCGTCCTTGGGTGGCTAGAATCGTCAGTTTCGGGTATCCGCTGACGCCATGACATCCATCGTTCTCGGACAGGGCCGCGACGGCTCAGACACCTGCATTGATTTGCCGGAACTGCTGGCCACGCGCCTATTGGTTCAGGGTAACTCCGGCTCGGGCAAATCCCACCTTCTGCGCCGCCTGCTGGAACAGACAGCAACTCTCGTTCAACAGGTCATGATCGACCCGGAAGGCGACTTCGTCACCCTGGCAGACCGCTATGGCCATCTGGTCATTGACGTTGAAGACCAGTCTGAAGCCAGTTTGCGCGCAGCCGGTGAACGTGTCAGGGCGCATCGTGCATCTGTCGTGCTGAATCTTGAACAGGTGGAAGCGGAAATGCAGCTGCGTGCAGCCGGTGCATTTCTGAACGGCATGTTCGAAGCACCCCGCGCCAACTGGTATCCGGCTCTGGTTGTGGTGGACGAAGCCCAGCTTTTCGCACCCGTTGCGGGCGGGGACACATCCGATGAAGCCCGTCGCCTCTCACTCGGGGCCATGACGAACCTCATGTGTCGTGGGCGCAAACGTGGTCTGGCCGGTGTCATCGCAACTCAGCGTCTGGCCAAACTGGCCAAGAACGTCGCGGCAGAGGCCTCGAACTTCCTGATGGGCCGGACCTTCCTCGACATCGACATGGCCCGTGCCGCAGATCTTCTGGGCATGGAGCGTCGGGCCGCGGAATCGTTCCGTGATCTTGCCCGTGGGCAGTTCATGGCGCTCGGCCCTGCTCTGTCCCGTCGTCCGAAGCTGCTGACAATCGGCCCCGTAGAAACAGCCAGCCACAACACGGGGCCAGTGCTTGTTCCCTTGCAGCCCATGGATGCCGAGGACCTGCGAGACATTATTCTCGAGCCCGTTCACGAATTTTCGCCCCGCCCCCGCCGCGAAACGCGACCCCCTCCGCCGGATCTTCTCGCACAGCTTGATGCCTATGGCGCGACCCGCGAAGCGGCTGAAGAACCCACCACAGCAGCCGAAACGACCGAGATTGATCCAGCCCATATCTGGGACATGGTTTCTGGCGTGGCATCCGAGGAGGGCGCGGATTACAAGCCGCTTGCCACCCTCTATCAGGACTTCCAGCTCCGGGCGCGCATTCAGGGGCTATCACGAAATATCCTCGATCTCGGTCGTTTCCAGCGCATTCTTGCAACCATCCGCGCGGGTCTGGACCGGGAACGTGCAGAAAGTGAAGAGTGGCAGAAAGCCGAAGCCATAGCCGCGTCTCTGCCGGAAGACGTTCAGGGCGTCTTTTTGTTGCTGGCGCGCACGGCACTCGATTCGGAAACCTGCCCGGATGACAGCGCTCTTGCCCGCGCCTACGGCACGCACTCCCTGGGACGGGCCCGCCGCCAGCTGACCTATCTTGAGGAAAGAGAAGTCATAGTATTGCAGGAGACCCCGTTCGGACGGCGCGTCGCGATCGTGGGCCTAGGCTGGCAAACGGCGTCATAAAACTGTCACGCCGCCTTCACACTAGGTTCACACAACCATCACGATATTGAGACTAGTTTCCGCCCGTTCCGACTCCGCTTCGTTACGGGAAAGCTATCCATGTCATCCAAATCCCAGCGCAACCGCGCGCTGCTCTTTCTTTTCTGCTCTCCGCTGGCAGTGAGCATGGCACTGCCTTCAGCCAAAGCTGCCACCGCGTCGACAAACAGCAAGAAACACACCGCAGCGCACAAGGCCGCAGCCGTTTCCGGCGGATCGGAACAGCTGGTTATTACCGCAAAGCGCACCCGTTCCGAGCAGACACTTGGCCGCGTTCAGATCCAGCGCATCATGCCGGGCATCAACCCCATCAAGGCGCTTCAGATCCTGCCAGGTGTTGTGTTCAACAATGCTGATCCCTGGGGCAACAACGAACAGAACTCATCACTGTATGTGCATGGTTTTGCCAAAGAGCAGCTCGGTTATACGCTTGATGGAATTCCCCTCGGCGATCAGGCCTACGGTAACTACAACGGTCTTTCACCGCAGCGCGCATCCATCAGCGAAAACATCGGCTCTGCGTCCATTGCCACCGGTGCAGGCGGTCTGGGCACGGCATCCACGTCCAATCTCGGCGGTACACTCGAATTTACGACGCAGGATCCACTGCGCAAGCGCGGTGCTCAGATCGAACAGGTCTTTGGCAGCTGGTCCACATTCCGCACCTTCGCGCGTCTCGACACGGGTGAGTTCGGAAATGGCAATTCGGCTTATGTCTCATTCGCTCGTCAGGATGCACGCGCGTGGGACTTCGCCGGTCATCAGGGCGGCTATCAGGTCAATGCCAAGTTCGTTCACCACAGCGCCCATGATCACTTCTCAGCTTTCTTCGACTGGTCCCAAAAGGTTGAACCGAACGAAGACAGCGTAACCCTGCCGCAGGGCTACGGCACTTATGTCCGTCCGTTCATGTACCCAGACTTCAACTATGCAAAAGCCAACAGTAACGCCGTCGGCCTGAATTACCGCAATTACTATTCCGCAGCCCAGCGCGAGGATTTCCTCGCCTATTCCAAATGGACGCATGATTTCAGTGCCAACCTGCACTGGGACAACTCGATTTATTATCATCACGATCTGGGAGAAGGTGTCGTCGCCGGCCCCATTTCTGCCGCAGGCCTGCCGACATTGTTCGCAGCGTATTTTCCGGGCCAAGACCTCAACACCGTTTTCGGCGGCTCCGGCTATGCGACCCGTACAACCGAATACTGGGACAACCGCGGCGGCCTGATCTCCACGTTGCGGTATCACCTCGGCAAGCATTCCATCGAAGTTGGTGGGTGGTATGAGCGCAACAACAATACGCAGGCTCGTCGCTGGTACCCGCTGGATGCCAACAACCCGACCACACCATACGAGCGCCAGCAGAACGCCCTGATCGACCAGTATACAAACAACTTCTACACCAACACGTTCGTCACCCATCTGCAGGACAACTGGCAGGTTTCCAAGAACTTCTCCCTGACGGCTGGTTTCAAGTCTGAGCTGGTTTACACGAACGGCACACTGCCTGTTGCGGCAAAGGCGGGCTCGCTTTCTCCGTCCTACGCTGTCACAGCTCCGGGTGGTACGATCGCTGCGGAACGTCCGTTCCTGCCATCCTTCGGTGCGGTCTGGAACATCACGCCGAATGAACAGTGGTTCGCCACCATTCAGGAAAACATGCGCTCCTTCCAGGACGCGGGCTATGGCAACGCCACACCTTGGGGCGCAACCAGTCAGGCTGCGTTCGAAGACTTCAAGAAGAACGGCAAACCCGAAACATCATGGACGTACGAGACCGGTCTGCGTGAGCATCGCCAGATCCATCTTGGCCCGCTGACGTCTATCGAAGGGCAGCTGTCATACTATCACGTGCACTTCTCGAACCGCCTTCTGGCTGTTGCCACCACGCAGACGCTGTCTTCCATCATCGGGTCTGCCACAACGCTTGCCAACGTCGGTTCCGTCACGACCGATGGTATGGACTTCTCCTTCACGTCCCATTTCGGCGAGCATTTCTCGCTCTACAACGGGCTGTCCTATAACAAGTCCACCTACAACGATAACTACAGCACCGGCACGACAGTCGTGCATACGGCTGGCAAGAATGTTGTGGGTATGCCTGCCTGGTCTGAGAAGTTCGTCTTCAGCACCAACTGGGGCAATGCTTATGGCCAGTTCATCGGTGTCGTCACCGGCAAGCGTTATGCAACCTACACCAACGACATGTACGCCGCCCCGTTTGCTCAGTTTGACATGAACGCCGGCTACACGTTCCATGGCATCCCACACATCGCAGCCCTGCGTGTCCAGGGTAACATCACCAACCTGACCAACACACACGCCTGGTCCACCATCAACGCGACCCAGACTTCTGGTCAGTTCAGTGCCTTCCCGGTTGCCCCGCGCAGCTTCTTCCTGACACTGAACGCCACGCTGTAAGGACTGATCCATGCTGACGCGCCGCCGCACTCTGGGGCTGCTTTCCGCCGCCCTCCCTGCCCTTCACCTGAGCCGCTCCGCAAAGGCGGCTCCCTCCCTGGCTCCAAAGCCACTGGTGTTCGCCCACCGTGGCGCGTCGGCTCTTCGTCCTGAACACACACTCGGTGCTTATGCCAAGGCAATGCTGGACGGTGCTGATTTCATCGAGCCCGATCTAGTCATGACAAAAGACGGCCATCTGGTCGTCCGTCATGAAAGCAACATCGCCGATACGACGGATGTTTCCGATCATCCGGAATTTGCCGACCGCAAAAAGACCGTCACCATCGACGGCCAGAAGCAGACCGGCTGGTTCACCACGGATTTCACGCTTGCGGAACTGAAAACACTCCGCGCCCGTGAGCGTCTGGCCACCCTTCGTGTCCATAACACCCGCTACAACGACCGCTTTGAAATCCCGACGTTTGAGGAGGTCATCGAAGTTGTGGCTGCCCAGGCGGCTGCCACCGGCAAGACCTTTGGCCTCATCCCGGAACTCAAGCATTCAACGCATTTTCACAGCCTCGGTCATGATCCGGAAGCGATCTTCCTCAAGACCATCGCGGCACACGAATATACGCGTCAGGCCCCGCTCGAAATCCAGTCTTTCGAAACGTCCAACCTTGCCCGTATCCGGGAGCAGGCACTGGCCATCAATCCCCAGACACGGCTGATGCTTCTGATGGGTGAACGCAAACAGGTTCCGCCTGATCTTGCCGCAGCAGGAAAAACAACAACCTTCGGCAACCTGATGACACCGAGCGGCCTCAAGGATGTCCGCCATTATGCTGACGTCATCGGCCCATCGAACACGGACCTGATCCCCCGTGATTCTAAAGGCGCCTGGCTCGAACCCAGCACACTGGTGGATGACGCGCACCGTGCAGGTCTGCTCGTTCATTCCTACACAGCACGCCCGGAAAACTACTTTCTTCCTGCTCAGCTTCGAAATGACGCAGGCCCAGCGGCTCGCAACCCCCAAGGTATGATCGCAGAGGTCCGCCGCTACCTGGATATGGGGATCGACGGGTTCTTCACAGATGACCCAGCCCTGGGACGCCATCTCGTGGACACAAATTTCTAAATAGAACCCACATGTTACTCAGAAACGTATAAATCAATCTATGTGGAGAGGAGATTTCATCTTCTTGAAATTAAGGTAACAGGCCCTCAGTAAAATGCAAAAATAGACTTCTGCATCCTATTTTTCTAATAAAATTTTCCGCTTGGCTTTAAATTTTCTCCATGATTTAAATACAAAAAACGCTTCTGATCTGGTATTTTAAAAACGGAGAGTACAATGAAAATTGCGGTTGTTTTATTTATAAAAGATGAAGTAGAAGAAATATATTCTTGGATATCATGGTACAAACTCATTGGTGTCGACACAATAATAGTTGCCGATGATAATTCCAATGACGGAACATTTGAGGCGCTCTCCGATATTTCCAACAGTTTTGACGTTAGAGTTACCAGATTACCTCCATCAGAAACTCCTCACTCATGGAGACAAAAAGAAGTTTATATTTCTGCTATAAATAACTTCAAAGATGAATTTGAATGGATCGGATTCTTAGACTGTGATGAATATCTTCTTTTAGAAAAACATCAGAACCTAAAAGACTTCCTTGGCGAATTCAGACCCACTGTGGGTCAAATTTGCTTTAATTGGTGCAATTACGGAAGCTCTGATAATATCACAAAGCCTGCATGGCCAAGTACTTTTTCTTACAGGCATCACCTCTCTAAAGAAGAGTTCATCAACAAACATACAAAATCTTTCATACGACCAAAATACTGGTCCGGAGAATGGCAAACAGTTCATTCTTTCAAAATGAAAAATGACATAGAAACCGTAAGCTCTTCAGGAAAAAAATTTACCTGGTCAGATACAGTCGGAATCATGGAAGATGAACCAGACTGGACCAATGGAAAGGTTATGCACTTCCAATGCAGAAGCATGGAGCACTTTGTAGAGAGATTTAAAAAGAGAACAAATATAAACCCCTCTACCCATCTATGGCTTGAATACAATAAGGGACATGAATACGATGATAAGGGGAGTAAAAATGTTTTAAAATTACGCGAAACAATGGGATACTTTTTTGAAAATACCATCCAAAGAGTTGCCAATGAAATTGGCGTATTTGGAAAACAATACAAATATATTTCAATGGAAAAATTTGAATCGGATCTTTTTCAAAGCATTAACATACTCCCACACGTTAATTTGTTTAAGCTGAAAACATTTCATGATAAATATTGCGGCGTTGATTCCCGCGGGCTGACCGTTGCCAATGATGGCAATTTACAAGAAATATATGGTATAAAATTTACGGATAAAAATAAAATTTTTATTTTTTCTAAAAATTTAAATCGATTTTCTATTCTGCATGATCGCAGATTACGCCGGTTTTTTTCTTATGAAATTTTCCCAACAGGAAAAGAAAACCAGTTCTTTTTAAGACATCCTAACACAAAACATTTTTTAACTTCCGAGCCAGTTCATATAGGCGGAACTATAATTTCCGACAGAAAAAAAACAGGAGATTGGGAAAAATTTCATATAGAAAAGGTTAATGTTACTGAAGAAACACTTAAGGAACGCTTACAGCATATTTCCATGTTTGTTTGTAATTTTCCAAATAGGTTAATTACCACGAGGAATGAAGAGATAACAAAAAAAGATTTATCATGCGTAACAGAAATAGTTTTTGACTTGCTAGATAAAGATGGAAAAGATTTCGTTCGTGCAAAACTAAAGGATAGCAGCTCCTATATAATATAGTAATTAATTCGGAATGTAGAATAAGATGCTTTCAAAATATTCTTGAAAGCATCTATCATCCATTTTTATATATTCCATATTATCTTACATCATTCCAATCGAAGCATCAGACGACTGCAAGCAGAGCCCGTTTTCCTTGGAACTTCCTAGTCAACGTATGGATGAGCGACTGCAAAACCTTGCTCACCAGACAGGGTGTTTCGTAGAGGTGGATCCGGCGCTTCTAGGCACCATGAAAGCGCCAGCCGTCTCAGGTGTCTTGACGCCCCGACAGGCATTCAGTCGATCCCTAAAAGGGAGCGGCCTACGCTATCGGTTTGTGAAAGATCATTGGAAAATTACATCTCCAAGCCAGACGACCGACCATCCAATTCATGACTCGTTCGTCCAGCCTTGGTGATGCGATGTATCACCCCACCTTGAAATGCTTGATAATCGCCTTGTTGAAAGCAGGCAGATCGTCGGGGCATCGTGAGAAAACATAAGGGCCGTCTGTCACAACTTCTGTGTCCACCCAGCTTGCTCCCGCATTTTCAAGATCGGTCTTGATTGCAGGCCATGATGTAACGGTACGGCCTCGTAGCTCGTTTACTTCGATCAAGACCTGCGCTCCGTGACAGATCGCAGCGATCGGCTTGTTGGCCTTCACAAACTCCTTCACGAACGCCACGACATCCCGGTTCATGCGGAGGCTATCAGGAGAGGCAAGCCCTCCCGGCAGCAAAAGAGCATCAAAATCGGAAGCTTTCGCATCCGCAATACCCAGCTCTGCTTTAATTTTGCGAGACGGATAAATGTCCTTGTTGACCGCCTGGAATTCCCTAGCTTTCAACGAGATTACAGTAACAGTAGCGCCCGCTTTCTCCAGCGCCTCTTGTGGCGATGTCAGCTCGATTTCTTCCAGGCCATCAGTGGCCAGTGCAGCAACTTTAACCATGTTTCCGGTCCTTTCATAAAAAAGGGCAGTCCGGTTTCGGACTGCCCTTTTCAACATCAAGCGTTGAGATAAATCGTCTTGGTCTGCACATAGGCTTCCAGCCCGTGCTGTCCGTCTTCCCCCCCAAGGCCACTTTCTTTGTAGCCATGGTGGAAACCTTGCGGCGCTTCACCGCCGGGACGGTTCACGTAGACCTCCCCGAACTCCAGTTCGCGCGTCATACGCAGGATACGACTCAGATCCTTCGTGAAGAGGTAGGCTGACAGCCCATACCGGCAGTCATTGGCCCAGGCGAGCGCCTGATCAAAATCCGCCACCTTGATAAGCGACATGACAGGGCCAAACACCTCGTTATGAACAATGTCCATATCCTGTGAGACGTCCGTCAGCAGTGTGGGCGCGTAAAAATAGCCCTTATCGTAGACACCGCCCGTTAAGCGTTTCCCACCGGTTTCCAGCGTAGCACCTTGGCGAACAGCCTTTTGGACAATCTCGTGAACCTTGGTGAGTTCGTCTTCGCTAACCTTGGGGCCCATGTCCGTTGAAGGGTCAGTCGGCAGACCAACCTTCAGTGCGTCGATCTTCTGGCGAACCTTCTGCACAAAGTCGTCATAAACTGCTTCATGGATGTAAGTGCGTTCATTGCATGTACAGACCTGCCCCGTGTTCATGAAGCGAGATTGCACGGCCGCTTCCGCAGCCTTCTCCAGATCAGCATCTTCCATCACCAGGAAAGGAGCCTTGCCACCAAGTTCCAGTCGAACTTCCTTCAGCGTCTCCGCTGCGGCGGCCATGATCTTTTTCCCGGCAGGCGTTGAGCCGGTCATGGTGATGAGCTTCACATCCGGATGCGCGACCAGCGGAACCCCGACTTCCGGGCCATCACCCGTAACGATATTAACGACACCTTTGGGAATGCCCGCTTCCTCAACCAGCTTTGCCAGATGAAGCGACGCAAGCGGCGTCAGTTCGTGAGGCTTTACAACGATTGTATTGCCCGCAGCGATGGCCGGCCCAATCTTGCGAGCACAAAGAGCCAGCGGAAAATTCCAAGCCGTAATGGCTCCAATCACGCCAAGAGGCACACGATCAATCAGAATTTTCTCGTCCGGGGTACTCCCAGGAATGATTTCCCCCTGAAGGCGCAACGTGTTTTCAGCCGAAAACCGCAGTAGCCCGATTGCGAAATCAACTTCGACTTCAGCTTCTTTCAGGGGCTTACCCATTTCGGACGTAATGATCTGGGCCAGAACCGTCTTGTCCCGCTTCACCAGATCTTTCAGCGCATGGACATAATCAGCGCGCTCCGTCGCTGTCTTTCGGCTCCAGGCCGGAAATGCCGCCTTGGCTGCGGCTACTGCCTTATCCAGATCGGCTTCACCACCCCGAGCCGCCTGGCCGACCGTTTCTTTCGTGGCAGGATTTTCGACAGCAATCCATTCTCCCGTCTGCGGGGAAACCCATTCACCGTTAATGAAGAGATCGTATTTCTGAGCCATGAGTGCTCCTGTTTTGCAGGAAGCGCATCCTGCGCCGCTTTATTCCAGACGCATGAGACCGCTGCCGGTTCAATCGATGGCCCGACACTGGCAAGAGATATGTTTTATTAAAAGTGATGATAAATCAGTGTTTCGTTCACTATTTATGAGTCTTTAGAGATTGAACCCAGACTATCCATGAACAGCCGGGCCAACACGCTCACTCGCGGCTCCCGCCAGACCGAATAGATATCACTGCCCTGAAGATCGGTGGGGTACTGCACAGCGATACTTGTCTTACGGACAGACCCCAGAGTTGAGAGAACACTCTGAGGAATACACGAAATACCCAACCCCGCCTCTACGCAGGCCAAAATGACGTCATAAGACTCAACGGTATGGATAAGGCCGCCGCCAAAGCCCTTCTGCTCCAGCCAAGCCTCAAAATACCGGCGATACAAACAGTCTGTATTGAACAGAAAGACTGTCTGGCCTGACTGAAGTGTCTTCTGTCCTTCGGGCAAAATAAGTGCCAGACGCTCGCGAAAGGCAAATGCACTGCCCATCATGGGATGCTCGATTGGCCCATCCGTCAGAGCAAGATCAATCTCGCCATCAACCAGCATACGCTCAAGTGTATCTGTCGGCCGGATCAGAATTCTGATTTCCACACCCGGTGCCGCCGCCAGAAACTGCGGCACTCGACTGGGTAAATATTCCTTCAGTGCGACGTCCAAGGCCCCGACAGTCAGTATTCCGCGAGGCACACCTTCAGAAAAGAGATCTGTCAGGTGCCGTGCCTCTTCCACGACGGTTTTGGCCTGTTGGTGAAACAATCGTCCTTCCGGCGTCAGAAAGAGACGGTTCTTTTCCCTCGTAAACAACTCCCGCCCCAGAAGCTGCTCCAGTTCCCGCAAGCGCGCTGTCACGTTGGATGCCACACAGTTCAGTTTCCGTGACGCTGCGACCACCGTTCCTGTCTCGACGACAGCACAGAACATTTCCAGCTGTGCAAGACGCAACGGATTCATGGGCGATTTTTCCTCAGCAGCGGACTCTTATCCCCAGATTCATGGAACATCTCCGGGGACGTCCCTGTGGATGTTTTATGAAGAACTGGGGATCACTCTGGAAAGGGCAGCTTTCCTGCGGAGTCGCACGATGAGCGTATCGAGAGCGGAAAGAAACCGGCTTCGATCTGCTTTTCCAAAGGATGGATTGTACGTATTCATCACCCCGGTTTCGCGCAGGTCATGCATCAGATCCCGCATGGCCGAGACCATTCCCACGGACCGATCATCGATTTCTTCGCCATTAGGGCGCAAAACGGCCGCCCCCTTTTCCAGACACCGCACGGCCAATGGCACGTCGTTCGTAACCACGATGTCTGCTGTGACAGCCTGCTCTGCAATCCAGTCATCCGCAACGTCTGGCCCTTCCGGCACGACCACACGCTCAATCAGTGGCGACTGGGGGATATTGATCCAGCGATTGGCAACAACCAGCGTCTGGAGGCCATAACGGCCTGCCACACGGTAAATCTCGTCCTTTACAGGGCAGGCATCTGCATCAACCAACAGCCGCATGGAGTTCCTTCTGGTTTTCTTCATCACGAAACTGCTGGATCAGTTTCTCCAGCACAACATCGGGGTGATCTTCACCACAGACATGAATAACCGGCTCGTCGTCACCCGGCTCTTCAAATGTGGAAAGCTGGCTCGGCAGCAGACTTGGCGGCATGAAATGACCTTTTCGATGGGTCATACGATCAGCCAGAGTGTCACGAGCAACACGGATATGAATAAATTCAACGGGAAGATCGCGGCGTAGCTGTTCGCGATAAATGCGCTTCAAGGCGGAGCAGGTCAGGACAGCACCGTGACCCGCTTTTACTTCCCTGCTCAGCCAGTCATGACAGAGTTCCAGCCAAGGCTTGCGGTCTTCGTCCGTCAGCGGCTGACCTGAGCTCATTTTGTCAACGTTACTTTGGGGATGGAGCGCATCCCCTTCCTGAAAATGCCACCCCAGACGGGTGGCAAGGCCGGTGGCGATTGTTGTTTTGCCTGTCCCGGAAACACCCATCACGACCAGAAAACGCGGCCGGACACCTATGGCCTTACTGACGTGCGCAGTCTCTATGGTTCCCATCGCTCCACTCCCTGTTCTGTCGCAACCAGAACTTCAGACGCCATGTTCAGGAACATGCCGTGTTCCACCACGCCCACGATCGCGTCTATTTGGCGCGCCAGATCTTCCGGGTCCTCGATCGGGCCGAACGTGCAGTCCAGGATCATGTTGCCATTGTCACTGACGAACAGGTTCCCATCACGGTCGGTCCGGGGCTTAACGCCCTTGGCACCGCAGGCTGACAACCGTTCTGCCGTGCATTCCCAACCAAAAGGAATCACTTCCACGGGAACAGGAGCACGCTCCCCAAGGTGATCAACTGGCTTGCTGCCATCCACAATCACCACAAATATCTTCGAAGCCTGAGCTACGATCTTTTCACGCAGCAGCGCCCCGCCAAGGCCCTTGATGAGGTGCAACGGCCCCCGCTGAACCTCATCCGCGCCATCAATGGCGATATCAAGCTGACGATGAGCGGAAAAATCCGTCAGCGGAATCCCCGCTTTTTTGGCCTTGCGGGCACTGTCTTCGGATGTCGGAATCCCGACAATGTGAAGGCCTTCTGCCACCCGCTCACCGAGCCGCTCGATCATGTAGGTGGCGGTGCTTCCCGTGCCGAGTCCAACCACCATGCCACTCTTGACCATATCGGCAGCACGACGAGCGGCAGTGCGCTTGTGCGCCTCCATATCCGAACTCATGCGGCGTCTCCCGTTGCGGCACGATCTGCCAGAATGACGATACGGCCTTCACTGGTCACATTTGCAGACGGCAGAGTTTTGTCGCCCTCACGAAGACGCTGGAGCATTTCAACCTTGGATGCCCCGGTCACCAGAAAGACGACCAGCGCGCTGGACTGGATGGCAGGATACGTCAGCGTAATGCGCTCGTAGGGTGCGGTCTTCGGCGCTGCAGTTCCCACCCATGCCGTCTTTTCCTGAAGCACAGGCTCGCCCGGAAACAGGGAGGCCGTATGTCCATCAGTTCCCAGACCAAGCATCACGAGATCAAACAGCGGACGAGCGGGATCCAGCTCCGTCGCGCCGTATGCAGTCTCAAGAGTTTTCTGATAGGCGCGCGCATCCGCCTCGACCGTCCCACCCGTCGGGATCGGATGCACGTTCTCGGCAGGAACCGGAACACGGCTGATCAGAACAGACTGGCCAACCGTATGGTTGCTGTCCGCATGCCCTTCGGGAACATGGCGCTCATCCCCGTAGAAAATCTCAATACGATCCCACGGAATGCGCTTTGCCAGCTCTGGCTCGGCCAGCAGTTCGAACAGTCGCTTGGGTGTCGAACCGCCAGACAGAGCCACACGGAACTTGCCGTCCGTCTTGGCAAAAACACCTTCCACCAGAAGATCCGCCATTCGAAGGGCAACTGCTTCTGAGCTTGGCAGTGTTTCCAGTGTGGCAGTACGGATATCGGTCGTCATGTGTTTTTGACCCTTGGCAGAATGTAGCGCTCAATGGCTTTGGCCCAGCCATCACGCTCATTGGTGTCAGTAAGAACCTGGGCAGCGGCTCTCACATCGTCTTCAGCCTGCCCCATGGCAATGCCCAGCCCCGCGACGGCAAACATCGGCAGGTCGTTATGAGCATCACCCAAACAGGCCACTTCATGCGGCTTTACACCGTGAGCGAGAGCCAGCTCACGGACGGCTTCGCCCTTGTTGGCGAGCGCAGGCGTAATATCGAGCAGCATTTCGGAGGAACGGCGCACACTGGCTTCACCACGAAGCATAACAGCCAGTTCCGTCTCGACACGCTGAAGAAGATCGTAGTTGTTGCTCACACCCATGACCTTACCGATCCCGTCAAACTCATGACGCAGATCCGGCACGGCATGAGGCGTCAGCCCGGTAATACGGCGCTCATGCTCGACAAACGGCGTCGCGGCGTCACTGACCATCCAGTAAGACTGACGCAACAGCCACGTTTCAATCCCATGGACATGCAGCATGTCATGCACCACGGAGAGCACATCACGCGACAGGACGCGGCTCACTGTTGGTGTTCCGTCCGGCGAGAAGATAATGCCGCCGTTGAAACCCGCGTTCTGACCGCTCAAGCCGAGTTGTGAAATGTATTTTGTCATCGCAGCCGGGGGCCGCGCGCTTGCCAGACAGAGCGGAATACCGCGCTTCTGGAGCTCCTTTGCCATCGCCATCGTAGAGGGAGCGATTGTCTTTTCCGGTGTCAGGAGCGTTCCATCCATGTCGGACACAACCATCCGGATCGTATCCGGAAGCGCTGGAAGTTCCGCGTGAATGGTATCTAGGTCAATGGACATACAAGCCCCTGTCGGTCGGCCATATTGAATGGGGGAGTGAGCATACTGTGCTCACTCCCCCTTGCCCATCCGTCAGAGGGGCTTATTTCTGCTCGACGTGACCGCCAAAGCCGAAACGCTGCGCCGAGAGAATCTTCTCGGCGAAGTTATTGCCCGACCGCGAACGGAAACGGGTAAACAGCGCCGCCGTCATCACTGGCGCCGGCACATTTTCTTCAATGGCGGCTTCGATCGTCCAGCGACCTTCACCAGAGTCAGCAACTTCACCCGAGAACTCGGACAGTTCGCCTGACTTCGCGAGCGCTTCCGCCGTCAGATCCAGCAGCCAGGACGACACGACACTGCCGCGACGCCAGACTTCGGCAATATCCGCCATGTTCAGGTCGAAGCGTTCACCTTCGGCCAGAACGGGCGAGTTCTTGCTCTTCATGATGTCAAAACCTTCAGCGAAGGCCTGCATCATGCCGTACTCGATACCGTTATGGATCATCTTCACAAAGTGGCCCGAACCGGACGGACCACAGTGCAGATAACCCTGCTCGGCACGCGGATCGAGATTGGTCGCATCCCGGTTCGGCGTGACAGGAACATCGCCCTTTCCAGGAGCCAGAGCCGCCAGAATTGGATCGATATAATCCGCAGCCTCTTTCGGCCCGCCATACATCATGCAGTAGCCACGTTCGAGGCCCCACACACCGCCGGACGTGCCAACGTCAACGTAGGAAATCCCCTTCGCTGCCAGCTCTTCCGCACGACGGACGTCATCCTTGTAGTAGCTGTTGCCACCATCAATGATGACATCTCCCTTGCCGAGAAGCGTGCCGAGCTGCTTCACGCAGGCTTCGGTAATCGCACCAGCCGGAAGCATGACCCAGACGACACGATGCGTGTCACCTTCAAGACCCTTCACAAGCGCCTCGACGCTGTCCACGCCTGTGGCGCGACCCTTTTCGGATCGCTCCACAGTCGCTGCCGTCACGGCAGCCGTGCGGTCATGCACAACAACATCATGTCCATGCCGGGTCAGACGGACGGCAATATTGCCGCCCATACGACCCAGACCAATGATACCGATCCGCATGTTTATGCTCCTGCCACCGCTTTATGGATTGCCGTGGCAAGGGTCTTCAGGCCCTCTTCCAACGGTCCATCGATATGCACCCGGAGGGCACGACGCCCACGGGCCGAGAGAACTTCGAAGTCACCACGTGCCTGTGCCGCTTTAACGACACCGAAGCTGAAACCATGCCCCGGAACCGGGACATCAGCAGCATCAGCCGCAGTTACCTGAAGGAAAACACCACTGTCGGGGCCACCCTTGTACGCCTGGCCCGTCGAGTGCAGGAACCGCGGACCGAACTCGGCTGCCGTGGCAACCTTCAGCACGTCGCGCAATTCCATCCGAACGTCCTGCGCCCAGTCCCGTGTTTCACGGTTGCGCTCGATATAGGCCAGAAGGCCAACATAATCGCCCGCACCAACACGGCTGAAGTGCTTCTTGAGAACGGAAACAGCGTCTCCTCCCCCAAGAACACCCGCATTCTTTTCATCTGCGTAGAAAGACAGCTTTCCGTCGATCGCGAACGGCTCTTCTGCTGGCAAGGAGCCAGTTTCAGCATAGGCGTTCGTCAGCTTGCGGGTTTCAACCTTGCTGAACTCGACATCCGGCTGATCAAACGGGTCAATGCCCAGAACCGCACCTGCGACAGCAGTTGCAAATTCAAAGACAAAGAAGGCCTGCCCGATCTCGTTTTTGTCTGCCAGACGCACGGTAATCACCGGAGCTCCAGCTTCACGCAGTGCCCCAAGACGACTGTCCGGAACATCGTCGCCCAGCAGGATGTCCACGAAAACGCGGTCCTTGCCGTAGACGTCGGGCGTGCCGAGCACTTCCTCGTCAATCGGGATCAGACCTGTGCCCTTCTTACCTGTGCTTTCCGCAATAAGCTGCTCAAGCCAGGCCCCGAAGGACGCAATGCCCTTGGACGCAAGGATTGTCACCTTGTCACGACCGAAGCACTTGGCGGAATGACCAAGGATCAGACCCAGCGTCACACCCGGGTTAACGTGTGCCGGTGCGCTTGGACCACAGCTCTCGACCATCAGATTGGTGATGGTCAGGAACTTGCGAACATCAAGACCGCTGACTGCGGCTGGCACCAGTCCAAAGTTTGACAGGACAGAGAACCGGCCACCAATCTTCGGATCACCGTAGAAAATACGCCAGAAGCCGTTCTCTTCGGCGACCTTCTGCATGTGGGAGTCAGGGTCCGTGATGGCGATGAAGTTATCGCCCGGAGCCTTGCCCAGAGCCTGACCGGCAACCGTCCAGAAATGCGCGAACAGAATGTTCGGCTCCAGCGTACCGCCAGACTTGCTGGCCACGATGAACAGGGTCTTCTTGAGATCAACGGCCTTCTCGTAAGCACGAACCTGCTGCGGGTCAGTGCTGTCAAGAACATGCAGCTTCGGCCAACCTTCCTGCTGACCGAAAGTTTCGGCCAGAACCTCTGGGCCAAGGCTCGAACCGCCCATACCCAGAAGCAGGATGTCAGAGAAACCACGACTGCGGACATCACGAGCCAGAAGTTCCAGCTCCTCAATGTGCCACAGACGATCCTGAACGATGGTCAGCCAGTTCAGCCAACCGGCTTCAGCACCATTCGTCCAGACAGAGGTGTCCTTCGCCCAAATGCGACGGACCAGACCTTCCTTGCTCCACGCCGTCTCGGATTCAGCAACATCGTCGCGGATATCCGAGGGAAGGTCAGCTGTGACGTGGAGCAACCGTTTTCCCAGCACAGACTCCCGCTTTTCAGCGACCGCACCGAGAAGAGTGTCGAAGGATTCAGAGAAGGAGGCACAGCCATCCTTCACCAGCTTCGCCGTGACACCGGCCAGATCCAGACCAAGGCGCTCGGCCTCAGCAAGAACGTGACGGGCTTCTTCAATGTTTTCCGTCAGGCTCTCACGGAGCTTGCCGTGATCGCGGAACGCATCGAACGTTGCTGGCGGAATGGTGTTGACCGTCTCAGGACCAATCAGCTCTTCGACGTACAGGACGTCAGAGTAAGCCTTGTCCTTCGTGCCGGTGCTGGCCCAGAGCAGACGCTGCGGATTTGCACCCTTGGCAGCAAGTGCCTGCCAGCGCGGGCTCTTCTTGACGTCAAGGTAATACTGATAGGCGGCCTTGGCGTTTGCGATGGCAACCTTGCCACGCAGAGCCTTGAGCGCTTCCGCATCCTTGTCACCAGCAGCGACGCGGCGATCGATTTCGCCATCGATCTTTGCGTCAATACGGCTGACGAAGAAGGAAGCAACGCTGGAGATGTGGGAAATGTCTTCCCCACGGGCTGCGCGGGCTTCAAGACCGGAAATGTAAGCTTCCAGAACGGCCTTGTAGGC
This sequence comes from Gluconobacter cerinus, assembly GCF_002723935.1. Taxonomy (GTDB): domain Bacteria; phylum Pseudomonadota; class Alphaproteobacteria; order Acetobacterales; family Acetobacteraceae; genus Gluconobacter; species Gluconobacter cerinus. The sequence goes on from NZ_BEWM01000001.1 coordinate 493,342, forward strand.
ATCCAGAGAGAACAGCAGCGTCACGTTGATGTTGATGCCGTCTGCAATCGCTTCGCGGATCGCACCCGTGCCTTCTTCCGTACCCGGAATCTTGACCATCAGGTTCTTGCGACCGACAGCCTTCCACAGGCGACGGGCTTCCGTGATGGTACCGTGCGCGTCAAAGGCCAGATACGGAGAAACTTCGAGGCTGACGTACCCGTCCAGACCCTTTGTCTTTTCAAACACCGGATAAAGGACACCGCAGGCAGCGCGGATGTCATCAATCGCGAGGTGTTCGTAAAGGTCTCCAGCAGAGAGACCTTCGCCTTCGAGAAGCTTGCGGATCTGGGGATCGTATTCCGTCCCCTTACCGATGGCCTTCTCGAAAATGGCCGGGTTGGAGGTGACCCCACGAAGCCCGTCTTCCTCGACAAGCTTCTTGAGGCTGCCATCTTCCGTAAAACTGCGCTGAATAAAGTCCAGCCAGGGGGACTGGCCGTGCTTTTCCAGATCCCGCAGGACACTGCCCACTTTGTCTAGGCCGGTGTTAGAGATTGTGTCCGCCACAGGTTCTCTCCTTACTTGCTACGGGCAGCCTGACGCTTCGCGGCGCCATAAACTGCTTCCGGCGTAAAACCGAACTTGGTCAGAAGTGCAGAGGCAGGAGCCGATGCACCAAACGAATTCATGGCAATGATCGAGCCGCCAAGACCGACATAACGGTCCCAACCGAAGGCCGCAGCCTGCTCGACAGCCACGCGGCCGATCACGTCAGGCGGCAGAACGGAATCGCGGTATTCCTGGCTCTGCTCTTCAAACAGATCGAAACTCGGGATCGACACCACGCGGGCCTTCACACCTTCTGCCGTAAGCTTTTCATAAGCTTCGACAACCAGCGATACTTCAGAACCCGAAGCCATCAGAATCACATCCGGCTTACCTTCACAGGAGGCCAGAACGTACGCGCCCTTGGCCAGACCGGAAGCCGCTGCATATTTCGTGCGGTCAATGGTTGGCAGATTCTGGCGGCTTAGAGCCAGAACAGCAGGCTTGTGCGTCATCGGGATCAGCGTGCGCCATGCCTCTGCCACTTCGTTGGCGTCGGATGGGCGGATTGTCATGATGCCCGGGGTCGCGCGAAGTTGAGCAAGTTGCTCGATCGGCTGATGGGTCGGGCCATCTTCACCGACGCCGATGGAGTCATGCGTAAAGATATACGTGACCGGCAGTTCCATGATGGCCGACAGACGGATCGGAGCCTTCATGTAATCAGAGAAGATCAGGAAGCCAGAGCCGTAAGCGCGGATACCGGACAGTGCGATACCATTACAGATCGAGCCCATCGCGTGTTCACGCACACCGAAATGCAGGTTGCGGCCACCATAGGTGCCACCCCACTGTGGCGGCTGGAACGATCCGCCCCCCTTGATGTCTGTCTTCGTGGAGGGCGTCAGGTCAGCAGACCCACCGATCATCCAGGGCAGGTTCTTAGCAACGGCATTCAGCACCTGGCCAGAGCTTGCACGGGATGCAACGCCCTTGGCATCAGCCTCGTAAACCGGGATGTCCTTGTCCCAGCCTTCTGGCAGACGGTGCTCGAAGATTGCTTCAAGCTCGGCGGCTTCCTTCGGATGAGCTTCCTTGTAAGCCGAGAACAGTTCGCGCCACTGAGCACTGGCCGCTGCACCGCGCTTGCCGAGACCTTCGGCGAAATGCTCTTGGACACCATCCGGAACATAGAAATCACCGGCATTTTCCGGCCAGCCATAAGCTGCCTTCGCGCCCTTGATTTCATCTTTGCCCAGCGGTTCACCATGAGCGGATGCCGTGCCAGCCTTCTTCGGCGCACCGTAACCAATGACCGTCTTCAGAACGATCATGCTTGGGCGGTCCGTGACCTTCTTGGCTTCCTGAAGGGCCTTCAGGATTGCCTGAACGTCGTTACCGTCCGTCAGTGTCTGAACGTGCCACTTATAGGCCTCGAAACGCTTGCCAACATCTTCGGTCAGGGCAAGGTCGGTCGAGCCTTCAATGGAGATCTGATTGGAATCGTAAACCCAGGTCAGGTTGCCGAGGCCCAGATGACCGGCCGTTGAAGCCGCTTCCGAAGCCACACCTTCCATCATGTCGCCATCACCACAGAAAACCGTGACGTGATAGTCGAACAGCTTGAAGCCAGAGCGGTTGTACGTTTCAGCCAGCCACTTTTCAGCAATGGCCATACCCACGGAGTTGCCACAGCCCTGACCCAGCGGGCCGGTCGTTGTTTCAACGCCTGAGGTGAAACAATATTCCGGGTGGCCCGGCGTCCGGGAGCTCAGCTGGCGGAACTGCTTCAGGTCCTCGACAGTGAGAGCTGGCTGGTCCACGACCTTTCCATCCTGGATGTCCCGAACGCCTGTCAGGAACAGCGTCGAGTACAGGAGCATGGAGGCGTGTCCGACGGACAGGACGAACCGGTCACGGGCTGGCCATAGCGGATCGGCAGGATCGTAGTTCAGATCATGCTGCCAAAGCGCATACATGGCCGGGGCGAGAGCCATTGCGGTTCCGGGATGCCCGGAATTCGCACGCTCGACGGCGTCCATGGAAAGGGTGCGGATGGTATTGATACCGAGTTCAGGAAGCGTACTCATCGGTATGGGGTCTCCGGCTTGTGACGAGCGGGGGAAAGGTCAATGATGCCCCCGCACCTTCTGCAGCCACGGCATGACGCGATATCACGTCTGACGCAATGCTTGATGGGTAAACCATATTGTGAAACACGGTCTTGTGCTTGAAGACAACCCGCCTCACTTCGATGGAACACGTTATTTCAACCCACCTTCGTGGCGCCCGGATAACGCTGTTTCAGGACGAACCCCTGCCCAGCGCTTCCGCAATATCCTGAAGTGGCAGCTCAGCCTGCGTCCCCGCTGGCCTGATGCCCTGCCCCCTCAGAAACCCCACACCCTGACTGCTCCCGCGCCCGGTGAATGTCTCGCAACGTTCATCGGCCATGCCACCGTTCTGCTCCAGTTCGGCCGACAGGGACGTGAACCATTACGCATCATCACGGACCCGGTGTTTTCAGAACGCTGCTCCCCGTTCCGGAGTTTCGGCCCCAGACGCGTCCGGCCACCTGGCATCTGTTTTGAAGACCTGCCGCCAATCGATCTCATTCTGGTTTCACATTGCCATTACGACCACATGGACCTCCCGACCCTGCGCATTCTGGCGCGCAAAGGTGATCCGCTGTGCATTACATTGCCGGGGAACCGTAGCCACCTGGAAAAAGCTGGACTGCCCCGCATTGTCGAACTCGACTGGTGGAACAGCACGCAGGCGGAAGGCGCGCGCATTTCTGCAACGCCCGCCCTGCATGGAAGTGCCCGTACTCCGTTCGATCAGAACAAGGCCCTCTGGGGCGGCTTCGTGATCGAAACTCAGGACAAAACCGTGTTCTTCGCCGGAGACACAGCCTGGGGCCGTCACTTTGATGCGATCCATAATCGCTGGAACACGATTGACCTCGCAATCCTGCCAATCGGTGCCTACGAGCCACGCAATTTCATGCGTCGTGTGCACATGAATCCAGAAGAGGCGGTCATGGCCTTTGACACCCTCAAGCCCACCCAGGCGATGGCCATTCACTTCGGGACATTCCAGTTGACTGATGAAGCTATTCTGGAGCCTGCGGCACGCCTCAATCTGGCCTTTCAGGACCGTGCCCGTCCCTTTAAAGCTCTGGAAAACGGGGAAACCCTGGCTCTTTCGCCCCCTCCCGCAAGCCGCTAACCTAACGGCACTATGTCCCCCTTGTGGAAACCGTCATGAACGCACAGACCGTCAATTTCACGCCTGAACAGATCACTGCCCTGTTCATTGACGCCGCCCGTGAGGGTGACACGGACCTCCTGACCCAGTTTCTGGATGCAGGAATGGTCATCGATACACCTGACAGTCGCGGCTACACGGCCCTCATTGTCTCGACCTACAACGGACATCTGGACGCCGCGCGGCTACTCCTCGCACGCGGGGCCAATACGGAATCCGTTGATCTCAAGGGAGCCACAGCGCTGTCTGGCGTCGCCTTCAAAGGCATGACGGACATTGCACAGGTCCTGATCGACAATGGCGCTCAGGTGGATCACGCAAATTTCTCGGGCCGGACGCCTCTGATGTTCGCCATCATGTTTGGCCGTACGGACATGGCACGGCTTCTTCTGTCTGCAGGCGCCAATCCGGATCATCGGGACGGCGACGGCGTTTCTGCCCGTGACCTCGCAGAGCGACAGGGTGTGACCGGCTTTTTCGATCAGGAAACAGGCGCATGAGCCGCTTCTGGAACAAACGCGTCCACGCTCTAGACCCTTACGTCCCCGGCGAACAACCTAAACTAACCAACCTGCTGAAGCTCAATACGAACGAGTCTCCGTATGGTCCGAGCCCGCGGGTGCTGGAGGCTATTCGAGAGACTGCAACGGACGACCTTCGCCTTTACCCGGACCCGACTGCAACGGTCCTGTGTGAAACCATCGCAAAGCGCTTCGGTGTCACAACAGACCGGGTTTTCGTTGGAAATGGCTCCGATGAAGTCTTGGCTCACGCCTTCCGTGCCCTCTTTCACGATGACGCACCGCTCTACTTCTCGGACGTCACTTACGGCTTCTATCCGGTCTATTGCAGCCTGTTTGAACAGCCCTTCAAGCAGTTCCCGCTCAACGACGACTACGAGATCGACATCAACGCTTATGATGGCCCCTGCGGTGGCGTTGTCGTCGCGAACCCCAACGCGAATACGGGTCTAGCCCTCTCGCTTGAACAGATCGAGACGCTCGCTCTTCGTCATCCGGACCGGACGGTCATCATCGACGAAGCATACGTGGATTTCGGTGCCGACTCGGCCATCGAACTGACGAAGCGTCATGACAACCTTCTGGTCGTCCAGACACTGTCAAAATCCTATGCTCTGGCAGGGCTGCGCGTCGGTTTCGCAATCGGCTCGCCGGAGCTGATTGAAGGACTGATCCGCGTCAAGGACAGCTTCAACTCCTATCCGCTTTCACGCCCGGCGCAGGCGGGGGCTATCGCTGCTATCAAAGACACGGACTGGCTGGAAGAGATTACAGCCCGGGTGATCGCCAGCCGGAAAACACTTGTCCCTGAACTGGAAAATCTCGGCTTCCAAGTCCTTCCATCCTGTGCCAACTTCATTCTCATGCGCCACCCGGCGCATCCGGCCGGATCGGTTGCGAGCGCCCTGCGCGAGCGTTCGATCCTGGTGCGGCATCTTTCAACCCCGCGTATCCAGAACTGGCTACGCGTCACGATCGGAACTGACGAGGCCTGCACACGCCTGATTGACGCCCTGCGGGCCATCATTCTCACAAACCGATCCTGAACCACAGTTGGGCGGACTAATCCGCCCTCACGATCATGACCTTTCAGAGGCTGCCCGGTGTGCATTCGCGCACCGTTCCGCATTCAGTGATGATGCGGAGGCCTCTGGCGTTTCGTGCTGAAAGACCAAGACCATGCGCGCATTCCACGGACAGATGTCCGACAATCAGCCTATCCGCCGTAACCAGGCAGAGAAGGAAAAGCAGCTTCGGGACCTCAAGGAAACACTTGCTTCCATGAAGTCTCACACATCCCCTGCTCTGAAAGAGAGCGTCCAGCGCCGTATCAAGGAACTGGAAACCGAACTCCGTGCCGCAGCCCGTGACAAGGCTACCCGCGCCGCCAACCCGAGCGCCCAACCGCAGGACCAGCAGCGTCAGCGCCGCGCGCCGCGCCGGAACACCATTCGCTCCATGTGAAATTGCGAACCGGGCAGCCTTACAGGCCAGCCCGGTTCCATGCCTCTCCCATGCACTGCAGACGAACGGGATGCATGCCGTCCGTTTCCGTCAGAACATAAAATGCTGAGTACTTTCCGGTAGGTTTGCCGGGCCGATTTTTCAGCCAGCTGAAAACACTTCGATCTGCCGTCATCCCGCCCTGATCCTGCGGAAGAGGCTGATTCCAGAGATCCAGAACCTCCGGAACTCTCGTCCGATCAATCATCAGACAATTCGGGTCTACAAACCCTCCAAAGGACTCGCGGAAGAGCCCTCCGCCCGGGCCCACAGATTCCCACTGATCTTCACAAACCGGCCTTAACGTTTTGGGATGTACAAACCATCGACCTGACCAGGCCCAGTCCTTTCCATCAATCGCTTCAAGAAGCGATGACAGATGATCTGGCGCCCACCAGTTGTCATCATCCAAATAAGCCACCCGACGCGCATTGGAGAGCTGGCTCAAGACACTCCGCAGCACGCCTCCATCACGTGCGCGGCCAAACCCTCCATGCCGCACAGACGTGGAATATCCGGGCCATAGCACGTCCACTGACCAGCCCTCCGGACGCGCCTGACAGGCACTCTCCAGCATCTCCTGCGCTCCATCTGGTGGCGTAGTATCCGCACCGATCATGACCTGCACGCGCAGGTCACCACTCTGGGCGAAGATCGACCGCAAAGCGTGAAATAATGAGGGCCTCAGCAGGCTGGGCATGACAACAGCGACATCAAACGGCTGCTGATCCGGCTGACCATCGTCAGCGAAAATATGAAGTCCAGGACGCATCCTGCAAGACTACGGCGTGCCGCACTCTCCGTCCATGCTGGTCAACCCGGCACTTCATCTCGTCCCATCTCAAAAAGCCACACCAACCGCATTAAAGCGAAGGTCCAACCACCTCAGACGCCCCCAGGCATGCTCTTGCACTTCGGACGTGCAGCCCCCACGATGAAAAACAGAATTCCACTGCGAAAGAGCAAGATGTGTCCGCTACTTCCCAATTTTCGCACGAGCAGCTTCTTGACCGCCTTGGCGAAGTCGCAGTTCGCGTCGGACTGAACATCAAGCCGGGGCAGCAGCTCCTCATTACAGCCCCGCTGGATGCCGTTCCGCTGGTCCGGCGCGTTACCGAACACGCCTACAAGGCTGGAGCATCACTCGTCACAACGCTGTACGCCGACGATGAGACGACACTCGCCCGTTACGTCCATGCCTCTGATGCCGCCTTCGATACAGCCCCGACCTGGCTGGCTGACGGCATTGCCCGCGCCTTCCGTGAGGGAGCGGCGCGCATGGCTATTACTGGCGCCAACCCAACCCTTCTTGCAGGCCAGGATCCAGAGCGGATTTCACGCGCAAACCGCGCAAACTCAGCAGCCAACCGACCGGCGATGGAAATCATTACCCAGTTCGCAGTGAACTGGAACATCATCGCCTGCGCCACCCCGGCATGGGCCGCACAGGTCTTCCCCGATCTGGCTCCAGAAGATGCACTGACAGCGCTGTGGAACGGCATCTTCAAAGCTTCGCGCGTGGATGTCCCAGATCCGGTAGCAGACTGGAAGGCCCACAACGCCCGCCTGCATGCCCGTGCAAAATTCATGAACGACACACGCTTTGACGCTCTGCACTTCACCGGTCCCGGTACTGATCTTACGGTTGGCCTTGCAGATGGCCATGCCTGGGCTGGCGGATCGGAAGAGGCACTGAACGGCATTGTCTGCAATCCGAACATTCCAACCGAAGAAATTTTCACAACACCGCATCGCTCCCGTGTGAACGGCACCGTCTGCAGTACCAAGCCGTTATTCCATCAGGGTACCCTGATCGATGACATTTCCGTCCGTTTTGAAGATGGCCGCATTGTCGAAGCACATGCGAGCAAGGGTGAAAACGTTCTCCATCGTATTCTGGACACTGATGAAGGCGCACGCCGGATTGGCGAGGTGGCTCTTGTGCCCCACTCGTCGCCAATTTCCGCAAGCGAAATCCTCTATCGGAACACCTTGTTCGATGAAAACGCGTCCAGCCACATTGCGCTGGGCCAAGCCTACACCAAGTGCATGGTCGACATTGAAGGTCTGACGCCGGAACAGCTTCTGGAGCGTGGCGTTAATGACTCCCTGATCCATATCGACTGGATGATTGGCTCGGATAAAATCGATCTCGATGGGATCAAAAACGGCAGCCGCACGCCTCTGATGCGTTCCGGCGAATGGGTAAACGCATGACTTTAAACATCAAAACGCTCACAGCGCTCGCTCTCTTCGCCAGCGCGGCTCTTCCTTGTTCTGCGTACGCACAGGGCTACCCAAGCCAGACCCAGGTTGATGGGCAGCAAGCCCAGCAGCCTGCGCAGGTTCCCCCGCAGTTCAAGGCCGACACAGAGCGCGCTATGCGCTACGCCCTGCCAGCAGACTTCATGCCACGTGCAACGAGCGCGATTGGTGAACTCCAGGCGCGCAATATCCAGCCCCCCAACTCTCAGGGACTTGGCTTGCAGGCGATGATTAGCCAGGCAGGTCAGGTTCCCGGTTTTGCCGCTGTGCTCTCATCCCATGGCTTTACGCCGGAAAGCTTCATCACGGGCATGACGACCTTTGGCATGACGCTTGCCGTAAGCAACGGACAGGTTCCAGCAGGCATGCCGTCTCCCAACCCGAACAACGTTGCGCTGTTCAAAGCCCATCCGGATCAGGTCAACGCCCTGATGCAGGCCATGGGCAACCCTCCCCACTAATTTTTACGGGCGTGCCCTGACTTTGTGCAGGGCGCGCCTTCTTTTCCCAATCCCTCGCTGATAAAAAGCCGACATGTCTGTCGTGCTTGATCCTTCCTCACTCCCTGCCGTCAACATTCTGGGGCTTGCCCAGTCTGGAGCTATTCTCCGTGCTGAACGGGAAACACCGCCCGATGGTGTTCCTGCGTTCATCACAAGAGAAGGATGGGACGAGCTTGTTGCCGCCCACGCCGCAGAACATGATACGCCGCACACCATCGTGCTTCCGGCTCTCGAAAAAGCCGTAACGCGACTCTTGGCCCATGCCGCTCAGGCGGCGTCTGAAGAAGGCGGGACTGCTCCCGTCGTCAGCCTTGAAAGCGATCTTTTCCCGAGCGACAGGACTTTGATTCTCGCCTTCGTCCGTGATGAAACGCACCCTGTTGCCTGCACACTTATCGGAACGGCACACCAACTCGCAGTCGTTCTACGCTCGGCAACGTCAGTATAAGGCCCTCTGACGCAGCGCCAGTTCATCCAGAGCGGCTTGCTCCTTACGGAGAGCGAGATAATTCATCTCAAGCCGCTGCTTATCCTGCAGTTTCTCAACAGCTTTTAGAGCTGCCTGAGCCATTAGTAGAGCCGAACGAAGACAATCCCGATCGAGTGCTGCCTCCCGGCAAAGCTCCTGCGCGTCAGCGATCGCACGCTGGCCAACGGGCAACCAACGGCTGAATGCTTCTACTGCATCGTCATCAGCCTGTGGATCTGACGCCAGCCCCTGCTCCTGAATCAGGAGCAGATGGGCCTTGCTCAACACTGCTTCAGCAGCAGTCTCGCGCGCTACTGCTTCGCCAAACGCTTTCTCAACCACCTCGAGTTCATGGCGCCGCAGGCGCTTGAGCGTATCCAAGGGCATCTGCTTCATTTTACCTGCTCCCATTGTGTCTAGGCCTCGGCATTCACAATGCTGGAAAGCTGTTCAAACGCTTCCGCACAGTTAGACCGTTCGCTCTTGCCTTGAGAAAGAAACTCTTCAAGCCTGGGCATAAGCCGCACAGCCTCATCGACGTCCGGCTCCGTTCCAGCCTTGTACGCCCCCAGACGAATCATATCGGCCATCCGTTCATAGGTTGCCATGGTCGCCCGCGCCTGCTTCGTGAGCCTGTTTTCCTCAGCTGAATTACATCCCGGTACGGCACGTGACAGAGACCGAAGAACGTCAATCGCGGGGTAACGCCCCTGCTCACCGATCCGCCGATCCAACACAATATGTCCGTCGAGAATTCCACGAACGGCGTCTGCAACCGGCTCGTTATGATCGTCACCTTCCACAAGCACAGTGAACAGGGCGGTAATCATGCCTTCTCCCGGATAACCAGGCCCGGCGCGTTCCAGCAATCGCGGCAGTTCAGCAAAAACAGATGGAGGATAGCCACGCGTGGCAGGAGGTTCGCCAGCTGACAGACCGATCTCACGCAGGGCCATGCAATAACGGGTCACACTATCCATTAGCAAAAGTACGGATTTACCCTGATCACGAAAGTGCTCTGCAATCGCCATACCCGCAACGGCAGCATCCCGACGCATCAACGGCGGGGCATCTGATGTGGCAATGACCACCACACTCCGCGCCAGCCCCTCAGCCCTCAGATCGTCTTCAATGAATTCACGAACTTCACGGCCGCGCTCACCGACCAGTGCAATGACCGCCACATCGCAGTTGGCACCGCGCGCCAGCATGGACAGCAGAGTGGATTTTCCGACCCCAGACCCGGCAAACAATCCCAGCCTCTGACCACGCCGACAGGTTGTAAACGCATCGAGCGCCCGCACTCCCAAATCTATGCGCTCTCCAAGCCGTGCCCGCGTTGCAGCGTTTGGAGGTGCGGCACTGACAGGCTGTTGCTGGAATGCCGGCGCTAATGGCCCCTTCCCGTCGATCGGCATCCCGAGGGGGTCCACAACTCTTCCAAGCCAGCTCTCATTCACACCCAGACCGGCAGACTGACACCCACTCAAAGAAATACGCGCCTCACACCCAGGCCCAATCCCTTCAAGGCTACCAAAAGCCATGACCCGGGCGTGTGCATTATGAAACCCTACAACCTCAGACTGTATCGACACTCCAGAACGTGCCTTCACGTTAATTCTGTCACCGATAGAAACGAGTCCCTCAAGGCCGTGAATGGTCATGCACAACCCCGTTACATCCCGAACAACTCCGGTTGCACCGTCAACGTGCAGGGATGAGAGCTTTTCGAGAAGGCTCTTCAACCCGCCTTTTCCCTGGATTTTCTGAGGATTTCCGAGGTGTGATGTCATCAAACAACCATAAGGAGCGCAACCTTAACAAACCCTGAACACGCACCCTTTAATGAAGCAATGATGAAAATTTTACGCTTTTTGATTTGTATCTATCGACAAACACAACTCTGGGTAGTAACCATTGCTTCACCAATCCGGGAGTTGAGAAACATGCGTATCCTTCTTGTCGATAGCGATCTTCAGGCCGCAGCCCATCTGTCTCAGACCCTTCGTACGGCTGCCTTTACCGTCGATCATACGTCCTCTGGCGAGGAAGCAATCGAGATGCTCCGGCATTACGATTATGATCTGATGGTGCTGGAACTGATGCTGAACGATATCGAAGGTTACGATGTCATCCGCCGTGTCCGCGCAGCCCGGATTACGACGCCCGTTCTCGTTCTCTCTGCGCTTCTCCGTCCCCAGGCTAAAATCCGTGCCTTCTCGATGGGTGCCGATGACTACATGACAAAGCCTTATGACTCAGGCGAGCTTGTTGCCCGCCTTCAGGCCGTCATGCGCCGCTCTCGCGGCTTTTCCGAACCTTGCCTGCGCATTGGTAATCTGGAACTGGACCTGAACGGGAAAAACGTCACTGTTGAGGGTAATCCCCTGCACCTGACGGGCAAGGAGTACGCCATTCTGGAGCTTCTGGTTATTCGGAAAGGCTCTGTCCTGACCAAGGATGCTTTTCTGAATCATCTTTATGGCGGCATTGATGAGCCTGAGATGAAGATCATCGATGTCTTCATCTGCAAACTTCGCCGCAAGCTTCAGAAAGCAGGGGCCAGCAATCTCATCTCTACAGTCTGGGGACGTGGCTATATTCTGCGTGAAGAAACAGCGGCCGAGCCCATGCCCGCTTCTGTCAGCCCAATGACCAGAGCCGTATCTGAACTGACAGTGGCCTAAAACAGACTCTTCAGGATTGGTACCAGTCCGGCCGGATCGTCACACCATGATTGACCGGCCCGTGACCAGCGCCATATCCCGGCGCATTTGAGAGCGCGAGCCGTAGATAGGCATGAGCCCGCCGCACCGCCGCTTCAAGATCCATGCCCTGTGCAATGCCCGTCGCAATGGCACTGGCAAGTGTACAACCCGTTCCATGAGTATGACGCGTATGAATTCGCGTTGCGCGGTGTACGTACTCATCTCCATTTGGGAAGACCAGAAGATCCTCGAGATCCTCTCCCGTCATATGCCCCCCCTTAAGCAGAACGGCCGCGGCTCCCCGCTTTTGCAGGATATGAGCTGCCCGACGCATTCCTGCCAGATCATGAATCACCTCACCCGTCATGACTTCTACTTCGGGAATATTGGGAGTCACGATTAAGGCCCGGGGCAAAAGACGGGTCATCACGGCATCTACGGCGTCATCAGCCAGAAGAGCTGACCCGCTGGTGGACACCATGACCGGGTCAAGCACCAAAGGGAGATGCGTATGACTTTCCAGTTCGTCAGCAACGGCATGAACAATGTCTGCTGTCGCGAGCATTCCGGTTTTGCAGCAATCTGCACCCAGATCATCAAGAACGACCTGCATCTGCTGCCGAACAAACGCCGGGGAAACAGCCTCCACCCCAAAGACGCCGAGTGTATTTTGTGCCGTCAGAGCTGTAAGGGCGCTCATTCCAAAGCCCCCCAGAGCGGTAATGGTCTTCAGGTCGGCCTGAATCCCGGCCCCACCACCGGAGTCACTTCCCGCTACTGTCAGAACCCGGCCACGCATGCCTCAGGCCTCCGTAATTGCTCTGATCGCCTCACAGACATGATCCACAACCTGAAGAACCAGCGCATCGTCTTCTGCTTCCGCCATCACGCGAATCAGAGGTTCGGTGCCACTGGCTCTCAGAACAAGACGACCGCGCCCGGCGAGACGTTCTTCCGCCCAGGCTTTGGCAGCAGCCAGTTCTGGACTGCTCAACGGATTAGCTCCTGAGTAGCGAACGTTTTTGAGAAGCTGCGGGAAAGGCTGGAAGACCTGACAGATCTCGCTGGCAGGCTTCTTGGTCTCCACCGAAACAGCCAGAACCTGGAGGGCGGCAATCAGCCCATCTCCGGTCGTAGCGTAATCGGACAGGACCATGTGCCCGGACTGCTCCCCGCCCAGGTTCCCACCATTCTCACGCATGCGCTCAACGACGTAGCGATCACCGACTGCCGTCCGCTGAAGCTCCAGACCATCTTCCGCCAGAGCCTTCTCCAGCCCCATATTGGACATGACCGTGGCCACAACTGTGTTGGTCCGCAGACGTCCATGCTGCTTCCAGAAGCGGGCGATCAACCCAAGAATCTGATCGCCATCAACCAGATTGCCGTTCTCATCGGCGATCAGAACACGATCAGCATCTCCGTCCAGCGCAATGCCGAAGTCCGCGCCATGCTCCTTCACGGCAGCACAAAGTGTCTCTGGATGGGTAGAGCCAACACCATCATTGATGTTCAGGCCATCCGGTGAACAACCAATCTTGATGACTTCCGCACCCAGCTCCCAAAGAGCGGTTGGTGCCACGCGATATGCAGACCCATTTGCGCAATCGAGAACAATCTTCAAACCATCCAGACGCAGCCCGCGCGGGAAGGAAGCTTTGGCATTCTCAATGTAGCGACCAGCGGCATCGTTCAAACGAGAGGCACGCCCGATTTCTGCCGGTGAAGCCAAACGCTGAGACAGATCCTGCCCCATCATGGCTTCAATCTCCCCTTCAACTTCATCGGAGAGCTTGAAACCGTCTGGGCCAAACAGCTTGATGCCATTGTCGGTGAAGGGATTGTGAGAGGCCGAGATCATGACACCGAGGTCTGCCCGCAAAGACCGCGTCAGCATGGCAATCGCTGGCGTCGGAAGCGGACCGACAAGGATCACATCCATACCGGCAGACAGAAAGCCAGCCACAAGCGCACATTCAATCATATACCCGGACAGGCGCGTGTCCTTGCCCAGCACAACAGTGTGTCGACGGCTCTGACTGCGCATGAAATACAGGCCTGCGGCCTGTCCAAGCTTCTGGGAAACTTCCACCGTCATCGGAGCAGTGTTTGCGGTTCCCCTGATGCCGTCCGTCCCGAACAGAGCCCTCTTGCTGGCCATGGTTATGAAATCCTGCCTGTCTCGATAGATAAGAAAAAGGCGCGGCACCAGAGAGGAAATTCCCCTCCAATGACGCGCCTTGCGGTGCGGTTAACGGTTTGATTAGCCTGCCTGAAGAGCCGGATCAAACGCACCCGGACGCGTCGTCGGCACAGAGGCGCGGCGATTATCCGGCAATTGCTCGTCATCGGACGGGCGCTCGATCGCCTCTCCACGCATGATCCGACCGACATCGTCTCCGGTCAGGGTCTCATACTCGAGCAGAGCCGCTGTCAGACGGTGCAGATCATCAATCCGCGTCAGAAGCAGATGATGCGCCTGCTGGTAAGCCGTATCGATCAGAGCCTTGATCTCTACGTCGATATCGCGCGCCGTCTGCTCAGACAGATTTTTGTTCTGTGTGACAGAGTGCCCCAGGAAGACTTCCTGTCCGTTATCGCCATAGGAAATCATGCCGAGCTTGTCGCTCATGCCCCATTCCGTGACCATTCGGCGAGCCAGATCGGTAGCGCTCTTGATATCACCAGACGCACCAGCACTGACTTCTTCCGGGCCAAAGATGATTTCTTCAGCCACACGGCCACCCATGGCAATCACCAGACGCGCCAGGCACCATTTCCGGCTGTAGGAAATGTTGTCTTTCTCAGGCAGCGTCATCACCAGCCCCAGAGCGCGCCCACGCGGCACAATCGTAGCCTTGTGAATAGGGTCACTACCCGGCGTGAAGATCGCGCAGATGGCGTGACCAGCCTCATGATAAGCCGTCGAGCGCTTTTCATCTTCGGTCATGACCATGGACCGACGCTCTGCGCCCATCATGACTTTGTCCTTGGCCTCTTCGAACTGAGCCATTCCGACCGTGCGGCGTCCCTGACGGGCAGCCATCAGAGCAGCTTCGTTCACAAGATTGGCCAGATCAGCACCGGAGAAGCCTGGCGTACCACGAGCAATCACTTTTGGGTCCACATCTGAAGACAGCGGTACTTTCTTCATGTGAACGCGCAGGATCTTTTCGCGACCAGCAACATCAGGGTTCGGCACAACGACTTGACGATCAAAACGCCCCGGACGCAGCAGAGCCGGATCCAGAACATCCGGACGGTTGGTTGCTGCAATCAGGATAACGCCCTCATTGCTCTCAAAACCATCCATCTCGACGAGCATCTGGTTAAGGGTCTGCTCGCGCTCATCATTGCCGCCACCAAGACCGGCACCACGATGGCGGCCAACAGCGTCAATTTCATCGATGAAGATGATGCACGGAGCAGCCTTCTTGCCCTGCTCAAACATGTCACGCACACGGGATGCACCGACACCAACGAACATCTCCACGAAGTCCGAACCGGAAATCGTAAAGAACGGCACATTGGCTTCACCAGCAATCGCACGGGCCAGAAGCGTCTTACCCGTACCTGGAGGGCCGACCAGCAGGGCGCCCTTGGGGATCTTGCCACCCAGACGCGTGAACTTCTGCGGGTCTTTCAGGAATTCGACGATTTCCTCGAGCTCAGCCTTGGCTTCATCGATACCTGCCACATCATCAAATGTGACGCGGCCCGTCTTTTCCGTCAGCAGACGAGCCTTGGACTTGCCAAAACCCATCGCACGGCCACCACCGGCCTGCATCTGGCGAAACACCATAAAGCACAGGCCAACAAGCAGAAGAACGGGAAGATAATTTCCCACATACCGCAGGATGGAGTTCTCACCGCTATCCATTGGCTTGGCTGTCACTTCAACACCCGCGCCGGTCAGACGAGCCGGAAGGCCCGGATCCATCGGTGCATAGGTTTCGAAGGAGGTACCGTTCGTCAGTGTTCCAGAAATATTCTGTTCCTGGATAACCACCGAGCGCACCTGGTGCTCGTCCACATCATGGACAAAATCGGAATAGGCGATCTGCTGGGCAGCATGCTGGCTTCCACCGGGCTGGAAGGCGGTCAGCACTGCCATTCCGACCATGATGATGACCACCCAGATCGCAACGTTACGGCCTAAATTGTTCATCTCGTTCTCTGTCGTCCTTCAGACTGTCCGTCAGATGCAGCGGGGCTTCATCATCTCAACAGGCCGACGTCATAGTCTGCGTTGACTTCATAACATAGGCGGTCCTGCCCATGATCCTACCCCACCAAGGGCAGGAAAACGCATTTCCACGCATTTTGGTACGCTTTTCACCCATTTACGCCGTTTTCGCCGGTAACTGGAACCCCGCCAGCCCAGACGAATGGAACCGTTCCGGCCCTTTCCAGAAAATCTGGCAACCCTATGACATAGCCGTCGCGCCAGAGAGCGGGGAGTGCCTGTAATGCTTCGACAGGAATTCCCAATCGTCTGGCATCAAGACCCTGCGCCCCACTTCCAAGAGCTCCAATAAGAGTTCCTTCAGGCACATCCTCTTGCAGGCATCGCCAGCGCCCATCCCAGAGAGGCTGCCCGGCAGCACAGACAGATGCCTCTACAGATCGCATTTCTCTGACAAAGATAACGCCGTCCCCAAATCGCCCTGCTGTCCGCATGATCACGCCCCCGAGTGAGCCTCGTCCCTGCTTTATGAGTGACAGGACTTTCTCACGCGATGGGCGATAACGACTGCCAGAGACCAACCGTACCAGAGCAGACACGCTGTCCTCGCAAACGCCGTTTTTTCTTAAGAAAACCCAGCCCGCAGGATGCCATACGGCCTCATTCGCCAGTAAGTCAGCTAAACCAGCGTCTCTTACCGCGCGGTTCAGTACGGCGCCTGCTTGCCACTCGCGAGCTTGAGTCCGCTCGCTCTGTGTCAGATCCTGGCGCCATCGCACCCGTTCAAATCGACGATTCTGATTGGAAGGATCTTCGACCCAACTCAGGCTGGCAGCTCGCAGCGTCCCTCTCAGGCGTTCGGGATGACAGGCCAACAACGGCCGAACAATCCTGATCCGCCCCCGAATGGCAGAGGCAGCAATCCCAGCCAAACCGGCCTGTCCGCTTCCAGCACCATGCCGCATCGAGACGGTTTCATCCTGGTCATGAAGATGGTGCGCCACCAGAAGGTCCAGGCACCCTGCGTCGACACATGCCCGTTCCAGAGTATCAAATCTCGCATCCCGGGCTCGCTCCTGAAGCCGCCCCTTTGGAAATGGCCCCAGAGTTAATACCCGGGCTTCCACCCCCATCTCGGACAGCCTTTGAGCCGTTAGTCTCGCTTCTGCTGCGGACTCGGGACGCAGGGCATGGTCAACAATGAAGGCGAGAACATACTGGCGCCAGCGCCGTGCAAGCCATGCCAGCGCCAGAGAGTCTGCGCCTCCGGAAACTGCAAGCCCGACCGGCGCGATTGGCGCATCAGGCAACCAAGGCCCCAAAGACTCCATCCAGGCAGAAAACTCTGCCGCCTGGATGGGAGTTTTTACATCAGTGACAGGCTGCACGCCCACGGAACGTCGCTGCTGCCGATTTGACGCGAGGCGTCGGTGTCGGGAATTCGGTCTTCAGCTTATCAAGTGCCTGACAGGCCGAGTTCTTATCGCCCATAGCCAGCAGAGAAGCCGCAACACCCAGGAGGGAGTCCTGTGCTTTCGGCGTTTTCGGAGCTTTATTGTAGGCGTCGTAATAGGCGACTGCAGACTCACGATACTGCTTCTGCCCCGCTAGGGACTGAGCCAGCAGGAACTGAGAATCCATTTTACCCGAAGCGCTTTTGGCGGTCTTCACGGCAAAGCGTGCATTCGTTTCAGCATCTTCATACTTGCCAGCCTTGAGGGCAGCATTGCCGGCCTTCAAAGCTTCAAGAGCCGTTTTGGGGGCCTCATCGGAAGACGCAGGCGCCGTCTCTGCTGCTTTAGACGAGGCCACAGCAGCACCGGCGGCGGCAGGAGCAGATGCTCCACCTCCACTGCCACCATTCTGGGAGGCGAACTGCATGTCAGAAATCTGCTTGGACAGATTGGCCTGCGTTTCCTTCTGCGCATTGCTGAGCTGATCCAGCTCACCCCGCATCTGACGGTTCTGCTCTTCAAGCGCAGCAACACGCTCGAGAAGCTGGGCCGTCATGTTGCCATCAGTTCCCGAAGAGGAGGAACCACGCGATGATGACGAACTTGGCGCAGGCAAAGGCCCACTATTCTGGATCTGCGAAAGCTGCTGCCGCAATGAGGCAATTTCATCCTGAAGGGCAATCGCCTCGCGGGAGGAAATACCCCCACCATCTGACGCGTCCTGAGCCATGACTGGCAGGACAGGACAAAGCACAGAAAGCGCCGTTCCGAGCATGACGGCACGGAGGGGACGGGACAGGGCCATGCAAGATCTCCTGAAACATGTTCGACGCCCGGCCTGAGCGCCCTCTCGCAATCACCGGCGAGTTCGGCTGATGAACAGTCTTAAAACAGAAACGGCCGGGGGATAAACTCCCCCGGCCGTTCAAACTGTCAGTCCGTCAGACGGATGACCTGGGTTCAGCGAACCGAGGTGATCGCGTTACGGTTCTGAGCCCATGAGGCTTCATCGTCACCGTCAGCCGTCGGACGATCCTTGCCGTAGGAAATCGTCGTGATGCGGGAAGCGCTCACGCCCTTGGCAACAAGGTAGTCACGAGCAGCATTCGCACGACGCTGGCCGAGAGCAATGTTGTATTCTTCGGTGCCGCGATCATCGCAGTTACCAGCGATCTGAACGCTGACCTGCGGGTACTTCGCAAGCCATGCAACCTGCTTATCCAGCGTCGCACGAGCTTCTTCAGAAAGCTGGGATACATTCAGCTCGTAGAAGATACGGTCGCCAACATTGGCAACCAGGTCAGCTTCGCTGCCCGGCGTCGGGCCGGCTTCCTGCGTGGCTGCGCCAGCACCGGTGCTGTTGCCCGTATCGGTTTTGCCGTCGGAGCAGGCTGCGAGAACAAGCGCCAGACCAAGCGCACCAAACACCTTGAACTTCATGTGTCTCAACCCTGAGAACGGTTCCGTATCAGAAACCGAAATGCGGCATATTGCCGCGTTGTTCCGGACCACACACCCTTCCACTCAGGAACGCTCAAGAATCCTTTACGAACTCTCTGCGACCCACTGGAAAAGCACTGGCCACTAGCGCCCATACCCATGACTTAAATCCGGGGTCAAGCATCCTGTGAGGGCCTACCCCCGAGCCAGAGAACGATTCTGTTTCGAAACTAGAAAATGCAACATAAATGTCACAGCAGTTAGACAGGAATGTGGCGGAATTCTGCCAGTTGTTTTGCTGAACATTCTTTAATCGTTTTATCCTCATGCAAGCCTTGCGTATCAGCCAAGCGCCGCATGCGGGGCACATTCAATCCGGGAGCTGAGGCGCTAAAGTCGATTTACAGAAGATGCGATGGAACGCCGGACTCTGACACCTGGAGAGAACGCCCAAAATCGACTCCGTTCAAACCCATTTTTTACGCATTTCATCAGGACAGATGTTTCGTGCCCCTGTGTGATCGAGCGAACGCTCCAGATCTGTTCAGGGCAAAATACTCCCCGTTGATCGTTGCCAACGGGGAGGGAAAAAAGCTGATCAGCCGTTCAGTGGAGACCAGGCTGGATCAGAAGCCCCTGTTGCCGTGCGAATTGGGCGCTCATTGAAGCCCGTGATGTCGATTGTACCGATGCCAGATGCAAACCCGGCACCGCCCGCACCCGAAGCGCTTTGACGGCAGAACGCCAGCACACGGCCATTCGGGCAGAACGTCGGAGACTCGACAGTAAAGCCCTGCGTCAGGATACGTTCACCCGTACCATCCGGGTTCATGACGCCCAGAGAGAAGCCACCATGCCCAATGCGGGTAAAGGCAATCAGATCGCCACGAGGTGACCAGACCGGAGATCCATACTGGCCGGAGCCATAGGAAATCCGGCGTGCACCACCGCCCGATGCTCCCATGATGTAAAGCTGCGGGCTGCCACCACGATCGGAGTTGAACACGATCTGGCTGCCATCCGGGCTGAAGCACGGGCTGGTATCAATCGCACCACCAGAGCTGGTGATCTGATGCTTGCTGCGGGAGGCCAGATCTACAACAAAGATGTCAGATCCACCACCGCGCGTTGCAGACAGAACAACGCGGCTTCCATCCGGAGAGAAGCGCGGCGCGAAGGAAATGCCGTCAAACTCACCCAGCATCTGCTGACGGCCAGAGCCCAGATCAAACAGATACACGCGCGGACGGTTGTTCGCATACGACATGAACGCAACCTGATCGCGCGCCGGGTTAAAACGCGGTGTCAGGGTCAGCCACTGGCCGCCTGTCAGCATTCGGGAATTGAACCCGTCCTGATCCATCAGCGCCAAACGGGTGATCTGATGACGGCGCGGACCTGTACGGGCAATATAAGCGATACGGGTATCGAAGTACCCCTTCTCGCCCAACATCCGCTCGTAAATCACGTCAGCAATAATATGTGCAATCCGACGCCAGTTGGATGGCGACGCCGTATAGGCCGTACCCTGAAGCTGCTCACCGGCAACAACATTCCACAGGCGCATCTCAACGCGAACACTGCCCGAACCAACTGCACGTCCGGCAACAGCAGCGCGCGCGCCCTGAGCCTTGAGCGCACTGAAATCCGGCGTGCCACTGGGCGACACATCGCCTGTCATCACTTTGAACAGGCCAGTCCCAGCCAGATCGGAAGAAATGACACTGGAGATCTGTTCACCCATTCCGGCACCAAAGCTCGGAATGACAATGGGGATAGGCGCCTGACGAGCCTGATCAACAGTAATTTCAGCTTCCCCAGCCCCACCGGCCGCAGTTCCTTGCGCAAAAGCAGAAAGCGGGGTTGCAAGAAGACCACCAGCCGCGGCTGTGGCACCGAGGATGGAACGGCGCGACAGCAGCGCGCTCAGAGCATCAGCTTCGGAATCGGAAATGAAGGTCATGATGATTCCTCTAGGGTTTACGGCCTGAAGACAAAACGCAGCTGATGCGTCTGGCCTAGCAGGTTGGAAGGAATGGGGAGATGGGCACAGGTCGGGCTCAGAACCGCATCCCGCGCACGCTCGGCCAGCACACGATAGGATGGGTCTGACGCCATCTTCGCTGCCGTATCAGGAGCATACTTCACAAGACGCGCCTCACCCGTTGCATCCACCGTCACAATCAGATGCGCGACAAAGCTCGCATAGTTCCGCGCTTCCGTGTCTTCCGTGTAGCAACGCCGCACGGAGCCACCGATCGCCTTCTGATCCGCCATGGACAGAGACTTGGTGATATCGCCATTCGGCACACCGCCGCCATCCGGCGCACCACCCTGTGGCGGATTGGCCTTCGCCTTGGGTGCATGCGTCTGCTTCTGGTCAGACCGGAAACTATCCAGTGTGGCCAGCAGGGAGTGACTGTCCGCCTGCGTATTCTTGGACGCATTCGGCTGGGTCAAATGCGAGAACTTCGGCGTATCCGGCAGCTTGTCAGCCTTCTGTGTCTGCGGGCTCGGGGGAGCCACCATTGCAGACTTAGACGGCGGAGACGGCTTCGGCGGAGACGCAGGAACAGGCTCAGGCGACGACTCCGTAATTTTTGGCGGAAGCTTCGTCGGCGGCAGAGGCTGAGGCTTTGTCTCAGGCGTAGGCGGAACAGGCTGCGGCGGCGGTGGTGGCGGAGGCGGTTCTTCCGTCGGCGCCTTCAGAGGAGGCGTCGGAGACGGAGGAGCCTCGTTCTTCACGGGCGCAGGCGCAGGAGCCGGCTTCGGAGCCGGATGGTCAGCCTTGATGGGATGGGTGGGAGGCCCTGCCTCCTCAAATTCCATCTGCACCGCCGGAGGCTCCGGCGGTTCAGGTGGTTTCTCGAACGGGATCCGCACAACCAGGTACAGGATCAGTGCCGCATGGACACCGACTGAACCCAGAAGCGCGTTGCGAAAGCGACGCCTGTCCGAACGACGTGGACGCACCACTGCGGTGTCCTCTTACTGGCCGCTCTGAGGCTGCTGAGCCAGCAGTGCCACATGCGTAAAGCCGCCAGACGTAATCTGTCCCATGACCTGCATCACGCGACCATAGTCGATATGTGCATCAGCCCGGACAAAGATCCGATGGTTCGGATCGTTCTGGGACTGGACCTTGAGCTGGTCCACAAGCTGCTCGGGTGTGATCGGGTCTTCCCCCAGATACAACGAACCATCGTTGCGCAGGGAAACCGTGATCGGCTTGGTGTCAGCATTGACCGGGCTGGCATCCGTCTTGGGCAGATCGACATTGACGCCACTGGTCATCATCGGCGCCGTCACCATGAAAATGATGAGCAGCACCAGCATGACGTCCACAAGCGGCGTAACGTTGATCTCAGACGCGGGGCGCCGACGACGGCCACCCATACGCCCACCTCCTCCAGCGGACATCCCCATGGATCAGGCCTTCCCGCTGGACGTCTCGTCCGCACGTTCTTCCGACTGACGGGAAAGAATGGCGGCAAATTCGGTCCCGAACGCATCCATGCGGTCCGCGAACTTGTCCAGCGAGTTGCTGATGACGTTATAGGCCACATAGGCTGGGATAGCGGTCACAAGACCGATCGCCGTTGCGAACAGAGCTTCAGAAATACCCGGGGCCACAACGGAGAGGTTGGTGTTGTGCATGGCAGCGATCGAGCCGAACGCATGCATGATACCCCAGACCGTTCCGAACAGTCCGACGAACGGCGCAACCGGGCCAATCGTGGCAAGGAAAATCACGCGGCGACCCAGACGGTCGTTTTCGCGCGAAACGGTGATGTTGATGGCACGGTCGATACGGTCCCGCACGCCACCGCGCGCCAGATCAATTCCGACAATCCGTGCCGAACGACGCCATTCGCCCATGGCAGCGCCGAACACGGCAGCCATCGGATGAGTCGGGCGTGCGCCATCAGATTCGTAAAGGTCGTCCAGCGAACCGCCGGACCAGAAACGGTCTTCAAATTCCGTTGCTTCGCGATTGACGCGACGCATCAGAAGGATTTTTTCCGCAATGATCGCCCACACGCCTGCACTGCACAGGACGAGCCCGACCATGACCAGCTTAACGACGATGGACGCGTGCAGGAACAGGTCCAGAGGCGACAGACCGGCCGCACCGACCGCCCCAAGCGCACTCGAACTTACCTCATGATCCACTGTTCTCTCCTGTCCAGATCCTGTCCCTTACGGGTCAAGACTCTCCATTGCACTTCGTGAGGAAACAGGAAAGTGGGTCAGACCTCTCCAGCCTCGAGTTTTCGAACAGCATCACACCACCGAGGCGGAATTTTGGCAGGTTTCATGGCTTCAGCAGAAAGACACGCCAGCTCTACGTCAATGACGACGGCGGTTTCGTTGCCATTCGTGCTGTTTCGAACAGTTTGTTCAAGT
Source organism: Gluconobacter cerinus (assembly GCF_002723935.1). Taxonomy (GTDB): domain Bacteria; phylum Pseudomonadota; class Alphaproteobacteria; order Acetobacterales; family Acetobacteraceae; genus Gluconobacter; species Gluconobacter cerinus. The sequence continues at coordinate 516,596 of NZ_BEWM01000001.1, forward strand.
TTCAACCGCGTTGGCGTCATTGCAACCAGCGCTGTCTCGATTTCCATTTCATCATCGAGTCGCAACGGCGCGCGATAACGCACCCCAACTTGCCGCACGACAAACGCCAGACCAAAATCGCGCAGAAGCTCCGTCACCGAAGCCCCTGCATCGCGCATGGCTTCACTGCGCGCACGTTCCGCAAAGCCGAGATAGCGGGCATGATAGACGATGCCACCTGCATCCGTGTCTTCATAATAAACCCGGAAACGGATCTTATGCGTTGCCATCAGTTTCTCCGCTCATTGGCAGTAGCTCTTCAGCCTGCCGTGTCGTCGTCGAGCCCGGACAGAAGATCAACCTGGCTCGCTGGCGGGTTCAGGCCCAGATGTCTCCACCCAGCCTCACCCAGCATGCGCCCCCGCGCTGTCCGCAGGATGAGCCCCTCCTGAATCAGATAAGGCTCGATGACGTCTTCCAGTGTGTCACGCGCCTCTGCCAGACCGGCAGCCAGCGTCTCAACACCTACAGGGCCACCATGGTGGTGCTCTGCGATACGCTGCAGATAGCGGCGGTCCATCGCATCCAGACCGCGCTCATCAACTTCAAGACGGGAAAGTGCGGCATCAGCCGTTGCGCGATCAATGATCGGCTTCTTCGCGACAAGCGCAAAATCCCGAACACGGCGCAGAAGACGGCCCGCGATACGGGGCGTGCCGCGAGAACGACGGGCAATTTCCTCTGCTCCGTCATCATTCAGATGAACCCCGAGCTTCGTGGCGCCGCGTGATACGATCGCCCGCAACTCTTCCGGCGTGTAGAACACCAACCGCAGGGGAATACCAAAACGATCCCGAAGAGGCGTTGCCAACAGGCCTGCACGGGTTGTCGCAGCTACAAGCGTGAACGGCGCCAGATCAATCCGCACCGAACGTGCTGCCGGCCCTTCCCCGATAATCAGGTCGAGCTGGAAATCTTCCATCGCCGGATAGAGAATTTCCTCGATCGCCGGCTGAAGACGATGAATTTCATCGATGAACAGCACATCACGAGGCTGGAGATTTGTCAGGATTGCCGCAAGGTCTCCAGCGCGCTGAATCACCGGCCCAGATGTCGCCCGAAATCCAACGCCCAATTCACGCGCCACAATCTGCGCTAGTGTCGTCTTCCCCAGACCTGGCGGTCCATGCAGCAACACGTGATCCAAGGCATCCCCACGGGCCTTTGTTGCCTCGATGAAGATAGCCAGATTTTCACGGCTTGCTTTTTGCCCTGTAAAATCCGCTAGCGTTTCAGGCCGCAAGCCGCCTTCGGCAATATCGTCCGGCAGCCGCGCGGCGTCCGTTTCACGAAATTCGCTCATCGGGCGAGATCCTTCAGGCAAAGGCGAATTGCCAGATCAAGCGAGGCATTTTCGTTTTCGGCCAGAACACGACTGAGAACAGGCCACGCCTCTGCCCGCCGAAAGCCGAGACCAGCCAGAGCCAGGAGCGCATCATTCTCGACGTTTGGCCCGGTCACCACGCCTGGCATAGGGGCGGACGCGCCACCACCGGGCATCTTGGCGACTTTGTTGCGAAGTTCGCTCAGAATTCGATCGGCAAGACGAGGGCCGACACCTGCCGCCCGCGTCAGAGAACCACGATCGCCCGCATTGATTGCCAAGAGAAGCTCACCGGGAGAGTTGGCCGAAAGGATCGCCAGCGCGACCTTGGCACCCACACCTTGCACGGTCGTCAACAGGCGGAACCACTCACGTTCGTCCGTTGTCACGAACCCATACAGAAGGATCGCGTCTTCCCGAACAACGGTTTCGATCAGAAGACGCACGACTTCCGGAGGCTGCGGAACGGATGAGAGTGTGCGTGTTGACGCTGACACCACATAACCAACGCCATTGACGTCAACGATGCAGCGCTCTCCTTCGATCTGCCCGACAAGCCCTGTAAGCTGTCCAATCACGCCATCCGCCTTCCAGCCGTTACATAGGCCGCACTTGCACGATAATGGGCATGGCAGATCGCTACAGCCAGCGCATCCGAAGCATCGGCCTTGTAGATGGCGACGCCGGGCAATAGCCGCTTCACCATCATCGTGACCTGTTCCTTCGTGGCAGACCCGGTTCCCACAACAGATTTCTTGACTGTCATAGCGCCATATTCCGCTACCGGAAGGCCTTCGTAAGCGGGCGTCAAAAGCGCCACGCCACGTGCATAACCGAGCTTGAGCGTGGAAGAGCCATTGCGGTTTACGTAAGTTTCCTCAACCGCCGCCTCGGCGGGAGCATACTCACGGATCAGGTTCTGGAGTTTCCCGTGCAGCTCACAGAGCCGCAGGGGAACCGATTCATGACCATCCGTCGCAATCACACCAGAGGCCACATGCTTCAGGCGGTTGCCATCCACATCAATAATTCCCCAGCCCATGAAACGCAGGCCGGGGTCTATTCCCATCAGACGGATCAAGCGGCGAGCGCCTGCGCCACATCGTCTGGAAGGTCAAAGTTGGCGTAAACAGCCTGAATATCGTCGTTATCTTCCAGAACGTCGATCAGCTTCAGAACTGTCCGGGCCTTCTCTTCGTCCAGAGAAATGCTGTTTTCCGGGCGCCAGTCGAGCTTGGCGGACTGTGGCTCGCCGAAACGACCTTCAAGAGCGTCACGCACTGCGAAGAAGTTTTCCATCTCGCAGGTGATCTCGTGCCCTTCCTCGGTCAGCACGGCATTATCCGCACCAGCCTCAATGGCGGCTTCCAGCATCTCGTCTTCAGAGGCGGCATCGACCGGATACGTCACAACACCCAGGCGCTGGAACATGAAGGACACGGAGTTCGATTCACCCAGCGAGCCGCCATGCTTGGAGAACGCTGCCCGAACTTCACCAGCCGTCCGGTTCCGGTTGTCGGTCAGGCCTTCGACGATGATCGCCACGCCAGCCGGGCCGTAGCCTTCGTAGCGCACTTCCACATAGTCTTCGCCGCCAGCAGCACCAGATGCCTTCTTGATGGCACGCTCGACGTTATCTTTCGGCATATTCGCTTCACGCGCTGCGGTGACAGCAGCACGCAGACGCGGGTTGGATGCCGGGTCAGGCAGACCGGACCGCGCTGCAACCGTGATTTCACGCAGGATCTTGGCGAACTGCTTGGCGCGCTTGGCATCCTGCGCACCTTTACGGTGCATGATGTTCTTAAACTGTGAATGACCGGCCATCGGTCGCTCCTTCCTCTACGGGTGTCAGAGGCTCAGACGAGCCTGCCATGACAGTGTTTGAACTTCTGGCCCGAGCCACACGGGCAAAGCGCATTGCGCGGCGTTTCTTCATACCACTGCTGAAGCGTCGCTGCATCCGGCTCGTTAACTGAGCCAGCAGCCGCAAACTGTGCCTGCGGCGCTGCAAAGCTCACAACAGGCTCTGGCTGCGTCAGTGCGGGCGCTGCTGGCGGCGCTTCGAAGCTTTCATGGTGTGCAGAGCTATCGACCACCGGATACGGTGGCGGCTCACTCACAGCCTGGATCCGGCACATCGTCTGCGTCACACGCAGGCGCATGTCATCCAGCATCGCCGTGAACATCTGGAAGGCTTCCTGCTTGTATTCGTTCAGCGGATCCCGCTGACCATACGCACGCAGGCCGATACCCTGGCGAAGCTGATCCAGCCCATGCAGATGCTCTTTCCAGACGGCATCGAACGTGGTGAGAACAACCTGCTTCTCGATCATGCGCATAAGGTCCGGCCCCATATTGGCCGTCCGGGCAGCCTGAGCCTTCTGGGCTTCGGCTTCCACGCGCTCGATCACGCTGTCAGCGTCCATACCGTCTTCCTTCGCCCAGTCAGCGATCGGAAGTTCGAGATTCAGGACGCGGGAAATTTCAGCAGTGAGCCCAGCCGTATCCCAAGCCTCGGCAAAGGATTTCTCAGGAATATGGGCATGAACCAGATCTTCAATTGTGTGCAGGCGCAGTTCCGCAATCACACCCGACAGATCTTCGGACGACATATATTCCTTGCGCTGGGAATACACTTCCTTGCGCTGGTCATTCATGACGTCGTCGTATTTCAGCGTGTTCTTGCGCATGTCGAAGTTACGGGCTTCAACGCGCTTCTGAGCCTTCTCGACGGCCTTGTTCAGCCAGGGGTGAACAATCGCCTCCCCTTCCTTCAGGCCCATCTTCTGCATCATCGCGCCCATACGGTCGCCAGAGAAAATGCGGATCAGATCGTCTTCGAGGGACAGGAAGAAGCGGGAATTCCCCGGATCACCCTGACGTCCCGAACGGCCACGCAACTGGTTATCAACACGACGGCTCTCATGCCGCTCCGTCCCGATGACGTATAGGCCGCCGGATTCATGAACCGCGCCATGATTGGCTTCAACGGCTGCACGGATTTCTTCGGTGATGCGCGCACGCTCTGCGTCATCCTCGATCCCATCCGTGTAAGCATGGGTCAGCATCTCGATGTTGCCGCCCAGTTTGATGTCCGTTCCACGACCCGCCATGTTGGTGGCAATCGTAATGGCACCCGGCGCACCAGCCTGCGCGATGATGCTGGCTTCTTTCTCATGATGACGCGCATTGAGCACGCTGTGCTTGATGCCGCGCTGATCCAGAATGCTGGAAAGGTACTCGCTTCTTTCGATGGACGTCGTCCCCACCAGAATTGGCTGCCCCTTGGCGCTCACTTCCTGGATCAGATCTGCAACGGCGTTATATTTTTCGCCCGCAGTCAGATAGACTTCATCGTCCGTATCAATCCGCTTGACGGCACGGTTCGTCGGAATTTCAACAACCGTCAGGTTATAGATTTCCGCGAACTCATCCGCTTCCGTCATAGCCGTACCCGTCATGCCGGAGAGCTTCGGATACAGGCGGAAGTAGTTCTGGAATGTGATGGATGCGAGCGTCTGGTTTTCCTGCTGGATCTCGACGTGCTCTTTCGCTTCCAGAGCCTGATGTAGGCCATCGGAATAACGACGGCCGTCCATCATACGTCCGGTGAATTCATCAATGATGATCACCTTGCCGTCACGGACGATGTAATCAACGTCCCGCGTGAACAGCGTATAGGCGCGAAGCGACTGCTGAACGTGGTGAACAACAGCCACGTTATGAATGTCGTACAGACCACCTTCCTGCAGAACACCGTCCTGGTTTAGTAGCTCTTCGATACGGTGTGAGCCAGCTTCCGTCAGCGTAACACTGCGCAGCTTCTCATCCTTGTCGTAAGCTTCCGGCTCCAGCACCAGCTTGGCCACAACCGCATCAACAGTCCGATAAAGGTCGGAGCTGTCATCTGCCGGGCCAGAAATGATCAGCGGCGTCCGGGCTTCGTCGATCAGGATGCTATCCACCTCATCCACGATCGCGTGGTTGAACGGACGCTGCACCATATCGCCGAGCGAATATTTCATATTGTCGCGCAGATAATCGAACCCGAACTCGTTGTTCGTTCCGTAAGTAATATCTGCTGCGTAAGCTTCACGACGTTCCTCATCCCCCAGATTCGGGATGATCACGCCGGTTGTCAGACCGAGGAAGCTGTAAAGAACAGACATTTCCTCGGCATCACGACGGGCCAGATAATCGTTCACCGTCACAACATGCACGCCCTTGCCGGACAGCGCGTTCAGGTAAACAGCCAGCGTTGCAACAAGGGTCTTGCCCTCACCGGTCCGCATTTCCGCAATGCGACCGTCATGCAGAACCATCGCGCCGATCAGCTGCACGTCAAAATGACGCTTGCCCAGAACACGGCGGGAGGCCTCACGGCAGACGGCAAAAGCTTCAGGCAGCAGTTTATCAAGGGTTTCGCCTTGGGCGACCCGCTCCTTGAACTCTACAGTCTTGTGCTGAAGCTGCTCGTCACTGAGCCCCTGAACCGTGGGCTCCAGAGCGTTGATCTCCGGCACACGGCGCTGATACGCCTTGAGCGAACGATCATTGGCGGAGCCGAAAAGGGCGCGTGCGAGGCGTGCGAACATGCTGAACCTTGAGATGCCGAGCACCCGGCCGGAAAAGCTCTTTCCACCATCGGAAAGACCTCCCAAACCGGGCAATGACGATTTTCACGTCAGGTGGAGATAGGACCCGTGTGCCCATGGGTCAATGGAGAGGGACCAGAGAAGGCCCTCAAAATACCCATTTCCGCTACGTGACGGAATGGTAAGGGTGCGCGCACTTGCAGGGTTGAGCGGCCTTTGTCATGGTGCAGTCCATTCGTTTTTTCTTATTCTTTATGGTCCGAGGTATTTTCATGCGGCTTTCCCGCTCCACTCTCGCCTGTGCAGCTCTTCTGGCTGGCACGTCGGTTTCGGCTCCCCTCGCATTTGCTGCTCCGGCCGCACCTGCTGCAACCGCTCCGGCCCCGGCTGCTGCACCTGCTCCGAACCCGGACATGGTGATTGCAACCGTTAACGGCGAAAAAATTACCTTGGGTGACGTTCAGCAGGCTGCTGGCAACCTGCCGCCGCAGGCTCGTCAGCTTCAGCCGTCCATGCTGATTCCGCTGCTGGTCAACCAGCTCGTCGATCAGAAGGCAATCCAGATTGCCGCTGGCAAGGAAGGCCTGACCAACAAGCCTGAAGTCAAGGAAGCCATGCAGAACGCCGCCAACAGCGCGCTGCAGAATGCTTATCTTGAAACCAAGGTTGGCCCGCAGATCACGGATGCTGCCCTGCACGACTACTACCAGACGCATTACGCCAACCAGAAGCCAGAGCAGGAAGTCCACGCTCGCCACATTCTGGTGGAGACGGAAGCTCAGGCCAAGGACATCATCGCCCAGCTCAACAAGGGCGCTGACTTCGCCAAGCTTGCTGGCCAGCTGTCCAAGGACAAGGGCTCCGCTGGTGCCAATGGTGGCGATCTGGGCTGGTTCAAGAAGGGCGACATGCTGCCGGCTTTCTCTGAAGCCGCTTTCTCCATGAAGCCGAACACAATCTCCCAGACGCCGGTTCACACGCAGTACGGTTACCACGTGATTCAGGTTCTGGGCTCCCGCACGGCTCCGATCCCGAGCTTTGACCAGATCCATGACCAGGTCCGTCAGGAACTGATCCGCGAGAAGGTTCGCCAGATCGTTCAGCAGGCTGAATCCCAGGTGAAGGTTGTTCACTTCGACGCACAGGGCAAGCCGGTCACGGCCGCTCCGGCACCGGCTCCTGTCAAGAAGTAAGACTAAGACCATGGCAAAGCCGATCCCCGTCTCTCCGCTGGCCCGTCCTCTCCCGGACCTTTCAACGGTTGCTGGTGTTCGGCTTTCCGCCGTCGCCGCGGGCGTCCGCTATCAGGGACGAACAGACCTGATGCTCGCGGAATTTGTCCCCGGCACGATTGTCGCAGGCGTTTACACCAAGAACGCCTGCCCTGGCGCACCCATCCTGTGGTGCCGCCAGGCTCAGACAACTCCCTATGCGCGCGCTCTTCTGGTCAATGCTGGAAACGCCAACGTCTTCACAGGCCGGGCCGGCATTCAGGCCTGCGAAGACTGTGCAGACGCTGTGAGCAAGCTGCTCGACTGCCCCCCGCAGGACGTTTTCCTCTCATCGACAGGCGTCATTGGGGAAAAGCTTCCACAGGACAGAATTATTGCTGCCCTGCCCGCTGCCCAAGCTGGCCTCTTGGAAGATAACTGGGCGCAGGCTGCCCGCGCCATCATGACGACGGATACCTTCCCCAAGGCCGCGCGTCGCGACGTGACGATTGGTGGCAAGCCGGTTCGCCTTCAGGGTATAGCCAAGGGTTCTGGAATGGTCGCCCCCGACATGGCCACGATGCTGGCCTATGTTGCGACGGATGCGAAGCTTCCCCAAAATGTTCTCCAGTCCCTTTTAGCCTCTGGCTGCGCGCAAAGTTTCAACTCCATCACAGTCGATTCGGACACCTCCACGTCAGACACCCTGATGCTGTTCGCAACCGGCCTGGCCGATAATCCGGCCGTTGATGACGTCAACGATCCCGCTCTCGCCGAATTTACCCTCGCCCTGAATGACCTGCTTCTGGAGCTTGCCCTGCTGGTTGTCCGGGATGGCGAAGGGGCGACGAAGCAGATCCGCGTTGAAGTCACCGGTGCTGACTCCAATCTTTCCGCACATCGCATTGCGCTCTCGATTGCCAACTCGCCACTGGTCAAAACGGCCATCGCTGGTGAAGACGCAAACTGGGGCCGTGTCGTGATGGCTGTAGGCAAGAGTGGTGAACCCGCAGACCGCGACCTTCTGTCCGTTGCCATCGGCGGAACCTGGATCGCGCGCGATGGTGGCGTTGTAGAGAACTACGATGAAGCCCCGGTCGTCGCGCACATGAAGGGCCAGGACATCGAAATTACAGTCGATATGGGGCTTGATGATGGACAGGCCCGCGTGTGGACGTGTGACCTGACGCATGGCTACATCGACATCAATGGTTCTTACCGCAGCTAGAGCGATCAACACGAGAGCGGGAGCGGGGGTTGTGCAGCCCTCCGCCTCCCGTTAGCACAGGTATCGCTCCAATTGGCGGGCGCTTGGTATGAGGAAACTGTCCATGTCTGCTGCAACTCGTGTCGTTGTTCTCGGTGGCGGTGTCGGAGGTCTTGAGGCTGCTACGGCCCTTGGTCGCCGAAACAACATAGCCGTGACACTCGTTGACCGCAGCCCGGTCCATTACTGGAAGCCTTCACTGCATGAATTTGCAGCAGGCACGATGCAGCACGACGGCAACTGTATTCCTTTCACCGAAACTGCTGAAAAATTCGGTTTCAGCTTTGTCCAGAGCCTGCCCACCGCCGTTGACCGTACCGCTCAGACAGTCACGCTCGAAAACGGGAGCACCCTCCCCTACGACTATCTGGTTGTCGCGCTGGGTTCCCGCGCCAATGATTTTGGCATTCCAGGCATTCTCGATCACTGTCGCTTCATTGACAGCCTCAATGACGCAGACACTCTGTACTCCGAATTCCGCAAGGCTCTTCAGGCAGCGCGCGCTGCTGGTCAAAAACTGAGCCTCGGTATTGTTGGTGGTGGCGCCACAGGTGTTCAGCTCGCTGCCGAGCTTTGCAAAGCCATTGATGAAGCGCCCGGCCTCGGCCCGTCAGTTCGCAAAACGGGTCTTGATGCTGTCCTGATTGAAACCGGGCCGCGCATCCTTCCCGCCTTCCCGGAAGCCGTGTCCACGGCAGCAGCCAGCCAGCTCGAAAAGCTTGGCATTTCTGTGCGTACGGGCGCCATGGTTGTTGGCGCTGACGAGCATGGTTTTAATCTCAAGTCCGGCGAGCAGATTCCTGCGACTCTCCGGGTCTGGGCTGCGGGTGTTCGCGCCTCTGATGCCACAGGCCTCTTTGATGGCCTGGAACGCGGCCGTGCAGGGCAGCTTGGCGTGACACAGACGCTTCAGACAACTGAAGATGCCAAGATCTTTGCGATTGGCGACTGCGCCCGCATTGACGCCGCACCAGTGGCCCCAACGGCTCAGGCTGCCCGCCAGCAAGGCCAGTATGTTGGGCGCGTCCTGCCGCAGATCGTTGCGGGCCAGACACCTGCACCATTCGTCTATAATGATCGCGGCGCCGTCGTGGCCCTCGGCGATTATAACGGCTGGGGCATGCTGGATGCCAATCGCAGCTTCGGTGGCGGCCTGGTGTCCGGTCTGTTTGCACGCCTTATTCACGAAGGGCTGTACCGCCAGCATCAGGCTGGTATCGTGGGCCTGATAAAGACGGCTTGCACAACGGTGAAAGAGCATCTTTCTCCCGTAAAGCCAGACCTCGGCGCCTGAAATCGCCCGACAGATGTGACCGTCGGGCCGTGGCATCACCAAGTGAGCGGACATGACCGACGCACATCTGCCTTCCACGTTCGATCAGACCATGCAGCGGGTCGAAAACGTCCTGTCTGACAAGGGCTTCAAATTTCTCCAGGCGGATACCATGCGTCCGCTTCTGGAGCACGAAGGCCTGACAGACTGGGACAGTTTTGCCGCCAGCTGGAACGACCTCGGTCTTGATCTCTACATGGCCGATGGGGGCCGCTACCGCCGCCGTCGCTATGCGACCTTTACGGTCAGTTCCGAAAACATCACGCGCAAACCAAATCAGCCTCACTATCAGAGCCGGGATCACAACCTGCTCAATGGCGGCATCGAGCGCTGGTTCGGGCCGATTGAAGACGCGATTGCCACTCATCCCGCCATGCTGGCAGCCATTCGGACAATTGGCCGATTCGCAGATGCCCTGACACCCTCCGAATCACGGCCCGAAACGTGGCATGCAGAGGTTCACCAGTTCCGGATTGAAGCCAATCCTGACAGTGAAGGGCGCCCCACCCCGGAAGGCATGCACCGCGACGGTGTGGACTGGGTGCTCGTCCTGATGATCGGCCGCCACAACGTTGAGCAGGGTGTGACGACGATCCACGATGACCAGAAAGATCTTCTGGGCTCATTCACCCTGACCAAGCCATTTGATGCTGCGATCGTGGACGATCATCGCGTTTACCACGGCGTTACAGCCGTCACCCCACAGGATGCAGACAAACCTGCCTATCGTGATGTGCTGGTTATCACCCTTCGCCACGAATAAACCTGAAATCTCCGATGGATCGACAGGCTTAATTCCGTGTTAAGAATAACATCATGACGATCCAGCAGATTCTTTCCCGTATCCGGCTTCGCCATCTGGCGCTGCTCACAGTCTCAGCCCTCTCGGTCGCCGCTACGGTGAGCGCTGCGACAACGCATCACCGGACGCATCACACGCGTCAGGCAAATGCCGTCAGCGCAGGGGCCGCACCGGTCATCCTGTCTGCCCATCCCGGCACGCAGCTTGATATCGATGCCCGCAAACTGAACACGGACGATCTGGAAGATGCCGCCAAGCATCACGATCAGCCGGTCGTGCTCGTCGGCTCTGCCCCGCTCTCTGCTGGGAAGAATGACGAAGCCCTGTTCGTTCAGCTTCAGTCAGCCCGGCTCTGTGGGTCTGCTGGCTGCACCACATCCGTCTATCTGCGCCACAACGACAGCTGGAAAACAGTTCTGGATTCCGTGAACGGCGATATTTCCGTTCTCCCCACACGCCATAAAGGCATGCATGACCTTCTCGTTGGCAAGAACGACAAGTGGATCTGGGACGGCAACGAGTATCAGGACACGCTCAGCGCGCCACCCATGCCCAAAATGAACGGGCCGAACTAATAATTTTCAGGAAAGTCTGGAGCGGGTGAAGGGAATCGAACCCTCGTATGCAGCTTGGGAAGCTGCCGTTCTACCATTGAACTACACCCGCGACGTCGCTGCTTATATCCCCCCCTTTGCGCCTCTGCAATCCATGCCGAAGGGGTGTTGACGCAAAACCACTCCTCGGCCCATAGTCCGCTCGTGAAATGGCCATAAAGACCGTTTCATCCTCGTGATTTGAGCGGCCGGCTTGCGGCGAGGATAAATAACTGCGCTAAAGAGGCCCTGCGGTTTTCCATTCAAGATTTCCCAGGACTTCCACGGCCCGCCACATGCTTTCCGCCTATCCGGGTGGAAACCTTATGGAGGGACTGATCTATGTCTTCAGAAAACTGGCGTACTGCTACCCGTCTCCTGCACGACGCACCGAACCGCACTGAATTCGGTGAAACGTCCGAAGCCATCTTCCTGACATCGGGCTTTGTCTACGACAGCGCCGAACAGGCTGCAGCGACGTTTACGGGTGACGTGGAGCACTTCCAGTATTCCCGCTTCGGCAACCCTACTGTCGACACGTTGCAGGAGCGTCTCGCTCTGCTCGAAGGGGCTGAAGCCTGCATCGCGACCTCTACAGGCATGGGTGCCGTTTCTTCGGCTCTTCTGGCCCATGTGAAGACTGGGGAGCGCGTCGTCGCATCCCGCGCCATCTTCGGGTCCTGTTACTGGATCGTCACCAGTCTGCTGCCGCGCTACGGCATTGAGACGGAACTGGTCGATGGTGATGACTATGAGGCATGGGAGCGCGCGCTGTCCCGCCCGACAGCCGCTGTTCTGATTGAAAGCCCGTCCAACCCAATGCTGGACGTTCTCGATATCCAGCGCATCGCAGACCTTGCGCACAAGGCAGGCGCGCTGCTGATGGTGGACAATGTGTTCGCATCCCCCATCGGACAGTCTCCCCTCAAGCTCGGTGCTGACGTCGTGCTGTATTCCTGCACGAAGCACATTGATGGTCAGGGCCGTGTCCTAGGTGGCGCTGTTCTGGGCAGCGACAAATGGATCAAGGAGACCCTCCAGCCCTTCACCCGCAACACGGGTAACGCGCTGTCTCCGTTCAATGCATGGGTACTGCTGAAGGGGCTGGAAACTCTCAAGCTTCGGACCGAAGCCATGGCACGCAATGCTGCAGATGTCGCAGATGCGCTCGCTGGCCTGCCGGGCGTTGTGAATGTCCGCTATCCAGGCCGTAGCGATCACCCGCAGCATGAACTTGCTCAGAAGCAAATGAGCAACGGTGGATCTCTCGTCGCTTTCGAAGTCGAGAACGGCAAGGCCGGTGCTTTCGCATGCCTCAACGCCTTCGGTCTCATCGCAATTTCCAACAACCTGGGTGACGCCCGCAGTCTGGCCACGCATCCGGCAACCACAACGCATATGCGTGTTGGCGAAGATGAACGCGCACGTCTGGGCATCACCGACGGCGTGATTCGTCTCTCCGTTGGTCTGGAAGATGCAGCCGATCTGATTGCAGACGTCACCGCCGGTGCCGCTGCTGCTCACGCTGCAAAATAAGTTTTCCTGACAAAGGCGCGGGATGACATTAGAATGGCGTTATGCCTGACAAGTCATCCCAACCCCATCTCCTGGCTGATCCGGAAGCGGCAATGGCCGAAGCCATGGAAAACGCCCCCCGTTTCAGCCAGATAACGGACGACGTGACCGTAACCGTCCGCACGTTCTGGCTGGACGACCAGTCCCAGCCCGAAGACCACCGCTTTGCGTGGGCGTATCACATCTGCATTGAAAATGGTCGGAAGGACACCTTCCAGCTAATTTCCCGGAGTTGGGAAATTGTGGACGGCCTTGGACGGACTGAACACGTTCACGGAGATGGCGTTGTTGGAGAACAGCCCATCATCGGTTCGAAAGACCAGTATGATTATACGTCTGGCGCCATGCTCACCACACCGAGTGGCTTCATGCGCGGCACGTACCACATGCTCGAACCTGTTTCAGGCCAGCGCTTTGACGTGCATATCCCCACGTTCAGCCTCGACAGCCCCCACGAAGCCGGGCTGCTGCACTAACTCCTGACACCTACCCTTGACGTTGCGCGCCCGGCAGCCCATTCCTGCGCGCATGCGTATTGCTGCCCTTCTTCTCGCCGCCGGTCGTGGCCGGCGCTTTGCAGCTGGCTCGCCCGAGGATGAGGGCTCCAGCAAGCAATTCCGGATGCTCAGGGGAAAACCCGTCATCCGCCGTGCCGCTGAAGCTTTGCTTCCACACGTGGATATCCTGCTTCCCGTAGGAGATGACCCACTGCTGGCTGACAGTCTGGCCGGGCTGAATGTTCTGCCGCCCGTATCAGGCGGTGCAGAGCGTCATGACAGTGTACGCAACGGACTGGAAACGCTCGCAAATCTGACAGAGCCCCCGGATCTCGTGCTTGTCCATGACGGAGCACGCCCCTGCGTGCCGCCCGAGGTAGTTCAGAACGTCATTGAGGCATTGAAGGCCCATGCCGGTGTTATCCCTGCCGTTGCGGTCAGCGATACGATCAAGAAAGTGGAAAACGGTATCATTGTCGATACAGTCTCCCGTGAAGGGCTGTGGCGCGCACAGACCCCGCAGGGCTTTCACTTCCCGACCCTGCTCGAACTTCACCGAACCCAACGTGATGCCCGCACCGATGATGCCGCATTGCTGGAACATGCAGGCCATCCGGTCGCCATCGTTCAGGGCTCGGACAACAATATCAAACTGACAGTTGCGGAGGATCTGATGCGTCTTGAAGGTGTAATCGACGGTAACCTGCTACCCCGCGTTGGGCTTGGCTATGACGTCCACGCATTCGAGGAAGGCCGCAAGCTGATCCTCTGCGGTATTGAAGTTCCCCATACGAAGGGTCTGGCCGGTCATTCAGACGCCGATGTCGGCATCCATACGCTCTGTGACGCCATTTATGGTGCGCTGGCTGAGGGCGACATTGGGCGTCATTTCCCACCAACGGACAACGAGTGGAAGGATATGGACTCCGCCCGCTTCCTCATCCACGCTGGCGAACGTATCCGTGCCCGTGGCGGCTTCCTTGTCAACGCTGACATCACTCTGATCTGCGAACGCCCGAAAATCGGCCCTCATGCCAAGGCGATGCAGGACCGTCTGGCAGAGCTGCTACAGGTGAATGTCAGCCGCATCTCCGTGAAAGCCACCACATCGGAACGCCTCGGCTTCACAGGCCGTGAGGAAGGGATTGCAGCAACAGCTGCCGTCAGCATTATGGTGCCGGATAACGGAGACGCCTGAGCGTCCAGGTTTACTTTCGAGGAAAAATCCAGAGCCCATTCTTCATAGCGGAGAGTGGGCTTTTTTCTTGTCGCACTAACAAAAGCGACAGGCCTGACAGGTTCTCAGGCCCAGTTCATGGCGCTTCAACCGTGGATAGCGCAGACCACGACAATAATCGGCGTAGCGGCAAGCAGAAACCATGCCCCCATGGAGCACTTTGCTACAAGACGTTTACCCATGTGACGCATGGGACGACTGACGGATACCGACATATCTTCCTCGACTCTGACATTGCAGGACAGAGCGGAAACTGCGCCATAACTCCCTGTGGAAGCCAGTCACTAATCATCTCGTTCTGTCACAGCGCCAGATGCGCCCCGATTATGGCAAGATCATGCCCTAAACCGGGAAATCAGGTGTTTTGGGCCAACTTTAGAAACTGAATGGTTTCCGCAGCATCTTTTTCCCGAATTGCCATGATGCGAATCAGCTCATCGTCCTGTCCCCAGACCAGAAGTTGCTGCCGTTCATCAGCATTCGCGACAAAAACCGCCTCTTCCAAGCTGATCGCGTCGTAAAGCAGCGCCAGAGATAGCAGCAGACTTCCAAAACACTGTGTCAGCACCCCTAGGGCCGCGAGCTCCGCTTCTCCCTGCCGGGATAGCAGACGCTCCAGCCCCGTCACGTAATCGCCAGACTGCGTTACAGGCATAAGCCCGTCTGTTACTTCCGGACGAATGCCCTGCGTCGCCAGCCAGGCAAAGACGCGCTCCACTGTCGAGTCGGCAGGACCTTTGCGATAGCAGAGCCCGTCATCCAGACCCAACCGTAGAAGCGCTTCCCGCGCCTCAATTAGATCCGGGCGAATCCGCTCGATCATGGTTCCGGCAACGCGGGTCATGGAAAGCTGTTCAGGCGTAAAGGAGGCATCCTTTGGAATAGCCTCCCATTCTGCCGCAATCGCCTGCGCCAGGGACTGCGAGGCAACGGCCAGTACAGTTCCCTGAGGAAGACGGATGGGCCGTCCGTCCAACTCAGGAGAGAACAACCCGTCGCGCTCCCCAACTGAAACGCTCTGCCAGAATCGTTTGCGGCTGCTCAATGGAGAACTCCCAGCGCGCGCAGAATGTCACCCGCTTTGTTGTGATGATGAGACTGCTCGGACGGCGGCGGTCCAGCCTGCCCTTCACGGGCAGCCGCAAGCGCGGCTGTGCAGGGATCAGCCGACGCTTCCCCACCAATCGAAAGCTGGAATCGGCCACCGGCATCCCTGTCCTGCTTCGCCTGTGGCGCAGACAAGGTGCCCGTTACGATAACAGGGGTGGAAGCACCGGCACCTTCGAAGTCAATACTGGGCACGAGATGCAACTGGATTTCCTGCGATCCCAGACGGACCTCACCATGCCCAGCCGTAGAGAACCGGCCAGACTGGAGCCCAATCGTGTCCAGCGTGGCCGTATCGTTGGCAAGCGCCATGTGCAGACCGATACAACGCAGTGGCCGCACTCCGCTTCCCAGAAGGGAATCCGCGCCTGGGCCAGCAATGCGGCCCAGGATCTGGCTGTCCACTTTCCCGTCCACCATGGAGACGCCCAGATGCCCGCTCAAAGACTGCCGCAAATCCTCGGCCGTCTGGCCCTGACCCGACACTTCCCCCACAAGCTGGACTGGCCCCTGAAGCAGCAATGGCAGCCCCAGCCCCTCTTCCAGAAGACCGATCGGGAGTACCAAAGGCTGGAACGTCAAATGAGTTGTGACCGGCAGATGGGATGCATCCAGATCGGCCTGTCCCGATAAGGTCAGTCCCTGCCCTTGTCCGGAAATCGGCTCAAGGCGCAGATGACCGTCTGACAGGGTCAGGTGCGTGGCAAGGTTGGTGTAGTCATGTCCATAGAACACAACCCGGTCGAGCGTCAGATGAAGGTCAAGGTCCTGGGCTCGCAGACGCTTGACCCATGAAGGCACAGCCGCACTCTCCACAACACCTGCGTCAGACACGGCGGGAACAGAAGACTGATCCTGCATCTGAACAGGCTGTGTCGCTGCTTTTTCTACGGTCCCCGTCGCTCCCGGAATAGTTGCAGGCGGAGCTTTCGCAGGCTGCTGAGCAGTTGCTTTCACATCCTTCAGCCAGACATCTCTCAGCGCATCCAGATCAAGCTGGGTTGCATGCAGATGCCCGTTAAGGAGCGGCGTAGAGTTTTCATCAGTCAGAAGATGAAGGGCGCCATCGAAGTCTGCCTCGCGGCTCTTGAAAGCCATATCATCCAGCGTGGCTTCACTCAGCCCTTTACTGCTGACCGTGCCCTGAAGTGAAACGTCATGCAAAAGAACGCGCGGCAGATGAAGCGCCTTAGCCCCGCCCTGCACCACGAGATGACTCTTCTCGGCTCCTACAGTGCCGGAGACCGTTACTTTGGCATCATCCTGAGCATTAATGGGCGGCGTCGCGCCTTCAACATTCAACGCGGTGGACAGAGACAGCGGCATGGACCGCAGTTCTGCCTCAACAGGTACTTCCGTATGGAAATGATCACGTCTTGCGAGATCAACCTGTTCGAGGGTCCCGGCTTTACCAAGGATTCTCCAACCCGTATCGCGCCACAGCACATCTGCGGCCACCGAAAGCGGCGCAGATGCTGCATCAGCATCAAGGTGCAGATTACTGACCGCTGTTCCACGAACCGTCAGACCCGCAACATGCAGATGGATGCGGCTGGGTGCCAGACTCGCCAGTAAGGCCCGCGCCTTTTCGGTCCAGGTCGCATTCGCCACTTGCCCGGCATCACCCTGCACCGTGATGTCTCCACCCAGTCCACGCATGTCAGGCAAGCTGGCATGAGGAAACAGGCGATGAGCATCCTGCAGATTAGGCCATTCTCCCTGCGCAGTCAGAACGAGGCCGCGCAGATTCGATGCATCATGAATCTGACCGTCCACATTCAGCCAGTCGCGCTTGGCATCCGTTCCAAGCGTCGAACCCAGGCTGAAAGTCCATGGCTTTGCGCCAGAGCGCAGAAGGGCCAGATCCCCCACATGCCCCTGCACCGTGAAGGGGGTTCCGCCGTGGCTCCCCTGCAAATTGATCCAAGGGCTTTGGCTTCGCAGACCAGCCAGATCCATCGTGCCGATCTGGAAGCTACCGCTCATTTTCTGAGCCTGGTCGCGCCAACTCACTGTGCTGTTCGTCAGATGCAGCGCATCCAGAGAAAGATCCCAGTGAGCCTGCACGCGCTCACCAACATGCTGTCGAACCGGCAACGGGGCCTCTGCGCCACCTGCGTCTGAACGCGATGGCTGACTGAACGTCCAGTTGGCATTCCCGTCCGCATCGCGCTCCAGTGAGAGCGTGGCGCCATCCACTACGAAATCCTGAAATCGGACCTCGCGGTGAAGAAGCGCCAGAACGGAAAGACCTGCATGCACGGTCCTGGCCTGAAACACCGGAGCCTGGCCTGGGCGCTGCAACACCAGATTGCGCGCCTCGAAAGACGGCCAGGGCAGGATCTGGATGGTGGAGCTTTTCACCACCATCGAAAGACCCGTCTCTTTTTTCAGAGCCTCGGCCACACGCTGGCGCAGCGCATCCTGATCAATCAGCTCATGTGCAGCAATGCTGACGCCCACGAAGGCAACGATGACCCCGATGAGCGCGCCAGTGAGTTTCCTCATTTTGCAGGCCCTCTGCTTCCCTTGATGCGCTTCGGCGCAGGTGTATCGCCCGGCACGAACCCAAGTGAACGGAACGTTTCACGCATATGCGGCGGCAGTGGTGCCGTCACGATCAGACGACCACCGGCCGGATGCGGAATATCCAGCTGACGGGCATGCAGATGCAGCTTGTCGATAAAGCCTTCCGGATGAGCGGTTTTCCCACCGTAGCGCGGATCACCCACAATCGGCGTGCCCAGAGACTCACAATGCACACGAAGCTGATGTGTCCGTCCCGTCAGCGGAGACAGGCCCAACCAAGAGAACTTCTTTCCCGCAGCGTCGATCGTCTCGTATTCGCTCTTGGCGGAAACCGCATCTTCTTCACCGCGGGACGCCGCCACGACAAGAGCAGCACCACCCGCACCAATTTTGGCCAGAGGCTGGTCAATAATGCCAGACGCCTGCGCCGGGCGGCCGACAACAATCGCCCAGTAGGTCTTACCAACATCACGCCCACGGAATGCTGCTGCCAGTTTGGCAGCGACACCAGGCGTACGCGCAATCAGGAGAATACCGGACGTGTCCCGGTCAATCCGGTGCACAAGGCGCGGACGGTCTTCGTCTTCCTTGCGCAAGCCGTCCAGCATCATGTCCACATGCTTGGTGATACCCGGGCCACCTTGCGTAGCCAGACCGGATGGCTTGTCCAGCACCAGAAGATGATCATCCTGATAGATCACCATCTTCTCGATTTCGCGCACCAGCATCGGATCTGGCGGCGGCAGCGGGGCCTGACGGGTCATGTCCGGCAGCGGCGGAATACGCACGCTCTGCCCAGGAGCAAGACGTGCGTTGCTCTGAACCCGGCCACCATCAACGCGGATCTGGCCTTTACGGCACAGCTTCTGGAGCGCGCCCTGGGTGAGATTGGGGTAGTGACGTCTGAACCAGCGATCGAGGCGCAGATCGGCTTCGTCTTCGGTTACAATGCGGTTGGAAACTTTCATGGATCGCGGGATGCCCTTTTGGCGGCCCGTATGTCCAGAAGTTTTCTGATACGGCCCTCGTAACCCCGGTCTGTCGGCTGATAGAGCGAGACCCGCTCCATGCCCTCCGGGAAATAATTCTGTCCCGAAAATGCGTCTTCGGAATCATGGTCGTACTCGTAGCCCTTCCCGTAGCCAATGTCTTTCATCAACGTTGTCGGGGCATTGAGAATATGAGACGGCGGCATGCGGCTTCCGGTCTCACGGGCCAGCTTCCGCGCCGCCTTGTAAGCCATATACACCGCATTCGACTTGGGCGCCGTCGCCAGATGAACCACGACCTGCGCCAGCGCCAGCTCACCTTCCGGCGACCCCAGCCGCTCGTAAGTCTGCCAGGCAGCTACGGCCATCGGCAGAGCGTTCGGGTCCGCCTGCCCAACGTCTTCCGCTGCAAACCGGGTCAGGCGACGGGCGATATACCGCGGATCTTCGCCACCTTCGAGCATCCGGGCGAACCAGTATAGCCCTGCATCCGGATCGCTTCCCCGCAGGGATTTGTGCAGTGCAGAAATGAGATTGTAATGCTCTTCCCGATCACGATCATACAGAATGGCCCGTCGGGACAGGATAGCCGCAAGATCTTTCGGGGTCAGTTCCCTGTCAGGGTCCAGAACAACCAGCTGCTCCACCATGTTCAACAGGTAGCGTCCATCGCCATCCGCCATTGCCCGAAGGCTGGCACGCGCCTCCCGATCCAGCGGCAGGCGATGGCCTACGTTTTTTTCCGCATGCGTCAGCAATGCTTCCAGACTGGCATCGTCCAACCGGTTTAGCACCAGAACCTGACATCGGGATAAAAGCGCGGCGTTCAGTGCAAAAGATGGATTCTCTGTTGTCGCCCCCACCAGCACGACCGTCCCGCGCTCGACATACGGCAGGAATCCATCCTGCTGCGCCCGGTTGAACCGATGGATTTCGTCCACGAAAAGCAACGTGCCACGGCCTGTTACTTCCTGACGCCGATCTGCCTCTTCAAAGGCTTTGCGCAGTTCAGCCACACCAGAAAAAACAGCCGAAATCTGTGCATAATGAAGATTGGCTTTGCCTGCCAACAGGCGCGCAATGGTCGTTTTGCCGCAGCCGGGCCCACCCCACAGGATGAGGCTGGACAATGTGCCCCGCGCAAGCATTCGCGTCAGAGTACCTTCTGGCCCCAGCAGATGATCCTGGCCGCGCACCTCTTCCAGAGTTTTCGGGCGCAGACGATCTGCGAGGGGCTGCGTCCGTGAAGGCGGACGAGCGGGTATTTTTGGAGCCTCAATAGGGCGGGGCGGTGAAGGCTGCCGAGCAGACTGCATGTTCCCACGGGACGGCGGCTCGCGCCCCGCAGGTCCGGGATTTGTCCCGAACAGATCTGTCATGTCCGCCATGGCTGCCTCCTGATACGGGAACGATCATAGAACTCCCGTACATATTTCGGAACAGCTGTGACTTTAAGGAAGAGCGCCTACTGGAGAATTTTCCGTAAAGCTCCAGGAAGAAGCATGGAAAGCGGATTGACGGTCAACTCAGGCTGACCAACGACACCCGTCACATCAAATGTTGCGGCCAATACACCGCCGCCCTTCTCTGGCGCCAGAATATGCCCGATCCCCGGTAGTTTCCCCGGCAGCGCGTTTAGGCCAAAGAGTGGCACAATAGTGCCATGCAGAGACAACGCTGACGTATCCAGATCCACCGGCCCTTCTACAGTGGCGCCAAGCGCCTGATTCCCGATTGTTCCATCGCGCAGAACGAGCTTTCGCCCTTCCAGAGCAATCTTCGTGGACACGTGGCTTACGCTAAAACGATCCGTGCGGCTTTGCGACCAGTGAAGCGGGGAAAGATCGGAAACGGCTGTCAGGGTAAAGGGCGGCTGCAGGAACTGGAACGGCCCGATTTCCAGCTGCCCCCGGAAGGGCGGAAGTCCCAGCCCAAGGCCCGACGTGCCAGCTTTCTCGCGCAGGAAATTCCCATCCAAATGTGCCGCGCCGCCGCCGATCCGATCATATAAGCCCAACCCTTTCAGCAGTGCTCCCAGATTGTCCACATCCAGAACGAAGGGCTGCCTCCGGCCTGTATCGGCCAGAACGGCTCTCACACGCGATGGGGCATCCAATGCAAATCGCCCGGATGTCAGGCTGCCGTTTCGCAGCTCAATATGCGACACGACGCCCCCAACCAGCCCTTTAGGACCAAAATAGACCCGCGGGGCGTGCAGATCGATGGACCAGGCATCGCCAACACCGGAAGTCTTGTCGGCGGCAGGGCTCCCTGCTTCGCGTGACGCAGCTTCTGCCGCATCCCGGGCAGCCTTGCGCGAGGCCGGATCGAAGAGTGGCGCAAGATCCAGCGGATCAGCGTCCAGAGCGATCTGAATGGGAGCGGACGGCTCCTTCGGTAACATAATCTGGGCGTCACCTTCGCTTCGGCCCAGACGGAATCCTTCAATAATGATGCTGCTTAAACGTCCAGCCTGCGTTACGCCGCGACCTGCGACAGAAAGCGTCTGACCATGCGCCTGCAACCCATCCAGCGCCACCATGTCATGGCCCCGAAAGCCAATATGGGCAGCCGCAACAGCTGCCTCCCCTTCAGGCTTGGTCCAGACCGGAACAGTAATTCCGGCCTTCTCCATGTTCAGGGAAAGAGCAAGATCCGCAAGCGTATCAGCATGCTCAATGTAATGCGCTGAAAGCGTGGCCTGCCCCGTGAACAAACCCGCCGGCACAAGATGCGACTTCACTGCAGACAGGGGGTCCAGAAGCGCCGTTGCACGAATATCCTGCAACACCCTTCCCGGCGCTCCCTGCTGGAAATTTTCATCCAGCGCGACATGAACAGGGATACCTGACAACCGCCCATCCCCTGTCAGGTTCAGGCCGTTTTCCGTCGCCCCCAGTGTGCCGGACGCTCCATCAACAGGCCGCCCCATCAGAACATTGCCCAGATGCACATTGGCGAATGAGGCTTTGGCCTGAACATGAATGTCACTGTTTTTGAGACGCGCCGTCAGCGGCAGCGTTAGCCGAGCCTCCGCATCAATAGTCCCCGAAGGCTCCGTGAACGGAAGCGGATGCCGTGACAGAAGATGCAGCCTGGGATGAGAGAGAATATCCCGAAAAGCCGCGACCGATCCCTGAAGATGGGTTTTGATGTCCCCTGTCGTCGGACCTTTCTCGTAAAGATTGCCAATGCGCACCTGACCGTCAGGAATGCTGATGTTTCCATCTGGCGTGGCCTGCTGACCATGCTCCAGATCAAGAACCAGCGTATCAAATCCATCAAACCCGAGACGTGCATCAATCCCCGTCGCGGGCGGCACAGGCCGCAGCCAGTGCACGGTCAGGTCATGGCCCAGCAACTGGCCATCCATGCTGGTGGGGAGGATGTGCGACAGCCCATCGCTCGTATGAAGATGGGTTCGGACCATCAGGTCCCGGCCCTGCCCGCTGGTGATGTTAGCAGCGATCCATTTCCGCCCGCCCTTGATGATACCAGCAGGCCAAACGCTCCCGAGCGTCGCAAAATCAAACCCATCAAGACTGGCCGTCGCATCTCCATCCAGCACATGAATATGCTGGAGATCATCGACGGTCAGATCAGCAGTCGCATGAAGGTGCGTCAGGGCATTATTGGTATCAGCAAGCGTCAGCGAACAGTCAGGAACGGAAAGCCTTGCAGCGCCCTCTGTCCCAGGTTTTGCCATAACCAGATGAAGGGATGCCTTGCCGTCACGCAGATCAACGGGCAGCGCTTCTTTCTGCGCAACATGCCCGGCTCCAAGGGCAACTTGCATCTCAATGCTGGCTGGAAGCTCTCCCATGCCATGAGGCACGACATGAATATCCGCACCCACTGTGAGGGGAACGTCCCATGCCGCCAGAGCCGGGGCAAACATACTTAACCCGGACGGTCGGAACGTCGTAGACGTCAGATGCCACTGGCCAGTGGTCGCGGATGTCTGTCCGCCTTTTGCCGTCAGAAGCGTCTGGAATGGTCCAACGCGCACGGAACTGCGCCACCAACCATTCCATAGGTAATCATGAGACGCAGCAGCGACTTTCAGCCGCTGCCCGTGTGCTTCAATCGGCCCCAATAGCAGTCGTTGTCCATTGGGAAGCCCTAGCAGCGTAATGCTGACGTTCTTGAGGTCCAGGGCCGCCAATCGGTCCATCTGTGTCGGAACACCGCGGCCGCCGTGTTTCTGGGATGGCAGATCCAGATCGACATCGCCATTCGGCTGACGACGCAAAACCAGCGTGACATCCTGCAGGCGCAATCTGCGCGGGGCGATGATGCCGTGCAGAAGCGGGGCAAGTGCCAGAACCGTATCGGCCTCACCGGCCTGTTCGGCAGGCGTTCCATCCAGCCGGGCAACCGTCAGCCCGCGTGCTTCAAGCATCAGCCCCGCAGAAATACCACCTGAGCTTGGTTGCCATTGAACACGCAGCCGGGACCACGAAAGGCGCCCCGCGGGATGCCCCGGCTTTTTGCCTGCGACGACAGACACCGGCTCAATGAGACGTGAAACCGCAGTGATATCGACCGGCCCATGCGCCAGCTTCCACAACAGGACAGCCGACAGCGCGCCTGCCACGGCGACAGGAGCAACAAAGGCAATGCAGGCCCACCGTGCAACATGCAGATGACGGGGCAAATGAAACGGGCCAGGTGTGTAAGGATCAGGGAGGGCCATGACTGGTATGCCGGGAAGCCTCCGGCGTTCTCCCTGTCTGTGAAAGAGATGGCTGGAGAGGCTCTCAGGCCCCTGAGGTCAGGCTCCGGAAAGCTTCTGCCACCAGGGCAGAGTGCTCAGCAGGCTTAACTTTGCGCCAGATATGACGGATTACGCCGCTCCCATCCACCAGAAAGGAACTGCGTTCCATACCCATGTAGGTGCGGCCATACATGGATTTCTCAACCCACGTACCATAGGCCTCAGCCACCACATGGTCTTCATCCGACGCCAACGGGAACGTCAGTGAGTACTTTGCAGCAAAGCGTTCGATTTTTGAGACGGCGTCCGGGCTGACACCAACAATGGTGAGGCCTTCACTGTCAAAAGCCGGCAGGTTCTCCTGAATGGAGCAGGCCTGCGTCGTACAGCCGGGCGTGTCAGCTTTCGGATAGAAATAAAGCAGATATGGCTTACCCTTCAGCGCATCGCTGCTGACGGTACCGCCTCCTGAGACGGGAAGCGAAAACGCAGGGGCCTGGTCGCCCACCTGAAGAGCATGATCTGTCATAAGCACCATGATTGCCTGACACCCTTCGCCCGATCAAGGCGGACGAAGGGTAAAAAGGGCTCAGTATTGCGGATAAACCACAACTGGCGGCGGCGGAGCATAAACGACCGGCGGCGGTGGCGCATAAACCACGCGTGGCGGCGGGGCGTACACGACCGGCGGTGGTGGCGGACCATAAGAGTTGCTCAGCATAGCGCCACCAACAGCACCGATTGCCAGACCACCTAGAATGCCACCGACGACGGCACCGGTATTTCCACGATGACCGCCACGATGCCAGCCCGGTCCCGGGCCATAATATCCACGCCCTGGGCCACCGTATCCGGGGCCGCCATATCCGCCATGCCAATGAGCTTCAGCGGCGGGAACTACGGCATTCGGGGCAACTACTGCCGTGCCGATCAGCAGGGGCGCAGCCAGAAGGACTGCACGGGTGATGCGACGCATGGCAAATCTCCTCATTACGTCAGACGGGGGATCAGAAGAGATCCTGTCCGTCCTGTGAGAAGAAATCTGCCACACGAAAATGGCAGGAAAAGGCAACAATCATGGCAAGATTTTCTCAAATTATGACTATTGCCCGCCCCTCTCAGTGCTTCAGGTCAATCCGGTGATAACCGGCTGGTGGATCAAAGAGTTCTGCTGACTGAGACGCTCGATTTACCGAGGCAGCCTGTACCACAAGCCGTCCGCTCTGGGTCGCGCCGAGCAGCAGACCATCCGCCGTGTAACAGAAGTCTGTGGGCTTGTTGTCCGTGTCCGCGGCTTCCCAGATGACACACGGCTCCCCAGCAATTGTGGCCGGACCGACCTGTTTCCACACCCCTGGCGCAGGTGTTCCCGGAGCGGAAAACGATTCGCCCGGGGCCCCGGTAACCGTGGCAGTTTTCAGAGCCGTATCCAGAACCATCAGACGATGAAGCCGGTAATCCGTCAGCATGACCGTTGCGGCCCCTTCCGGATCAACGCGCTGACGCCACATCTGCGAGTTCCAGCGCATCCGCTGGTGAAGATGCTGCCCTCCCGGCCCCACCATGACGTAATCGATATCCGCATCGTGCATCGGTGTGACAAAGGGGGCCGTCATGGTGTCAGCAGCGTTCGCTGCGCCGACTACGAGAACAGCCAAGGTAAAGGCGGCGACCAGAGAAATACGCTTCATTCTTTCATGCCACCGTTTACTGGTCCGCTTGGCGGCTGATCAGGTGAGGAGACCGTTCCGTCGCCAGCCGAATCATTAGGAACAGATGGCTGGGTTGTATCCTGTGACGGCGCAACCTGCCCTGGCAAAAGCGTTGGAGCCGCAGGACCTGACGTTTCCGCAGGAGTACCTTCTGCCGCAATATGACCCGGCGTCTGCACACTGGAATCGCCTGCAGCGCCACCTTCCGGCACAGGAGACGGGGTTAGTGTGTTCGCCTGATTGCTGGCTCCCCCCTGACGGCGAGACGCCGTGCGGGGCGTAATTTCCTGGAAACCAGCCGGGGGCTGGAACGTCGCGGTAGGGAGATCCCCGTAGGACAGGCTTACAGCGCGGATAGAGCCCGAGGCACCATCGGCATCCACACCATCCTCGGCGAGAATGACACCATCATCCGTCACGCAGGCCGAAGCTTTGCCATGGGCTGTCTGGATATCCCAATGATCACAGACGGCCCCGGCAATCGGCTCTTTACCGCCCTTGGTGTACTTCATGCCCAGATCCAGCATGAACGGATTATGCAGTCCGTGCTGGGGACGAATATGTGCGTACAGTTTGCGCGGCACCATCACGAGCGTCACGACCTGCCCCGGCCGGTCCAGAATCGTGATGCCTTGCCCATCTGCTGAGTCGATCCGCAGCAGATCACCCGAGCCTGAGAAATAGACCTTCACATCGCCGCCCTGAGAGGCCGGAGCAGACAGGTGATAGGTCACGGTCGCATCACGCGCTGGCGCCAGTCTCGGATGGTCATCAGCGAGAGCCGATCCGCCACTGCCTGCGAGAAGCAGGCCAATGAGAAGAGCAGACTGATGCCGCCGGAGGAATGAAATCATCAGGATTCTCCTGGATGTGGGCGCAGAGACGCGATGTCATCGCGCAGGGCGTGCAGACTGAAATCATCCGGCCAGATGGTACGGACAGTCAAAGCCTGGTTCAGCAGCGCCAGATAATCTGCCGCCGGGATACCGATGCCCCCAAGCGTTGTCAGATGGGGAGTGGTATATTGCGTATCCAGAAGGCGATACCCTCCCTTTCGCAATCCTGCAACGAGATGAACCAATGCAATCTTGGAAACATCACGCTGGCGGGAAAACATGCTCTCCCCGAAAAATGCTCCGCCAAGGGCAACGCCATACAGCCCCCCGACTAGGGTACCGTCGTCCCAGACTTCGATCGAATGCGCAAAACCACGCTGATGCAGAGCGCCATAGAGGTCACAGATTTTCGGGCTGATCCATGTTTCCTCCCGGCCCGGCGCAGGGTCTGCACAGGCCAGCATGACATCTCCAAAGGCCCGATCCGATGTAACCTGAACCTTGCCGGACCGGATCGTACGCATCAGTTTGCGGGGAACAATCATTGCGTCGAGCGGAAGTACTCCACGCTCCTCTGGAAAATACCAGCTGAGCTCATCACTGTCCCGATCAGGGGCCATCGGGAAAATCCCCGAGGCGTAAGCATCCAGCAGGATTTCAGGCGTAATGTCAGACATCCGGTTTCTGCTTCGCGTCGCACATGGGGGATTATTCACCTTTCTGTACCCGGATGTGGTACATAGTACTCCAATCTCGATGGAGTACTGCATTGCCTATAGCGTTTGTTTATCTGATCTGTCTGATTCCGCTCGGGCTCGCACGCTTCCTGCTCCCTGAAGCTGACGGCCTGCTGATGGCCCTCGTCAAAATCTGTTTTGCAGGAATTGTGTTCTGGGGCCTGCTGGACTTCTGGCGCCTTCGCCCCAAGCGAAGCTGATCGTCAGATCAGTCCGCCCAGAACCAGAAACAGCCCGATCATAGACACACCCCAGATCAAACTGCGGATGCTTCCCAGACCCAGGGCATAGGCTGGAATATAAGCCAGTCGCCCCAGGAAGTAGAGGCCTGCTCCCCAGGTCACCAGACTTCCGTCCCGACCGGCCACATGGGCCACAAGGACTGCCCCGATAAAGATCGGGAGCGTCTCCTGAAAATTTGCCTGTGCCCGCCGCATTCTGGCGGCAACGCCTGTGTATCGCGGGGCTTCGCCATCCCGGTTACTCGTGGCCCACTGCACACCATCCTGCCTGCGGCAGGCAGCTGACGTCAGAAACAGCTGCACGACAGCCAGAACCAATGTGAAACTCAGCCAGACAAGACTGCTCGGCATCATATTTCCAGCTTTCGTTCAGCGCCCTGAAAAATCAGGAAAAAGTTTCCGATGCGGCACCTGAGCGAATGTCCACTGCAGCTTCGTGAACAGCGCGACCGTGAGTGCGCTCCAGACGACGGATCGTGAAATGTGCCCGCGCAAGTGCGCGATAATGGGCGAGGAAGGCAGCGTTAAGCGAAGCACCACAGAGCGCACCTGCAACAGGAACCATCTGCAACGCGAACTTCCGCGACAGGCCAATTCCATAATGAGAGGCCACTTCGGAAATCAGCATCACGACCGGGCGTCCACGCAGCAAAGCACGCGCGGAGAAGAACCCGAGCTCCCCATCGTCCTCTTCCTGACGGGCAGGGAAAGTTTTGAGTGCAAACACTTCAAGGCACGCGCGGCGTGTTCCCTCATCACGCAGGTCTTCACCCTCTTCTCGGGCAATCCGCGCGATTTCCCGCATGATGGTCAGGGTTGTGAACCCGACGTCAGGGGCCAGTCCAAAAATTCCACCAAACCCGCCGACGGCGCCCGACACGGCAACAGCAGCCTGTCCGGCGTTCTCACGCCACGGTTCACGAACGAGCGGGACGTCATTCTTGATCCCGACAATTGCAATATTGAAAGCACGTTCAATCGCGATTTCAGCCGTCTTCTGAATTTTCTGTTGCACCGTGGGCGCAAGGCCGAGACCTTTCATCCCGAGTCGCGCAGCCTGCCCGACGGCTCCTCCCATCAGATCCGCCAGACGGACAAGGACACCACGCCCCTGTTCGACGCGTTCCAGCACGGACTGAAGCTGGGCCAACGAGTCCCCGTCCAGCGCCAGTGATGCAAATTCGCTACTCGGAAGCTGCGAGCCATTCTCTACGGTCATGACGATCAAAACTCCTGTTCGTAAGACCTGAAACCGTTTACCCGATAGCAGGTTTCATATCGCATCACGAAAGCCCCCTGCTTGACGGGTGCCCCGGCCGGGTGTGGAGAAGGACATATTATGAAAACATTTTCCCGCTGGATCCTGTCTGCCCCGCTGGTAGCCAGCCTCCTTGTGACAGCAGCCACACCGGCTCTGTCCGCTCCACATCATGCCCATCGTAGCCACAGTACAGCCGATCTGCCACAGATCCCGCCGTCAACGGCGCATCAGCTGAACAACCCGCCAGAGAAGAACCTGACGCCGGCCCAGCAGGTTGCACTACCCGACGGTGGAGCGCCGCCGCCGCCGCACGGCTATGTTGCCGTGGAAGACTCCGAGGAAAGACTCGCAAATTTCAGCGGTGAAGTGCGGACGCATCTTCCTGTCGGCATGCCGGGCACCAATGCTGAGCAGAAAACCAACGGCACAAACAACCTGCCGTCCCACTTCAGCATTTTCGGTATGCCGGTGAAGTTCAACGCCCCCGTTACGGCACCCTATCACAGCGAAGATCTTCCTCTGACCTACGCCGGGCACCCGTCCAACGGGCAGACAAATGTTCTCGTCAACGGGGATGCGTCAGACATTCACTAACCCGTAACGGGTCCGTCAGGCGCGGACCCACCCGCCGATTTTCGTCAAATGCCGGAACTCCTGCTCCGTCACCGGGGCGACAGAAAGGCGGGATTGCCTGAGAAGAGCCATCTCTTCCAGAGCCGGATCTGCCTTGATCTGAGCCAGGGTTACCGGAGTCGTGAAAGCACCATTCGCCTTCACATCCACGCAAACCCAACGCGGATCGTCCGCAGTCGGGTCCGGATAAGCCTCTTTCACGACCCTGACGACACCAACGATCTGCTTTTCGCTCACCGAATGATAGAAAAACGCCAGGTCATCCGTCTTCATGGCCGCAAGATTGTTCCGCGCCTGATAGTTGCGAACGCCGGTCCATGGTTCGATGTCATTACGAACCTGTTCATTCCACGAAAAGGCTTCGGGTTCGGATTTTATCAGCCAGTACGCCACGTCTTTCTCCTGCGGAAAGTTCCCATTTCGCGCTCATTTCCGTGAAACGTGATAACAGTCATAGGAACAATGGGACAATGCGCCCCTTCCGAATGCGTGGGGTTCGGACTATTTCAAGTAGAAATATTTCTCCGAGTTGAGAGTTCCCGTGCGCCCTACGCCCAATCTGCTCCATCGTTATGCCAATCCGGGGCAATTCCTGCGTCTGGCCCGTGCGCTTCAGCCGTGGCTATCCACAGGTGCGATCATCTTCCTGACCGTCGGCATTGTCTGGGGCCTCTTCTTCGCTCCCGCTGACTGGCAACAGGGCGAGACAGTCCGGATCATGTATGTGCATGTCCCGATGGCCTGGCTTGCGTCCTCCTGCTACCTTGGTCTCGCTGTCTGCGGGCTTCTCTCCCTCGTGTGGCGGCATCCACTGGCGGATCTCGCCGCCATCGAAATTGGCCCGGTCGGGGCCTGCGCAGCCGCTCTTTGCCTCATCACAGGCTCCCTCTGGGGACAGCCGATGTGGGGCACCTGGTGGGTATGGGACGCGCGCCTAACGTCGGTGCTCGTGCTGTTTTTTCTATATTTAGGGCACATCGCCCTGATCCGGGCCTTCGATGAACCTGCCCGTGGACAGCGCGCCGCTGCCATTCTGGCACTGGCCGGCGCCATCGATCTGCCGATCATCAAGTTCAGCGTTCAATGGTGGAATACGCTGCATCAGCCGGACAGCATCACGCTGACCGGTGCACCGACCATGTCTATGACGATGCTCTGGCCGCTTCTCATCACAACCATCGGCTTCACACTTGGTGTCGCCGCTGTCATTTTCGCCCGGCTGAGTGCCGCAATCCACGAGAGCCGCGCGCGTCAGCTGATGGCACGCTCCAGGCTCAACCGTCCGGACAGGTCCGCAGCATGATGCACCTTCCCAATCACTGGCCCTATATCGCCGCAGCTTATGGTCTCACCATCGGCTGCTCGCTGGTTCTCGGTATCGGCGCGGCTTTGCGCCTGCGCCGCGCCAAAGCCAGGCTGGCGGCCGTCGAAAGCCAGCTCCGTCACCGTGAAAGCTCTGCATCATGACCCGCAAGACACGTCGCCTGTGGATTGTCATCGCCTGCCTCGCCTGCATCAGTTCCGCGGCAGCACTGACGCTGAGGGCCTTCTCGTCCAACATCGTGTTCTTCATGGCCCCGTCTCAGGTCAAGGCGCACCCCCCGGCGCCTGATCGCACGATCCGCCTGGGCGGAATGGTCGTTGCGGGCTCACTGCACCGCATCACGGAACACGACGCCCCGGTAAACTCCTTCAACGTGACGGATGGTCAGGCTTCAGTCGAAGTTCACTACACCGGTATCCTTCCTGACCTTTTCCGCGAAGGCCAGAGCGTCGTGGCACTCGGCACGGTGCAGAAGGATGGTGGTTTCACGGCCAGTGAAGTGCTCGCCAAACATGATGAGACCTACATGCCCAAAGAAGTGGCCGAAGAACTGAAGCGTACCGGCAAGTGGGACCCACGCTTTGGTAAAGCCCCTGACGCGGCAAGCTGGGACACCATGACAGCCAAGAAAACCGGAGGCTGAACGCCATAATGTTTGGACCAGAACAGGGCCATTTTGCCCTGGCCCTCGCCTGCGTTCTCGCACTCATTCAGTTTGTCGTTCCCCTCTGGGGCGCTCACAAGCGCAATGCCCGCCTTGTCGCCATGGCGCCTTTTCTCGCGGTTTCACAGCTTTTCGCTCTGGCCATCTCTTTCTTCAGCCTGATCATTTGCGCCGTTCGGGATGATTTCTCCGTCCAGAATGTCGCGGCAAACTCCGCTGCCTCCAAACCGCTGCTGTATAAAATCACGGGCGTCTGGGGGAACCATGAAGGGTCCGTTCTGCTCTGGACCCTGATCCTCGGCGTCTGCGGCGCAGCCGTATCGACATTTGGACGCAATCTCCCAGACATTCTCCGTGGCCGCGTTCTGGCCGTTCTTGGCGGTGTTTCAGCCGGATTCCAGCTTTTCTGCCTTCTGACCTCCGACCCATTCGACCGTGTTTTTCCGGCTCCCATGGATGGTCAGGGCATGAACCCGCTGCTTCAGGACCCCGGCCTCGCCTTCCATCCGCCCATTCTCTACACGGGCTATGTTGGCTTTGCCGTCCCATTTGCGTTTGCAGTTGCCGCTTTGCTTGAAGGCCGAGTAGATGCCGCGTGGGGCCGCTGGGTTCGCCCTTGGGCCGTAGCGGCCTGGTGCTTCCTGACCTGCGGCATCGCACTTGGGTCCTGGTGGTCTTATTATGTGCTGGGTTGGGGCGGCTACTGGTTCTGGGACCCGGTTGAGAACGCTTCGCTCATTCCGTGGCTGACCGGAACCGCACTCGTTCATTCCGCCATCGTCGTAGAAAAGCGCGAGGGCCTGAAAATCTGGACGGTTCTGCTGGCTATTGCGACATTCTCATTCTCCCTGTCCGGCACATTCCTCGTCCGTTCAGGTATTCTGAATTCAGTCCATGCCTTCGCGAATGATCCGGCCCGTGGCGTGTTCATTCTGGCACTTCTGGCTCTGGTTATCGGCGGTTCACTCGCGCTCTTTGCATGGCGCGCACCGTCTTTGACATCTGGCGGCCTGTTCTCGCCTGTCTCGCGAGAAGGCTCGCTCGTTCTGAACAATATCCTGCTGTGCTCGATCTGTGCGGTTGTTGTGACAGGCACGATGTACCCGCCATTCATGCAGCTTCTGGCAGGGCGCACCATTTCAGTGGGCAAGCCCTTCTTCGATGCGGCAACCATCCCGCTCACAATTCCGCTCCTTCTGGCCATGGGCGTCGGAACAGCGCTTCCGTGGAAACGGGCGCAACTGGCACGAACATTCTCCCACCTGTTTGTCGCGGCCATTCTCGCGGCCATCGGCCTGGTCCTGTGTTTCTGGAAATTTTCCGGAGCATTGCCTATCGCCTGTGGCGCTCTGGCGATCTGGGTCATGGCGGCCTCCGTTACGGATGTTCTGCGCCGCATTGGCCTTGGTCATTCCAGCCGCAGTGAGATGCTGGCGCGCGCCAAGAGCCTTCCCCGCTCAAGCTGGGGAGCAGCGCTGGCACATATCGGTGCGGGCATTACCGTGCTGGGTCTGTGTGGAATGTCTGGTGCCCAGCATGCGATCGTAGAGATCCACGTTGGCGAGACCCGCAGCCTTGCTGGTGATGACTGGACGCTCGTCAACGTTCATGACTATGCCGGGCCGAATTACCGCGCGATGCAGGCAGATATTGCCGTACGCCACAACGGCAAACTGGTCACGATGCTGCATCCGGAAAAGCGGGACTTCACCACACAGAACCAGACCACAACGGAAGTCGCGATCCATACGAACTTCATCACGGATCTTTATGGCGTCGTGGGAGACCGGCACGGAACGGGCGCCGATGCGACCTATGTGCTACGTCTGCACAAGAACCCGCTTGCCCCGTGGATGTGGCTTGGCGGGCTTGTTATGGCCATCGGCGGAGCGTTCTCGCTCTCGGATCGTCGTCTGCGCGTTGGCGCACCGAAGCGGTCTGCCGCACGGACCATGGCCAAAGCCTGAGGAGAGACACGCATGAATGCAACACGACGCGGCCTCCTGACGGCCCTTCCGATTGTTGGCGCTGGCGTTCTGGGCGTCGGGTTCTGGAAAATGCTGCAAGGAATGGAAAGCGGCGGCTTTGACCCGCGGGCCATCAAAAACCCAAATGTCGGCCGCCCTATTCCTGAATTCGCCATGCCGGGTCTGCCCGGGCTGGGTGACGGATTTACGGATAAGGAGCTGAAGGCTGAAACACGCCCGGTTCTGGTAAATTTCTTTGCGTCCTGGTGCATTCCCTGCGTTCAGGAAATGCCTGGCCTACGATCCATTTCCCGCAATATGCCCATCTGGGGCATCGCATATGAAGACAAGCCAGAAAATGCGAGCGCCTTTGTTCAACGTGATGGCACGCCTTATGCCCGCGTGGCTTCTGACAGACATGGCCGCGTCGCAATCGACTGGGGTGTAACAGGCGTTCCCGAAAGCTTTCTTGTCGCCCCCGGCGGCCGGATTCTTTGGCATGGCAGTGCCGCTCTCGATCCGCAAATCTACGACGCGGAAATCCGGCCAAGGCTTGCAGGACTATGATGAAACGTCTGTCTGCCCTGCTGCTTGCTGTGGCACTGGCGGGAGGCGGCATCGCTCTCGCAGTTGATGACCCGTCAGAAATGCTCCCCAATTCAGTGCAGGAAAAGCGTGCGGAAGCCATCGGTGCTCACCTCCGCTGCCTCGTCTGTCAGAATGAGAGCATCGAAGACAGCAGTGCACCGCTGGCCCGCGATTTGCGCAAAGTTGTTCGCGAGCAGGTCGCGGCGGGGAAGTCTGACCAGCAGATCATGGACTGGATGGGCGATCGCTATGGCGAATTCATCCGTCTGGCTCCCCAGTTTTCATGGTCTACAGCCCTGCTTTGGCTGATGCCTGCTCTGGCTCTGGTGGCCGGTCTTGTTATTGCGTGGCGTGCGACGAGAAGTCGCATCGTTACACCTGTGCCGCTCTCGGATGATGAGCGTGCACGCCTGGATGCCCTGTCGGGCCGGGAGTAAAGTCTTGTTCTGGTTGGGAATCCTGAGTGTTGCAGCTATCACGCTGCTACCGGCCCTTTATGGCCTCCGCCGCCTCCGCCGCCGCGTGGACGCGCGGGACTCTGCTTTGACGCTCTATCGCGGCCAGCTCGCCGAACTCGATCGGGACCGGGATCTGGGTCTCGTCAACGGAGATGAATACGGGGCAGCCCGCATCGAGGTCCAGCGGAGGCTTCTGGCTGCCGACGAATCTTCCGCCACACCAGACCTGAAAGATGCAACGGCCCGTTCGAAGCGTTTTCTCCCCCTTCTGGCCGTTGGTCTTGGCATCCCGGTTGCAGCATTTGCGCTGTATATCGTGAACGGGCACCCGTCCCTGCCGCCACAGCCTCTAAGCGCCCGTCAGGTCAAGCCAGACGCTAAAGCCATGGTCATGATCCAGAAGCTTCAGGCGCAGGTCGCCACGATTCCAAAGGACAATCCGACCTACGAGACAGGTCATGTCCTGCTGGGTCAGATCGAGGCGCGCGCTGGCCTGACCTCAGAAGCAATCGCTGACTGGAAATCGGCTCTGGACATTCATTTCACTCCAGAGCTTGCAATCCAGCTCGCAGAACTCCAGACCCTGAAGGACGGGCACATTTCCGCGAGCAGTCTTGATCTGTATCGCCGTGCCCTGGCGGCCGCCCCGGCTGATGCGCAATGGCGCCTGGCTGTGGAAGCGCGGATCGCCGTCGGTGAACATGAGGAGAATCACGGCCAATGATGGAACCCCTTTCCACAGCCGTCACAATCTGTCCGGTCTGCCGGCAAAAAATCCGGTCGACCGCAGAACACTGTCCGAACTGCGGTGCTGAACGTCATTTTGGCCCCCGGATGATCGAATCCGCCATCTGTGCCTTCGCAGGGATGGTTCTGCTTTCAGCCGTTTCGACCATGCTCCTCCCGATCTCCCTGTGGACGATCGTCTTTGCGGCCGCAGGTCTTTGCGCGGGTTTTCTGTTCTCCCACAATCGCTTCGGTGGGGATCGCTGGCTCGGCCGTTAAAGGCCGACATCTCAGTCAGCAGTTGTCTGTGCTTCAAGCGGAAGCGCCATCTGCTGATTGTCTGCGTCCGACAATGCTGGGGAACGTTTTTCACGCGCCCAGCCTCATCTGCACCCCTTCCCCTGTTTTCCCCCCGATCCTTCTGGGATAGTTTCCGCGCAGGCATGAACTCCGTCCTGCAGGAAAGCTCCAGACCGCATGAGCCGTATTGAAACCGATGGCATGGGCCAGATTGAAGTTGCTGATGATGTTCTGTGGGGTGCTCAGACACAGCGTTCCCTGAAGTATTTCAGCATCGGCCGCGAACTGATGCCGCAGGAAATGATCGAGGCTTATGCGATCATGAAGCGTGCCTGCGCCTCGGCCAATGCAGCCAGTGGTCGTCTGTCTCAGGATCGCGCGGATCTGATCCATACCGTCTGCGATGAGATCATGACCGGGCAGCATAACGGGATGTTCCCGCTCCATGTCTGGATGACGGGCTCTGGCACGCAGTTCAACATGAACGTCAATGAAGTCATCGCAAACCGGGCCAGCCAACTCACGGGTCAGCCGTTGGGTAGCAAGACACCATTGCACCCGAACGACCACGTCAACATGGCGCAGTCCACCAACTGCAACTTCCCAACCGCCATGCACATTGCGACTGTTCTGGGTGTACATCGCCGCCTCATTCCTGCCCTCACCAGACTGCGGGATGCCATCGCTGCCAAAGCTGAAGAATGGAAGGATCTGGTCAAGGTTGGCCGCACGCATCTTCAGGATGCTGTCCCCATTACGCTTGGTCAGGAATGGCATGGCTACGCCGGGATGCTGACAGACAACATCGCACGCCTTGAAGCAGCCCGTGATGGCCTCCTCCCGTTGGCTCTCGGCGGAACGGCGCTCGGCACTGGCGTGAATACAGATCCCGGATTTGACACCCGTGCCTGTGGAGAAATCGCGCATCTGACGCAACTGGGCTTCACGGCTGGCGAAAACAAATTCGCCCTTCAGGGCGCGCACGATGCGCTGGTCCACCTGTCGGGTTGCCTGCGGACTGCGGCGGGAAGCCTGTTCAAAATCGCCAATGACATCCGCCTGCTGGCCTGCGGCCCTCGTGCCGGTTTCGGCGAACTGCTGCTGCCAGAAAACGAGCCGGGCTCTTCCATCATGCCTGGCAAAATCAACCCAACACAGGCTGAAGCCCTGTCCATGCTGGCCCTGCAGGTCATGAGCAATGATGTGGCGGTTGGCCTGGGTGGCGCGTCCGGCATGATCGACATGAACGTGTACAAGCCACTCATGATCCACAACATTATGCAGGGCATCACGCTCCTTCATGACGGGTCAGAGAACTTCCGTCAGCATCTTGTCGAAGGTATTCGCGCTAACGAAGACAAACTGAAGCAGGATCTGGACCGCTCCCTCGTTCTTGTTACGGCGCTTTCTCCCGCCATTGGATACGACAAGGCCGCACAGGTCGCCCATCATGCCATGGAAAAGAACCTGAGCCCGAAGGAAGCTGCTCTGAAACTGGGCTTCATGACAGCCGATGACTATGATCGCGTTGCCAATCCGCGGCTGATGCTGTCTCCCAACATCAAGGCGCCTCAGGGCCAGTAACAAGACGATACCGGCCCCGCATGACGAAAACTTCATGCGGGGCCGGTGGCAGACGAGCATCCGTGCTGGTAGGGCAGAAACAACCCTGCAATTCTCATCGGAGATGACAGACAGATGATGTCCCGCCGCGCGCTGCTGCTTGCCCTGTCCCTTCTTTCACCCGTTTCTGCCTTTCCTGCCCTGGCGGCAGATGCCCCGAAGGACACGCCCAAAGCTGACGCAGCCAAGGCCTCAGACAGCTTTACCGGTGAAGCCGCTCTGCTTCCCACTGACTCGGTTACGAAGCATCATCTGAATGGCATCGCCTACACCGCGCATGCCGGCACCCTGACCCTCCGTGGCCCCGATGGGAAGCCGACGGCGCGCATGTTTTACGTGTCCTACACCAAGGACGGCGCAGCGGACGCCAAGCGTCCTGTCTCGTATTTCTTCAACGGTGGCCCCGGTGCCGCAACAGCCTACCTGAACCTTGGCGCCGCAGGCCCGGTCGCACTGACCATGCCTCCCAAGGATGCAACCGACGGCACTCACGCGAAGCTCGGTGACAATCCGGACAGCTGGCTTCCGTTCACGGACATGGTGTTCTTCGATGCCGTGGGCACGGGCTATTCCCGTCCGCTCGACACCGCCAAGGCTGCAGACCAGTTCTACGGCGTCAAGCAGGATGCCAGCACGTTTGCCAAGGCCATCCAGCTCTGGACAGCCAAGAACAGTCGCCAGTCGTCCCCCCATTATCTGGTGGGTGAAAGCTACGGCGGCATTCGTTCCATCCAGGTCGCCAATGCGCTTCAGATGGAACAGGGAATTCTGTTGAACGGCGTCGTGATGCTGTCGCCTGCCATTGAGATGCCGCTTCTGGACACGGACGAGAACCCTCTGTCTGCTGCCCTCATGATCCCCAGTCTGATTTCGGCGCATGAAAGCCCGAACGTCACCCAGCAGTCGGCTGATGCAGCATATGAATGGGCGATGGGCACTTATCTTCCCAAGGTTGCGGGCAAAATCCCCAGCGGCGAAGACGGAAAGACATTCTACGCCGAAGTCGCTCACCGTACGGGCCTTCCAGAGGATGTGGTAACGCGCCAGCATGGTGTTCCGGCTATCGGGTCGCATGACGTCATGTCCCAGAACGGTCGCCTTCACGGCCTGTATGACTTTACGCAGACGATTGCCGACCCTGCGGCAGACGGTCTGGACGAAAGCCCTGACCCAACGCTGTTTGGCTTTGGCCGGGCCTATGGCAATGCGTTCTCTGGTTATGCCGCCAACGACCTCGGTTTCCAGACTCCGCTGACCTATGATCTGCTTTCCTTCAAGGTCAATTCAAGCTGGAAATGGAGCGAAAACGGCCCCGCTCCCATCCATCAGATTCCGGTTCTGAACCGTCTTCTGGCGCTTGACCCCGGCCTGCGTGTGTTCGTTGCAAACGGGTACTACGATCTTGCCTGCCCATTCGGCACAGCCCGCTGGATGAAAGACCATCTGACGGTCGGAGCAGACCGCGTTTCCCTGCATCTCTATCAGGGTGGCCACATGCTCTATACGCGCCCCGCCAGCCGTCATGCCCTGTCTCTGGACGTCGCATCCTGGATGCAGCAGGACGCAATCCAGCAGTAAGCCAAATTGACAACAGGGGGCCGAAAACCTTAAGGTTCACGATATATTCCTGTTGAATTGTCGTATTTTCACAGGGGTTTGCTTTTCGAGCAGCCCCTGCCTAGATGACAAGACCAAACACTTTCTGCATTTCCGCCAAGAGGGATTTTCAGACCTTGACCTTATCGTCGAAGATCTCTCTCCAGTCGGGGCAGCCCCTTTCAGATGCGCTGCTCACATCCTGTGATCGTGAGCAGATCCATCGCCCGGATGCGATCCAGCCCTACGGGCTTCTCCTGATTGCCAAGGCCGATACTCTTCAGATTATTGCCGGCGCAGGCGATCTGGAAGCGCGCCTCAATCCGAACTGGCTGGGCCAGAGCCTACCTGATCTTCTGAACATTCCAGCAGATGGGCTGAAACTGTCAGGCGGCAAGGCCCTGAACAATACCCGGGTCTCCGGCCTGCAGGACGAGACGTTCAATGCCCAGTTCCACGTCTCTGGCGAGCACCTTCTGGTAGAACTGGAGCCTCTGGACAGTCGTAATTTCCTGACGTGGGAAATCTTCAGCCAGATTGATGCCACAGCTGACCGTTTCGAGCGTTGCCCGGACATTGCCGCCGTGTGCCATCACGGCGCACAGGTCTTCGCGAAGCTGACCGAATTTGATCGCGTGCTTGTCTACCGCTTTCAGGAAGACGGCTCTGGCTGCGTGATGGGGGAAAAGCGCAATGAGGCTTTCCCATCCCTCATGAACCACCACTTTCCGGCCAGCGATATTCCCCGGCAGGCGCGTGCGCTTTATCTGCGCAACCGTATCCGTGTCATTCCAGACATTCATTACGAAGCTGCCCCTATTCGCCCTGTTGAGGCTGGCACCACAGGTATCGACCTGAGCGATGTGCAGCTTCGCAGCATCTCACCCGTTCATTTGCAGTATATGTCGAATATGGGCGTGGCGGCCTCAGCCTCCATCTCGCTGGTCGTGGACGGCATTCTGTGGGGCATGATCACCTGCCACAACGCGACACCGCGCATTCTCTCCGAGGACATCAGAGCCGCATGCCGGACGCTCGCTGGCGTCATGTCACGTCAGCTTCGGAACAAGGAAGAACTCATCACGTATCAGGAGCGTTTGCGCCTGAGGAACGCCATTGAGTTCGCGACGTCCCATTTCGACCCTGCCGCGTCCGTAAAGGACAACCTGCAGCGATCCGTCACGGAGTTACGCAGCCTGTTTCCCTGCGATGGCTTTGCAGTCATTGATCAGAAAGAGATCAAAACGTCTGGCAAGGTTCCTGAACATTCGGATCTCCTGGCCATTCGAGACTGGCTCCGTCTGGGCAGCAACGGCGGGATTTTCTGTAGCTCCTGCCTGGGCAAGGACTACCCTCCCGCAGAAATGTGGCCCGAGGCTTCTGCCGGAATTCTGGCCATCACACTGCCTTTCCGAACCTCCCTGACGCTTGTCTGGAGCCGGGTCGAGATCGTTCAGGTCATTGAGTGGGCTGGCAATCCTCACAAGGGAGCGCCTGACCACGACGGGATTCTGCATCCTCGCAAATCTTTTGAGTCCTGGGAGCAGACCGTTCTTGGTCATTCCCATCGATGGACGACAGAACAGAAGCAGGCCGCCCGTCGCCTTCGCCGCAGCCTGATTGCCGATTATCAGACCCAGCAACTCCGCGAGTTGAATGCGACCCTGACGGCGACAGTTCAGGAACGTGAGAGCCTGATTCAACAGAAAGACTTCCTGATCCGTGAGGTAAACCACCGTGTGCAGAACTCACTGCAAATGGTGGCATCTTTCCTGAAGCTTCAGGCCCGGACGTCCACGAACGAAGAAACCACCGAAGCCCTTTCTGAAGCCCAGCACCGGATTGCGGCCATCGGGCTAGTTCATCGGCGCCTGTATCGTGGCGATCAGATGGGCATGGTTGATCTGAGCCGCTACCTTGAAGAGTTGATTGAAGAGCTCTGCTCTTCACTCGGCGAAGAATGGCAGGCGCAACTTCGCATGGTTCTGTCACCCGTCTCCATTTCGGCAGACCGCGCCATTAATGTCGGGCTGGTGCTGACGGAGCTGGTCATCAATGCCAGCAAATATGCCTACGGCGGCCAGGCCGGTCCGCTTTACCTCTCACTTTCCGTCACTGGCGACCGTCTGACGTTGACTGTTTCCGATCAGGGCCGTCATGACATCAATCTGAACGGAAGTGGTTTCGGGACACGCATGATGAAGGCTGTCGTCGGCAGTCTTGGTGGCACCCTCACCTATACGCCGCTTTCCCCTGGCCTTGAGGCTGTCATGGCCGTGCCGCTTGACATCAACGGACCAGCTTCAGCGCATGAAGACATTCCTGACGGTCTGTATTCCTGAAAATCATCTGTCTGAGCACAAAAAAAAGCGCCTGCTCCCTCATGAGAGCAGGCGCTTTTTTTATAAGGTCGCAATAGAGCGAATATCACTCAGGAAACCAGATTGCCTTCTTTGTCCACGAGCGTGATCGGATAATCACCCGTGAAGCAGGCATCGCAGTAGCGACCTGCGCCATCCGTACGACTTTCATGACCCAGCGCCCGATAGAGGCCATCAAAGCTGATGAAGGCGAGGCTATCTACGCCGATAACGGCCGCCATTTCTTCCATCGTATGGGTTGCTGCCATCAGCTTGCTCTCTTCGGGCGTATCAATGCCATAGAAGCAAGGATGGCGCGTTGGCGGAGACGTAATGCGCATATGCACTTCCGTCGCACCGGCCGCGCGCACCATATCCACAATCTTGCGAGACGTCGTTCCACGTACAATCGAGTCATCGACCAGAACGACCCGACGTCCAGCCAGAACCGGACGATTGGCGGAATGCTTCATCTTCACGCCAAGATTTCGGATCTGATCCGTTGGCTCAATGAATGTCCGGCCGACGTAATGATTACGGATAATGCCCAGCTCAAACGGGATACCGCTCTCAGCCGCATATCCGATCGCAGACGGAACGCCAGAGTCCGGCACTGGCACGACAACATCTGCTTCGACTGCCGTCTCGCGTGCCAGCTCTGCACCGATGCGCTTGCGGGCTTCATAGACAGGCTGGCCTTCAAGCACTGAATCAGGCCTTGCAAAGTAGATGTATTCAAAAACGCAGAAGCGCCCACCCTGATCGCCAAACGGGCGAAGGGACCGAAGCCCCTCAGAGTTTATCACCACGATTTCGCCTGGCTCGATGTCCCGAACGTATTCCGCACCAATGATGTCGAGCGCACAGGTCTCACTGGAAAGAACCCAGCCACCGTTCGAATCTTCGTAACCCGGCATCCGGCCAAGAACCAGCGGACGAACGCCCAATGGGTCACGCATACCAATCAGGCCATCATCGGGCGTCAGGGTAATGAGGGAGTAAGCCCCCTTCACCTGCTTGACGGCGTCAATGAAGCGATCGAGTACCGTGGTATAGAGGGAAATGGCGATGAGATGGATGAAGACTTCCGTATCCGTAGAGGAATGGAAGATACATCCGCGCTTCACCAGCGCTTGCTTCAGTGTGGCAGAGTTGGTCAGATTTCCGTTATGGGCAACGGCCAGACCACCGAACTCGTAATCCGCATACAGCGGCTGCACATTCCGGACATGCGTTCCGCCTGTGGTGGCGTATCGGTTATGACCGATGGCAACACTTCCAGGCAGCGTTGCCATGACACGGCTGTCTCCGAAGACATCACCAACCAACCCCAGACCTTTATGCTGATGGAACCGTTCGTTATCGAAACTGACGATTCCGGCAGCTTCCTGACCACGATGCTGAAGCGCATGGAGTCCAAGAGCGGTCAGGGCAGACGCATCAGGCACGCCCCAGACGCCGAAAACGCCACATTCCTCGTAAGGACGGTTAAGAGTATCGGAGGCAGTCATGCAGTTCGGCCTTTCCGGACTGGGTTCACAACGACGCGTCATGACCGCTTGTGGGCGGCGATGCAAGATGTGGTTGCAATGAATGTGGCAGATAACCGGCAAGTCGGGATGCTCCGGCCTCAATATATGGCCCGGTGAAGCTTCCCTGCATCAGGTAGGAGGTCCAGGACCCGAAAAAAGACCCTGCCAGCAGATAAAGTGCGATCAGCATCACATATCCGCGCAGAATGCCGAAAATAGCGCCCAGTATGCGATCTACGCCGCCAAAAAGAGTGCCCCTCACCGCTGCACCGACACGTCCGGCGATCGTCGTCAGGGTCAGGAGGATGACGATGAACAGGACTGCGGCGCTTGCGCTTTCCGCCAGCCAGCTCTCATGCAGATAGGGAGAGATCCATGGAACCAGGGCAGCATGGAACCGATAGGTGAGAATGACGGCCGAAGCCCAGGCGACAAGCCCGGAAAGCTCTGTGGTAAAACCGCGTGTCAGCCCCCAGAGAGCAGACAGACCAATCACGATCAGCACGCCGATATCCAGCCGGCTCAGGTCATCCGGCGAAATATGAGACAGATCTGGAAGAGAGGGCATGGCTCAGGGCAATTTGGTGGAACGATAGTGGCCGCCTTTACGCGGACGGATGCCATTAGCACGAAGTTCTTCCGCAAGGCGGATTCTTTCGTTCAGTTCTGCCCAGACCTGATCGCCTTCAACGCCGCGGGCTTTCCATACCTTCTCAAGAAGACCGACGAAAGCCGCGCTTTCACGGACCAAACCGGCGCGATCATTGACCATGACATGCAGAACGCAGTTTGAAGCCGAATTGCCCAGCCGGGTCGCCAGTTTCGTGACTTTGCGGGTTTTCCGGAATGGGAGAAGGTCTTCCTTAAGCGGCATCACTATATGATGAGGGTGATGGCCTATGGACGCAAGGCCATCACCCTCAATCATTCCGCGTCAGGTGTTATTCCGCAATCGTTTCCACTTCATTTTCCGGAACATAAAGTTTTGCACCATGTTCCTGAAAGACTTCACTCATCTGCGCCATACCATCCTGACGTTCTGCCTCACGGCGAATGTCGTGGCTGATCTTCATGGAGCAGAACTTCGGGCCGCACATCGAACAGAAATGAGCCGTCTTGTGAGCCTCTTTTGGAAGCGTTTCGTCGTGGAAGCTGCGTGCCGTATCCGGGTCCAGCGCCAGATTAAACTGATCTTCCCACCGGAACTCGAACCGTGCACGGGACAGGGCATCATCCCGCAACTGAGCTGCCGGATGCCCCTTAGCCAGATCAGCCGCATGAGCCGCAATCCGGTAGGTTATGACACCCGTCTTCACGTCTGAGCGGTCCGGCAGACCCAAATGCTCCTTGGGTGTTACATAGCAAAGCATCGCCGTCCCGAACCAGCCAATCATGGCCGCCCCGATACCAGAGGTGATGTGATCATAGCCCGGCGCAATGTCGGTCGTTAGCGGGCCAAGCGTATAGAACGGCGCTTCGCCACACTCCTTGAGCTGCTTGGTCATGTTAACCTTGATCTTGTGCATCGGCACATGACCTGGCCCTTCAATCATGACCTGACAGCCCTTTGCCCAGGCCACCTTCGTCAGTTCGCCCAACGTCGTCAGTTCAGCAAACTGCGCCGCATCATTCGCATCGGCAATTGACCCCGGACGCAGCCCATCCCCCAGTGAAAAGGTGATGTCATACCGGCGCATGATGTCGCAGATCTCTTCGAAGTGCTCGTAGAGAAAGCTCTCGCGGTGATGCGCCAGACACCAGGACGCCATGATGGAGCCACCACGGGAGACAATTCCCGTCGTCCGTTTTGCGGTCAGCGGGATGTGCTGAAGACGGACACCAGCATGAATCGTGAAATAATCCACGCCCTGCTCGGCCTGCTCGATCAGCGTGTCGCGGAAGATCTCCCACGTCAGCTTCTCAGGAACACCATTCACTTTCTCCAGCGCCTGATACAGCGGCACCGTGCCGATCGGCACTGGAGAGTTCCGCATAATCCAGTCACGGATGTTGTGAATGTTCCGCCCTGTAGAGAGATCCATCACCGTGTCCGCGCCCCAGCGGATGGACCAGACCAGTTTTTCCACCTCTTCGGCCGCAGAAGACGTCACAGCCGAATTGCCGATATTGGCGTTCACCTTCACGAGGAAGTTGCGGCCAATAATAACCGGCTCAAGTTCCGGATGGTTGATATTGGCGGGAATGACAGCCCGCCCCCGCGCCACTTCTTCGCGCACGAATTCTGGCGTGATGAACGCTGGAATCTCCGCACCGAAATCCTCGCCATCTGCCCGGCGCTCTTCCGCTCCCTTTGCCATTTCAGCACGGCAGACGTTTTCGCGATGAGCAATATAGATCATCTCTTCCGTGATGATCCCTGCCCTTGCGTATTCATACTGCGTGACGTGCTGTGCGCCCTCACCCGAATAGACTTCGTGCGGTGCCGGACACGCCGGAACAGCTTGCGCCTCACTTGCGAAGCCGTTGTCTTCTGGCTTGACGGCCCGCGCTGCAACCCGTTCGAAGCCCCGCTTGGCAAGCCATTCTGCACGTGGAGCCGAGAGGCCCTTCGTC
Source organism: Gluconobacter cerinus (assembly GCF_002723935.1). Classification (GTDB taxonomy): domain Bacteria; phylum Pseudomonadota; class Alphaproteobacteria; order Acetobacterales; family Acetobacteraceae; genus Gluconobacter; species Gluconobacter cerinus. The sequence continues at coordinate 561,547 of NZ_BEWM01000001.1, forward strand.
ACATCAATCGTGACAGACGTGTCTGTATAAGGACCGGAGGTATCATAAACTCTGACAGGCGCTTCATTCGCTGACGGATGCAGCGCAATTTCGCGATATGGGACCAGAATATCCGGGCGTCCCGGCGCTTCGGACCATTTCTTGCAGGAACCCTGAATCGGGCCAGTCGTCACATGACCTACAGCTGGTCTCTGGTTCAGGTTTTGTGGAATGTCACCCATGTTCGCCCCCTCTGAGGCAGAGGGAGCAACAGCACGCACCACTGGCAAAGCCAGTTTCGTTGTGTCTCAACACCATTCCCTCCGCCGGTTCTAACCGGATCAGGTTTCCCGGATGCAGGATGCACCCGGCAGGGTCGTCACACCGCAGACCTTACAGTCCTTCAGTGACCTCTCAGCTTCTTTTGGCGAAGCTCCCCCTGGTAGGGGCCACACTCATCGCATCGGCTTCGTCCTGTCAATGCGTTTCACCGTGAAGTGTGTCGGGGAACCAGCTATGACCTGCTTTACGTTTTGAGGAGACACGCTCTTGAACCTGTATGTTTTCTATCTCGGTGGCGCAGCACCCGGCGCGAACATCGAAGTTCATGATGTTCAGTTTGCGATCGCGAACAAGCCGGAAGATGCTTATCCATCACTTGCAGAACGCTGGTTTGGGGTTCGGAATTCCCTGCACGTCGATGCTTATGGCATCATCACATGGGCGGACGGACACGCCGTCACACTCAGTCCTGAAAAGCCTACAGGCACCCAATCGCTCTATTTCATCAATATGGGTGGATATGCGGCCGGTGAGTTGAAGGAAGAGCACGCTTTTACCTTCCTCGTCGCCACATCGGCAGAGGATGCCAAGGCAAAAGCCAAAAAGACCCTATTACCGGGCTATGACCATCGCCACCGCGACAACTTCATGGAAGTGGATGACTGTCTGCCGCTGGAACAGATTGATGGGCTTTATATCCATCTGACTCCACAGAACGACGGGCACCCTATCACAGCGCTTTGGCAAGGGTACCGAAAGATCTGATGTCCCTGCGCTTTATCTTACGGAGCTACTCATGCCTGACCAGAGGCCGGTTTATCTGTTTTCTTACGGAACACTCCAGCAACCCGAGATTCAGCTGTCCTCATTCGGTCGCCTGCTGCATGGTGAAGAAGATGCGATGACGGGCTATCAAGCGTCGATGATGGAAATCACGGACGCTGCTGTCATCAAGGCCAGCGGCAAACGCTTTCATCCTGTTATTCACCCGAGTGACAATCCACAGGACGAAATCACAGGGCAAGTCTTTCGCATCACTGAAGCTGAGCTTCTCGCTGCAGATGCTTATGAAGTGTCCAGCTACAAGAGGGTGCAAGTTACACTGCGCTCAGGCAAAAATGCGTGGGTCTACGTGCTCGCCTGACCAGCTCAGAATCAAAAAAGGCAGCCAGTGACCCGGCTGCCTTTTCCAAAATTCAGAACGCTGGCCTACCTGACTTCAGGCAGCCTCAGAGCGCTTGAGCTGACGTTCGCGCCAAAGCGTGGAGAGTGCTTCAACCAGTTCATCAATTGCTTCGTTCGTATGAAGCGGCGTCGGCGTCAGACGCAGACGCTCCGTTCCGCGCGGGACGGTCGGGAAGTTAATCGGCTGGATGTAATGCCCAAAGCGGTTCAGCAACTCATCGGAGAGATCCCGACATAGCTCAGCCTCACCCACCATGACGGGTACGATATGGCTTGGATTGCCGACATGCGGAATACCTGCCTTGTCCAGAGCAGCCCGCAGATAGGCTACAGCACGCTGCTGTCCTTCACGTTCTGCGCTGCTGCGCTTGAGATAACGGACACTGGCCAGAGCACCCGCAGCAATCATCGGCGGCAGAGCCGTGGAGAAAATGAAGCCTGAACCGAAAGAGCGCACGAAATCGCAAAGCGGCGCGGAGGCAGCAATATAGCCGCCCACAACGCCATACCCCTTGCCGAGCGTCCCTTCGATCACCGTCAGACGATGAGACAGGCCTAGCTTCTCAGCCACGCCCGCACCATGATCGCCGTACATGCCTACGGCATGAACTTCATCAAGGTAGGTCATGGCGCCGTATTTGTCGGCCAGATCACAGAACGCTTCGATCGGGGCGATATCGCCATCCATGGAATAGACGGACTCAAATGCGATGATCTTCGGAACGTCTGCTGGAAGTTCCTTCAGGCGACGCTCAAGATCTTCCACATCGTTGTGACGGAAAATCTGCTTTTCAGCGCGGGAATGACGGATGCCCTCAATCATGGAGGCATGGTTCAGTTCATCCGACAGAACCACACAGTTCCGTAGCCGGCCTGCAATAGTGCCGAGCGTTACCCAGTTGGACAGATAGCCCGAGTTGAAAAGCAGGGCGCTTTCTTTCCCGTGAAGGGAAGCCAGCTCTTTTTCCAGTTCCACATGATAGTGGTTCGTGCCGGAAATGTTGCGCGTTCCACCTGCGCCAGCGCCCGTCTCATCAAGGGCATCATGCATCGCCTTGAGGACTTCCGGGTGTTGCCCCATGCCGAGATAATCGTTGGAACACCACACTGTGACGTCACGACCGAGCCCATGATGATAGGCTTTCGGGAAATTGCCGGACCGGCGCTCAAGTTCCGCAAAGTAACGGTAGCTGCCATCGGCGCGCAGACCGTCCAAGGCGGACTGGAACATCGCATCATAATTCATCGCGTTTTCTCCTGCGCGGCACTGTAATCCTGTGAAATCTTTCCGCCAAGTGCCTGCTCCAGATAGGCCAGCAGAACACGGAGCCGCGCAGGCATCTGCATCCGGGTGGCACCACACCCCACGACCATAAACCAGACAGACAGAACACTGCCCCGCCACTTGGGCAGAACCTCAACCAATCGCCCCGCATCCAGATCCCTCCGCAGCATGAAATCTGGCAGAAGCGCTAGGCCTGAGCCATTTCGGAGCGCGGGCAAAAGCATGTCCCCACTATTCACCATCATCCTGCTTCGCAGGCGAACAGAAGCCTGCTGGCCGCTCTCATGCGTAAGTCGAAGCAGGTCTGGCAGATCGGAATTCGCGTAGAGCAACCCTGCATTGCCTGAAAGATCTTCCGGCTTTTCGATCGTCCCGAGTCTCTCTTTCATTTGTGGTGAACAGACCAGCCGCATCACGGAACGGCAAAGAAGATGAGCCCCTCCGTTGGTTACGGGAGCGAAGTCTCCCGGTGTAATGCGGACGGCTGCTTCAAACCGGCCACTCAGCAGATCGACGGTCCGATCATCCAGATCAATCTCCATGGAAATATCCGGATACCGGTCCATAAATTCCGGCAGAACAGGTCCAAGAATATCCAGCCCGAACCCCATGGGAGCCGCCAGGCGGATCGTTCCTCTCGGACTGACTGAACCTTCCCGTAATTCTGCTTCCAATCCTTCGCCATCAGCCAACATCCGCCGGGCACGTTCCAGGCACGCCACTCCAGCCGATGTCAGGGAAAGATGACGCGCACTTCGCTGAAAAAGAGTCGTTTTCAGGCGATGCTCCAGACGCGCAATCACCTTGGACACTGTAGGCGGAGACAGCCCAAGAGTGCGCGCTGCAGAGGCGAACGAGCCGCTTTCAGCGACACGGGCAAAAACAGCCCAGCCTTCCAGATCGGGGAGCATACAGCCTCTCTAAGATGCGCTTTATGGAAACTTCATATTTCCATCAATTCCATTTTCTTTACGCCACATTGCGCCCATCTTGAAGGCCATAACCTTTACTGAGGAGCGACCAATGCTCGATATCAGACCCTTCTCCTCGCTTGGCCACGCCAACCATGGATGGCTGGACGCCCGGCATCATTTCTCTTTCGCTGGCTACACGGATCGGCACCGTATGCACTGGGGCCGTCTGCGCGTCTGGAACGATGATAAAATCGAAGGTGGGACAGGCTTTGGCGCTCATCCGCACAAGGACATGGAAATCATCACCTATGTTCGCACCGGAGCCATTTCTCACGAAGACAGCCTTGGCAACAAAGGCCGTACGGAAGCTGGCGACGTTCAGGTCATGTCTGCCGGCAGCGGCATCGTCCATGCCGAGTTCAATAAGGAAACCGAAGACACCACCCTCTTTCAGATCTGGATCATTCCCAATGAACCAGGTGGCACGCCCAGCTGGGGCACGCGTCCTTTTCCTAAGGACGCCCGCAGTGGACGGTTCGTAACCCTTGCCTCCGGCTTTTCAGAGGATGACGCTCTGCCGATCCGCGCCAAGGGACGCGTTTTGGGGGCAACCCTGAAAGCGGGCGAGACCCTGACTTTCGAAACGAGCCGGGAGAATTTTTCCTATCTCGTACCCGCAACAGGAAGTCTGGAAATCGAGGGGCGCACCGTTGCAACGCGGGACGGGGCAGCTCTTACGGATGTGGAAACCATCGTCATGACGGCCCTGGAAGACGCAGAGATCGTGCTGGTAGAAAGTGGCCCATTAGACTGACGCGGAAGGGCGGAAACATCACGCAAAGGTGTTTCCGCCTCATGCTACACACGCCTTCTTCAAACGTTGTTATGACAGGGCCAAGTCCCACCGGATGCGGCCAGTTTCTCCCTTGATGAGGAGTACGGGTCATGACAACCACGACTGAGACCAAAGGCCAGAAATCCACCTCCCTGTTCGTCCGCTTCGGGGACTGGCTCAGCAATGCAAGCATGGACAGGTCTGGCCTGACGGAAGTTACAATCCGTCTGATGCGTGACGACTGTCACCTTGCCACCCGTGTGAGCGAAATTCACAACACGGAAACCAACCCGCTCACCCCCAAGGAAGTCGAAACGCTCATGGGTGAGAAGCATCTCAAATATATTGCAGATCAGACGGGACAGTCGCTTGAGGCGATTGAGGATGCTCTGACACAAGTCCTCCCCATGCTTGCTAATCTGCTTCGCGTGGATCCAGAGCGCCTGTTCCAGTACCAGTGCAAGATCTGAAGTCATAACCGGCAGCTCTTTCATATTTTTAGAGAGCGGCCGGTTTTGCCGGCTACAGCCCTTCGGCTGTTCGGGTCATACGTCGTCGTCTTGACCGACCGTCTACACTGGCGAACCGCTCGGTAATCTGAGCGGTCGTTTCAGCACCCGCCAAAATAAGGCCAGACGCCTCAGAGCAACCGGTTTTCTGAACGAATTCCAGTTGCTTTGGCGTGTCCACACCCGTGGCACGAATGCACAAGCCCAGCGCTTTAACGGCTTCAAGAGCAGCACGATAAAAAACAACTGCACCTTCATCGAGCTCTGGCACACTTCCCTGCAAACTCCAGGACAGCGTAGATGCAGACAGAACTGCGAGATCAAACTGCACACCATCCAACAGGCCGCTGACGGCGCGTTCTCTCAGCAAAGTCAGACTGGAGACCGAGGAGCCAAATCCGTTCGTGAAGATCTGAACGCCACGGTCCCGAAGAGATGCCAGCGTGTAACAGACTTCGCGCTCCTCCTGAGCAATCCCGCTTTCCTGGAAAACCAGATCCAGACGTGAAATCGGAAACCCACTCTGATCCAGGACACTGTTCAAGCGACCATTGAAAGCGGTATCCGGCGCCTGATCGTCTTCAAGTGAAACCATGAGCCGCATACCATCTGGCCAGCTCGCGGCCTGCGTACAGGCAACCTGCAGGAGCTCCAGATCAAACTCTCTCTGCTGCTGCTCCAGCGGCTTGCGACGACTTCGCCTCACGGTCCGTCGGGGAATAGCCAACCAGAGCTGACTCATGTCCACCTGAGCACCAATCAGCTTTTCCATCCCCGCTCGGCCAGCCGCCATCCGAGGCAGCCATCGCAAAGGCGGCAGTGCACTTTTCTGGCGCGCCCGGCGACTGCGCAGAGTGGTAGCGAACATCGTGGCACTCGTCGGAGAAATATTCGTCTCGGACCTCACAGGATCATCTCTTCGGTCTCTGGTCACAGCGCCAGTCACTCCGGGGCCAAATGAGGCTGCGTCCGCAAAACTGACATCCCGTCCTGCATCATCCAATTTCGAACATCTCCTGTTCCATCTGTGCGACAGAATGACGGGAGAAGGCTAATTTTCCCTTAACAACTCCCATTTCCCGCTCACTTTCCCGTGGGGACGCAACAAAATGGCTGTGGAACCAAGAGTGAAATTCTTCGTTCGCTCAATCAGGACAATTCTGCTACCGATTCTGCTCAAGCGGATTTTCCGTGCCACTTCCTTCAAGCGCGCAGGTTCAATCTGCCTGTCAGGACATTGTTGATGACGGATGCTCTCGCTCGCTCCGCCCCGAACACGTCTTCCCGCAACTCTCTCAAGGCTTTGCTACCTTTCTGGCAGGTGACGTTCGCGTCCTTTCTGGGATGGTTTCTGGACGCTTTTGACCAGACATCCCTGATGTTCACACTGCCGGACATCGCTCATGATTTCAGCTGCACCATTGGCACACTGGGGATGGTTCTGACGGCCCAGTCCCTTGGACGCGCCATAGGCAACACAAGCTGGGGCTGGCTCGCGGACCGTTACGGCCGTCGTCTGGCCTTTATGCTCGGCGTGGTCTGGTTCGGTGTCTTTTCTGCCATGACGGGCCTGTCCCACAGTCTTCTCATGCTGGGCATTGTCCAGTTCCTGTTCGGCATCGGCTTTGGTGGCGAATGGACCGCCTCTGCAGCCCTGCTGATGGAAAGTGTTCCCGCCTGGACACGCCCGATGGCATCTGCGCTCATGATGTCAGGTTATGAAGTCGGATATTTTGCAGCAGCCGGAGCACAGGCTCTGATCCTGCCGCATTATGGCTGGCGCGTGCTGTTCTTCATCGGACTGGCGCCTGCCCTTCTGGCGATTTTCATTCGTCTTGGGGTCAAGGAAAGCCCGGTCTGGCTGCGGAACCGGGCAGACCGCGCGGCCGGTCAGGCCAAAACGCCGACACAGCCTCTTCCCAAGGTAAAATTCCGCCTGAACGGAGCGGCCCTACAGGCGATTGCCTTCATGGCGTTTCTGGAATTTCAGAAAGCGGCCATTTACACATTTTACCCGACGATCCTGCGTGGCAGCCACCACCTGACACCACAGGACATCTTCATTCCCATTACCCTCTACTGCATCGGATCGTTCGCTGGAAAAATCCTGTGTGGCTGGCTGGCAGAACGATGGGGTGACCTGAAGGTCATGCTTGGGGCGATTGCAATTGTCGTTCTGACAATCTGGCCGTTCCTGAGCGCTCCGTCCTGGAGCATGCTGCTGACGGCAGCTTTCGTTATGGGTGCTGCTGCGTCTGGTATCTTCGCCCTCGTGCCGCATTATCTGGCAAAATGCTTCCCTTCCGAGACACGTAGCTTCGGCATGGGGCTGGGTTACGCGCTAGGGTCTATTGGGCAGGGCATTGCCGGATGGCTGATTCCGGGAATTGGCCGGACACCGATCACACTCCCGCTCACTGCGGAAGCCTTCGTGGTCGGGTCCAGTGCCGTCACGGCCGGTATCGCCCTGCTTCAGCCAAAGCACCTTCCGGGCGAAACCATGGAAGGCGACGAAGAAGCAGCCTCTTAAAGAGAGGCTGCCAGCCACTCGGCGGTACGGATTCCATCTATGCCGGCGGACAGAATACCGCCGGCATATCCTGCCCCTTCTCCCGCAGGGAAAAGCCCACGCAATGTTGGGCTCTGGCCATCACGGTCTCGCTGAAGCCGGATAGGGGAAGACGTACGGGTTTCCACTCCCGTCATGACAGCATCATCCATCGAGAAGCCCTTTAACTTGCGCTCAAAACGCGGCAAAGCTTCACGAATGGCGTCCGAAACAAAATCCGGCAGGCAGAGCGTCAGATCAGTCGGTGTCACACCTGGCTGGTAGGACGGCACGACGTCCCCCAGCGTTGTGGAAGGGCGACCGGCCAGAAAATCCCCGACGCGCTGGGCAGGCGCACGGTAATCGCCGCCACCGGCCACAAACGCCGCCTTTTCCCATTTCCGCTGAAGTTCGACACCGGCCAGAACATCGTTCGGAAAGTCCTTTTCCGGCGTCACTTCAACGACAATTCCACTGTTCGCATTCCGCTCGGCACGGGAATACTGGCTCATGCCATTGGTCACGACCTGTCCGATTTCAGACGTCGCCGCCACGACCTGTCCGCCCGGGCACATGCAGAACGAATACACAGCCCGGCCATTCGACGCGTGATGAACCAGCTTGTAATCAGCGGCACCCAGCAGATCGTTCCCGGCGTATGAGCCGAAACGGGCTGTATCAATGACAGACTGGGGGTGTTCGATCCGCACACCTATAGAGAACGGCTTGGCATCCATGGCGACATTCGCATCACGGAGCATTTCGAAGGTGTCGCGTGCGGAATGCCCAACGGCCAGGATAACGCGCTCGGCAGGCAGGGTCTCTCCCGTTGAAAGGCGCAGGCCTCGCAAACGGCGTTCCGTTCCCTCACCCTCCATGTCAAAGCCATCGACGCGCGTCTCAAACCGGTACTCGCCGCCGAGACGCTCGATTTCCTCACGGATGAACATCACCATCGTGACCAGTCGGAAGGTCCCGATATGGGGCTTGGAGACGTATAGGATCTCTTCCGGCGCACCCGCCCGAACAAACTCTTCAATGACACGTCGGCCCAGATTGCGAGGGTCGGACACGCCAGAGTAGAGCTTGCCATCAGAGAACGTCCCGGCTCCGCCTTCCCCAAACTGGACATTGCTCTCGGGCGTCAGAACAGATTTCCGCCACAGGGCAAACGTATCAACAGTTCGGGCGCGAACCTCTTTGCCACGCTCGATGATGATAGGCTTGAGACCAGCCTGTGCGAGCGTCAGCGCCGCCATGATTCCGCAAGGGCCTGCCCCGATAACCACAGGGCGCGGCATCCCCTCGGGCAACGTTGCTTGGGGAAGATGATAGGTTGTGTCAGGCGTGGAGCGAACATGCTGGTCTGCTTCGTGGGCCGCAAGGACAGACGCTTCGTCCGTCACGTCACAGTCGATGCTGTACACCAGAACGATGTGACCGCGCTTGCGGGCATCGTAGCCGCGGCGGGCGATCTTGAAACTTTTCAGGGCCTCGGACGGGATATTGAGGCGCGTCAGCACTGCCTCCCGGAGCGCCTCTTCCGAGTGCTCCAGCGGCAGGCGCAGTTCTGTCAGGCGAATCATGCGTCGTGCTTTTCTTTGTGCTGGGCGGCGTCAGGCTGCGGATCGGCGTGATGCGTATCCGGCGAACCTTCCATGATGCGATCCATGACGGCCATCAGAACACCGGACACAACGAAGGCCAGATGAATCCCCACGCTCCATTCCAGAGCGCGCGTGGAGGTGTCATCCACACGAATGAAATCAGCCAGAACATGGATGGCAGACATGGCGACAATGGACGCCATGAGCTTGATCTTGATATCCCCGAACGTCACGTGACCAATCCAGGACGGATAATCTTCGTGCTGACGGATATCGAGACGGGAAACAAAGTTCTCGTAGCCCGAGAACATGACGATCAGCAGCAGGTTCGCCAGCAGGACCAGATCGATCAGATCCAGCACACCAACGAAAACGTCATCGAAATCCAGGCCGGTTGCCTTGAGAACAAGGCCCAGAAGCTGCTGGAAGAACTTGAAGGCCACCAGCAGCAGCCCGATGGTCAGGCCGAAATAAAGCGGTGCGGCAATCCAGCGGGTTGCGAAGAAGGCACGTTCCATGACGTGTTCTGCGCGTCGCGAGGACAAGGGATTGCTGCCAGGTTTCTGGCCCTGTGGGGAAGAAGGAGTCGTCATGGTCCTTCTGTACGATTTTGCGAGCGTTTCCGCCAATGCCTCTTTGCTGCGCCGTATCGATTATCCAACCCGACGCAAGGCAACAGTCTGACCAACGGCGGAACTGGAACCTGACGGCACGCGTCGTTGCCGGTCCAGATAGCGAAGGCAACTGACACGCAGAAACGACGCCATATTCGGCAGTTCACCACGCAGTTCGAGAATTTCGTCCGAAAGCTTGGTGATGAGCTGATTGACGGTCATGCCATCTGCCGCCGCGATTTCCGTCAGAATGTCCCAGAACATGTTTTCCAGCCGGATCGTCGTTACGACCCCATGAATCCGCAGCGACCGCGTGCGACTTTCATAGAAGATCGGATCGGCACTAACATAGAGGTCACACATATGGGCTCTCCTGACGGAACAAAGGCTCAGGCTTCGATTTTGGTTCCCAGAACCTTCAGGAACTGACCAATCCATGCCGGATGTGCTGGCCACGCTGGCGCTGTTACGAGCTTGCCGTCTGTCACTGCACCGTCAATTGCGATGGCCTGATAGTCCGCTCCTGCAAGGATCATTTCAGCACGACAGGCCGGATAAGCGGAGACCTTGCGGCCTGAAATGACATTCGCTGCGGCGAGAAGCTGCGGGCCATGGCAGACAGCGGCAATCGGTTTGTCAGCCGTGACAAAAGCGCGCGGATCAGGTCCAGCACGCTCTCATCGGTGCTAAGCTGCTCCGGGGCACGGCCGCCGGGAATGACCAGTGCGTCATAGTCTTCCGCTTTTGCGCCTGCATAAGTGGCGTTCAGCGTGAAATTATGACCGCGCTTTTCAGTGTACGTCTGATGGCCTTCGAAATCGTGGATGGCCGTTGCCACCTGCTCTCCAGCCTTCTTGCCCGGCGACACCACATCAACCTTGTGTCCCACCATCAGCAGCATCTGAAATGGCACCATGATCTCGTAATCTTCAACGAAATCACCTGCGAGCATGAGAATACGTTTACCGGCCATTGGATCATCCTGACAATCAAGGTTCACAATACTGCTCCCGTCTTACCGCATTCAGGAAGCGCGTGGGTAATAGGTGGTGACGACATTCCGCTCTGTCACCATGGCCTCCCACTTGCCTGAATAGGAGAGCTCACGCAGAATTATTATTCCGTTCCGTCATGGCACTCTGGTGCCGTCAGAAGGCCCTGTTCCGTCATGAAGAATGCTGCCGCGATTGAGGTGCATGACCTCCGCAAGACATATCAGGTCCGTGATGGCGGCAGTTGGCGTGGCAAAACGCGCGAAATCACGGCTCTGGACGGCATTTCTTTCACCGTCCCCGCAGGCGAGATTGCCGGTTTCATCGGGCCGAACGGCGCTGGGAAATCTACTGCCATCAAAATTCTGGCGGGTATCCTGCGCCCGACCTCCGGGACCGTCCGCGTTGGCAACCTGATCCCTTGGGAAAACCGGCTCGCACATGTCGCGCGGATCGGCGTGGTGTTTGGCCAGCGCACGCAGCTCTGGTGGGATCTCTCTGTTGGGGAGGGACTGGCGCTTCTTCGGGATATTTACAGCGTGGAGCCAGCGCGGTTCCTTCGCAACCGAGAGCGTCTGGCGGATGCGCTGGATCTGCACGGCATCATGGATCAGTCCGTCCGGCAGTTGTCTCTTGGCCAGCGCATGCGGGCAGAAATCGCCGCTGCCCTGATCCATGATCCGGATGTGATTATTCTGGATGAACCTACGATCGGGCTGGATGCCCCATCCAAGCTAGCGGTACGCGCTTTTGTGCGGGATCTGCGACGCGAACGCGGCACAACGGTGCTTCTGACCACGCATGACATGCATGATATCGAAGCACTGGCAGACCGGGTCATCGTCATCGGCCATGGCCGCATTCTTGCAGATAGCCCGTTTGAAGCCCTTCAGGCGACCACTCTGTCGGAGCGAATTCTGGAAGCAGATTTTACCGGGCCGCTGCCAGACCTACTTCTGCCCGAGGGGGCGACAGAAACAGCGCGTGGCTCTCGCAGCGTGACGATCACGTTTGATCCGCAACGCCTGCCCGCGCCTGTGCTTGTGGCGCATCTTTCGACACTGCCGGGCTTGGGTGATCTGCGGATCGGGCGCCCGGCGATTGAAGAAATTATCACACGCTTCTACGCGGACCACGCATCGTGACGATCAAACCCTATGTGACGTCTTTCGTCCTGCAATGGAAAATTGGTCTGCGATATCGTCTTGCGGTACTGGCGGGGCTTGTGGCGCAGATGTGGTTCGGCGCGATTTCCCTCATGGCCTATGCCGCGGTTTACCATCATGCTCCCGGCGTGGACGCCCCCATGACGCTGCGTCAGGCCATGACGTATACCTGGATCCAGCAGTCCCTTTTCACCCTGCTTCCTCTCGGCTGCCTCCCCGCCATTGGTGAAGCGGCAAAGAGCGGAGCAATTGTTTATGACCTGTTGCGCCCCGTCGATCTGTGGAACTGGTGGCTTTCGGCCTCGCTTGCCCGTCTTCTTGGCAACGCCATCCCGCGCGCAGTCCTTCTTGCCGCTGTCGCAGGGCCACTTGCTGCCCTCGTTGGGCTGAATGGCTGGAGCCTTGCCCCGCCCGCCTCATTATGGGCCGCAATACTGGCTCTGTGCTCCTTCATCCTTGGTGCTTTCATCTCCGCAAGCATCGTGATGTGGTGGAATATCGTCACGGCCCGAACGTTATCGCCTCTCGGAACGTATGCTGTCGGCACACCACTGGCTGTTCTGCTCTCAGGAATGCTCCTGCCGCTGCCGCTTTATCCGGACTGGGCGCGTGAGTTGCTCCTGTTCCAGCCTTTTGCCGGAATTTCTGACATTCCCATCCGGCTTTACATGGGCATGGCCATCCCGGGCGGCGTTCTAACCGCCTTGGGCATTCAATGTTTCTGGCTGGCCGCACTCACGCTTGTTGGGCGCTTCTGGATGCATCGCACCATCTCCCGGATGGAGGTTCAGGGCGCATGAATGCGTTTTCACTCTACCGGCGCATGGCAGCAGCCTCGATCAAGGCACAACTGCGGTATCCCGGAACATTCGCGCTTCAGCTCATTGGAAATTTCGTCACCACCCTGCTGAGCTTCTTCGGAATCTGGAGCCTGTTCCAGCGGTTTGGCAGCATCGCGGGCTGGGATATTGGCGCCGTGGCCGTTCTATACGGACTGGTAAACGTGTCTTTCGCGATTGCCGAAACCCTTGGCCGCGGCTTTGAAGTTTTTGGTGGCGAATACGTCAAGACAGGCTCATTCGACCGGCTTCTTCTTCGCCCACGCTCGACACTGGTCCTGCTTCTTGGCCACGAACTGCGACTTCGCCCGATCGGCCGCTTCCTTCAGGGAGCATTCGTTATGGGAGCAGGTTTCTGGCTCTCGCCACATGTCTCATGGGCGACAGTCTGGCTTTTGCCCTGGGCAGTGACGGGGGGAGCCGCCATGTTTCTGGGCGTTCTGATTGGGCAGGCCGCCCTGTGCTTCGTAACGGTCGAAGGGCTGGAGGTTGTGAACGTCCTAACCTATGGCGGCGTGGAAGCAGGACAATATCCGCTTACCATGTTCGCGCGCTGGCTTCGTCGCTTCCTGACATGGGCGCTCCCGCTATCAGCCGTCTGTTACTATCCGGCTCTGGCCATGCTGAACCATCCTGACCCTTTGGGCATGCCTCTCTGGTTTGGCCTGCTGTCTCCGGGGATGGGCTTTGCGTTCCTCGGTCTGATGGTTCTGTGCTGGCAAAGAGGCGTAGCCGGATATGTTTCAAGCGGCAGTTAGGGCTGCTTGGCTGGATACCCCCACTTGTTGATGCGATAGTCAGTGTCGAAGCACATCATGATCCACACCGGAATCATCCCGATCACCGTAAAGTACAGGAGCATCCACCAGCCTGACCGACCGGTATCGTGCAACCTCCTGACAGACACACTGAGATCTACAACGAACATGTAGAGGCAGGGCAGAATAAGGAGAAGGTTCAGCAGCCCTGCAATAACACTGCCACTGTGTTTGAGATCATCGGAAATCACGGAGATCAGGATCGTCCAGCAGATTTCAACAATCCTGAAGTACCAGTACTCCTTTCGGCGGGAGCGGCCCTGAAAGTCTGTCGCCCGGCGGAAACAGCTGCGAACGGCGTCAGTGAAAGACATGTCCGCAGCGGGCAAAGACGCAAACTGCCCGGCCTGAATATCCAGAAACACATTGTTGGCCATTGTGCCCCAGGGCTCGAAATCCACCCGCTGCCCCTTCATGGGCGCCAGAGTGTCCCGCCAGTTCATTTTCGAAAATGCATACCGGACGTCCTGATCATTCAGGATCACGCCTTCGCCCGTCTGAACATCAAATCCGAGAACGGTGCCTTTCATGGACACTCTCCCTGCAAGTCCACCTCTGCTGACATTGCAGGGCTAGGTCTCCTCTTTGTTACGGAATATAACCGACGCGTCCACCCACAGCGTTGAAAAACCGTGCTCTATCAACATGCGCGCACTGACAATTCTGGACGAGCCAGATCATCGCTTGGGTTGATGGAACGAGATGCTATATGATGCGAGACCCCAGCCACAGATTTGCCCGGACATGACACCAGATCACAGCCACACGTGCGCACACGGCCATGACCACACCGATCATGACCATTCTCATGCAGATGGGCACGACCATGCCTCTCATGATCACCAGGATCATGACCATGAGGGCTGTGACGGGCACGATCATGGGTTTGGTTTTGGACGTCCGCATACGCATGCACCGGCGAATTTCGGCCGTGCGTTCGCCATCGGGATCGTCCTGAACACAATTTATGTTGTGGCCGAAGCCCTCTGGGGGGTCTGGGCACACTCGCTGTCCCTTCTGGCAGACGCAGGGCACAACCTGTCGGACATTCTGGGCCTTGGCGCAGCATGGCTGGCGGAAAGCCTGGCCCGCCGTGCACCCACGACACGTTTCACCTATGGCCTGCGTCGTTCCACCATTCTTGCGGCGTTCGTAAATGCGACGGTCCTGCTGCTGGTAACGGGTGGGATCATCTGGGAATCCATCGTTCGTCTTTTCGCGAATGCGCCCGTTGAGGGATCAGTCGTCAGTTGGGTCGCGCTCGTCGGAATTGCGGTCAATGCGTTTACTGCCCTCCTTTTCATGAAGGGGGCCTCGAACGACCTCAATATCCGTGGCGCGTTCATGCATATGGCGTCTGATGCCATGATGGCCTTTGCCGTTGTGATTGCAGGACTCCTGATCACATGGACCGGCTTTCAGATCATTGATCCGATCGTCAGCCTGATTGTCTCTGTGTCCATTATTGTCGCGACATGGTCTCTGCTTAAAGGGTCAGTCTCGCTATCACTGGATGGCGTTCCTGCCGGGATTGTACCAGCCGACGTTCAGGCCGCTCTTCTGGCCGTTCCCGGCGTCAGTGGACTGCATCACCTGCACATCTGGCCGATGAGCACGACAGAAACAGCTCTTACGGTCCACCTGCTGCGGGATGACACGGCTCAGCAAAGCCCCGAACAGATCATCACGCAGGCCACAATCCTCCTGCGTGACAAGTTCAAAATTTCTCACCCCACCTTCCAGATCGAAAGTCCACCAGCGTCCTGCGATCTTCAACAGGTCTGCTGCTGAGAGCTTCAATGACGTCCACACGTATCAAGATTGCCTACGCTTCCATTGGGGTGAGCGTAGTGGTTCTGGCCATCAAGTACGCGGCATTCTGGGTCTCCGGCTCCGATGCGCTGCTGTCTGATGCCATTGAAACCATTCTGAATGTCATTGCGGCATTCGGCACCCTGTGGGCACTCTCCATTGCAGCACTGCCCGCTGACGACAATCACCCTTATGGCCACGGCAAAGCAGAATACCTGTCCGCTGTTATTGAAGGCGTTCTGGTTGTTCTGACGGCACTCGGCATTCTCGTCGTGGCCGTACATGACTGGATGCATCCGACGCCGGTTCATGCCCCCTTCCAGGGTGTTGCACTGAATGCGCTCGCCGGTGTCGTTAATCTGGTCTGGGCACGCATTCTCATCGGGTTCGGCCGGAAGAACTCCTCACAGGCCCTGCTGGCTGCAGGCGAGCACGTTCAGTCAGACGTCTGGGCGACTGTTGCGCTGGTCATCGGCGTGTCCCTGATACCCGTCATCAAATGGGACCGGCTGGACGCAGTTCTGTCTGCCCTGGTTGCCCTGAACGTTCTGCGGGCTGGCTTCTCGATGATGAGCCTGTCCATGTCAGGTCTTATGGATGAAATTCCGGGCACAGAGGCGGTGGAAACCGTAAAGGCTGTCATCTCCTCAAGCGGAACTGGCGCTCTCGAAGCGCATGATCTGCGCCTGCGGAAAGTGGGCCCCTTACATTTCGTCGAGTTTCACCTCGTCGTTCCGAGCGAAATGAGTGTGCATGACGCTCATGAAATCTGCGACTGTATTGAAGCGGGTCTGCGGAAAGAACTGGGCCGGGCTTCGATCCATATTCACGTAGAACCTGCTGACAAGGCCAAGCATTCCGGCGTTCTGGTCCTGTCCTGACAGCTTCGGACATTCCGATTATGATCAGTCTTTTCGACCTGTTCCGCATTGGCCTCGGCCCGTCTTCTTCCCATACGGTCGGCCCCATGCGGGCCGGACACGCCTTTGCCGAGGCCCTTCCAGAAAGCATATCTGTCGCCAGAATTCAGGTGACCCTTTATGGCTCCCTGGCATGGACCGGCGTTGGACACGCAACAGACACAGCCGTTCTTCTCGGCCTCGAAGGATGGCTCCCGGATCAGATTTCGCCTGATCATGCCAAACAGATCATCGAAAAAATCCAGTCTACGAAACATCTGACTCTCCGGGGCCAAACCATCCCTTTCGACCCGGCATCCGATACCGTCTTCGATTACGAAACCGTTCCTCCTGTCCATCCGAACACGCTCCAGTTCGAAGCATTTGACGGTGCTGGAAGGTCTTTCCTACGGGAGCGCTACTGCTCGATCGGTGGCGGTTTTATTGTTCCGGAAGACCACTCTACCGAGGCCACTATCATCCCGCCCGTCGCCGTTCCTTATGATGTCATATCGGGACGCAAACTCCTGGATGATTGCCAGAAGAGCGGCCTGACTATTGCTGGCCTGATCTGGGCCAATGAAACAACACTCCGGGCCGATAACGACGTCACTGCTTATATTGATCGTATTCTCGATACGATGATGGAATGCATCGACCGAGGACTAAGAGAAGACGGCATTCTTCCCGGCAAACTGCATATCAAACGCCGCGCACGCACTCTTCACCGCAAGCTGGAGAGTGGAACCCGCTGGAATCAGCGCGCACCCCATGAAATCATGGATTGGGTGAGTCTTTTCGCGATCGCCGTGAATGAGGAAAACGCTGCGGGCGGACGCGTTGTAACAGCTCCGACCAATGGGGCCTCCGGCGTCATTCCTGCCGTTCTGCGCTATTACAGGGACTTCTGTCCCGGCGCCTCACGGGAAGGCATGCGGGATTTTCTTTTGACCGCCACGGCTATCGGCGCCTTGTTCAAGCGCAATGCTTCCATTTCTGGTGCAGAAGTAGGCTGTCAGGGCGAAGTGGGTGTCGCATGCTCCATGGCCGCAGCCGGGCTTGCCGCAGCGTTGGGCGCCACACCGGATCAGGTTGAAAATGCTGCTGAAATCGGCATGGAGCATCATCTGGGCATGACCTGTGATCCGATTGGTGGCCTCGTCCAGATCCCTTGCATTGAGCGCAACGCGTTTGGAGCCATCAAAGCCATTAACGCGGCCTCACTCGCGATACGCGGTGACGGAGTGCACCATGTTTCGCTGGATCAGGTGATCCAGACGATGCGCGAGACCGGCGCGGACATGAACCATCGCTATAAGGAAACATCGCTGGGCGGTCTGGCCGTCAGCTTTCCGGAATGCTGAGACCGTTGCAGCCACATTGCGAGTTATTGCGTTCATTTTCTACTTGATCGGTTCAGACTTCTTGACCCGGCGCGAAGAAGGCTGGCAGGACCGGACATGTAACGCGCGGGGTTTGAACCGGGCGTATCTTCCCTTGCCCGACACTCCTTCTTGGACGTCCTCCATTGGCCGATACCTTGCCCACCCCTCCAAGCCCTGCTCCCAAGCCCTTACCTCCGGGACATGTCTCCTCACAGCACGCCCTGCGCCGTAAGGACCGTATCCATCATCTGAGACGCTCGGCCCGCGCCACGACCACCCAGTGGCGACGCACTGTCATCTACTGGATCGGCGCCGTTCTCATTGGTGTTGTTGCCGTGCTTTTCGCCCGCATGGGTGACGCTGCTGCTGATCTGAGAACGCGGATTCTGGAATGGCATCCCTGGGCGATGCTGTTCGTGGCCCCGGCAGGTCTCGCTTTCATCACATGGATGACCCGAACCCTTTTCAAAGGTGCACAGGGCTCAGGTATTCCGCAGACAATCGCCACCCTGCACATCGAGAATTACACGATGGTCGACAGGGTTCTGGCGCTCAAGATCTCGGTTGGGAAAATTCTTCTGACCTGTCTGGGCCTGCTTTGCGGTGCATCGATCGGGCGCGAGGGGCCGAGCGTTCAGGTTGGGGCATCCATCATGCATGCCTTCTCCCGCCTTCTCGGACAATCCAACATTGCCGCAAAGCGCAGCATGATCCTTGCCGGTGGCGCGGCTGGTATGGCCGCAGCATTCAATACGCCACTGGCCGGCATCGTCTTTGCGATTGAAGAACTCTCCCATTCCTTCGAACAGCGCACCTCCGGACGGACGCTGACCGTCGTTGTTGTCTCCGGTGTGACGGCCATCGCGCTTTTGGGAAACTACACCTATTTCGGCCATGCCGACGTTGATATCCCGGTTGGTACAGCATGGATCGCGGTGCTGACCTGCGGCATCCTCGGAGGACTGGCAGGTGGAACGTTCGCGGCACTGGTCATCAAGGCGTCGCGTGGTCTTCCAGGCCCTGTCGGCCGTTTCGCCGGGAAGCGCCCAATCGCATTTGCGGCAGCCTGTGGGCTCGTACTGGCTATCATTGGCCTGATCTCCAAAGGGACAACCTATGGAACGGGCTATGCGCAGGCTCGCGCCATCTTCTCGGGCACAGAGCACTATCCGGCCTCTTTCTTCGTCCTGAAATATCTAGCGATGCTGGTGTCCTATTGCTCGGGCATTCCGGGCGGCATGTTTGCGCCATCGCTGGCGATTGGTGCTGCGATTGGAGGCTGGGTTGAGCAGTTTCTGCCCCACACCACGCCCGGCGCAGTCGTACTATTGGGGACAGTCGCCTATTTCTGTGGCGTCGCGCAGTCTCCCCTTACAGCGACGATCATCGTCATGGAGATGTGTGACAACCAGCAGGTGACGCTTGCGCTGCTGGCCACGTCCTTTCTGGCGTTTGGTGTCTCTCGCATGGTGTGTCCTCGCCCACTGTACACCGCGCTGGCTGACAGATTCATGGAAGCCAACGAACATGCCCTGCGACCGCCCAGACCTGAGGCGCCAGAATCGAACACAGCATCCATTGAAAATAAAAAAGCGCTCTGAGGAGCGCTTTTTTATTAAGAAACGAGGCTTAAGATTCTTTTCGTTAATAAGTAATTAATTCGACCCCAAACTCTTCCAATACGCTTCGATCTCTCTATCCATCAGTAAATCTATTTTACTGCACGATAACGCCTGATTAATCGTGAGTTTTCCGGCATTTCTTCATCTATTCAGAGATGCGGCCGTGAAAATAAATTTCACATAAAGATACAAAAATCCAAAATCCGTATTGTTTTTAAAATTCGAACATGCGATTGAACCGCCGCGCCCGAAAAGAACGCTATTTCAGGCGCTTCACCGCAATAACAATCCTATATGCCCATAATCAAAATTATCTTTGATTGATTCAAGGGCATTCATTATGGGCGCACATGCGTCTTTCCCCAAGAAAAGACATCCTAGTGAATCACAGAAATCCTTCCAGATATCCTGATCCTTGCCATGATGGACTGAACCGTCGTCAGCACAATACGACCGTCAGCGGACTCTATATTTCAGGAAAGAATGACTACCTCATTGTGAATTCTGGTGGCACCGCCATCAAGACAACAGTCACAGCAGGCGGCCATGTGAAGGTTTACTCTGGTGGCAGAACCATCAGCTCCATTCTGACAGTTCCAGACACTGAGGAAGTCATTTACTCCGGCGGAACGGCAACAGGCACAATCGCCACCAAAGGCGCGGGCCAGACCGTCAACACGGGTGGCGTTGCCAGTGACACGGTTGCAAGCAACGGCAATCAGTTCATCTTTGGTGGTTCGAGCTTCAATGCCTCCATCCAGAGCGGCGGCAAGCAGACTCTGACATCGGGAACGGCAACGGCCAACACCGTGACCTCTGGCGGCACAGTGGCTGCGACCGGCGGCACGACAGTTCGTGACCGTATTCAGGCGGGTGGCGTTGAGAACATCAGCCAGAATGCCGTTGCCTCAGGTGCGACTGTTTCTGGCGCTGCCGCGAGACTGAATGTTTCGAGTGGTGGCCGCGCCGTCAACACGATCGTCAATGCTGGAGGCAACATCGTTGTCGGAAGTAAGGGCATCGCAAGCGGGACGACAATTTCGTCTGGCGGATCTCTTGTCATTCAAGGCGGAAGCATCACCGATACGATGCTTGTCCCCGGTGGCCAGATCGACATCGGCACCCTGGATTATAAGGGCAATACGGCCGCCAAGATCGTCGGTAACGTCCTGACCGTGACACAGGGCAAGGCATCCTACACCATCAAGCTCGTAGGCGATTACTCTCAGTATCACGCCCATTTCTCCCCAGACGGAAATGGCAAGACAATCATCTCGCTGGATAAGGGAGCAGAAGTCTGCTTCCTCGCGGATACGATGATCCGCACCACGACCGGTGACATCCCCGTTCAGGACGTCCAAATCGGCGCTGAAGTTCTCGCCTGGACGCCCGAGGGAGAGCAGGTTCGCCCGGTCGTTTGGGTTGGTCGGAAGCATGCCATTGTCCGTCAAGGACTGGCCTCGGATGTCGCGGGTTATCCGGTTCGCATTTGCACGAATGCGATTGCAGATGGCGTTCCATCCAAAGACCTTCTGGTGACACCAGAGCATAGCCTGTTCATTGATAGCGGTCTGATCCCGGCCCGTATGCTCGTGAATGGCCGCAGCATTATTTACGATACCTCCATCACATCCTACGATTACTTCCACATCGAGACGGATGTGCATTCTGTCCTTACGTCTGACGGAATGCTGACCGAGAGCTATCTCAACACAGGCAACCGGGACGGCTTCACACAGGATGGCACTGTCGTCAGCCTGAGTAGCCCGGTCCGCACATGGGAAGCTGATGCTGCTGCACCGCTGACTGTCAGCCGCAACAAGGTTGAGCCTGTTCATCACGCTCTTGCCGAGCGCGCGATAAACCTTGGCTTTGATGACGTCCGTGACGCCAGAG
Source organism: Gluconobacter cerinus (assembly GCF_002723935.1). GTDB lineage: Bacteria > Pseudomonadota > Alphaproteobacteria > Acetobacterales > Acetobacteraceae > Gluconobacter > Gluconobacter cerinus. The sequence continues at coordinate 582,734 of NZ_BEWM01000001.1, forward strand.
CAGTGGTGACAGACCCGGACCTCCATGTGATCACACCAGCCGGTAAAGTGATCCGTCAGTCCCGTGAGAGCAATGGTCGCGCGATCTTCACGTTGCCATCAAACGTCCGCAGCGTGCGCCTCGTCTCAAGAGCAGCCAAACCATCCGACGCTATTGGCCCGTTTGTGGATGATCGTCGTGAACTGGGCGTGCTAGTTGGGAACATCACCCTGTATACTCCTGAGAATACACGTACGATCACGTCTCATCTGGAAGAGACTGATCTCTCAGGCTGGGCTGACAAAGAGAACTCTGCCATTCGCTGGACACTCGGCGATGCCCAACTCGATCTTGGCTCCAGTGCTGTAGAACACGGCATGTCTCTTCTTGCCGTAGAGATCGTTGCTGGCGGACCATACATCGACCAACCGAACACCGAAGTCTCCGCTCTTCAGGCATAAAACTGAAAACGGCCACCCTAAGCAGGGTGGCCGTGTGACGAATGACTCAAAAACAATCCGGCCGTGGAGCTTTCTGCTCTTGGCCGGATTTATATCATTCAGACAAAATGGAATGTGCGGCAGCGTCTGCTTCTGCAGCACAATCAGCAGCATCTGGTGCAGGGGCCGCAACCTTCATGGCGCGCAGTTCTTCCCGGGCGGCAGCGAGATCATCCTGTAATTCCGGAGCCGCAAGCAGCGCATCCATTTCAGACGATGCATTCAGGAAGCCAGCCTGCACGTCCGATTTCCAGTGCGCCCCACAGACAATCCGGCTCTCACCAAAAACACGCCCGCGCTGCAAAAGCATGGTGGCATGTTCAGGCATCAGATGAGCAAGCAGAAGAGCCATGCCATATCCCGCCGTCGTATGGCCTGATGGATATGAGGAATGCAGACCCAATCCCTCGGGCGACGTGCAGATTGGCAAGTTCGTGCCAACGAACGGCCGTGTCCGATGCCAGTAATGTTTGGCTTCTGACGTCCGATGAATGATGGGATTTTCCATGCGCTTCAGCACAATCGCCAGATGGGGCGCCTTCGCCAGATCCAGCGTGTAGCCGACGGAGCAGGAGAAATCGCGCACAAGATGCGGCACTTCCAGATCCGCATCTTTCTGCGCCAGCGCCCAGCGTGGCGTATCTTTCAAGGCGCGTGTCTCACGGAAAATACGGTCATCATCCGCCTGCGCGGCACTACCTGAGGCTGGTGGCTGCGGCAGAACCAGACGGGCATCCGGCACTGCGGATTCCGGCAATGGCTCCCGGGATGGTGTTTCACAGGCAGAAAGAAGAGTAGCGCACATCAGAAGTGCAACAGGCAGGCGGACAGACGACATCATGCGGCGCAGGGTCTCACGAAAGGGAATAAAGACGATCCACTTTCATAATGTTCTCTTCCTGTCGGGGGAAAGTGTTTCTTTATGACCGTTGCAAGTCGTGCCTAGAGACACATCTGAAAGATGGCAGAGTTGCCGTGCTGTGCAATGATGCTCCTCAACGCCTCACCCCAGGAGAAAAGACATGTCCTCCACAGCACCGCGCGTCTCAATCCGATATTGCACGCAATGCAACTGGCTTCTGCGGTCTGGATGGATGGCGCAGGAACTGCTCTCCACGTTCGGGCAAGCTCTCGGGGAAGTTGCCCTGATCCCTGATACCGGCGGGCGCTTTGAAATTCATGTGGATGACGTGCTCGTCTGGGAACGCAAGCGCGATGGGGGATTTCCTGGCCCGAAAGAGCTCAAACAGCGTGTCAGGGATATCATCGCACCTGAACAGGACCTTGGTCACACAGACCGCTGATACTCATCCCGGAGAAAGACTGTCAGGTCATTGGAGGGCCAGCTCTCCGGGATCTGCTTGAGCATGTCGCCTACAAATCCCCGGTGGTAAGTGGCGTGATTGACGACATGAAGAATGATCTGTTCACGGGTCATCACCCCAGGCTGGCCATCAACATATGTGAATGAAATCGGGCAGCTCAAATCATCCACGCTCCATTGCATGACGGCATTCAGATACCACTGATGCATGGATTGCGTGGCCTGCCAGAGCGTTTCGAGATCGGGCACCTCATCGGTCTGACGTGACCGATACCCATGATCCTGACCCTGAAGATGATGGCGGAAAATGTCGTCGACGACATAGACATGGTTCAACGTGCCCAAAAGAGTGCTGAACGTTGTCTGCCGCGGTTTCTCAATCTCCAACTGCGGTAACTTGAACAGAGCGTCGTATGTCAGCCTGTCAGCCCAAGCGCGATATTTCAGGAACATGATGAGCGTCTGCAAATGAGGCGGCGAAGACAATCTGGGCATAAAGCACCTCATTCCGATATCGTTCCATATGTGCCGTATTTAGCCAATCGAGACAATGCAGCCAGACTGCAATGCCTCATTATTAGAACGCTATAAGCATATTTATGCTATATCCGAGAACGCCCTATCCATGAAATGATTTGCGAGATCCTTCTTAAGCCCGCGGGGACCCTTCCATGACCGCAGCCTGCGCCAGCCTCTCTCCCGCATCCGTTGGCCTTCCACGGAACTGCACGTTCGAACCCGCAGACTGGCAGATCCTTGCCAAGTCCTGGTACCCGGTCGCCCTGTCCCGTGAACTCGGGGAACGCCCGCTTGGGGCGGTGCTGTTGGATGCACCTCTCGTCATTTACCGCTCTGGAGATGATATCGTCGTTGCCGATGATCTGTGCCCTCATCGTGGGGTACCGCTAAGCATGGGCAATGGAAACGGCGAGACGATTGCCTGTGCCTATCATGGTTTCCGGTTTGGTCAGGATGGCCGTTGCGTGCGGGTGCCTGCCCATCCGGACAGCAAGATCCCGCCGAAGCTCCACCTGAAGACCTACCCTGTTGTAGAGCGGTTCGGCCTCATCTGGACGTGCCTGCGCCCCGAAGGAGAAATCAATCTCCCACCGATGCCGCATTGGGACGATCCAGTCTTCCAGCAGATCACTTGCCCGTCCATCGACATCAAGGGCTTCGCAGGACGTCAGGTCGAAGGCTTCATTGACGTTGCGCATTTCGCTTTCGTCCATACCGAGACTTTTGCAGACCCTGAGAACCCGATCGTTCCATCCTATTCACCCAGGCTGACGGAAACGGGTTTCGAGGCTGAATATCGCAGCAACGTTTCCAACTTTCCGCACGGGCTTCTGGGCGTTGAAGAGTTTGCGGACTTCGAATGGCTCCGGCATTTCCGGGTTTTCCTGCCCTTCACGGCAACGCTGGAAATCCACTTCCCGAACGATGGCAGGCTCGTCATCATGAATGCAGCCTCACCGGTTTCGGCTCGTGTGACACGCATGTTCGCGCCAATCTGCCGGAATTTCGATACGACTGGCTCCGTTGAGGATGTTTACGAATTCAATCGCCGTGTCTTTGAAGAAGACCGTCAGATTGTTGAGGCGCAGAAGCCGGAAAACCTGCCTCTTGACCCCAACCTTGAGGCGCATGTGATGGCAGATCGCAGTGCCATCGCCTATCGCCGAGGTCTGCGTGGGATGGGGCTGAGCCAGTTTTTCACAGCCTGAACGCAAAAAAGGAGGCCCGAAGGCCTCCTTTTCATGACAGTCTGAAGCAACGTTCAGCTTGCAGCGGACAGATCCACAACACCAACTGTCCCATCTTCTGTTCCAAAGATGATAGCCCCGCCCTGCGGAGTAAAGGACACGGACGTCACCTTGCCACGTGCAGCTTTCTGGCCTGAGCAGAGAGGCAGTACACGCTGGTCCCCGCCCCCGATCTCAGCCAGAAGAACAGTGCCGTCTTCGTAGCCGGCCGCAATGATGTCTTCCTTCGGGTTCGGGCACACAGCGCTGACAAACAGCCCCGGCAAACGGGCCAGCTCGGACGGAGCCTTGCCCATCGGGCCGCCACCGAAGAACGGCCACAGCACAATGGCATCCGCCCCGGCCGTCGCCAGCCAACGGCCATTGCGCGTAAACGCCATGGACCGCACCTGCTTCGGATAGCCGCTCATGCGCATGTTGTGCCCATCGGCCAGACGCCAGCCATGCAAGTCATTTTCCTGCATGGACGTCACGAGAGCTTCCCCACCCGGATGAATGGCAATGCCAATATGGCTGCCTTTCCATTCGAACGGGCGCACCGTATCGACCTTGGCCTGCACGAACCAGACAGACGCACCGTTGTAATGCGAGGCCGCAACGCGCTTGCCCTTGGCATCAAAAACAATGCCCGTCACAGATGACGGATGATCCAGCTTCTTAAGCGTTGTCGTGCCTTCAGCCGCACGGACTTCAAGCTCCCGGCCAGCCGAAAAAGCGAAATGTGTGGTGGATGACGCAATACAGTCCACCCACCGGCGTCCTTCGCTCAGAATCTCCGTCCGGCCATCGGCATACGTGCGGACAAGTTTTCCGTCCTCGCCGCCCGTTAGAAAAGCATCCGGCAGGCTGTCCTGTGACAGGCACAACGCCCCCTCGTGAACCGAGAGAACCGTCCAGGCGCCAAGCGTATTCATCTTGTCGCGCGGAATAAGAATGATCTCACCGTCCGCCGTGGCAGCAGCCAAAGTCTTGCCATCACGTGACGACGCAACGCCGATGATCGGGCTTTCGAAGCGGCGTTCTGCGCCGCGATCTTCAATGATTTCCCGTGTCATTCCGCGATGCAGCTTTCAAAGCCGCGACGAAGCTGCGGACGGTTCAGATTACGGCCAATGAAAACCAGACGGGAATCCCGGCTTTCTCCCTCACGGTAGGGGCCGATGAAATCACCATCTGCCATCATATGCACGGCCTGAAACGCAAAGCGCTGATCTTCACCCTTGAAGTGCAGAATGCCCTTGGAGCGCAGGATATCGCCACCCTGCTCTTGCAGGAGCGCGCCAATCCAGGCCTGGAAGCGCCGCTGGTCAATCAACTCCTTCACAGAGAGGGAAATGCTGACGATGCCCTCTTCATGGGAGTGATGATCGTTTTCCAGAAAATCCGGCATCGTGGACAGGGCGCGCTGAAGGTCAAAGCCACCACGATCCAGAATATCCGTCAGCTTCACGCCGCCATGCTGGGCTTGGTGAATTTCAGCCACGGCATTGATCTGGCGAATGCGGGCAACGATTTCCTTGCGGCGCTCTTCATCGGCGAGGTCGGTCTTGTTCAGAACGATCACATCCGCAAATGCGAGCTGGCTGGCGGCCTCCGGGCTTTCTTCCAGCGTCTGCATGATGTTGAAGGCATCAACAACTGTCACGACAGCATCAAGACGGGCCTTCTCACGGATGTTCTCATCCACGAAAAACGTCTGTGCGACAGGCGCCGGATCGGCAAGGCCTGTTGTCTCGACGATGATCCCGTCAAAGCGCCCGCGACGACGCAGCAGCCCACCGAGAATGCGGATCAGATCGCCACGCACGGTGCAGCAGATGCAGCCGTTGTTCATTTCGAACACTTCCTCGTCGGCATCCACCACGAGGTCATTGTCCACGCCAAGCTCACCAAACTCATTGACGACCACGGCATATTTGCGGCCGTGCTCAGCAGTCAGGATATGGTTAAGCAGGGTGGTTTTACCGGCGCCAAGAAAGCCGGTCAGAACAGTAACGGGAACGGTTCCGGCGCGTGCCGGATCACTGGTGCTGGACATGGGGGTGCCTCCGTAATCTGCTTACGATATAGGCCCGCGCGCCCTGTCTTGAAAGCCGTTGCGATAGGCTAACCCAAGACCGAGCATCAGAAATCCCCATCCACCCAACGGCAGATTCATGAAATCCGAAGAGGACGCGATGGGCCATTCCTGAATGAAGACCGCAGCAAAAAGACCGATTGCAATGGCTGAACCCTGCCGTCCCGGCCAGAGCGCCTTGAGCCAGCAGGCCACCATCAGCACAAACAGGATCAGGCCCGGAATGCCGGCGTTCACCAGAGCCTGAAGATAATGATTGTGCGGATGCTGAACACAGAGATCGCGCCAGCCTTTTTCTGGCGTTGCCATGGAAAGCCACGACAGACCGTGGAACGTCGCCGGGTCATCACAGTGATGGCGATAGGCGTCATAGCCTTGCCCCAGCAAAGGGTGTTCCTGCGCCATCACCACAGCATGCGTGTAAATCTCGCCGTAAGGAGACTGGCTGAAATGCGTCAACTGCTGCCGGGCAAGCACAACGAGATGTGAGAAGCTACCGGGCGACAGCGCACTTGCAGCAAAGATCAGAAGCGGCATCATCGCCGCCGCAACAAGCGCTGCCGGGCGCATCGGCCGATACAGAAGCGCGCAGATACCAATTCCGAACAGCGAAAGCGCGAACGGCATTCTCTGCCCCGCGAGGACCATGACGGCCACAGCAAGAACCGTCGCAGCGCAGAGCCCCAGAGTGCGGGACCAACGACTTTTCCACCCTTCGATCAAAGTACAACCAAGCATCAGCATCGGCAGAATAAGACGTGACAGCGGGGCAGCGGCACGGGGGTGCGTGTAAGGGCCTGTAAGAGTGCCATCATGGAAGCGCGGCACGCCGAACAGATTTCGCCCGAACGCCGCCTGAACCATAATCTGGAATGCAATGTAGAGCCCGCATCCACACGTGACCCAGAGCGCTCTTTTGCGCCAGACGTCATCGCGCAACAGCCAGCAGCCCAACGCTGCGGCAGCCAGCGGAAAGCGGATGGCCGCCAGAGACTGGCCCAGTGCCCCATGACCGGGCGAGACCCAGACTGTGCACAAAACCTGCCAGCCCCACCAACAGAAGGTCGCGATGACCCAGGGCTCTCTTGCCCAGTCCCATTGCCGCGTTCGTGCCGACTGCACCAACAGCAGAACGGCAAGAATATCGAGGTCGGCTTCCGCCAGCCCTCTGAGATGCGTGAGTGTCAGCGGCAGCAGAACAGCAAGCCACTGGCCGAGGCGGGTCAGGGAAAAAGAAGACAGGCGCATGGACATTGTGGATGGCGGGTTTCGACTTTCCATGCAACCACCTCCATCCGAATGCGCTTTTTTGAAATAGTCCCTTTCTTATGGAGACAGGCATGTCCTCAGACACCATTCTCATTCCCGGCATCGACACTCCGGTTTCCCGCGTGGCTCTCGGCACCTGGGCCATTGGCGGCTGGATGTGGGGCGGGCCGGACGATGAAAACGGCGTTCGCACCATCCATGCAGCTCTCGATGACGGCATCAATTTCATCGACACGGCACCCGTCTATGGCTTCGGGCACTCAGAAGAAGTTGTTGGCCGGGCACTGGCCGAAAAGCCCAACAAGGCTTTCGTTGCGACAAAGCTGGGCCTGAACTGGACGGATGACAAACCCGAAGACCGCAAGGTTTTCCGTGATTCCCGCCCTGCCCGCATCCGCAAGGAAGTGGAAGACTCCCTGCGCCGCCTGCGGGTCGAAACGATTGATCTCGAACAGATCCATTGGCCCGATGACAAGACTCCCATCGATGAAAGCGCACGCGAGCTGCAGAAACTTCATCAGGAAGGCAAGATCCGGGCGCTCGGCGTTAGCAATTTCTCGCCGGAGCAGATGGATATCTTTCGCGAAGTCGCCCCACTCGCAACAATTCAGCCCCCGCTGAACCTGTTCGAACGCACCTGCGAAAAAGATATTCTCCCATACGCCAAGAAGAATAACGCCGTGGTGCTCGCTTATGGCGCGCTCTGCCGCGGACTGCTCTCCGGCAAGATGAACAAGGATACGAGCTTCCCGAAAGATGACCTGCGTTCAGGTGATCCGAAGTTCCAGAAGCCAAAGTTCGAGAGCTATCTCGCCGCAGTCGAAGACTTCAAGGAGCTGGCCGCCAAGCGCGACAAGTCCGTTCTCGCCTTCGCTGTACGCTGGGTTCTGGATCAGGGGCCAGTCATCGCACTCTGGGGCGCACGCAAGCCTGAACAGGTCTCCGGCGTGAAGGATGTTTTCGGCTGGTCTCTGACCGACGAAGAAAAGAAGGCTGTGGACGAAATTCTGGCACGTCACGTCCCGGACGCGATCGACCCGACCTTCATGGGGCCACCGAACCGCGACTGAAGGCAATGGCTGCCTGACGCAACGCGACAAGGCGCGCGCGGGCAGCCTCCAGACTGAACAGAGCGGCCCGTTCGCGGCCCTTAAGGCCCAGCTCCGCTCTGAGTGCCGGGTTATCCATCAGTTGACCCAATGCCGCCTCTAGCGCTCCGGAAGCATCCGGGGCCGCTAGCAGGGCCGCGTCCCCGACTACATCCGGCAGCGCGCCAAATGGCGAGACGATCACAGCTGCCCCGCATGCCATGGCTTCCAGCGCCGTCATGCCAAATGGCTCCGGCCAGCGGCTTGGCACAACAACAACAGCTGCTTCTGTCATAGCTTCAAGAACATCCGGATGGGACCGATAACCAGTCATCAGAACATCCGCCTGTGCCGCCTGAGGGCGCAACCGCGTCAAAAACGGGGTTTCCGGTGAATCAGGGCCAAATCTGTCTGCGCCCATAATGACAACTGTCCAGTCCGGATACTGATGCCGAAGACTTGCCCAGGCTGAGACAAAAGCATCTACCCCCTTGTCTGCGACCACCCGTCCCGCGAACAGAACCTGTTTTTTCCGCGGGCGCTCAGCTGGCAATACGGACAGATCCACACAGTTCGGCTGAATTTCGACGCGTGGCGATGTATCGCTGCCTTCTGCAAAACACGTCGCAACCCATTGGGACACAGCGCACACCAGCACCTTCGCGGCGAGCCGGGATCTTTCTTTCGCAGTTTTAGCGCCCCTCATGGAGCGCGGATCATTGTGCAGAAGCAGCCGGACGGGAGCGACACGAGACAGCGCCATGGCCAGATCGGGCCTGTTATGAACCTCGATCAGATCAGGCCGGAAGTGTCGGGCTGCGTGAACGCAGGACAGCGCATAGTTCAGGCGTTGAGGAAGTGGCCATATGCCACGCTTCAGAGGAACAAATTTGCCGCCCGGCAATGGCACGCCGGAGACAGCTCTGCCGATAATCCGATCATCACAGAGGGCCACGCGGCTGACGAGTAGGGAAATCGCGCCAGCGTGGCCCTCAGCATAAAGTTCACGCGGCGGCAGAACCGTCAGTACACGCAGAGACACTGCTCAGCCCTTTTCCAGATCCGGCCCGACAAACAAGGGGCCGAGCGAGGATGAGGCTTAACAGCCTGAGGCAGAAGAGTGAAAGAGGCCTGCTCAGGAAGAGATCTGGCGCTTTTCCTGTTCAAGCTTCTGGCGGCGCACCACCTTACGATTCTCCCGCAGCAGACGGTATTTTTCCAGCGCCGTCATGTTGGCAGACCTGTTTTTCGTGGAAAGACGTGGCTGAGCGTCAGACGAGCGCACGGCTGTATTTCCGGGGTTCACGAGAGAGGCCATTATCTTTCCCTACAGCTAGAAAGAGAATCCAGACACGAAACGTAATACAATTCATACTACCGGTTTCTGAACACTCGCAAGGTAATATCCGCCCAACGCGCAATACGGCCCGGGGGTTTCCACTCTTGAGTTCGCGGAGTGTATCGCGCACATGCGCTATAAGACGTCTTTTCTGTTCCGCGCCCTGAATGCCGGAGCGTCTCCCAGGAGCATCCAATGAAGATCAATGGCATTGCCTATCGCAGCATCTGGCGCCCGTCTGACGACGCCAAAAGCATCCGCATTTTCGATCAGACCCGCTTTCCATGGGAAGTGGAGGTGCTTGAACTCCGCGACGTCGGCGCTGTCGCGCATGCAATCCGCAGCATGCAGGTTCGGGGTGCTCCGCTGATTGGTGCCGTTGCGGCCTATGGTCTAGTTTTTGCCCTGCAGAACGACGCATCCGATGCTGCGCTGGAAAAAGCGGCTGCTGATCTGATCGAGACACGCCCGACCGCCATCAACCTGCGCTGGGCCATTGAACGCATGGTGACGCGTCTGCGCGCGCTCACGCCAGCAGAGCGCGTTGAAGCCGGATATGTGGAAGCCGATGCGATCTGTGATGAAGACGTGCAGGTCAATGAAGCCATCGGCCGCCATGGACTGGACCTGATCCGCGAAATCTGGGAGCGCAAAGGTAAGACAGGCCGCGTCAATCTTCTCACGCACTGCAATGCCGGCTGGATTGCCACGGTGGACTGGGGAACAGCACTGGCCCCCATTTACATGGCGCACGACGAAGGCATCCCTGTGCATGTGTGGGTGGATGAGACACGCCCCCGCAATCAGGGCAGCCTACTCACGGCCTGGGAACTCGGCAGCCATGGTGTCGCGCATACCGTCATCGCGGACAATGCTGGCGGCCATTACATGCAGGCTGGCGATGTGGACATGGTCATCGTCGGCACGGACCGCGTAACGGCGCAGGGCGATGTGGCCAACAAGATTGGCACCTACCTCAAGGCGCTCGCAGCCAAAGACAACAACGTCCCGTTCTGGGTGGCACTCCCGTCTTCCACGATCGACTGGCGTGTTCGGGACGGCGTGAAGGAAATCCCGATCGAGGAGCGTAGCCAGAACGAAGTCCTGTTCATGACAGGTCTGACGGATAACGGTGCTCCGGGCCGCGTCCGCATTGCACCCGATAACAGCCCGGCGGCCAACCCGGCTTTTGACGTCACACCTGCCCGTCTGGTTACAGGCTTGATTACGGAACGCGGCCGCTGTGATGCTTCGGAAGAAGGGCTGAAGGGGCTGTTCCCTGACGGGCAGTAAACCCGCCTCCTGACAGTCCTGTGAGGATAGGCCCCTGCCAGAAACAGGGGCCTGACTTGCCTTCAACATGAGGGTGTACGCTTCTGTCGATGCACCCGGGTTTGCACTCTGTCAGAGTTTCCTCATTAGGGTGCGCCTGATCAGTCTGCCCGGCTAAAACTCTCCGCAAAATAACGGCATCGGTTGCGAGCAGTCACGCCATGCTCTGCCCCAACTCTTGACGCCCCATCGCACTTGCCGTTCAAGATGCAGGTTCATCGAGCCAGCATGAGGATGATTGTGTCAGACTCGCATATTTTCTGGCGAACAGCTGCTACGGCCGCCCTGTTCGCACTGACCGGCTGCGCCAGTCAGAACAGTGTCCGTCCGTATCCGGCCCAGACTCCCAACGCACAGTATGCGAACGGCACAACAGGTCCGGTGGGCTACAACAGCCACGTTCCGGACTTTGCGACCCGTAATTTCGAGCCGTTCAACCGTCAGGACGTCGCAGCGATTGCCCTGCGTGAATGGCGGATGTTCGGTGCCCCCGTATCAGATGATGACCCGGAAGACCGACCGGAACCCACCGATCCTGCCCTGAAGCCGGAACGCATTCCGGGATTGTGGCAGCGCATTGGTGAATACTGGTGGATTGGCCAGGACCCGTATGAAACGGAAGCTGGCTGGACGGGCAAAACCGATGCGAACGGCACACGTTTCGAAGCCGTGCATGACGGGCGCTACGCCTGGTCGGCAGCATTCATTTCTTACGTCATGCGTGTCGCCGGCGCGAATGACCGCTTCCCGTATTCGCCTAACCACGCGACCTATATCAATGCGGCCGCCAGTGGGCAGTCCAGCGGTGTCAGCGCGCATGATCCGGGAAGCTACACCCCGAAGATCGGCGATCTGATCTGCGTAGGCCGTGGCCGTAGCAAGACCGTGACATTCTCGATGCTGCCTACGTCTTACGGTTTCCCGGCCCATTGCGGCATCGTTGCCGCCGTCAATCAGAATGACCAGCCTTTCGGTCATGAGCTGAGCATCGTTGGCGGCAATGTGGACGACGCCGTGTCCCTGACACATGTCCCCACGGATGCGAACGGCCGGATCGCTGATGGTTCAGGCCACAGCTACGACAGCCGCTATCCGTGGTGCGTCGTCCTTGAAGTGCGTTATGACGCCGATCAGGAACCTGACAGCGGCATGTGAACGAATGGCAGTCCCCCGGCGCGCCAGCCCGTGCCGGGGCCATGCTTGTCTTCGAAGCCATCGACAATATTGCTTACATCCGCATATCCGGCATGTTCAGCCAGAAGCGCTGCATTATGGGAGCGCATCCCCGACCGGCACAGAAACAGGACGCGACTGTTCTGATCAGGCACGGCATTCAGCAGTCCTTCCAGAAACATCTGCTCCAGACCCGGCTGCCACGTCAGACACACAACGGGCCTTGGCAGGGCAGAAGAATCGGGCAGGCCAATCTCCGCCCATTCCACAGGTGTCCGCACATCGACGAGGATGCTGTCGGCTTCATTTGCAAGCACGTCCCATGCCTGCTTTGCTGTCAGTACCTTCATGGCCTTCCTCATCCCTACAAAACGCGGTCTATAATTCCGTTAGCACAGGAGTGAACGTATGACTGACATCACCAGCCCACACCAGTCCGTTTCGGCAGGGTGGCAGAGCACCTCCTCCAGCATGACGGCCGCCATTGGCGGAACGCCGCTCATCCGTCTGAAGCGCGCCTCCGAAGAAACCGGCTGTGACATCTACGGCAAGGCGGAGTTCATGAACCCCGGCGGGTCTGTCAAAGACCGTGCAGCACTTGCCATTATCGAAGATGCTTTCCGCACTGGCGCTCTCAAGCCCGGCGGAACCGTTGTCGAAGGAACAGCTGGCAATACTGGCATCGGACTGACGCTTGTGGCCCAGGCCATGGGCTGCAAGGCGATCATCGTCGTGCCGGAAACCCAGAGCCGCGAAAAGCTCGACTTTCTACGCATGATCGGCGCAGACCTGCGACTGGTCCCTGCCAAGCCGTTCCGTGACCCGGGCAACTACGTTCATGTGTCGCGTCGTCTGGCTGAAGAAACAGGCGCTTTCTGGGCTAACCAGTTCGACAATACTGCCAACCGCGAAGGCCACCGCACCACGACAGCCGTCGAAATCTGGAACCAGACGGGCGGAAAGATTGATGCCTTCACCTGCGCCTGCGGCACCGGCGGCACTCTGGCAGGCATCGGAATGGGCCTGCGGGAACAGGCTGCGGCGGCAGGCAAGACGTCCCCAAAAATCGTGCTTGCTGATCCGGAAGGTTCGGCACTCTATGGCTGGGTAAAATCCAACGATCTGACCATCAGCGGCGGTTCCATCACGGAAGGCATTGGCCAAGGACGTGTCACAGCCAACCTTGAGGGCTGCGCACCTGATGATGCAGAGCGAATTGCAGACCCGGAAGCGCTGGAGCAGATCTTTGCCCTGACCGCAGAAGAAGGCCTGTCCGTCGGTGGTTCGTCAGGCATCAATGTTGCAGCAGCTATCCGAACTGCAAGGAAGCTTGGTCCTGGACATACGATTGTTACAATCCTGTGCGATGGAGGGGCAAGGTATCAGTCCAAGCTGTTCAACCCTGAGTTCCTTCGTGCGAAAAACCTCCCGGTTCCCTCCTGGCTGGCGTAAGCACGAAAGTGGCGCGGCAGACCTGAACCGCGCCACAAGCCGATGGAAGGTAACATTATCATGGGTACAGAAACCCTTCCCCATCTTCTGGTCGTCGATGATGACCGTGAAATCCGGGAGCTTCTGAGCAAGTTCCTCGAACGGAACCACTTTCGCGTCACGGCTGCGCGCGATGGTCGTGAAGCCCGAAAAGCCTGGGCCAATGGTCATTACCAGCTTGTGGTTCTGGACCTGATGCTTCCGGGCGAAAGCGGCCTTGAAGTCGCCCGCTGGCTGCGCACCCAGGATAATGTCCCCATCATCATGCTGACAGCCATGAGCGATGAAACCGACCGGATTATCGGGCTGGAGTTTGGCGCCGATGATTACGTCGCCAAGCCGTTCAATCCCCGCGAACTCCTCGCCCGCATTCGCGCTGTGCTGCGCCGGACGGTGGATGCCTCCGAAAAGCGCCAGGCCACAGATACCCGCAAGATCATGTTTGCCGGCTGGTGCCTCGACCCGGTCCGCCGCCGTCTGCTCAACCCGGATGGAGCAGAAATCTCCCTGACGGGTGGCGAATATGACCTTCTGATCGCGCTGCTGGAACGCGCCAACCGCGTCCTGACCCGGGACATGCTGCTTGAGCTGCTTCGCGGCCGTCAGGCTGGACCATTCGACCGCGCCATTGACGTCGCCATCAGCCGCCTGCGTCGCAAGCTGGAAGATGACGGCCGGAATGCACAGGTCATCAAGACCGTGCGTGGTGGTGGTTACGTCCTTGCAGCAGAAGTCGAACGCGTCTGACCGTGCGCTTTTTTCCCAGTTCCCTTGTCGCCCGCACCAGCCTGCTCCTGATTGTTGGGCTGGGCGTTATTGAACTTGCGGGACTGGGGATCCACGCGCTTGATCGCCTTGATCTGGCTGAACGCAGTCAGATGCATGACTATCAGATCCAGGTCTTTTCCATTTACCGCACGATTGCGGAAACAAAGGCGGAAGACCGGAAAAACGCCATAGACGACCTGCACATCCCGTCGAACACAACAGTTCTGCTGCTTCCGACGCCGGATCAGGAAATCCATAGCCACAAAATCCCGCTCCCCTTTTTCGCATCCGGGGGGCTCTCTCAGGGGCGGTTTCATGCACCGCCGCCGGGCTTCGGTCCGGGCGGGGCTCCATTTGGTCCAGGAGGGATGATTGAGCCGGGCCTTCCGGGAGCAGCCCCGCCGGGTGAAGAACATCCATCTGGCGCTCCGGAACACGGCCCTTTCCCTGACGAACGGAACTTTGACCGCCCTCATGAAGGCGGCCCCGAAGGATGGTACGGGCCGGGACTGGGTGGCCGCGAAGGATATCGGGAAATCCCGCCTTTCATGCGCGGATCATTCCTGCCTTCATCCCTTTATCCACTTGAAGTCTGGGCCGGGCAGGAACTTCGTACACATTCCACGTCAATGCTGTTGCCGGATGGTCAGTGCTGGCTTGTCATCCGTTACGTCATGCCCTTGCCCAACCCTTTCGAAGCGCCGACATTCATCATTGCGTTCCTGATGATGTCCCTCTTCGGAGGGGCCTTGATCCTCTGGGCCACACGTCGTCTGATCGCCCCCGTCACAACACTGGCCACCGCTGCCGAAGCGCTTGGCCGGGACGTGAACAGCTCAACGGTTCTTCCGGAAAACGGCCCATCAGAGATCCGTCGCGCTGCTATTGCCTTTAACACGATGTCCATGCGGATTCGTCGTTTCGTCTCGGATCGAACGCTCATGCTCACGGCGATTGGACACGATCTGCGCACACCCATCACACGACTGAAGCTGCGCGCCGAGTTCATTGACGATGATGAACTGCGCAACAAGATTCTGGCGGATCTTGATGAAATGGAGGCCATGGTGGCCGCCACACTGGCTTTCGGTCGTGACAGCGCCTCTAACGAACAGGTTGTCTTCCTTGATCTGCGCACCCTGCTGCAAACCATCATGGATGAAGCAGCCGAAAGCCATCCGGATCAGGCAGACGCGCTTGTCTATGAGTTGCCGATGCAGCCAGTCCGCATTCAGGCACGGTCCGTGGCACTCAAGCGCGCGCTGAACAATCTCATTCTCAATTCTTTGAAATATGGTGGAAGTGCGCATGTCACGCTCATTCCACCGACAAAAAAGAAAGAAAAAGATCGCACTGCCCGCATCATCATTGAGGACAATGGCCCCGGCCTTCCCGAGAGCGAGCTTGAACGGGTTTTCGAACCTTTTGTGCGGATCGAAACCAGCCGCAATCGTGAAACAGGTGGCACCGGCCTGGGACTTTCCATCGCCCGGACAATCCTGCGGGCACAGGGCGGCGACGTGCGCCTTCAGAACCGTGGCGAAGGCGGCCTGAGGACGATCATCACACTGGCAGCGTAGGCCCCTCTCCTCATCACTTCTCTGCCATCCATAGCCTGAACCGCTCAAAGGCGGTTCCAATCTGTTCAGCATGTCTTTCTATGTCAGGGACGCCCCAACACAGGAGAGCCAAGGCATGAGTGACCAGAACTTTCGCAGCATTCTGACAGGATCATTTTCGACACCATGCGCAGACAATCCGACTGTCGCCATGATCGAAGCCGCATACATCCATGAAGGGCTGAACGCGCGTTACATTAACTGTGACGTCAAGGCAGACAATCTCGCTGCCGCCGTCAAAGGTGCCAAAGCCATGGAATGGGTCGGGTTCAACTGCTCCCTGCCCCATAAGGTCGCAGTTCTGGAGCATCTCGATGCTTTGGATGAGTCAGCAAAACTGATCGGGGCAGTTAATTGCGTCGCCATCAAAGACGGGCGCCTGACGGGCCATAACACCGACGGCAAGGGGTTTCTGGCGTCCTTGAGAGAGATCACAGATCCAGCCGAAAAACGCGTTCTCCTTCTTGGCGCAGGTGGAGCTGCACGTGCGATTGCCGTTGAACTTGCACTGGCCGGCGTCGCCCATCTCACCGTCGTCAATCGTGACGTCAAGAAAGCCGAGACCATTGCTGCGCTGGTACGTGACAACTCAAGCGCAGATGCCGAAGCCAAGCCCTGGCAGGGCGACGTTTCCGTTCCCGAAGGCACAGATATCGTCATCAATGCCACATCCATCGGCCTTGGTGATCCGGAGGCGATTCCTCCTGTGGACATCAAAAGCCTGACCAAAGGGCAGATTGTTGCGGACGTCATTCCCAACCCACCGCAAACACGCTTCCTTCAGGAAGCCCACGCGCAAGGCTGCACGACCCTCGATGGCTTGGGAATGCTGGTCAACCAAGGGCTGATTGGCGTTGAGATCTGGCTGGGCAAGACGCTCGATGGAGACGTGATGGCCCAGACACTGGAAGAAATTTTTGAATCATCCGGAGACTGAACTCCGAGACCCCTCCGTCTGGCACACAGACGGAGGGGTTTGCATTTTGCCTAGATAGGCTCTGCCCGGCGACGCAGCCAGACTGTCAGAACGAGACAGACCGCCGCCAGCAACACACCCCACCAAAGTGAAGGCATCGAAAACAGGGCTAGAAAGTCCAGGTGTCCGGTTACGATCTTATCTGTTGGCGTATGCTGTACATCAAACCCATCAGACTGGGTGGCGATGATCTTCATCTGGGCATCGTGGAAGCCAGTCCCGGGAAAATGCAAAAAGCGGTCCCATATGATGCCCGTAATATGGTTCGTACGCAGACCAATGGCTTCCACAATATAGAGACCCGCCAGTCCCCCTAATACCCACACGGCAGGCACGGTTCTGACACTGGCTGAGACCAGGAACAGAACGGCATAAATCGGTAACCACCACAGAGTATTCAGCACGATATAGGCAACATCATCGATTATCAGATGACCTACACTGGCTTGTTCTGCCAGACCCACCGGAGAAATTCCGTATGCCTGTGCAGTCGCGACAATAAGAACGACCGTCGCCACCCAGCTTAAAAACAGCGACAAAAGAGGGCCGATCGCAAGCACAACACTCGCCTTGGCCGCCACACTCAATCGGTCCGAGACAGGCAGAGACTTCCAGAAAAGCACCGACAGATCCTTACGTTCATTATAGAACGTACCGAGCGCATAGATGCACCCCACCGTCAGGGCTGCGACATTGGCGATCCCGAACAGCATTTCCGCCGTGATCCTGAACATCAGGATTGGTGGAACACTTTCTGCCGTCCCTTTCATGACCTTGAGGTGGCTCGTGTGCAGCTGCAAGCAGAGAAGAACCAACGGCAGACAAACCATTACCAAGGGGCCGAGTATCAAAAACCGGTTTCCCCAAAGCTCTCGCCTGACAGACCAGACGTATTGCTTCAGCGGCCACGTCATTTTTCCATATTCGCTCATGCCCCTGCCCCTTTCCTGTTCCCACGGTTCTGTCCCATCAGCACCAGAAACAGATCGGCCAGTCGCGGCTGGCGTGTTTCGCCAAGGGCCGCCAGTTCACTGTGCGGCACACCATCAAAAAGCATGATCGGCTGCCCCATGATGAGCCTTTCACTGATCGGCCCCAGATGTCGGGCAGCGTCCGAGGTCTCCGCTCTGGGTTTCAGTTCCACGAAACGCTGCGCCAGATTTTCCATGCTATCCTGCAACGTGATGCGACCATCCCCGATCAGGATCACATCCGTGAGGATATCCTCGATTTCCTCGACCTGATGGGTCGTCACCAGAATGGTGCGGTCATGATCGAAGTAATCATTCAGAAGCGTGATGTAGAATTCGCGGCGATACAGCAGGTCCAGCCCCAGCGTCGGCTCATCAAGCACCAGCAGCTTGGCATCAATCGCCATGACCAGCGCCAGATGAAGCTGCGCGACCATACCCTTGGACAAGTCCCGTACTCGGGAACGCTTCTGAATGTCAGTCCGGGAGAGAAAGTGCTCCGCCCGGCTCCGGTTAAACCGTGGGTGAACGCCTTCGACATAGTCCAGAACCTGCCAGACCTTCATCCAGCGCGGCAGCAAAGCCACATCGGCAATAAAGCAGACATCCTGCATCATCGCTTCGCGCTCACGCCAGGGATCACGCCCCAGAACCCTGAGGGAACCTTCATAGGGGACAAGACCCAGAATGGCATTCAGAGCCGTCGTCTTGCCTGCGCCATTAGGCCCGATCAGCCCGACAATCCGGCCTGATGGAATACTGAGGTCAATGCCCAGAACACCTTTGCCCCCGCGATGCACTTTTCGCAGACCCTGTGCTTCAATACAGATCATGCGACATCTCCCTCTTTGAGAAGATCATCCAGGCTGAGACCAAGACGGCGGATTGTCCGTAGCGTTTCCGGCCATTGTTCTGTCAGGAATTTCTGACGTTCGCTCTCACCAAGACGCGCTAGCGCACCCTGCGCCACGAACAGTCCAAGACCACGACGCTTCTCGACCAGCCCTTCATCAGAAAGCTGCTGATACGCCTTCATCACGGTCAAAGGATTCACCTGACATTCGGCTGCAACCTGTCGAACCGACGGGATCGCATCACCCTCAGCGACAGCACCATCCAGCATCATGCCGACCACCCTGTCCCGAAGTTGCTGATAGATCGGCTGGCTCTCATTCCACGCACCATCCACAACACACCTCCTCAAATCTCTCTGCCCGGGACTCCATTTCGTACGCCTCATTTCCGTTCTGGTGATTTACATAACTATATCACCAAATCGGAAGCAAGAAGATTTCCGCACCGGCCTGCCCGCGACGTCTCCAGCCGCAGGTCAGGTCCTTTCAGGTTTGGACAAAAATAAAGCGTCATCTTCCAAGAGATGACGCTCTAAAAAACCTCAGATCCAGCCATGCTGGCAGATCAGAACATGGCGCGGTCTGGAATTGTATTTCCGTACGGTGAAATGTTCTCAATCGTCTGAGAAAATTTTTCATTATTTTTAGAAGAATCCGAGAATCCACTACCAGAACATGCAGACATCACCAGAAACAATGGAATAAATGCCAGAGCAAATACTGGTTTTACTGTCTTGTTTTTTGTCATTTTCTCGTCCTCTTCTTGTTTTTTTTCGGACCATACTCCTTAAAAAAAATATTAAAATTAGATATTTTGGATCATGAAAACCTATTTATAAAAAAAATTTATAAAGGAATTTGGCGCTACAAAAGCATATATGCGTTGAAATTATTCTGTTTATTTTCATATCTTTAGAGGAAACAAGCGCACTTTGATAAAGACCCAAAAAGCTCTTCATCTACGCATTGAGGTACGATTTCGCGGTAAATACTCGCAGGTTGAGCGGGCAACCTTCGCACGAAAGTATTTTGCATATTATTTCTAAAATATTGGTGCTTTCGGAGTGAACGCAAAAAAAAGCCTGCCTGAAAATCAGGCAGGCTTTACGTCTCAAACGCGGATTAATCTGGCGGCAAAGAAGCCGTCCATTCCGCCCCGATCCCACCAAAGACCGGGATGTGTTCGGAAAAATCCTTCCGGCGTCCGGGCAATCGCCATGTCCGCCAGTTCTTCATCCGTGAACGGCACATGCTTCCAGCCCCCGCGTTCAAGCGCGGCTGCGATGCGATCTGGACCTTCTTCATCCTGAAGAGAGCAGACGGCATACATCAGCATGCCACCCGGCTTCAGCATGTCACGCGCCGCGTCAATGAACGCGTCCTGACCTTCTGCCAATGCCGTGACATCACGCGGGCGTTTGATCCACAGCACATCCGGATGACGGCGGAACGTCCCTGTTGCTGAACACGGCGCATCCAGCAGCACCGCATCAACCGGTGCTTTCGGGCGCCATTTCAACCCATCTGCAACAATCGTCTCAGCAGTTGCGCGCATCCGGGTGATGTTCTCACGTAGCCGAACTGCGCGGGACTCTTCCTTTTCGATGGCCGTGACATCTGCGCCGGCAGCAGAAAGCTGAGCCGTCTTGCCTCCTGGGGCCGCACAGAGGTCAATCACCGTCTTCCCGGCGACATCCCCCATAAGCTTCACAGGCATGGCAGCAGCCACATCCTGCGCCCAGAACTGCCCCTCTTCGAAGCCTTCCATTGTCGCGATCCGTGTCCCAGCCGGATAACGCACAGTTCCCGTTGGCAGGACATCGCCGCCTTCAGGAGCCGTTGCCCCCGGGCGCAGGCTCAGATCCAGCGGCGCCTCACGATGCAGCCCGCGGGAAATGGACCGTGCGCGATGGCCCCAGGCGCTCCACAACCACGCCGGAACATCCAGTCTGGCGTCATCGAGCCCTTCCAGAAGATCGCGCCCTTCACGCGCCACACGCCGAAGCACAGCATTCGCCAGCCCAGCGAAAGGCGCCAGACCGCGACGACGCAGCAGGTCAACAATCGTGCCTACCGCGGCATGCGGCGGCGTTTCCAGATGCAACAGCTGCGCCACACCCAGAAGCAACGCACACCGCACAGGCTCGGGTGGCTCACGGCGCAGCATCGGCTGAAGAATTTCAGTCATGCTCCCCATGTACCGTAGCGTTGTTGCCGCCAGACGATGCGCAGAAGCACGATCCCGCGGGTCCATTGGCCCGGCACGGTCCAGCGTCGTTTCGAGCATACGGCGATGTTCGACCACACCGCAGACAATGTCGAAGGCAAGATCACGTGTCGGATCCGGACTGGGACGGCGCTCCTGTCCCGGCTTCGGACGGCGTCCTCCCTGGCGGGACGCGGACGGGTTCTTCGGACGGCCGGAGCCGCGAGGGGGCGTATTCTGTGTCATTATCGGGCGTTGATCTCTCGCATGCTGCCGAAATCGCATCTTGCGGCGCCGGACGCAATGGAGTCTTCTGCCGCAATGTCCGATCAGATTGCAGAAAATCTCTCCGCCATCCGTAGTCGCATCATTCAGGCCTGCGAAACATCAGGCCGCCCTGCCACGGATGTGGGCCTCGTTGCCGTTAGCAAATTTCATCCGCAGGATGCCGTGGAAGCGGCCTTGAAGGCCGGTCAGCGCGTCTTTGGTGAGAACCGCGTTCAGGAAGCAGCCTCCAAATTTCCAGCGCTTCGTGAGACCTGGCCAGACCTGCGCCTGCACATCATCGGTGGCCTCCAGACCAACAAGGCCGTCGATGCCTGTCGCATCGCAGATGTGATCGAGACTCTGGATCGCCCCGCCCTTTCTGATGCGCTGGAAAAGGCTGCAGAGAAGACAGGCCGCCTTCCGGAGTTGCTTATTCAGGTCAACACAGGGAACGAGCCACAGAAATCTGGCATCCCCCGCGATGAAGCCGACGCGTTCATCAAGGCCTCAATGCTGCGCTTTGGAGCGAAGGTGCGTGGGTTGATGTGTATCCCGCCAGAAGATGAAGATCCCGCTCCGCATTTCCACTTCCTGACACAGCTTGCACAGCGCCACGGACTCCCCGTGGTGTCCATGGGCATGTCGGCTGATTTCGAGACAGCCATTGCCGAAGGCGCCACTCTTGTGAGGGTTGGAAGTGCCATTTTTGGCTCCCGCCCCATGACCGGATCCTAACGCGCACCTTGCATCCCTGTAAGAAATCTTGTCATGAGGGGGAATAGACCACGCTTCGACACATCCCTGTGAGGCGATGGTTTCCTGCGATGCCCGTAAATGGAACCACCGATGCCAGAACACGACGGCGATCACGCTTCCCCTCCTTACCCCGGCGCCGGGGTTCCGGTGGACAGCGGCGAAGTCCTTCAGACCATCGAACAGGCGCACAAAGACGGAAACACTTCTGAACTCGGTGACACAGAGGGCGCTGGCGGCCACAAGAAGCCCGGCGGCTTTGGCGCGCTTCTGGCTGTTCTGGGTGTTGTGTATGGCGATATCGGAACGAGCCCGCTCTACGCCCTTCAGTCTTCCGTCGGCATTGTAGGATCTGCCAAGCATCCGGCAGCAGCCTGGGAAGTCATGGGACTGGCCAGCCTGACCTTCTGGGCACTCATGCTGATCGTGACGTTCAAATACGTCATCCTCATCATGCGGGCAGACCATGACGGCGAAGGCGGCATCATTGCCCTGATGTCCCTCGCCCAGCGCGTCTGCAAATCTCAGAAATTCCGATGGCTATTCGGTCTCGTCGGCATTGCAGGCACCTGTCTTTTCTTCGGGGACAGCATCATTACGCCGGCCGTGTCGGTGCTTTCTGCCGTTGAGGGCATCGAAATCGCCGTCCCCTCTGCCAGCCATGTCATCATCCCGATCGCGATGGTGGTTCTGGTCGCTCTTTTTGCGGCGCAGGCCCTCGGAACGGGCAAGATCGGCAAGGCTTTCGGGCCGATCATGGTACTCTGGTTCACAGTTCTGGCCATTCTCGGTGTCCGCGGGATTCTGCTTTACCCGCACATCCTGCTGGCACTGTCTCCTACCTTTGCCCTCGAATTCATTGTCCTGCACGGATACCTGTCGTTTATCGCGCTGGGATCTGTCGTGCTGTCCGTGACGGGTGCAGAAGCACTTTATGCTGACATGGGCCATTTTGGCCGGGCCCCGATCCGCAAGGCATGGCTGTTTTTCGTTCTGCCATCCCTCACCCTGAACTATTTCGGCCAGGCGGCTCTGCTGATCCATGATCCGGCAACACTGGCCAACCCGTTCTATCATCTCGGGCCACACTGGGCGCAGATCCCGCTTCTGATCCTTGCCACCTTCGCAACCGTCATTGCGTCTCAGGCCGGTATCTCGGGTAGCTTCTCGCTCTGCCGCCAGCTCATTCAGCTTGGCTACCTGCCGCGCACCCGCATTGTGCACACCAATGCCTCCGAAGAAGCACAGATCTACCTGCCGTCCCTGAACTGGATCCTCGGTTTCGGCGCACTGGTACTGGTTCTGTCCTTCCGCTCCTCCGCTGCACTGGCCGCTGCATACGGCATCGCCGTGACCGGTACGTTCCTGTGCACCTGCGTTCTGGCAATGGTCGTGTTCCGCCGCACCTTCAAGTGGAGTGCTGCTGCCGTCGGCGCCGTGTTCGGACTGTTCTTTGTCGTGGATGCGGTGTTCTTCTCCGCCAACGTCCTGAAGATCCCGGATGGCGGCTGGGTCCCACTCGCCATCGGTATTATCAGCACCATCGTCATGACCACCTGGAAGCGCGGACGTGGCCTGATTGCCGCCAAGCAGCAGGCTGACTCCATGCCCATGGCCTCGTTTCTGGCTCGCCTGCCGCAGTCTCGGACCATCCGCGTTCCAGGTCTAGCGGTCTTCCTGACGGCCAATCCGGATGTGGTCCCGAACTCGCTGCTGCATAATCTGAAGCACAATAAGGTCCTGCATGAACATGTCATGTTCGTGACTGTGCAGAACCTTGATCAGCCAGAGGCTGAGCGTGGCCACCGCACGATCGTTCAGGAACTGGCCCCGAACATCAATCGCGTGATCGTCCGCTACGGCTTCATGGAAATGCCAAACCTGCCGCGTGCGCTCATGGAACTGAAGGCACTTGGTGTGGCGTTTGATGCCATTCAGGCCTCGTATTTTACGTCCCACGAGCTTGTGGTTCGCTCCCGCGTTCCCAAGATGCAGCTCTGGCGGATGTGGCTGTTCCTGCTTCTCCTGCGTAATGCCGCCTCCACCACGGAATTCTTCCGTATCCCGCCTGATCGCGTGGTGGAGTTTGGCGTCCGGATTGCAATTTGACCGAACCTCTTTCTCTCTACATTCACTGGCCATTCTGTCTGGCGAAGTGCCCTTACTGCGACTTCAATTCCCACGTCCGGGATGAAATTCCGCAGAAGCGCTTCGCCGCAGCCTTACGTCGTGAACTGGCGCATGACGCGGCCCGTCTGGGCCGCCGGCCACTCCGCTCCATTTTCTTCGGTGGCGGCACACCGTCCCTGATGGCTCCGGAAACGGTCGCAGCTCTTATCGAAGATGCGCATCAGCTTTTTGATGCCGAGCCGGATCTGGAAATTACGCTAGAAGCAAATCCGACCAGCGTCGAAGCCGGAAAATTTGCGGCTTTCCGTCAGGCTGGCGTAAACCGCGTCTCGCTCGGCGTGCAAAGCCTTCGCGACGACGCCCTGAAGATGCTCGGTCGAGAACACTCCTCGGGACAAGCCATTCGTGCACTCGAAATTGCACGCACGCTGTTTCCGCGCATTTCGTTTGATCTGATCTACGCCCGCCCCGGCCAGAGCGATGCTGACTGGCAAAATGAACTGTCCACCGCGTTGGATCTGGTGGCGGATCATCTGTCGCTCTATCAGCTCACGATTGAACCCGGCACGAAGTTCGAAGCCCTTCACCGGCGTGGAGAGCTGAAGCTCCCGGATGCCGAAGACGCTGCGCGCCTTTATGACCTCACGGGCGATACGGCCGCAAAGCACGGTCTCCTCCCCTATGAAGTGTCCAACTATGCCCGGCCCGGCGCGGAAAGCCGCCACAACCTGACGTACTGGCGCTACGCAGATTATATCGGCATCGGCCCCGGCGCGCATGGTCGCCTGACTTTGGATGGAGAGCTTTACGCAACCCGTCGTCACCGTGCCCCCGAACCTTGGGCGGACCGCGTTGAAAGAACGGGTTCTGGCAGTACGGACGAAACCCTTCTGTCTGCGGAAGAACGTGGCCGGGAAGCGCTTCTGATGGGGCTGCGTTTGTCTGAAGGCATCAATGAAGCCAGATTTGCCGACCGCACGGGTAGACCGATGGAAGATTGCGTCGATCCGTTCATGCTTGAGGCTTGCCTGGAAGAAAACTACCTCACCCGTGACGGCGGAATTCTAAAGGCGACGGGGGAAGGAAGACTTCGTCTTGAAGCATTACTGGCAAGATTGGTCACATGAAGGCATGATCGGGCGTTAATTAACAGGACGAGACCATGCGCCGATCCATTCTCTCTGCCCTCCTTGCTGCCTGCGCTCTGACCGGCATTGCGTCCGCTGCCCCTGTGGCTCCGGGATATTATATTCAGGATAACGACTATCTCGGCCCAGGCGGCTCCGACATCCAGTCCGTCATCCCGCTGCTCAACCGCGAAAACGTCAATCTTCTGGCTTTGACCGTGACGATCGGCGACGACTGGGAGAATGCTGAATCCGCGCATCTCCGTCGCTTCCTGGAAATTGCAAAGCAGACCCAGGTTCCCGTAGCGGATGGCGCTACCATGCCACTCGTCAACACCGTCGCGGCAACGAAGCTTCGTGAGAAGCAGTACGGCACCATTCCCTGGAAGGGCGCATGGGGTGGGCTGGGCTCCATTGACCACACTCCAGAGACACAGCCCGCACTCGGCAAGATGGCCGAAGGCACACCACACATGGCCGTCGATCCGCTCCCCGCGGCGATGGTGCTGATCAAGGCCGTTCATGATCACCCGCATCAGGTCACGATTATTGCGGCAGGTCCTTTGACCAACCTCGCCCTTGCCATCCGTCTGGACCCCACCTTTGCCGCTACGGCCAAGCAGCTTGTATTCATGGGTGGCCTGCTGGACTCCAGCATGATGTCCATCACAGGCAATGCGGACTTTGCCTCAGACTTCAACATGATCGGCGATCCGGAAGCAGCCCACATCACACTGACCGCGCCGTGGGCTGCCATCACATGCGTCGGCAATGTCTCCAACGACGTCATGATGACGCATGAGCTGATGAACCGCATCGCGGAGAAGAAAACGCCGGTCACGGAGTATCTTCAGAAGTTCTACGGCCCACTTCCGCTGTGGGATGAACTGACCTCTGCAATTGCTGTCGAGCCAGATCTGGTTACGAAGTCTGTCGATGCCTATATGGACATCAACACGGCACCCGGCATGGATTACGGACATGCGCATGTCTGGCCGGACGCGACTGCACCCAAGGGCATGGGCCTTCGCAAGGTGAAAATCGTCCAGTCCGTGGATACGAAGCGCTTTATCAACGAGTTCGTCGCCCAGGCTCAGAATGCCATGGGAACGCACTGACACCAGACTTTCCGGAAGGGCACCCGACATGCTGAACATCATCAAGCTGGCCGTCGGTTGCCCGACCATCGAGGTACTGCGTGAGCGCATGCAGCACCCGCGTGTAAACGGTCATGGCGCCGTCCCCACGCGGACAATGCCCAAGCGTGCAGCCGAAGTCCTGGACGGCGGCTCTCTTTATCGCGTGATGGACGGCATGATTCTGTGCCGTCAGCCCATTATAGGGCTTGAGGCCTGCCGTCGCCCGGACGGGACGGAAGGAACGCTGATTGTAGTCTCAGACGACATCATCCCCGTTCAGCCCCGCACCATGCGCCCCTTTCAGGGATGGCGATATCTGGACCCAAAAGATGCGCCCCCTGATCTCGGCCAGTCGGCGGGCAGTGATGGGGTTGCTGATCTTCCGCCTCAACTCCGTAGAGAGCTGGCAGAACTCGCTTTAATCTGAAAACGCTCCCTCAAAAGGGCCGATATGGAACAATACAGTCATTCAAGCGTTCAGCCTGAACGCCGAGACTGCATTGCAGGCTCTCTCCTGCCCTGAAGGAGATTTTCCTTGCCTCCGTTCCATTCAATTTCTCGCAAAAGACTGCGTCACGCGTCCTTGTTTCTGGCCGGAAGTCTGTGCCTAGGTGCGGCTCCTGCGCTTCAGGCCGCTGATGCACCTGCGACCGCCAGTGCACCGTCAAAGGCGCAACTCCTGCCGGGCAAAATTGTCTATGCCCAACTCACAACGCCAGACCTCAAAAGCGCCAAAGCTTTTTACGGTTCGCTTCTGGGGTGGACCTTCCAGGACGTTCCCGTCTCAAAAGGGCAATATGCACAGGCGTTGGTTAACGGAGCGCCAGTCGCAGGACTGGTCGAGCTTCCGCGCATGGCACATCACGGGGACCCGCTTTGGCTCCCGTTCATTTCCGTGTCAGACGTAAAAGCGGCCGCAGAAGCAACGAAAATCTGGGGGGGCCATATTCTCTTCAAACCTCAAATGGTTGAAGGACGAGGCCACGAGACTGTCCTGGCAGATCCGCAGGGTGGCCTGTTCGCCGCACTCCATTCCAGCGCAGGTGACGAGCCGGATGTTGAGACGCCACCCGCTCAGGGAACATGGATCTGGAGCGCCCTACTGACGAACAATCCCTACGCAGCGGCCGGATTTTACCAGAAGCTATTTGGATACACGGTCGAAGCAGTTCAGGACGCCAAGCGTGGCACGGCTTATTTGCTGGCATCCCAGTCCTTCGCGCGTGCTACAATCAATCCGCTCCCCGCTCGCCTCCCTGAAGGTGCACACGCCCGCTGGATGAACTTCGTGCAGGTGGACAGTGTGGATGCTGCGGCCAAGAAAGCCGTAACGCTTGGCGGGACAATTCTCGTACAGCCCCATCCAGACCGGCAGAACACCACCATTGCCATTATCGCCGACCCTGCAGGCGCGGCCTTCGGGCTGATGGAGTGGCATGACCCCAACGCATCGGGGGACGCAAAATGATCAGACGTTTATCTCGCACACTGGCCCTCATGGGCGCCTTTTTCCTCGTCCCGCTTTTGTCAGGCTGCGTTGGTTATGACGGCTACGACGGATATTATGGCGGGGGTGGCTACGGCGGCAGCTACTACAACACTGGCTGGGGCGGCGGTGGCTGGGGCGGCTGGGGACCGGGCTATGCTGTCGGACCGGCCGGAGGCGGCCGCTGGAGAGGTGGATACCGCGGTGGCGGCCGACCTAGGGGTGGCCCACCCCCAGGGAGACCCGGAGGAGGCGGTCGTCCGGGCGGAGGCGTCTCTGGTGGTGGCCGCCCCGGCGGCGGTGGCTTCCATGGCGGAGGCCCGGGCGGCGGAGGAGGCCCTGGAGGGGGCGGACATGGTGGCGGCGGTCACGGTGGCCCCGGTGGTGGTGGACGCCACTGACACCCTGCTCAGGGGCTGGAGAGAACCGGTCCCTGAGCTTCTTCACTGGCAGCGGGGCGATCAGAACGCTTCAGCGCCGCAATACTCGACATGATCTCACCACTCTCAAGCTGCCCCGCAATTTCCGCGAGGGGCTCTCGTGCTTCAAGAGCTTCGGCCTTTTCCTTCCAGAACTGGCCGGTCTGAGGATCAGGCGCACACAGCCCGGCAGCCATATCAAACCGAAGCAGCGTGACTTCTCCGCTCAGGCTTCTAAGTGCGCGTAACAAGGCATGCATGCGCTCCGCCCCCGGCCCCACACCAGAAAGCCCACCAAGAAGCGGAAGCGAGCCACGGGCAAACTCCGCCCGTGTGGTGTCAATCCCTGCCTGACGCTGCGTCCGATCTGTAGAAACCGTATCATTGCCATTCAGCACGGCGGACAGATAGCGAATGTTCCCCACAATCGCGGCGCGCAACAGACCGTCCATGTCCTGCGTCTGCCGTTGGGGAAAAAGTGCAAAAGCGCAGCCAAGTCCAATCAGGCTACCAAGCGTATTATCCAGAATACGGAGCCATGCGACACCATCAGACGGCATCGTCATTTCCGTGACGATAATGAAATGTGCGCTCAGGAACAGGACCAGAAGCGTATAGTTGACCGCGCGCATGGCAATCGCGCCAATCACGAACAACGCAAGCGCGACCATCATTTCTGTCGGCCCCGGCAGGAACGGCGTTGCCAAAAGTGCCAGAACACCCCCGCCGATTGTTCCCAGAACGCGTTCCAGAGCCCGCACCAGGGTTGTCTGGCCGGAGGGCTGGATAACAAGCAGTACGGCCACAAGAGCCCAGAAGCCATAGCTCAGGCCAAGCCACTGCGTTGCCAGATAAGTCCCCAGAAGACCAACGACCATCCGGAGGGCATGACGCCAGATCACAGGCGTCAGCCGGGCAACGTGCTTGGGCGCATCAGCATCAAAAGGGAGCCGGGCTTTCTCAGCCAGACCATCCGCGAGCGTGCCCAGCGTCCGTGCACTGGTCGCCACCAACTCTCCGATCGTGCCAGACCGCACACGAATACGATCAGCTAAACCGAGCGCTTCCCCGGAAAGGCGCTTCAGATCGGGATTCGGCGACAGAGCAGCCTCACTGGCATGCTGACAAAGCGCCGAAAATGCTGCGAGCGTTCCTCGTGCTTCGAAATCCAGTCCGCGCGTTTCAACAAGATGCTCAACAGCAAGCATCGCCGTGAAAAGACGTTCTGCGCCGGCAAGAGAGGCAATCAGGCGACCACGCATACTGTAACTGGCATGGCCTGCATCAATCTGAAGGGCAACGCCTCTCGCCCGCTCAATGGCCGTGCGGATCGTCTGGCGATGAACCGTCTCCTGAAGACGACCTGCGGCCAATTCTCCAGCCATAACGGCAAGAAGCTGATAGCAGCCACCGACAGCCCTCCGTGCAGGCGCATAGGGATGCTGCGGCCACAGGATCAGGCACAGCACGATCGCCCACGTTCCACCGCCACCGAAGGCGAGCGCAATCGTCAGAGCATCGTTGAATGAATGCGCCGGAAACCCGATCCCGGCGAGCATGACGCAACCCAGCAACGCGCAGAGGAGTGCCATGCTGGGAACTAAGGCACGTGCCAGCCCCGCGAACAGGCCCGTCACGATCAACCAGGGAATAACCCCCCAATACGGGAATGTCGCAATCAGGGACGTCACACCGCCCAGTACCGCACCCGCAACCGTAAAAATGCCGAGGATGCGCAACTGCTCACGCGGTGTACCACCGGGTTCAATTAGACAGCACCAGAATGCTGCAAAAGCAGCCCAGGCAAAAACAGCCTGATGGAAATAAAGAGCAGGAAGAAGGGCAACAACTGTTGCAAGGGCCGCCCGGACACCCTCAGCAGGAGCAAGTTGCTCCGGGCTGAGGGGAACGGAATGACGGGCCAGAAACTGTGACAGGAAAGTCAGATGACGGGTGCGGTTCAATGAAGCCTGTCGCGCCAGTGGATCACGCACCGTCATGTTATCGTCCTGTCAGAATACGCTCCACGAGCTGACCAACTGTAGGAACAAATCCATTCGCATAGAAAGGATCAGTTCCGAAGCGCCAGGCATTCGTGCCACCAAACATCAGGTTGTGGTCAACCACATCATCCGCATGCTCGTCATTCGGAGCATGCGCAATCGTCTGAAGCGTCTTCTGGATGCAGAAAGACCGCGGATCAGCTTTTTGACCGTTGGTGTAAGGCTCGCGCTGCATCCAGTTGGAGAACTTGCACGCCGACAGGCAGCCCATGCAGTTCGTCTGGTCAGCCAGGATTTCACGGGCGCTGTCAGGGGTGACAAAAACCAGCGTATCATCAGGGGTACGGAGCGCCTCGGTGAAGCCCGCGGCCTCCCAACCTGCGATATGCTGACGGTCGGTTGAGGACACAAACACTTCGCGCTTGCGTGCACCGACGCCGTAAGACGCATCCAGCTCTGCCGTGGCTTCCGGGCTGTATGCAACCTGACGCTCCGAGCGGCCTCGCAGGTCATGCATGAAGCTGTTGTTGACAGCAGAGGAATAGAAGCCGGTCGGAGAGAAGCGGTTCAGATAGACATCCCCCTTCTTCAGCGTCAGAAGACGGCGCTTCCAGGCCTCCGGAATCGGGCTTTCCTTCGTGAGCAGAGGGCGCGTTCCAAACTGGAAGGCAATTGGCCCCAGATCCGGATTACCGATCCAGTCCTGCCAGTCTTCCAGAGCCCAGACGCCACCGGCCATGATGATAGGCGTCTTATCCAGACCATACTGACGCATGACCCGACGAAGCTCCAGCACGCGCGGGAACGGATCTTCCGGGTGTAATGGGTTTTCCGTGTTGGAGAGACCATTATGGCCGCCCGCGCGCCACGGATCCTCATACACCACGCCACCCAGCAGTTCCGGAGCCTTGCTGTACGCTCTGCGCCAGAGCGCGTTGAATGCACGCCCTGAAGACACGATCGGGTAATAGGGAATGCCGTACTTGATCGCGATATCAGACAGGCGATACGGCATGCCTGCACCACAGGTCAGGCCATTGATAACGCCCGGAGCGCCCTCAAGGATACCCTCGATGATTTCTTCGGCGCCGCCCATTTCCCAAAGGATATTGGCATGGAGGCGTCCTTTGCCACCTGAGATCTCACGGGCAATCTTCGCTTGAGCAATACCGCCATCGATGGCGTAGCGGATCAGTTCGCGCTGCCGTTCACGGCGGGTCCGTCCGTGGTAAATCTGGGGAACAGGACGCCCCTGTTCGTCGTAGCTGTCAGCGTTGACGGCGGAAATGGTTCCAATTCCGCCGGCAGCGGCCCAATGACCTGCCGAAGTACCGGTGGAGACAGAAACACCCTTGCCCCCCTCGACGAGAGGCAGAACATCCTGACCACCAAAACGAAGGGTGTCGATCAACTTCATGGGGACTCGATGTCTCCGATACTCACACAAAAAAGGCGGGGCCTTGCGAGCCCCGCCCGAGGACTCACTCGGCGTCGCGACGGGGCGGACGGCCGGCCTTGGCCCCCACACTCTCCGTGATATCGGCACCAGTTTCCTGATCGACAACCCGCATGGACAGCTTCACCTTGCCGCGGTCATCAAAACCGATGACCTTGACCTTCACGGCGTCGCCCTGCTGGACAACGTCGGACGTCTTGGCAACGCGACCCTGCGTCAGCTCGGAGATGTGCACCAGGCCATCACGCGGCCCAAGGAAGTTCACGAACGCACCGAAGTCGGCCGTCTTCACAACCTTACCATCGTAGATGCGGCCGATTTCCGGCTCAGCCACGATGCCTTCAATGCGGGCGATAGCCTTCTGGGCCTGCTCGTCATTGGACGCAGCGATCGTGATCGTACCGTCATCCCCGATGTCAACCTTGGCACCGGAATACTCGACGATCTCACGAATGACCTTGCCACCGGAACCGATCACATCGCGGATCTTTTCCTTCGGCACGGACATCGTCGTGATCTTCGGCGCATTGCCAGACACATCCGTACGGCCTTCCGTCAGAGCCTTGGCCATTTCGCCGAGGATGTGGATACGACCGCCACGAGCCTGCTCCAGGGCAATCTCCATGATTTCCGGCGTAATGGACGTGATCTTGATGTCCATCTGAAGGGCCGTAATGCCCTGATCCGTACCGGCAACCTTGAAGTCCATGTCACCCAGATGATCTTCATCACCCAGAATGTCGGACAGAACTGCAAAGCCACGATCTTCCTTGATCAGGCCCATTGCGATGCCAGCAACCGGGCGCGGCAGCGGAACACCGGCATCCATCAGCGCCAGGGACGTACCGCAGACGGTTGCCATGGATGAGGAGCCGTTGCTCTCCGTGATCTCGGAGACGACACGCATCGTGTACGGGAACTGCTCCTTGGACGGCAGCAGCGGATGCAGCGCGCGCCATGCCAGCTTGCCGTGACCAATCTCACGACGGCCCGGAGAACCCATACGACCACACTCGCCCACCGAGTACGGAGGGAAGTTGTAGTGCAGCAGGAAGTTCGAGCGGTACTCGCCTTCAAGCGCGTCAATGATCTGCTCGTCCTGGCCCGTGCCAAGCGTTGCAACGACCAAAGCCTGCGTTTCACCACGGGTGAACAGGGCAGAACCATGGGCGCGCGGCAGGATACCGACTTCTGCAAGGATCGGGCGAACCGTCTTCAGGTCACGGCCGTCGATGCGGATACCGGTCTTGAGAATGGTGCCGCGAACGACCTGAGCTTCAAGCTCCTTGAGCATCGGCTTGGCCAGCTCAACATCGAGACCTTCTTCAGCAAGGATCTCGTTGATGCGGTCCTTGGCTTCAGCAACCTTCTTGTAGCGTTCCTGCTTGACGCGCTCCTTGTAGGCATCGGCCATCAGCTTGTTGCCGACCTTTTCGACGCGCTTGCGAAGAGCAATCTCTTCCTTCGTCAGCGTCGGCAGATCCCACGGAGCCTTGGCTGCGTGTTCGGCCAGAGCGATGATGGCTTCAATCACAGGCTGGAAGGACGTGTGACCCAGGGTCACAGCTTCCAGCATGGTTTCTTCCGAAAGCTCACTGGCTTCAGACTCAACCATCAGCACGCCTTCAGACGTACCGGCCACAACGAGATCCAGCGTGCTGTCCTTAACTTCGGACAGCGTCGGGTTCACGACGAGCTTGCCATCGATGCGACCAATGCGAGCAGCAGCAACCGGACCGAAGAACGGAATACCAGATAGCGTCAGGGCAGCAGAGCAACCGATCAGAGAAACGATCGCCGGATCGTTTTCCATGTCATGGCTCAGAACCGTAGCTGTAACCTGAACTTCATTGCGGAAGTTGTCTGGGAACAGTGGACGGAGCGGACGATCGATCAGACGTGCATTCAGCACTTCCGCCTCAGACGGACGACCTTCGCGCTTGAAGAACCCACCTGGGATCTTGCCAGCGGCGTAAGCCTTTTCCTGGTAGTTGACTGTCAGCGGGAAGAAGTCCTGTCCCGGCTTGACGCTCTTGGCACCAACAGCCGTACACAGAACAACCGTGTCACCATAGGTGATCATGACAGCGCCGTCAGCCTGACGGGCAATCTTGCCGGTCTCAAGAATAAGCGGGCGTCCGGCCCACTCGATTTCCTTACGGAAATAATCGAACATATCGTTCTCCTAGATTAGGAACGAGCCATCATCTGGACATCCGGCAGGTGACGGAGCAGCGTTTCGGACGGCATGGCGGTGGTGGCGGGAAGCCCCCGGCACGACACCATGTGGCCTGAAACGCCGGTCGCGCACCCCACCCCCGGAAAGACCGATGGCAGGGGTGTCCGGGGGCAAGCCCCCGGACGACGTATCAGCGACGCAGGCCGAGACGCTCGATCACGCTCTGGTAACGAGCCTGATCCTTGCGCTTCAGATAGTCCAGCATGCTACGACGCTGACCGACCATCATCAGAAGACCACGACGGGAGTGGAAGTCCTTCTTGTGGGTCTTCAGGTGCTCGGTCAGGTTAACAATGCGCTCGGTCAGGATCGCAACCTGAACTTCCGGCGAGCCCGTGTCGGTCTCGTTCTGGCGGTACTCAGCGATCAGAGCCGTGCGGCGTTCTGCAGTAATCGACATCGTGTTCTCCAAAAAACTCGTGGTTTTCCAGCATCCGTGCTGCCCTGAGCCGTCCATCGCGGATGTGACACAGGCCAATCACGTGCTCTCCGATCATCGCACGCCACAGATGGTCTCCCTCCTGTGACACGGCCGGCAGAGAATATGTGAGATCCGAGGGGTCAAGAGACTGGCCCCAGATCAATATTCTTCCCTCCGCTTCGGTAACGGCCAGCGCCGGGATGTCGACCAGCGCGGTCGCTACATCCAGCAGAGGAGCCGGAAGAGCATCGGCGTTGTCCACAGTTTGAGTCGATTTGTCCAGTGCTATCT
The DNA here is from genome assembly GCF_002723935.1 of Gluconobacter cerinus. Lineage (GTDB taxonomy): Bacteria > Pseudomonadota > Alphaproteobacteria > Acetobacterales > Acetobacteraceae > Gluconobacter > Gluconobacter cerinus. The sequence continues at coordinate 617,197 of NZ_BEWM01000001.1, forward strand.
CGTCAATCGTCATGGCATGGGACAGATCAAACGGCCCGCATTTCGTTCGACGCAGGACAGAAATATGCCCCACCGTTCCGCACGCAAGAGCGATGTCTCGCGCCAGAGACCGCATATAAACGCCCTTGCCAGACTGTACTTCAAAAACCGCAGTATCTGGATCCGGGCGCTCTACCAGTGTTATCGAATCTATCCGGGCCGGGCGTGGCGGAAGTTCCGGCGGACGGCCCGCACGCGCAAGATCGTAAGCCCGTTTTCCACCAACTCTCAATGCAGAGAACACGGGGGGAATCTGCATCACATCGCCCGTCAAAGCAGGCAGGCAGGCGCGTAGATCATCATCTGTTGGACGATGAACCGACGTTGCAAGAACTTCTCCCTCGCGATCATCGGTTGTGCGGCTTTCCCCCAAAGAAAGGGTAAAGCGGTAACGCTTTGTCGCATCCATAATATAAGGGATTGTTCGCGTGGCCTTGCCAAATGCGATCGGCAGGACGCCCGAGGCCAAGGGGTCGAGCGTGCCGCCATGGCCCGCTTTTTTCGCGTCAAATTCCCAACGCAGTTTATTGACCATGTCCGTAGACGTTGGGCCAAGCGGCTTGTCGAGAATCAGCCATCCGTCAATCTCGCGTCCGCGTTTTCTTGCCACTGGTCCAGCATCCCTCACTCATGATCGGGCGCTGATAGACCAGTCTGACCTGTAAATGCAAAAACACCCCTGACCCGAAGGCCAGAGGTGTTATGCAAAATCAGTCTTCCAGATCTCGGCTAACTTCCGGTGAACGAAAAAGCTGATCCAGTTCCATCGCATTGTCCAGCGCCGTATCTGGCTGGAAATGAATTTCCGGAACACTTCGCAGTCGAAGCACCTTGGCCAACCCGGAGCGAAGGAAGGGAGAAACCCGCTTTAAAGCAGGAAGAACTTCTTCCACATCGCTTCTGCCCAGTCGGGTCACGAACACTGTCGCGTGACCAAAGTCCGGGGACACCCGAACTTCCGTAACCGTGATGCGAACATCCAGCAGGTCAGGATCACGAAACTCCGTGCGGGCGAAGATGTCCGCCAGTGTCCGGCGAACCTCTTCTGCCACCCGAAGCTGGCGAGTGCTCGGCCCTTGGGCAACAACGCCGGCCGGGCCTTTCAGGTCATTTCTGGAACGTGAGCTCAAGCCGGGATCACTTCCATCTCGTAGCACTCGACGACATCGCCTTCGCGCAGATCATTGTAACCTGCGAAGGAAAGACCGCACTCATACCCACGAGCCACTTCCTTGACGTCATCCTTGAAGCGCTTGAGCTGGCTGAGTTCACCCTGATGGATGACCACGTTCTCACGCAGCAGACGCACGCCACAACCACGCTTGACGAGGCCTTCGGTAACGTAGCAACCAGCGACCTTGCCAGTCTTCGTGATGTTGAAGACCTGACGGATCTCCGCATAGCCCAGGAACTTCTCGCGATGCTTGGGCGCAACCTTGCCCTTCACGAGCTGCTCTACGTCGTCCGCCACCTGATAGATGATGGAGTAGTAGCGGATATCCACACCTTCACGCTGCGCCAGTTCACGAGCCTGCGTCGTCGCACGAACGTTGAACGCCACGATAATGGCATCAGAAGCCTTGGCGAACTGAATATCGCTTTCCGTGATCTGACCGACGCTGGCGTTCAGGACGCGAATTGCAACTTCTTCATGAGCCAGCTTCTGGACGGTCGTGGAGATTGCTTCTGCAGAACCCTGAACGTCCGCCTTGATAAGAAGGGCAACTTCCTTCTGATCACCGGCCTGAATACGAGCCAGCATCTGGTCGAGTGTGCCACGGGCAGCAACCTGCGTCGCAGCCTGCTTTTCCTTGATGGTACGCTGACGGAATTCGCTGATCTCACGAGCGCGGACGTCGTTTTCAACAACAACGAACGGCTCACCTGCACCCGGAACGCCTGCGATGCCGAGAATCTCGACAGGCATGGATGGGCCAGCGTCCTTGAGCTGACGGCCACGATCATCGAGAACCGCACGAACACGTCCCCACTCTGCACCAGCGACAACGATATCGCCGCGACGCAGTGTGCCCTTCTGAACCAGAACGGAAGCCACTGGGCCACGTCCGCGATCAAGGCGGCTTTCGATGACCGTACCTTCGGCCATACGATCCGGGTTGGCTCTCAGATCAAGCATTTCAGCCTGAAGCAGAATAGCTTCTTCCAGCTTGTCCAGACCCGTACGCTTTAGTGCCGAAACTTCGACATCCTGCGTATCACCGCCCATATCTTCGACCACGATTTCATGGCTCAGAAGTTCCTGACGGACACGGGTTGGGTTGGCGCCAGGCTTGTCCATCTTGTTGATGGCGACAATGATTGGGGCGTTCGAAGCCTTGGCATGCTTAATGGCTTCGATCGTCTGCGGCATGACACCGTCATCAGCCGCAACCACCAGAACGACCACGTCCGTCACGGATGCACCACGAGCACGCATGGACGTAAACGCCTCATGGCCCGGTGTATCGATGAAGGTGATCTTCTTCCCGGAAGGTGCCGTGACCTGATACGCACCGATGTGCTGCGTGATACCGCCGGCTTCTGCGCCAGCCACATCAGCAGAGCGCAGTGCATCGAGAAGAGACGTCTTACCGTGATCGACATGACCCATAACGGTCACGACCGGAGCACGCGGCGCCAGATCTTCTGGGCGATCTTCAACACCCTTGATGCCGATTTCCACATCGCTTTCAGCAACGCGCTTCACACGATGGCCGAACTCTTCGACAATCAGCTCAGCAGTATCGCCGTCGATGCTCTGGGTTGCCGTCGCCATGACGCCCATTTTCATGAGCGACTTGATGACATCACCCTGGCGGGACGCCATACGGTTGGCCAGCTCGGCTACCGTGATGGTTTCCGGAACAATTACGTCACGCACAACGCGCACCTGATCAGAACGAAGACGTTCAAGCTCAGCCTGGCGACGCTCACGATCGCGCTGACGGCGAACTGAAGCCAGCGAACGGGTTTTGCCGTCATCGCCTTCAATCGCTGCGCGCACGTCGATGCGACCGCTACGACGGTCATTGCCGCCCGGGCTCTTACGTGGGGAAGGTTGCGTGGAACGACGCTGGGCCGGACCGCTGGGAGCACCACCGCCACTGCGACGGGCAGGAGCACGACGCTCTTCTTCGCCACCAGCGGCTGCGGCCGGAGAACGCAGATGAAGCGTCTCACCACCACGTGGCTGTGCCGGCGCGGCAGGTGTAGGACGCGCAGTCTGAACCGGACGCTCCGGCATGATTGCACGCTCTGCGAGTGGACGCAGGCGCTGCACAGGGGCTGCAAGCTGCACGCCACCCGTTGAATGTGTGCGCGGATCAAGCGGAGCAGCACGCTGGGCTTCTTCAGCTTCGCGTTCAGCCTGACGCACAGCGCGCTGAGCTTCTTCTTCTGCGAAGATGCGTGCGTCTTCCGCTGTTTTGATCGCCTGACGATCACGCTCGATGCGCGCTGCTTCTTCAGCTTCTCTTGCTTCTGCAGCAAGACGCTGTTCTTCCTCAGCACGACGGGCTGCTTCTGCAGCCGACATGATCTGGATCTTTTCGGCTTCGCGGCGTTCAGCCTCTTCAACCGCAGCTTTACGCTGTGCTTCCAGAACGCGCTGACGCGTTGCAAGCTCCGCAGCCGTCAGGGCGCGACCGCCAGCACCAGCACCACGACCACCACGTGCGCCGCCAGCAGCCGAGCCACCCGGACCGGACGCTGCGCGCTTGGGCTTGCGAACTTCAACCTGTACGACCTTTGAACGGCCGTGGCTGAAGCTTTGACGCACGGAGCCAGCGTCGACTGTACGACCGACCTCCTGACGTCCTGCTGGGCGTAGGGACAGGCGGCCAGTCTTGTTCTGTTCGCCGCCCTGTGATGGGGTCTGTGTTCCGTCCTGGTTGCGCTCGTTGCCGTCGCTCATAGTTCCGCCTGTTCCTTACTGACCCCTTTGGGGTCTGGGAGTGGACGTCCTGCCACTCCCGAAAATCTCTCATGTTCGGCGATCAGGCGCTGTGCCAGCGCACCCGGCGCCATCACCGCATAGACCGCCCGGTCCCGGCCGAACGCCGAAGCCAGGACGCGATCGGGAACTGTCACCGCCGGCAGAGATCGCCGGCCCGACACCAGTCTGGAGAACTCGTCCAGGCTTGCACCTTCGGAACGGATCACCACCCCTGCCCTACCGGAAATGAGCCACTCCCGGCATTTCTGAAACCCGCAGACAACCTGCCCCGCTCTTCGGGCCAGACTGACAGCGTCCAACATCCTCTGTCCCAGTGCCGCCTCGACGAGATCCGCCAGACAGTCCGGTACAGACACCTGGGCCTTTGCAGCACGTGCAAAAGCCTGTCGGGTGCGGGGGCTATCTAACACATCCCGGCTGGCACTCAACCACATTCCCCGACCAGGCAGCTTTGCAGCCAGATCTGGCACAACCCGATTATCCGGGCTGACCACGAAACGGATCATGCTTTCAGGCGGCCTCTGCTCTCGGGTCACGAGGCAGCGGCGCTCTGAACCGCGGCGCCCTAAAGCACCGCGAATGGGACCATTATCAGTATCAGAAATATCAGACGTCGGTCGACTCCCCGTCCTTCTTTTCGGCTTCAGCCGATTCGTCACCTTCAAACCAGTGGGCACGGGCTGCCATGATGACTTCGTTCGCGGCATCTTCATCCATGGCGTCTGCGCCAAGAATGTCCACGAGTTCATCACCTGCCAGATCCGCCAGATCGTCGAGCGTTTTCACACCCTTCTCACCAAGCGTCACCAGCATCTGGTTCGTGAAGACTCCGAGATCAACAACATCGTCCGTCACGCCAAGCTCTTTGCGCTTGTCGTCCAACTCGTGTTCCTTGCCAGCCAGATACTCGTTTGCACGCAGCATCAGCTCTTCGGCAACACTCTCATCGAAGCCTTCGATGTCATGCAGTTCGCCCGGCTCCGTATAAGCCAGTTCTTCGATGGAGTGGAAGCCCTCTGTAACCAGAAGGCTGGCAATCACATCGTCCACATCCAGCGAGTCAACGAACAGGCCAGTCCGCTTGCGGAACTCTTCCTGACGACGCTCCGATTCCTCGGCCTCCGTCAGAATATCGATGTCCCAGCGGGTCAGCTGGCTGGCCAGACGTACGTTCTGTCCGCGGCGACCGATCGCGAGCGAAAGCTGCTCATCTGGCACCACGACTTCAACACGCCCTGCTTCTTCATCCATCACCACTTTGGTGACTTCAGCAGGTGCCAGCGCATTCACAACGAATGTTGCAGCCTGCGGGCTCCAGGGAATGATGTCGATCTTCTCGCCCTGCAACTCAGCCACAACGGCCTGAACGCGCGAGCCGCGCATACCAACGCAGGCACCGACCGGATCAATTGCGGCATCACGGGAAATGACAGCCATCTTGGCGCGGGACCCTGGATCACGGGCAACAGCCTTGATCTCGATGATTCCATCGTAAATTTCCGGCACTTCCTGGGCGAACAGCTTGGCGAGAAATGCCGGGTGCGTCCGTGACAGGAAGATCTGCGGGCCGCGCGGCTCGTCACGTACATCATAGATATACGCGCGAATACGGTCCGAATTTCGGAAAGACTCGCGAGGGATCAGTTCATCACGACGCAGAAGGCCTTCGGCATTGCCGATTTCAACCATCATGTTGCCGTACTCGGTCCGCTTGACGGTACCGTTAACGATCTCGCCTACGCGATCCTTGAATTCATTGAACTGACGCTTGCGTTCATATTCACGCACGCGCTGCACAATAACCTGCTTGGCCGTCTGCGCTGCAATACGACCAAAGTCGATCGGCGGCAGTGGATCAACGAGATGTTCGCCAATCTGAATTTCCGGCTGGAACTTACGAGCAATGTGAATGGGGATCTGCGTGTCCTCATTCTCCACCTGCTCGACCGCTTCCGTCCAGCGGCTGAGACGAACTTCGCCCGTCTTGCGGTCAATGGTCGCGCGAATGTCCTTCTCGTGACCATACTTGGCGCGGCCAGCCTTCTGAATGGCCTGCTCCATCGCTTCCAGCACTTCTTCGCGGTCGATGTTCTTCTCGCGCGAGACTGCGTCTGCGACCAGCAGCAGTTCAGGGCGGATAACAGATGTGTCCATCAGATCGGACCTCCAGCCAGCATGAGACGGGTCATTGTTTCTTCTTCCCCGGCTTCTTCGGATTCAGTTTCGGAACGCGAGGCGTCTCGCCGTCACTCTCCGCTTCAGGTGTGATACCCGAAAGGGCAGCACTTGCCTCAATCAGGGCATCCGTCAGGATCAGACGGGCCTTGCGAACTTCCGCCAATGGCAGCTCCGCTTCAGTCCCGTCGTCCAGACGAATCACGCCCTTGCCATCCCGCGTGCCCATCACCGTTCCAGAGAAACGACGACGGCCATTGAGCGGAACATCAAGCTCAGCCTTGGCCAGATGTCCGGCGAATCGCTCCCAGTCCTTTGCACGGGTCAAAGGGCGGTCGATTCCAGCTGATGATACTTCGAGCATCCATGCGCCTGGAATCGGGTCATCCACGTCAAGGATGGCACCGACGGCGTGACTGATCTGCTCGCAGTCCTCCACGGAGATCAGGGAGCCGTTTGCACGGTCCGCCATGATCTGAATGGTCGGGGTGTCGCGCCCGAGAACGGAAAGACGGACGAGCTCGTAGCCCAGGTCCGCCAGCGTCGGCACGATCCGCTCCGCAATGCGGGCTTCAAGGCCCGTCAGATGAGGCAGTTCGAGACCGGAAGATGTGTTCTGTTGAGACAAGACAAAAAAGGCGGCCCGTCAGGGCCACCCCCCGAAAAGAAGCGGAAGATGAATGGAATGACCTCTATCTAGGCCCTCCACCCTCGCAATGCAAGTAGAACGACAGGGATACAGCCCCATAAGCATATCGAAAGATTTGTTTACATTTATCAGTGCGGAGAATGCTTGCCTTGAACGGGTAGTCAGGGTGAGATGAGGCCCTGATGACAGCCGAACCCGAGCCTAAACCGCATCTCCTTCCGCAGCAGGATGCTCCCCGGAGCCGACCTCTCTGGGCGGGAGGTAGTCTTCTGGCCGTGGTCACCATTGGGGCCGGGGCATTTTTCTACACTCATGCCACAACGCCCAAGGCGGCAGTTCCCGCTCCTCCGCCAGACAATGCTGCCGTTGGCACGGCACCGGCGCTTCAGGCGGCTGTTCAGCTTTCCATGCTCTCCGCACAGAATGCCCCTAAAGCGCTTGCTGCCACCAGCTTCAATGCCCAACAGCGAAGCCAGATTTTAGCGGCTGTGCAGCGTGGCGATATGCGCCTTGTGGAAATGCCGGTTCTGGATGCGGCAGGCGTGACAGGACAGACTGTTGATGTCACAGTATCCGGATTGACCCAGCGCGTTGTTTTGACAGGAAAATTCCAGCGGCTCATTCTGCCGATTGCCGAAGCCGCACAGGTTACGATTGATCCTGTCACAATGCCGCACGCACCCGCTCTTACCATTGGTGCCATGACCGCCCTCGGCCCCGAAGCCCTGCCAAGCCTGACTGCGCTGAGTCAGCGTATCGTGCTTGGTGTGATTGTTCAGTAAAGGCCACCCCGGTGTTCAAGTCCCTCGTTCCCATGCTCAACCGGGCCATGCCAGTTATGATGGCGGCCTTCCTGATTCTGGCGGTCATTCAGGTGGCCGTCATGCTACACCTGTCTCTGGATGGTTTCTGGAGAGCTCTGAACTGGGCACGCCCTGCCTATCTTCCCCTTGCCGGAATCGGCGCCCTCCTGACCGTCATGGGTCTGGGATACGAAACTTCTGCAGAAAAACTGGCGCGTCGTGGACTGCGCCGGAGGAAAGGTCTGATCATGGATGTTCTCAGCCGGCTGACCAATCGTGGTGCGCTTGAAGAACTCATGGCCCGCGAACAGCGCGAAACCGTCATTGATGCGGAGGAGCTTGCCGCATCTCTTCGGGCCCGCGTCATCGGGCAGGACCGTGTCTGCGAAGACATTGCCCAGCAGCTCCGCCGCCGCCTCGCTCTTCAGGTGCGTGGCAAGCCCGTCGGCATTTTTCTGCTGGCAGGGCCTCCAGGAACTGGCAAAACCTATCTGGCCAAGCAGATCGCTCGCCAGATGGAACGTCCTCTGCTCCATTTCGATATGACGCAGATGTCCAGCCCCCATGCAGCCACACAGCTCTTCGGCTCCCCGAAGGGCTATGTCGGTTCAGACACTTTCGGCAAGCTGACCGGCGGACTCAAGGATCAGCCAGATGCCGTCGTGCTACTGGATGAAATTGAAAAAGCCCACCCGGACGTGTTCAAGAAGTTTCTCACTGCATGGAACGATGGTCACGTTACGGAAGCATCTACAGGCGAACAGGTCTCCACCACCCGCGCCATCTTCATGCTGACGTCCAACATCGCAACGGACGCACTGACAGAGATTGCGGACCGCCTGGAAAATGAACCTGACAAAATGCGTGCGGAGTCGGTGGAAGCGCTCAAGCGGGCAGGCTTCGCTCCTGAGGTTCTGAACCGCCTCGACAGGATCTTCGTATTCCGCGCCCTTCGCGGTCTGGATCTAGCCCGTGTGGCCGCTCTGGAAATTGAAGCCATGATCGAAAGCTATGGCCTGCACGTTGAAACAGGCGGTATTGATCCGGCCCTGCTCTTTCAGGTCATGGTCAAGCAGAAGAACCTGGGCACCGGCGCCAGCGCTCGTGATCTGGTGCGGTCCATTGAAGATATGGTGAGCGAAAGCCTGATTATCACCCGTCAGCAGGGCGCCAAGACGGTTCGTCTGACGGCAGGAGATGAGGGCGTTGTCGCGGAAATTTCCAAGGATACCGAAGCGCAACTCGGCCGCCTGAGCCACTGATCCATGACAGCATTTGGACGACTCTGGCGCCGTGCGCCTCTCTGGCGCACAAGCCTTATCATGATGGTCGGCGGGATCGGGATGGCGTCGTTTTTCCCGACCCCGGCTTTGAAGAAAGCCATGCCCTGGCTCCCGGGACATGCTCCTGGTGCAAGCCCATCGCCTGCAGCGGGCGCTGGCCCTCAAAACCCCGCCGGCGGCAATGCCCCCAATGGTGGCGTGGATCAGGTCGGTGTTCCCGATCCAGGCATCACCCTCCGGCACAGCCTGAAGATTGCCGGGCGCACTGTTCCGCTCCCGACCGGAGACTGGCACACTATCCTGACAGCCCGCAGCGGCCCTCACGGAGAAATTTCCCAGCAGGTTCTGGCGCGCACGGATAGTGGTGTTGTCTCGGCAGTGATTGTTGTCCGAGCCAGCCAGCAGACTCTTCCGCAGGAAGTGACGGACGGGCTGGAAACGCCGTGCCATGATGATCGCAACTATGCGTCACGTATCAGTGGAAAACCGGGCGCATCGGAAGAGTGCACCTATATGGGGAACGCAGTTCTGGCGAACAATACAGTCAGCCCGGACCCGTTCATCACAGCGGCCTTCAACCGCATGGCAACGCTCGGCTTTCCAATTCCACCCCTCATGATCAATGTTGGCTGGTATCACGCGGCCCTTCAGGGCACGCAGGGCGTTCAGGTCGAAACTGTTGAGACGCTTATTGCCCCGATTGAGCACGGGTCCCGCCAACTCCTGGCGCCCATTAACATCTGGGGCAAAGGCACAGTTCATTCCAATCCGGACTCCTCGCGCTTCATCACGGATCTGGATCGGTGGATGCTGAAATGGGCGGACGTTCTGCGGCAAGGGTTTGACGGGACGCTTAACCCTAATACCCTCACACCATCCATCACGAGTGATCCGTCAGCGCCCAAAGCGTCCTGACAAAAAAAAGGCTGCCTCCCAACAGAGAGGCAGCTTTTTTTATTCATTGAATGAGGCGTCTTTCATGCCTCCCAGTCAGTGGTGGCCAATATTGCCGCCCATACCGCGGCCCATGCGCCGTTCTGCCATACGGGCCAATCTCACGAACGGTAGCCCAAGCAGAAGATAAGCCGCACCGACCATCAGCCCCGTTCCGAAATAATCGTAATAGGTGGACGATAGACGGACATAGGTCTGACTGAGTTCCGTCAAGGTAATGACGGACACCAACGAACTGTCTTTGAGCAACGAAATAAAGTCATTGGTCATGACCGGCACAACCGTGCGGAAGGCCTGCGGCACCACGACCAGACGAAGCGCCTGCCAGTGCGTCATGTTCAGGGCAATAGCGGCTTCCATCTGGCCCCGGGGGACAGACAACAAACCCGCACGGTAATTCTCGGCTTCATAGGCCGCGTAATTGAGCCCCAGTGACAACACGCCTGCCATGAAGGGAGACAGCCGAATGCCAAAGGCTGGCAGCCCATAGAAAATGAACAGAACCTGAATCAACAACGGTGTGCCGCGGACGATTTCCACATATAGCCCCGCCACAAGCCGAGGGACCGTCCCACCATAATGCCGCGCCAACGCAAGAAGCAGGCCCAGAGCGACCGCAATTACCATAGCGAGCGCTGAAACAGCCAACGTCATCAAGGCTGCCTGGCCGATCAGAGGCAGGAACCCGACATACCGGTGGACCAGAACTTTCCAGTTTCCACCCGTGGTGCTGGCCATGGCCGCCCGATACCGGTCCCATTCCACCGGAGCAATATCCGGATGGGTATGGTCCCCGGTGTAGTTCTCCATCAACGGAGTCCACAGGTTCCAGCGTGCCAGAATCTGGTGAAGCGTCCCGTCCTTGATAAGATCGCCGAGGGCGGCATCCACCTGATCACGCAACGCGCGGCTACCAGGTGCAAACGCGATACCATATTCCATGCTGCCGATCGGTTCGCCCACCAGCTTCATGTCATCGGAAATGCTGCCGTAATACAGGGCGATGGGCGCATCCAGCAGGATCGCGTCCAGCCTTCCGTTGCGCAGATCTGAAAAGGCATTTGTCTCTTCTTCATAAGACCGGATCGTAGAGCCACCCTGCCGGCGCAGCATTCGCTCGGCTGTGGTGTCCTTGATCGTGCCAATCTTATGCCCCTTGAGAGCCTCCAGCGTGTCGAGACCCGTTTCTTCCTTGCGAAGAATAATCCGCTCGCTTGTTACATAATAAGGACGGGAGAACAGGACCGCCGCCTTGTGCTCCGGCGTCATTTCAATGCCGTCTGCAACCATGCTGTAAAGATCGCGCGACAGACCGGGAATCAGGCCATCCCAGTCATTCTGAATGAAACGCGCCTTGCGGTGCATTTTCTCAGCGATGGCATTGACCAGATCGTATTCGAACCCGGTCATCCGGGATTCATGCTCGGGATCATGGAACACGTAAGGCACATTGGCCTCACCATCCGAAGCCCAGGGCAGATCGGTGTTATCCCGAGCCCCCGGCACGACCAGAACGTCTGGCGCGGATGCGACAGTCTCGTCAGCTGCTACGGCATGAACGGAGGGTGCCAACATGAAAGCCAGCGCCAGAAGACACGCAAAAAACTTGTTCATCACAGGAGCGTCCGCAGGAAGCGCCGTGTGCGCCCCTCTTTCGGGTTGGCGAACATTAGGTCCGGGTCACCGCTTTCAACGATCTCACCAGCCTCCACATACAGCACGCGATCCGAGGCGGCACGGGCAAAGCGCATGTCATGTGTTACGACAAGCTGCGTCATCCCATCATCATCCAGATCCCGCATCACCGACAGAACTTCTTCTGAAAGTTCCGGGTCGAGTGCGGATGTCGGCTCGTCGTACAACATGACAGATGGCTTCATGGCGAGCGCACGGGCAATAGCCGCGCGCTGCTTCTGGCCGCCCGAAAGACTGTCCGGGTAGCGGTCTTTAACACCCGCCAGGCCCACTTTTTCCAAAAGCGTACAGGCAGTCGCCTGCGCCTCATCCCGTGAGACACCCTTCACGCGCATCGGCGCCATCATGACGTTATCAATGACGGTTCTATGAGGGAAAAGATTGAAGGCCTGAAAGACCATGCCGACATGCGCCCGCAAACGATGGGCCTGTGCCTCATTGGCGCGCGTCCAGCTTTTGCCAGTGCAGGCGAGTGTCACATCTTCAATACGGACAGTTCCGGCGTCAGGATGCTCCAGAAAATTGAGGCACCGCAGGAAGGTGGACTTGCCACACCCTGACGGTCCGATAATCGAGATCAGCTCGCCACGTTCAACATCAAGTGACAGACCACGAAGAATTTCGTTGCCATCAAAAGACTTGGCGATCCCGCTCGCCTGTAACACCAGATCAGTCAGTTCCAGACATCCCTTAACAAGACGTGTGATCATTATACCGTTCAGCCCTCTTAACGGACCTCGCACTGGCTATCGAGACCTTTCCTGCATGCGGGAATGAGAATTCACCAGATTGCAGCTTTTCAGACGCCCCCTTGCAGTTCCCGCGCTCAGAGGGTCTAAGCTGATAAGACCGTGAACCGGACAGAACGCTTCCCATGACGACCCAGCCGCCCGACCCAACAACACCTTCCGTGCTTCTGGATGTCAGGGATATTACGGTTTTCCGTGGAGACCGGCTGGTTCTGGATGATGTGAGCCTTTCGCTTGCTCATGGCGATGCCATGATACTCACCGGCCCGAATGGTGCGGGAAAATCCACTCTTCTCAGAACAATCGCAGGCCTTCGCAAGCCTGATGGTGGCACGATTGAGCGCTATGGAGCACTGGCCTGGCTGGGCCATCAGGATGCTCTCAAGCCTGGCCTGACGCTGGCGCAAAATCTTGCCCTGGCCGATCGCCTGGGCAGCGGAAGCATGGAAGACGTGTTGGAAGCCCTTGATCTGGCATTCCTGACTGACCTTCCAGCACGCCTCCTGTCCTCGGGGCAGAAACGCCGGGCAGCTTTCGCACGCGTCATGCTGTCAGGAGCACCCCTTTGGCTTCTGGACGAACCGACCGTTGGTCTGGACGTAGCGAGCATCGAACGGCTTGGGGCAATCATGGCCAAACACCGTGACAATGGGGGAGCCATGATTGTTACGACGCATGTTCCGCTCCCTCTGGATAACACGCGCTCGCACGAACTCCCTTCCCTTGCTCACGCTGAACCGCTCTGGCTGTCATGACCGCTTTCTTTGCCCTGATCGACCGCGACCTGCGACTTGCCTATCGGTTTGGGGCGGATACACTCGCATCCCTGCTCTTCTTTATATTGTGTGGCAGCCTTTTCCCTCTGGCTCTTGGCCCCTCACCAGACCTGTTGCGTCATATGGGGCCGGGCATCATCTGGGTCTGTGCACTGCTCGCATCGCTGCTCCCGCTGGACAGACTTTTCGGCTCTGAACTGGAAGATGGCTCACTGGATCTGCTGATGCTCACGGGCCTTCCAGCGTATGCCGTTGCCTTCGCCAAAATGATTGCTCACTGGCTGACAACTGGCCTGCCTCTTCTTGTTGCAGCGATCCCGCTTGGCATCATGCTGGGCGTAAAAGGGAGCGAACTCCCGCTTCTCTTGTTCGGGCTGATGCTTGGAACGATGTGCCTGTCCCTGATGGGTGGCATGGCCGCCTCAATCGTGTTGGGGGCGCGTCGTGGTGGCGTTCTTTTGCCACTTCTTGTTCTGCCTCTCGCAACGCCAGTACTGATTTTCGGTGCGGCTTCGTCCTATGCCGGGCAGCTTGGTGCATCATCCAGCGCCGGATTCGACCTTCTGGGAGCATGCCTGCTTGCAATGCTGCCACTTTGCCCACTCGCAGCAGGCTATGGCCTCAAATCTGCGGTCGGTTAAAAAATCTCTCGATAAATCCATAAATTTTTTCGATTTGAACGTTTCTTGCCCGGCTTGAATAAGCCGAGCAATGAGGCGTTGGTTTTTTACAAATTATTCATCTTCATCATTTACATTGACTGTTAGCTTTAATTGAACGAATTACGCCATCAATAGCTTTCGTTTGTCTGCAGAAGAAGCGATGGGAGCAATTCCACTTCACTCTGCGAACAATACGGCGCACCCCTGCATTCTGGATTTTCATCACATCATGGCAACATCTACACCCGCTTGGACAAACGGCGATCTCTACACGTGGGTCGGCCCAACAACCGGCGGCAACTGGAGTGACGTGTCGAACTGGAGCTACGATGGCGCACCAGCAACACACGTTCCTGATACGCAGACGAATCAAGGCACAGTCACCATCCCATCAGGTGTGACCGTTACCGTCTCAAGCGCGACATCAACGCTTTCCGGCGTCAACATCAAGGTTGCAGGCACTCTCGATATCGCGTCTGGCACCAGCGCTCTGGCTGTCAACAATCTGGAAGTCGCTTCAGGTGGCACGGCAAACATCCAGCGCCCGCTGACGGCTAACAACGTCCTTCAGGTTGATAACGGCGGCACTGCGACATTCGCGAATGTCTCGCAGGACTGGTCTGGCTATCCGGGCCTCAAGCCATCGATCGCGACTGGCGGCACGCTCAATTTTGATAATTCCAACATTACGCTGGGCAGCGTCAGCGGCAGCGGAATTGCTGGCAACCTCAATATTTCCAATGGTTCGACCGTCAAGACGGCCAGCAACAGCACCACCATTACAGGCCCCATCACGGTCAATGGCGCAGGTACGTCCTTCACGGACAGCTCTGCCCTCCAGTCTACCCTGACGTTGAATGATGGTGCCAAAGCCACCATTACGACTTACCCGACTGACGGCACAAAGGTCGTTTTCGGAACGGGCAACAACACGCTGATTCTTCCGAGCGACCAGTACGCAGCTAATAAGCTGGTTCTGGCCAACCTGAAGGAAGGCGACAGCCTCGGCGTGAATGGTCAGACCGTAACGTCTGCCACCATGACCAGCGACAATGTAAAGCTGACCACGTCTAGCGGCACAATCAGCCCCAAAAGCGTTACCTACGACAGCAGCTACAAAAACGCTCCGACCGATAGCAACCCGGTCACGGTTAACACCAGCAATGGAAACGGCGTCATCTGCTTCCTCGCAGGTTCAATGATCCGCACGCAGGATGGGGAAGTTGCTGTCGAGACCCTGCGCCTTGGCGACAGCGTGGTTGTGTATGTTGATGGCCGTGAAGACGTTCGCACTGTCACATGGGCCGGACGTCGTCACATGACGGTACGTCCAGGTCCGTTTGCAGACGAAGCAGGCTACCCGGTTCGTATTCTGAAGGACGCCATCGCACCCGGCATGCCACACACGGACCTTCTGGTGACGGCAGAACACTGCCTGTTCCTTGATGGAAAGTTTGTCCCGGCCCGGATGCTGATCAATGGTCGCTCCATTCACTACGACACAAGCATCACGTCTTACGATTACTTCCACATCGAGACGGCAGATCACTCGGTCATTATGGCCAACGGCCTGTTGACGGAGAGCTTCCTCGACACGGGCAATCGCGGCGATTTCCGTCAGGACGGAAATGTTTTCAGCATCGGCGGCAGCGTCAAGAGCTGGAACGACGACGCAGCGGCCCCGCTCACGACGGACCGCACAACAGTCGAGCCCCTGTTCCGCGCAATCGAAGCACGGGCAGACATGGCAGGTCTGGTGTCTCAGGCTGACAGTGCAGTCCTGACGCAGGATGCTGACCTGCATCTCATGACGGAAGATGGCACCATCATCCGTAAAACGCGTGAGACCAACGGCTATGCCATGTTCATGCTGCCGGAGAAGGTTCGCTCTGTGCGCCTGATGTCCCGCACGAGCCGCCCGTCCGATGTGATTGGCCCATTTGTTGATGACCGCCGCGAACTCGGTGTGCTCGTTGGCCAGATTGCCCTCTACGAGGCAGGCAGCACCACGGTGCTTCCGGCACATCTCGCCAAGGAAGAGCTGTCTGGCTGGAGTGTTCCCGAAGGAACGACCATGCGCTGGACCACAGGTCATGCCGCAATCTCGCTCCCGAGCCGGTCTTCTCACAGCATTGCCATGCTGGCTGTTCAGGTCCTGTCCAACAGCTCCTACCTGGTAGCGGCTGAAGACAAGGTCATTGCTCTGACCGCCTGATCCAGGTTTTCACGGCAAAACACGAAGCGCCAGCCCATCTAGGGCTGGCGTTTTTTGTGTTCCCACCTTCAAAACGCACCTGCCGTCTCGACGGCGATATGAAACCGCAGCATCATCGACGGATATTTTCATATGAGAAGTCCTTCACATCATGCGGTTTTCCCTCCGACGTTCCCTTCTCTCATGCGCGGCTCTTCTGGGGTGCATTTCCGGGCTGACCGCCCAGGCTGAGCCCGGTTATTTCAGGGAGCCGTCAGTCACTGGGCAGACCGTTCTTTTCAGCGCGGAACAGTCAGTCTGGAGTGTGCCCCTGACGGGAGGCACAGCCCAGCGCCTGACCAGCGCGCCCCATGGCGCCAATGCTGTTGACCCGCAGCCTGTCCTCTCCCCCGATGGCAAAGAAATCGCATTTCTGGCGAATTTTGATGGGCCGACAGAGCTCTACATCATGCCAAGTTCCGGCGGCACACCCCGACGCATGACGTTTGAAAACGCGCCGAAACTTCATATCGCAGGATGGGATGCTCATGCAGGCATCCTGTACTCCATGCCGGACGCAACTGGCCCTTACTACAGCTATAATGTCGCAGCTCTGGATCCGAAAACGGGTGCAAAGCACGTCTATCCGCTTGCCAACGTCAATGACGCTTCCATTAGCCCGGACGGTAAATGGCTGTATGCCGTGCGGTTCGGGGTCGCGGTAACAGGCGATCATATGCGGGCCTATCGTGGAGGAGCACTCTCGCAACTCTGGCGGTTTGATCTTCAGTCCGGAGCCGAGGCCGAACGTATTGGCACACGCACAGCCAACCTGCTTCGCCCCATGCCGTGGCGGGATCGTCTGATCGTTATTTCCGACGAAAACGGACGTTACAACCTCTGGAGCATCGCAGCAGACGGAACAGATGCCCGACAGCTGACCCATTTTACAGATTACAGCATTCTGGAAGCGTCACTCTCAGGCGATCATGTTGTGTTCCGCAAAGGGGCAGACCTCTTTTCGCTGGATTTGACCTCTGGCGAGAGCCACCAGATCCCTGTCAATTTGGTCTCGGACAATGCACCTCGTGCACCGTACTGGCTGGATCGACCAACCCGCTTCACCACGTCGGAGACCATTTCTCCCAAAGGCGATGCTGCTATCTTCACGATGCGCGGCCACACGGTCGTGGCAGCAGCTTCCCCACGGCGTCTGATCGTCCTGCCCACCCCAGACAATGTCCGCCTGCGCCTCGCCCGCGTGACGCCGGATGGCAAATCCGTCATTGCGTTCAGTGATGCTGGCGGAGAATCTGCGCTGTGGCGTTTTGCGGCAGATGGCAGCGGCAAGGGAGAAGCACTCAGCCAGCCATCCTCAACCGAGCCTGTTGCTCTCGAAATTTCACCAGACGGAAAATACGCCGCGCATACGGATTTGCTGGGGCGCCTATGGTTGCTCAACCTTTCGAGCAAAGCTGAGAAGCTCGTTGATGATGCCACTCAGGACGGCACGAACGTTTTCGATTCCCTTTCATGGGCGGCAGACGGAAAGGCCCTAGCCTTCGTACGCACGCGCGGCTCCAATCTGCGACGTCAGATTGCCCTGTATTCTCCGGAAACAGGACGGACGGAGTGGGTGACGAGCGACCGTTACGAATCCTATAGCCCAACCTTCTCCCCAGATGGGAAATGGCTGTGGTTCCTGTCTGATCGTACATTCTCGCTGGCTAACGGCTCTCCCTGGGGAGACCGCAATCTGGGACCGGCGTTTCCACATCGTACAGGCATCTATGCCCTCGCACTCCAGGCCGGAGAACGCTTTCCTTTCCAGGCCCCAACCGAGCTGGATCATGATGACAGCAAGGAAAAGAGCGACAAGAAAGATGAGAAGAAGGACACTCCCAAGAAGCCTCTTCCCGCGTTTGAATGGAACGGATTGGCAGATCGTCTCTATCAGGTTCCCGTCCCTGCTGCGGATTATCACGGGCTGGCAGCCGCCAGCGATTATCTGTTCACCGTGGATGGTACGGACGATGACGCCAACCCTCTGAAATCCATCCATATCGACAATAACGAGCACAAGATCGAAACCTTCTCGCCCAAGGTTGAAGATTTCAGCCTCTCGGCAGACGGCAAAACGATCATGACCGTAGCCCCTCGCGCGAAGCAGGCACCCGAAGTTCTTCTGCTACCAGTCGGGGCCAAGAAGCCTGATGATGTTGCAGGGAAAGCGGTCAGCTTTGACGGACTACGACTGCGCATCGACCCTGCTCAGGAATGGTCAGACGAATTTGTCGATGCCTGGCGCCTTCACCGTGATCATTATTATGACCGCGATCTGCATGGCGTAGACTGGAAAGCCGTCAGAGCCCATTTCGCGCCATTTGTGGATCGACTTGGAGACCGTGCGGATCTGGATGATCTGCTTGGCCAGATGGTTGCTGAAATTGGCGCCATGCACTCCCAGCTCCGGCCGGCACAAAGCCTCGAAGACCCGGCTGCAAACCTGATTGCCGGACTGGGTGCACAGATTACCCGCGAAGCAAAAGGCTTCCGCATCACACATATCTATAGAGGAGACCGCGATCTACCGGATCAGCAGTCTCCATTGGCTGCTCCGGGCGTTGATGCGCAGGACGGAGATCTGATTGTTGCCGTGAACGGACAATCCGCAGCCGACGAGCCCGACCTCTCTACGCTTCTGGCCAATCAGGCTGGAAAACAGGTTCTTCTGACTCTTCTGCGCAATGGCAAAGAACACAAAACAGTCGTGACAGCCGTAAGCTGGCGCAAGCAGAAGTCCTTGCGCGCACGGGACTGGGAAGTCAGCCGTGCTGATCTTGTGGATCGTGCCAGCCATGGACGCATTGGTTATCTGCATCTGCAAGCCATGGTCGGCGATGACATGGAGGCGTTCGCCCGCGAGTTCTATGCCAATATCGACAAGGATGGACTCATTGTTGACGTCCGCGGCAATAATGGCGGCAACATTGACAGCTGGGTTCTGACGCAGCTCATGCGCCGGTCCTGGATGTTCTGGAGCCGCTATGGCAACGCTCCGGCCATTGACATGCAACAGGCGTTCCAGGGCCATCTCATCGTGATTTCAGATGAAATGACCTACTCGGACGGTGAGACCTTCTCTCAAGGTATCAAGTCTCTCCACATCGCCCCGCTCCTTGGGGAACGCACAGCAGGCGCCGGTGTCTGGCTTTCGGACGGTGACCGTCTGATTGACAACGGCAATGCTCGGACAGCCGAGAATCCCTATTTCGATATGAACGGCCACTGGCTGGTCGAGAACAAGGGTGTCTCACCGGATATCGAGATCGAGAACATGCCGGTCGCCACCTTCAAGGGGCAGGATCAACAGCTTGATGCGGCGGTTTCGTATCTGAAGACGCAGATGGCGGATCATCCGCGCCCTGCGCTCAAAGCTGAACCTTTCCCGATTCAGCAGCCTGCTTCACCGCAATAAGGCAAAATAGTCCAAGGCCTCTGCACATATCTGCAGAGGCCTTTTTTATTCAGAGCATCATATCCATGACTTGATCCCGCCGGGCAAAACGGTGCATCAGCGCCGCCACACAATGCCCGGCAATCAGAACCCCCAAAATCCAGGCAGAAAACTGATGCATGACACCCAGGATCGGCGCGAACAGCGCAGTTTTCTGAATGAGCGCCGGCAGGTGCACCGTCCATAGCACCTGGACTGGCGCCCCATGAGCAGAGGCCATCAGCCATCCCGTGAGAGGCGTGGTCAACATCAGAAGATAAAGACATCCCTGAAGCACGCGCGCCGCAATGCGCTGCTCTTCCAGAATAGTGTCAGGTAACGCTGGCGGCCGATGCGTTGCGCGCCAGGCCATTCTGAGAACAACCAAGATCACAACTGTCGATGCGATCTCCTTATGAATGGAAAGCAGTTCCCCCTTCAAAGGAGAAGCCCCACGCGGTAGCAGGCGCCCCGCATAGAATCCAATCATCCAGACCGGGATAATGATAGCCGCCATGCCCCAATGAAACAGGCGGGCCAGAAGAGAGTAACGTTGGGGCACGGGGCATCCATTTTCAGAAAAGGAAGAGCTTTGTGCTTCCTTTACCCTGTTTTCCGAAGCAATGAATTTTCATTCAGTGACAGAGAAGGATAGGAAGACCGGATATTCCTCCACAGGACCAGACCGTGATCCATTCCCTCTATCGTCGCATCACCGACCTTGCCGCCTCACCCAAAGCCGTATGGTGGCTTATCATTATCGCCATGGCAGAAGCGTCGGTCTTCCCGATCCCAGTTGACCTGATGCTCGTTCCCATGATCCTGACGCGACAGGACAGAGCCTGGTTTCTCGCAACAGTCTGCACTGTCTCCAGCGTGATAGGTGGCGTGATCGGATGGCTGCTCGGCGCTTTCCTAATGAAGCATATCGGTATGCCCATCGCCCATTTCTATCATGCAGATGGGCGCATTCTGGCATTGGAAGACCTGTTCCGCCGATATGGCATATGGATCATTCTGGGCAAGGGACTCACGCCTCTCCCCTACAAATTCGTCACACTGGCAGCCGGCGCGGCACACTTCCCGCTGCTGCCGTTCATCGCAGCCAGCATCACAACGCGCGGCGCACGCTTCTTCCTGGAAGCCGCACTCCTCAAGGCCTTTGGCGAACCTGTGCGCGAGTTCATCGAAAAGCGCCTGACGGTGATCCTGCTGATTCTTCTTGTGGTGATCGTTGCGGGCGTCGCGCTTGTTGAGCTCTTCTAGAGAAATAGTCACATCAGATGATGCGTTTATGGCATAAAAAATAACATAAATACTATTTAAATATAACAGAATCATGTTATCGTCCGCGAGATCGTACTCACACGGTTATCGGTGACGGCTTTCCAGCAGGCCTGCCTGCTCCGTTCTCCTCACGTCAGAATGTCCTGCGCGGATGACATGAGGAGAAAGGAACTGCCGGCCTCCGAACGACAACCCGAACGCATATTCCCGCTGTCAAAGGAGCTCGCCATGTTTAGAAAACAGCCTATCTTTATCGCTAAACGTTTTAATATCCTGCCTCCGGCATCACGCTCGGCAGGTGTGTTCAGTGGTATCGAAGCACAGTTTCTTGGACTGGCCTCCCCCGGGATCGTCACACTGCTTGGCCCTCTGGAAAGCACCGATCTGTCATCGTTGCCGTGTGAAGACACTCCATCCTCCCTTTCCTTCAGGAAGGCATGACATTCATGAGTGCCACAGAGCTTTCTCCACCCTATCGATCAGCCGTCACCAAATCCCGCATCCTCTGGGGCATGCCGGTGATGTTGCTGTGGGGTTATATCGCTGTTGCCCTGTACATGACGGGCGACGGCATCGAAGTTGCGTTTCTTGCAAAATACGTCACGCAGATTGGCTTTACGCCCAAACAGGCAGGAATGCTCTTCACCATTTACGGTGCAACAGCCGCCATTTCGAGCTGGCTGTCTGGCGTGCTGGCCGAAGTTTATGGCGCACGCCGCATCATGGCGATCGGCACCATCTGGTGGGCACTGTGCCACGTCGCGTTCCTCGGGCTCGGCCTCGGACAGCACTCCTTCCCGATGATGATGCTGTTCTATGGTCTGCGCGGCTTTGCATACCCGCTGTTCTTTTATGCGTTCTTCTTCTGGATCGTCCAGAAAACCCCGGATCATCGTCTGGCCTCTGCCATCGGCTGGGTCTGGTCGATGTTCACGCTGGGTTACGGCATCATCGCGTCCTTCCTGCCAAGCTGGACCATCCCCGCTTTCGGCTTCATGCCGACCCTGTGGATGTCTTTAGCCTGGGTTCTGGCTGGCGGCGCACTGGCTTGCCTGACCATCCGCGAAGACCCTTCTGAGGCCAAGCCACTGGCAGCCAAGGTGTCCGTCAAGGAACAGCTGATCGAGATCAGTCGCAGCCTGACGCTGATTGTTGAGAACCGTGATATTGCATTGGCACTCATCACGCGCGTCATCTGCAATCTGTCTCTCTTCGGCTTTCCGGTCATCATGCCGCTCTTCTACACGTCTCCGGAAGTTGGCTTCACCATGCCGCAATGGCTGCGGATCTATGGTGCGTTCTTCCTGGTTCAGCCTGTGACCAACGTGGTCTGGGGCCTTATTGGAGACCGGATCGGCTGGCTGCGTCAGATGCGCTGGTTCGGCTTTGTCGGCTGCGCAATGGCAAGCCTTGCCTTCTATTTCATCCCGCACCTGATGCCCGGCAACATGTTCACCGCAATTATCGGTGCCTTGTTCCTGGCTTTAACGCTCAATGCATTTGTGCCCATGGGAGCAATTTTCCCCGCCATTGCGCCCGATCACAAAGGTGCTGCGGTTTCCGTGCAGAACCTTGGCGGTGGCCTGAGCAACTTCTTGGGCCCGGCACTGGCAACACTGTTTGTTACTGGCTACGGCACGCAGGGCGTCGTTTACATCTACGCGGCACTGTATCTGCTTGCCGCAGTCATCACCTGCTTCATCCGCTTGCAACAGCCAAAGGGAGCTTCCGCCATGGAAGTTTACTCTTCCGCCAAAGCGTCTGCGGTTCATGAAGAAATGGAAGATCTGGGCATCCAGACCCAGAAAAGCTAAGCCCCAAAAACAAAAAAGCCCGGCACTCAGGCCGGGCGATTTTCTGAAGAGACCTCGCATCAAAATGCTGATGCGAGGTTTTTTTTATTCTTAGTTCAGCGCCATCTGCTCATGAGCCAGAGCCTGCTCCGCGCCAAACGATGGCCACTCGGAATGCGTCAGCGCTTTCAGAGACGGCGAAGAGAGCCCCATCTTATGCGCATACAGCCACGTATAAGTCAGGGCGCGATGCACATAGTCACGCGTTTCCGTGTTGGGCAGCGTTTCCATAAAGAACAGCGGATCATGCAGATCGGCCGTCTGCGCACTTTCCCAACGGGCAATAGCGCCAGGGCCTGCGTTGTAAGACGCCAGAACCCGTACAAGATCCCCGCCCTCAGGGCGCGCCGACAAAGATGTATGGCTCGACTGGGAAGCCAGATACAGCACGTAAAGCTGACCGATTTCCAGATTGGATGACGGGTTGTGGAGGCGATTTACCATGTCAGGCGGTACCGGAATAACAGCCATCCCATGGGCATCATATGTCTGGTGATGCAGTGTGATGAAGCTCGCCGTGATCGGCCGGATCTGCATCAGCCCATGCGCACCTGCCCCGGATGTAGCGGCAGCATCGAAATTCGATTCAACGCGCGTGAGGGCATAAACCAGAGCCGGGTTCATCCGAAAGCCATGGTTGGGCTTGAGACGAGGCATCGGCAGATCCGCACCAGCCGCTTGTGGGCGGCTCTCCCCGTTCATGATGAGCGACGCGAGCTGTTCGGACAGATCTTCAAATCCGGCAGTCTGGGCAACCAACTGCAAGGACCGGGACCGCGCACTGTCAGGCGCCACGTCCGTCCACATCCGCCGCATCAGCGCCTCGGCGCGTGCACGCTCGCCAATCTGAAGCAGGGCAAACAACTGTCGGCCCTGTGGGAGCGCACTGATGGCCTCGACGTCAATTTCCCCAAGAACCGGAACAGGATCATGAAGCGTGACTTCCGTTACGCTGTCTGGCAGGCGGGCATGACCCTTACGTCCAAGCTCCAGTGTCTGAGCGGCGAGCATCCCATAAAATGTTTCGTGATGGTTCGCGGCACGATGGAGCCAGGACACGTATGCCGCCATTGCGTGACGGCGAATTTCTGCACGCGCAGCCCAGAACGCTGCGGCAGCATGAAGCTCAGGCGATGTAACTGGAGCATTTGCCGCCGATTCAAACAGCTCATATGCCGCATCAAGATGCCCCTGACGCCAGGCGGCCAGACCAGCGACATAAGCGGGAAGACCAACCTGATGGCCCCCTCGCTCGAAGCCGGCGCAACCATGACGCAGCGCGCTCTGAGCATCTCCCTGTGAAAGCAGCCCCAGAGAAATTTCTCCGTAAAGCTGCCCTGCATAGGCAGGGGTCATGCCGGGCGTAATATCCACAAGGTGCAGTGCGCTGGCTGCGCCCTTCACGCCCTGCATCACCCGCTCCTGAACCGTACGATCCAGGAGAGGATTACGCGTGAAGGCATGCGCCAATGGGTCTGCAGGGGAACTATTAGGCAGGTGAACGGTTTCAGGACGATCTTCAGGCGCCAGAGACCTCGCAAAAGTCTGGAGCTGAACGGAGCCTGCCGGAGCAGTCCTTACCAAAAGCCCCTGAATTGCAGGGGCGTCCGGTTGGGTTGAATAGTTTTTCAACCAGTCACGGAGCTGGTCCGCTCCTGGATGAGCACCAGGCGCAAGATAGCGATCTGCCAGAACATCGCCCAGCAGGACGCGATCCGTAAGCAAACGCGTCTGCTCCATGGCTTCTTGCAGGTCACCACGACGCTGCGCCTGCAGGATCAGACGATATCGACTAGCCATAGTGGCCGTCAGAGGGTGTGGCAGCGATACAATGCCGTCCCCACCGAGGCTGGGACGGGCTTCTGCAAACGCTGTTTCATCGCCAGCATGGTCTGGCTGAGGCGGCAGAGTCTGCACACCGTCAGCACGCACCGGGGAGAAAGTTCCACCGGTCAGAATCAGCACACTCACAAGCAACGCTCGCGCCGTGCCACCTGAGATGAAAGGGGTAATCCTTCGCATAGCCGCCGGGTGCTACCCGGTTTCTGGCACGCTGGCAAGTTTTGGTTAACCAGAACAGAGCCTCGGACTAAGCGATGATATCGTCACACACTGGAACAATCCAGTGGCAAACACCTGTTTTCGAGTAGTTTTTTGCGTTTTCGCGAAGTTTTTTACAGGCTTAAATCAGGACTTATTTAGTTCTGTATTTTCCGCACTCAATCGCTCCATCAAAACCAGAAGATCCTGCCACGCATTCCGGCGTGCAGCAGGGCTGGCAGCGAGTTGTAACGGGTGTCGCATAGGCAGCAGAGCAACCGGTGCATCCAGCTCGGGAATCCGAATTTCCGTCCATTTTCCACGCAGCCGATTCAGCATGGCCTGATCCCCCAGAAGCAGCCGCAGAGGCGTCACTCCCATCGTCACCAGAAACGGTGGCCGGCACAGGGCGATCGTTTTCAACAGCAACGGACGACAGGACCGCATCTCCTGATCCGTTACACCGCGCCCTCCCGGCGGCCGCCATGGAACCGCTGGTGCCATTGAGAGCACCGAGCGTTCCAGCCCGGCAGTGGCCAGCATTCGATCCAGAAGCTCACCGGCACGCCCCGCAAAAAGTTCTCCAGAGCGATCTTCATCCGCGTCCGGCGTCTCTCCGATCAGCATGAAGCGAGCAGCCTCGACAAAAACGGGCTTGAGCCGATGCGTTGCCGTCCGCGCCAGAAACAGATCATCAAGCGTTTCGCTCGCCCGAATCAAGGCAGGCAGATCACGTGCCTGTTCCAGCCCCGGCGAGACAGGTGCAGGCGATGGCACTTCCCTGGGTAACGCTGGTAGGCCGTGTAAGGTGTCCACTCGGGCAGGCAGACTCCGAGGCACATCAGAGAGGCGGTCAATCGTCTCTTCCGAAAGAACCTCATCCACACCCCAGTCATATTGCAGCTGTAGCGCGGCAAGCAGTTCTGCTCGGCTCGGAACAGGCTGGGGTGTCATGAAAAATCCGTTCAGGTTGGCGTATGACCACATGCGGTCTAGAATTGACCCATTATGCAGATCACGCGCGGCTGGCCCAGATCAATTCCGGTTTTTTCGCACTCGCTTCGCGCGGGTCTCTCGGCACTTCTGCTGGCGGGAACCCTCATGCCCTCAGCATTTGCTGCCCCTCCTCCGGAAACACTGCCCGCTATTGATCCTGGGAAATCCCTGACCGGATGGCTGCTGGCGTCGAGCGTCATGATGCAACGCGGAGAGATCGACGCTGCCTATAACGCGCTTTCACATGTCCTGACGTTATCTTCCCGCGATCTGAAGCTGCGCGAAGATGCTCTGCGCTACGCTGCCATGACCGGACATGAAGATGAGGCTGTGACGTTCGCCAAAACGCTTCCCGCCAGCGATATTGCCACCCTCGTCCTTGCCCAGAACGCGGTTACTCGGAAATCCTGGACGGAAATGCGCCAGACCCTGAGCCGCAACAATCATCGAGGCCCTCTGGTCTCTGTTGCAACGCCAGTTCTTCTGGCATGGGCGCAGGCAGACGAAGGCCATGTCGAGCAGGCACTCTCCATCCTCAACGCCGCTGCGACCTTCGCCCCTACACGCCGCCTGTACCAGTTCCATGCCGCGCTGATTGCAGAGCGACTGCCTTCTCAACATCAGGCCGAACTTCTCTATCAGAAGACTGGCAACAGCCCCGATGATCCGCTGACGCTCCAGATTCTTTATGCCCAGATTTATGGTGGCTGGCTGGAAAGTCAGGGCCAGCATAAGGCGGCACTGGATGCCGTAGCTGCGCTAGGAGTGAGCTCCCCTCTCGCCTCCATGATCATTGGGCCGCTTCAGCATAACCTGAAAAAACGACCACCCCTTTCTCCATCACAGGGTGCGGCAATTCTGAACCTGCAACTTGCCCTGATGATCACGGACGTTATTCAGCAGGAAGGCATTCCTCACGATCCGGCCATCATCGCATTGCAACAGGCCCTCTACCTTGATCCCACCCTGACGGTTGCACGCATTTTCCTTGCCGACACCTTCCGTGACGGCAATCAGATCTCGAAGGGCCTCGAGACACTCAATTCGGTTTCCAGCACGGACTCTCTGGCAGCGCTGGCTGCCCAGGAGCGCGTCAATCTGGCCAGCCGCTCCCACGATCTTCCACTTCAGGCCGATGCGCTTCATCGCGCGCTGACCCTGCTTCCGGGTAACCCGCAATTTCTGGTTCAACTGGCTGAAGTTCAGGATCAGATGGGCCATCATGCCGAGGCGATCGATCTTTATACGAAAGCTCTCAAGGCCTCTCCTCCTCGAAAGGAGATTGCCTGGCCAATACTTCTCGGACGCGCCATGGCTGCCCAGGAAAACGGAGACTGGGCCATGATGCAGGAAGATATGCACCATGCGCTGGAACTCGCCCCTGACCAGCCAGAAGTTCTCAACTTCGTCGGTTATGCCAGTATCGAACACGATATTGACCAAGACCACGCCTTACAGTTGCTTAAGCGCGCGGTGGAACTCCAGCCTAACGACCCATCTATTCAGGACAGCTACGCCTGGGCCCTTCTTAAGGCCAAAGGCGACCTGAAAACTGCACTACCCATTCTTATTCAAGCTGCGGAGCATGCCTCGAGTGATGCTGAAATCGGCTATCATCTGGGCGTTGCCTATTGGTATCTCGGTCGCCACACGGAAGCCCAGGATCAATGGAACCAGTCTCTGGATGACAATCCGCAGCCTCAGGATCGCACTCTGATTCTGAATGCCCTCCAGCAGGGCGGCCCACATCTCAAATCATTCGAACAGAACAAATGACCCGTCTTCAAGATACCGCCCACGCCAAGATCAATCTCTATCTGCATGTCACGGGGCGGCGGCCTGACGGGTATCATCTGCTCGACAGTCTCGCAGTCTTCGCCGGGGCAGCCGACACGATCAGTGTGGGAGAAAAGTGCGATCGGTTTTCTCTGTCTATACAAGGACGATTTGGCAAAGGCCTTGAAGCCGACGACAGCAATCTCGTCCTCAAGGCAGCTCGAGCGCTTCAGGCAAAAAGCGGCTCTCATGACGCATACCGGCTGACGCTGAAAAAGGATCTACCTGTCGCATCAGGTATTGGCGGCGGCTCAGCGGATGCCGCGTGCACGCTGCGCATCCTGTCAGGCGTCTGGAACGCAACAGAATCCGATCTTTGCGCACTTGCAGAACCTCTTGGGGCCGACGTTCCCGTCTGCGTTCGTCAGCAGGCGACACGCATGGAAGGAATTGGGGAAATTCTGACCCCAGCACCAGAAATGCCGAACGGCGGAATTCTGCTGATTAATCCAGGTGTTGGTGTGTCAACGCCCGATATCTTCCGCAGCTTTGCCGCAATGGGGGGTATCGTCCAGCGTACAAAACCGGTGCTCCCCAGCCAATGGTCGTCAATGCGGGACCTTGTGGATCTATTACGGCAAACGGCGAATGACCTTCAGGCGCCTGCGATTGCTCATGCCCCGATTATTTCTGACGTTCTCACTGCGATTCAAAGCCAGTCGGATTGCCTTCTGTCGCGTATGAGCGGATCAGGCGCTACCTGCTTTGGCCTCTTCCCGACCCCACAAAAAGCGCACGAAGCCGAAGAAGCTCTTACCCAAACTGCTACACGCTTGGGTTGGTGGACATGGAGTGGTCCATTCCATCAGAATTCTCCCGTTGGAACCCCCTGAAAAGAGGCGCTCGAGATGACTAACAACCCGCGCATGCAGGTAACCCGCTCAGAAGACGGGCAAAAGATCATTCTCTCCTTTTTGGATGGAAGCGGTCTGACCGGTGACATTTCTCTGGACGAAGCCCAGTTGAACCAGCTGATTACCAGCTTGGGGATGGCACGCACCGCGCTACTGGAAAAGCGCCCGCCAGCGCCGATTGAAGGAGCGCGCTTTGCTCCCGTGTATAAAACAAACTGGGCTTTGCAGATTGATGCGCTGACCGAGGGGTCATTGCTGGCCTTTCAGCACCCTGCATATGGGCCCGTCGGTTTTGTTTTTACGCCTTCAGATGCGGAGCAGCTTCTACGCGGCCTCCAGAAGCATCGGACAATGGTTCACTCCCAACCTGGCGACGCTAGTCAGCCAAGCTGAGGGACACTTAGAATAGTTCTACATCCGCGGCAGCGAACGGAGCGACAGGGTGCCCTTTAAGCATCCCTCGAAGATGCTCCAAGGTCACTTGTTCAATTTCGTGACTAGCAATTGTCACACGCTGTACATCAGACTGCCTCGAAAGACGCAGGCAGAGCGCACTCATTTGCTCAAGCTCCTGCATCAGGACGTCCAGTCCCTGCAGAGAGCCAACCGCGTTTTGGCCGCAACCATCCAGCATGACGGTCTCAACATCTCTGCAGAAAGATGATGCCTGAGCCCACTGCTGTGCCATTCCTTGAAACAAAACAGCGAGTTTGATCTGATCCACGGAGTTACGCTCCACAGATGGGACCGAATACTGCCTCGATCCGTGATTTTAGCGAGCTTGTGGTAAAAGGCTTAGCCAGAAAATTGTTTACTCCGGCTGAAATAGCCTGCTGTACCAGCTCCTTATTGGCCTGCCCCGTCAACATAATGAAACCCGTTTTTCCGATCGTAGACGACGCGCGCACAGCCTTTAACAGCTCCAGACCATCCATATCTGGCATATTGAAATCTGATATGATCAGGTGCGTCGGATTTGCATTCAGATGTTCAAGAGCTTCCAGCCCGTTACGGACGCCAGAAACTTTCACAAAGCCTAACTGAACAAGACTGTTTCTCAACAGAGAACGAATGGATGTCTGGTCATCCACAAGCAGAACAGACATGGAGGAAGCAGAAATCATTGATAAGTCTCCATTTTGTGGGGATCGGCCAGCCGAAGAATAGCAGCGCCTATTTCAGGTAAGGGGAGTTGCGTCTCTACAGCGCCACACTCAAATGCGGCTCTGGGCATGCCATAGATGACTGAAGTCTGTTGATCCTGCCCGATTGTCTTGGCCCCGGCCTCTCGCATGGCCAGTAGCCCTCGCGCACCATCAGCTTCCATCCCGGTTAAAATGACGCCAACAGCTTGGGAGCCAACTGATCTAGCGACAGAGAGAAAAAGCGCATCCACCGAAGGTCTATGGCCATTCACTGTCGGTTGCGGCACCAAATGGCAGACGTAAGAAGCAGTATTTTCATCATAAGCAATTTCCGTGTGCGCTTCGCCTCCAGGCGCAATCAAAATTTGCCCCCGTTCAAGGCGACAAAAATCGGTCACAAGATTAACCTGAGGGCGAGAAATTGAGTTTAAACGCCGAGAAAAATTCTCAGAAAACTGCCGCGGCATGTGCTGCACAATCACAGTGGGTGGGCAATCAACGGGAAAGCTTTGCAAAACCTCGGAAAGAGCCTCTACACCACCTGTAGATGCACCGATTGCCACGATGGCATCGCTTACGTCTTTTTTCACTGAGTGGGTCGCCGTTCGCGATAACGAAGCTTGAACCACAGCTTCTCCAAGCCCCGCAAACGCGTCCTCGCCTTGCAAAGTAGACATTTTAGAAAAGCAGCTTACAGCGCCCATCTGCCGAGCCCGTTCTGTAATTTCCCCATGTGGAGATAAGAGGCTGGAAACCATAACAACCGGCATTGGGCGTAAACGCATGATCTTTTCAAGAAACTGCAGCCCATTCATCCCCGGCATTTCAACATCAAGTGTCAAAACATCTGGCTTCAGTCGGATAATCATATCCCTCGCCTCAAGAGGTGTAGTTGCAGTTCCAACTACCTGAATACGTTTGTCTCGCTTCAATGAAAGCGTTATGAGCGCCCGACTTGTAAGCGAATCATCTACAATCAAAACTGATACAGGTGAATGCCGTAAATAAGGGTCGAAAATTTTATGGTGCACTTGCATCACACAACTTTTTTGTAAGCGTTTATTCCAATAGGGCGGAGACCCAATTCTTCAAAATTAGTTATTCTCTCAGAGTGACCAATATAAATTTCACCCTTGACGTGAAGACGACTAGACAGCCTTCTCCACAAAAGATCAGTAGTTTTTTTATCGAAATAAATTGTGACATTCCTACAAAAAATTGCATGAAATTTCGCTTGAAAAGGCCATTCACCAATAATATTTAGTTTTTTAAATAAAACTAAATCCTTAATATTTCTTGAAAAATAGAATTCCTCCCCAGAAAAATCACAAAATTTATTAAATTTTTCTGAGAAATTTTTTGGAATATTATTTTTGAAATAGATTCCATCTTGAGCTCGCCTTATCATCTCCGGATCAATATCAGTACCTAGAATTTTTATTTTTTTATATGCGAATAATTTACTGCTTCAGCTGCTGTCATTGCAGCAGAATAGGCTTCTTCTCCACTTGAACAGGCGGAAGACCAAATACGAATTCTCTCTTCTCTCATTATTTCCGCATGGAAATCACAGCATAATAATTTATGCAAATAATCAAAGTGATGTTTTTCTCTAAAAAATGACGTAACATTTGTTGTTAAAGCCGATATTATCTTGTCTTTTTCATATTCACCTTCCATAGATTCCATTAATTTAAAATAATCGTTTATATTTTCAGCATTAACCTCCCTGATTCTCCGAGAAATTACTGATTGAATAGTATATTTTTTACTTTGATCAAGATGAATTCCAGATATTTTTTTTGCAATTTTTGCGATAGTTAATAAATCTTTTTTACTTAGAAGTTTATGATTATTAATCATTTATGCATTCTTTTATAAAAAACGACTCATTTATTTTAAATATAGTCCTCTCATCAAAAGAAATAATCCCCTCTAAAATAGAGCAATTTTCATTAAAATTTATTCGTCGCAAGTCCTCCTTATGGTAAGATAATATTTCCAAAACATCATCGACAGAAAAGGAAATTATTTTATTATCTCCCTCTAAAATTATAATAGCTTTTTTTAAAATATTTTCATTACAACTATTAATTTTTTTACCAAAATTTATCAGTGGTATAACTGACCCACGAATATTTATAATACCTTCCACGAACTCTGGAGAATTTGGAATAATGGTTGATTTTATCCAATTTCTTATTTCTTTCACATAAGATATATCTATAGAGTATTCTTGATTATTGGATAAAAAAACCAGACTTTTTGACATCCGTTAAATTCCAATTCCAGATAATTAGTTACAAAAAACTACCGATGCCAGAATCGACATCAATAATTAGCGCTACACTTCCATCGCCAAGAATAGTTGAAGACAAAAATCCGGATAGTTTTTTATAGTTTTTTTCTATTGATTTTATCACAAATTTTGATTGATCTATTAATTCATCCACAACTATAGCATAGTTCGATTTTTTCTCATTTTGCAAAACCAAACATATTGATAGATATTTTTTCTCTTTAATATTTATAGGTATTAATTCATTTCTGTATAAATATTTTAACTCATTTTCTGATATTTTTAATATTTTCTTTTCTTCCAATAAAAAGGCTTCAACAACATAATTTGTTGGAACAATAAATTTTTGATTTCCTGATTTAAATATTAAACCATCAATAATAGAAAGAGTCATGGGCAAGGAAATAGAGAATTTAGTTCCTTTTCCTTCTTCAGAGAAAACCGAAATATTTCCACCTATCTCAGATATAGTCTTCTTTACTACGTCCATCCCCACACCGCGACCAGACAATTCCGAAACAACATCAAGAGTAGAAAAACCTGGGGAAAAAATTAAATTTTGAATTTCTTCTTTTTCAAGATGAATTCCTGGCATGATAATTTTCTTAGAAATTGCCTTTTTATAAATTTTACTACAATTTAATCCGGATCCATCATCTTCTACTTCAATGATAAACCGTCCAGAACGAATAAAAGCTCTTAAGTATAAATTTCCTTCATTGTTTTTTTTACTATTTTTTCTAATATTTGGTTTTTCTAGGCCGTGATCTATGGCATTTCGGATCAAGTGCATTAAGGGCTCAGAAAGTTTTTCCAAGATTGATCGGTCAATCTCTGCTTCCTCACCTTCGATATGAAACACCACATGCTTTCCAGAAAGACGCGCTGCCTCTCTCACAATTCTGTTCATACGCTGAAAAACAGCTTTAATGGGATGCGCACGCATTGCCATTACATTTTCTTGCAACTCTTGGGTAAGCTGATTCAATTCAGAAACTGCGATATCAAGTGACGATCCGGGCAAAACATTACTTGATTGCATCTGAGTCCGTATAGCTCCCTGGTTAATGACCAGCTCGCTTACTAAATCTACGAGTTTATCTACTCTGCATGTATCAATACGAATTGTAGAATGCTCTTTATTTTCGTATTGAGAAACTCTATTCACTAATGCAGGATCGACTAAACCATCATTTGAACTTTCATGCGTCGGAATGGGTAAAGGTTGTAATTCTAAATTATCTTTGGAGAAGGGAGATTCGATAAACTTGCAGCCAAGGTCTCCCCCTGACCACTCAAATATCTCTTCAATATTCTCCCTGGCTTCAGGTGTCCTCAGAATTATTTTCCATTTGAGATAGCATACATCTGCTTCAAAATACGTCAGAGACGGAACTTCAGTAGCATCCAATTCAACCTCAATAATTCCTTTCTTCTGTAAAAATACAAGAAAATTTATTGCATCGTCACCGTTCGAATAAAATGAATATTTCGGATTTATTTCAAAAAAGAACGTATTTTCTTTTTGATCTATGATATCTATTTTGACCGGCTGAAATTTAAATTCATCTATCTCTTCCGGTACCATGGAATTCAATATCAAATTTTGATCTGGATCGATTCCATCATTCAAATAATGGTTGAGATCAGCGTAGGTTTCATTCGAATCAGATAATGAAGTACCAAATCGATAAAATGAAACAATATCAGACAAAAAATCAGTCGCTTTTAAAAAAATTTCGACTGAATTTTGATCAATATCAAGTAGACCTGATCGAAATTTTTCCAGTACCTCCTCAAATAAATGAGCAAGACGTACCAGATTTTCCATTCCGAACGCTGCAGCTCCACCTTTAATAGAGTGAACTGAACGAAATATCGTATTTATTTTCGACAGTTTATCCGGAGACGTCCCGATGCTTCCGAGTTCGTCTTCAAGTACAGATAAGTGTTCCTCGCATTCTTGAAAAAAAACCTGACGAATTTCTTCCAAGCCTTCTTGATCGTTCATGGTAACACTCGCTCAATAGTCTCAAGCAAGCGATCCGCAGTAAATGGCTTTAACAGCCATCCCGTGGCCCCGGATTCACGTCCTTTGTTGCGAACCTCTGAATTTCCTTCGGTCGTCAAAAAAAGAATTGGCACGTATTGCGTCTTAGGTCCGGATCGCAGCTTTTTAACAAGCTCTAAGCCATCCATTCGTGGCATATTCAGATCCGTAATAATAATATTAGGATCAAATAATTTCAGCTTTTCTAGCGCGTCCAATCCATCCTCTGCAGGACAGACATTATATCCAGCTTTCTCCAATATATTTCGCAGAATATTTCGGATCGTTCTAGAATCATCAACAATCATTATATTCATTGATTATTTTCCTTCTCAAGTAGGAAGGTGCCTCCCAACAATTCGAGAGCTTTCTGAAATTCAGCGGACGGATTTTGAATAAAAAAACGGGCTTGGCGCCCATGAGCTGTTTTTTGAGCTGAGAGTAAAATTTCGAAACACCGCCCCCCCAGACGTTTGACAGCGCCACCATCCAAAACAATATCTGTCGCTTGGTCTCTAAGCTGCTGCAAAAAATGCTTTGCAAATGCAGTTCCCATATCTGCCGGGAGACAAAGCACTGTCATCATCGAAACTCCTCCCAGCCGTCATCAGAGGTCTGAAAATCATTCGTTGAAAATAAAGAGGTCACGGGAACGATATTATGATCGACCTGCGCATGAACGGCTCCAAATACGTTCCGATCGCCGACATGAAAATGATGAACAATCTGCACCAATTCTCGCGCTTCTTTGCTGAGGTTATGGCTTGCAGCCGTCGCTTGCTCGACCATCGCTGCATTTTGCTGGGTATTCTGATCCATCTGGTTTACTGCTAGGCTAATTTCAGACAGATCGTTTGCTTGGCTTTGCGCAGCAGTCGCGATTTCTCCAATTAGCACGCTGATCTCACCGACATTTTCAACGATGGTCTTCATGGCAACACCAGTTTCCTGAACAAGGACTGTGCCTTTGCTGACTTGCTGCGTGCTGGACGTAATAAGATTTTTGATATCTTTCGCAGCATTGGCCGATCTCTGAGCGAGAGCTCGCACCTCTGTGGCGACAACAGCAAACCCTCGTCCAGCATCTCCAGCCCGGGCTGCCTCTACGCCAGCGTTTAACGCCAGTAGGTTTGTTTGGAACGTAATATCATCGATAAGCCCCAGAATTTGCCCAATTTGTTTGGATGATTGCTGAATATCAAGCATTGCAGCCATTGCTGCTGCCATGACATCTCGAGAACTCTCAGCGCGCTCACGCGTCTGGGTCACCACAATACTGGCGTGCATTGCCGCGTCTGCGGTTTTCTTGACCGTCTCCGTCACACTTCCAACGGACTGCGTCGTCTCTTCAAGTCGACTGACTTGCTGTTCCGTCCTATGGGCAAGGTCATCGGCGGCAGACGCAATTTCGGCAGATCCAGAAGAAATTGTTCCGACGCTATCATTCAGAGACATCAGGATTCTCTGAAGATCAGTCAGTGTCGCATTGAAATCTTGTCGAAGGCGCTCGTATTTTTCCGGGAAGACCTCCTCCAGTTTCTGGTCAAGGCGACCTGCTTTGAGGTTCTTTAACGCAGCCCCAAGTACGTCTATCATCTCATCGCGCGAGCCAGCTTCGGCCATCGCTTCACTTTGGGAACGATTAGCTTCTTCCTGAGCACTCTTTATGGAAGCCTGCGCTTCGACAGCACGCTTTTGACTTCTCTCCAGATCAGTTTGCAGACCTAGCAAACGTTCATGAACGCCAGCAAGATCAGGAAAAGGGTTACCAGAAGAGAAGACATCCTGAACTGCCAGTTGAGATAAGCCGTACGACAGACGCTTGGCTGGAAGAAACACTTTCCAAAAGATCAGAATGTCGGAGAGAATTATGCCCAGAAAAACTAGAGCATCTGGCGCAAGGCAATTTAAAATTCCGTAGCCAGACATTTCGCGTACGCGCCAGTACGCTGCTCCAAACAGCAGCATCATAGGAAACGCCAGAATTACGCACAGCAGCGGCAATGTGATGCCACTGCTCTCAGGGCGTACAGGCTCGCGCGAAAAGAACATTCCAGATCACCCTGTCAAAACAGAACCTGCCCCAAGTCCGCACGGCGCGAGAGGCATGAAGGGCTGTTCTACAAGTGACTGATTTATACTCCGTTAACAGCGCTGACAGAGCATTCAGGGACTACGGCTGCGAGGCTGTACTCTGGCCCGCGTCTGCAGCAGGAATATCTTTATCATGTTGAGCGTAAAGATAATCATCCCGAGAGATCCAAACCCGGTAATGCTTCAGGAAGTCACTACCCAGAAGAACATCGCTTTCTGAAAGATCATCAACAACATCCAGTCTGATGTTTCTGAAAACAATGTCCCCAATTTCCAGCGTAGAAAAGAAATGTCGGTAGATTTTTATAGGGTCTCGCGTGACCCCATATCCAGGCATGACGGGATCATTATTCAGCATAGCCTGAGTGACCCCTGCCCTTCGTGCTGCACTCATTGTCACCAGAGTTGAGGAAGCACCTGTATCCAGGATCGCCTCGGCTGGTTTGCCATTAATCTTGATCTGGAGCCTCGTTTTCAATCCATCTGTCGAAGAGTGGGTAACGGGAATTTTGTGGACTGTTCCGTCCCACCCTGGTGTCGGAAACGAACAGTCTTCCGTGCGAACCAACTGGACAACATGATCAGGCACATCGACGATGGTATCGTAGTTTGCCAGAAATTCCTGCCCGAACAGCCCAACGACAGGCAGACCATCAGCATGCCCCCCAAACTTCCCACCGGCAATGACCGCAAAATTCTTGGCGCTGGATGGCCCCATTTCCAGGCTCTTGATGCGAACAGCCTGAACGAGTTCGCTGCCGCCTACACCCGTCATGGTACCGACCGGCCCCATGACTTCCAGTCCAAACGGCGAGATATAGGCACTCCCGATTACAGAAGTCGTAGCCCCGGTATCGACTATAAGAGCCGCCGGATGCCCATTTATGCCGGCTCGGACAATCGGCGATCCAGAGTCATTGATGATGGGCATGACGCCACTGATATACAGCTTGCAATTATGAGGCCCGGTAGGCGCGCAAGCCGATAGAACCCCTGAAAGGAGTCCAACGGCTCCCAATCGCTTCAACACCCGCATTACCGCACGTACCCAATCAAACGTTTCAAACAGTTACACTGTCCGCAGGTCACGTTTTTCCTGCAAGTCATTTTTTTTGTTCGAAAAAAGCATTTTTTTAAAAAACGCTCTTGCCACCCCCAGAGCACGCTGCTAAATCACCGCCACCGACCGAGAGGAAGCCAACACGGCCCCGAACGGACGGTCCAAAGATCGCCTAAAGCGATTTGCGGGTGTAGCTCAGTTGGTTAGAGCGCCGGCCTGTCACGCCGGAGGTCGCGGGTTCGAGCCCCGTCACTCGCGCCACTCTCCTTAAAGAGTGGCCACTAAATTCCCCCCCCAAAAAATCTACAGTGAAAACGGGATTTTCCGTCTTTTAGTTTTTCAGTAATTAGCGTTACATTTGGCTACAAAGAGCCTTTAATTTCGTAAGAAATTCTTAACCTCCCAAGCAGAAACTCTAAGCATCCTCTCATCTTCTCAGGATGCACTTATGTCTTCCATTTCTGCTCTTGGTACCGCTTCCAATATGTCGGCGCTCTATGCCACAGCAACCGGCCAGAGCTCGAACGCGTCATCCTTTTCTTCTTCCGCCGAAGAGACAACCACAACGACAAACGCTGATGGCACTGTCACCACCACAGTTACAGATTCGTCCGGCAATATTATTTCTGAAAGCACAACAAGCAGCACGTCTGGAGCCACTGACAAAAGCAGGAGCCTGGATACGATGGCCTGAGCCGACTCACTCAGGCTGTGAGGTAAACCTCCAGAACCTCATCCGGAGGTCCATCCATCCGGATTTTCCCATTTTCCAGCCAGATAACCCGCGTACACCATTTCCGCATAATATCTGGCTGATGGGTTGAAATCACCAAGATGTCCGCGTGCTGAACCATAGCTTCCAACCGTTCCCGTGCCTTGTTCATAAAGGCACCGTCACCGGCCAGGAACCATTCGTCCATGAGCAAGATCTGCGGCGTCATGGCTGTTGCCAAACCGAAAGCCAATCGAACCGTCATTCCTGAGCTATAGGCTTTGACGGGCATATCCATATAACTGCCCAGATCAGCAAATGCCTCGACATCCTGATCCAACTGCGCCGTCTGCTGCTTGGAAAGGCCACCGTGCAGCGCAAACAGGCGGATATTTTCGCGTCCTGTCAGCTCCACGTTCATGCCAAGGCTACTATCCAGCAATGTCCCGATTGAACCTTCCAGGCGAACACGCCCGTGTACTGGCTCGTAAATACCCGCGAGCGAACGAAGAAGCGTCGTTTTGCCGGCACCATTTCGGCCGATCAGACCAAGCCGCTCACCCGGCGCGAGACTGAAGCTGATATCTTGTAAAACGCTAACAATAGTTCTCTCACGGCCATCCTGAACAAGATGTGCTGCCGGAGAACCAGGACGAAGACTGGATAACCTGTCCCCTACATGCCGCTTCAATGAGCGACTTTGGCCATGATACAGTGGAAAATCGATCCGAAGCTGATCAACGACAATACTTGGCATTACATCAGATCCAGTATGGAATACGGGCACGCATACGACAGAACAATGCAGCAGCAGCAGCCCAAAGAAGGATGCCCTGTCCGATAGCGGCATACCAAAGAACAGGTCTGACCTCGTACCCCATGAGTGGGCCACGCATGACTTCAATAATGGGGTAAAAGGGATCGAGCAGCAGATATTGGCGCCCGGCATAGATCAGATCGGGCTTCCAGATCACAGGCGTGACGAAAAAGAAGATCTGCAGTAGTGACGCCATGATCGGTGCAATATCCCGAAAGCGTGCCCCCAGCATACCAATCAGCAAAATGATCGAAAAACTGTCCAGAAGCCAGAGCGGGACGCTCAGAAGCAGGCTCCAGCTCTGCTTGGGCCAGATATGATAGATGCCAAACACAACGGCAATCACGACCACGTTGTGAAGCAGCATCAGCACGTTACGGACAATCAGTCGAATGACCGGCAGCGTGGCGGGAATTCTTCTGGCATGGAATAGCGACGTACTCTGAGTAAAAGCCGTTGCCGCATCATTAATGACGCCGCTGACATACCCCCACAATACAATCGAAAGCGACAGGAACGGCAGGTAATGCGGCAGATCCATATGGAAAAGATAGCCGTAGACCACCCCCATGGCTGCCGTCATGATTGCGGTCGAAAGTGTCAGCCAGAATGGCCCCAGCACTGACCCGCGATATCGGAGCTTGATGTCCAGCCAGCCAAGCGCAACAGCCAGTGGCAGCAGCCGAAAGCCGGCCTTCAGGTCATCCAATGCGGCCCGGATACGGCCGAATCCCTTCTGCGGAGCCAGATCGAGTATGGGAGTACGGGAGTTGCTGTCTTCCATGGGCTTCTCCCTACCATGAAAGACGTTTCTGCCCACCCCTGCGGGCCGTCGAAACGACTGTCCGCAGATAAAAGAATGTTTTCCCTTGCATCTGGCCGCGTCCTCGCCGAAATGCTGCGGTCATGTCTTATGCTGTGAAGGAAATGTTCGTCACCCTCCAGGGAGAGGGTGCGCAGACGGGTCGCGCCTCGGTATTCTGCCGGTTTGCCGGGTGCAACTTGTGGTCAGGCCGAGAGCAGGACCGTGAAACGGCAGCCTGCCGCTTCTGCGACACGGACTTTATTGGAACCGACGGTGAAGGAGGCGGCCGCTTTCAGGACGCTGCCACTCTGGCGGATACGATCGAACAATGTTGGCAAAGCGTCGCTGATGCTTCGGGCCGCCGTTATGTTGTGTTCACGGGAGGAGAGCCACTTCTCCAACTGGATGCGGAACTGATTGCTGCCGTTAAGGCCCGGGGGTTTGAGATTGCCGTTGAAACCAACGGAACAATCGCCGCACCGGACGGGATCGACTGGATCTGTGTCAGCCCCAAACCGGGTGGCGCCCTGGTCCAGAAAAATGGCTCGGAACTGAAGCTCGTATATCCCCAGATCGAGCTTCCGCCCGAACTGTTCGACACGCTGTCCTTCCAGCACTTCTGGTTGCAGCCAATGGATGGACCTAACCGCCTGGAGAACACGCAGGCTGCTGTTACGTATTGTCTGGCTCATCCGCGCTGGCGCCTTTCCCTGCAAACTCACAAGATGATCGGAATTCCATGAGCAACGCCGCCCTTGTCCTGTTTTCTGGCGGCCAGGATTCAGCAACCTGCCTCGCCTGGGCTCTGTCCCGTTTCGATCGTGTTGAGACCGTAGGTTACGCTTACGGACAACGACATCTTGTCGAGCTTGAGTGCCGTGACACCCTGCGCGCGCAGATGGCCGCCCGTTCTGCAGAATGGAGAGCAAGGCTGGGCGAAGATCATACCATTGATCTGGCATCCCTTGGCGCCCTGTCCGAGACCGCTCTGACCCGAGAAGCCGAAATTGGCTTCAACGAAAGTGGTCTGCCCAATACCTTTGTGCCAGGTCGCAACCTGATCTTCCTGACATTCGCAGCCGCGTTGGCTTATCGTCGCAACGTCAAGCATATCGTTACGGGCGTCTGTGAAACCGATTATTCAGGCTACCCGGACTGCCGCGACGATACGATCAAAGCACTACAGGTTGCCCTGAACCTGGGCATGGACCAGCGCTTCGTGCTGCACACGCCCCTGATGTGGATCGACAAAGCTCAAACCTGGGATCTGACGGAAGAACTCGGCGGAAAAGCGCTCGTAGATCTTATCAATCAGGAGAGCCACTCCTGCTATATGGGAGATCGCACACATCAGCACGCCTGGGGTTATGGCTGCGGCACATGCCCGGCCTGCCAGCTCCGTGCTGAAGGATGGCGCCGTTATTGCGAGAGCAAAGCATGACCGCAGAACTCGTCTTTACGCGCCGTTTCTGCATGGGCCACAGGCTTATTACTGGCACCAGTGAAAAGTGTGCGGTTCCCCATGGGCATAATGAATATGTGAAGGTGACACTCCGGCCGGTTGAAGAGAAATGGCTGGATGGTCACCAGAACATGATCCTCCCATTCGCAGAGGCCAAAACCCGCTGGCATGACTTCGTGGATAACAGTCTCGACCATGCTTTGCAGCTATCGGAGCGAGACCCGCTGCTGGCATGGTTCCGGGATCACGAGCCTGAACGCGCACGCAGGATCGTCGTCACGCCAGGCGACCCCACGACCGAAGTCATGACCGCGCTTCTGCTTGCCAAGCTGACAGCCATTCTGGCCGATCAGGGCGGAAAGCTTCGCGTTCATGAAATTGAGCTTGAAGAAACCCCGACCAACACGGTCAAGCTCAGCGGAGATCCCTCATTCTATCTTCCGCAAGTCGAGCGCGCTGCCCACGCCTGCTGGTGGAACCGGGCAGACATGAGCATATCGGATCTTTAAAGCCTGTCAGCTTCGCAGAAGAGACAGGATCTCCATGCGGGCTGCATGGTCATGCTTCCAGGTTCCCCGGGCAATCATTGTAACCGTAGTGGAACCAGGCGAGCGTACACCGCGCATACTCATGCACATATGCTCGGCTTCAATCACAACGAGAACAGCTTCTGGCGCCAGTACATCCTCCATGGCCTGCGCGACCTGATCGGTCAGGCGCTCCTGCAACTGGGGACGTCGAGCAAAACCTTCCACAACGCGCGCCAGCTTACTAAGGCCCGTCAAACGCCCGCCTGCCGGCAGATAGGCCACATGCGCCTTACCGTGCACCGGAAGAAGGTGATGCTCACACATGGAATGGAAATGGATATCTTTGACGATAACAGCACCATGATGCTGGTCTGCTGAGAACTGCGTCTTCAGATGATCGCGCGGGTCTTCATACAGACCTTCGAACACTTCCAGATACATCTTCGCCACGCGCTGAGGCGTGTCATGTAAGCCCTCGCGTTCCGGATTTTCCCCGATCGCTTCCAGAATTGTACGAACTGCACCCGCAATCCGCTCTTGCGCATCGGCAGGCCGAGACAAGCCTTCGAGCGGGCGCAGATCTTCATTGCTGGCTTTTGCAGCCGTGGCGTTCCGGTCAGTCATGTCGGGTTTCAGGCTCCTTCGTTCCCCGAAGCGGCACGATCCGGGTCACGCCGGGTCACATCTCCGCTGGTTCGAGGCAGGACTGCTAGCGCGTCCGCCACCCGACGTCCACCAATCACACGCTCTGCCGCTATTTCCGCCAGAGGTTCGAGAACAAACGCCCGCTCAAACAGATGGCGATGCGGCAGCGTCAAAATGCGGTCAGAAATACTGCATTCATCATAATGAAGAAGATCAATATCGATGGCCCGCGCGCCCCAGCGGAGACCCGGCTGCCGACCCAACTCCCGTTCAATCCGCTTACAAATCGCCAGCACTGCATGAGGACGCAG
The DNA here is from genome assembly GCF_002723935.1 of Gluconobacter cerinus. Lineage (GTDB taxonomy): Bacteria > Pseudomonadota > Alphaproteobacteria > Acetobacterales > Acetobacteraceae > Gluconobacter > Gluconobacter cerinus. The sequence goes on from NZ_BEWM01000001.1 coordinate 659,423, forward strand.
CGTTGTCTGACCCGTTACACACAGATTGACGAATCCCGGCTGCTCGATCCCACCCCACGGTGCACTATCGTACAGGGAGGAGACGTTCAGAAGCTGCAAGCCACTCTCCAGAGACAGACAATCTGTTGCGGTTGCCAGAATTGCCTCACGATCCCCCAGGTTGGCGCCCAGCGAGAACGCAACCTCATGAACCCGCTGGCGCTCAACTGTCGTCGCGGTTTCCGATACGGGATAGGGCACGGGTGCAGACGGCTTACGTACGGTCACAAGCACCTGCTCAACACGCTCCAGACGCCTCAAAACCTCATCAGCAATCCGTCCCGCCAGGGCCTCTATCAGGCCCATGGGCTTTCCGGTCACGATGTCAGAAGCGATATCGCACAAAGTGCCGTAGCAGACGGCCTGAAGGTAGTCGTCTGTTTCGATAGCCCCTGAGAGATCTGCACGAATCTCGATATCAATGATGAAGCGTTGCCCGATCCGGTTCTCTTCCGGCAACACGCCATGATAGCCGAACAGACAAAGATCCCGGACAAAGACGGCAGTCAGCGGGGCGGTAATCATTTACAGTCCTTCAGGATCTGGCGCATTGCCAGCGCATCTGCATGCTCCCGAACGTCATGAACACGCAGAATATCAGCGCCAGCATCTGCACCGAAAAGATTGGCAGCCAGAGTTCCCGCCAGCCGTTCATCTACAGGACGCCCTAGCAGATATCCAAACATAGACTTCCGGGAGAGCCCCAGAAGGACCGGCAGACCATACTCCTGTTTCAGAATACCAAGAGAGGCCACGGCCTGGACGTTCTGATCCTGTGTTTTGCCAAAACCAATTCCCGGGTCCAGAATCAGGAAGTCTTTCTTTACCCCGGCCTTCTCAGCCAGATTGAGTGAATAATCAAAAAACCGGCGCCAGTCCGCCAGTAGATCCAATTGGTCATCGCAATCATGCCGGTTGTGCATGAGAACCGCCGAGGCTCCCCTGTCTGCCACCACGAACGCCATATCTGGATCGGCCTGAAAGCCCCAGACATCATTGATAACTCGCGCGCCCGCCTGAAGGGCTTTCCGAGCGACCACGGCTTTCGTTGTATCGACCGAGATTGGAACGCCCTCGGGCGCAAGACGGTTAATAATCGGCTCAAGCCGCGCCCATTCCTCATCGGCCGGCACTGAGCGAAAACCGGGTCGCGTTGACTCCGCCCCGATATCCAGAATGTCGGCACCATCAGTGAGCATGGACCGGGCGTGTGCCAGCGCTGTTTCCGGGGCCTGAAAATGACCACCATCAGAAAACGAATCCGGCGTAACATTCAGGATACCCATCAATAAGGGCTGTCTTCCTGAAGGGGAGCCAGAAAGACGTGAAGGGCTACTTTCAGACGGAAACAGAGAGAACAGTTTCGATATACCTTGGTGCGAGAAGAGCCGGAGAATCCCAGCTTCTTCAACTGTAAGAGACCTGCATCGTAGTCCGCCCGCATGTGAACGGACAGTGGCGAAGTTTCCGCCTTGCTACATGGAAGACGATCTTCACGAGAACGCCTCCATGCTCATATGGCACTCAATTACGGCACTAATTGGGATCCGAAATTTACGCTTTTCACATTCCCTGCAACGGCCCTTCCGGCACCTACGAACTTCTCTTAAGAATTCAGGATTTTCTAGCCTGCTCCAGAAAGGCTTCCATCTGCTCTTCATTAAGAGCTCCCGGAGCGACGGCAGCCGAACCGAAAATAAACGTCGGCGTCCCGTCAAGATTGATCGCACGCCCCTGATCCAGATTGGTCGTGATCAGAGCGACAGTCGCAGGCGAGCTCATGTCTGCTTTCAGGCGATCGGCATCCAGACCGTTTGCCTTCGCAAGCTCCGTAATCCGTTCCATGGTCGGCTTGGTGGTATCCGCCATCAGGGCCTGACGCATCACGTCATATTTCCCCTGCGCGCTGGCAGCGAAAATGGCCCGGCTATCCAGCACGCTGCCGCTTCCCAGAACTGGAATAACCTTTTCAACCAGACGGACATCCGGATGACGGGCCAGAAAACGATCAACTTCCGGCATCATGGCCCGGCAATATGAGCAGCGCGGATCAAAGAATTCCACCACGGTAATTTTTCCGTGCGGATTACCGCGAACAGCATAGTCAGGAGCCGTCTGCAGGTCATGCAGATGCGTTTTTACAGCCTCAAGAGCCGAATCCTGCTTCTGCTGCTCCGCTTTCTCTCGCAGGGAGCGGATGGCATCCGTCAGAATGGAAGGATCTTCTTTCAGAGCCTGCCGAAGGATCTGAACCACTTCGGCACGCTGTGCAGGCGTAAAGTTTTCTGAGGGGCTTCCCGAAGCGGCCATCGCAGCATTCCCGTAGGAAGAAAGCGCAGCAAAAACGGCGAAAACCGTTGCGGACAGGCGATGTTTCACAGAAGGCTCCGGATTGCAGAAGACGCGGCACCGTAACTGTCCGCGGCCATTAATGAAAGACTGTCACAAAGAGAAGCGCCCAAGACCTCTCCCACAACAGAGGGATTACCGTTATGACTGAGCAAACTGAATGTGAGGTCTCTTCCGAATGGGGAGCATCTCACTTGCCGGACCCGAGACCAGATAGTGGAGAAACGCCAGGTGGCGCACCGTCGAAACCAGATTTCCCTCCGCGGCTCCCGTAAGGCAGGCCGCGTGTCGTTCCACCTTCTGGCTTCGGTAGCCTCAGGGCTCCTGCTGACCGCCTGCTCAAGCATTCCTGGCTTCACGTCCCTCGTGGGCACAGCTCCCGCCCCGGCTCTCACAGGCAGCATCGGCACAGTGGTCGCTGACGAACCACAGGCAGCACTTGTTGGCCACGATGTTCTGGCACGCAAAGGCAATGCTGCAGACGCCGCAGTGGCCACAGCCATCGCCCTTGGTGTGACCCTTCCCTCCCGCGCGTCTCTGGGCGGTGGAGGCGCATGCCTCATATCCCAGCCCGGCGCCCCTGCGCAGAGCATCAGTTTCCTCCCCGCTGCTGGTAGCAGTGCAGGTGGCAATCGCCCGGCATCCACGCCTGCCACGCTTCGCGGCCTGTTCCTGATCCATCACCATTATGGCTCGGTTGAATTCAACGACCTGATCGCCCCCTCGATGAACCTTGCCAGCAACGGCATCACCGTGAGCCGGGCTCTTGCCTCTGATCTGGCGGTCGTACGTACTGCCCTTCTGGCTGACGAAAATGCACGGGCGATCTTCGGTCGTGGCGAAGCTGGAACCCTGACTTCTGGCGATACTCTGATCCAGCCTCGTCTGGCTGGCTTTCTGGAGCGGGTTCGGTCAGCAGGCGTTGGCGATTTGTATAATGGTGCCTTGGCTGACGTTTACAGCACAGCCGCTCAAAAAGCTGGTGGGGGCCTCAACACCAGCGATCTACGTAAAACGCTGCCGGTCGAGACGGTTGCTCTCACCACACAAGCCAACGGCATCAGCGCTTCGTTCCTTGCGCCACCCGCTGATGGCGGCCTTGGCGCAGCCATTCGCTATACAACCGGTTCATCTGCCCAGGGCGCTGTCAGCGCCTGGCGCGCTGCGAGCGCAACGGATGTCGCTGCCGCACAGGCAGCTCTGGATAACGGCAAGACAGGAGGTAGCGCTCTTCCCGCACTTCCCGCCTCCACATCCTTTGTCGTCACGGACCGTAATGGCATGGCCGTTGCCTGCAGCCTGAGCGAGAACAACCTGTTTGGAACAGGTCGTATCGCTGGCAGCACGGGCATCGTGCTTGGTGCATCTCCCGCCGCGACACCTCGCCCCCTCCTCGCAGCGGCAATTCTAAGAGACCGCCGCGGATTGAAGGCTGCGATTGCGGCGTCTGGTCAGAATGACGCTGCGGATGCTGTGGGCGATGCGGCACGAGCTGCAACTCAGGGGGCAGAAATTGCCCATTCCGGCGCAGGTCGCGTCAACGCAGTAACGTGCACTGACGGCAATAACTGCCACGGAAACACCGATCCGCGCGGCGCAGGCCTTGCCGCCGGAACAACGAACTGATTACCCGGTAAAGCTTCTTACAAGGCTCCCCGCCACCAGTGACCAGCCATCGACGATCACAAAGAAGATCAGTTTGAAGGGCAAAGACACTGTGCTGGGGGGGAGCATCATCATGCCAAGGCTCATCAAGACACTCGAAACAACGAGATCGATGACGAGGAATGGCAGATACAGCAGAAATCCCATTTCAAAACCGCGCCGCAGCTCTCCAATCATGAAAGCCGGCACAAGAACACGCCACGGTGTGTCCTCAATTTTTTGAGGCGGCTTTTCATGGGCAATGTCCAGAAAGGTTGAAATGTCTGCAGGCCGTGCCGTAGCGGCCATGAAATCATGAAAAGGCTGCGCAGACCGGCTTAACCCTTCCATCTCACCAACCTGCCCCGCCATCATGGGAGCAACGCCTGTATCCCAGGATTTCTGAAGCGTAGGCTGCATCACAAATAACGTCAGAAAAAGCGCCAACCCGATCAGAACGGTATTCGGCGGCGTGCCCTGCGCGCCGAGTGCGCTTCTCAGCAGCGACAACACAATCACGATCCGCGTAAAGGCTGTCACCATCACCAGAAGACTGGGGGCAAGCGACAAAACGGTGATGAGGGCACTGAGCTGCACCAGCCTGCTGGTCGTTCCAGCCCCGCCGGACTGCCCCAGATCAATACTGACGGCCTGAGCATATGCCAGATGCGGACACAAAAGACAGAGCAGGAGCGCAAACAGGAGAAGGCAGGACTTCACGAAGCCTCCTCCAGCGCTGCAGCAAAACTGGCTCTGTCACCATGCCATTCCAGCAGCACATCCTGACTGCCACCAGTCAAAACCAGAACTTCGCGGCTACCGTACCGTATGACTGAAAGTCGCCGGGTGCGATCCAAGGCCATCTGTCCCACAAGAGACAGCCCCGCACCGGACTTTCCATGCCCTCCCTGACGAGAGCGGACGGCCTTCAGCAAAGGCTTCAGACCGACAAGAAGCACTATTATGAACATTAACGCCGAACAGGCAGTCAAACCGTCATGGAGGGTCATGGCACCGTATTTCCTTCACTTTGGAAAAGAGTGCCGGACAAAGATTAATAGACGCCTAATAGCGGCTGGAATTCTGCTCATCACGCCCCCGATTATCATCGGAGGCCGGAGAATCATGGATGCTATCAACCATTCATTAAGCACTTTCCGCCATGATCAACTCTATCGGGCCGAAACAGGGTTCTGCATGGAGGGAAACTGCAGCAATGCGCAACACGGACACCACAGCGACCAGTGGCACAAACCTGTTTGCCCTTGGTCAGGACCGTCTGAACTGGCTTCAGGCGCGTCAGCAGGTTCTTGCAGGTAACATCGCCAATGCAGATACCCCTGATTACACACCCAAGGATGTCTCCCCTTTTGAAGCGGCATTAAGCCAGTTCGAGATCACGCCCACGGCGACGCAGCCTCAACATATCGGCTCATCAGCCTCCGTCACGCATGTGCAAGACGTTGAAACCGAGCAGTCTCTGGATGGCAACCAGGTTTCCCTCGATCAGCAGATGGAACAGGTGGCAGACGTGAGCGACCAGCAGCATCTCGCAGTCAATATCTACGGAAAATACATGAGCATGTTTCAGACAGTTCTCGGCAAATAAGGGGAGTTGACCCATGAACCTCTCCAACACCATCGGCATTTCTGCCAGCGGGATGGATGCTCAGGCCCAGCGCCTGCGGATTGTGGCCGAAAACCTTGCCAACCAAGACACGACAGGCTCCACACCCGGCGCGGATCCCTACCGACGAAAAACCATCACTTTCGCAGAACACGTGGACAACGATACTGATCGTTCCACAGTCGATGTGCAGGAAATCGGCCGGGACATGTCTGACTTCCAGACGAAGTATGACCCGTCTCATCCAGCGGCCAATGCACAGGGCTATGTGAAAATTTCCAACGTGGATTCAATGGTGGAGATGATGGACATGCGCGAAGCCGAACGCTCGTACGAAGCCAACCTCAACACCATGCAAAGCACCCGTACCATGCTGTCCCGCACACTGGACCTGTTGAAATAACTCATGATCACGTCCCTTTCCCAAGCGCATAGCGCATACGCCCAAAGCCTTCAGAGCCGCTTTCAGACAGGAGTGACGGACGACGTTCCTGATGGCACGGCTACCTCGAGCGATTTCGGCTCTGTCATGTCGCAGGCGGTCAGCAGCGTCATCAACACTGGCCATGATGCAGAAGCACAGTCTGCTGCCGGACTGCATGGCGGCGGGGACATGACTCAGATCGTCACAGCCGTATCCAACGCCCAGCTCGCGCTTCAAACATCCACGGTTCTTCGAGACCGAATGGTGCAGGCGTACCAGGACGTTATGAAAATGACGATCTGACCAATGCAGGCAATCGATCTGGGCGCGATTCTGGAGCAGACCTTCATTGTCGCCCTCAAACTGAGCGCTCCGGCTCTCCTCACTGCGCTGGCCGTTGGTCTGTTGGTGTCACTCTTTCAAGCCGTCACGCAGCTGAATGAGAGCACATTGTCCTTTGTCCCCAAAGTGATCGCCATCGGTGTTGTCATGATGATGGCAGGCTCCTTCATGACCGCAACCCTGCTGACGTTCACGCGACATCTGTTTGATCAGCTCATTCTCGTCGGAACAACGTGACATCGTTTCCTTTTCCAACGGATCTGTCCGGACAAGCTCTTACAGAATGGGCCTTGGCGTTTGTGCTGGTTCTTTGCCGAACGGGTGCAACGGTCATGGTGATGCCAGGACTGGGGGAACAGTCACTCCCTATGATGATCAGAGCAGGAATTGCCCTGACGCTTACCTTCCTGATCCTTCCCTTGGTCCTCCCTTTGCTGAACACTTCGCAGCTCGACACGCTCGGCCCGATAGCACTCGCAGGAATGATATCTGTGGAGCTTTTCGCTGGCCTTCTGATCGGATGGATTGCACGCCTGATTACGATGGCGCTCCCTATTGCTGGTCAGATGATCGCCATGTTCATCGGCATTTCCAGCGTACTCCAACCAGACCCCGACCTTGGCTCCAGTAGCTCAGCGCCCGCACGCTTCATGAATCTGCTCGCACCTCTGATCCTGTTGATCACCGGTGCCTACCTTTTGCCAATTCACGCAGTGATTGGCAGCTACAGCCTCATTCCGCCGGGAGGGGCGCTCACGAACCATGCTGCAGTTCCACACTGGCCCATTCTGGGAGACGCGGCGCGCAGTATTATTCAGATGACGGGTAAGGCATTTTCCCTTGGGCTAGAGCTTAGCGCTCCATTTCTGATCCTGTCGCTCGTCTGGGAAATGATGCTCGGGATCATGACGAGGCTGCTCCCGAATCTGCAGATTTATAATGCCGCGAACCCCTTACAAATGTTGGGGGGAATTGCGCTGCTGGGGTTAACACTCCAGGCCATGCTGGCAGTCTGGCAAGGACAGGCTTTTGATGTGCTCCGCGCACTGCCGGGGCTTTAGCGCATGGCAGACGCAGAAGACAGAACAGAAGCCCCTTCGCAACAAAGGCTCCAGAAAGCCCGAGACGACGGACAAATCGTTCTTTCTCGAGAAGCCATGAGCTTTACTGTCCTGCTCGGTGGCCTCCTGGGTATTTTCGCGCTTCTGCCGTTTTTGGTGCCCAACTTTGTGCACAGCATGAAAAATCTCATGGACAATGCCGGCACCATTTCGATGGTACAGGGCGGCCTTCTTTCCACAACACAACACACCATCACCGCAGGGCTTGCACTCGCCCTTTCCGTAGCAGGGCTCATCATGGCACTCACGCTAGGTGTGGGCTTCCTGCAAACCGGCTTTCTGATTCATCCCGGATCATTACTCCCCAAGATGTCCCGTGTTTCTCCTATGGGAGGTCTTAAGAGGATTTTGGGCGGCGGGACCTTGCCTGATACATGCAAAGCGCTCGTCAAACTGCTTATTTTCGTCGCCGTACTCTGGCACTTGGCGAAAGGCATTATCCCTGACGCCCGGAGTATGACAGGCCTCAACGCAAGCGCCATTCTGACGACTGTTATTCGTCTGGGGCTCAGTGGCGCCACAGGCATGATTTTGGCTCAACTTGTGATTGCTGGAGGCGACATCTTCTGGATGCGCTTTCGGCACACAGCCAAACTCAAAATGAGCCGGGAAGAGCTCAAGGAAGAATACCGAAACACTGAAGGTGATCCGCACGTTAAAGGAAAACTGAAAGCCATGCGCGCCAAGGTAGCCAGGCAGCGCATGATGGACGCCGTAAAAACCGCTACGGTCATTGTGACCAATCCAACGCACTATGCCGTCGCACTTGTTTATGAAAAGGGGGCATCAAGTGCCCCTAAGGTCGTTGCCAAAGGTGTTGACGAGGTAGCCGCGCGCATTCGCGAACTAGGACAGGACCATCGCGTACCCATCGTAGCGAATCCTCCTTTGGCCCGCGCTCTTTATCCCTTGCCTCTCGAAAGTGAAATTCCGGCAGAGCATTTCAAGGTCGTGGCCGCAGTCATCGCTTATGTATGGAAACTCAGAAGGCCAGCCGGCAACCATTCTCCGATCAGATAAAAAGAATCTTCTTTTTTCTAATGCTACCCCCTTGGCGAAGCCTCTTGTTCTCATGATATGATGACCAGAACATTTGTGAACACGACACCTCAGAACACGATGAAATTCTCTCCGGTGAGAGGTGCCCTCCTATGCGGAGGGCCTGGCAAGGTCTATCGTGTTCCTACCCACCAGCCATGAACGATTACGAGGATTGAATGGACAAGACCAAGGCGCTTGAAGGCGCTCTCAGCCAGATCGAGCGTGCGTTCGGCAAAGGGTCGATCATGCGGATGGGCCAGCGCCCGAAAGAGCAGGCTGACGTCATTTCAACCGGTTCCCTGGGGCTTGATATCGCTCTCGGAATTGGCGGCATGCCCCGCGGCCGCGTTGTCGAAATTTATGGTCCGGAAAGCTCCGGCAAAACCACGCTGGCACTGCATGTTCTGGCTGAAGCACAGAAAAAGGGCGGTACGGTTGCCTTTATCGATGCGGAACATGCGCTTGACCCTGGATATGCCAAGAAGCTCGGCGTTAACGTCGATGACCTTCTGCTGAGCCAACCGGATGCCGGTGAGCAGGCGCTGGAAATCGTCGATACGCTGGTTCGTTCCGGCGCAATTGATGTTCTGGTTGTGGACTCAGTGGCCGCGCTGGTTCCGCGAGCAGAACTCGAAGGCGATATGGGCGACAGCCACGTCGGCCTTCATGCCCGCCTCATGAGCCAGGCCCTGCGCAAGCTGACCGGAACCGTCTCACGATCGAACACACTGGTCATCTTCCTGAACCAGATCCGCATGAAAATCGGTGTGATGTTCGGCAACCCGGAGACCACAACCGGCGGTAACGCGCTGAAGTTCTATGCTTCCGTTCGTCTTGATATCCGGCGTATCGGCTCCATCAAGGACAAGGATGAAGTCGTTGGAAACCAGACGCGCGTCAAAGTGGTCAAGAACAAGATGGCCCCGCCGTTCCGTCAGGTCGAGTTCGACATCATGTACGGCGAAGGCATCAGCAAGGTCGGTGAACTTCTTGATCTGGGCGTGAAAGCGAACATCGTCGAGAAATCCGGCGCATGGTTCTCTTTCGATAGCCAGCGCATTGGTCAGGGACGTGAAAACGCCAAGCAGTTCCTGCGAGACCATCCTGAAATGGCGCAGGAAATCGAGCGTCGCGTACGTTCTGAAGCCGGGGTCGTGGCAGAAGCCATGATGACAGGCCCAGAGAGTGATGACGACGCATCAACTGAAGACTGACTTCAGCAAAAAGAGGCTCCGACAAGGGGCCTCTTTTTTTGTCCGTCGGAAGACAGCAAAGCCAATACCAGATTGAAGAAACGCTTTCTTGCCCTGTCTTCAGCCCAAAGCATTACAAGACATAGACCTGATAGCTATGGGCTTTTCGGCAGACTACAAACCTGAGACAGGGCACAAAAAAAGGATCAGGCGAACCTGATCCTTTTAGTTTTCCGAAGTCCCAAAAATTATTTCAGGCAGCAGACTTCGCAGGACATAGCTTGCTACGCAGGCATGTCCATGTCTTTGCTCCCTTGATAATCGCTCTCGCAATAGCCGGGGTGGTTGTCGGCCGAAGCAACCGCGGATCATAGCCCGCAAAGCGGCGGTCATTCTCATCAAGGCAGAGCTGCATCAGGTCAGGAACATTGACGTCCATATTCGTCATGTCCTTGGCCCCGGTGACCGTGAAATTATTGTCCTGCGTGTGCTCTTCACCGCTCTCGTCGATGCTGCGCGCCAAGCCCATGCGCTCATACGCCAGGAAGATCCAGACGCCGATAACACGCGCTTCAAACCATGGGCGCTTCCAGAACGGCATTGTTGCCCGATGCCAGGCCAGCCAGTTCGCAAACAGCAGAATGTGGCGGCATTCTTCCTGCATCACAGGCTCAAATGTCTCGATCAGTTCCGGCGGGAAAAGCCCCGCGCGCTCAGCCAAGGCAAACAGGCCAAAGGCGAAGAAACTGTCCACACATTCAGAGAAGCCCGTCACCAGGTAAGCCCATTCCGTGTCTTTCGGCTCCACATAGGGAGGCTCAGGCGCCATCGGAATTTTGTAGGCTTCAACCAGCTTGGTCAGAACTTCCTTATGGCGATTTTCTTCCCAGGCATTGCGGGACAGAGCGTCCTTCATGTCCGGGTCATCAATCATCGCCGCATAGGCGGCCATACGGAGGCGTGCCTTGCCTTCGGTCTGAACAGCAATATCCCAGATTGGCAGGGACGTAATGCGATGCAGCGTTTCCGGATCAAGTTCCGGCCAGTCAATGACCGAAGGCTTGTATGGATTGAATGTGTCGCGGAACATCTGCGCGACAGCCTTCTTGTGCTCTTCCGTTCCCGGCTTGAGAGGCCCCTTGATTGGGCTGCTCCAGTGGCGCGCTTCATAATCGACGCGCTCAAGCGTCTTCTCCGACGGTGCGTCGGGAAGGTGGGAATAGATTTCGGCCAGGCTTTTCATGATAGTCTTCGCGGCGTGCCCTGCGGCACGCCGTGCCCCTTGGAGCTTGTAGTTTTACTTCAGGTCGGTTGCGGAGTGGATGATACGGTGAACAAGCCCGTAGTCGATCGCTTCCTTCGCGGACATCCAGTAGTTGCGGTCCGTGTCCTTGGCGACCTTCTCGTAGGTCTGTCCCGTTTCCTTGGCGAAAATCCGGTTCAGACGCTCACGCATCTTGATGATCTCACGAGCTTCAATGTCGATATCCGTTGCCGGACCGCGCACACCGCCCATCGGCTGATGAAGCAGGAACCGCGTATTCGGCAGGCAAACGCGACGCTCCGGGCGGCCCGCTGCATAAATCAGCGCACCAGCGGAGGCGACCCAGCCAGTACCAATCATATTGATGGGCGCAATCGAATCCACGAAGCGGATCATGTCATGGATGGTGTCGCCACTCTCCACATGTCCACCCGGGGAATTCACATAGACGTCGATCGGCTTGTCGGACGAACCGGCCAGCGCCAGCAGGCGCCCCGTCACGTCACGGGCGATCTTGTCGTTGATCCCACCAAAGATCAGAACCTTGCGCTGGTCGAACAGGCGGCTTTCGAGTTCGCTGATCGGGCTGTTCAGCGTCTTGTTGTCGTCTTCCGGGGCCTCTGGGGCATCGGGCTCGTCGTCCAGACGGGTAAGGGTCATTCTGGTGATGTCCATGTCGTTTCCAGATCCATCGTGCGTCTTCATCCCCCTATCCTGCTCTTCGTTTGCCTTCATGCCAAGTCCGGGAAAGACGAAGTCTCGCCATCCCGATCACGAACGGCTAGTCTCCGCCCTGTTCAGAGATTTGGCGAAGGCAGGAACGGCACAGTGGGTTCAGGGAACATGACGCATCCCGGGAAAGCGGTAACGCGCAGAAATGCGGGAAAGATCCCGTTCATGCTGCTGCTGGCCACTCCCCTCTTTGCCGGCTGCCAGCATCAGGACCCTGTCGATACGACCGCCGGGTGGTGGCATAGCTTCGAAGGCGGAGAAATTGCCAAGCTGCGTCCGCCTCCGCCGGGCCAGAACGAGCCCTACCCGCATGTAGGCCGCACCCCCACGAAACTACCGGAGATGCCGTCCCCGGAAGCTCGCATCAACCTCACGATGCAGCTTGAGGCTCAGCGCAATCTTGCCCAGCGTGAAACCGCAGCACGCGGCACGTTGCCGGTAGCGCCACCACCACCTCCCCGGACAGCCCCTTCCGCCGTTAATCCAACGGGCACGGACTCAGACGAACAAAACAGCCTGACCATGACCTCTGCGGGGCAGCCCGCTCAGGATGCTGCCGCAACAGATACGGCGACGAGCGCGCCCGCACCGGCGAAAACTGTAAAGCCTGACCAGCAGAAGCAGCCAGAAGCAGAGCTTCCTCCCGTTATCGCCAAATCGATCCCGCCAACGCCTTCGGGAGAATATCCGCAGATTGGCGCATTACCGCCACCGCCGCCTCAGTTCCCTGGCTTTGACATTCCGATGGACGCCAATCTGAGCGGCCCACTTCGCCCGGATATTGACAGCTCCACGCCCGAAGGAACGCTAATCCGCTTTCAGCCTTCCACAGATCATGTAGTGGGCGACCCGTCTGGAGATTACCAGCGCCTGCTATCCCATCGCGGCAAACAGAAAGTAACGATTCTTGGCTTTGGGGCAGCCATGAGTGCGGATGCAGGGCTTTCCGCCGCAGATCAGGCGAGAGAAATCTCTCTGGGTCTCCTGCGTGCCCGGAACGTAGCTGATGCTCTTGTCAAAAGAGGTGTTCCAACATCTGACATCAGCATTCATGCGGAAGCCATTGGGGACGGTGTACGCGTACGGATTGGGGGCTGACCCCTTCCCTGCGCCATGCCCCCGTAAAGGACTGTTCCTCTTACGGAAAAACCTGTCTATCGTGCCTCCTCCCTTAATCTTCTCACCCTGAGCTGGTCATGACCGAAGAGTTCCACCGCATCCGCCGCCTGCCGCCCTACGTGTTCGCTGAAGTGAACAAGGCCAAGGCTGCCGCGCGAGCGGCCGGTGAGGACATCATTGATCTTGGCATGGGCAATCCGGACAGTGCTCCGCCGGCTCATGTCGTGCAGAAGCTGGTCGAAACCGTGGGTGATCCGCGCGCGCATGGCTATTCTGTGAGCCGCGGTATTCCCGGTCTGCGCCGCGCCATGGCGAACTATTATGAGCGCCGCTTCAACGTCTCCGTCGACCCGGAAACAGAAGTCATTGCAACGCTGGGGTCCAAGGAAGGTCTGGCCAATCTGGCCGCCGCCATCACCAGCCCCGGTGACACGATCCTTGTGCCGAACCCCTCCTACCCTATCCATCAGTTCGGGTTCATCATCGCAGGCGCGTCCGTCCGCTCCATTCCGGCCACACCGGATGAGGACATGCTGCGCGCACTGGACCGCGCCGTGCGTCACTCCGTTCCGAAGCCGACCGCGCTGATCGTCAACTTCCCGTCCAACCCGACGGCATTCGTCGCCAATCTCGATTTCTACAAGGAAATCGTGGCCTTCGCGCGCCGGGAAAACATCTGGATCCTGTCGGACCTCGCCTATAGCGAGATCTATTTCAATGCGGACGAACCGCCGCCATCTTTGCTCGCCGTACCAGGCGCGAAGGACGTGGCCGTGGAGTTCACTTCCATGTCCAAGACGTATTCCATGGCAGGCTGGCGCATGGGGTTTGCCGTTGGCAACCCGAAGCTGATTCAGGCCCTGACGCGTATCAAGTCCTATCTGGACTACGGCGCTTTCACGCCGATTCAGGTGGCCTCGGTTGCGGCTTTGAATGGCCCACAGGATTACGTGTCGGACATCCGCGCCATGTACAAAGATCGCCGGGACGTTCTGCTGCGTGGCCTGAGCGCTGCGGGATGGGACGTTCCTGCCCCCGCTGGATCCATGTTCGCATGGGCCCCTATTCCCCCCGCTTTCGCTGACATGGGGAGCGTGGAATTCTCCAAGCTCCTGCTGAAAGAAGCTGGCGTGGCCGTCGCACCCGGCCTGGGCTTTGGCGAATATGGCGAAGGGTTCGTCCGGATCGGACTTGTTGAAAATACTCAGCGGCTGCGTCAGGCGACGCGGGCCATCAAGAGCTTCATGAGCCGGCACGGTGCCGGCGCATCGACCGCTGACCTTCTTGGAGCTGCACAATCGTGAAACCACTGCGGATCGGACTGGCCGGACTTGGGACTGTCGGTGTCGGCGTCATTCGTCTCCTGCGGGAGAACGCTGAAACGATTACCGCCCGCGCTGGCCGCCCGATCGAAGTTGTGGCGGTGACAGCGCGCAGCAAAAGCAAGGATCGCGGCGTCGATCTGTCTGCCACCCGCTGGCATGACGACGCCGTATCCGTTGCTCAGGACCCGGAGATCGACGTTGTTGTCGAACTGATTGGCGGCTCTGAAGGCCCGGCGCGTGACATGGTAGAAACGGCACTCACGCGTGGTTTGCCTGTTGTGACCGCCAACAAGGCTCTGGTCGCCCTGCATGGTTCCGCACTGACACGTCTTTCAGCCGAAAATAATGCGCCTCTCCTGTTCGAAGCCGCTGTTGCTGGCGGCATCCCTGCCATCAAACTTGTGCGTGAAGGTTTGGCTGCAGATCGTCTCCACAGCGTGGGTGGCATCCTGAACGGCACCTGCAACTATATCCTCACGGAAATGCGCACGACTGGCCGGGATTTCGGAGATGTTCTGACCGAAGCTCAGGCCAAAGGCTATGCGGAGGCTGAGCCTTCCACGGATGTGGACGGATGGGACACGGCTCACAAGCTGGCCATCCTTGCCGGCATCGCGTTTCAGCCCATCGCATTCGACACTCTTCCTGTCCACGGTATCCGAGATGTGACAGCAGCGGATCTGACGTTCGCCAACGAACTGGGATACCGTATCAAACTGCTCGGCATGGCTCGTGCCAGCAAAGACAGCGGGATCGAGGCGTGGGTTCGCCCATGTCTGGTCCCCGCCAAGGCAGCCATCGCCGCCGTGGAAGGGGTATTCAATGCCGTCACCACACAAGGCCCGTTCAGTGGTCCTATCACCATTTCCGGCCGGGGAGCGGGCGAAGGCCCGACAGCCAGCGCCGTGGTGGCAGACCTGATCGATCTGGCCCGTGGTGCAGACCTTCCGGTCTGGGGCGTTCGAAACACACCAGCCCCCGTTGCCTGCACCAGCCTCGGGGAACTGAAGAGCGCCTTCTATATTCGTCTGGATGTGGAAGATCGCTCGGGTGTCATGGCTGATCTGACATCGGTTCTCCGGGACCATGATGTTTCCGTGCACTTTGTCTCGCAACATGATGCTGCAGCGGGACGTGCATATCTGGCCCTGGTGACTCATCAGGCCCCAGAAAAGGCTATTTCTGCAGCTATCACAGCACTTTCCGCGCTCCCTGTTGTTAAGGGAGCTCCCCTGGTGCTCAAGATCGAGGATTCTCTCCAGTGATCGATCCTACAAATGTTCTTCCCTACCGCGTAACTGACCGCAACCTGGCGCTGGAGCTTGTCCGCGTCACGGAAGCGGCCGCTATTGCCTCTGACCGCTGGACAGGCCGCGGCCTGAAGAACGACGCCGATGGTGCGGCTGTTCAGGCCATGCGCGCCGCCTTTGATACGGTCGCCATTGATGGCGTCGTCACCATTGGCGAAGGCGAGATGGACGAAGCACCGATGCTTTACATCGGTGAGAAGGTTGGCTCCGGCGGCCCAGCCATGGACATCGCGGTCGATCCGCTTGAGGGCACGAACCTGTGCGCCAAGAGCCTGCCGAATGCCATTACGGTGGTCGCCCTCGCCGAGCGCGGCAAGTTCCTGCACGCCCCGGACATCTACATGGAAAAGATTGTCGTCGGCCCAGACCTGCCGGACGATGTCGTCAATCTGGACTCTTCCATCGAAGAAAACCTGCGCAACCTTGCGAAGGCCAAGAACCGCGACGTGTCCGACCTCGTGCTCTGTACGCTGGACCGTGAACGCCACGAAGAACTGATTGCCCGTGCCCGTCAGGCTGGTGCCCGCGTTCAGCTTCTCAGCGATGGTGACGTTGCTGCGGCGATCGCAACCTGCATCGATGGCGGCGGCGTAGATCTTTATGCAGGTTCCGGCGGTGCTCCCGAGGGTGTTCTGGCAGCAGCTGCAATCCGATGCATGAATGGTCAGATGCAGGGCCGCCTTCTGTTTGAAGACGATGCACAGCGTGAACGCGCCCGCGAAATGGCTGACGGAAAAGACCCAACCCGCCTTCTTGGTCTGCACGACATGGCCGCCGGTCACGTTTTGTTTAGCGCTACAGGCGTCACCACCGGCTCTCTGCTGAGGGGTGTGGAACGGATCAGCCCAACCCGCGCCAAGACGCATTCGATCGTTATGCGTTCAAAATCTGGCACAGTTCGCTATATTGAGAGCCATCACGACTTCAGCCTGAAGACAAATCGACCATCCTGAATGGAGTAGCATGTTAGAAGACGATACGGGCCTGGTACTCGGCGTATCCCGCAGCGCAGGCAACCGTCGGTGGATCTGGCGCGATCCACGTCTGGCAGAGGCGGATAACCGACTTGCCCTTGGAATGGCTCAAAGAGCAGCCATTCCGGAACTTCTGGCCCGTATCCTGACTGCCCGTGGTGTCACAGCCACGGAAGCAGCCTCCTTTCTGGACCCACGTCTGCGGGATCTCATGCCCGACCCTTCCTGCCTGCAGGATATGGACAAAGCTGCGGACAGACTTGCTCAAGCCGTCCGCAAGCATGAACATATCGGCCTCTTTGGCGACTACGATGTGGATGGAGCCTGCGGCACAGCGCTCATCTGTGACACCCTCCGGGAACTTGGCTGTACCGTCAGCACACACATCCCAGACCGCATGACCGAGGGCTACGGCCCCAACACACCAGCACTCAAAAAACTGATTTCCGAAGGCGCAACCCTGCTCGTCTGCATCGATTGCGGCACTGCTGCGATCGACATTCTGAACGGCTTTCACGGCCAAACGGACGTCATTGTCCTTGATCATCACAAGCCGGATGGCTCGATCCTGCCCAATGGCATTGTCGTTAACCCGAACCGCCTCGACTGCACCTCTGGTCTTGGCGCAATCTGCGCAACGGCCGTCGCTTTCCTGACCATGGTCGCCACCATACGTCTTCTTCGGCGAGACGGCTGGTTTACGGATGGACGCGTTGCCCCTGACCTTCTTAAGCGTCTGGATCTCGCGGCTCTTGCCACGATCTGTGACGTCATGCCTCTCACCGGGCTGAACCGTGCACTTGTCATGCAGGGTTTGCGCGTCATGGCGCGGGGAGAGCGCTTGGGACTAGCCACACTGTCTTCTGTGGCAGGCGTGAAGGAAGAAGCCAGTGCGATGGCTTGTGGCTTCGCTCTGGGTCCACGCATTAACGCGGGAGGCCGTATTGCCAAGGCCAATCTTGGTTTGCGACTTCTGCTCTCCGAAGACGTCGTGGAAGCTCGCGCTCTTGCGGATGAGCTGGATAACGTGAACCGGCAACGTCAGAGCGTCGAAGCCGGCATTCTTGCTCAGGCGATGGAGCAGGCTGAACAGCAGATTGAAGCCAATCATGCGGTGATCTTTCTGCATGGTGAAACCTGGCACCCAGGTGTTGTGGGCATTGTTGCGGGGCGACTGAAAGAACGTTTCAATCGTCCGGCTTTGGTGGGCGCTCTCGCGGACGGAATTATCAAAGGATCTGCCCGCTCTGTTCCTGGACTGGATATCGGTGCTGCAATCATCGCTGCCAGACAGTCCGGGCTTCTTCTGACGGGTGGTGGTCATGCCATGGCTGCCGGCTTCTCGCTGGAAGCCGGTAATGCTGCCACATTCCATGAACTACTGGACAACACGCTTTCCGAAGCCCGCGCTCTTCCGGTTCAGGACGCATTACGGATCGATGGCCTCACCACACTCAGAGGAGCCTCGCTTGAAGTCGCTGCTCAGCTTGCGCGGTTGGCTCCTTTCGGACCCGGCAATGAAGAGCCCGTTCTGGCAATCAGCAATGTGCGATGCGTCAAGACTGATCGCATTGGCAAGGACGGAAACACCCTGCGCGTGATGTTCCAGGGGGAAGACGGCGGGACACGCCTTAAGGCACTTGTCTTCCGTGCGGGAGACAAACCATTTGTCCCGTTGCTGGAAGATCGGACGATGCCGCTGTTGCATCTGGCAGGGCATTTGAGGGTGGAAACCTGGCAGGAACGACAAAATCTAACTTTTTTCATTTCTGACGTTTCAAGTGCTTGACGGCACAAATGAACCCCCTTATACACCCGCTCACGCCTCCAGTCCCGTTCGTCTAGAGGCCTAGGACACTGCCCTTTCACGGCGGCAACACGGGTTCGAATCCCGTACGGGACACCAAGCTTTTCAAAAGCTTACAGGCACATTTCTCAAAATGAAATGACGCAGATATCCAGCTTTGATCGTACTCTGTACGGTCTCAGAGCTGGAATTTTCTGTTTGTGCCCAGCGTTTTGAATGAAGCTGAATGTTCAGACATTCCAATCTTATACATCCCCCAAATTTTGCTCCGGCTCTGGATTTTCCATGAGTCTGAAACCTTTTTTAACTCTTGAGATCACGATTCCGTGTCATAGATCAGACATCTTTTGACATGGAGAACGTAGTTGTCCCGTTTCCCTCTGCGCATGGCCTGCAGCACTGTTTTTTCTATCCGCGGGCTCCTGATGATGAGCACAGCGTTCGGTCTGCTCGCAGTACATTCACAGGCACACGCAGATGACGATGTGATGTCTCGCATGCAAAAGGAAATGCACCGCCTTCAGGAAGCGCAGGCACATGTTCAGCAGGAGCAGGAAGAGATCAATCGCGATCTTGTCATGCTGCGCTCAGAGATGGCCAAGCATCATCACACGGCTCAGCCCGCAGACAAGACAACGACGAACACGACAATGGTCGCTCGCGGCACGCCTTCGAGGTCTGCCATTCATGGAGTTGCACCTCACGCGCCACAACTCCATTCGTCCCAGCACCCAACAGAACTTGCTTCAGAAGCAACATTCGCATCCAACGCCAACTCGCCTGAAGGACACGCTTCCCGCGCTCTACCCTCATCAGACTCAAGAGACCGTGTTGCACGAGATCGTCGCGACCACGGGGTGACTGAGTCTGGCGCCGGATCTGAGCTGGCCGTGGTCGGGAAACGGACAGAAGATGTCATGGTGCGCTTCGCTGAAAATGGTGTCGGCCCACATCCGCGTGAAACGATCGGCGCTCAGGCCGCTGGTGCCGTTGGCGATCATGGCGTGTTTCACCTTGGCCCTGTCACACTCATGCTGGGTGGCTTTGTGGACATGGCGGCCGTTCTTGAGAACCGCCATGTCGCGTCTGGCACATTCAATTATTGGCAGGACATGCCGTATCCGAATGAACCGCGGTATCACACCAACAATTTTGAAGGGAGCGCCCGCTATAGCCGCCTCTCTCTCCTGGCACGCGGCAACATTAATTCCGAAGCGACCATTTCAGGCTTCTTTGAATCCGATTTTGGCGCCGGTGCAGTGACGACGGATCCATATGAAAGCAACAGCTATGCGTTCCGGATGCGTCAGGCCTATCTGGCCTATGATGATAACAAAGCTGGCTGGCATTTCCTCGGCGGTCAGGCCTGGAGCCTTCTGACACCCGGCCGTATTGGTATCGTGGCCCGTCAGGAGAGCCTTCCGGAAACCATTGAAGCCTCCATGCTGGCGGGTCAGACATGGGCTCGCCAGTGGCAGGTGCGCGTCGTGAAGGATTTCATGGACCACCGCCTCTGGGCAGGTTTTTCCATCGAAAATCCTGCAACCCTGTATGACACCACCGGCTTCGCGAACACCAACGGCACGGTGTCCCTTCCAAACGGCAACACGGCCACGATTGGCGAAAACGGCGTTGGCCTGACGAATGACACGGCAAACTTCTCAAACGAAATCGCGCCAGACCTGATTGGCAAACTGGCTTACGATCCCAGTTGGGGCCATTACGAAGTCGAAGGCATCCTGCATTTCCCGCATGATCGCGTGACCATCAATCATACAGGCCACAACAACACCGCCATTGCGGGTGGCGCAGGGGGATCGCTGATCCTGCCAATCATTTCAGGCAAGCTGGAATTCCGCGCAGCCGGTCTCGCGGGATGGGGCATCAACCGCTACGGCTCCGTATTGCTTCCGGACGCGACACTGAATGCCAAGGGCGACCCGGAGCCCCTCTTCGGTCTTCAGGCACAGGCAGGCCTGATTGCACATCCCAACCCGCATATTGATGTGTATGGATATTTTGGCACACAGCGCGTGGGACATGCCTATTTCAACAGTGAAGGGTCGTCTTACGGCTACGGCAACCCGCTTTACTCAAATGCGGGCTGCCTCCAGGAGCTTTCGTCCCTCACCTGCTCCGCCAATACACGCGGCGTTTCAGAGGCGACGATCGGTGCCTGGTGGCGGTTCTTCAAAGGTCGCTTTGGCACTGTTGAAGGCGGCACTCAGCTCGCTTATGCACGGCGGGACATCTGGAAAGGCATTGGCGGCGATCCGCATACCAGTATGAGCCAGATCTTCTTCGACTTCCGCTATCTGCCCTTCCAGTAAAAGGCGCCTGCCCAAAAAGCCGCATGTTCAACACACGCGGCTTTTTCCATTTTCAGCCCTTCGTCCAGTAACCAGACGCCTTGATCCACTGCGGCGAAATTCCACGCTCGTTTTCCAGAACACTCCGGATAGCCCGGGCAACGGATGCTTCCGCAGCCACCCAGATAAATGTCTGCGGCACGATCTGAATGGTCTTCAGGGCGCGCAGGAACGGCTCGGCCTGATGCGCCTGTTCCGCTGGACGATAAACCCAGACAGGCGTGTGAGATGCCTGAGTTTCGAATTGTTGTTCTTCTGCCGCGTCCGTCACTGCGGCCAGTGTGGTGACAGGCGTTCCAGCATCCAGTTCCTCAACACGTCTGCCAATAGCCGGAAGTGCGGTTTCATCCCCGATCAGAAGCCAGTGGCGAATATCACCCGTAATGACGCGCGATCCTTTGGGACCACCAATGGCCAGATGATCACCGGGCTTGGCACTACGAGCCCAGTCCGCCGCCGGTCCGCCATCATGGTCCACAAAATCCAGCACCAGCGTACCGGCAGCGCGGTCAAATACGCGCGGCGTGTAATCCCGACGGGCCATTTCGCCGTCATTCTGCGGGACAAATATCTTGATGTGATCATCCGGTGACAGGCTGGGAAAATCTCGAAGGCTCTCATCCTGAAGCGTGATGCGGATCATGCGTGGCGTCACACGCCCGACGTCCACAACAGTCAAGTCACGGCGTTTCAGCTCATGCATGACACGACGGATTTCCGGGGGAGCAATGGCTGTGGTGTCAGTAACGGTCATCTTCTCATCCTTGAATTACCCCTGAGTAACGGGTCTGAGGACTGCATGACGACAGACGCACAGGCCCGGCACAGCGCAGGGGGCTGTTCGGTTCTGTGCGTTGATTGACGTTAACGCTTACGGAAACTGGAGACGTCCAGCCTCGATGTCATCTCCAGCCACGATCTGACTGGAGCATTCCTTCAGCTTTTCCCCTTTACTGGTCCTCGACGGAAAATTCGATAGGAACAGTGAGAGAAACTGTCGCCCCTGCAATCTCCTCCGGCGGCGGCGGGAACGGTTCTGCACGCCGGACAACCGCCAGGGTTTCTTCATCCAGCAGTGCAAAACCACCACTTTTCCGGATTTTTGCAGACAAAACATGCCCACGCCGATCCATGACAAAGAACAGAATGGGCGTGCCTTCCTGATGCTGCGCCAGAGCTTCTGCCGGATAACGCTTGAAGCGTTCGAGACGCGCCAGAATATCGCCCTGCCAGGTCACGGGCGCGTTGCTGGAGTGACTCGCGTGAGAGGCAGACGCCGCGCTGCTGCTCTGGGAAGGCGTACTATCGGCAGCAGGCGGAGCGGTCATCTTATCAGCAACAGGAGCCTGCATCGGGACCGGTTTCACCGGCTGAGGCAGGCTCTTTGCTGTTTTCTTGTGAACCTTGACCTTCTCCACCTTTGGAACAGGCACGGGCGGATGCGGTGCCGGAGACGGCGGGGCATCCACCTGCTGAGGCGTATCCGGCTGCGGTTCCGGCGGCGTGACCATCTGCTGCGGCCCGGGATCAACCTCCTGCGGGGGAGCCGGTGCAGGTGTCGGCATGGGGGACATGTCAATCGCGATGGCAGGCGGGGGAGCTGCACTTGGTGCCGCAACCTGTGGCGGCGCATGCGTCACGGCCCACCAGAGTGCCACACCTGTCAGAACAGTCATGGCGGCACCAGACAGGCCCCAGACACGGACACTCCGCTGGTCTTCGGTCTGCTGATACGACTGATACCAGTCCCGGAAGGTCGTGGGGAGAGACGCGGGTGAAGAACTCACGGCCCTTCCCCAGCCTCCTGCCCCTGAAGCGTGACAAGCGCGACCTTAAGGAAACCAGCCTTCCGAAGCTGCCCCATCACATCCATCAGCGTTCCATAATCGACGGTTTTGTCCGCCCGCAGAAAAATGCGCTCTTCCTTGTTTCCCTTACTGGCTTTGCCGAGTGCATCAACGAGCTGATCCGAACTGACGGCATCTTCGCCCAGAGCCAGCGTATGGTCAGCCTTGACGGTCAGGAACACCGGTTCATCTGGGCGGGGAGCAGGCGTTTCAGTAGAAGATGGCAAATCAACCGGGATGTTGACCGTCGTCAGAGGTGCAGCAACCATGAAGATCACGAGCAGAACGAGCATGACGTCGATAAACGGCGTCACGTTGATTTCGTGAGCTTCCAGCACCGCCTCATCGGCATGACGAATATGAATAGCCATGCCTGCGATTACTCCGCGGCAGCCATGAAGCGGACGACATTGCCGCTTGCTGCAAGCGCCGTGCGGGCCAGATCACGGGAGACCAGACGCATCACAAGTGACGTCAGATCCGCGACGCAGGCGCGACAAGCCGCGGTCTGGCGGGCCAGATGGTTGTAAATCACAACGGCAGGGATAGCCGCGACCAGACCAAGCGCCGTGGCCAGCAGGGCCTCTGCGATACCAGGAGCAACAACGGCAAGGCTGGTCGCATGAGCAGCGGCAATGCCCGTGAAGGAGGACATGATGCCCCATACCGTTCCGAACAAGCCAATGAAGGGAGATGTCGCGCCAATCGTGGCGAGCACGCCGGTCCCTCTCATCAGGCGACGGCCTTCAGCAGCTTCCAGACGCTCAAGATGCAGGACAATCCGCTCCTTGATGCCGTCACGATCGGCAGGAATATCTTCCGAGCGGCGGCGCTCCGCTTCTGCGGCCAGCACCATGGCATGAGCGATACCCGCACCATCGCGCGTCCATTCTTCTCCCAGATGCAGTGTGTCTGCGTCTTCCAGCGCCGTTTCTGATTTTTTGAGCTGCGCCCGCAAGCGAACCAGCTCAACAGTTTTGGCAATGAAGATCGTCCATGTGACGACGGATGCCGCCGCCAGAAGCGTCATGACGCAGCGGACAACCGGCCCGGCGCCAAGAAACATCTGCCAGGGGGAGAAGGTAAGAGACATTACTGTGCCTGTCGGGGCGACACGCTGCGCCCTCCTGTCTCGGGGTTGAAACACGATGTCCTTGCAACAAACCGACAGTCGCCGCGCACAATCCGGGCAACACGTGCCACATGGATTGCACTAGTCTGCAAAGAGCTTTAAAGAACGATAATGAGAGTCATTCTTAATTACAAGCAAGATTCTCAGCCGCTTTGAAAAAAGCCCCAAGACCCGTCTTAGGAAGTCCACACCCATGCTGATCCACATTCCGAATGTCCTGTCTCCTGAAGAGGTACGCTATTGCCGCGACCAACTTGAGGCGGCGCAGTGGACAGATGGGCGTGTTACAGCGGGGGAGCAGTCTGCAAAGGCAAAGTTAAACCTTCAGATTCCGCAGGATTCAGATGTGTGCCGTGAGCTTGGAGAAATTATTCTGAGAGCTTTAGGGCGCAACCCAACTTTTAATAGCGCGGCCCTGCCCCTGCGGGTTTATCCACCACTTTTCAACCGATACGATACCGGAATGCATTTCAACGCACATGTTGATAATGCCATCCGCCCTATTCCAGGCGCTGGTTTCCGCATCCGGACGGACGTTTCCTCCACACTATTTCTGTCTTCCCCAGAAGATTACGACGGTGGAGAACTCGTCATTCAGGACACGTACGGCAATCAGAACGTCAAACTCCCCGCGGGCGACATGGTGGTCTATCCGTCTACCAGCCTGCACAGCGTTAACCGCATTACGCGCGGTAGCCGTTGGGCATCGTTCTTCTGGTCACAATCCATGATCCGCGACGATACAAAACGCGCTCTTATGTACGATTTTGACCGCTCCATCATCGAGACCCGTAAGGCGCTTCCCGATGATCACCCAGCAGTTCTGGGTCTGACCTCCACCTACCACAACCTTCTGCGGCAATGGGCTGAGCTTTAAGCTGGATTGCCCCGTTTCCTGAACGGGGCAATCCAGCGTTTATCAATGCTCGTGATGGTCGTGTTCTGATGGGCCATGCTGATGTCCATGGCCACCACTCTGAAACGCCATGGCCAGAACGTCATTCGTATTCTTGCCATTCGCTTCAGCAATCTGCGCAATTGACTGGTCTTCAGATGTCACCGTCAGGCCATGTGCAGAGAGCTTATGGGCTAGCATTCCCCCGTCCATATGCGCGAGTGGAGCGACCTGAGACAGGGGAGCCTGCGTCACCAAAGGTACCAGCATGAAAGCAACCTGCTTGTTGCCAGCATGGCCTGAGGACGATTGCGGCAAAAAGAAATAGGCTGTTGAAGCCAGTGCCACCAGAAGCGGAATGTAGAGTGTTCCGCGCCGAGCGTAATTGACGAGTGATGTCCAGTTCTTGATCAGATGCAGCGCGAACGGCACGAGCAGGACCATGCTCAGCCATTCATGCATCGGATGGAAAGCGCCGGGGCCCCAGTGGAAGAAAAGTGCCACCCCGGTAATGGCCGAAATCAGGAAAAATCCTGTCGTCAGTGGGGTTCCGTAACGGTTCATGAAAGTTCTGAACATTGAGCTTTCCAGAAAAGGACACACACGCCCTGTTAGAGAATGAAAAATTCAGCCGGGCAGAAAACGGCTGACTTCCAGCCCGGTCCCGACGGAGAGCGGAACACTCAAGATCCCCGGCTGTGAGCGAACGAATTCCTGGTAGCGCCGAGCGTCTTCACCGCCCGGAATAACCATATTATCCGCGACCAGAACGGCGCCTGACCGCAGATGCGGTATCAGGGCTTCAAGGCACGGCACATAGAGATTCTTCCAGAGATCTAGGAGGACGAAATCAATGCCGTCCTTCAACTCTGAAATCATCTCAACCGCATCCCCGATACGATACTCAATGTGCTCTTCCACACCGGCACGCGCAGCCATGTCTCTGGCGAAGGCAACCTTCTCCCGCTCCAGTTCCATGGTGATGACACGACCGCCCGTCCGGCGTGCCGCTTCCGCCAACCACAGGGTGGAATATCCAAAAGACGTTCCCAGTTCGAGGATCGTCGGCGCCTTGAGGTTGCGCGCCAGAATGTTGATCAGTTGCCCGGTCTGCGGACCTACCGCCATGAAACGCTCGGACGCGGGGCGGGAAATCCCGTCCGCATGCTCCTGCCGTTCTTTCAGGATCCGCTCATAATAGAGATCCAGAACAGCATTCAGTTTATCATCCATGAGTATGCTCCAGTACGGCCAGCTTGCCGTCGCGCACCGTGTAATCCTTCTGATTATCCGGCCCGATCAGGGAGTTGGCGTAACTGTCAAACGTCATTGGCAGGGCGACAGATGTCTTCACAGGATGGTAATTCGCAGCGGAATTCACATCGCCATGCCCCGTATAGCGGGCGATAAACGGGTAAGGATAAACCGGTCGACTGGCAGTGGGTGTACCATTGGGCCGGGCATATGGTTGACTGGGCATCGCCGCTGCATGGATCTGACCGCCCCCGGCTTTCCCTGTGCTTCCCGCCTTTCCCATGGGTATATCGGAGTGTGAGATTTTTTCCGTCAGGATCGCGCTTGGTGCAGTCCCGGTTTCCGTCCACGCCATCAGCGGAGACAGGAAGTCCACCTGCGGGAAGCCGTCACCATTTCCACAATGCCCGACACCCGGCAGCAGATAGAAACGCAGGAAACGGTCCGTCAGGGTACGTCCCATTTCCTTCTGCACACCCTGATAATAGGCAATCGTGTTGACGGGGGAAATCGACTGATCGGCCAGTCCATGCCAGAGGATCAGATGGCCGCCCCGGCGCTGAAACGGATGAAGATTCGTATTCTCGGCATTATAGAGCGGTGCCAGTTCGTTCATGACGTCGAACGTCGCATGATCGAACTGGAACTGCGTCAGATCCGTGGCCTTTTCGTTCACCTCTGGTGAAATGACATAGGCAATGGCAGACGCGGCAATTCCATTGCTCATACTCTCGCCCGTTGGGGACGAAGGCAGCGCCCACTGCGTTTCAGAACCGGGGAATGGCCCGTGCAGAATATAGGACCGTCCGGAAGCGTCCGTTGCACCACTATAGATCCGGAGGGCTGCCTGTGTTTCCTCTGCTGTCAGGCAATGGGACGTGTTGGCCTGACCGGCCGGACACCGCACCCAAGCAGGATCGAAATGACAGGCTCTCGGCTCTTCCAGAATACCGTCCGCAACTCCCGATAATGTCGGGCAGTGCTTAACAACCGCGTCGTGCAGGACAGAAACGCGATCCTGTAGCAGAGTGTTCGTGCCATCAGCACGCTGGTTCCCGCGGACATTCCACGCATGGTAGAATGAGTTCTGCACGGTGAAGAGTGCGGCCGGAGCGCCCGCAGAAATGCCGTCAAAATCATCTGGGAAACGCTGCGCCTCCATAAGCGCTTCGCGTCCGCCATCCGAACAGCCTACAAAATAGGAATACTTCGGAGCCTGCCCGTAAAACGCTTTCGTCAGTGCTTTGGCGGCGAGTGTTGTCAGATGATTGGCACGATATGCAAAATCGATCCGCTTCTGCGGGTCTTTGCCGAAGAAGCCCTGTTGTAATCCCATCATGGGACCAGTGTGACCCAGATCATCACCGGCCATAACAAATTCACCATTCAGAGCAGGAGCGCAGGCGCCAGCATTGCTGACACCGACGCGCGTCATGCCACACAGGCCACCGCAACCGCCCAGCAGAAACCGCTGCGTCCAGTGTTCCATGGGCAGGTCAACTTCGAAGGAAATGCTTGGCGCGATCTGCCCGGTAACCTTACAGAACTTACCTGTTGGCGTTTCCAGAACGACCGCAACCTGATGATCAACAGACGCGCCGACAAACGGTGCCAGATCCGTTTTTCCAAGTATTTCACACGATATGACAGGAGCAACCGGAGGCAAGCCTGCAATGGAAGCAGCCTTTGCAGACTGCACGATCCCCAGAGCGAGCATGATCGGAAATATCGCGGCCAGCAGGCTCCATATCGGACGTCGACAGTATTGGAAAACAGACCTCAAGACGCACGTCTCCATGAACAAGGTTTAAATAGCTCGATCATATGACATCGCTTGCCCGTCCCGCGCTGCGACAGAAGTGTATGAATTTGTAAGCCCAATGCAGACGCCGCTACTCCGCACATAATCTTTCGCCGGACGAAAGCTGATCGAATGTGGTGGAGACAATGCGGGGCGGCTCTTTCTGTACAAGCTGCCGGATGGCCTGTGCTTTCACGGCATGCAAAGCAGGATTTTCACAAAGCCCAATCAGACCAATAATAGCCTGGGAAACATCCGGGAAACCGGATTGCAAAGCCCTCTGGAAACAGGATACCGCAACAGGGACATCCTGCTGTGCCAGCGCAAGACGTGCGAGATTAAGGTCTGCCCAGCAGTCCCCCCCTTCCGATGCGGCCTGAAAGAAAACTTTCGCACCTTCCGGATCAGGCACCCCGCTGATGCCGTCTTCGTGCAAGAGCCCCAACATGTTGAGAGCTTTCACATTGCCTTTTTCGGCAGACGATACATAGAGCCGGTAGGCGCGCGCGCGGTTCTTTGGAACTCCGTCTCCCAGCAACAGAAGATCCGCCAGATTGAACATGGCCCACGTTTCTCCGCGGGCGGCGGCTGTCTCAAAATATGCGGCGGCCTGAGCAGGGTTACGCGGGACGCCCCACCCTCTTTCATACGCGCGACCAAGCATATTCACTGCTACCGGATGACCACTCCGTGCAGCCGCTTCAAAATATGGAAAAGCCTCGGCCAGCCATCCCCTGTCCACATGCATTTGACCCAAAAGTAATTGAGCCTGTACCTGCGGAGGGCAACTCACAACTGTCATTTCGTTTTCAAAATCTGGACCAACGGGCTGTCCGCACGACGCCATGATATTTCACCGATACTCACCATAAAAACCCTCCCGGCCAATGACCGGAAGGGCTGCAAACAGTTCTGTCTGAAGCTCGCCTCAGAAATTGAGGCCAAAGCTTCCCATGAACGTCCGCCCTGACATCGGAACAGCGCGGCTTGAGCTGAACGCTGAACCATAATTCAGATGGTTGGTCAGATTATTGGCATTAAACTGCACATGATAACGGCCGTAGTCGTAGGACACGATGCCGTTCAGAGAGAAGTTGTAAGGCATGCGTGCCGTATTGGCCTCGTTAGCCCAGTAGCCGGAGCTGTACTGTGCACCGCCGCCAGCCTTCAGCGTACCCTGCCCTGCTCTCAGCACCAGATGCGACAGGTTGTAGGTGCTCCAGACCGAGAACGTATTGTGCGGAAGCTGAGGCGCCTGATTGCCATACATCGTAGCGCTGTTCGTCACTTTGCCGCCCATATATGCGTAGGTGGCATAGATATCCCAGGCCTGCGTGATCTTGCCGGTCGCACTCAGTTCGACACCGCGGATCCGGCGGCCTGTTCCAGCATCCTGAAAACCCGTGATGATGCTGCCATCGTCATCATACGTGTAAGAGTTGTTCTGGTTGATCTGAAACAGAGCTCCCGTCACACCAAGGCGCTTGTTGAAGAAATCCAGCTTGCTTCCAACTTCAAACAGATCACTGCGCTGCGGCTTCAGATCACGACCGTTGACCGCAACATCGCCGACGCTGGCCTGATTGGTGATCTGGGAAGACACATCCGTTCCGACAGGCTTGTAAGAGCGAGAAAACGTGAAATAGACGGTCGCATCTTTGGTGATGTCATACATGATGCTGGCAGACGGACTGAACTTGTTGGAGCTCTGCGCCTGTGTGCCAGAAGAGGCAGCCGCAGCACTCCAGTACGTGCTTTTATAGCTATCCCAGCGGAACGTTCCGAAAATGGACAGTTTCTTGGTGAGGTGAATTTTATCAGCCAGAAACAGGCCAAGATCCCGGAAATCTGCGGTCCGATGCCCGCTGGATGGCCAGGTGATATATGTGCCCGGCGAAGAGTAGTACGGGTTCCGGATGGTCTGGTTGTTCGTCCGGTTCACATACGTGCCCATAATCCGATCGTCTTTGGTGTAGTTGATATCCACACCAGCCCGCAGATCATGCTTCAGGAACCACGTGTCAAATTTCGAACGCGTCATCATAACGTTCTGAATGCCCCAACCATCCTGCTGGTAAGCAGCACCGCCGCCTGCGCCGTAGGCCAGAGACGGATTTCCCCCGGCAAGAAAACTGGAAGCACACGTGCCAGAACAGGCACTGGGGTTAGTCGCTGCGTAATCACGATGATAATGGCTGAAACGCGTGTCGTTGCTGAGTGTCAGCCACTTCGCAATTTCAGTTGCGAATTTCGACGTAACCATGTGGATATTGGAATTATCCCGGTCAAAATTGCGCGTATATGTCGTGTTTCGGTTCAATCCATGTTCAGTAATTGGCGTGTACGTATTGCCGATCTGGATCATCGGCACACCGTAATCTGGTGTTCCGCGGCTTCCGAGCCACTGATAGTTCAGGTGATAGGTGGTTTTCGTTCCTAATCCGAAACCAAGATCAGCCGCCACGCCATAACGGTCTGACCGAACATTATTCCGGTCTGTCACGTCCTGCTTGTTGTACATGCCGTTCACGCGAAGAGCAGTATGTTTGCCAAGCTGGTAATTGACGTCTGCGGAACCGCGATACTGCATCCCGCTTCCGATGGACTGATCCAGGGCGTAATGATTTCCAAGATGCGCCTTTTTCAGCGTCTGGTTAATCACACCGCCCACGTTACCCGCACCGAAATACTCGCCACTCGGGCCTTTGACCACTTCAACACTTTCTGTGTTGAACGTGTCACGCACATAGGTGCCGAAATCCCGCAAACCATCTTCGTAAATGTCGCCGCGGGCCTGCTGGCCACGAATACGGAACTGATCGCCATTCAGGCCGCCATTCCCCTCACCGGTAGACATGGTGATGCCCGGAACATTGGCCAGGGCCTGATCCAGCGTGAACAGACGCTGCTGTTCGATCAACGCCTTGGGAACAACGCTGATGATCTGAGGCGTCTCCCGCACGGTATCCGGCATACGCCCGATATCGAGTGTGGTGTTGTTCGTATTGGTCTGTTCCGGCGCAGCCGTGTCGGTCTGTCCGTGAACCTTGACAGCAGGAAGACTGACGGAAGCCGCATCGTTGGCAGCCCCGGCATCCTGGGCGTCTGCTTCTCCGGTTTCCGTCACGCCCAGCCCGGCCCCCAGAGCCAGAAGAGCCAGTTTCTGCCATTTGACGGTGGAGGATTGACCTGCCTCGGTGGAAATCAGGCTATCTGTCAGAGATCGCGGGCTGAGATGTTCGTTTTTCGAAGGCATGAAACCACCTGAACTGATTGGCCGACAGCACACAGACGAAACAGTCGCCAGCCTTGATCATCCGGAACGATCCCGCCGCCATCACCGCATTCAAACGGACGGCTTATTCGGGAAATGCATTCCTCCAAGACCATGCACATCACATCTGCATGCCGAAACTGGCGCTATCTTCCCCAGAACGAGTGCGAATGCAAATGATTCTCAACAATAATATAAAATATTCTTCAAACACATCTCACACAGTGCGAATTCGCCACAGTTCCTGCCGCACGGCATGATGCACGGTTTCACGTAACCAACGATGCAACTGGTCCATGTCAACGCGTGGATGCCAGGCCTGAAAAGGCCGAACGGGCGGCAGTTCGAACGGAAATTCGAAGCTGTCCAACCCCATGCGTTCAAGCGGAAAACGCTCAATAACAGTTCTGGGCAAAGGCAGAATGAGATCAGTTTCGCCAATGGCCGCGATCAGAGAATGATAGGTCGGCACAACCATCGCAATCCGGCGTGACAACCCATAGCGTTCCTTCAAGATCGCATCGATCGGTCCGTTCGAGCGACCTTTTCTGGACACACTCACATGGTCATACGCGGCCAGAGACTGGGGCGTTATCTTGTCCTTCAGGATAGGATGGCCTTTCCGGACCAGCGCACTAAACGACGTTTCAAACAGGGTTTGTCGCATGATTTCCGGACTCAGTTCATCCGTCGCGCCAATATAAAGATCAATCTTGTTCCCCCGCAGAGCTTCGCTGGCCGTCCCTTCGGATTCCGGTGAGAACACGATCCGGCAGTCAGGGCACTCCTTTTGCAGCGCCTGAAGAATGGGGCGCCCGAACGCTCCCACCACAATATCATTCGCCCGAATGGTAAACTTCGGGGACATGGCTTTCAGGTTCAGCGTGGCGCCATCATTGAGAAGGTCATCCGCTTCCCGAACGAGCGTCTGCACACGATCCCGAATACGGTTCGCGAAGGCCGTCGCCACCATACGTCGCCCTGACATGACAAGAATCGGATCCCCAAACACGGTTCTCAAACGCGCGAGATGTCGGCTCATGGCGGGCTCACTCACCTTGAGACGGCGCGCCGCAAGGGAGACGCTCTGCTCCTCCACCAGCACCTGAAGGTAACGCAAGAGATCCAGATCATAACGGCGTCCGAGAGGCTGCTTGTCTGACATGCGACATCCTTCCTGCGTGTAACGGCAAACGTTCCTGTGAGCATAAACAGGAACGATGCGGTCCAACATACAGAAATGAAAGACTTCTCGCTCACCCTTCCGAAAAGTGGAATCCTCAGTTACCCGAAGTGAGGGTTTTCTGCGCCTGCGATGCCTCGATAGATGCGCTCAGACACCAAGAGAGCAGCTGATGGCATTACCTTCACCCACCGCAGCGCCACCCGCGCAACCGTCTTACATGCCGCCCTTCGGGATGCGCACCCTGATCGGGTGCCTTGGCATGTTGCTGGCCGTTCATGTTGCGGGTTTCAACGAACACATCACCGAAATCGGCCTGTCGGACATCCGTGGCGCGATGCATATCGGCCATGATGAAGGCACCTGGTTCATCTCGACCTACGAAGCCTTCAACATTGCCGCCATGGCCTTCACGCCATGGTTTTACATGACGTTCTCGATCTACCGTTTTTCGATCTTCATGACGGCAGTGCTTGCCCTGCTGTCCATTCCGCTGCCGTTCATGCCGGACATGATTTCCCTGTGTTTTCTGCGCGCGGCACAAGGCCTGAGCGCGGGATGTCTGCCGCCTGTCCTGATGACGGTCATGCTCAAATATCTGCCGCCGCCCATCAAGGTGTTTGGTATTGGGGGTTACGCCATGAGTGCGACCTTTGGCCCTAATCTGGGTGGCCCACTGGAAGCCTTATGGTTCGAGCATTTCGGCTGGCACTGGCTGTATTGGGAAGTCATCCCTCTCAGCGCGATAGCCATTGCCATGATGGCTTATGGCCTTCCCAAAGACCCCGTACACCTCGAACGTTTCATGAAGTTCAACTGGCGCGGGTTCTTCATTGGTGTGCCGTCCATTCTCTGTGTCGTGACGGTTCTCTATCAGGGGGACCGGCTGGACTGGTTCCGCTCTCCCATTATTTCCCATCTGACATTCTGGGGGGGCGCCCTGTTTCTGGGCTTCCTGTTCCACGAATGGCACCATCACACACCATTTTTCCGGCTCCAGTACTGGAAGAACCGTAACATTGCCATGTCGATGCTCACGCTTGTGGGTGTCCTGGTGATCTGTGGCCTCATGATGGAGGTTCCATCCACCTATCTGGCAGAAGTCCGGGGGTATCGCCCATCCCAGACGGCACCTATTGCGCTCATGGTTGCCTTGCCACAGCTCATCATGCTTCCGCTGACGGCGGCTCTTTGCAACATGCGTTCAGTGGACTGCCGCTATCTGCTCGGCATTGGCATGAGCTGCCTCGGACTGGCTGCATTCCTCGGAACGTGGCTCACACCGGACTGGGTACGGGATAATTTCTATCTTCTGCAGGGCCTCCAGATCGTGGGGCAGCCCATGGTGGTCATTCCCGTCCTGATGCTGGCCACGATGTCTCTCGGACCGGCAGATGGACCATTCATTTCCGGCATGGTGAATATGCTCAAAGGCATGGCAAACGCTGTTGCTGCCGCCTTGTTCGAAATCCTACTCAGACGGCGTGAGCAATACCATTCCAACATGCTGCTCGACCGTTCCGGCAACAATGCGACGGCATTGTCAGGCATGGGAAATCCGATCGAGAACGCCATCCAGAACAGCTCACCTGACAGTGCACATGTCTCACGCAATGCGCTGCAGATCTTCCACACCTACGTGCATGAACAGTCCGTCGTGCTTGCTCTGGCAGACATATACCTCGTGATTGCAGTGCTGTGCGCAGCTTACGTCGTTCTGGCCATTATCCTGCCAAAACGCGTTTATCCGCCCGGTAAAGGCCCGGCGCCCAAACCTGCACCCGCTCCCACCTCTGTTCCGGCGGCTCCCCTCTCCGCCCCCGCCCATTAAGATCCGGATCTCTCAGACATGATTTATGGAAAGCCTCTTCTTCTCGCCGGGTGTGCCGTCGTGGTGCTGGCCGGACTGGCCTGGAGCGCCGATCGCTTCTTCGTGGGTGATGGCGTGCACCAGAAAACCAATGATGCTTACGTCACAGCCGACTTTACAGCCGTCGCGCCGAAGGTGTCCGGCCGTATCGACCGCGTTCTGGCGGAAGACAACGAATACGTTCACGCGGGGAAAGAACTTGCCCACATCGAAGACGATGACTATCGCGCTGCGCTTGCAGCAGCCAAGGGCGATGTAGCCGCAGCCGAAGGCGAAGTTGGTAATCTACAGGCAGCCCTCGCACGGCAGGACAGCCTGATCGCCGCCGCATCCGATACCGTCAAAGCCGACGAGGCCAGCCTTGTCTTCGCCCAGCAGAATGCAACGCGCTACCACAATCTGTCTGCCGGGGGGGCCAGCACTCTGGAGCAGCAACAGGGCGCGGATGCCCGTCTTCGTGAAGCCATGGCTGCCATCGCGCGCGACAAAGCAGGCGTGGACAGCGCGAAACAACAAATTCCCGTTCTTCAGGCACAAATCCAGCGTGCTCAAGGCGCTCTCCTCAAGACACAGAGCACAGAACATCAGGCCGAACTCAATCTGTCTTATTGCACCATTCCTGCCCCGGTCGATGGCATCATCGGTGAGCGTGGCGTACGCGTGGGTGCCTATGTGCACCCTGGCACAGGCCTACTGGCTGTCGTGCCGGTACAAAAAGCCTATGTCCTCGCTAACTTCCAGGAAACCCAACTGACCAAAATGCAAACAGGCCAGCGGGCAACCATCTGGGTCGATACCTTCCCCGGTCATCCTCTCCATGCCCACGTGGACAGTCTGGCTCCTGCGACTGGCGTCGCCTTTGCAGCAATCCAGCCCGATAATGCAACGGGCAACTTTACGAAGGTGGTCCAGCGCGTACCGGTCAAACTCACATTCGATGCAGGTCAGCCTCTCGCGGCCAAGGTCCGTGTCGGCATGTCTGTTGAAGCGGAAGTCGATACAGCCTCACAGCCTGAGGGCCCCCACGCCCGCGACAACCGTTACGCCTGGCAGTGAGACACCCCATGCGCCTTTCTTTCTTCTCTCGGGTTACGGCCCTGCTATCCGTCACGGCCCTGACTGCGTGTACGGTCGGTCCGGACTATCACGCCCCACCAGATCACGCACCTGCGCAATATCATCAGAGCGTCACACCAGCCGCAGATCATCCGACGCAGGCTGCACTCGATCCACAATGGTGGCGTCTCTACAACGACCCGGTGCTGACACAGCTTGAAGCTGACGTGGCTCGCAACAACCTTGATCTGCGAACAGCAGCCCTGAATCTGGCTGAAAGCACCGCAGAACGACGGATTGCCAGTGCCGCACAAATGCCCCGCTTGGATGGAGCAGCGTCCTACGCACGGGAGCGCGCCAGCACCAACGGTATCCTTGGACTTCTGGGAACAACCGAGCAGGCCAGTCCCGGTGATATTGCCAGTGGTGCGCAGGGATTTGGGCCAGCCGCCGCTGATGGCGCGAAGGGCAATCCCTCGTTCAACCTTCCCCAGTACGGCTTGAGTGCCTCTTGGGAAGTTGATTTCTGGGGGCATGTCAGGCGGCAGGTTGAAGCCGCCACAGCGGCCATGCATGCAACGGAAGACATGCAGCGCAACGTGCTTGTCTCCCTCATGGCGGAGACCGCACAGGACTATATTGCGCTCCGCAATGTGCAGGCACAGATCGCCATTACCCAGCAGAGCATCGACATTGCCCATCATAGCGTGGACCTGACAACGCTGCGCTTTACACAGGGAACTGCCACCAAACTGGATGTCGCCTATTCCCGTGGACAGATGCACAGCTTCGAAGCCCGTCTGCCTCCTCTGAAAAGCCAGAGTGTGCATCTGATCAATGCCCTCAGTTTCCTTGTGGCACGTGAACCCGGTGCCTTGGCCAGCACACTGAACAAACCGGGCATTATTCCGCCCGTCCCAACCAACATTCCAACAGGCCTGCCCTCTCAGCTCGCGGACCGGAGACCGGATATTCGCGCGGCCAAAGAACGCCTGCATGCTGCAACGGCGAGTATCGGTGTGGCGATTGCAGACTTCTACCCGCGCATCACATTGTCTGGCAGCCTGGATATTCAGGCACTCCAGTTCAGCGGACTTGGATCATGGGCGTCGCGTCAGTACGGCTTTGGCCCGACCATGACATTGCCTCTCTTTGAGGGCGGCCGTCTGACAGGACAGTTGCACCTTCGCAAAGCCCAGCAGAAAGAAGCTGCCATTGCTCTGCAGCGTACAATCCTCCGCGCATGGGAGGAAATCGATGATGCCATGACGGACCTCAGTACAGCTCAGGATCGTCAGAAACGGCTTGAAGAAAGCGTTACCGAGAACGAAACGGCCGTTCACATTGCCCAGCTACAATACAGTCAGGGTGCGGGCGACTTCCTGAACGTTCTCACTGCACAAAATGCGCTTCTCGCAACACGCAGCGCCCTTTCCGAGGCCAGAGCAGGCGTTTCCGTTTCAATGACACATCTTTACCGCGCTCTAGGGGGCGGTTGGGAAGGCTCTCTTTAAGCACTCCGGATATTCCCAATCCGACATTCTGTCGTTCGGTGCCCCACCAGCCGGACGACAGATCTGACACCTTTTCGGTGCATCCTCTGCTGAGGATAAATTCAGCAAATCCATGAAATACCGTGCGCTAAAGCCCTTCTGTATTTCCCAGAAAGCTATTTCTGGCGAACAGAACGCTTTTGCCTTAACGCTTATGACCTGAAAAAAGGTCTTTTTGTGATATTATCTTTCAGATATACCCACACAAAAGAACGTTGTTAGTATTTTTTTAGTGTTTTCTCGCGACACTCGGATTTATGGTCAAGCGGGACAGGCTTAGTGAACACTTTTCAGGAACAGAATTTCGGAACTTATCTTGAATCACTTCAGGCATGGTCCGAAAGTTCTCACGATTCCTTTGTTCTCCATGCTCTTGATTGCTCGGCTATTGTTGCCGTAACGAATACTAAAGGAAAAATTCTTTCCGTTAATGAAAAATTCGTTGAAATCAGTGGCTATTCCAGGGCTGAACTGATTGGGCAAGATCATCGAATGCTTCATTCAGGCGTTCATGATTCTAATTTTTTCCAGAAGATGTACCGCACCATCGCGCAAGGTGGCGTTTGGCACGGTGAGATCTGCAATAAAAAGAAGAACGGAAAATTATACTGGGTCGATACGACTATTGTTCCCCGATGCAATGAAAAAGGGAAAGTCATCAACTATGTGGCAATCCGCTTTGACATCACCGCCCGTAAACGTGCCGAACAACGCCTGACAGCAAACCGGCTGAAACTGCAGGAAGCCGTCAACACTGACTTCCTGACCAATATCTCCAACCGCACATCATTTTCACAGTATCTGAAGGTCCTTTTCGCACAGGAACATCCGGACAATCGGCATTTCTGCCTGTGCCTGCTCGATATCGATACGTTCAAGATCATCAATGATACATCGGGCCATGAGTCCGGTGATCGCCTGCTTAAAAAAATTGCAGGTCGTCTGAAGACTTTTCAGTCGACTGACTGTTTCATTGCACGCATTGGTGGCGACGAATTTGCCATCATCATGGTGTCAAACGATCCACAGATCTTTGAAATCAAGCTTCAGAAAATTCTTGAGGCCATGCGATTTCGGTTTCGTAGCGGAAGTTTGACGCATCTGTGCAGCGCCAGTCTAGGATATGCCGTCTCAAAACTGAATGACAGTCGGAAACGCGAAATTCTACGCTGTGCAGACCTTGCACTTTATGAAGCCAAAGCAGACGGCCGCAATAGAATCAAAAAATATGCTCCCTTCATGAAAGAAAAAACGGAGCGTCGTTCCCGGCTACGGACAGCCATGCAAGCCGCTTTAAAAAAGAAGCAGTTCAAACTTTTCTATCAGCTTGTCCTCCCTTTAAATCAGGAACGCCCTCCCTCCTTCGAGGCTCTCTTACGGTGGGATCATCCAGAGCGCGGTCTTCTCAGCCCGCAATATTTTTATGATGCTTTCGACGATGCCGAGCTCAGTATTGCAATTGGGAATTTCGTGCTGCGACAAGCTCTCACGGACATCCGGTATCTGCTGCAACACAAGATTCCTTTTGACCGCATTTCCATCAACGTAACGTCAGATGATTTTCGGGATCATAATTTTACGGAACGGCTTTTCCGTGAAATGAAGAAATATGCTGTCCCGGCTGAAAAACTGACAATCGAGATCACGGAAAAAATTCTCTTCGGCCAGCACAACCAGCATATTCTGGATGAACTCAAGAAACTCAATCGCGCAGGCGTCCAGATTTCACTGGATGACTTCGGAACCGGATTTGCGTCTCTGACCCATCTCCGAACCGTGACGTTCGATCATATCAAGATCGACCGCGTCTTTACCTCAGGCGTTACGGAACGCGGCATCGATACGGCCATTATCCAAGGTGTTATCGATATTGTTCACAGCATGGACCGTGTTGTTGTAGCTGAAGGCGTAGAAACAGCTGAGCAAGCAGAAGAACTGCGCCTGATGGGATGTGACTTTTTGCAAGGCTGGCATTTTTCAAAAGCTGTTCCCTTGTCTCAAATCCCACACGTTCTGAACATGGACGGCCCACCCTGGATCAAAAGTGAATCAATCGTTCCTGAAATGGATGTTGCAGAATAGGCCTTTTCAGCCGCGTTCCATACAAAAACGGAGGCAAACTGCTTTCGCAGCTGCCCCCGTTCTTAACTCTGGATAGTTCCGACGGTTAGAACCGCTGATCAATACCGGTCAGAATTGTACGGCGCAGACCATACTGTGGCGCACCAACGCCAATTCCACTGCCATCACGCAGAAGATACGTCTTGTCGAACAGATTGGTGACGTCGAGACGAACCTGCGTCTGCTTCAGGAATGGAACGTGGAACAGATCCTTGAAAGACTGAACCAGCGACAGGTTGAACGTCGCATACTGCGGGACAGAAGCACCATTCGGCGTCGCCCCATCCGCTCTCAGGCCGCTTCCATAAACCATCGTTGCTGACAGACGCAGCGGATGACCAGTTCTGTAGAACGCCGTGTAGCTGGTCCCCGCAGAAGCCGTCCAACGCTGATCATGATCAAGATGGACCCAGTGCTTCTTGATATACGACAGATCTTCCGGATCGAAGTTCCATTCACCAGACACTACATCCTTGCCGATGGCGCGCGACCAGGAGAAGTTGCCGTAAACACTGAAGGCACCCCGTGTGTAGTCTGTGGAGAACTCGTACCCGTGGACCTGTCCGCGACGATAGTTGAACACAGACAGGATGACTGGGGAGCCGAACTGCCCTTCGTCGATCATGTTCTTCGCCAGCTTGACATAGGCATCAAACGACGCATGCCAGCCCGGTAGAATTGTCTGAGAAAAACCAGCGTCAAAGTAATGGTCGCGCTCAGCCTTGACCGTGCTGTTCTTGTAGTTGGCGGGCTGTGCAGAGGTGCCCGTATATTTGTACAGGGCCGTTCCGGTCACGAGTTCGAACGGCGGTGGCGTGAAGTAACGCGAATAGCCCGCGTGGAAGGTCCCACCATGCCAGGGCTTATAAACGATATTGATGCGCGGACTGACCTGCTTTGAATGGGTGTATTCATCCACACCGTCAAAGCGCAGACCGTAATTGATGGTCAGGTTCTTGATAGGGCGCCATTCATCCTGAGCGTACAGACCATACATCCAGCCAGTCCGGCCAGAACCATCATGAATATTGGTCGTATCGCCGGAGTAAACGGCATTGCCGTCATCATCTTCACCCGTCTGCGTATAAACGGTTGAATCAGACTTGGACGTATTACGCTCAACATAGACCTGATAACCGAAACGGACGGTATGGTTCTTCGCGGCCTGCCAGGTCGCATCCGTCTGGTTTCCGGTTGAGAAAACCGAGCGGGCTGCGCGCTGTGCAATACCGTTATAAACCAGATCGCCCAACGGATCAGGCGAGTAACGCAGGGAGCTGTATCGCAGCACGGCAGACGTCTGGAAGCTCAGGCGGCCCATGTCCTTCTGAAGGGACAGCATGCCGAAATCCGTGATTTCCTTCTGGTGCTCGCTCAGGCTGTTACTATCGCCGTTTCCATACTGGTTCTGGGACAGGGTGCTGCCCGTATAGGACGGATTGGCAAACTGGCGCTGCTGACCCGGATTGTTCGGGAGCTGGTACTCGGCATTCGAAACACCGGCGGTCAGGCTGATCCGGGTATTTTCATCAACCGTGTAACGGGCGTGACCGAGGAAGTGATACTGATTGGTCAGATCGTGGATCGCATTGAAGCTGGGGGTCGTGTTTTCAATGCCAACACGGTTGTGGACATAATCAGCCGTAGCGAACCAGTCCCACTTCCCCTTGTGACCACCATATTGCAGAGACGGGAAGAAATAGTCGCGCGCGCCACCGTAGATGGAGATGCTGCCGCCGGGATCGGAATAGCCGTTCTTGGTGTTGATATCGATCACACCGGCCTGAAGAAATCCGTACTCGCTGGGGAGCGCGCCCGTCGTCAGAGACATGGAATGTGCGAAGCGGGTCATCAGCGCCTGCCCGAAAACACTCATGCCTTCCGGTAGGGCAACGCCATCCAGACGGAACTGGACTTCGTTATGGTCGCCACGAACATGGATCTGTCCATAACTATCCTGCGCAACACCCGGAGCCTGAAGCAGAACGGACGTGAGCGGGGCATTGTCACCGCCCGGATTGGTCTCAATATCCTGACGGCTGAAATGATAGGTCGTAGCACCCGTGGAAGACTGGAGCGCATCGCGGGCACGTTCCAGATGGGCATTGACGACAATATTGTCTTCCCCTTGACGGCTCGTTTCCGTCACGGTCGTGCCGTGCTGGTCGTCAGAATGACCGAAGCTGGAACGGGACGTTTCCGTATCGGTTGTCGTGCCTGTCGTTGCGTCCTGAGCATATGCCGTACCACACAGGGCAGTCGTGCACCCAAGCAGCAGAATAAAAGATCGAGCAGACACAAAAGGCAGCATGTTGTCCTCAGAAGGCGAAGAAGGTTCTAAGTGCGACTCCTTATTATGTTATATCATAACAAATCAAGCAGAACTGGACCTTTTCCCTCCTGATTGTTGGCTCTGCAGTTCACGTGCGGTATAAAAGCCACAATTTCCCGTTCTTCCGCTCCCGGAGACCAGTGTCCCCATGTCGTTCCGCAGGGTTCTTCTTCTCGGAGCCAGTCTTGCTGGCCTCCCATCAGCCCTGTGGGCAGCGCCTGCCGTACAACAGTATGACAAGACACCCCGGCACACACACCCGAAGTCGGTTAATGCGCAGGCTGATGAGACGATCAAAGTCAGTGTCAAACGAACGGATTTTGCCTTCCAGGCCGCACAAAAACAGCCGGACGCAGACACGCGTCTGACTGCCGAGCGACTGATCGAACGTGGCGTTGTCACGTTACGGGATGTCGAACGCGTGGCCCCCAACCTGACGATCCAGTCCATTAACGGAACGGCTTCCACAAACTTCTACCTTCGCGGGGTCGGCTTCAACGATTTCACACAAAACAATATTCCGACCGTTCTAACCTATTTCGATGACGTGCCTTTTGCGTTCTCAACCATGGCCAGTGGCCTGATGTTCGATCTGGCAGATGCAACTGTCACTCCCGGCCCAGTCGGCACCATGCACGGACAGTCTGACACAGGCGGCGAGGTCCGCTTTCGGACAGCGGACCCAACAAGCACCTGGCACTATGGCGCGAGCGAAGACATTGCGTCCTACGCCCGTAGCCGGAGCGAAGCCTATGTGTCCGGCCCCTTGGCGAAAGGACTGGATTTCCGTCTTGCCGGTCAAACGCGACAGGGCGGTGGCTGGCAGACCAATCCTCTCACGGGCGCACATCTGGGGGACGCAGATTCCTGGGCCCTACGCGGCAAGCTCCGCTGGCGCCCCGATAGTCGCACGACCATCATGCTATCCGGTCATTTCGTGCAGGATAACAGCGAAGTCGTCACCGGCGTTCCGGTCTATCGCCTGATCGGCTCACAGAGCCTGCCCTCACTGGGACGACAGCAAGCTGAATGGTCTCTCAAGCCACAGTTCGCCGATTTGATCGGCCGACCTCGCAGCCTCAAACCAAGTGAGCACAACCAGTTCTGGGGTTTTGACCTGCATATGGACCGTGATCTCGGCTTTGCCAAAATCACGTCCATCAGCGCTTTCGAGACGGAACGCCAAGGGGAATATACGGATCAGGACGGCACATCTGCGTCACAGGCGGATACGTACAGAACGATCAGTGCGAACGCATTTACGCAGGAGTTGCGCCTGTCTTCAAACGACCCGAACAGTCGTTTGCAATGGGTTGTCGGAGCATTTTAT
Source organism: Gluconobacter cerinus (assembly GCF_002723935.1). Classification (GTDB taxonomy): domain Bacteria; phylum Pseudomonadota; class Alphaproteobacteria; order Acetobacterales; family Acetobacteraceae; genus Gluconobacter; species Gluconobacter cerinus. The sequence continues at coordinate 701,751 of NZ_BEWM01000001.1, forward strand.
CAGCGCAGCCGTATGAAACAGCGCTTCCTGTTCGATTACACAGACTACTCGGCCCGTGGCTATATGATGTCCACCAATTTTGGAATGAACCAGGAAAGTACGTCCGAGTTCGGTCACATCAGCTATCGTCTGCCGCATAACGTCACGCTGTTTGGGGGCCTACTGCACGAGATCGACGACCGCTCTCTGACGGGTCTGAAATCAGAAATTTTTGGTGGCTCGACACATATTTTCCAGCCTGAAAGCACTGCCTCGGCTCAGTTCGCAGGACAGGTCGGCGTGTCTTGGCAGATGTTGCAGAGCACGATGGTGTATTACAAGCTGAGCAAAGGTTTCAAACCTGGCGGGTTCAGCGCCAATAATACCCAGATCCAGGCGCAGCTCGATCCGTTTGGCCCGGAAACGGTCCTGACCCACGAAGTTGGCTTCAAAAGTGATCCAATCCCGGGAAAGCTCCGCCTGAATGGCGCGGCCTTCTATAATGATTTCCATGGACAGCAGGTTGTCGGGACCGTGATGATCCCGAATTACGGCCCACTCAGCGAGATCACCAATGTCCCCAAGTCCGAGAGCTGGGGCTTTGAGGGTACGGTGGAAATGCACCCGGTTCGGCATGTCTTTGTCACGCAGAACATTGGCTGGCAGCGTGGCAATTATCAGGATTTTCCGAACGTCAATCGGGCTGCCACAAACGCCTATTATGCCAAGACCGGTGTCTGGAAGGCCATTAACAATAACTTCGCTGGCGTTGATAACGGCCAGCCAAAACTCACCCTGAACGGACAGGCAGAGTGGCGGCAGGCACTGACTGACCATCTGGGACTGGATATTGGCCCGGATTGGTCTTATCGCGGCAGCCAGGCCATTGCCGTAGGAGGCACCGGCTTTTATCGCCTGCCTCCCTACTTCCTACTCGGCGCCCATGCGACCCTTCGCCCCTCATCCGGGCACTGGGAAGCAACGATTTACGCCTCCAACATTCTGAACCGCCAGTATTTCGAAAGCGGAGGAATGGCGACAACAACGTATTTCTACATTCCCGGCACACCACGTTTCATCGGCGGCCGCGTCTCCTGCGGCTTCTGAAACACGCCCCTATTGGCGCGTCCCAATCAGGCAGCGGGTCAAAGCCTTGAGGTCACGGATGTTGACTTCCGTGTCGATGCTCTTGTTCCACAGCGTATCCATGGCACGGAAGTGGATGGTGCTGAGAATGACATCCAGAACCGTATCCGCCGGATAGCAGAAAGCCTCTTCGTCTCGCTTCTTTGCGCGCTCAAGAAAGCGATGCATCTGCTGTCGGGCTGGCTCAATACTCACTTCGCGGAGCACAGTACCGAACTCCGGGTTATGCACGGCTTCACCCAGGAGCGTACCATATGTGCGGCCCAGAGGAGTTGCTAGGAAGCGAATACGCGCTTCGATCAACTGGTCGACGTCTCCCAGAAAGCTGCCCGTATCGATTTCAGGCGTGAGGCTGAACTTCCACTGACGGATGGCATCAAAGAACATGGCCTGCTTGGTAGGCCAGCGGCGATAGACCGTCGCGGTAGACACACCTGCCTGCTTGGCAACTTTTCCGATCGTGAGGCCCTGATAGCCCTCTTCCGTCAGGACCGTGGCAATCGCTGAAAGAATCGTATCCTTCAGCAGAAGATTGATAGGCCTGCCCGGTGAGCGACTGACCCTCATATCTGCCAGATGCGGCGGAAAAGCTTCCTTTACCGCTAAAGATGATGACTGGGACATGCCCTGCCTCCCTGATTGAATAAGGTCTTGCATCTAGCCTTAACGAAACCGAGAGGCTTTCCACAAGCCTTAAGATTGGTGCGTTTCTCCTAAAAAACACCCCTCATGAAATTGTGAGCAGTGAATGGTAAAGTTCAGGGCCAATCATTTCTGCCCAATTTGGACGGGATAGCGAAGTGGGGCCGATCTCTATATATATTTCTGTGAACACGAGCCGGACCCTGCGATCAGACGCATGACCTGTCTGCTCGACAATCCTGGAAACATTGGGAAGAGTAAAACATGGCTATCGTGCGAGTTGTGATGATGCAGCGGGATGAGGGCACTGCACTGGCGCGATGGATCACGCATTACGCCTGGCTCTTCGGCTTCGAAAACCTCACCATTCTTGATAACGGCTCAGTCGACCCGCAGACAATTTCCATTCTCGAAGCCGTCGAAAAACAGGGCGTCACGGTTCGCCGGGATTTGAACCAACCACATGATTTCCACCGCAAAGGCGGACATCTCACTCGCATCATTCAGGAGTGGGACCAAAATTACGAATATGATTTTGCCTTACCTGTCGATTGCGACGAACTTCTGGCCGTCTTTACCCATGAGGGAATCACTTTAGACAAAACCGCAATTCATGATGCTTTCGATGCTTTGAAAGGTACGGATTGCGCGCTCAGAATTGATACATCCCTTTTCAACGTTCCGGGCCGACCCGGCTGGTATGCGCCCGTCCGGCACTTCCACAAGGGGTTTGTATCTGCAAAAACAATCTCCATCTGTGATGACGGGCAACATGAGCCGCGCTCAGCGATCCGCGATGAGTTCAAGAGTACTGTTTTCACTTATCTGCATGACCATCACCTTCCCTATGCGGCCTGGAGAGATCGTCTGAAAAACAAGGTGACGGGGCTTGTTGATGCTGATGATGAGGCTGCTCTCCGCGCATACCTGACCAAACCTCATGCAGAAGGTGCTCATGCTGTTCAGGCTCTTCTGGTAACAGCCGAAGAATACACGCATCTGTATGATGACAGCGTGCGCGTTTTCATAGGGATTGGCTCAACAGAGCTCGCTTTCATTGAGGGGCCGGGACTAGCCACGACATTGTGGAACAGTGAGGCCTATCTTGCTGCCCATCGAGATGTAAGGCGCCACTACACAATCGGCCCGTTACAACATTATCTACGCGACGGCTTCAGGGAAAAGCGCGCTCTGACGGCATAGAGCCATTAGCGCTTACGGCGTTTTTAAAACGTCGGAGGCGTACACGAACTGATCACTTCGCAGGCTTCGTCACTGATACAGCGAAAGCGATGAGGCTTGCGACTGTCAAAGTAATAGGCGTCTCCCGGCCCAAGAATATGGGACTGGTTCTCCACCGTCACCTCCACCTGACCGCGAATGACAACGCCAGCCTCTTCACCGTCATGCGCATACGCGACACCGGTATCAGCCCCAGGATCATAACGCTCGTGCAGGACCTGGAGAGCGCGACCAAACAGGTTCCCGCCGATCTGCCGCAGAGAAATACCGCTCTGCCCAATTTCAGTTAAATCATCAGCCAGATAGAAGTATTTTTCCTGCCCTTCTGTTTCGAAACTGAAGAAATCGCCGAGTGTGACGGGAATACCGTCCAGAACACGTTTCAAAGTGCCGATTGAGGGGTTCATATCCCCCGACTCAATCAGGGAAATTGTGGAATTGGTGACACCGGTACGCTTGGCCAACTCACGCTGGGAAAGATTTTTTGCAACACGAACGAGCCGCAACCGCTGACCAACATCCGTCACCATTCATTCTCCCAATCGTCTGACCATTACATCTCAGTATGTCATAACGATTGAGGAATGGAACATGAAAAAAGCCCGATACACCAATGAGATGCTGGCAAATTACTTTTCCGGTGGCCTCGTTTTGACAGACGCGTTCAAAAACCCCTCACAGGTTTCTTTCAGCTCTTGCTGAAGCGTAGTATTTCCTGCCTGAAACGGGATAATTAATTTAATTATGAATGCCTCAGCACCACGTCACGAATGATGGACGTCACCAGAAATCCAATATTCAAATTCAGAAGGCAGTGAGACTCCGCCAGATCATATACGTAGCCACCACAAAGATCACACATGCAAAGAACGTAGTGAGGGTACCGCCGGCTCCCGCCAGGCGTCGGGCCGCTGAGGTCCCAAGCGTACTACCCACCACACCGCCAAAAACAAAAAGCGCGCCCATTGTCCAGTCAACGTACCCAGACAGCATGTAGCTGAGAGCAGTACTGGCCCCAAAAGCGGCGACGGCGACCAGAGACGTCCCTATTGCATTCAGAATGGGCATTCTCGTGCAGGCAACCAGCGAGGGCACAATAAGAAACCCACCGCCAATACCAAAGAAGCCCGACAGGAGCCCTGTGGCCGTTCCGCTGGCCATGACCTTGGGCATATTGTCGCGATTACAGGCAGCGCCCGCGATGCCAGGGTTCCGACGTCCCCTAAGCATCAGAATACCGACAACAATCATCAGGACTGCAAAGCAAAGCAGCAGTTTTTGCCCGTCAACAGCTTTACCTAGCGCAGCACCCACCAGTGCGCCGACAACACCAAAAGGCGCAAAAACTGCTGCGCACCGCCATTTGACGGTTTTCTGTCGCGCATGACTGACAAGTCCCGCCAGTGCGTTGACGGCAACAGCCATGGCGCTTGTCCCGATCGCAACATGAGGATTTTTTACCCCCACGACATAGACCATCAGCGGAACAGCCAAGATTGATCCGCCACCGCCAATCAGCCCCAGCGTAAAACCGATAATGACACCACAGAACAGCTCAAGCGCGATTTGCATCAGTCTGGCCGATACTTATTTCTTACCGGACTTCAAGGACTTTGGCGCAACGAAGAGCTCATGCCCCTTAAGCATTCCTTTCCAGTAAAGAGCCGGCATGACGTATTTTTTGAGCCACCAAGCGAGGCGGGTCGCCTTCTGGCCATTGAGCAGCCACTTCGGCAACGTCGGCGCGAGCTTCCCGCCATAAGCGAACTCAGCAAGAACAATCTTGCCGTTCTCAACGGTCAAAGGGCATGCGCCATATCCGTCATATCCAGACACCGGATCTTTGCGCTGCAAGAAGGCCAGAACATTCGTTGCAACCACAGGGGCCTGTACCCGCACAGCGGCTGCCGTCTTGGCGCAGGACGTTCCAATCACGTCCCCCAGAGCGAAGATCTGCGGATACCGAACATGCTGGAGCGTCTCCGGATTCACTTCAACAAAACCGTCCGACCCGGCAATGGCGCTTTCCCTGACAACCTTTGGGGAAACCTGAGGTGGTACGACATGCAGCATGTCAAACGTGCTCTCCACACGCTCCACGCCTGCGTCCGTCTTCCGCTCAAAAACGGCAGTCCGGGCAGGACCATTTACCTCGACCAGCTTTGATCCCAGATGGAGGGCGATACCGTAATCCCGCACATAATCCATCAGAGGGGGGACAAATTCTTTCACCCCAAACAGACCCGGTGTGGCGGTATTGAATTCGACGGAAATATTTTTCAGAACGCCCCGACGACGCCAGGCGTCACTGGCCAGATACATGGCTTTTTGTGGGGCACCTGCGCATTTGATGGGCATAGGCGGCTGCGTAAAAATAGCCTTGCCGCCCTTAAGCTTCTCAACCAGCTGCCATGTGTAAGGCGCCAGATCAAAGCGATAGTTGGACGTCACCCCGTTCTTGCCCAGCGTTTCACTCAGGCCAGGGATAGCGTCCCAGTTCAGGGAGATGCCTGTCGCTACAATCAGCGCATCATAGGACAGAACCGTGCCGTCCTTCAGGACAACCTCACGCGCCTCGGGGCGGAAAAGTTCAACGGACGTTTTCAGCCAGACAGCACCCTTGGGAATCAGGTCCTGTTCCCGACGACGTGTCTGGGATGCCTTGAAAACGCCGCCCCCTACGAGGGTCCAGCCCGGCTGATAGAAATGCTCTTCTGAGGGTTCAACAATTCCCAAAGCCAGAGCAGGATTGCGCTTGAGCAGACTGGCGGAGGCGGAAAGGCCGCCCGCACCGCCGCCGATAACCAGCACCTGAAAATGCCGCGCGCCTTCACGTGCAGCCATGGTCGGCGCAGGCACAGCATCCAGGCGCGACTTCAACCCACCCAGATCAATACCGGCACGCGCGGCATCTGCGAGAATTTCCGAAGCAGGACGCGTACCAGCTTCTGCGAGAGCCCAGATCTGGGCGGCCCGTGTTCCTGACCGACAATAACCAACAACCGGAGCCGGAAGAGAAGCCAGTGCCTCTCTGGCCTGCAACACCTGAGCATCGCTTGGCACCGTTCCCGCCTTCACAGGAATTGCAATAAACGCCAGCCCTTCCGCCTTTGCAGCCGCTTCTACGGCCGCCGCATTCGGCTGATCCGGCGCTTCACCATCCGGGCGAAACGAAACGATGCTCCGGAAACCTTCGGCCTTAAGATCCGCAACATCCGGCGGCGTGACCTGAGGGGAAACAGCGTAGCGATCCGTTAAAGACGTGGTTGGCATGACGTGCTCTCCGACAAAAATATCTGAATCGGTCAACCGGCTCAGAGGCGATTGACGGGTATCTTGATGTAGCTGATGCCGTCAGCCTCTGGCTCGGGCATATGACCGCCACGCATATTGACCTGCACTGACGGCATCAGAAGCTTCGGCATCGCCAAGGTGGCGTCACGCGTTGTGCGCATCGCCACGAAATCGTCCTCGCTCACACCATCATGAACGTGAATATTATGGGCACGTTCCAGAGCCACAGTGGTCAGCCATGCGTAGTCCTCGCGGTCCGGCGCTTTATAGTCATGGCACAGAAAGAGGCGCGTTTCTTCCGGAAGGGACAAAAGCCGACGGATGGACTGGAAAAGCTGACGGGCATCCCCGCCGGGAAAATCGGCACGTGCGGTCCCGAAGTCCGGCATGAAGATCGTATCGCCCACAAAGGCGCAGTTTCCGATCACGAACGCCATGTCTGCTGGCGTATGGCCTGGCACGTGCAAGACCGTGACGGGCAGATCGCCAATGGAAAACGTCTCCCCATCCTGGAAAAGATGATCGAACTGAGATCCGTCCCGTGCAAAACGCGTACCCGCGTTAAAGATTTTTCCAAATACATTCTGGACGCGCACGATGTTCGCGCCAATTCCCAGTTTTCCGCCGAGTTGCTCCTGAAGCCAGGGCGCTGCAGACAAATGGTCGGCATGCGCATGGGTTTCCAGCTGCCAGTCAACAGACAACCCTTCCCGGCGCACATAATCTACAATCGCCTGTGCAGAACCATTGGATGTCCGGCCCGCAGCAGCATCATAGTCCAGCACGCTATCGAGGATCGCAGCGCGCTTGGTAATCGGGCAGTGAACAACGTGACTGGCTGTATTTGTCGCTTCATCAAAGAACGTGCAAACTACAGGGGATGGAACCTCACCACTCTGCACACGTCCAATCTGGGCAGTTGCAGCGTCAATGGCAGCATCAGGCATGGCGTTTTCACCTCTGGAGTTACACATTTCCAAGAAAACAATTATGTGTTTAATAAAGTAATAAACTATCAACAGTCAAGACCCGGACAGGCTGGATACAGCATCATGACAGGCCCACTCACTGAAGACTCCGCCTTTTTCCCCCTTCGCATAGGCGACGAGGCCCCCGATTTTACGGCACGCACGACCCACGGTGAATTCGTACTGAGTTCGCTAAGAGGGCGCTGGGTCATGCTGTTCGCCCACCCGGCGGACTTCACACCCGTTTGCACGAGCGAGTTCATTGCCTTTGCCAAAGTGGAGACCTTTTTCCGCGAACGGAACTGCGTGCTCCTTGGGCTTTCCGCTGACAGTCTTCCCGCTCATCTGGCGTGGATTACGGCCATTGAAGAACGCTTCAATGTCCGCATTCCTTTCCCGATCGTTGAAGACCCCTCCATGGAGGTCGCCCGCGCCTACGGAATGATGGATCTGGAAGCACAGGACAGCGCCACGGTACGGTCCGTCTTTTTCATTGATCCGACGGGGATTATTCGCGCCATCCTGAGCTATCCTGCCAGCGTTGGCCGGTCAGTGGCCGAGTTGCAGCGTATGCTTTCCGCCTTGCAGGAAGTAGATCGCTCCAACGTGCTGACACCGGAAGGCTGGCAGCCTGGACAGGCCGCTATTGCCCCCCCTCTTCAGACCCAGGAAGCAGTTCAGAAAGCAGGTCCGAACTGGTTCCTTCAGCCGAAGAAGCCGCGCCCATGACTCTTCTCGCCCTCGAAGAAAGCCGAAATCTTGCTGAATGGCTGCGCCTGCTCGCTCAGCCTCAACGCCTCATGATCCTGTCGGCCCTGCTCGATGGCTCACATGCTGTCAGTGAAATCGAGACCATGACAGGCATTGGCCAACCAACACTGAGCCAGCATCTCGGCACACTCCGCCGCAGTGGGCTGATTGAGTCTCAGCGAGAGTCCCGCGCCATCAGTTACTGTATGGCTGATACGCCCGACGCCGCTCGCGCCAGAATGCTCATCATGACACTCCGCCCTGACGGACTGGCAGTCTCACCAACAGCTACAGCCCCTTCACGCAAACCCGGTGCCCAACGCTCTTCCCTGGAAGGCGCAAGGTTTGCGCGCATCGTCCGTCCGCTCTCCCGATGACCAGAACCCGGCTTGCACCGCACCCTGTTTCACTGTGCGAGCCAACGGAAACTGTCCTGCTTATCAAACGCTTTTAGATGGAAAAGGAGAAGGTCCATGACCCGCTATCTGATGCTTCTGGCCTGCCTGACCGGTTTTGCCGCCCTGTCTGGCACGGCGTCAGCCGCGACACGCGACGAGCAGAAACAGGCCTGCCAAGGTGACGCCATCCGCCTGTGCACGTTTGCCATTCCTAACGAAGCCAAGATTACAGCCTGCATGAGAAAGAAGATGGATCAGCTCAGCCCGAAATGCCGGGCGATGTTTGAACCAGCTCCGCAGAAAAATACTACGACAACAAAGCCAAAAAACTGAGACGTTTACCCTCTTGTCGTAATCGTGAAGATGGGCAGACGACGTTCAGACCAGCATTTACCTGAGGCACCTGCATATTAGGTGCCTTCGCGTTCTTCCGTCAGGATTGCACGAAGGCAGCGTTTTCATTATTGGATAACATATGAAAACAACCCGTCAGTACGGTCGTCGCAAGGTTACGCTCAAGGATGTAGCGGCACAGGTCGGGGTGTCCCACACGACAGTCTCGAATGCCTATATCCGGCCGGGCCAACTCTCGGCTGCGCTGAGGGAAAAGATCTTCGCGGCGGCGCAGGAGCTTGGATATACAGGCCCTGATCCAGCAGCGAAACAGCTTGCAACCGGGCACTCCGGGGCACTGGGCTTTCTCTTCAGTGAAGATCTTCCATACGCATTTTCTGATCCTGCCGTTCTCGCCGTGCTGAACGGCGTCGCGAAAAGCTGCGATGAAATGGAAACGGATCTGGCCCTTATTTCAGCAGGCAGCAGCCTCCGCAACATGAACACACCTGTTTCGCTCGGCAATGCTGCGGTCGACGGGTACATCCTTTATTCCGTGGCCCCCGATAGCCGGTGCGTTTTGATGGCGCAGCAGCGGAACGTTCCGCTCGTTGTGGTGGACCAGCCTCGTTTGGACAACGTGCCATATGTCGGCATTGATGACCGTGGAGCCGCCTACAACGCGGCAAAAACGCTGCTTGAGCTAGGACACCGTCGCTTCGGTATCCTGTCTCTCAAAACAGCCCATGACGACTATTTTGGGATCCTGACGGCCAAACGTCGCGCCAATATTGCGCACAGCACGATTGCCATGCGTCTTGAGGGGTACCTAACAGCCCTTCAGGAAGCCGGCATTGCCCCTGAGAACGTGCCTGCCTGGGAAATTCCGATCAACTCTGAAGAGTCCGGTGCTGAAGGCGCGCGCTTCTTGCTAAACCGGCAGAATGCACCGACAGCAATTCTGGCAATGAGCGACCGCGTTGCAATTGGCGCCATGCAAACAATCCGTGCGGCGGGTCTCAGCATTCCTGAAGACGTGTCGATTTTTGGATTTGATGACATTCCTGCCGCTGCCCTGTCGGACCTCAGCACAATTCGCCAGCCTCATGAGCGCAAAGGCATGGAGGCAGTCCGTCTCCTGACCCAGCAGGACGGCCGCCAGAACAAGAACGTCATTCTGGAAACAGAACTCGTCGCTCGCGGCAGCATTGGTCCAGCCCCCAAGGGCTGAACCACACTGTATTAGCGAGCGACGTTCAGAAGCCCGGCAATACTGTCGATCTGAAAATCCGGCTTCAGGTCAATGCACTGCGTTGCAGACCCGTGCCCATAACTCGCCCAGCAGGATGCAATGCCACTATTGCGGGCAAATCCAAGATCTGCCGCCGTGTCGCCAACCATCAGAAAATCTGATGCGGGGACTTCCGGGAACAACGGCCGCACACGGTCCGTCATGACGCGGGGATCCGGCTTGTGCGGGTAGTCTGGTTCGGACGCGATCACATTGCTGATCCACCCACCAAGGCCGAAGCGCTCGATGCTGGCATGAACAGTTGGAGCATGCTTGTTGCTGAGGATGACCAGCGTTGCCCCGTCAGCCTTCAGGTCGTCGAGCACTGACTTCACCCCGTCAAACAGAACGGTCTCTTCCTGATCGGCTTTAGGGTAATATGCCCGATAATGACGAACAAAAGCCTGCGCATCCTCTGCGTCACTGTCGGGAACGATCGCCTGAAACAGCGTCTGAAGCGTCCCACCCTTTGACAGCTGATGCTTCAGGGCGTCTGATGAAGGGCCCTTGTAGCCGCTGGCTTCAAAGGCTTCCTTCAGGCTGCGAAGAATGGCCGGCTGCGTTTCCGCCAGAGTACCATCGTAGTCGAGAAGAACGATCGGGAATCTTGTCATTCCCTTTTGTCACCCCGTTTACGCAGGAAATCCAGCCCTCTCCGCTTCAGATCGCACGTCGCCCAAGAAGGCGGCAAAGGGCTGATGCTGTATCTGCATGATTCAACGTATAGAAATGGAATTGCTCCACCCCTTCAGCTTTCAGTGTCTGACAAAGCCGGTCTGCAATCGTAGCCGCGACAAACGCCCGCGCCTGAGGCGTTTCATCCAGTCCCTCAAACAGGTCGCGCATCCACTTCGGCACGTTCGCACCACACATATCGGCAAACTTCCAGGCCTGCGCAGCACTTCCGACCGGAAGAATACCCGGCACGATCGGCCGCTCGATTCCAATGGCCGCAGCACGGTCCCGGAAGCGTAGAAATGTGTCCGCTTCGAAGAAAAACTGCGTCAAAGCCCGGTCCGCACCCGCATCAATCTTCGCTCGCAGATGCTCCAGATCCGATTGCGGGCTAAGCGCGGCAGGATGCGTTTCCGGATATGCCGCAACGGAGATTTCGAACGGCGCAATCTCCTTCAATCCGTGCACCAGATCCACAGCCCCCGCGTAGCCTTCCGGGTGAGGCTCATAGACGCCCCCGGCTGACGGCGGCGGATCACCACGCAGGGCCACAATATGCTTCACACCAGCGTCCCAGTACGCCTGCGCCACGGCATTGACGTCTTCTTTGGAGGCTCCCACGCAGGTCAGATGCCCAGCCATTGGCGCGCCAGTTTCCCGAACCATGTCTTTCAGGGTGACCAGGGTGCGGTCCCGTGTTGACCCACCTGCCCCATACGTCACGGACATAAACTGCGGACCAAAAGCAGCTAGCGTTTTTGCGTTTTCCAGCAGCGTGGCGGCTGCCTTTTCCGACTTTGCAGGGAAAAACTCGAACGAAATTGCGGGCAGAGGCCCTGTCTGTGCGGGCATCACGCCAGCTCCTTATTCAATAATTCGGATCAGTTGGGGCGTTGGCCAAGCCAGAGTTTGACCGTCAGTTCGCCTTCAAGCGCCACTGGCTCTGCGGGAACCAGACCGGCTGCGCGAAACCACGTCGCCATCTGCGCATCGGTAAACCCAAGCCGAACATGCGCATCCCGTGTGCGAAGTTCTTCCCGGCTATGGGAGGCAAAATCGATAATCAGCAATCGACCATTGGCATCCAGAATACGCGCGGCTTCCGCAATTACAGCAGCCGGATGCTGTGCATAGTGCAGAACCTGATGCATGACCGCGACATCGGCTGAATGCTCCGGCAACGGAAGGGCCTGAAAGTCCCCCTGCCGCAGATCAGCCTGCTCCAGACCAGCTTCCGCAAGCTTGGTCCGCGCCAATCGCAGCATGGCAGGACTGCGATCAAACCCTATGACTGTCTGGGCGCCGGCTCCCAGCAACTCCATCATACGACCGGTCCCAGTGCCTATATCCACAAGGCGGCCGATCGGAGATGCGGAGAGCGTCTTTACGATCGCTGCTTCGACCTCCTGTTCGGACACATGCAAGGAACGCAATGCGTCCCATTCTGCCGCGTGGGTTTCAAACCAGTCTTCCGCCGCGAGCGCACGAACATCTCGAATGGCCTGCAAGCGAATACGATCCGCACGGATTTCCGCCGGTTCCCGCGCAGTCCATCGATCCAACGCCATAAAGACAGGCTCTAGAAGATCCGGAACGCCCAAAGTCAAAAAGACCCAACTTCCTTCCTTGCGGCGCTCAATTAATGCCGCATCTGCCAGGATCTTCACATGCCGTGACACGCGGGGCTGACTTTGCCCGAGCACCTGCGCCACCTCGCCGATGGACAGTTCCATCTCGCGCAGAAGGGCCAGAATCCGCAGACGGGTCATGTCTGCCAGTGCCTGGAAAATGATGAGGGCCTGCTCCATACGGATTTACATATAAGGAGTTCTTTATATGAGCAAGAGCTATTGACTCTTTTTCAGAGCATGCGGCAGTCATAAGGCTTGTCATGGTTCCATGTCGGATGTTCACGCATCCGGCGTGGCTAAGAGGGAAGCCGGTGCAAAGCCGGCGCTGCCCCCGCAACTGTCAGCGGCGAGTGCCGATTCCATACAGGCCACTGGATGAAAGTCCGGGAAGGCGGAATCAGCGCGAAAACCCGTAAGCCAGGAGACCTGCCACGGCACATAACATCCTCCGGCGGGGCGTTCCGGACGGGTCACGCATGTCTCCACGCCGCACATTTCCTGTTCGGGGCGTGAACGATCCTGCATGCCCTGCGAGCGCACTGCCACGAACCTGTCGAGGCTTTCATGACCGTCCGCGTCGCAACTCTGGGCTTTCCGCGTATCGGCACCCGCCGTGAACTGAAAACCGCTCTTGAACAGTACTGGGCGGGAAATTCCTCCGCCGATGATCTGCTTTCCACAGCCGCGTCCCTTCGAGCGTCCGCCTGGCAGCGCCAGAAAGACCTCGGTGCCGAGATCATCCCTTCCAACGATTTTTCGCTTTACGATCATGTGCTGGATACATCCGCAATGGTCGGTGCTGTTCCCGCCATTTACGGCAACGTGCAGGACAAGGTGGACTTGGGAACCTACTTCGCCATGGCCCGCGGCTTCCAGACGACATCCGAAGAGTGTGGCTGCGGTCATGCTCATGGCGCACCTCAGGACGTTCCCGCCGCCGAAATGACCAAGTGGTTTGACACGAACTACCATTACCTTGTCCCGCAATTCACAGCAGACCAGACGTTCCGCCTCGCCTCTACAAAAGCGGTGGAGGAATATCATGAAGCCAAGGCGCTTGGGATTGAGACACGCCCCGTTCTGCTCGGACCTGTCAGCTTCCTGCTTCTGGGAAAATGTGATGGCCCGGCGTTTGATCGCCTTGATCTGCTTCCTGCCCTACTGCCCGTTTACGAACGGGTTCTGAACGCCCTCCGAGCAGAAGGCGCAGATTGGGTTCAGATTGACGAGCCGTGTCTTGTTCTGGATCTGCCAGGAAATGCTGGCGCAGCGTTCAAGACAGCATACAACACTCTAACAACCACAGTTCCAGACCTGAAACTGATGCTCGCCACATACTTCGGCGCGCTCGGAGACAATCAGGGCATCGCCCTCAGCCTGCCAGTTCACGGGCTGCATGTAGACCTTGTCCGCGCTCCCGAGCAGCTTGCATCCATTCTGGAAAAAGCACGACCTGACCTGCTGCTATCTCTGGGCGTAGTGGATGGGCGGAATATCTGGAAGGCCGATCTGAACGCGCTTCTGGACCATCTTGAACCTCTGGCGCGCCAGCGTGACCTGATCCTTGCTCCGTCCTGCTCTCTCCTCCACACACCCATTGATCTGGAACGGGAGACAGACCTGGACGCAGATGTAAAATCCTGGCTCGCATTCGCCGTTCAGAAAATCGAGGAGTTGCACACACTGGGGCGCGCCCTGAATGAAGGCCGGGGCGCTGTGCAAGCAACTCTAGCCGAAAACGCTGCGGCTCTTCGGGCGCGCCGCTCTTCTGCAAAAATCAACGATCCTACCGTTCAGGCACGCTCTGCGGATCGCAATCCAGCTCTCGCCCAGCGCCGTTCACCCTTCCCCGCGCGCCGTCCATTGCAACAGTCCAAACTCAGGCTGCCTTTGTATCCGACGACGACTATCGGCTCCTTCCCCCAGACGCCGGAAGTCCGCAAAGCCCGTGCGGATCATGCACGAGGAGAGCTCTCTTCCGAGGCTTACGAAGCCTTCCTGCGGGAAGAAACCGCCCGGACCATCCGCTGGCAGGAAGAGATTGATCTTGAGGTGCTGGTGCATGGCGAGTTTGAGCGCAATGACATGGTGCAGTATTTCGGGGAGCAGCTTTCCGGCTTTGCGTTCACGAAGCATGCCTGGGTGCAGTCCTACGGGTCCCGCTATGTCCGGCCACCCATCATTTTCGGGGATGTGTCACGCCCAAAAGCCATGACGGTTGAATGGTGGGAATATGCCCAATCCATCACCAGCCGCCCGATGAAAGGTATGCTGACGGGACCTGTCACGATCCTGAACTGGTCTTTCGTGCGAGACGATCAGCCGCGTTCGGAAACGTGCCGACAGATCGCCTTCGCGATCCGGGATGAAGTGTGCGATCTGGAAAAAGCCGGGTGCGGCATTATCCAGATTGATGAAGCCGCCTTGCGTGAAGGCCTGCCGCTCCGTCGCGCAGACTGGCAATCCTATCTGGACTGGGCCGTGGAAAGTTTCCGCATTTCAGCCTCGGGTGTGCAGGACGCCACGCAGATCCATACCCATATGTGCTACTCGGAATTCAACGATATCATTGCCGCCATTGGCGCGATGGATGCGGATGTGATTTCGATTGAAACCGCCCGCTCCCGCATGGAACTACTCGATGCGTTCGCAGCCTATCGCTACCCTGCGGAAATCGGGCCGGGCGTTTACGATATCCATTCCCCACGCGTGCCGTCTGTCGAGGAAATGGTGGAACTGCTTCGGGCAGCCAGCAAAGCCATTAGCCCGGATGCCCTCTGGGTCAATCCGGATTGCGGACTAAAAACCCGCAAATGGCCGGAGACGAAAGCTGCACTCATCAACATGGTTGCGGCAGCCCATTATATGCGTCCGTAAACCAGCGAGTAGATGGGGTGGTTTTCCACCCCATCATACGCAATTACCAGATTTTGACGCGCTGATCCGGTGTCAGATAGAGCTTGTCGCCCGGCTGCACGTTCCAGGCCTTGTACCAGAGGTCCACGTTGTGCATCGGGATGTTTACGCGAGCTTTTGGTGGCGAGTGCGGGTCAATAACGACCATCTGCTTCTCCGTGTCCGGACGAACCTTCTCACGCCAGACCTGTGCCCACCCCATGAACACGCGCTGATCGCCCGTCAGACCATCAATGACGGGAGCAGGCTTCCCATTCAGGGAAGCATGGTAAGCATCCAGCGCCAGGGTCAGGCCACCAAGATCGGCAATGTTTTCGCCCATCGTAAGCTTACCGTTCACATGCACGCCCGGCTGAACCTCGAACGCGTCATACTGCGCACCAAACCGATCTGCGAGCTTCTGGAAGCGCGCTTCGTCTTCCTTTGTCCACCAGTTCCGCAGACGCCCCTTGTCATCGTACTTGCGGCCTTTGTCGTCGAAGGAATGGGTCATTTCATGCCCGATGACACCCCCGATCGCCCCATAATTCACAGCCGGATCAGCCTTCGGATTGAAGAACGGCGGCTGAAGGATTGCAGCCGGGAACACGACTTCCACAAAACGCGGATTGTTGTAGGCGTTCACCGTTGCGGGCGACATCAGCCACTCGTTGCGGTCAACAACCTTGTCGAGATGGCTTAACTGATAGTGCCATTCGAAAGCGAAAGCGCGCTCGGCATTGCCGTACACATCGCCCTTCTTCACAACCAGATCGGAATAATCCCGCCACTCATTCGGGTAACCGACCTGAATTTCAAAGCTGGCCAGCTTTTTCAGCGCGGCTTCACGCGTCTGCGCGCTCATCCATGTGTTGTGTTCGAGGCGGTTGTGGAAAGCCGCCTTCAGGTTACCCGTCAGCGTCTGCATGGCCGCACGATCCGAAGCCGGAAAATAGCGCTCCACATAGATTTTGCCGAGCGCCATTTCCATGGCGGAACTCGTGAAATCCACACCACGCTTCCAACGCGCTGCCAGAGCAGGCTGACCTGACATGGCCTTCACATAGGCGAAACGCGTTTGCACAAAAGCGTCCGGCAGGAACGATGCAGCATTGCTCGCCGTATGGAACGCCTGCCAGGCGCGAAGAGTGTTCAGATCCGTCTTTGCAATCAGGTCCGCTTCCGCCTTGATGGCGGAAGGCTCACCAACAATAACAATCCGCTGCGCCAACCCGGCCTCAGGCACACCTGACGCCCGCAACCATGTCATCCAGTCAAAAGAAGGAACACTTTTAACCAGAGCTTCTACCGTCGTCGGGTTGTAGGTCTTGTCCGGATCGCGGAGTTCCGTGCGCGCCCAATGAACTTTGGCAATCTCGGTTTCAAAAGCTACAATGTCTGCCGCTGACTTGGCGGGGTCAGCCCAGTGAACAAGCGTCAGAAGCTTCGTGACATATGCCTGATAGGCCGCTTTCTTGGATGCAAATTCCGGCTTCAGGTAATTGTCCCGATCCGGCATCCCGAGCCCGGCGTGATCGACACTGAGCGCATATTTCGTCGGATCTTTCGCATCCACATCCACGTCCAGCGCGAACGGCGATGATCCGAACGTATCGGACGACGCCCCACTAAACTGCGCGAATGCCTTCAGATCCGTAATTGTGTGGATGCTTGCGATTTCAGCATCCAGCGGCTTGGAACCCAAAGCTTCGACAGCCTTCTCATCCATGAAAGACGCATAATAGGTGCCCAGCTTCTCATCGATCGTCTGAGGCTGAGCGACCGGATGCGCGGACAGGTCTTTCAGAATGGACTGAATGCGCTGGCGGGATGCTTCAGCCAGCGCGTTAAACGGGCCGTAGCTGCTCATATCCGATGGAATTTCGAGCGCTTTCAGGAAGCTGCCATTGGCATAATCGAAGAAACTGTCTCCCGGCTTGACGCTCACATCCCGCCCGGCCAGATCCAGACCATACTGGTCATAAGTAATCTGAGGCACTGCGGGCTTGGCAGACGCAATCGAAGGCAGCGCTACCAGGCCAAGACTGGCGGATAGCAGCAAAGCAGCCTTGGGGGAGAGTTTCTTCTGATGCATATGAGAGGCCTAAATGTGAAAAACAGGCAGGCCTTTTGGTCCGTCCGCGGGCCTGTAACTTAAGTTTACAGTCGAAACGACCTGGACGCCAAGAGCCATACCTCGCCCAAAAAAGCGAGGTATGGAAAAAGGCATTAATTCTGGCTGGAAATAAGCGCTTTAATGCCAGGGAGAATGGCAATAAGCAGCCCCCCGGGAGGCTGCTCGCGTTTCAGGGACAACAGATGGTTGGATGAGTTGTGAAACAGCTCTTCCTGTGCAGCGATCAGATGCTGCGCATCCAGCCGCCAGGCTGTTCCTGAAGCGCCATTCAGAATATTCAATCCCGCGTTGGAGAGGGCCGCAACCGTGTGAGATACGGGCGTGACTTCCTCCAGAGCAGGCACATCTGCGGCAATTGCGACAAAAGCTTCATCATTGGCAGCCCAGCTTGCCAGCATGGCCTTCAAGGGAGACTTCAGACTCTTTTCTCCCGCGACATACCGTTTAGCCATGTCGTTGAAGCGGATAGCCTCAAAAGCATCCGGATCGGCGATAGCGACCGGAGCCGACAGCATGGCATCGCCACTTTTGGAGGCCAGACGATTCAAGGCGTAATTGCGCACCGGAACCGTAACGCTCAAAAGCGTGGAGAGAGGGCCGGTATGCGCAGGTGCCAAAGCCTCCTTCAACGCATTTTCATGCTGCACGGCTTGCAACCCTGTTGATTGAAGTTCTGCCATGACCACAGGCAGGCGGCGCTCCAGATCATCCACATCCCGCACGTTTTCAGAAGACCAGAACCGCTCGGCCAGAGCTGCGGTACGGGGCCACAGACGGGCATCCAACATGTTTTCGGAGACAACCTCCGTCCAGAGCGCGCCTTCTGCTCCCAGAACCATTTTTTTCTGGTCATCGGTCAAAGGCGCTGCATTCGGGTCCTGAATGAAAGCCTGAAGCAGCGGGGTGATCTTCGGATGTGTCTCCGTCAGTTCTTCGGGCGTAATGCCATTCGCCTTAGTGTCATACGGATCAATGGCGTAATGCGTCCGGGACGGCGTCAACATATCCAGATAATAGCCCGAAGACACGACAACCGGATGCCCGGCCTGTGTGGCAGAACCCGTCCACTTGGAGCCGCGCCACCCTTCCACAACAACATTTTTGGGAATTGGCGCTTCGCTGACTTCGTCCCACCCCATCATGACGCGGCCCTGGCTGGACAGGATTTTTTCCACCTGCGCCGTGAAGGCTGCCTGAAGGGCTGGTGCATCCTTGTATCCGTGCACCTTCATATAGGCCGCAATCTTTGGATTACTGGTCCACTGAGTGCCCAGAACCTCGTCACCACCCGAATGAAAATAATGATCCGGAAAGAGTGTTTCCATTTCCGCATACAGCGCACGAATGAATGTCAGCGTCCTGGGATTGGTCGGGTCCATCGCCGGATTGTTCAGGTTTTCACCAACGGCGTTGACCTCGGGCAGTGGCTGTGCCGCCAGTTCCGGATAGGCCTGCAACACTGCAAGTGCATGACCCGGCACGTCAAATTCCGGCACAACGCGGATACCGCGATCCGCAGCATAGGTCACAATGTCTCGAACCTCAGCCTGCGTATAATACTGCCCGTGCGATCCAACGCTCGTCAGCTTCGGGAAAACACGGCTCTCCACACGGAAGCCGGTCCCGTCATTCAAATGCCAGTGCAGCACGTTGAGCTTCAGAAGCTCCATGGCATCAAGCTGGCGTTTGACGGTCTCTACAGAAGCGAAATGCCGGGACACATCCAACAGAAGGCCACGCCATGCAAAGCGTGGCGCATCATCAATATGCAGCCGTTCTACCACCACCCCATCTGATGTTTTCTGAACAAGCTGCAGGAATGTAGCCAGCCCGTGCACAACGCCTGCCGGTCCGTCAGCTTCCAGATGGGCGCCATCCGCTGATGTCGTGAGAGCATAATGCTCTTTGGCCCCAACCGTGAGATAGGCCGGATCATAAGATGCACTAATATGCAGAACGTACGGGCCACCATGCGCAGAAGATGCGCCTGTCAGAGCACCGATGCGTTGAGAAAAACGGGCTGCGGCTCTTTGCAAAAGCGGTGACGGCGGGGTGGCCCAGACAATCCGGACACCTCCTGCAAGGGATGCGACACCATTGGACGCCGAGACGGATTGCGGCACAGGCATCAGAGCAGGTGCCGCCTGGGCCAGGCCTCCACAAACCGTGCCAGCAAGCAAAGCACTCCCCAGACACACTTTCTTCCAGAAAGAACCATAAGGGAAAGGCGTGGTCCGGGTCATTCAAGGCTTCCTTGCAGTTACGGATCAGTATCTGAAACGATTTTCACCGTATCACTCTGCCGTATCGTGTCACTCCGGCGGCAGAGCTGCAAGCATGCGCCGCGCATCTTCAGTCCGGAGCGTAATGCCGTAAAACTGACGATAGAACTGCTGCATCTTTGCAATCATTCCGGCTTCATCCACATGACCCGTCTGAACAATCTGACGGGCCCAGTCGACCTGCAAGAGTAATTCAGGGCTGTACCGATCCCACGGGAAAATTCCCGCCGGATTGCGGTAAACACGGCCAGCTTTGACAGCGGCGAGCTGAGACCAGACGCCATCGCTGGCAAGCTGGGCAGGATCCCCTGCATTGGCACCCACAATAATAATGTCCGGATTCCAGGAGAGCACCTGCTCGACAGAGACAGGCTGCTTGTTCCCATGCACGCCCACAGCCGCATTGCGTCCACCAGCAGAACGGATCCACTGATCGATAATGCTCTGATCTCCATCCACGCGCAGAGGTTTCAGGGATTCAACGTGAAGGACTTTGGGCCCTTGCGGGTTGGTTGCAGCCTGCGAAATTTCTTTAAGGAAAGCTACACGATACGCCTGCGCACGCTGCGTCGCCAGGGGCGTCTGAAGAAGGGTTGCCGTGCTATCCACACATTCCAGCAGCCCGATGAAACGGTCAAAGCCCTCAGGGACAACATGCAGACCAACCTTGGAGAGCGCCGCGACGGAATGGCTCGACGCGGTGACAAACACCAGATCCGGTGCGAGACGTAAAAGCTCTTCTCCGTTCAGATTTCCCGGGTCCAGAGGTTGAGCTTTGGAAAGCGACGGCACCAGACGGAACATCCACGGCATGATTGATGGCTTGGCGACCGTCGCGATGATCTTGTCCTGCGCGCCCAGCATAATGAGCGTGGCGTTATGGGCATACCATCCCTCCACCAGACGTGTGGGAGGAGCAGCAAATGCTGTGGTGGCCATGAGCGAAAGACCCAGAAGCCCTCCAGCCAGTCGAGACAGTCTCATCATTCACTCTCCTCACGATGGAAAAAACGTTTCCCGGCATGATCAATCTGCGCCAGAGAAACGCCATAAAGACGGGACATCCGTTCAGCCGTCACAATAAGCTCGGGTGGGCCGTCCGCCACAATTTGCGCTTCCTCTAAAATAAGGGCGCGATGGCCGGCGGAAAAGAATTCTTCTGGCCGGTGGGACGTCAGAAGAACGAGATGTCCTTCAGCGGCCAGTTCTGCAAGCAGACTCATCAAACGAAGCTGATGACCATAGTCCAGCCCGCTCATTGGCTCATCAAGAAGAAGCCCGACAGCTTCCTGCGCAAGGGCTCGCGCCAGCACAACACGCTGCTTTTCGCCGCCAGACAGCTCCGTCACCGGACGCTCTGCCAAGGCCAAGAGGCCCAGACGATCCATGGCCTGATCAACGCGGAGCCGGTCTTCCGCTCCGAGGCGCCCTGCCACGCCATGATGGGGAATACGCCCCAGTTCGACCATCCGCCGGACCGTGTAAGGAAACGTCATCGCGTGTGCCTGGGGCACATACGCCAGATGCCGCGCCACGTCTAAAGGCCGCAGAGACGATAACAGCGTACCTTCAAGATACACCTCACCGGACGTCGGTTTGAGCAACCCCATCAGAATGCGCAAAAGGGTGCTTTTGCCCGCACCATTAAGGCCAAGAAGCCCAATCAGTTCACCACGCCGGAACTTCAGGCTGACATCATTCAGCACCACGGATCGAGGCGATCGTTTCAGCGTAATACCTTGGCAGGACAGAAAATCCCCACTCATGTCGCGTCCCCGCGGAGACGCCGGAGCACGAGAATAAAGGCAAGGGCACCGAAAAGCTCCGTCATGATCCCGAGTGGCACTTCTCCGGAGGTCAGGCTGCGCGACACGGTATCCGCCAGCAGAACGCCGGCGGCTCCCAGCAAGGCACAGACCGGCATCATCCGCCGATGCTCTGCGCCCGCCAGCATTCTGGAAATGTGAGGCACCAGAAGTCCGACCCAGCCAATAATACCCGCCATGGAAATCGTCATGGCACAGGCCAGCGTCGCAAGCAGAATGACGAAAGGCCGCATAATCTGAATAGGAACCCCAAGGCTCCGCGCTTCATCGTCTCCGAGAGAAAGTACATCCAGTAAAGGAGCAAGTAAAACCAGTACAGCGACCAGAACAAGCACTGGAACAGTCAACCAGGAAAGCTCTTTCCATCCCGTCTGGGACAGTGTGCCCAGTAGCCAGTTCACAACAGCAGGCAACTGATCCATCGGATCAGCGGTATATTTCACAAGAGACAGAAGCGCTGTGAAAACGGCATTGGCCACAAGGCCACCCATCAGCAATGTCAGGAGGCCGCCCTGTGGCAACAGACGGGAAATGGAAATTCCAGACCCCACGGCCACGACACCACCAGCAAACGCACCGATCTGAATCCATGCAGGTGACGCACCCAGAACAATCATGAGTGCCGCCCCAAATGCAGAGCCACTCAGAACACCCAGAAGGTCAGGCGAAACAAGGGGATTTCGAAGAACGGCCTGATAGGTTGCGCCACCGCAGGATAGCGCACTTCCCACCAGAATTCCGGCCACAACCCGCGGCAACCGAACCTGCTGGACCACAGCATCGGCAACAGGATCCTGTCCTCCCCAGAGGTGAAGTAACCGCCCAAGCACCATCACCACACGATGCGGAGACAGCGGGTAACGACCGCAGCACAGGGCCAACACAATGGACAGCACCAGAGCCCCTCCAGCGAGGCTCCGGACGTAAGTCGGACGAATGATAATGAGCCGCCCTTTCACACAACGATCTGCCCCACTCTACTCCGGCTCAGATGCGCTCGGAAACAGGGAGGTTCTTCTTTTCATGCGACAGGATTGCGAACAGCCCCAGAAGAACGAATTCATTTTGGCACCGAGTGACAAAATATTCAATCACTCCGAATCGTTTTTTCAAGAGTGAACAGACAATGACACGCCGATATAGGACTAATAAAATCCCTATTTTGAAATATGAATATTGGCGCATCATCTCGTAAATTTGAGTGAACACCCTCCCCATTTGTGTGACATTGAAACCCGCCCCCGATGAAAACTGCACTTTGACCTCGATCAGACCGAATTTTGAGTTATCTCAATCTTCCCTTTCTGGTGCCCGTGCCATATTGAGGGGAACAATCATCCGTCACGTTGTGGACGGCAGTTTTTCAAACAGTGCCGGGACAGTACAAGAATGCTCAAACGGATAGCCGCCAGTATTGTGGGCCTCGGTGCAGTGGGCGGCCTCGGTTTCCTCGCCTATGCGTGGTACCCCGCAATCGCCCCCATCTCTCCTCCCGCTGCGGCCTCTTTTTCCGCAGACGCCATCAAGCGTGGCGAAATCGTTGCCGCCGGTGGATACTGTGCCGAATGTCACACCCGCGTGGATGGCAGCCCCGGCCCCGAACTGGCCGGTGACTTCAAGATGGCCACTCCATTCGGTGACATCTTTTCATCCAACATCACGCCTGACCCGGAATGGGGTCTCGGCAACTGGTCGTTGGAAGCCTTCAAGCGTGCCATGAACAAGGGCATTGCCCGTGATGGTTCACAGCTTTATCCGGCGTTCCCGTTCGACCACTTCACGAAGGTCAACGATCAGGACGTCTCGGACCTGTATGCGTATCTGATGACGCGCCCGGCCGTGCACCTGAAGCCGCGTGACAACACGGTCCCCTTCCCGATCAACATCCGTCTGATCGGTCAGGGTTTCTGGAAGCTCCTGTTCTTCACGCCGGGCCGCTACCAGAACGACCCCAAGCATGATGCACAATGGAACCGGGGCGCCTATCTGGCCGAAGGTAACGCCCATTGTGGTGCCTGCCATACGCCGCGTAACCTTCTGGGTGCAGAGAAGCTGAGCCATGCTTATGATGGTGCTGTCATTGATGGCTGGATTGCTCCACCGCTGAATGACCACAACCCAACGCCGGTTGTCTGGACGGAAGACGAGTTCTTCCAGTATCTGCGCTTCGGCGTCGCTCCGCTGCATGGTTCTGCTGCTGGCCCGATGTCTCCGGTGCCGCATCGCTTCCTGTCCAAGATTCCGGAAGACGATGTGCATGCCATTGCTCATTATTATGCAGACGTCGCGAAGGCTGCCCAGCGTTCTCAGGGCGATCAGGCTGCCATTGCTCGCGCCATGCAGATGTCCGGCAAGGATCTGACGGGCCCGCAGACACTGGATGCGGATGCGCGCCTGTATCAGGGGGCGTGTGGCGCTTGCCATTACAATTCCGGCCCGATGCCGGTCTCCGGCCGCCCGGAACTGGCTCTGAACAACGCGCTTTGGCTGGATGAGCCGAACAATCTGTTCCAGGTCATGCTGCATGGCATCGGCGCTGCCGAAGGTCAGGACAACATCGCCATGCCAAGCTTCTACACAGCCCTTTCGGACCATGACATGGCCCGTATTGCCGCGTATCTCCGCCGCACCCGCACCACTCTGCCCCCCTGGACGGATCTGGAAAAGAAGGCCGCGGCTGCCCGCGCCACGCTGTCCGCACCGCCCGTTAACGCCTCGCACTGATCCGGGCAGGACAGGGAAAACGAAATATGACCACGAAATTTGAACTCAACGGACAGCCCGTTTCGGTCGATGCACCGGATGATACCCCTCTGCTGTGGGTCTTGCGGGATGAACTGAACCTGACCGGCACCAAGTTTGGCTGCGGCATTGGCGAATGTGGTGCCTGCACCGTTCATGTCGGTGGGCGCGCCACACGGTCCTGCATCACGCCTCTGTCTTCCATCGAAGGCGCCTCGATCACCACGATTGAGGGGCTGGACCCGGAAGGCAATCACGTCGTGCAGGTCGCCTGGCGCGACCAGCAGGTGCCGCAGTGCGGCTACTGCCAGTCCGGCCAGATCATGCAGGCCGCAAGCCTTCTGAAAGATTATCCGAAGCCGACGGATGAAGAGATTGACGGCGTCATGGGTGGCAGTCTCTGCCGCTGCATGACGTATGTCCGCATCCGCAAGGCCATCAAGGAAGCAGCTGCCGCGCAGCAGGGAGGCGCCACCAATGGCTAAGATCGAACAGATCGCCAAGAGATCCGACGCAGGCCGCCTGTCTCGACGCAGTTTTCTGATGACGGCAGCAGGCGCAGGTCTGATGTTTGGCTTCGCCCGCAAGGCCGAAGCTGCGCAGACCTACCCGTCTGCTATGCCGCCGGAAGCCGCGTTCGAGCCGAACATGTGGTGCGCCATCGCGCCGGACGGTTCCATCAACGTGAACGTTGTCCGTGCCGAAATGGGTCAGCACGTCGGAACCGCCCTCGCCCGCATTATTGCGGACGAAATGGAAGCCGACTGGGATCACATCAAGATCACGGAAGTGGACACCGCTCCGAAATGGGCCGGCAAGTTCGTGACCGGCGGGTCCTGGTCCGTCTGGGATACGTGGGACACGTTCCGTCAGGCTGGTGCCGCTGCCCGTACGATCATGCTGGAAGAAGGCGCAAAGCTGCTCGGTACAACGCCGGACAAATGCGTTGCCCGCAACAGCACGGTCACGGCAGGCAGCAAGAGCGTCTCTTATGGCGAGATCGTTTCCAAAGCCAAGCCGACGCGCAGCTTCACGGCTGACGAAATGGCCAAGCTGCCGCTCAAGCCCGCCAGTGAACGCCGCCTGATCAGCAAGCCGGTTCCTGCTCTGGATATTCCGGACAAAACGACTGGCAAGGCCATCTACGGCATCGACGTGAAGCTCGAAGGGATGGTCTATGGCCGCCCCAAGATGCCGCCGACGCGCTACGCCGCGAAGGTGCAGTCCGTCGATGACAGCGAAGCCAAGAAGATCCCCGGCTACATTCGCTATGTTGTTCTGGATGATCCATCTGGCATCGTTCCGGGCTGGGTTGTGGCTCTGGCCAAGACCTATCCCGCCGCTATCAAAGCTGCGGACGTTCTAAAGGTTCAGTGGAATCCCGGTCCGACGATCAATGTCTCGGAAGCAGACATCATCGAGCATGGCCGCAAGCTGATTGCAGATCAGAGCACTGGCGCTCGCGTCTTCAACGACAAGGGTGTGGACGAGGCATTTGCCCATCCGGCACACTCCTTCGAACGTAGCTACACCTGTGCCTCCGTCGCGCATTATCAGCTTGAGCCGGTCAATGCGGTAGCCCGTCATATTGATGGCATGTGGGAAATCCATACCGGCAACCAGTGGCAGTCCCTCGTTCTACCGCAGCTCTCCAAGGCGCTTCAGGTGCCTGAAGAGCAGGTTGTCATGCGCACTTACCTGCTGGGCGGCGGGTTTGGTCGTCGCCTGAACGGTGACTATTCCATCCCGGCGGCTCTGGCGTCCAAGGCCATCGGTGGCGCACCGGTCAAGCTGATCCTGACACGTTCGGACGATATGGCGTTTGACTCCATTCGTTCTCCCTCTCTTCAGACGGTTCGCGTTGCCCTCGATGCAGACCAGAAGCAGATTGTGGCGATGGATTATGCTGCAACGGCAGGCTGGCCCACACTCGTCATGGCACCGGCCTTTCTGGCCAAGGGCGAAGACGGCAAGTCCTACGATCCGTTTGCCATTGCGGGCGCTGATCACTGGTACGAAACCGGGCCAACCCGCGTCCGTGCCATCACGAACGATCTGGCCAACAAGACTTTCCGTCCGGGCTGGCTCCGTTCCGTGTCCGCAGGCTGGACGCCCTGGGCGCTTGAGTCCTTCCTCGACGAACTTGCGCACCAGACGAAGCAGGACCCGCTGGCATTCCGCCTGTCCATGTTCACAGCGACAGGACGGAACGAAGGCTCCGCTCCCAATGCTGTAGGCGGCGCCAAGCGTCAGGCTGCAGCCCTTCAGCGCCTTGCCGACAAGATCAACTATGGCAAGACGCAGCTTCCGGCGGATACCGGCATTGGCATCGCGACCAGCTTCGGACAGGAACGCGGCATGCCGACCTGGACGGCCGGAGCGGCTCAGGTCCACGTTGATCGCAAGACCGGCGTCATCACCTGTCAGAAGCTTTGGCTGGTTCTGGATGCTGGCACGATCGTTGATCCGGGTGGCGCACTGGCACAAACCGAAGGCGCAGCCCTCTGGGGCCTGAGCATGGCGCTGTTTGAAGGCACCGAGATCGTCAACGGTACGATCAAGGACAGCAACCTCAACACCTACACGCCGGTCCGTCTTCCGGACGTGCCGGACATGGACATTGAGTTCGTCCAGAACACCGAAAAGCCTACGGGCCTTGGTGAACCGGGTGTGACGGTCGTGGCGCCTGCCATCGGCAATGCCGTGTTCAATGCCATTGGTGTGCGTCTGCGCCATCTGCCAATGCGTCCGGCAGATGTGCTGCGTGAACTGAACGGTCACAACAGCTAAAATCCGGCTTCACCGCCGAAAAAAAGAAACGCCGCGCCCCGGATTGGGACGCGGCGTTTTTTTTATGGCTGCATCAGCCGTTGCGGTAATAGTAGCTGTAGCCGTTCAGGGCCGGTGCGCCGCCCAGATGAACGTACAGAACCTTTGATCCGTCCGGGAAATATCCCTTCTTCGTCAGATCAATCAGGCCCTGCATGGATTTCCCTTCATAGACAGGGTCCGTCATCATGGCTTCCGTACGGGCCGCCAGTCGGATGGCTTCGTTCGTTTCTTCGGAAGGAACGCCGTAAGCGGGATAGGCGTAGTCCTCGAGGATAACGATCTCATCGTCCCGCACTGCCCGACCAAGCTCTACCAGCTCGGCTGTGCGGTCCACGATCTCCCGCACCTGCTCGCGCGTCTGTTCGGGCGTTCCGGAAGCATCAATACCGATGACCCGATCTGCACGATCCTGCGCCGCAAATCCGACGATCATTCCCGCCTGCGTCGAGCCCGTCACGACACAGACGATAATGTAATCGAACGTGAAGCCGAGTTCCTGTTCCTGCTCCGCGACTTCTTCCGCAAAAGCAGCGTAACCGACGCCGCCATATTGATGAACAGATGCACCGGCCGGAATGGCATAAGGCTTTCCGCCAGAATCTTTCACGGACCGAATCGCGTCTTCCCAGCTCTGGCGGATACCGATGTCAAAGCCGTCTTCCACAATGCGGGACTCAGCCCCCATGAGGCGCGTCATGAGGATATTACCGACACGATCATAAACAGCATCATAATGCGGGACCCATTTCTCCTGCACGACGACGCATTTCATACCCAGCTTGGCCGCTGTCGCTGCGACCATGCGCGTATGATTGGATTGCACACCGCCGATGGAGACCAGTGTATCTGCGCCAGAGGCCAGAATATCCGGAACAATATATTCCAGCTTGCGGAGCTTATTGCCGCCCATCGCCATGCCGGAATTGCAGTCTTCACGCTTGGCATAGATCTGCACTTTGCCACCTAGGGCTTCGCTCAGACGTGGAAGATGCTCAATAGCCGTTTTTCCAAAAGTCAGCGGATAGCGCTCAAATTTCTCAAGGTTCACAGACAGCCTCCCAAGGTGTTCACACCCGAAAGCAGTAGTGAAATATTCTTCGAAGGTGCTTTCTAATTCAGGCAATAATTTCTGTATTTTAGTCTTAAAATAGAATTTTAATGGATGTTTCTCTTATAATTTGAGGAAATAATGAAAGATTCCATCACACCAGATCTGGACGCAATCGACCGGAACATTCTTCGCCTTCTGCAGGGCAACGGGCGCATGTCCAATGCCGAACTGGCCGAGCGTGTAAACGTGAGCGCCGCGACATGTCACCGGCGCACCCAGAGACTGTTTCAGGACGGTTATATCCGCGGCGTTCGCGCCGAGATTGATCCCGTCAAAGTCGGACTGGGAACGATCGCTCTGGTCGGCGTCGTGCTGGACCGGTCCACTCCCGAGAGCTTCGCGGAACTGGAAGAGGCGGTAAAAACCATGCCCATGGTGCTGGACTGTCATCTGGTCGCGGGCGATTTCGATTATCTGCTGAAGATCCGTGTGGAAGACATGGCGGATTTCAATCGGCTTCATGCAGAAAAGCTCATTGCCTTTCCGGGAGTGCGACAGGCACGGACGTTTTTTGTCATCAAGGAAGTCAAGGACAACGGGCCACTCGCGTTCTAGAATTGCGTTCGCATGGAACGTCCTGTTGCCTCTGTGCAATGATTTCCTTTGCGGTATTGTCACGTCCTTGCCTGCCACCAGCTATGGAACCCTCTGCCCATGCCCCTTCACCCCACCGTCCCGAAGCCGAAACGTTTTAGCAAAACGCGAAAGGCCCTGCGCCGCACGCTGGCGCTTGGACTGGTCGCTGGCGGCCTGCTGGCAGCCTCCGCGCAGGCGAAAGCTGACCCCCGCCTTGTCATTTTTGATGATGACGGCTTCAGCATTGCCCAGTGGATGATCATCAAGGCCCCCAATGTCCGCGTGCTTGGCATCACGACTGTCACGGGTGACGTCTGGCAGAAAGAAGCGACGAATGACGCGCTGCGTGGCGTGGAAGTGGCAGGCCGCGCAGACATTCCCGTTGTTCCGGGCGCAACCTACCCGTTCCTGAACTCGGAAAAGCTAACGGACCGCTGGGAAGCCCTTTACGGAAAACTGATCTGGAAAGGGGTGTGGATGAAAAAATGGGTCGAAAAGACCGAGCAGCCACTTCCCTATTATCATGGCCCGGATGTTGTTCCAGACCTGCCATACGGCAATCCGGTCAAGAAGCCGGAAACCGAGCGCGCAGCTGACTTCCTCATTCGGATGGTTCACCAATATCCAGGGCAGGTCAGCATCATTGCAACGGGTCCGATGACCAACATCGCACTGGCCCAGACGCTTGATCCTGAATTTGCGAGCCTCGCAAAAGAACTCGTTTACATGGGCGGTGGCCTGAACCCGCGCCAGACACGACCCGGCGTTGTGGCACACCAGTTCGCGCGGGAATTTCTGAACAGCCCCCGTCGTGAATTCAACTTCCGTCTGGACCCGGAAAGCGCAAGTGCGGCCCTTCGCGCACCATGGAAGCACATCGTGATGGTTCCGGCCGATCCTTCAACGGATACCGAACTGACACCAGAATTTCTGAAGAAGCTGGAAGCTACCGGCACGCCCGTCGGGCATGTCATGAAGTGGCATCTGAGCGGCTTCCCGCTCTGGGATGAAATTGCAGCATCCGTCTGGCTGGACCCGAGCATCATCACGGAAAAGCAGGATCTGTTTGTGGATGTGAACAGCCAGTTTGGCCCCGGCTATGGAGACGTTGTGTCCTGGACTCCGGGCTATGAGCCAGGTCTGGGCGAGCGCAAGAACGAAGTTGTCCTGCGCATCAATGTTCCGAAACTTGAAAAGCAGATCCTTGATCTGATTGGCAGCCCACAGGCTCCTGTCAGCGGACATCCTCTCCCCTGAAACACAAAAGCCCCGTTGCCATTCGGCAGCGGGGCTTTTTTCAGATGGCGGGAAGAGCGACCTGCTCTTTGGGCCAGCGGCGATGAAGCCAAAGCCATGCTCCCGGCCTTTCGCGGATCCACCGCTCCAGCGTCTCGTTCATGGCAACGCAGATTGACCGGATATCCGCATGACGATCGCCTGTTCGTTCAGCCTGAAGCGGGGCTTCACACACCATACGGAACCGACCGCTCCCCAGTCGCACGATATGGACGGGTATGATGGGCAGATTAAAGCGCAACGCCAATTGCGCTACCGCTGGCGCCGTCATGGCATCCCGTCCCAGAAACGGAATGGCGAGCCCGTCGTTCATTTTCTGATCGACCAGAAAACCCAGTGAGCCACCGCTTTGAAGATGCGTTAAGGCCTGCCGGGCCCCTTTGGGTCCTTTAGGAAACATGCTTCCGGTCGGGCCGAGAGCCTTCTGTCGCATTGTCTGCGTCACAAGATCGATGACCGGATTGGACGAGGCCCGATAAAAACCCGCAACTGGCATGCCCAGACTGGTTGCGATGGGCAGAATGAGCTCCCAGTTCCCCAGATGCCCTGAGAAAAACAAAGCCTGTGAGCCGTTCTCTTTCAAGGCATCAATATGCTCTTCACCCTCGATCTCCCATCCCGGTCCCATTTCCGTACGGGTAAAGGATGCAAGATGGGGGAGTTCTGTCACGTTCCGCCCCAGGTTCGTCCATACATCCCGGATAATCTGCTGTCGTTCCGGTAGGGATAAATCAGGAAGAGCGAGTTGAAGGTTTCGATCCGCAATGCGGGTTGCCCGGAGCCTCATTCCGACATTCCGCATCAACCAGCCGCCCGCTGTCGAGGCGTATTGCGGCCCCACACTGCGCAGGAGGCCAATGACGCTCCATAGCGCTGCCGATTGCATATGCTGAGACAGACGGGACAGAACAGGAGCGATTGATGCCATGCGACGATAGTCGCTTTAAAAGAAAGATAATCAATTCTTGTTTTGTATCTAATTAATACCTGAGTTTCTTAATTTATACTTTATTGGTAATTTTTCAGAAATAATAAAACATATTTGAATTTTTTAATAAATAATAATTCCTGATTTTATTTTTAAACTTCCAGATTTATGCCCTGCGGCAGAGGACATAAATCTCGGGGAAGTCGCTTTGCTCCACGTTCAGGATGACATCTCAACCCTATGTTTTCGCGCGAATGTTTCCAGTGCGTCGAGATAAAGCGCCCGCTCGTCGTCCGAAATCCAGGCCGCCTGAAAGGCATTTCGGCTAATCTGCATGAGTTCGTCCCGTGTCAGGTCCGCTGCACTTTGAGCCTTGGCGAAACTCTCCGTCATATACACGCTCTGCATGTAACCCGGGTCGTCGGAATTGATGGTAATTTTCAGTCCCGCTGCCAGCATGTCCCGAATATCCTGACGGGACCGCCCCGGCCTGATGACATCGTTCGGAGACGGACACAGCGTGAATGTCACGCCCTTGTCCCGAGCCATCGCAATCAGTTCAGGCTTCTCCAGCACATTCAATCCATGATCGAGGCGCTCGCTACCCAGATCCTGAAGAGCCTGCCGGATATGCTCATGCGTATTCTGCTGATCGAGATCACAATGCATGGTCAAGTGAAGGCCCAGCGCTCTTGCGCGGGCGAATGTTTTCGCAAATTTGGCTGGCGGATTACCCTTTTCGTCTGAATCCAGACCTACACCAATGATGCGGCTCCGACCCGGTCTCTCAAGATAAGGGAGAGCCTGGGTGAAGGTCTCGTCGGCAGAATCCGCACTCATTTCACGTATAAAGCACATGATGAGGTGAGAGCGGATGCCGAAGTCCTTCTCTGCTTCCTCCTGCGCTGCATTGAAGCCCCGGATAACTGTTCCGAATGCTATCCCGCGACGGGTGTGAAGCTGCGGGTCAAAGAACATTTCAGTGTAAAGAACATTCTGCTGCGCGACTTTTTTCAGATAGTCATAGCAGAGGTCATGAAAATCCTGCTCGGTCTGCAGAAGCTCGACGCCCTCGTAATACAGCGTCAGAAAAGAGGGCAGATCATGATAGATGTAACCTTGTCGGATTTCTTCCGCAGAGCTGGACCTGAGAGGATGATTGTTCCGCTCAGCCAGCTTGATTTTCAAGTCCGCTTCCAGCGTTCCTTCCAAATGAACATGAAGTTCAGCCTTGGGGAGCTTTTCAAGAAATTCCTGCATGCAGACAACGGACATGACCTGCGTTCCTTATCAGTCGTGATAAGCCCGCATCATGCATGTTTGCTGGAAAATTGAAACGATACCGACATGATATCTTTATTTTAAAACGGCATGGCACGTTACAAGTGCTTTGTCGTCCATCTCACTGGAAAAGAACGCGTCGTTTCCTTTGTTCCACCAGACATACTGTGCCGCAGCATATTTGGCGCCATCCGCAGCAATTACGTTTGAAAACACCTGCGTGTGCCCTTCAATTGGCAGAACAGCCAAACTGATGGCATCTGCATTGATATATTGAACGGCAACGCGTTTTTGCGGCAAACGCGAGAGAAGCTGCGTGGCTGCATCACCGTTTCCCTGACAGGTATAAAGCACTGTCTGGCGGTCAACTGTTGTGGGAGAAGCGAGTTTGATCTGAAAACTAGTGACCTTTGATGCAAAAGCCGGATTTATCCCCAGACAAAGAACAGCCATTAAACCAAACGAATATTTTCTCATCACTTGACCCTTCCCAGCAGATTGAAGCCTTCAGTATTGCCTGAGACATCTCTTTCAGTCAGATTGAGCCGCCATTCTGTCAGCATGATGACAACTGCCCAAACCAAGGACGGACTGTGAGCTGGTTTTACGAAGAACACGGAAGCCGCAAAGGCCCGCTTTCTGAAGATGGTATGCGTGCCCTCATCTCGACCGGCAGTATTGAGCACTCAACTCTGTGCTGGACCGAAGCCTTCGGTGCGGAATGGCATCCGGCAGGCAGTTGCGCGTTCTGGCCGCCCCAGCCCGAAGGGGTCCCGCCTGCTCTGCCCCCCAGCAGGGTCTCGAACCGCTGGGCCTGGCTGAGTATTCTTGGGCCCTTCGTCAGCAGCATGATCGTCAATGTTCTGGCCTGGTTCGGTAACATCCCTGACCGCCAGTCCAGCATCATCGCCGTTCTTCTCAGCTTTGCGATCATCTTCACGTCCATGCTGACAGATCGCCGCGCCCTGATTGCTGCAGGCTTCCGTCCCGGCTCTGCATTCTGGATCCTGATCCCGCCACTCTATTTCTGGCGGCGTATCCAGTTTGTTGGCAAAGGAATGCTGCTGTTTTTCCTGTCGCTGCTGGTCTTCCTGTTCCAGTTCGTGCCGTCTTTTTCAGAAAGCTGGCACATCATGCACAACCCGAATGGCCTCTCCAGCTACGTCTCCAAACACTACGATCTCTGATCGCGATACTCAGCAGAAACGGCGATAGAACTGCTCTGTCTTGAGGGCCTGCTCTTCCAGCACATGGAAGGACAGGTCCCATGTTCTGCCAGGCTGCTGCCTCAGGCGCACAAGCCCGGCGGCAAGTGCGTCGATACAGTCTGGCTTAACCAGACAGTCGGATACATTTTCAAGAATATCCAGAACACCGCCTGCTGCTGTCGCGCATACCGGTAGTCCTGCCGCCATCGCTTCCAGCAGCACCAGCCCGAACGGCTCCCGTCTGGAGGGCAGAACAAATCCGTCAAACGCACAGAACACGTCCGGCACATCTGACCGGTAGCCCGCGAAAATGATGCGATCCCTGTACTCTGCGCAGACGTTTTCAAGCCGCGCACGTTCTGGGCCGTCCCCAATCAGAACAAGGTAAGTGTCAGGTGGCAGAGCGGCCTGTCTCCAGGCCTGAAGGAGACAATCAAACCGTTTCTCTTCCACCATTCTTCCAACGGCACAGATCACAAAAGCTTCCGGTGGAAGGCGATGCTCCTGCCGGAAGCCTTCCCGAAGCTTGGTACGCTCCGGATGGCAGAGGACGGAAGGAATGGTCCAGTTTGCAATCACTGCGCTCTGGTTTCGACAACCTGCTGGCAGGCTGGCCTGTTGCCACCGGGCAATGCAGATCAGGCCGTCATGTTTTCCATAAGTTCTGGCACGATAAGCATTGTGGAGCGTACCGATGACGGGGGTCTCACCCATCAGTCCCAGAGTCTTCAAAACCCCTGCCCGGATCGACGCCTTACCCAAATGAGTATGGATGATATCGAAGGTCTCGTTCCATACCAGCGCCGTCAATGTCGGCAGATATCCTGCGCGATAAGCCCTTACGATACGGACCGAAGGCGAAAAGTGATGCGCAATATCTCCGCCTGTTCGAAGATCAGCGGTATGACGCTCCAGAAGCACCGTCACATCATGCGTCAGAGCCTGTTGGTTCGCGAGCTCCGCAACGTGCCGCTCAGTGCCCGCGAATTCCCGCGTTAGAAGACAGTGAAGGATTCTCACTGCCGTCTCCTTCAGCGAATACTACCGTTCCCGGCCCAGACGCCTTCAATGATAGGGCCTGTCCGCGAAGACATCCGCTGTCGGGGTGGCTGAGGCTGGCAGGCCACAAAATACAGACCGATCACAAACGTTAGCTGAGACAGCGTCATGAGCTGGGACAGAATCCAGCCAATACCAACTCCGTCCAGGCTGCGGAAAAGCTGATAGATGAGGAATGCCATGGCGATCATCCGCATGCTCAGCATCATGGGGCGAAGGGGATTCAGCATGTTTGGCCGGATCATCGGGATCGTTTTTTTCATGCCCAGAAAGAATGCAAGGTTCATGAACCAGATCAGCGATGTATCCACCACACCGCCCATCGTTGCGCCAAACAGCACAATCGGCAGAAGCAGCGCTGCGCCGTTCAGCATTAATGAGCCAAGCTGAAAGCTCATGCCCAACTGCACAACGGGAAGAACTGACGGCAGTCTGTTCGCGACAGGCTGAAAGAGCCGGTCAATCAGCCAGTCATCAAAGCGGACGATAAAATTGGAAGCGGTCATAGTAGTTTTGTTCTTAGCGGCCTCTGATTGACCGCGTCACATGATTTTTTATTCATCCTTCAGCAATCCTCCCTCGGTAGACAGCATCCCTGACAGTCGATTTACTGCTTGGCAGAACATTTTACCCGTAGGAAGTTAATAACCTATGCCCGGTTTCTCCCGCCTGACCCGTGTGACATTGCTCGCAGCCTCCATGCTGGCCCCGCCTCTCCTGACGGGCGCACATGCTGCCCCTGCGGTGCCTCAGGCTGCCACGGCAGCACCGGCCTCCGTCACCCGTGCCACCTTGCCCAATGGCCTGCGTGTCGTGATTGTGCGGGATACTCTGGCGCCCGTCGTACAGACGATGCTCAATTATGAAGTGGGCTCCGTCAACGCACCCAAAGGTTTTCCGGGAACGGCACACGCCCTTGAGCACATGATGTTCAACGGCTCCGAAACACTCTCCCGGGACCAGCTTTCCACCATCAGCGCTCAGCTCGGCAACAATGATAACGCCGATACGACGTCTGACGTCACGCAATACTATTTCAAGGCCCCCGCTGCGGACCTTGATGTCCTTCTGCGGATCGAAGCCGGTCGTATGCGCGGGCTGAACATTACAGAGAAAGAATGGGCCCATGAAAGAGGGGCCATTGAGCAGGAAGTCTCACGCGACCTGTCGAGCCCCATCTACCGTTATCTCTCTCAGGTGCGTGCCGCACTTTACGCAGGCACACCTTACGAGCATGACGCACTCGGGACGCGTCCCTCTTTCGATGCCACGACTGCCCCGCTGCTGAAGCAGTTCTACAACTCCTGGTATGCTCCCAACAACGCCATCCTCGTCATTACGGGCGATGTGGACCCGCAGGACACCCTGAAGAAAGTTCAGGCAGCCTTTGGCAATATTGCAGCGGCTACACTTCCTGCCCGCGCTGCTGTCACACCCACGCCAGCCAAGGCACAGTCCCTGTCGTTGGATACAGATCTACCCATCGGCCTTGTCACCATGGCCTGGCGGATGCCGGGACAGCGTGACCCGAACTATGCTGCCGTAACACTGCTGGCCGATGCCATTGCCAGCCAGCGCAGTGTGCTTTTCGGTCTGGTGCCGGACGGTAAGGCTCTGGACGCCGGGTTCATGTATGACCCGGATGCGCAGGCTGGCCTCGCTGTCGCCTACGCAGGATTCCCCAAGGGAGCCAACCCGGACGACCTCCGCCGGACGCTTGCGTCTCTTATGGATGGCTTTCGCAAAAACGGAATTCCTGCGGATCTGATCGAAGCCGCCCGTCGCAAAGAGATTGCGTCTCTGGAGTTCAATGCGAATAGCATTTCGGAACTCGCAGAGAACTGGTCCCAGGCTGTCGCCATCCAGCATCTTGAAAGCCCGGATGATATGATCGCGGCCTTCCGGAACGTCACAAAGGCACAAGTGGATGAGCTGGCCAAAACGCTCCTTGATCCACAACACGCCATCAGCGCCACCCTGACGCCGAGTGAAAAGGGCAAAGCCATTGGCGGTAAAGGATTTGGTGGCGCAGAGTCTTTCAACACGCCACCATCAGGCAAAGTCAGCCTCCCCGCATGGGCGGAAGAAGCCCTCGCACGGTTGAGCATTCCGGCCGCCGCACCTCTTCCCAAGGCCTATACGCTTTCGAATGGTCTGCACCTTCTGGTCCAGCCCGAGCATGTCAGCCATACCGTCGAGCTGATCGGCTCCATCCGGCAGAATGCATCCCTGCAGCAGCCTGCTGGCAAGGAAGGCGTCGCGGGCCTGACATCTGACATGTTCCTGTATGGCAGCACCTCCCAGGACCGTCTGGCCCTGGCCAGCGCGCTTGATGACATCTCGGCAGACGAAAGCGCTGGCCCTGGTTTCAGTCTCAGCACACTGACCCAGAATTTCAGCAAGGGTCTGTCCCTGCTGGCAGAGCACGAACTGCACCCTGCCTTCCCGGAAAAGGCCTTCCATGTCACGCAGATGGAAGCCATTCAGGCCCGGGCGGGTGAGCTTCAGTCTCCAACCTACCGCTTTGGCCGTGCCACGCGCCGGGCACTCGTCCCTGCAACTGATCCGACCCTTCGCGAGGCCACTCCAGCTACGTTGAGCAAAATTACACTCGCTGACGTCAAAGCCTATTACACCGCCACATATCGCCCGGACCTGACGACGATTGTGGTTGTCGGGGACATCAGCCCTGAAGATGCTCATGAACAGGTTGAAAAGGCTTTTGGCGGCTGGAAGGCTGAAGGCCCTGCCCCTGTCGTTGATCTACCGTCCATTCCTCTCAGCAAGGCCTCTCAGGCTGTCGTCGCAGATCCAGGACGGTCACAGGATGACGTGAAACTCGTGGAGACCATTGGCATGAAGGTCACGGATCCTGATCGTCATGCTCTGGCTGTCGGAAACGAAATTCTTGGGGATGGGTTCTCTTCCCGCCTGATGCAGGATCTGCGCGTTCGCACAGGCTACGTGTACGGGGCAGGAAGTGCCTTCAGTTACTCCCGGACCCGCGGCTCCTTCGGCATCAGCTTCGGTGCGGACCCGGACAAAGTGAACAAGGCGCGCGCCCTTGCAATCAAGGATGTGCAGGATATGCGCAGCCAGCCTGTCTCTCAGGAAAGTCTGGATCTGGCCAAGGCGTCTCTGCTGCGTCGCCAGCCCATGGCACGCGCCAGCTTTGGCGCTCTCGCTGGCAGCTATCTGGATCTGATTGATCTGGGGCTGCCTTTGAATGCGCCAGCAGAAGCAGCACAGGCGATTTACGACATGACACCTGCTCAGGTGCAGGCCGCGTTCAGCAAGTGGGTTCGCCCGGATGATCTCGCGCAGATCGTCCTTGGCCCACAACCGAAGTAAACACTCTAACTTCAGGCCGGGATATTATTTTCCGGCCTGATCCCTTCAACGCCAGACGGTCATCAGAACACCGCCTGAGACGATCAGCAGTCCACCGATGCAGACAGGTAAGGTCAGGGTCTGACCAAAAGCAAAATACGCCACGACCTGAGCTGCGATAAAAAACAGTGCAACATAGACGCCCATCAATCGCCCGAAGTCCCAGTCGGGAAGATTGACGGTTATTCCGTAAATCAGCAGCACAAGCGCGCCGGCTGATATAAAGCCCACACGTCCCAGACCGGCCGTATGCAGGCCGGTTCGCACGAGGGCATCACCACCGACCTCCAGAAATGCAGCGATCAGCAACAACGCCATAAGCCAGATGGTTTGCATTTCCGAATATCCTTACAAAAAAGCCGGGCACAACAGCCCGGCTTTTAATAAAATCACAAATTCCAGTCGCTTTTCAGCCAAGGAAGCCCTCAGCCTGAAGAACCGACAGGGCCTGCTGGATGCGGTGCTTGTAAAGATGCTGTTCCATCGTTCTGGCCTGTGCCTTACGGCTCATAGCAAGACGAGCTTCATCATCTCCGATGTACTTCTCTACAAGCCGCTCAAAATCGATCCGGTTTGAGAAGACCGGAATTTCGTCTGCATTATAATACCGACGAAGCTCATGCGTATCTTCATGAAAGACCTGAAACGCGCCTGCCAGAGCGGCTTCGAACGTCCGCGGGCCAGGCGTGGAGGGGGCAATCACAAACCGCTTGTTCTCGAAGTGGAGTGAACGGCCAAGGTTCAGCACCAGCTTGGAACGGCGATACAGCTCAACCAGCTGGGATTTTTCAATACGGGCATCCGAGAAGCCAATGCCCAGCTCGCCCCAGCCAGGACCAACAATCTTGATGTTCAGGTTTCGCAGAACCGGAAGCAGATTGCGGACAATGTCCTTACGGCTCGTGAACGCCACACCGCAGAACAGAACATCGATCGTTTTTTCGACATTCTCTTCAATCGGCATGTAATGCAGGCTCGGGCTTGCAGCCAGCGGCAGGTGGAACACCAGATCACGCTGATAGAAGTTATGGCCCCAGCGATCACAAGAGAAAACGACATCGAAGTCATCGGCGATGCGATAGTTCGCATCCTGCTCATAGGGGTCTTCTGTGGCCCAGAAAACCGTGACAGCGCCAATCTTCTTGGCCTCACGGCAGACCTCACCAAAATAGGTGCTTTCCGGCAGATATGACCCGATGGCGAAAACAATCGTTGGCTTCAGGATCTTGATGGACGCTGCTGCCGCAGAAATG
Organism: Gluconobacter cerinus; assembly: GCF_002723935.1. GTDB lineage: Bacteria > Pseudomonadota > Alphaproteobacteria > Acetobacterales > Acetobacteraceae > Gluconobacter > Gluconobacter cerinus. The sequence continues at coordinate 740,916 of NZ_BEWM01000001.1, forward strand.
TGAACAGCCGTAACGTTCTCTTCGCCAAAGCACTCACCCCATCCATCCATGATCGATTCACGGATCTGGGCATTGGCCTGACTTTCATAGCGGCCGCCACTGCACACCAGAACACGTCCGGTCAGGCCAGACACTTTCCGCTCCGTTTCAGAGGAACGATCTTTCACTTCTGTCGACATAGCCTCACCTGTTTCCTTAAACTTCATGCCCCGGGTGCGTGGCGTCTTCAAGCTATACACGCCTCAAGGATCTTGGACAGATCCTGTCGGAACCGCGCTGGTGCGCAATCCCGCTCCACCGCCTTCAGCGCTTCACTTCTCAGTCGGGCCCAGAGTGTGCTGTCCTGATAAAGACGGGCGACATGAGACGCAAATTCTTTGGCATCATCCGCAGGCGCAGACAGCAATTCAACATCGTCTGTCCAGCCCACCTGCCCCGCCAACAAGGTCGTTACAACCATCGGCACGCCAAATGCGGCAGCTTCCTGCACTTTGAACGGTAAGCCACCGGCAAACCGCGTCGGCGCAACGAAGACGCGATGCCTGTTGAACAGCGGAGCAAGATCATGCACCGGACCAACAATATCCACACGAGGGTGCCGCGCAAACGCACTCACATCCACCGAAGGATGAATAAAGCCCGCAATCGTAAATCGAACGTCTGACGGCAGAAGATCATCCAGAGCAGGGAGAACCTCCCCTACAAACCATTCAAGACTGTCATGATTCGGCGCGCCTTCATCGTGCAGCGCACCGAGAAAAAGAATATCTCGCCGGGCGTCGAATGTGGCCTTCGTCGGACGGGTCCGCATTTCATGTCCCAGAACGGAAACATTTTCGTACCCGGCGCGACGCACCAGATCTGCATCATGCTCAGTAACCGCGACGATCTGCTGGCAGTAATGAGCGCATTCCAGTTCCCGGCGTAGCATCTCATCAAAGCTCAATGCCGGCTTCGGCAGATCGAGCACCTTGATGCGCTCCAGCGTGCGTGGCGTGGAAATCACTTCCGTATCCAGCACCGCACCCGCTGTCGGCAGATAGCGGCTGGCCTCGTTCATGATAGGCAGGAGGCGCGCCATGTTGTGCGTGCGGCCAACCCATACCAGATCGTAATATCCGGCACGCGCCTGAATAAAATCCGGGAAGGTGGAAAGATGCTGATCCGCGATCAGCTCTACCGTCTCCGGGAAATCTCCAAACAGGTCCAGTTCACTCTGGTCCCTCGGGAGAAGGGGAAACACGGTGACCTGGTATCCCAGCCCCGCCATTGCTCGCACCACGTCATTGGAACGGACATACCCTGAACCCAGACGCCTCAGAGGAAGGCGATCTTCAATGAACAGGATATGCTTGCGATCTGAACGACGCTCCCGCGCCTGCACAGCATTTCGAATATGAGCCGGCTGCTGATGCCGTAGAAAATCCTGATGTGCACGCGAAAAAATGCGCAGATTGGCGTGGATCAGCGTCTGAGATCCTACAGAGCCGGAACTGCCGTACTCAAGGTGCTCCACCACGACATTAGGATCATAAACAATCCGTGCGCCCATTTTGAGAATGCGGACACACAGATCCGTATCTTCAAAATAAGCAGGACGGTACCGCAGGTCGTAGCCACCCAATTGAATCAGAATGGACGACCGCACCATCAGAAATGCTGCCGAACAGTAATCTACGTCCCGGACAAAGTTTGCTTCAGGAAGGTTCGGACTGTCTTCCCGGCGATATCCATAAGTTGCGCCATCACGCCAGATGATGGAGCCTGCTTCCTGCAAGCGCATATTCGAACGAATGAGCTTGGCACCCACCGCACCAATATCATCACTTGAACGCAGACGCTGCAAAGCGTGCGCAACACTGTTTGGATAGAGCCGTAGATCGTTGTTCAGATAAAGAACAAACGGCGCATCGACTTCTGCAAGACCAATATTGCAGCCTTCCAGATATCCAATGTTATATCTGAAGCGCAGGATTTTAGCGCCATGAACCATTTCGTCGAGACGACGTGTCTGATCGTGTGAACCAGAGTCCACGACAATAAGCTGAATGGCCCCGGAGTAATTTGCGCGCAATGACGCCAGAGCCTGCATTGTCAGCGCAATCCGGTCATAGACCACGACAATGACACTGAGTTCCGGCACGCCCACGACGGTGAAATCCAGCGGATGGCGAGCCAATGCCGGCAGAAGCGCTTCTGCTTCGCGCTCGAACACCTGCCTTGACTGGCTTTCTTCAATCTCAGGGGTTTCGACCAGCGAAGCACGCTGCCCCTCACCCATTCTGGCCGCAACCAGATGAGCAAAAGGGCTGTCATAAAGATGGTTCCGCACGTCGTTACGGACCTGCGGACGGCTCAGATGAGCGGCGAGATCTACATCGGCTTCAGGCGCACGCCCCTCATGTGCCCCGAACAGCAAAAAATGCTCATAGCCATTGCGGAAAGAGCCCATGTCCAGACAGGCGACCACATCTGGATGAGTGTCTGCATAGAAGCGCTCGGAGAACATTTCCTGCGGATCAAAGAGCCGCGGTGTTTCATTGGTGAGATAATGATGAAGCGCACTGCTATAGCGCCCTTCAGCAATATCACGCCGAACGTCCGGATAGCGCTCCAGATACCAGACCGGATCAAAATACCAGGAGACACGTCCCGCATCCGCGATATCAGAAGGGAGGCTGAGCCAGGATGCAAACAGGCCAATCCGGCTGTCAAAATAGTCGGGATAACGTAAGGCGAGCCGACGACAGAGTTCATCGTCGAAAAAACGATGCCCGCTATAGTAGCGCGCTTCGCCAACTTCAAGATAATGATCATAGCCGTTGCAGAACCCCTGCTCCTGCAAGGAGCGTCGGGTCAGTTCCGGATAACGGCGAAGATAATCGACTTCGTCAAACAGCCAGTGTGCCGAGTGACCATGATAGCCCTCGGCACAGTAGTGCTCAAAGCCAGACCGATATTTTTCCTGGATCAGGTCCCGGCGAACATCCGCATAGGTTTCCCGATACCAGATCTCGTCAAAATACCGGTTGGGAGAATGGCCGTAGCGCTGGCCCGTCTCAAGATAAAACGCATGAAGATCCTGATGGCCTTCATCGCGCATCCAGTCCCCAACCTCCGGATAGCGCAGCAGATACCACTGCGCATCAAACTGGCGCCAGCGAGGCTCGCGCGCAGCGGGAGAAGACTCAGGAACCGGATCGGACATAAAAAACTGACCCTCAGGTTCAGGCTATGGCTTTCTCATTCAGAAGCCGCTCCGAACGCTCAGCCTGTTCCGGTGTCAGACCTTCACGGCCTGTCGATACAATCCGTCCACCATCAAACGTCGCAACCAGATCCGTAATATGCGTGCCGAAAACATCCCCGGTCACATTGATCAGCGCGACCCGATAGACGCCATCCATCGGGCGAGCATAACCCTGCATCGGGCTCAGTGTACCCGAGAAACCTGCGCAGAGCGGAGCATCACGATGCACGCCTGCCACGTCCTGACGCGCAATACGGTCTGTCGCGAACAACGTCACTTCGTCACGCTCCGTCTGAATCAGGCCAACATAAATTTGCCCTGCGCGAGACAGACTCTTCAGGAAAGCCCAGCCGCGAACGGAGATGCTTCCAAAAGGCTCAATCTCCTGAACAGGCTCTCCAATGACGCCTGTAAATTCGTCAATGAAGTTTTCCAGCATGCCACTGCCATACGGATGCAGTTCATTTTTCTGGAAACCAGACAGCTTGATACCGCGAAGCAGTCCATCGCTATGGGAAACACGATTGAAGTCAGAAAGGATCACGTCGTTTGAAGGAGCTGAGCGATGGATCGCGTCAATCTTGCCGCCCTCAACTTCGATCTGAATAGACGTCAGCTGGAACGCTGCCTGACCGTTGATGACATTGATCAGACCAACACGGAAACGACCTTCACACCATTTTCCACGCAGGGCTGTTTTGCCAGAGAACCCTGAACGACGCGGAGATCCGTTGAACATTTCAACAATGTCGCCACGAATTTCACGTTCGCATTCAAGGAAGATCAACGGACTGTCCGCGCCTTCTTCAATCAGCACAGTCAGCATACGTCCAGCAGTGCTGACGCCTGGAAGCAGGAACCAGCCACGAATATGGAACTCATTGGCGCCCTTGAAATCTTCATCTTCGTTCGTGGCAAAGACATGATGACAAACGTCGTCAATGTAGCATTCGGCGCCCTGGATGGAGAACCAGTCCGATACGGGAATGGGGAGCTCGACAGAGAGATCACGCGTGGTCGGCGGATCAAAAATATGACGCGGGGGAGCCTGATGACGCCATGATGCGTGCGGCAGAAGATGCACCTGCCCTGCATCCAGACGAAGATCTGCAACGCCCATCGGACGACGTGGCACGACATCCTGATAAAGTTTCAGCAAGCCGTCCGCATAGTCACGGGCATGCGTCCAAAGATGCGGGCCAATGTTTGCCATAATCTTTTTACGCACAGGCTCGGAAGAACGCAGAAGTTCGAGACGTTCCAGAACCATGCTTGGGCGATTGATGGGGACCTTGAAACCGTTAACACCGTCTTCAACACGATCCCCCAGAGCGCCAACATCGGTCACAATGGGGATCAGGTCGTTCTGCCAGGCCTCAGACAAGGAAATGCAGTAAGTCTCCGGCCAGATCGACAGGTTGAGCGCGACATCAGCCTTTTTCAGGGCCTCGATGTCACCCATGTCATAACGGCCATAGAGCTTCACATTCGAGCGGCTGCTTGCGTTCAGAACAGCTTCGTACTCTGGGTGCACATAACCGAAGATGTGGAAGACAAAATGATCTGGGTGAGCGATCTCGATCAGGCTCAGGATCGTATCTGCACCCTTGGTTCTCAGGAAGTTACCGACAATCGCAACATTCAGCGGCGCGTCACCCAACGGAGCATAGCTCTTCGGCTTGACGGGCACGGTGTTCTCAGGGCTCGGGATACCCGTGATCAGACTGATTTTTTCGTTGAGGATCGGATAGATCTCATGCGTCAGATCACGAGAGTGCTGTGTCCCGAACATGATGGCATCAACAGAGTGAAGCATCTTGGCGACAAAGGCCCGACGCGTCTGTTCACCACCATGATCAACATTCTCAGAAGCCTTCAGCGTGATATCTGCTGACAGGACTGACCGAACCTCATCTTCCACATAACGCAGTTCGTGGTTCAGCAGGTTGTAACGAGCTGAGACCAGCCAGAAGTCATGCGCGGAGAAAACCACGCCCACACCATTGGCCTTGGCGATGATGGGCAATGACAGTGCGTGATGTCCAAGATGCTGGAAATGGACGATGTCCATATTATACTGACTGATTACGCTCGAAAACGCCATTTCTTCAGGCGCATCGCACATCGCGTCCTGCCAGCCCACTTCGGGCACGTCAAAGCGTTCGAGTTCCTGCCCACTCGCAGTCGTCAGACGGCAGAACGTGCCACGACGCAACCAGTAGAAAAACTCAACGTCGCGCCCCAGCAGGGAGCAAAGCGCCTGCTGGTAGACTTCAACACCACCCCACGCCTGCTCATGAATTGTGGAATGCGTGCACATCAGCACCCGCAGACGACGGCGACGCTCGACCGGCACGATGTCGGCGGCTTTGCGGCGGCCAAAATCAGCCCCCGTAATATCACGCATTTTCTCGAGACGATGCTCGTACAGATGATGCGCCAGTACTGACTTCTGGGACGCCTGCGCGGCTTTGCGGCGCGTGTTCTTGTTGTTCAGGATACGGGCAACGGCATCCACGACGCCATCGGGATCACGCGCAAGGCTGATTCCTTCGACCGTATCGAAATGCTCGCTGCCCATGCTTTCCGGCGCTTCGACAACCTGTGCCGTACCGCCCAGAGCAAGTTCGAAAAAGCGTGGCCCCGGAGCTGTGGCCTGGCTGACGTCGCCATGGCTGGCGTAATCACGGAACATCGTCAGAGTGACAGCACTGACATTCGCGAAGTCAATAAACGCTTCGTGGCTGATCGGGCGCTGGATCGCAAGCGCCGCGAGATCCGCGGGTAGAGGCGGCAGATATTCGTTACCAGGGCAAACAAGCTTCAGCTTGGCATCCGGAAAGGCAGCAATCACGCGTCGCAGGGTTTGGACGCGGTTCGGCCACATCGTGCCAGCAAAAAAGATATCATATTCCAGCTCAGCAGCCGGAAGAACCTTACGCTCATGAATGGAGCGGCTCGCTGCCAGAGGCAGGTAGTGCCCCTTGCCGTGGTAGTATTCGGCGCAGGACGGATCGTTCGTAAAGACGAAATCAAAAAGACCGGCATTTTCAACATTGAAGTCCCGCATGAACGGGTCTTCAAACGTCCAGAGAATCAAGGTCTTGAATGCAGGTCGAACGCGACGGATCAATGGAAGATTAATCCGCTGCGCGTCCAGGCAAATCAGAACATCATGTTCACCAGAAGCAGCAATACTGCCCAGGGACATATTGTCAGCGACAACAACCTGGTCATTACCGAATAGAGATCGGGCCGCCCGTTCGACCGCCAGCGTAAGGTAGGAATTGGGATTGTGGGTATAATTTGTGTTGTAAATAACCGCCATCAATCTCCTGAGCGCAAAGCGCCCACTCCCATCTCAAACCGACGCAATCAGTCTTCCGGGCAAGAGACCACAAGACCGCTGCCATCACGATACTCAATTCTTACCTGAAGGTTTACAGCAACAAAAGCCCCTGACAAGAAAGAAGATCATTACATCTCAAATACAAAAAAGGGCCGCTTGCGCGGCCCTTTTCTAAAATCATGACAACATAGAGTTATCTGATTTTCAGTCTCTTCAGACGTCTGTAGTACGACGACGGATTGCCGCACCCAGAATGTCACCCAGGGAAGCGCCCGAGTCAGAAGAACCGTATTCGCTGATCGCAGCCTTGTCTTCCTCGACCTCACGGCCGCGGATCGTCAGCGCGAGCTTGCGGGAAGCACGGTCAACGGAAACAATCTTCGCATCGACCTTTTCGCCAACTGCGAAACGCTCCGGACGCTGCTCAGCCTTGTCACGAGCCAGCTCTGCACGACGGATGAAGCCGGTCAGCAGATCGTCGACCTTCACTTCGATACCGTTTGCCTGGACTGCCGTCACGACGCAGGTCACAACAGCACCCTTCTGGATGCGGGACAGGGTGTCGGCTGCCGGATCTTCCTGAAGCTGCTTGATGCCCAGGGAGATGCGCTCCTTCTCAGGATCCACGTCGAGGACCTTGGCCTTAACGACCTGACCCTTCTCGTAGTTCGCCATGGCTGCTTCGCCAGCTTCGTCCCAGGACAGGTCGGACATGTGAACCATGCCGTCGATGTCTGCGGAGAGGCCGATGAACAGACCGAACTCGGTGATGTTGCGGATTTCGCCTTCGATGACAGAGCCAACCTTGTGCTCTTCTTCGAACTGCTCCCAAGGGTTGCGCTGGACCTGCTTGAGACCAAGCGAAATACGACGCTTGGAGCTGTCCACGTCCAGAACCATGACGTCGACTTCCTGGGAAGTAGCGACGATCTTGCCCGGATGGACGTTCTTCTTCGTCCAGGACATTTCGGAAACGTGCACCAGACCTTCGACGCCCGGCTCCAGCTCGACGAATGCACCGTAATCGGTGATGTTCGTAACGCGACCCGTGAAGCGGGCACCAGCCGGATACTTGATGGCGACGTTTTCCCACGGATCAGCTTCAAGCTGCTTCATGCCGAGGGAGATACGCTGCGTGTCCGGGTTGAAGCGGATGACCTGCACGCGAACCGGCTGACCGATCTGCAGAGCTTCGGACGGGTGGTTAATGCGCTTCCATGCGATGTCCGTGACATGCAGGAGGCCGTCAACGCCGCCGAGGTCAACGAACGCACCGTAGTCGGTGATGTTCTTGACGACGCCGTCAAGGATCATGCCTTCCTTCAGGCCCTGGATCAGCTCGGAACGCTGCTCAGCACGGGTCTCTTCAAGAACGGCACGACGGGACACAACGATGTTGCCACGTGCGCGATCCATCTTCAGGATCTGGAACGGCTGCGGCTGACCCATCAGCGGGCCGACGTCGCGAACCGGACGGATGTCAACCTGGCTGCCCGGAAGGAACGCCATTGCGCCGCCGAGATCAACCGTGAAGCCACCCTTGACGCGACCATAGATCGTGCCGTTGACGCGCTGGTTGTTGCCGAATGCACGCTCCAGAGCGGTCCATGCTTCTTCACGACGAGCCTTCTCGCGGGAAAGAACGATGGAACCGTCACGGTCTTCGTAACGCTCGACATACAGCTCGACAACGTCGCCCGGCTTTACGTCCGGAGCAGCGCCTGGCGGGCCGAATTCCTTAAGGGAAACGCGACCTTCGCTCTTGAGACCAACATCAACGATAGCGAATTCGTCGGTCAGACGGATCACGCGGCCAGTGACGACGGAGCCGTCAAAACCGGTGTCGCGGCCCAGGGTCTCTTCGAGGAGGGCTGCAAAATCTTCCATGCCGTGAGCGGCAGGGGCCTGTGTGGCTGAAGCCATGTAAATACAATATTCCCGGATTTTCGGCCTGAAACCGATCATCCACGTCTGCGCCACGCGGATCGAAATCTGGCATGACGACTCCCCGCTGCCTCAAAAGGTCAGACCGGGTCCGTTAAATTATGGCCCGCACGCAAAACGCATGACGGACGACACTTTCCCCCTTCGGGCAATGTGCTAACCCGCAACAACACCTTCCACAGGCGCTCTGTCAATAAAAAAACAGGTGTCAGACGGGCAGATACCGCAACTCAGATCCGAGTTATGCGCCGCCTGATTTCTTCATGCGCCTTTTCAAGCACTTGCTCTGCAGAAAGCTCATCCGTCTCAATCAGAAGCGCATCTGCGGCCTGCACCAGAGGCGCAGTATCCCTCGAAGAATCCCGCGAGTCACGCGCAATGATCTCAGCGATCGCAGCGTCCAGCTCAGCCTCTGTGATCGCTGCGTCCCCGTGCACTTGGCGATGGCGACGAAGGGCCCGCGCCCTAGGGGAGGCCGTGATGAAAAACTTTACGTCCGCATCCGGGAAAACAACTGTGCCGATATCCCGCCCGTCAACAACGGCCCCTGTCTGGGCGGCGAACACACGTTGACGCTCCAGAAGAGCTTCACGCACAGCAGGCTGGCTAGCTACCAGTGAGGCACCGCGGTCGATTTCCGGAACACGCAGATCGCTTCTCCGCAGATCCTCCTGCTCTAGCGCTTCCGCCTGTGCAGAAGCATCGCCCGCAGGGTCAAGACCTGCATCAATCATGCGCCTTGCAACCGCACGATACAGGAGGCCCGTATCCAGATAGGGCAAGGACAGCCGGGAGGCGAGCGCCTTGGCCAGCGTCCCCTTTCCGGCAGCTGCTGGCCCATCAACGGCAATGACGAGCGGACGGCTCATGCCCGGATATCCGCACCCAGACCATTCATGAGGTCAACGAAACCGGGGAAGCTGGTTTCAATGAAGGCCGTATCATCAATATGAACCGGCTTCTGCGCCGCCAGACCAAACACGATCCCACTCATGGCCAAGCGATGATCCATGTGCGTCGTCACGCTTCCGCCACCTAGTGGGTTCTGAAAACCACGGACAATCAGGTCATCGCCAACCACTTCGGTTTCAGCACCATTCACATTGAGCAGGGAAACCGTAGCAGCCAGACGGTCACTTTCCTTCACCCGAAGTTCTTCCAGACCACGCAGGCGGGAGGAACCTTCCGCAAAAGCGCAGGCAACGGCCAGAACGGGGTATTCGTCAATCATGGAAGGTGCACGCTCTGGCGGCACATCCACACCCTTGAGCTTGCTGTGTCGTGCGCGAAGGTCGCCTACAGGCTCGCCGCCCTCAACACGCTCGTTTTCAATGGTCAGATCAGCACCCATTTCGAGCAGGGTAGTGAACAGACCCGTCCGAAGCGGGTTCAAACCAACATTCTCAATCAGCAGATCGGAACCAGGAACCAGCAGCGCAGCCACAAGCGGGAATGCAGAAGACGACGGATCACCCGGAACTGTCACGTCCCGTGCGGTGAGCTTCACCGGTCCGGTCAGCTCGATTCGGCGTCCACCAGCATCCAGAACGGAAACATCAACATCCACGCCAAAATGACGGAGCATATTTTCCGTATGATCGCGGGTGGCGACAGGCTCTTCCACAACCGTACGGCCAACCGCATTCAGCCCGGCCAGAAGAACTGCTGATTTCACCTGCGCAGAAGCAACTGGCAGACGGTATTCAAGCGGTGTCGCCTGACCATTGCCACGCACGGCCATCGGCAAACGGCCGCCCTCACGGGACAAAAACTCGGAACCATTCTTCGAAAGCGGGTCCATCACACGACGCATTGGACGGGAGCGCAGGGAAGCATCCCCGGTCATGACGCTGTTCATTCGGTGGGAAGAAAGAATACCGGACAGGAGCCGCGCTGCTGTCCCGGAATTCCCCATATCCAGCACGTCTGCCGGCTCGGTCAGCTCACCGACGCCACGGCCGTCAATGGTCCAGACGGCGCCGTCACGCGTGATCGTCGCACCCAGCGCGCGCATGGCGTCTGCGGTGCGCAGAACGTCTTCACCCTCCAGAAGGCCGTAAACCTTCGTACGGCCATGTGCGAGGGAGGCCAACATCAGCGAACGATGGCTGATGGATTTGTCACCCGGTACGAGGGTACGGCCGGAAAGTCCCTTCGGGGACGCGGAAACTGTCAGAGGTCGCGCTTGCATGTGCACTTTCATGCGAGGGTCATTCCTGTGTGTCAATCACCCTGAAATACGTCCCCTCATGCAGATTTCGGGACACTTCGAGTTTGACATGGCGGAAACAAGCTGGCATGGCCGCGTTCCTTATCCGAGGCATTGGCAGGCTTGCGCAACATGGCAAAACCCGAACTCGGTCTAAAACGGACGTGCGTTGAGTGCGGCGCCCGCTTCTATGACCTGAACCGCGTCCCTACGGTGTGCCCGAAATGTGGCACCACCCAGCCGAACGATATCGGCCGTCTCAAGCGTAGCGAAGGACCGCTGCCTGAGGAGAAAGATCCGAACGCTCCGAAGGACGAGAACGAGGATGATGTAGACGTCGATCTGGACACGGACGATGATGCAGATGACGATGTCATCGCAGCAGACGACGATCTGGATGATGACGATGATCTCTCGAACGACATCGAAGTTTCGACTGACAAAGACGACCGCGACGACCACTAAGGTCGTCCGTGCTCTTTCCTTTGCAGCAGTATTGAGCGGCTGTGCCGGTCCGGGAGACGCCTTGTCCCCGGATGGCGCAGCCGTTCGTGCATTAAAGGACCGCCTGGAGCGTCATCCCAGCGCAACAGCAGTTCTTCAGGAGCATTGCTCCGTTCTCATTCGCGTTGTGCGCCTCCCCGTTGGAGAACAGCCTTCACAGGAAACCCTGCGTCTTCTGGAGGTCTCAGACCCTCAGCAGGTTCGCACACGTCACGTTCAGCTTCTGTGTGGGGATGTCCCGCTCTCTGATGCTTGGAACTGGTATGTGCCGGAACGTCTGACAGATGACATGAACCATCTGCTGGAAACGACGGATACGCCTTTTGGCAAAGCTGTCTCGAAGACGAATTTTTATCGCCAACGACTCGAAACACGTTTTCCAGATAACGCCACAGGAATCGTGCTCGAAAACCGTGCGGTCCTCAGACGCGCTTCAGACAACGCACCAATTTCTCTGGTTGTGGAAGATTATCTGCCTGGTGCGCTGAAACCTCAGCCCTAATTTATCGCGCAGGCGACCAGTTCAGGTGTTGCCCGCCATCCATGGCCAGCATCTGCCCCGTGACGGACGGGAGAGAAAAAAGCGCGAGCGCGGCTTCAGCGATTTCTTCGGGAGACGACCCGCGCTTCAGAGGCGTTTGCGCGCACATCTTGTCAAAATGCTCCTGAGACTGCCGACCTACTGTTGGCAGAACAGGCCCTGGGCCAATGGCATTAACGCGAATACGCGGTGCCAGTGCCAGCGCAAGCGTTTGAGTTAGCGTCCACAAGCCTGCTCGGGACACGGTGTAGCTGATAAAATGTGGCGTCAGATTCCACACGCGCTGATCCAGCATGTTCAAAATCAGCCCTTCAGCCTCTGACGGCAGGGCTGCTGCCATCGCCTGAGAGAGGACGAATGGAGCCCTCAGATTCGGCTCAAGATGCTGGTCCCAGCTTTCGCGAGTTACAGTCTCGACTTCATCACGAATGAACGCTGAAGCGTTGTTGATGAGCACACCGATCGGACCAAGCTGATGAACTGCTTCAGCAATCAGCCTGTTCACATCCGATTCACACGACAGATCTGCGCCAATCACACATCCGCGGCCGCCAATGTGATCGAGCAGATCCAGCGCTTCTGTTTTGCTGTCGCGATAATGAATGGCAACAGAAAAACCCTGCCCGGCCAACATTTCAACCAGCGCCCGACCAATCCGACGCGCGCCACCAGTCACAATCGCCGTACGGGGGACCAGAGCGGAAATCATAACGCGCGTCGTGCAATCAGGGCGGCGGCCAACGTGCCATCATCGAGCACATCCAGAGCGCCCCCCATGGGAACACCATGTCCGACACGGCTGACGACCACGCCCGTTGATGCCAGTTTTTCCTGAAGCCAGTGCGCTGTTGTCGCCCCCTCCACTGTCGCGCCAAGAGCAAGAATGACTTCTCTCACTCCACCTTCGGCAATACGGTCCAGCAGGGAAGAGACATTCAGATCTTCGGGCCCGAGACCCGCAAGCGCCGATAACGTCCCACCCAGAACCTGATAGACCCCGCGATGTACGCCAGCACGTTCAAGGGCCCACAGATCACCCACAGTTTCGACCACGCACACCAGACCGCCATCACGGGTTGAGTCCGTACAGATGTGGCAGGGATCAATGGTGTCGAGATTGCCGCAAAGGGAGCATGTGCGGACGCTTGTGGCAGCCCGTTCCATGAGATGCGCCAAAGGCAACATCCGCGCCTCTGGCTGCCGCAGCAAACTGAGCGCAGCGCGACGGGCTGACCTAGGGCCGAGCCCCGGCAGGCGAGACAGCATGGAAATCAGCTGCTCGATGTCATTGCTGATCATCATGATGTGACGCCCGCAGAAAAACTATTCAGATCAGAACGGCAGCTTCAGACCCGGCGGCAGATCCAGACCGCCCGTAACGTCGCGCATGGCTTCAGAGCTGGCCGCTTCAGCCTTGTTCTTGGCATCCGTATAGGCTGCCACGATCAGGTCCTGCAGCATTTCCATTTCATTCGGATCGGCCAGCTTCGGATCAATTTTCAGACCCCGCATTTCGCCTTTACCCGTAAGTTGAAGCGTCACGAGACCAGCGCCAGCCGAACCATCTACCGTCAGATTTGCCAGATTTTTCTGGGCCTCTTCCATTTTGGACTGCATCTGGCTGGCCTGCTTCATCAGTCCTGCAAGGTTCTTCATAACGTCTCCTGGTCTTTCAGTTCAGATCATCTTCATCAAGGAAATCAGCGTCCAGAGGCGCGAATTCCAGATCCGGAGGCGAGTCCTCCGTCAATGGTGCGGTTATTTCGGGTGGAAGACCGTATTCATCAAGGGAGTGATCTTGCACATCGCCGATTTTCGCACCGGGGAAAGCATCAAGAATGGCTTGGACCAACGGGTGTGCCTCAACCATTGCACGGTTGATGGCCACCACCTCCGCACCCTGTTCGTCCAGGGTTGGCTCACCTTCGGCTGTGGAAAGACTGATGCGCCACTGGCCGGGAAACATCTCTTCAAGAAAATTCTGAAGGAGACGGTCCGCTTTGGTGTGCTGGTCTTCCAGGCGAACCTGCACATCTGGGGGTGAAAAACGTACCAGATGCACCGACGAGCGCAGAACCCCATGCAACTGCGGCTGCTTGTCCCAAACCAGAGCGACCATCTCGCGCCATGTTCGCGGCGGGGTCGGAGGAAGTTCGGGCTCCGGGGCCAGCTCAGGAGCGGCCTCCGCATAACCCGGCTCAATAATTTCGCCGCCATTGGCCACCAGACGGACATGCGCACGAGGGCCACCCGTGTCAGTGGGCGATACGGACGTCGACAGCACAGGCGCAGTCTGCAACCCAGACGACATCTCTCCGGACGGAGTTGCTCCACCCGAAGGGCCTGATGGCAATGAGAGATCGACCCCGCCTTCAGTCAACTGACGGATCAGACGGTCAGGCGTCGGGAGAAGGCTGGCGTGGCACAGTCGAATCAGGACCATTTCAGCCGCCTGACGACGATCCGGCGCGGATTCAACTTCGTTCACACCCTTCAGAAGAATCTGCCAGGCTCGTCCCAAACTGCTGGTTGAGAGCCTGTCTGCCAACACGCCACCACGCAGTCTTTCGGCTTCTGGAAGGTCCCGGCTTTCACGAAGACCCGGCATCGCCTTAAGACGGGAAACAAGATGCAGAAGATCCAGAAGATCCGTCAGGAGAACGCCGAGATCAGCACCACGCGCATAAGCCTGATCGGTAAGGTCCAAGGCCTCTGCTGCCTTGCCAGCCATAAGGGCATCAAGCAGATCAAAGACCAGTCCACGATCTGCCAGACCCAACATGTCTGACACGGCATCGGCGTCGCTTGCACCCTGTGCAATCGCCTGATCCAGCAGAGATAATCCGTCACGGACCGAGCCATCAGCTGCACGGGCAATGAGCGCCAAAGCGTCTTCGGAAAGAGTGGCTCCTTCCTTTTCGGCAATACGCCCGAAATGTTCGGTCAGCAGCGCCTGAGGCACCCGCCGGAGGTCAAACCGCTGACAGCGGGACAGCACCGTCACCGGAACTTTCCGCAACTCCGTCGTGGCAAAAATGAACGTGACCTGTGACGGAGGCTCTTCCAGCGTTTTCAGCAGGGCATTGAACGCATTGCGAGACAGCATGTGCACTTCATCGATGATGAAGACTTTCATGCGCGCCTGCATCGGGCGGAAACGGGTCGCCTCAATGATTTCACGCACATCATCAACGCCCGTGCGAGACGCTGCATCCATTTCCAGAACGTCCGGATGCCGGTCCGCGAGGATGGCAGTGCAGTTTGCACAGACGCCACAAGGCTCCGCGGTCGGTCCACCTTTCCCGTCTGGCCCAATGCAGTTCAAGGCGCGTGCGATAATTCGGGCGGTCGTGGTTTTCCCCACGCCGCGCACACCCGTAAGCATGAAGGCATGCGCCACACGCTTCAGCTCGAACGCACGACGCAGGATTCGTACCAGCGAGTCCTGACCAATCAGATCATCGAGTGTCTGGGGGCGATATTTTCGGGCGAGGACACGATAAGGCGTGCTTTTTTCTGCCTGAACAGGAACTGGAACCTGCTCGGCCGGGGCTTCACCAAAGAAGCCACCACCGCTCTCAGGCGGCAGGGGAAGATCGTCGATATCGTCAGTCATGAAACTGGAAAGCCGTCAGAGCGGGGAATGAGACCGCACTCTGTCGGTCTTGCACCGGGGCGCCTGGCAGTAAAACTGCCGCGCCCACAGGCTGCACTAGGTAGGAGGCCGGACATTTAACCCGGATAAAACTCACTGCGGCTGCTTCCTTCCGGACCTGACCGGGTTGGCAAGGTATCCGTCCAAAGCCGACCTCCCGGCGCTCTCCTAACACGGAGATAGGGGTGTCTGACAACCCCCTATCATTCACCCGCGGCTTCACCCCCTGCATGACGCGGATCAGCAGCCCCATAAATGAGCCCGGTTTTGTGTGCGGAGAGGCTTGGACGGTCCGCAAGAATACCTTCCGCTACACCCCAGGGACGGTGCAGAGACAGCGCATATCCTTCAGATTTTAGCTTATCCATAACGTCGTCCGTCAAGGCACCCGGTTCCAGCTCCACAGCAGACGGCTCCCACTGCTCGTGGATTCGCGGCAGATCCACGGCCTGACGGATGTCCAGCCCGTAATCGAGCACGCCCAGAATGGCCGAAAGTGTGATCGTCGGAATACGGGAACCACCGGGGCTGCCGATCACCATAATCACCTTGCCATCCTTGGAGACAATCGACGGTGACATGGACGACAACGGCGTCTTGCCAGGCGCAATGGCGTTGGCTTCTGAACCCACGATCCCAAACATATTGGATGCGCCCGGCTTGGCCGAGAAATCATCCATCTCGTCATTGAGCCAGATGCCGGTGTTTCCACCCATGACACCCGAGCCGAACCACCCGTTCAGAGTATATGTCGCGGAAACGGCCATGCCGCTCTTGTCCAATACCGAGAACTGGGTCGTCTCGTGTTTTTCCTGCGTGTCAGGAGCAGCCTGGGCAGCTTGAACCGGAAGCGCCTCACCGGCCCGGAGGGTGCTGGACGGCAGGGCGTGATCAAGCGGAATCCCTGCCCTGACCTGTGCGGCATATGCCGGATCATTCAGGTGCTCGATCGGGTTCTTGACGAATGCCGGATCCCCGAGATCGCGTCGATCCGAGTACGCATGCCGCATAGCTTCAATTTCACGCTGCGCAGACGTCGCCGTGTGCAGGCCAAGGGCGTGCATATCGTAGCCGGAGAGAATGTTCAGAATTTCACATAGTGCAATGCCACCACCGCTCGGAGGGGGGGCCGTGTCGATCGTATACCCACGATAGGTGCAGCGGATCGGCTCAAGAAACCGGATATGATAGTTCGCGAAATCTGACGGCTTCAGAAGGCCACCGCCTTCTTCGCTAGCCCGCACAATTTCAGCAGAAATCGGACCTTCGTAAAACGCTTTCGGACCATTCTTGGCGACCAGTTCAAGAAAATTGGCCAGGTTTTTCTGAATCAGCCGGTCTCCAGGCTGAAAGGACGATCCGTCCGGACGCAGAAAAATAGACCGTGCGTATGGGTCCTGACGGAAATACTTCGTGGACGTGTCGAGAAGTTGCACGTCGCCTTCATTGAGCACAAACCCATCACGGGCGAGCGCTATGGCAGGGGCCATGACTTTTGCCCGCGGCAAACGCCCCCACTTCTGAAGGATCGTGTCCAAGCCTGCGACAGTCCCCGGAACTGCAACTGCTTTCCAGCCTTCCGTTGAAAGCCCCGGAATGACTTTGCCAGACGCATCCTGATACATGGTGGCTGTCGCAGCACCCGGGGCGTGCTCCCGGAAGTCCACAAACACTGTCTGCCCGGATTTCAGGCGGATCGTCATGAAGCCGCCACCGCCGATGTTCCCTGCAGCGGGATAAACGACAGCAAGCGCATAGCCAACGGCCACCGCAGCGTCGATGGCATTGCCACCTTCCGCCAGGATTTTGGCACCAGCATCAGAAGCGAGATGCTGGGCAGAAACCACCATGCCATGCTTGCCAGAGACCAGAACGCCCGGAGAGGTATGATCCGGGCCAAAAGCCAGTGGATCATGGGCAGAGCTCAAAGGGGCTGTCGTGGGAGCAGCCAGCGCTGTGCCCCCCGTCAGGCCCGCGACAATCAGGGCAAAGAGTTTTTTCATGCGCCAGCTCCTCCGTATGGGGGCTTGTTGTAACCTTTCGGGGACAGCGTGAAGATTTCACATCCGTCGTCCGTCACGCCAATCATATGCTCGAATTGTGCAGACAGCGTCCGGTCACGCGTGACAGCTGTCCAGCCATCATCAAGAATTTTCACTTCAGGTTTGCCGATATTCAGCATCGGCTCAATGGTGAAAACCATTCCCGGTACGAGCTTTACGCCCTGCCCTGGCTTTCCGTAATGCAGAACATTCGGAGCGGCATGGAAGTCCCGGCCAATGCCATGCCCACAAAAATCGCGCACGATGGAGAAGCGGTTCTTTTCCGCATGGGCCTGAATGGCATGACCAACATCGCCCAGCGTCTTGCCTGGCTTGACCTGCTCAATACCAAGCATGAGGGACTCATACGTCACCTCAACCAGTTTTTCAGCTTTCTTGGGGGCCTTACCGACGATGTACATCCGGGAATTGTCCCCGTACCAGCCATCCAGAATGGACGTGACGTCAATATTGACGATATCGCCGTTGGCCAGCTTCTTCTCACCGGGGATGCCGTGACACACAACATGGTTGATCGAAATGCAGCAGGATTTCGGGAAGCCATGATAATTCAGGGGCGCCGGCGTGGCACCGTGAGCCAGAGTGAACTCATGAATAAGAGTGTTGAGTTCTTCCGTCGTAACGCCCGGCTGCACGTGCTCGGTGATCATATCCAGCGTTGCCGCTGCAAGATGACCGACCGTTCTTAGATGTTTGAAATCTTCACTGTCATAAAGAACAATCCCACGCGAACTATCATCCATGTCTACCGCCCGATCCTCAATCTCAAAACTGGTCGGGACAAAATGCGACCGTCACGAGCGGATCGCAAGGCACGGAGGCGAGTTTTTCACCCGCGTGGGTGACGACCTGCCTTGTGATGGGCAGCAACATGGTGCGCACTGACCATGCGAACCGAGACAGCATGATGCGCAACACGCCCATAACGACGTGGTGACGTTGGCGCATCCGCCACTTCAACAGGACGGCTGGATGCAACCATCGTTCCATGATGAGCGAAACGACCACCACGACGCGCAGACGCGATCATGACAGTGCGCGGCGCGACCGGATGAAGAAGAGGCTGTGGCGCGACGCCTTCTGAAGCAAAACCATCGTCCAGAATGGACGCCATTTCCATCGAACGGCGCGCATTCGAGGACGACCCGAGCACCACACCAATCAGGCGAACGTTCCCACGGATGGCAGACGTGACGAGATTCCGCCCGGCAGCATCGGTGTAACCCGTCTTCATACCGTCAGCACCCGAATAGATTTTCAGCATCGGATCATGGTTGGGAACCAGATGACGATGGAAATAGAAGGAAGGCACGCCGAAATAGTGATAATACTGCGGGAAATCGTTGATCAGGTGCTGTGCAAGAAGCCCTAGATCATGCGCGGTCGTAACCTGATCAGGGTCAGGCAAACCGGAGGCGTTGCGGAACGTCGTGTTGGCCATGCCCAGCGCACGCGCCTGCTGCGTCATGAGCTGAGCAAAACGGACTTCGTCGCCACCACCCAGGAACTCGCCCAGAGCACAGGCAGCGTCATTCGCTGACTTGGTGACGAGCGCCAGAATGCCCTGTTCAACAGTCAGCCGGGTGCCCGGAACCAGCCCGAGCTTGGACGGAGCCTGCATGGAAGCATGAATGGAAACCGGAACTTCCTGATCCAGCGTAATCTGATGTGCTTCCAGTGCACGGAAGGTCAGATACAGCGTCATGAGTTTTGTCAGGGATGCAGGATACCGCTGAAGATCGGCGTCCGACTGGGACAGAACGGCCCCTGAATGTGCATCCATCACGAAACTGGATGTGTGGCCTGCGTATTGTGCCTTGGCAGAGCCCGCACCAACTGCAGTCAGAGCGCATAACAGAAGGGCCTTGCGGACAGGGAAACGCATTATGTGGCAGCCTCTGAACAAAACATTGAACGCTGGAAACATCGGACTGTTTAACGCAGTCCTTAATCCCGTTACTCTAGGCGCAACAAAAAGCGCCCGTCCACAAGGTTTGGGGCAGTTTGCTTAATTTTTCGTAAGCATGACCCAAACCCGACCAGAACATGTCAGGAAGATGGCGATATTCACGAAATGTACTCATCCTTACCCCCTTCTCAAGTCGGGGGAAGCGTCCCATATCATACCAGTCATGTCTTCTTACGATCTCCCTTCACCAGCCACCTCCCATTCTGAAGCCGAGTCCATTTTCGGACCAGTCAGGATGGGGTCGGGATCATCGGACCCAAAAGGTCCGACAAATCCACGCTTGCCCGATGACGAAGATCTTGAGATCAGCGTTGTCGTTCGCCCTCGTACACGAACGCGCAAGCCGTCGATGTACAAGGTTCTCATGCTCAACGATGACTACACACCGATGGAGTTTGTCGTGCACGTGCTGGAGCGGTTTTTCTCAAAGAACAGGGAAGAAGCCACCACCATCATGCTGCATGTGCATCAGCGGGGCGTAGGGGTCTGCGGCGTTTTCACTTACGAAGTTGCGGAGAGCAAGGTCGCTCAGGTTATGGATCTGGCCCGCCAGAACCAGCATCCGCTTCAGTGTACGATCGAAAAAGACTGATTTCCCGCCACAGTCATACAGGCATCGGACAATTTCTTGTTCAGCCTTACGTTTCTGACTGGCGTTACGTGTTGCACCACGACAAGATACCTCTTCCACGAGAGGTCGAGAGGAGCGCCACCCTATGCTGTCCCGTACGCTCGAACAGACGCTCCACCGCGCCCTGACATTCGCAGGTGATCGGCGTCATGAGTATGCCACCCTCGAACATCTGCTGCTGGCTCTGACAGAAGACGCCGACGCACTGACGGTTTTCCGCGCCTGCGGAATTGACCTCGACAAGCTGCGTTCGGACCTGACGGACTTTCTGGACAAGGATCTTGCCGGTCTTGCGTCCGACCGTCCGACAGAACCAAAACCAACAGCGGCTTTCCAGCGCGTAATTCAGCGCGCGGCTATCCATGTGCAAAGCACAGGCCGCGATGAAGTTACGGGTGCCAACGTTCTCGTTGCGCTCTTTGCGGAACGTGAAAGCCACGCCGTGTACTTCCTGCAATTGCAGGACATGACGCGACTCGATGCCGTGAACTTCATTTCGCATGGAATCGCCAAAGCGCCAGACCGTGGCGCTGGCCGTAAGGCTGCCGCTGCATCCAAGGATAATTCCGAGCGTGAAGAGCGTAAGGAAACAGCCAAGGACGGCGCACTTGCGACCTATTGCGTCAATCTGAACGATCGTGCCCGTGAAGGGCGGATCGATCCACTGATTGGTCGCGATCAGGAAATCGAACGCACGATCCAGATCCTGTGCCGCCGCACCAAAAACAACCCGCTGTATGTGGGTGACCCGGGCGTCGGCAAGACTGCGATCGCGGAAGGCCTAGCAAAGCGTATTGTTGAGAAAGATGTGCCTGAAGTCCTGCAGGACTGCACGATCTACTCTCTCGACATGGGCTCCCTGCTGGCTGGCACACGTTACCGCGGTGATTTCGAAGAACGCCTCAAGGCTGTCGTGACTGAAATGGACCAGACGCCCGGTGCGATCCTGTTCATTGATGAAATCCACACGGTCATTGGTGCGGGCGCGACGTCTGGTGGTGCGATGGATGCATCGAACCTGCTCAAGCCAGCTCTGGCTGCAGGCACGCTGCGCTGCATTGGCTCCACGACATACAAGGAGTTCCGTCAGCACTTCGAGAAAGACCGTGCACTGGTCCGGCGCTTCCAGAAGATTGACGTCCCTGAGCCGTCAGTCGAGGACACGATCAAGATCCTGCGCGGGCTTAAGGGCAGCTACGAGAAGCACCACAAGGTTCGCTACACTGACGAAGCCCTGCGTGGCGCCGTCGAACTGGCCGCCCGGTATGTGCATGACCGCAAACTGCCTGATAAAGCCATCGACGTTATTGACGAAGTCGGTGCGGCGCGGATGCTGGTGCCTGAGAACAAGCGCCGCAAGACCGTGACGCTGCGGGATGTGGAAGATGCAATCGCCAAGATTGCCCGCATCCCACCCAAGAGCGTCACGGCGGATGACCGCGAGACCCTGCGCCACCTGGAGCGGGATCTGCGGAACATGGTGTTCGGGCAGGACAAGGCGATTGACGCACTGGCTGCGGCAATCAAGCTGTCCCGTGCGGGCCTGCGCGATGCTGAGAAGCCGATTGGCAACTACCTGTTCTCCGGCCCTACGGGCGTCGGCAAAACGGAAGTTGCGCGTCAGTTGGCGTCGTCTCTTGGCATCGAACTGATCCGCTTTGACATGTCCGAATACATGGAGCGTCATTCGATCTCCCGTCTGATCGGTGCGCCTCCAGGGTATGTCGGGTTTGATCAGGGTGGACTGCTGACGGATGCAATTGACCAGCATCCTCATGCCGTCCTGTTGCTAGACGAAATCGAAAAGGCCCATCCGGACCTTTACAACGTCCTGCTTCAGGTCATGGATCATGGCCGCCTGACAGACCACAACGGCAAGACAGTCGATTTCCGCAACGTGATCCTGATCATGACCACGAATGCGGGTGCGGCTGACCTTTCCAAGGAAGCGATCGGTTTCGGCCGGACCAGCCGTGCGGGCGAGGATGAAGAGGCAATCAAACGCACCTTCACGCCTGAGTTCCGCAATCGTCTGGATGCGATCATTCCGTTCGCTAACCTGACGCCGGAAACCGTGGGCCGCGTGGTGGAGAAGTTCGTTCTCCAGCTCGAAGCCCAGTTGGCTGACCGTCACGTTACGATCGAAATCTCCTCTGCAGCCAAGGAATGGCTGGCCGAGAAGGGTTATGATCGCCTGTATGGCGCACGTCCTCTGGGACGCGTCATTCAGGAGCACATCAAGAAGCCACTGGCCGAGGAACTGCTCTTCGGTCGACTGGCCAAAGGTGGGGCCGTCAAGATTGGCCTCAAGAACGACGTGCTGGACTTCGAGATCATTGAAGGGACCGGCGTCAAAGGCGACAGCAGCGCCGAGAAGAAAGACGAAGCGACCAACTAGACCGCCCGTCACGAAAAAGCCCGTAGGACCTTCCTACGGGCTTTTTTTATTCGTAGCGGTGTCCGTTGACGGTCACATATCCGGGCCATGGCCATTTGCGGCTGGTGCCGTGATGCGTCCAGTCGATCCCCTGCTTGCGCAGGCTGTCGTAGTAGTACCGTCCCTGAACCTCGACGGTGTCGCCCTTCTGCACCCAGGGCCATTGGGGAGCGGTCATTTCATCAAGCCCGGAGACAATCCGGATGGACACGCCCTGCCCTACATCCAGGTAGAAATAGCCATGCCATCCGCTGCGGGTCCGCTTCGCATGGGGTGCAATGGCGATGACGCGCCCGCAAATATGCTCGGGAAGATCCGTCCGGGTGGCGCCACGTTGCTCGAAGGTCTGCTGGTCACTCAGGAATTTTGCATTGTCACAGCTTGGCGGCATCGGCGCTATCGCCTGTGCCAGAGCGGGAAGTGGCGCACCAAAACACGCCATCGCAGCCAGAAGTCTCAGACGGGACATCATCAAAAGCACTCTCCAGTCAGGAAAGTGCTTTTATGCGCCGAAACACATCCTGAAACAAATACCGTCGCCCGTTTACAGGGAGCCGAACAGAACAGCCGTATCGATCATCCGGTTCGAGAAGCCCCATTCATTGTCATACCATGAGCAGACGCGAACCATTCGACCACATTCCATGATGGCCGTCTGCGTGGCGTCAAAATTCGAAGATGCGGGTGAATGGTTGAAGTCGCTACTAACCAAGGGGGCGCTGCTATAGGCCAGCACACCTTTCAAGGGGCCTGCAGCAGCTTCCTGCATGACGCGATTGACGTCTTTGGCCGTTTCCGGTGGACGGCGGGACAGAAAGTCGAACGATACCAGAGAAACATTGGGCGTTGGCACACGGATGGACGTTCCATCCAGACGACCCTTCAAATGCGGCAGAACCAGACCAATTGCCTTGGCCGCTCCCGTGGACGTAGGCACCATGTTGAGCGAAGCGGCTCTGGCCCGGCGAAGGTCCTTGTGGCGCCGGTCAACGATCTGCTGATCTCCGGTGAAAGAGTGGATCGTCACCATGTATCCGCACTCGATACCGTAATTGTCGTCGAGCACTTTCACGAGCGGCGCCAGACAATTCGTTGTGCAGGAGGCATTGGAAATGACCGTCATATCCGGCTTCAGCATGTCATTGTTCACGCCGTAGACGATGGTTGCGTCCACATCCGTGCCAGGCGCTGAAATCAGGACTTTCCGTGCACCAGCCTGAAGAAGCGTGGAAGCTTTTTCCTTGGTGGTGAACAGTCCGGAGCATTCAAGAGCCACATCAACGCCGTCAAATGGCACCTTCGACGGGTCACGCTCGGATGAAATGCGAATGGGACCGTAAGACCGCCCGTTATGGGTCAGGGTCAGCATATCGCCTTCGACGTGGACTTCCCCTGGCAGGCGGCCATGCACGCTGTCATATGTCAGCATGTGAATCTTGTCTTCAACGGACCCAGGGCCATTGATGGCGACGGGCACAACGTCATCCCGGCCGCTTTCAAGAATGCTGCGAAGGGCCAGTCTGCCAATACGGCCAAAACCGTTAATGGCGATCTTTACTGTCATTGTCTTTGGTCTCCGTCAGGGAAAACCGCCGCAAAGGCGGTTTGTCCCGGCAGGTGTGAAAGCGCCGGGACAGTCGTGCCGAGGGGCAGGATCACAGACCGATCCGGTTGAGTGGCTTGCCCGCCATCAGGTTCCGCTCGATTTGCTCAAGGGAAACACCGCGGGTTTCAGGCACAAATTTCAGGGTGAGGTAGATGAAGAACGCATTGAACGCCGCGTACATCCAGAAGGTCTGGGCATTCCCGATGGTGTTCAGGAGCGTCAGGAACGTCAGGCCGACGATCATGTTCGTGACCCAGTTCGTGAAGGTGGAGCAACCGATGCCGAAATCGCGCCCTTTGATGGGCTGAACTTCCGAGCATAGGATCCACACCAGTGGACCGGCAGAGAACGCAAATCCGACGATGAAGGCCAAGAGCATGATCACGGCGCCATATCGCGCAAGTTCGCTATTGCCGGTTCCGAAGTAGAGCAGCGTTCCGACTGAAGCCATGCCGATCGTCATGATGATGAAGCCGGCAATCAGCATTGGGCGACGGCCCCATTTGTCCACGAAGCCAATGGCAATGAACGTCGACAGCACATTCACCAGACCGACAATCGCCGTGCCCCACATGGCTGCGTTATCGCCAAAACCTGCGACTTCGAAGATGCGGGGAGCGTAGTACATCACCACGATGATGCCTGTGAACTGCTGCATGGTCTGGAGCAGGATGCCCAGAAAAACAGAGCGGCGGAAATTGGCGTTGGCCTTGAACAGGCCGTAGCCACCTTCAATCTGCGCAAGCTGCTCTTCAATGTCCGAGATCTCGGCGCGCGCATCGCCTTCATGGCCACGCAGTTGATGCAGAACCGTAAAGGCTTCGTCCTTACGGCCCCGCAATACGAGCCAACGGGGGCTGTCAGGCAGCAGCAGCACGCCAAGCAGAAACACGACGCCTGGAATAGCGACAATGCCGAGCATCCAGCGCCATGAGCCGGAATAAGCCAGCAGCGCATCAGAGATGAACGCTACAAAAATCCCGACTGTAATCATGAGCTGGTAAACCGAGATCAGAGACCCACGGTAGTGCTGATGCGCAATCTCGGAGATGTAAAGTGGAGCGGTAAAGCTTGCGATGCCAACAGACACGCCAAGCACCATACGCCCCACAATCAGCAGCGTGACGGATGTTGCCAGCGCGCACAGCAGCGACCCGAGAACAAACAGGACAGCTGAAGACAGCAGCAGGCGCTTCCGGCCGAAGAGATAGGACAAGCGCCCACCGCAGACGGCACCTACCGCCGCACCAACCATCATCGATGAGACGATGCACTCCTTGCCGAAGTCCGTGACGTTGAATTCCAGACCGATGAATTTCAGAGCCCCTGAAATCACACCCAGATCGAGACCAAACATCAGACCCGCAACAGCAGCCAGAATTGCCGTCAGGACACTTTTACCATTCAGAGACACTGGCGGCGGTGGTGCCGAAAGGTCGATGCCACTCATTGCCTTATTCCTTACTTCAGATTCCCATTATGGGAATAGTCTTTCAACGCAGCATGTTCTCAGGTTGTTTATTCAAGTAAAATCAAATAAAAGAGACGAGTTATATTTCTTTTTATTTGAATTTACATGTTTGGATAGTTCGGCCCATCGCCTCCCTGCGGCGTTGTCCAAACGATATTCTGGCTTGGATCTTTGATGTCGCAGGTTTTGCAATGCACACAGTTCTGGAAGTTAATCTGGAACCGTGGCTGTTCATTCTCCGGACGCAGAACCTCATACACGCCCGCCGGGCAGTAACGCTGGGCAGGCTCAGCGTAGAGCGGCAGGTTCACCTGGATTGGGATGGATGGATCACGGAGTGTCAGATGGCAGGGTTGGCGTTCTTCGTGGTTGGTGAAGGCAAACGCCACATTGGTTGTGCGATCAAAGCTGAGTTGCCCGTCCGGCTTGCGATATTCAATCGGCTTGAAACTGGCAGCCAACCCTGTTGCCGCGGCATCGGACTTTCCATGTCCGAGCGTTCTGAAGGGAGAGTGCCCGGTCAGAGTTGTCATCCACATATCCAGACCACCGAGCGCAACACCGCCCAGGAGGCCAAACCGCTCCCAGAGAGGTTTGACGTTACGGACGGCCTTTAAGTCTGTCCCGACAGGGCCGTTTCGCAGTTCTTCCTCATAATCCGTCAGTTCATCCTGAGCGCGCCCAGCCGCCAGCGCTACGCGGGCCGCATCGGCAGCGGCAATGCCGGAGAAAATGGCGTTATGACTGCCCTTGATGCGCGGAACATTCACAAGCCCGGCGGAACACCCGAGCAGAACGCCGCCAGGGAAAGTCACTTTCGGAATGGACTGCCAACCACCTTCGGATAGCGCACGCGCACCATAAGCCACGCGTTTTCCGCCCTTCAGCAGTTCGGCCACCATCGGATGATGCTTGAACTCCTGAAACTCACGGTAAGGGTCCAGATACGGGTTTTCATAGCCCAGATGGACGACAAACCCGACGCAGACCTGATTGTTGTCGAGATGGTAGATGAAGGACCCGCCACCCGCCTTGCTGTTCAGCGGCCACCCCATGGTGTGTGTGACTGTGCCTTCATGATGCTTGGCGGGATCGATCTCCCAGATTTCCTTGAGGCCCAGCCCGAATTTCTGCGGATCCTTGCCCTCGGAAAGCGCGAAACGATCCATTAGCTGACGAGCCAGTGATCCCCGCGCACCTTCGGCGAAGAACACGTATTTCCCGCGCAGTTCCATACCAGGTTCGTAGGCATCACCCGGCGTTCCATCGGGGTTTTTACCGAACTCGCCAGCCACCACACCCGCAACGCGACCCTGTTCGTCATAAACGACTTCGCTTGCCGCCATACCGGGGAAGATTTCCACTTCCAGACCCTCTGCGACCTGTGCCAGCCAGCGGCAGACATTCCCCAGCGAGACAATGTAATTCCCGTGGTTGTCCATGAGCTTTGGCATCAGAACATTCGGCAGGCGGATCTGGCTCTTTTCCGTCAGCAGGAAGAAATTGTCTTCCCTCACCGGCACGGTGATGGGCGCATCCATGGTCCGCCATTCGGGAAGCAGCACATCCAGCGCGCACGGATCAATGACCGCGCCTGACAGGATATGCGCCCCGACTTCAGACCCTTTATCCAGTACGACCACGGAGAGGTTCGGCTCATTCTGTTTGAGCCGGATCGCCGCGGAGAGACCGGCAGGGCCAGCGCCGACGATGACAACGTCATAGTCCATGCTTTCCCGTTCGATCGTAGTCATGGTCTTTCTCCTCCCTGCAGACTGCCAGGGCCTGTCAGAGTTTTGCCGTCAGTTCGGGAAGGATGGTGAAGAGGTCTCCCACCAGCCCATAATCCGCGACCTGGAAAATCGGGGCGTCTTCGTCCTTGTTGATGGCGACGATCACCCGGGAATCCTTCATGCCCGCCAGATGCTGGATCGCCCCGGAAATACCGACTGCGATATACAGATCAGGCGCCACGATCTTGCCCGTCTGCCCGACCTGCCAGTCATTCGGCGCGTATCCGGCATCCACGGCCGCACGGCTGGCGCCGATGGCAGCATTCAGCTTGTCCGCAAGCTTGGCGATGGTGTCGAAGTTCTCTTTCGATCCCACGCCGCGGCCGCCTGAAACGATGTTCTTCGCAGCCGTCAGTTCCGGACGTTCGGATTCAACCGCCTTGTCTTCCACCCAGGACGAGAGACCCGGATCGGCAGGCACGGAGACATTGTCCACACTGGCTGAGCCACCTTCACCAACAGCCGAAAAGGCCGCCGTACGAATGGTGAAAACCTTTACCGGATCGGAGGACTGCACCGTCTGGATCGCATTGCCAGCATAGACCGGACGATCGAACGTCTCGGCATCCTTTACGGCCGTTACGTCTGACAGGATCATGACATCCAACAAAGCCGCAACGCGTGGCAGAACGTTCTTGGAGAATGCCGTCGAGCCCGCAGCGATATGGCTGTAACCGGACGCCAAAGACACGATGAGGGCGGCGACAGGTTCAGCCAGTTCATGAGCCAGAGACGCATCATCTGCCAGCAGGACCTTGGACACGCCCTCAAGCTTTGCAGCTTCGGCGGCGGCTTCCGTGCCGTTCTGGGTAGCAACAAGAACTGTCACATCGCCCAGCGCTTTGACGGCAGACAGGGCCTTGGCAACGGTATCGGTTACGAGGTGGCCATTGGCCACCTCAGCGAGCAGCAGAACAGACATCAGATCACTCCTGCTTCATTTTTGAGTTTCGAAACCAGCTCATCAACGGAACTGACCTTCACACCAGCCTGACGCTGAGGCGGTTCAGCCGTGCGGATGACCTTCAGACGCGGCGTAATGTCCACTCCGAGGTCAGACGCCTTGCGTTCTTCGAGCGGCTTCTTCTTGGCCTTCATGATGTTGGGCAGCGCGACATAACGCGGCTCGTTCAGGCGCAGATCGGACGTGATGATGGCAGGCAGCTTCACGCGGATGGTCTGAAGACCACCATCAACCTCACGGCTGACGGTTGCGCTGTCGCCTTCAATCTCGACAGACGATGCAAAGGTGGCTTGTCCCCAGCCCAGCAGGGCGGCGAGCATCTGACCAGTCGCGTTCATGTCGTTATCGATGGCCTGCTTGCCCGCGATGACGAGGTTTGGTTTCTCATCCTCAATCACCTTCGCCAGCAGTTTGGCGACGGCGAGAGGCTCGATATCCACATTCACATCCGTCGTGGCTTCGACGAAAATGGCACGGTCCGTGCCCATGGCGAGCACAGTGCGTAGTGTTTCTTTCGCCTGCGGCACACCGATAGAGACAGCGACCACTTCCGTGGCGATGCCTTTTTCCTTGAGGCGGACGGCTTCTTCGATGGCGATTTCGTCAAACGGATTGACCGACATCTTGACGTTCGCAAGCTCGACCCCAGATCCGTCACCCTTTACGCGGATGCGGACGTTGTAATCGACGACACGTTTGACAGGGACGAGGATCTTCATGATGCCCTCCGATGGGTCAGCAGACAGTGCGGAAGCGTTCGACCATCGTGTCCAGCACGTCAGCCGGGTGGCGCTTCCACCAGTTGTTCGCGGAAAAGATTTCCACCTCGCAGAAGCCGGAATACCCGGCGGCTTCCACCTCCCTGCGGATCCCCCGCAGGTCCGCAACGCCGTCCCCCATCATCCCGCGGTCAAGCAGGATGTCTGTTGTGGGAACGAGCCAGTCACAGAGGTGAAAGCCCAGAATGCGGTTTCCCGCACGAGCGAGCTGGCGTGGCAGGTCCGTGTCCCACCACACATGGTAGATATCGATCGCAACGCCCACGCTATCCGACGCCAGAAGGTCGCACAGATCCAAGGCGTCACGGGTGGTCGTGAGGCAGGAGCGGTCTCCGGCATAGGCCGGATGCAGCGGCTCCAGCGCGAGTTTCACGCCACAGGCTTCAGCGTAGGGAATGGCCTTCGCCATCCGGTCCGCCACGATGTCCAGGCTGTGAGCCACGCCCTTCGTGCCGGTTTCCACACCACCGACAACGATGGTCAGAACATCGGTTCCGAGCGCGGCTGTCTGATCGATGGACTGACGGAAATCCGACAGGATCGCCTCTTCGCTCTGAAGGCCCAGCGGACCGACCAGAAAGGGCGTCCGGCACAGGCCGACAACCTGCACCCCGGCCTGACGCGCCCGGTCTCCAATTTCCGCAGCCCGGCCTTCAATCTCCCGCCGCCAGAACACGATCCCGCCGATGCCACGTTCAGCACAGGCGTCGATCGTCTGTTCCGGTGACCACCCTGCCCCCACACTCGGCACATTATGGCCAAGCGTTGCGGTATTGAGGGCGAGAGCCGAATGATCGTGGCGAAAGTCCCGCATGATCAGGCCCCGTACACCGACAGAAGCGACTTCATGCGGTGCACAGCCAGATCCGGGTTCCGCAACAGGCCGCAGCCATCTGCGAGACGGAAGATCTCCGTGAAATGCTGGAGGGACCGCATGGACTGCGCACCATTCAGCATAACGAAGTGATCCTGAAAGCCATTCAGCCAGGCCAGAAACACCACACCCGTCTTGTAGTACTGCGTCGGGGCCTGAAAGATCACACGAGCGAGTGGAACAGTCGGGTCGAGTGCGTCGTGAAAACCTTTCACGTCCCCCTCGCCGAGCAGTTTTACACCACGAGCCGCAAGCGGCGCGATCGGATCGAAAATGCCGAGAAGCGCGTGGCTGTAACCCTGCTCGTCACCAGCGATCAGTTCCGGGTAATTGAAGTCATCACCCGTATACATCCGCACGCCCTTTGGCAGGCGACGGCGCATGATGATTTCCTTCTCCTTGTCGAGAAGGGAAATCTTGATGCCGTCCACCTTCGAGACGTTTTCTTCAATGATGCTCAGGACTGTTTCCAGCGCCTCATTGAAATCATCCGTGCCCCAATAGCCTGCCAGAGCCGGATCGAAATCCTTGCCCAGCCAGTGCAGAACGACAGGCGCATCACAGGCAGAGAGCACCTCGCGGTAGACCCGCTTATAGTCCTCAGCACTGGACGCCACGCGGACGAGGGCTCGGCTGGCCATCAGAATGACGCGTGCGCCAACCTTCTGGATCGCCTCGACCTGTTCCAGGTACGCCGCCAGTACATGATCGACAGAGCGTGCATCCTTCGGGTCCAGATGGTCTGTCCCCGCACCGTTCACGACCATCGCATCCGGCAGTTCGGCCTTGGTGCGACGGATCAGATCCAGCGCGCCGGGCCAGTCCAGCCCCATGCCGCGCTGGGCCGTATCCATGGCTTCCGCAATGCCGAGGCCCATGCCAACGAGATAGCGACGGAACTCAAGCGTCTTCTTCCAGTCGATCGTTGCGCGGCCGGACGGTGCATTATCCGTGAACGGATCAGCGACGACATGGGCCGCCGAATAAACGATCCGGGCCGGATTAGCCGGAAGGACACTGCGAGGAACAGGAGTACCGATCAGATGGTAATCCATCTTCCGGCCGGTTTCGTCGGGCAGGATGATCTTCATAACCGTTTCTCAGAAGCGCGGCACAAGCATTCCGGCATCCGCCGAAATGACCTGGCCTGTGGTGTAAGGCAGTTTCCCGGTGGCAAGGGCCGCAATGATGCGTCCCATGTCCGAGGGCTCTCCAACACGGGGAAGCAGGGTCAGCCCCTCTTCCGCGCGCTGGCGGTAGTGCTGAATGACGGCAGCCGTCATTTCTGTAGCGATCAGGCCAGGCTGAACGTCATAAACCGCGATATTCTCGATCCCGAGACGCACAGCCAGAGCCTTGGACACCATGGCCGCCGCAGCCTTTGACGCGCAGTATTCAGACCGTTGCACCGCCACAGCCGTCGCGTTCGACGATGTGACGTTGACGATCGAATGGAACGCATCGGCTGACCGTTCCCGGCTCAGAAGACGCTTTGCGAAAGCCTGTGACAGGAAGAACACCGCCTTCGCATTGATCGTCAGGCAGCGGTCCCAGCTTGCTTCGGACACGTCCAGCAGGTCACCCCGCTGGAGGACGCCGACGCCCGCATTGTTCACCAGCGTTGTCAGCGGGCCGAGTTCGTCTTCAATCCGCGCCAGAACACCGTCATGGGCGCTGATGTCGGACACATCGAACGGGGCGGCTACAACCTTGGCGCCCAGCCCCTCCAGACGGGCCACGGCTGCACGCAGTTCTGCATCATCAACCGGTCCATTTACCGCTAAAGAAAAGCCTTCTTTAGCGAGCGCTTCCGCGGCGGCCAGGCCGATCCCGCGTGAAGAGCCGGTGACGAGAGCGACCTGTCTCATGTACGGGCGCCCTTCTTGAGCAGTTCACGCGCTATGATCATGCGCTGGATCTGGTTCGTACCTTCATAGATCTGTGTGATCTTGGCATCGCGATACAGACGCTCAACTTCAAAGCCACGGATGTAGCCGGAGCCACCAAAGACCTGCACAGCATCCGCCGTACGGGCCACAGCCACGTCACCAGCAAAGCATTTTGCCATGGAGCAGGAGCGCGTGGCGTCCTGACCGTTATCGATCTTCACCGCAGCGGAATGAACCAGCAGACGGGCCGCTTCGATGTCCTTGGCCATATCGGCCAGAAGCCACTGAACACCCTGGAATTCAGAGATGTGCTTACCGAACTGCTTGCGCGTTCCGGCATAATCGACAGCGGCTTCAAGACCAGCCTGTGCAATGCCAACAGCGAGCGCTGCGATGCCAACACGCCCCTTGTCCAGCACACTCATCATCATGTGAAAGCCACGGTTCATCTCGCCCAGAAGGGCATCCGGGCCGAGGCGCACATCGGAGAAATCAAGCGCACCAACCTGGCTGGCCCGCTGACCCATCTTGTGCTCTTTCGGGCCGCGCTCAACGCCTTTGGCATGCAGGTCCACAATGAAAATGGACATGCCACGGTTTCCGGCTTCCTTGTCCGTCCGCGCCAGAACGAACCCGAGATCCGCCACCGGGGCGTTATGGATCCAGATTTTGCCGCCGTTCAGAATCCAACCATCGCCATCACGTTCAACTGTGGTGCGAATGCCGGACACGTCCGTGCCGGCTTCCGGCTCGGTGATGCAGTAAGCAACCTTGCGCTTCATGGAGAGAATGTCTGGCAGCAGCTTCTTCTGCTCATCCGTGCCGTGACGCACCAGAAGCGTGGAAATCAGTTCCACCAGGCCACACTGATCGGCGATGCTGGCATAGCCGCGGGACAGTTCTTCCATCACGACGGCATAGGTCAGGGTATCGAAGCCGGGCCCTCCGAGCTCTTCCGGAACTGCAATGCCGAACAGGCCAAGACGGCCCATTTCTTCGTAGATTTCGGCCGGAAAGCGTTCTTCACGGTCGAGGGCCTCAGCAGCAGGGCGGATGACTTCATCCACGAAAGACCGTGTGGTCTCGCGAACCTGCTCCTGCATTTCATTGAGAAACATAACCCGATTCCCTTAATTAGTAACTAACCAGTTAGTTAGTATGGTGACTGATCTGTTTTCAAGGCCATTCTGCGTTTTGAAATCAAAAGAACTTGATGCTCATAATACCCAGAATGAATTCGTTCTCGCTAAGGAACAGTTTTTACTTCGCCATCTTTTTCTACCTCAGCAGAATAGCGCGAAAATCATTGACGTTTGTCCCGGTAGGACCTGGCACAAACAGGTCATCTAGTGCCTCAAAGGCAGTATAGGCGTCGTTTTCCGTCAGCAGGACGGACGGATTGATCCCGCGCGCGCGCAGTCGTCCCATACTTTCGCCATCCGCAAAGGCGCCGGCATTGTCCTCAGACCCGTCAATTCCATCTGTATCCGCAGCGAGTGCGGAAACCGGAAGACCTTCAGCCGCGAGCGCAAACGACAGGAGAAACTCCGTGTTGCGACCACCCCGTCCACGTCCATGCAATGTCACGGTTGTTTCTCCCCCCGAGAGGATGACAACCGGCTTCTGGAATGGCTGATTACGAATAATCACTTCACGCGCGATCGCTGCATGGACCTTCCCGACATCCCGGGCTTCCCCTTCAATCGCGTCGGAAAGGATAACAGCAGGAATTCCAAGATTTCGGGACGCTGCGGCTGCCGCCTCAAGAGACAGATGAGCCGACGCCACGATACGAACTTGGTTCCCGACAAATGCCGGATCTTCCGGACGCGGCGCCTGCCCCAGTTCTCCGTCGAGCCATGCTTGCACTTTAGGCGGCAGGGCGAGCTTCCAGGCCTTGGCCATATGCCGCGCGTCTTCGCGTGTTTTCGTATCAGGCACGGTTGGTCCAGAGGCCACCTGTGCCGGATCATCGAACGGCACATCCGAGACTATGAGTGAAACGACTCTCGCCGGGGAAGCCGCGGCGGCCAGACGACCGCCCTTAATCCCCGAAAACTGCTTACGGATGCTGTTCATGACAGAAATCGGCGCGCCAGAAGACAGGAGAACCCGGCTGAGCTCCGCTTCATCTTCCAACGTGAATCCTTCTGGCGGACATGGCAGCAAGGCTGACCCACCTCCGCAGATCAGAGCAACGACCAGATCATCCGGACCTAATCCGCGCACCGCCTCAAACAAAGCCGCCGTTGCAGCCAGACCGGCTTGATCCGGAACCGGATGGGAAGCCTCCAGAACGCGGATCTGTTCTGTAGGGTAGCCATAGCCATAACGGGTGACGACAACGCCTTCCAGCGGACCATCCCACACGCGCTCGAAAGCTGCTGCAAGCTGGGCTGCCCCCTTCCCGGCCCCAACCACGACCGTCTTGCCTTTCGGGCGTTCCGGCAGGTTGGCAGCCAGCACGAGGTCTGCGTCAGCGGCCGTAATGGCGGCATTGAACAGACCTGTCAGGAAACTGTGATCGTCGACTGTCATGGCTTCTTTCAGACTCCACTCACGGAAAAGACGGCCTGGGGCGTTCAGAGCGTGAGCCCCATCACGGCATCCCTGAACAGAACGGCATCCATTTCCTTCAGTTCAGGAGAAACCTTCAGAGGCGTGGATGCCTGATCGAGCACGTCTTTCTGCAAGTCGATGCCCGGCGCGATTTCCGTGACCGTGAGTTCACCGTTCAGAAGCTTGAGAACACAGCGTTCCGTCACGTAGGTGACGTCCTGCCCTGTTTCGGTGGCTCTGCGCCCTGAGAAGCTGACCTGATCCACCTCTGGCACGATCTTGGAAATCTTGCCTTCCCGATCAATCACGAGACGGCCGTCCTCAATGTGCATCTTGGCTCCGGCATTGAAATTGCCTGAGAAGATGATGCGCTTCGCCCGTGCCGTAATGTCTACGAAACCGCCCGCCCCTGCCGTCCGATGCGGCGTGGCAGCAAGGCGGCTGACGTTGACAGACCCATCAGCCCCGATCTCAAGGAAGGACAGCAGGGAGCAGTCAAAACCGCCCGCCTGGAAGTAGCTGAACTGGTGGGGAGAGGCGACGAAGGCCTCAGCATTACTGGCGCAACCGAACTTGAAATCCAGCAGCGGAACGCCGCCAACCGGCCCCTGTTCGATGACCCATGTCACGCTGCCATGCAGGCCTTCTTCCAGCAGGATACGTGGCACGTTGGCGGAAATCCCGAAACCAATGTTGACCGCCCAGCCATCCTTCAACTCCTGCGCCACACGTCGCGCAATCACCTTGCCCGGATTGAAGTCCGGAATGGCGAAAGACGACAGAGGCCGGAAAATCTCGCCGGAAATTGCTGGGTCATAAGGCGTAGCAGTCGTCTGCAACTGATCCGGAGCTTCCACAACAACGTCCACCAGAATACCCGGCACTTTGACGTCATGCGGCTTCAACGTGCCCTGTTCTGCCACGCGGCGGACTTGCGCGATGACCAGCCCACCATTGTTATGAGCTGCCAGAGCCATTTCCATGGCACCAAGGGTGGCGCCTTCCTGCTCGAACGTCAGGTTGCCATTTTCGTCCGCTGTCGAGGCGCGAATGATCGCAACGTCCGGCTTGAGCGCCGGGAAATACAGCCAGTCTTCGCCTTCAAAGTCCATGTGACGCACGATGGGATTCGAGCGGGCAGTTTCGTTCATCGCACCGCCTTCCCGCTTCGGGTCCACGAAGGTATCGAGACCAACTTTCGTCAACACGCCGGGACGCAGGGCCGCACCTTCGCGCAGCATGTCGAAGATAACGCCAGATGGAAGGTTATAAGCAGCGACGTCCTCGGCCAGAATGCGCTGCCAGATAAGCGGTGGCTCAGCATTGCTGGGACCGGACGGGTAAGACCCACCGATGATCTTTTTGATCATGCCAGGCTGGGCGATATGATCCACGCCCTTGGTTCCAAACATGTCACCCGTCGCGATCGGATGGATCGTCGTCAGGTTCTTCGGGGCCGCTTCCTTTTCAAAACGCTCCCCGAGCGCCTTCAGAACATCGTCGGGGCACAGAAGCCCGGACGATGCGTTGATCGCAATGGTGGAACCATCCTTGATAAGACTGACGGCTTCCGCTGCGGTTCTGGTCTTGGTCATTGCCTTTGATCCACTATAACTATCTTGTTAGTTACTTATGATCTTGTAAAAATCGCGACGCATGAGGCGCCGCTTGAGAAGGTTATCGTTCTCAAGCATTCCCCAGAATAAAGTCCGCCGCTCGCTCACCAATCATGACCGTTGCGGCATTGGTGTTAGACCCAAGCAATGATGGCATGACCGAGCTATCACAAATCCGGATGCCCTCCAGGCCATGCACATGCAGGCGTGGATCAACAACGGCCATCTCGTCCCTGCCCATCTTGCACGTGCAGGTCGGATGGTAGGATGTACGCCCCTGCTGACGAGCATAATCCTCATATGCCTTGAGCGTACGGCCGCCGCCTTCTGGCAGGCAAACCTTGCTGATGTATTTTTGCAGCGAGTGGCTACCGAACATTTCGTAGCTCAGGCGAACGCCCTCGGCCGTTGTCCGCAGATCGTCCGGGTGACCCAGAAAATTCGGATCCACAATCGGTGCTTCCCGAGGGTCAGACGAACGCAACGTGACAGACCCGCGCGCTTTTGGACGGAGCGTATAGCTGTTGAGCGTGATGCCAGACGTCCCTTTCGGAACAGACGCCACACCCGCTTCCGCGCCAGCGCCCGCCAGGAAGTGGAACTGAAGATCCGGGCAGCTTGCAGCAGGATCGCCGTACCAGAAGGCTCCGCCTTCCACGACGTTCGACGCCACTGGACCACTTCTGAACAGCGAGTATTGCAGGCCAGCCCACATCATCCACTTGTACTGGTTGTACTTGTCGAAACTGTCATGGCCTTTCAGCTCAGCAACAATATCGACACCAAAGTGATCCTGAAGATTCTGACCCACACCCGGCAAATCATGAACAACGGGAATACCGTGCTCTTTGAGATGCGCAGCCGGACCAACACCAGACAGCATCATCAGCTTTGGCGTTCCGATTGCACCGGACGTGACCAGCACTTCCTGCTCAGCACGGGCAGTGTGCATCTGCTTGTCTGCAATGTACTGCACGCCGACTGCACGCTTCCCCTCGAAGACAACCTTCAGCACCATCGCGCCAGTAATCACCGTCAGGTTCTTACGCTTCAGAGCGGGACGCAGATATCCAACGGCCGTAGAACAGCGCCGGTTATTGCGCACCGTAAGCTGGTAAATGCCAGCACCCTGCTGAACTGGACCGTTAAAGTCAGGGTTATACGGAATTCCGATTTCCTGGCAGCTCTGTACGAAGGCGCGGCTGACGGGGTTCGGGCAATCCAGGTTCGACACGCCGAGTGGACCATCCGTTCCGTGCCATGATCCGGCAAGAATGGAATTTCCCTCAGAGCGGATGAAGTACTTCTGGATGTTCTTGAACCCCCAGCCGTCAGCTCCCTCCTGCTCCCACCGGTCGAAATCAGATGGATGGCCACGTGTGAAAACTTCGGCATTGATGGATGAACCACCACCGAGAACACGCGCCTGCACATACGGGATCTGGCGGTTATTGGCGTGCTTCTGCGGTGTGGTGACAAGCCCCCATGTCAGGGGACCTGTCGTCATTTTCGCAAAGCCAACCGGCATGTGAATGAGCGGATTGGTGTCACGCTTGCCTGCTTCGATCAGGCAGACGCGCACCGCCGGGTTTCGGGAGAGACGGGCGGCAAGAACACATCCTGCCGAGCCGCCACCAACGATAACGTAATCGAAACCAGTCATCATTATGCGATCCAGTGCGTCCGTTTGCCGAGATCTACGTGAACGGATTTGATCTGGGTGTATTCTTCCACCCCATACATACCCGCTTCACGGCCCCAGCCAGACTGCTTGAAACCACCCAGCGGCATTTCAGGGCCGCCAGCCATGATCGTGTTAACCCAGAAGCGCCCGGCCTGAACCTTGCGCGTCACCTTCAGGGCCTTGCTGATATCCTTCGTCCAGACAGACGCCGCCAGACCATAAACCGTGTCATTGGCCAGGGAGATCGCTTCTTCCAAGGTGCTAAACCGGAAGACGGACAGCACCGGACCAAAGATCTCGTCCGTCGCAATGGACATATCCGGCTTCACATTTGTGAAGAGCGTTGGCGCAATGTACTGCCCACGACCCAGATCGACCTTATTACCGCCACACAGAACGCGCGCGCCTTCGGCCTTACCCTTCTCGATATAGTCGAGAATGGTCTTGTTCTGAGCATCCGTCGTAATGGCGCCAATCTGCGTTTCCGGGTCAAACGGGTCACCCACGCGGATCTTTTCCATCTTGGCGACAACAAGCTTTTCAAACTTGTCAGCCACAGACTCTTCAACGATCAGACGGCTGGACGAGACGCAGCATTGCCCGGTGTTAAAGCTGATCCCAAAGGCCACCGCATCGGCCGCATCTTCCAGATCGCTGTCCGCAAAGACGACAATCGGGTTCTTGCCACCAAGCTCTAGGCCAAGCTTCTTGAGGTTGCTGTCTGCGGACGCATGGATACAGGACCGGCCAACACCCGTGGAACCAGTGAAGGACAGCATATCCACATCCGGATGCTGCGTCAGAGCCTGACCGACACTCTTTCCGGTGCCCGTCACGACGTTATAGACGCCCTTTGGCAGGCCGGCTTCCGTCAGAATATCGGCCAGCATCAGCGTGGTTGCGCTGGTGACTTCCGCTGGCTTCACGACGACCGTACAGCCTGATGCCAGAATGAACGGCACGCGCTCACACAGGATCATAAACGGGAAGTTCCAAGGCGTGATGAGGCCAACGACACCCACCGGCTCGCGCAGAACCATTCCAAACAGGCTTTCGCCCAGATTGTTGAAGCTGTCGCCGTGCAGAAGGCGCGCGGCACCGGCAGCCATCTCGAAACAGGAAATACAGTTGTCGATCTCAGCCTTGGCCTGAGAAATCGGCTTGCCGTTCTCCAACACTTCCCAGAAGGCGATATCATCGCGACGCTGCTTCAGAAGCTCAGCCGTTTTAAGCAGGATCGCACTGCGTTCTGAGCTTGCCAGACCAGCCCATGTGCCGTTCTCAAACGCACGACGCGCGGCGGCTACCGCATCATTCAGATCGTCTTCCGTGCAACGTGCAATTCGCGTGACAATAACATCATGACTGGGAGACTTGCGCTCGAACATCTCACGTCCGTGGCGCCACTCACCATCGATGAAAAACCCAAAGTCACGAGCCACTCCGGATGGAGCCAGTTTCTGTGCCATCTTGTTCATTGACGGCTTCTCCCTGTCTTTTTTGACGAGCGCTCAATGACGCATCGTCGTTTCAGATTGTCCCGTGAGCAGACGGTCAGCGCACCAGGATTGTTTAACGGTCAAGATGCTGTTGAACCGCCTGTTGTGAGCGGTGCGCTGGAAAAGGATTTATCTCTTACCCAGGCATCGGTTTGAAAATATTACCCTCCACAAGAAAGCCGCCCCTTCGAAAATGTTTCCGAAAAAACCGCCACCGCGGAATATTTTTCTCAATTCTGCCCCCTGGTTTCGCCCCTCCACAATGGAGAGATCAAAGCGCCTTTCGCACCATATGGTTACTTTGGTAGCGCAGAATGAAAAATCTCATAAATCACGTTATAGTGATAAGTAAATCTCTTTTATATGTTATTTTTTATGTGATGTTTTGACGTCTGCGCGTTTCCGGCCATAAAGCGGGAACTTCAGGCCCGGCTCCAGCAAAAAGCGAGATTTCCCGTTGAGTGCACAGTCCCCAGACACACAGTCGCCCCGCCCTCGAATCCGCGATGCAGAAGCTACAAAAAGCCGGATTCTCGAGGCCGCAAAAAAAGAGTTTGCAAAAAACGGCCTTGAAGGGGCCCGCGTTGACGCAATCGCGCTGGAAGCCAATGCCAATAAGCGCATGATTTATCACTACTTTGAAAGTAAAGAGAGACTCTTCCAGACAGTTCTGGAAAATGCGTATTTCGATATTCGCGAATCTGAGAAAAAGCTGGATCTGGATAGCTTAGATCCCCGGGAAGCCCTTGAACGACTCGTCCGCTTTACCTGGAATTATTATATCCAGAACCCTGAGTTCATTTCACTGGTGAATAGCGAGAATCTGGCACAGGCCCGGCATTTAAAGTCTTCAGAAACCGTCAAGATTGTCAGCAGACGCTTCGTCGGACTCGTTGACACGATTTTAAAGCGCGGTGTGGCGCAGGGACTTTTCCGAAAGGGCGTTGACCCGGTCCAGCTCAATATCACTATAGCAGCCGTCAGCTACTACTACTTCACCAACCAGTATACAGGATCGATCATTTTCGAACGGGAGTTGATGTCCGAGGCTGCTCAGGCAGAGCGCATTCGCTTTAACATCGAGACGATTTTGAGAATTGTTTCTCTGTGAGCCTTAGCCCTAAAATTCACTGAGCGAGAAAACGCGTTTTCTAGGCCAGTTAAGCCTAAGAATTTTAATTGAGCATCATATTTCAAGAAGAAAAGACTGGTGCTGCTGGACAGGATTGAACTGTCGACCTCTCCCTTACCAAGGGAGTGCTCTACCACTGAGCTACAGCAGCAGTACCGGTGCCTTGGCGCGCTTCGTATCTCTTCAGCGCGCCAAGTGCAACCCCCTTAATCGTCGCGATGTACCTTTTCCATGCGCTCGTGACGTTCCTGAGCGTCGATGGAAAGCGTAGCAATCGGACGTGCTTCCAGGCGCTTCAGACCAATTGGCTCGCCGGTTTCCTCACAGAAACCGTAGCTTCCGTCTTCGATCCGGAGCAGAGCCATATTGATCTTGGCAATAAGCTTACGCGCACGGTCACGGGTTCTCAGTTCGAAAGCACGATCCGTTTCGACGCTTGCACGGTCTGTAATGTCAGATTCATGAATCCCGCCTTCTGAGAGACTGGCAAGTGTGCCGTCAGCCTCTTTCAGCAGGTCCGCACGCCAGCGCAGAAGCTTCTGCCTGAAGTACTCCACCTGGAGGGGGTTCATGAATTCTTCTTCGTCGGAAGGGGTATAATCCGGCGGTAGCGTAATCATGCGCATCCAATCCCAGCTAATCCGCCAACGTCCGATCGATAGCCGCGGGCGATAACGCGCGGCTTATAGCCATCACAGATCATTTCGCCAACCCCGTAGATCTTTATTCCATCTCTCCTTCAACCGCAGAATTCCGCGCCCGTGTTAGGTGTTTCTTTACGATACCGCGTCATCCTGAGTGTCAAAGGGTCTTTGTTACAGTTTAACCCGTCAGGATTTCACTGAACTTTCATGTCTGTCCTCTTCAGCTCTCATCCAATTTTTCGGCGCCTAACCGCTATTTTCTGCGCTTTTATCCTGGGCGCCCCGTCTCTGACGCTGGCTGCCACTGTCCGCATCAAGGACATCACAGACATGGAAGGCGTCAGAACCAACCAGTTGATTGGCTATGGCCTCGTGGTCGGCCTCAACGGCACAGGGGACCGGCTGACAAATTCCATTTTTACCCGAGAGACTCTGATTTCCATGCTCAACCGGCTCGGTGTCAACATTCGGGATCAGGAGACACAGTTACAGACTCATGACGTCGCAGCAGTCATGGTCACGGCGGACCTACCGGCGTTTGCCCATGGCGGAAATCGGATTGACGTCACGGTCTCAGCAGCCGGGGATTCCTCCTCCCTGACAGGGGGAACACTCCTCGTTACCCCCCTCATGGCAGCAGATGGCGAAGTTTACGCCGTCGCGCAGGGTAGCCTGGCGACAAATGCCTTTAGTGCCCGCGGTGCTGCTGCTTCCGTGACCCGCAACGTTCCGACCAGTGGCCATATCGCAAATGGTGCAGTTGTAGAGCGTGAGGTTCCGTTCGATCTCAGTCACCGCAAGAATCTGCATCTCAGCCTACGGAACCCTGATCTGACGACAGCAAGCCGAATGGCAGCCGTTATCAACCGCACAATAGGTCCCATCGCTGTTGTCGAGGATCCTCGAACAGTCCTGCTGGACCTCAGTACCCGTGACCCGGTCCCCACGCTGTCTCGCATTGGAGACCTGCTGGTGACACCCGACAACCCAGCCAAGGTCATCGTGGACGAAGCCAGCGGAACAATCATCATGGGCGCTGATGTCCGTATCAGCACAGTGGCGGTTGCGCAGGGCAATCTAACCGTTCAGATCACGGAAACTCCACAGGTTTCTCAGCCTGGGCCGTTTTCAAACGGTCAGACCGCTGTTGTCCCTCGTACCAATGTCAAAGTTGATACGGGCAAGAATAACCATTTAGCCGTTCTTCCGGGTGGAACGACTTTACGGGAACTGGTGTCGGGCCTGAATGCACTCGGCGTTGGCCCTCGTGACATGATCAGTATTTTGCAGGCTATCAAAGCAGATGGAGCCCTGCAGGCAGAGCTGGAGATGCGCTGATGACTGTCTCAGATCTACCGTCGTTATCACAGGGCTATGCCCTTCACGATAATGCCCCGGATGCTGCCAAGACCCTCAAGGCCGCGAGGGATTTTGAATCCATGACCATCAACCAGATGCTTCAACCCATGTTCCAATCCAGCGATGACAGTCAGAATATGTTCAGTGGGGGAGCAGGAGAGCAGCAATTCCGTCCCATGCTGGTCGAGCAGATTGCGAAGCAGATGGAAAATAACGGGGGCCTGGGCATGACGGACGCTATCAATCGGCAAATGCTGGCTATGCAGGAACAGAAATGATGACCACGTCCATCATTACGGCAATGGAAGAGCTCATTGCGATTCTGGCACTTGAAAACAATGCTCTGTCAGAAGCACGACTTCCTGACGCTTTGAAGCTTATCCCTCAGAAACAGGCTGCCGCGACAAAACTGGAGACGGCAGTCGCAACCGCCTCTGAAAAGGATGCCTGCGCCTTTACTGGCACACCTCTCCTCCCCGAGCACAGTAGTCTTCTGAAAAAAATGATTACGCTGGGCAAGCGTAATGGCGAGTTGCTCCAGCACGCAATTGCCTCGCAGAAACGCGTCATAGAACTGCTGACGACTTTTCCATCGTCAGAAATGGTGCAGAGTTACGGCCATAAGGGGGCTTACGCCCATGAAGAGGCAAAACGTCAGGCACTGTTTGTGAGCCGTGCCTGATCGAGACTGGAATCAGTCTTC
Source organism: Gluconobacter cerinus (assembly GCF_002723935.1). GTDB lineage: Bacteria > Pseudomonadota > Alphaproteobacteria > Acetobacterales > Acetobacteraceae > Gluconobacter > Gluconobacter cerinus. The sequence goes on from NZ_BEWM01000001.1 coordinate 784,040, forward strand.
CGCCAGAACCTGCCGACTAACCTTGACCTTGGCAACACGACGACGATCCATTTCGAGCACTTCGAAAAGCCATCCCTCGAAAGCTACCTTATCGCCTCTGGCCGGAACACGGCGCAACAAGGCCAGTATCACCCCACCCAAGGTATGATAGCTGCCGCCTCCTGGGAGCTCGGGTAGATCAAGGCGCGAGCGCAGTTCATCGGCCGGCATGAAACCCTCAAACAGGTATTCATCTCCCCCCTCAGCGGCCTGAAGCTCGAAGGAATTGGCTTCGGTTTTCTCTTCACCAACAATGGCCTCGAAAACGTCAGACGGCGTCACGATACCTTCGAAAGAGCCGTATTCGTCCAGAACGAAAGTTATGCCGATATTCACGCCGCGCAGGCGTTCAATCATGTCCTGAGCGCTCAGACTGTCAGGAATGACAGGTGGCTCCCGCAATGCTGCCTCAATGGACACCGGCATTCCCAGCAACAGACGATCCATGATGTCTTTGGCAAGAATGACACCAACCGGATGATCGACGTCCCCCTCACACACCACGATACGCGCATAGGATGACTGCCTGAGCTTGCGCACGAGCGTTTCCTGATCAGCGTGGCGATCTACCCAGAACAGCTCATTACGAGGTGTCATGATGGCTCGGACGGGACGGTCAGCCAGCCGGAGCAGACGTTCGATCATGGCCTGTTCGTCCGTTTCCAGAACGCCGGCGCGCGCGCCTTCCGCCAGAACCGCTCGGAGCTCTTCCTCCGTCACAGCGGCACGGGTCAGAGGCCCGACACGAAGCAGGCGCAGTACAAGCGATGAAGTGCCGCTCAGAAGCCACACGACAGGCTGAGCGACGCGGGCAACGACCACCAGGAGCCAGGACAGGCGAGACGCTATGATCTCAGGCTGCTGCAAGGCAATCTGTTTGGGAACCAGTTCACCAAATACCAGCATCGCAAAAGTTATGATCGCCACGACCAGAACAATCGAGAGCTCACCCGCAAAGGGGTGCAGAGCGGGAACGGTTGCTATCCAGTCCCGGATGTTGGCTTCAATCTGGCTTCCACCAAACGTACCTTCCAGAATTGAAACCAGCGTCATGCCGATCTGGACGGTAGGAAGAAACGCATGCGGGTCTTCCGCAAGGCGGAGTGCTGCGGGCGCACCGCGGAAACCCTGCTTTGCAAGGACTTCCAGCCGAGGGCGCTTGGCTGAAATAAGTGCCAGCTCTCCCATGGCAAAAACAGCATTCAGAAGAATAAGCAGGCAAATAACAAAGATCGGGGTCAACATGGTCCGGCCGGAGTAATGAGACCCTGATGATAGTCAGGACTGCCGTTCGACACCATGACATTCATGCCACACTCGTAGTTCTGTATGACAGAATACAAAAAAACCGGCCTCGAAGGCCGGTTTTTCTGCATAATCCAGTCCAAAAAAGACTGTGTCAGTCAGCGGCGTCAGCTGCCGCAGTCACAGTATTGGCTGCCGGGCGGCCATTTACACGGACACGCGGACCACGCGCCGGCTTGCCACCTGTCGTGATTTTTTCCATCTGCTGCTCAACCTGCGCTTCATAGCCGTATTCGGCAGGGCGCTGGTTAGCGAGCGAGATTTCCGGGACCATCGGCTTTTCAGTTTCCGGTCCGAACAGTGCGACCTTGGCGATGTGCCAGGGACGACGAACGGCATCCATCACAGCTGTGGATTCGTAGCCTGAGTGAACCATGCAGTCAGCGCATTTCTCGTATGCGCCTGTGCCATACTTCTCCCACTCGGTGTCGTCCATCAGCTCTTTGAAGGTTTTGGCATAGCCTTCACCCAGCAGATAGCAGGGACGCTGCCAGCCAAACACGGTACGGAGCGGCTTGCCCCATGGCGTGCAGTGGTAGTTCTCGTTGCCAGCCAGGAAGTTCAGGAACAGCGGCGACTGTGTGAAGCGCCACTTCTTGCCCTTACCCAGACGGAAGACATCGCGGAAAAGCTGCTTGGTCTTCTGGCGGTTCAGGAAGTGAGCCTGATCCGGAGCGCGCTCGTAAGCATAGCCCGGAGCTGTCATGATGCCATCAACGCCCAGAGCCATGACTTCATCGAAGAACGCAGCCAGACGCTCAGGAACCGCACCATCAAAGACCGTGCAGTTAATGGAAACGCGGAAGCCACGAGCCTTGGCAGCCCGGATTGCTGCCGTCGCCTTCTCGAACACGCCGTCCTGACAGACTGACGAGTCATGCATCAGCTTGTCACCGTCCAGATGCACGTCCCAAGAGAAGAAGTGGGATGGCTCGTAATCGTCGAGCTTCTTCTCAAGGAGAAGACCGTTTGTGCAAAGGTAAACGTACTTCTTGCGCGCAATCAGACCCTTGATGATCTGAGGCATTTCCTTGTGCAGAAGGGGTTCACCACCTGCAACGGCAATGACGGGGGCGTCTGCTTCCGTGTCGGCATCCAGACATTCCTGCAAGCTCATGCGCTGGTTCAGGATCTGTGCCGGGTAGTCGATTTTACCACAACCGGCACACGCCAGATTGCAGCGGAACAGCGGTTCGAGCATCAGGACCAGCGGATATCGCTTGCGGCCCGTGAGGTGCTGCTTGACAACGTACCGTCCGACTCGGACAGCCTGCATCAAAGGAACGGCCATTATAATCCTCTGGTTCTAGCCACCGACAGTGTACGCCGTGACAGCGCGCCGGGGCCCTAAACATCTGAATGAGGCCCGTATGGCCTAGGCAATGTCGGTTTGTGTTAACCGGCACCGAGAAGGCGCATCGGACTCTTGATTGACTGGCTATAGCCTCATTGCCATGTGGGCCTCAATGTCGTTGGTTGCAATTCTATGTAGTGATGTGGCCATTCGACCACAGAACGATTTCCGCATCCGGCGGTTGATACCGTGCAGCAAGAGCATGACCTCTTGCATAAAACGTCTCAGAGGACGAAAGCATGACCATGAATTCCCGATTTGCCCAGAACGCGACTCTGTCCCTTCTTGTGACCAGCCTCTTCGCAGGCGTCCCGGTGGCAGCAGCGCAAGCCCAGACCGCCCCATCAGCCAGCGAAAGCTCTGCATCCGCGCCAGCCGCGCCAATTCAGGGTTTATATGATGCTCTGAAAACTGCGCAGACGACAGGCAAGACCGCACAGCAACGCGCCACAATGATTGCGCCGGCCGTTGACCATGCGTTTGATCTTGAGGCCATTCTGCGTCGCTCTGTGGGGGTGCGCTATAATAATCTGAGCGCAGCTGATCGCACCCGTCTGCTTGGATCGTTCCGTCAGTTCACAATCGCGCGATATGCATCTTCTTTCAAACCGGGAAGCAACGCCGTCTTCACTATCCTGCCGCAGACCCGCCCAAACCCAACGGGTGGCCAGATTGTGGATACGACCATTGGCGGCGGCTCTGATGGTGGCACGCCAATCGATTACATCATGACGAGTGGCCCCTCAGGCTGGCGCATCACAGACATTCTTCTGGATGCCCATATCAGCCAGGTTGCCGCACAACGTGCCGATTTCGGCGGCGCTCTGTCTCAGGGCGGTGCAAGCGGTCTTGCAGATCTGCTGGACCGGAAAACGACCAAATTCCTGCATGATTGAGTCCCGCGCGGCTACGAAGCTCTTCCTTCCTGATGTGAAGGGGAGATAAAAGACCGCCGTGCCTTCACCTCTCTCCATTGCAGCTGGCTTCTGTACACTCGTATCTGTAGCTGGAAATATTCAGGCCCTTACGGGGGCGACCCTTCTTGCACGTTTCCGCACGCGGGAACGTCGAGAGGACGAGGCCGTCCGCATGTCGGGCAGGCGTTGGCCAGCTGTTACAGTACTCAAGCCTCTTCACGGCAATGAGCCTCTGCTCCGGGAAGCGCTTGAGAGTGTCTTCGCGCAGGACTATCCGGACTTCCAGATTGTCTTTGGCGTTCACGACGAAGCCGATACGGCTCTGTCTGTCGTGCAGGATCTTCGTCAGAAATACCCTCAGATCCCAGTCAGCATTGTGATCAATTCGGACGAACACGGTCCGAACCGGAAAGTCAGCAACCTCATCAACATGTTCGATGAGGGGCGCCACGATGTTCTGGTCATTTCAGACTCTGATATTCACTGCGCTCCGACTTACCTGAAGCACGTCGTTTCCAGCCTTGAAGCTCCAGGTGTCGGACTTGTGACGACTCTTTATGCCGGGCGCACAGCTGGTGGAACGCTGGTCCAGCAACTTGGCGCCTGTCAGATCAACCACAATTTCCTGCCAGGCGTGATGATGTCACGCCTGCTGGGTCGTCAGGACTGTCTGGGCGCCACCATGGCTCTCACACGACAGACACTGACTGACATTGGCGGACTGGAAGCTCTGGTCGATCACGTGGCGGACGATGCTGAACTTGGTCAGCTTGTTCGTCAGCGTGGTCAGGGTATCGCCATTGCGCCGTCCCTCACCCATACCACTGTTGGCGAACACACCCTCAGCGAGTTGCTCTCCCACGAGTTACGCTGGGGCAGAACCGTCAAGAATGTGGAACCCGTCGGCTATGGCCTGTCTTCCATTCAGCTTCCGCTGTTCTGGGCCGTCACAGCCGTTCTTTTTCGTCCCAATACATGGTGGACCTGGCTTCTGCTGGGGCTGACCTGGGCCATTCGTGGCCTTGGAAGCCGCATTATAGACCGTGCAACGGAGTGTCCTTTGCCCGCTGCAATCCCTCTTCTGGTCATCCGTGACTGGCTCTCCGCAGCCATCATGGTGGGCAGTGCAAGAGGGTCACGCGTTGCATGGCGCGGCAGAACGGTCCATATCGCCCGAAGAAAACGTAAATCTTCGGCGCGCGCCACAGCGTTCCAGTCTGGCGCCACCACCCACAGGAGTGTCCGATCATGATGAGAACCCTTTTTCTCCAGCCTCCTTCCTTCGACGGCTTCGATGGTGGTGCTGGTTCCCGTTATCAGGCCAAGCGTGAAATCAAGTCTTTCTGGTTTCCAACATGGCTGGCTCAACCGGCAGCTCTGGTGCCCGGCTCCCGCCTGATCGACGCCCCGCCGGCGAAGATGGGCATGGATCCGATCCTTGAGGACGTGAAGAATCGCGACCTCGTCGTCATGCACACCTCCACGCCGTCCTTCGCATCAGACGTCCGCGTGGCGCAGATGATCAAGGACGCCAACCCGAAGATCATGATCGGCATGGTCGGCGCCAAGGTTGCCGTGCAGCCTGACGAGAGCATGAGACAGGGTGGCCCGATCGACTTCGTGGCGCGCAACGAGTTCGATTTCACGATCAAGGAAATCGCCGAGGGCAAGCCGCTGGCGGAAGTGGACGGCATCACTTGGCGTAACGCTGACGGCGAGATCATCGCGAACAAAGAACGCGCGATGATTGAGGACATGGACAGCCTCCCGTTCGTAACGGAAGTCTACAAGCGTGATCTCAACATCAACGACTACTTCATCGGCTACCTGAAACACCCATACATTTCCATCTACACGGGCCGTGGCTGCAAATCCCGCTGCACGTTCTGCCTGTGGCCGCAAACGGTTGGCGGCCATCGCTACCGCACGCGTAGCCCGGAGCATGTTGCGGCCGAGATCCGTCTCGCCAAGCAGTACTTCCCGGATGTGCAGGAATTCATGTTCGATGATGACACCTTCACGGACGATCTGCCGCGCGCCGAAGCCATTGCCCGCGAAATGGGCAAGCTGGGTGTTACGTGGTCCTGCAATGCCAAAGCGAACGTTCCTTACGACACGCTGAAGATCATGAAGGAAAACGGCCTGCGCCTTCTCCTCGTGGGTTACGAAAGCGGCAACCAGCAGATCCTTCACAACATCAAGAAGGGCATGCGCGTCGAAGTCGCCAAGGAATTCACGAAGAACTGCCACAAGCTGGGCATCAAGATCCACGGCACGTTCATTGTTGGCCTGCCCGGCGAGACGAAGGAAACCATTCAGGAGACCATCGCTTTCGCCAAGGAAATCAACCCGCACACGCTGCAGGTTTCCCTGGCCGCTCCTTATCCGGGTACGGCACTCCACAAGCAGGCCACTGAGAATGGCTGGCTGAACGTCGATGCGGCCGAACTGATTGACGAGAACGGTGTGCAGATTGCTCCCCTGCACTACCCGCACCTGTCGCACACGGAAATCTTCGAAAGCGTCGAGGAATTCTACCGGAAATTCTATTTCCGCGGCTCCAAGATCGCTTCCATCCTGAACGAGATGATCCGCAGCCCGCAAATGATGAAGCGTCGTCTGCGCGAAGGTGTGGAATTCTTCCAGTTCCTTAAGGACCGTCACGCGGCCTGAGACCGTCCCTGACGGCCTCGTTCTCTCGAAAAGGGGCATGGCTTGACGGCCATGCCCCTTTTTTCATGACCCTCGCCCCCTGTTCCGGAGCTTCATCATGACCCGTCGCGCCATTGTTTCCGCCGATGATTTCGGCATGAGCCTGGAAGTCAACGAAGCCATCGAGGCAGCCCATCGTAAGGGCGTCCTTTCAACAGCGAGCCTGATGGTCGCCGGAGATGCCGCAGCAGACGCTGTCCGTCGGGCGAAAGCCATGCCTGACCTGAAAGTCGGATTGCACGTCGTCGCGATCGAAGGGAAATCCGTATTGGATCTTCCCGCCATCACGGATGAACAGGGCTGGTTTGGTCGCAACCAGCTGCGGCTTGGCGTCGAATATTTCTTCAGTCCCCATGCCCGAAGCGCCATCCGCCGGGAAATCGAAGCGCAGTACCGCGTCTTTGCCCGTACAGGCCTTCCGCTGGATCACGCGAATGCCCACAAGCATATGCATCTCCACCCCACTGTCGGGCGCTTCCTGATTGAATCGGGGCTGGAGCATGGCCTGAAAGCTGTGCGCTCTCCGTTTGAGCCACCTGAGCCTGTGGACGCAAAAGATAGCATCGGTGATCGCGCCTTGCGTCGCTGGATTGGAGTCCTTCGCCATCAGATCCACAAAGCAGGCCTCAAGACCAATGACTGGTGTTTCGGGCTGCGCTGGTCTGGCCATATGACCCCTGACCGCATTCAAGCCCTCATTCCGAAACTTCCCCAAGGCGTCAGTGAAATTTATTTCCACCCCGCCACAGCTCAAAACGCCATGATGCATCGCTTCATGCCCACCTACGATCAGGAGGGTGAACTCGCGGCGCTTCTCGATCCCGGTGTTCGCGATGCTTTCACACGTGAAAACGTAAGGCAGATTGGCTGGTCGGATCTTTAAGGCGTCAGACCGCTCGTTTTTTTGCTGTTTACTCGCTCCGTTCCGAGATCATTATGATATCAGGGAACTGTAGACTTTTGAATTAACAAGGATTTAGAGGGGTGAAGGCAGGAATGAACGGACGGCATGTTTTCAAACAACTGTTTTTTCTCGTCGGGCTTGTAGCCTCACCAGCCTGGGCTAATCCATCCACAGTTCTGAGCGTCAAAGACGGCGATACCGTTCATAAATTCAGCGTTGAAGAGCTTCTGCACCGCCCGGAAACCCAGAGGCTCGATCTGTCCCATATCAAGCAGCCTCTAGGACCAGACGTTCCCGCAATGCCACTTTCAGCGCTGATCCATCAGGATGATGCGCTGGCTTTTCAGGCTACAGATCTTTTTACGGCGGAAATTCCCAGGAGTGTCTTTGAACAGGCACGCAAACATCACGTCACTGCGTGGATCGCCATTGAAGACAAGGAGTGGCCTAAACGCCGTCCTCACGGCCATGACCTTGGACCGTTTGCCCTTGTGTGGACCGGTGAGGAAGTTGGCATCATCAAGCAGGAACAATGGGTCGACCAGCTCGCTGCCATTACCCCATCCTCAAGTAATGAGCTTCCGTCTGGCACGAGCGAACCCGCCGCAAAAGGCCAGGTCATTTTTGCGGAAAACTGCCTGCCCTGCCATCAGCTCATGGGCGTTGGCGAAGGAAGCATGGGACCGGATCTCGGGCGCCCCATCCCGGTAACAGAGTACATAACCCCAAAAGGATTCCGGGCCATCATCCGCAACCCCAAGCAGGTCAGGAAGTGGCCAAGCGAACACATGGAGTCTTTTCCGGAAAGTGCCATCTCGGAAAGCGATCTGGATGCACTCTGGACCTATCTTCAGGAAGTCGGCCAGTCAGGATTGGCCCAGAAACATCTTTGACGCACAGAGCTGCGGGATGATCCGGGAAATAACTTCCCGGATTATCCCGTGATGTATCAGGCGCGCAAAGCAAAATCTTCCTGCGGCCGCGCACCAAAGCGCGTGATGATGGCACCAGCAGCCTGATTGCCGAGCTTCGCGCACGTCACAAGGTCATGCTGCTTGCTCAGGCCAGCAAGGAATCCGGCCGCAAATGCATCACCAGCGCCGGTCGTATCCACAACCTTGACCGGCGTAGTCGGAACGTCGTGACGCTCACCCTTGCTGATGACGACAGCGCCCTTCTCGCTCCGCGTGACGATAGCCAGCTGAGTTTCTGCAGCAACCTGACGCAGAGCGTCTTCGAAATCAGTCGTTTCGTACAGCGTCAGAAGCTCGGCTTCGTTGGCAAAGAGAATATCGACGTGACCGGCAACGAGCCCACGGAATGCCGCGTGATGACGGCCCACGCAGAACGTGTCTGACAGCGTCAGAGCAACCTGACGGCCAGCCTTGCGGGCCAGCGTGGCGGCATGTTCGAAAGCCGCCTGAGCATGGGGCTTATCATACAGATAGCCTTCCATGTACGTGATGGCAGCATCCGTGACTGTCTCTTCATGAACATCTGCCGGTGTAAATTCCGTACAGGCCCCGAGATAGGTGAACATGGTGCGTTGTCCATCGGGCGTCACGAGCACGATGCAGCGCGCGGTCGGAATTTTTTCAGACGCAGCGAGTGGCTGGGACGGGAAAGTCAGGCCCTGATCACGGATATCCTGCGTAAAATGCGTCCCGGCCTGATCTTCAGCAACCTTGCCGAGATAAGAGACTTTTGCGCCCATACGAGCCGCAACCACCGCCGTATTGGCACCAGAGCCGCCACCGGCAACACGTTCAACAGCAATACGGTTTTCAATGTCCTGCGCGGTTGCCGCATCGATGAGTGTCATGCTGCCTGGAGTTGCACCAAGATCGGCAATAACAGCCGGGTCAACAGAGGCAAGAACATCGACAATAGCGTTGCCGATGCAGAGGAGATCGTGCTTGGGGGCTGACATTAAGGCTCCAGAGTTCACAAAAAGGCAAAAAATCGTTCAAGACGCCATCTGCGCCATTAAATCAACACGATCATAGGTGCCCTCTGGGAACACGCCAACACCCGGGACGAATGCACTCTCCTGTTCTGCGCATGTCAGATTATGACATTTGCACGCAAGCGCGGGTTGTCCGTTCGGGGCGTGACCGTGTAAGCCTTGTCAGAGGCCGTTCCTGACGAACCCTGCACCAGCAGGTCCGGTGTCGAGCGGCCGAGACATAGTCCTTGTTCTTTCCAGATCCGTAGCGGGGTTTCCTTGTTCAGAAGACGCAAACCGGAAGAAGACGCAAAGCCTGCCGAGACAAGCAAGCTCGCCGGGCAGCCCATCTTTCCCAACCGGCCGGATGCTTCCAGCCAGACCACTCCTGCGTCCGGATCCGGAACAGCCAGCCCTCAGCCCAACCAGCAGAAGGACCCCGCATCTATGGGTCGTACCCCTTTCCCGGCGCCGCCATCCCCGAACAACCTGCCGGGCGCAACGCCGGCAACTGCGCCCCGTCCGGGTGCAGCAGGCGTACCGGGAGCACCGCGCCAGACGGGTCCGGAGCGTCGCACGCTGGTCGTCGGCCGTGGTATCAGCGTTCAGGGTTCGGTTCAGGATGCCGAGCGTCTGGTCGTTGAAGGGACTGTCGAGTCCAGCATGATTCAGGCGGCGGAAGTCGTTGTTGCACAGGGCGGTGTCTTCCGCGGTGCGATCGAAGTTGAAGATGCAGAAGTTGCCGGCACGATTGACGGCACCCTAACTGTCAACGGCAGCCTTACGATCCGCGGCAGCGGTCGTCTGATCGGCAAGGCAAAGTGCCGTCGTCTGCAGGTTGAAGATGGTGGCCAGATCACCGGTCAGCTCGAAATGATCACGGATGGCGTCGCCCCACGTTCCCCGATCGTGGAACCTGCGAAGGCTGCTCCGGAAGCTGCTGAGGAAAAAGCTGAAGGCTGATCCGGCCTCCATCTTTCTCTGAAGGTATCGAAAAAGCCCGCTTCCCATGACTGGGGAGCGGGCTTTTTCGTATACACAATGACCAGAAAAGAAAACTTCCGATACAAATCCGTTTTTTTCTATAATAAATTTGCTTTTAATAAATATATATTCATTACACGCCGTATAGAATTCACGGCATCAAACAACAGATTAAATCTGCATTTAATTAAATCTCTGTATTAAATGGGAGTTTAAATCTAACTTTACAACATAATGTGTATATCGGCGCATCTACCTAAACCGCATCAGGACGCGCCAACCAATGAATGCCATTGTTGTCACCGCGCTAAGACGACCCTTAACGTTCGTCGTCCTGTCGATTCTGATTGTGATGCTTGGCATCCTCTCGATCCTCAGGACGCCAACGGACGTATTCCCCAATATCAAGATTCCGGTCGTCGCAGCGGTCTGGACCTATCCAGGTCTTCTGCCACAGGAATTTGCTGGCCGTATTACCTACAACTTCGAACTGGCTGTTACGACAACAGTTCAGAACATCGAGCATATGGAGTCCAACTCCTATTATGGTCGGTCGATTGTAGATATTTACTTCCAGCCCGGCACGCCCATCGGGGAAGCCGAAGCAGAAGTGACGGCAATTTCGCAGACAGTGCTCTTGGGCCTTCCGCCCATGGTGCCTGCGCCAATGATCATGGCCCTGAACCCGTCTCAGGTTCCCGTCATTGCCCTACAGATCACATCTGACAAACAAACACCATCCGATCTGTTCAAACTCGGCGTAATTACGGTTCGCCCGCTGCTCGCAACCGTTCCGGGTGCCGTCGTGGCTCACCCGAATGGCGGCATGGACAGCTTTGTCATGGTCTCCATGAACCAGGCGGAACTCCGGGCCCATCACCTTGCCGCGGCTGACGTTCAGGCTGCCCTACGCAAGCAGAACATCGTTCTGCCAGCCGGTGACCAGAAGATCGATGCAACCGACTGGATGGTGCAGACCAATGCAGCCCCGCAGAGCATGGAAGACATCGCCAATATCCCCGTCAAACGGGTTGGCAATGCGGTCATCTATGTGAGGGACGTTGCGGACGTCTATCGCGGTGGGCATCCTCAGACAAACCTGGTGCTGGTGAAGGGCCGTCAGGCTGTAGAAGTCATTACCCAGAAGGGTGGTACCGCCTCCACTCTGGATGTTGTGGCTGCGACCAAGGCGCTTCTTCCGCGTCTGCGTCGAATTCTGCCGCCTGATGTGCATGTCTCGATCCTTGAAGACGCCTCCGTGATGGTGAAAGACCAGATCAAGGACGTCGTTCAGGAAATGATCACGGCCGCGTTCCTGACCGGTATTGTGGTTCTACTGTTCCTTGGCTCCTGGCGCTCCACCGTCATCATCGCAACATCCATCCCGCTGGCCATTCTGTGTGCGCTCATCGGGCTGGGATGGGCGGGTCAGTCCATCAACGTGATGACACTGGGTGGTCTGGCTCTTGCCGTTGGTATTCTTGTGGATGACGCCACCGTCATGATCGAGAATATCGATACCCATCTTGAAATGGGCAAGGATCTGGAACTCGCCATCATTGATGCGGCAAACCAGATCGTCATCCCGACCTTCGTTTCCACAACCTGCATCTGCATTGTCTGGCTGCCACTCTTCGAACTGGATGGCGTGTCAGGCTACCTCTTCATGCCAATGGCAGAAGCCATCATCTTCGCGATGATCGCGTCCTTCATCCTGTCCCGTACGCTCGTGCCCACCATGGCCAAGTATCTTCTCGCAGGACAGGTTCACCATGGCGCGCATGGTGAAACCGATCATGGCCACCCTGAACCCAAAGGCTTCTTTGGCCGGTTTCAGGCTGGATTCGAAAGCCGCTTCAATCGGTTCCGTGACGGCTATGGCAGCCTGCTGGAGCGCTGCATCAGCCGCCGTGGCGCTTTCGTCGGCATCTTCATGCTGATCTCTATTGCTTCAACCGGACTCTATGCCTTCGCAGGACGAGACTTCTTCCCTGAAGTGAAGTCCGGCACTCTCCAGATGCATATGCGTGCACCTCTGGGAACGCGTATCGAGGTTGCTGGCCGTATCGCTGCCCTCGTGGATGATCGCATTCATCAGGATCTGGCAGGCAAGGTTGAAAGCATCATTTCTGATTGCGGCCTGCCGGAAGGCCCCCACAATCAGGCGTTCATGCCCACACCAAGCGTCGGAACGCAGGACTGCGACCTGACGATTGCCCTGAAAAATGATGCCTCCCCTGTCTGGGACTACCGCAAGCTGCTCCGCAAGGATCTGTCACAGCGTTTCCCCGGCACGGTCTTCACATTCCAGCCTGCTGATCTGACCCAGAAAATCCTGAACTTTGGATCTTCTGCTCCGATTGACGTTCAGATCTCCGGTCCGGATGCCCTGCTAAACTACGATTATGCTCGTCACATCATTGGCAAGATCCGTCAGGTTCCAGGTGCTGCGGACGTCACCATCCAGCAGACCATGTCCACGCCAACGCTGATGGTTAACGGTGATCGGACCTTCGGTCAGGCAACAGGCGTGACGGAAGCCGATATTGCCCAGAACGAACTGTACACGCTCTCGGGCTCAGCCGTTGTGGACCCGCAGTTCTGGCTTGACCCGGAAGACAACGTCACCTTCCCGCTGAACCTTTACACCTCACAGGATCAGATGACGCATCTGAGCGATCTGCTGACCATTCCGGTGGACAAGGGTGAAGGCAACACAGAGAACATCGACCCGCAGCTTCTGGGTGCCGTTGCCAACGTGATTGCAGCCGGAACACCGGGCGAAGTGTCTCACTACAACTCGATGTCCGAGATGGACATTTACGTAAACGTCGAGGGCACGGACATGGGTTCCGTTCTGGACGGCGTGAAAAAAGTACTGGCGGCCGACGCACATAACGTCCCGCGCTCGGCTGAAATCGACGTCCACGGACAAGCCACCACCATGCATGGTGCCTACTCACAGCTTGTCTTCGGGCTCTGCGTTTCCGTGGTGCTGATCTATCTGCTGATCGTTGTGAACTTCCAGTCCTGGCTTGATCCGTTCATCATCATCACGGCGCTGCCGGGTGCTCTGGGCGGTATTGCCTGGGCTCTGTTCCTGACAAATACGCGTCTGTCCGTTCCGGCTCTCACGGGCGCCATCATGTGCATGGGAACGGCCACGGCCAACTCCATCCTCGTGGTCTCGTTCGCCCGTGAACGCCTCGAAATCCACGGTGACGCCCTCAAGGCAGCACTGGAAGCCGGCTTTGGCCGTATCCGCCCCGTGCTCATGACCGCACTCGCCATGATCGTTGGCATGATCCCGATGGCCATTTCGAACTCCACGAACGCGCCACTGGGCAAGGCTGTCATCGGCGGTCTGCTGGTCGCAACGATCTCTACGCTGCTCTTTGTCCCCTGCGTTTACGCCATCCTCCACAATCGTTCTTCGCGTCAGAAGGAAACTGTCTAATGGCCAGCTCTCCGAAAATCTTCGCCATTGCGGGAAGCTGCGTTCTCGCGCTTTACGTGGGCTTCATCGTTGTCGAAAAAACCCATGCGGCAACGGAACTGAAGGCTGACACTGAAGCTGGCGCGATCCAGAACGTTGCGGTCGTCACGCCCAAACAGTCACCTGAAAAGGTTGCCCTGACGCTCCCCGGCACGATTGATGCCTGGTATCAGGCGCCGATCTACCCGCAGGTCTCTGGCTACGTGAAGATGTGGTACAAGGACTATGGTGCACACGTGAAGGCTGGCGACGCTCTGGCCGAGATCAATGCCCCTGCCCTTGATGCACAGTATGCGCAGGCCAAGGCAGATCTGGACTCTGTGATGGCGAAGTACCACCTCGCCACAGTGACGGCCGAGCGCTGGCGCGCCATGGGGCGGTCTCAGTCCGTTTCAGGGCAGTCCGTCTCGGTGTCCAACGCAAACGAACAGTCTGCCCATGCAGAAGTGGATGCAGCACAACGTAACGTCGATCACTTCGAAGCACTCGAGAAGTTCAAGACCATCGTTGCACCGTTTGACGGCGTCGTGACGGCCCGTAACATCAACGTCGGTGATTACGTCAACAATGGCGGCGGCGGCCTGAACTCAACGGGTGGCGCATCCGAACTCTTCACGGTTGCAGATGTACAGAAGCTGCGTCTGTTCGTGTCGGTGCCAGAAACATTCTCCTATGTTCTGCAGCCAGATCTGACGGCGACCATCAGTGTGCCCCAGTATCGTGGCCGCACGTTTGAAGCGCATTACCTGACGACATCACGCGGCTTCGACCCGACCACCCGTACAGCCGTTGCCGAGTTTACGCTTGAGAACAAGGATGAAGTGCTGTGGCCGGGCACCTTCGCCTCTGCAGCGCTGAAATCCCACAATGAAGACGCACATCTCTACGAAATCCCGACCAGTGCTCTCGTCTTCGAAGAAAAGGGCATGCAGGTCGCCGTCGTCGATGAAAACAGCCGCGTCCATTATCGGAACGTCACCGTCGGTCGCATGGCCGACACGTCAACCGAAATCCAGAATGGCATTTCCCCGACAGACCGCATCATCTCCAACCCGCCAGCCGATGTGCTGGAAGGCGACAAGGTCAATATCGTGGAAGGTCAGCGCGGCTATAACCAGTCAGGCTATGGGAAAGACCAATGATCAGCCCCATCCTTCGCCGTTTTTCACTCGCCTGCGGTTCAGCCCTCTCCCTTCTGGGGCTGTCAGCCTGCGATCTCGCCCCGACCTACAAGGCCCCCAGCTTCGTTGTCCCGGCGAGCTGGCAGGGTCAGGCACCGTTCGCTGTCGCCACGCCTGCTGATACGCTCCTTCCGGAAAACTGGTGGATCATGCTGCATGATCCACTCCTGAACGAGCTGGAAGAGCGCGCAACGGCAGACAACGGAGACATTCAGGCAGCAGCAGAACGCTTCATTCAGGCACGGTCCCTCGTAGCAGCGGCGCGGTCCGAACTGCTCCCCCATGCCAGCCTGGAAGCCGGTGCGTCAGACAACAAACAGTCTGCTGACCGTCTGTTCCGCAATGGTGCCACCCTCACGCAAACGGAAGAGGATTACGGTGGCCTCGTGTCCTGGGAGCCGGATTTCTGGTCGTCCATCCGGAACCGCGTTCGGTCCCAGAAGCAGTTTGCCCAGCAACGCGCGGCAGACTTCGCCATGGCACGCCTGAGCACACAGGCTGAACTGGCGCGCGATTATATTGAATTGCGCGGCTATGACGCACAGGATGCGATCTACTCACAGTCCATCGCCTTCTATAAGCGGGCGGTCACCATCACGGAAAATCAGGTTCAGAATCAGGCAGCCCCACGTCTGGATCTGGCCCGTGCTCAGGCACAGCTCTACACCACGCAGGCCGCTCAGCTGGATATTCAGGCTGCCCGTCAGGTCACGGAGCATGCCATTGCCGTTTTAACCAACTCGTCTCCATCGGCGTTCCATATTCCGCAGGTTCAGACGTTCAGCTTCATCCAGCCGAGCATCCCAACCACCGTGCCTTCCGAACTGCTGCAACGTCGGCCAGACATTGCGTCGGCCGAACGCGAAATGGCTCAGGCCAACCGGGAAATCGGCATCGCCCGTGCGGCATTCTACCCGCATATCGCTTTGAAGCTGGGCGGCGGTTTTGCATCCAATGGCTTCGATCTGGCCAATCTGGCCAATTCACTCTGGACGTATGGCGCCAGCCTCGACATGCCGCTCTTTGATGGTGGGCTGCGTCGGGCGGAACTCCAGAGAACCTGGTCTGCATACCGGGAAACGCGCGACGAATACCGCATGAAGGTTCTTGATGCCTTCCGCGAAGTCGAAGATGGCTTGTCCCGGACTGAGCGCCTCTCCAAAGAAAACACTGCCCTGGAGCAGGCCGTCAAAGCCAATCTCGACACCCAGAACATGACCATGACCCTTTATCAAGGTGGCGTTGGCACATACCTGGAAGCGATTTTCAGTCAGGAAAATACACTGGAAAGCCGCATCCATCAGGTGGAGGTCGCCACGCGCCTTTATACGGCAGATGTGGACCTGATCCGCAGCCTGGGTGGCGGGTGGTCCGTCAAGGCGCTGCCAACCATGGACCAGACATTGTCTATCGCGCCGCTCCAGTATGATAATCTGCACCACCCGAAGGCTGTTGGAGATGTCACGGCATCACAGCATCCGGAGCAGTTCGAGAACCTCACGGGCACCGCACCTTCGACGCCCGGCCTCGGTCATGACAGGCAACTCCCCTCCCTGCCAATGGGCGATCTGGCGAACCATCCCTGAACAGACGGATGGCCAGAAATAGCCAATAAAAAAAGCCGTCCATTTGGACGGCTTTTTTTTAATCGCGACGGTCGCGGATTTTGACGTAGGCGATGGCCGCATGTTCCGCACAGTAGGGCTTACCCGGCAGAGGGGTTGCGCCACAGAAATGGAACCCCGGGGTGCCCGGATCACCGATCGGCCAACAGCAGGACGGGCCACGACGCGTCGGACGATCAATGCTGGCCGTAAAACGCGGCGGCGGAGCCGGACGGACCGGCGGAGCCACACGGGGTTCCGGAGCAGGCGGCTTGGCGGGCGCTTCAGCCTTCAGGGGTGGAACCGCAGCTGCGCGTGCAACTTGAGCAACCACAGGACGGGCCGCCACAGTTTCTGCTGCCTTTGCAGGAGCAGCCTTGGGCGCATCCACCTTGGCTGGGGTGGCCTTGGCATCTACCTTGTCACCCAAAAGGTCAGCAGTTGCTTCGGCAGGTGCCGCAGACTTCCGGGTGGGGGGCTTGCGCCGTGGCACTTCCGTTGACGGCGTTTCGCCATCCTTGACCTTGCGGTTCCGGATGGGTGACGGGCGAGGCGGCAGGCCAAGGCGATGCGCCTTGCCAACAACAGCATTCTTCGTGATGGAAAGCTGGCGGCCGATTTCGGCGGTCGAAAGTCCCTGACTCCACAACTCGCGAAGTCTGGCGATCGTCTCGTCCGTCCAGTCCATATATCGTTCCTCTGTCGCGCATCCGGGCCTGTCTTGGCCCACTATCCTGTTACCCGCCGACCCTTTTTACAGGACCGGAATCTTTTGGGTGACGTTCCTTACCAGAAAGTCATGCCCGCGTCGAAGGTGCTTGTCACGCGTCTGCAGGTTCACCGTCTGGTGCAACCCGCTGAAGCTCAACACATCCCTTTACGACAGCCAGTGCGATCTCGCCACGTACGAGCGCCAGCGCATCCAGCCCAAAAACTTCACGACGCCAGCCCTTAAGAGCACCGACATCTGTCTCACCAAGTGCAATCCGGTCCAGATCTTCGGAAGACGCCACCAGACGCGGCGCAACTTTGTGCATTTCACACTTGGCTGTCTGAAGCACCCGAAGAAGCGCAACTAAAGCCGCGGACGGGCGTCCACGATCGGATTTGGACGGTGGCTTGGGCAGTTCGGACTCCGGAAGGTTTTCACCGACACGAACGACTTCCAGAAGCCCCTGCCCCATACGTCCTTCAGCAAAGCCGCGCGTTACACCCCGGACACGCGCTAGCGTCTCAACGTTTTCCGGCTTGATCGCAGCAATTTCGAGCAGACTTTCATCCCGAATAACCCGCTGGCGGGGAATATCGGCGTTCTGCGCCTCTTTTTCACGCCATGCTGCTATCTCACGCAGGATACCAAGCATTCTGCGATTATTCGTGCGGGCTTTCAGCTTTTCCCAAAGACGGCGCGGATCAGGGCGGAATGTCTCTTCGGACGTCAGAACAGCCTGTTCGGCATCAGCCCAGCGCAGGCGACCTTCCTCTTCAAGCTGCTTACGAAGCGCAAGATAGACTGTGCGAAGATGCGTCACATCCGCTGCTGCGTAAGCAATCTGCGCCTTCGTCAGGGGACGGGCTGACCAGTCACTGAACCGATGAGCTTTGTCGATCGCATTGCCAGTGATAGCCCCAACCAGACTGTCATAGCCGACCTGATCGCCAAATCCGGCCACCATCGCTGCAACCTGTGTATCAAACAGGGACTGCGGAAGCCGGTCGAAAATATGAAGGAAAATTTCAAGGTCCTGCCGCGCGGCATGGAACACCTTGATGCATCCGGGCTCATCTAGGAGTTCGCCCAATGGAGCCAGATCAATGCCCGGCGCCAGCGTATCAATAACGGCGACGTCTTCGGCACCAGCAAGCTGCACGAGGCAGAGCTCGGGCCAGTAGGTCTTTTCCCGAACGAATTCCGTATCGATGGTAACGAACGGCTCCTGCTTCAGCTTGTTGCAGAGCCGTGCAACCTCCTCGCTGGAGGTCACGATGACGGGGGACGGGAAATCAGAGGCTTTCGGACGCATGGCCCGATCCTACACAAAGGAATCGCCTCTGACCACGCCCCCACTGCCCTCGAATGAAGGACAGTGGATAGCGAGTAGCCATCAGATCAGATGGACTTCTCGATCCAGGCCTTGAGCTGGCTCTTCGGCATTGCACCCATCTGCTGGGCCACCGGCTTGCCGTCCTTGAAGACGATCAGCGTCGGGATGCTGCGGACGCCATACTGCGTCGGGGCTTCCGGGTTGGAGTCGATGTTGACCTTCGCGACCTTCAGGCGGCCCTGATACTCAGCGCCAATTTCCTCAAGCGCCGGGGCAATCATCTTGCACGGACCGCACCATTCTGCCCAGAAATCGACCAGAACCGGGCCATCAGACTTCAGGACGTCTGTTTCAAAGCTGCTATCCGTAACGGCAACCGTATTTGCGCTCATGGACGTGTTCCTTGTGATGAAACGTGTTTCTGTAAACCGATATCGGCTTCTCTGGTCAGGACTGCAAGAGCCTGCCCGTTAAATCAAGACTCCTCCAGTACACGATCCAGAAGCTCATCTGGAAGGACCATTACAGAGGGCCCCTCCGTCCAGACCAGGGAGCAGTGGATGGCAAAATCGGGGTGCAGTTGCTGGAGAACAGCCCGATAGGCCGCCATCTGCCGCACATAGGCCACGGGTGTGCGCTCAACGCGAATCGGGGGAGTACGGTTCGTTTTGTAATCACAGATCCAGATTTCTCCGTTCCCGATCCACAGACGATCCACCTGCCCCAGAACCACGCGCCCCTCACTGATGCCCGATATTGGCTGCTCTGCCCGACTACCTGCCTGAAACAGAGGTGCGAGATCCGGATGGCGCAGGACGCCCATGACCTGATCCGTCAGACGCTCAACCTCGCTCTCTGTCAGCCCGAGCGCAGGTCTGGAAAGCCAGCGGGTTGCAAGAGCTAACCGGTCCTCGGATGGCGTTTCCGGCAGAAGCTGAAGCAGGCGATGGATCATCGTGCCGCGCCGCATGGCCTGTTCCCGAACTGGCTTTGGCCTGCCAGCCAGAAGTTCCAACGGAGATCGGGCTGCGGGCACTTCGCCAAACTCCGCGCCATCCGGCCGGCTCGGCGCCAGAGGCCGGGTCATGGCGTCTTCCATCGGCGCAACATCCGCGCGCCAGTCGGGCGCACGACCTAGCCAGACCGGCAAGTCCAGCATGGGCGCGACGATTTGCGGCGCGGCATCGGGCGCAGGAGCCACGCTCCGCTCTTCTTCCAGAACTAGACGGTCTCCGTCCCAACCCAGTCCCAGCGGTTCGGGTCGCGCATTGGCGAGCGTTTCGAACCCGGCCTGACACTGACGATACCAGCTTGTCTCATCCGGCTGGCGTTTCGTGGACGCTCCGCAGATCACCAGCCAGTCACTGGCGCGCGTCAGGGCTACGTAGAGCAGACGGTTGTTTTCCGCCCGGGCCTTCTCTGCATCCCGGGCAGACAAGGCGGTCGTGACATCCGTTCCGGCATCTTTCTTTGGCACCCAGATCGGAAGGTCCAGCCCGGCGGCTTCTTCCCATAGGAAGTCTCCACTGGCTGGCGCACGGGACAACGTATCCGGCATCACGACCAGACGAGCCTGCAAGCCCTTCGATCCATGCACGGTCATGACGCGGACAGCCCCGGTTTCGCTTTCCGCTTCACGCTTACTGGTGATTTCGCTGGCTTCCAGCCAATGCAGAAACCCCTGAAGCGAAGGGGGGTGCAGTCCTTCGTATCGTAGGGCGGCTGTCAGCAGTTCGTCCACAGGTTCAGCCGCTTCCGGCCCAAGACGACGCAGCAGTCTTGTGCGCCCACCATGCGGGCCAAGCGCTTCGGCCAGCAGGCGATACGGCGTGGCATAATCCACCCGTGCATAGAGCGCGGACAGCATCGTCCATGCTGCCTGCCACTCCGCACGCTCCCGATGACGTTCCCGCAGGACAGTCCAGAGCGGCTGGCCTTTCGGGCCAAGGGCGTGGGCACGACCATCTTTTGTCGCCAGCGCCATCAGGGAATCATCACTCAGCCCACCGAGGGGTGAGGTCAGAACCGCCGCCAGTGTCAGATCGTCCTGTGGCAAAAGCAGTGCGGCACAGAGCGTCATGAGGTCGCGCACGGCCACCTGCTGCGTCAAACCGACGCGCACCAGTGTCGCGACCGGCACGTTCCGCGACTTCAACGCCCGAATCAGGGAGCGCAGGAAGGATGAACGGCGCGGCACGAGAATCAGAACATCGCCCGCTTTCAGAGGCGCCTGACCTGGCTGTGGCGAACGGCCAATCTGTTGATCAATCCACCCGGCGAGCGCCTCCGCCAGACGCTGTGGCGCACTGCGCTGGCCGGTATTGGCTTTCGGAGCCTGCCAGGGTGTCAGACCTTCATCATCGTCCTCGCCTTCCAACACCGGAACGAGCGGCCAGAGCTCAACACGCCCCCCTTGCCCCGGACGTGCGGACACATGAGGAAGCAGCGCCTCCTGCCCCTGTTCCAGAAGACCATGAGCCGCGTTCGGTTGAGAAAAGACAGCATCAACGAAAGATAGAACGGGCGTGACGGAGCGGAACGAAACATTCAGATCTGGGTCACGCCACGGCAGACCCGCATTCTGAACGCGGCGGGCAAACTCGGCTCTCCAGCTATGAAACTGTTCAGGGTCAGCGCCCTGAAATCCGTAAATGGACTGTTTGTAGTCGCCGACCGCGAACACAGTGCGGGGTCTCGGCCCCTGCTCCCATGCGCCCTCACCGGAGAAGAACTCGGATGTCAGAGCCCCGGCAATCTCCCACTGAAGGCCGGAATTATCCTGCACCTCATCCAGTAGAAGATGGTCGATCCCGCCATCTAGCTTGTAGAGCACCCAGGCCGCACCTGGATCTTCAAGCAGATTCCGCGTTTCCTGAATAAGGTCGTTGTAGTCCACCAGTCCACGCGCAGCCTTGCCCTCTCGGAAGCTGGACAGCATCGGCGCGGCAAGCGACAGAAGCGCACGGTTCAGGGAAAGAAGCACGGCGCGCTTGATGCTCTCGGTTAGGTCCAGCAAGCGCTGGCCTTCCTCTTCCAGCAGCGGCACGATCTCAGGAACAGCGTCCTGTGCTTTCTTGCTGATGATGCGGTTCATCTGCCGCACGGTGCCCTTGTCCGTCAGCAGACATTTGCTCCAGACGGGGGCCGAACGGTCTTCCAACTGTGTCCCAAGCCACAGAAGCATCTGCTCCACAGTGGGCTTCGCAGCGGCCGTGACAACGCCGAGCGCCGCCTGAAGTCCGGCCCGCAATTCCGCTTCCTTGCGAGGCTTACAGATCAACCCTTCCAGATCAGACGCCGCCTCCTGCCCGGCTTCCAGGGCTCCCCGATAGGCGCTCAGCACAGCGTCCGGCAGCATCTGCCAACGATCCAGCAGGGGACGGACGCGACTTTCTTCCATGTTCAGGGCGCGGATCCGCTGGAAGAACCGGTCGATCCCGATAGTCCCCGCCACTTCCGCCACGATTTTTGGAGCCTTGGCGAGTTCGTCTTCCATCGCCTCACGCAACGCCAGCGTCGTATCCGTATCTTCCATCAGGGTGAAATGCGGATCAACGGAGGCTTCAAGGGGGAAACGACGCAGGAGCGACTGACAGAACGCATGGATCGTTTCGATCCGCAAACCGCCCGGCAGATCCAGAACTTTCAGGAACAGCGCACGAGCCGCACGACGTGTCTCATCCGTATTGGGGACACGTAATTTCTCAAGTTCCCGACCCAGACGCTCATCCGGGAGCGACACCCATTCGCCGAGCCGGGACTGGAGACGATTGGCCATCTCGGCGGCGGCGGCTTTGGTGTAGGTCAAGCAAAGGATGCGGGACGGATTTGCCCCTTCGGCCAACACAATCGACCCATCATCCGCGTCCACTTCAAGGGGCAGCATCAGACGAAGCAGACGATCAATCAGCAGCTTGGTCTTGCCCGATCCAGCAGACGCAGACACGAACACCGATGCCATCGGATCAGACGCGGCAAGCTGTGTGCGATCAGCTTCAGCAATAACGTCAGCGCGGTTGCGGGTCTCGCTCATGAGTCGTCTCCTTCCGCATAGGCCGCGCGCCATTCATCCACCCGTGCCAACTGGGCGTAATCCGTGTAGCGCGGCACATGCCCGGCCCAGGGCTGGGAGCGATAGGGTTGATCGGGATGGTCATACTCCTCAATGAGACCGCGTAGTTTTTCCATGGCCTCGCCAATCAGGGCCGCCGCATCAAGGCTGGATTTCCGGCTCGGGACTTCGCTCTCTTTCCCCGGATCATCGCCGCCCGTCAGATGCCAGTACAGAAGCTGTTTCGTCTCGGCAGCCGGAACGCCTTCGAAAGCCCCCTTGGCCAGCAATGCCCCTTCCAGAACAAGCTGAACGGACCACCCACCTTCCACGGCTTTCCCGGTAGGCGGCGAACCGGTTTTGTAATCGAAGATCGTCGCCTTGCCGTCTTCATCAACGTCAATGCGGTCTGCCCTACCGCGCAGTTCGAACGGTGCACGTGCAGCTTCGATCTTGAACGACGCAGACACTTCCATATGCCGCGCGATGGCGTGTTCCTGTTCTCGCCGGGTGCGCTCCTGTATGGCAACCCAGTCTGCAATACGCTCCAGTCTTGGGCTCCACCAGCTGACCAGCGCAGGTCGCATATTGGCCTTGGCCAGTTCTTCTGCGAACGCACGCTTTAGGGATGCGGCCACATTCTGCGGCCAGCGATCCGGATAATCTTTGAGAACGCGATCCATGGCCTCATGCACAATCATGCCGAAATCCGCGTGTTCTGCACCTTCTTCAAGCGGCTTAAGCGCCTTCAGCTTCAGGACATGCTTGGCGTAAATGGCATACGGGTCCTGCATCCACGTCTCGATCTCCGTGATGCTCAGACGACGCGGCCGGAGTGCCACAGGAGGCCTTGGCTCTGGGGGAGCCACGGTTTCTGCACCATCCAGCGGCTGATCCATCGCCTTTTGCCATTCGAGCGCGGGATGCACAGGCAGTTTCTGCCCACGGCCACCCAGGAACGCTTCCATTCGCACCATCCAGCGGGCAGGCACACCCGGTGCACCGTCACGCCGGGCGGAACTGGAGAACACGACCTCCCCAGCGGCCAGAGCCGTTGAGACGAAATCATGAGCGCTGATGCCGATCTGCCGCTCAGGAGACGGCAGACCAACACGCGTTCGCATAGGTCGGCTCAACCATGGCCCCGGATCTGTTGCAGGTGGCCAGACCGTTTCGTTTAATCCACCCAGAACAACCACATCGAACGCCAGCAGACGTGCTTCGAGCACACCGAGAATGGTGACACGCGGATGGGCCAGTTCCACACCGCCACGATGCGCGCGCAGGCCCGTCAGCATCTGCCCGGCCATAGATGTATTCAAAAAGGAATCCAGATGCGCCAACCTTTGCGGTGGCAGGATGCCGGTATGCTGGATCAAAGCGGCCAAGTGGCGGGAGAGCGCCTCACCATCATCCCCCATCCAGAGACGCCCGCCCGGATGCAGTCCTTCTTCGGGCTCTGCAGTCAGTTCTGTTTCGGTCGCCGCTAAGGCTTCGGCGGTATGAATTAAGGCTTCCAGCAATTCAGGGAGTGGAACCGCGCCAGACAGGCCAAGCAAAGGCTCGAAAGCGGCTTCAATCCGGGCGATGAACGCTGCTGGCCCTTCCGGCTCATCAGGAGCATCCGCGCTTGCCCCATTGTCCGGGTCACGCTGGTTCTGGATATACGTCTCAAGCGCCGCCTTAAGGCCTGCGATACCGGGTGCAGGAGCGGGTCCACGCAACAACAAACGCTCCAGCCGACGGGCCGAGGCGTGACAGTTACCCGGTGTTCGCCCAAGAGATGCCAAAGGGTGTTTCAGAACAGAAAGCAGAGCCACCGGGGAAAGCTGCGCCTCGGCTGCCGTGGCGATCAGGCGCAGGAACACGGCGGTTGGCGTCTGCGCCAGAGGCTCACCGGCACTGTCATCAGCATAAATCCCGAACCGCAACAGCTCGGTTCCAACGCGCTGGGCAAGGCTACGATCTGGCGTCACAAGCGCGCAGGTCTGGCCAGGAACGGACACCACATTTCTAAGAATCAATGCGATGGACTGCGCTTCCTGCTGCTGATCCTGTGCAGGCAGCAGAGACAGGCCAGAAATATTCCGCGGTTTCAGATCCCGCCCCCAAGCCGTAATCCCCTGTTCCGGCAGCATGACGCCACGCATCAGGCGTTCTCTGGCCCGGTCCCTGCCGCCGTCCCAGTCCGTCAGATCGTCGCGTGTCAGCCCCAGATCCGTAAGAATTTCCTTGAGACCAGCCTGTGGGTGTGACGCAGGCAGCGCGTCCCACATCGCCTGAGGCAGGTCCAGATCAACCCCCGGAAGGATCACCAGTCCGGCCGGTAACGTCGCAACCGCCCCCAGCACATCTGAAACCGCTGCAGACCCATCTGCGAACCCGACCGCCCAGACAGGCGTGTGGGGAGGAACATGCTGCCACGCTGCCGCCTGCGCTTTCAGACGCGCAACCTGACGGGCGACGGGGTTCGACAAACCTTCTTCTTCTAGCCATTTCGGCCAGATCGTTGTAACGATTTCCAGAAATTTCAGCGTCTGCTGCCAGTGTTCTGAAAAGCGTTCTTCCACAGCGTCTGGCAGGCTTTTTGCCAGATCGACGCCACTGCGTTCGGCCTCATCCATCAGGTCCGCCAGTGCTTTGGCGAGAGGCCATGCCCGATCAATGCCTTTGGTTTTGTCCACTCCGACACTGACAATGGGCGTTTGCAGAATCAGCATGGACAGAACAGCCAGCCGTCTTTGTGGTTCAACAGCCGGGGGCAACGAGACATCAATCCCGATGGACGCCAGCGCCTCTTCATCTACGTCATTGATCGCAACGATGCGCGGCAGGAGGGATGCCTTGCCATCCAGCACGCGCAGAAATGCTTCCATCAACGCACGTCCGGCACGACGGCTCGGCACGAGCAGCAGGCCCGGACCGTCCGTTCCGGCAGCGGGGTCCTGTTTCAGCCATTCATGAGCGACCCGATCCAGAAACGGCTCGGTGCCAGCAATCGTCACAACGGTCATAGCGCAATCCCGCTCAAGCGCTCGTCCGGCCAGCCGGTCAGCTCCGCAAACCGTTCGTCTTCTGTCGCGCCCGAGGTGAGCGTCAGATGCAGTGCATTGGCAGGGAGGAGATCTTCGGCGCGCTCTGGCCATTCCACCAGCATAATGCCTTCACAGGCTTCATCCCAAGCCAGTTCATACAGCGCATCCGGCCCATCCAGCCGCCATAGGTCATAGTGGAAAACAGGCCCGGCAGACGTGTCATAGGGCTGAACCAGTGCAAAGCTCGGGCTTGGAACTTCCATCTGCGGATCACGGGCCAAAACCCGCAGAAATGCCCGCGCAAAGGTAGTTTTCCCGGCCCCCAGACCGCCTGACAGGGCAATGCAATCGCCCGGAGCGCACAGCCCAGCGATTCGGGCGGCAAGATGTTCGGTCGAGGACTGATCGGGAAGACGTATCTGCATCCCCGCAATGTGACGCCGCACGCCTCATCCATCAAGCGGTGGATGTTCTGCTTTCTGACAACAGGGCATTGCTCGTCACAAGCATAAGACATGACACAAAACGAAATAAAGTGAACGTTTTGTGATTATTTGAAAAATTCAAACAATCCTTATTGACTCTTTATTACATACACAGAGAAATGGTTTTTAACTTTTCAGTAACCATTCTGAACAAGACCATTCCAATCAGGGTATTTACCGATGACGTCCAACCTTCTGATCAATGAATTCATGTTCAATCCAAGTACATCGGGAGATCCAAACGAATTTATTGAAGTCAAAGGGGACGCCGACACAGATTACAGTGAATGGTCACTGATCGTTGTTGATGGTGACGGCAGCGTCGCGGGCAAAATTGACAACGTTTTTCAGCTCGGGACGACCAACAGCGCTGGCTACTGGGTGACGCCATACCAGACGAATGCTTTGCAGAACGGCACGCAAACTGTCCTTTTGGTCAAGAATTTCACCGGCAAGGCTGGCGATGATCTCGATACCGCCAATGGTGGGACGTTCACGTCCACGCCCTGGTCTGAGATTGGAGATACCATTGCCGTTTCAGACGGTGGCAGCGGTGATCCGACCTATGCTGGCGCTCCGGTTCTGACGGGTAAGCTGATTGCCGGCGCCTCCCGCATTCCAGATGGAACGGACACAAACAGCGCCTCCGACTGGGCAATTGATGACCCCTCACTGGCTGGTATCGAAGGCTACGGAACCACTGCCGCTGCGGGAACGGTTCTGGTTACACCGGGAGCCGCCAATGACGGGAGCGCTACAGGCGGTTCAGGAACAGGCACCAACACAGGTGGTTCTGATACCGGCACGGGAGGCTCTTCGGGCTCCGATACCGGGAGTGGAACGGGCACTGGCACCGGATCGGAAACAGGCGGAAGCTCGTCTGGCGGAACCAGCACCACGCCCCAGACTCTGACAATCCAGCAGATCAATGGCGTCGGCTATTACAGCCCGTATGCGGGCGCCAGCGTCACAACCACTGGCGTCGTCACAGCAATCGATACGAATGGCAGCATCGGCTTTTGGGTTCAGCAGGCCAGCAAAGACAAGGACAGCATCGGTAGCACAGGCATCTTTGTCTATGCGGGCAAGACAGCCACCCTTCCGACCGTGGGCGAAACCGTTACCATTACCGGAACCGTCACGAACTATTCCGGCACCTCCTGGAGCAAGTCCCTCACGCTGCCGGAGATCAATCTGGTCTCTTACACCGATACGGGCGCGACCTACGCAGAGATTGCTCCGACGGTCATTGGTCAGGGTGGCCTGACGGTTCCAGCCGCATCTTACCTTGGTGACCTTGAGCAGGCGATCGATCTTAACAAGAGCACGGCGTCTCTCAGCCCGGACACGAACGCTCTTGATTTCTACCGCAACCTCATCGGTCAGGTCATTACCCTGCATGATGTCGTAGCGACCGGCGCCACCGCGTCCAATGCCACATGGGTCGTGCCTGATAATGGTAATGGCCTCCTGACACCCACCGGTGCGCTTCAAAGCACCGAGAGCAGCATCAACACCCAGCGCGTCGAAATCTATTACGACAGCGGTGTCACGCCTGGTTCGGCCATCAGTGCCGAAGTCGGTGACAAGCTTGGCGATATCACGGGCGTGCTGACCTATTACAACGGCGTCTATGAACTGATCCCAACCACACAGGTCACCGTCATTCACACGGAAACGCCTGCACCGGTTACGACCTTCCACAAGGACGAGCAGAATCTTCTCGTCAGTGACTATAACATCGAGAATTTCAACGCTCTTGATCCGGCCAATGCAGACCGTCTGGCGCAGGTTGCCAAGATCATCGTACAGAACCTCGATAATCCTGACGTTTTAGCCATTCAAGAAATCCAAGACGACAGCGGCACAACCAGCGATGGTACGGTCAGCGCCGAGCAAAACCTCGCAGCGCTGGTCAAGGCAATCGCAGATGCCGGTGGCCCGACCTACTCGTGGGCGCAGGTTGATCCTGCCAATAACACGCAGGGCGGCGTCACGGGCGGCAACATCCGTAGCGTGTTCCTGTACAACGCAGACCGCGTCACGCTGAAAGAGCCCGTTACCACCATTGGCAGTGAGGAACTGAGCGGCACGTTCAAGAATACCCGCCTGCCACTGGTTGGAACCTTCGAGTTCAACGGCAAGGACGTCACGCTCATCAACGTGCATCTGTCCTCCCAGGCTGGAAGTTCGGAGCTTTATGGCGCGACCCAGCCACCGGTAAACCATGGCGGCACGACAGCGACGGTTAACAACCGTATCGCGCAGGCCCAGTACATCACGAACTACGTCCAGAACCAGCTTTCGAGCGATCCAACCGCCAAGATCGGCATCCTCGGAGACTTCAATGACGTGGCGTGGAGCGACGCCAATCAGGTCTATGCCAACGCTGGCCTGACAGACATGGAAACCAAGGAAGACGCGAGCAACCGCTACACCTACATCTACGAAGGTAACGCTCAGTCCCTTGATCACACCATCGGCACAGACGGGTTCGCCAATGCAGGCCAGTTCCAGACCCTGCATATCAACACAGGGCAGCTGGATGGTGAATCGGATCACGATCCGTCCCTGACCCTGCTGGAAATGACGGACTACAGCGCCACAAGCGGCGCAGCTCTGTCCGACGTTGCTCTAACGAATAGTCAGACCGCTGCCGTTCACAGCGGAAGCACAGCCTCGAACATCAGCGTTGGTGATGGCAGCCGCCTGGCACTTTATGCCGGCAGCACGACCAAGAATATCCATCTTGCCAGTGGTGCAAAAGTGGATCTGCCGGAACTCGCCTGGTCCAGCAGCACAACAGCAACCCTGACAGACCCTTCCACGCTGGAAATTTCCAACGGCACAGACACCTATACAATAGCCCTAGACAGCGATTACGCCGCCGATTTCTTCACAGTTCAGTCTGACAGTACAGGCGGCACCCTGCTCCTCGCCGAAGGGACGCCATGCTATTGCCGCGGCACGCTCATCCTGACGAACCGCGGGGAAATTCCCGTCGAGCAGCTTGAAATCGGTGATCTGGTTCAAACCCGCTCGAACGGTCTGCGGGCTATTCACTGGATCGGTCGCCGCAGCTATTCGGGTACGTTCGCCAATGGCAACCGCGACATCCTGCCAGTCATTTTCCGGAGCGGTTCTCTGGGCAACAATCTGCCCCAGCAGGATCTGTCCGTTTCGCCGCTCCACGCCATGTATCTGGACGGGGTCCTGATCCCTGCAGTCGCTCTGGTCAATGGCACGAGCATCCTTCAGGCAGAACGCATGGATGAGGTGGCTTATTTCCACATTGAGCTGGAAAGCCACGACGTTATCTTCGCGAACGGTGCAGAATCTGAAACCTTTGTAGACGACAGCTCTCGCGGCATGTTCCACAATGCCTCTGAGTATGATGCGCTCTATCCTGCAGCAGCGCAGGCTCAGGCCCGCTATTGCGCACCGCGTGTTGAAGAAGGCGCTCAACTAGCCACTATCCGGACGCGCCTGAACGCTCTTTCGACGAAAACACGTGTGGCAACGGGCGCTCTGGAAGGCTTCCTAGACGTCGTAACCCACACCCATATTGAAGGATGGGCACGCATTCCGGGCAGCACTGACGCCGTTCGTCTTCAGATCCTTGATAATGGGGTTGTTCTCGGCGAAGTCACTACGTCAACGGCAAGGCCAGATGTTGGTGGAGCCTGTGGCTTCCGATTTGACATTCCAGGCGGTCTGTCTCCGCTGGATCGTCACGTTCTGGAAGTGCGTCGCGCCACCGATCATGCTCCCCTGGGCAACACGCCCTGGATGATGGACCAGATGGAGCAAAAAATTCCACAGGCTGTTCTATCACCGTCGCCAGTGGCCCCTCTGGATGGCTTCATCGACATCGCTACACGCAATCGCATCTCCGGCTGGGCGACGAACCCTGCTGACTCCGAAGATGTCGTGACGCTGCAGATTGTCGATAACGGTGTGGTTCTCGCTTCCATCGTGGCGAACGGTCGTCGCCCCGATGTTGCCAAGAGCGGACGGCCCCTGCTCTGCGGCTTCGATGTGATCCTGCCCGGCGGCCTCTCCCCCCTCACACGCCATGTTCTGGAAGTGCGTCGGGAAGAGGACGGCGCACTTCTGGGCACACCACAGGTTCTGGAACCCGTAACGGCCTTCGACGCGGATATGGAGCAGACTGTAGCCCGCGCTGTGTCTGCCGCCGCTGACGAACAGTCCGGCGATCAGGTTCTGTCCTTCCTCCTTGGACAGGTGGAAAAACTCCGACAGTCCCGTGCTCTGGCCGTGAGTGGTCTGGCAGAACAGTCGCTTCATGC
This sequence comes from Gluconobacter cerinus, assembly GCF_002723935.1. Taxonomy (GTDB): domain Bacteria; phylum Pseudomonadota; class Alphaproteobacteria; order Acetobacterales; family Acetobacteraceae; genus Gluconobacter; species Gluconobacter cerinus. The sequence goes on from NZ_BEWM01000001.1 coordinate 814,407, forward strand.
CACGCGCCGTCGCCGGGGAATGCCCACGAAGGCCACCACGCAACGCAAGCGCGCGCTCGTCATTGACAGCCTTCGCCCCGATGCCAAGCGGGATGCAGGGTCGCAGGCGATCCTGTCTCACATGATGGCCCTCGAAACTCTGGGTTATGACGTCTGTTTCGTAGCCGCTGACCAAATGGACATGACCGCTCCTCTGGACTCACTGCCGAGTGTAAAGGTGCAGGGGCTACCGTTCTTTGCGTCCGTCGAAGACGTTCTGCGCCGCCAGTTGAACAGCTTCGACGTCGTGTATCTGCACCGTGAAGATATCGCGACGCGCTACATGGCACTCGTCCGCCGTAACCAACAAAGAGCCTACGTCCTCTACAGCGTAGCAGACCTTCACTTCCTGCGTCTGGCACGTCAGGCCGCAGTGCAGGGCCGACCGGAACTGATGGCGAAAGCCAATCAGATTCGCGTGGCGGAATACCGTGCAGCTCTCCAGGCGGATGCTGTCCTGACGCACTCTGAAGCAGAAGCGGCCCAGCTTCGGAAAGATCTGCCGCAAGCCATCGTGCATGTGGTTCCATGGGCAACACCTGCGGCCAACAGATCGTCCACAAGCCACGACAGAAACGGCGTACTGTTCATTGGCAATTACGCACATGCCCCAAACAGTGATGCCGTGCAGTGGCTGGTGCATGACATCATGCCCGCAGTGTGGGCCATGGATCCGACCATTACCTGCACACTGGTTGGGGCAGAGATGCCAGACAGCATCCATGCTCTGGCCAGCGATCGCATCCGGGTTCTTGGTCATGTCCAGAACCTGGACAGCGTGCTGAATCAGGCGCGCCTCAGTGTCGCTCCTCTCCGGTTCGGGGCAGGCATCAAGGGCAAGGTTCTGGAAAGCCTCTCTGCGGGCGTACCCTGCATCATGACGCCCGTGGCCGCAGAAGGACTGGCGCTTCCGGAAAGCCTGCGTGGCCTTGTCCAGTCCACCAGCCAAGACATGGCCCAACAGATTGTGGCGCTGCATTCCGCCAAAACTCTGTCTGGCACCATTGAAGCCGGACAGACATACACCAGCGTCACATTCTCTGAAGGCGCTGTGACAACAGCACTAGGTATGGCACTTGAGCGGAAAGTAACGCTTCAGGCAGCAGGCTGAAGAAAAAGTCAGGACTGACCCAGGAGAGCCATCCATCGATCCATGATGGGGCCTTCCTGAAATTCCAGCGCTTTAAGGCGGCCCATGTCAGACATGGCCCGCCTTTTTTCATTCTGCTCCATCAGAGCCAGAAGAGCTTCAGCAAGTCCGATATAATCCTCTGGTGGCACGAGAATTCCTGTTTCCTCCGGCACAACCACTTCCGCCGGGCCGGTTTCGCAATCGAAAGCCACCACCGGCACTCCCGCAGAGGCAGCCTCCAGCAGAACCATCGGCAGTCCTTCGTAGCGCGATGAACACACATAGAGCGCGGCCTGCCGGTAATCGTCGTCAAGATGAGGGGTCGCGGGGGCAATCGTCACCCGCTTCAGGCACCCCGCCTGTTGCAGAAGCATGAGCCGTTCCGGTCCGTCTCCACGAATAAGCAGACACCAGCCTGCTCCGCGTTGATCGGCTTCTATAATCGCCCAGGCTTTCAGAAGGAGATCATAGCCTTTCTGAGCGGTCAGCCGACCTGCCGTCAAAACAAAACGAGAAGTCTGCGCATAAGCTGTCTGCCAGACCCGGGGGGCCATATTCGGAATAACTGACAGAGACGCTTTGAGGGATAGTCCTGCCTGCCAGAGCGCTTTGTCACGCGCCGTCAGGACCACCACATCATCAGCCCATCGTGCCGCAATCTGCCGCCCCCAGACCCGTTTGCGACGCCCCAGCGCAATGTTGAAATTGAAGTGCTCCCACACGATGCACCGACACCCGGCCAGACGGGCCGCAGCCACGCCATACAGAGCATGTGTGGCTTCCACGACAATTAGTGTGTCGATGCGGTGACGCTTCAGATAGCGCACCAATTTCCCAACAATTCGTGGCCAGGAGCTGAAAATTTTTACCGGCTTTTCAAACAGGGATTTTACGGGAATTCTGTCATCCAGCGGAAAGACGGGCGGGCCGTTTCCCACCAGTTCCAGCAGATGAACCGTCACATCCCGCTGAACAAGCCCGTTCATCACCGCGCAGGCAGAGCGTTCGGTTCCGCCTGTTGCATTAATATGTTGGATGACAAAGGCGCACCGCATGCGGGATGGTCTACCCCATTCAACTCAAAACGCCTAAGAAACAGATATGACGATTTCACCTCAAACCCTCTCCACCGACGTCGCAATTGTTGGCGCTGGTCCGACCGCCCTCTTCGCAGCCTTTGAATGCGGAATGCTCAAACTGAGCTGCGTCCTGATTGACGCGCTCGACAGTATTGGCGGTCAGTGCGCGGCGCTGTATCCGGAAAAGCCGATCTATGACATTCCGGCGCACCCTTCCATTGAGGGCGGCGCACTCATCGAAGCGCTGGATCAGCAGATTGCACCGTTCGACGTTCCCCGTCTGCTCGGCTCCCGCGTGGAAACCCTGACGGGCCACCGTGGGGACTTCACGCTCACCACAGCGCGTGGCGACACCGTGAAAGCCAAGGCTGTCATCATCGCGGCTGGAGCTGGCGCATTCGGTCCGAACCGTCCACCACTAGACGGACTGGAAGCGTACGAGCGCACAGGGGCAGTTCAGTACTACGTCAAGAAGCGTGCTGATTTTGCCGGTAAGAAAATTGTCGTTGCCGGTGGCGGCGATTCTGCTCTGGATTGGGCGCTGTCACTTTCAGAGGTCGCGGAGCACATTTATCTGCTGCATCGCCGAGACCGCTTCCGCGGTGCCCCGGAAACACTGTCCCGCATCGACGATCAGATCAAAGCGGGCCGTATTGAGAAGGTTGTCCCTTACCAGCTCCACGCCCTGCACGGTGCGGACGGCCAGCTTTCTGCCGTGGAAGTCACTACTCTAGCTGGCGAATCCCGCCATCTGGACGCTGATACGCTCCTGCCATTCTATGGCCTTTCCACGGATCTCGGCCCGATCGCGCTTTGGGGCCTGGACACGCATCGCAACACGGTTCCGGTCACCCCGGCGACCTTGGAAAGCAGCACACCTGGCATTTTCGCCATCGGCGATGTGGCAACCTATCCTGGTAAGCTTAAATTAATTCTTCAGGGATTTTCTGAAGGTGCGATGGCAGTTCATGCCATTCACGCCATAGTTCATCCGGATACAGCCCTGCACTTCGAATATTCCACCAGCAAGGGCGTTCCGGGCTGAAAAGCCGGGGGTAGACAACCGTTTCCGCTGGTGCTGATCTGATCGGTACCAAATCGAAAATACGGTTTTCTACCAATCGGAAAGCAGCAGAACTGTCATGAAAATCATCGTCATGGGCGCCGGCGTCATCGGCGTGACAACCGCCTGGTATCTTGCTCAGGAAGGTCATGAAGTTGAGGTTATTGACCGGCAGCCTGGCGTAGGGCTTGAAACGTCCTTCGCCAACGCCGGTCAGGTCTCCCCTGGTTACTCGACACCATGGGCCATGCCGGGTCTGCCGTTCAAAGTCGCCAAATGGATGACCAGCAAACACAGTCCGCTGATCATCCGCCCGCGCTTCGACACGGCCATGTTCCGCTTCATGGGCGAGCTGCTCGCGAACTGTTCGGAAAAAGCATACGACATTAACAAGAGCCGTATGCTTCGAATTGCGGAGTATGCCCGCGATAAAATCGACGCCCTGCGCGACGAAACCGGCATCACATATGACGGAGACCAAAAGGGTCTGATCCAGCTTTTCCGGACGGATGCCCAGGTCGAACACGCAGCCGAGGACATGCGTCTTCTGGCAGAAAGCGGCGTGGATCATCAGCTTCTGAACGTCGATGAAATCATTGCGCATGAACCAGGTCTGGCCCATGCACGCCATCGTCTGCGTGGTGGCTTGCGCCTTCCGGGCGATCAGACAGGTGATGCGCATCTCTTCACACGTCGTCTCGCTGCCATGGCAGAGCAGAAGGGTGTGAAGTTCCGTCTTGGCACCACGATTGAAGCCATCGAAGCGGCTGACAAATCCATCGTAAGCATTCGTACCAGCGCTGGCCGCCTGACAGCAGATGCGTATGTGCTGGCTCTTGGCAGCTACTCCCCACGCCTGATGAAGCCACTGGAGCTGCGTCTGCCGATCTATCCGGTCAAGGGATACTCCCTGACCATGCCAATCACAGACGAGAGCCGTGCGCCGGTATCCACGGTGAATGATGAAACCTACAAGGTTGCCATCACGCGCCTCGGGGATCGCATCCGCATTGGCGGCACGGCCGAACTGACTGGCTTCAGCTTACGCCTGAGCCCGGACCGTCGTGAAACGCTGGAACTGTCGTTCAACGAGATGTACGGCGGCGGCGACCTCTCCGCCGCCCGTTACTGGACCGGCCTGCGCCCCTGCACTCCAGATGGCACACCCATCGTCGGGCCAGCTCCGCGCTACGGCAATCTATGGCTTAACACCGGTCACGGCACGCTGGGCTGGACGATGGCAGCGGGCTCCGGCCAGATCGTTGCAGACCAGATCTCTGGCCGACAGACGGCCATTCCGTCACTGGATCTCTCTCTCGATCGCTACCTGTAAAACGATGCTGCTATCGGCTTTATAAAGCTGATAGCAGCATTCTTTCTCTGGCAGACCGATCTGACGTGATCTGCCAAAATCGGTTTTTAGCTATACTCTTCCGCTCAAGCGGACAGAAAAGCCTGAACGTCCTCTGCGGACACTGTGCCTTCGTGCTCAAGCAGCTCCTGCTTACCACCAACATGATGGGGCATCACCATCAACGGCGTTCCGTCATCCATAAAGCGAATACGCAACGTCTCCCAATCTGGTGCTACAAACTGCTTGTAAGCCTGCACTAAAGCGCATTGGTCGATACACCAGTTGGTCGGATTATCCGGATTGTAGGCAATTTGAAGATAATTATGCAGGAAACGGGCGATGTCGGGCACTTTCTCCGCATTCCCAAAGTAGGAGATGCCAGCCCCAAAACCCCACGGCTCTCCAAAAAACTGATGCCCGGCTTTATCGTATGCATAAAGGCGGAAGCCATAATCTGCCGTGGCTTTCATCTCTTCCCAGAGTGTCAAGAAATCTGACGGAAAGTAGCCATCACAGTCTGCGGTAATGACCGGACAGCTCCAGCGCTCGGCAATTTCCGGAAAAATCAGATATCGAATGGCCGTGTAGGTTGCACCGTCACGGTAGGTCAGCGGGCCATGCGCAAAGGTGAAATCAAGCCCATAGTCATGCACCGACAAGGCACTGGCTATTTCTTCCAACCAGTCCAACTGTTCACTCGTCGGGCTATCGATACCCAGACAGAGGCGGATGCGGCCCCCCTTCGATCGGGCCATGCACACTTTCAGCAAAGACAGCACTAGCTTGGGAATGAACTGGAAGTATCCAGTATCACATCCGAAAACTAGACAAAGCTCTGGCTGAACGTCCTCCTGCCCTGGAAGAACACTGGACTTCCAAGTCCACGCCGACGTTCCAAGACGGTCTTCCACGACTTTGTCTTCAAGGCCTGCAACTTCATTTTCAGGCAGCCACGAAAACACACCGCAATTATAGTGAATTGGCATGATCCCGGTTTCGATGGCTTGGGTCTTGGCCTCGCTATAATGCTTGTCTGCGGCAGCTCGATCCCCGGACAGCCACGCGTCATGCCCTAAACAAATCTCGCTCCAGTAACGGATGCCATTACATGTCTGCTCATGCCGCAAAAGCGCCAGGCCACGGTCTCGGCCTTTACTGAAACAGGACTGCTCAAACATCAGACTGTAGGCCTGCACCACATCCTGATTATTTGTTGTGGCCAACTTCTGGGAGAGCATCAGGGAATCAAAAAGAGGATCGAAGCCACTTCCTGAAACCTGTTGCATCAGTTCTGGGAGAAGAAGAAGCATGTTCTCTCCTTCTGCCATTCTGGTCTCAAGATACCCAAATTGCCTGATTATGCTCGGATCAGGGAACTGCTGTGCAAGCGCCTGAGACAGGTGCGCTGTCGCGGCAGCATGATCTCCCATCCGCTCCGACAGAATGGCCTGAAAGTAGATGAGATCAGGACGCTCATCATACAGTCGGGCACATTTCAAAAATTCCTGGGCAAAATCCAATCGCCCCTGCTCTGCGCACATCAACGCCAGATACAGAATATGAATGATTTCATGCGGAGCGACGGAAACTTTGAGAATTTGCCTGTTCAGCCATTCAGTTTCGGACGTTGAATCAATACCCATGAGACTCTCAGACAGGGCATTCAACAGTTGAGATAAGACTTTGGGCGGGCAAGATTCCAAGATCCAGACGGTCTCTTCGCCTTCAGTTTCCAAGAGAACGATATCATCTTCTCTCGTGGCCATCAGAGTTTCGAGAGGCCATGCTTGCTCCCCAATTACGAGAGAAAATTCACGAATATATGGGAGGTGCAAAGGCCCTTTCCCCATAGACCATCTGCGCGACAGCAGAGCATGAAGGACAGGAATGAGAGATGCCCGGATTGGAAGAAAGCTCTCCCAGTCCATGTGATGCCCCGTCCAGTCCAGATCCATGGAATTCCGGCTGGAGAGAAACTCTGTCCCCATCCTCAGAACGCACAAAGGACGTGTTGTGTCAGGCAGTTCGCGAAGCACGAGCCCAGACCGGGCAGGTGTCACTTCATAGCCGTCCTCTAACAGAACTGGTGTGACCACTTTTAGCAAGACGTCTGCAAAGGATGCTGTGCAGAGGCAGGCTTCCCTGCTGGCAAGCAGTGTTCCATGCCAGGACAGAAGATAAGAAGTCATGAAATCCAAATCCGGAAAATTGACGGGACGATAATCTTGAACGCAACAAGTCTGGGGTAACCGTACAGTAAAAACAAAAAAAGCGGGACCAGCCTGCGCCGATCCCGCTTTCCTCTACTTACCACCCGGTAAAACCGGGTAAGCCGCCATTAGTTGGACGGTGCTGCTTCATCCGTCGTGGAGGCAGCAGCGGCAGCCTTCTTGTGCTTCTTGTGGTGGTGCTTCTTGTGATGATGCTTCTTCGTGGTGCTCGTCTTGTCAGACATTGCGGCATCCGTGGATGCTGCTTCCGGAGCGGCGGCAGGCGCAGCCGGCTCTGCTGGCGCGGCAGGAGCCGTAGGAGCAGGCGTTGCTTCGACCGGAGCAGACACTGGATCAGCGAAAGCCGGAGCAGCTGTCAGGGCCAGAGCAGAAACGGCGGCGATTAGGGAACGATTGAAAAGGCGCATCTGAGAACGAAGCTCCAGAGAACTGAAAAACGGACCACATTTCAGAAAATTTGAAGTGGCCATGCTTTGAAATTAGCACCAGTGCGCGTCTTCGTCGTGCATTAACTTTATGAAATTTCAGGGGGATAGAGGTTCCTCTTCGCAAAGACGCCTCAATTCCGCCAAAGTCCCGTCGAGGACTTTCTGATTTCTTGCCTCTCGACTCTCAGCCATAAAAAAACGCGCACCGGAAACCCGGTGCGCGTTCTTTAAAATCTATTCCCTGATGGGAAAGATCAGCTTTCGCGGCTCTTGGAAGCGCGCTTACGCTCGTTCGGATCCAGGTAACGCTTACGGATACGAATGGCGGACGGCGTCACTTCAACCAGCTCATCGTCTTCAATGTAGGCGATGGCCTGCTCAAGGCTCATACGGCGCGGCGGCGTCAGAAGCAGGGCTTCGTCCTTGCCGGATGCACGCATGTTGGTCAGCTTCTTTTCACGGACCGCATTGATGTCCAGATCGTTCTCGCGGGAGTGCTCACCCAGGATCATGCCTGTGTAAATCTTCTCGCCAGCGTCCACGAACATCGTGCCACGATCTTGAAGGGCGAACAGCGCGTACTGCGTTGTCTGACCGTCTTCAGCGGAGATCAGCGAGCCGTTACGACGGCCTTCGATCGTGCCGACATACGGCAGGTAACCATGGAACAGACGGTTCATGAGGCCGGTGCCGCGCGTGTCGGTCAGGAACTCACCGTGATAGCCGATCAGGCCACGGGACGGGATCAGGAACGTCAAACGAACCTTGCCACCACCGGACGGACGCATGTCCTGCATCACACCCTTACGCAGGGACATCTTCTCGACGACAACACCCGAATACGGCTCGTCAACGTCGACCAGAACTTCTTCGAACGGCTCTTCACGATCGCCGGTCTCTTCGTTTTCACGGAAGAGAACGCGCGGACGACCGATCGTCAGCTCAAAGCCTTCACGACGCATCTGCTCGATCAGAACGCCAAGCTGAAGTTCACCACGACCGGCAACTTCAAAAGCTTCGCTTTCCGGGCTTTCCGTAACCTTAATGGCCACGTTGCCTTCGGTTTCCTTGAAAAGACGGTCACGGATCTGACGGGACGTAACCTTCTTGCCTTCACGGCCACCCAGTGGACCATCGTTGATACGGAAGGTCATGGACAGGGTCGGCGGATCAACCGGGCGGGACGGCAGCGGCTCGCTGATGGACGGATCAGCAATCGTGTCCGGAATCGTTGCTTCGGACAGACCAGCAACGGCCACGATGTCACCGGCTTCGGCTTCATCAACCGGCACACGGTCCAGGCCACGGAAAGACAGCAGCTTGGTCAGACGGCCTGTTTCGACAACCGTTCCGTCCGGACGCAGCACGCGAACAGGCATGTTCACCTTCGCACGGCCCTGATCGATACGACCCGTCAGGATACGGCCAAGGAAGTTGTCGCTCTCAAGGATGGTTGCAACCATGCCGAAAGGCGCATCCTTGTCGACGTTTGGCGTCGGGACGTGGCGCAGAACCAGATCGAACAGCGGGGACAGGTCCTTCTTCGGTCCTTCCAGCTCAAGATCAGCCCAGCCCTGACGGCCGGAAGCGTACAGCATCGGGAAGTCGAGCTGGTGCTCGTCAGCGCCCAGGGATGCGAACAGATCGAAGATTTCTTCGTGCACTTCGTCCGGACGCGCGTCGCTACGGTCGATCTTGTTCACGACCACGATCGGGCGGATGCCACGGGCCAGAGCCTTGCCCAGAACGAACTTCGTCTGCGGCAGAGCACCTTCAGCGGCGTCAACGAGGATGATCGCGCCATCTACCATGCTCAGGATACGCTCGACTTCGCCACCGAAGTCAGCATGGCCCGGCGTATCAATGATGTTGATACGCGAGTCTTTCCAGACAACGGACGTGCACTTGGCAAGAATGGTGATGCCACGCTCGCGTTCGAGGTCATTGCTGTCCATCGCGCGATCAGCAACGTGCTGGTTCTCGCGGAAAGAGCCGGACTGCTTGAGGAGCGCGTCAACCAGCGTGGTTTTGCCATGATCGACGTGCGCGATGATGGCGATGTTACGGATTTCCATTTGGTCTTCCAGACGGTGCATCGAAGATGAGAATTTGCGCCGTCTTCTGCACCGAATCCCGCGAATATGCAAACTCTGTCGCAGTCTTTTCGTAAAGGGGCCGGGTTGAGTGAGGCGCAAAGCTGGTCCACATCTTCGGAAAACACAGTCTTTCCGCGAGAAGAATCCACCATGTCCGACCATCATCCAACGGGGCCTTCCGCCCCGGGAACTGACGCCCTGAGCCAGCTTGGCCGTAACACGCCTGCCGCAAACAGCCCGGAAGAAGCCGTTCTGGAGCGTGTGCCCTCCCCTCATCAGGGTCGCAAATACGTTGTGCGCTTCACGGCACCGGAGTTCACATCTCTTTGCCCCGTGACAGGCCAGCCGGACTTCGCGCACATCGTCATCGATTATATCCCGAGCAAATGGATCGTGGAGAGCAAGTCTCTCAAGCTGTACCTGACCAGCTTCCGCAATCACGGCGCTTTCCACGAGGATTGCTCCGTTGCGATTGCCGAACGCCTTGTCGAACTGCTCGATCCGGAATGGCTGCGCATCGGAGCCTACTGGTACCCCCGCGGCGGCATTCCAATCGATGTCTTCTGGCAGACAGGTGAACCGCCAGTAGGCGTCTGGATTCCCTCACAGGACGTTCCCGGCTATCGGGGCCGTGGCTGAGACATGACTGAAGCGGCTGCCATTGCCCGTGCCCGCGGGCCTATCACCCAGGCACGGCTGGCGGTTGATTTCAGACGGATTGGCCTTGAACCCGGTATGACGGTTCTGGTTCATACGGCCATGAGCCGTATTGGCTGGATCTGTGGCGGGGCAAGAAGTGTTATTGAGGCTCTTCTTCAGGTTGTGGGGCCGGAAGGCACGATCGTCATGCCTGCGCAGTCTTCGGACCTGAGCGATCCCGCCGGATGGTGTGATCCACCCGTTCCACAGACCTGGTGGGACACGATCCGGGCCAGCATGCCAGCGTTCGATCCCCGCACAACCTCCACGCGGGGCGTTGGCACCGTTGCCGAGACCTTCCGCACGTGGCCTGGAACGCTCCGAAGCCTGCATCCGCAGGTTTCCTTTACAGCCCGGGGGCCACGGGCTGCAGACATCCTCTCCAGCCAGCCTCTCGAAGACCCGTTTGGCGTTGTTTCCCCTCTCGCGGTTCTGAACCAGTGCGGCGCTTACGTGCTGATGATCGGCACAGGCTGGGAAACCTGTACGGCGCTTCATCTGGCGGAACGCCTCTCAGATCCGCACGGCCCCACGTTTGAAGACGGAACTGCTCTGCTGGTGGATGAGGAACGTCGTTGGGTCCGGTTCCGCATGCCGCAAACGAATGTGGAGCGCTTTCCGGCCATCGGGGCAAAGCTAGATGGGCAGGCCATGCTGCAACATGGCCATGTCGGGGCGGCCCCCTCGCGGCTGTTTCCAGTTGCGCAGGCGGTTGATACGGCCGTGGAAATATGGAGCTTACCGTCCCCCTTATGATGTAACCGGGATGCGTATTTCAGTCCGCCTGTGCGGGCTCTTTCTGAGGGCCAGCACAATGAGAACCACTCCATAAACAAGCGCCACACCATCCACACTCGCAGCCAAGGACGTAACCTCTCCCGACGTCAGAGATCGTGTCATGTCCGTCAGGGGGATCAGCAGGGTCAGCACGCCAGCCGCAGTTATAAGGGGACGAAGACTTCTCGTTCCGCCCCAACACGCAGCGACAGTGAGGCAGATGAAAAAGACCGCGTAAAACAGGGCCTCAGCTGCCTGGTAGTGGCCTCCTTCTGGCAAGAAAGGCGCGGCAGCAAGAACTGCGGATACACCGCTGATGCAGCCAATCATGCAGCCTGTTGTCAAAGCCGAAAGGCAGCGCGTTCCAAAGCTGTCTTCCGCCAGACCAGCCGAACGGTCACGGCGCCTGCGTGATGAGATCCAGAGCTGATTGCCTGAGTAAAACAGGAATGCTCCACCAAACCCCAAAACGGCATAGCCCCATCGGATCAGCCACCCTCCGTAAGTCCCGAAATGCAGAGCGTAGATCAACGTGAGGGCCTGGAATGCCGGCTTCTGATGGTTGGGCAGAAAATCAGTTGAGATCAGGCGCCCTGTGTAAGGATTGACCTCGCCATACCCCCCATCCGGCCGACGGCTGATCTGTGCCGCATCCTGTACCGTCACGTGCAAAGACAGCTTCCCGCCCCGGCTGGAATAGGCCAGCGTGTCCGGCTCAAGCCCCGGAACCTGCTTTCGAAAGGCATCGACAATCGCCAGTGGCTCAAGAAGTGCCTGAGGCCGGTCACCTTGGTGCGAGTGATTTTTCTGAGGCAGATGCGTAGACACTGCTGGCAGAAACAGGGTTTTCTCCAACGCCATGATGGGCTGATGAAATGCAAACCCAGCAGCCGTTGCAGCCATCACGATGTGAAACGGCAGCGAGCAAACACCCAGCAATGTATGAAAATCGAGCCACATGCGGCGCAGATTTTCGGTCAGTCTGACGGCAAAGAGATTACGGACCAGAGAGGGCAGCAGAACAATCGTGCCCGACACAAGCGCCACAGCATACAAAAGCGCCACAATCCCCATGATAAGGCGCCCATATTCCCGGTTCAGAGGAAGGCCTATTCTTTGATGCAGGATGTTGAGGAAATACCCGACCTGCGAGGGTGTTCTCGTCTGGGTAACGAGTGTGCCATCTGCGGCCAGACCTGCATAAACTGTCCGTGCAGGCCCATGGTCCCTGTCTGATGAGACAACCCACATGAGGCTCGATGGACTGGTCTCATCCGGATGCAAAACCACAGTATGGTTGGCAATCATGGACGGATCTGCCGTCTCGGCCTTCTGCACCAGTTCGGACAGGCGATCAGCCGGAACCGGGGCTGGCAACGTAGCTGTGCGAGAGGCCCAGTTCCCCAGCGGCAATTCAAACATCGTCATGCCGCCTGCGTAAAAGGCGATGAACAGGAACAGCCCTGCCATAATGCCCACCCAGCTATGAACATTCCGGTAAAGCCGAACGACATCTCCGCGAATCTTCATGCCATGACACCATGCAGCAGGAAAAACAGGACCCACACCACGGCGTTGACGAGAACCAGCGTCAGCCATGCATGACGGGGGGAGCGGAACAGGAAAGAAAATGCCACCACAAGCCCCCAGACAGGCCCGGGAAACCAGCGCAAAATCTGGGATGCTGCGGTTTTAAGCTGGGCATCGGCGTGAAACAGCAGCCCCAGGATGCCCATCAGACCGATCGCCAGCGTGGCGCCGAGTATCAGTCCAGCCAACACCTTCCCGATCCATCCTGTGCCATCCAATGGCTTGGGCTGCGTCGTACCACTCACAATGTGCGCCCCTGAGGCCTGAAAATCGCCAGTGTAAGAGGCAGCAGAATACACGCCAGCATCAGCACGGTTCCGACGATCAGCAGTGCGGTCAGAAAATGCATTCTCAGGCTCATCCCCCCCACAGCAGCCAACAGGCTGAGCAGCCCCGGCAATAAGCCCTCACGCGGCGAAAGAGAGCGGCGCAGCAGACACTGAGACGGTACAGACAGGTAAAACAGTCCAGCCGCGAGACTTGTCAGGACTACAGAAAGGAGTTCGAACACCACCGGTCGCTCACCAACGATAGGACAGAGTGACGAAGACTGCCCGCCCTGGCGCCCACGCACAAGCAACCGAGCGCGTACATGCGGCGACGTAGTGGCGGTTTGCAATATTGGTGCCGTTGAACTGAATTCCGAAGCGCCGATAATCGATGTGCGCCTGCAAATCCCAGACAAGCTGGCTTGGAACCGTGAAGGTCGCAGGCAGTGCGCCTGCCGTATTGCCCGTATAGCGCACACCAGCGCCCAGACCCGTCACCCAGTTTCGGGCCAGATGGAAATCACGCTTCAGGAACAGGGATGCCATGTGAGATGGGATGGCCACGGGGCGCTGGTTTTTCTGGGCCGCGACGGTCGTCTTCGTGATGCGAGGGTCCTGATAGGTGAACGACGCCAGCATATCGATCTTGTAAGGAAGTCGACCCACGCCTTCCGCCTCGAAGCCCCGTGTTCTCTGTTCGCCCGTCTGAATGTCATAGGTCGAATCAGCTGGGTCAGTCGTCAGAACATTGCTTTCGACCAGATTGAAGAAGTCAGCCGTTAACATGAAATCTTCGCCCCAGGGCGTGCCATGTGGGGGCTTGTATTTCAGACCAGCTTCGATCTGCCGTCCGCGTGTCGGCAGAAAAGGCGTGTTCTCACGTGTCGTTCCAACCTGCGGCTGAAAAGACGTTGCATAAGACACATACGGCGCCAGACCGATGGCGGATTTGTAAAGCAATCCAACACGCCCGGTGAAGGCATTGTTCTGCTGAGGGGTCTGCTCCCCCGTCCGATTATTGACCGTCAGGCTTTGCGTGAAATCCTCACGGCCAGAAAGCGTCAGGTAGAAACGATGCCAGTCTGCCTGCTCCTGCGCGTACAGGCCGGTTTGTGTTTCTGTCTCGTTTGTATTGGTAGTCGTACCGTAGGTCGGCCAGGAAATCGGATTGTAAACGGGATTGTACAGATCAAGAGAGGGCGCTGTCTTTTGCCCGCGACGGAACGCCATGAAGTCACTGCGAAAATCCACACCGACCAGTAACTCATGGTGAACAGGCCCCGTCCTGAGCTTCAGGTTTGAGCGCGTATCCAGCGTGACATTGTTATAGTTTGAGGATTGCAGCAGAGCCTGACGCGTCAGAGTTCTCTGGTCAGCAGACAGGGCAACAGCCGTCACATATCGATATGACGCGTCAATATGCGCGTAACGCATGTTCTGACTGATGGTCCAGTTGGGCGTCAGATGACGTGTGAAGCTGTAGCCGATGGAAGCCTGGCGCTTTGAGTAAACATCATAGTCTGCATCGCTATTCAGGAAATTGCGCGCAATATAGCCGTATGGGCTCGCATAAAGCGTTCCGTTTGCGGGAAGAAACTGGGACGTGGACCCGCCATCGACCTGCTCATAACTGGCAAGGATCGTAAAATCCGTCTTGCTGTCCGGACGCCAGCTGACGGAAGGCGCGACATAAATCTCATTGTTCTTGATGTTCTTGGCATACGTGTCGGATTTTCGGATCAATCCGTTGAAGCGCCACAGGAGTGTCTTGGAGGCGTTCAACGCTCCACCCACATCTGCTGCGCCCTGAACACGACTGTAAGACCCGGTCTGGAATGTCACCTGATTCTGCTGATTCAACCGCGGGCGTTTGCTGACAGCATTGATAATGCCGCCAAGCTGTCCCGACCCATACAGCGCGGACGAGGCACCACGCAGCACGTCCATCTCCTCAAGGCCCCACGGCTCAATGCTGTAGGAAAAAGACGTCGTCGCGTCCGGCGTCCGTGTGCCATCAAGGTAAATATCCGGCGAAAATCCACGGATTGTTCCGAAATAGCCGCGTGGATCATCCTTTGAGCCATAATCGGAAACACCAGCCGCATAGCGAACTGCTTCGGAAATACTCCGGGCGTTCAGCATCGTCATGCGGGCCTGCGTAATGACGGTCAGGTTCTGGGGCACGTCTTCAAGTGGCGTGAATGTCTTGGTCGCAGCATTTCCGCCAGCCGCTAGCAACCCGACATGACTGCCCTTCACTTCCAGACGCTCTTCCCGTGACAGTTCAGGGGAATGATCCGCATGCCTGGAATGTTCAGCGGCTTTTTCGCGTCCAGAAGGAGGGTGCTGATAATGCCTCGGACGTTCCTTCTCCGGCTCCTGCGCAAGCACCAGACCCGAAGGCAGCCCCAGCAACATCGTTGCACAGGGAATAAGACACGACCGTACCCGCATCACAAAATCTCCGAAAAGCGAGCGCGGAGATAACACTAATGATAATTATTCTCAACAACGAAAAATGAGGAATTTCGAAAAAAACTTCGAAATTTCCATCACTTTTTCAGATCATGACCTACAGGTCATATCCCTGTAACCAAAGCAGGCGAATGGTTACGCTTCAATTCCCAACTGACCCTGGAAGTACAGTAACGGGGCTTCATCACGAACGGTGATGGACGTGGGCTTCGCCATGAACAGCGCATGCGTGCCACCCTGAAACGTCTCGACGAGTTCGCAATGCATCTGCACCAGTGCGCCATCGATGAAGGCCGTGCCGTCTTCCGCCCGCACCACAACGTCTGACCCGAATTTGTCCGCCGTTCTGCTAGCAAACAGCATAGCCACATCCTTGTGGCTGTTGTTCAGGATGCTCAAACCAAAACGTCCGGCTTCAGCAATCGCTTTATAAGTCGAGCTGCCACGATGCAGGCAGATCAGAAGCAGGAGCGGATCAAGGGAAACAGATGTCAGGGCGCTGATGGTTGCACCCTGTTCGCCTTCGCTTCCCTTGGCGGTCACAACTGCGACACCCGTTGCGAAATGGGACATCGCCCGGCGAAAGTCCTGCTCATTCAGTGTCGTCATGACAACTCTCCTGCCATCGTCGGAATTTTTGGTTCCGGCACCATTACAGGAGAACTCTGACCGTCACCAGAAGCCAAGGAACCGCTGGACGCTCTCTTTTTTCAGAAACGGGCAGTCATCGGATGCGCGCCCATACGGCCATCTTCGCGATCAAGTTTCTCAATCGCGGCCATGTCACTCTCCGTGAGGGTGAAATCGAAGACGTCCAGATTTTCAGCCAGTCTCTTTGGGTTCGCTGATTTCGGGATCACGATCAGACCGTTCTGAAGATGCCAGCGGATAATGACCTGAGCGGGCGTCCGACCAACACTCCGGGCAACCTCCCCAATCGTCGCGTTCTCCAGCACCTGCCCTTTCCCGAGCGGGCGCCATGATTCCGTGCGGATATTGTGCTGTTCGTTAAAGGCCCGCAGCGCCTTCTGCTGGAAAAACGGATGAAGCTCGATCTGGTTGACCGCCGGAACGACGCCAGTTGCATCCATAATACGCGACAGATGGTCTGGCTCGAAGTTGGACACTCCAATGGACTTCACGCGCCCCTCTCTTTGCAAGGTCACGAGTGCCTTCCATGTTTCCACATACTGGCCCTGCTCCGGCATCGGCCAGTGAATGAGATACATATCCAGAACCGGACGACGCAGCAGCCGGCAGCTCTCCTCATAGGCACGAAGCGTATTGTCGTAGCCCTGCTCGTCATTCCAGACCTTCGTCGTCACGAACACATCAGGATAATCCGCCAGAGCTTCACCAACGCCATCTTCGTTCCGATAAAGACGCGCTGTATCGACAGAATGATATCCGAGCTTCACAGCCTCCCGCACAACCGTTGCTGTTTCTTCAGGGGGCGTCTTCCAGACGCCCAGCCCGAGCTGCGGAATGACCCGGCCATCATTCAGTGTAATTCTTGTCTGGTTATCCAGATATGGCACCTCATCGTTCATCAGAAATTCCTTTTCAAATCTTGTTCTTACATATCAAACGCCTGATCGGTCGGCTGAGTTCAGGCTGGCACCACGAGCTGTGAAAGCTTGCGGGCCAGAGCTTCTGTGCTGAACGGTTTCACAAGCAAAGCACAGCCGGGTTCAAGCAGTCCTTCATCCAGAATATTCTGCTCCGCATAGCCCGTAATGAACAGAATTTTCAGATCGGGAAATCTGTCTCTCATGCGCGCAGCGAGTTGCCGCCCATTCATGCCCCCTGGCATACCAATATCCGTAATCATCACGCTTGGCTGAACGCCATTCGAAAAACGATCTGACAATTCCAGAGCTGAAATACCGTCCTCTGCCGTCAGAACTCTTGCACCCAGATCTCCGACAACGTCACTCACAATGAGGCGTACGGCTTCCTCGTCATCCACAATCAGCACCAGCTTTCCAGACAACCGTACTGACGCCGTTTTCGTCAGAATATCACCGTCCGGAACATCTGCTGGTAACACAGTGGCAGGCCCGTTGTAGCGGGGGAGCCAGAGGCTGACAGACGTTCCGTCTCCCGGCCGGGACCTGATCTGGGCTTGCCCACCAGACTGACGGGCAAAACCGTAAATCATGCTCAACCCCAGGCCTGTCCCTTTCCCTAGAGGCTTGGTCGTAAAAAACGGATCAAACGCCCGTTGCAGCGTTTCTTCCGCCATCCCACAGCCGTTGTCCTCCACCTTCAAAAGCACGTAGTCACCAACAGGCACCCCGGCTTCGTGGCTGGCTACAGACCCCAAAGTTGTATTAGCGCTCACGATCCGTATGGTCCCGCCGCTCTCCCGCATCGCATCACGTGCATTGATACAGAGATTGAGCACAGCGTTCTCAAGCTGGTTAGCATCAACCCGTGTCGTCCAGATTCCTGGCTGCAGATCAAACTGAATAGACACCAGTGGGCCAACGCTTCCGCGAAGAAGGGTCTCAAGACCACTGACCAGACCATTCACATCTGTCGGCACGGGGTCCAAAGGCTGCCGACGCGAGAACGCCAACAGACGGTGCGTCAGTGAGGCCGCACGTCGCACCGCGTCCTGCGACGCCGTGATATAACGATCAAGACCAATAGTGCGGCCTTGCGTCAGTCGGGTTTCAAGCAGCTCAAGACTTCCGCCTATTCCCGCAAGCAGATTGTTAAAGTCATGAGCGAGACCACCCGTTAGCTGGCCAACAGCTTCCATTTTCTGGGACTGGCGCAACTGCTCTTCCAGATCATTGCGCTCGGTGACATCACGGCCAACACCGTAAATGGTGTCCCCTTCATTATTGAAGTTCCAATTATAGAGCCGCCATGTGCCGTTCCGGTGCTTCATCCGCACGTCCAGCGCGACATCGGACCAGGGCGTGCTGTGTCGAACCCGATCGAACGCCTCACAAACCGCAGCCTGATCATCCGGATGACACAGGGCTTCAATCCTCAGCCCGATCAGACCTTCCTGTGTATAACCCAACGCCCGCAACCAGGAGGGACTGACAGCCATGTAGTGACCACTTCGGCTGATGATAACGAACAGGTCCTTGGCGATGGTCCAGAGGCGGTCACGTTCCCGCGTTCGCTGGCGGATCCGTTCCTCCAGCATGACGTTCATTTCACGCAATTCCTGCTGGGTCTTGGCCTGGCGCATGGCGGCATGGGTGCGATCCGCCACAGCACGGGTGAAGACGATTTCTTCTTCGGTCCAGACATGCGGAACAGTGGAATACACGCACATCACACCCACGAGCCTGCCAAACTTGAACAGGGGCACATTCAAAAGCGCGCGAATGTTGAGGGTTTCAAAGCGTTCGACACGCTTAAGCGTCAAAGTGTCCAGACGCACATCTGAAATTGCGACAGTACGCCCGCGAGCCAACAGAGGCCCATAATCGCCATAGTCACGGAACGCGTGGAATCCACGGATAGACGCCTGACGTTGGACATGACTGCCTGACCCCAGCGTCACTGTCCGCATTGCACCAATCAGCAGACCCGTTCCCGCCTCATCGACGGTTCCGTAGGCGGCGCAGCTTACGGAAAGTTCGCGACACAGGATCTGCGCGGCGACGCCTTCCATCTCATCAGCATTTTCCAGTGCCCTCAGGCGATCTCCAAGCTCCACCAGGGCTGCCTGACGGAGGGCCTGTCTCTTGCTGTGATCAATATCCAGCACGATGCCGGGAAAACGGAGCGGTCGCCCGTCTTCAGTCAGATCGCAACGACCATTCCCTTCAAACCATCGCGGGCCGGCCGGTGTGTGGACACGGAATTCGAAATCACATCGCCCCCCTGTGTGGAGGGCGTTTGTGATTGCGGCCGCTACACGCCCCTGATCTTCCTGCTCGATAGCAGCATAGAACGCTGTAACAGGAACGCCCTGCTCCAGTGCTTTTGCATCAAGGCCCAGCGTTTCAGCCAGACGCGTATCCCCGATCACGAGAGAAGAATTGTCATCCCACATCCATGTTCCGGCAATGGCGCCTGCATCCAGTGCAAGCTGAAGCCGAAGACTGGACTGATTGACTTCCGTCAGATCACGCCCCGTCGCCAGAAGCCGCTGGACGTCCCCGTCTTCTCCAAAAATCGGGGTAACGGCCACATCCCAGAAGCGGCGGTTTCCCCGCATGGTATTGGCATAACCCTGAAAGCGTCCCGCCTCTCCACTCAGTGCCGTTTTGACGGCCTGAGTCGCCATGATGCGGGCCTGCCCCCGCCACAGATCAACCCAGGGAACACCATGCAGGATAATCGGGCTATCGAGTTCCATTGCCTCGATGCCACCTGCATTGATGAACCGGATGCACCCATCCATGTCCAGAATATGAATGCAATCTGGTGAACTGGAGAGAAGAAGATGGGTAAAGGCTTCGCTGGATCTGAGCGCCTCAGCCACGGCAGAGGCGTTTGAAACGTCCATAACCACGCCGACAGAGCACAGATCATCGTGACCCGGCCGATCATCATCCCGCCAGCCACGAATAAGCAGATGCCGCACCATTGTCGGACCCTGCGCATGTGAGACCACGATGCGGAAACGGAATTCGAAAGTGCCTTCTTCCCGCAATTCGTCTTCTGCAACACTTTCATATGCGGCGCGGTCATCTGGGTGGAGGCAGGCATATGCATCTTCCAGCGAAAGCCCCTGCATCAGCAGTTCGGGAGAAAGCCCCCAGATCTGGGCAAAGCGCTCATCTCCAAACAGAAGCCGACGCGTCAGATTACAGCGGAAAAAACCCATCTCCGCGGCTTCGGCCATTCTTCTGATACGCCGATCCAGCCGATGAAGCTGACTGGCCACTCCGGAGCCGTCTGCCACCGGAAATGACCTGGCAATATGGCGCGCGCAAAGGGCCTGGACATTCTCCAGACCTGGCGTTTTCTGCCTGACACACAGCCAGACTTCAGGAGAGCTTTCATAAACGGGAAGACGGCAAACAGCCTCAGGATTTTGACCCTCAAGCTCGGCAAGAAAGTGGCTGTCTCCACCAGAGACAATAACCCACTCCCGATCATGGTCACGGAGAACCAGAGCAGCAGCTCCACCACCCAGACTGACTGCCAAAGCCAGTAGATGCTCCGAGAAGTCTTCAAGGGCTGTTCTGATCTGATGCACGATCGAAGGAGGAAGAGCGTTGCCGCTGGCTTGCGCTACTTCTGAACCGGCCATCATGCTGTCTCTCCCGGTCACGCCGCTTTTCCCGGATGGACGAGGGCCGACCTCACACTAACAGATCTTCACAGGAGCGCAGCCTCCCGCCAGAGTTCTTTTCCATAAAACCTTTGCGACCATCAAGAGCGTGCTGCGTTTCCTTCGCCATGTGCCATCCGATGAAGAAGGAAACCCGCCATGCTTGGAATTGATCTGAGTGGTCGTACAGCCCTTGTCACAGGGTCCACTGGCGGGATCGGGCTCGCCATAGCGCGGCGCCTGGCAGAAGCTGGCGCAACCGTCATCATCAACGGCCGCAAACAGGAAAGCGTAGACAAAGCGCTGGACGTTCTGCGGGAACGTATTCCTGGTGGCACTTTCCGCAGTGTGGTGGCGGATGTTGGCACTGCCGAAGGGTGTGACACGCTTGTGAACACTGAAGGCGCTGTTGATATTCTGATCAACAATGCCGGAATTTTCGGCCCCAATGACTTCTTCAAGACCACGGATGAAAGCTGGCAGAAGCTGTTCGAGGTCAACCTCTTTTCCGGTGTCAGGCTGGCCCGCGCCTACATGCCAGGCATGAAAGAGCGTAACTGGGGCCGTGTTCTTTTTATTGCGTCGGAATCTGCAATCAACATTCCGGTGGAAATGATCGACTACGGTGTCAGCAAAACGGCCATGCTGGGTCTTGCCCGCGGTCTGGCCAAGGATATGGCGGGAACGAATGTCACGGTAAACTCCATCCTGCCAGGACCGACACTTTCCGAGGGTGTGGAAGACATGCTCAAGGCCCAGAACCCTGACAGCACTCAGCCTGTGGAAGAGCTTGCGGCGGATTTCGTCCTGAAGCACCGCCCAAGCAATATCCTTCAGCGCATGGCAACAGTTGATGAAGTCGCGAATATCGTTGTTTACGCAGCATCGCCCCTCGCCTCTGCCACGACGGGTGCAGCTTTGCGGGTTGATGGTGGAACGGTCGATACGATCTAAAGACCCGAATTGAGAATAATAAAAAAGCCCCGGCGCCTTTCGACGTCGGGGCTTTTTTATGGGCCGTTACAGGCTCAGCCGCGACGTGCAGCGGCCAGCTTCTGATCGGTGCGATACTGGCTCAACGCATACACGGACCAGATTGCAGCCGGAATCCAGCCAATGACAGTCACCTGAAGGAACAGGCAGATAATGCCTGCAAACGGGCGACCAATGGTGAAGAACTGAAGCCACGGCAGAAGCAGGGCAAGAATGAGACGCATAAGATAGTCCTTTCCTAAAACAGGGTCCGTCATTCTTCGTCAGCTCTGACATGGATGCAATGTTTCATCCGCCATGTCCGCCCTCAGGCACACTCACCAGCTTCACGACAAATCAGTTCCAGCAGCAGCAGAGACCGACCGGTGACGGTGTATTCATGCTTCTGGTCAAAGACTTCTTTCTCGATCTCGCTACCAGCGTCTGGCTGGTTTGTGTCCAACAGAAGCTTCCACCGGCCTTCTCCTGTCTCTGGCAGTATGAATGGAACGGCGTCTTTCCATCCATTAAATACAAGCAGCACAGTCGCATCTGACCCGCGTCGCATGATGCCACTCCGCTGGCTGCGGCCGTCGATCATCAGACCAAAACACTGATCGTGCCCCCAGTCTTCCGGCATCATCTGATTGCCACCAGCAGTCAGCCAGGTGAGTTCCTGAACATCCAGCTCTTTATTGTAAGCCTCCGTCAGAAAGCGCCCGCGCCGGAGAATGGGATACCGGCGCCTCAATCCCGTTAAGCGGCGAACAAAATTCTGAAGTTGGGCGCCTTCTTTGCCGATCTCCCAGTTCAGCCATGAAATCTCACTGTCCTGACAGTAGGCATTGTTGTTCCCCTGTTGCGTCCGGCCAAATTCGTCACCGGCCAGAAGCATCGGCGTTCCCTGTGACAGCAGCAGAGTGGACAGCATGTTCCTGCATTGGCGCCAGCGAGTAGCATTAATATCCGGGTCTCCTGTCGGTCCTTCCACGCCATAATTGAAGGATCGGTTATCGGGAGAGCCATCCTTACCCTCCTCCCCGTTCGCATCGTTATGGCGCTCGTTGTAGGAGACGCAGTCCATGAGCGTGAAACCGTCATGAGCCGTGACAAAATTCACGCTGGCCCATGTCTGACGTCCACTGTGATTGAAACGGTCCGGGCTGGCCAGAAGCTTGGGCGCCAGCGCGCCAGACTTGGCCTCGCCACGCCAGAAATCACGAACAGTATCCCGAAACGTGTCATTCCACTCCGCCCAGCCCGGCGGAAAATTCCCAACCTGATAACCACCCGGACCAACGTCCCAGGGCTCGGCAATCAGTTTCACATGCGACAACACAGGGTCCTGCCGGCAGACGCGCAGAAACGTTGCATCATTATGGAAACCATCTTCCTCGCGCGCAAGTATTGTTCCGAGATCAAACCGAAATCCATCAACACCCATTTCCTTGACCCAATATCTTAAACTGTCCGCAACAAAGCGGATGCAGTTCAGATGCGTCAGGCTGAATGTATTTCCGGTTCCCGTTTCGTTTATGTAATGTCTCTTGCTGTCCGGCATAAGCCGGTAATAGGAAACATTATCCAAGCCCCTGAATGAAAGCGTAGGACCAAGCTCGTTACCCTCCGCTGTATGGTTGTAAACAACGTCGAGAATAACTTCGAGGCCCGCTTCATGGCAGGCACGCACCAGAGCCCGGAACTCCTGAGCCGCATTATCAGGCTCTGCTGCGTAATGGCTTTCGGGGGCAAAAAAACCAATCGTATTATAGCCCCAGTAATTTCTAAGGCCCTTATCCGCCAGAAATTTGCTGTTGACGAAGCTTTGAACCGGCAGGAATTCCACCGCCGTCACGCCCATATCCCGAATACTTTTCAGCAGTTTCGGGTCTGACAGTCCGGCATAGGTTCCCCGCAGTTTCTCGGGCACGGCAGAGTTCTGACGGGTATACCCTTTCACATGCATCTCGTAGATGACCGTATCTGTCCAGGGTGTATCGGGATGGTCAAAATGCTGCGGCGTCGGGTCAATGATGATGGCTTTAGGGACGAATGCAGCACTGTCTGCCGTGCTGAAACTCAAATCCTTGTCCGGGCTGTCCAGCTCATAGCCAAACAGGGAAGGATCCCATTTAAGATCCCCATGAAATGCTCTGGCATATGGATCCAGGAGCAATTTATTCGGATTGAACCGGTGCCCTTCGTCGGGCTCATAAGGCCCATGAACACGGTAACCATATAACTGCCCCGGCTTCAGATCCGGGATCCATCCATGAAAAACATGATCGGTATATTCAGGCAGACGGATCCGATCTGTCTCGCGTGTTCCGTCTTCATCGAACAGGCAGACTTCAACAGCTTTGGCGTGGGCAGAAAAAACGGCGAAATTTACCCCGGAATCGTCATAGGTAGCTCCGAGATTATTAGGATTTCCTTCCTGTAATCCCTTCTGACGCGAACCGCTCATTTTGATTGTTCCAGCAAAAACGCAAGTCGGTTTTCCTGCCCCATGGCAGAGCCGTGCAGCTTTTGGGGCGATAACGCTGGAAGGGCTTCTGACACGACTATAAATTATTTGTGAAGGCGTTTCCAACAGCATCCATCAGGCGTTGTTTCATCGACAAAGCCAAAAAATATCCAACTCCGCAGGATAGCGAGAGGTGTGTGTGTGATGACGCAGAATACGCCCGCATCAGCTGTGAGAGAGCTGCAGCTTCTTTCCGTAGCGGCGGAGATTTATCCGCTGATCAAAACCGGGGGACTGGGAGATGTCGTTGGCTCACTGCCAGCGGCACTTGAGCCTCACGGGATCAGCACACGCACCATTGTGCCCGGCTATCCGGCAGTTCTGCATGCACTGTGCAACCGCAAAGAAACAATCCGGATCGATAATGTTCTCGGATATTCCGTTATCCTTTGGGAAGGCCGCACCGATGGAGGCACGCTTTATGCCGTGGACGTGCCGGATCTCTACAATCGTCCCGGAAATCCATATCTTTCGCCAGACGGTCAGCCCTGGAGCGACAACGGCATCCGTTATGCGGTGTTATGCCGAACGGCCGCATTAATTGCTTCCGGATTACTACCGGACTGGAAACCAGACGCAGTTCTGAGCCACGACTGGCATGCCGGGCTGGTTCCCGCCTATCTGCGCTATATGGAGGGCCCGACGCCGCCGGTCGCCCATGTCGTACATAACCTGGCGTTCCAGGGGCTCTTCCCCCGCGAAATGCTACACGCGTTCGGTTTGCCGGAGTGGTCTTTTACCTTCGACCAACTCGAATATTACGGCCAGATCAGCTTCATGAAAGCCGCTCTTCAGTTTTCAGACCGTCTGATCAGTGTGTCACCAACCTATGCAGAAGAAATTCAGACTCCTGAGGAAGGAATGGGGCTGGATACCGTCCTGCGGGCACGTTCCAACGCCCTAACCGGCATTCTGAATGGCGTGGATCTTCGGGAATGGAACCCCATGACCGATCCCTCCGTCTTCTTTCCTTACGCGGTTGGAGACATCATCGCGCGCCGTGCGAACAAGCGTGTGTTTCAGGCTGAGTTTGGCCTTCCCCAGAAATCGGATGCTCTGCTTCTCGGGATGGTCAGTCGTCTGACCACACAAAAAGGGGCTGACCTTCTCGCAAAGCTGGCCCCTCGCCTCTTTCAGGAGAATATCCAGCTCGCAGTTGTCGGTGTGGGTGATGAAGGCATCATGCAGGAGTTTGCGACCCTACGTAGCCGGTATCCGCAAAATTTCGTCTGCCATCTGCGGTACAGCGAGACACTTGGCCACAGACTGCACTCTGCGGTCGATGCATCCCTGATCCCTTCCCGTTTTGAACCCTGCGGCCTGACGCAGTTTCATGCCCTGCGTTACGGATCAATCCCGATTGCAGCCCGTGTGGGCGGGCTGAGCGACACCATTATTGATGCCAATTCAGCCGCTGTATCAGAGGGCGTCGCAAACGGAATTCTGTTCTCCCCCACAACAGAGGACATGCTCTATCTGGCAATCCGCCGCGCGCAGGCACTGTTTCGTCAAAAGGCTGTCTGGGCACGAATGCAGCGGAATGGTGCCCTGCACGATGTGTCCTGGAATGGCAAAGCCGCCCAATACGCCCGCCTGCTGCAGGACATGACCGGCCATGAAACAGTCATGACAGAGCCGGGCAGTGATATCGCCCCACGCCGCGCCGATCCGGCATCTGCACGTCCACGGCTGTCACGGCAGGTCGCACGGATGCCGCGCACCGCAGGTGACACAGCGACGTCTTCACTTGTTCCATTCACGCCCCGTACGGGCACCCGTTCCTGAAGGTATTTTTGCATGATGGCTCGTCCGGTCGATCCCGTTCTTCAATCCATGACAGACGCACTTATGGCCGGGCAGTGCAGTGACCCCTTCGCACTCCTGGGCCGCCACCGGGATCATCGCCAGGATATTGTGAGAGTCTTTTACCCCGATGCTGTGGAAGTCCATCTCATGGTGGAACAGGCATCAGGGCAGGTTTTGGAAAAGACCATGCGTCGGATCGATGATCGCGGCCTGTATTCCGCCACGCTCCCCCGCTCCGCCCGCTATCGCCTGCGTATCCGCTGGGCCGACGCCTGGCAGGATACCCATGATCCATACAGCTTCGGACTACTTCTGGGCGACATGGATCTGTACCTTTTTTCGGAAGGGAAACATCAGCAGATCGACCGGATGATGGGCGCCATTCCCATGGCCGTTGAGGGTGTAAATGGCGTCCGCTTCGCAGTGTGGGCACCAAATGCCAAACGTGTCTCCGTCGTTGGCGACTTCAATATCTGGGATGGCCGCCGGCACTGCATGCGCCTGCGTCATGGGTCTGGCGTGTGGGAATTATTTATTCCTGGAGTGCACGCCGGAGAGCGTTACAAATACGAAATAGTCTCTCAGGATGGACACGTTCTTCCTGCCAAAGCCGATCCCTATGCCAAAGCCGCAGAACTGCCGCCTGCCAATGCCTCTGTTATTGCGGCACCAGATGACTTTGTCTGGCACGACGCGGAATGGATGAGCACGCGCGCGGCCAGACATGCCAGTCAGGCTCCCATTTCAATTTACGAAATTCATGCCCCCTCATGGCGTCATCCCCAGCATGGCAATGACATCATGACGTGGGAGGAGCTTGGTGATGTGCTCATTCCGTATCTTCAGAATCTGGGATTTACTCATCTCGAGCTGCTCCCAATCGCGGAGTATCCTTATTCCGGGTCGTGGGGATACCAACCGCTCAGCCTCTATGCACCTACTGTGCGCCATGGTTCACGCGCCCAGTTTGCCAACTTCGTTGACCGTTGCCATCAAGCCGGTCTCGGCGTCATCATCGACTGGGTTCCTGCCCATTTCCCTGCCGATCAGCATGGGCTGAGCCAGTTCGATGGCACACACCTGTATGAACATGCAGACCCGCAGGAAGGCTATCATCAGGACTGGCACACCCTGATTTATAATTACGGACGCAACGAAGTCTGTGGTTTTCTGGCGGGGAGCGCCCTGCACTGGCTGGAACAGTTCCACGTCGACGGTCTGCGCGTCGATGCTGTCGCGTCCATGCTGTACCGGGATTACAGCCGCAAGGAAGGAGAATGGCGCCCCAACATTCATGGAGGGCGCGAAAATCTGGAAGCGGTCAATTTCCTGCGCCATCTGTCAGAAACTCTGGAAGACCTCCACCCTGACACAATGCTGATCGCGGAAGAATCAACGTCCTGGCCAGGCGTGACAGCGCCCGCCAGAACAGGCGGCCTGGGCTTTACCTACAAATGGAATATGGGCTGGATGCATGACACGCTGCGGTACATGGAGCTTGATCCGCTCTGGCGCAGTTACCACGCAAACGACATCACTTTCGGCATGATCTATGCTTATTCGGAACGTTTTATCCTGCCACTTTCCCATGATGAGGTTGTTCACGGCAAAGGGTCTCTCCTGACCAAAATGCCGGGAGATGAGTGGCAGAAACATGCCAATCTGCGCGTACTCTATGCCCTGATGTGGGCCTATCCGGGCCGAAAACTTCTCTTCATGGGCGGAGAGCTGGCTCAACCGCACGAATGGAATCATGAAGGTGAGTTGGCGTGGTATCGGCTGTGGGACGGGTATGGCCGCGGCATGCATGAGACGGTTCGTTCCATCAACACGCTGTATCGCTCCTACCCTGCCCTACATGCTTCCGATGATGAGCATGAAGGGTTTCAGTGGCTCGTTGCCGATGATATCGCCAACACCGTTTTTGCCTGGCTCAGACAGTCTCCAGATGCACGCCCTGTTCTTGTTGTGAGCAACATGACGCCTGTTCCGCGCATGAACTACCGCATCGGCGTTCCATGGCGCGGTGAATGGCGAGAGCTCCTCAATACAGACGCAGCCCATCTGGGTGGAAGCAATCTCGGCAATCATGGGCAGGTGTATGCCGAGGATATTCCTGCCCACGGCATGCCACACTCTGTCGAACTGATCCTCCCCCCTCTTGCCGTGCTTTATCTTTCTCCAGCTCCCTGAGACAAAGGACGCAGCGCATGTCTTCCTTCAGGTTTAAAAACCGCTTGGGTGCAGAACTCATCGCTCCCGATCGGACACGGTTCACGCTCTGGGCTCCCTCCTGTGAGAGAGTCTTCGTGGAAGTAGAAGACCTTCCGCCCATCGCCATGAGGCGACACGCAGATGGAACATTCGTCGCTGAAGCACCTTGTGGTGCCGGGGCACGATACCTCTACCGCGTCCGCGACAACGTCACGGTTCCTGACCCGGCCAGCCGCTTTCAGCCTGATGGCGTACATGGGCGAAGCGAAATTCTCGACCCCGATTTTTATGATTGGAAAACACCCGACTGGAAGGGGCGCCCGTGGGAAGAAACGATAATTTATGAGACTCATCTGGGTCTTGAAGGCAATTATGAGGGCATGAAAGCCCGCCTTCAGGAACTGGCGGATCTGGGCATCACAACGGTTCAGTTCATGCCGGTCAACAGTTTCAGCGGTCACTGGAACTGGGGATATGATGGCGTTCTGGTTTATGCCCCAACGCCAGCTTATGGACGGCCTGAAGCCCTGAAAGACCTGATCGACCATGCTCATTCACTGGGTCTGATGGTCTTTCTGGATGTTGTGTACAATCACTTCGGCCCAGATGGGAATTACCTGCTGGAATATGCAAAGGGCTTCTTCGACCCGCGCTACGACACGCCCTGGGGTGATGGTATCGACTTCCATAACCCAATCGTAGCGGATTTCTTTATCGACAATGCGCTTTACTGGCTGATGGAATATCGCTTCGACGGCCTCCGCATCGATGCCGCATGGGCCATTACGGATCGACAATGGTTTTATAAACTTCGGAGCCGCATTCACAAAACCGTCGAAAAGGGCCGCCATGTTCATTTAATTCTTGAAAACGAGAATAATGACGCGGGCCTTCTCCGCGATGGTTATTCTGGACAATGGAGCGAAGACTGGCACCACACCCTGACCGTCATGCTCAGCGGAGAGGACAAAGGATTTTTCCTGCCGTTTCATCACGAAACAACCGGCCTTCTTAAACGTGTCCTGACAGAGGGGCTTGCGTGGCAGGGCGAATTTTTTCCGCCGCGCCAGAAAACGCGTGGCAGTCCGAGCAGCGATTTACCTCCAACAAAATTCGTAACGTTTTTACAAAACCACGATCAGATCGGTAATCGCCCTCTGGGGGAAAGATTGATCACCCTTTCTGACCCCGACGCCTTCAAAGCCGCCTATGCGCTGCTTCTTCTTTGCCCCATGACGCCAATGCTGTTCCTTGGGGAAGAGTGGGGCTCAAAAACGCCGTTCTATTTCTTTTCGGATTTTCACGGGGCCATTGGCGAGAAGGTCCGCCGTGGGCGCGAAGAACAGTTTGCCGAATACTGCAACCTGACGGACCCGGACATTCTTGCGACACTTCCGAGCCCCACTGACCCGAAAACATTTCGAATTTCTCGCCCGGACCGAGCCGAACGGGACACACCGGAAGGTCAGACATGGCTTGCCAGAACAAAAGAACTTTTGGCCTTACGCCATTCCAAAATTACGCCGCACCTGAAAGGAGCTTACAGCGCGGGAGCCGATATTCTGGGAGAGAAAGCTGTCATTGCCTCCTGGACTCTTGAGGACGGCAGCCTGCTGACCATCGCCGTTAATCTGGGGACAGACACTGTATCGGTCCCCGAGCCAGAAAACATCTTTTACGAAACTAGCCCTAAACGAGCATCCCAGACACTTCCGCCCGGAACGCTCGTTGCGGCACTTGGTCGCGCCTTTTAACGAGGACGACCTACAAAATTACAGCGGACGGTCGCCCTGGCTGGACGCTGTTTTTTCGTTCAGCCAGCCGCCTTGGAATCCCGCGCGCTTTAAGCCATCACGCAGATAAGGATTCTTTTTCATCGTGTTCCACACGAAGCCACTGCGCCAGTTTTCCAGCATTAGCAGAATAGGTCCCTGATCAATGCCAAGCTGCTGCCCGTCGACCCAGTAATCATTCTTGTCTTTGAATGACGGGTTGAAGGAGTCCAGGAAGCCATACTGATTGTAAATCCGGCTTCCGTAGCGCTTACGCATCTCTTCCAGTGCAGGAAGAGCAATTTCAGGCGCGAAGGCAATCGATCCACCCGCGGCTGTTGGTGCAATGGTGCCATCGTCGAGAATGTAATCCCGGCCAGCACCACGTGCACTGTAAGCAAGGTAATGGCGATGCTTTCCGTCATAATCCTGCTGAATGTCCCCGGGGCCATCACAGGCGGTCAGACCCCAGATATTGGCACCGTAGTCCTTCCAGTCTCCGGGATTCGCCTGTGCGTAAGCGCGCTGCGCGTACACGGCTTCACGCCCGTTCTGGAAATAGTCATCATCATGCTTGCGATTGAAATCGTCCTGAATGCCACGGAAATCAATCCAGGATTCGCTGTACTGGTGACCAAAGAGTGGTGCGAAATTCAGCAGCTTATGGCCCTGAAAATCTCCCCATTGTCCGTCGTAGGTTGCCGTCCAGGTCTTCCATGTTTCTGCTGGAAGGGGATGCGTTGGCGATGCAATGGCCAGAAGATAAATGATCAGGCCTTCGTTATAGCCCTTCCAGTCCGTCGTGATGAACGTGTTGGGCGGCGACCATCCCATGCTCAGCCAAGGGCCATGCGCTTTCATCCACGTCCAGTCGATACGGCGATACAGGCGATCGGCAATGTCGCGGATTTCTTTTTCCTGCGCAGTATCCCGGTCATAATAAGACTGGGAAAACAGAACGCCGCCCATAAGAAGTGTTGTGTCTACACTGGAAAGTTCAGACCAGTCCGCGACGCGCAAGCCGGTATTGGGGTCCAAAAAATGGTAGAAAAAGCCTTTGTACCCTGCCGCCCCTGAAACCTTGTCGTTCTGCGGCAGACCAATCAGAAATCTCAGGGTGGTCAGCGTGCGGTCCGCAGCCTGTTGGCGGGTTATGTATCCGCGCTCCGCTCCAATTCCATAAGCCGTCAAACCGAAGCCCACACCCGCAATGCTCGCAGCGCCATTCGGCAGCGGAGAGCGATCAGGGATCAGCCCATTCTTGGGGTTGGCCGTATCCCAGAACCAGCGGAACGTCCGATGTTCCAGATCTTCCACAAAAGTCTGATCGGCCGCCGTGAGGGATGGTGGTTTGTCGGCCTGCGGTATCGCCGCACCTGCTGCGATGGCAGATCCTGAAAAGAGGGCAAGGTGCACAACCCCTGCCGCTACTCCAGTCCGGAGAAAACGGGAGGATGAAGCACAGAACTTTTGTCCTGCACGTCGTGCTGTCGAGAGAAACCTGCTGCCTGGCGCAGGCTGCATCCGAAAGTCAGTGCTCATAGGCTCACCATAAGCGCAGAAGATGCATCACTTGAACGTGGTGTTACATCACAACGGCGTGATGTCTGCGAGGCTTGGAAAACTGCCAGAAATATCGAAAATTATCCACTTGGAAATTACGAATCCCGTACGATTTTGCAAGCTTCCGTTACATGGCCGAGTCCCGGATTCCTACTGCCGTCAAACTTCCAGCAAACGAGCCGCAATTTCTGCCGTAACGAAAGCTGCAATCATTTCAGGACGCTTGTCCCGGACGCCGAAATCTCCAATCGGGCAGACCAGTTTATCAATCTGCTGTTGCGGGATGTCGATTGCCCGGAACGCACTCTCAAAGCGTTTGCGTTTCGTACGAGAGCCGATCATCCCAACGTATCGCAGATCATTTCGTGCCAACGCTGCACCTGTAATGAGGGCATCCAGAGTGTGACTTTGTGTCAGTACCAGAACGCCCGAACCAGCAGGCGCTGCATTCAAGGTGCTTTCCCAGTCTGATGTGACCTGTGCTTCGACTGTTGGCGGAACAGGCCCGAACTCATCTTGCCGCGCATCAACCCAGACAAGCCTGAGGGGCAGAAGCGCCAATGATTTCGCCAGCGCTCTCCCAACATGTCCTGCCCCGAACAGAATCAACTGAGGCAGCGTCTCCCGCTCTTTCCAGGCCTGACTCTCAATGTCATCCAGGTTTCGTATGCGCTCGATGCTCACCGTCACAGCGCCGCCACAGCACTGGTTGATGGCAGGCCCCAGCGGGATATGACGTTCCAGATGATCGTCACCATTGGTGAGGAGGGCCCGGGCATCCGCCATGCAGTCCCACTCCAGACGTCCCCCGCCGATGGTCCCAACCTGCTCGCGTTGTGTGAGGAGCATATAAGCCCCGGCCTCACGCGGCGTGGACCCTTTGGCGACCAGAACCGTGATTCTGGCCACCGCCTCCCCCGCATCACGCCAGCGGCGGATGGCTTCCAGCATGATCAGTCGATCTCGCCACGCAGGCTCATGGCAGTCCGCAGAACCCGTTCCGGTGTGGCGGGGGCATCAAGCTTCGGGCAGGTCTTGTAATCATTCAGGCTGGCGAGAGCGTCCGAAATGGCCTGAAGAACTGCCACGCCATGCACAAAAGGAGGCTCCCCAACGGCCTTGGACCGGAAAATCGTCTCTTCCTGGTTCGGGGCATTTTCCAGCAGTTCCACATTGAAAATCCGTGGCCGATCGGAACAGGCCGGGATCTTGTAAGTGCTGGGCGCATGGGTCCGTAGACGACCCGCAGTATCCCAGACCAGCTCTTCCATCGTCAGCCAACCCGCGCCCTGCACGAAACCACCTTCGATCTGCCCGACATCAATTTCTGGATTCAGAGATTGCCCGGCGTCATGGAGAATATCCACGCGGTCCATGGTGTTCTCACCCGTCAGCAGATCAACGGACACTTCCGCACACGCCGCACCATAGGCGAAGTAAAAAAATGGACGTCCCCGCCCCGTTGCCGGATCCCAGGAGATCTTGGGCGTCTTGTAGAACCCGTTGGAAGACAGGGAGATACGGGCGAAATAGACCTGCCATGCCAGTTGCTGGAAGGTCATGACGTCTGACCCGACATGCACGCCATCTGGCAGGAACTGCACGTCTTCTTCTGCGACATTCCACTTTTCGGCAGCAAACGCGATCATGCGGCGCTTGATCTTGGTGATGGCATCCAGGACTGCCATGCCGTTCAAATCTGCCCCGGAAGACGCCGCCGTTGCAGACGTGTTGGGGACCTTGCCGGTTGTAGTGGCTGTGATGCGGACCCGGTCGGACGTCAGACCAAACTCACGCATGGCAATCTGCACCATTTTCGTGTGCAGACCCTGCCCCATTTCGGTCCCGCCATGGTTCACCTGCACGGAACCATCCGTATAGACATGAACCAGCGCACCAGCCTGATTGTAATGTGTCGCCGTGAAGGAAATGCCGAATTTTACCGGCGTCAGGGCAATCCCGCGCTTGATGTAACGGCTGGTTTTATTGAAAGCGCGGATCTCTTCCTTGCGCTTTGCATAATCGCAGCGCCGTACCAGTTCCGTGACGATTTCCCGACTGATCGAGTCTTCCACCGTCATGTGATACGGCGTGATGTTCCGATCTGTCGTTCCGTAGAAATTGCGCAGCCGCACCGTCACAGGATCAAGCCCCGTCGCAAATGCGACTTCCTCGATCACGCGTTCTGCCGCGACAATACCCTGCGGGCCACCAAACCCTCGATAAGCCGTGTTGGACTGCGTGTTGGTGCGCAGTGGTTCGGAACGGAACCGTACATCCGGATAAAAATACGCGTTGTCCGCATGAAACAGCGCACGATCCACAACAGGGCCGGACAGATCGGCGGACCAGCCACAGCGAGCGGCCAGAACCATATCGACTGCCAGAATGTCCCCGTCATCCGTAAAGCCGACATCATAATCCACAACGAAATCATGCCGCTTGCCGGTCATCATCATATCGTCGTCACGATCCAGACGCATCTTGGCAGCCTGGCCGGTCAGATCAGCCGCAATGGCCGCCAAACAGGCCGCAGCATTGGCCTGCGTTTCCTTGCCCCCAAAGCCCCCGCCCATCCGGCGCACTTCAGTCGTGACCAGATGATGCGGCCGGCCCAGAACACATGCCACCAGATGCTGCGTTTCAGACGGATGCTGCGTGGAAGACCAGACGCGCATTTCCCCAGCCTCACCTGGCTGAGCCAGAGCGGCCTGCCCTTCGAGGTAGAAATGCTCCTGCCCGCCCATCGTGATATTGCCGGACAGACGGCGCGGCGCGGCAGCCAGTCCGGCATCCACATCACCGCGCTTCATGACCAGTGGACGCCAAACCAGATCGCCGCCAGCTTCACGCGCCTGAGCAACGTTCAGGATAGCGGGCTTTTCTTCATACTCGATCTTCGCAAGCCGCACGGCCTGACGGGCAGCCTGCCGGGACGTCGCCACTACGGCAAACATCGGCTGGCCCCAGTAATAGACATGATCCGTGGCCAATAGGGGCTCATCATGCGCATGAACCGGGCTGATCTCGTTCTCGCCCGGAACATCCTCTGCCGTCAGAACCCGCACCACACCGGGCGCAGACCGCACCGCGCTCAGATCCATGGACACGATCCGCGCATGAGCCTTGGTGCTCAGCCCCGGAACGACATGCAACATGCCTTTCGGCTCCGGCATATCGTCGATGTAGTTCGCACGCCCTGTCACATGCAGGATCGCACTTTCATGCTTCATGCTGGTGGAAGCCGCGCCCTGAACCATCGGCATCTTGCGAGCTTCAGACATGGGCCAGCCCTCCCGTACGGGCCAGACGCGCCTGTGGGCCGCCCGTTGTTTCCTCAAAGAAGCGCGTCAGCAGATTCGCGGCGACTGTCCGGCGATACCAGTCTGTGGCGCGCATATCCGTCAAAGGCGTGAAGTCCTGTGCAATCGCGGCTCTTGCGGCATCCAGCGTCGCTTCATCCCACCGGCGGCCAAGCAGCGCTGCTTCAGCATTCGCTGCGCGCTTCGGCGTTGCTGCCATCCCACCATAGGCCAATCGGACGGACGTAATGATTCCGTCTGCATTCCGGCGCATGAAAAAAGCCCCCAGAACCGCTGAGATATCCTGATCGAACCGTTTGGAAATCTTGTAAGCGCGGAACTGAACGTCCTTTTCAGGAACCGGAAGGGTAACGGCCTCCACAAACTCCCCGGGCCGCCGATCCTGCTTTCCATAAGCAATGAAATAGGCTTCCAGAGGCATGGAGCGACGTTCATTGCCCAGTCGCAAATGCAGGGTCGCACCAGCGGCAATAAACATCGGCGGCCCGTCACCAATTGGCGAACCATTGGCGATATTTCCACAGACTGTTGCGCTGTTCCGCACCTGCGTTGAACCCAGACGACGGATCATCTCTGCTGCATCGGGAAGGAGGTCTGCGATAAACGGCTTGGCTTCCTGATAAGTCACGGCAGCACTGATCGTCAGGCCTTCATCAGTGCGCTCAATCTTCCGTAACTCAGGGACACGGCCGATCGAGACGACATGCCGCAGTTGCTTCATGCCTTTGGTCACCCACAGACCCACATCCGTTGCCCCGGCGACAATCGTGGCCTCGGGATGCTGCACCAATGTGTCGGCCAGAACATCTACAGTCGCCGGAATTGTAAGGGTGCCTTCTGCGCCAGACACCTGAACGGTTTCACCGTCATTCAGGGTTGTGAGACGCTCCGTAATCGTCGCAACTTGCGCATCGAAACGGTCAGGGCCGGCCGACATGGACTGTTTCATGGCGCGCACGATCGGCGCATACCCGGTGCAGCGACAAAGATTTCCAGCCAGAGCATCGTCAATCTGGGCATCATCAACAGTTGCACCAGGCGTCTTGCGATACGCGGCCATGGACATGACAAAACCTGGCGTACAGAAACCGCACTGCGAACCGTGCTGTTCCACCATAGCAGCCTGCACGGGATGCGGTGCATCAGGCGTACCGAGGTCCTCAATCGTATAAACCTGCGCACCATCCAGCATGCTGACAAACTGAATACATGCATTCACAGCGCGCCAAACGAGCCGATCCTGATCCAATCGTACGACCAGCACGGTGCAGGCGCCACAGTCGCCTTCGTTACAGCCCTCTTTCGTTCCGGTTTTGCCACGATCTCGTAGCCAGTCCAGAAGAGTCAGGGTCGGGTTCAGGCCACTCAGAGTGCAGTGCTCATCGCCCAGATAGAATTGTACAGCCTGTCTCATGATCCTTGCCCTCCATGAGGCAACACGCGCAAAGCAAAACGGAAGAAGGCTGGCTGGACTGTCAAAGTTCGACCCTGGTGAAGATGGGGAAACCCCGAATATGAAAATGGGAGACTAGCAGAGTCCTGCACTGAAGAGGGTGTTGCCGTCCATATCCAAGATACGCATAACGCGTTGCTTTTTCGAGAGCACAAATAACGCCTACTGACACACAAGACCGAGCTCACTTTTCACTTCGCTATGCAGCAGCTTTAAGCAAGCCATTATGGCTGTTGCAGCGCGCCGCCTCAGAGAAGACCTTTCAGAACAGACCAGAGTTCGGGCTGCTCCACAGCACTGACGGTAAACCTCAACATGCTCGACGGTGCCTGCGTTGGAGAAAATAATGTTCCAGGCGCCAGAAGCATCCCTTTTGCAGATGCCGCCCGCGCAACGGCCTCAGAATCCTGCCCACAATCCGCCCAGACGAAAATACCCGCAGGCGGAAGATACGGCAGCGTAAGACCACATCCGATGAGCGCATCCGCACATTTCTGGCGCGCCTGATTGACCCTCTGCCGGAGCCGGGAAAGATGCCGACCGTAGTGTCCATCTTTCAGAAGACGCGCCATGACGTTTTCTCCCAGTTGCGGCGTACATAAACCAGCCAGAAGTTTTAGGTCCGTCAACCGCGCCACAATATCCGGACGGGCCGCCAGCACACCTACCCTTAGACCGGCCGCCATCGTCTTGGCATAGCCTGTGACGAGAATAACCCGTTGCAGGCGGTCCATGGATGCAAGACGAATAGCAGTTCCATCATGGAAATCCGCGTAGGTATCGTCTTCCAGAACCATGAAGTCATATTTCTCGGCCAAACGCAGGATATCATGCGCCGCTGCGGCTCCGAGAGTATATCCCGTGGGGTTGTGAACAACGCTGTTAATCAGGAAAAGCTTCGGTTTATGCTCCGCAGCCAGACGCTCCAGAACCTCCAGATCCGGCCCTTCCCGTCCCCGCGGCACACTGATGATTCTCGCCTCGTAAGCCGCCAAACGACCAAAAATCAGAGGCCAGCCCGGCTCCTCAACCAGCACCGTATCTCCCCGCTGGACCATCAATCTCAGCACAAGATCAATTCCATGCGTGACACCCGCCGTCATCAGCAGATGATGATCCGGATGCGCAGCGATGCCTTGGCCGCCCAGCATGGCCGCAATATGTCGGCGTAACTGCGGGCTCCCCTGCGGATGGCCGTACTGCAGTAACCCCGCAGAATCTTCCCGTGCGGCAGCCCGAATGGCGCTGGCGATCAGATCCGCATCCAGCCAGTGAGGTGGAAGAACACCAGATGCCGCAGTCAGACGATTAGACTGCCCGGTGCCGAACATTTCGCGCAAAAGCCATGTCACATCGAGCTTTGACTGCTCCGGGGGCGCCTGCGTTATGGCTTCCGCAAAGACTGGCGGCTCGACGGGTGAGCGCACGAAATATCCCGCGCCCGGCCGTGACAAAACTAGCCCGCGCGCCAGAAGACGCTCATACGCTTCCATCACCGTATAGCGACTGAGCCCTGCGCTTTCGGCCATTTTGCGAACTGACGGCAGGCGGCTGCCGGGCCTGAGCCTGTGTGTCTCTATACGCTCGGCGAATTCAGTTTCGAGTTGCTCAACGAGCGTTGTGTCACCACCACGGACGGGCTTCCAGAGGGGAAATGTCCCATGCTGAGCTGGCATTACTGTCATGGTCAAACCTCCGGAACAGTCTGAAAGAATCCTGTTCAACTGTACCGGTACTGTTCCGGTAATCCTTGTCATAGTGATCAGGATAATCCCGTCTGCAACAGGAAATTCCGTCATGCCGACTTACTGGCAGGCTTTTGCGCCTCTCGTTCTTTTCACGTTTGTCGCATCCGTTACGCCCGGTCCCAACAATATGATGCTGGCGTCTTCCGGGCTGACACACGGTTTCCGCCGAACGATCCCACACATGCTTGGGGTTGCGTTGGGGTTTGTCCTGATGGTGGTCATTCTCGGCCTTGGTTTGGGAAGCCTGTTCGAGCATGCACCCTGGTTTTACGTTGGCCTGAAATATGCCAGCGCGGCTTATCTGCTCTGGCTGGCTTGGAAAATTGCCACATCCTCAGCAACGCCCGAAGCCAATGGGAAAGGAAAACCCATCAGCTTCCTGCAGGCTGCTGGTTTCCAGTGGGTCAACCCGAAAGCCTGGGTCATGGCCGTCGGTATTGTTGCGGCCTATGTTCCGAAGGAAGGGTTCTTCTTCAACCTTGCCATCGCCGGCGTCATCTGTGGGTTGGTGAATTGCCCTTCCGTCGCGCTCTGGGCTGGCTTTGGCGCAGGCATGAGACGGTGGCTTCATCGGCCGCTTCTGTTACGGAGCTTCAACTATGCGATGGCTCTGTTACTGGTCGCTTCCCTTTACCCACTGGCTTTCGAAACGGCCTCTCGCTGAGTTTCAACGTCAAAGAGGGTAATGGCAGGCGACCTGCCGTCCCTCACCGGACGGCTGAAGTACAGGACGTTCTGTTGCACAACGCGGCTGGGCAATCGGGCAGCGGGTATGAAAACGACACCCTGATGGCGGATTGACCGGGCTAGGCACGTCGCCTTGCAAAGGCGGCGGCAAGGCCCGATCCGGGCGCGGAACCGCATCCAGCAATGCTTTGGTATAGGGGTGTGCCGGCCGGTCCAGCACATTCAGGCCGTTTCCCTCTTCCACAATACTGCCCAGATACATGACAGCAATCCGATCTGCCATTTGCCGGACAACGGACAGATCATGAGAGATAAAGATGCATGCCACGCCGAGAGAAGCCCGCAGATCCCCAAACAGATTGACGATCTGAGCCTGAACAGAAACATCCAGTGCGGAAACGGGCTCGTCTGCGACAAGAAGCTCCGGCCCTAACGCCAAAGCGCGGGCAATGTTCAACCTCTGTCTCTGCCCCCCGGAGAACTCATGCGGGAAACGCCCGGCGACTGACTGTGAAAGACCCACCTGATCAAGCAGTTCCGCAACGCGCTCCCTAACCCCATGCCGACGATGAATGCGAAGGGGCTCGGCCAGAGACTCCCCCACCGTTCGACGTGGATTGAAGGCAGCAGAAGAATCCTGAAAGACCATCTGCATTCGCGCGCGCCAGGGGCGCATTGCGCGATCGGACAGCCCGGAAATTTCCTGCCCGTCGAACAGAACCTTGCCAGATGTCGGCTGTGTCAGACCAATCAGAGTACGTCCCAGGGTCGACTTTCCGCATCCGGATTCCCCGACGAGCGCCAGAGCTTCTCCTTTCCGCACCTGCAGGGAAACACCCGAGACAGCATGCAGCACACGTCCCCGGCCAAGACGGTAAGATTTCTCCAGATTGCGCGCTTCAAGCAGAACACTCATGCCGCATACAGGACACACGCCACGCGTCGTCCCTCCTCGATTTCAGTCAGCGGCGGACGCACGGCACATTCTGACCGAACGAAGCTGCATCTGGGAGCAAACACACACCCAGTTGGACGATTATCAGGTGTCGGCGGCTGACCTGAAATAGTTGGAAGCCGTTCGGGTCTGGGACCGTCCAGGGGTGGAATGGCCGCTAGCAACGCCTGAGTGTAGGGATGCAAGGGACGATCCAGAACATCCCGAACCGGGCCATTTTCAACCACCAGTCCCGAATACATAACTGCCACGTGCGTGCAGGCCTGCGCGACAACACCCATATCGTGCGTAATCAGCATGACCCCGGCGCCTTCT
Source organism: Gluconobacter cerinus (assembly GCF_002723935.1). Classification (GTDB taxonomy): domain Bacteria; phylum Pseudomonadota; class Alphaproteobacteria; order Acetobacterales; family Acetobacteraceae; genus Gluconobacter; species Gluconobacter cerinus. Next base: position 854,225 of record NZ_BEWM01000001.1, read on the forward strand.
TCCCGGATTTCGCGCAGCAATGTCAGGATCTGAGCCTGCACGGTAACGTCAAGCGCTGTCGTGGGCTCATCGGCAATCAGCAGGGCCGGTGTGCAGGAGAGTGCCATCGCAATCATAGCACGCTGGCGCAGACCGCCTGACAATTGATGAGGGTAACGCTTTGCGGCCATGGCCGGATCGGGCACACCCATCCGTTCCAGCAGCTGCACCGTCCGTGCACGGGCCTCACGTCTGCTGACGCGATGATGCAAACGGATCTGCTCGTCAATCTGCGCCCCGATAGACCTTACTGGCAAAAAAGCCGTCATCGGGTCCTGAAAGATCATCGCAATCCGCGCGCCCCGAAGTTTACGCATAACCTTATCCGGGAGGTTGACCAGTTCCTGTCCAGAAAAGAGGATGCTCCCTGATGCTTTCAAACCGGGAAGAAGCCCCATGACGCTCATGGCCGTGAGGCTCTTGCCCGACCCGGATTCCCCCACGACCCCCAAAGCCTCGCCAGCATTCAGACGTAATGAAACACCTTCAAGGAGCCGCGTACCATCGGGCAGGTTCAGCTTCAGGCCCTGAATATCGAGCAACTGTTCAGCGTCCATGCTGACCATCCCTGATACGCGGATCGAGGAGCGCATACAGTCCATCCACCAGAGCATTCGCGATGACAACGAACACGGCTGCATACATGACCGTCGCCATGATCAGAGGCAGATCCAGGGTGGCCAGAGCCTGATAGGTCAGACGTCCCACGCCCGGCAAAGCAAACACGACCTCTGTCAGCAACGCTCCGCCGCCTAGCAACTGGGCAAAATCCAGACCGAAGAGCGAGACATAGCTTAACCATGACAGTCGCAATCCATGCCAGAGCCACACACGTGCCGGCCCTGCGCCTTTCGCTCTTGCCGTGCGGATAGAGTCTTCTCCCATCGCACTCAGAAGTTCGGATCGCAGGATGCGGGCATATAGTCCCATGAAGGAGACCGAGAGCGTCAGCGATGGAAGAAGCAGGGATTTTGCCCAGCCGATCGGACTTTGAGAGAGCGGCACATATCCCAGCGGAGGCACCCATCGAAACAGCCACGTATCGTGCCAGCGACTCTGGGTGAACAGATTGATCACCTCCCCGAGCCAGAAAACCGGCATGGACAGCCCGATCAGACCCAGCACCATCAGGAGCCGGTCCACCCAGCTATCCCTCAGCACCGCGGACGCAACACCAATCACCAGAGATCCCACAACCCAGAAGAAGGCAGCCCATACAACGAGGGACAGCGTTACCGGCGCCGCAGACACCACTTCGGGCACGACTTTCTGACCATGATTAACGAAAGACGTGAGATCTCTGGTGACGAACAATTTCTCCATCATGCGCACGTACTGAACAGGCAACGGGCGGTCGAACCCATATTCGGCGCGGATCCGCGCCATGACCTGCGGGCTAGCGCCTCTCCCTGCGATACGTGCAGTCGGGTCTGCTCCGGGAGTGGCGAAGAAAATGCAGAATACCAGAACAGAAATACCGAAAATCACCAGCGCCATCTGTCCGGTGCGCGACAGGAAACTGCGTATCATCGACCAGTTCCCTTCGGATCCAGATGATCTCGAAGGGCATTCCCCAGAACATTCAGGGCCAGCACTGTCACGACAATCGCTATGCCCGGCGCTATGGCGACAATTGGCCTCGTATAGAGAAGGCCTTCTCCATCCTGAATGAGCGTTCCCCATGACGCTGCGGGGGCTTGCACACCAAGAGACAGAAAGGACAACGCCGATTCCGCCAGAAGGCAAAGAGCCATGACGAGAGGCCCGAGAACGACCATCGAAGGCGCAAGACTGGGCAGAATTTCACGTCGGAGAATACGAAAATCCGAGGCTCCCATCCCCCGGGCAGCCATGACGAATTCTGCTCGTGACAGACTCAGGACACGGGCTCGCAATGGGCGGGCGGCATACGGCACATAAACCAGCGCAATAATGCCTATGGGAATCAGAAAGCTATCGGCAGCAAGCGTTATAAACCCCAGATGAAGACCGTGCCCTACCGTTACAACCGACAGTGAAATGGCAAACAGGTAAACCGGGATAGCCCACAGGATATCGAGTAACCGGGACAGGACGACATCCACCCAGCCCCCGAAATATCCGGCACAAATACCGATACTTCCCGAGAGGCACAGACACAGCACTGCGGCCGATGCCGCGATCAATAGAGAGCTTCGACCGCCATACAACAGGCGAGACGCAACATCCCGTCCCTGGGAATCAGAACCCAGCATATAGGCGCCCGGTGACCAGTCCGGCCCCAGAGGCGTCAAACCCAGATGCAGAGGATTATCATTCGGCTGCATCAGGTCCAGTGACTGGCCGTGACGTGTGGTGGTCCCAGCAATGTTGGAAGAAAACGGGTCCACTCCCACCATTTGGGCGTAGAGCGGAGCACATAAGCTCGCCAGAATGACGAACCCCAACGCCGCGACCGCAAGAGCAACGCCTTTCTTGACGGAAAGCGCGCGGATCATTCGCAGAAAACCGTCTCCTCCCACACACACTCCCATCTGCCGATCTGTTCAGCCTACCGTTCTAGCGGACCGACAGGGGAAGAGAAGAGGTGTAAAGGAAGAAACGTAAATCGTTTATTTCAGATCGGCCTCAGAACGGACCGTGCATGCTGTGAGACCAGGCGGCGCAGGGCGGACAAATCTGTCAGGGTCTGGTTATGCAGCCCGCGAACGCTGTCATGGGCGGCATAGAAGCGGCGCGCACCCGTTGCGCTGACCAGAATGGCAACGCCGAGAAAAATACCATTGATTTCGATAACTGTGGAACCAAGCATGACGTCGAACCTTAAAAGCGCCCGACATCTATGTGCTGTCGGGAAATTACGAATGAGAAGAGAAAGAATTCCGGCTCGCGGAAAGTCGGCAACACGGGGGTTGCCAGCAGCACATTCGACACATCATCAGGATGCCCTTCCGGTGGATCAGTTCATGCTCTCATAACGGATGAAACGTCAGATCGTCAATATATTACGATAAACAATAAGTGATTCGTAAAATTATATATTATATTACTTTTATATTTAGTTTTTTAAGATCAAATTCCGTCCTGCCCTTTTCCACGTCCTGTGATACAGAAACGATATGAACAAAAAGGCCTTGTCTTCCCCCGCTCCCTTCGAAGGTTATGCCGCTCCGCGCGGTAAGGTTTACAACTCATTCCTGGAGACAGTGGGGGGCACGCCGCTCGTTGCACTGCCCCGCCTGACGGAACAGGAAAAGCTGCAGGGGCGCCTCCTGCTGAAGCTCGAGTTCTTCAACCCGCTAGGCTCCGTCAAGGACCGTATTGGCGTTGCCATGCTCCGCGATGCCGAGGCCCGCGGGCTGATCACGCCAGGACGGACAGCCCTCATTGAGCCGACATCCGGCAATACAGGCATTTCGCTTGCATTTGCGGCTGTTGCGCTAGGCTATCGCCTGATCGTCACCATGCCGGAAAGTGCCTCCATTGAGCGGCGCAAGATGCTGCGTCTCATGGGTGCGACAACCGAGCTGACACCTGCAAATGATGGAATGGCCGGTGCCATCCGTCGGGCAGAAGAACTGATGGAAACGCTGCCTGACGCGTGGATGCCAAGTCAGTTTGAAAACGACGCCAATCCGGCAGTTCATGAGCAGACAACCGCGTTGGAAATCTGGAACGACACTGCCGGGCAAGTGGATATGGTTGTAGCCGGCCTGGGCACTGGCGGCACGGCTTCCGGAATTGCGCACGGCCTCAAGAAACACAACAAGGCGATCAAGGTCTTTGGTGTAGAACCACGGGAAAGCGCCGTTCTACATGGTGATGAACCTGGCCCCCACGGTATTCAGGGTATTGGCCCCGGATTCCAGCCGGATACGCTGGATCTGCGGGCACTGGATAGCGTGATTGAGGTTTCAGAGCAGGAATCGCTTACAACAGCGCGTCTTTGTGCCGCCGTCGAAGGCATTCCCATCGGAATTTCCTCTGGCGCCGCACTCTATGCTGGCATGACTTTGGCCAAGAAAACCGCCAATCGCGGCAAGACGATTGTTGTTATCGCCCCGTCTTTTGCGGAGCGTTATCTCTCCACACAGCTTTTCGACGGGCTGGCCTAAGAATGTTCAATAAAATAACTTTATAATATAGTTATTTTATTGAACTCTGATTTATGTTCGTTATTAATCCAGATCACAAATCCTGATCGGGAATTGTCTCCCGGTCAGGTTTCTGGAGGCTTTGGGCATGAACCTTTTCTCTGGCCGCGCAACTGCTCTGGACCTAGCAGCGAGTGCTCGAGCGCTTTCCTTTCAGCACTCGTCTGAAGAGACGGTTCTTGCCGCCGAATTCCATCACATCAAAACACAGTTCACGCCTTTGCTCGTGCCAGGACTTTTCGGTTCCGGACAGCACCACTGGCAGACCCGATGGGAAACTGCCTTTGGCCTGCCTCGCCTGCATCAGGCAGACTGGGAAAATCCAACACCGGAAGAGTGGGACGCTGCACTGACGCAGGCCATTCAGCAGGCTGAAAAACCTGTCCTTCTGATCGCCCATAGCCTTGGTGCGGTCCTGACCATGCGGTGGCTCACACAGCATGAGTCATCCAATGTCGCTGGTGCGTTCCTCGTTGCGCCAGCGGATATTGAACATACGACGCACCCGGAAGCATCTCGCATCAACGCGTTTGCTCCACTCTCAGAGGCTCCCTCTCCGGTTCCCGTCGCCATGATGGCCAGCCGGAACGATCAGTGGCTTTCCAACGATCGTGCCCGGCTACTGGCACAACGGTGGCAAGCCGAATTTACGGATGCCGGTCTGACAGGACATGTGGGGAGTAATGATTTTCTGGGGCTCTGGAGCCATGGCGCCAGAACGCTTATCTCCTTTGTTCAGCGCCGCCTCACGACGCCGGCTCAGTGAGAGTGTGGTTTCCAGCGGTTCAGAAGCAGGGAATTACTAACGACCGAGACTGAACTCATGGCCATGGCTGCACCCGCGACAATCGGGTTCAGCATGCCCAGTGCGGCCAGTGGCAGACCCAGAACGTTGTAGATAAATGCAAAGAACAAATTCTGCCGGATCTTCGAAAGCGTAGCCCTGGATAGGGAAATGGCATCAAGAACAGCCGCCAATTCACTCTTCATAAGCACGACATCTGCCGTATCCAACGCAACGGCAGAACCGGCCCCGACGGCAAAGCCCACGTCCGCTGCGGCCAGGGCCGGTGCATCATTGATGCCATCCCCGACCATCCCCACAACGGCACCTTCAGCGCGATATTTCGCCACGCTTTCAGCCTTGTGCTGCGGTAAAACGCCAGCGAGGTAATCATCCACGCCAACCTGCCGCGCAACAACAGCTGCGGCACGCTCATTATCGCCCGTCAGCATGACAACCTTGATTCCACGCGCCTTCAGTGCGGTGACCGTTGAAATGGCATCCGGGCGAAGACCATCCCCCAACGCGACGATGCCAAGCAGGTGTCCTCCCGTGGCGACCGCAATTACGGTCTGCCCTTCATTTTCGAGCGCCGCCACCGGAAGAGCATCCAGGCTGTAGCCGGCCTGCGTGAGATAGCGCGGAGATCCGAGCAAGGCTGCCTCTCCGTCAATCTGTGCCTCAACGCCCAGACCTGGGATGGCCTTGAACCCATCCACACTCAAAATCGTCGCATGGTGAGTTGAGGCATAGTCCACGATAGCCCGAGCCAGAGGATGCTCGGAATTCTGCTCCAGAGAGGTGGCTACGGCCAGCAGACGGTCGGCCGAAACCCCGTCAGCAGGATGCAAACGGGTGACAGTCGGACGACCTTGCGTCAGGGTTCCAGTCTTATCGAGAATGATTGTCGTAAGTTTCTCGGCTTGCTCCAGCGCATCTGCATTCCGGAACAGAATACCATTCTGGGCCCCTCGCCCTGTCCCGACCATGATGGCCGTCGGTGTAGCCAGACCAAGCGAGCAGGGACAGGCAATGACGAGCACAGAAACCGCTGAAATCAGGCTCCATGTCATGGAACCCGTCACCAGCCATCCGATCAGGAAAGTCGCGACAGCGAATGCGACAACGGCGGGAACAAAGATACCGGAAACACGGTCTGCCAGTCTCTGGACATTTGCTTTCGATCCCTGCGCCTGCTCGACCATGCGAACAATCCGCGCCAGAGCGGTATCCGAGCCAACACCTGTTGCCTTCACCCGGAGCATACCGTTGGCGTTGATCGTACCGCCGAAAACTTCACTCCCGGCCTGCTTCAGAACCGGTAAGCTTTCGCCCGTCAGCATGGCTTCGTTCACATCGGACGCACCATCCAGCACTTCGCCATCCACCGGGACACTCTCGCCGGGCCGGACGACAAAGATATCTCCGGTGTGCATATCAGCTACCGCACGATCAACCAGAACACCGTCCCGCTCGACATGTGCGGTTTGCGGCTGAAGCTGCAACAGGCTTTCAATCCCCGCACTGGTACGCACTTTGGCACGCGTTTCCATCAGCTTGCCGAGTGAAATCAGAGTGATGATTGCACCGCTGGCTTCAAAATAAACTGGCTGGGGCAAGTGCAGGATCGCGACGACGGCACTAAATAGATACGCGATGCTCGTTCCCAGAACGACCAGCACATCCATGTTCGCCGATCCGCCCCGAACTGCATTCCAGGCCCGGCGATAAAGATGAGCGCCACAGACGAACTGAACCAGCGTCGCACTTACAAACTGAACAGCAAGCGGGACTGTCTCCATACGCCCCAGCAACATGCCGAACATCTCAATGAAAAGCGGTAGTGCAAGTACGAATGTCAGCAAAAAGCGGTTTCGCTCCCGACGCCACACAGCTTCACGCTTTGCCTTCGGATCTTCGCGCTTGCCTTCATCCAGACGAGATGCCCCAAACCCAGCCTTGGTGATTTTGGTCGCAAGATCGTCAGGCGTCACAATGCCTGGAACATAAGTGACATGCGCACGCTCGGCAGCGTAATTTACGCTTCCCTGCACGGACGGCATCCGGTTCAGAACCTTTTCAATCCGCGCAGCGCAGGCAGCGCAGGTCATGCCCGTGATTGCGAAGTCTACACTCTGCTCATCCACCGAGAAGCCGGCTTTGCGCACTGCGGCAATAACGTCCCCGACTGTGGTGCCCGAGCCTTCCAGTTCGACCTGCGCACGCTCAGACGCAAAATTGACGGCTGCCTGAACACCATCCTTGCGGTTCAGAACTTTCTCGATCCGCGCAGCGCAGGCCGCACAGGTCATTCCACCAACTGGAAAACTGACCGTTTGTGACATCTGGGACTCTCCTGAGCGGACCGAATTCGCGAAGCCACAGGCTCCAAAACAAAGGGGAATAATATACCCCCATATGGTATTATAAAAGACGCTGAACAGTTACGCTTTTTTCGCGAAGAATCATTTCCTGGCCATGAAATGCTTTAAGGGCTGCGTGATGCGCAACACTGATGAGGGTGATGTGAGGCAGGCGTTCAAGGAGGCGCGCATAAAGATCAGCCTCGTTCTTCTCATCCAAAGCAGACGTTGCTTCATCGAGGAACAGCGTGGACGGTCGAGCAAGAAAAACCCGAGCAAATGCCAGTCGTTGCTGCTCTCCCGGAGATAACACGTCTCCCCAGGCCGCTTCATTCTCCAGATCTGGCATAAGGACCGCCAGATTTGCCGCCAGAAGCGCCTCTTCACAGGCGTCACGGGCATAGCGATCCGGGGTTGCTGGATAGCTAAGGGCTTGAAGCAAAGAGCCAGCCGGAACATAACTGCGCTGAGGCAGGAACATGGCATCGCGCATGTTAAAAGAAATATGCCCTGTCCCCTGCGTCCATAGTCCGGCGAGGGCCCGTAGCATGGTGCTCTTCCCTGCCCCGGATGGCCCGCTAATGAACCACCGCTCTCCCGCAGGAATATGGAGGCTTCCTATATCCGCGATGCGAGAGCCATCAGAGCGATCGAGAGCCAGAGCTTTGATTTCAATCCCGTCTGCATCCGTCGGCGTCCGCACGATACCACCGGCCGGAAGGCTCACGACAACACGCTCAAATTCCCCCAGACGCTGAAGGATGGAGCGAAGGGTTGCCAGATCCGTGTAATTTTCGATGAACCATTGCAGGCTTCGGCGGACATTCATGAATGCTGAATTGATTCGCGAATACAGACCAAACGTCAGAGCATGTGCCAGAAGCTTCGGCACAAGCAGCGCCCACAAAACGATATTAACGCCACCCGTATAGAGTTCGACCACAGTATTGGCGCGCCACGTGTAGGTCATGACGCCGCGCCAGTTTTTGGCAATACGGTTCAGGCATTCGGACAAACGGAAGTGCTCCGCAGCCTCTCCACCATAGAACGCGATCTGTTCAGCGTTGCGGCGAACATCCAGCAAGGTCGCGCGTAAATCAGCATCGTAATGCTGCTGACGATAATTAGCGCTGACAAGGGGGCCACCTGCTTTTTCAAGCACGAACGAGACCAAAAGAATGGAAATCGTCGTTCCGAAAAACATGTATCCGGGGATGACGATGTGCCAACCATGCCAGACAAATGAGAGTGTTCCACCGATCGTCCAAAGCACGACTGCAAAGGACAAAAAGGTTGTGACAGCCTGAATGGCTTCCAGCCCGAGACGGAGCGTCCAGACGGTCATCTGGGCCAGATCATCGGCAATACGCTGATCCGGGTTATCAGCCCGGTTCTGACCATGTTCCAGATGATAATACGCGTCATCGGAGAGGTATTTGCGCAGATAAACCCGTGTATTCCACAGGCGCCAGCGCATGGAGAGCACCTGTGTCATATATTGCTGGATAACTCTCATTCCGGCGCTAAGCGACGTCATCAGAATATAAATGGGCAGTAACGCAATGCAGGCTGCAACACGGTATGCGAACATCGTGTCGAAAAAGGTCTGGTCCCATTTCCCAAACCACACCGCGACCTGAACATCCAGAAAGGACAAGCCGATAATACTGCCCAGAAGGCCCAGCGCCTTCCAGCGATCTTCCGACCGCCAGTAGGGGAGCAGAACCTTCCAGTCAGAAAGAGAATGCGGGGGTGTCGGGGGTTCAGTATGTGCCACGAAGTGTTGCCATGAAACTGCGAGGAGCGGCCGGGAAATTAAACTGCCAGACGCCGCTGGCACGTTCGTAATAATAGCGGTCTGTCAGGTTATAGGCGTTCAACTGAAGTTTGAGATGCTTGTTGAACCGGTATCCAATGACGCTGTCGAGCGTCATGTAACCGCCCTGAACTGTCGTGGCATAACTGCCCCGAAGATTGCTGTAGGCGTCCAGCCCGACACCAAAGTTCAGTCCTTTCAGGCGACCTTGCTGCACATTGTAATGCACCCAGGACTTGAACATGTGATGCGGTGAGAAAACACCCCCGAAGTCTGAAACTTTCGGGTTGGAAACCTTGGTATCCAGATATGTGTATCCGATGGAGACATCCAGTCCCGGCAGGATCTGGCCATCCACCTGCGCTTCCCAGCCTTGCCGACGGATTGGGCCGGTCGTGATGTAAAAGCTGGTGTGATCCGGGTCCTGAACAGGCTGGTTCACACTCTCCATACGAAACAGAGCTGTCGAAATATTAAGGCGGCCGTGGAAGTACTCGCCTTTAAACCCCGTTTCGACCTGATTGCCCTGCTGCGGCGTCAAACCTTCTCCGTTGAAAGTCAGCCGCCCCACAGAAGGTGTGAAGATGCTGGCATAACTGGCGTACCAGGAGAGGTTGGGCGTGATCTGATACACCGTGCCGAGATAAGGCGTCAGTTGGCCATGAATATTCGCCGTGGTTTTCCATGGGCTTTCCGGAGACGGACTGCCATCCCGCGTCTTTTCGGAAAAGCGTGACACCCGGCCGCCAAGAATCAGCGAAAGATGATGGATCAGCTCAAGGCGTAGCTGACCATAGAACCCCCACTGATAAGCATTGTCGTCTGTGCCTTCAGCCCCTTCCGCCGGGTTATAGGTAATACTGCCTGCAGCCGGTTTCTTTACGACCGCCGTATTGTTGATGCTGACATCAGAGTAGAGCGCGTCTGAATTTACAGCTCCGTAGGCAACGTGTGTGTTGTAGGCGTTATAATTAAAACCCAGCAGCAAATGATGCGTCCGGTGCAGAAGGCGGAAGCTGCCTGTTGCATAGATGTCCGCAGATCTGGAGGTGTTCGTACCTCGGTATGGAAAGTTTCCAGCGTCCTTGTAGGTCAGGCGCCCTGTCTGGGTATCAATGTTGGTCCACGGCTCATTATAAAGCGTGTTGTAGCTTTGGTCGTAGAATGTCCCACGTGCTGTGACGCTCCAGTCGCCCCAGAGCTTCTGCGTCAACGAGGCGATCGTCTGCTGGGTCATATAATTGCTGTAGCCCCACGGTGGCGTGGGGTTCGCATCCCGGCCGCCATACCAGAGCGTCCGCGTGGTCGTGACGGGGAGCCCGTAATAGGGTGCATCAATATTCTGCTTCTGGGCTGCATGAGAGACAAGGAATGTGGTGGACGGTGTAATGTCCCATTCCAAAGCGCCATAAGCCTGCCACATCCGATTATGGGCATACTTGTAGAAGTAATCGTTATCCTGAAAGACGTCGGCCGTACGGAACCGTAGCGTTTTGGAGCGATTGAGCGGAACGGTCAGATCAACATCGGCGCGATAATTATTAAAGCTACCAACCGAGGCACTTCCGCTTGCAGCAAAATCCTTGCCGGGCTTTTTTGTCACCTGATTGACAACGCCGCCAGCTCCGCCAGCGCCCTGCAACAACCCGGCCGATCCGCGCATAACCTCGATCCTGTCAAACATGGACAGGTCAAAGCTTGCATTGTTCAGCGTTCCAGCAGCGTTCGGTGTATTATCGATGGACGTCGTGAGCTGATAGCCGCGTGAATAGAAATTACTGTTGGCGGTAGAACCGGGAAGAACGCGGATACCGTTAATCTGCCGCATGGCGTCCGTCATCGTCAGCATGTTGGAATCTTCCATACGCTGCTGTGTGATGACAGAAATGGAGTGCGGAATATCCTTCAATGCGACGAGCGTTTTACCCCATGCCTCTACGGCGGGTGCGGTATAGGAGCGTGGCGTTCCATAAACACGCAGGTTCTCTGTTCCGCCGTCTACGGTCGAGGCCAGATCGGGGCTTTGGGCCACGGGTGCTTCAGCAATAGCGGCTGTAGTTTCCGGAGAAACCGTCGGCTTCCCGCAGACCTGCCGTCCCCCCGCATCTTTGTGCTGAATGCGGCAATGAGACATTTTCTGGCGTGTTTTCTCTCCGCGTTCCGCAGCCTGAGCATCAGGAGCGGAGCCCATCAGGACAGTCCCGCAAAGAAGGGCAGACCCGGAGACCGAGAACTTCAGGAAACGTCTGGATGCGTCAATGCCGTGATGTGTCATAAAACCTGCCCAGAAAAAATAACTCTGCCGCACAATTTGTTTCGATTTGACAATATAACGCTGCAGCATGATACCCGGACTGGTTTCACAGATTGAACCGGGTGTTGTGTACCGTGCGCCTCTCTGAATGAGAAGGCGAAGCGCGTTAGGAAACCAGGTCGAACCCTGTTTCTTCAACAGTTTCGGCCAGCCCCGCAGGAGTTGCCACGTCGGGATCGTACACCACCGTAACCTGTCCGCCAGCCAGTACGACTGTAACCGACGAGACGCCGCTCACGTGTTCCAGCGCCTCGCGCAGACGCTTTGCACATCCTTCGCAGGACATTCCTTCCACTTTGAGATGTGCTGTCTGCGTCATGGTCATTTTCCTTCTGGCTTACTCAGTATCCTTGGAATACTGCGATTCTTTCATACCCCTGTTGGGTATATGTTTTTCTCCTATGCGGTTTCCGGGCAGTTTTGAAATTAAAATCGTTAATATAACGTATTAAATAATGTGTACGGATGGGGGGTATCCAAGAGAAATCCTGTCTCCCTGCTTTTTGTGTGTGCTCTGTGGGTGAAATCTCTCTTCCATTCATTCCCTGCCTGGGTATAGGGTCATTGCAGGAGGCAGGCGAAAGGACATCCAGACGCCTGTGGAAGACAGGGATCTGTGATGCTCAAAACGCATACCCGGACATGGCTTGGCATCATTGCCTGCCTGCTGATGCAGGTGGGACTGATGGCTGGTGCCTTTCCGGCGAATGCAGCATCACGGGCACACGCCATGGCCATGACGCACTGCGTATCCATGACTCACAAGACGACTGATGCCTGCGACAAGCACAGTATGCCGGGCCTCGGAACTCCCACTCTCCATGATCATCATCACGCGGGGCATGGACAGGGCTGCTGCCACATCCATTCTGTGTCGGCTGAGCCTCTCTTGACGCTTGCGAACACACCCTCGTTGTCGGCGCATCCTGCGATTGCCAGACGCTTTGCCAAAACAGGCCACACATCGCTGTCTGGAACAGACTGGATTCCGACGCCCCCTCCCCCCAAACAACTGATTTCCTGAAACGACCCGATCCGCAGCTTTGCTGCGGCTGGAGTATACATCCGTGCGCTCCGGTTTTCCTGCACCGTTTCCCGGTTTTCAGCTGATGTCCAACTCATTCGACCCCATGCGCCCCCTGACGCGGCGGCGTTTTGTTACGAGCCTCGGTGCGGGAGCCTGCCTGAGCGCCCTGCCTCACAAAGCACAAGCGAGCACTCGCGCGTCTACAGGCCTTCTGCCTCTAACACCTTCCAATGCCTGGGATCTGAAGGTCAGCCGAACGCATATTTCTCTCGATGGAAAATCCATGCACGCCCCCAATATTGGTGGAACAGTGCCTGGCCCCATCCTGCGCTGGAAACAGGGCGAAACCGTTACACTGAACGTCTCAAACGCGCTGAATGAAACAACGTCGATCCATTGGCACGGCATCCGCGTCCCGTCCAATATGGATGGCGTGCCGGGCCTGAGCTTTGCGGGCATCCCACCGGGCAAGACTTTCAGCTATCGCTTTCGCCTGCATCAGAGCGGCACATACTGGTATCACAGCCATTCCAACATGCAGGAAGCGATGGGACTGTATGGCGCCATCGTCATTGACCCCATTCGTCCTGATCCGAATGCCTGCGACCGGGATTATGTCATCTTTCTGGGAGAATGGACGGATGTCATGCCGCATGACATCGTCAGCAATCTCAAAATGCAGGATGACTATTACGTCTTCCGTCAACGAACAGCCGCGTCCTTTCCCAAAGAAGCCCGTGATGCAGGGGGCGCCATGGCCGCTCTGAAGGACCGGCTTGCCTGGTCCCGGATGAACATGGCCGCAACCGATATCGCGGATGTTTCAGGTGCTATCTACACCTATACATTGAACGGCAACGCGCCAGACATGAACTGGAACGGCCTGTTCCGCCCAGGCGAGCGTGTGCGTCTGCGCTTCATCAATGGCGCCACCATGACGCTGTTTGACGTGCGGATTCCGGGTCTCGAAATGCTCGTCGTTCAGGCGGATGGCAACGACGTGGAACCAGTTCCGGTTGATGAATTCCGCATCGGCGTGGCGGAGACATATGACGTCATCGTTCAGCCCAAGGAAGACCGGGCCTATACGATCTTTGCTCAAAGCGAAGACCGAACAGGCTTTGCCCGCGGCACACTGGCGCCTCGCCCCGGCATGAGTGGGCTTATCCCGCCCATGGACCCACGCCCCGTCCGCACCATGGTTGATATGGGTATGGGCAACATGAAGCCGGGAGAGAGCATGGACCACATGGCGATGCCCGGAATGGACCACGGCTCGGACATGAAAAACATGCCTGGAATGGATATGTCTCACATGGACATGAGCCATATGGGGCATATGTCCATGCCAAAAATGGAAATCGACGATCCCGGGCCGCCGCCGATCAGTGTCGAAAACCAGAACGTCGCGATGATGCCGATTGATCGGACAAACAGCCCAGGGGATGGGCTGGAAAACAACGGTCGACGCGTCCTGAATTATGGGCAGCTTCGCGCGACACGACCGGGCGCAGACCGCAGGCCTCCATCACGGGAGATCATCCTGCATCTGACGGGAAACATGGATCGTTATATCTGGGGCTTTAATGGCCGAAAATTCTCAGAGTCCGGACCAATCCGCCTCAAAAAAGGAGAGCGTGTCCGCTTCACACTGATCAATGACACCATGATGGAACACCCGATCCATCTGCATGGCCTGTGGAGTGAACTGGAAAACGGACAAGGCGATTATCGCCCTTACAAGCACACCATCATTTCACAACCGGGATCTCGCATGAGCTATCTCGTGACGGCAGATATTCCCGGCATGTGGGCCTATCACTGTCATCTGCTCTATCACATGGATCTGGGCATGTTCCGCACCGTGGTGGTGTCATGAAAGCCGCCTGGGCAGCAACCATGCTTCTGGCTGGAACCGGTATGGCTTATGCCGAAGACACCACGCAGTATCATGCCGCGGATGCTCCGGTTCCGGGCGCGGTCACGCATCTTGGCAACATCATGCCCGTGATGATGGACCAGAGCAGCTGGTTCCATGGCATTCTGGAGCAGGCAGAAGGGCGCTATGCCCCCGCCGGCACTGATTTCCGCTGGGACGGTGAAGTCTGGTACGGCACGGATTATGACCGACTCTGGATCAAGTCTGAAGGCACGCTTGAGAAAGGGCACCTGAGCGATGGCCAGCAGGATATTCTCTACAGCCGTGCCATTTCCACATACTGGAACCTTCAGGGCGGCGTGCGTGTTGACTTGGATGATGGCCCGACCCGGACGTGGGGGGCCTTCGGTATTCAAGGGCTGGCCTTATACCAGTTCGAGTTTCAGGCCACAGGGTATGTCAGTGATCGTGGGCGCTTTGGTGCCCGCGTCGAGGGATCATACGACTTCCTATTGACCAATCGCCTTATTCTCCAGCCTCAGGCGGAGTTCAATCTCTATACGAAGTCTGATCCAGCCCGACAGGCAGGCGCAGGCCTGTCAGACATCGATGCCGGGCTCAGGCTTCGTTACGAGCTATGGCGAAAATTCGCGCCTTATGTGGGCGTCACATATTCCGGCCATCTGACACAGGCCCGCAGGATCGTACGGGATCAGGGCGAGAAGCCCGGCTCGGTACGCTTCAGCCTCGGTATCAGAAGCTGGTTCTGATCTTCAATTTTCAGGAATTCTCATAATGAAAAAAGCTCTTCTCGCTGCTTCCGCCCTTCTGTTCGCCACAGTGGCATATGCTGCCCCCACCCAGACACCCGCACCAAAGGCGCCTGTGGCCGTAAAGGCAGACCCTCTGGCAGGCCTGACCATGGATCAGCAGATGGAACTCTGCGAGCACCTTGAAACTCTTAAGACGCAGAGCAAACCCTTAACTCCGAAGATGCAGCAGCAGCTCAAGGCCTGTCAGGCGATGAGCATGGACGCTCCTTCTGACACAGCCCCGGACGCGACACAGGACCGCTAAATCCACCGATGGAAAAGAGGAGGCGTCAGCGCATCATCCGGCGCACGACCTGCAAAAGCTCGTCAATCGCCTCTTCGCCACCGTCCGTCTGCACGGCTTTCCTGACACAACCATTAGCGTGCGTGGACAGGATCTGGATGGAAACACCGTCCAACGCAGATTTGATGGCGGAGATCTGTGTGAGAATATCAACGCAGTAACGGTCATCCTGAACCATGTTCAGGATACCACCAACCTGACCCTCGATCCGACGGATGCGGTTCAGAAGTGCCTTCTTCTGAGGTTGCTCAACGCGCTTCTCACCGGGTGTCTCACTGGTGGCACAATGCACACAGCCGTCTGCCGGAATCTCGTCTTCTCTCGTCATACTCTTCATAGGTCACGGCTCCTCTGCGGTCATGCGAAGGCGTTCATAGCATCTCCACGCTCATTCCGACCATTCAGCCCTATCAGACGGGCTCTTTCTGGCGTTCTTGAGGCGGCCCACATGATATCACGCAAGAAAAATCCTGAGGCACACAGTCAATAAGTAAACTGTGGATGCAAATAATTCTCATCTCTCTCTTTTCGCTCCCGCCGGATGAGCCTATCTAGGGAAACGGCCAGCACGCCCAAGGGAGAGCTGGGAGGCACTGGGATAAGAAACTGATGTGGTATCTGAATACACTCTCCAAAGGAGATCATGCCATTATTGATCGGGTCGAAGAGCTGACACTGGCAGACCCCATTTCTGCCCGCCTAGGCGAACTTGGCTTTGTTCCGGGCGAAAGAGTGGAGATTGTGGCGACCGGTCCAATCGGCGCAGACCCTATTGCTGTTAGTCTTGGCACGTCCCGTTTTGCGCTCCGCAAAGGAGAAGCAGCGCGTATTGTTCTGCGCCGCCCAGTCTGACCATCATAATGACGTCTCCCGCCTCGCCGTCTCCTACGACTCATGTGTTACAGACTGCCCTTGTTGGAAACCCGAACTGCGGCAAGACTTCGCTTTTCAACCAACTGACCGGAAGCCGTCAGAAAGTAGCGAACTACGCTGGCGTCACTGTCGAGCGAAAAGAAGGCTTTTTCTCCACGCCGCAAGGTCGCCCGATCCGCGTTCTGGATCTTCCTGGGGCTTACAGTCTGGCATCTACCAGCCCGGATGAGGATGTCACGCGCGATGTCTGTCTGGGACAGCACCGTACTGAAAAACGTCCTGAACTTCTGATCAGCGTTATTTCTGCAACCAATCTTCGGCTGCATCTGCGCTTTCTGCTGGAACTTCGTCAGCTTGAAGTCCCCGTCATCGTTGCCCTCAACATGATGGATGAGGCCAAGCGCAATGGCATGACCATTGATATTGCCGGGCTTGAGCAAGAACTTGGCATGCCGATTGTGCCTGTCATCAGCCTGAACAGGCAGGGTGTTCAGCCTTTATTGGAAGCTTTGGACCGCCCTCTTCCACCCCCGCCAAAAGCGCTTGCCCCGAACGCGGACCTTCATGCCGAAGTCCGACGTCTGCTTCAGGCATATGTTACGGATCGCTCTGCTGGCCATGCCCGATTAGTTGATCGACTGGATCGCTGGTTCCTGCATCCTGTCTGGGGCCCAGTCATTCTGCTGGTCGTGCTGTTCGTGATGTTCCAGACAGTCTTTGCATGGGCACAACCTCTCATGGATGCTCTGGGAAGTGGCATTACCATGCTTGGGGAGTTCATTCTCAGGCCGCTGCCTGACGGTGTCTTGCGGAGCTTACTGGCTGATGGCGTTATCGCAGGCGCAGGAACAGTCATTGTTTTCCTCCCGCAAATTCTGGTTCTCTTCCTGTGGATTCTGGCCTTGGAAGAGTCGGGATATCTGCCGCGTGCGGCATTCCTTCTGGACCGTGTCATGGCTTTGGCCGGACTGAGTGGCCGGTCTTTCATCCCGCTTCTCTCCAGCTTTGCCTGCGCCATTCCCGGCATTATGGCCGCACGCACCATTCAGAATCCCCGGGATCGGCTGGTCACGATCCTGATTGCTCCACTCATGACGTGCTCCGCCCGTCTGCCAGTTTACACGCTGCTCATTGGCGCATTCATCCCGCACAAAACAGTTCTCGGGATTTTTGGAATTCAGGGTCTGGTTCTGTTTGGGCTCTATGCCTTGGCGATCGTCAGCGGCATCATCGCCGCCCGTATCATGACGCGTGGAGTCAAATCAGAAGAACATCCACTCCTTCTGGAACTCCCTCCGTATCGGCGCCCTAATCTCAAGAGCCTAGCGCTCGGTCTGTGGCAGCGTGCGGTGATGTTCCTGTCACGGGTTGGTACGATCATTGTATCACTGAATGTCCTGCTCTGGGGGCTATCCAGTTTCCCACTTCCCCCCGCCGGCGCAACCGGTGCTGCTATTGACTACAGCCTTGCGGGCCGGATTGGCCACCTGATGCTCCCGATTTTTGCTCCCATCGGTTTCAACTGGCAGATCTGCGTTTCCCTGATTCCCGGCCTCGCTGCACGTGAAGTCGCCGTCAGCGCGCTTGCAACAGTTTATGCACTCGGGGTGAGTGAAGACGCTGCATCCGCAAAGCTTCTGCCACTTCTTTCGAGCCAATGGAGCATTGCTACCGCTCTCTCGCTGCTGGCGTGGTATGTTTATGCTCCGCAATGCATCTCGACTCTGGCTGTCATGCGACGGGAAACCCGGTCCATGAAAGTCGTTCTAGGAGCAACAGCGTATCTTTTTGGTTTGGCCTATGTCGCAGCCTTCATCGTCTATCACGTCGCCAGGGCTGTCACAGGAGACGCATGATGATTGAAACAATCGTTGCCATTCTACTGGTCAGTATCGCAGCACTCTATTGGTATGCACGTCTATTTCCAGTGAGTTGGGGGCGCCTGAAAAATGCGTGCGGGTTACAATCTCGCACCCCTGTTGCTATCCCGTCAAAAGGATGCAGCAGTTGTAAGGCTTGCAGTGGGAAAGCAGGGGGATGCCATTGAAGGCGCCTCCCTTGGATTTCAGCAACATTGCTCCATGTTCAAGTCTGTGATTTCCAAATCTTTAGACAAACCGGAATTTTGTATTCCCTACAAAACACACGTACAAAACTCTGACCGTCCCCAGCTCAGAGTAAAATTTCTTGTGCAAATTCAGTTTTCTACCGAGCACAGTCTTTAGTCGGATAAAAGCTTATATATTTCCGCTTCTTCTTGGATTTACTCTGGCTTTATGGACGTTTCCTCTTCCCCTAACATCTGGGAAGCTTCCTCCTGTGACTCAGGCACCCCGAGGAGACGTCATCCAGCACATGATCGGGCAAGCCTACTTCCTGAGGGAGGACTGGCATTTGCCTCTCCTTGTTGCAGATCGTCTGGTGGCTCCCGCTGGCACCAATATCGCCATGACAGACAGCATCCCGCTCGAAGCTATGTTTCTTAAAGCACTGCATATTTTCTTTCCCGAAATGCAGCAGGGCATAACGTTCTTTCTGGCATTATGCTGGTGCCTTCAGCCCATCTGCGCTGTGTTCGCACTGCGGTCGATGGGAGAGAAACATCTACTTCCTGCAATAGCCGTCAGTTTACTCAGTGCTTGCTTCCCAACGTTCTTGGCCAGAACTAGCCACACCGCCCTTTGCGCCCACTGGATTCTTCTTCTCGCCATAGGGCTGTATTTCAGGGCTGTTCAGCCGCAAGCCTCCTACAAGCCTACGTGGACTCTGGCGGCGCTAACAAGTTTGACCCTTCTAGTGCATCCCTATCTGATGGTGATGGTAGGTGCGCTTCTGGGTGCAATTCCATTATCAATTTTCTTCAGAGAAAAACGCTGGAAAGCGTGTAGGTCCAGCGCAGCTGCAACCTTGGCAGCTGGAGCAAGTATTCTGCTGACAGGAAAAGTTTTGGGCTACTGGGGTGGCGCCAGCGGAGGGGGCTATGGAATCTACTCCATGAACCTCGCATCACCGTTCTGGCCGGCCCGGTCCAGCCTGTTCTTGCAGGCTACACAAGCACAAGCTGATGCCACGGGGGGCCAATACGAGGGATATCAGTATCTCGGAGCCGGCCTTCTCTTTCTCCTAGCCATGCTTTTTTGTCGCAAAAAGGGATGGGCTCTTTTCCATCAAAGCATGATCCGAAATATTGGTCTTTTGCTTGCCTGTCTGGCTCTGACAATCATTGCTCTCTCCAATAGAATATATTTCTTTCACACTTTGCTCTTCCGGACGCACATCATGATTCCTGGCGCTGAACAAATGCGCTCATCAGGACGTATGTTTTGGCCAGTCGCTTATGTCATTCTCCTTGGAGCAGTCTGGGGCGTCTGCAAGGTATGGCCGCGGGGGGCGCCTGCCCTCCTCAGTCTGGCTGCTATTTTGCAATGGGTCGACACACGCGATTTACGTCAGTCTGACCGCATGGCTGAGGCTCAGTTGCTAAGCCCTCCATTAGCCACTGATAGTCATTTGTTTGAAATAATGCATGCCTTTGAGCATGTTGAAATTTATCCTCGCCTTGAATGTGATGCCACAAGACTTGAAGAGGATATGCCGCTTATCTATGCAGCCGCTTATCAGAATGCATCCGTCAACACGATGTATACGGCTCGTTCACTCCCGGAAGGCGCATGCCATCTCGCCCAAGAAAATCCCCATTATCTCGACGATAAAACCCTTATCATTCTTAATGGCCCGCACCGCTTGGCAAATGCATCCTCTTGGATTGACCGTACACAAGCCAATTGCGGAGTAGTGAAAACTCTCATCCTCTGCGCCAAAAAAAATCTAAATTTACCCTCTGTACCGCCCTCAACACCACTGCCTCTCAATCAGACAATTTTCACGTCATCAAATTCCCCGCTCCACGCAGAGCTTCTGGAAACCGGTTGGTCTGGGTCGGAGGATTGGGGAACATGGAATGAAGGATACCAAGCCTTTCTGTTTCTTCCCGTACCTAAAAACACAAAAACGGCTACAGTGATTCTGAAGTTACAGGCGGCACCAGGAGAAACGAAAAAATTAAAAGTGTCCTTACATGACCAAATTTTAGCTGAGTGGTCTGTATCCCCAGAAAAATCAGAATATCTTGTAACAATTCCCACACTTTCTACCGAAAATATTCACCTGAAACTGGATATTGATCACCCAGTACATTTGCCGACAGATCCACGTTTTTTAGGAATTGGGATTTTAAGCGTAAAAATATTAACCCCAAACTAAAGAAATAATATCAGTTATAGGTTTTTCTCAAAACATAAATAGGACGTTGCTTAGTCTCCATATAGATTCGCCCTATATATTCTCCCAACATCCCAATGCTGATAATTTGAACGCTACTAAAAAGAGTAATAGCGGCAAAAAGAGATGCATATCCTGGGACTGGATTACCCCAGAGAATTGTACGAATTATTATAAATAAACCATACACGAGAGCACATAAAGCTCCCATTGTTCCAAGATAAGTCCAAAGACGTATGGGGATAGTTGAAAAGCTCGTGAAGCCCTCTAATGCAAAATTCCAAAGTGAAAAACCCGAGAACTTTGTCGTTCCGGCGGAGCGAGGCAACCGAGCATAATCAACAGTAACGGTGCGAAAACCTACCCAAGCAAATAGACCTTTCATAAATCTCTGCCGCTCCGGAAGCCGTTTGAGCGCATCCACGACACATCTGTCCATTAAACGAAAATCTCCAACATTTTCAGGGATCTGAATGTGTGAGATTTTACTGTGAAGCTCGTAGAACCAAGCCGCTGTCTTCCGCTTCAGAGTGCTATCTGTGGAACGATCAACACGTCGCCCCAATACAACCTCAGCCCCTTCGCGCCAAGCTTTCACCATCTGAAAGATCACCTCAGGAGGATCCTGCAGGTCCGCATCAATGATAACAACAGCATCACTGTCTGCGGCGTCCAACCCGGCTGTTAATGCTGCTTCTTTACCAAAATTTCGAGATAGTTCGAGAATTCGAAATCTAGGATCTCTCTGTGAGAGATCTAATAATTGAGCGAGTGTCGCATCACTACTTCCGTCATCAATACAGACGATCTTCCACCCTATTTCGGGAATTTTTTCTAAAACAGGAATGATCTTGTCTGCAAAAATTGTGATCGCACTTTGTTCATTATAAAATGGAACGATCAAGGAAACAGTTTTCAACACACATTACATCCTTCGAAGTTTCAACAATCTTCAAAAGAGAGGCGATTTTTATTATTCGAATAATAATTCTCTGATAGATTTTATTACATATGTCAATAAAATCTTATACTTATTAGCAGGGGGGGGCACTAGTGGTT
>NZ_BEWM01000002.1 GCF_002723935.1 Gluconobacter cerinus
TGACTTTTTATGAAAATCCTTGAACCACTGGGCAAATTTCATAACCCCATCCTCAAGCGAGACGCTCGGAGTCCAGCCACATAATGCTTTCACATCCTCCAGGCTCGCCCAAGTTTTCTCCATATCCGCCACGGGGCGAGCTTGATGTTCTATGCATGCAGATCGCCCGAGATGTTTTTCCAGCAGAGCAATCAGTGTCGTCACTTTTTCCGGGCGATCTCCACCCAGATTCAAGATGCGCGCCTCACCCACTTGAGGAGGAACGTCCATGATCGAAAGAACACCCGATGTGATGTCATCTATATAGGTGAAATCCCGAGACAGTCCTTTTCCCTCGTAAAGGGTGACCGGACGGCCCTCGCAGATAGCTTTCGCGAAACCGTAATAAGCCATATCTGGCCGACCCCACGGCCCATAGACGGTAAAGAACCTCAAGCCTGTCTGTGGAATGCCGTGAAGATAAGCATATGCGGAGGCCGTGAGCTCACCCGCACGCTTTGTAACCGCATAAAGTGAGCCCGGCTCATCCACGCGATCACTCTCTTTAAAGGGCAACGACTGGTTGCGACCATAGACCGAGGAAGAAGACGCATAGACAAAATGCTTCAACCTTTTCAGGCTTCTGGATACCTCCAGCAAAACAACCTGCCCCATGACATTCGCTTGTACATACGAATATGGGTCTATGAGTGAGTATCGAACTCCCGCCTGAGCTGCCAGGTGAATGATGACTTCAATATCAGAATGGCCATCCATGACTGATCGCATAGCCTCGCGGTCAGACACGTCCTTCTGCTCGAACACAAACCCTTTTTGACACGTCAGTCTGTTCAGGCGCGCCGTTTTCAAGAGCGGGTCATAATAATCATTCAGCGTATCAACGCCGACTACCTCCATGCCTCGCGCCAGCAAGGCATGCGAGACGTGAAAACCGATAAATCCCGCTGCTCCGGTAACTAAAACCTTCACGTATCAGTGCTTCAGTGCCGGGCTACTTACGGTATCCCCTACGCGGATACCCAACTCTTCCGTAACCCCTCCAGCAAGCTCAAGCGTGTTGGCCACAACCCCGTCACTACTCAGGATTGCCTCACTCAGCGGAACCGCCTTCTCCGCAATGGCATGAACATGATTGGTGGAATCAATGAAAACGATATCGAGGGATACCAGTGTGTTTCTCATCCACATGTCCGAAACCTGCGGCTGCGGCCAAAGGAAAAGCATTCCCTTGTTTTTGGGCAGCTCCTTACGGAACATTTCGCCTACTTCCTGTTCCCTGTATGTTTTGGCCAACTCCACCGTAAACGAGTGCTTAACCCCGTCTTGCGTCGTGATTGTCAAAGGTGCTGTCGGGAGAACAGGCTGCGCCTGACGAATAGGTTCTTCTGCCGCGTAGGCGGAAGCCGTCATACCGCTCGCGAGAACACCTATCGCACCTAATATGGAACAAGCCATCACACGCATGGGAAATCCTCTTTGAAATTTATCGTTCAGAAACAAGAAATGGATTGGACCGGCGTTCTTCCCCAATGGTCGTAGGCATTCCATGCCCACACAGCACCACAGTCTCATCCGGCAAACTCATGAGATGTTGGCGAATACCTGCAATCAACGCAGGAGCATCCCCATAAGCAAAATCGGTTCGCCCTATCGTCCGGCGGAACAATGTATCGCCAACAATGGCACGACGACTGCCATGATCCACAAACACGATATGCCCTGGCGTATGTCCGGGAATATGACGCACCTCGATATCATGGCCCAGAAGTTGGAGTGTCTCACCACTTTCCAGAAAGCGGTCCGGAACAACACTCACCATCCCTGTCATACCAAAATGCGCAGCCTGTTTCTCAATACTACTCAGCAGGAACGCATCACGCCGATCTGGCCCGAGAACAGGCACAGGATCTGATTGAATCTTATTTAGGCGTTCCCGCAGTTCATCAGCGCCACCAGCATGATCAAGATGTCCATGCGTAAGAAGAATAGCCTCAACCGTCAGTCCACGGAGCTGGGAGAGCAGTTCATCCACATCCCCCCCTGGATCGACCACCACGGCATGGTTCCGTTCGTCCCAGAGGATCGTGCAATTCTGCCGGATCGGCGTCACAGGCACTCTTTTGACATTCAAAGGGACCACGGTTTTTTCTCCCGCACGGCCAGTTTAGCGATACCTCCCGGCGATACCGCGTCCCACCCCCTACGACAAGGGAGCCAAGAGGTGATTGACCGCTTCTTAAAGCCGCCTCACTCTGGGGCTTTCCAATCTCGGGATCAGGATACCCCCCATGAGCCGCATCATTCGCACAGAACCCAACGCCATTCTTTCCAAGGCTGTGGAATATCATGGCTTTGTTTTCACCCAAGGCGTTGTTGCCTCAGACCTGTCACAAGATATCGATGGCCAGACCAAAGACGTCCTGGCTCAACTCGACGCCATTCTTGAAGAACACGGCACAGACAATACCCGCATTCTTCAGGCACAGATCTGGCTTAAAGACATCGCAGACCGCAATGCTCTCAACACGCACTGGTCCGCATGGCTCCCGGAAGGACTAGCTCCTGCACGCGCCTGCGTTCAGGCTGTCATGGCTGACCCACGCATCCTCGTGGAAATCATGCTGACAACCACGAAATAAGCCACCCAACCAAATACGGCACAATTAAGGCAGAATGCGACACGAGAAAGATTTTCATTAGAAATGAAAATTTAACCCTCAGTGATGCATTCTGCCCTTGTCAGGGTTGCATGAAGATTGTTAGCTCCCTGTAACCCGAACGACACAAGCCTATTCAGGATCAAAAAGATCGTGACGCATAAAAGTTGCCGGAAAACATTTTTCTCTGCCCTGGCGCTCTCCGCTGTCATGTTCTTTGCGAGTCATGCACAGGCCAAACACCTCCGTAGTTCACACGGTGGTCATGGTGTCTTCCGCTCCCATCGCGCATCTCATGCGTACCATCATCACACCTTTTCAACTGCGCACGTCATTCAGTGCGTAGCTTATGCAAAAGAAGCATCTGCCGTCGTGTTGCACGGCAATGCACGGGATTGGTGGTACAACGCTGCAGGCCGATACGCCCGTGGTAACGCTCCGGAAGCTGGATCGGTTCTAAATTTCCGTGGCATCCGTCGTATGCCTCTGGGCCACGTCGCTGTGGTACGGGCTGTCGAGAACAACCGTACGATCTACATTGACCAGTCTCACTGGGCATCCAATGGCATTGCGCACAACGTGCGCGTCGTTGACGTATCACCCAACAATGACTGGAGCGCCGTTCGCGTTGCCCTTAACGACCGTAGCGGCCGTCTTGGTAGCATCTACCCGACATACGGCTTCATCTATGGCCGCGCAGACGATGGTCGCCAGGCTCCTCAGGTCATGGTCGCTCGCGAAAGCCATGCAACCACCTTCCGTCATCGTGCGATCTTCAGAGGATCGAATGCTCTGAGCCATCCGATGAGCAACACGGAAGTTGCAGAAGCCCCAGACGATGCATTCACATCTGATGCTCCGAACCGGTCTATCCGATAAGAAGACTTCAGATTCAAAAAGCGGGGCTTAAAGCCCCGCTTTTTTTATGCCCAATCGCTCAGAAACGGCTTAATCCGGCCTACTGTCTTTATGATAAGGATGGTTCGAATTGATAGCCTGAGCCCGAAAAACCTGCTCGGCAATCATCACACGCACAAGCATATGGGGCCAGGTCATCGCCCCTAGAGCAATAACGGCATCAGCTCTCTGGATCACTGATCCATCCAGCCCTTCTGCTCCACCAATCAAAAAATATAACGGACGGCCAGTTTCCTGCCAACGAGCAAACGTGGCTGCAAACTGCAGGCTGCTAAACGTCTTGCCCCCCTCATCAAGGGCAATGACAAAAGCATTCTCAGGACAGGCTCCCAAAAGCCCCGCAGCATCCTTGCGCTTCTGCTCCATAACGGAGCCTTTGGACGGCGCAATCTCTGTCACTGTTAGCACAGGACGAATCCGGGCAGCGTAACGGTCAAACAGTTCCCGTTCAGGCCCGGACTTCAACCGCCCAATAGCAACGAGCTTCATTCAGCCCTGCTCTTCGTCCTTACCGACAGTCACTTCGGATTCGATCGAATCCAGATCAGAGCCCCACATTTTCTCAAGAGCATAGAGCTCACGGCTCTCTGGCTTGAAGAGATGAACAACAACATCCCCTGCATCCAGAAGGACCCAGTCACTGCCATTCGCGCCTTCAACCAGAACCCGGTTGAAGCCATCTTCGCCCAGCTTTTTCTCAATATGATGCGCCATGGCTGCGATCTGACGATCTGCCAGACCCGTTGCCACAACCATACGGTCTGCAAAGTTGGCGCGGCCAACCAGATCCAGAACCACGATGTCCTCTGCCTTGTCTTCCTCAAGGCTGGCCGTGATGATGGACAGCATTTTTGTCAGAACATCAGGCTTCACAGGCTCGCGCTTGACGGCAGTCTTCTTGGGGCCAGCAGCAGCAGCCTTCTTGCGAGGGGTTCCAGGCACCTTGGCAGCCTCGGCCAGTGCCGCATCAGGGGTGCTGGTTTTCCGACGCGTGGTCTTGGCCTTCGGGTCGGTTGAGGTCGTCTTGGTGATGGCTTTTACTCCTGATCCGGTTCCAGACAGATTTGCCCGGACTCTCGCAACGCTGTAGCCGATATATCGTTCTGCGGCGCAGAAAGGAACGTCCATGCGCATCCTTTTCTTTGCGCCAGTATAGCAGCCTCCCTCGAAGGCCGTCGATTTCGCCGTAAAGCAGACGCCGCAGCGCCGTGCAAAGCAGGCGTTACACTCCCTGGCCGAGGCAGAATCGCTATAGGCACCATACGGGCCAGCATCCTCCAGTTTTTCCAGCGAGAGAATTGCGCCAGCCCATCTGCTCCCATCAACCAGACAAACTGAACATGAGGAAAGCGCTTCTGAAGCAATGCCACAGTCTTCACTGTAAAACGCTGTTTCAGCCTTGCTTCGATATCCGTAGCACAGATTCGACGGCCATCAGCGATCTTCCGGGCTGACGCAAGGCGCGCCCTGAACGATCCCATGCCCTTTCGAGGCTTGAGAGGATTCCCAGGTGAGACCATCAGCCACACCTGATCCAATCGCAGAGAGCGCAACGCCTGCTGAGCCACCTTCAGATGACCATAATGCGCCGGATTGAAAGAGCCACCCAGCAGCCCAATCCGCATACGTCGGCCATCGCCAAACGTCGGGATCGTATTCAGCCCCGCACCTGTCCGTTGCCAAGCACTTCGTAGCGATAACACGTCAACTGTTCGAGCCCCACCGGGCCTCGCGCATGCATCCGTCCCGTGGCAATGCCGATTTCAGCCCCAAAGCCAAATTCACCACCATCACAGAACTGAGTCGATGCATTCCACAGCACAACTGCACTATCGGTCCCATTCATGAACGCCGCAGCAATCTCAGGATCTTCAGCGATAATCGCTTCCGTATGAGCACTGCCATGGCGCGCGATATGGTCGAGAGCCTCTTCAACGCCATCAACAACAGCGATGGAGAGAATCGAATCCAGCCACTCCGTATCGAAATCGGCGGCACTGGCAGGAGGCAAGGTTGAAACTATAGATCTGGCAGTTTCATCCGCCCGGAATGTGCAGCCCTTGGCAGCCAGATCATCCACAATGTGCGGCAGGAGCGACGGAGCAATCGCCCGATCAATCAGAAGCGTTTCTGTGGCCCCACAGATTCCCGTACGGCGCATCTTGGCATCCAGTAGAACCCGACGCGCCATTTCAGGATCAGCACTGGCATGAACATAGGTGTGATTCAGTCCATCGGCATGGGCCAGAACAGGCACCCGCGCCTCACGCTGAACGCGTTCCACCAAAGTTTTTCCACCACGTGGAATAATGAGGTCCACGCCCTCAGCAGCCTGAAGGAGCGCACCCACAAGAGTACGATCGGCAGACGGCAAAATCTGTACACAAGCCGGATCAAGACCCGCAGCCGTCAGCCCTTCAACCATCGCCGCATGAATTGCGCGCGCCGAATTCAGGCTTTCGCCTCCACCACGTAAAATGACAGCATTGCCAGACTTGATGCAAAGAGCCGCAGCATCAGCCCCAACATTCGGCCGGCTTTCGTAAATCATGCCGATGACACCGAGCGGCACAGCAACACGACGGAACAGCAACCCGTTAGGGCGCTCCCATTCTGCGAGAATGCGTCCAAGCGGATCAGGGAGCTTTGCGACGTCTTCCAGACCCTTTGCCATGGCCTCAACGCGCCCAGGCGTTAAAGTTAGGCGGTCCCGGAATGCAGCCGTCCGATCAGCAGAAAGCCCGGCCAGATCCTGCTCGTTTGCCGCAACGATTGCTGCGCTGTTGGCACGAAGTGCCTGAGCCGCAGCATTCAGTGCCAGATTACGCGTCGCCTCATCTGCTCGCGCCAATACA
The DNA here is from genome assembly GCF_002723935.1 of Gluconobacter cerinus. GTDB lineage: Bacteria > Pseudomonadota > Alphaproteobacteria > Acetobacterales > Acetobacteraceae > Gluconobacter > Gluconobacter cerinus. The sequence continues at coordinate 6,431 of NZ_BEWM01000002.1, forward strand.
CGAGCAGCCTGACGGGCCTTGTCCGTCAGCCCTTTCAGAATAGCCGCAGCGTCAGACATTGAATCGGAACAGGAGAATATCTCCGTCCTGCACAACATATTCCTTGCCTTCGATCCGCAACTTCCCGGCCTCCTTAGCACCTGCTTCACCATTGCAGGCCACATAGTCGTCAAAAGCAACAGTTTCGCAGGCAATGAAGCCACGCTCGAAATCATTGTGAATGACAGCAGCAGCCTGAGGCGCCTTCACACCTGCCGTAATGGTCCAGGCACGCGCTTCCTTCGGGCCGACCGTGAAGTATGTCCGCAGACCCAGCAGGCGATAGCCCGCTGCAATCACGCGATCCAGACCACTGTCGCTCAGACCAAGCCCCTCAAGGAACTCCGTGCGATCTTCCTGCGGCAACTGGCTAACCTCAGCCTCAATCGCAGCAGACACGATCACAACGCCAGCGCCCTCTTCCTCAGCCCGCTTCCGAACTGCCTCAGAGTGAGCATTGCCGGTCGCCGCAGCAGCCTCCTCAACGTTACAAACATACAGAACCGGCTTCGTTGTCAGAAGCTGAAGACGCGCAGCCTCACCTTCCTGCCCCTTCGGCACGGCGGTGCGGGCAGGCTTGCCATCACGCAGTGCCACAATCAGCGGCTCCATAAGCTCAAGCTGCGCCTGTGCTTCGCGATCATTCCCACGCGCACGCTTCTGAAGATTGATCTGGCGCTTCTCAAGGCTTTCCAGATCCGAAAGCATCAGCTCGGTCTCAATGATGTCCGCATCCCGAACCGGATCGACCCCACCTTCAACGTGGGTGATGTCATCGTCTTCAAAGCAGCGCAGAACATGAATGATCGCATCCGTCTCGCGGATATTCGCCAGAAACTGGTTTCCCAGCCCTTCACCCTTGGACGCGCCACGGACCAGACCCGCAATATCAACAAACTCAAGGCTGGTCGGAATCTCTTTCTGGGACTTGCCAATCTTCACCAGAATATCCAGCCGAGGGTCCGGCACGGCAACACGGCCCGTATTCGGTTCAATGGTGCAGAATGGGTAGTTCGCTGCCTGCGCTGCGGCTGTTTCCGTCAGAGCATTGAACAACGTGGACTTGCCAACATTGGGCAGACCAACGATGCCGCAATTGAAACCCATTGTGCTCTCCATCTTTCAGGCCGCCACATCGGTCAGCCCAGTCTCAGAATTCAGTTGCCCTGTGTTCGCAGAATCCACGCCCACGGACAACACCTGCACCCTGCAAAACAGGCAGCAGAGTACGATTCCCGCCCGAGAACTCTCTCTGGCAACGATACCCACACGTTATAACAGTGAAAAAAGCTGACCATAAGAGACCTGAAGTCTCTTAGCACTCAGGCCGTAAGCAGCACCACTTTTGTCATGAACGCTTCGTTCTCGCCCTTGGCAAGAATAGGCGCAGCATCCGCAACCGCCTCAAGCCACCGCTCAAGCTCCGGCTCTTCCGCCTTGGCGAAATTCCCCAGAACATGCCCGTGCACCCGGTCCTTATGACCCGGATGACCAATGCCCATCCGCACACGCCAGTAATCCGGTCCGGGAAGACAGCGATCCATTGAGCGAAGGCCATTATGCCCAGCCGCTCCGCCGCCACGCTTGATACGCAGCTTGCCGAAAGCAAGATCGAGTTCATCATGGAAAACGGTGATGTCAGCCTGCGCGATTTTAAAGAACTGCGCGGCCTGCTGAACGCTGTCACCCGACAGGTTCATATAAGTCATCGGCTTGAGGAGTAGAATTTTCTGCCCCCCAAGCGTTCCTTCAGAGGTTTCCCCCCGAAAGCGCTTGCGCCACGGGGAAAACCCGTGACGCCTGGCGATTTCATCAACCGCCATGAAGCCGATGTTATGTCGATGACGGCTCATCCCCGGCTCGGGATTGCCGAGACCGGTCCAGAGCCTCATGACTTACTTCTTCTTTGCGCCCGGCTTTGCGGTAGCAGCTGCGGCAGCGGCAGCAGCCTTGGCAGCAGCTTCAGCTTCCATTTCCGCATCAATGGTCGGCGGAGCGATGGAAGCGATCACGAGATCAGAAGCCTGATGACCCGTCAGCTTTACGCCTTCCGTGCCCTTCAGGTCGGACCAGCGAACGCTGTCATGAATGTCGAGGACACTCAGATCAACAGTGAAGCTTTCCGGAATGCTGGCTGCATCAGCAGCAACGTCCACGGAATGACGGACAACGTTCAGAACGCCACCGCGCTTGATGCCAGGAGCCTTCTCTTCGCCAACGAAGATGATGGAAACCTGAACGTGCACCTTCGTGCCCGCTGCAACGCGCTGGAAGTCGATGTGAATCGGAGCATCCGTCACCGGGTGCAGCTGCACGTCACGGATCAGGGCTGCAACCGGCTCTGCGCCTTCTGCTGCCAGGTTGTACACGCGGGAGGACCAGCCACCACGGTGCAGTTCCTTCATGATCACGCGCGGATCAAGAGCAATGATGGAAGGCTCCTGCTTGCCACCATAGATTACTGCCGGAACCAGCCCGGCACGTCTCGTTGCGCGCGCTGCCCCCTTACCAGCCTTCGCGCGCGTCGAGACAGCAAGTGTCGTCAAATTAGCCACTGTTACGCTCCTGCGTATTGAATTTTGTCATCACACAGACCTCCAGGGGTGCCTGTGCGAGCGGCGAAATAGCGGAAAACTGCGCCACACACAACCTTTTTCCCAGATTTTACCTTCCTGATGGCCTACCCCAACCATGGCTGGACCCACGGCCAAACCGCCAGATAGTCTGTCACACCCCCATAGTTGCCTGCGTTACAGAGAATCCATGAGCATCGCCCAGCGCCTCGAACATCTGCCCTTCACCCCCTTCCACCGTCGGCTCCTGATCCTTGGCGGCTGTGGATACATGTTCGACGGCTTGGACTCCGCCATCGTTGCCTTCACACTTCCGGTTCTGAAAACGGAATGGCACCTGTCCGGCCCGTCTCTCGGTATTTTGGGAAGCGCCACTTATCTGGGATACGGTCTCGGCTCTCTGCTGGCAGGCTGGTGGGCCGACAGGTCTGGCCGCCGTTCCGTCATGATGAGCGCCCTCGCGCTCTACGCGATCGGCTCTCTTCTCTCGGCAGTCTCCCACACATTCGGCAGTTTCTTCAGCGCCCGTCTTCTCGCAGGACTGGGCGCCGGCGCAGAAGCCACGATCATCGCCCCCTATCTGAGCGAGTTCGTCTCATCCCGTTATCGCGGCGCGTTCACGGCCAGCCTCACGGGCTTCTATTCTTTCGGTTACGTCGCAGCAGCCATCCTCGGATTCATGATTGTCCCCTCATCACCGGATGGCTGGCGATGGGCATTGGTTGCCACAGCCCTACCCGTCCTGATGCTCCTCTGGTGGCGGCGTACCCTTCCCGAGTCCCCCAGATGGCTCGATCAGCAGGGGCGAACGCACGAAGCCTGTCGAATTGTCGGAGCCATCGAACAAAGCGCCGGACTGGCCGCCGGTCTTTCGACAACCCCCGATACAGCCGGACGAACAAACCGCCCCCTGAGCGACCTTTTCGCCCCCAGCCTCAGACGTTCCACTTTCATGAGCTGGGCCATGTGGCTGAGCATCACCTTCTGCTTCTACGCGTTCTTCACATGGATCCCGACCCTCATGATCGAGCGCGGCATGACCGTGACCCGCAGCTTCGCCTACGCCATCTCGATTTACGCCGCACAGCTCCCCGGATACCTGGCCTCAGCCTTCTGCACGGAACGTCTTGGCCGACGCGCCACAGTCGCCACCTTCATGATCGGCGGCGGGATCAGTGCCATCGGCATGGCCGCAAGCCAGACACCCACACAGGTCCTGCTTTTCGGAATCCTGCTGTCCATGTTCATGAACGGAACCTACGGCGGCATCTACGCCTACACCCCCGAACTCTTCCCGACGTCCCTGCGCGGAAGAGGCATGGGACTGGCCTCCGCAATCGCTCGTCTGGGCGCCATCTCGTCGCCCGTCCTGATTGGCTGGATCTACCCGAAAGCCGGTTTCCCCGGCGTCTTCGGCCTCACAACCTGCGTCCTCCTCATAGGGGCTAGCATCACCCTTCTCTTCGGCCCCAAAACAGAAAAACGCCCGCTCGATCAGGAGTAGGCGTTCCACTGAGATCCAGAATATCCGGCCCGATCAGAGCATCGGCATGCCACCATTAACAGGCAACAGAGCACCCGTCGTGTAACTGTTCAGCGGGTCCGCAAAATACACATAAGCCCCAGCCAGTTCCGCTGGCTGACCTGGGCGGCCCAGCGGAACATCAGACCCAATACTCTTCTGCGCTTCTTCCGGCATTCCCGTCGCAATAAACGGCGTCCAGATCGGGCCCGGCATAACTCCGTTCACCCGAATACCTCGTGACGCAAGCTGCTGCGCCATACTCACCGTAAAGTTCGCAATGGCTGCTTTCGTCATGGAATACGGTACGAGAATCTGAGGTGGCGTCTTCAGATTGACTGAAGATGTATTAATGATGGACGCTCCCGGCTTCAGATGGGGCAAAGCTGCCTTCGTGAGATAGAAAAGCGCATGCGTGTTCGTATCAAAATGACGCCGCCACTCGTCGTCACCGATATCCTCCAGATGCTCCGCCCAGTTCTGAAACGCAGCATTGTTCACAAGAATATCGAGACGACCGAATTTTTCCAGAACGCGCCCAACCAGCAACTTGCAATGCGTCGCCTCACGAATATCCCCTGGCAGCAGAAGGCAACGACGCCCCTCTGACTCGATTTGCCCGGCAATATCCTTTGCATCCTGACTTTCGGTTTCGAGATAGGAAATCGCAACCTCCGCCCCCTCCCGGGCAAAAGCCAGCGCCACAGCGCGCCCGATCCCGGAATCACCACCGGTAATCAGAGCCACCTGCCCCTTGAGTTTTCCAGAGCCCTGATAGGTCTTTTCTCCATAATCAGGCTGCGGCGTCATTTTTGATGATAGCCCCGGAAAAGGCTGACTTTGCCCTTCAAAAGGAGGCTGAGGATAACGATTGCGAGGATCAACAGGCATTCAAGCCTCCTAAACTGCATGGAAGATGCAAGTAAGGAGCCCTAACGGCCCACTCTTTCCCTCAGTTCAGAACATTTCACCAAATTATTTTCCGGAACATTTACCGGGGACTCAGACTTCTAAAGTGAAGGATTTCCCAAACCGGAAATCGACTTACCGAATTCGAAACGACGTGCCCGGCATTATTCAGTCCGGACAGTCGCGACGACAGCAGATCGGACCGGACCATGAGCGACACGGCAGACAAACGCACCACCGTGACCATCGGTGACCAGACCTTCGAGCGCGGCCCTCAGGGCGCAACACATCAGACCGCAGATGGCGACACACCGACCCTGACAACCCAGCAGGGCGTTCCCGTCGCCGATGACCAGAACTCCCTGAAGGCTGGCCCACGCGGCGGCACTCTTCTGGAAGACTTCCATTTCCGGGAAAAAATCTTCCACTTCGATCACGAACGCATTCCAGAACGCGTTGTTCATGCCCGTGGCTACGGCGCGCATGGCTTCTTCGAACTCACAGACTCATTGTCTGACTACACAACCGCAAGCGTCCTCGGAAAAACCGGCACCCGCGTCCCGGCATTCGTCCGCTTCTCAACCGTCGCAGGTGGCAAAGGATCATTCGATCTCGCCCGCGACGTCCGCGGTTTCGCCGTGAAGCTCTACACCGAGGAGGGCAACTGGGATCTCGTGGGCAACAACATGCCCGTGTTCTTTATCCAGGACGCCATCAAGTTCCCGGACATGGTACACGCCGTAAAGGAAGAGCCCGATCGCGGCTTCCCGCAGGCGCAGTCCGCCCATGACAACTTCTGGGATTTCGCATCCCTTTCGCCCGAAACCGTCCACATGCTCCTCTGGATCATGTCAGACCGGGCCATCCCCCGCTCCTTCCGCTTCATGGAAGGCTTCGGCGTGCACACCTTCCGACTCATAAACGCCGAAGGAAAATCCACCTACGTGAAGTTCCACTGGAAGCCGAAGCAGGGCCTTCAGTCAGTTGTCTGGAACGAGGCCGTCAAGATCAATGGCGCCGACCCTGACTTCCACCGCCGTGACCTCTGGCAGGCCATCGAATCCGGGGACTATCCGGAATGGGAACTGGGCGTACAGCTCTTTGACGACGCTTTCGCCGACCAATTCGACTTTGATATTCTGGATGCGACCAAACTCATCCCGGAAGAACTCATCCCCGTTCGACGGATCGGTCGCCTCGTGCTGGACCGTATGGTGGACAACTTCTTCGCCGAAACCGAACAGGTCGCCTTCTGTACCCAGAACGTCGTCCCCGGTATCGGCTTCACCAACGATCCACTCCTGCAAGGCCGGAACTTCTCGTATCTGGATACGCAGACAAAGCGTCTTGGTGGCCCGAACTTCACGCATATCCCCATTAACGCGCCCAAATGCCCGTTCCACAACTTCCAGCAGGACGGCCACGCCGCCATGCACAACCCGAAGGGTCGCGTAAACTACGAACCCAACTTCTGGGGTGCAGGTCCGCGTGAAAACCCCAAGACCGGCTACAGGCACTTCCCCGATGACAACGGTCGCACGACCCGCGAACGCGGTGAACTCTTCGCCGATCACTACAGCCAGGCACGCCAGTTCTACATCAGCCAGACAAAGCCCGAACAAACGCACATCAAGAACGCGTTTGTCTTCGAGCTTAGCAAGGTTGAAACTCCAAACATCCGGTCCCGCGTCGTCGCCCATCTTCTGAATGTGGATGAAACGCTGGCCAAGGGCGTGGCCGAAGGTCTGGGCCTGAAAGAGCTCCCCGCCCCAGCTCCAGCCGCCCGTACACCCATCACGGATCTGGCCGCCTCAACAGCGCTCAGCATCCTCAAGAACGGCCCTGACTCTTTCGCAGGCCGTAAACTGGGCGTCGTGATTACAGACGGTACGGATGCGGCCTTGCTGGATGCTCTCCAGAAAGCCGCAAAGGCGGAAGGCACACTGATTGAACTGGTCGCCCCTGTTGTCGGCGGCGTAACACTGACAGACGGCAAAACCGTCCCGGCAGGCCAGAAAATCGTTGGTGCGCCATCCGTACTCTACGACGCCGTCGTGCTGCTCTCTTCTGCGGAAGGGACAAAGCTTCTGAGCAGGGAAGCAACAGCCCGTGACTTCGTGGCAGATGCCTTCGCCCACGCCAAATTCATCGCCTACGGCCCGGACGCTGCCCCGCTTCTAGCAAAAGGCGGCATCACGCCCGACGAGATGGACGATGGTATAATCGCCATCAAAAACGATGGCGATTTTAAACCCTTCATCGCAACCTGCCGGAAGCTACGCTTCTGGGACCGTGAAGCCAAAACCCACAGCGTCTGACACAAAAAAAGCCGGGGATCACACCCCGGCTTTTTTTAATGCTGAACAGAGGCGGCAACCCGCCGATCAGCCTCCTGCCGAACATGTGCAAAATCCTGCTTCAACGGCTTGCCATGCTCAACCATCAGCACGCCCCCCACATACACCTGCTCCAGATTTTCCTGAGCCGCAGCAAAAACCAACGTGGCATACGGATCAAACACATACCCAAGATTGGTCGGATCAATCACAAGAAAATCCGCAAATTTCCCAGCTTCCAGGCTTCCAAGCCGATCCCCGACTTCCAGAACATCCGCACTCCCGCGCGTATGCAGTCGCACCACATCATAGGGACTCATGATCGCAGCACTCTGATACTTGTCCCGGATGGCATAAAGCCCGGTCCGCATGTTCTCAAACGGGTCTGCCAGATCCGCACTGGCTTCCCCATCCTCTCCCATACCAACCCGCAAACCAGCTTTCAGATAGGCCGGAATATCCGCCGTCCCTGACGCCAGACGACCATTTGAAAGCGGATTCCAGACCATGGACGCCCCAGCCTTTACGGATCGGGCAATGATCTCAGGCGTCGTATGGATGAAATGCCCGAAAATCAGATGCGGCCCGAGAATGCCTTCATCCTCAAACCAGTGGAACCGGGCCTGCTGAGCTGAAACGTTCTCAGGTGGCTCCAGATAATGACTCTGGTTGGACAGATGATACTCCCGCATCAACGTGCCTTCGATCTTCGCAACGTCTCCGGTGTCGTGAAATCCCGTCCCACCATTGATCATCACGGACAGGAATGTAGACCCCACATGCTGCCCGGCAGACCACGCCAGAAAATCCCCAACATGCTGGCGAGCCTTTGCCAGTGACACATCGGCTTTACCCGGCAATGGCTCAAGACCATGTACAAATCGAATGCCGGAAGCAGTTTCAGCCTGAAACTGCAAACGATCCGTTTGCACGACCATCTTCGGGCTCGCCCCGCCATAATTGAAATTATAGGCAGCCGTGACGCCATGAGCGAGATGATCCAGCGCGCCATCGAGAGTGAACCAATAAATATCCTCAGGTCGCGCCACACTCGCCTTCCCGGAATACAAAGCCGTAATCCATCCCATCAAAGTCTGATCCGCCGCAAGGCCACGATAGGCAGCCTGCCAGAGATGACTATGAGCGGAAATGAACCCTGGCATGACCCAATGCCCGTGCAGATCCATGTCCTGATCCGCTTGAAGATCCTTGGGAGGAGCACCGGGGCCAATATGATCGATCACGCCATCTGAACGGACAGAAAAATACCCTTTAAAAGGCGCTTTCTGCCCATCGGCCATTGAAAAGATCAGGGCGTTACGAACGAGAAGATGAGACGGTTCGGCGTAGGCTACGCCCCCGGCACAGGCGGCCACCAGCATGGAACAGAGAATCTGAGCAGGACGAAGCATTTTCATACCGGAACGATAACAGTCCCAGCGATCCGCACAAGCGCTGCGGCACTCTGCAATACTATGATGAAACGCGAGTCCGGATTGCTGAGATCTGGTGACCAATATGGCCACCGCCTGCGAGTGTCCGTCGGCGATGGCTGAAGAACCTCTGGTCCGTCAATGTATCCACACCCAGTACTTCAACCTGCTGAACACCAGCAGCTTTCAAACGCGTCGAGCAGTATTCTGGCAAATCGAACATGAAATGCCCTGCCCGTTCCGCCACGCGGAAAAACACGCCTGCGTTCCCGTCCTGAGCCAGAACGGCATCCCGCATATCCGGACCAACCTCATAACTCTCAGGCCCAATGCAAGGGCCGACTACTGCCCGGATATTCGTGGCGCCCAGAGCTTTCATTTGCGTCACAGCAGATTCGAGAACGCCGCCTACCGCTCCACGCCATCCAGCATGCGCGGCTCCCACAATCCGTCCATCCTCGGAAGCCAGAAGAACAGGCCCGCAGTCTGCCGTAATCACCCCAACACCGACGTCAGGGCGATCCGTCACCAGCGCATCGCCATCCTGCCCACGCCCCATAGCCCAGAGAACCGTCTCTCTGGTCACTGGAACCGTAATGTCACTATGCGTCTGCTTCAGACCCAGAAGCTTTTCTGGCTCAACCCCGATCTGCCGCGCAACACGCGCACGATTTTCGCTCACATTCGCCAGATCATCAGGAGACGACAGAGAGCAGTTCAGGCTGTCATAAGGTTTCGGGGACACGCCGCCGAGGCGCGTAAAAAAGCCATGTGGCACGCCAAGACCATCACTTCTGAAAACAGCCTCAGACATGTGCGCTCTCCTGCGCCGGGCGACGAAGGGCATACGTCATCAGACCCAGCCCGGCGAGCGCCATCGGAATACACAGGATCTGCCCCATCGTGACCCCACCGGCCAGAAAGCCGATATTCGCATCCGGCTCCCGAAAAAACTCACAGAAGCTCCGCGCGCAGGCATATCCAAAGAGGAACAACCCTGACAGAAATCCGAAATGTGCCCGCAATCTTGGACGGGTTGCCGCAAACAGCATGACGCATAACAGGAGAACACCTTCCGTCAACGCCTCATAAAGCTCGGAAGGATGCCGTGCCACGGGCCCACCTGTGGGGAATACCATGGCCCAAGGCAGATCAGGCGATGCTGGACGCCCCCACAGTTCCCCGTTCACAAAGTTGGCGCAACGACCTAACGCCAACCCAATCGGAACCACCGGCACGATCCGATCCGCAAAAGCCAGAAAGCTCAGACGGTTCTTCCAAGAGAAGAACGCCAGAGCCAGAATGACGCCCAAGGCCCCACCGTGAAACGACATCCCGCCGTCCCATGTCTTGATGATGTCCACGGGGTGCGCGAGATAATCCAGAGGTCGGTAGAACAACACGTACCCAAGACGACCACCCAAAAGAACACCCAAAATAGCGTAAAACAGGAAGTCATCGACCTGTTCACTGGTCGCTACTTCCGGTGCCAGCCTGTTCAATCGTCTCGCAATTGGCAGCGCGATGATGAACGAGACCATATATGCCAAGGCATACCAGCGCACCGGCAGCGGGCCGACATGAAACGCAACGGGGTCAAACCCAGGGAACATCAAGGGCTGGCTCAAAGGTTTGACTCCGCTCGGGAAAGATAATCACGCACATACTGCCGTATTCCGTCTTCAAGAGACGTAAACGGCGCATCATATCCTGCCTGACGCAAACGGCTCATATCCGCACAGGTGAAGGACTGATACTGCCCACGAAGCTTCTCAGGCATCTCGACGAATTCTACATCCCGCGCCCGATGCGCAGCGTCACAGACTGCATGCGCCAGATCCAGATAGCTCCGCGCCACACCGGTTCCGCAGTTGAAAAGACCACTGACATCCGGATGGTCGAAAAGCCATAGCATGACGTTCACAACATCCCCGACCCAGATGAAATCACGCTTCTGCTGGCCATCGGCCATTCCTGGAACGTCAGATTTGAACAGTCGTGCCGCAGCCCCACGCTGAAGATCATCATACTTGACCTTCACGACGGAGATCATGGACCCTTTGTGATACTCATTCGGGCCATAAACATTGAAAAATTTCAGTCCAGCCCACTGCGGCGGGGCCGGATGCTCAGCTTCCAGCTCACGCTTTACCCACAGATCAAAAACCTGCTTTGACCATCCGTAAAGGTTCAACGGTTTGAGATGATCAATCGCGTCCAGCCCGTCACGGAACATCTCAGACTGGTCCGCAGCGCCATATGTCGCCGCAGACGAAGCGTAAATCATCCGGACATCGTTCTTCGCGCACCAGCGCCAGAGAAACTGCGACAACGCCACGTTAGTTGACCAGACAAGGTCTCCGTCTCGTGCAGTCGTTGCGCTGATCGCGCCCATATGAAAGACCGCTTCGATCTTTGGCGCTGTCTCGAGGAAACTCGGGAGCGCCTCAGGCGTGATGATCTGATCCGGCGCATGAGACGCGAGGTTGCGCCATTTTACGCCCTCACGAAGCCGGTCCACAACAACCGTCCGCAGCCCGCGCTGACGCAGGGCGGCATGAAGGCACGATCCAATGAATCCGGCTCCGCCGGTGACGATAATCATCCTTCCTGTATAGTCTGCCCCCGAAAACGATCCAAGCGACGCGCCACACACGACACGCCGCCTCTCTGCAGGAGTTTCTCCCATGTCTGACAGACCCCGCTTCTTTGATGACCTCGCAGGTCTTGCCGGCAATGCTTTTTCGGCTGTTACCGGCGCACGCGAAGAACTTCACTCCATCATCCGCACCCGCGTTGACGAAGTCCTGAATTCGCTGGAACTGGTTCGTCGTGATGAGTTCGATGCCGTTCAGGAAATGGCGACGCGTGCGCGCATGGCACAGGACGAGGCAGAAGCACGCCTTGCTGCCATCGAATCGCGCCTCACAGCACTCGAAGACCTCGCAACTGAAGAAAAGGGTGGCCCTCAGGGCTGAAACGATCGCTTTCGTTGCGATCCGGATGCAACACATCTTCGTACGAACTGATTGAAGCTGTTCGTGATACTTGCACACATCACCAAGGCCACATAACGTGATCAACGTCAGGAGAGGTCATTCCCCTCCTGGCCGCAGACATCTGGAGCGCCGTACCGGTGCATGACCGGTTCCGGCCTCCACGGCCTTGGGAGATCCGACATGCCTGCCCTGAGCACCTCACTCACCACAGAAACAGAATCCCATCCGCTTGACCTCATGGAACAGGTCATGGGCCTCTACGAATGGGAATTCGAGCGCCTTGGCCAGTCCGAAATGGCGGCTCAGGCCCCAGGTCAATGGTGTGACTACTCTCTCTATTTCACCTGGTCAGACGAGCTTTCAGCCCTGCATCTGAACTGCACGCTGGATCTACGGTCCCCCACAGCACGTCGATCAGACGTGCATGAACTGGTCTCCCTCGCCAACAACAAGCTGTGGGTTGGTCATTTTATTATTGATCCGGAAACCGGTGTTCCATCCTTTCGCCATACGCTCCTGATGCGTGGTGTCTCAACCCCTCCAGGTGAAAGCATGGAAGACCTGATCGATATCGCAATGTCAGAATGTGAGCGCTTTTACCCCGCCTTCCAGTTCACTCTCTGGGGAGGAAAATCTCCTCAGGATGCACTGGACGCTGCCATGCTTGATTGTGTCGGAGACGCATGACCTTGCCATCAACACCTTCAATTCTGCTGGTTGGTTGTGGAAAACTGGGAGGCGCGCTTCTCGACGGGTGGCTCGCCTCTCCCACACCTCCCCATATCATTGTCGTTGATCGACACAGATCCAGTTCGGACGATACCTTTTCAGTCGTTCGAGCCGCGTCTGACATTCCATCGACCTTTACGCCGGATATTATCGTTCTGGCCGTAAAACCTGCGACAGCGGAAGACGCGATCAGCGCCCTAGGAGAGTCCTTGGGCTCTCGCATGAAGAAGGCTGCTCTGCTTTCTGTCATGGCCGGCCGAACCTGTGCCGCCCTGTCAGATGCGACATCTAAAAGCGGCGCCACTCTCCCCATTCTTCGCGCCATGCCGAACACCCCTTCAGCAATCGGCGCAGGTATCAGCGGTTTTTATGCGTCTCCTCAGGCGACAGAAGAACAGACAAGCCTCTGCCACGAACTGCTATTCGCCGTTGGCGATGTTGTCCGGGTCGATAGTGAGGAAGATCTTTTGGCAGTAACAGCCGTCTCCGGCTCGGGCCCTGCTTATGTGTTTCTTCTTGCTGAACTGCTCGAAAAAGCTGGAGAGGCACACGGCCTATCCCAAACGACAGCACGCCGTCTGGCACGGGGAACAATTTACGGCGCCGGGCGGATGTTGGATGACATGCCCGACGATGCTGCCGACCTGCGCAAAGCTGTCACCAGCCCAAACGGAACAACCGCTGCTGCCCTGAATGTTCTCATGGCACCAGACGCATGGCCGTCAAATATTTCAAAAGCCATTGACGCGGCCACAAAACGGGCCGACGAACTCGCCGGTTGATCGTTTCTCTCTGGTGGGAACTTGCTGACACTGGCAAACGCTCCCACCATTAAGAAACAAGTTTTCTACAGGAGACCGGCATGGAAGAGCGGCAGGACCCATTTGATACCGATGAGCTGGCATCAGACAGCACACCGGAACTGGACAGGGAAGCCTTCGATATTGCTCTCCTCCAGTCTGCCCTGAGCCTCGCCGGTTCAGACGGCTGGCACCGGTTTTCTCTAGTTGATGCAGCGCGCGAGGCAGGCCTGCCTGTTGATGCTGTGCGTTCCCGCTATCCAGTCAAAGCACTGTTGCTGCTGCGTCTGGGGCGTCTGGCCGATGAAAGCGCACTTCGTGACGAAGGAAATGGCGGCACACTTCGCGAATATCTTTTCGACCTGATGATGCGCCGATTCGATATTTTCGAAGAATATCGCACAGGCGTCAGGGCTGTCCTTCACGCCGTTCCCTATGACCCCGCCCTGGCCGCGCTTTTAGCCGGAGCAACTGTGGACTCCATGCGCTGGCTCGCTGATGCAGCAGGCATGGACTGTTCCGGTCTCGGCGGCCTCTGGCGCATTAATGCCCTGACCGCCGTTTGGGGACACGCGCTCCGGGCTTGGGAAAAAGACGAAAGCCAAGACCTTGGAAGCACCATGGCAGCCCTGGATCAGGCGCTCAACAAAGCTGAACGTCTCGGTATTCTGAAGGCCTCAGCCCGCCGCAAAATGGACGAAGCCATGCGCACTACAGGGCTGCCAGATCACGAACTGGAACTTGAATTCTGATATTGGGCTTTACGAGACGCATTGGTTCGGATTAAAAGCCGATCCATCGCGTTCGTAAACGCGACCTACTGGGGCGTAGCCAAGCGGTAAGGCAGCGGATTTTGATTCCGCCATGCGGAGGTTCGAATCCTCCCGCCCCAGCCAAATCTTTATAAATTCTGCTTCAGTCCAGGGCTTGCCTTGAACCGGACTGTCCGTCCCGGGGGAACTTCCACCGGTTCTCCTGTCCGCGGGTTGATCGCTTGGCGCGCTTTTGTTTCGCACACGGTAAACGTACCAAAGGAAGAGATAGTAAACCCTCCTTCACGTCTCAGTTCATCAATAATAGCATCTACAAGATCGTTAGCTGCTCGCTGTGCAGCCACGCCTGTACAGTCTATGGAGTCCTGAAGAACAGCTGCGAGAAATGCCTTACTCATAGATGCATTTTTCTCCTCTTGTGCGTCCCTGTCTCAGGATGCAGCTCCAACACCTGAACATTCATCATCTTTTACAGCATTCCTAAGTATTTCTTACAATACCATTAGGCAACGATGATATAATCGCTTCAGCAGCCCAAGCGTTCCATCGTCAGGAATTTCATGTCGCGTTCCATCTGCCTTTTCGCCTATCACGCGCCTGCACCAACACTGGCCCCACACACCCGCCATCTCCTCGATCAGATTTCGGGATGCGGGTTTGAACTGCATGTCGCCGTCTCCGGCCTGGACCCAAACGATGCGGAAGGATTAACAGTCCTTCAGAACAGTTTTACTTCTGGCCCCACACCAATCGCAGCGACCCTTTATCCCAGAGAAAACTCCGGTCTTGATTTTGGTGCCTGGCAGGACCTGCTCACCAGGAACTGCGATGCAGAAGCGACTGAAATTCTCTTTGCGAATGACAGCATTTTTGGGCCTATGACGCCCTTGCAGCCCATTGTGGACAACATGCGAGCCCATCATTCCCCTGTCTGGGGCATGGTGCGGTCAGAGGCTATTACAGCCCATCTCCAGTCATGGTTTCTCGTCATGACACGGGAAACCCTCGATCATCCCGCCATAAGGCGCGTGTTTGAGCAGCCATTCAACAGCATGAGCAAGCCGGAAATTGTCTTGCATGGTGAGTTAGGCCTTGGCTTGGCGATACAGGCAGCCGAACTGGAGATGACAGCCTCCTGGAGCAGCAAACGGGGGCTGGCACGCCTTCTTTCGTTGAACCCAATGCATACAGACTGGCGCACCGTGCTTCACTCAGGGCAAGCACCATTCATCAAGACAGAGCTTCTCCGCGACAACCCAAGTGGAGTAGCGTCAGTCCATCTCTGGCGAAGCGAAATTCCTGACAAAACCTTTTTCGACCCCGACTGGATCGCACTCTACCTGGCCAACAACCCGCCGCGCGTTCAGCACAAAAAGGCCGGTTTCCGAGCGCGACTGGTTCAGGCCTTGGCCAGTGAAGACAGACTACGTGCTTTACCAGCGCTTTTAATGGGCCACTAAATTGACTTTACGCTTCGCCACGCGCTCCAGAAAGCCAAGAAGCTCTTCTGTTTGCGCTTCGTACGTGGCCAGACTGCTCTTGAATGGATTGACGTATCCATCGAATTTTTCGGCCTGACCCAGCAAGGATTCGACGGCCGCAGCCAGTGTCTCAGGACGTCCATCAAGAGGGAGATGCGTTCCATTCACCCCGTCCACAACGTCCTCTGATTGTCCGCCGGGAGCAGTCGCAACAACCCAAACGTCACGCGCCAAAGCTTCACGAACTGTCAGGCCGTAACTCTCTTTCCACTGGGACGGAAACAGCAAGACATCAATCTGGTCATAGAAATCATCGAGTCCGGCCTGTGTGAAGGCAGGAACAATTTTCAACTCCCCTTTCACTGACCAGTCTTCAGCATGAATGGACCTGAAACCAAGATTAATCTTGTTATCGACCAGAACCAGTTCCCAGTCAGATCGCTCCAGAGACTCCATACATTTTTTGAGTTGTGGATATCCCTTTACGGCCTCTGTCCCACCGACGAATCCAAAACGGATGCGAGAACCAGGCGTTCGCTGACGACGAGATCGTTCAGGCCACCGAAAGCCATTCCGGTTCACAACAATCCGCTCAGGCTCAACACCATTGGCAAGATAAAGCTGACGATGTGCCTCAGACGGGCTTATCAATAAAGCCGCTTCAGCCAGAGCCTGATGCATGATCGTCACACGATCTCGCAAATGTCGGGCATGAGGTTGGCACATCTGGCAAACCTGCTGGTCAATACGGGTCTGGAAGCAGTAACGCCCATCCTCCCGAACCATGAACTGCCTGTCGCATAGCCACCACGCATCATGCAGTGTCAGAACATAAGGAACTCCCCGTTCCTGACAAACCCGCAGCATGGCAGTACCAAGCCCCTGAGCGGCATGCACATGCACCACATCAGGCTGGTAAGCATCGAGCCAACCGGCAAACACCTCAGCCATCTGCGGGTTGTCCAGGGCACCAATAAGGTCCGTTCCCTCCGGGATAACCGCAGACAACACGTCCGTGCCGTTGATGACGTAGCGAATACTTCCCGACAAATTCTCGTCCAGACGTGGACGGGATGTCATGATTCCGACTTCAACACCGCGCTGCGTGAGCCGGGTTGCCAGTTCCTCTGCGACGATCGTCGCGCCCCCGAATGAGCGGGGAGCGTAATAGACATTCGCCATTAGGACTCGCAGAGCTTTCCGCTCCGGTATCACGGGCGTACCAAAAACAGCCTGCCCCTGCGTGACAGCCATTGCTTCAGGCGCGTATCGCTCCATCACATCCTGACGGGCCTGAATCGCAAGACGCTGACGCAATGGCACATCTCGTGCCAAGGTCAGAAAACTCCGCTTCCAGTCATCATCGGTAACGGCCAGCAGCCCATTTTCGCCATGTCGCATGACTGAAAGAAAAGCATTCCGAGGAGAACAGATGGCCGTAACCCCAACGACTGCCGCCTCCAGAAATTTGATATTGCTCTTGCAGTCATTGAAAAGCGTGGGCTCAAGAGGCGCAATCGCAATATCCGTTCGGGAGAGTGCCGCGAGATAGTCGCGATAAGAGAGTTCTGTCAGGCGCTCCACACGGTCTCCGAACCTGTGAAAGTCATCCGAAAGTTTAAGCTGACCAATGACACGCAGACATAACCGCGGCTCATCTTCCATCGCAGCAATCAGTCCGGCCTGAGCCTGCCGAAAATCTTCATCATGCGTATTGGTTCCTGATCCATACGAAACCCACACACGCTCCACGTCCGTACCTTCATGGGTCGGAAGCGACGCCGCGATCTCAAGCGTCTCATGATCAAGAGCATTTTCCAGCACTGAAACATCAGTCAGGCCTGCATCCAACATGGCCTGCGCCAATGCCTGTGTCGAAGCGATACCTCGGCCACAGGCCAGCATGCAGCGCCGGAATAAGGTAACACCCGACATGAGCAGATCCTGCTCTGCCTGCGGCAAACTGCTGATGTTCCCATTCTGAAGATACTCTTCAGCATCAAAAATAAGATCATCCACTTCCCACCACGGCTCAAGACGCAGGCGGTGGGCCTCGGCGACCAGCTTCATGACAGTCTCGAAGCCAGGAACCCTGTAGAAAATCACACGCGTACAAAGCTGTAACCCGGACATCGCAACACCAATGTCCCGCCAGTCCACAACCTGAACAGACCATCCAAGGCGTTCCAGCAGATCCCGCTTTTGCCACACACGATACTTCGCGCACTGCCGCAAGGAGACTTCTGCGATAATCAGAATTTTTGGTGCAAGGGATGCTGCGGCCTCATCAAGCACATCACTGTAAACGGAGTGGCCAGCCACAGCTTCTTCAGACGCAACTTGCTGGGTAGCCTTTGAAAGAACGGTGTTTCTCTTCTTGCCAGAGCGAGGAAGAGCCTGGCGCGCCAGTGCACCTCCTACTGCCCGAAGACCGCCTTTGCTCCAAAGCTCAATAACGCGATCAGGAAGTTCTTTAAGGGGCCGGCCCGAGGGAAGCCGCCCAAGAGACAAGCCTCTCACCAGCCGCAGTGGAGCGGTGACCCGCCACGACAGAGAACTCTGAACAAGCGCCATCTGATCCCGCAGATGCGTGTTTTCAATTTGTAGCCCATCGGCTCTCATTCCGTTCAAACGTGCTGAGCTGCGGTAACTCTCAAGCAAAACCTTCTGCGAATCTTCTTCAGCTGTACCTGGAAGGAGGGTCACGTTGGAGCCGGGCTGCACTGTCATCAGAGAAAAGGCCAAAGTCTATGAAGGGGTGGGCACAAACAAAAAAAGCTGGGTTCTTTCGAACCCAGCTTTCTTCATGAATGCTGGCAAGCCAGCAAACAGGGTAGATTAGCTCAGATTGAAGCTGGAAGCCTTCAGATCTGTAACGCCGAGGAACGTGATCTTGGAACCGTCGGAGAGTGCAATGGTCGTGTTGCCACCGGCAACAGTTGCATTGGACAGAACGTTCTCAAGCCCACCGTTGTTCTGAAGGCCGTACTGATACAGAGCCATCAGGTTACCAGCTGCGCTGCCAAAGTCACTGATGGTGTAGTTGCCACCAGCAGCACCCTTGTTCAGAGCAAACAGGTTAGCAGAGCCGGAACCACCCTCAAGGGTAGCATTGCCCGTTCCACCAACCAGCGTATCGGCACCGGTTCCGCCAATGACGGTCGTGTTGCCGGTACCTGCGAAAGCCTGCAGGACACCATGGGAAGACGCAGCAGAAATTGCTTCGTCACCATCGTTACCTACGAACAGGCTGTAACCGGACACACCATCGAACTGAGCGTTCAGGCCGGATGCACCGAACATGGTAGCATTGCCAGCCGTGATGGTGGTGTTGCCCGTACCGTTCAGGAAGGACAGGGAACCATCGACACTGATGCTGTTGCCCGTACCACGGATCTGCTGGAAGTCACCTGCAGCAGAAATGGTATCGTTCAGACCACCAGCGACCGTAGCAGTCGTTCCAGTCGCGAAGTACGTGCTGGAGCTACCACCCGTGATGAAGCCGTTGCTACCAACCGATACGGTGTTTGCGTACGTCGTGTCATAAACCGTGGCGTTGGCGCCAAGAGTTACGACCGAGCTGCCACCCAGCAGGGTAACAGTGTCGGTGCCAGCGGAACCATCGATCGTGTCCTGACCCTCGGAACGAACAACGTTCGTACCTGAACCCAGGGTGATCAGGTTGTTGCCTGTTCCGCCATCGATGGTGTTGTTGCCATCGGTGCCAGAAATCGTGTCGTTACCGGAACCGGTAGCGATGTTCCAGTTACCAGTCTTGCCCGTGCCCGCGAAGGTGTTGTTGCCAACGCCACCGATGAACACGCCGTTCTGGTTTCCAGCCTGAACCGAAACGCCGACCCAGCTGCCTGTCAGCAGCTTGATGTTGGAAGCGGTATCATTTGAAAGATCAATTGAAACAGCGCCATTAAGCGTATCGGTCGGTGCGTATGAACCCGCAGCAACATAAGCTACATCACCGGTGATGCTGTAGCTGCCGCCTTGGGTGATAACGCCTTGGGAAACGCTTGCGTTGCTTGGGCTGCTGTTTCCGCCTGGTACCAGATCATAGCTCGTCAGACCGCTGACACCAGCGATAGCAGACGAATATTGACTGGCCAGAGCGTGGGCCTGCGCACCGTCGACCGTGACCGCAAGGATCTGGCCGGAGGCGCCAACCACGGTAGTGATTGCCATTACCATGCACTCCTAAAAAAGGTTGCCTCGCACTGGCGGCCCTCAGACCACCCAAATGATCGAGTGACGAGTCTTGCATATATCAAAGCCTCATCACCAAAAGCAATAAGGATCTGACGCACCTACACAAGAACCACCCCAACATCGGAGCAATATAAAGGTCCACTCACAGTGCAATACCCAACTGTGCTTAAAAAGACACAGACAGGCAGGGGCAGGAATGCCCCATCACAGAAGGGAGCATTTTACGAAGAGTTGCAATGACAGGTTAAACTTTACAGCAGGCAATCAATAAAAAATTAAAATACTTCACAAAAAACAAACAGAAGGAGGGATTGTGTCTCTACAATGCCTTAAGATGCTTTTCACACCATAATCCTATACGAATCTGTAAATTGCACCTGTGACAAACATATTCCCAACCTCCCTCTCCCACGCTCTGCAGGATCAGTATCTGGCTGACTTAGCCATTTTGCTTACCCAGAGGCCAACAACCGAGGCAATCTTCTGCCAGCAGGAAGATTGGGGTGACCACGCCGTCAGAACAATTACGTGGCTGGTGAACGGCTTGCAGGATAAATCTCAGCAAGCAGCCACGATCCTGCTTTCCCCAACTCTTGACGATAAGCTTGGCTCCCAGCTCAGGACCCACCTGGAGCTTGAAGGCAATCTTCCGGAAACAAGATTCACTAGCGTCTTCCAGAACACTGACGCAGGGCTAATCCTCTGTCGGCAGGCACATGAAAAACAGAATACAGTCTCCAGCATTCCAGTTGTTGTAGTCGGAAGGAATTCTCGGCCGCATTCAGAAGAAATACGCCTTTCGGATTATATTTCGCTCTGCCCAGCAGGTAATCACCCCCTTATAGAACTCCTTAAGGGTCAGTCAGACACTTCTCGCAACTTCCGTCACAGGGTTCGTCAACTCCTAGCCCATGACCTGACCATGCGTCGGGCTAACACAGAGCTTCAGCGATATAGAAAATCCGCCGAGCAAGCCGAGCGCGCGGTCCATACTCTTCGGATTGAAAGCCGATCCCTTTCGAGAGATCTTCGCAGTCGGAACGAGAAGATCACATCCCTAACGCACATTCTTGACCCCATCCGTCAGGAACGTGACGTGTTCCGCACAAAAATGATGGAAGAGAGCCAGAAGCGGGCAGAGCTTGAACATCACTACACGGAAAATCGTGCTGGTCTGGAGTCTCTGGAAGCTTTTCTCTCGCAACCTGCCCCTCTGTGGCGCCGGGTCCTACGGTCATTTCGAAAGCCGTTCATTCCCTACATTCCGACGCTTCCAGAGTTACAGCCTCAGTCGGACAAGGAAGATTTTTCATCCAGTAGTGCCGCTTCCGCCCCGAGTGAGACCACCGACAGCCCCGACACTCACGGGTCTTCACCTGATGGCATACAGCGCGTTCTTTTCATCGCAGGAGAACCCAACACTCCAGGTGTGGCTTATCGATGCACCCGGAACGCTGAAGCTGCCCAAAATGCCGGATATGAAGCGCGCATCCAGCCGTGCGCCGCAGTAGGCTACGAGGATATCCACTGGGCCGACGTTCTGATCTTCTGGCGCGTAGAATACAGCGGTCATGTCAGCACTATCCTTGATCTTGCCCAGCAGGAGGGCGTCAAAACCATTTTTGATGCTGATGATATTGTCTTCGTTCCACATTACGCCCGCGTCGATTTCATCGACGGCATTCGCTCTGTCGGGGCGACAGAAGAGCGTATCGAGCGTTGCTTTGCAGACATGCGCCGAACTCTTGTCCGCTGTGATCAGGGATCGACGACGACACGCGAACTGGCTCTTGCGATGCATGAGCTACGACCCGTCGTTCACCTTCTTCCTAATGTCTATGATCATGAAACACTGCGTCGATCGCGTCTCGGCTGTCGTCTTCGCGGAGAGCCTGGCCGTGCGACGTCCGAAGACGGACTGATCCGCATTGGATATGCTACAGGCTCGCGGACGCACCAGCGTGACTTTGCAATTGCCTATCCCGCTTTGACACATGTGCTGAAGACCCACCCCAATGCACGGCTGGTTCTATTCAGAGAGAAGGACAATCATCGACCCGTTCTCCTGATGGAAGAGTTTCCCGCACTTAAAGGCGTGGAAAACCAGATCGAATGGCGAGATATGGTCCCGCTGTCCGAACTTGGAGAAGAGTTCGCCAGATTTGATATTTCCATTGCTCCCCTGGAAGTTGGAAACGTCTTCTGCGAAGCCAAAAGCGAAATCAAATTCCTTGAAGCGTCCTTGGCAGGAAATGCCTCGATTGTTTCCCCAACAGGCCCCTTCCGGCGCATTGTAAGAGATAACGAAACCGGCCTGCTCGCTGAAACGCCCGAAGACTGGACCCGCGCCCTTCTGAAACTGGTCGACAACCCCGATCTACGCCGTACGCTGGCTCGCAACGCCTACCATGACGTTCTCTGGCCCTTCAGCCCGGAAGCTCAGGCCCGGCGCATGTCACTCGCACTCTCTTCTCTCAATGGTGATGTGGAAGCAGCTCAAGCCGCAGAGACACTTCTCGCCCGGAGCCGCCTGAAGTCCCCGGCGCTCCCGGTCATTCCGGAAAGTGAGACCCTCTTCCACCATGATATTCTGGGGGAAGCGGAGGTCACCGTCATTGTGACATCCTACAATTACGCCAATCATGTTCTGGATGCTCTGGACTCCGTTGCAGCCCAGACACTTCCCATTCTGGACCTTATCGTGGTGGACGATGGATCAACGGATGAGTCTCTTGACCTCATCAGGATCTGGATGGAACGGCACACCAGTCGTTTCAACCGCCTGATCTTCAGGCGGTCTATTCGCAATGCGGGGCTGGGTGGCGCACGAAACATCGGCATGGACGCAGCAGAAACCCCCCACACCCTGCAACTGGACGCGGATAACATCCTGCGTCCGGATGCCTGCGAAACCCTGCTGGCTGCCATGACATTTGGCATCGCCTACGCCTATCCGCTGATCCAGTGCTTCGACGAAAACGGGCCAATCGTTACGAAGAAGACCCCTGATCTAACGACACCGCCCGGCGCACCCGTTCTACTGGGGGATCTACCCTCTAATCCCCTGACACTGGTTTCAGGCAATCGCATTGATGCCATGGCCATGGTCGCCAAATGGGCGTGGGCAGCAGCCGGCGGCTACTATGTTTCACGTGAAGCAATGGGCTGGGAAGACTATGATCTCTGGTGCACTTTTGCTGAACTCGGACTACCAGGACGACAGGTTCCAGCCGTTCTGGCGGATTACAGGCAGCACAGCAGTTCCATGACCAACGCATCGACAGAGCGTGCTGCCCATAAAGCGCGCGTCGTCGCATATGTGCAGGACAGACACCCCTGGATTAATCTGACAGCAGAGAAGGCCCATCAGAGAGTCTAACCTCTCCGAGATACACCTCTCAGACGAAAAAAACCCCGGACAGTTTCCTGTCCGGGGTTTTTCATGAAAAGGCCGGATCGCAAGATCCAGCCAACTCATAATCAGAACGGTGCGTCGATATCCACGACATCAATCAGCTTGTGATTCACAAACTCCTTGATGCCCAGACCAATCAGCTCACGGCCATAACCGGAACGAGCCACACCACCGAACGGCAGATCAGCCTTCACCATCGTCGGATGGTTCACATAGACCATGCCCGTGTGGATCTTCTCGGCAACCTTCACGCCACGCGCCGTATCCTTGGTAAAGACGGAACCGCCCAGACCAAACGGCGAGTCATTGGCAACACGAATTGCCTCAGCCTCGTCCTTCACACGATAAAGCTGCGTGACGGGACCAAAGAACTCCCAGTGACGGGCTTCGTTGTCACCATGCAGGTTTGTCATCAGAAGCGGCTGGAAGAATGCGCCCTTCTCTGGAACCGGGGCGCCGATCACTTCAACAACAGCGCCATGCTTCTTGGCTTCTTCAACCTGAGCCTTCAGATCATCAGCAGCCTTCTGTGAAGACAGCGGCGCAAGCGTCGTAGCCGGATCCATCGGGTCACCAGCCTTGAACTTGAGAACCTCAGCCTTATAGATCTCAAGGAACTTGTCGTAGATGGCGTCTACAACGATCAGGCGCTTGGAAGACACGCAGACCTGGCCGGCATTCCAGTGACGCCCGAAAGCAGCCCACTTGGCAGCCTTTTCAACATCGGCATCTTCAAGCACGACAAATGCATCGGCACCGCCGAGTTCCATCGTTGCCTTCTTGAGCGCCTGACCAGCCGTGCTGGCCACAATGGCGCCCGCACCTTCAGAGCCGGTCAGCGCCACACCACAGACGCGCGGATCATTCAGGATCACGGCCGTATGATGACGGGCAGCATAAAGATTGTGGAATGCGCCCTTTGGCAGGCCGGCCTCGATCATCAGATCATCGAAGATAGCAGCACACTGCGGCACATTGGATGCATGCTTCAGCAGAACCGTATTACCGGCAGAGAGCTGCGGCGCGATGATACGAGCGATCTGGTAGTACGGGAAATTCCAAGGCTCAATCGCAAAGACAATACCTTGCGGCTGATGGATCAGGATGGCTTCGCCTTCCTTCGGATCAGCAACCGGAAGCTTTTCCGGCTTCAGAAGCTCTTCTGCGTTCTTGGCGTAATATTCAAAGATCTCAGCGGAGAGAATGGTCTCCAGCTTTGCTTCTTCATAAAGCTTGCCCATCTCAAGGGTGAGAAGCTTCGCATATTTATCGATGTCACGGCGAAGGATTGCGCCTGCCGCAGCCATAACCTTGGCGCGGTCTGCAAAGGAAACGTCGCGCCAGCTCTTAAATGCCTCATACGCGTCCGTGATCGCCTGCTGAACTTCCTGGTCAGTTGCTTCCGGGAAGGTTTTAAGCGTTTCACCCGTATATGGATTGGTCGTAGCGTAAGCCATGACGGAAAATCTCCGTTGAATAAAATGGTACCCTGCATATTGGCATGAAAGCCATGGTACGGAACCCCCAACCCCTCAAAAGTTTGAAAGTTCACATAGCCGTGTTCTGTTTAAGCTCTTCCAGCCATGCTCGTGCGTTACCATCGGACGGTGCCCTCCAGTCTCCGCGCGGAGAAAGAGAGCCGCCAGCAACGATTTTTGGCCCATTTGGCATGGCAGAGCGCTTGAACTGACTGGTGGCAAAAAACCTGTGGATAAAAATCCTTAACCAGTGACAAATTTCTTCCAGATCATAGGATTTTCGCCGGTCTTCAGGGAAATGCCTCGGCCACGAACCGGTTGTAACACGTCCCCATGCCTTTTCAGCCAAAAAGGCGATACGTGACGGGCGAAATCCATACCTGAGCACATAGAAAAGCGTGAAATCCTGCAAGGCATACGGGCCAATCATCTGCTCCGTACTCTGAATTCCCTGCCCTACATCCGGAACGAGCTCAGGAGAGATTTCAGCATTGACGATCTTTTCCAGAACGTCTGGTGCACCACCTTCCAGCCCCCCTTCCCGGACCAACCAGCGAATGACATGCTGAATCAACGTCTTCGGCATTCCAGCGTTCACATTGTAGTGAGACATCTGATCCCCGACGCCATAGGTGCACCACCCCAGCGCCAACTCGGAAAGGTCACCCGTCCCGATGACAATGCCGTTTCGATGATTGGCCAGACGGAAGAGAAAGTCCGTTCTCAGTCCTGCCTGCACATTCTCGAAGGTAATGTCATGAACCGGCTTGCCCTCTGCATAAGGATGACCAATGCCCGCCAGCATCGTCTCGGCCGCAGGCCGAATATCGAGTTCATTGGTTTCTACACCCAGCGCTGACATGAGCGCATGAGCAAGCCCACGGCTTTCACTCCCAGTGGCAAATCCGGGCATCGTGTAGGCAAGGACATGCGTCCGGGGCCAGCCAAGCTCATCAGCAGCTCTGACAGCGACCAGCAGCGCCAGCGTACTATCAAGGCCGCCGGAAACCCCAATGACAGCACGCTGCGCACCACTCGCCTGCAACCGCTGACGCAGCGCGCTCACCTGAATGGTCCAGGCTTCGTAGCAATCCCGGGCCAGTGTTTTCGGATCAGAAGGAACAAACGGGAATCTTGCAACGTCGCGCTTTAACCCCAAGTCTTCCAGTGGGGCAGACAACGCGAACTCAATGGTTCTGAAACGGTCACGCCCGACACCAAACTGACCCGTCCGCAAACGCTCCTGCCGGAGAAGATCAAGATCCACATCCGCCACCACCAGCCGCTCTCCCTGAGGAAAGCGATCTGACTGCGCGAGAAGGCGGCCATTCTCGTGAATAGAAACCTGACCATCCCATGCCAGATCAGTGGTGGATTCCCCTTCCCCAGCCGCTGCATAAGCATACGCTGTCAAAGTCCGCATAGATTGAGCCTGGCACAGCAGAGAACGGTCATCTGTACGGCCAATTGTAACTGGCGACGCAGAAGGATTGAGAACAACACTCGCCCCCGCCTGAGCCAGCATTCCGCTCGGAGGGTTGGCCACCCACAAATCCTCACAGATCTCGACGCCCAGCGTCAGACCCGGCAGATCATGCGCTTCAAACAGAAGGTCCGCGCCAAACGGAACCTCAGCGCTACCAATCCGCACCAGTCCGGACGTTCCCAAGCCAGACGTAAACTGTCTGGGCTCATAAAACTCCCGGTATCGTGGAAGATAGGATTTGGGAACGACACCCAGAATACGCCCGCGATGAATGACTGCTGCACAATTATAGAGCAGTTCCCCCCGACAAAGCGGCAGCCCGACCACAGCAACACTCATCAGGTCAGCCGTCTGCCTGGCGAGCCATTCAAGGGCAGTTCGGGCACCATCCAGCACCACATCCTGGAACCGCAAATCATCAAGCGTGTAGCCGGTCAGTCCCAGTTCCGGAAAAACAACCGTAGCAACACGCTGGCGGTCGCATTCTTTCAGGACCTCAAGAACCCTTTCCGCATTGGCGTGCGGTTCAGCCAGCGAAACGGGAAGCGTGCAGGCTGCAATCCGGGCAAAACCCTGATGATAAAGTGAGCGGAATCTGGTCATGGTGCCTCTCTCAGACCCAGGCGACGCAGAAGCGGGCGCCACGTTTCAATGTGTTCAGCGATACAGCCATTACGAAATTGAACCGGAGAGGCTCTGTGCCGTTCTGGCTTGCTCACCCCGTTTCTCCAACCGGAGGAACATTATGACCCAGGAGACTTACCAATGGATCTGCTTCGCTGGACGGTTGTCTTCCTCATCCTTGCCCTGTGCGCCGCCGTGCTCGGGTTCGGTGGGATTTCGGCAGATTTCGCCTATATCGGCAAGATCCTGTTCTTCATCTTCCTCGTACTGCTGATCATCAGCCTGATCTTCGGTCGCGGTCGCCCGAGACTCTGACAGGTCTCAGCCTCGGGAGCGCAGCATGCGCACGCTTCCGAGGCTGGCCACCACAAAAACGACTACAGCATACAAACCGCCCATTTCCGTCATGGAAATCGGAAGGCCGAATAGATAATCGGGCGAATCACAGGGCTTGTTCGGCCGGGCCGGCATCGCTGCCATCCAGTCCTTGAAGCTACCGCCATGAAAAACCGGCGCACGGCACTCGGGAGCAGGGCTTGGCCAAAACTTGTGTTCGACGCCAGCGTGCAGAACTGCCAACCCGATACTGACCGCCAGACACAGCAGACCCGCAAAGACGGGATATCGTGCGTAACGTCGCGGCAAAAGCAACGTCAAAGCGCCAATCCCGATCAGAACCCGCCAGGGCCTCCGCTCCCACAGACACAGTTCACACGGCGCCAGCAGAAGCCGGTGCTCCGCAAACCATGCCGTCCCGAGCGCCAAAACCCCGGCCAGAACGAACAGCCCTCCCAGTATCCTGGTCATATCGGGCTGCTTCGTTCCGGTCAGTGTCATGTGCGAGAGGCCTCCAGGCTGTCTAGAAACTGCTTGGCCCAGCTTCCCGCTGTGTTGCGAGAGACTTCGCCGTAAAGTGCGGACCATGCCTCATGACGGGTCTGCACGTCCATGGTGAGTGCCGCATGAAGTGCATCGGCCATCCCTTCAGCATCCAGCGGATTGACCTGAAGCGCTTCTGGCATCTCAGGTGCCGCACCAGCGAACCGTGACAGAACCAACACGCCCGGATCCTTGGAATCCTGAGCCGCGATGAACTCTTTGGCGACAAGATTCATACCATCGCGCAACGGTGTGATGTAGCCGACATCGGATACCCGATAGAGCCCTGCCAGAACATTCCGGGAAATTGGCCAAGTCGTATAACGGATCGGCACCCAGTCCGGCGTGCCATATGCCCCGTTGATCGTTCCCACCAGGCCATCAAGCTCTTCTTTCAGAAGCCGATAGCTTTCCACGCCCGTCCGGGAGACAGGCGTGATCTGTAAGAACGTCACCTTGCCGCGATATTCCGGATAGTTTTTCAGGAGCATTTCATACCCCCGCATCCGCTCCGGCAGACCTTTGGAATAATCCAGCCGATCCACACCGATGATCAGGCGCTTTCCAACCAGACTGTCCACAATCTGCTCCACGTCTTCCGTGGATGCACTTTCAATGGCCTGCTGCCTGAAACGGATCGGGTCTATCCCGATCGGAACTGCCTCTACTTCTGCCTTGAGGCCATACTCCGCGAAACATCCCCGAAGGTTCTGGGCATCTTCAGGTGTCTGCACGCCAATTCGGTCACAACCTGCAAGCCCTTTCAGAAGGCGCTGCAATTGCGGCAGGAGACGCGCCACACTCCAGGGTGGAAAAGGAATATGCAGGAAAAAGCCAATCCGGCCCTTGACCCCTCTGTCCCGCAGCATCTCAGCCAGCGGGAACAGATGATAATCATGAATCCAGATCGTATCGTCCTCTTTCAGAAGAGGAACCAGACGATCGGCAAAGACGGCATTGGCTTCGTAGTAAGCCTCGCAATCTTCACGCGTGTAACGGATCAGCTGCGTTCTGTAGTGGCATAACGGCCAGAGAACGCCATTGGAAAAGTTCAGATAGAACCTGTCATATTGCCGGGGCGTCATATCAAATGTGGCATACGTCACATTCCCAGCACGGTCCTCCATGACAGGCCGGTCCAGTGCGTCTTCGCACTGTTCCCCGGACCAGCCGAACCAGAGGCTGTCCCGTGTCTGAACAGCATCATACAACCCAACAGTCAGACCACCCGCAGGCTGCGTCCGTTCTCCGGGCGCTGGTGTACGATTGGAAACAACTATCAGGCGCCCCATCCATGCCCCTCCGATAAATCGTGCAGCCACCGGCGGAACGTGACTGCATCAGGAAAATCATCTGGAATGAGCCAGCCAGCACCGCCCATCTGGCGCGCAGCCCTCACTCCGTCCATGTCTGTAACGTCATCCCCGACAAAGAGTGGCAAGCGACCGCGAAAAGGATTTTCAGACATCAACTCCCGCACGGCTCCCCCCTTGTCCACGCCCAACGGACGAAGCTCGATAGCCATGTGAGCGTCCTGCAAACGGAAACCGCCAGCTTCTGGTGACCATTGCTCCGTCAACGCCCGAAATGCCGTTTCCGCCTCCGGCGCCTGACGATAGTGCAGGACCATTCCAGCCTTCTTGCGTTCCACGCTCGCACCGGGATGCAAAGAGACAATATCTTCCGCCTTCTGCAGCCAGTCAGCCGGCACGGACGGTAAAGTGGGGTGAGTAATGTCTTTTTCAGGTGAGGTCCGCACGGCCACTCCATGCTCCCCCGCTACGGCATGAGGAATGCCGGGCAAAAAATGGTCGATCTGGGCGATCGGTCGGCCAGTCACGATAGCCAGCGCTCCGCCGAGCATATCTTTTAGGCGGAGGAGATCGTCTGCCAGCCCCGGGGGAACAACCACACTTTCAGGAGTAGGAGCGATATCGACCAGTGTTCCGTCGAAATCCAGTAGAATTGCAGCTTTTGAAGGCGGAAAAGGAATCTGGATCATGAGTAGGCTTCTCTTTCCAGTTTCAGGGGTACCCCCGCTCCGCCCACTCCTTATTCCAGGCCGGGGTCGGCTGCGGGAGGAGGCAAGGACGGTCCGGCTGATGCCGGTGGTGCGGGAGGCACAAGAGACTGCGCACCACCAGAAGGTGGCGCGAGAGGAATCGGTGCGTGGCTGTCTGGCGCCAGCGGAACCGCTCCTCCTTCAGATGATGATGAAGAACCGGACTGGTCGGTCCCCCCTTCATCTTCCGTTGCTGTCGTACCGGCCAGTTGAGGCGCTTTTATGACGGGCAGCGGTCCAGCGTCCGGCGCAACACGATCTCCCGTGCACGCCACAACACGCACATCATAAAGCGAACTGCCATAAGTCCCGAGAGATGGCTCATTCTGCAACATCCATCCGTCGAAGGGTGGTCGAGCCGAATCTCCCGAATCACGCAGGTGCAGCAACGCACCAGAGTCAGCCGGCAATGTTTCCGGACGACTGACACACGCCTCAACAGCAACCGAAAGCGTTCGGTAGGAGGCATTTGCACCCACCGGGATCGTCAGCGTTTCAATATGGGCATCCAGCCGATCCAGAACACGAATGACAGCCTGTGTCCGCCCCTGCCAGGTATTAGCCGGGTACATCGCCGGGGGGGCAACCCCTACAGCGGCAGACGCCGATGACGTTACAGACAGAGCCAGAAGAGCCGCACCGGCAAACAGGAACCGATTGGTCATGATCAGGCGTTTCCTTGGGAT
This sequence comes from Gluconobacter cerinus, assembly GCF_002723935.1. Lineage (GTDB taxonomy): Bacteria > Pseudomonadota > Alphaproteobacteria > Acetobacterales > Acetobacteraceae > Gluconobacter > Gluconobacter cerinus. Next base: position 36,873 of record NZ_BEWM01000002.1, read on the forward strand.
TTCGGGTCCACGAGATCGGCAAGCATGGCGATGAAGGACTGGCGCATGGCATCTGGGGAAACACCCATCAGAATACCGTCCTCAAACGCATCCTGCAGGGTCTGACGCAATTCGGCATCATTTTCTCTCAGCACGCGCACTTTCTCGACGCAGGCCACTGGCTGCCCATCACGATCCAGCCAGGGAAAGTCCTCGGAACTCACGGCTCGTCTGACAGGCCACCAGCAGGCTTCTGGGGCTTTTGAGCCTTCTGAAGCGTATCCGTGACCGAAAAGATGAATTTACTCAGAAGCTGCTCAAGACTGATAGATCCCTGCGTCTCCGTCAGCGCCCCGCCAGCCTTGATAAGAGCGTCAGCGCCACCCGGTGACAGCGCAATGTACTTTCCGCCCAACAGACTGTCAGACGTGACAATAGCGGCAGAATCCGTTGGCAGCTTCACGTCCGGCGACAGTGTGAACGTCACCTGCGCCTGAAAAGTCTTCGGATCCACGACCTCAGACATCACATGGCCGACGGTAATTCCGGCCAGACGCACATCTGATCCGACATTCAGACCATCAATCTGGCTGAAAGACGCATGAACCTGGTAGCCACCATCATCATGCCGATGATGACCCAGCATCGCCAGAACCAGCATTCCGACCAGAAAGACCAGCACCAGAAACCCAGCCAGAAGCTCAAGCCGATCGTGGCGAGCTGCGGCAGGCGCTGTTCCCGTGGCTGCGCTCATGACATCACCTTCGAAAAAATCATTTTCCTGCACTAGCGGACTCCATCGCCGCAGTCCAACCCTCCCTTTGGAAACAGAGATTATCAGCCTGGGAAAATGTTATCCCCCATATCCCCATGTTCCCACCCATTAACCCGGCCAAAAGGCACGTTTTCCCGCTTCCGGGCCACCGGAACGCAGCGTAGATTCGCAGCATGACAGCCCGTCTTCATTGGACCGGCGTTCGCATGAGAACGCTTCGGGTCACCACCGATCCGGACGACAGCGCCACGCGCTCCGTCACCCTTCCGGCCGCCTGGGAGGATGATGCCGCGCAGGCGCTGGCCCAGATCACGCAAAATGGTGGCCCCATCCGCCTTTCGACGGAAGCGGCGCGTTGGGTTGACACAATTGATGCGTGTCCGCCTCTCCCCGGGACGCCAGCCAATGCACCCTCTCCTGCCCGGAGCCTGTCTTATCTTCTGCTGATGCGTCAGCTCGCCCCCAACATTGCCCTGTGGGAACGTCACCCTGACGAAATTCCAGGTTTTGTTGTGCGACTGTCTGGCTTTGTTCAGGAGGACGGTTTCGCACCAGAGCATTTCGTGGCCTGCCTGAAGCTGGCCTGCGATTCCCTGCGTCGACTTCACGCAGCAACACGCGTGGAGCGAACAGGTGAGCTGCCACTCTTTGATCTGCCCGCTGATCCGTCAGAAGAACCCGCAGGCATTATCCTGCTAACGGACCTGGACGCTTGCCTCGCATCCATGGGGCTCGACTACGACAGTGATGCAGGACGAGAAGCCGCCAGAGCCATTGCAGCACTGGCCACAAGCATAGCGCATGCAGGCACAAATCTCTCGCTCCCGACCATTCCAGCCTGCGCATCCCTACCGGGGCTACGCGCTCTCGCGGCAGAGGCCTGCGCGGCCATGGAAGGCCAGCATCTTTCCCCTGTGGAAACGGGGTTTTCCGGACCCGGGCCTGTCGACGCACTTCTAGGTGTTGAATCCTGCGGGTTGGCGCCGGTCTTTTCGCCTCTACGAAGCGATGGACATCTCCGCGCCTCGACCCTTGCCCGATTGGCTTACAGAGGCCTGACGCCCGAATCCGCCCTTGCAATGGCGCTTGCTGGTGAAGCTCCCCTTCCTCCGACAAGGCCGGAAGCCCATGCCGCCATGCATAAGGCCATGGAACGCTCCGTCGATTTTCTTCCGGAGTTGCCAGAACCCGAACTGGCGAATCTGCGGGCCAGACTGGAACGGGGCGCTCGGCGTCAGCTTCCAATGCGTCAAACCGGCTTCACTCAACGTACTGCTGTCGGCGGTCACAGTCTCTTCATGCGCACGAGCGAGTTTGAAGATGGCACCCTGGGTGAAGTCAGCATCATCCCGACCCGAGAAACGCCAATGGCCCGGGGTTTAATGGATTGTCTCGGGCAGGCTGTCAGCATTGGTCTTCAATTTGGCGCGCCGCTGGACGCTTTTGTCGAACGATTCGCTTATACCCGCTTCGGGCCTGCGGGTACGGTCGAAGGTGATCCGGGCGCAGCCTATGCATCGTCGATGCTCGATTACGCCTTCCGAACACTTTCGGAGGCTTATCTCGGGCAGCACATGCCAGACGCACCACAGATTGAACCCAACGCGGAAGATACATCTCCTATGTTGCCGTTCGATCATTCGTCGGGCGATACACCCCGCGGTCGACGCCTCAGACTGGTGAGTTGATGAAAATATGGCGTCTTCCGACGTCTACGCTGCTGGAATACATTGACAGCCTGCGGACACGTCGGTAGCTAGCGCCTGCGCTGAGAAGGAATCCGGTCATTGTGCCCGGTGGACAGGATGCGCACAGGGTAAGGGATCAGACAGCGTGGGACACGCCCCTTCCGACGAGGATGACAGCTTTGATGTGCGCCTGAAGCGCGCAAGCAAAAAGCTTGATCCCCACTCGGAAGAGTTTTCCACAAAGTCCTCCGATGAAGATGCGGGTTCTATCGCATCTTTCGGGGTTGCGATCCGGGTCGGAACGGAGCTCGTAGCCGGTCTGGCGGTTGGTGTGGCATTAGGCTACGCTCTTGACCGCTGGCTAGGTTACAGGGTTCTTTTCCTTCTGATTTTTGCCCTGCTAGGTTTTGGTGCCGGCATGATGAATGTCTGGCGGGTTTTGAATGGGCCGGGCATGGTGCCCGAGCTGAAAGATGACGGGAGAAGCCAGCGTGGCAGCCGGATCGACGATTGACGCGCTCGGACAGTTCGAGCTCCATCCGGTTCTCGGATCTCTGGGCGAAGCTCTGCGGTTCTCACAGTCTCCACTGTTCATGCTGATCGCCGTTGTGTTGGTGCTCGCATTCCTCTTCATCGGAATGCGCCCAGCCTCCGTCGTTCCTGGCCGTCTTCAGGCCGCAGCCGAAATTGGTTACGACTTCATTCATGACCTTGCCATCGGCACGATGGGTGAAGAAGGCGCTGCTTTCTTCCCGTTCGTGTTCGCTCTGTTCTTCTTCATTCTCGCCGGCAACTACCTCGGCCTGCTTCCCTTCTCCTTCACCTATACAAGCCATATCGCAGTGACACTTGCGCTGGCCGTAACGGTGTTCGTGATCTCGATCCTGGCTTCCCTGCGCTTTCAGGGTCTGGGTTTCTTCAAGCACTTCATGCCAGCCGGCGCCCCTGTGTGGCTGTCGCCGCTGCTCGTGCCGATCGAGATCCTTTCTTTTCTTTCTCGCCCCGTCAGCCTGTCGATCCGTCTGTTCGCCAACATGGTGGCCGGTCACGTTCTGCTCGAGGTGTTTGCCGGCTTCACAATCATGCTCGCCGGTCTGGGCTTCTTCGGTCATATCCTGGCCGTTGCCCCGATCGCGATCAACATTGCGCTGACGGCTCTGGAATTGCTGGTGGGTGTGCTTCAGGCATACGTTTTCGCCATTCTCACCTGCATCTATCTGCGCGAGGCCGTCGCTCACTGAGCGCGGTTTTGCACAACCCCTGTATCGACCCTAAAGGAACCTGACCATGGACGTTCAAGCCGCTCGTGACATCGGCGCCGGTATTGCAGTAATCGCCCTCGCAGGCGTCGGCATCGGCCTCGGAAACATCTTCTCGACGCTCGTGAGCTCCATCGCTCGCAACCCGGCTTCCCGCCCGCACGTTTTCGGCCTCGGCATGCTCGGCTTTGCGCTGACGGAAGCCGTTGCTCTGTTCGCGCTGCTGATCGCCTTCCTGATCCTGTTCGCCTGAGGTCGAACATGCACCGCACGCCACGTCTTTTCCTGTTCGCCGCTCCGCTGGCGGCTGTGCCGGGCCGAGCTGTGGCTGCGGGCATGCCGCAGCTGAACGTCCATGATCCGCTGCTGATCGGACAGGTCGCTTGGGGAGCCGTCATTTTTGCCGGCTTCTATGTCGTCCTCAGCCGTTCCGCTCTGCCGCGGATCGAGCGCGTGCTGTCGAACCGACGCACCCGCATCCAGAACGACCTCGATATTGCCCGCCGTGCGAAAGCCGAGTCCGACCGCGCAAGCGCCGAACTCCTGAGCACCCGCCATGAAGCGGCCGCACAGGCCCGGGCCAATGTAGAGCGCATCCAGAATGAGGCTCGCCTCAGCGCTGAAACGCATGCACGGGAAACCGCAAAGCGTCTCGAAGCTGAAGTTGCAAACGCCGAAGCCCGGATTGCCCAGTCCCGCGAGCAGGCTCTTTCCAGCCTCCCCGCGATTGCAACTGGTACCGCTCAGAACCTGGTCTCCCGTCTGATCGGGGAACAGGATGAACAGACTGTCGCCAGCGCCGTGAAACGCGTCAGCGCCTAAGGAGACGACGATGTTCCAAGAACCCCGTTTCTGGACTGCCCTGGCATTTGTCCTCTTCTTCGTGATCTTTGGTCGCAAGCTCTGGGCCGTCATCACGAGCCATCTTGATGCCCGTGCAGAAGGCGTTCGCCGCGATCTGGACGAGGCAGCCCGTCTCCGCCGTGAGGCAGAGCAGATGCTCGAAGATGCGACCCGCGAGCGTGAGAAGACGCTGGCAGAAACGCAGGCCATGATTGCCCGCTCAGAGACGGAAGCTGCTGCTCTGGCAGAACGCGCCCGTCACGAAGCAGAAGCAGCAGCCGGCCGTTACGAGAAGATGGCGCACGACCGGATTGAAGCCGCAGAGCGCGCTGCAATCCGTGAAGTTCAAGAGCGCGCAACAGCCATTGCCATCTCAGCAGCTCGCGATGTTGTGGCCTCCCGTCTTTCCGAAAGCCCGGACGTTGCTGCTCAGCTGATTGAGCAGAGCATTCAGAATCTTCCTGAAGCGCTGCGCCGTTCTGCGGCCTGAGTTTATGACATCCGTCCGCCCATCCCAGACTCCTGTGACGCTTTCCATTGTCATGGCAGTCCTGAATGAGGCGGACAATATTCTACCTGTCTGTCAGGAACTCGCTGGAGTTCTTGATGGCTTCCCGGAAAATACTGAAATTCTCGCCATCGACGATGGCAGTACAGATGCCACTGTCGAAAAGCTTCTTGAAGCACGACGTCAGTATCTTCCAAATCTCAGAATTCTTAGTCACCCACAGCGCCTTGGCAAATCTGCTGCTCTGAGAACCGGAGCAACAGCCGCTCATGGCGAATGGATGGCGACCATTGATGGCGATGGTCAAGACGATCCTTCTTCCATCATCCGCATGCTTGAGCTGGCACGTTCAGCCAATTCCAAGCCGCCGCTGGTGGTTGGTGTCCGTCGAAAAAGGAATGACCGTCTCTCCCGGCGCGTTGCGACGAAGCTGGCCAACGGCTTGCGCCGTCGCCTTCTGAATGATGGTTGCCCGGACACCGGGGCGCCTCTCAAGCTTTTCTCTCGTGAGATGTTCCTGCGTATTCCGCAGTTTGAGGGTGTACACCGCTTTCTACCGGCCCTCCTTGGACACTATGGCGCCCCGCTGATCTGCCATGAAGTTCAGCACCGTGCTCGTCTGCACGGCTCATCAAAATACACCAACTTCAATCGGGCTCTTGTTGGCATCCGTGATCTTCTGGGTGTCATGTGGCTGCAAAACCGAACCCACCTGCCCGATCGTCTGACCGAACACTGATCCATCCTTTAACAGGATGGCCTTTCAGACACTTTCCGGCCACCATTCTCTGATGGACCGGAACGGAGCCTCTGCATGAAACTGACATTCCGGCATTATGCCCTCCTCGGGCTAGTGACCTTTCTGCTTGCCTTGCCGGGACGCATGACATTGCCCCCGCTGGATCGTGACGAACCACGTTATATGGAAGCGTCAGAGCAGATGCTCACGTCCGGAAATTTCGTAGACGTCCGCTTTCAGGACAAACCACGCTATTTGCAGCCGGCTGGCATCTACTGGCTTGAAGCCTCTTCAGCAAAAATTGCGGAAGAACTCTTTGGCTCAGACGTTCTTCGAAAAACCTGGCCCTATCGCATTCCAAGCCTCATAGCCGCCGCCCTTATCATCCCCCTGACAGCCTGGATGGGAAGCGCACTTTTCGGAGCCGTTACCGGTCTGATGGCTGCGGGCCTCCTGATGGTTTCGACGCTCTTTGTTGCCGAAAGCCATATGGCAACAATCGATACAGTCCTACTCCTAGATATCCTGTGCTTTGAAGCAATGCTTCTGAGGGCATTTCTCGATCGTCAGAAGAACAGTCCGACATCCGTCTGGGTTGCCTGTGGTTACTGGCTGGCGTTGGGCGTCGGCCTAATGCTCAAGGGCCCTGTTGTTCTCATTCCAGGCTTTTGTACCCCACTGGCCCTATGGGCTGTCGAACGTGATCGAGAATGGTGGTCCAGACTGCGTCCACGCTGGGGTTGGCTGCTCATGCTTGCCGTAGTCGTTCCGTGGTGTGTCGCGATTGATGTTGTCAGTCATGGGGACTTCTTTTCACGCGCCATTGGCCGTAACTTTCTGGGGAAAGTGGCACATGGCCAGGAAGCTCACGGCCTACCACCAGGATTCCATCTTATTGTTTTTGCGCTGGCATTCTGGCCTGGATCTTTTTTTGCTGCTTTGGCAATTCCGTCAGTCTGGAAAAATCGCAAACTGCCTCAGGTCCGGTTTTTGCTGAGCTGGATTATCCCGCACTGGCTGGTCTTTGAACTAATCGCCACGAAGCTTCCGCATTACGTGCTCCCCACATATCCGGCCATTGCAATCCTGACTGCCGCGGCTCTAACGATTTGGGGTCGTCCAGCTCTTTCCAAATGGAGCAAAATCGCTCTCGGATTCTACGGCGTAATATGGGCCGCAGTTGGCTTGGCCTTCTGTTTCGCTGGCACGGTCGTGCTGTACAAAATGCAGCATATGCTTTCGATCCGCGAATGCCTGGCGCTCTGCGGAGCCCTCCCTCTCATGGGAGGAGCAATTCTTCTTTTAATCCGCAATCATCGGCAGCAGGCAGCGTTTTGCGCGATGGGTGCCGCTGTCATTGCACAAGCCGGCCTCTTCCTGGCTGTAATCCCCAACCTGCAAACCATTCGCCTGGCTCCCCGAGTGGCTGCACTCTTTGAAGACGTGAAGCCATGCGCTCAAACTGTGCTGGTTTCGACATCCTATTCAGAGCCAAGCCTGGTTTTCCTGGTGGGTGAACACACGCAGTTGATTGGCCCAGAAGCCGCGGCAGCTTATCTCTACCAGAATCCTCGCTGCACACTCGCTCTGGTAGACCGAAAGGATGAAAAGACCTTTCGGGATGCATTGAACCGAACCAACCTCAGCATCGTAGAATATGGCCGTATTCAAGGCCTGAACTACTCAAACGGTCATCGTCTTGACCTGGGCATGTTCGCCCCAGACTAAATTCCCGGAAATTGCCATGGTGGAGCTGAGGGGAATCGAACCCCTGACCTCCTCATTGCGAACGAGGCGCTCTCCCAACTGAGCTACAGCCCCATGGCACTTTTGATAGTTCCCATCAGCCCGGTTTCTGTCAAGCAATCCGGATGAGGTTGTCCTGTCTCGCCGAGGCAGATACAAAACCTGTTCCTGGCTGGCCGCTTACCCGGTCTTCCGCGTTTTCCGACGAGGTTTTCAGCATGCTTGCCCTGCACGCCATTATCCTGATGATCATTCAGGCATTCGTATGGGCTCTTCTGGCTTACTGTATTCTGTCCATGCTGCTGGGCTTTGGCGTGCTGGATATTCGTAACCGGTTTTTCTACTCGCTCTTCAACACCCTCGCGCGCGTCGTCGAACCGATTCTGGCCCCTATTCGGAATATCCTTCCCAGCACAGGCGGCATGGACTTCGCGCCGATGGTCCTGCTGCTGGCAATCCAGTTTCTGGTCTATCCCTTGGTCAACCGTGTGTTCGCCATGCTGATTTACCACCCGGCTTTCTAAGCCTCACCGGACTGCGCGCCACACTTCCTCCAGCGCATCAGCCAAGTCATTGTGCGGCTCACTCCACTGACCTGAGTGCGTCGGCGGTTGCATCCAGGTGCGCCACCCTTTTCCCGGCTCACGTTCAATGCGAACAGACCAGTCTTCAGGCAAGCGGCTTAACACACGCTCCATCCGGACCTGACTGGTCAGTGGCTTGGCGTAATTATGCCCCATGGTGGAGCTCCTTTCACAACGTGAACTCCTGAGCTGCAATATCCGAAAATGAGTTACGGCTACTTTAAGAGCCGGGAAGCCCGAGAGTTTTACTCTGTCAGGCTGTGCCACCTACCGTCAGGCCGGACAACTTCAGCGTCGGCTGCCCCACTCCGACAGGAACGCCCTGACCGGCTTTGCCGCATGTCCCAATTCCTGGATCAAGCGCCACATCTGATCCGATCATCGAAATCTGGTTCATGGCATCTGCACCGTTTCCAATGAGCGTTGCACCCTTCACCGGGCGCGTCACTTTTCCATCTTCAATCAGATAAGCTTCAGACGCCGCGAAAACGAACTTCCCAGACGTAATATCAACCTGACCACCGCCAAAATTGACGGCATACAGTCCACGCTTTGTAGAGCGGATCATCTCGTCGGTCGTCGCTGTTCCTTCAAGCATCACCGTATTCGTCATCCGTGGCATAGGAGCATGAGCGTAAGATTCCCGACGCCCATTTCCCGTGGAAGACACACCCATCAGACGGGCATTCAGGCGATCCTGCAAATAACCCGTCAGAATGCCGTCTTCGATCAGAACAGTTCGTCCTGTTGGAGTCCCTTCATCGTCGATGCTCAAAGATCCTCGACGCTCCGGCAGTGTCCCATCATCAATAACCGTCACTCCAGGAGCAGCCACCCGCTTCCCGACCATGCCGGTGAAGGAGGATGTTCCCTTCCGGTTGAAGTCCCCCTCCAGACCATGGCCAACAGCTTCATGAAGCAGAATGCCTGGCCATCCTGGCCCAAGCACCACATCCATTTCTCCTGCAGGTGCCGGCGCTGCATCAAGGTTCAGCAGAGCCTGCCTCAGAGCTTCATCAACTGCTGCTTTCCATGTTGCGCCATCCAGAAGACGATCCAGTTCATACCGTCCCCCCTGTCCATGACTACCACTCTCGCGACGACCGTCCTTTTCAACCACGACCGATACATTGAGACGGACCAGCGGACGAAGATCCGCAACGCGATCTCCGGCATCCGCACGACGCATGATCTGCACGGCCTGCCACTCGGAACTCAGACTGGCACTGACTTGAACAACGCGGGTATCCACACCACGGGCATAGGCATCTATTTCGCCCAGAACGGCCGCACGCGCTGCAAAGTCCGTTCCCTCCAGCGGTCGGGAGTCAGAATAGAGACGCTGATTGGTTGATCGCGGGCCCGGCGCCATCACGCCACTTCGTCCCTGTCGCACGGCACCGACTGTGCTAACCGCACGTGCCAGGGCGTCTTCACTCATTTCATCAGAATGGGCGAAAGCCGTTTCCGTTCCCAGAACTGCGCGCAGACCAAAACCTGAAGAGGTTGTGAAACTCGCTGATCGGATTGTCCCGTCATCCAGAGAGATCCCCTCATTTTCGCGGTATTCGAGAAACAGTTCTCCATCATCTACCCCTGCCAATCCCTGTGCAACCAGTGCTTCGGCACCCTCCCGCGTCAGTCGGGAACCGGGGCGGTCAAAAAACAGGGCATCAGTTGTGGCAAGGGCTCCCAGCGCATCTGCGGCAATGGACATCGGGGTAATCTCCTGGCTGAGAGGATGGTGAAGAACTAGAAATGGGTCATAGCACGCGAATTGAAAGAGGCCGCCTTCAGGTGAGTGCTTTTTCGAGGCGACGCAGGGCTTCGTGAAGAATTTCCGGCTTCTTGCAGAATGCAAAGCGGATCATGTTGCGTGGCGGTTCAGCGCCCTCTGGGTCATAAAAGGCAGAGACCGGAATTGTTGCCACGCCTGCGTGCTCAACCAGCCATTCGGCAAATTCCACATCCGTTCGTCCCTGAGCATGCCGTGACGTATCCGCCACGACAAAATAGCTTCCATCTGCGGGAAGTGTCTCAAAACCGAGGCGATGCAATCCTTCCACAAGAATGTCTCGGCGCAATTCCAGGTCAGCGGACAAACTTTTGTAGTAGCTGTCGTCTTTATTGAGACCATGCGCCACAGCGCGCTGAAGATTAGGTGCCGTGGCAAACACCAGCACCTGATGAGCCTTCGCAACCACAGACGCCAGAGCCGAAGGAGCCGTGACATACCCGACTTTCCACCCCGTCAGAGAGAAGCTCTTGCCTGCGCTCCCAATGCGCATGCAGCGCTCCCGCATATTAGGAAGCGTCATGAGGGGAATGTGTTTCACGTGAAACGTCAGGTGTTCGTAAACTTCGTCACAGATCACATAGGCATCATGTTCCTTCACCAATCCTGCAATCAGCTCAAGTTCAGTCTGTGAAAAGACCTTGCCCGCAGGGTTCATCGGAGAGTTCAGGATCATGGCTTTTGTTTTGGGACCAAAGGCTGCACGCAACTCTTCTTCAGGAAGCTTCCAGTGTGGCGGCTGAAGACGGACGCACTTGGGAACCGCGCCTATCATCTTGAGCATGGGAAGATAGGTGTCATAGAGAGGTTCGATCAGAACCACTTCATCACCAGCTTCCACAACAGCCATCAGGCAGGCTGCCAGAGCTTCCGTTGCTCCGGACGTCACAACGACCTCTGTCGCCGGATCAATCTCAAGCCCATAAAAACGCCGGTTTGATTCAGCGACAGCCTGCCGCAACTCCGGCAACCCCGTTAGCGGCGCATACTGGTTTCTATTATCCTTCAGCGCCTCAGCCGCGACGTTGATAATATCCGCCGGGCCTTCAGTGTCCGGAAAGCCCTGTCCCAGATTGATTGCATCATACTTGGCAGCAAGTTGAGACATAATCGTGAAAACGGTCGTGGGCAGTGAAGACAGATAGGTATTGGACGTTTTCATGGACCAGCGCTTTTAAGACATGGAACGGAAGAGAGACCTCACCATTGCAGGACCCGCTCGTCCTGAAAAGCCATTCCCTGCGCTTTGGTCCTCACCTCACGATCTCAGCTGAACAAACGTCTTTTTGGAATCAGTACCCGCACAGTAACTATGAAATTCCCGATCAATAAAATTTTCCCGATCGGACAACACCCCGGCAAGTCAGAGCTTCCCCATCCCTGATCGGCCAGAAAAACGCGTCCAATCAGGCCAAGTGCCATTTTGAGACACTTTCTTTCTTCAATTGATGATGAAATGAAGGTGTATGTCGTACTCGACAGATGGGAAATTGTCCCGTAATCGTTTTGAAGCCGTTCACACGATGCAAGGCGACAGATCGATGGCCAGAAAAGCCCCTACTTCCTCCACCGCCAAACCGAAAGCTGCAGCTCCACGCCGCGCTTCCGCCAAGGCTGCTTCCCCCAAGACAACCGCCGCAGCTGGCAAGCCACCAGCACCGAAGCCCGAGGCCGTTGCCCGCGTTTTCGAGATGATCCAGGAACATGCGGCTGAGTTCGTCGATCTGCGTTTCACCGATCCCAAGGGCAAGTGGCACCACACGACCCAGACGGTCTCCACCATTGAAGACGACACGTTCGTTGAAGGCTTCATGTTCGATGGCTCGTCCATCCAGGGCTGGAAAGCGATCAACGAGTCCGACATGGTTCTGCTGCCAGATCCGGAAACGGCCGTCATGGACCCGTTCTCCGCAAAGCCGCAGCTGATCCTGTTCTGTGACATTATTGATCCCAAGACAGGCAACTTCTACAATCGTGATCCCCGCTCGACGGCCAAGCTTGCAGAAGCCTATCTGAAGGAAGCCGGCTTCGGCGATACCGCTTTCTTCGGCCCGGAAGCTGAGTTCTTCATCTTCGACAACGTCCAGTTCGGCACTGGTCCGAACTTCGGTACGTACCAGCTCGACAGCATCGAAGGCCCAGGCGCATCTCTGAAGGCCTACCCGGAAGGCAACATGGGCCATCGCCCTGTCGTCAAGGGTGGTTACTTCCCGGTCCCGCCAGTGGACAGCGAGCATGACCTCCGCGCCGAAATGCTCTCCACGATGGGCGAAATGGGTCTTCCGATCGAGAAGCACCATCACGAAGTTGCACAGTCCCAGCACGAGCTTGGCACGAAGTTCGACACGCTCGTGAAATCTGCTGACTTCATGCAGATCTACAAGTACTGCGTGCACAACGTTGCCCACTCCTACGGCAAAACGGCCACGTTCATGCCGAAGCCGATCTCGGGCGACAACGGTTCCGGCATGCACGTTCACCAGTCCATCTGGAAAGACGGCAAGCCAACCTTCGCTGGCGACAAGTATGCGGACCTGTCCGAAGACGCACTGTTCTACATTGGCGGCATCATCAAGCACGCCAAGGCTCTGAACGCGTTCACGAACCCGTCCACCAACTCCTACAAGCGCCTGATCCCGGGCTTTGAAGCGCCCGTGCTGCTGGCTTACTCCGCTGCCAACCGTTCAGCTTCGTGTCGTATCCCGCACGCCACGAACCCGAAGGCAAAGCGCGTTGAAGTCCGCTTCCCGGACCCGATGGCAAACCCATATCTGGCGTTTGCAGCCATGCTGATGGCTGGTCTTGATGGCATCCGCAACAAGATCCACCCTGGCGACGCCATGGACAAGGATCTGTACGAACTGCCGAAGGAAGAGCTTGCTCAGATCCCGACGGTCTGCGGTTCGCTCCGTGAAGCCCTCGAAGCCCTTCAGGAAGATCACGCATTCCTTCTCGAAGGCGGCGTTTTCACCAAGGACCAGATCGAGAGCTACATCGACATCAAGTGGCCTGAAGTCTACAAGTTCGAACACACACCCCACCCGGTCGAGTTCGAGATGTACTACTCGGTCTAATCCGAGCAGACTTCTGCAAAACGGAGAAGCCCGGCCTTTGCGCCGGGCTTTTTCGTACCCGCTTTCCCTGTTACGGCACCCGTCATGATGCATCCCGCTTTCGAGGCTTTTTCAACTTCCGTCCTGCCCATTCTGGATATTGCCGGAACGGCCGTCTTTGCCGTTTCAGGAGCCCTCGCCGCTGCACGGGAACGCCTGACAATCCTGACTTTCATGTTCTTCGCCGCCATTACAGGTGTCGGCGGTGGAACCGTGCGCGATCTGTTGATCGGTGCCCCTGTCTCTTGGATGCACAACTCCACTGGCATCACTGTCTGCATGGTCTGCGCCCTGCTCGTCTGGTTCACGCCAGGTCGCCTCTGGTCCGAGCGCGCCGTAGACTGGTTCGACGGAATGGGGATTGCAGCTTATGGCGTGTATGGCGCAGCCAAAGCCATTGCTTATGGCATCCCACCTGTTCCAGCCGCTCTGATGGGAATTGTCAGTGCATGCATGGGGGGCATTTTTCGCGATGTCCTGGCTGGCGTCCCATCCATCATCATTCGTCCAGAGCTGTATGTTACTGCTGTTGCCCTCTCATCGTGCAGCTATGTGCTCCTGACAAAAGCAGGGTGTGACACCACACTGGCAGCTGCCATCGCCATTTTCGCAGGGTTTGCCCTTCGCGCACTTGCTCTTCTCAAGGGACTGTCGCTGCCGCATTATCGAAAATAGCCCTCCTCACGGAAAAGAACGTCCGCTCATGCGCATCGCCCCCGTCCTGAAGGGACTTCTAGCCGCTCTCCCTCTGCTTCTTTGTGCTTCCATAGCGCAGGCCTCAGACTTTGATATCGTCGTACTGGGAGCCGCCGGAGGCTTGGATGACGGAACGTTAAGCGCCTACTTAATCCGGCCTGAAGGTTCTGACAAAGGCGTTCTCTGCGATGCGGGAACAGTTCTGCATGGCCTGAAAGACGCCGTAAAAGCAGGGGTGTTCAAGACCCTCTCCCTCAAATCCGCAACACTGACCCCGGAAGGGGAAATTCTTCACGCGACCATTGCGGCCTATCTGATCAGCCATGCTCATCTGGATCATATTGCCGGTCTGGTCGCCATATCCCCGGATGACACACCCAAACCGATCATGGCTCTTGCGTCCGTCAACGCCATTCTCGCCGAACATATTTTCAACTGGCAGATTTGGCCCAACATGGGCGACAAAGGCGTCAAACCCCGGCTCAGCACATACCGCTATGACGATCTAACACCCGAGAAGCCCACACCCATCAGCGGGACATCTTTGCAGGTTCAGGCCTATCCATTGAACCATGGCGGTGTGGAATCAACAGCATTCCTGCTAACAAGCAGCCCAGATGCCCTGCTCTATCTCGGAGATACCGGGCCAGACGCCCCCCAGCACTCAGATCACCTGCATCGTCTCTGGCAGGCTATCGTGCCCCTTGTGCGTCAGAAACATCTCCATGCCATCATGATAGAGTGCTCTTATGACAACTCCATTTCCGATAGCCACCTGTACGGACATCTGACGCCGCACTGGGTAGAGGCAGAACTGGAAGATCTTCAGCAGATCGCAGGCGTTTCGCTCAAAAATCTGCCCGTCGTAATTACGCACGTCAAACCGACACTCAGACGCCAGCAAGATCCCGTTCTGCGCATTCATGAAGAACTGGAAGCGGGCAATACAACAGGCGTCCACTTCATTATGGCAGCCCAGAGCCTGCACCTCAGGCTCTGACCGCCAAAGGCAATCTCTCAGTCAGCCAACGACGTCAAAGCCCACGTCTTCCACTGTCTCTTTCAGCGCTGCCGTAGAAACCTTGGCATCGTCATACTGAATGACAGCCTGTGCTGGCTCCAGGGTCACATCCGCAGCAGAAACGCCAGGAACAGCTTCAAGGGCTTTCTGGAGCTTGCCTGAACACCCTGTGCAGGACATGCCTTCGACCTGAAATGTTACGGTTGCTGTCATGGGTGTCTCTCCTTCGTGCATGGTTTGCCGCCCCAACAGCGACACATCAGAAGAGACATATTCCCGCTGGAATTGAAACAGCTTTCAGATCGCGTCACTGATTTCATCAAGCGGCGTCACCTTCATCAACTGCACAGAAGCATCCAGACGATCCAGCAACGCGGCAAGAGACCTAAAATGTGGCGTCTCCAGATGCTGCTCGAAAGCCTCAGTCGAAGCCCAGCGCTCCTCGGCCGTGAAGCGTCCTCCATGGTCCTGATCGCGGCTGATTACGTAACGCTGGCAGCCTTCTTCCGCGCGTGATGCAACAATGCAGCGTACCAGTTCCAGCTCCAGCTCTCGTGCCTGGTCAGACGATACAGTCAGAATGGCGACAACACAGGCAGCATGACTCACGATGTTTTCCTCACAAAAAAAGATACAGGATCTGGTTCCCATCGGTAAACTGATGGCCCTCGCCCCTGTGCGCTGCCATTTCTACAAGATAGGTTTTCTGAAATCTCCCCCATGTTTCACATGAAACATCTTCCTGAAATTTCCGGAGGCACCTATTCATGAGTCTTGAAAGCGTAAGGATTGATCTCGCCCAGCGCGCGCCTGATCTCTCCATCATCGTGACGGAGTGTTCCACGGCTACCGTTGATGAGGCTGCTGCTACACACAATGTCGAGCCCGATCAGATTGCCAAAACACTCGGCGTGAAGGTTGGGTCAGGTCCACAGGCTAAAACTGTGCTGATCGTCATGGCAGGAACAAAACGTCTGGATAATCGTCTGACAAAAGACGTTCTGGGAGGTCGTCCCCGCTTCCTAAACGGAGACGAGGTGCTGGCACTTACAAGCCATCCGCCCGGCGGCGTTTGCCCCTTTGGACTATCAAAGCCACTTCCCGTTTATTGCGATGAGTCTCTTCGTGCATTTAACATCGTGATCCCTGCTGCAGGTGCCACCAATGCCTCCGTCATGCTCACCCCGGCGCGTCTGGCAGAACTGACGTCTGCAGAGTGGGTCACCGTCACATCCTGATGGACAATAAAAAAGGCGCCCCTTTTGAGGGCGCCTTTTTCACTCACAAAACAGACTAATATTACACGTCTGCGTAAGTCGAAATATCCGGGCACGAACACACCAGATTCCGGTCGCCCCACGCGTTATCCAGCCGTCCGACAGGCGACCAGTACTTGGACGTGTTAACCCCACCCGGGAAACAGCCCTTCTCCCGCGCATAGGGGCGACCCCACTCACCGGCCAAGTCAGCCGTCGTATGAGGCGCAAACCGTAGCGGGCTATCCTCTACGGCAACTGCCCCTGCTTCCACATCTGCAATTTCTGCCCGAATGGCGATCATCGCATCGCAGAACCGATCCAGCTCGACCTTCCCCTCGGACTCTGTCGGCTCGATCATGAACGTCCCCGCTACGGGGAAACTGACCGTCGGCGCATGGAACCCATGGTCAATCAGGCGCTTGGCAATGTCGTCCACCGTCACACCAACTGCATCCTTGATCGGCCGCAGGTCAACAATGCACTCATGCGCCGTAAAGCCGTTGCTACCCCGATACAGCACCGGGTAATGCGCTTCCAGACGCGCCGCGATGTAGTTCGCATTCAAAATGGCCACTTCCGTCGCCCGACGCAGTCCCTCATCCCCCATCATCATGATGTAGGCGGCAGAGATCGGCAGAATGGACGCTGAACCATACGGCGCAGCAGAAACGGCAACTCCGTTCTGTCCCGGCAGATACGGCGCCAGATGGCTGCCCACACCAATCGGCCCCATGCCCGGTCCACCACCGCCATGCGGAATGCAGAACGTCTTGTGCAGATTGAAATGCGAAACATCAGCCCCGTACAGGCCCGGTCGTGCCAGACCAACCTGCGCATTCAGGTTCGCACCATCCAGATAAACCTGCCCACCAGCCGCATGAACAAGATCACAGATCTCGACAATCCGTTCCTCAAACACACCATGCGTGGACGGATAGGTAATCATGATGGCCGCCACACGCCCGTCATGCTGCGCGATCTTTGCCTTCAGATCCTCCACATCAACGTTGCCATTGCTGTCACAGGCCACAACAACAACACGCATCCCCACCATGTGGGCAGACGCTGGGTTTGTCCCATGCGCGGACGCCGGAATCAGGCACACATCCCGATCCATATCTCCGCGCGCCTGATGATACCCACGGATCGCCAGAAGCCCCGCAAACTCACCCTGCGCACCAGAATTCGGCTGAAGCGACACAGCATCATACCCCGAAATCGCACACAGCGTCCGCTCCAGATACGCAAACAGTTCCGCATATCCAGCCTGCTGATCCTTCGGCGCAAACGGATGAATCCGCCCGAATTCAGGCCAGGTGATAGGAATCATTTCTGCGGTTGCATTAAGCTTCATCGTGCAGGAGCCCAGCGGAATCATCGTCCGATCCAGCGCAAGATCCTTGTCAGACAGAGACCGCATATACCGCAGCAGATCCGTCTCCGAACGATGAACATGGAACACCGGATGCGTCAGCAAAGCCGCCTGACGGGACAGCGCCTGCGGTAGAGCCTCTTCAACAGAAAGCTCCCGCTCCAGAACCGCAATACGCGCCTCATCCGCCCCAAAACACTGCCACAGCGCCCGGATGGTCGCAGGCGTCGTCGCCTCATCACAGGACAGACCAATCCGTCCTTCGCCCGCATCACGCAGATTGATCCCGGCATCCAGAGCCTTAGCAAGAATGCCCTGTGCATCGGAACCAGCCTGCACTGTCAGCGTGTCGAAGAACGTTTCCGTCTCAACCGTCACGCCAAGAGCCTTCAGACCCGCAGCCAGAATAGTCGCCAGACGATGCGTACGACCCGCAATCGCCTTCAGCCCTTCCGGCCCATGATACACCGCATACATGGACGCAATGACGGCCAGCAGAACCTGCGCCGTGCAGATGTTGGACGTCGCCTTCTCCCGGCGGATATGCTGCTCCCGGGTCTGCAACGCCAGTCGATACGCCGGGCGCCCGACGCTATCACGCGAAACACCGACCAGACGCCCCGGCATGTGCCGCTTGTAAGCATCCTTCGTCGCCATGAACCCGGCATGCGGGCCACCACCACCCATCGGCACGCCATAACGCTGCATGGACCCAATAGCGATGTCCGCGCCCAGCGCCCCCGGGCTTTCCAGCATCACAAGAGCCAGCGGATCACAGGTCACGGCAACAATACCGCCCTGCGCATGAACCGCCTCAATCACACCACGCGGGTCACGCACAGCCCCGGACGACCCCGGATAGGACAGCAGTGCACCAAACACGGACGCCGCATCCAGATCCGTCGCCGGATCACCCACCACAATCTCCCAGCCCAGCGGCTCGGCCCGCGTCTTCAGAACAGCCAGCGTCTGCGGATGCGTATCAGCATCTACGAAGAACCGGTCGGACTTGGACTTGCAGACACGCTTGGCCAGCGCCATAGCCTCCGCACAGGCCGTGCCCTCATCCAGCAAGGACGCATTGGCGATATCGAGCCCTGTCAGATCCGCCACAAGCGTCTGAAAGTTCAGAAGCGCCTCAAGGCGCCCCTGACTGATTTCCGGCTGATACGGCGTGTAAGCCGTGTACCAGGCCGGATTTTCCAGAATATTGCGCTGAATGACCGGCGGAAGAACCGTGTCGTAATATCCCTGCCCGATCATGGACGTCAGAACACGGTTCCGGGACGCAATCTCCCGCAGACGCGCCAGAGCCTGCTGTTCCGTCAGCGCCGCGCCAATCCCGTGGTCACCACGATCAAGAATGGCTTTCGGAACCGTCCGGTCAATCAGATCATCAAGGCTGGACGCCCCGATCGTCTGCAACATCTCCGCAATTTCAGAGGAGCGTGGGCCAATATGGCGGGAGCTGAAGTCTTCGGTCTGTTCAGGCCACAGGATCGTCACGGTATCGTTCTCTGGAAATCTTGATGGGCAAAGAAAGAAAAATGGGTCCAGCAGAAGCCAGACCCATCACAGAACGTCAGAGGCTCTTGTACTGCTCTGCCGTCAGAAGGGACGTCACGTCATCCGGGTTGGAAACCTTCATCTTGAAGATCCAGCCCTCACCTTCCGGGTCATTACCAACCAGCGTCGGCTCGTCGGACAGCTTCGTATTGAAGCCCGACAGCACACCGGCAACCGGAGCATAGATGTCAGACGCCGCCTTAACGGATTCCACAACCGCAGCAGCATCGCCAGCCGCTACGTCCGTACCCTCGTCCTTGGCTTCCACGAACACCAGTTCGCCCAGCTCTTCAGAAGCATGAGCCGTGATGCCCACAGTCGCCTCTTCCCCGTCCAGACGGATCCATTCATGCGATTTGGTATAATAAGTCGTCATCGCTGCTTTTCCTTGGCTTAACGCTTGAAACCGGGCGCCACGAACGGCATCGCCCGAACATGAACCGGAACGAATTTTCCACGCAGTTCGGCAAACAGCGCCGTGTCATTCCCCGCGTAGTCTGTTGCGACATATCCCATCGCCACCGGTGCCTGGACCGTCGGGCCAAACGCCCCTGACGTCACAAGACCGATCTCTTTCTGGCCATCCGCATCCGCAAAAAGCTTTGCGCCCGCACGAACAGGCGCGCGCCCCTCCGCCATCAGGCCAACACGTTTGCGGCTGACACCCTCACGAGCCTGACGCAGAACGATCTCCGCGCCCGGATAGCCTCCTTCACGAGAGCCCCCTTCGCGCCGGGCTTTCTGAATAGCCCAGGCCAGAGACGCTTCAATCGGCGTAGTCGTCGTATCGATATCATTGCCATACAGGCAAAGCCCCGCTTCCAGACGAAGCGAATCCCGGGCTCCAAGCCCAATGGGAAGAACCTGTGGCTGAGCCAGCAACGCCCGTGCAACAGTTTCCGCATCAGCGGCTGCACACCCAATCTCGTACCCGTCTTCACCCGTGTAACCCGAACGCGACAGCGTCACCGGAACACCAGAAAGCTTCGTCTCGATCACGTCCATAAAACGCATATCGACCGCTGCCGGACAAAGAGGTGCGATAGCCTCCTGAGCCTGCGGCCCCTGCAACGCCATCAGCGCGCGATCAAACTGCCGCGTCACAACACAACGGTCAGAAAGAGCCGCTTCAATCAGCGCCGCATCCTGCTCCTTGCAAGACGCATTCACCACAACGAACAGATCATCACCCATGTTGGCGACCATCAGATCATCAAGAATGCCTGCGGTATCATTGGTCAGAAATCCGTAGCGCTGCCGCCCCTTCGCAAGCCCCGCATAATCGGCTGGGATCAGGCTTTCGAGCGCCAGAGCGGCATCACGCACATCGCCACTGCGAGCAGCAATCCGGATCTGCCCCATATGGGAGACGTCAAAAAGCCCAGTCTGGCTACGCGTGTGCAAATGCTCGGCCATCAGCCCTGCGGGATACTGAAGCGGCATCTCATAACCCGCAAACGGCACCATTTTGGCGCCAAGTTCCAGATTAAGAGCATGGAGAGGGGTACGCTGGAGAGAGTCGGTCATGGGGTAGGTCCGGCCCGGTCAGAACGTGAAGGTGCAGACGCGCCCGGAGTTTCCGGAAAACGCCGCCCCTTCTGTCCTTTTGCCTGAGATCGCTATCCCGTCGGCGGGTACGTCAGGCGCACCTCTCTCCAGAATTTACCGACCAACTCGGTCCTTTGGCCTGAGAGTTTCCGGGGCGGTTGCTCCTTCGGCGCCAGCCCTGAAGGCCAGTCTCTCCCGTATTGGTCGGACTCGATCCTGCCAGTTTCCTGATCTCTTCGCAATCGTTACGGTTAGTTCTGCGTTACGATTGCCGCATACCTTTGTAACCAGAACGGGAGAACTTTCATGGCTGGCGAACTGACTGTCATTGCAGAATTGTCCATTCCCCCCGAAAATCGGGAAAAATTCCTTGAAATGTGTGCTTATGACAGCAAGCATTCCAACGCGGACGAGCCCGACTGCCATAGCTTCGACGTGATGACATCCAATGAAGATCCGAATCTCATTGTGCTTGTCGAAACCTATCGCGATCAGGCTGCCTTTGATGTGCACCTGAAAACGCCGCACTTCCAGAAATTCGCAGAGGCTGTAAAAACCCTTGGCTCCAAGGAAAGCAACGTCCGCTTCTTTACAAGGACGGCACCCTGATATGCGCTTCTCGCTCAAAAACAGCATCTGTGGTGCCACTCTTCTCCTATTGGCTGCATGCAACGCGGAACAACCGCAGAAGCCGCATCTCATAGGTCTGGCAAACCCCGCCAGCGTCTCCTGCACAAAGCAGGGAGGAACTCTGGAAATTGTTAGTCAGCCGTCTGGACAGGTTGGTATGTGCCACCTGCCCTCCGGCCAGACCTGTGAAGAATGGAGCCTGTACCGCGACCATCAGTGCAAATCGTTGCCACCCACCTCCAAACCGTAAGTGCTTCCTC
The DNA here is from genome assembly GCF_002723935.1 of Gluconobacter cerinus. Taxonomy (GTDB): domain Bacteria; phylum Pseudomonadota; class Alphaproteobacteria; order Acetobacterales; family Acetobacteraceae; genus Gluconobacter; species Gluconobacter cerinus. Next base: position 58,254 of record NZ_BEWM01000002.1, read on the forward strand.
TCGTTTTCCTGATTTCCAAAGAGATCAGGAAAACCGCTTTACGATGTGAGCAGTCTTCTTAAAATAAGTACATAACATGTTATGTATGTTATCCACACTATCCACCTGAAGGCAGTTCCCCATGCAGAATCAGGCCCCTTGCCTCTCCATAGGCTCATTAACAAGTAAGACCGGGCGCCTTTTCACGCGCCTGATGGAACAGAAACTGAAACCCGCCGGAATGCGCGCAGGACAGATTCCAGTTTTCCTTGCCCTCGGAAAAGGCGAAGTCCGCACTCAAAAGGTGCTTGCTGAACTCGCAGGGATTGAGCAACCAGGCATGGCAACACTGCTGGCCCGCATGGAGCGGGACGGCCTGATCGAACGCGAACCCGACCCGGACGACAAACGCGTCAGTCAGATCCGGCTTTCGCCAGTTGGCTTCACTAAAAGCCAGCAGGTTATTCCAATTATGGAAGGGGCCAGCGAGGAAGCCTTCAAAGGCTTCACTCCGCTGGAAAGAGACATTCTCATTACGCTTCTGGAACGCATGAGCAGCAGCCTCGAAAGCTGTCTTTAAAATCCTTCACTCCTAAAAGAGCGAAGGATCAGGCCTTACTTCTCCGTCTTAGGAAGATGCTCGGCAATATACGGCGGCAGATTGAAAGAGCCGACGTGAATTTCAGGCGTCCAATAGCGTGTCGTGCCAAGGATCTTGGCAGCGTCTGCACGTCCGCGAATCTGCTCCAGCGTCTGCGTGTTCGGAGCCTGGCCTTTGGAAGCCATACCCAGCGTCATGAAACCGCCGACATAAGTCGGGACAGCGGCAACATAAGCTGAAACATGCGGGAAGAATTTCGCACGACGCAGGCTCGTCTCATACAGTTCATCAGACTGCATGAACGGAACACCGCACTGATTCACGATCAGACCTTCATCCGACAGGATACGTGCGCAGTTGCTGTAAAATTCGTCCGTAAACAGAACTTCACCAACGCCGATCGGGTCCGTGCTGTCCACGATGATGACGTCAAAAGAACCGTCAGCAGCCTTGGCAACATAGTCGATACCATCACCGACAATCACTTCAGCGCGCGGGTCATTCCAGGCATCGCCCGCAATGTTCGGCAGATGCTGCTTGGAGAGTTCAATTACCGCACCATCGATTTCCACCATGACGGCTTTTTCGACGGTCTTGTGCTCAAGAACGCGACGCAGAACGCCACCGTCACCCGCACCAATGATCAGAACGCGCTTCGCACACGGATGCGCCAGCATCGGAACATGCGTCAGCATTTCCTGATAAACGAACTCATCGCGTTCCGTGATCTGAATGACGCCATCCAGAACCAGCACACGGCCATGGCTGGAGCTTTCAAAGACAACAATGTCCTGGAAATCAGATTTTACGCGCGCGAACTCACGCGTTACGAGAAAACGCTGTCCCCAGTCCGGGTACAGGGTCTCGTTGATCCATGTTTCAGCCATGGTCATCGGTTCCTTGTCGGGATTTAATAGCAGAGTAAAGACCAGCCGGTTCGGCTGGCCCCTATCCGAGAATCAGGCCGCGCTAGCGTTCCTGTCCTGCACGCGTCCACGGCGTACGGCATCAACTTCGATGCGGCCAGCCTGGAACAAGCGCTGCATGACCGGAATCGAAAGATTCGGATCACAGGCGCCGCACATGAACACATCTACCGCAGCGTAATTACGCTCTGGCCATGTGTGGATCGAGATGTGACTTTCTGCCAGCACCAGAACACCAGACACACCACCATTCGGCGTGAAGTGGTGGAAATGGCTGTGCAGAATCGTTGCACCGGCTGCAATAGCACCCTCGCGCAGCGTCTCATCAATCCGTGCTGGATCATCTAGATTCCGGGCATCCCAGAAATCGATCAGCAAATGATTACCGGCATAGCGTTCGCCATCCCGTTCAATAAAATAGTCTTTGCGCTCCTCTTCAACAGAGTGAGCAGCGCTGTTCTGGATATCTCTCGGGAGTTCCGATACCATCCCCAGTTGAGCAAGTGCGTTCATCACGTACCCCCAAACCAGTAGACAGCCTGTTGGGCGAAATCGCCCCCTTGGGCCAAGAAGCGCGGTAGTTAGAGCCCCCTTCCTGCGGATGCAAGGGTTTTCTGGCCTGATTCGCTAATATGTCACATTCCCTGAAGAAGCCGGGCCGACATTACAGATCATCCCACTGCCGTTAGACGCTCCCAATAAGAACAACCGTTTGGGAATTCAGAGTAAAACACCCTCTAAAAACTCAAAAAACCGGCAATTTTTTGGGATCACCCTTCACTTCAGGGTCTTTCTGACTCAGCAACCGATACACTCCGTCATAACCAACGATTCATCCTATGCGTCATCTGCGGCGTAGATAGGCAGGCTCCTGCACAGCGCATAAAAAAACACGCACTCCAAGGCTGAAATATCTCAGCCTCGCAATGCGTGCTCTTCATACCCCCTAGCCTATAGCGACTAAGGGGCCCTAATCCGTAAAGATCAGTTCTTGGCCTTGTCGACCAGCTTGCCCTTGGCAATCCACGGCATCATCGCACGCAGCTTCTCACCGGTCTTCTCGATCTGATGAGCGTCATTGCGAGCGCGGATAGCCTTGAAGCCAACGCCACCAGACTGGTTCTCAAGGATGAAGTTACGAACGAACGTCCCATCCTGAATGTCCGTCAGAACGCGCTTCATCTCAGCCTTCGTTTCCGGCGTAATGATGCGCGGACCCGTCACGTACTCACCATACTCCGCAGTGTTGGAGATGGAGTAGTTCATGTTGGAAATGCCGCCTTCGTAGATCAGATCCACGATCAGCTTCATTTCATGCAGGCACTCGAAGTAAGCCATTTCCGGGGCATAGCCACCTTCAACCAGCGTCTCGAAGCCAGCGCGGATCAGGTCAACGACACCGCCACACAGAACAGCCTGCTCACCGAACAGATCGGTTTCGACTTCTTCCTTGAAGCTCGTCTCGATGATGCCTGCACGGCCGCCGCCATTTGCGGAAGCGTAGGACAGAGCGATGTCCAGAGCCTTACCAGAAGCATTCTGAGCCACAGCAACGAGGGACGGCACGCCACCGCCACGCTGGTATTCGGAACGAACCGTGTGACCCGGGCCCTTCGGCGCGATCAGGAACACGTCCAGATCCGGACGGGCTTCAATGATGCGGAAGTGGATGGACAGACCATGCGCGAAGGCAAGAGCTGCACCCTGCTTCAGGTTCTTTTCAAGGCTGTCCTTGTACAGGGCGCCCTGGCCTTCATCCGGCGTCAGAACCATGACCACATCGGCCCAGGCAGCAGCCTCGTCCGGGGACATGACCTTGAAACCAGCCTCTTCTGCCTTCTTGACGGCAGAGGACGTCGGACGCAGGCCAATGACAATGTCGGTTAGGCCGCTGTCACGCAGGTTGTTGGCATGAGCGTGACCCTGGCTGCCGTAGCCAATGATCGCGACTTTCTTGCTCTTGATCAGATTCAGATCGGCATCGCGATCGTAATACACCCGCATCAGACATGTTCCTCGTTAACGTGAAAGACAGAAGGGCCACGACCAATGGCCGCAATCCCCGTGCGCGAAACCTCAGCCAGGCCAAGGGGGCGCATCAACTCGATAAAAGCGTCGATCTTGGAGGGAGACCCCGTCAGTTCGAACACGAAGCTGGTGGCCGTCGTATCAACCGGGCGGGCCCGGAAAGAATCTGCAATCCGCAGACCCTCCGTCCGGCTCTCCCCACGGGACACAACCTTCACCAAAGCAAGCTCACGGCCCACATACGGGCCTTCTTCCGTCAGATCACACACAGCATGAACAGGGATCAGACGCTTGAGCTGCGCCTTGATCTGCTCGATGACCTGCGGCGTCCCCGACGTCAGAACCGTGATGCGTGACAGGCTGCGCTCGGCATCCACCAGCGCCACCGTCAGACTCTCGATATTGTAGCCACGGCCGGAAAACAGACCCACCACACGGGCCAGCGCGCCACTCTCGTTCTCAATCAGAACCGAGATGACCGAATTCTGGATTGTCTCCGTCATCAGACCAACATCATCCCTTCTTCGGTCAGACCTGCGGCTGCGGAATCCTGATCCGGGCCAAGCAGCATCTGGTTGTGAGCCGCACCCGATGGAATCATCGGATAGCAGTTTTCATTTTCCGCCACGCAGATATCCGCGATGACAGGGCCGTCATGCTCCAGCATCCGACGGATGACATCGTCCAGCTCACCCACGCAGGTCGCACGCATCCCGGTTGCCTGGAACGCTTCCGCCAGCTTCACAAAGTCTGGCAGCGCCTCGCTGTAAGACTGGGAATAGCGTGACCCATGCAGCAGCTCCTGCCACTGGCGCACCATGCCCATATACTGGTTGTTCAGGATGAAGATCTTCACCGGCAGACGATACTGCGCGATCGTCCCCAGTTCCTGAATGTTCATCAGGGTCGAGGCTTCACCCGCGATATCAATCACCAGCGCATCCGGATGCGCAACCTGTGCGCCCACAGCAGCTGGCAAACCATAACCCATCGTACCCAGACCACCAGACGTCAGCCAGCGGTTCGGCTTGGCGAACTGGAAGTGCTGGGCCGCCCACATCTGATGCTGCCCCACCTCGGTGGACACAAACGTGTCGCGCCCGGTTTCCATCGCCATTTCATACAGGCGACGAACGGCATGCTGCGGACGGATCACCGCAGACGGCGTCATGTCCTGCGTGAAGCCGAAGCCATCCACGCTGCGCCAGGACGCAATCTGGTTCCACCATGTGCTCAGATCCGGTGCCGGCGTATCGTCCCATGCGTCCAGCAGCGCCTGAAGCGTATCGCGAACATCACCTTCCAGACGCACATCCACGCGGATGATCTTGTTGATCTGGCTCGGATCAATATCCGCATGAACCTTGAACGAATTCGGCGAAAACGCGTCTACACGGCCCGTCACGCGATCATCAAAACGCGCACCCAGAGCGATCAGCAGATCACAGCCATGCGTGGCCATGTTCGCCTCAACAGACCCGTGCATGCCGAGCATACCAAGGAACTGCGGATCAGGAGACGGAAACGCACCCAGCCCCATCAGCGTAGACGTGACCGGAAAACCCGTCTTGCGCGCCAGACGACGCAGCAGTTCAGACGCTTCCGGACCAGAGTTGATGATGCCGCCACCCGTGTAGAACAGCGGGCGCTTGGCCGTCTTCATAGCCTGGACCGTGCGGGCAATCGCCTCGGCATCCGGCCCACCCTGACGACGGAAACGCTTCAGCCGGGACATGGCAGGCGCCGTCAGCGGAGCCTGACCAACCGTGATGTCCTTGGGCAGATCAACCAGCACAGGCCCCGGACGACCGGAACGCGCCACCTCGAAAGCTTCACGCACCGTTTGCGCCAGAGCGCCCGGCGTCCGCACCAGATAGTTGTGCTTCGTGGCCGGGCGGGTAATGCCCGTCGTGTCCGCTTCCTGGAACGCATCATTGCCGATCAGCTTCGTCGGCACCTGACCGGTCAGGCAGACCAGCGGAATCGAATCCATCAGCGCATCGACAAGGCCGGTCACGGCATTGGTTGCGCCCGGGCCGGACGTCACCAGAACAACGCCAACTTTGCCGGTCGAACGCGCATAAGCCTCAGCCGCATGAACGGCAGCCTGCTCATGACGGACAAGAATATGGCGGATACGGTCCTGCTTGAAGAGCGCATCGTAGATTGGAAGGACAGCGCCCCCCGGATAGCCAAAGACTACCTCTACGCCCTGTTCATCGAGAACGCGCAGAAGCACCTCCGCGCCATTCAGCGCCTCGTTGCCTGTTGTTGCGTCTCTTTCAGCAGAAGCCGTCACCGTATCCTCCTAAGGGGTATGAGGCGCGGGATTTAGGACAGTTCTGTAGGATTCGTCAACTCGCTCAGATATAAAATTCTCAATTTTTTCGTGTTCTGTTTTCGATTCTTGCGCAAATGGGGTGTATCTACGAAACGAAACCATCGAATTGCCATCTAATCCCAAGGCATGATGCCGAAACCACGTCGCCTGTCGGCGCGTATATCGTCCGGTCGCCAGAACAGCAGCCTGTCGCGCAGCCTCGATCGTCACGTCACCCTGCAACACCGCAGCAAGCTCAGGAACCCCATGCGCGCGCATGGCTGGCAATACAGAATCCAGACCCCGTGCAACAAGTTGACGCACTTCATCCAGTGCCCCCGCCTCCAGCATCTGGCTGAAGCGGGCATCAAGAGACGCCCGCAATTCCTCCCGTGGCGGATCAAGAAGAACAGAAACAAATCGGCAGGGAGCCGCTGGCAGACCGGGTTGAGCCCGCCACCAGACAAGACCATGCCCCGTCCCACGCCAGACTTCCCATGCTCTGGAGATACGCTGCGTATCATTCGGGCGCAGCTTGGAGGCAGTTTCCGGGTCTACCTCCAACAGCTTCTCATGCAGAGCTGCCGGGCCAATGTCCTGCGCCAGTGTTCGGGCTTCCTGTCGCGCACTATCCCCCGGGTCAGGCACTTCCACGAGACCATCTGTAAGAGCGCGGAGATACATGCCCGTACCGCCACACAGAATTGGCAGACGCCCAGCCCTCCAGGCCGCATCCATTTCGGTCAGAGCCTGCTCGCGCCACCAGGCCACACTTCCCGGCGTCGCTGCATCCAGAACGCCATACAGCCGGTGCGGAACAGTCGCCTCATCCGCGGCATCGGGGCGCGCTGTGAGAATATGAAGATCGCGGTAAACCTGCATGGAATCAGCATTGATCACTGTTCCATTGAAGGTCCGCGCAAGATCAAGAGCCAGAGCAGACTTGCCGGAGCACGTCGGGCCAGCCACAATGATTGCTGTCTTTGGGGCGTTCATTCCCCTGTTCCTGCCACACGCGCTGGATCGTTACGAGAGCTTATGTCCCTTCCTTCCGTTCTGACACTCATTGCCGACCGCAAGGCTGGCCCCCTCAAACCAGAAGCCATCGACGTCGCCCGCTCTCTGGTGAAAGGCAAAGCCCCTATCGTTCTGTCTGAAGGGGAAGCCGTCGATATTCCATGCCCTACACCTGGGCCCGGCGCCGCAAGCGCCGCAACAATCCGCGCAACGCTGGCCCCCTATCAGGTCGACACACTGCTGCTAAAAACCCGTGGCCGCCGCAAAGCTGTTCTCGTTGCAGACATGGACAGCACTATCGTGACGGGAGAAACGCTGGATGAAATGGCGGCAGCTCTTGGTGTAGGCGAGCAGGTTGCAGCCATCACCCGAGCCTCCATGAATGGAGAGATCGACTTCGAAACGTCCATTGAACAACGCGTTGCTCTGCTCGCAGGAAAATCAGCATCTGTTCTGGAAGATGTCTGGCAGAATGTAACCCTGACGGATGGCGCAAAAGAGCTCGTGCAGACCATGCGCAAGCACAACGCACGCACGGCTCTGGTGTCAGGTGGCTTCACATGGTTCACACAACGTGTGGCAGAGCTATGTGGCTTCGACGAAAATTACGGAAACATTCTTGAAATCACCGATGGCAAGATGACCGGAAAGCTAGGCGGCCCGGTTCTGGGGCCCGATGCAAAGCTGACTCATCTGGAAGCCCTGACAACTGAGCGGGGTGTTCAGCTTCGTGCTGCGCTCACAACCGGTGACGGTGCGAACGATATTCCAATGCTGGCCAGCGCCGGGCTAGGCCTAGCCTTCCACGCAAAACCGAACGTGAAGAAGGTGATTGGCACGCAGATCAATTTTTCAGGTCTGCGTGCACATCTATTCGCTCAGGGATACCGCGCCGCCGATTTCGTCACTGACTGACGAAAAGGCCGCGCCCTTATACTCCCGCCTCAGTACCCCCAGGTATAAGGCGGGACACCACCGTAATAAGCTGGCGCTCCATAATATCCCTGCGGAACGGCATACCCGCCAGCAGGAACACCCCCCTGATATCCACCAGGGTAGTATCCGCCGGGATAGGAATTGGCCGCACCTTCGATCGCCATGCCGGCTGCGACACCAAGGGCAGCACCAACGCCCCAGCCGCCCCAGCCCCAGCCGCCGCCCCAGCCCGGCGTACCCCAGCCGTAACCGAACCAACCCGGGCCGCCCCAGCCATTCCATCCACCCCAACCGGGCGTGCCCCAACCTACGAAGCGCGGGCCACCCCATCCACCGCCCCAGCCACCATAGCCAGGACGGAAGCCCCAACCGGGGCCTCCACGATAGCCGTAACCACCACCCGGACCACCGCGGAAGCCACCCATGCCAGGCCCGCCACGGAATCCACCTCCTGGGCCACCACCGTAACCGCCACCACCACGAAATCCGCCCATCCCGCCACCTCCGGGACCACCGCGGCCTCCACCTCCACCATGGAAGCCACCGCCACCACCGCCCGGACCGCCGCCACGCTGCGCCATGGCCGAGAACGGTGCAGAACCAATCAATGCGGCCAGCACCAAGGCTCCAGCAGATTTTTTCGTGATGTTCATGGCTTGTCTCCTTGGAAATAGCCGCTTTTCAACTTTCCATATCGTCAGAACTCTGGTCCCTGAAAAGGGCTCTTTCAGGGCATGAAACAAGTCGTTTCACGTGAAACACTTCTGTCACCGACGCCTGCGGCCACCCCGTGCTCCGATATGGCCACCAAGGCGTTGCAGGGCATCCCGCAACTCGTCATCCTCAATCTCAGGAACATCAACCTGAACGGGCTTGGGCCTTGGTGGCTTGGGCCTCTCAAATGCTGTCATGTCCTGAACAATCTTCAACCGAAGAATGAGATGCTCGCCCCGCAGACCACAGGCTGTATTGATCCGTTCAATGATCTGAGGTGCGAGATGCTGCAATTCCATGGCAATCGGCCCCGAACACGCCAGCGTCAGAGACCCTGCCGACAGTCGGCGCGGCTCGGTCACACGAGACAGACGTGGACCAATAAAATCTTCCCAGTCCATGGAAAGCCGAACCAAAAGCGGAGACTTCTTCTTGAACGCCGACTTGGTAATTCCCGGCACCAGAGCGCCGATCTGCCGCGCTCCTCCACGCTTGGGAATCCATGCGGGCTTTTGGTCCATTCCCGCTGCCCGACCACGAAGGTTCTTGTCCGGACCGTGATCCTTCGTCATATCCCTCTCCGTGACTCCTGATGCTTCCGACCTGCTCCGCTGGTACGACACTCACCGCCGCACCCTTCCCTGGCGCAGCCTCCCGGGGCAGCGGCCTAACCCCTATGCCGTCTGGCTGAGCGAAATCATGCTTCAGCAGACGACCGTAAAGGCTGTCATAGCCTATTACGAACGCTTTCTCACGCATTACCCGACCGTGCAGGATCTGGCCGCAGCCCCACAGGAAGACGTTCTCTATCTTTGGGCCGGGCTCGGCTACTACGCCCGCGCTCGTAATCTCCACGCCTGCGCCAAACGCGTTGCAGAACTCGGGCAATTCCCGGACACAGTCGAAGACCTCCTGAAGCTTCCAGGCATCGGCGCTTATACCGCGCGCGCCATCGCCGCAATTGCCTTCGGCCGCCCCGTCGTACCGGTCGATGGAAATGTCGAGCGCGTGACATCACGCCTTTTTGCCATAGAAAACCCTCTCCCCGCCTCGCGCCTGCTTTTGGCCAAACAGGCAGCGCTCCTCAACCAGTCCGCAGAAGCACAGGATCATCCATCAGACTTTGCCCAAGCCCTGTTCGATCTTGGGGCCACAATCTGCACACCCCGCAACCCATCTTGTCTGACATGCCCCTGGCGTCCATCCTGCCTTGGCCATGCCAGAGGAATAGCGTCCACACTTCCTCGCAAAGCGCCCAAACAGGCACGTCCCACGCGTTACGGCGTGCACTTTATCCTTCTGGATACAAGCGAAAGGGTTTTGATGAGAACCCGGCCTGAAAAAGGTCTTCTCGGCGGCATGGACGAATTTCCGGGGACAGAGTGGCACGAGGCCCCCTGGACTGAAGCTGATGCCATGCACCATGCCCCGACACTTGGGCCATGGTCTTTACGGGGAGACGTCACTCATGTCTTTACCCATTTCACACTTAAGCTCATGGTTTACGCAAAGACCCTCCCTGCGGGACATAATGCAGGGATCGACCCATCCTTTGGCGCGTTTCGGTCAACAACACGCGCAGCATTGCCAGGCGTTATGAAGAAATGCCTGGCCCTTGCAGTTACTGATATGGAGAAAAAATGAGCCAGACTTTTCCCAAAACCCAGTTGTGGTTCATGGACTGGCACAGCCGCGTTCTGGATCATGACCCGATCAGCGACTATTTTTCTCCGACTCCCTTCCAGCCTGGCGTCTATCCTGGCATGTCGGCCCTGATTGCGCTTCCCCTCAACCTTCCTTGTGACATTACGTTTACCAAGCGCGTTTCAATGCCCCGCCCGCTGCCCGTATTTGAAGCCCATGATGCTGAAAACGGGCTGCTATTTTTTCAGTTAAAAGGGCACGACAAATTTCTGAAAAGCGCCCCCGTACCGGGAAAGGGCGAGATCACCACCGACGCCTCTATTCCAAAAAACTGGGAGCGCTTTCTCCCCATGACGGAAGACTTCATGCGTGGCCTGTCCACTCTTCTAACCCCTCAATCTGCCAGCCTGATTGATGTAGCCACCGGGAAAGTACTTCCGCCCATCAAACCCGGCACAGGGTTTCTGTGGTCCTTGGGAGAAACGCCTCTTCCCCTCGCTGGCAACATCCAGAATATTGAACAGATCGGACGGCTCCCCGCACGACACGAAGCCGAAATTTCGTTTATTCGAAACGATGATCAGCCTCCCGTCCGAGTTCATGTCAGACGACCCAGCTGACACATCAGGACACGGAATTCACGATTGTCGTGAAGGCAGTTGATTTCCAGACCTTTCATGCCTGAACCTGCGTTGCTTTTCCTGAAAACCTCTCAGGGAAAGCTGCGACAATGCCTCAAACACCGTCCTCTGACCTCAAACATCTTCTCCCCTCCGAATTGGATACGGGAACAGTCAAACAGGGTCAGATTACTTTTGGAAACTGGCGCGGAGACGCTGACGTTCCTGAAGCACAGCCTCCACACGTTCTCCCACCATCCGAGCGTATCGGGTTCGCAGTCATGGGACTGGGACGGCTGACCCTCGGGGAAATTCTTCCTGCCTTCCTTCAAGGTCGGCTGGCCAAACCTGTAGCGCTCATTTCCGGTCGCAGGGAAAAAGCCAGATCCGCAGGACATGCTTACGGGATCGGGGAAGATTCACTTTTCACCTATGATGAAATTCACAAACTGGCAGACAGGCCCGACATTCAGGCCGTGTATGTCGTAACCCCCAACGCATTGCATGCCGGTCAAGTGGAAGCACTTGCCGCCGCGGGCAAACACGTCCTGTGCGAGAAACCCATGGCCAACTCAAGCGCAGACGCCAAACGCATGATTGAAGCCTGCCATGCTGCAGGCGTTAAGCTCATGGTTGCCTATCGCTGCCAGTATGAACCCTTCAATCAGCTTGTCAGAAAACTGGTTCAAAGCGGCGAATTGGGACGACCCAAACTTGTAGAAGCCATCAATACCCAGATGCAGGGAAACGCCGATCAATGGCGCCTCAAACCCGAACTCGCTGGCGGAGGAGCCCTTCCGGATATCGGTCTCTATTGTCTCAACGGGACACGCTCTGTGCTTGGAGAAGAGCCTGAAAGTCTGTTCGCACAGATGGTCAGCCCTCCTGATGATCCACGCTACAAAAATTTGGACGAAACATTTTCATTCATGCTCCGCTTCCCGTCCGGTGTAATTGCCAACTGCGCCACCAGCTACGGTGCACACGAAAGCAAAGACCTGCGCATCCACCTGGAAAAAGGATGGATTTCTTTGGAAAACGCATTTGCCTATACGGGGCATCGCCTGCGCATTGGACGACGTCAGGGTGACCATAAAATCGTCAGCGAATGGCACATCCCGGCCGAGAACCAGTTTACTCTGGAAATCGACCATTTTGCCGAATGCATTCTCCAGAACCAGCCTCCCCGAACGTCTGGCGAAGAGGGGCTGCGAGATCAGAAACTGATGGAAGCGCTCTATCAGTCCGCCAGAACAGGTCAGATGATCCACCTGCCTAAAGACGCGTTGTAAACGCCCTCCTCAACCTATCTCGTGCAGGCCACACTTCGCATGCAATGGAACCCCACACCGCCCAGACAGTTAGGATCTTTGCTATGCTTAAACTCTCTTCTCCCCTCTCCGTACCAGCCGCCCTTTTCCTCGCAGCATTCAGCCTTGCAGGCTGCGTGTCCGAACCTCTGAGCCCGCAGGAGCAGCAACTCGCTTCAGCAGGGTTTGTCAGGCATCCGGCCAATTCCCCGTCCCGCCGGGCCGAACTTCAACTCATGCCCCAGCATGTCTTCCTGACCCGCACCACACCAGAAGGCCTGCGCTATATCTACGCAGACCGTGACATCTGCGACTGCGCCTATATCGGCACGCAGGAAGCCTTCGAAAAATATGCGGCACAGCAACCCCATGGCGTACCAACCCTCGGTAACGCTACCCCGCCGACGGCAAACCCACCGGCACCAAACCTGCCCGCAACAGGCAAATAACTGACCTCGTCCCCGAGGCGCGTGCACCATGACCTTCACCGTCGGGCACTATCTTGCTGAACGCCTTACCCAGATTGGGCTGAAGCACCATTTCGCAGTGACGGGCGACGACAATCTCGTTTTGCTGGATCAAATGCTGGCTCATGGCGGCATGAAGCAGATTTACAGCTGCAATGAGCTGAATTGCAGCTTGTCCGCAGAAGGCTATGCCCGTGTTAATGGTGCAGCTGCGGCGATCATGACGCTCGGGGTTGGAGCAACTTCCGCCCTGAACGTCATAGGCGAAGCCTACGCTGAAAGCCTGCCTGTCATCCTGATTTCAGGAATATCAAACACAAATGACGAAGGGGCGGATCGCGTTTTACCCAGTCAGATTGCCATAATCGGCCGCATCACCGTAGCCGCAGAGAAACTCACTTCGGCTGAAACAGCCCCGGGGCAAATAGATCACGTTCTCCGAGCAGCTCTACGCGAGAAAAAACCAGCCTATCTGGAAATTCCATGTCATATCGCAGGCCAGCCCTGCGTGAGACCCAGTCCGGTTTCCGCCGTGACATCAGATTGTTATCAGTCTGGAATACCTGAACGCTGCAACAGAGGAACGTCTCTGCCGTCTTAGAGCGCCCCCTGAAAATTATCATTCCTGTTGGCAGCAAGCTTCAAACAAGCGAAGCGCTCCAAGAAACAGTCGACAGCACAACCAAAGACATGTTGTTTCTGGGCCGAGTATCGCTCCAAACGGGGTCTCAACGCGTGAGTAACCCTTGACCCCATCGGGAAGAGCTAATCTGCCTCCCCATTCAAAACGACACCCGATAGAGCTGTTTTCAGAGCGTCCGGGCATTCGGCATTTAATCTGAAGGCAGGATCTTTATGTCTTCAACGCCACCAATAAACACCTGTGTCTGGTAGTAAGTGCTGCCAATCGTGCCATCTGCCTTTAGCCGGCCGATTAAAACCCTTTTGGCCAGACCTGAAGCCTGAACATGACGATGCATGAAATATTGCTCTGCGGTCTGGGATGTTCCCTGTAGCAGGTCGTTTACCGTGCTTTCGTGAATGGCGATGATAAGCGTCTTCGGATCCCGATAGTTATCAGCGGAATCCAGATAGACCATATTATTCTGCCGCCCGACGCGCTGGACAGTCATCTCGAATTTTCCAACAACGCCCGTCGGGTCTGCCGCTGCCGCTGCGATCGCTTTTTCGGGCGTATACGCTTCGGGTGAACATGCAGCCAGACTGATACCCACGACACCAAGAGCAATGGTCTTTTGAAAAAGCGCTATCACTGTCCACTCTCCATCATCAAGCACAGTCAAAATAACCGTATCTTTTCGTAACAGAACGTAGACTAACCGCTCCGGTGATTAGGCCAAGGCCTTATCCAACGAAATTTCTACGGCTTCTAACCTGCCAAGCTTTTAGAGAAGACGTGCGAATTTCATGAACAGAAACGTCACACTCATGAAAACGAAGCAGACAAAACCAGCTTCAATGGTCCCCCAGGCTCCCTGAGCCAGAAACATTCCGCCGGTATTCATTCCGAAGAATCCCGTTACGAACGTAGCAGGAAGCATCAAGGTTGTGCCGACCGACACGATATAAAGCCGTCGGTTGGTTTCTTCCGCCTGATTTGACCCCAGTTCGTCCTGCAAAGACCGGGCACGATCTTGAAGCGCGATAAGGTCGTCCAAGGCTGCATGCACCTGGCGCTCTGCCCGATCCCGGAGTTCATCCTCTGCCCAATCCGGAAGATCCAGATCTTCGTCTTTCAGCACGCGATCAATTGGGGTCACAACACGACGCAGCTCCGTCGCCCGACGCCGCACTTTACCAACAATACCACCCAGATGACCCAGATCGGAACGATGCTCGATCAGTAGAAGAGCATCTTCCGCGCGATCCAGGTCGTCATCAAGCTGGCCGAGCTGACGCCGCACTGTCCCTGTGAACTCCCGAAGGGCACGATCAATAATTCCTGCCGGCGTCGGAGGAATATGGTCGGCTTTCAAAGACCGGTAAGCGGCTCCAAGAACCGGGATCGGATTGCGCCGGGTTGTAATCAGAAGATCGGGTCGCATTGCAAAGCGCCATGCACAGATCTCCCGGTCATCTTCAGACAAGGCATCATCAAAAGCAGGTAGCGCGCCCCAGATCAGATCATCGGCCGCTTCAAGTGCGATCCCGTATTCCGTTTCTGCCAGCATCCCGCACACATCTTCAGGCAAATCGGGTAAATGCGCGACGAAAGACCGTGCGGAGCTGTGGACCGTATCGAAATGAAGCCAGAACCAACCCTGGGACGTTAGTTCATGGCCCGGCGTCAGAAGGTCTTCAACCTCTTCCTGACCCAAAGGTCGCAGGTCTTGTCCGGGTACAGCATGAACAGCCCAGACCAGCCCGTTCGCGAACGCAGGCTTCCCCGTCTCCTGATACGCAGGATCGATCACCGTGAAAGGAAAATTGTAGGTGGAGTTCTCTGACACGGCATCCTCCTGTTCTTCAGGGGGTATTCTGGACCTTCGTCGGCACTCAACAGCACGACAGAGGGTGATCTGCCGTTCTCTGACATGGCCGCACAGCAGACGCAATATGCTCTTTATGGCAACTGTTACGCTGGCCGGGAGTTAACAGATTATTCCTGGAAGAGCCAGCTCTTCACCATCAAAGGAAATATAATCATGTCCATTCGCCTCAAAGCTTCCCTGCTTGCCACCGCTGTTCTGATGGCTGCCCCTGCGGTCTCGTCAACAGCATTCGCGCAGGCCATCAGCAGCCCCAGCAACGACCAGACGCAGACGGCCAATACCGCCGCGCAGAAGGCCCAGAACTCCACCATTGATCAGCCGGCGAACCACCTTCCGACCAATCCCCGGACCATTACGGAACAGCCGGACCAGCCAGCTCCTGCGGCTCCACACGCCATGTCCAACACGTCCAAGCAAGGCAAGACAGAATACAAGAGCCATCTGAAGCGGACGAAGCAGTCTCACCTGACGGTCAAGACGAAGCCTGACACCGCACAGCCGAACTGACACAGACCAGATGCGACGGAGCCACACTTTGCGTGGCTCCGCCAAATCTCTATACCTGCTGCCATCCAAGACGGGCAGTAAGGGCCAATCATGACCACGCAGGACTACAAGGTACACGACATCTCCCTGGCAGACTGGGGCCGCAAGGAAATTTCCATCGCTGAAGGCGAAATGCCCGGCCTGATGGCTCTCCGCGAAGAGTACAAGGACACCCAGCCGCTCAAGGGCGCCCGTATCGCTGGCTGCCTCCACATGACCATCCAGACCGCCGTGCTGATCGAGACGCTGACGGCTCTCGGCGCAACGGTCCGCTGGTCGTCCTGCAACATCTTCTCCACGCAGGATCACGCAGCAGCTGCCATCGCTGCAGCTGGTATTCCCGTCTTCGCCTGGAAGGGCCTGACGGAAGAAGAATTCAACTGGTGCATCGAGCAGACCATCACGGGTCCGGACGGCTGGACGCCGAACATGATCCTCGATGACGGCGGCGACCTCACGGTCATGATGCACGAGCAGTTCCCGGAACTCCTGAAGGACGTCCGCGGCCTGTCCGAAGAAACGACGACGGGTGTCCATCGTCTCTGGCAGATGGCCAAGGCTGGCACGCTGAAGGTTCCGGCCATCAACGTGAACGACAGCGTCACGAAGTCCAAGTTCGACAACCTGTATGGCTGCCGCGAGAGCCTGGTGGACGCTATCCGCCGTGGCACAGACGTCATGATGGCCGGCAAGGTTGCCGTGGTTGCCGGTTATGGCGACGTGGGCAAGGGTTCCGCTGCTTCCCTGCGTAACGCAGGCTGCCGCGTTCTCGTGACCGAAGTCGACCCGATCTGCGCCCTTCAGGCCGCCATGGAAGGCTATGAAGTCGTCACCATGGAAAACGCGGCCCCGCGCGGCGACATCTTCGTCACCTGCACGGGCAATGTGGACATCATCACGATCGACCACATGCGCGAAATGAAGGACCGTGCGATCGTCTGCAACATCGGTCACTTCGACAGCGAAATCCAGGTTGAAGCCCTGCGCAACTATCGCTGGAACAACATCAAGCCGCAGGTTGACGAAGTCGAGCTGGCCGAAGGCCGCCGCATCATCCTGCTCTCCGAAGGCCGTCTCGTGAACCTTGGCAACGCCACGGGTCACCCGTCCTTCGTGATGTCCGCTTCCTTCACCAACCAGACGCTGGCCCAGATCGAACTCTGGACCGCCAAGCCGGGCCAGTACGAGGTGAAGGTTTACACCCTGCCAAAGGCTCTGGACGAAAAGGTCGCTGCCCTGCACCTCGCAAAGGTCGGCGCCGAACTCTCCAAGATGTCCACGAAGCAGGCTGATTACATTGGCGTTCCGGTTGCCGGTCCGTTCAAGCACGAAGAATATCGTTACTGAGCGGAACAGGTGACATGGGGTAGGCGTTGTCTACCCCGACACCTTTTTTCAAACCGTCAGGAGTATTTCCTATGGGTCTTTTCAGCACGATCATGTCCAAGATTTTCGGGCATGCAGAAGCAGCCACGCCAACCTCCGGCACGGCTGATGCACAGGCTTCCGCTGGCGCTCCGGCTGCCGCAGCCCCAGCGACGCCTGCAACTCCAGCCGCACCAGTAGATGTGGATGCCGTTCTTTCGGATCTGGCATCCAAGGCTGGCCAGCCGCTGAACTACAAGACCTCGATTGTGGATCTTCTGAAGCTGCTCGGCCTCGACAGTTCCCTGGAATCACGCAAGCAGCTTGCAGGCGAACTGCACTACACGGGCAGCACGGATGACTCAGCAACGATGAACGTCTGGCTCATCAAGCAGGTCTATGCCGAGCTGGCCAAGAACGGTGGTAAGGTTCCTGAAGGCTGGGCTCACTAAGCCTTTCCAACAGGATCAGTTACGAAAAAGCCTGGATGTTCTCATCCGGGCTTTTTTTATTTTTCACTGCGTAGAAAAAAGAATGGGCCGCGAAGGGGACAGTGTTAAGGCAGACGTCTCAATATCAGGCGCCCTCCCCTGACGCAGCTCTGCCAGAGACTGGTGGAAAACCCTGATCCTGACATCCCGTGAGCCATCTGCGTGACGCCAGCGTTCGAACGCCAGAACGGTATTTGGGGCCGTAGAATCCGGTTGATCGGGGAAAGACCAGTCGAGCCCGAACAGGGCCATCATCGCAGCCAGATTGGTATCGTGGCCGGCCAGAACAAGCACCTTCGTGGAAGACGATATCCCGGGGATAGACCGAACTGGGCGATCAGACAAAAACGCACGAATACTCTCCGCCATCACCCCGTTTCTGGCGCGGGCATATTCGGGCAGACGCCTCAGAAGATGATTTTCCGCTTCATGGGCGGGCATAACAGCTTCCAGAACGTGCGGCGCATCTTTGTCAGCCACCTTGAAGTCAGCCAGAGACAAACCTTCTGCATAAGTCAGCAACAGACTTTCTGCAGCCATGCCTCCCGTTACGAAGCCGCCCTGAAGATGTGGCGCTCCTTTTTTCCACTCTATCTTCGTCGCGCCTAAAAAGCATTGAGGCGACGAATTACTCTCCGAGCATGCATCCGGCGCCATGAGCGATTGAACGGCTTTCAGAGCGTTATGAGAGGCCGGTTCAGACAATGTCTTCGTGGCGGCTGCAAATTCTTGCTCCAAAACTCCACGATCAATCTGGCTGGCCTGACTTCCAAGCGCATTAAAAACCGGATCGACACCTGTCGTCGCCCAATGGGCCTTTATGGCGCATTCTGGGGCTATTTCTTTGGCCCAGACGTCCCCCGTCTGTCGCGTCCGATGATCAGCCGTATCAGCCCAGACAACAGTCTCCTTCTCCAGGATCTGACACGTCTTGGCGCCCTGAAACAGAGCGCTTGCGCTATAGTTTCTCTGAACAGCCTGCACCATCGCTGCCAACGCTGCGGCACCGTGCTGTGTCATTTCTCCAGGCGCTACAGACCATACCTGCCAGGTATGACCCGTCCGATGCTGCATTTCCTGCGGTGAAAGTGTCGGACTGCGGATCCCGTGTCGGCCGAGAAAAACGATTTTTTCGAGAACATCTGGCTGCGCCTGAGAGGCACAGCCCCCCAAGGCAAACAGAATAGCAAGCGAAGACAGTCCCCGCATCATGGCATCGTTGCAGTCATGTTAAAGAACACACTCCGGCCAGCAATACGCCAGAACAGTGGGGCATCGCCATAAGACTGATTACCCGCAAAGTCGCTGATGGCGCGGTTGTTGAACAGGTTGGCAATTTTGATGCTTGGGGTCACGTTACTGAAAAATGAGCCAATATGATGAATGCGCCAGCCCATGGCGAGATCCGCCGTCACCGTGCTTCCAATTTTGTACTGATTTTTGAAGACCGTATTGTCTGCATCATCAGTCGTGCTGTCCAAGCCCCAATGCGTTCCGGCATATTTCCCCATGATTGAGAAATAGGGCCCGTGCTCACTCTCATAGAGCAGCCCGAAAGACGCCAAAGCGTTTGGACTTTTAGCAACGCGAACATTGCTGTGCTTATATTTTGCGTCATTGACGCTGTAATTCCCATAAAGGGAAAAACCGTAACCAATGACATATTGCCCTTCGAGTTCAATTCCTCGGTAAACTGCACCACCGCTATTCACATATGTCGATGTCGTACCGATATTGGGAACCTGAATCTGCGCAGAGGCAATATAATTCGAGAAATTGATGTAATATCCATCCAGAGAAAGCATCCAGTTGCGGCCATGATATACCGATCCCACCTGATAATTCATGGTGGTTTCAGGCTTTACATTTCCAACGGAACTAACCTGAAAAACAGACAGTGGTGGCGCGAGAAAGCCGCGTGCGACCTGAGCATAAGCACTCCAGTTTTTCATAATACGTTGATTAATCGCAATGGATGGCTGCCATGATCCATAGCTTTGCGTGTCTTTCAGTGGGAGCTTTGTCCCCTTATTAATGCCTGCATCATAATCTCTTTTGAATATGGAATATTTTACACCCGGCTTAATTGTTGCTCCTGCCCACGGATGAAAATTAAGCTCCAGATAAGGTTGAATTGTCGTGTTCAGGTCTGAAATATCATAGCTATATGCTGAACCATTTTTACCAAGAACCGGAACAGAATTCTGGCTTAGATCAATGGCATATGTGTAGCGGCGATCTTTCTGAACATCAGCCCAAACCCCCAAAAGAATATCACCGTAAGACGTATGCCCCTTCAGACGAAGGGTATCGCCATATGTCCGGTAAGCTGCATCTGCATATTTTCCAGGAATATCGTTTTTATAAGTCGCCACCTTTTTCCCGGCGGCATTATAAAATGTCACACCGTTTGCTGCGGTATCACCCTGACTTGCGTCTGTGCTTTCAGAATAATCATGCTCAAAACCACTGGTGTAAATCTGATTTTCTAATGTGAGCCAGGACAGAAGCTTTGTTTTAAGGGAGATATAATCAAAATCAGATGTATAAACGCTTGGTTGATATCCATAATAACACTGCTTCGACGGGTCATTGCATAACCCGTAGTTCTTTCCATATTTTTTATAATCGTCCAGCGTGGCGCCTTGGGTCGTGTACTGCCATTCCTTGTTATACGTCGTTTCAATCGTAAGTGTTGTTTCTGGCGCCAGATCGATAACATCCTTGAACATCAGGTTGCTGCGACGCTCAGAAGAATTGGTCAGATAACCATTGGTTTCCTCGTGCTGCATATCGATAAAAGCACGGCCCATTCTGGTTTTGCCTGTATCGAATTCAATACCACCTGCGCGAGTATTGAAACTACCGTATGTCCCATAAAGCGTTGTCCCCATCCGTGCTGCTGGGTTTTTAGACGTAAATCCCATGGTTCCGCCGAACGTCGCATTTCCTATCGTTGACGCTGTGCCAGGCCCACGATCAATCTGCGCCTCCCCCAGAAAGTGAGAGATAAACAGTGAGGACGTCGTATGGCCCATATCGGAAGCATTTCCGAAAGGAATGCCGTCGAATGTCATATTATATTGGCCGTCCTGAAAACCACGCAGACTCATGGTTTCAGCTTTTCCCATTCCCGGCCCATTCGGGTTCTGAGAAAATACGCTTGGTTGGAATTGAATAATATCATCAACGCTGGCGAGCGGAATAATATTATTTGCCAAAAAACCCGACTGAATTTTTGATGTCGGCTGCGTAATGTCTAGTGGTACCGTTGCGGGAGCGATACGTGCAGCATGACCAAGAACTGTGAGCTTTTCGATCTTCGGCTTTTCTTTGGATGCATCCTTTTCGGTGTCAGCCTGCTTGAGCTCTGCCGCGTTGGTCGTTGAACCAAAAAATATCGCCGCAGCCATAACGCCTGTCTGCAGGACGATTTTTTTTCTGGTACTGATCATTGGAATTGCGCGCTCCCGTGGAATAGAGAACGCTCATTACTGTTACTACCCAGCGCTGAGAACAGGAATTACCATCCTGTAATATAAACTTCATACGGAATACCAAAATCTGTCATAAATATTATGAAACATTTTGGTATTGGAATGTATCAGGGTAACGGCCGCTTGTCCGCGATGGGATCAATCTTCGGCTCCGTCAATGGGCCGGAATCCACTACAACAACCAGATCTCCTGCGATCGGGGTCGCCTCCCGGTCCTTGGGCAGGAGTGCCGCAAAGCGTGGATCATAGCTGGCCGCCTGTTCGTAAAGCGCATCTATTAGACCATAATGATCCATGAAGCGGTTCATCGTCGCTGGAATTCGGATACACCCTTCAGACGCAGAGTGACCAAGTCTCCACTCGAGAAACTGTGGGTCCGTAGCGTGAATTTCCAGCCGGATCTGCCCGGTTTCATGTTTTGGGAGCCAGCCCTTCATTGCCGTCTGCCATCCCATATCCCAAACACGAGATCCTTTGGCACCAATCCCGCGGATACCATATTTGTTTTTTGTGCCTTCAGCGCGATAGCCCAAGCGGTCGGCTGAATTTTGGAAAACGCCTGTCGGAGTAATGTAATAGTATTTCCGGCCTGTTGTTCCTGTTGAAACAGGAGTGCCTCCCAGCGATACCCAAGGTTCGTCTGGTAACGCCAGAACAAAATCAAGATGTTGGATACGCTCATTCCGATCCACAACCATAATCAGTTGAGGCCGTGACACAGGCTGATTGGCCTTTGCAACTTCAGCCTGAGCAAGAGAAACAAAAGCCTCCCGACGGTCCTGCTTATAAGTCGTAAAACCCTTCACGGTCTTTGCCATCATTTTCACGAGGCGCGCAGCTTCCTTGTGGGCCTCTGCATTGCTGACGACAGGAAGTGGCGGAATCTGAACCGCAGGAACCACCGGCGTAGCATCTGTCACGGGATTACTGGCGGGCGGAGGAACAGAAACGTCTCCACCTGGTGCACTCGATGCCGGAGGAGTTGGATCCGCATGTGCGCACGCCGACAACAAAGGACCGCCACCACATAATGCGGTTGTCACGACAAAAAGTCTGGCAGAGCGATACAATGTGGAAACAGGCCGCATGGACAGGATTACCCTCGGTTCATAATGGTTCAATGAACGCGGGGGATCGGCAGAACCGTCCAGCGTTCAGCGGGAGACGCGACGCCTTAACGCGCCATCTCCCCAAAAAGTCACAGGTCGAGCAACAGGCGTCTTGGATCTTCAACAAGCTGCTTCACTCTAACAAGAAAACTGACCGCTTCCCGACCATCAACAATTCGATGATCGTAGGAAAGTGCGACATACATCATCGGTCTGACAACAATCTGACCATCCCGCACAACGGGTCGATCCTGAATGGCATGCATCCCCAGAATACCCGATTGCGGAGTATTCAGAATCGGCGTGGACAGAAGTGAGCCGAAAATGCCTCCGTTCGTTATGGAAAACGTTCCAGAAGAAAGCTCATCAAGCTTGAGAGACCCAACTCTCGCACGCTTTCCATAATCAGCAATCCGACGCTCCAATTCGGCGAAGCTCATCTGATCGGCTTCATGCAGAACCGGGACAACAAGCCCCCGTTCCGTGCCAACAGCAATGCCCAGATTGACGAAATCGCGATAGACAATCTCGTCGCCCTCGATCTGAGCATTAAGTGCCGGGTAATCCTTCAGCGCTCCAACAACAGCCCGGGCGAAAAATGACATAAAGCCCAACCGGGCACCGTCATGCTTTTTTTCAAACTCATCACGATATTCTGCCCGCAAGGCTTTTGCCGCTGACATATCGATTTCATTGAACGTCGTGAGAATGGCAGCCGTATTCTGAGCTACTTTTAGATTCCGTGCGATAGTCTGACGAAGGCGTGACATGGGAACACGACGCTCGCGACCATCATCCTGCCTTTGCGCTGAAGGAATTGGTGCTTTGGCCGGTGCAGCAACGGGTTCCGGCTTCGGAGCAGCAGCAGGCAAAGGTTCGGGGGCAGGCGTGGAAACAGGCTCAGGCTTTACTGCTTCGACAGGAGCAACGGGAGCGACAGTCGGCGCTTCAGCCGTTTCGTCCACTTCTCCCAGAAGCCCCCCTATTTCCACCTCTGTGCCAACCGCGATGCAATTCTCAAGACGCCCGGCGGACGGGGCCGTCACCTCAACGCTGACCTTGTCTGTCTCAAGTTCGAGAATTGTTTCATCGTGCTGAACATAGTCGCCAGACTGCTTCAGCCACCGCGCGACGATTGCGGTCGTCAGGCTTTCCCCTAGCGCCGGTACCCGGATTTCGACCGCCATCGTCACTCCTTACTTGCACAAACATCCCGATCAAGGGATGGATCTCTATAAAATTCCCGTTCCGTCGGACATACGACAGGATCACAAAAACAGGATAGTGCATCTTGCGGCCAAACGGGAGTCAGGAACTATCCCTATGCCGGGACTTTGAAAAGAAGAGCAAAGGACACCGTCATGCCCCTTCCCTCGGATTATCCCGAATTTCTTGCATCCGATCATCTTTCTGGAAGGACGCGCGACATTCTCGTCACGCGCCTTGAGGACGACCGGTTACAGGCGCCACGCGTCCTTTCCCCAAAAGCCTTTGCAGTTCTTGAGGCCATCCTCCCGGTTCTGCTTCCTCAGGAAGATATTCTGGGAAACAGTCCCCTTAATCTGGCCGTCCGCATAGATACCGCCCTTGCCGGACCACGCGACGGCTGGCGGTTTGCAGAACTTCCTCCAGACGTCACGGCATGGGAGCAGGCATTACTGACTCTGGATGATCTCGCCCAAGCTCAGCACAGCATGCCGTTCCCGGCGCTTAATGCTTCAGAGATTGGTCAGACGCTCGACGAACTCGCGGAAGGACGCCACGGCATAAACGCGGCTAACCGCCTGACGCCTGAGCAGATGCAAAAGTGGTCATTCGATCTCCGGGCAGACGCGATTGAATGCTTCCTCGCCGATGCTCGTGTTCAGGATGCGCTGGGAATTTCCGCCAACCTCAACGGTGGGGATGGTGTGTTCCAAGGGTTTCAGACTGTTGATGCCAATGAGCGGGAATCCTTCGAACCTTCACCCAAATTCCCTTCAGCCAAACCGAGAGACAAGACCTTTCCATGAAGACCTATGCCGAAACAGAGATTCTGGACGTCATTGTCATCGGGAGTGGCGCAGGTGGCGCTCCTCTTGCCGCTCGTCTGGCCCAGGCCGGAAAAAGTGTCCTGGTCCTAGAAGCGGGCCCGAGCTTTTCACCCTCCCGTTATACATCTGACGAGATCGAGGCGCGCGAAATCTACTGGCTGCATGAACGTCTGTCTGGTGGCCGCAATCCTCAACCTTTCGGTGGAAATAATAGTGGCACTGGCGTGGGCGGCTCCCTGCTGCATTATGGTGCTTTTCTACCCCGCCCTCATGCTGGCGATTTTCGGCTTCATACTGAAACCGGCCGCAGTGTGGATTGGCCCTTTTCTTATGAAGAACTCCTCCCCTACATAGAAGAGGTTGAAGCCTTCATTGGTGTCTCGGGTCCATCCAACTATCCATGGGATCCTACCCGGCGTTATGCCTACGCCCCTCCACCAGCCAATCCGGCTGCGATGAAGATGCGGGAAGCTTGCGACGCCGTTGGTATTCGTCATGCTGATGGACCAACGGCTCTCATTACGCGCGATTTCAACCAGCCTCATTTTGGAACTCGTAAAGCGTGTGCAAATTGCGGCGCATGTCATCAGGGCTGCCGCAACGGGGCCAAGTCGGGCGCAGACAATACGTGGCTTCCCCTTGCTGTCGCGCATGGTGCTGAAATTCGCTCTGGATGCCACGTCCATACAATCGAGACGAACCAGGCTGGGCGCGTCACCGGCGTCGTCTATACCCGAAACGGTGAAAACGTCCGCCAACGCTGTGAGCGCCTTGTTCTGTCTGCTGGTGCTGTCGAAACGGCAAGACTGCTGCTTCACAACGAACTGGCAAACAGCTCCGGACAGGTCGGTGAAAACTACATGACCCATATCTCGACGCAGATCTGGGGAGAAATTGATGAGGAAGTACGCCCAAACCGGGGTTATCCGTCCCTCACAATCACAGAAGACATGATGCGCCCCAAAGATGCTGATTTTGCGGGGGGCTATCTGATCCAGTCTCTCGGAATGATGCCGATCACCTGGGCCTCCAACATTGCACGCGGGTCAAAGCGTCGTGGAGCAGATCTCGTAAGAACATTAGCCGGGTACAACCGCAGTATCGGCATGGGGATCCATGGTGACTGCATGCCCAGCCCCGAAAACCGGGTCGTTCTGTCAGATGAAAAAGATGCTCTAGGTCTGCCAAAGCCACTCATTACCCACAGCTACGGCCCGAACGAACTGGCAATGCACGCTCATGCATCGCGTCTGTTAACGCGCATGTGGGAAGCCATCGGAGCCAAGGATCTACGTCTTCTTGATCGGGCAGCCCATATGATGGGAACGGCACGGATGGGGACGGAGTCCGGCTCTGCTGTCGTCACCCCATACGGCCAGAGTTTTGATATCGACAACCTCTGGATCAGTGATCATTCAACCTTTCCCAGTGCCACGGCAGCCAATCCGGCCCTGACCATTATGGCCCTGTCCTTGCGCACCGCAGATGCCATGCTGAAAAACTGATTTATATCAAAGTGCCACCCCGGAACGCACGAGGCTTGACACCCCTTTGTGCGCTCCGGTAATTCGAGCGTGACTTCTTGGTGGCTATCAGCTGCCCGGTCTCCTTTCCTAACCGGATGATGCCCGTTTGCGATGCCCGGCCCTTCATGGGTGCCAGACATCCCGAACCACTGCTTCCGATCCAGTTCTTGCATCAGGCAGGCACATCCTCCCCCATTAAGGTCTGCCCAAAGGGCACATAAGGCGCGTCTTTCATGCATCTCGCCGAACTCAAGAAAAAATCTCCGGCCGATCTGCTGGCTTATGCAGAGGAACTGGAGATCGAGAACGTCTCGTCCATGCGCAAGCAGGACATCATGTTTGCCATCCTCAAGACCCTTGCCGAGCGCGATCAGGCGATCTACGGCGAAGGAACGCTGGAAATCCTGCCAGACGGTTTTGGATTCCTGCGCAGCCCGGAAGCAAATTACCTTCCTGGCCCTGACGACATCTATATTTCCCCAACTCAGGTTCGTCGCTTCGGCCTCCGCCCTGGCGATACCGTCGAAGGTCAGATCCGTGCGCCTCGCGACGGAGAGCGTTACTTCGCTCTGCTGAAGGTCAACACCATCAACTTCGAAGACCCGGACGTTGTCCGGACTCGTATCAACTTTGACAATCTGACGCCGCTCTACCCTGAGCGCCGCCTGAAGATGGAAGTTGAGCAGTCCGAGCCAGCCGCCAGCGAGTCTTCTCCGCGTAGCAAGGGCAAAAAGGACCAGCGCGACTACACCCCGCGTGTAATCGATCTGGTGACGCCAATCGGCATGGGCCAGCGCGCCCTGATCGTTGCTCCGCCCCGTACGGGTAAGACCGTGATGCTCCAGAGCATCGCTGCGTCCATTTCGGCTAACCACCCTGAAGTCTTCCTGATCGTTCTTCTGATTGATGAGCGTCCGGAAGAAGTGACGGACATGGCGCGCTCGGTGCGTGGTGAAGTCGTGTCTTCCACCTTCGACGAACCGGCAACACGCCACGTTCAGGTGACGGAAATGGTTCTCGAAAAGGCCAAGCGCCTTGTCGAGCACAAGCGCGACGTGGTCATCCTGCTGGATTCCATTACGCGTCTTGCCCGCGCCTACAACACCGTCGTTCCTTCATCGGGTAAGGTGCTGACAGGTGGTGTGGACGCAAACGCCCTGCAGCGCCCCAAGCGCTTCTTCGGTGCGGCCCGTAACATTGAAGAAGGTGGATCACTCACCATCATCGCAACAGCCCTGATCGATACGGGCTCGCGCATGGACGAAGTGATCTTCGAAGAGTTCAAGGGCACTGGTAACGCCGAACTCATCCTGGATCGCAAGCTTGCAGACAAGCGTACCTTCCCGGCCATCGACATCACCAAGTCTGGCACACGTAAGGAAGAGCTTCTTGTTGAGCGCGGTGAGCTTTCCAAGATGTGGGTCCTGCGTCGCATCCTTGCTCCGATGGGCACGATGGATGCCATGGACTTCCTGCTGGACAAGCTCAAGTACAGCAAGTCCAATCAGGACTTCTTCGATGCGATGAACAACTGATCCTGTTGTTTACGTCACAAAAAAGGGGAGCCATGGCTCCCCTTTTTTATTGGGCTTTCTCACTCACCCTTTTCGAGATTGAGGAGAATTCTCTTGTCTACAACACCATTCAGGCCCGAATAACCTCCTAGACCCTTCGTTCCCACAACACGATGACACGGGATCAGAACAGGGATCGGATTCGCGCCCATTGCTCCCCCTATGGACCGGGCTGATCCACCCGCCTGAGCCGCAATCTGGGCGTATGTCCGGGTCTCTCCGTAGGGGATTTCAAGGATTGCCTGCCAGACCTTCTGGCGATACGGCGTGCCATATGGAGAAAATGGCAGACTGGAAAAATCTACCTTTTCGCCATCGAAATACTGTTCGAGCAGATCCCGAACTTTTACGAGGAGCGGAGTTTCCTCCTGATCGCGTCCCCATCCCCAGTCGAGAGCGACAATACGCCCTTCGTCTTCACTGATGGTGAGGGCTCCAAGAGGAGAATAACAGGATAGCTGTGGCATACAGCTAGGCTGCCTGATGCCTTGGAAAGCGTCAATCATGCTTCCCTAAAAGAGTCCCGATCAAAAAAACGTATGCATGCTCTGCATATTCCGGGAAGCCGATATTCTCAAATAACATATGGAACTATTTTCGTATTCTTTCCTGAAATACTCTGCAATCTGTTGGGAAATAGCCATTCGTGTGTCAAAACTGCGACAGGATCGCTCAGATACAGGTCATTAGTTTTTGAGAACAATTCTCATCTAGTTGTTTTTCGATTTTTGTCAGCATAACGCTCACGGAAACGTCAGAAGCTCAGTTTTCTATAAACAATAAGATAAGGAGTAGTAAGTTCTCGTGATGCTGGTTTTCCAGGCAACTTCAAAAACTGATGATTCCTTACCTGTAAGGCATCCATCAGGACTTGAGCGGTCCGGAATATCAGCAGTAAGAACAGTCTTTGCAAAAAGGACAGTCGGATCATGGTTTCTGGTCTACTGACGCCGATCAACGTTACGAAGAAGCGCCTTCTGGGCTGCGCGGCCGCACTGGCATTCTGCGCAGCTTCCCCTCTTGCCCTCGCTGAGGACACCGGTACCGCCATCACCAACGCCGACCAGCATCCAGGAGACTGGATGAGCTATGGTCGGACCTACTCCGAGCAGCGCTATAGCCCCCTGGACCAGATCACCAAGGACAATGCCGGCAATCTGAAGCTGGCATGGCACTATGACCTGGATACCAACCGTGGGCAGGAAGGTACGCCGCTGATCATCGATGGCGTCATGTATGCCACGACCAACTGGAGCAAGATGAAAGCTCTGGATGCAGCAACAGGCAAGCTGCTCTGGTCCTATGATCCAAAAGTTCCCGGCAACATTGCTGACCGTGGCTGCTGCGATACGGTCAACCGTGGCGCGGCTTACTGGAACGGCAAGGTCTATTTTGGCACGTTCGACGGTCGTCTGATCGCTCTGGACGCCAAGACTGGCAAGCTGGTCTGGAGCGTTTATACCGTTCCCAAGGAAGCACAGCTCGGTCATCAGCGCTCTTACACGCTTGATGGCGCGCCGCGTATTGCCAAGGGCAAGGTCATCGTCGGTAACGGTGGCGCAGAATTTGGCGCCCGTGGCTTCGTGACAGCGTATGATGCTGAAACGGGTAAGGTGGACTGGCGCTTCTTCACTGTTCCAAACCCCGACAACAAGCCGGACGGCGCAGCTTCTGACGATGTGCTGATGTCCAAGGCTTACCCGACATGGGGCAAGGGCGGCGCATGGAAGCAGCAGGGCGGCGGCGGTACCGTCTGGGATTCGCTGATCTATGACCCGGTCACAGATCTCGTTTACCTGGGCGTCGGTAACGGCTCACCATGGAACTACAAGTTCCGGTCTGAAGGAAAAGGAAACAACCTCTTCCTCGGCAGCATCGTGGCCATCAATCCTGATACCGGCAAATACGTCTGGCATTTCCAGGAAACGCCGATGGACCAGTGGGATTACACCTCGGTTCAGCAGATCATGGCGCTCGACATGCCGATCAATGGCGAAATGCGCCATGTGCTCGTTCATGCGCCAAAGAACGGCTTTTTCTATATCCTCGATGCCAAGACCGGTAAGTTCATTTCCGGCAAGCCTTACACCTACGAGAACTGGGCCAATGGTCTGGACCCTGTAACGGGCCGTCCGAACTATAACCCCGACGCTCTGTGGACGCTGAACGGCAAGCCCTGGTACGGCATTCCGGGCGATCTGGGTGGCCATAACTTTGCTGCCATGGCTTACAGCCCGCAGACGAAGCTGGTTTACATCCCGGCTCAGCAGGTTCCGTTCGTCTATGACCCGCAGAAGGGTGGCTTCAAGGCTCACCACGATAGCTGGAACCTTGGTCTGGACATGAACAAGATCGGCCTGCTGGATGACAACGATCCGCAGCACAAGGCTGACAAAGCCCAGTTCCTGAAAGATCTGAAGGGCTGGATCGTGGCCTGGGATCCGCAGAAGCAGCAGGCAGCGTTCACGGTTGACCACAAGGGTCCGTGGAATGGTGGCCTTCTCGCCACAGCTGGCGGCGTTCTGTTCCAGGGTCTCGCGACCGGTGAATTCCATGCTTACGACGCTACGACAGGCAAGGATCTGTTCAAGTTCCCAGCCCAGAGCGCCATCATTGCTCCTCCGGTGACCTACACGGCTCACGGCAAGCAGTATGTTGCAGTTGAAGTGGGTTGGGGCGGTATCTATCCGTTCTTCCTCGGTGGCGTAGCTCGCACCTCCGGCTGGACCGTCAACCACTCACGGATCATCGCCTTCGCTCTTGATGGCAACGACAAGCTGCCTGCCAAGAACGAGCTTGGATTTGTTCCGGTGAAGCCGCCTGAGAAGTGGGATGAAGCCAAGACCAAGGACGGCTACTTCCAGTTCCAGACCTATTGCGCAGCCTGCCACGGCGACAACAGCATCTCTGGCGGCGTTCTGCCTGACCTGCGTTGGTCCGGTGCGATCCGCGGGCCTGAGAAGTTCTACAAGCTCGTCGGCAAGGGTGCTCTGACGGCCTACGGTATGGATCGTTTCGACACGTCCATGTCTCCGGCTGAAATCGAAGACATCCGCAACTTCATCGTAAAGCGCGCCAACGAGTCCTACGCAGACGAAGTCAAGGCCCGAGAGAATGAGGCAGGCGTCCCGAACGGCGAATTCCTCAACGTCCCTCAGGGTCCGGTTGCGCCTGCAACGCCGGACCATCCGTGACGGGAAACCGTCACGCTGAAAGGAATGACGTGACATGCTCAAGGCATTAACTCGGGACAGACTGGTATCTGAGATGAAACAGGGATGGAAATTCGCGGCCGCAGTCGGCCTTATGGCAGTGTCTTTTGGCGCTGCCCAAGCCCAGGACGCTGATGACGCCCTGATTCAGCGCGGTGCCTACGTGGCCCGCCTGTCTGACTGCGTTGCCTGTCATACAAGCCTGCACGGTCAGCCTTTTGCTGGTGGTCTGGAGATCAAGAGCCCGATCGGGACGATCTACTCCACCAACATCACGCCTGACCCGACATACGGTATTGGCAGCTACACACTGGAAGACTTCACCAAGGCGATCCGCAAGGGTATCCGCAAGGACGGCGCGACGGTTTATCCGGCCATGCCGTATCCTGAGTTTGCCCGCCTGTCTGACGACGACATCAAGGCCATGTATGCCTTCTTCATGCATGGCGTGAAGCCGGTCGCCCTTCAGAACAAGCAGCCGGACATCTCTTGGCCGATGAACATGCGCTGGCCGCTGGCCATCTGGCGCGCCATGTTCGTGCCGACCGTTACACCGGGTCTGGACAAGAGCATCTCCGATCCGGAAGTGGCTCGCGGCGAGTATCTGGTGAACGGCCCGGGCCATTGCGGCGAGTGTCATACACCTCGTGGCATGGCCATGCAGGTTAAGGGTTACACGGCCAAGGACGGCAATGCTTACCTGTCCGGTGGTGCCCCCATCGACAACTGGATTGCACCAAGCCTGCGCAGCAACAGCGACACAGGTCTGGGCCGCTGGTCTGAAGACGATATTGCTGAATTCCTGAAGAGCGGCCGTATCGACCATTCCGCCGTCTTCGGTGGCATGGCTGACGTGGTGGCCTACAGCACGCAGCATTGGACTGATGACGATCTGCACGCCACAGCCAAGTACCTGAAGAGCATGCCTGCCGTGCCTGAAGGTAAGAACCTTGGTCAGGACGATGGCAAGGCAACAGCCCTGCTGGAAGCTGGTGGCAAGGGTGATGCGGGCGCAGAGGTTTATCTGCATAACTGCGCCATCTGCCATATGAATGACGGTACAGGCGTCAACCGTATGTTCCCGCCTCTGGCTGGCAATCCGGTTGTCATCACCGACAATGCAACGTCGATGGCTAACATCGTGACCTTCGGCGGCATTCTGCCTCCGACGAACACAGCACCATCTGCTGTTGCCATGCCGGGCTTCCGCGATCATCTGTCTGACCAGCAGATCGCTGATGCCGTTAACTTCATGCGCAAGAGCTGGGGCAACCAGGCTCCAGGCACACTGTCTGCTGCAGACATCCGCAAGCTGCGTACAACAGGTGCTCCGGTTTCCACAGCAGGCTGGAACGTGTCATCCAGAGGCTGGATGGCTTACATGCCACAGCCTTACGGCGAAGGCTGGACCTTCTCCCCGCAGACGCATACGGGTGTGGACGAGGCTCAATAAGCCTCTTCTGACCCTGTCGGTCTGACAGAAACGGGCGGTCCGGAAACGGACCGCCCGTTTTCTTTTGTGCAGGCCGATTTCACATGACGACGTCCTGCATTACATAAAGGGGCATGAACCCCTTTTCCTCCTCGGACCCCCAGGTCATTTTTGCTCTGGCCACAGGCGCAGGTCGCGCAGCGATCGCCATCATGCGCGCCAGCGGACCGGGAAGCGCCTCTGTTCTCCAAAGCCTGTGCGGGTCCCTGCCCGAACCTCGGCGTGCCAGCCTCCGAAGCCTTCGCCATCAGGGCGAGGTGATGGATCATGCTGTAGTGCTTTGGCTGCCAGGGCCAAAATCGTACACCGGAGAAGATGGGTTCGAGCTACACCTGCATGCAGGTCCGGCCGTTATTGCGTGTGTCGCTGACGCCCTGACGGATCTAGGCGCCCGCCCTGCAGAGCCGGGAGAATTCACAAAGCGCGCCGTGCAGAAGGGCCGACTGGATCTCCTGCAAGCAGAAGCCATCGCAGACCTCGTCGATTCCGAGACTGAAAGCCAGCGCAAACAGGCCCTACAACAAGCCGATGGGGCGCTAAGCCGCCTTTATGATGGATGGGCTCAACGATTAAGGCTTGTTCTGGCCCATCAGGAAGCTCTGATCGACTTTCCCGATGAAGACCTTCCCCCCGAGGTGGAACACACTCTTCTGGCCGAGATGTTAGCTCTACATAACGAGATGTCCGCTCATCTTCAGGACAACCGTGGAGAACTGATGCGTCAGGGTCTGACGGTCGTGATCGCAGGCTCGCCAAACGTCGGAAAATCAAGCCTTCTCAATGTGTTATCTGGATATGACGCAGCTATTGTCACTCACCGCGCAGGAACAACACGGGATGCCATTGCGGTAGACTGGGTTCTGGATGGCGTTCGTCTTCGTCTGATCGACACCGCCGGGCTGCGGGAAACTGAAGATGAGATTGAGGCGGAAGGTATTCGCCGGGCACTGTTTCACGTGAAACAGGCAGACGTTATTCTGCACCTCATTGGGCCGGATGAAGCAGCCGATGCTTTGTCTTCCGATGAAATTGCAGTCCGAGCAAAAATCGACATCGCGCCAGCGCCCCCGAACATGCTAGGCATCAGCACCCAGACGGGTGAAGGTTTGTCAGAACTGCGAGCCTTCCTGACCCAACGGGTCTCAGCGATGACGGCCAATGCCGGAGCGCCACCTTTGACCCGTGCTCGCCACCGTGCAGGCATTCAGGAAGCTGTTACGCACCTGGATCTCGCCCGAGGTGCCACGTGGCCCGAGTTGCGCGGAGAAGAGTTACGCCTGTCCATGCAGGCTCTGGGACGTCTGACAGGACGTGTTGATGTTGAATCCCTGCTCGATGCAATTTTCGGGCAGTTCTGTATCGGGAAGTAAGTTTTGAGCGATTTCGATGTCATCGTGATCGGCGGCGGCCATGCTGGTTGTGAAGCAGCCGCAGCGTCAGCACGCTTTGGGGCCAAGACGCTCCTGCTGACGCACAAGCTCGAAACCATCGGGGCTATGTCTTGCAACCCTGCCATCGGCGGCATCGGCAAGGGACATCTCGTGCGTGAGATTGATGCACTGGATGGACTGATGGGCAAAGCCGCTGATCGCGCTGGCATCCATTTCAAGCTGCTCAATCGCTCCAAAGGACCGGCTGTGCATGGTCCTCGCGCGCAGGCAGATCGCTCCCTTTACAGAACGGCAATTCAAACCCTTCTGGCAGAAACACCCAACCTGACCATCGTGGCAGGTGCGGTTGGAGATCTGATTGAAGAGAACGGAAATATTCGTGGTGTGATCTGCGAAGACGGTCGGTCCTTCCGGTGTGGCGCCGTGGTGCTCACGACAGGCACGTTCCTGCGCGGGGTCATCCACGTCGGCCATGAACAGCAGCTTGCGGGGCGCATCGGTGAAGCGCCCGCCACCAAGCTGGGAGAACGACTGGAAGCTCTAAAGCTTCGTATGGGGCGCCTCAAGACTGGCACACCACCACGCATTGCCCGCAACAGCATTGACTGGGAGAGCCTGCCTGAAGATCGGGGTGATGAAGTTCCAGAGCCGTTCAGCCCTCTAACGAGCAGCATCACGAACGCCCAGGTCTCATGCCGGATCAGCCAGACCACACCGGAAACGCACCGGATCATCAACGAAAACCTGCACCGTTCAGCCATGTATGGTGGCGCGATTGCAGGCCGTGGCCCACGATATTGCCCATCGATTGAGGACAAGGTTGTCCGTTTCGCAGAGCGGTCTTCCCATCAGGTTTTTCTTGAGCCCGAAGCGCTCCCTGGAAATCCCGGGGGTGACCTTGTTTACCCGAACGGGATCAGCACCAGCCTTCCCGCTGATGTTCAGGCCCTCATGATCGCATCGATGCCGGGGCTGGAAAAAGCGCGGATCGTCACAGCCGGATACGCTGTGGAGTATGATTACGTCGATCCGCGAGAACTGATGCCCTCACTTCAGTTGCGCAGCCTGCCTGGCCTTTACCTTGCGGGGCAGATCAACGGCACAACAGGCTATGAAGAAGCCGGCGCTCAGGGCCTTCTCGCTGGCCTGAATGCCGCCCGCGCGACCGCCGGAAACGATCCGCTCATTCTGGATCGGAGCGATGCTTATCTGGGTGTCATGATCGACGACCTGACATTGCACGGCATCAGCGAGCCCTACCGCATGTTCACGTCCCGGGCCGAGTATCGCCTAAGCCTTCGGGCTGACAATGCAGACCTGAGACTTACGCCAAAAGGCATGGACGCTGGCTGCGTTCTCTCTGAACGCGCTGAAGCCTTTACCGACATGAAAACCCAGATTGACGCAGCCATGGCACTGGCAGCATCGACGACCTTCCTGCCCCAAGCCCTCAAGGACGTGGGGTTTGAGGTCTCTCTAGATGGGCGACGTCGGAGCGTTCTGGACGTTCTTGCCAGCAACGGCGACCATTCGAAGGTGTTGGATCTGGCGCCATGGTTTGGTGCCCTGCCTCTCCGTATCCGCCGCCATGTGGAAACGGAAGCTCGCTACGGCGGCTATCTCCAGCGGCAGGATCGCGAGATCAAGCAGCTCGCATCCGAAAGCGCCATCGCCCTTCCGGACAATCTGGACTACAACGCTATCGGCGGTCTGAGCAGTGAGATGCGTGAGCGTTTTACTCAGGCACGACCAACCAGCTTTGCAGCTGCGCAACGTGTGCGAGGTGTAACCCCCGCTGCGCTGGTTGCCCTGCTGGCCCATGTAAGGACCCTGTCATGACCACCGTTTCACGTGAAACGCAGGAGAAACTGGAACGCTTCGCAGACCTACTCGTGCAATGGAATGCGAAGATCAATCTGGTCAGCCCAAAAGATCTAGGCCAATTGTGGCCACGCCATATCCAGGACAGTCTGCAACTTGCAGACATGATTCCTGCTGGTGCAACCATTACTGATCTGGGCTCAGGCGGAGGCTTTCCTGGCCTTATTCTGGCAATCGCAACAGATAATCCTGTGACGTTGATTGAGTCCGATCAGCGGAAATGTGCCTT
The DNA here is from genome assembly GCF_002723935.1 of Gluconobacter cerinus. GTDB lineage: Bacteria > Pseudomonadota > Alphaproteobacteria > Acetobacterales > Acetobacteraceae > Gluconobacter > Gluconobacter cerinus. The sequence goes on from NZ_BEWM01000002.1 coordinate 93,675, forward strand.
CCTCCGAGAAGCTGCTCGCATCTGCGGAGCCAAAGTCACGGTCATTCCAAAGCGAATTGAAGCGGCAACCCCGCCAGAAGCCGACATCATTACCGCCCGTGCGCTGGCCCCGCTGGTCAAACTGCTCGGATGGGCGCGTCCTTTGCTGAAAGAAAACGGATTTTGTCTGTTTCTCAAAGGCATAAAGGCGCAGGATGAGTTGACCGAGGCAAGCCGTGACTGGCACATGACATCTACCATTCTTCCCAGCCGCACCGACCCCGGCGGAGCCATTATCAAGGTCAGTGATTTCAAGCGTGTCGTCTAATTCCGTATCCCCCACCACCCGCATCATTGCCGTCACCAACCAGAAGGGCGGTGTTGGCAAAACCACGACCACAATCAACCTAGCTGCTGCGCTGGCACGGAAACAGCGCGTCCTGCTCGTTGATCTGGACCCTCAAGGCAATGCCTCGACCGGGTTGGGCATTGAGTATGATCAGCGGAATATTGGCACGTATGCCGCCCTGATGCAGGAAGCGGAGCCTCAGGCTCTCGCACAGCCGACAGAATTCGAAAATCTTTCGATTATCACCGCCAATAATGAGCTGGCTGGTGCTGAACTTGAGATGATCGCAGATGAGCGTCGTGAATATCGTCTAAGGGATGCTCTGCGCTCCCTTGAAGGCGACTACGATACCATCCTGATCGATTGCCCGCCCAGCCTTGGCCTTCTCACGCTCAATGCCCTCGTCGCTGCAGACAGCGTTCTCGTGCCGCTACAGTGTGAGTTCTTTGCGCTGGAAGGGATCAGTCAGCTCGTTCGAACCATTGACCGTGTGCGGCGCGCTTTCAATGCAGATCTGCATCTCGAAGGCATTGTGCTGACCATGTACGATCGGCGGAACAACCTTTCAGAACTCGTCGCACAAGATGCGCGGGGTTTCTTCGGTGAGCAGGTTCTTGAAACGCTGATTCCCAGAAATATTCGTATTTCCGAAGCCCAAAGCCATGGCAGCCCCGTGCTGAATTATGATGCACGCTCCACAGGTGCAGTCGCCTATGTGGCACTGGCGGACGAACTTCTGAAGCGAACCGAGAACAGGACAAAGGCGTAAGCTGCGATGGCCAAAAAGGACACTTCTCCGCGCCTCGGTCGTGGTCTTGCCGCCCTTCTGGGCGATCAGGCTCCCCAACTGGCCCGTGCTACGCGCGCCAATGCGCCTGTTCAGCAGCATACGTCCCTGCCCGTTGACGTGCTGGAGCCCAGCCCCTTTCAGCCCCGTCAGGACATGAACCCTGAGCGACTGGAAGAACTGGCCAATTCCATTCGGTCCCGCGGCGTTCTGCAGCCCCTCCTCGTTCGACCAGACCCGACCAACCCTGAGCGATACCAGATCATCGCTGGCGAGCGACGGTGGCGCGCCTCTCAGCTTGCTGGGCTGCATAGTGTCCCAGTGCATGTACGCCAACTGGATGACACGGATGCCATGGCAGCCGCGCTTGTGGAAAACCTTCAGCGCGCCGACCTGAACCCGATTGAAGAAGCTGAAGGCCTTCAGCGGCTCATCACAGATTATACCCTGACGCAGGAAGAACTGGCCGGCGCCGTCGGAAAATCCCGACCTCATATCACCAATACCATGCGCTTGCTGAACCTGCCGCCAGAGATCCGGGCCCATGTTCGCCGCGGTGAACTCTCCGCCGGACATGCCCGTGCCCTTCTGAGCCATCCGGACCCGCTAGCTGCGGCCAAAACTGTTTTGGAAAAAGGGCTGAATGTCCGCCAGACAGAAGCTCTTGTTGCTGAAAAATCAGAGAAGAAAGCCGTTCAGAAAAAGCGCCGGGACGCAGAAATTGTCCAGATTGAAGAAGATCTGGCTCTTCGGCTGGGACTTAAAGTCCACATCGATTACGATGGAAAAAAGGGCGGCTCGCTAAAGATCGATTACCGATCTCTTGAACAGTTTGAGAGCCTCATGCGCCTTCTCAACCGGGAATAAGAGGCGGTTATCAAAGGGGGCCATCATTTTTTTTGGATTTTATTCATTATAATCTGAAAAACCCCTTGCAAGCATTCCCGCTTCCCCTTTATAAGGCGCCTCACCGGAAACGGAGCGACGGGCACATAGCTCAGTTGGTAGAGCAGCTGACTCTTAATCAGCGGGTCCAAGGTTCGAGCCCTTGTGTGCCCACCAAGCTCCGTTTCCGGTCTTACCCTTGAAAATATAATTTTCTAAATTCGGTTGCTTTCGCTTTTAAAAAGCATTCGCTCGAGCATTTTCACAAAAATTAAAAACAATAGTACCTAAAAGAGCGTTCTTTGGTGCTAATGAAATCTTCCTATCGCCATTTTTGACGACAAAAAGATCTCATGGAAAAAGCTTTAAAGAATTTTTGCTCGGCGCTGTTTGCAGTTTTGTTATACAAGCTTCTGCAAGAGTACCATCACGCATCCTATATTCTGGCTGCACTCGGCGGTTGCCTGATGCAATGGATTGTTGATGTGACAAGTGCTCGCTTAAAGAAAAAGAATACCTGACCAAGACCTCTTCAGAGGCATCCCCGGTTTATCCCCGAAAATCTGGCAGTTCATTAACAGCCACAACACGCCACAGCCCATTGATACGCTCGATAATCGAAATCGATAGATTTTGAATAGTGAAGCGCAGAGCAATATCAGGGTGAATGGCCAGAGCATGTGAAAGTGCCGCCCGGATCGCGCCACCGTGGCTCACAACAACCATATCCTGACCAGCATTTGCGTTAGCAAGATCTTCCAGCCCATGGGAGACGCGCGCACAAACATCCAGCATGCTTTCTCCGCCCGGCGGAAGCTCACTGGCTGACAAAGACCAGAATGGATTGGGCGGCAGCCTCAGCAGAGAGAGAAACTGATCGTGCGGCGTTCCGTGCCACTCTCCGATAGATTGCTCAATAAATCTTGGATCAACAGTGACGTCAGCATGTGTAAACGCTCCTGCACAGCGTATCTGTGCAGCAGTGTCACGTGCTCTTTGCAGCGGTGAGGTATACCAGACAGCATCGGACGGCAGACGTCGAGCCAAAGCAGCGTATCCACCCTGCTGGCTTGCCATCGCATCCCTGCAAAGCGGAACGTCCATCGCGCCATACATGGTCTTTCGCGCGCTCGCCTCTACAACGGCATGTCTGATCAGCCAGAAGCGGGTAATACCGCGCGGCAGTTCAGGCGTATCAAGAAAGTGTCCATGAGGGACGGCTTGGTCTGTCTGTGTCATGAGAGAGGCGCGTAACGGGGAACAGGGTTGGCGTCCAGAAGAACGTCCCAGTTTTCCAAAATGAGCTCAAGTTTGGCAAGCACCCGCTTCGCGTCTGCGCATTCGCGCTGCAAGCGCTGCTTTTCGTCCAGGCCTTCGTGCGATGGCTCTCCTGAGACCAGACGCGCGCCGCCACACAATCTCAAAGCTCCGGCATGGCCATTCACCAAGGGATGTGGAACCGGAACGGGTTGGCCAAGAACACAGAGAAGTGCTGCCTCGCCCTCCCCTACCCATGGTGAAAGGTCTGCGTTGAGCCACCGGTGCAACTTACGCGCATCTTCCAGTCCGAGAGGCACATCCGGATTTTTGGGGTCTTCCACCAGAAATGACAGAATGGTCGGCACAGCGTCCCACCGACCGTCATCAATAGGCTTCCCGACGGGCAGTAACGTGCAGGTAGGACTGGCCTCTACCAGCTTAACAGCCTCAGTCATGAAATCATTGAGTCTTTGACGGATCAGGGAATCAGAAAGCGAAAAGAGCGCATCCATTTCAGCGAGAGCGGCATGCCAGCGTAGGGCCAGACCAATATTATGACCATTATTCAACGCGTGCCTGTCAGCCTGCTCAGGCCACTCGTCTCGATTTCCATAAGACTTTAGGCCTTTTGGAAGCGAAAACGCTGGAATCTTTTCCAGGATCACATTCGGCAGCAGAAGAGCCCCACAGAATGGCGGTCCCGTAAAGAATTTGGACCCTGTGATCATAACCAGCAGACCATCCCTGACCCATTCGGAAACACGCGACGGGCTGAGGCGAGCCTGACAGGCATCTACCACCACACTCAGATGCTCTCCCAACTCAGCCTGCAACTCTGCAACCGTTTCCATATCAGGCGCAGCAAGACCCGTTTTTGACTGATCCAGACGATGCAGCAAAACATGTCGGCCAGCTTTCACTTCTCGTCTGGCCAGCTCGCTGCATTCGGCATTGATGTCTTCAAGCGGACGCGAAGTTCCATCCTCATTCCGGATGGTAACCCCGAACAGTTGTGTGTCTTCAGGGAATCCCTCAATCAGTTCTCCCTTCCCGACTGTCGTGGAGCATGCGCTGTCACCCGCGAAATGACGGCCACGCGCAGCAAGGGGCACGCCGCTTCCTGTCTCGTCGGGCGCCAGAAGAATGGAACTGACTGGTCGATCTGTTCCAGCGGCTACAAGGGCAAGAACAGCAAGTTCGCAATCCGTGCCAGACGCCGACAGAAGAACAGCATCTTCAGGCAAACCGTAGTGGCGCCCGATACCCGCGCGCGCGCTTCTGACGATGCCTTCCTGCACAAGATCCGGGTCCTGCTTGGACAGAAGCGCGTTCATCATCATGCAACGCGCGAACTCTGCTCCCCCGAACCCCCGCTCTGACAAAGAGGAGGCTGTGGAAGAACCGAACGTCACGGCCCAGGGGCGTGGACGATGAGAGCAGGAATACTTGTTCAGGCCAGTTTCGGGATCAACGGCCAGCCGGGAATCCCCGCCACCACTCATCAATGTCTCTGCCGGCGCCATAACGTGCCACAGACGCACCAGAACGGGTCTGAGGCGCTTTGCGTCATCTTCGGTGAACTCAGGCGTATTCGACAGGTGTTTCTTCAGAGCTCCCCAGAGGGACAGAAGCGTTGTGCTGTCCGGAACGTCTCCCGCACAGAGAGCCAGTTCCTGCGGAAGGGGATTGACCGCGTTCGTATCAAGCGCATGAAAGAGAGCGGCAACACGAGCAGCCGCAAAACTCGCAAGCCGGGCGTCTGCTCCGTTGTGAAGAAGCCGGAAAAGCTCAACAGCCTGACGAAGGAATGTCGGAGACAGACCCGGCATTCGCAAACAGGGTTCACCCAGCTTCAAACATGCGCGGCCTGTAACCGAATGCGGTTCAGACAGAAGATTCTCACCGAGTTGAAAAGACTGCTCCAGCGAAATATCAAGCTCGGGCATCAGCCCTGCAGCAACGACCCTCAGATCCGGACGCTCCAAAACGTCTACAAGCGATCGGGTCAGTATATCAGCCAGCATACCTCTAATCTCCTGCCTAACAGGAATGTCTGGGTAGCTCATTAAGGAACTCGGGGCGAGGCCTTAATGGTTACGGGAATTGGTTTCATTAATATTACCATGATCAAAGTTTGCGCCTCTTGTACAACACTGTAAGATACTTCTTCGTGACGGGGCTGGAGCTCCTACCGTGATGTTAAGAGGTTGAAATGCGGATATTGTTGACAGGCGGTTGCGGCTTCATAGGTTCAGCCGTGGTGCGTCATATTATCAGAAACACCGAACACAGCGTGCTGAATGTAGACTGCATGACGTATGCAGCTTCTGAAGATACCGTAGCCGAAGTCGCTTCTGATCCGCGTTATTCCCACGCACGGGCGAACATCGTAAACGGCGTTGAAATGCAGCGCCTCTTTGAGGAATATCGCCCGGATGCCGTCATGCATCTGGCTGCTGAAAGCCATGTAGACCGTTCGATTGATGGTCCTGGCGTTTTCATCCAGACAAATATTGTTGGCACTTATTCTCTTCTTGAAGCTGCCCGGAAATACTGGAGCAGCCTTGGGAATGATGAGAAAGCGGCTTTCCGTTTCCACCATATTTCAACGGATGAAGTGTTTGGCCACCTTGAGCCAAATGATCCGCCATTTACTGAAACAACCCCTTACGACCCTCGCAGCCCTTACTCCGCTTCAAAAGCCTCTTCCGATCATCTGGTTCGCGCCTGGTATCACACCTATGGCCTGCCAACTTTCGTCACCAACACAACCAACAACTATGGCATCTGGCACTTCCCGGAAAAGCTCATTCCGCTCGTGACCATCAACGCCATTGAAGGTCGCGAATTGCCGGTTTACGGCAAAGGTGAAAACATCCGCGACTGGCTGTTTGTTGAAGACCACGCTGAAGCCCTCGTCCGCGCTGTCGAAATCGGCGAGCCGGGAGAGACTTACGCTATTGGTGCCCGTCAGCCCCGGACGAACCTGGAAGTCGTCAAGAAAATCTGCGCTGTTCTGGACGAACTTCTTCCTGACCCGGAAGGCCCGCGTGAACGTCTGATCCGCTATGTGACAGATCGCCCCGGCCATGACTTCCGTTATGAGATTGATCCGTCCCACGCCGAGAAAGAGCTGGACTGGAAAGCCAAGAACGACTTCGAAACCGGCATCCGCAAAACGGTTCAGTGGTATCTCGACAACCGTGACTGGTGGGAAGGAATCCGCTCCAAGCGTTACACGGGACAGCGACTGGGAACACGCTCATGAGCACGATCGAGACGAAGCCCATGAAGGGCATTATTCTGGCTGGTGGTTCAGGCACACGCCTGTATCCCATGACGCTTGCTTCCTCAAAGCAGCTCCTGCCGGTCTATGACAAGCCGATGATCTATTATCCTCTTTCCACGCTGATGCTGGCGGGAATCCGGGATATCATGATCATCACGACCCCGCATGACATGCCACAGTTTCAGCGCCTTCTAGGCGATGGTTCACAGTTCGGCGTCAACTTTGAATACCGCATCCAGCCTTCCCCGGACGGTCTGGCCCAGGCATTCCTGATCGCGGAAGACTGGATCCAGGGAGCGCCTTGCGCACTCGCTCTTGGCGACAACCTGATCTTCTCCGAACATCTTGGTGTTCTGCTCCGTGCGGCATCGAACCGTCCGGAAGGGGCAACCGTGTTCGCCTATCAGGTCCGCGATCCAGAACGTTATGGTGTGGTGTCGTTTGATGAAAGCGGTCGGGCCCTGAAGGTTGAGGAAAAGCCGTCCGAGCCAGAGTCTCACTGGGCCATCACAGGTCTGTATTTCTATGATCACCGCGTTGTGGATTTTGCCAAAAAGGTAAAGCCTAGCCCTCGTGGGGAACTGGAAATCACTGACCTTAACCGGATGTATCTTGAAGAGGGAACGTTGCAGGTCGATCGCCTTGGGCGCGGCTGTGCCTGGCTTGACGCCGGCATGCCGGACAGCCTGATGCAGGCTGGAACCTTTGTTCAGACCATTCAGTCCCGTCAGGGTATGCTGGTTGGCTCACCTGCTGAAGTCGCGTTCCGCAACAAGTTCATCAACGCTGACCAGCTTCGTGCCCATGCGAAGAAAATGGGCAAGACAGAGCTCGGGCGTCTTCTACTTGAACTCGCGGACCACGCTTCCTGAAATAAAAACCCCAAACGCTGTCTGATTTTTCAGACAGCGTTTTTTCGGAGGCAATCTCTATTTGGCCTCCAGTTCTCAAACGTCATTTATAAAAAGGAATTTGTTATGAAGGTTGAACGTCTCGCCATTCCCGACGTCATTCTTGTCACGCCGCCGCGTTTTAGTGACAACCGGGGTTTCTTTTCAGAAACTTACAATTTCGATCGTATGACGGAAGCGGGCATCAACCTTCCTTTTGTTCAGGACAATCAGAGCCTGTCCTGCGAGAAAGGCGTTGTGCGCGGGCTTCACTGCCAGCTTGCCCCCTATGAGCAGGGAAAGCTGGTTCGTGTAACGCGCGGCGCAATCTGGGATGTTGCTGTAGATGCCCGCACAGGCTCCCCGACCTACGGTCAGTGGGTAGCTGCAGAGCTGTCTGCTGAAAATTGGTCTCAGCTCTGGGTTCCGCCGGGCTTTCTGCATGGTTTCGTGACTCTCGAAGAGAACACGGAAGTTCAGTACAAATGCACATCGCTTTACAGCAAGGTTTCCGAGCGCGCCGTCATCTGGAACTGCCCGGACCTGAACATCGATTGGCCCATCGCCGAAGAAGAGGCTATCCTTTCCGACAAGGATAAGATCGCTCCGCACTTCTCCGCAGCCAAGGGCTGGTTCTCTTACGAAAAGTGAGTCGCATTATGTCCAGCACAGGTCCTATCCTCGTCACGGGCGGCAATGGCCAGCTTGCGACGTCTCTTGCGAACATCGGGGGTGATCAGATCATCCGTGTTGGGCGCCCTGAATTCGACTTCGACAAGCCGGAAACCATTTCCGCAGCTATCGAAAAATACCGCCCTGAAGCTGTCGTGAATGCAGCTGCCTGGACGGCCGTTGATCTGGCAGAAACGGAAAAAGCTGGAGCCGAACGCGCCAACTGCTCCGGCCCCAAGGCGCTCGCGGAAGCCTGCGCAAAGGCCGACATTCCGTTCATCCACGTTTCAACGGACTATGTTTTCTCAGGTGACAAGGGATCTCCTTACACGGAAGAGGATCCTACCAGCCCTGAAACAGTCTATGGCAGCACAAAGGCTGACGGCGAACAGGCTGTTCTGGCGGCAAACCCAAAGAGCATCATCCTTCGGACCTCTTGGGTTTACTCCGCGCACGGCAAAAATTTCGTCAAGACCATGATCAATGCTGGCGCCAAAAATCCGGCGCTCAAGGTTGTTGGCGACCAAAGCGGCAACCCCACCAGTTCTGACGATCTGGCTGACGCTATTCTCGCTATTCTGGCCCTCATCGAGAAAGATGGCTGGAAGCCGGAATTTGCTGGCATCTATCATGCCAGCGGCACAGGCGAGACGACGTGGCACGGTCTGGCTGTCGCTGCACTGGAAGAAGCAGAAAAGCATGGTCAATCCATGCCAACAGTCAGTGCAATCCGGACTGAAGACTGGCCGACCCCGGCCAAGCGTCCACAGGATTCACGGCTGGACTGTTCAAAACTTCATCGTGTGTTTGGCGTTCGGTTGCCTGAATGGCGTGAAAGCGTCGCACGGACAGTCCACCGCCTTTTCGCTGCGATCTGAAAAAATGGGTCATCCAGCAATTACGCAGGATGACCCTCCTGCCCTGCTTCCCTGACCCGTCTTAACCAAGGATATTATGTCTTCTCCCCACTCCGGCATTCGCCGCTGGAACCCACAAATGATACGGGGAGGAGCAAGCCAGACCGCCGACAGGACAGACCGTGTCGCCATTCTACTGTCCTTGCATAACGGCGAAACCTATCTCAACGCACAACTCGACAGCATTCTCGCCCAGACCCATACCGATTGGGTCCTTTACTGGCGTGATGACGGATCAACTGATGCATCCCGTGTGATCATGCTCTCATTTGAAGAGCATCGCGGACACGGGCGTTGCGTCGAAATTACATCCGTCATGGGCAATATGGGCGTGACGGGGTCTTATCTGCATCTTCTGGATTCCATTCCTCCAACGCCATTCGTAGCGTTCGCGGACCAGGATGACGTCTGGCAGCCTCAAAAGCTGGAATGGGCGCTGGAATGGCTCCAGAAACAGCCGCTCGACGTGCCAGCATTATACTGTGCCCGTCAGTATCTGACAGATTCTTCGCTCAACGTGTTCAGTAAGTCGGCGTCCCTCAGCAGAGCCCCTGACTTTGCATCCGCTCTGACGCAAAACATCGCAACCGGGCATACGGTTGTTATCAACGCGGCGACATATGAGCTTTTATATGAGCGACTGCCTCCGCCCTTCATCCTGCATGACTGGTGGGCTTATCTCGTTACGATGGCCTCTGGCGGTAAAGTCTTTTTTGATGAGCGGTGTGTCAGCTACTATCGCCAGCACGCGCGCAATACCGTCGGGGCAAAACGCTCGCTTCTCAGCCGCGGCTTAAGTGCTCTCAGACGCGGACCCGGCGTCTTCATGACGATCTTTGAGTCCAATGTTCAGCATCTGCTCCATGAGCCAGATATCCTGACAGAAGACGCACAGACCCTTCTGTCAGAACTGGCCGGAGCCCGGACGTTAAGAGCCAGAATCAAAATCCTCTGGAAGCGAAGAGAGCTTCAACGCCAGACACGTTGTGAGACCGCTATTTTCCGTCTCTGGTTTCTTCTCGCGGTCCGACAGCCGTCTCAAGGCTGAATATGTAGCTCGCGCCGCATGGCGTCTATGAAGGCCCCGTCATGCTCAAGACTGAATGGGCGTGCAGACGCATAATCATAAGCGATACTGGCTGCCTTGATGCGTAGGTCCTCAGGTTCTGAGGCATACCGCGGAACTATATGCGTATGAAGAGACGGTGCCAGATTACACCATGTTTCGTAATTGATGCGATTTGAGGCGGTAAGAGCCAGAAGAGCATCCCCGACAGCGGCGACATCCAGAAGATATTGAATCCGCTCCTCACCTTTCAGGTCATTCAGGGAAGGCACAACAGGATCGGCGAGGAGTTGGCAATATCCTGCAAGAGGCTGCGTCTCACCAATAACAAGCCAGCCAGATTTCATACGCCCAATGACAAACGGGTTGCTGCCACTTCGCGCGGCAACAACCCGTTTTGCAATAACATCCAACATGCATGTTTCCCTTCAAAAAGGGAAAGCTATCATGCCGCGGAACGTGCGTCCTCTTCATCCTCTTCCGGCACAATACGCTTGTTGTCGCGAGTGGGCCGGAAACGGTTTTCCACCAGAGCGTCTTCAATATCTTCGAGAGAGGCACCGGATGTTTCTGGGACGAAGAAAAAGACAAAAATGACCGAAGCCAGATTGACGAGGGCATAAAACCACATCGTCCATGTCAGACCAATTCCCTCTGCCATCGTAAGAGCCGTGCTGGTGACGAGCAGGTCAGCCCCCCACAGGGTAGCGGCATGCAGGGAGGTCGCCTGTCCGCGCATGGACAGCGGGAACATTTCAGCACCCAGCAGCCAGCCACAGACCTGAATGCCACCCGAGTTGAACATCATGAACAGCAGCAGGAACGCGACGATCAGATATGATCCTGCACTACCTGCGGCAGGGTGCAGCATGAACATGATACCCAGACCAACCAGCGAGAGTGCTGCCCCTGGCCCCATGATCAACATCAAACGACGCCGGCCAATCCTGTCCACAAAGAGACAGCCCAGAATGGTCATGATGCAATAAACGATCGCAACACCAAGCGATGCCCAGAGCGCTGACGAAGCTCCGAAACCAGCATCATTCAAAAATGTCGGGGCGTAGTAGATCATCATCTCCAGGCCACCACACTGGGTAAAGAATGCTACACCCAGTGCTGCGACGAGAGCCGGTCGAACCCAAGGCTGGAAAAGACCATGCCACCCCCGGTTCTCCTGCTTGATGCCCTCTGCATTCTCACGAATGGCCTCAACTTCTTTGCGAACTGCCCTTTTTGTGGTGCGGATACGGCTAAGGTGAAGAATGGCATTCTTCATGCCTTCATTCTCAGCAGACCAGCGCGGGCTTTTTGGCATGAAGAACATGGATACAAAGACAAGGAAAGCCGGTATCGCGGCAATCCCCACCATAGGGCGCCAGCCCCAGTTCGTGCGCTGTGTAAGACCGATGATATTGGCAATCAGAATACCGAGGCCGATCGCCACGTTGAACATCGTCACAAGGCTTCCCCGCCGTTCCTGGGGGGCCAGCTCCGAAATATACATCGGCACAACCTGTGTGGAACCACCGACGGCAAGTCCAAGCACAAATCGTGCAGCAATGAGGCTCCATACATCCGGAGAGAAAGCGCACGCTGTCGCGCCAAGAACAAAGACACCACTCACGAGACACGTTGTGGTGCGCCGTCCGAATTTTTCTGAGAGAGACCCGGCCACGAAGGCGCCGAATACTGCTCCAAGAAGAATAGCAGAAGCGACACTTTCTTTCATTGTAGAGTTCAGATGAAAATCATCGCCAATCAAAGGCAATGTGCCGGAGATGATGCCTGTGTCGTAGCCGTAGAGGCCACCGCAGATTGCAGCAACCATGGCTGCAAGCATCAGGATCAATTTCGCGTTCGGGGAGACCTCAACCTGTGAGAGGTCTATCTTTTCACGAGCAGGTCGAGATGTTTTTGTATCATTTGGCATAATGACATTAACATATCGCAATCTATTCAGTTTTTCCGCATTTTTCTATTTTTTTGAAAATTAAGTGAACTTCCACTTATTGTGGCCACGAAAATCAGAATTCTATATGAATATCAGGACTGCTCCGGAGACCTTCTATGCTGACGCCCACACCCGATACCACCCGTGATGTGCCCTATATTTCTGGTAGAATCCTGATCATCATGCACATCTGTATCGTTGCTTTCATCGTGTTCGTGCACTGGTTCGCCGGATCCCTTAATTAGTCCGCAGCCTCGTCCAGAGGTTCGCCAATCCATAAAAAATCCCTGCTCCCAACCCAATCCAGAATGGAATGGGGATATCCGTTATCCAGGACAGCATCAGACCACCCCAGGACAGGACAAGAGCGAGCAATACGGAAACCAGTAGTCCCATCGCCGGGCATAGCCCTAGCCTCAATGCCGTAGCCGCCGGGCCAATCATGAGACTGAAGGCCAGCAATGCTCCGGAGACTTCGGCACATGCTGAACAGGCCAAAGCTGCTACAGCCATAAATCCAAGGGACGTCAGGCGCACAGGAACACCACGTGCACGCGCCACTTCTGGCGTCAGGCTCGAAAACAGAAGCGGCCGTCCAAGAAAAACCAGCCCCAACAGACAGAGGGCCGTCACTCCAGCCAGAATGAACAGCGTTGGAGTGTCAATTCCGAGCACATCCCCAAATAGCAGTGTCGTCGCCATGCTGGAGGCTCCGTTGGCCTCATGCAGGAACCAGGTGCCCAGGCCAAGGCTGGCAGCAAGCACAAGGCCGATCGTACTGTCTCTCTGAGGGGGAATTTTACCGCGTCCCTCACCTTCGCTTCCTATGGCAAGGCCTGCCAGAAGGCTGAAAGCAATCATTCCAAAGAGAGGCGAAACGCCAAGCCAGACTGCCCCTGCGGCTCCACTGAAGCCAATGTGGGACAGTGCATGGGCTGCAAAAGCCTGTCGCCGCAGGCTCAGAAACCATCCCACAGTTCCTGCGAGAACAGAGACGAGCGTGCATCCCAGAAATGCATGCCGCATGAATTCAAATTCGAACATGCAACTCGCCATTTTCCAGAGCCAGAACGCGCGTTACTTTTCCTTCCAGCGCAGCAGTTTCATGAGATGTCATAAGGATTGAAACGCCAAGGGTCTGGGTGAGTGATACCAGCAGGGCAACAATCTGCTGCTGTGCGTCGTGATCCAGAGCGGCAAGGGGTTCGTCCAGAAGGAGCAGACCCGGTTGACCGGCAAGTGCCTGTGCCAGACAGACACGCTGTCGCTCTCCCCCTGACAGATGTCCCAGAGGCCGTTTTGAGAAAGAGAGTGCTCCAGTCAGGGCAAGAAGCCTCTCGGCCTCCCTTTTTCTTTGACCAAAACGAACAGGCACACCCCAGCGCGCACCGTCCATGGCAGCCATCACATGACTGATCGCCGGGATCATGAGAGCCGCATCGCTCAAACCCTGCGGCATATATCCAATGCGTTCACAGGCCATTCCGGGTGGGAGACCGTCAATCAGGATCTGTCCTTTCTCAGGCCTTACAAGATCCAGACAAGCCCGCAGAACAGTCGATTTTCCTGCACCATTTCGTCCTGACAGAAGCGTAATGCCTTCAAGAGGCACGGTCAGGGAAACCTGATTTAAAACACGTGTCTGGCCTGCACAGAGGGTAATATTCTCAAGAACAAGGTTATCGGGACTGGCCATCAAGTGCCTGCTGAACGGACTGAAGGATCGACGAGACCCAGTCTTGCCATTGCTGGCTGACAGGGAGCGTCTCTCCTATCATAACCAGCGGCAGACCGCTGCCCCTGGCCCGCTCTACCATACGGTCAATCTGTGGAGACCTGACGGCAGGATTGACGATCAGAAATCTGATCTGTCTGCTGTCGATTGCAGTTTCCAGTTGGGCCACATCACGCGGCGACGGTTCGCTATGATGCATGACCGACAGGGCGAACCCGGGGTCAATGATCCTGAGTCCCATCGTCTGGATCAGATCAGCTCCCACCGGTTCCATGACACCGATAATAGTCCCGTCGTGTTTCTGCCTGATGGCTGCTGTCTGGCCAGACAGAGCATCAACCTGAGTCAGAAAGCTCGTTAGGCGGCTACGAATATCCGTCTGATCCAAGCCCCGCGCTATAAACGCGTCCGCCACGGCTGAGGCCACTTTACGCACGGCGTTCAGATCGAGGAACAGATGCGGATTATCCCCTGCGCGCCATCCCGCTTCTTCTGCTGCAATAATCCGTGTTGCTGATGAAGGAGAAAAATGGACTGCCCAGTCATCGTAGGTCGCGCCATTCAAAACGATGACGCTGGCATGAGCCATGTTCCGCGCCATGGATGGCGTTGGCGTCAATTCATGGGGATCGATGCCCGGAGTTGAAATTAAAGACTGTGTCTGGACGGCCGGTCCACCAATCTGCGCTGCAATATTACACCAGGCTGCCTCGACGCAGACCACAGGCAGTGGAGCAGCATACGCAAAAGGCGCAGTCAGAAGCGAACCAGCCAGAAACAGGGTTCGGACACAGCGCATGAGTTTCCCCGGACGGATGGAAAGGAAAAACGTTATAAGATAACATTCTTCCTTTGGCTATCCTCGGGACGGCGGCCTTACGTAAAGTTCGGTTGCTGCGGCAAGAACCTTACGCTGATACGCCATATTCAATGGCACGGTCCGTGAATGGTAATCTCCAATGGCGCGCATGAGATTCCCGTGTTCATTATCCAGAGCGGTGCGAAGGATCATCGCAGCGGCAGCAACATTGAAACAAGGCTCAAGGGCCAGTCGCGTTGCAATCTGGGCAGGGCTTTGGTGCAGCATGGATGAAATAGGAAGGATCCACCGCGAATTGATCTGCATGAGACCAATATCCACTGATCCATCCTTATTCTGGCTAACCTTGCCCATCACTCCACCTTCAACCCGCTGAATGGCAGGAAGAACACGGGGAGGAATACGATAATGCAAAGCCGAAGCAAGCATACAGGCTAGGAAACCAGCGGCCATGAAACCCTGTCATCTTTATTAAAGAAGCTCATAGTCTAGCATCCCCTGACCCTACCTGCCATCCTGACACAACAAGCCGAAAGAATAAGAGCAACAGGAATGAATACACAGGACACTTCCGCAACCCTGACCTTGGATGCTCTGTCCATACCCTATCAGCGTCGCATTTATGACTATGATCCATCCGCTGGGAAACTAGGTATCGCCGCCGCCAAAGCTCTGGGTCTTTCCCCAGATCATGTTCTCAAGACCCTGATGGTGCAGATTGACGGGCGCCCTGCCTGTGTTGTCCTGCCTGCCGATCGCGAGTTGGATTTCACACGGGTCGCAGCAGCATTTGGGGGAAGAAAAGCCAAAATGCTCTCTCGCCCGGAGGCAGAACAGCGGACAGGGTACAAGATTGGCGGTGTCAGCCCATTCGGCCAGCGCAGTATTGTACCAACAGCTTTTGATCAGAGTGCAATGGATGGCCCCCCTGTCGTCATCAATGGTGGCGACCGAGGCCTTCTTCTGGAACTTGGACCTCAGGATGCTCTCATAGCGACGAACGGTCTGGTCGCAGACCTCGTTCGCCCGTTGCCCTGAATTTGGACACAGACCTGACCCTTCATATTGAAAGGACAAGGTCTGGGCCAGCGACACGGGCTTCGTGTGTAAAGACACAAAAATCGTAGAGCAGAAGTTTCAGATTTTTTGGGAGAAACTGGTGGAGCCAATCGGGATCGAACCGACGACCTCCTGAATGCCATTCAGGCGCTCTCCCAACTGAGCTATGGCCCCACGTGTTTCATCTACAGCCCCTTTGGGGTGGAGCCGGATGAGCGCGGTATATAAGGATGTTTTCATCGTGACAAGCCATAAAAACACTTTTTCAGGCTAGAATCACGTTCTCCTGACGCAGCTTCTCAAGAAGCGAAAGCCGTGGAAGTCCAAGGATAGCATCCTGATCGCCCGAAATTTTGGAAAACAGCTGAATACCCAAGCCTTCCAGCCGATAAGCCCCTACGCAGGACAGTATCCTGTCCCCCTCTTCTCTTAGATAGAGCTCCAGAAATTCATCGGAAAAGGGGCGCATCGTCATTTGAGGAATAGCGAGTGTCTCCCAGATTTTCTGTGTGCCCCGATACAGAACGACAGCCGTCTGAAGGATATGCGTGCGGTTTCGAAGGCATTTAAGATGCGTCTTCGCCTCATTGAGATCCTGCGGCTTCGCAAAGGCTGTTCCGTCCAGATCGAGGATCTGGTCAGCCGCGATAATCAGACTGGTGTCCGGCGATACGTCGGCCGCAAGCCTCGCTTTGGCATCCGCGAGAGCCAAAGCCGTGTCTCCCAGAGATTTTCCTTCACTTTCACACTGCTGGCGCAAGGCCTCTTCATCCAGATCTACCGGTCGAACCTGAATGATCAGACCACTCTCTTCCAGAAGTACTCGCCGGGCACTCGAGCCACTTGCGAGGATTATGGAATTATTGAGCAAGGTCATAAGATGCGACTCCAAACTATCGACGGCGAGCACGAGTACCAGTACTGCGTATGACCCGGTGAAAAGATTGTGTCAGTACTGGGGTACATGGGGACAGTACTTGAAGTTTGCGGGAAGGTACCGAGTACCGTGGATTGTTGGGTACGCCCCCAAATTTTGGGGGTTGTACACAGGGGGTCTGTGAGCAAATCGGGATAGAATCCTGCACCCCCTTGTCCACTGCGGGTTTTGCAGTTGTACACAGTGTGAGTAAGACGGGGTACATTTTTAGAGAGCCGGGTACCCCGGTATCCACAGGGATCATCCTATCCTCCAGGATTTCTTTCTTATTTCTTTCATGGTTAGTGAGCGGCATGAATTCGGAAAACGCACCCCTCTCCCCATCCTCGAAACCGCTCCTGAGAGCTCTCAAGGGTGAAGCTGTCTGGCCCCCGCCGGTCTGGCTCATGCGGCAGGCAGGGCGTTACCTTCCCGAATTTCGTGCCATGCGTGACAAAGCTGACTTCCTGACGCGCTGCATGACTCCGGACATGGCTGAAGAACTCACCCTTCAGCCGATCCGCAGGTATGGAATGGACGGAGCAATCCTGTTCTCGGACATTCTCATCCTGCCCTGGGCAATGGGTCAGTCCCTTGAATTCATTGATGGTCGGGGCCCGGTTCTTGGCGCCATCCGTTCTCAGGCAGATCTGGAAAAACTTGATCCCAAGCGTGTACAGGACGCCACGGCACCTGTTCGGGAAACACTCTCGCGACTGAGTAAATCACTCCCAGATGTCACGACATTGCTCGGCTTTGCCGGCAGCCCATTTACGGTCGCCTGTTACATGGTTGAGGGCGGTGGATCGCGGGATTTCGCCAATACCCGCAAAATGATGCAAACTGATCCAGCGCTGTTTGATCGTCTGATTGAAACCCTGACGATCAGCACAGCGGAGATGCTTTGCGGTCAAATTGAAGCGGGCGGTGAAGCTGTCATGCTCTTTGATTCCTGGGCTGGAATTCTCCCTCCCAACGCATTTCGTCGCTATGTGATTGAACCTACCCGGCAGATCGTGCGTCATATCCAGGAGAAGCATCCGAATACGCCGATTATCGGTTTCCCGCGCCTGGGAGGAATCATGATACGCGAATACGCAGAAAAGACGGGGGTCAATACGCTGGCGCTCGATACAGTGGCCGATCCGGCGCAGATTGCGGAGCTGGTACCAAACGTGACGCTGCAAGGGAATATGGACCCGATGGTCCTGTTTTCTGGCGGTGAGGCCATGGTGCGTGAAGCTCAGGGGATCCGGGACGCGCTTCGTGGGCGTTCGCATGTTTTCAACCTGGGACACGGCGTTATGCAGCACACACCGCCTGAAAACGTCGGTGCCCTCGTTGAGGCGGTGCGCGCGATATGACCACGGCTCTGGATGCAGCAGGCCAGCTGAAACTGGTCATCTTCGACTGTGACGGTGTACTCGTGGACAGTGAGCGTGCGTCCTGCCGGGCCACAGCAGAGTTCGCTCGGTCCCTGGGTCTTAAGATTTCAGACGATGAGGCTCATGACCGGTTTTCAGGTAAGGCACTCTCTCAGGTCGTAAAGGAACTGGAGCACGAAACAGGACGTGCTCTACCTGAAAATACGGCACTCAAAATGAGGGAAAATCTTGTACGTCTGATGCAGAAAATGGCAGAACCTGTAGAGGGTGCGCCAGAAATGCTGCATGGAATACGTGGTTTACAACTGCCGTTTCGTGTTGGTTCGAACTCGTCTGTCGTTGAGATGGATGCCAAGTTTGAACGGACACAGATGACTATATTTTTCCCGGAAAACCGGGTCCATTCAGCGAATGACATGGATGAACCGAAGCCATCTCCTGGGGTTTATCTGTACGCTGCAAAAGCAGAAGGTGTTCTGCCAGAAAACTGTGTTGTGATTGAGGATAGTGACACGGGTGCTGAAGCCGCCCGGCGTGCTGGTATGAGTTGTGTGCTTCTTCGTTCGGAAGACCTTCCTCTTCCGGCATTTTGGCCAACGCCAGGCTTCGTCAGGATCGGTCATCTCTCCGAACTGGTACCGCTGCTTCGCAAGACACTTCAAAGCCAGAAAGACAACTGATGGACTTTGTTGTTGATCACCTGAGCTGGTTCCTGTCCCTCCATATCATGGCCTTCACGGCCTGGATGGCGGGGACATTCTATCTGCCACGCCTCTACGTGTACCATACCCAGACAACGCCTGGTACTGCGGAGAGCGAACGTTTCAAAATCATGGAACGCAAGCTTCTCCGTCAGATCATGACGCCTGCGATGATTGTTACCGTGCTCGTGGGGGGTATGATGTCGTCGGTGCCGGGTCTGGTGGACTGGAACAGCGGCTGGTGGTGGACAAAAGTGATCTGCGTTCTCGGCCTCATGGGGTTTCATGGGGCGTGCAGCAAATGGCGTCGTCTGTTCGCAGAAGACCGTAATCCGCATTCCGAGAAATATTACCGGATCGCAAACGAGGTACCGACCATTCTCATGGTGATCATTGTCATCATGATCATGGTTCGGCCCTGAGGACGTCGCCTGTAAAAATACGGCCTTAGAGAAGGCCGTATTTGACGCCAGTCATTTCTTCAGAAATTGCCCAGAGGCGTTTTGCGAGCGTATGGTCTGACGCAGCCTCTGGCAGCCCGGCGTCACCAGGGAGACCGGTTCTTTCTCCCTTGCCCAGAGGCCCATAATAACCTCCGTCCTGCGCTTCAGGAGACGCCAGAGCATAGAGAAGCGGCCAAGCCCCCTCTTCCACTGTCTGTCCCATCATATGAAACACAGGGCCGGCGAAGCTTCGGGCAATTTTACGACCCCAGCGACCAACCGGGGTACCATTCCGATCAAGCGAGCCGTTATTGGAGACAATATCGCTTGCCGCCCAGCCTGGATGAGCAGCCCGTGAATGAATGGGCCAGGGAGCTTTCTTGGCCCGACGGTCTAGTTCCAGAGCAAAGAGCAGATTTGAAAGTTTACTCTGCCGGTAACGTGCCACCGGATTGTAGCGGTGCCGCGCATTCAGATCACCAAACGGAATTTTACCCTTCAGGGCAGCAAGGGACGCGACAGTCATGATTGTCGCATTGCCCGCGGCTAATAGAGGGAGCAGCCGTCCGGTCAGAGCAAAATGACCAAGGTGGTTGGTACCAAACTGAAGTTCAAACCCGTCTTTTGTGGTGAGCCGGGATGCAGGGCCCATGATGCCAGCATTATTGGCAAGAAGCTGAATGGGGCGTCCCTGCTCGCGCAAAGCGGTGGCAAAAGCTGAAATAGAGGCCAGTGAGGCAAGATCCAGCACTTCAAAGCGGCCCTGCACACTTGGAACACGTTCATACAGACGGTTAAGAGCCGCCCTGCCCTTCTCCAGGTTACGCCCACTCAAAATGATGGAAGCGCCACGCTCAGCCAGCCCACAGGCAATTTCGAAACCCAGGCCGCCTGTGGAGCCCGTAATGAGCGCAGTCTGACCATCCAGACGATTCAGATTATCAAGAGACCAGCTGGTCTGGGAAAGACGGGTCATCAGTGTTGTCCTTTTTCGTGGGCTCCGGCGGCTGAGCGCTTTTCATCTTCTTCAGCCTGTTTCATGGCTTCTTCAGTCAGTCGTTTCTCGTTCTTTTTGAGAAAGAGAAACGCTCCTCCCAGACAACAGGCTCCTACGACGGCCAGAGCAATTCCAACCGGCCCAGTGATCTTTTCGATCTGCTTACCGAGTTCGTAAGTGATGAAGGCATAGCCCCCAGCCCAGAAGAGACCGCCCAGCGCGTTGAAAAAAAGAAACGAATGCCAGGGCATTCGGTTTGCTCCAGCCAGAAGAGCAACGAACACACGCAGAACAGCGACAAAGCGTCCAAGGAAGACAACAACCCCGCCGTGTTTGCGAAAAAGATAGCGGCCGAGCATCAGGCGCTCGTCAGTCAAGCCGACCTTCTTGCCGTGTTTCTTCAGGATGCTGTAGCCAAAATGGTGGCCAAGCAGATACCCGAAATTATCGCCCATGATGGCGCCTGTCACAGCGGCAAGGGCAATCCATCGAATCTCGAGATGATGCGTACTTCCTGCATAGAGGGACGCAGCGATGATGATGCTTTCCGCTGGCAGTGGCAGGCCCATGCTTTCCAGCATGACTGTCACGCCGATAACGCCGTAGCCATATTCCTGGAGCAGGTGATCGAGAAATTGCGTGAGATGAAACAGTGTCGTGATCCTGTGCGAATATGGCGGAAGGCAAAACCGCCAGCTACGATATTAGGACATCAGACACGGGATGAAAAATGACTGAGCTTTGCCCTCCTCACGTAGCCGGAAACTGGCCCTCCTGGGTTGGCCCTGAACTCGTGGCTGGCCGCACTCTTTCTTTCTCTGAACTCAGAACGGTTGAAGACTGGGTATTCTGGCAGGAGACCCGACCAGAAGAGCAAGGCCGCACGGTGATCGTCGGACGACGTCACGATAGAACACTCGTAGATCTGATCCCGCCAGAGAGAACTGTCGGAACCCGTGTTCACGAATATGGTGGAGGAGCGTGGGATGTCCGCCTGAAAAACGGATATCCGGAAGTTGTTTTCAGTGACCGAAAGGTCGGCGGCCTGTGGTTCAGCAACAGAGAAGGCACGTTTCAGGCGTTATCTGGCGATCGTGCACCGGAAATGCGTTATGCTGATCTGACATGGGATACAGCCGGAGACGGTGTTTTCTGCGTTCGTGAAACGCATGACGAAGGTCTGCCAACAGCGGCGCTTGTCCATGTATCACACTCGGGCCAGGAAACGGTTCTGTTAGAAGGGGCTGATTTCTATGCAGCCCCTCGCCCCTCGTTGGATGGTGCCTCTCTGGCCTGGTTCTCCTGGCAGAATCCGGAAATGCCGTGGACAGTCACCCGACTATTTGTGGCACCTATTGACCGAACCGGCCTCAAGCTTGGACGAGCCACAGATCTGAGTGGTCAGACACCCTGCAGCATTATTGAACCGCGTTGGGGGGTAGATGGTAGCCTCTATGCGACATCAGATGCTCAGGGCTGCTGGACGCCTGTTAAATTCGTGCATGATCAAACGGGATGGAAAGAGCAGTTTTTCCCAGAGGCTGGAGCTGAGATTGGTCTGCCGCATTGGGTCTTCGGACAAAGAACACTCACGCCACTGCCTGACGGTCAGCTTCTCGCATTAGGAATTCGGAAAGGCCTCACTGGCGTTCTGCTCTTTGCAGATGGACATTGGAAAACTGTTCAGATGGGAGCGCCCGTCAACGTTCCCGAACGTCTGTCGAATGGACAGTTTGCCTGGATTGATGCCCCCGAAAACGCTCCACCTGCTTTGGCTATTGGTGACATTGATGGGAATTTCGAGCGTTTTCGTCCAAGTGTTGTGCTGCCTGATACGATTACGTCTGACGACATTGCCAAGCCTTCTTTGTTCTCTTTTCCAACCGCGGATGGATCGAAGGCATATGCGCTCTTCTATAAACCTGCGAGCAGCACGTCGCATCTAGAAGAAAGTGAAAAACCGCCTTTGGTTGTTATGGCTCATGGCGGTCCAACAGGGCGTGCCAATTCAGGCTTTGCTTTCAAAGTGCAATGGTGGACCTCCCGCGGTTTCGCTGTTCTTGATGTCAATTACCGCGGTTCAACAGGGTTTGGTCGCAAATATCGGGAGGCCCTAAACGAACAATGGGGTGTTGCAGATGTTGAGGATTGCCTGGCTGGTGTTCAGTCTCTGACTGAACAAGGGCTAGTTGATCCAGCGCGCTGCGTTATTCGCGGAAGCAGTGCGGGAGGCCTGACTGTTCTGTCAGCGCTGGCACAGTCTGATCTCTTTGCGGCAGGCGCCTCTCTTTATGGCGTTACCGATCTAAGGGCCTTGGCAGCAGAGACGCATAAATTCGAAGCACGCTATCTGGATGGTTTGATTGGGCCTTATCCCGAAAAGGAAGCTGTGTATCTGGAACGTTCTCCTCTCACACATGCGGAGAAAATTTCCGTTCCTGTCCTGTTCCTGCATGGCGGTGCTGACAAGGTAGTGCCTCTCGCACAGGCTGAAGCCATGAGAACAAAACTGGCACAGTCTGATCTCCATGTTTACCCGGACGAAGGTCATGGTTTTAGAGCCCGTGAAGTTGTCGAAGATGCTCTTGAGAGAGAGCTGAGATTTTACCGAACTGTTTTTGCCACATCCGCTGATCCGGCCATATGAGTAAAGAAATCAAAATAGAAGACTTTATAAAAATTCGATTTTATTCCGGAATGGTATGTTTGAATGTTTTGAATAAGAAATATTCAATTGGAACAAATGAAATTGTTTGGTCGAGGGCAGCGCAAATATGCATGCCCTGCCCTTGCGTTTGATCCCGGCACAGGAGAGACTCAGCTTAACCGGTTGCGCATTTATCTGTTGGATGCGCAACCTGACATCCAAGAAATCATCTCATCGGACCTTCTATGAAACATCGAAAACTTGGACGCACCGGTCTTCAGGTCAGTGAAATCTGCCTGGGCACAATGACTTTCGGTCAGCAGAATACGGAAGCCGAAGGGCATGCGCAGCTCGATATGGCGCTCGATCAGGGGATCAATTTTATTGATACTGCTGAACTTTATTCAATTCCCCCGCGTGCTGAGACCTATGGCGCGACTGAGACCATTGTCGGAAGTTGGCTAAAAGCTCGCGGCGGCCGTGACAAACTTGTCATTGCGAGCAAAGTTGTTGGACGCAGTTCTTCACCGTGGTTTCGGCCCGGCGGTGAGGAAGCCCGTTTGACGCCAAAGCAGATTCATTATGCAGTTGAAGGCTCTTTGCGACGTCTGCAGACGGACTATCTTGATATTTATCAGCTTCACTGGCCAGACCGTAAAATCGGGTTGTTTGGTGAAGGCGGCACGACATTTCGGGATGTGTCGGCAGCCAATGAAGTTCCGATTGCTGAAACTCTTGGCGCATTAGGTGATCTGGTCGCACAAGGTAAGATCCGTCATGTCGGTGTTTCAAATGAAACAGCGTGGGGTGTCTCACAATTCCTTGCGGCTTCGCAGAATGGCCTTCCGCGCTTGGCATCCATTCAGAACGCCTACAATCTCATTAACCGGACGTTCGAAATCGGTCTGGCAGAGATGTGCCTGCGGGAAGATGTCGGGCTTCTGGCCTACTCTCCGCTGGCTCAGGGATATTTGACAGGGAAATACCTGAACGGAGCGCGCCCTGCGGGCGCACGCACTACGCTCTTTAACCGTGGTCAGCGTTACGAGAAGCCCGGTGTGGATGTTGCCATTGAGGCCTATCACGCATTGGCCCGTGAGGAAGGACTGGATCCAGTTCAGTTGGCTGTGGCTTTTGTGACGTCGCGTCCGTTCGTGACATCCAATATCATTGGGGCCACCAGCACGGATCAGCTTCAGACAATTCTGGGTTCAACCCGTCTACAGATCACGCCTGAACTGGAAGCCAAGATCAACGCCATTCACCAGGTGCATTCAAACCCCGCTCCCTGAGTTTCAACGATGCAGGCATGATCTCATGCCTGCGTCTGTCAGGGGGCTGTGTGCGGTCCGAGCCGTCCAATGACGCGGAAAGCTGTCAGAACTGCAAACGTGCCAAAAATAACGACACCCAGAGACTGCCCAACGAGAATACCAATCGGGCCATAAGCTGACCCGAACCACACAAATGGGATGGTTCCCAGTGTGGCGCGTCCCCAGTTGAAGCCGGTTGAGTAGAAAGGGTGCCCAAGGTTGTTGAACGCCGTATTGGCGACAAATAGCAGCCCGACGAACATATAACTCAGGACCAGCCAGCAACAGAACAGGCGTACGATTTCCGCCCCAATGCCCTGAACGTTGAAAAGCTGGAGAATGACATTGTGCCCGGCAGCAAGAACAAACCAGGTGGTTCCCACACAGAGCGCTGTCAGCTTCAGCGCGGCCATCAGGGCTTCACGCACCCGATCAAATTGTTGGGCACCAAGGTTCTGCGCCATGATGGGGCCGACAGAACCTGTCAAAGCAAAAACCAATGAAAACGCAACGGGCACAATGCGGTCGATAGTGGCCTGCCCTGAAACAGCATCCAGTCCAAACTGTGCCATGGCGTGAGTTACGAACAGTGCGCCTGTTGGTGTGGCGAGATTGGTTGCAATCGCCGGGACGGCAATGCCGCCAATTTTTCGCATGGCAGGCTCAAAGGCTTCTTTCTTTGGCCATTCCAGCATGGCGTGCCCCCGAAGGTTCAGGAAGCCGCTTGCTGTGATGGCACATCGCGCCAGAATGGTGCTGATGGCTGCACCTTCCAGACCGAGATGCAGCACAAAGATCATCAAGGGGTCCAGCAGAGCTGAAACAAGCGCACCTGTCAGGGTAATGCGCATGGACCGTTTGGCATCACCAACTGCGCGCAACAGAGCTGACAGAGCCATTCCCAGGCACACTAATGGAAGAGCTGGCGATACTATGTGCAGGAAGGTCGCCGCGTTTTCCAAAGCTGCTCCCTGAGCTCCAAGCAGCCTGAGAAGTGGCGTGGCAAATACCGCCGTGAGCGTGCCCAGAACGGCCGCGATGCCAACCATGACAGCAATGAAAGCAGATGCGAGACTTCGGGCCTCCGCATGCTGGCGCGCGCCGATCAGACGACCAATGCAGGCGCCAAGTCCAATGGTCATGCCAATGGAGACTGAAATCTGCAGAAAGCTTAGAGACGTCGCAAAAGCGATGGCGGCCGTCAGGGCAGAATCATGCAGGTGGGAGATGTAGAAGTAGTTCAGAAGATCGACAGCAAAAACTGCCATGAGGCCAATGGCCCCGGTTCCAGCCATGGTGATGACATGACGCATGATGCTGCCATGCACGAATCTCGCCGGCTTTATGGGAGAATCGTCAGGAATTCTGGGCTTGGATGGGTCATCTGATGGTACTGGCATGTCGGCATATACTGCCTCGTCCCGTGACAAAGAACCAGTGCCTGAAGTGCTTTGTTGGGAAGGTTTTCTGTCTGCCAGAAAGGAAAGGGAGCGTGGGAGGAAGGAGGTTTTCTGCGAGTGTAAGGGTTTCGTTAACGCATGGTGTGGAACTGTCAGGTCAGATAACACCCGGGCGTGAGGCCCGAAGCCCAGTTTCTGCCGGAGTCCGCCATGTCGATCATCAATTCTCTCAACACGGCTGTCAGTGGCCTCAATTCCCAGTCACATGCTTTCAGCGATCTCTCCAACAACATCGCGAACAGTCAGACGACAGGATATAAAGCTGCAACAACAAGCTTTGCCGATTATGTGACGAGCAATGATCTGGCAAGCGACGGGGAGTCACTGAGCGACAGTGTGGCTGCGACAACCAGGCAGCATACTGACAATCAGGGTATGGTTGTTTCTTCCACAAATACGCTGGCGCTCGCAATTTCAGGCAACGGATTCTTCAACGTTGTCCAACCCACGGGAAGCACGACATCCAGCACAGCGCCGACGTTCAGCAGCCAGCAGTTTTATACGCGAAATGGTGACTTCTCACAAAATAACCAGGGATATCTGGTCAACACCTCGGGTTATTATCTGGAAGGGTATCAGGTGGGTTCAGAGGGTGCTTTGAGTAGCACTCTATCACCTATCAAAATCTCTGATTCTGTCGCATTTCAGCCGACCAAGAGCACAATTGTTTCTCTGTCTGCTGCAATTGGCAGCACCTCTGGGGCAGAAGGTACCAATACATCTACGGCAACAGCCTATGACAGTAAGGGAAATGCTCAGGAGGTGAGCCTGAACTGGAAACAGTCTTCCACGGATCCTTTGGTTTGGACTGTCAGTAATTCAGCAGATTCGAGCAATTCAGCCACAGTGAAATTTAACAGTGATGGTTCTCTGGCATCTGTAAATGGAGCGTCCCAGTCTACGGGTTCAGCGGCAACCTTTTCATATACGGGGCTGCCGCAGGATATGACCGTCAACCTGGGAACCATCGGGAGCACGTCCGGTGTGAGCCTGGCAACAGACAGCAGTAATTATAGCACCAATCCCACAATGACGACGGACAGCGTCACAAGCGGCACCTTCACGGGTCTGTCTATGCAAAGCGACGGGTCTGTGATGGCGACATTTGATAATGGGCTTTCTCAGCTCCTTGCAAAAATACCACTCTCGACGTTCGCAGACCCTAATGGGCTCTCTGCCCAAAACGGACAGGCATATACGGCAACGGCATCATCTGGTGCACCGACAGTCAATGCAGTAAACACGAATGGGGCAGGGACGCTCAGCACCAGTTCTACTGAAAGCTCAACGACGGATCTGACCAGCGATCTTACCAAACTTATTGTCGCGCAGCAGGCTTATGGAGCGAATACAAAAATCGTGACCACTGCAAATCAGCTTTTGCAGACCACTTTGGCGATGATTCAGTAAGGCCGGGTGAGGGGAACTCTATATCATGGGGCTGACTGATTCACTTTCGATCGCCGTCTCTGGCTTGCAGGCCGTCCAGTATGGCATGTCTACGGCTTCCCAGAACGTCGCCAATGCGTCTACTGCAGGTTACATCAAAGAAGTCGCAAACGTTCAGTCTGTCGTAAATGACGGGACGGGTGGCGGCGTAAGACGCGCAACGACCAGTCTGGCTACAAACGCACATATCCAGACTGCTTTATATTCCCAGAATTCAGATGTTTCCCAATATACGACAACAAGCAACGCGCTCTCTGTCGTCACGGCTCTACAAGGTTCAACCTCTGCAGATTCTGGTAGCAGCGGGACACTTTCTGACCAGTTGGGAAATCTTCAGTCAGCCCTTATTTCTTTGACCAGCTCCGCGTCGAGTTCGACCACCCAAAGCACAGTTCTTTCGGCGGCCAATAGCTTTACCCAGTCGTTGAACACTCTTGCAGACACTGTGCAGGAGCAACGTCAGAACGCACAGGATGGTGTTGTCTCGTCAGTTTCGGATATCAATACCAACCTGACGACTATTGGCTCTTTGTCTACCAAGATCATGGCTCTTAAAGGGCAAGGGCTCGATACTGCGGACATTGAAAATCAGCGCTTTACGGCCTTATCATCGCTCTCCAGTGAATTGGGTGTGAGTTGGAAGGTTTCCTCCAATGGAGACATGTCCATTACCACGCAAGACGGTGTCACGCTCCCTACACACAATACGTCTTCGGGTTCAGCAGATACCATTTCCAGCACCTGGCCTTTGACGACAGCCTCAGCGCAAATTTCAACCAGTATGAGCTATCCGGGTAACTCAGACGCTAATGCGATTCCGGCAATTACGCTGAACGGAAAAGATATTACTGGTCATCTGACCGGTGGAAGCCTCGGAGCCGATATAACGCTGCGAGATACCACGCTCCCAACGATGCAGGCCCAATTTGACTCTCTAGCCTATACTGTAGCCAGCCGCTTCGATGCGCAGGGCATGTCTTTATTTACAACATCCAGTGGCAATATTCCCGATGCGTCCCAGACGTCCATTGTGCCTCAGGGAAGCGCTGGTTTTGCCCAGAATATTCAGGTTTCCCAGTCCTATCAGGACGATCCATCGCTTCTTGTATCTGGTGAGACCGCAAGTAGTAGTGTTGTCCAGAACATTCTGTCTTATGCGTTTGGAACCACTCAATCAGATGGCACAGGACAGGTAGCCGCCCCTACCAATAATTTAGGTGTGATGGGGAAATTGTCTACCGGCTATAGTGGAAGTCAAAGTCTTGTGGCTCTTGCGACGTCTTTGACAGCCAACCAGGCTGCGACAGCTAATAACGCAAGTAGCAGTCTGTCTCTTGCACAAACAACGCAGACCAATCTCTCTTCAAGCCTGGCAGGAACATCAACTGTCTCTGTCGACACTGAAATGGCAAATATCGTTACATTACAGAACGCCTATTCAGCCAATGCGAAAGTTATTTCGTCCGTACAGTCCATGTTCACCGCACTTTTAAACGCTGTTGGAAGCTGATTATGACTGGAATTACGGCATCGTTTGGTTATGGCGGATTATCGAATCAACAGACGCTAAACTTGGCTTCGTTATCCCAGATAAAAGATAATCTTCAGGAACAAGCTTCTACGGGCGTGAAATCCAGCAACTACGCCCAGCTTGGAGAAACACGTGCTCAGGCGCTAGCGCTCCAGCCTGCAATCACTCAGGTTTCGTCCTGGAACTCCAACGTGACGATGGCACAAAACAGATTAACGGTCACACAGAGTACAGTCAGCCAAATTGCGACAATGGCAGATAATCTGAATGACACTCTTTCAACTCTTGTCGGGAATGTTTCCCCAACGGCTATAAGTTCTGCCTCCGAACAGGCTAAATCATATTTATCGTCTTTAGGTAATTTGTTGAACACGCAGGAGGGCGGGAGCTATATTTTTTCAGGGCTGCAGTCTTCCACTGCTCCCGTAAGCACCAGCTTAAGCAGTTCCAGTCTCGCATCTTCTATACAGGAGACTGTAAAAAGCATGGGGAATGGTAGTGCGTCAGATGTTCTGTCAGAGACGCTTTCTCTTGCAAAAGACACCAGCCAGAATCAGCCATTTTCCGCTGCACTTTCGACTGACCCGGTTACTGCTGCACAGCAGAAATTAAAAATCACCGTTGGGACTAATCAAACAGTTTCTGCAGGCATCGTGGCGACAGAGGGAAGTACATCGTCAGAAACGTCAACGGGCTCTCCGATCCGAGATCTCATGCGAAACCTGATGGTTGTTGCTTCTCTAAGTTCTGATGACGCAGGGACCGCAGATTACACACAGTTGGTTCAAGGATTACAGACGACGAATACCGGTGTGACAGAAGGGCTATCCGATATCAGTGGTTCACTTGGAATACAGCAGAACAGCTTGACCAGTCAGAGTGCGATGTTGGCACAAATGAAAGCCGCTCTTACGACCCAGCTTGGAACGGCGAAGGATGCAGATCTTGCGCAGGTTTCCGTCCAATTGAATGATACCAGCAATCAACTCCAGGCATCATATTCCATTATCGCAAATATGAAGGGTATGACCCTTGCAAGTTATCTCTGACGTCTGTTGAAAAATTGACCCTGACGTCGCATATCTTCGTTACTTTCCTAAGAGGAGATTGATGACGATGAGTGCAACGCAAGGCCAGCCGGAACAGCATGAATTCAGTGCAGAGGTGGGGCGTCTGCTCGATCTTGTCGTGCATGCGCTTTATTCAGATCGAGAAATTTTTCTGCGTGAACTTGTTGCGAACGCAGCCGACGCAACAGACAAGCGCCGCTTTGAAGGGCTGACGAACTCTGCTCTTGCTCTTCCCGAAAATGCGTCAATTCGTATTGCCCCGGAAAAAGACAAGAAAGAGTTGGTCATTTCTGACGACGGCGTGGGAATGACACATGATGAACTGGCTCAAAATCTAGGTACAATTGCCCGTTCAGGCACACGCGCTTTTGGTGAAAAACTGAATGCTGCCAAAGCTGAAGATCGCCCAAGTCTGATTGGTCAGTTTGGTGTTGGGTTCTACGCGGCGTTCATGGTTGCCGACAGGGTGGATGTGACGTCCCGCAAGGCTGGGGCAGACGAGGCCTGGACTTGGTCTTCAGACGGGAAGGGCGCTTTTACCCTCACGCCTTCCACTCGCTCTACGCCTGGCACTGACATTGTTCTGCACATGAAAAGTGATGCGGAAGACTTCCTGGACAGCTGGCGTCTTCGATCAATTATTCGCAAATGGGCTGACCATATTTCCTGGCCAATCACTCTGCGTGAGGTCAATGAGGATGGAACAGTCGAAGAGAAAGCTGCCAACGAAGGAACAGCTTTGTGGCGCAAGCCTAAGGCCGAAATTACCCCTGAACAGTACACGGAATTCTACAGGCACATTGCGCGTGCTTTTGATGAACCTTATGCAACAATGCATTGGCATGCAGAAGGTACGACAGAATTCACAGCCCTTCTGTTTTTACCCAACGCCCGACCATTTGATTTCATGGAGCAGTCTCGGGAAAGCAAGATCCACCTTCATGTTCGCCGCATGTTCATCACAGATGAGGCAGATTTGCTTCCCAACTGGATGCGCTTTGTTCAGGGTGTAGTGGATACAGAAGATCTGCCGCTTAATGTGTCTCGTGAGATGTTACAGGCGACACCAGTTCTTGCTCGTATCCGCAAGGCGGTCACGAAACGCGTTCTGACGGAGATTAAAACCCGAGCCAAGGACGCAGATGCTGGATTTAATGCATTCTGGGAAAACTTTGGGGCGGTTCTCAAGGAAGGTTTGTGGGAAGATAGCGAGCACCGTCAGGAAATTGCCGGTTTCGCCCGTTTCCATACAACCCATGGTGACGATCTAACGACGCTTGATGACTATATCTCGCGTATGAAGGACGGACAGGACGTTATCTACTTCCTCACAGGTGACAACCTTGACGCTCTGAAGGCATCTGCACAGCTGGAAGGCTTCCATGCCCGGGGCTTGGAGGTTCTTCTTCTCTCTGATCCAGTAGATGCTTTCTGGCCAGAGCGGCTTCATTCATACAACGACAAAACTTTGCGGTCAGTCGTCTACTCTCATGGAGATCTTGAGAAGTTCTCGACAGACAATGAGGAAACAGTCGAGGCAGCTAACGTAGACACCTTGGTTCCTGCGTTGAAAGAGGCTTTGGGCGATGCAGTGAAAGATGTCCGGAGTACGGTTCGCCTGACAAATAGTGCGGTCGTGATTACGTCTGAGGGAGGCCCGGACTTGGCCATGCAGCGGCTGATGCGCCGATCAGGACAGGCTCTTCCGGAAACGCTCCCAATTCTGGAAATTAACCCTCGTCATCCGTTGATTAAAGCCTTGGCTCAGCGCGTTGAAAAGAAGGAAAGCATTCAAGATCTTGCACGCGTGCTGTTGGATCTCGCGCGTGTTCAGGAGGGCGAGCCCCTACCAGATCCGACTGGGTTTGCTCGGTTGCTTGCAGGTTTGCTTGCCGGAGCTGCTACTATCTAATAAATCGCTTTTCGGCGATTTAGGAAGAATAGGAAAAAGCGGAAGATTACTCTTCCGCTTTTTTTGGATCTTGAGGGAACGAACGAAACTCTAGCCAGTCAATTTTCTCTGACGGAGTTCTCTGGGCGAAAGACCGAATTTTTGACGGAAGCGCCTTGAAAAATGAGCCGCATTTCTAAAGCCATGTTTTGTAGCGATTTCGGCAATGGCCATAGATGTGTATTCAGCCGATTGCAGGTCCTTATAAATTCTCTCCAGCCTCTTGTTTAAAATCCAACCTGAGACAGCACCTGGTTCTCCATCAAAAAGCAAATAAAGCGCTCTGGATGATATACCGTAGGCACTGGCAATGCTTTTTGGCGTTAAATCAGGCTCTTGTAATCTGCTTTCAATATAAGACCGAATATGTTTTTGACGGTGTTTGCGTCGACCAGCAACGCTTAACTCCAGATCGAGAGAATCCAGAAGTGTTGTGATCAGAAGGTCTGTCAGGTGTTTGAACAAACGCGTCTGCGTTTGAGAGGGGCTGGCTTCCAAGGCACCATCGAGAATTAATTCACAGCAGGTGAGAAGAAAGCGACCGGGGCCTGACTGGATTTCAAAATGGACCACAGGAAGGCCGGATAGGACAGGAAGGTGATTGAGCAGACCGCCCTTTGTCACAGATATAAGAATGCTGTCATTAGTCAGAAGATTTTCGTGATCTAAAGCAGGCTTTTCAGAGTGATGGGTTCTGATGAGCTGTTCACGGTCAATATACAGGTTTCCACCAGCATGTCGTGAGATTGTGAAGAGAGCTCTGTCTTCATTGAAATAGGGGGAAAGGCTCTCAATCGTTTCATGAGAGGCGCCTTGTCGTCTTTGAACGACGGGCTGCAGCCCTTGGGACGGAGTAGCAAGCGTCGCAAGCGGAATAATGCGAGCGGGCAGCTCTGGCGAAGGCCCTTTTTGGGTCATGGCAGAAACTCTATGGAGCCTCCAGAAGAAAACAGGAATGGTCTGCTATAACGAAATTACTCAGTCATAGAAATGAAAATATAGAATTTCGTTATGTGTCTGAGGAATGCCTCTAAAGCATAAAAATTAAAATATCCTTTAAATTTTATATTTCAAAGACGGGTAATATGACCAAAATTCTTTGCAATATCTGCAATATGTGCGTGGTGTGTGAAAAATAATATCTGAGTTCGTTTTGATATTGAAGAAAGAAGTTTAAGTCCCGAAAGAGATCTTTCTTCATCGAATGTTATAAAAAGATCATCTGCGATAAAGGGAAGTTGGATTCCACGGTCGAGAGATTGTTCTACCGAGGCAAGTCGTAATGCCAGATAAAGTTGATCTCTAGTCCCTTCACTCATGGAGTGTACAGGAACAAGAGAGGACTTATCTGGAAGAAGGCCGGACAAAGTCAGATTGTCCGTTCCTGTGTCCTCTAAGGCAATTCCTGCATATCGATGTCGAGTGAGGTGCGAAAACATGCTCCCTGCTTTCTCCAGCAAAGGACCATGAGTTTCCTGGCGCTGTTTTTCAACGAGACGACGTAACATCAGGCTTTGAAGGCGAAGCGAAACATATCGCGCTGCACGATCATTCAGCTCTGCCTCTACTTCCTGTATCCGCTCGGCAGTTTCGTGCGCGCCGCCTTTATTTTCCAGAGATGTCAAAATTTGCCGAGCATCCCAGAGCCTCTTTTCAATTTCCGAGTATTTTTGCTTTAGCATAAGACTTTGCTGCTCAAGTTCGTCAGATTCCCTTTCAAGGGTCTCAGGATCAGACTTCTTTGCTTCTAACAGAAGGGCCTCAAGAGCCCGGCCGTTACCCGCAGAAAGAATAATAGTGTTCAGCTCATCACGGCGTTGAAGCAGAGTGGCGCGATGCCTAAGTTCCGCAGCGACATTATGGAGACCGTCACTGTATGAAATGCCAAGCTTCATTAATATGGGAGATAGGCTTTGCCGCAATGAGGCGAGCCTTATAGATGTGGCTTCGAGAGTTTCCTGGAGTGTTGCTCTTTGGGTTATGAATTCTTGACGTTTGTGTTCAGCCTCTTCGGACTGTTGAAGTGAGATACATAAATTTTCCAACGAGGTCTTGTTATGCTTTTCAAGCATGGAATTGAGAGAATTTTTAAATTCCAGAATATCCACGTAATTTTTATGGTGCTCTTTCTTTTCGCTTTCCAAACGGATTTGAATTGATCGCGCTTCTTGCACATCAACAAGATCAACATGCCGGGCCCCAGCAGGATAATGGCAAGAGGTACAAGCTGTTTCCCATGAAACCTGCCATGCGGCCAAATTATGCTTGAGCGTCTCAAGTTGACGCTCTTCAGCTGCGATAGCAGTTTGCAGTCTTTCTTGGGCCTGTTTTTTATCCAGTGCACTCCTTAAATGAGCCTCATATTCATCCTGAATATTTTGAGCATGCTGGAGGCAGAGAACAAAATTATCCGTCTGAGCCTCCTGTAGGTAAGGTGATAACTGTTCTAGTGCAGAACGTTTTTGCTGCTGTTTTTTCTGAAAAGATTCTGCAATTTGTTCCTGATGCTTTGATTTGGAAAGAGCATCAATTCTAGCGTCACACCAGCTCAGAAACTCTTTAGGTGGAAGTGCGGGCAGTCCAAGATATTTTAACTTTTCAAACCAAGTGTTTTGGCGAGAAATTTGTTGTGATTTAACAAAGAGGATATTTTGCTCAGCCTGAGCAGCTTCAATTTTAATGCTGCTAATATGATGGCTAAGATCGTTCAGTCGAGCCGATTGCTCAGCATGAGCATGGCGCCGATCTGCAAGAATATCTGTGTTTTTTAGCAGAATGAAAAATGCATTTAAAACAGAGGGATCCGGATATTTCTCTGCTTGTAAAATACCCTGAATGTTGCACCAGGTCGTATCGCGGAGATCTCGTGCATTCGAAAGAGCTTCTGTGGAAACAGCATCTCCAGATTTTTCCAAAACATCACGATCAAAGATTTTCTTGGAAAGCGCCTCTTGGAGTTTTAGGAGAAGGCCATTTTCCTGAAGAGACTTCTCCTCAAGGTCACGCCATTTAAGGTATTCTTCGTCAATGATCTCTTTTTCCAGAACAGGAAGACCATCCAGCGCCGACCAACGATTTTCAGTAATTGCTGACCAAGGAAGCAGACGATCAAATGCTGCATTAGTGTCGTGAATGGCTGTTTTCAGATCCTTTTTTAATTTTTCAATTTCATCATCAATTCCACCTAGGCTTCTTGCATAGTTCAAATTGGTTTTTAAGTGCTCGAAATCGGCTGTAGAAACGGTTTTCCGCTCGTCAGAAGAAAAATTAGAAGATCGTATTAGATCAAACTCTTGGCGTAATTTTTCTAAGCGATCTTTTATTTCATGCTCAAGCGTAAGATAATTTTCTCGCTCTTGAAGCTTTTTATTTAAGGCGTCCAGCGCGCCTGCGTCAGGAAGGCGATTGGGCGTTGCGCGATGTCGTGCCCAAAATTGCTCCATCCAGATTTCGTCATTGCGAATTCGGTCTAACCTTAAATTTGTATCGATATCGATTTTATTGATAAAATCATTTCTATTAATTAATGATATTATCCGGTTTGCATCATCTAAAATTTTGCCTCTTGGCGTGGACTTATTTATACGTTCTGATATCGACTCTAATTTTAATTTTGTTGCAGATTCGATGGTTGTTTCTGTTTTTATTTCTGAAAGAATAACTTCAAAATTGTCGCATTCAGAGAAAGAAAATTCAGGAAGTCCTGATTGCGAAAGTTGTAATTGCAGATCCATAAGCTGAAGATAGGGAATGCTGATGTTTCTGGCCCGAGAGTTTTCTCTCTGCCGCACGACAAGGCGTTGGTGTTCAGCATTACATTCAGAAAGGGCTTTCTCTTCTTTTTCCTGCGTTTCGCGGGCGACAGTTAAATCGTGAGGGAGGACTGCGGTATTTCTCAGGGTTTTATTCAGATCTGAAAGGTCACGCTTTGCTTTCAGAATGGCAGATGTACTGCTTCCCTTTCGCCATTGAGAGTTCATTTCTTTTTCGAGAGAAGTTATCAGTCCGCCCAAACCGCCGACGCCCAGACCTGCGGAAAGAATTTGCAGGCCTGCATCGTCCTTAAGGCGGCGCATTTCCTCACCGCCGTCACGAAGGCGACGATGGTCAAGAGCCCATCCGGTTTCGAAGCTTTTAGCGTCCAGGTCTCCCATCCATTGTCTCAGCAACTCGTCACTTTTGGGGGTGGCGTCATCGGAGGCGTAGAAGGTCTGTGTGCGGGCTCTACGTCGTATGCCCTCCAGTACTGCTCCATTGTGACTTACCTGTCCGCCAACTCGCAGAAGGGGGGCTGCACTTATCCAGTCTGCACTGATGTGATGCGGGAACTGAAAGAGAAAATCCCTGATAGCTGCAAGCATCGTGGATTTTCCAGCTTCATTGTGTCCATGAATGACGTGAAAATCCCCTTCCGATTTTGGAAAGGTAATAGTGCGGTCTTGAAAGCCGCCATATCTGAACAGGTCAAGACGATCAAACCGCATCAGCTTGCGCTCCCCATCAGTCGTGCGCGCAAGGCAGAACTTGCTTCTTCCAGCGGCCAACTATTTTCATCAGCCATCAAAGAACTTCTCTCGACACATCCAGGAAGTGCGGAGAAGAACATTTCAAAGTCATCAGAAAGCGTTGCTATAAACTCGGGATCGCTCATGAGCTTCGACAAAGCCGTATCCAGGTCATGGAGTGTATTTGTAGTGGGCGGAGAGGTAGTCTTGTTCCGGAGCTTCTCCAAGGCGATTGGGTTCTGACCAGTATCCAGGGAGACAGCAACACTCCTTAAATCGTCTTGCCAGCAGGTGGATGCACAGAGGCTGTCATGCAGAGTGGTTGTTCCCGTTAGCGTCACACGTGCGATAACAGTGCGTCCGTCGGCCTGAGCCAGAGCGTGCTCCATACGGAGCCTCGCGGCATGCATGACGTCATCCAGGTCATGCAGGTCCGCTATATCTATGACGATATGGCTCCAGCGTATGACATCACAGGCAACTGGTGTGACAGACTGAACGGTGTTGTTTTCGACACTGACGAGCATTGCCCCACAAGTGCCTGTCTCCCGGATGTGGCGCCCTTGAAGCACCCCAGGAAACACAATCCATGGATGATGACAAACAATCTGCCGGGCATGAACATGCCCTAGAGCCCAATAGTCATAGTGCTTTGACGCAAGTGTTTCGACGGAGCAGGGCGCATAGGTTTCATGTTCGCCGTAGCCGGAAAGAGAGGTATGGAGAACACCAATATTGAACCATCCGGAAACAGGCTCAGGGTATGTTGGCGTCATGTCTTTTCGAACATGTCTTTCACGAAAGCTCTGACCATGCAGGGCGACCTGGATGTCTTCCAGTCGTATGGTTTCAGGAGCATCATAACTGAAGTGATCGATACCAGCCGGTCGAGGAAGCTCACGTGCGATGACGGACTGAGCGTCATGATTGCCCGAAAGAGTAATCACTCGAATTCCAGCATGCACGAGGCGACTAAGAGATTTCATCATGTAGAGGCCGGTACTGGCGTCCTGCCAGCTCCCATCATACAAATCGCCTGCGAGGATCAGAAAACTGACCTTTTCCTCGATGGCAATAGCGATGAGACGATCCAGAGCTCGCCGGGTTGCATTCCGGATTTCTTCCAGTGGAAGACCCTCATAACGGCTTAGTCCTCTAAGGGGGCTATCGAGATGAATGTCGGCGGCGTGAAGGAAGCGGAAACTGGACATAGCGACACTCTAACGCGAGAGCAGAAACGAGCGAAGAGTGTTTTGGAAGATGGCCTTGACGAAGCAAGACAACCCACCCTATGCCGGATCAATGGATAGTGGGACAGCCTACGGTAATGCACCTCGTGAAGTGATTGCTGGAGGAGGACAACGGCCCACTCCCAAGCATCAGTTTTCTCTCGTGACCACGGTACGGTGGGAAACACCCTATATTTTAGAGTGGCTTACCTATCATTTTTCGATAGGGTTCGAGCACGTCTACATATATTGCAATGATGACGACCCAAGCGAACTTTATGATGAAGTTCTTCCTTTAACTGTCGGCCCTAATCCTAAAGTGACATTTGTTCACTATGGGGTTGTCGGTGCCCAGTTTCAGATGTTTGTTCATTATTTACGCCACTATTCGACTGAAACAGAGTGGCATATGTTTCTAGATGTCGATGAGTTTTTGTGTCTGAGAGATTGCGACAACATCGAAAAATTTCTTGGAAAATTCCCGCAGAATGATGCTATTTATTTTAACTGGTCATTTTTTGGCAATAACGGTCATAAAATTCGACCTAAAGGTTCTATTCTGACCAATTATACGCGCCGCGAGAACGGAGCGACGCCGTTTACGAAAATCCTCGTAAGGTCAGCGGCTGTTCCTTATCAGGTTATCTTTGAAAACCCGCATGAAGCAATTCACCATAATCTTCTCACGGTAGCACCGCATCTCAGGGCCACGAATGTTTTGGGAGAGACGATGCTTGGCTACTATGAAAATTTTCCTGAAAACGCGTGGGCGTACCTTAAAGAAAACGAGCGAAATCACAGTATAATGGATATCGCTTTTATTTCTCATTATAATATAAAATCCGATAAAGACTTTGAAATCCGTGCAAAGCGGAGCGTTGTTGGGAATTTTAGTGGTCAAAACACTTGGAAGTTAATGACGCAGTTAGAGCGCGAAAACTTCTTTTCGATGACAAATGCTGTTCACGACACTTATCTGGCCGATTACTGGAAAAAATTGTCTGATGCGCGTGTAATCTGTGTTTTTCCAATTTCAATGTGGCCGCTTTTGTCGGAGGGATGCACCGCTACCCAGTCTTTAGCACTTTTGGACATCTCTCCAGAAGATGACGCTGAGGGCCCACTTTCAGGACAAATCGGTAATTTCCCTGCGCACCATACTACTGAAGAAAAAGACCCGTGGTGGCAGGTCGATCTTCAGGAGGAAGTAAGCGTTCATGAAGTGCGGTTGTTTAATCGACTTGATACTGCATTAGAGCGTGCAAACAATCTGGCAATCTCTGTTTCAGTTGATGGAGAGGCTTGGGCCGAAGTCCATCGTAAGGAAGACGGACAGATTTTCGGTGGTGCCGACGGGAGCCCCTACATTTGGGTGACCCCAGAAGGTATCCGAGCGAGATTTGTAAGGATTACAATCCTAGGTGAAAGAACATACCTGCATTTCAGTCAGATTCAGGTTTACGGCCTGCCTGACTGAAGAGGGCGACTATGTTTTTAGTGATTGGCGAGATACTGCGTCACGATAACGGGCAAATTCTGTTGTAGCTTGTCAGTCGAAGCTGTTTCCTCATTGCGAAGCCGCTCCAGAAGAGACAGGTCGCTGCTGAAACCCAAGCGGTCTGCAAGGATCGCCAGCATATTCAAAGATGCGATCTGATGAGCGCGGTAACTGACGTCGGTGAGTACGTTTTTGAGGAGATTACTTTCCTCTCCAGTGCTCAACAAACTGGAAACAGTGCTGAGAATAGAAGAGACGGTCTCATGCGCTGCGGGTGTTTGCCGACCATGTCGGCTCAGAAGGGCCGTGATGTCGCTGACATGTTTTCGACGCAGGATAAGGTCCTGTTCCATCTGGGCGCTCACACTTCCATAGCGCTCGCAGAATGGAAGCTCTGAAAGAACGGTCTCGATAGCTTTGGTCTCGATTGCCAGATGGTCCTGCAACCGCTCCAGATAAATATCCAGTGCTGTTGTTTCTGCGGACTTTGTTCTGCCAGCCATGGGTTTCCTCTAGCGTCAAGACGACGGGGTCTTGGCTTATATCTGTGCATGACGCCTAAACTGTCAACGTCATGATGAAAATTCGGCGTAGGGTACAAAAAAAGTCCTCATACCAGAGGCTGGTATGAGGACTGTACGAAGCGATATCTGGTCGGAAGATCAGAAACCGGCGCTGACGCTCGCAATAGCAGAGAACGGAGCTGCGATGGCGTAGGTCGGAGTAGATCCGCTGATTTTCTTACCGAAAATACCGGTCTGCTGAGTCGCGTTGGTCTGAATGCCCTTCACGAAGCCCAGATAAGCGTGGTCCGACAGATTGGAGAAGTTGATCCGAACGTTTGGAGCCTGAAGAAAACCAAGGTTCTGGAAGCGGTAACCAATGTTGGCGTTCATAAGAACATAGCCAGGAATGGACTGGTCATTCATGAACGTGGAATATTGGCGGGAAACATATTTCAGGTTGTAGCCACCGAACAGATGACCATCGTCGTAGTCGAGATTAAAGCCAACCTGGAACTTCGGCGTTTCAGGGGCAAATTTACCCTTGGTGTGTAGATAATCAATTCCGGTGCCGCTGCCTGCCTGGAGATTGCTACCAAGACGGGCATCAACGTATTCAAACGAGACGTATGGGCGGAAATAACGGAAGACGGGACGAGTTCCGATTTCAGCATCTACGCCGTTTGTCGTCTGACCGCCCGCATTGATATTAGTTGTGTAATAATTGTTACAAGCAGCGTCCATGCACTGGCTGGTGGACATCAGGCGGTTCGTGAAGTCGTAGTGGAAATAAGTGATCGAACCCATGATGGTCTTACCGGTATAACGGTAACCAACTTCTTCAGAAATGGAGATTTCCGGGTTCTGATTTGTGTTGGCATGCGTCGCGTAACCGGAACCCGTGTAATAAGCACCCGCATCGTACAGGGAGTAGTTGGTCGGCATGCGGAAGTTCGTGGCGCCGGAAACGAAGATCTGGTTTTCCGGGTTGATCTGATAGCGGATCGCTACAGTTGGCAACGGCTCAGCATAGGTCTTGCTGGTGTTTCGGCCAGTGGAGGTGTCCGGCAGCATATTGGTGCCGCTACGCAGAACAATGGCGTATTTGAATCCAGCATCAATTGTTAGCTTGTTGTTCAGCAACGACAATGTGTCACCAATAAACATGGTGTGCACGCGTGTCTGCGTGAGGGTATTGCGGTACATGTAAGTCTGCCCGTTACCCAGAACGACGTTTGCTGAACTACCCCAGATATCCCACGGATTTCCATCGGCACCGACGCCAGTGTAGGGGCCTTGCTGAGCCTGCTTGGCGTATTCAAACCAGTAACCAACCATCAGGCGGTTTTGGCCGGTGGTCAGTGTCAGCTTCGTAACTGCACCCGGACGATAGGTTTTCGTAATGGACGGATTGTAAAGAACGCGCTTGCTGGTCACGCCGTTCAGGCTGCCCGTTGTAGCCTGCGATCCGTAAGACAGTTTGTTCATGTCCGTCAGATATGCGCTACCACCGCTACCATCACCGTACCAGAAATATGGTGTTTCCGTCAGAACAAGGTTGTCTGCCAGTTTGAAGGTAGATGGGGCACTGGCATAAATGTTGGTGAACGGGTTCTGGTGCAGCTTGTAATATGATGTGCCGCTGTCAGAAGCATTAGGATTGTAGGTGGAATTCCACACCGTATTGGAGATGCTCTGGCCGGCTGCATTCTTGCCAGGAGCGACGTAACGGTCCTTGACCCCGCGGCCGTAGGCATCCCAGGATGCTTTGCTCACGCTAGGCGTCAGATAGTTGTATAGACGGTTGCCAACGATTGCGAGAGAGACGCGGTTACCGTCGCCCCAGTCATTCACAATCTTGGTTTCTGCGTGCAGCTTGCGGTTTGTTGCGTCGCTGTTGTTGACGCCTTCCGTGGCATAAGAGCCGGAGAAGTAGGCACGCAGATTGGTGTTACCAATCTTGCCCGTGTCGAGACGCAGGAAGCCACGGGTATAATCGTAGGAACCATAGCTGACGCCCAGACGGCCGCCTGCTTTCATCTGAGGATCGATCATGTACATGTCGACCACACCGCCCGTTGAGCTGATATGCGGGCTGTCGAGATCTGCCGAACCCTGTGCGACGCGAACCGTACGCAGGTTTTCGGAGTCCACGATTTCCTGAGAATAGACTGCGAAATTTCCGATATCGTTGATCGGGAAGCCTTCAAGTGTGAAACCGATCTGTGACTGGTCCAGACCACGCATGCTCATGGAGCTGCCTGTCAGACCTGCAGGATCAGTCGAAGAAACGTTTGCACCTGGCAGCAGGGCAATCAGCTGCATCGGGTCAGCACCCGGAACCTGCTTTTCGATGAAGTCACGTGAGACAGCCGACACAGACTTTGCGCTGTCCTGCTTCTCCATCAGGCCGCCGCCAACGGCACGACGTGTTACGCCGTCGAAAGAATGCCGACCGCTGACGGAGACATGCTCTTCATGCACGTCTGTCGGAGCCGTATTACCCATCATGGATGGGGCGGCTATTTCCGTCTTCGGATGAGCCTTTTGATTTGGATGTTTCGTATCTGAAACAGGCGCTGCAAATGCTGGCAGTGTGCCAAATGCGATCAGCGCTGAGGTCGAGAGGAGGCGTGTAAGGCGCATCGTCTGTGGGGTCTTTCTCGGCCAGGTGGGTTTGGTTCGGCCGAGAAAGACCATGGTTTGCAGTGATCTTCAATCAGATCATGTAAGTCACACTATGACATTTAGGGTGTATGGTAATTTCGCAACAACACAGTCTTTCCGGGGCTATTTATAGAGCGATAGCTGTATGCTTTGTGACAGTTTAGAGAAAAGGGTCCTATTTTTCCCTCTGTCTATTCTTGGCGTTACGGGCGCAGCGCTTCATCCTGCTGGTAGAGCTTGCGGATTCTGCGAGCTTGTAGTGCCGTAACTTCGATTGTGTGCGGGTTCTGATTCAGGTGTGGGATGACGTGGCCCCGCATAGCTGGAACGAGTTCGGGGAGTTGCGCAATTTGTTCCATAGGAAACAGGTTATCCACCTCAAGCTGTCCGTCCTTTCCGCAAATGTACCAGGCCTGCGGGCGGAAGACGTGGTCTACGTCATATGGGGATGACTGGCTTTCCACGTGTGTGATGGCATCGTCCAGCGTGTGGAATGAGCGGTAAAGTGCATTTACAGAAGGGTGGATCTTGACTGTCGAAGTACCGCCTTTTCTTGCGAAAGCCCATGCGGAAACAAATCGCTCTACCGGATCGCGCCAAATGGCAAAGCTCGGCAACTCCTTGGAAAGCTCCGGTGTGACGTGGCGATAGTATCGAAACGTCTGATGCATCATGGAACAGCCGTAAAGCTGGTTACAGATTGATGTTCCGCCATTTTTGGGAACATGAATAAACAGTGCACCAGCACTTCGAATACATTCCAGACGTTTCAAGCGCTTTTTGCCCAAGGGCAGGTGCAGATGCAGTTCAGCAGCTCGTTCGTGAATGTCATTGAATTGCTGAACGCGGAAAAGTCGGCAGAGAAGGGATTGTGGAATGCCGTCTGGTACAGGCCTGAGTACCGACGATTCAGGAATTTTTTCCTGAACCAGGGTCGAGTATGACGGCATATTCTGTAGCTCCGGTTTTCAAACTGGGGCCACACTGGTCTACGAACCCAAGGGGGTCAAAGACCACCTCGTGACAAAAAGAAACCTCTTTAACAGCTTTGTCATGAAGCTCAGGAATGGGGCTTCGAATGCGTTTCTAGGCCTATGCGTTTTCCATAATGACGGGCCAGAAGCGTGCAGGTGAAAAGCTGGATCTGGTGATAGATCATAAGGGGTAGAACAATGATGCCTACCGAGGCAGAGGGGAAGATAACGCTCGCCATCGGAACGCCAGAGGCCAGCGATTTTTTTGAACCACAGAACTGAAGCGCGATGCTGTTTTCCGTGGACTGGTTCATGCCCTTGCCCATGAAATGCGAGGCTA
This sequence comes from Gluconobacter cerinus, assembly GCF_002723935.1. Classification (GTDB taxonomy): domain Bacteria; phylum Pseudomonadota; class Alphaproteobacteria; order Acetobacterales; family Acetobacteraceae; genus Gluconobacter; species Gluconobacter cerinus. The sequence continues at coordinate 136,916 of NZ_BEWM01000002.1, forward strand.
CCAGCACCAGCGCAAGCATGAAGCTGTCCAGCAGCGCCACCTCAAGCAAATGAAGCGGTGAAACGCGGTGCCAGATGCCTTCGACAACGGCTGAACTGAACGCGGTGTAGACGACCACGACGATGGAGCCACGATCTGTGAACGAAATCAGGAATTTGTGGCGTTTGACAATCGGGCCAATCCATTTCTGAAGGATCTGCCCGAGAATGAACGGAAGAAGCAGTTCCTTGGCAACGTCCAGAACGCTCTCAAGGGGGGAATGACCTGCACCAACGTGACCAAGGACAATGCCTGTCAGAAGCGGGGTCAATGCAATGCCTGCAATATTCGACACAGTGGCTGCGCAGATGGCCGCAGGGACATTACCGCGTGCAATAGAAGTCAGGGCAATCGAGGACTGAACGGTTGAAGGCAGGCAGCACAGGAAAAGAATGCCAGCCCACAGATCTTCCCCGAACAGTGCATTTGGGAACAAATTGCGGAAGAGCAGATGCAGCCCGATGCCAAGAAGCGGGAAGAGAGCAAATGTGCAGAGCAGCACTGTTCCCTGAAGACGCCAGTCGCGCACGCTTTCGATAATGGCATGGCGCTCAAGTTTGGCCCCCTGGAAGAAGAACATCAGGGTGATGAGAACCGTGACGACCTGCTGCAAGATATGTTGCATTTCCCCGCGGCAGGGCAGGACGGAGGCCAGGACGATCGCGCAGATCAGGGCCATCAGGAAAGGGTCTAAGCGCTTCATGACGTCCTTATGTGCGTATTCGCAACGGACATGCAATGTCCTTCCTCTTTTTGAAGACGGGCGCTTTCCTGAAAGGCTTCCGGGTTAAGGATCCTCCTGTATGGTGGAGGTATGACAGATCGAAACGACAGGCCCGAACTCGGGCGCCGCACGGCTCTGGCCAGCATTCTAGCCGCAGGAGCTGCTGTTGGCAGTAGCCGGATTGCCAGAGCCGCCGAGGAAACGCCGATGTCTGCAATGACTCCTCATCACGATGAACCCAGCAATTCCCATCAGGAGCCGGGCAATCATCCGGGGATAGCAAGCCAGCCCGTTGTCAGAACGCAGAGTGACTATCTCTATCGCCCCACGGTTCATTTCTCGCCACAGACCGGCTTCATGAATGATCCCAATGGTCTGATTTTCGACGGGCAGACGTATCATCTCTATTACCAGTACGACCCTTTTGCACCCTATGCGGGTCAGGTGCACTGGGGGCATGCAACCAGTACGGACTTATACACGTGGCAAGATCAACCTATCGCGATTGATCAGACAGCCGCTGGCGAGGCGTATTCAGGGTGCGTGGTTCTGGACCGCAATAATGATTCTGGTCTTTTCCCTCCGAAGGCCCCCCCCCCTACGCAAGGGGACACTCCACCCGCTCCCAAGACGGCAACGCAGGCGGCAGTTGAGGCCTTGGCTCCCGGCTTGACCAAGGCCACGTCAGATGTGCCATTTTCGCCGGAAAACATGGATGTTCTTGGTCCGGGGACGAACGCTCCCTTCGGGCATGTCTTTGATCCACCGACAACAGCTGAACTTCCGCCAGCGGCTCCTTCGGTTCCTCCGTTACCATCCATGCCGGGTGGTCTGGTCGCTCTTTACACGCGCGCTACACCCCAGAAGCAGACGCAGTATCTGGCATGGAGTCCGGATGGCGGTAAGCGCTTTATCGACTACGAGCACAACCCTGTTCTGGATATCGGGCTGAACTCTTTCCGAGATCCGAAAGTGTTCTGGCACCAACCCAGTGGAAAGTGGGTCATGGTCGTCGTGAAGGCTCGGGCTCACAGGGTGGCCTTCTACGGATCAATTGATTTGAAGCACTGGATGCATCTCAGTGATTTCGGGCCAGCAGGTCTGTTCGGCGTGGATTATGAATGTCCCAATCTTATTGAATTGCAGGTTGAGGATGAGGGGAAGACGTCCCGTTGGGTTCTGTTCGTTTCAGTCAATCCCGGTGGACCTCAGGGCGGCAGTGTCACGCAGTATTTTGTAGGTGACTTCGACGGTGAGCGCTTTATCCCCGAAAATACGGTCATAGGTCTGACGGACTTCGCCAAAGACAGCTACGCCATGCAGGTTTATGAAAACATGCCGGGCAAAGAGGCCGTCTATTTCGCCTGGTTTGGGAACTGGCAGTATTGCGAAGAGGTTCCGAACAGAAGCTGGCGCGGTCTTATGACCCTTCCGCGAACCTTGTCGCTCAGGCGGGACGATATGAACTGGCTACGGTTGGTGCAGCGTCCTCGAGGACTGGAAACGCTGAGAGGCGAGCAGATTCCCTTTCGGGTTGAGCGTATTGCTGCTCAGAGCGGCGTTCAGGTCTCCATCCCCACAGGGCAGGCCATTGAACTTTCTCTGACGGTAACCGTGGATGAGCGCAGAAACCCGCAACCTGATGGCAACAAGGGACGAGCGGGTCGCTTCCTGATTGTCTTCTCCAACGGTCAGGGAGAGTCTCTCTCTATCGGGTTTGACGCATTTTCAGCTCAGCTCTGGCTGGATCGCGGAGATCTGCATGGCTTTTCGCAGCCATTTTTCACGGAGAGGTTCTCCACGCCACTGACGGCAAACAGCCGACGTTTCTCGTTGAAACTGGTTCTGGACGCGTGTGCGCTCGAAATCTTCATCAATGATGGCTTGTCGGTCGGGACAGCTCTGGTGTTTCCTGCAAGTCCCTTGGATACACTCAGTCTTCAGGCGACAAACGCTGGTGCAACCATCGAAAATCTCAGTCTGTATCCTCTGCGGAAAACCATGGATCGTCCGACCGCCGTATGATCGCAAACAGCCAAGGCTTCTGAACCGCGATACACGGCAGGCAGCGAAAGAGTAATAATGCATTTTACCCAGACCTTTGATGCGCACTCCTTTCTGGATACGTTCGGAAGCTATCTGGCTGCTTTTGTATTTGGGACGCTGATCGGGGCGGAACGTCAGTTCCGCCAACGGACCGCCGGATTGCGCACCAATGCGCTGGTCGCGATTGGTGCGTCTGCTTTCGTAGATCTTGCGGAGCGTATTGGCGGCGATGTCTCGGCCATTCGCGTGATTGCCTACGTGGTATCAGGTGTCGGATTTCTTGGCGCCGGCGTCATCATGAAAGATGGCCCTAATGTGCGGGGCCTGAACACTGCGGCAACACTCTGGTGCTCAGCCGCTATCGGTGCGTGCACAGGGTGTGACATGATTGCAGAGGCAGCTCTGCTGACCGTCTTTATTCTCGGTGCCAATACGGTGTTGAGAGTTTTGGTGAAATGGATTGATCGGCGCCTGCCACCCCAGATTGATGCGGTGGATCAGGAATGACGGCTCTGTTCATGAGCCTCGTCGCAGCTCAGGCGTGCTAGGCTTTAACGCTTAGCGCAAACAGATTATTTTTTATTTTCTGGAAAAAATGGTGCCCAAGACCGGGATCGAACCAGTGACACTGCGATTTTCAGTCGCATGCTCTACCAACTGAGCTACTTGGGCACCGGGCTTAAGGTGAGACACCCGCTGCGGAAACGGGGTTTAGCTGATGATTCGCTCGGGATCAACCCTCAGTATGAGGATATTCTTCAGAGTCTTCTTCATTATCTTGCCTGAAGGATGGAACGCGGTAGTTACCGTTGAACCAGCGCCCCAGATCAATGTCTGCACAGTGCTGTGAGCAGAAGGGCCGAAAAGCCGTTTCCGTTGGGCGATTGCAGATAGGGCAGGTGGCACTCATGAAAGGCTCCAGCTTGCGGGGGATACGTTTGGATCCATGACCAGCTCCAGAGGAGCGGCCCGGCGGGAAGTAAAGTCACTCAGGGCTTCCGGATCGTTCTCCAGAGCCCTGATGAGAGAAATGGATGCTGTCAGAGTGCGACCCTTGCGGTCTTCTCGTAAAATGGTGCGGAGCACTGACAGCGCCCTCCCATGTGGGGAGGACAAAAGTTCGTGCAAGGGAGGTCTGCGCCGCGGGCGAGTGATTTCCAGAAGACCGGAAGGCGTGGCTCCGAGCACTTGCGACTTCAAGGGATCATCCAACAGGGCATCGCGCAGGAAGCTGACGAGGGCAGGTCTCTTGCGGGTTTTAACGCCTGCGGGATCGACCAGCAGAGTGCCTGACAGATTGCGGAGGCGGATCTGTCGCGCCAGGGCCGGAAAACTTGCAACGTTTCCCTTGAAGTCAGGAGCGCTGGCGCTGTCCAGGTCTATGGCGATCAGGGCTGGGGTGGGAAAGATACTGGCCGTCAGTTGGCCAAGATCTGCAAATTCGGAGCCAAGTTCGTCAAAGTCACTTTCCAGCGTGTCGTCAAAAGCCTGCTGGCATCGCTGGAACCGGGGGCGCAGTCGGGCCGGAAGGCGCGCGGCAACACCTGGCGCATCCACGTAAAGAGGGGCGTCAGGATAGCGGTCTGCCAGCTCTTCCAGTGGTGAAGGGCCGCATGCCAGAAGCGTCGGTGCAACAGGCATATCCGGCACAGGCTCTGCCTTACGCAGGCGCAGGCCCTTGCCATTCTGTGCGGAGCGGCTGACGCGGACGGAGATCAGTTCTCCTTGAACCAGCGCATCCCGGCAGGACAGAAAGCCATTATCTCCGTTGTGGAGTGTGACAAAGGCCCCACCCAGTGCAGGAGCTACCGTTTGGATGCGCGCAATATGCCAGTCGTCAAACCCATCCGGAAGGCCGGGACGCCAAATGGCCGCATCCAGAAGGGTCTCATAGTCCGTAACCGCAATCCGCACATCGCCCGGAGAGCAGGCGGCGCGGATTTCGATCACGCGATCCACCCACCCTGACGACGGGGCTGCCCGCGCAGAAGCTGTGCAGTTTCGAACAACGGAAGACCCACAACAGCAGAATAGCTGCCGCCAATCTGCCGGATATGAGCTGCGGCAGCCCCTTGGATGGCGTAGCCGCCAGCCTTGCCCTGCCAGTCTCCGTTGGCGATCAGTGCGTCGATCTGGCTGTCAGTCAGCCGGTGGAACGTGACGGCCGTTTCCACAAGGCGCTCATTGGCCACACCGTCTGGCCAGGCAGAGGTGGGACGCAGAGCCACTGCGGTCAGCACTTTGTGGTTTCGGCCTGAAAGCAGCCGCAGACACGCGCGCGCAGTCTGTTCATCCTCCGCCTTGGGGAGAATGCGTCGTCCAACTGCAACGACAGTATCCGCACCGATCACCAGAGCTGCATCCTGACGCTGTGCGGCTGCATGGTCAGCTTTCGCTCGGGCAAGACGCTGGACCAGCGCGCGGGGAAGTTCACCGGGGCGCGGTTCCTCATCCACATCTGTGCCGATGACGTCATCAGGCACGATCCCAATCTGCTTCAGAAGAGCCAGACGTCGGGGAGAGGCAGACGCCAGAACGAGCGCCGGGCGATCTGTCATGCCGTTTTCAGGCACGGGAGACTGGGAAAGGGGCATACGCCGCAGTCTCTTACTTGAAGCGGAACGTGATCCGGCCCTTGGACAGGTCGTATGGGGTCATTTCAACGTTTACGCGGTCACCAGCGAGAACGCGGATACGGTTCTTGCGCATCTTGCCGCTCGTATGGGCGAGAATGGTGTGCTCGTTGTCGAGCGTGACACGGAACATGGCGTTGGGCAGCAGTTCCATGACGGTGCCGGTGAACTCGATAAGGTCTTCTTTGGACATGGGAATCCTTGCTTCAGGGACAGGGTAAAGGTCTGCGGATGGCAGTGGCCCCGATCGGAGCCTGAAAATCCAGTTCCGCTATGTGCGGACTGTCCGGCAAAAGGTCAAGCTTAACGCGGTTTTTCTGATGTTTTTGGCCGAAGACATACCGATTGTCCATGGCACCGGGTATGAAAATGGCAGAAATGGGCTGGTGCCTCGGTAATATGAAACAAAAGCGGGACGGCTTCTGACAGCTCTGCCCCGCAGGCGAGGACGTTCGTGGCGAAAAGGTATGAATGGGTGCGAGTGGTGCCTTCGATTGTCTGGGCTTTGGTCCTTGCCGTGCTCATGGGGCTGGGTGTGGGCGTGCACCTTGTCCCGCTGGACAGTCTAAGCCGTTTTCCAGTTTTCCAGGACGGAATCCAGGCCGTCGCTGGGCAGCGGTATTTCCTGGGCGATGCGTGGCAGTGGCCTTTGCTGGACACACACTCGCTTCTGGCCCCTCAGGGTGCCAGCGTAGCAATGACAGACAGTACACCGTTACTGTTGTTGCTGTTCAAACCGTTCGTGGCTCTGCTTCCTGCCGGATTTGTACCTTACAGGCTCTGGCTGGTGTTCTGTTTCCTTATGCAGCCGGTCTCTATGGTTCTGGCACTATCCGCTGCGGGTGAACGGCGTTTTACGGCGTTGATGTCCGGAGCAATCCTGGCTCTCTGCATGCCATTTTTTCTGGGACGTATCATTCATCTCAGTCTGATGGGGCAATTCCTTCTTTTGTTGGCATTTGCGTTTTATTTCTCCCTTGTGCGGGGGAAGAAGTGGGCTTTAGGGCTGACGCCGATCTTTCTTGTGATCTGCCTGCTCATTCATCCGATCCTGATGCTGTTGGCCTCTGGGACCATTGCGGCAGTAGCTCTGACGCTTCTGTGTCGGAGGGCTAAGGCGTGGCGTGAGGTAGCCTGTTCATGCGGGGCTGGAATTGCATTGGTCCTGATCGTCAGCGAGGTGCTGGGATATTTCCGGTATGCTCAAGGCGCTGGCGGGTATGGCCTGTTCTCCATGAACCTGCTGTCACCCTTCTGGCCCATGCATTCTGATCTGCTGGCGTTTATTCCTGCGCTGCATTACGGCATGGAGACCCAGTCTTTTGAGGGCTATTCCTATCTCGGTGCAGGGCTTCTTTTGCTTTTGCTCTGTGATGTGGTCTTTTGCAGGCGCGAACTTCTGAGCGTGATGTGGCGGCATGCCGGACTGTCGATTTTCCTTGGAATTATGGCGCTCTACGCTGTTTCCAACACGGGATATGCAGGGCCATACCAGCTTTGGCATATAGCCCTGTCGCCCCCTTTGGCAGACGTTTTTCGAGCGAGTGGACGATGCTTCTGGCCTGTAGGATATGGTCTGCTGATCGCGGCAATCCGTTTATCCCGCTTTATACCGAGAAGGGTGGGAGGCAGCCTGCTGATTATCTGTGCCTTGCTGCAATTCCTGGACACCCGTTCGTTACGCGCGCAGGCACATGACCTGTGGAAGGCCGATTTTCCTGTTACGGGCGTTACCAGGTCTTTGACAGGTTTGATTGGGGACGCGCAGCAGGTAGCGCTCTACCCGGTTGCAGGCTGTGGATTGGATCTCTACGGCCCGGATGCCGATCGGATTATGACTGTTTTTCGGCTCTCTGCCGAACAAAACCGGCCGATCAATACGTTCTACCTGTCCCGCCCGCCCAAAGATTTTGCATGTGGCAGAGAAAAGCCCCAAGCCGACCAGGCGGAGGGAACGCTCGAAATTTATGTGGGCGGATTGCAGCCTGCTGCCAATCGGCACTGTCAGGATTTAGACGGCCTTAAGATTTGCCCGCCCTCGTAAGGGCGGGCGAACACTTAGTTTTTGATCTGGCCCAGACGTAGCGAAAGACTCAGAGCATGAGCATCCAGCCCTTCCGCCTGTGCGAGAGCAACACCAGCGGGGCCGATCTTTTCAAGTCCGGCTTCATCCGCCTCGATGGTCGTTGTGCGTTTGATGAAGTCGAACACAGAAAGCCCTGATGCGAAACGGGCCGTGCGGCTTGTGGGCAGAACGTGGTTGGGGCCGCCAACGTAATCGCCTACCGCTTCCGGGCAGTAGCGGCCCATGAAAATGGCCCCCGCATGGCGGACTTTTGCACTGAAGGCACGCGGTTCGTCGAGCAGCACTTCAAGATGTTCAGGAGCAAGCTGGTTCACAATCCGGGCGGCTTCATCCAGATCCCGAACGATAATGACTGCACCATGGTCTTCCCAGCTTTTGGCCGCGATAGCGGTACGGGGAAGGGTTTCCAGTTCTGTCTGGACAGCCGCTGTTACTGCATCTGCAAACGCGGCATCCGAGGTGATGAGAATGGCCTGTGCCTGTTCATCATGTTCAGCCTGCGCCAGTAGATCGACTGCTGCCAGACGGGGATCATTATTCCCATCTGCCACAACGACAACTTCCGAAGGCCCGGCGATGCTGTCGATGCCAACATGACCAAAGACCTGGCGCTTGGCCTCCGCCACGAACGCATTGCCGGGGCCGACGATCCGGTCCACCGGAGCAATCAGTTCTGTTCCATACGCCATGGCGCCCACAGCCTGTGCGCCGCCGATCCGGTAAATTTCTTCCACGCCGCAGAGACGGGCCGCTGCCAGAACAAGTGGGTTCAGCACACCGTCAGGAGATGGAACACACATGGCCACGCGCTGCACTCCGGCGACGCGCGCGGGAAGGGCATTCATCAGAACCGAGGAGGGATAAGCGGCTTTTCCGCCGGGCACATAAAGACCCACGGCATCCAGAGCCGTCCAGCGCATGCCAAGCCGGATTCCTTCGTTGTCCGTGAAATCCAGATCCTTCGGCATCTGTGCAGCATGGAAGGCTTCAATGCGCCGGGCAGCGGTTTTGAGAGCATCCATCAGGTCTGACGGGACAAGATCTGCCTGCGTGGCAATTTCTTCCGCGCTGATGCGTAGGTTTTCAGCAGGCAGAGTCAGGCGGTCAAAGCGGGCTGTATAGTCACAGAGCGCCTCATCTCCACGCTGACGAACATCAGCCAGGATGGCCCGGACAGGCTCCGCAACGCTGCGTTCTTCGCTGCTGCGATCTGCCAGAAGGTTCGCAAGATCCTGTTCAAAACTGGCGCTCAGGGTGTCGAGACGTTTCATTTTGACGCTCCCTCAGTGTTGAGGGCTGCACGGAATCGCTCGATCAATGCGCCAATCTCTTCAGGGCGCGTCTTGAGCGCGACGCGATTGACGATCAGGCGGCTTGTGACGTGCGCAATGGTTTCGGTTTCCATAAGGCCGTTGGCGCGGAGAGTGGATCCCGTATCCACCAGATCTACAATCACGCTCGCCAGATCCAGGGTCGGCGCAAGCTCCATGGCACCATTCAGGTGCACGATTTCTGCATTCACGGCGCGGGACGCAAAGTGACGGCGTGCAATGGTCGGATACTTCGTGGCGACACGCAGGCGTGACTGAGAGGCTGCCGGATCTTCAGTGACGGTTTTGGGGCGCGCCACGGAAATTCGGCAGCCACCAATCCCGAGATCAAGCGGTGCGTAAATGTCCGGATAGTCGAATTCCATCAGGACATCTGCGCCACAGACACCGATATGCGCTCCACCATACGCTACGAAAGTTGCGACGTCGAAAGAACGGACGCGCACAACATCCAGATTTGGATAAGAGGTGCCAAATCGCAGCCGACGGCTGCTTTCCTGAAGGCAGTCCGCATCGGGTTCGATGCCTGTTCGTGTCAGAACGGGGGCTAACGCCTTGAGAATCCGCCCTTTTGGAAGGGCAAGGATCAGCGGAGAACCGCTTCGGTCAGAAGTGTCCGTTCCGGTCTGAGGCGCTGTCATGGGGCGTCTGTCCTTGCTGTCCGCAGCCAATGAAAAGAGAACAGCAGCGCATATCACGAAGCGGCGGTCTTCCAAAATTTCTTGACAGGGAGGGTGCATATCGGTGCATCTTGTATGCATGTCTGCAAACATAGAGACATTGCTGTTTCCGACCCCCCTTTCTGCTGCAAGTGGCCTGCCCCTGCGCGCACAGATGCGAGAGCGTATCCTGACAGCGATAGGGTCTGGTCTGCTCTCTCCGGGAGACCAGCTTCCCACGATGCGGGCGTTGTCAGTTCATCTTCGGGTTGATCTCAACACTGTGCAGCGCGCTTACGCGGAACTGGAACGGCTGGGTGCCATCGAGACATATCGGGCGCGAGGCAGTTTTGTGAGCCAGCATCCTCCATCGGCCGATATTGATCGAAAGAAGGGAGAGCTCATGGATCTCGCTGCGGCAACAATCGCCCGGAGTCATGCCTTGGGGCTCGATCCAGACGCGCTCCTCCGCGCCATGCAGCACCTTCTTGAAGCGTCTTCGCCCACAATCGCGCCAGAGACCGGCGCCGGAAAGGCATAGTCATGATTTCGTATCCAACACTTCCGTCGTCCGTGTCGCGGCGCAGCAATGGCCTTCCTGTCAATTCGGTGTCTATTGCACTGGCTCTCGGGTGTATTCTGGCCGGCGGAGGCTTACAGGCTCTGACCTTTAACCTCGCCTTCTCGATCATCGGCGTGGTGCTGGGCGTTCTCGTCCTTCTGTCCCTGAAGATGTGCAATTCCTGGCAGCGTGCTCTGGTCTTGCGCGCCGGTAAAATTCAGGGTTTGCGGGGACCTGGGCTGTTTCTCATCATCCCTTTCGTAGATCAGGTCACCGAAGTGGTTGATCAGCGGATCAGGACAGTTCCGGTGCATACGCGGCAAACCCTGACGCGTGATACGACGCCGGTGGATGTGGATGCTGTTGTTTTCTGGATGGTTCATGATCCACTCCGCGCCATCACGGAGCTGGATGACTACGAGGGGTCCGTGTCCATGGTGGCACTGACGACCCTGCGTGAGGTGGTCAGCAGCTCCGACCTTGCCGTGTTGCTGGAGGATCGTCGCAGAATTGATGACCAGCTTCGGGACCTGATTGAGGTCAAGACACGCGAATGGGGTGTCACGGTGCAGGCTGTTGAAATCCGTGATGTTCAGCTGCCAGATAATTTACAGGATGCGATGAGCCGTCAGGCGCAGGCAGAACGGGAACGCGCAGCGCGTGTTACGCTCGCCAGTGCCGAACGTGCTGTTGCTGTGGAACTGGCGGCTGCAGCCAAAACGTATGAAGCCTCACCGATTGCCCTGCAGATTCTTCAGATCAACCGCGTTTTTGAGATGAACAAAAACCGTGGAACGACCATCCTGATGCCGACCACCATGGCCGATGCGATGGGGAGTGCGACCGCCTTTGCTGCGGCCGTGCAGGCCGCAACACAAACGGATTCTGAAGCACCATCAGTCTGAATCACGTCAGAACGTGGCTTTTGATGAGAGGCTCCAGCCAGTCCACGAATGTTGTCACACGATCGCCAGCGGAGTGCCTGTGTGGATATAGAATGGTCATGGGCAGAGCCTCTGCGCACCATTCAGGCATAACGCTGACGAGCTCTCCAGCCTGGATGTGCTGCTGCACGTCGTAGGCCGGAATCTGGATCAGACCCAGCCCGGCCAGGCAGCAGGCAATGAGGGCTTCAGCGTTATCCACCGTCACACGACTGGGCGGCGAAGCGGTTTTGGTCTCTCCATCCTCCTGCCATTCCCAGTCTTCCGGTCGGCCAGTGACGGGGGATGCATATCGCACCACGTAATGATCGTTCAGGGCATCTGGGTGGGCAGGGCAGCCAAACTGGTCAAGGTAGGCCGCACTCGCGACGTTGATCAGATTGAGTTCTCCGATCCTGCGACTGATGAGACCGGAATCCTGCAACGGCCCTACACGCAGAACGCAATCCGCTCTGTCTTCCACCAGATTGATGGCTCTGTCCGTGACGCCAAGATCGACGGACAAACCAGGGTGACGGGATAAAAAATCGGGTAAAGCCGGGGCAACAATGAGACGCCCGATTCTGCCCGGCATGTTGACCCTTACAATACCACTGAGGCCGTCACGGTCTTTCCGGAACAGCGTTTCAATGTCCTCCACCTCTCCGATGACGCGCAGGCACCGCTTGTAAAAAGCCAGTCCGTCCTGAGTGGGAGAGACCGCGCGCGTGGTTCTGGCGAGCAAGCGTGTTCCTGCGCGCGTTTCCAGATCACGAATGGCTGTGGAGATGGTCGAACGTGGCATGTTCAGCATGTCAGCCGTGCGTGTGAAACTGGAGGTTTCAACGACTCTGGTGAAAATGCGGAAGAGGTCGATCCGGTCCAAAAAAATCTCCGTAGAGCAGGGCCCCGAGTTTGTTCGTGATTCCTGACAGGTGTCGTCAGGAATACAGCCTTTGTTGTGTTCCGTCAGACGGTAGCCTGCGCGTTCCATTTCAAAAAGGCGGAGACCGGATCATGCCAGATCACAGTATCAAAGGAAAAACGGTTCTTATTGCTGGGGGCGCCAAGAACCTTGGCGGCCTGATCGCTCGGGATCTTGCGGCTCATGGGGCTCGCGCCATCGCCATTCACTACAACAGTGCAGCGACAAAACCCGCTGCGGACGAAACGGTCGCGGCTCTCAAAGCTCAGGGCGTGGAGGTCGTCGCCTTTCAGCAGGACCTGAGAACCGCGGGTGGGAACACCAAGCTGTTTGCTGACACTGTGGCTGCGATTGGTCGGCCGGATATTGCGATCAATACGGTTGGCAAGGTGCTCAAGAAGCCGATGGCGGAGACGTCTGAGCAGGAGTTCGACGAGATGTTCGACGTGAACACGAAGTCGGCTTTTTTCTTCATCAAAGAATCCGGAGAACATCTCAACGACAACGGCAAGATTCTGACGCTCGTTACGTCACTTCTGGGAGCTTACACGCCATTCTACGCCACCTATGCAGGAAGCAAGGCGGCCGTCGAGCATTTCACACGGGCTGCTTCCAAAGAGTACGGCGCACGGGGCATTTCCGTGAATGCGATTGGTCCCGGGCCAATGGATACGCCCTTCTTCTATGGGCAGGAAGGTGCGGATGCCGTCGCATATCACAAGACGGCGGCTGCCCTGTCCGCTCTAAGCAAGACCGGCCTGACCGATATTGAGGATGTTGTCCCCTTTGTCCGGACGCTCGTGTCTGATGGCTGGTGGATGACGGGTCAGACCATTCTTGTGAATGGTGGATACACGACGAAGTAAGAAGAAAGGGCTGCCAGGGGTTTTCTCCCCGGCAGCCCTTCGCAGGCTCAGAATGTCGCGTTGATACGGCCGTAGTAGTAGCCGCCGTTGATCGGCACCTGTGCAGAGTTGGAGTCATAGACAGCGGCACCGTAGGAGCTCAGCTCTTCCGGAAGCTTGCGGGGACGAACGTTGAAGACGTTGTTACCGCCAACAGCCACATGCCAGTGCTCGTTGAAGCGATAGCCGACTTCAAGATCGGTCAGCCAGCGCGGAGTGTTCTTGAACTGGCCAAAGCAGGTGTTGGAGTAACGAAGGGCGGCCCCGCCGGCAGCAGCGCAGGTGGCAGAGGTTGGCGTCCAGTCCTGATAGGTCATCATGCTGGTGGTCTCGCCGTAACGCGTCTGTCGCACGTTGATGTCCCATTTCCCAACCGTGTAGTACGCGTTGAGGATGATCTTGCTCCGCGGGTAGCCCGTCGTGAGATACCCAATTGTCTGCGCATTGAGCAGCGGGTTGCCATTTGTATCGCTGGCAACATGATGCATGCGGGTACGGTTCAGATCCAGCGCCATGCTGAGAGCGAGATTACCGTAACGATGGAGGTGGAAAGTGTAGTCAGCCTTGATGTCCAGGCCCTGTGTCCGCGTACTGGCAACGTTGGCAAAGTAATAGGCTGAGACGTTGCTGATATCGAAGGAGTTGACTGGCAGCGCGTAACCCATGGCCTGAATGGCGTCGACAGCCGCCTGACCCTTCGTGGTTCCACCTTGCGAAATGCGGTTGCGCAGATTGATCTGATAGACGTCGGCCTCCACGTGGAAGCCCTTGACCGGTTCCACGACGACGCCGCCACTGGAGCTTACGGAATATTCGGGCTTGAGCGGGCTGGCACCCAGGATCTGTGCTGCTGCGGAGCTGACAGGCAGAAGGCCGCTGGCGCTGGTCGGGCTCACACTCATCGTGCTGTAGTGCTGCTCGGCGAGGGTCGGGGCACGGAAGCCTGTGCTGATCGTTCCGCGGAAGGCCAGCCATGGCGTTGCGTCGTAGCGTGTGGAGACCTTGCCGTTCTGGGCATTGCCAACATCTGTATAATGCTCGAAGCGGCCTGCGAAATCCAGATCCCAGTGCTTCAGCGGGTGGAAATCGCCGTCGATATATGCGGCCCAGATGTTTCGGCTCCAGGAGCCTGCATTCTGTGGTCGCAGGCCAGCATAACCCTGTGTGCCACCAACCTCGTAAGAAGCGGGTTCACCAGCGACGATGTCATACATTTCGAGGCGATGTTCACCCCCAAACGCAAGCACCATCGGGACGGTGTTGAAGATGTTGATTTTCCGGCGGAAATCCAGGTTGTTGGTCCACTGGGCATTACGGTAGTTCAGCGCACGCACAGTCGTGGGAGACCAGCCACACCCGGTGGAGGAATAATTGGCGACGTTGCCGTTGTTGCAGGTAGAGCCCAGCATACCGGTGTTGGCCGTGTTCTTGTTGCTGATCTTGTCCTGATCCGCACCGTAAACCGTGCTCAGATCCCAGTCGAAGCCATAGAAATCATGCCCTTTGAGGCCGAGTTCACCGGCGTAGTCGTCTTCATCAATGACTTCGAGAGGAGAGAAGCCGGAAGGATAAAGCGTCGGAGCAATGCTGGGAACGCGGTAGTTCTGAATGGCTTCGGCATGACGATGGGCGTAGGTCACCTGCCCATACAAATCGATTTTTTCAGTAATCGGCTTCCCGAAATCAATTCCTAGATTTTCGCGGGTTTCTTCGGGGGTGCTCATGATTTTGTTGGAGTTTTTCGGCACGTTTACAGCGTTGGCAACAACACCCGTGTAGTAGCCATTGGTGTTCGCGCCAGTGGGCCAGCTTCCAAGAAGGCGATGGTCATTCGCGCCAGCGACAAAGTGATCCGTGTGATAAACCTGTCCGCTGATGTGCATATAGCCATCATGTCCAAGTTTCAGGCCGCCATCAGCGTTGAGCTGGTACTGCCAGCCATCGCCATTATAGGCGTTTGCGCCGGTCTGGGCTGACATGTTCAGGCCGTGATTCTGCTTTTTGGTGATGATGTTCACCACACCGGCAATCGCATCCGAGCCATACATGGCTGCTGCGCCATCTTCCAGAACTTCGATGTGGTCGATCATGTTCGCCGGGATCATGTTCAGATCGACTGGCGTTGAACCGAACTGCGGCCCGGCGTTCTGAACAATGTTGGCCGTGACGTGGCGGCGCTTACCATCAATCAGGATCAGCACCTGGTTCGGGTTCAGGCCACGCATCCGGATTGAGGATGTGAGAGCAGCGGTATCGCTTCCCTTTGCAGAAACGTTGATCGAAGCATAGGTGCGGGTCAGGGCATCTGCCAGATTCATCTGGCCGGACCGTCGCAATGTTGCGGCCGACACGACTGTTACCGGGCTTGAGCTGTCACGAGCCCTTTTGTTACTGGCGTGTGTGCCTGTAACAATCATGCTCTCATTGCCACCTTCAGCAGCGCGATGCTGCACAGCCTGACGCTTTACGGTCGTGGGTGTGGTCGCTGCCTGCGCAGGCGTATGGTGATGTACTACCTTGTGATGAGTATCCGTTGCTGCCGTTGGAGTTGCGGCCAAAGCATGGGTTTCAACAGAGGACGCCAGGAGAGACGTGGTTGCGAGGAAAAAAAGACGCCTTGATGACATACCGTCGACTCCCAATAAGCTACGGCCTTCTGCAGCACCAATGCTGCTGTCATTATTCATAACGAACTCGTTACGTCTGGCTACGCAAATTCTGATACCGAAATGTTTTGTCATTCTGGAAAAGAAATGAAGGCTGCAATCAGGAAATTGCGGCCTTCCGGAAACTCAGTTTTTGAAGATGTCAGGCGGTCTTGTTGAAAGCCGCTACAATATTGGAGAGATTTCTCTGCCGTCTGGTTGCCAACCGAGCAGCCGTCAGGACTGATCTGGCTTGAGAAATAGCTGTGTCCAGATCAGAATTAATGATCGTATGATCGAATTCCGCCCAGTGAGAGATTTCATCCAGCGCGGCTTTCATGCGCTTTGCAATCTCTGCAGGATCATCAGAGGCCCGTTTGTGAAGCCTGCGTTCCAGCTCTTCGAGTGATGGTGGCAGAACAAACAGGCTCACCACGTCTGCGGGGAGGGCGGCCCTCAATTGGCGATGGCCCTGCCAGTCAATGTCAAAGACCATGTCATGACCGGCTTCCAGCGCTTCTTCAACAGGCGCACGCGGAGTGCCATAGCCACGGCCGAAAACTTCTGCCCACTCCAGAAGCTCGCCGGCCTCTGCCATCGTGCGAAAGGCCTCGATATCTCGGAAGTGATAATGAACACCTTCAACTTCACCAGGGCGGGGCCCACGGGTCGTCACGGAAACAGAGTGCTTCAACGATGGCTCTGACGCACGCAGAGCGTTTGCAATCGTGGATTTACCCGCACCGGAGGGGGCTGAAATCACCAGGCAGACACCGCGTCGGGGCTGTTGGATCATGAGGGTCTCCTTGATGTTTCCTGAGGCAGGACAATGTCGCTGCCTCTAGCCTGAAAACCCCTAGTCTGACCAGATGTTCCTCAGGTTTCCGACTGAAGCTGTGCTGTTATTGCGCTGCTGAGAGACCGCCTGCGAGATCCGCCAAGGATGTGGCCGAGGGGGGCCAGAACCTCGATATGGTCACAGATGATCTTAAAAACGGCGAGCATCGGGACAGACAGGAACGCACCGGAAATGCCCCACATCCAGTCCCAGAACAGAAGAGAACCCATGACGAAAACCGGGTTCAGCGTGAAGCGCCGGGCCAGGAGCATAGGGGTGATGGTTTCTCCTTCCAGCACATGAATCAGCAGGTAAATGGAAGGTGGAACCAGCGCATAAAGCAGGGACGGGAAGGTAAAGAGCCCCACAACGAAATAGACCACCATTCCGGTCAGGGGGCCGATGATCGGGATGTAGTTGAGCAGAAAAGCCAGAACCCCCCAAAGCAGGGGATTGGGCATGCCCGTTGCCCAGCACTGGATCATGTTCGCAAGCCCGACCAGCAGGTTCATCATCGTGATGGTTGCGAGGTAAAGCGAGACATTCCGTTCAATCTGGGTCGTGATCTGAACCAGTCGGCGCTTCTTTCGGAATGTCGGCATGATTTCCACAATCCGACGCAGCAGTGTGTCTCCTTCCGTCATAAGGAAGAAGAGCATCAGCAGCATGGAGAAGAAGCCGCCTGCAATTTCTCTGGTGCCTGCGAGAACGGACGTCCCAAGGCGGCTCAGGGCATTCTCTCCCCCGATTGGCGCCGCTACAGCGTGCGAGCCAGAGGGTTTGTAGCCGCCGAACATGCCGGACAGCCGCATGTAATCCCGTTCCATGACTTCAATCGGTCCGCGCATGACGGCCAGTTTGCTTTGAAGAGCAGGCAGTGTCTGCGGAGCACGGGAAATCCATCCTGCCGCCGGGACAGAAATTGTTGTCGCAATTCCGCCAACCACACCGAACATGGCAACGATGAGCAACAGCGCAGCCAGATGTTTGGGCAGATGCAGTTTCTGCCGAAGAAAGCGCATCGGCGAGATCATCATCAGGTTGACGACCAGTGCGAACACAAAGGGCAAAAGGATGGGAGCGGTGAAATACAGCGAGTAAAACACAGCCAGAATCGTCAGGATCAGGACGCAGATGTCCCTGACGTTCAGGTGCTGACGTAATATGTTACGGTCGAGCGTCGGATCTGGCAGCTCATCTCCTGCCCGCTGACTGGGTCGACTTGGGCCGGATGCATCCTCTTCCGGCGGAAGAGAGCCTTTCTGGCTGGAAACTGCGGAAGGCTCTGTCGGACAGCCGGACATGTTTGACGCCTGAAGCGGGGAGGGGTGACATCAGGGTAAAAGCCCTGACAGAGGACACAGTTGCGTGTTCTGCCCAAAAACCCTCTTGAACTCCAGTGGGAAGAGGTAACTAAATAATGATCAGAGCTGGTAGGGGTCTGCCCTGCTGGCGAACCTGGAGCTAGGAGAACAGCCATGGCTTGGAACACGCCGAAAGTTACCGAAATTCCGCTAGGCGCAGAAATCAACTCGTACGTCTGCGGCGAGAAGAAGTAATCATCTTTTCCCTTTCGGGGAAAAATGGCGGCCGCCTCCCACAGGGGCGGCCGTTTTCTGTTCATGCTTCCCAGACGGTTTTCTGAAAAATGATTGATGTCATCGTGCTCGGCTCCGCGGCCGGCGGTGGTTTCCCCCAATGGAACTCCGCAGCGCCGGGTTGTGTAGCCGCCCGCACGCGACAGGGCGCACGCCCTCGCACTCAGGCCTCCATTGCCGTGAGTGCTGATGGAGAACACTGGTTTGTTCTCAACGCTTCCCCTGATCTCCGGCAGCAGATTATCGAGACTTCGGCCCTTCACCATCAGGGTAGTCTGCGCGGAACGCCGATCCAGAGCGTCATTCTCACCTGTGGTGAAATCGACGCCATTACGGGTCTGCTGACCCTGCGGGAACGTGAGCCTTTCACGCTCATGGGGAGTGACTCCACACTGGAGCAACTGGCGGCTAATCCGATCTTCGGTGCGCTCGATCCTGCAATTGTCCCGCGCGTTCCTCTGACGCTTGATGCACCTACCGCTTTGAAGCTGAAGGATGGCAGCCAATCCGGCTTGACGCTGACTGCCTTCGCGGTTCCGGGGAAAGCCCCGCTTTACGCTGAGGCTGAAGGGTCGCGGCCTGATGAAACTTTGGGTGTTTCGATCACAGATGGGACTCAGACGGTTCTGTTCGTCCCCGGTTGCGCCCACATCACCCCAGAAATCATTAAACGTGCCTCTCAAGCGGATCTGCTGTTTTTTGACGGTACTTTGTGGCGCGATGATGAAATGATCCGAGCGGGACTGAGCCCCAAGACAGGTCAGCGTATGGGGCACGTCTCTGTCCGGGATAGTGGTGGGCCGGTGGAGTGCTTCGCCTCCTGCTCAAAACCGCGTAAAGTCTTGATTCACATCAACAACTCGAACCCGGTTCTGATGGAAGACAGTCCGGAACGCAAAGACGTCGAGAACGCGGGGTGGACCGTGTCCGAAGACGGCATGACTTTCAGACTGGAAACACCATGACACTCCTGACCCCTGACCAGCTCGAAGCTCGCCTCCGCCAGATTGGTGCTGAGCGCTATCACAACCGTCATCCGTTCCACCGCAAGCTGCATGATGGTCTGCTGACGAAGCAGCAGGTGCAGGCCTGGGCCCTGAACCGCTACTATTATCAGGCTAAGATCCCGGCCAAGGACGCCACGCTCCTCGCTCGCCTCCCGACCGCCGAGCTGCGCCGCGAATGGCGTCGCCGCATCGAGGATCATGATGGTACGGAGCCGGGAACAGGCGGTGTCGCGCGCTGGCTCGTACTCACGGATGGTCTGGGTCTTGATCGGGACTATGTGGAGAGCACGGACGGCCTGTTGCCCGCGACGCGCTTTGCCGTGGATGCGTATGTGAATTTCGTGCGAGATCAGTCCATTCTAGCAGCTATCGCATCCTCCCTGACCGAGCTGTTCTCTCCGACGATCATCAGCGAACGTGTCTCAGGGATGCTGCGGCACTACGACTTCATTTCTGAAGAAACACTGGCCTATTTCACACCTCGTCTGACGCAGGCTCCTCGGGATTCGGACTTTGCGCTGGCCTATGTCCGGGAAAATGCCCGTACACCGGAACAACAGCGCGAAGTTCTGGGTGCTCTGGAGTTCAAGTGCTCCGTTCTGTGGTCCATGCTGGATGCGTTGGATTACGCGTATGTTGAAGGGCATATCCCGCCGGGCGCTTTCGTCCCATGAGTGTGACGGAAGAGACCGTCCTGTCTTTTGCGCGTGGTCATCGGTTGCAACATGACCGTGTTCGGGATGTCTGGCTTGTCCAGGCTCCCGAAAAGGCTTTCATTATCGAAGGCGCCGCCCCACATATCCTGGGTCTTGTGGACGGGGAGCTGCCTGTTGGCTCTATTGTAGAGAAGCTGACGGAACAGTTCTCCGCCCCGCGCGAAGTCATCTCCACAGATGTTCTCGCGCTTCTTTCTGATCTGACGGAAAAGGGCGTTCTGCGCGCATGACCTTGCCCCAGCCACCGATGAGCCTTCTGGCTGAACTGACCCATCGTTGTCCGCTTGCCTGCCCATACTGCTCCAATCCGCTGGATCTGGAACGTAAGGCGGCAGAGCTGGATACAGCTGGATGGAGACGGGTGCTTGAACAGGCGGCGGAGATGGGCGTCCTGCAGGTTCACTTCTCGGGCGGTGAGCCAATGGCCCGGCCAGATCTGGTCGAACTGGTGACGCTGGCACGAAAGCTGAATCTTTATACAAACCTCATTACGTCCGGCGTCCTGCTGGATGAAGCTAAACTTGATGCGCTGGATAAGGCCGGGCTAGATCATATCCAGCTTTCTTTCCAGGATGTGACGGAAGAGGGCGCCGAACGCATTGGCGGCCTGAAAGGCGCGCAGCCTCGCAAGCTTAAAGCCGCCCGGCTTATTCAGGCGTCCGGGATTCCCATGACGTTGAACTTTGTTGTCCATCGGGAAAATGTCGCGCGCATTCCGCAAATGTTTGAGTTGGCACGTCAGCTTGGGGCTGGCCGAGTCGAAATTGCTCATACCCAGTATTATGGCTGGGGCCTCAAAAACCGCGATGCTCTGCTTCCCAGCAGAGAACAGCTCGAAGAGTCCACGCGTGCTGTAGAAGCCGAGCGTGAGAAGGGAGGTCTGGCCATTGATTACGTCACGCCAGATTATCATGCAGACCGTCCCAAGCCCTGCATGGGCGGCTGGGGGCAGCGGTTCGTGAACATCTCCCCCTCTGGTCGTGTTCTTCCCTGCCATGCTGCGGAAATCATTCCAAATGTGACCTTCCCGAACGTGCGGGATGAATCGCTGGCCGAGATCTGGAACAATTCCCACCTGTTCAACATGTTCCGTGGAACGGAGTGGATGCCGGAAGCCTGCCGGGCCTGTGACCGCAAGGAGATCGACTGGGGAGGCTGTCGTTGTCAGGCGCTGGCTCTGACAGGGAATGCCGCCAACATGGACCCGGTTTGCAGCCGCTCACCATTTCATGACATCGTCGAGAAGGCGGTGGAGCAGGCAGAAACGCCTGAACTGGTTTACCGTCGCTTCTGAAGTTTTGTACCGAGTTTCTCATGCCCGTTCCGGACATTGACCAGTTTCACGCCATCTCCATTAGTGCGCTTGCTCACAAGCTTGCGGCGGAGGGGCGCAGCATCATTCATATGGAATTTGGTCAGCCCTCAACTGGTGCGCCGAAGGAAGCCATTGAACGGGCACAGCATATTCTGGCGACAGATCCCATGGGATACTGGGAAAGCCAGCCGCTCAAGGAGCGTATTGCCCGGCATTACCGGGAGACATATGGCGTCACGGTTCAGTCAGAGCAGGTGATCCTGACCTGCGGCGCCTCCCCGGCGCTTGTCTTGGCTTTGACGAGTTGTTTTGTGCCTGGGCAGCGTATTGCGCTCGCACGACCGGGTTATGTTGCTTACCGCAATACGCTCCGCACACTTCATATGGTGCCGGTAGAAATTCCTTGCGGAGAAGCTGAACGCTTCCAGTTGACGGCAAAAGCCGTGGCCGAGCTGGAGCCTGCTCCAGACGGTCTTATTATTGCCAGCCCTGCCAATCCAACGGGAACAATTCTGCCAGACAGTGAATTGCAGGCTATCATTGATGTCTGCAAGGCCCGTGGGATCCGGATTGTATCAGACGAGATTTATCATGGTCTGAGCTACGGGGAGCCCGCCCATAGTGTTCTGGAACATGACCCGCACGCGCTGGTGGTCAACAGCTTTTCAAAATACTTCAGTATGGCTCCGTGGCGTCTGGGGTGGCTGATTGTGCCATCCGACAAGATAGATGCTGCCCGGGCGCGCATGGGAAATCTTTTCCTCACACCATCGGCGCTGAGTCAGCATGCAGGACTGGTCGCTTTTGACTGTCGGCAGGAGCTCAATAGCCATATTGAGACGTATCGGCGAAACCGCGATCTGCTTCTTGAAGCCTTGCCCGCGCTTGGCTTGACGCATATCGCACCACCGGATGGTGCATTCTATATTTACGCGGATATTGGGCATCTCACAGAAGATAGCCTGTCGTTCTGTCGTAAGCTTCTTCTGGAGACGGGGGTCACGACGGCGCCCGGTGTAGACTTCGACCCTCTGCATGGGAACCGTTTCATACGTTTCAGTTTTGCGCTCTCAACTGATTTGATTGAAGAGGCAATTCGCAGGTTGAAAACCTGGTTTAACGTACAGAACGCTTAAGGTAGGTGCTCGATCTGGTACTAATTGAGCATTTATTAATAATTAATTTTGCAGGTCTTGAAAATACTTAAGCCTGGGTTAAAATTGGCGAGACAGTAAGAAACCCTTCATGCTGTCGTCTGTCTAAGTGGGAGTATGAGACATGAAGGTTGCAGTATGTCTGGTTGTAAAAAATGAACAAACGGAAATTATTTATTGGGCAGCGTGGTATAAGGCGTTAGGTTTCGATACTCTAATTATTTATGACGATTTCTCCGATGATGCAACGGAAGAAGTAATTCTTTCCATGCAGGGCGGAATTGATATTCGTTATATGAGAAACGCCGTTAACCGCGACATTCATAATGTGCGTCAGGTGCGTGCTTATAATGATGCCGTCATTCGATATGGTCATGAGTTTGACTGGATTGCGTTTTTCGATGCAGACGAATATCTCGATCTGTATGGGAAAAATATAAAATCTTATCTGTCAGAACAAGGCGATGCATCGCTCGTTGCGTTTAATTGGTGCTGTGTTGGCACAAACGGGTATGTTAGCCGTCCAGAAGGCGTTCCATTTCTGAATTACACCCGAATGGGCAGTAATGAGCTTTTCTGGAACCGACATACCAAAGTTATATTCCGTCCTGATCGGTTGTCGAGGTCGGTTTACCAGGTCCATAATGTCGATGTTCACGGCACCAGTGTAGACAGTGAAGGTCTGCCTGTTGAGTGGGAATCTCCGAGCGGTGGTTTCACCCGGAATATTCCGACGTGGAAGGGCGCACGCCTTATTCACTACCAATCCAGATCTCTGGAACATTATATTAACCGGGATCGCCATCTGGAAGACGTCCGCAGAGATGTGAACGACCCGCTTCATACTGTCGTGAATAATCCAGAATATAATGCTATCGAGAGCACTATATCTGCCGATTACATCCGTGATTTTTATAAGTGGATGGATCATATTGTCTCGCAGCAGACACATACGATTGCACGTGTTCTACGCTCTACCTCATCCTGTTTTATAAATCAGCTTGAGAGCATCCTTGCACCACCCAATGTTCCTGTGTTCCAGCCTGCCTATAAGGCAGAAGCTCACGAAATCGCGCATAACTGGATTTCATTTCATACAACTCCAGGAAAAATACTGAGCGAACATTTCGATGGTCGAAGCTCTTTTGTCGCCTTTCATATTGAAAACCATTTTGGCCACAGGCTGACATCTGTCGACGGTAAGCTGTCTACAGATTCTGAAAATGGAATTCCGTTAATTGGAATCTACTGTGAAGGAAGTGAATATGTTCACGTATTCACGTCTAGTGGAGAAGCGCTAAGGGTCAATGGGGACTCTCGCGTCACCAAAGTTTTGACTTATAAGGTATGGAATAACGAAGATGGGTCCATTTCTATTTCTCATCCAAGAACCCATAGATATTTAGGTTTTGCCCCGGACGGAACATATAATATTCGCAAGATCCGTGCGCTTGCATGGGAAAGCTTCAATTTGAAGCTTGTGGACATCGCTGAGTGCCCACAGTTTGTGCGTGATGCAGGTGTTTACCTTGGACGTATCACCAGTCTTGAAGACTTAAAGCGTTCCTGCGAAACCGCAGAGCAAGTTGATGGCTTGGTTATCAATGCTCTTACAGCGCTTGATGACGTCTCCAAGTCAGCAGTTTCTTTCTTGAGCCGCGGCATCCTTGGCGAACATATTCTCTGACCTGCCTCACAGCACCCGTCTTCAGAGCTTTCTGAGGACGGGACAACCTTTCCAGAGCCCCCTTCGCTGGGAACTCTGAAAAGGTCTTTCATGCTGTAAATCGGGGCAGCTTAAAGGGGAGCGTAGATCGCGCTCAGATAGTCAGGTGTGCCACTCACACGATCCAGATGCGGGTAACGCAGGCCATCATGATATGGGATGGAAATCGTGCTGATATGCTCGCCAGATTTCACCACAAGTCTGATCGGCTGCTTCGGGTCTTTCTGCGCATCCGCGATGGCATGACGCAAACGATCCCCAGTGTAGGCCATGTCATTGACAGCCAGGATTGTCTCCCCTGACGCCAGGCCGGCCTTGTATGCCGGACTCATCCAGTGAACGCGTGCTGTTTTGCCATCACGTGTGACACTCATACCGAGCGAGAACGTCAGATCCACACTATGGCGAACGGCCTCCGATGCTTTGATGAAGGATGTTGGTTTGTCTGTGTAGACAAGCTTGTAGCCACCGTTTGTCAGGCCATCCAGCGGAGCATGCGGCCGGATGGTGTCCAGACGATCATGCAGGAATTTGGCCCAGTCATATGGCTGGATACTGTTCAGGGTCGAAGCCACTTCATCGAACTGATAGGGGCTGACAATAAAGCTCCCATTATTCGTGCCGAAAAAGGCCTTCGCGAAATCGTTCAGAGATTTCTGCCCGTTGGAAAGCTTGCGGATCAGCGTATCTGCGTCGAGCCAGACAAGCTGCCCTTCCACATAGTAGTCTTCCGAACGCTGCCAGTCGCGCCATGACAGAGGGGCACGCTGAGCAATAACGGGGTCATTGGTGGTGTCTTCCAGCGGGCGCCACAGACGGCCTGTCTGGTTTTCGTAGGTCGCTGCCATATAGGCCAGCGCCTCGAAGCCCTGATCCTGCGTCACAAGTCCTGAACGTGCTGCAAGAACATTTCCCCAATACTGGGTCTGGCCTTCATACACCCAGAGCAGGGAGCCGCGTTGTGGAACATTGAAGTTTGGAGCCCACATATCAGCCGGGCGACGATACTTTCCGTTCCAGGAATGCGTGTACTCATGCGCAAGAAGATCACGTTCAGGGAACGTCTTGTCCCATTCCGTGAAATATCCCGGAGCAGCAGCATTTTCGCTGGATTGATGATGCTCCAGCCCGATCATGCCCAACTCTTCCGTCAGGGCGAGCAGGAAGTCGTAATGGTCATAATGATGGGAGCCGAAAAGAGCCGTAGCCTGTTTGACGAGGTTCTTATGGGCTTCAATCTGCTGCGGCGTTGCATTCAGGGAGTCTGCATCGTCTGCAACAACATTGAGTGCGACAGGGACATGATCCGGCCCGGTCAGATCAAACTTACGGAAATACCGACCCGCATAAATCGGGGAGTCGACCAGCGTATTATAGGTCGTTGCATTGAAGTGGGTTTCATCGCCATAGGCAGAGGCACGCAGAGCAGAGCCAATCTGCCATCCATGCGGCACCAGAACGCTTGGTTTGACCGTAATATCCCGGGTGAAATACCCAGCCGGATATAGAGAAACCTGATCCCACTGAACATTGACGATGGATGGCGTCATGATGACACGGCCCTGACCCGGCGTAACCGGAGACAGAAGCTGGAAATGAACGTCGAGTGTGGGGGTCGTGGCTGAAACGGGAATATGAAACGCAGCTATATTGACCGTGTCGCGCTTCCAGGGAATCGTCTTGCCACCTGATTGGATTTTCAGGCTGGCAAGCTGCTCAATGACGCCTGTCGGGGAATGATCACCCGGAATCCACATGGGATACAGCAGGATCAGTTCGCCTTTCTCTACAGCCTCTTTCGGAACGGGAACCGTTTCATGGATGGACATGACGTGATGGGCCGTGTCTGTCGCATCAACAGCAACCGTCAGAGCGCCGGGAAAGGGCTTGTCCTGCGGGTCTGGGATGGCGGCAGGCAGAGGGAGCGGCTCTGGCTGAGGCTGGGCAAAGGCTGGGGCAACCAGGCTGCTGAATGCAGTCAATGCCACCAGAAAGCGCATACGCATCATAAGAAAGGTTCCGATTTGTAAATCAAAGTCCTTCCTGCCCTAATTGTCCCTGCGCCTCTGCACAAGGGGCAATAACCTTGCCCGCGTCAGATCCGCAGAAAGACTATTGAGCTATTTCCGGCAGACATGCGCGGATTGTCCATCCTGTGACCTCTGGTGTCAGATGCAGAGGAACGGCATTTGGCAAACGGACATTGACTGGCAGGCTCATTCCTGCGCGAAGGCTTCTAAACAATGCGCCATGCGCGACAAAGAGAGGGGTTCCGTCAGCTTGCAGCGCTCGGTTAACAGCCCCTACAGCGCGTGCCTGGAGTGTAGCGAAGCTTTCAGCACCTTCGGGCGTATAGCCGTCTTCGATCCATGGATCGTACCATTCCCCCATGGGCTGCCCTTCCTGCACTCCGAAGCAGACTTCCTTGAGCTCCGGATCGATAATCAAAGGAAGGTCAGGACCTCCACTGTCTCGAATGGCATCGCGCGTGTGCTCCGCCGTGACAAGAGCTCGAGATAAGGGAGACGCGATAATCCGATCGAAGGGATTTTCTCCCTTCCGGAACAGATCCGCGAAAATCTGGCCTGCTCGGACGGCCTGTGCGAGCCCCGTAGAATTCAGGGGGATGTCCGTTCGGCCCTGGGAGAGACCTCTGAGGTTCCAATCCGTTTCACCGTGCCGGAGATACCAGTAAGGCTTGGTCAGGATCTTCGGCATGGATGAAACCTCCAGAGATGGGAAAGCTTAGTCGAAGAGAGAGGAAACCGAGCTTTCGTCTGCAACAGCGCTCATGGCGCGAGCCAGAAGATTAGCAGTCGTAATCTGGCGAATGTTTGGCGTATCGAGCAGCGCCTGGGTAGCAGGGATGCTGTCCGTCAGGGTCAGCATGTTCAAGGGACTGTTTTTCACGCGCTCGCAGGCATTACCAGTCAGAACGCCGTGAGTGACATAAGCTTCCACGCCTTCTGCGCCCCGGCTCATGAGAGCATTGGCCGCGTTACAGAGCGATCCACCGCTGTCCACAATGTCGTCTACCAGCACACAATACCGTCCCGAGACATCGCCAATCACGTTCATGACTTCTGACACGCCGGCGCGCTCACGGCGCTTGTCGATGATGGCCAGGTCAACGTTCAGACGCTGTGCAAGCTGACGTGCGCGGACAACACCGCCAACATCAGGAGACACAATCATGAGTTCCCGGTCCGGAAGGCGTGTTTTGAGGTCCCGCACGAAGAGCGGAGCCGCGTACAGGTTGTCCGTCGGAATATCGAAGAACCCCTGGATCTGCATGGCGTGCAGATCCATCGTCAGGATACGGTTGGCGCCCGCTTCCGTCAGAAGGTTGGCGACCAGCTTCGCGCTGATCGGTGTACGCGGGCCGGATTTACGATCCTGACGGGCATATCCGAAATACGGCATGACAGCCGTCACCCGGCGCGCAGATCCACGACGCAGCGCGTCCAGCATCACCAGCAGTTCCATCAGGTGATCGTTTGTCGGCATGCAGGTGCTCTGCACCACGAAAACGTCCTCACCGCGGACGTTCTCCTGAATTTCGACAAAGACTTCGCCATCCGCGAAGCGCTTGACCACGGTTTTGCACACGGGCAGCCGTAGTTCACTCGCCACCGCACGAGCCAGCGGCAGATTACTGTTGCAGGCAACGATCTTCATGAAACGGCCTCGTCTGGTATCCGTCAGGGGGAGAATTGCGCGCTTTCTAACAGCGCACCCCCCTGCTGTCATCAGTTCTGAGCCATTCTTTGCACGGAAGTTGGGCTTGATGTGCTGACCGATGCAAGCGAAACACATTCAAGAACTGTCTGCGCGGCCTGCTGGAGGCTGCTTCAAGCTTCAGGAAAGGTCGGAATATGGCCCTGAAAGACTGTACGGGTTTCGTTGGCCGGAGACTTCTGATTCAGGACCTCCCAAGCAAGCGGGACGTCAGGAATGCTGTCTTTGTCCCGCCTGGAACGGCCCCGCAGTGGGGACTTTTTGAACCTTCGGGCCGAAGCGTTCCTGAGGCGATGCTCTATACGGGCGCGGGCTCACTCCACACACCTCTCTGCTCCCGGGACTACCCTGATCTCGCGGATTGCCCAGTTTTGAGCGACAAGTTCGATTATTTTTTCCTTGGAAACATTAATCCGTCCTACCTCTATTTTTTTGCCAACGTATTGTCTCGCCTGTGGAGTCTTCCTCCCTACGCACGCTCACGGCTGAAGCTCGTTTTCAGCAGCCCGCAGCCTCTCGCTCAACTGATGGCACAAAGCTATTTTCGGACGGTCGTGACAGCGCTTGATCTGACTGAAGATCACTTCATGCAGGTTCTGTCACCTGCGCGCTTTCCACGGATCACGGTTGCAGCGGCTGCATTTGAAGAGCTGTCACTCGTTCATGATGTCTTCGCAGATCTTGCTCACAGCATCGGGCGAAAGATTTTACCCGAAGGTGCGCAGGATCACCCGGGACGCGTTCTCTTTTTCTCGCAGGAAAAACTCTCTCAGGGCAACGTCAGGGTAGAAAATGAGTCCGTTTTGACGGCGGCATTGAGAGCAAAAGGGATAGGGACTGTTTATCCCAGCCAAATGACTTTCCGGGATCAGCTCAAGCTCTGGGCCTCAAATCCCTTGGTGATTGGTTATAATGATGCCTGTCTTCATACGAGCATCTTCTTCCCTCAGCGAAGGGTTGTGACGCTGGTACATAGCCCGGATATGTGGGCGAACCAGTGTCTGGTCGATAAGGCGAACAACAATCATGCTCGCTATCTGTACGATAGTTCTGGCCTGGAGCCTGTCGGGGCTGGAGGTGGTTTCCAAATGAACTACCGTATCCCTGACCCGGAGAAACTTGCAGACGAACTGGCGGATTTCACCTTGGGCTAACCGGAACGAGACGCTGGAAAGATGCGGTCGAGCGCTGTTTCATTTTGAAACAATCGGGCCATACAAACGTCTTCTCGCGGATGAACTTTCCTCCGCGAATAGCGTTTCGATATCGAACGCTTCTTCAAGGAGTTATACCCAATGTCCATCAAGTCCGTCGCCCGTGTTGCACTTTCCCTGACGCTACTGTCTGGTGCCGCCGTCTCTCTCTCGGCCTGCAACACTGTTCGGGGTGCTGGTCAGGACGTCAGCTCCGTGGGCCACAATGTGTCTCGCGGTGCGAACGCAACGCAGGATGCCATTCAGCGTCACACGGATGCTTCCACGCACTGATTGCTGTCTCTCACTCAAAGAGAACAGTAAAAAAAGCCGTCAGAGTTCTCTCTGGCGGCTTTTTCTATGGGGCTTAAGAAAACCTACAAGATCACGAAATATGACACATAAGCAGTTTTCACGTCTCTTTGTGTTCGATTCCACTTGTAATCTGTGATTTCCCGGTCTCATATTCCTGACTGAACAGACGTTCTCGGGGCGGGGTGAAACTCCCCACCGGCGGTATTGAAGGGATTTCGGTCCCTCCTAAGCCCGCGAGCGCCTTCTTATCCACGGATAGGAAGGGTCAAGCAGATCCGGTGAGACTCCGGAGCCGACGGTCATAGTCCGGATGAGAGAGAACGCAGCACTTGCCCGATTGCTCGGGTGGAAGGAGCGTGCATCTTCGCACTTTCCTACCGCGAGCATCGGCTGAGGGCGGCGTGCGCCCTGCGAACGTCCCGAATAATGGGACCGTGACCGCAGCCTTGTTGAAACAAACCACCTTTTCCAGCGCAGTGAGCGCAAGCCAGATCCGAGCAGGATTTCGCTTGGCCCTTGACCATGCGGCCGACACGTTGGGAGCAACCTCTCCCAATCCGTCTGTCGGATGCGCACTGCTCGATGCAGAAGGTCGTGTTCTCACCGTCGGCGTTCATCCGAGGGTCGGGCAGCCTCATGCAGAAGCCATGGCTCTTGCACAGGCTCGTGATGCCGGCGTCCTGGGCGATGTGCGCACCGCAATTGTGACGCTTGAGCCCTGCAATCACACGGGGCGTACACCTCCCTGCAGCGAAGCGCTGCGCAATAGTCCCGTCGAACATGTCTGGATCGGCGTTGCTGATCCTAATCCGCAGGCTGCGGGCGGCGCAGAGCGGCTGCGGGAGATGCCGAACGGGCGCCGCGTCACATTCCTTTCGGATGTCACGGAAATGGCCGATCTTGAACGCGATTGCCGTGCCGTGCTGGCGCCTTTCCTGAGTCGCGTCGTTCGTCATCGTCCGTGGATCAGCGTCAAGCAGGCTCTGGATTCAAATGGTACGATGATTCCGCCGATGGGACGGACGACGTTCACGTCCGAAGCCTCACTGACGCTGGCTCATCGTCTCCGCCGTGCTACCGATGCCATCATCACGGGCGTCGGGACCGTGCTAGCTGACAAGCCGCGCTTTACAGTGCGTCGGGTAGCCGATCACGCGGATCGAGGTCCACGCCTTCTTGTGGTGTGTGACCGGCAGGGGCGCCTCCCGGCAGACTGGAAAAGCGGGATGGAACAGGCCGGGTTCACGGTTCTGGTCAGTCCTGACCTTCTCTCCGTACCCGCCATGCTGGCCGAGCGCGGCGTGAACTGGGCCATGGTGGAAGCCGGTCCATCTCTTCTGAAAACAGTGTCCGACGCTGGTCTATGGGACGACTGGCTGACCATCCGCAAAGACGGCGACACAGATCACATCGAACTTCAATCGCGGGACGAGAGCCCGCTACGACTGCTGAGGGAAAGCGCATGTTCTCTGGAATCATAGAGCGTTTGGGTACTGTCAAAGCTGTATCCCTCCGTGACAAGGCCATGGACCTGACCGTCGAGACGGGCTTTCCTGATCTTGAGCTAGGCGAAAGCGTCGCAGTGAATGGCGTCTGCCTGACGGTTGAGACGTTCGATGCGGCTGGCGTGGCAACATTCCACCTGAGCGGCGAAACTCTCTCTCGGACGCCTCTGGAGCAGCTCAAAGCCGGTTCCCGCGTTAATCTGGAACGTGCGGTCGCAGCCAATACCCGATTGTCGGGGCATATCGTGCAGGGACATGTCGATAATGTTGCGACGTTTGCCGGTGTCGAAAAATCCGGAGACTCTTACGCCCTCCGCATTTTCGTCCCACAGGCCCTGCGCCAGTATGTCGTGGAAAAAGGCTCCATCACGTTCGATGGGATCAGCCTGACGGTTAACGAACTGCATGATGATGTTGTTCGGGGAAACCAGTCCGGATTTGAGGTTGGTCTGACAATCATTCCTCATACCTGGGACCATACGAACCTCTCGTCCCTTACAGTCGGAACACGTATGAACGTGGAGGTCGATGTACTCTCCAAGTACGTCGAAAACCTGCTGCGCTTCTCGCCTATACTTGGAAAGGTTGCGTCATGAAGCCATCCCTGAAAGCTGCCATTGAAGCCATTCGCGCAGGTGGCATGGTCGTCATGGTTGATGACGAGAACCGTGAAAATGAGGGCGATCTGGTTATGGCGGCGCAGTTCGCTACTCCCGAAGCCATCAATTTCATGGTGCGTGAAGCGCGGGGTCTGGTCTGCCTTCCTTTGGAAGCTGAGCAGGTGGACCGTCTTGGTCTACCCCCCATGGTCAGCCGCAACCGTGACCCGCGCGGCACGGCTTTCACGGTCTCCATTGAGGCGGCTACAGGCGTAACCACTGGCATTTCGGCCGCAGACCGTGCCCGGACAATCGTTGTTGCTGCCAGCCCTGACGCAACAGCAGCCGATGTCATCTCGCCGGGCCACATCTTTCCTCTGCGCGCTCATCCAGAGGGTGTAATTGCCCGTAACGGCCACACGGAAGGGTCGATCGATATTGCGCGCCTCGCTGGCCTCGAGCCTGCGGGCGTGATCTGCGAAATCATGGCGGACGACGGGAGCATGATGCGCCTGCCCGAATTACGCCGCTTCGCCGCAAAGCATGGAATGCCAGTCGTCAGTATTGCGGACTTGCAGGAGTGGTGCCGCGAGCACGGGCGTGGCTCCGTGGATGATGCTCAACTGATCAGCACACCAGTACCTGCTACCGGTGAAATGGTGGCTGTGTCTGCTCTTCCCAGCATTTTCGGTGGCCATGATCTGAAGATCCATGCTTTCCGGGCCGTAGACGGTGTCGAACACGTAGCCCTCGTGAAGGGAGATCCGTCTCAGGGAACCCCGCTGATTCGACTGCACTCAGAATGTGTCACGGGTGACGCGTTGGGTTCTTTGCGGTGCGATTGCGGCGCTCAGCTTCGGGAAGCTCTTGAGCGGATCTCGGCCTCTGAATGTGGCGTGCTGGTTTATATGCGCGGTCATGAAGGCCGGGGCATTGGCCTTGCCAACAAGATCCGGGCCTATGAGCTTCAGGATGGCGGCATGGACACCGTAGAGGCAAACGAGGCTCTGGGCCTGCCGGCGGATGCCCGTGAATGGGATGCAGCCGCTGACCTGCTCCGGCATCTGGGCGTCACGTCCCTTCGCCTTCTGACGAACAATCCGGACAAGGAATCCAATCTTGTTCGCTTCGGTTTTGATGTGCAGTCCCGCGAGCGACTGGAAATTGAAGCCAACCCTTTTAACCGGGCCTATCTTGCCACCAAGCGGACGCGGATGGGCCATTTTCTCCAGGAACAGCCCGCATGAGCAAGCATATCCCTGTCGCCCCTGACCTGCGCCTTTCTCCAGCCCCCAAAATGGCGATCATCGTCAGCCGTTTTAACACTGGCATTACAGGCGGCCTGAAGAATGGGGCGCTCGAATGGATGGAAGAGCGCGGCATCACGGATGTGGACGTCTATGATGCTCCTGGTGCATTTGAGCTGCCGCTTCTTGCTCAGAGACTGGCCAAATCAGGTAAATATGAGGGTGTGATTTGCCTCGGCTGCGTCATCAAGGGAGACACAGCCCACTTCGAGTTTATCTCGCTGGGTGCGACCATCGGTATCATGCAGGCTCAGCTCGCAACGGAAGTGCCGGTCGCGTTTGGTATTCTGACAACGTACACCGAAGCACAGGCTGTTGCCCGTTCACGGGAAGACGCTGAGAACAAAGGCCGTGAAGCTGCTGCGGCCTGTGTGGAAAGCGTAGCTTTCCTTCGGAACGTGCCGGTTTCAGCCTAAAACCAGCTTTTTATATCCCGGGCCTTGGGTGAGTGATCCCTTGGCCCGGTATTTTCAATTTCAAATAAATCCCCAGAGAAGTCCGGGGACATGTCTATGAAGTTTCTCGCGATCACTGGGTGATAGAAGAGCGATCATCTTCAGGAAAAGATAGATGCTTGGAGCATCTTTTTCATTCCGAAGCCAGGTGATTAAAGAATCAAACGTCATCTTTCCAGATGTTGGTAAAGGTGCCGTCATCCTCTGCCAGCTATAAGTGACATTAAACTCGGGCCTGAGTGACGCTTCTTCCCAGTCCTTGGCCTGTCTGCGATTAGCTTCTACCTGTCCGATACCATCATGAGGAAGAATGAAGCAGAGGTATTCTCCGGAGAGAGTTGTTCTCAGCGCTGTCCCTTCAGGCTTGTCCTGTATGGTTTTCGCAATCTGATAAGTCAGTTCACTGAAAACTCTGTCGTCTCCAAAAACCTTTAGCGCACGATTGTGCTCGACATGCACACCGTCGCGCACGAAGAACGTAATCAAATCGGGCGTATCAGCGAAAACGGCACCATACACGGGTAACAAGCTACGTTCGGACATCACCGCAAGCGAAGCGTGGCAGACATCTCCCGTAATGGCATCAACACAGAGCTGTGTCTCAAAATATGCAGAGTGAATGCTGAAGACACGGGATTCCAGTATTTCACCCTCGTAATCTGAAATCGCTACTGTGGGAGGATATTGCTTTCTTAAATCCTCAATAGCCCGCGCGACCATATTTCGATTAATACTGACCTGGATCGGGCGAATTTTCGGAATGAACCGAAGTGGCTCAAAGTCCTCGACATCATTGCGATCAAAATGGTCCCAATAGCCGAGACTGTCACTGAGATCGGCATTCAGGCGGCGTTTGATGCGCTGGATGTAGTGCTCCATGCTGCGGCAGATGTAATGCAGGACAAAAGCATCTTCCCAGTCAATTTCCTGCACGGCATTTGCTGAAGGAACATACTGCCCATTGGGTCTGACATAGCGTTCTGCCGGGACATCAAACCAGTGTGGGTTATGATACGTGTCGCCCATGCATTCCGGTCTGACAAAGCTCTTGACGAGAACATTGTCGCCCAACTCCGGTGTCGAATGCTGAGTGAAGGCTTCGACTGTCATTTTACGGGGGCGAACGACCCGTCCGGAGCTCCCTTGAATACGCCAGCTTAACGCGAGCCCATCGGCATGGGGGAAGCGTTCAAGGAATTCTGGAAGGCTGTTTGCATGACGAAAGTAAACATATTCATCGCCGTCCAGAAATCCGAGCCAAGCATAATGACCTTTGGCCATTTCAGCAGCCTGCATAAAGCAGTTTCGCTGACGCCAGTAGAAATCGGGTTCTGCTACCGGGTCGGTTTGAAAAGCACGAATATTAAAAGACTTGGCCGCAGCCTGAATGATTTCCCATGTTCCGTCTGTGGAGTGATCATCAAAAATGAAAAGGGTTTTCACTCCCAGCCCGAGGTGCCAGGCAATCCATCCTGCAATGTCAGAAAATTCATTCTTGACGAATAGGGCGATAGCTACAGATGACGGCACCATGGGGGAAAGCACTCCTCAGCTTGAGAGACCCGGCGCTACAAAAACAAGGCAACCAGATGCTGTCTGCCTGCATACCCGAGACTCTCCTCGTAGGGGAAGCCCTGTTGGGATGTCTTTATCCAGTAGAAAACAGGAGGATAAAGACACATGACCCAAGAAAATTAAGAGATTTTTTGTGTGTGCGAATAAAAAAGTAAATTAAACCCGCACAAAACATAAATATTAAAAAATTAAAATGAACTTAAAGCAACTCGTTTCCAGGAATTGTCTGCAACACAGACATAATGGTAGTTTTCATCATCAGTAAATTCTCCGGCCTGACAGGGCGCAGAGCTGGAAGCAGGTGTTTTCAACGCTTCCTTGTAAGACGTAGCTACTACGTCTTTGAGTGTTGTCGTGCCACTGCTCACAGTCAAACCATTCCCTGCTGCCAAGGAACCTGTCGTCGACGTATTACCCCAGCTATCGACTGTGAGGCACGCCGCCCCTGAAGACGTCATATCAAACGATGCTGCATTAGACCCGCACAAAGCCAAACCATTTTTGGCCCAGCCAGGATTGAAGGCAATCGCTGCTTCAAATGTACCGTCTACGTTAAATGATGAAGATGACTGGCGTGGACCAAACCAATAGGAAACATCCATACCATTCGCGGCTGCTCCCCCCGTATTAGCATTATTGGTCTCTGAGAGAGTATCAGTTTGAGACCAAAGTTTGACGCTCTCCAGGTACCCAATGTTTGCTGTTGGCTCCTGCCAGTACTCAGCAATCATTTTTTTCGTGCCTACAACAGCGGCTGAACCGATCCGGGAGCCAACTTTATAAGCGTCTCCATCAAAATCTATTCCGTCGGAGCCCAGCCACGCCCGAATGCCTTCCGGCCAGAGGCCCGCGACTGAAAGACCATAGCTATCCTGGCTGACCTTATTGTCGAACCCTGCCCCGATGGTCAAACCATGCATGGTCGCGCCGTAGTCTGGGCCATGATACCAGTTGTCGAGTTCTTCATCGCATTTGCGAGAAAGACCCAACCGTTTCATGGCTTCGCCATCTGTTCCGGATTTGATGATGACTTCACAGCTGGTGTTACGTGTGAAGTGTTTGATGTACGTCCCAAACTCAATGAAAGGATGCGTGAATTCGGCATACTGGGTTTGATCCAGCGCATCTACTCGATCGGCGGCTGACGCTGTGTTTTGAGTGCCAACCTGTGGCACGTGTCCACTATCAACGGCAGAGCCACTGATAGGCTGCCATTGTCCGGTCATCGTAAACTGCGTGAATGTTCCAGTACTGTCAGAATCATTTTTCCATGATTCCAGCATGCCTCCGTAGAACTGTTGGTCCTGATTGCGATGTCCCTGCACACCATCCAGCGACAGACCTGAATAAAGCGTTGGTCCGGCTACAATATTGGTCATGACATTCATGTGGTAGTGCATGTAGTCAGTGTAGCTTGCGGGCAGAGCTGGTCGAATAATTGCGCCAGACGTTGTAAACGTCACACTATGGGACGTCCCATTTTCATCTGGAAAATCTGCACCAGCAATATACCAAGGCGGATTGTTGGTTGCGAGTTCGTATTCCGTGACGGCGTCCCAACCCCCTGCACCACAGTTAGCGCCTGTTCCCGGGGCATAGGTCATGACTGAAGAATGGACACATCCTCCATTATCTCCAACACCATATGGAAGGGCATAGAACTTGCTGAAAACGCTATCGTACAGGCGATGTCCACCAAACATGGCCATTTGATCGGCCATATTGTTCATGGAAACACCAACAGTAATTCGTGGCCCTGCGAGATGGGATGGAGCATCGCCCTGCCAGCCATTACTCGTCAGATTTAGGGGAATACTCCCCTGATTCCCTTCAGATAAACCTGTTTGTGTCAAAATTTGTGAAGCTGTGTTGACCCCAGCCGTAACCTGAGCCTGATCATTCAGGCCAGCAATGCCTGACTGTACGTTGATTTTTGCTGTAGTCAGGACACTGGAGGGGAGTTGGTCTGCTATATTGCATGCAACAGGAGTGCCATCGGCATTTGTTCCGCAGACTTGGGCAATAACAGTTGTGGAATGCCACGCCCCGTCTTTGCCTTTATAAGTGGGAACAACGGGATAGCCCTGCGAATTTATACCTGTCCCCACGGTAACAGGGGCAATAGAGCCTGTAGGTGTCTTGTAATAAAGTGGAATATCCCCGGCAAAAGAAGGGGAATATCCGATCACTCCAGAAAGAAGTGACAAAACAGCAATAAGGAAACCCGGTTTCCTTGGAAAATTTAAATCCATATTGAAACCATTTATTTTAAGGGAAATATTATACAGGAATACACTATTCCTATAATGCCGTAATTAATGCATTTTTTATTCAAAAAGTCAATTAGAAGCTGATGTCAGCACATTAGAGGTTCCTGTGCCTCTCGCGCGTCAAACTTTTTCCTGATCGGAAAACGGGGGCATTCCTGAAACAAAGGTTGTGGAGATGCAGTAAGACGTCATGCTGCGTGACCCGGCATCTCTTCTGAAATTTATGACGGCAGGACGAGAGAGGCCAAGAAAAATATGTTGGCGAAACAATGCCGTACTAGCTCTGAGTTTCGTCAATACAATATGAGAGCGTCTCAGACTCAAAAGTCAAAAACGCTCTCATGGTAAAAGATGATTTTTGGTGCAAAAATTACCAGGGAAGCAGAGACTTTCCGAGAGCTTTCTGTGCTTGAGGAGTCATCCCCAGGTCATTACGGTTCCACCAGCCGCCGCCAAGGGACTGGAACAGACCCACACTATCAGAGAACCTTGCGCCCTGTGCCTGAACATAGGCCAATCGCGCCTGAGCATGAGACTGCTGGGCTTGGAGCACCATCAGCTCACTGACATCTCCCAAGCGAAGCTGAGCCTGAGCAATCTTCAGACTCTTCCCCGTAGCAGTATAGGCACTCTCATTCGCCATCAGCGCATCAGCATCAAAGTCCAGTGCATGAAGGCTGTCCGCGACGTCCTGAATGGCACTGAGGACTGTGGCCTTATAGGTCTCGTTGGCCTGTAGCAGGTTGTCGCGTGCCTGCCGCTCGGCATGCAGGAGGGAGCCGCCCTGGAAAATTGGCTGCATGACAGTTGCAGCGATCGTCCAGTTTCCATATCCCGGCTTGAAGAAGTCGCTCATGGTTCCGACGGCCTGCCCTGGGAGGGCACTAAGCTGCACGTTGGGCAGACGGTTGGCGATCGCCACACCAATCTGCGCGCTTGCAGATTGAATCTGTGCCTGTGCCGCCCGAATATCCGGACGTTGGTTCAAAAGATCTGAGGGCAGGGAGACCGGCAATGTCTGCGGAAGTGTAAACTGTTCCAGCGTGAAGGTTGGCAGCGGAGTATTGGGTGCCACCCCAACCAGAACAGCTAACTGATCCCGGGTTTGAGCCAACTGAAGATTCAGAGAGGGAAGGGTAGCTTCAAGCTGCGCCACCGAAGCAAGCTGCGCCACCATGTCCTGCTCGGACGCGTCTCCGAATTTTTGCCGGGCCGTAATCAGCTTGAGAGCCGATGTCTGGCTGGCAATCAGATCGTGTGTCGCTTCGATCTGCGCACGAAGCGTGGCCTCGTCAATTGTAGCGCTCACCAGATCGGAGATCAGAGTAAGAGCGGTAGCTTCAAGCTGAAATTTCTGAATTTCGGCCTGCGCGCCCGCCGCCTCAATTGCGCGCCGCGTTCCGCCCCAGAGATCCGGAACATATCCGATCGTCAACTGAGCGGTATGAACATTATACAGCCAGGTGTTGTTGTTCGGAACCGGAGAGTAGACGCGTGAGGTCTTATTGCGTGTTGGGTTGAAAGAGGCCGAGATCGTCGGATACAGACCCGCCCCTTCAATCCGCCGTTGCTCCCATGCAGACTTCAACCCTGTCTGCATGGCTTTCATGGACTGGTTGTTGGCCAGCGCCTGCTCAACAAGCGCATTGAGCTGCGGGTTGCGGAAGACTTCCCACCACTTTCCAGGAATGTCCACGCCACTCTGGAAGTGTTGAGCCACTCCTGTCCCGCTTTGGGCATTACCAGCCGTCCCGGCGAGCGGCGTAGCTTGATAGTTCACATCCTTTGGAAGGTCCGGACGGTGAAAGTCCGGACCGACGGCGCAGGCTGATATCAGAACCGACCCTAGAAGGGCGGTCGTATTTTTAAGAACCCGCTTCATGTCGGGGCTCCATTCTCTTCAGACGGGCGCGGACGACGGGCATCCCGACGCTCCACCCACATTTCAAGCTCGCTGAAATAGACGGGCAATGCAAAGAGGGTCAGCAGTGTAGCAATCCCAAGCCCACCTACGACGACTGTTGCAAGCCCACGCTGCACGTCCGTGCCAACGCCGGTTGCCAGTGCCGCCGGAAGCATCCCGGCGCTTGCAACGGTTGCCGTCATCAGAACCGGACGGAAACGCTCACCTGCACCAATGATTGTGGCATCCCGTACAGAACGGCCTTCGGAGCGATGTCGGTTGATGCTTGAGATCATGATGATGCCGTTCTGCACCGCCACACCGAAAAGGGCGATAAAGCCCACAGCTGTAGCGATATTCAGGGTCTCTCCACGCACATGCAGCGCAATCAGGCCACCCAGCGTCGCGAGCGGAACAACGCTTAGAATGAGCAGTGCCTGGCGAATTTTACCGAACTCGATGAACAGCAGCACCAGCATCATGGCAAACATGACGGCCAGAGCAACGGCAAGACGCTTCTGTGCGCGTTCCTGCTGCTGGAATGTGCCTGCCCACTCCAAAGTGTACTTCTGCTTGTCATAATGGACGGACTGTTCAATGCGGGCCTGCGCATCGGCAAGGTACTGTGACAGCGGGCGTTCGCCATTATCGACACGGATAGTGATCTGACGATGGCTCAGCTCATGGGCAATATTGCTTTCACCCATGCGCAGGTTCACTCGGGCCACCTGAGACAGTGGAACGTAAGCCCCCTGCGCCGTCAGGAGAGGAAACTGCGACAGGCTTTGCAGGTCCTGTGCATCCTTGCGAGGGATACGCAGTGTAGCATTGTAGAAGCGGTCATCCTCATACACCGTGGAAATTGGTGCATCACCGATCGCATAGGACACAGCATCTGAAATGTCAGAAATGTTGATGCCATAGCGCGCTGCCGCCAGACGGTCAGCCGTGACATCAATCTGCGGGATGCGCGGTTCCTGGAAAATGGAAGCTTCCGTCGTTCCTGGAACCTGATGCAGCACATCGACAATCTGCTGGCCAACACGGCGCAGCTCTTCGAAGTCATTTCCATAAACGCGAAGCACGAGCGGGCTATGTGCACCACCCACCAGATCGCTCATGTTGTCTTCGATCGGCTGGCTGATGCCAAATTCGATGCCCGGAATTTTCAACAACCGTGCATGCAGACGCTGAACGAACTGGGCTTTTGTCTCACCCGATGGCCACTGATCATAGGATTTCAGGCCAACCGGCATCTCGATATGAGACGGCGTCCAAGGATCAGTCCCATCGTCGGATCGACCAAGCTGTGTGATGGCGTAGGAGGTTTCCGGAAATTCCCTAACGGCGCTTCGAAGTTCGTTGGCGATCTGCTCGCCTTTTTCCATCGAAATTCCGGTCGGCATCTGCACCTGCAACCACAGGGCGCCTTCATCGAGATCGGGAAGGAACTCTCTGCCAATGCTGATTCCCAGAAACACGACGGCCACGAGGGCACCAAGGCCAGCGCCATAAGCAATCAGCGGGCGATCGATGAAATGGCCAAGCCAGTGGATGTAGCGCCCATGCAGCCACTCCAGCGGGCGATTATGCCAGATATGCCGTGGCTTGCGCAGCGCCAGAAAGCTGAGAGACGGAATCAGCGCCAGAGCACACAGCAGCGCGCCCAGCAGAGCGAAACTGACAGTATAAGCCATCGGCCGAAACAGCTTCCCTTCACTTCCTTCAAAAGCAAAGAGCGGGCTGTAAGCGAGAATAATGACGAGTGTTGAGGAGAAGATGGCATGACCTGCCCGTTTCGCGACGGTCAGTACTTCCTGGGCATTCAGAGCTTCGGTCGGTCGTTCTTCTCTAACACGCAGGATCGTCTCGGTAATGACGATGGCACCATCGACAATCACACCGAAATCGACAGCACCCAGCGAGAATAAATTCGCCGACATGCCGAGGAAATGCATCAGGGTGAAGACAACTGAGAGTGCCAGCGGAATGGTAATGGCCGTGACAATGGCACTGCGGGGGCTTCCCAGAAATAGTGTCAGGATTACGCCTACAAGGAGAATACCCTCAATCATGGTCTCCGTGACCTTGTGGGTCGTGGAGAGAACCAGATTGTCGCGATCGATATAGGGAACGACGCGGATGTGCTGAGGAGCGAGCTGTGTCTGAAGCTTCGCAACCGTCTGGTGCAGGTTTTCCAGCACTACAGACGGATTCTCACCACTGAGCATGGTGACCACGCCCTCGATGGTATCGGGGTTATGGTCCTTGCCCAGAATGCCTTCGCGCACCTGATGCCCGAACTGGATGGTCCCCAGATCACGCACCAGAACAGGCACGCCATCACGCTGGGCAACCACAATATTCCCCATGTCCTCAAGGGAGTGAATCATGCCTACACCGCGGACGATATAGGACTGCTCGCCTCGCGTGACCCGACCACCACCTGCGTTGATATTGTTGTTCCGGATCGCGGACAGAATATCTTCCAGGCCGATGTGATAGCGGAACAGGGAGGAAGGCTTGAGAACGAGCTGATATTCTCGCGTAAAGCCGCCAAAATTATTGACGCTCACAACACCAGGAACGTGCAAAATTGCCGGGATAACCGTCCATTTCTGGACGTCCGACAGTTGCATCAGGTTCTTGTCGTCTGATTCCAGCGTATAGCGATAGATCTCGCCTGTCGGGCCGGAGATCGGCCCGAGAGAGGGCTGCGCACCATTGGAAAGCGGGTTGCTGGCAAGAATGGTTTCAACCTGCTGCCGGGCCCAGAACACATCCGTCCCATCCCGGAAAATCAGCGTGATGAGGGAGAGCCCAAATGTGCTGGTGGAGCGGCTGTCCGAAACACCGGGAACGCTGGCAAGCATGCGCTCCAGTGGAATCGTGACCTGCTGCTCCATTTCCTCCGCAGCCAGACCGGACTGCTGGGTCGTCACAAGAACGCTGACAGACCCAAGGTCCGGATAGGCTTCAACAGGCAGGATACGCCACGCAATGCTTCCCATGACGGCAAGCAGAACGGCAGCAAAGAAGACGATGTTCCGGCGCACGAAGCACCAGGAGATAAAACGTTCGATCATGATGGCTGGCCCGTCCGGTCAGTCGTCG
Organism: Gluconobacter cerinus; assembly: GCF_002723935.1. Lineage (GTDB taxonomy): Bacteria > Pseudomonadota > Alphaproteobacteria > Acetobacterales > Acetobacteraceae > Gluconobacter > Gluconobacter cerinus. Next base: position 178,722 of record NZ_BEWM01000002.1, read on the forward strand.
TTCAGCAGGATGGCGCCGCTGGTCACAACACGCTCACCCGCTGACAAGCCGGAGAGAACAAGCACATCGTCACCTTCATCATAATTGATGGTGACTTCACGCCTACGAAAAGTGCCCGGGGCAACCTCAACGAAAACTGAAACCTGATCGTTGTTCATCAGCAGCGCGGATTTCGGCACCCGAACAACATCGTTTTCCGAAACCCCCAGATTTGCCGAAGCGAACATGCCGGGACGCAGTAAGCCTTCTGTATTCGGGCAGACAACATAAACGTTGAGCCGCCGTGTATCAGGCTTCAATGCAGGGTCTCGTGTTGCAACTGGACCGGAACATGTCTGGCCGGGAAGGGCAGGGAACGTGACATCCAGCGTTGCGCCACCCATGATGTCAGACATGCGGCTTTCCGGAACTGCAGCAGCGACCCACACGGAAGAGAGATCCAGCAGCGTCATCTGAATGGCCGTTGAGTCCGTGATGTTTTGTCCCACAGCCATGTTGGTTGTGGAGACGACACCATCCACGGGCGAAACCAGCGGTACCTGCCCCTGCGCAGCGTAATCAGAGCGTGCACCCAGAACCTGCAGGCGCTGATGTGTTCTCAGAGCTTCCGCTTCTGCCTGAGCCAGATCATTGCGTGCAGATTCAAGATCTTTAACGGCATTTCCGCCCGCAGCCAGAACGCCGCGTGCACGGTCATAGGCACGCTTGGAGAAATCCAGTGCAGCACGCGCACGACGATCGTCAGCCCAGGCCTGATCCAGATCGCTGGCTGCAATTGTCGCCAGCACCTGCCCACGTGAAACATGCTGGCCGAGCTGAACGGCGACACTCATGATCCGGCCAGTTGCTGGCGCCAGCACGTTGACCTGATGATCAGGCAGAGCAACGACCTGCGCCGGCAGGGCCACTCCAGCCGTATCATGCGACAGGGAAACCGGAGCGACCACAAGGCGTTTCTGCAAAGGGCTGCCATCCCGCAAGACGAGACTACCATTCTGCCGTGCAAACATCGGTTGCTCGGGGGTAGCCGCGTGAGGCGGAGCGAAGAAATAGGTTCTCAAGAAAAGAACAAGGAAAACCAGACCCAGCAGGCCGAGAGCCAGAGCGCTGGCGCGCGCAACACGCATACTTTTTGAAAACCCCGTATCTGCCAGACGACCAATGCCGCAAATGCGGCAGAAGCATAAACCGCCCTGCTATTCCTGAACCCCGACGATTTCATGGCAATCGCTACGTGACATAATCATCGGTCAGCATCACTAGAAGCTGAAAACTCGGATTTTCTAAAGGCTTCCCGCAACATATTGCAAAAATTTTATCGTTTTGACCCAAAAATTACATAAAAAAAGCAGCTCACCCCGTGAAGGATGAACTGCTTTTTTGATCTTGAACCGCAGGAACGGATCAGAAGCGGTATTCGATACCAGCTGCAACCGTGGTCGGGTTCAGGCTGTCACGCGCGTGAATGTATGGGCCAGAAGCGCCACCACGTTCGTTGACGAATGCCGGAACGGACAGCCACATCTGCTTGGCGTCAAAGTTAAAGAACCAGTTGCCTACGAGCTGGTAATCGAAACCAACGTTGGCTGCCGGACCAACCGTGGTGCGCAGATCAAGCTTCTGAACTGCTCCGCCTGCCGGGCTGATGTTGTGGAAGAATGCCAGTGTCAGACCCACACCTGCATAAGGGTTGAAGCGCTTGTGTGGGCGGAAGTGCCAGGCCAGCGTAAGCGTCGGCGGCAGGACCCACGTGCTACCCAGATCAACCTTGCCGAGAGCCGTGTCTTCAGCGGCAAGCTCATGACGTGTGCTGGCTGCGATCAGATCCAGAGAGATATGATCCGTAAAGAAATATTCGAACGTGAATTCAGGAGCGACCTGGTTGGTTGCCTTGACGCGACCACCGATCACCTTCACGCGGGACGATGTATCCTGCGGAAGAACACCAAGAGCAGACAGACGGATCAGGAAATCGCCTTTGCCCAGGCCGATCTTTGTGTTCGCACAGGTCTCGAACAGGCCGCAGTGCCCGGATGACGGCGGTGCAATGTTGACCTGGGGCACAGGAGCTGCCGTCATGGGAGCGGAAACAGTGGCCTGAGGAGCAACGACAGGAGCTGTCGTCTGAGCGAAGGCAGGAGATGCCACCAGGCCTAGGGCAGCGACCAGCGCAAGAGCTGAAGTCTTCATATTAAAGGGTTTCCATCAACAATAGTTGACCTCACAAAGCACTCCTCCCCATGCCTCACCTTGACCTGGATCAAGTCTGGGGAATTATGTGCTATGGGTGTGGCGGCACAGCAAATGTTACAGGCCGGGAGAGTTCCAATCATCATGACATCAACGCGTATCCCGGACGAAATCCACGATCGCTGTGCTCATTGCATTGGTCGCGAACACAGTATCTGTAATGCGATTGACGATTGTGATCTTGCGATACTTGCCAGTGAGTCTTCAAAAATGACTGTTCCGGATGGAAGGTCATTTATAGAGGAGGGTGAGCCAGCCCACGATTTTTTCGTTGTGACTGGTGGCCGCGTCAAACTGTTCACACTTCTTCCAGACGGGCGTCGTCAGATTACCGGTTTTGCTGAAGGTGGAGATTTCCTGGGGCTTGCGGCGTCCACGAGCTATGCATTTGGTGCAGAGGCGCTCGGCACTGCGGTTCTGTGTCGTTTTCCCCATGCGTCCATGCAGCGACTCACAAGTCGCTTTCCCAATCTGGAGCATCGATTGCGTCAGGAAGCGTCGCGTGAACTGACTTTGATGCAGGCACGCATGACATTGCTGGGCCGAAAGACGGCACGCGAGCGTCTTGCCACATTCCTGATGGAACGTGCGCGCCTGCTCTCCGCGCCAGTGCCGGAGCCTCATGCGCCGATTGAGCTTGATCTGCCCATGCCGCGAACCGATATCGCTGATTATCTCGGATTGACTATTGAAACAGTCAGCCGTGTTCTGAGTGCCTTTAAACGGGAAGGTCTCATAAGCATTCGTGGCATCACTCACATTACAATCATGCAACCTGACCGCATTGCAGCAATTGCGGAAGGCCTCGAATAAAGACTGATTTGTCGGGAAGCCACATTCCCGCCATGAAATGCTGATGTCTTCCCGCAAGACGACTACAGGAGATTTCATGACAAACCGTATTTTCTTTCGTTCGCTTCTCGCTGTCAGCCTGCTGACCGGTTCTGTTTCAGTGGCTTCCAGCGCGTATGCTGCTGACCCGGCTGCTGCCACGCAAAGCACACAGAACGATTTTCTCGGTAACCTTTCCCAGAAAGAAGACAATCTTAACAACCGCGTAAAGAATTACCAGACGCAGTCGGCTGCTTCCCAGGCTGAGCGCACACAGAAGATTCAGGCTCTCAAGAGCCAGTACACGAATGCTCCGGCTAACGAAAAAGCCAACATTCAGAACAAGATCAACAACGAGCGTGACAAGCTGAACACGGCTCGTACCGCCCAGACGGAAAAGGTTCAGAAGCTGCGTAATGCGCCGCAGGAGCAGAAGAACCGTCTGAATGCGCTGGGCAAGAAGAGCCGTAGCGATGCGACGAACTTCCTGAATGGCGGTCTCTGAGACAGCCTTGCCAGCCGGAGTAATCCGGCTGGTATCTTGTTGGGTTACAGAGAGCGAAACGCTTTCATAGCGCGGTCCCGACCGTCCTGAAGCTCGACGATCGGACGTGGGTACGTCTTTCCCAGAACGACGCCGGCGTGGCGCAGTTCATCTTCCCGCGCGCTCCAGGGCTCGAGCAGTGCCTTTCCTGAGAGCTTCTTCAGCTCCGGCACCCATTGACGGATATAATCGCCGTCAGGATCAAATTTCACACCCTGTCTGGTCGGATTAAAAATCCGGAAGAACGGCGCGGCATCAATGCCCGTTCCCGCAACCCACTGCCAGTTCATGGCATTGCTTGCCCAATCTGCGTCCACCAAAGTGTCACGGAACCAGGCTTCCCCTTCACGCCAGTCAATCAGCAGATGCTTCGTCAAAAATGATCCGACGATCATTCTCGCCCGATTGTGCATCCATCCTGTCACCCAGAGCTGCCGCATGCCAGCATCCACAACAGGAATGCCGGTACGTCCCTGTTGCCACGCTTCCAAATCTGTCTGACTCGTGCGCCAAGACATGGATGAAAATTTCTGATTCAGGCTGGTCTCAGGCAGAAGAGGTTGATGGAAAAGGGTGTATTTCGCGAACTCTCGCCACCCGATTTCGGAGAGAAAAATCCTCGCGCCTTCTTCGGAAGCCCCTTTACGCTGAATCGCGTCCCAAACCTGCCGCGGAGAGACTGCTCCTGACGCCAGATAAGGGGACAGGCGCGAGGTTCCTTCGCGCCCTAACTCGTCCCGGCCGGTTCCATAACGGGTACAGTCATGCTTCAGGAAGTCCTCCAGATGCTCCTGTCCTTCCGTTTCTCCCGGCTCCCAGTGAGACCGTAGCCCGGCGGCCCAGTCAGGCTGGGTGGGAAGGAGAGCCTGCTCATCAAGACGATGATCGGAAAGCAATTCGCTCTCAACAGGGTAGAACGACAGGTGGGACGGCGCATCTACAGGATCGGGAACATCCTGAAGCTGAAACGCTTTCCAGAAAGCTGTGAAAACACGGTAGAATTTTTCTTCTTTGGTGCGAACCCGCTCAGGATCCAGCAGGACAGTTCCCCATTCTGCCGTCACGGAGGCACCGTTTTTACTGAGCGCATCAGCAATACGGTCGTCCTGCTCCCGCTCTTTGGCATGGAAACGGTGATGCCAGAAAACGCAGTTAGACCCAGTTTCTTTCGCAAGCGCAGGAATCAGCGTCTCTGCGGAGCCATGAAGCATCAGGAGCGCTCCATGGTGTTGAGCCAGAGATTTCCTCAGCTCAGCCAGTGCGCCGTGTAGCCACCACCGGGATGCCGCTCCCAGACGGTGGAGTGCAGGTGTCTCATCATCAAGAACGTAAACGCAGATCAGCGGTCGCCCGGTTTCCACAGCAGCCTGTAGGGCGGGGTGATCTGCTAGGCGAAGGTCATCCCTGAACCAGACGATGACAGGGGATTCTTTAGTCTGTGACGCGCGGGCAAGCATTCGGCTCTCTTTCCGAGGGCATGAAGGGCAGAGGATGAAAACCTCGAAAACAGGGCTCACAGAATGCGTGAGCTGAAATTAAGCGTGCTTTGCGTCAGATGGTTTCACAGTTTGTGTCGACGCGGGCAGCGGCTTGTGCTCCCGGCCAGAATAATTGGTGATGATGGTCCGTACAGCGCCTGCGGCTTCTTCAGCAGCCATGATCGCTGTATCACCCCACGCATTATCCAGGGAATGAGCCGGAACATCGTGAAGCTGTGTTGCTGCCCCGGCTTCCTTGCCGTCTGGCGTGATGACATGCCAGACGATCTCGATGTGCTGCATCAAAGTTTTATCGACTGTCCCCGCAGTTGTGACCTTCACGATGCCCTGAACCGTAAAATCCGCGTTCTTGGCGTTGGTCTGCACAGAGTTTGTTTTGTCAGGCAGCGAGGCATAGAACGCCCGGGCTAGAGAGGTATTTCCATCGCCGGGCGCTCCTTTAACGCCTTCAAAATAGATATGAGCAGCACGGCGCATGAGGCTGTGAGGATCCTGTTGCATCATATCTGCCTGGATACCGGTCAGGAGATTGGCCAGTTCCGGAGCCTCCTGCATGGCGGCGCCCTTAATGGCCAACGGATCTCCCGCACTCCAGCCTGCCATATCAACCGGTGCGCCATCGCCTTCGGCGCGGGCTTTCCCCTCGGGCGTCATGATGACGTAGTGCGGTACAACGGCTCCGTTGCGTGTGCTGGCGCTCAGTTTCAGCCACCAGTCCCCGGGCTTTTTCGGCTGGGCAATAGCCGGCACCGACTGTGCCACCATGGCTTCCGCAACGTCATGAGCCCACAGCTTCGCAGCATCATCGGACAACAGGGACTCAGAAGATGTCGGAACGGCCAGTCGAGCAGGAGGTAGGTTTGCCGTTGCGAGCTGTCGGGCCTGTTGTCCTGGGTCCGAGAAAGGGCGGGGCATGCTGAAGCAGCCAGCCAGACAGAGGGGCAGCAGAACAGGCAGGAAACGGCGCATCAGGGCTCCGGAACAGTGATAAAGAGATCGGCGAAGTGTAAGGGATCACTTCGCCGATGTCGAAACTGCGGATCAGCGGCGGATCAGAATGTAATTGATCGTCACATCGATATCGAAGTGATCGCCCTTCATGTCCGGCGGCACTGGCGGCAGTTTGGCCCCCTGGAACATACCTGTCGTGGCAGCATCCAGTGAGTAGGAGCCGGACTGGCCCGTCAGCCGGACTGTTTTGACGTGCCCGAATCTGTCCAGAACAACATGGACAGAAGACGGACCATCCTCTCCGGCGCGGGCGGCATCTTCCGGATAATACATGTGAGACCGGATCCAACGATCAATCTCGCTGCCGTAATCTTCACTGACGCCCTTCACGCTGGTGCGTGTCTGATAAGGCGCGTTAATGGCGCCATTCATGCTGAGCGGCCCCAGCGACATGTCAATCGGTCCGCCCGATCCCGCTGCGCGTCCACGGCGATGGCGATAGGGCGATGGCTGTTCACCAAAGGACAGATCCATCGGATGGGCGAACGGATTGTTGTTCTGTGACCGGTTCGAGCGATGGGCACGATGACTGTGCGACGTCGTCTGTGTGCTTCTCTGGCTGGGGGCGGCGCCCGGCGTAACCTGCTGAGACGGCGTGGTCTTGGGAAGCTCGGATGACGATTCTTCGGGCACGGGTGGGGCCGATGGCGTTTCAGGCGTCGGCACGGCAGGTGTAGGTGCAGATTGCTGCTGCTCTGGCTGCTGCTGTTCCTGCTGGGTTTCTTCCTGGCTCTGGGCAGGCGGTGGTGGCGGAGCGCCCCCCTGATCATTGGCGCGCGGTCCCTGCATGCTGCTTTTTGAGGGAGGCTGGTCAAAGACCATCTCAACCTGCGGCTGCTCACTTCCTGCAGGTGAACCATGCACGCCCTGATGCTGCGTAAGCAGCAGGGCGAGGACTGCCGCATGAAGGCCAGCAGAAATGCAGAACGGAACAATAGGCCCCGGTTCCACAATGGTCTGTGGGCGCATCATGGGCGTCAGGACGGGACGAACCGGGCTTTTCGCAGGTGGGACATAATCCTTCAGTCGGGACCGGAATCCCTTCGGTGACTGAAGATGTGCATTCACAGGGCGTAAGGACGCAGCGAACAGCTTTGGCTCGCGACGCTCCACCTTGCCATTGGCAGACGGCATTTTCCCGCTCATACGTTGCGGGCCTGCTCAAAAGAGGAAAGGTGGCGGCAAGTCATCGCCAGGCTTTATGCACCAGGGCGGGCGGGTTCGTCATCCGGCAGGCTGGTATCCGGTCTGGGGGTGGGCATTGCGTCTGTCACTATCATGGCAGTAATGGGCAGTTCACGAAAGAGACAAAGCGCCATGTTCCTGGCAGGAAAGACAGCTTCATGACAGACAGTCTCATATCGTGTCTTTCCGTTGATCCGGATGTTGCAGCCGCAGTCCACAGGATTGGTCCATGTCGCCTTCAGGGAAGAGGCGATCAGGAGCCATACGACGCCCTCCTCCGTGCCATCGCCGGACAGCAGCTCCATGGTGTGGCTGCGCGCCGTATCTTCGGGCGGCTATGCCTTCTTGGCCCTGAGGCGTCCGAGGATGGCACGCCTCCAGCACCTGATGCCCTTCTTGCTTTGTCCGAAGATGCTCTGCGTGCCTGCGGCCTGTCTGCCAGCAAGCAGAGTGCCATGCGGGGCGTTGCGCAGGCTCGGTTGGACGGGCTTGTGCCCAGCCGACAAGACGCTGAGGCGCTGGAAGACGAGGACTTGATCCAGCGGCTCATACCCCTTCGTGGTGTCGGACGATGGACCGTTGAGATGCTGCTGATGCTGACGTTGAACCGGCCCGATGTGATGCCGGTGGATGACTTTGGTGTCCGGGAAGGTTGGCGCCGGATTAAAGGGCTGGACATTGCGCCGAAGCCCAAAGCTCTGACAATTGAAACGCTTCCTTTTTCCCCATATCGCTCCGCGCTGGCCTGGTATTGCTGGCGCGTGGCGGAAGAAAGGCGAAAAACTGCTCCCAACGTGTTGACGGGTTAGTCTGGGGAGTTGGCCGGTTCGTTGAGGAACGCCATCATTTCAGCAATGAAAGGGCGGGGCTGCTCCGCATGCAGCCAGTGACCTGCGCCATCCAGAGTTTGTATCCGGGCATGAGGAAACAGTGCCATGATCAGGGGATGGTGCTCCGGCCTGACATAATCGGAATTGCCACCGCGAAGGAACAGAGCAGGCCCTTCATAAGGAATAGCCTGAATTTCAGGCCAGTCTTCGATCAGACGTATTCCGTGCGTAATGTCATCAAATCCAATGGCCCAGCCCGGCGTGTCGTCGAGGCGAACATTCTGAGCCATCAGTTCCGCGACGGCTCTGCTGCCTGTGACGGGTTCCAGCAAGTCCAGCGCGCCACTCCGGGTCAGGTCTGGCGGAAACGTGATGGCATCCAGCCGGGCAATCATGTCACCATGGCCCTGCTGGGTCCGCGCGGGGGCCATATCAGCGACCATCAGGCGGACTACACGGTCTGGCTCTGCCAGAGCGAGCATCATTGCAACCTTTCCACCCATGGAATGTCCGACGACCGAAAAAGAATCGATCCTGAGATCATCAAGGGTTTCCAGCACATCCTGCGCCATCGCAACGTAGCTAACGGGGCCATGCGGACTGTCTCCGTGATTGCGAAGGTCCAGGGCAATCGTCCGAAATGTCTGGGCTGCCTCACGCTGAAGAAAACCAAGATTCCGGGCGCGTCCAAACAGTCCATGCAGGAAAACGACCGTTTCCTGTCCGTCCCCGCGTTCGATGGCGTTGAGTTTCATGCATGATCCTTCCATGACAGCGGTTGATCGCAAGCAGCGTTCCAGCCAAACAGAACTACACCTGCCGCCGGGGAGACCTCTTGTCCACCAGTCCCACCCGTAACGAATTGCGTTTTCGCGTGAGTCGCCATCTGCGCGAGCTCCTTCGTCACCCCACCCAGGCTCCCGTGACGCTGCGTGCGATGGTGCGCGCTGACGAGATCTGGCTGACTGTTCTGGCTGCCGTGGTTGGGGGACTGTCCGGGCTGTGTGTTGTGATTGTTACAACCGTCACCCTGTTTCTTCACAGCGCGCTATTCGGTCGCGGGAACACTGTGGACGGTCACCTTTCCGGCCTGACATGGCTCCCCCCATGGCGTCTTCTCCTTGTCCTGACACTGGGCGGCCTTGTCCTTGGAATATTCGGTGCGGTGGTTGCAAAAGTTATGCCACGCCGTCCGGTCGATCCCATTGAAGCCAATGCTCTGCATGGTGGTCGCATGTCTGTGCGAGACAGCACGATCGTTGCGCTTCAAACGATCCTGTCCAATGGCATAGGGGGCTCCATCGGCCTCGAAGCAGGCTTTACACAGATTGCCTCTGCTCTTGGGTCCCGCATTGGCCAGTCTTTCCGGGTCCGTCGTGAAGATTTACGCGTTCTGGTGGGCGCGGCTGCTGGCGCGGCGATCGGTGCGGCATTCAACGCGCCCGTGGCGGGAGCCTTTTACGCCTTTGAACTCGTGATCGGCTCTTACTCTCTCGTCAGTCTGTCACCCGTCGCTGTTGCCGCTCTTGCCGGTGTGGGGGTGGCGCATCTGTTTGGTCACATGCCTGCCGCGGTTGTGATTGCAGATCCGGGGACTCTGACGTGGGATGGGAGTGTCGGTGTTGTTGTCATCAGCATTCTGTCTGCTCTAACCGCCATCGGCGTCATGTATTGTGTGACCCAGACCGAGGTTCTGTTTCGCAAGCTCCCTGGCCCCGTGTGGCTGAAGCCTGCTGTCGGCGGACTGATGGTTGGTGGGTTAGCAGTCATTCACCCATCAGTCCTGTCGGCGGGACATGACGCCATGCGAGTGGTTTTTGCGGGATGGATTACGCCCCGTCTGGCCCTTGGCCTGCTGATATTGAAAGCGCTGGCCTCCTGCATTTCCATCGGCTCCGGATTTCGCGGGGGGCTGTTCTTTGCATCTCTGTACCTCGGTAGCCTTGCCGGGACAGTGTATGGCGCACTGCTTGAGTGGATCGGCTTGGCGCCAGTGTCCTTGACGGCTTGTGCTCTGATTGGAATGAGCGCCATGGCCGTGGCCATCATCGGTAGCCCTATGACCATGGTGTGCCTGCTTCTGGAACTGACAGGCAGTATTTCCATGAGCGGTGCAACATTCGTAGCCGCTGTTTTGTCGCTCCTCACTGTGAGACGTCTGTTCGGCTACAGTTTCGCCACATGGCGTTTTCATCTGCGTGGTGAATCCATTCGCTCTGCCGTGGATATCGGGTGGATGCGCTCTCTGAACGTTCGGCGCATGATGCGCGGACAGGTGCGAACCATCTCGTCTGACACCCCCCTGAACCGGGCACAGGCTCTTTTTCCTTTGGGCTCCGCGCAGAGAATTGTCCTGCTGGATCGGGACAGCCGCTATGTGGGAATGGTTAATGTGGCAGAGCTCCAGGCCGTTCCTGCGGCCTTAACGCCCGTGCAGAGCCTCGCCCATTTCGAAAACGCCATGTTGACGCCTCTGCTGACAGTTCGGGAAGCCGTGGAACTGTTCGAACGTGCAGAAGCCGATGCCCTCGTTGTCGTGGAAGATCTTCAGTCCCGTCAGGTGGTTGGTATCCTGACGGAACAGCACGCTCTGCGTCGCTATGCCGAAGAGCTTGAGCGAAGTCGCCGAACACTGGCCGGCGAAGAGGGATCAGCCGTGTGACGGTTCACCCTTGGCATCGACGTCTATGCGTTTCAACATGACAGTCCATTCACAGGAGAACACTCATGTCCAACACCCCTGAAGATCGTCTCGCCGCCCTTGAAATCACACTGCCGGAAGCTGCTGCACCGGTTGCCAATTACGTCACGACTGTCCTGACAGGCAATCTGCTGGTCGTTTCGGGTCAGCTTCCTCTCGTGGATGGTAAGCTGCTCATTACCGGCAAGCTGGGCGACGAAGTCTCCAATCATGCAGGTGTAGCCTGTGCACGCGCATGCCTCATCAACGTCATTTCCCAAGCCAAGGCCGCTCTGGGCGGTGATCTGTCCCGCATCAAGCGGGTTGTGCGTCTCGGTGGTTTCATTGCCTGCACACCGGAATTCACGGAACATGCTGTTGTCATGAACGGTGCGTCCGATCTCGCGGTTGAAGTCTTCGGAGATGCAGGTCGTCACGCCCGCTCCACAATCGGCGTTCCAAGCCTGCCAGTGAATGCACCGGTTGAAGTGGAAGCCCTGTTCGAAGTCGTCTGATTTCACCGGACTGGATGGGCTTCTTGCCCATCTAACTCTATGGAAAAGACAGTAAGACGTTGTCTTTTCCATGCCTGATCAACACGTTTGCCCTATGGGTTATGTACGTTTGCAGGATCAGCCGTCATGAGCGCCTCTACTCCCCCGCCATCAGAAGCGACTGACTGGACGCTGACGCTTCATGCGTCCATCCATGAAATCGGCCCGGCTGAATGGGATGCCTGCGCCGGCGACGAAAATCCGTTTGTGTCCTTCGGATTTCTTTCGGCTCTGGAAGACAGTGGATCCGTCGCGGATCGAACCGGATGGCTTGTCCGGCACGCTGCACTACGCGCTCCCAATGGAACGATCGCAGCGCTCGCTCCTCTTTATGGAAAAGCCCATTCCATGGGCGAATATGTCTTCGATCAGTCTTGGGCGCGGGCCTATGAGGCTGCTGGAGGGCACTATTATCCCAAGTTCCAGTGTGCGGTTCCGTTTTCCCCAGTCCCCGGTCCGCGCCTTCTTGTCCGGCCTGATCAGGTGGAACCACAGGCCGTCGCACGCGCGCTGGCATCGGCTTTAATGCAAGCAGCCGGGCAGCTAGGTCTGTCTTCCGTACATGCGACATTTTGTGATGATGCCTCGATGGAGGCATTTGAAAGCGCCGGATACCTCAAGCGCCTAGGCATTCAGTATCACTGGCAAAATCAGGGATACGCGTCTTTCGAGGATTTCCTGAATGCCCTGTCATCCCGTAAGCGCAAGGCCATTCGCAAGGAACGCAAAACAGCCCAGACCGCTGGCCTTACATTCGTGACAAGGCAAGGCGCGGACATTACCGCTGCGGACTGGAAAGCCTTTTATCGATTCTATCAGTCTACGGTCGATCGAAAATGGGGGAGTGCTTATCTGTCTGAAAGCTTCTTCCCGATGCTTTCAGAGCGCTTGGGCAACAGCGTCGTTCTGATGCTTGCGGAGCATGAAGGTCGCCCTGTGGCGGGGGCCCTGAATCTGATGGGAAAAGATACTCTCTTCGGGCGGAACTGGGGATGTGACGGTGAGTGGCCCTTCCTCCATTTTGAGTTGTGCTACTATCAGGCCATCGATTTTGCCATTGCCCATGGGTTGACCCGTGTGGAAGCTGGCGCGCAGGGGGAACACAAGATCCAGCGCGGTTATCTGCCAGCTCTTACGCGCTCGGCGCACGCCTTTTTGGATCCGGGACTGGGGAGAGCTGTTGCGGCTTTTCTGGAGGAAGAGCGGAGCGCTCTTCTGGATGAAGCCGAGGCCCTGGCAGCAGGCTCTCCATACCGTCAGGACGACTCGTCCTGACGGGTGCAGTTAACGATTGGGAAAGGGTCTGACAGTTAAGCTTCCTCCATGACAGTGGAATGCCGGAGCTTCAGCCGTGGAGAACAGCACCTATATTGCCCTTTCGCGCATGGATGCCCAGCAACGCGCCATGTCGGTGGTGGCAGACAACATGTCCAATGCTTCCACGGTTGGTTACAAACGCGAAAACGTTTTGTTCAGTGATTATCTCTCCCGCCAGCACGGAAGTACCCAGCCCACGGGCGCTGAGACCCAAGCCTATACTCAGGATCGCGCGACCTATCGTGACTTTCAACAGGGCGACATGCAGCAGACGGGAAACCCGCTCGATCTTGCATTGGGTGGAGAGGGGTATTTCCAGGTGCAGACCGCTAACGGTGTGCGACTGACACGCGCTGGCCGTTTTGAGAAGCAGCAGGACGGAACGGTAGTTGACGAAAGTGGTAACGCCCTTCTGGACCGGGAAGGGCAGCCCATCGTGCTGCCAGCAACGGATCATCAACTCACCATTTCTTCGGACGGTGTCATAACCACTGAAACCGGTGAAGCCGGGCAGATCGGTATCGTGACTGCACGGGACAATAACACTCTCCAGGCTGAGGGCAGTCATCTTCTCCGATCAGACCAGCCAACTGATGCCGTGGACAGGCCTTCGATCCTGCAAGGCATGGTCGAGGGCAGTAATGTGCAGATGATGTCCGAGGTCACGAAGATGATGGATATCCAGCGCAATTTCGATTTCATGGCGCAGTTCGTCAACGCCGAGGCGACACGTCAGCAGAACGCCATCGATAAAATCGTTCAGGTCTCCGCCTGACAGACGTCCTGACGGGACAAGGATTAAAGCCACATGCGCGCACTCGATATTGCTGGAACGGGCATGCAGGCCCAACAGACCAACGTTGAGACCATTTCGAACAACATCGCGAACATGAGTACGACCGGATACAAACGGTCTCGTGCTGAGTTCCAGGATCTCATCTACCAGAATATTCGCCGGGTCGGCACGAGTTCGTCTGATACAGGTACGACTGTGCCTGCCGGAGCGCAGGTTGGTCTGGGTGTAAAAACAGCCGCTATTTATCGCATCAATGATCAAGGTAGTCTTGAACAAACCAGTAACTCTCTGGATCTAGCCGTGCAGGGCAAGGGATACTTTCAGATCCAGCTCCCCTCCGGACAGTTGGCTTACACGCGAGATGGTACCTTCTCGATGGACAATACGGGATCGCTTGTCACAGCAGATGGCTACCAGCTAAGCCCGACCATCACGATCCCCAATAATGCCCAGAGTGTCAGTATTGATCAGTCCGGGCAGGTCAGCGTAACCGTCGCCGGGCAGAACAATTCAACTGTTGTCGGTCAGCTCCAGCTTGCAACCTTCACGAATGAAAATGGCCTGGACGCGATGGGCCAGAACCTGTTCACGCCCACCACGGCCTCTGGCGATGCAATGCTCGGAACCCCGAACACAACGGGTTATGGCAGTGTCATGCAAGGCTATGTTGAGAACTCGAACGTCAATGTTGTGACGGAAATTACAGATCTCATTACGGCGCAGCGTGCATACGAAATGAACAGCAAGGTCATTACGTCAGCAGACGACATGATGCAGACGCTCAACAACCTTGGCGGCCGCTGAACGTGAAAGGAGGGTGGTGGCAAGTCGGACTGCTGGTGTTTTCAGCTGTAGCAACGGGTTCCGTCCATGCGGCCACGCTCCGCACGAATATCAGTATCGATCATGCTCGTGTTCATCTTTCCGATCTGTTTTCAGGCCTGACGTCAGCGCAGGACGCCGATATCGGAGACGCTCCTGCACTTGGCGCGAATTATGTTGTAGGTGGCCCGCAATTGACAGCGATTGCTGCACAGTTTGGTGTGGACTGGCCAGATGCATCCCCTTTGGTCTCCACGACGGTGGCGCGGGCCACACGTTTAATCGGGGAAGATGATATTCTACCGGTTTTGCACCAGGGGCTGGATTTGCCTCAGGACGCTCATGTTGAAATTACCCTGAGTGGTTTTCGGTCAGTGCCAGTTCCTGCGCAGGATCAGGCGGCTCCAGTTCTTCTGCATCTGGAGCGTCCACCACGAGGGGGTGGCCATTTCAATGCCCGAATGGAGGTTCCAGCCACATCGGGTGGGAAAGCAACATCCTTTTTGGTGAATGGCTCCGTGACCATGGAGGTCCGGGCCGTGACGCTTCGTCATGGGCTTCATCCTGGGCAGCCTGTGTTGCCGGAAGATGTGAGTGTTACTTTGGTCCGGTCATCCGATGTGCCTGAAGACGCGTTGCAGACTGTTGATGATGCAGTAGGTCTGGAAGCAAGAGGCAGTCTGTCTGCGGGACAGGTTCTGGCATCCTCGCAACTTGTGCACCCTCAATTAGTGCGGCGCGGATCACCCGTGGTTTTGTCCTACACCTTGCCGGGAGTTCGCCTGACAGTGTCAGGAAACGTTCTGGAGGCAGGTGGCAAAGGCGATACTGTTCATATTTATAATGCCAACAGCCACATGGTTCTGACGGGGCGGGTCATGGGACGAACCGAAGTCGAGGTCATCCCGGACATTGCTCCTCTTTCAGCGGACAGCCGAAACCGTCCTGCAGCAGTGAACTTGCCGACGTTATAAAAAAGCCTGAAACGCAGTGGCATTTCAGGCTTCAAAATGAAAAGCAGTCCGCTCGTCTGGCCTAACTCTGGTTCTGCATACTGCCGGGCATAGCGCGGTGCTGGAAGAGCTTTCCAATGCGGAGCATCATTCGCCGGACCCATTTTCCAATCGCATCCATCCAGAGATAGACGATCGGAGTCGTATAAAGCGTGAGCAACTGACTTACGATCATGCCTCCGAGCACAGAGACGCCCAGCGGGGCCCGCATCTCGCTCCCGTAACCATGTCCGATGATAAGCGGTACGGCACCGAGGGCCGCAGCGAGAGAGGTCATGAGAATTGGGCGGAAACGCGTAATGGACGCCTTGAAAATGGCATCCTTGGGCGACAATCCATCATGGCGCTCTGCATGAATGGCAAAGTCGATCACCAGAATAGCGTTCTTTTTCACAATGCCTGTCAGCAGGATGATGCCGATAACAGCAACAACGCTGAAGGGCATTCCAAAGCACCATAGCCCTATGATGGCGCCAATGCCGGCAGAGGGCAGCGTGGAGAGAATGGTAATGGGATGAATTAGGCTCTCATACAGAATGCCAAGCACAATATACATGACGGCAATGGCTGCTGCGAACGCCAGCAGTGCATTGATCATGACTTTGGTTGTATCGCCCGCTGTCCCCGTGAACTCGCCCAGAACACCTTCTGGAGCATGGGTGTTTTTCAGCGTGTCCTGAATGAGCTGCACGCCCTGAGCATAGGTCACGCCGGGCGCCAGATCGAAGGAAATAGCGGTCGAATAGTATCCCGAACGATGGGTGACATCGAGCGGCTGCTGTTTCCAGAGAATTGAAGCCACGTTTTCAAGTGGGATCATCTTTTCTGTCGAAGACGATACAGCGGCACCACTGGAACTGTTGCCGGAAATCTGGTTGGCCAGTGAGTTCTGAATAGATGCCGTTGCAAGAGATGCAAATGTGCTTTCAGTCCCGCTAGTGGAGGCCTTGGCTCTAATCAGGTTGGACGCCACACCACCTGCCGCTGTGCCAGCAGAAGTTGAAATCCAGACCTGATGCAGCATGTTGGGATCAGTTCGATACTGCGGTCCCAGAACCATGACGACCCGGTGTGTCGTCAGGGGAAGGTGGATCGTGGAGACGATGGTCTGGCCGTAGGAATCATACAGAACATTCTGGATGAGCTGCGGTGTGATGCCATACCGTGCTTCCGTATCGCGATGGACCGTGACGTAGGCCGCGATGGACTGGCTTTCCGTTGCTGAAGAAAGGTTGACCAACTGCCCGGATGCACGCAGCGCTCCCAGCATTTTAGGGAGATAGCCTGTCAGGCTGGCAATATCTTCGCTGCGGAGAACATATCGATAAGCACCCGTATTTTTCTGGCTGCTTCCCCCTTGGCTATTGCCGCCGACATTCCAGAACATCACGTCTGCTCCCGGTTCAACGGGAACAGCCTTGCGAATACGGGCCAGCACTGTCGCTACCGGAGCACGCTCGCTTTTCTCTTTCAAATGCAGGTAGAGCTGGCCGGAGTTTTTATCGTTACTGAAAATGGTCGTGGATGTTACGTCCGGGTCCCGCTGCACGATTGCACCAACAGCACGCAGCCTGCGGTCAATTTCATCAAAGGACATGGTCGCATCGCCCTGGATGCGACTGCCAATCAGGGAAATATCCTGCTCGGGGATAAATTCCTTGGGCATGACGATGACTGAACCCACGAGCAGGATAAAGCTCAATGGAAGGGTCAGACCCATAAGGATCGTGTGCCGCAGGCACCAGTGCATGGAACGGGCGTAAAGACGCACGAGGCCATCCAGCCCCGCTTCAGTAAAGCGCACGATTGCCCCTGTAAGACCCTTACGGGGACCGGTCCCATGATCAATCTCAAGCATGCGAGCGCACATCATGGGTGTCAGGGTGAGGGACAGCCACATTGAAATCACGATGGCGGAAATCATCGTCATGCAGAACTCGAACATGATCGAGCCCGCAGTTCCCGGCAAAAACAGCAAAGGAATAAACACCGCAACAAGCGAGGCGCTGATGGACAGGACCGTGAAACCGATTTCCGACGAGCCAACAATGCTGGCTTCGTAATGATCCATCCCATCTTCAATGTGCCGCGCAATGTTCTCAAGCACCACAATGGCATCATCAACAACGAACCCGACAGCGATCGTCAGGGACATCAGAGATAGAACGTCCAGAGTAAAGTTGAAGTAGGCCATTGCGGCCAGCGTGCCGGACAGGGCAATCGGCACAGTGACGGCCGGAATGACAGTGGTCATGACCCTGCGGAAGAAAAGCAGGATGACCAGCACCACCAGAATGACGGAAATGATGAGGGCGTCTCTCGCATCATCAAGGGCCGCCCGAACGGAGCGGGATGTATCGAGGCCAACAGTTAATTTGACGCTACCCGGCAGACCCTCTCGCAGTTTGTCCAGATTAGCATTGATCCCATCAACGATCGCCACGGTGTTGGCGTGGGGCTGACCGGAAACGATGAGCGTAATGGCCCGGTGACCATTGATGTAGCTCGTTTGATAAACGTCCTGCACACCATCATAGACGTTTGCGACGTCCTTGAGGCGGACGGGATACAGTCCGTTCCGGTAGCCGACAATCAGATCCCTGTATTCGCTCGCTTTGACGGCCTGATCGTTGGTCGACAGCAGCATGCGTGTGCCATGACTGTCGATGAAACCCTTTGGAGTGAAGGCATTGGCAGAGGCGAGGGCCGAGCGGATATTTTCAAGCCCGATGCCCCATTTATACAGAGGTCCCGGATTAAGCTCCACACGAACGGCCGGGTTCGATGAACCAACGACCTCCACGCGACCTACCCCTTTGACCTTGGCCAGATAAGGTTTGACCTGAATGTTGGCCACATCATAAAGCTCGGCCTGTGTCAGCTGGTCTGTCGTGACACTGAGCAGGTAAACCGGGAAACCACTGCCATCCAGTTTGAAGGCCTGCGGATCATCGTCGAGCGTGCCGGTGGGAAGATCGCTGCGGGCAGCCCGAAGAGCGGCCTGTACGTCTCGCAGGGCACCGTCGATGTTCCGGGAAGACGAGAACTCAATGAAAATCTGCGCCTGACCCTGACTGGTATCAGACTCAATGCTCTTCACATCGGCAATGGAGCCAAGACGCCGCTCCAGCGGGGTCGTAACAGATGTTGCCATCTGCTGTGGGTCCGCACCCGGCTGTGATGCCACGACCATGATGTTGGTTGTGGTGGCATCAGGCATCGTCGCAACAGGCAGAAGAGGATAGCAGATGACGCCGGCCATGAAGATGGCAAGAGACATCAGGATTGTTGCGACGGGGCGGTCAATGAAAAAGCGGCAGAAATTCATGCCGACAGCTTATCCCCGATTATGGTCTTTTGGTCATTACTATTAGGACACGAAAAGTCATTTTCGTACCGTGAGACTGGTCAGTAATCGGGCATTCCGCCCGGTTGGGCAGAGGGCTGCCTGCAATAGTAACGTTCAGCCAGACGCGGCGGCAAAAGGTCTGTCAGACGTGCACCTAACCCAAGCCAGAATGGAAACATGATTCGTCTTTGTCCCCGTAGCGTTCCACGCAGAATGCGGCGTACTGCCTCTTCTGTGGAGACCAGACCTGGCATGGGAAAACGATTGGCCCGCACCATCGGAGTTTTTACAAACCCGCAACAAACGCTTGTGAGGGAAATTCCCTGTTTTTCCAGGCTCGGAGCACTGGCAACGACAAACCGATCAATTGCAGCCTTGGAGGCTGAATAAGATGGGGTCCCCGGGTAAGAGACGAAGCTCGCGACTGAAGACATGACGCAGATACGGCCTCTGTGACCGTTTTTATCCGGCTTTTGCTGACGCATCTGTTCGATAGCTGGGAAAAGGGTGTTGAGGGCACCCGTCAGATTGGTCTCAAAAATGGCTCTCGCATGTTCTTCCCGCTCCATGACCGAAGGGTGTCCGTGGGAGGGTGGAAGGCCTCCAGTCAGGCCCGCGCATACAAATACCATTTCCAGTCTGGAGCGAGCGGATTCGCTTATCCACTCAGCCATTTCTGCTCGGTCGCGCACGTCTATGCAGCGAGTATGAACGACTGCCCCCAAAGACGAGCATTGCGCTTGAGTCAGGTTCAGGCTGTCCGAATGCAGATCTCCCAAAAACAGGGTCTGGTATGGCCTGGAAAGGCGGTGTGCCAATCCTTGACCGATTCCAGAACCAGCCCCTGTAATGAGGATCGTCATTGTGCAGGGCAGTTGTTCGTAGGCTTCTGCCCTGCAAGGAGGGTTCGTGCGAAACCATGAGCATCTGTGGTGACCGCAGCAAGAGTGCCACTATGGCTGGCACCGCCATAGGTCGTGTGGCTGACGGAAGTCCCTGCAGCACATAGTGCATTTACCAAACGATGCTGCTCGGTTGGGGAGGAGTGCAGATCCTGCGCCCCCGTTGCAATCATGACAGGCGTTGAGAGCGACAGGGACGGATATTCAGCCCATTTCAGTGCCGGCGCCAATACGGCATCGGCGCCGGACTTGAGTGTCGTAGCAGGTGTCAGGCCTGAACGGTGGGCCATCGGAAAGAAATCCGAACTGCATGTGCTTCCGGCGTCATGCATCAAAGCCAGAGCCCGGTTTGTGAAGACAGCGTTGGCGTCAAAGGAGGGGTCAGCCTGAGCCAGAGACGCGCCAAGAGACAGGAGTTCCGGAACGACTGGTGAGAAGTTGTGCGGATTACGAGGGTGCAGAAGATCCTGAACGCCCTGCGCATCCAGATAGGGCGGGGCAACAGCGATCGTTCCCAGAATATGCAATTGGGGAGCATAGGACGCCGCCATTGCGGAGGCTGCCAGAGCCGCCTGAGCGCCTTGCGAATGGCCACTGAGAAGTACTGTCGTGGAGATCGAAGGAAGGCGTTCGTGAGCGGCTCGAACGGAATCCAGGACGCTCATCCCTTCTGAACGGGCATTGAGAAGCAATGCCTCGCCGGGCTCCCCAAGACCCGGATAGTCTGTGGCGACAATCGCAAAGCCCTGTCGCAGCCAGGGACCATAAAAGCGTTCCTGAACAGTCCCGAGGCCCATGACAGAAGGCGCACATGTCAGATGCAGGCCACTTTCTCCATGAGCCCAGGCCAAGACAGGCCACCCACCAGCGGGCGGCTTGCCCGCGGGAACCAGAACTTCCGCTGACACCCGAACAAGCTGCTTCGGATTACGGGCATCTGCGCTGCGATAAGTGAGACGCCACGCCTGGCCTGGAACATGGGAAATCATGTGATCAAGACGCATCGCCTGACCCGCTGCCACCGGGACGCTGACGGAATAGGAGTCTCCGTCATCCTGCGATGCACAACCGGACAGGGCGGCACCAAGAGAGGTAAGGCTGAGAAGTGTAGCGCCCATCGTTCGGCGGAAGCGAATGAATGTCATGGTAACTCATGGTCTCCTGAGGAGGAAAACGCATCATAGCAGCGCCGGTTGTCTCCGGGGAGCCATCCTGACTTGGAGGTGAGGCCATCCGGCGCTACAGAAGATGCCACAGAAGACAGAAAGGAACCGATTATGAGCGATACCCCTCCCGACCGCCTGTGCGCCAGCCCGGACAGCCCATACTACAATGAAGACGTGCTGAACCGCGGCGTTGGTGTTCGCCTCAAGGGCGAAGAGAAGACCAATGTTGAGGAATACTGCATCAGCGAAGGCTGGGCACGTCTGTCTGTTGGCAAGGCCGTGGACCGCAAAGGCCGTCCGATGACGCTGAAGGTCACGGGGACGGTTGAAGCCTGGTTCAAGGACGACGAAAAGGACGCATGATGACGCAGGTCAGCCCCCGCCGGATTATTATCGACACGGATCCCGGTCAGGACGATGCCGTGGCAATCCTGCTGGCGCTGGCCTCGCCAGAACTGCAGGTCGAAGCGATCATGACCGTTGCTGGCAACGTGTCGCTCGCTCAGACCACGAAAAACGCATGCGCCCTGCTCGAACTGGCAGGGCGTGAGGATGTACCGGTTTTTGCCGGTGCCGCACGGCCTCTTCATAAGGCGCCGATCAGTGCGGAATACGTGCATGGTGAAACCGGAATGGGGGGCGCTAACCTGCCAACCCCTCGTCTCCGTGAGCAGCCGATGGACGCCGCTACCCATCTGATCGATGTGCTGCGGAAGGAGCCGAAAGGCGCCATTACGCTGGTTTGCCTGGGTCCTCTGACCAATCTGGCGCACGCCTTGACGCACGCCCCGGATATTGCGCCCAAAATTTCCCGGATTGTCGCAATGGGTGGCGCGCAGCGCGAAGGTGGAAACATCACGCCGACTGCGGAATTCAACTTCTTCGTTGATCCCCACGCTGCGAAAATCGTGATGGGTGCAGGTATTCCTGTCACGCTGCTCCCCCTCGATGTGACCCATCGCGCCATTGCGACTCCTGCGCGGCTGGCACCTATTGCTGCGCTTGGAACACCTGTGGGCGATATGGTTGTCCGGATGCTGGGTGCTGAAGACCGCTTTGAGAAGCTAAAATATGGATGGGAAGGCGGTGCACTCCATGACCCGCTGACGATTGGCTGGCTGCTGCGCCCAGACCTGTTCTCCGGACGGGAGTGTAACGTCGAGATCGAGATTGAAGCACCGCTTTGTCTGGGACAGAGCGTTGTCGATCTTTGGAAGGTAACCGATCGCCTCCCTAATGCGTTATGGATTGATCACATTGATTCAGACGCGTTCTACACTCTTCTTACCGAAAGACTGGCCCGTCTGGTTTAGGGTCTTCTTTTGTCAGCCCATGACTCTGGAGCATCGAACATGACAGATTCCAACCCGCAGGATCGCTTCTCCGTCGTCATCGTTGGTGGGGGTGCTGCAGGCATCACCATTGCAGCGCAGCTTCGACATCAGCGACCCAACCTGTCGATTGCCATCATCGAACCATCTACGACGCATGCCTATCAGCCGGGCTGGACGCTGGTTGGAGCCGGCGTGATGACGCTGGCGGAAACGCTCCGTCAGGAAGGTGGCCTGATTCCGAAAGACGTGACCTGGCTGCGAGACAGTGTGGTGTCTTTCGATCCTGACGCGAACACGGTGACGCTCGAAAGTGGTCGTGTGGTGGAATATCGTCGGCTGGTTGTATGCCCTGGGCTTCAGTTGGACTGGGATAAAATCGAGGGACTACCCGAGACGCTGGGCCGTAATGGTGTGACGTCCAACTATTCCCGTGAAACGGCTGCCTACACGTGGGAATGCATTCGTCATCTTGATGGTGGAAAGGCGCTCTTTACACAGCCTCCTATGCCCATCAAGTGTGCTGGCGCACCGCAGAAGATTGTCTATCTGGCGAGCGATCACTGGCGCAAGGAAGGGTCGCTTCACCGCACGGAAGTCGATTTTTGCATGGCGGGCGACGCGCTGTTTGGCGTGGCATACTATGTGCCTTCCCTCCAGAAGCAGATCGATTTTTATGGGGTCAATCTTCATAAAAAGGAGAACCTCATCAAGGTCGATGGGGAGAAACGTGAAGCGACCTTCCAGATTGTTGGCACAGACGAAACTGTTGTTCGGTCGTTCGACATGCTGCACGTTGTTCCGCCACAGTCCGCTCCGGATTTCGTCAAGAAAAGCCCCCTTGCCAATGCCGGTGGCTGGCTGGATGTGGACCCTACAAGCCTGCGTCATGTGAAGTACGATACCGTTTTCGGCGCTGGAGATGTTCTGGGCACCAGTAATGCCAAGACAGCTGCGGCCGCGCGCGAGCAGGCTCCCGTTGTGGTCTCGAACCTGCTGGCCTCTCTCGACGGTCGCCCTCAAACGGGGGCGTATGATGGATATGGTGCCTGCCCACTGACAGTGTCTTACGGCAAAGTCGTGCTGGCAGAGTTCCTGTATGGCGGGAAGGTTGCTCCGAGTTTCCCGTATGATCAGCGGAAACCCAGCCGCTTCGCTTGGCTCCTGAAAACCGAAGTTTTCCCTCGGCTGTACTGGCATGGAATGCTCAAGGGGCACGACGTCAAGGTCAAGCACAAGGTCAAAGAAAGCGCCTGATCATAGGTATTCCACGAGAAGAAGCTGGGGGAAACCCCGGCTTTTTTTATGATTTTTCAGGGTGTGTTCAGAACCGGCAGAAATGTCTTGAGTGTGCCGTCATTGGGTTGTGCGGGAATATCCAGCAAATGCGTCATCAAAGAGTAGACATCGACATTGTCAAAGGGCGGTAGCACCTTACCGGCTTTGAAGTCGGGGCCATTCGCAACGAAAACGGCGCTCATTTGCGGTGCTGCGGGATCATAGCCGTGAGCGCCCTTATACGGGTTCTGAGATTTGTCTGGAGTAGTGGCCTGAATCATCCAGCCGACATCAGCAAGACAGATATAGGCAGGGACACGGGGATTCTTTCCATAGTGAAATCGTTCCGGAATTTCAGCTTTGCGCCAGCATGTCATATGCGAGTGCGACTGAAGGAGCGCTTTCTCCAGAACTGCCGTTTTTCCCGGCACAGCATTTACCCCGGCGTAAGCGCCTCCCGTGATCCAATGATATGAGGAGGCTGGCGCGATCTGATCCATGGGAATGATATGATTTTCCCCAACGGACGCCATACCGTGATCTGCGACGACTATAATATCAGCGGGGATATGACGTTTTTTCAGCCCCTCGATCAGTTGCCCGATGCCATCGTCAACATCTTCCAGGGCAGCCTTAACTTCAACCGAGTCAGGCCCAAAATGGTGGCCCTGTGTGTCAACGATATTGAAATAGAGTGTACTGAAGTCAGGGCGCTTTGCAGGTTGCGCGTCATACCAGGATAGCAGTGTGTGCACGCGTTCGCTGTCAGACATCTGCGAACGGAAAGGCAGCCATTCGTCTGGCCGCATATTATGAATAATAGCTTCTGATCCAGGCCAGAACAGCGTGCCAACATTCAGTCCATGCTGTTTCGCGGTGACCCAGATTGGCTCAGCTTCATTCCACCAATAGGAGTCCTTGCTCTGCATGGTGAATTTTATTCCGGGATGGTCCGGATCATACATTGTATTCCCGACAATCCCATGGTGGTCGGGTCTGAGGCCAGTCACCAACGTGTAGTGGTTAGGGAATGTAATGGATGGAAAAGAAGGCCGCATACCCTCAGCAGAAACGCCATTCCGAGCCAGCTCTAATAGGTGAGGTGTCAGCCCTCTGGAAAGATATTCTGTTCGAAAACCATCCAGAGAAATCAGAATGACAGTTGGCTTCCCGATCCATGGCGTCGGCTGAAGTGGCGTTGAAGCACAACCGCTGATAAGGGTCAGAAGGGTCGCGCTAAACGCCTTGGCAAGAAGCTTTTTCATGCTTCCAGTTAAGCGGAATTTTCAGAACGAAAACAGAGCATCTCTCCCACGCGAGTGCGAAGTTTTCGTGACGTCTCCGGTGCTGAGCACAAAAAAAAGAGGGGCCAGAAGCCCCTCTTTCTCGTGTCATATCTAAATCGAAAAGATCAGAAATGAGCACCGATGTTTAGCTGGAACGACCGTCCCATGATGGCATCGTAATAGCGCGTCATATCGACTGTACCGGGGTACTTGGGGAGTGCACCGGTAATGTTGTTGATCATGAAGTTGGCATCAATGTTCTTGGTGATCTGATATCCAAACGTCGTGTTGAAATACGCAAAGCCCGGGCGGTTGTTATGCTCGTACGTATAGTCTGAAACCTGCAGGGCATACTTGGATTTGCCATAGTAAATAGTCTGCCACTGGAAGAAAATCGGGCCACGCGTATAGTTAAAGTCCAGCGTGAACAGATTGTTCGGAGACTGCGTATCACCATTCAGGAGATATGTGTTGCCAAGATATGTCTGCTGATTGCGCAGGTAGTGAGAGTAGTTTCCACGAAGTTCGATGTTGCCAGCAGACTGCGGCAAGCCGAGGCGCTGCAGCGGAACATAGTAGTCGATGTTCGCTTGCAGGATCTGCATATGCTGGTTGGCAATGTTGAAATAGCCGGACGTGAAGCTCTCAACCTGGTGGTCCGAATCACGCTTGAAGGAGTTGCAGTATGCGTTGTTCGGGTAAGAGCCTGAATCATAGCAGGCATTCATCAGATCGCCGACACTCAGAGATGTGATCTCATTGTTGACTTTGACATCAACAAAAGAGGCCGTCATGTCGAGGCCACGGACGAAGTGCGGATGGAAATCCAGCGTGCCTGTGTAGCTGTGAGACGTCTCGTTCTGCAGCTTTGCGTTGCCGCCTGATTTGCCCTGCGCTGTGTAATAATTGATGTTCGAGCTGAAACCGCCCTTGGGAATTCCTTCCTTTGCGCAATTGGCCGCTCTCGTTGCAGGAGCAGGACCAGAGGTGATGTACTCGATGGAGCAGGGATCTTCTGCTGTATTGTAGGTCGTGCTCTGGGGTGCAAAAAGCTCAGTCACGGACGGATTACGAACGGACTGGGCATAGTTCCCGGACAGGCCGAAATCCTGCGTTGGCCACCACGCACCACCAAACATGTACGTCCAGTAGTTGCCGGTCATGCTGTTGTTAATAAAGCGGCCGTTTGCTGTTGCGGACAGGCTGTAAACGCCCGGGACATGCATGTTCGGGGAAACAAGCGGAATATCCAGCTCACCAAAGACTTCATGCGTGTGATAGGCGCCCGACGTAATGGGGATGGCGGTTGAGTTGCCGTACTGCTTGTAGGTTCCGTCCGCCTGCTGCTCACCCTGGAAGAAGCTGCCTGGGTTGAAGTTGTAGCCTTCACGACGATGCTCGTAGCCAAGATCCCAGCGGATATCACCAGCCGGCAGGTGGGCAACCGTGCTGTGAATTTCTGCCTGAAGATCGCGCTGCGCGTTTGTGTTTTTGCTGTGCGCATCCGAAATGACGTAGTCGCGGGCGGCTGGCGTCATCTGGTTGTAACCAAACGGGTTCAACGGCGAGCAGGTGGAGCTCCGTGTGACGGCCGTAGAGTTTGTATAGCCTGGAGAGCAGACGATATTGCCGCTGGCGTCCGTCGTGGCGTTCAGCGCATTGGTCAGGTTCTGGGTGGCAATAGACGGTTCCCAGGTGTCGTTCATGTACTTGCCGTACACACCCTTCACAGACCACTCGAAATGACGGCCAACTGTGTCGAAATCACCGTTCAGGCCGCCCTGGAAGCGGAACATCTGCATGGTGGTACGATACATGCCTGCGTCAAGATCCTGGTTCAGGCGTGACAGATAGAACGTATCTGTCGGCTTTCCTGCTGCCTGAAGAGCATTGACAATCTGTGCACGTACGGCGGGCGTCAGGTAGGGATTGTTCGTGCTGAGTTTGTACGCACCATTGACGACCGTGTTCGTCTGATAGCTTTGCAGGCTCAGTGGGTCATCGAACTGAGGCGTGTTCCAG
The DNA here is from genome assembly GCF_002723935.1 of Gluconobacter cerinus. GTDB lineage: Bacteria > Pseudomonadota > Alphaproteobacteria > Acetobacterales > Acetobacteraceae > Gluconobacter > Gluconobacter cerinus. Next base: position 205,388 of record NZ_BEWM01000002.1, read on the forward strand.
GTACCCTGACCAACCAGGCTGGAGGCTGTTCCGCGGGCATACCATCCCTGCCATGTTGCATGCAGGTGATCGGTGAAATCATAGTGGCCAAGCGTGGTCAGGTTCAGCTTGTCGGATGGCGCATAAAGCTGGTTGTAATCCTGCAGCGCGATGCCGTTCCCGCCTGAAGCGCGAAGTCCGTCCTGCACAGCAGAGTTATACGTGATAGGCACGAGAGACTGGCCGTTAGGGCTGAACATCAGCGCCTGTCCGGCAGCGTTAGGAATAGCGTATCCGGCTTTACCTGCCTTGACTGGAAGCTGACCGTAAACTGCGCTTGTGGTCGGCAGACCAGTGACTGAGTTCTGCAGGAAACGAACGCCTGGCGTCAGTACGCGGGCATATGGCGTGGTCGAGCCATAAGCAGGTCGAGCGTAGGTGGTGGACAGGCTGCCTCTTGTATAGGGGCGGTCATTCGCGACCATGCCGCCAGCATTGCGATATTCCACGTCGAAAACGACGCCGCCCTTGCCGTGGTCAAAGTCTGTGCCAGCCTTGAACGTAATCTTTTCCTGCGGCGCATCCAGCTTCTGCGTCCAGTTACCCTGTGCGTTGAAATCAACACCCTTGAAATGATCATCGAGCTGATAGTTCACGACACCCGCAACAGCATCAGCACCATAAGCCGCGCCTGCGCCACCGAGACGGGTATCAACCTTCTTGATCAGGGATGTCGGAATGGCACTGACATCAACCTGCGAGCCTGAGCCTGCACCATAGTTGGAAGCGGTTGATCCACCCACCATGCGCATGCCGTCAACGAGGGTGAGGGTCCGCTGTGAGCCAAGGCCCAGAAGAGAAACGAACGACTGGCCAGCACCGAAGCTGCCCTGTGAACCGATAGGGGAGTTGTCACCCACCGTGAAGGCGGTGTTCTCACGCATCAGGGCAATGCCCATGTCCGTGTAGCCACGGGCACGAAGCTGCGCAGCATCGACGGTTGAGCCAGCCATAACGTTCGTCAGGCGCGTTTGGGAAAGACGCGTTCCTGTAACGGTAACGACTTCAGCGGCAGGTGATGTGCCTGGCTGCAGGTTGGCATTCGTAATTGTCTGAACGGGCGCAGACACAGGCGCAACTGTAACGGGCTTGGCTTGAACCGATGTCTGAGGACGGGCGGACTGCACTGTTGCACGGGGGGCAGCCGCTTTTTTCGCAGAAGACTTGTGAGCGGCAGAAAGATGCTTCGTCGTCGTCTCTGCACAGGCTTCAGGAACAGGAAGCGCTGTGTAGGAAATACCAGCCAGCAAGGCAATTTTCAAAAAAGTCCGGGAGGGTTTCAGTGAAAAACCCGGACGGGCCAACGTTGGAAAAGAGGTGTTCATTGCTGGCAGATATCCCTTCATTTCATGTCTCAATGTATCTTCGATTACAAAACTGAAAGGAAATGTCTCCTGTGCGCAATGGTAACAATGCGATTTTGGAGTGAGATTTTCTTGGTGTGTCCATTACAACACATTTATTTCAAATTATGTATTTAACGAAAATTGGTCTTATCTGTTATCGGATACCGAACACTTTAAAAAAACCGATTTTGTCTACGGTATTTTCCTTTCATTTTTTAAAAGTGACGATTGAGAAAAATTCAATACCGATCGAATAGGAAAAGACGGTACAGTTGGCAGGAGGTTTTATTTGAACCGGCATGGCTGATCTGTGGTCGGCTGTTCATTAGTCTGAATGACCATGAGTGTCACAGCATCATCGCCGACATTTCCTGCAAAATGTCCGATGTGACCTTGTGAGTCCTTACGGCTCATTTGGTCTTCACCCAAGGAAACATCCCCCGGTCCCATCTCGACACGTGTTCCGTCCATTGCGGTGACGTACCATGTGCCTTTGAGGGGAATGATCCACTGGACTTTCGGGTCAGGGTGCCAGCTTCCATCCCAATGTGGGGGTTGCACGGTGGAGATGATTTGAGCCTGTCCGCTCTTGAGGCGGTCCTGCCATTGCGGGCCTGCCGGCTTGGACATGGTTTTCAGAATGTAATTGTGAAACGGACAGCGCGTCATATGGCTGACGCCATTATGGTCCGTCCAGTTGTGCCAGTAATATGCTCTGGGAGGTGCAGGATCTGCAGCTTCAGCCGCGTGATAAAATGCGGTAACGCCAAGAGCGAAAGCAAAAAGCAGAGAGATAGGGCGCATGGCTTATTGTTCCTCATGTCGTGCTGGGGGCTGATAGCGAGGCTTTGGGGCGATATCGTCAAAGCGGCTGCGTGAGGGTGTGGACAGAAGCTCGATAATCATGCCCCAAGGCGCACGGCCGTAGCAGAACATGTTACCAGGGCCAGCTTCGAGAGAAGGCTGCCCCTGTGGCTCTGTCAGAAGCACGCCACCCGCTTTGGTGAAGCGGGTGCAGGCCGCATGAATATCGTCAACATAGACGGCAAAGTGCTGTACGCCGAAGTCACAGGCGCGTACGGCAGGTCTCTGGTCTGGGCCATGAATTTCAAAGAGTTCGAGCCCGGGCCCATGCCCCAGAGACATCATACACATCTCCCAGACCACACTGCCGGTTGGCAGCCCGAGTATCTTCTCTGTCTGCGGACCCTGTTGGGGTTGGGTGTGGGTAACGTTGCGGTATAGCGCAACAGCACCCAGTGCGGCTTCGAGAAAGCGGATGGCAAGGTTGATGTCGGGTACAGTCATACCGACATGGTCGATACCTCGCGGAAGTCCTGAATGGTCTGCACTCACGGAGAGATCCTTCATGGTTATGAAGGTCTCAACCTGTGAGTGGAGAAACGGTTGCGGTCAGTCGTTCACATTAGTGACGAACTATGTCTACTTAGGCTTCGTCGATCGGACGTTTCGGGAGAAGCGCCGGTACGAAGAAGAGTGTGCAGATCAGTGTGCAGCCCAAAGACATGAGAAGCAGACGGCCCATGCTCGCAGTGCCCGGATGAGCGGATGTTGCCAGCGATCCAAAGGCCGTTGCTGTCGTCAGGGCAGAAAATAGAACAGCGCGCGCGGTCGGAGAGGTTAGCGGCCCCTTGATGCCTTCGCGCCAGTTCATCACGAAATAGATATTGAAAGACACGCCAACCCCGAGAAGCAGGGGAAGAGCAATGATGTTAGCGTAGTTCAGTGTTTCTGGAACCGTGACAATCAGGATGACAGTCAGGAGAGCCGACAGCAGGAGCGGCGCCATAACAAGAGCTGCATCCAGAATGCGGCGAAGCACCACCAGAAGAATGATGCCGATCATAATCAGAGCCGAAATGGCGGCAATCGTGAAAGCATGAACGATGGTGTTCGCGCTTTCGGTGATCTCCATGGCTGGCCCACTGATATCCGGATTGACCGAACGCAACTGGGACACAAACCGGTGCATGACGGGCGTCTCGGAAATCTGTCCCTTGGGATGGATCGTCAGGCGCTGGCGACCATCAGGAAGTGCATAATCCTTCCGGATGTCATCTGGGATATTGTCGATCGTGATGGGCTTCGGCTGAAGCGCCGTGCGGAGCATGGAGAGCTGATCCGGCAAAAAGCGTGTCAGGGCATGGCTGGCATTGACCAGTGTTGCGTCAGGGGCTGTCGAGAGCGTGTTGAGAGCCTGGCGGATTTTCTCAAGTGGTGCAGGAAGCTGATCTTTCACGCTGTCCAGTTTGGCTGCTGCTGCGAGTGCGGATGCACGAATGGCCGCTGCGTCTGGTGCAGGCGAGGGGGTCTGAACAGTAATCGTCGGGAGAAGGATGGAAGCCGTGTCCTCGATCATAGCCAGTTTGTCGGTCTGATCGTCCGGGACGAGCGCTCCCAGCCACAGCACATCATGGACGCTCGACAGCTTGGAGAAAGCCGCTGCGTTCTTTGCCGCATCCTGAACATTCGGGACCAGAAGCTGAGCAAAATATGGTGTGGTAAGAGGGTTATCTTCCAGAAGGTGGAGAGCGTGCATGCCCTCTGTATTTGGGTTCTTCGTATGAAGAGGATCTGCATCGAACTTCAGCAGCGGCATCAGGGCAACGCCCACGACACCGAGAAGGGCGAACACGCCCACGACCTTTCTGCGCTTGTGACGCAGCATGTGATCGACTGGCGCCATGAACGTGAAGCCCGGTTCCCCTTTCCCAAGCTTCGCCCGGAAGAGCGTCAGCAGGGCCGGGAGCAGTGTCATGGTGCACAGGAAGGCAATCAGCATCCCGAAGCCAGCAATCAGGCCTAACTGAGCAACACCGATGAAGCTTGTCGGGGTGAAGGCCAGAAAGCCCGCAGCCGTTGCAAGCGACGCGACCAGAATCTGGGCACCGCTTTCCTGTCCGGTAAGAACGAGGGCGTCATGCAGAGACGGCATGGAACCATCTTCGTTGCGCTGTCCCCGGAAGCGTACGCTGTACTGAATGGCAAAATCCACCGCGATGCCCACGAACAGGATCGCGAACGCCACCGAGATGAGATTGAGTTCCTTCACGCTAAGCGCAGCAAAGCCGGTCGTCAGCAGAAGGCCTGAAATCAGTGTCAGCAGAATGGGGACAATGACACGGATCGAATGCACGGCCAGAATCAGCCAGAGTGCGACCAGAACCAGCGAAACGACCAGACCGAGCACCATGCCGTGCGCAACGGTCGAAAACTCTTCGTCGTTCAGCTTGACCTCACCGGTGATGCTGCCCGTGGCCTGCCCGGATTTTACGAACTCAAGGTTATCGATAGCCTTGCGCATCGCCGTCGTGGCGCCTTCGCCAGGCTGAAGAGAGCTGTAATCCAGCTTGGGCTTCGTGACGACAAATTCGTAACGGCTACCCAGTTCGGCCAGACGACCAACGAGAAGATTTTGCCAGGACAAATCCTGAGGGTGGCCAGCTGCGGCTTTGGTCAAAGAGTCCGCAAAGCCGTCCAGAGCACCGTTGAAGCCACTGGGAATGCCTTGTCCTGCTTGAATGCCGTCTCCGATCAGGCCAAGAGCCCCGAATAGACCTCGGGCAGAAGGATCTGCTGCCAGGGTTCCAAGAAAGGGCTGAGCAGAGACAATGGAATCCAGAAGGGGTTCGAGGTCCTTCTTGTCCAAAAACAGGAAGCCGTGACTGTTGTAGAAGGGGTTGTCGCCGGGCAGGCTGACCATTTCGAAGTGCTCATGGTCTTTGCTGAGTTCGGCAGCAAGTGCCCGTGCCGTGGCTCGACCCTGTTCCGGGATGCGGCTGTCGATGATGGCAACGAGCTGATTGTCATCCTGCGGGAAGAGACGGTTCATCTCGTCCGTCCGCTGTTTCCACGGCAAGTCGCTGGCAAACATCTTGCCGGTATCAGTTGTCACACTGAGGCGCGTGATACTCAGTGCGACACATCCCGCACAGAGGAGCGCAAACAGAACCACCACCAGTGGCGCACGACGTGCACAGGCGGCATTCAGCCGGCCGATCAGATCCGAAAACATGGGGCCTACCCTTAACAGAACGGGCAGCATTTCCCTACCCCAACCTGACATTTCCGCCATCATGGGGCACAATGGAAGCCATGACGTGGACTCTCGATGGCTTGGCTGAACATGAAAGTGTGATCAAGGGCAGCACTTTCCTTGCGCGCGCGGCCCCTGTTGCAGATGAAGCCGCAGCACTGGCGTTCTTTGCTGAGGTTGCTGTCCCGGACGCGACTCATAATTGCTGGGCCTTCCGGACGGGTCAAAGATACCGTGCCAGCGATGATGGAGAACCCTCCGGAACAGCAGGGCGCCCGATCCTTTCTGCGATTGAGGGGCAGGATTTCGACAATGTGATGGTTGTCGTCACCCGGTGGTTCGGTGGTGTAAAATTGGGGGCCGGTGGGCTTGTTCGGGCATATGGCGGTGCGGCTGCGGCCTGTCTGCGAGAGGCGGCCAAAATCGAGCGGATCGAAACCCTGCCCCTGCGGTTTCATTGCCCATTCTCGGTTTATGCGCAGGTTGAAGCCAAACTTCCGGGGTGGCGGGCAGAAAAGACACTGTGTGACTTTGATGCAGAAGGTGCGTGGTTGACGGTCGCTGTGCCTGTTGAAGAGGCAGACATGATCACGGAATACCTGCGAGACCTGACACGTGGTCAGATGGCCATCTCTCGCCCGGATCTATAAACAACTAAATAAAAAAGTTATAAATAAAATCTCTCTTTACATACTGTGTAATATGAGGCTCACTCGTTTTCGTTGCCTCTTCATGTCAAATTGTGGTTCTCGATGCTTCTTTCTGTCGTCTCTTTCCGTCATGAAAGAAGCCTCATTGCCGGAGTGCTTCTTTTGACGGTCAACCTGGGTCATCACGCAGGTGCCCAGACCGTTCCTTTGAAAGCCAGTCCGATTGAGTCCCCTCCAACAGAGGAGGAGTGGATCAAGGTTCCTTCCACCGAGCGACCGATCATCCAGGATTATCCCCATGCCGGCGTGGTCGGCCAGCCACGGCGAATCACTGCCAAGCAGAACCGTGCACCGAATGGTCATCAGGGGCCGTGGGGTGATTTCAACTACGGAAACGGCGAAGCGGCGGGGTTTGGCCCCGTGGGTCGCTACGGCGCAGCGGCCTGGGCGGAGGACTGGAGCTATCTGCGAGACAAAAGCAAGCGTACGGACTTTTTTGATCCACTCAAATTCATCGCCCTGAACAATAGCCGCACGATCTGGCTGACCCTGTCGGGAGAATCGCGGTTACGAAACTGGTATGAGGAAGCGCCATTTCTGGGGCGCAGTGGAAAAGCCCAGTCAGGCCGCTTCGGCATCCGAAATCTGATCGGGGCAGACTTGCATCTGGGTGAGCACGTGCGTTTTTTCGGTCAGCTCATCAATGCGGATGCAGGCGGTTGGAAGGGGTTCGGGTATGGGTCGACATATCGCAAGAGGCTGGACCTGCAACAGGGTTTCGTCGAACTGAAGGCCAAAGTCGCCGGCGCACAAACAGGCTTTATGTTTGGACGCCAGCAGTTCCTCGATGCTCCGTCCTACATGTTGTACAATCGTGAAACTCCAAACGTTCCCCTGTCTTGGAATGGTGGCCGGTTTTACGCCCTCTGGCCCCGGATCCGAGTGGACGCATACGATTTCGTTCAGACGAAAACAGACAGTCCTCTCATGTTCCACAACACCGAGGATTATGGGACGCGCCTTTATGGTGGAAACACCACGATGATCGTTCCAGCATTTTCCGTTGGTGGCGAGCGCGTTCACTCGTTTCTGGACCTGTTTTATATCCGATACAGATACAGCAGCGGCCTGTCTGCCGTTCCGACAGCAGCGCGCGTTCTTAAAGGGACATCCTCCCGCGGTAATCTGGGGTTTCGCTGGTATGGAACATCCGCCTCCGTCGAATACTCGGTGGGGGCACTCTACCAGAACGGAACATTCCAATACGCCGGGACAGAGCGGAAAAGCAGCGTTCGTGCCTGGGCCGTCAACACGATCATAGGTTACAGGCATACACCTTCTCCCTTGCATCCCTTCTTGGGTGTGCAGGCAGATATTTATTCCGGTGGGTCGGATGGTCAGAATGGAACGGTGCGCACTTACATGGCGCCGTTTAATCCACAGACCAACTATCTGGATACGACGACCTATATTTCACCGTCCAATCTGGTGAGCCTGTCGCCGGTTGTCAGCATCACACCCTGGAAGGGCTTTGCGTCCCTGCGTCTGAAGGCACCGTTTATGTGGCGGGAAAACGCAAACGGAGCGATCTGGAGTTCATCCGGCCCATACACATTCGCTCATGCTTATCGGGGAGGATATGTGGGCGTCGTACCGCAGGCTTCGCTGACGCTTCAGATCAACCATCATCTGACCTGGCAGATCTATGGAGCGCGGTTCATGGCGTCACAGAGTTTGCGCAAAGCGGGCGCGCAAAGTGGCAGCTATGCGCAGTCAAACGTGACATTCAGGTTCTAGAAAATTATCAGTTCAGGACGGGTTCTGACCTGTCCTCGGGCAGTGGCAGTGTTTCAATCATCACGGGCGGAAGAATGTCTTCCAGACTGGCTTGTATAGCCTTCTCGGAAAAACGCTCTTTCAGTAGCTTCCTTGCGGCCGCTATCTGAGCCTTTGCCGCAGATGGTACCAGAAGAGCAGCTGTTTTTTCCGCAAAATCTTCCGCACTGTCAGCGATGGATTTTGCCCATATCGGGCTGGACGCATCTACGAGCCCCTCCGCTGCGACGGACGTCATGACAATCGGCAGTCCAACAGACCATGCATCCAAAACCTTGCCCTTGATCCCTGCACCATAACGGAGCGGAGCGACACAAAGCGATACGTCGGACAGGGTATCTTCTAGGTTGGCGACATGCCCCGTAACTTCTACGTCTTCGTCTGCAAGTATGTGAACTGCGTGCGGCATGGCGCTCCCGATCAGGCGACAAACAAGATTGGGAATGCGTTTCTTAAGGCGCGGTAGAATATCCAGAATGAGCCATTTTGCAGCGTCTGTGTTTGGGGCATGTGCAAAGTGAGCGACAAACGCAATGACGGGCTTCTCTTGGCGTTGCCGGGAGCGGGTTTTAACGGGAACCGCCCAAGGGACAACGTGAATATTTGCTGTAGGCACCACGCGCTCGAGACGTTCGGCTTCGATTGCAGAATGGGTCAGAACGCTATCTGCCAGCCAGGCACACATGTTTTCCCGCACTTCAATACGCGTTGATGTTCGCGCAAGTTCAGGTCGATTTTCTATCCCTGCCTGACGCTGCAGGCGAAGTGATGCGAGATCGGCAACGCTCCAGATCAGTGTCGCTGTTGGGGCGAAGGCGCGGGATAAGGCGGAATAGCTTTCAGCATTATTCAACCGGTGAAGATAGATAACATCCAGCCCTGGTCCGAGGCGTTTGAGAGCTTCTTCCGGGCCAGTGAAGACTGGTGGCATCAGGCAGTCGATGCCCAGCGAGGCAAGGCGGAGATAATCCTGCTCTGAAGGTGCCTGACGGGACGCTATGAAGCAGCAATTATACCCAATCGCCTGTGTCGCACGAATATGAGACAGCAGCGCTACGGATCCAGCATCCACTGTAGGGTCGGGAACGCGGTCGTCCACGAAAAGGGCGCAGGGCATGACTGATGTGACATCGTCGTGGCGTCGGTTGGCCCGGTAAGCAAAAGCACGATCATCGATACTGGCAATATCCGAACCAGTCTGCTGTCGCAGAGTCTCCGCCGCTTTAGTCAGGAACGTCAGAGCCTCTGATCTCGCCGCTGGGGTATTCAATCCTTGGAGCAGTGCGCTGAAATAATGCTTGAGAGGTTTATCCAGATGCTCGGCGGTCGGAAGGTGACAGGGCTCACCAAACCGCTCCTGACCATGGAATAGTTGAATAACGTGGTCTTGTTGCGGATCCAACGCGGCGTCAAATACATAGTCAAAACCGTATCGGCCGGAATTCAGACCAGCGTCCCTCAGGTCTCGGCGAAACTGGTTTGCAGGAAAACGTACAGTTTGTGCGCCATCAATTACGGCTGTCAGCCAGACTGTTCTGTCTGGATTAAGCTCATCAATGATCCAGCCTGCAATATGTAGACGGTCCGCGATGTCTATCGTTCCGACAAGACGGCTGGGCTGCGGATCAATATGAAAAGGAGAACCCTGAAAAGCACGATCCTGCAGGCTGTCACGAACGTCTATCAGGCACCCTTCATGCGGTGGCGGCTCGTGCCAGGCCCAGTCAAAAGCACAGCATCCGTCTCGGGCTACATTTCTCAGGTCTGCGCGAAATGCTGTAGCCGCAATTTCTTGAACCAACTGGCCGTTTTGGAAAATGCGCAGGCGGACAGGTCGATCTGGATTTTTCAGATCAACCGCCCACCCAGCAATGCGATCATGGTTACAAATATCGATATAACCAGCCAGAAACTGTGGCACAGGGAAGACTTATCCTTGCAGATCAGGCTGCTTTATTCGGAAAGAGACATTTTGCATGCTCTTTCAAGCGGCTGTGAATTTGGGCGAGTTCAGGCCCATCTTCGAGACGTGGCGCGCAGTATCTGGGATGCTGTCGGGGGGCATCAGGATACAGGGCTTCATATTCATGTGCGTTGTGGAACATCCCTCGGGATCTGTCATCCAGAAAGCTTTCTGAGGGTGCGCCTTCCGCAAGCAGAATGTCATGGCTGTGGAGCTCGATGTGAATATATCGGATCGTCTCCGGTTTCTGAATCTGAAGAATGGAATGATCATTGACCAGATGTAGGGCAGGAATGAGATAGCCGTCGATCAGCATGGCGTGTAGCGGAGAAACAGTCAGATCCCGCTTTGGAAGGTTATTTCCCAAGGATCCCTTGTGAAACAGGATCGGTAAGACGTCCCGGTTGCCGTAGGCAAAAAGTGGGTCATAGGCGCGACGTCCGATCCACCGGATAGGGCGAGCATCCCCTGACGCTGTTAAAATTAAATCACCAATAACCAGATCTTCTACAGGCCGCTCACCCTGAGGAGTCTGAATTAACGTTCCCGGACAATAGCAGGGGGTACCGTAAAGCAATTCTGTCCCCCCGCCCGAAGGAGCATTCCGAAAATAGATCGGGGATGAGAACGCGCTTGTGACAGCAATCTCTTTCACAACGGTTCCACTGGACATGACGTCCAGAAAAACCGCTGGTGTTGCGGCTTCAGAAGACGCCTGAACCGTCGCGCCGCTTGTGACATTCTGGACCGACGGAGTAGAAACAAAAACCGCGCTTAACCCGTTTGTCGAAGAAATATCCGAAAAAACAATTCCACCCCCTCGCTCGATTGTCAGTGGATCTGTCAGAACTGTACTGGCGCCGAGGCTAACGGTGCCACCACTGCTGACTGTGAGGTGCGACAACGTGGCGCCGTTTAGTGCGGTGAGGCTTCCGCCGGAAAAGACGGTGGTATGATCGGCCGTACCACCGACTGTCATGATCGCTTCGTTGTAAACGGACGTTTTGTCTGCGTAGCCTGAAACATCCAGAGTAGCGTAGACGTGGGACGTCACATTTACACCTTGCCCCGTCTGAAAATTCCACCCGTTCCAGCTACTGGAGAAGCCAGAAAGGGTCGTGTCAACAGAGCTGCCTCCAGCCTCAATTGTGGACGCTCCGCCAAATCCGATCCGGTTGCCCGAGACTGTGCCGCCACTTTCGACAGTCTGGAATGTCTTGATGTAGCTGAAGGACTGGGTGAGGCCTGTATAACGCTGCGCTTCTCCGGTTTTTCCAGAAAAAACAGTATCGATAGCGATGCCACCGCTTTCGATGACCTGAAAAGAACTCGTGTTCTGCAGCGCATAGGGTGGGAGATATCCGCTCAAGACTGTCCCTGAAGCGACGCCCCCATTTAGAACGGTTTGGATGGCGAGGTCTTTCACAATTGTGGAGACTGCTGCGCCACCGGCAATAATATCCCGCCGAGCAAACTGGGTTGTCATGCCGGCGCCAGTGCTGCCAGCGGAAAAAACCGAGCTCCCCTGAAGCAGCATGCCATTTGCCGTTCCTCCTGAAACAACCTGTGTTGCATCAGGAGAAATGGTGCCACCGTTGACCACCTGGCCTGAGCTTACGGTCGTAACGGGGCCATTTCCTGAAGGAAGTGGGGTTGAGGAGGATGTCTGCTGGCTCGCCATCTCAATACTCGCTTTCGAAGGGACAGCACCCGACAACAGAACATTCAATGGACGTTCAGTAGTCTGAAAAGAATCAGGCCGTCATGGTTCGTAAAGCTTAGACAGAGAAGGAAATAATATGTCGCAAATAAATCGTTAATTCACGATTTATTTTCTATGTGCCTGCAGGATTTATTCAGCCTGCACTGGTTTCGGTGAAAAGACCCACGAGATCTGTAAGGTGCCCTATCTCGCGTAATTTGAGGCCTGCGGGCGGCTTGACGCGAGCGGAAGCAGCAGAAACCCGTCTGGGAAGAATAGCCTCAACAAATCCCAGCTTCGCAACCTCCTTAAGCCGAAGATCAGCCTGGCTAACTTGTCGAATTTCGCCAGAAAGGCCGACTTCCCCAAAATAAGCCGCGGTTGAAGATGCAGGCTGACCTGTCGCCGCGGAGATCAGAGCTGCGGCCACGGCCATGTCTGCGGCAGGCTCATTGACCCTTAACCCACCAGCCACGTTCAGGTGAACGTCCATGTTCGCGAGTTTCAAACCGCATCTTGCATCCAGCACGGCCAGCAGCATGTTCAGGCGAGACGTATCCCATCCGACAACGGCGCGACGTGGCGCCCCGTCGCCAGCTTTTGGGGACAGAAGGGCCTGAACTTCCAGAAGAACGGGGCGTGTGCCTTCAAGGCCAGCAAAGACAGCCGATCCAGCAATGTTGCCGCGTCTCTCGGCGAGGAACAGGGCGGAAGGATTGGGCACCTCCGTCAGCCCCGTATCAGTCATGGCAAAGACGCCGATTTCGTCGGTTGCGCCAAAGCGGTTTTTGGCTGCGCGCAGGATGCGGAACTGATGACCGCGATCACCTTCAAAATACATGACAGCATCAACCATGTGTTCCAGCACACGTGGCCCTGCCAGAGACCCTTCCTTCGTAACGTGGCCGATCAGGATCAGGGCGAAGCCAAGCGTTTTGGCCAGACGGATGAGTTCAAAAGCACTCGCCCGGACCTGCGCTACGGACCCTGGAGAGCTTTCCACGCTTTCCAGCCACATGGTCTGAATGGAATCAATGACCACGACAGTATGGGACCGATCGTTTTCCAGCGATCCCACGATGTCCCCAACATTGATGGAGGCAGCCAGATCCAGGGAATCCAGTGTCTTGCTGTCCCGGTCCAGCTCCAGTCTCTGCGCGCGAATGCGGATCTGATCGACGGATTCTTCGCCCGAGACATACAGAACCTTGTGACCACTCCGAGCCAGCGCACAGGTTGTCTGGAGCATCAGGGTGGACTTACCAATACCTGGATCACCGCCAACCAAAACAACGGATGCAGGCACAAGGCCGCCGCCAAGAACGCGATCCAGCTCTGCAATGCTTGTCGTGATGCGTGGGGGCGGCTTGGCCTCACCATCAAGGCGAACGGTCTGAAGACGCCCGGTGCTCAGCTTGCCCGTTTTGCGGGCTGTGGGTTCGGAAGTTTCCTCAACCAGCGTGTTCCATTCCCCGCAAGCTTCGCATTTGCCCACCCATTTGGAATAGACAGCCCCACAGGACTGGCAGACAAAGCGTGCGGTTGGTTTCTTGGCCAAGGGAATCTCTCTTCACATGGACTCTGGATGCTCCCGATATAGGGAGCGTTCACGTTATGATCCAGTCAGAGAAGGCGTTAATCGTCTGTCCGGATGATGATGCGTGCCATGATGCGGGCAGCCGTTACGATCATAAGCAGGATCAGTGCCTGAATAAGGATATTCTGGCTTTTGGGCGGGTGCATGAACAGAATGAACACCATCGGCAGCGCGATGAGATACGTCAGACCAAGACGCTGCCAGACTCTGCGGGAAATGGGAGGGCGTCGGAACGGCTTCATTTGCGAAGTTCCATGGTGATCGGGCCTTCCCGGCGTCCATGCGTGAACTGGTCCACCATTGCGTTGCCTGAGTTCATCAGGTCTGCGGCCAGCCCCTGCCAGACCAGTTTGCCCTGGTAAAGCATGGCAGCCTGATTGCCGATCCGCTGCGCTGAAGCCATGTCATGCGTAATGGCGATCGCCGTTGAGCCCAGCTTCTGAACACAATCCACGATAAGTCCGTCAATGACGGCCCCCATGATGGGATCAAGGCCTGTAGTCGGTTCATCGAAGAACAGGATGTTGGGCTGTCCGGCAATGGCACGAGCCAGTCCGACGCGCTTTTGCATGCCGCCTGACAGCTCAGACGGGCTGAGCTGTCCAACGGAGGGGTCCAATCCAACCTGCTGGAGGATTCCGCCTGCCAGTTCACGCGCCTTGGATCGGGACGGAACTGGGCCGTCACGGTCCGAGTGCTTGGCCCGAAGCCCGAAGGCAATATTGTCCGCGACGCTCATGCTGTCGAACAGAGCGGCGTTCTGGAACAGCATGCCAATCTGTCGACGCAGGATTTCCTGTCGCCCACGCGGAGCCGTGAGAACGTTTTCGCCGTCAATTTCGATAGTGCCAGCATCGGGCTCGATCAGGCCGAGGATACACCGCAAAAGAACGGATTTTCCTGAGCCGGAGCCACCAATGATGACCATTGAGGTGCCGGTCTCGACATCAAGGTCGATCCCGTCGAGCACGACCTTGGAGCCGAACGCCTTCGAAAGGCCGCGGATGCGGATTTTGGGTGTACTCATTGGGAGAAGAACAGATCTGTGAGGAGGTAATCAAACAGCAGAAGCAGAATGGAGGCGCCCACGACGGCCGCTGTCGTGGCTGACCCCACGCCTTCCGCACCGCCCCGACTGTTATAGCCGTGGTAGCAACCCAGAAGAGCAATGAGGAAGCCGAAAGCCGCTGCTTTAACCAGACCGACCACCACGTCCATGGTCTTCAGCGAATCCAGCGTGGCCGTGATGTAGGTGGACGGTGAAAAACCCAGCTTCGCGACCGATACGGTAAAACCGCCAAGAACACCTAGAACGTCCGCCACGATGACGAGACAGGGCAGGGCGATGGTTCCCGCCAGAAGACGTGGCGTTACCAGATATTTCATCGGGTTGGTCGAAAGTGTCGTCAGGGCATCGATCTGATCGGTGACGCGCATGGTACCGATCTGGGCAGACATTGCGGCACCGACACGCCCGGCAACCATCAGTCCTGCCAGAACCGGCCCCAGTTCGCGGGTGACAGCCAGAACCACAATCCCGGCGATAGCGCTCTGGACGTGATACTGCCCAAACCCGACATAGGACTGCAAAGCGATGACGGCTCCGGAGAATAGGGCTGTCAGGGCCACAACCGGAAGGGAGAAGAACCCCGTTTCGATCAGCGTGGACAGGAAGATGCGCCAGTAGAACGGTGGCCGCACGAGATGCGACAGCCCTTCCAGCGCAAACATGGCGAGAGCACCCGACTGGCGGACGAGTCCGAGGACGGCACGGCCAAGGGCCGCTATGGGATCAAGAACGGCATTCACCCTTCAGCCCCTACCCTGCGCGCCCGGCTACGTCAAAGTCTGTCTTGCTCAGGCGGAGCGTTCCAGGTCCCGGAACTGGCGCTCCAGAGCAAAATCCGGGGAGGTTACGAACTGTTCCATGCGCGCCAACCTTGGCTCCATACGAGCCAGGCGGTCGTTCAGGCGCGACAGAGTATGGTTTGAACTGAAAGATGTCGTCTCCGGGGCGTGGCGTTGTTTGTGACGCGCGCTCTGATCCTTGGCTGTGTGAATAACCTCTTCATACAGATCGACAGCACGGCGTGTGTAATAGACATGGGGGGCGTCACCTGCAGATGATTGTCCTCCCATGCGACGGTCAGCCATGCGTGTTTGCCAGTTTCGCGTGAAAGCGGAGAGGCCTTCAGCAATATCCGCCCAGAGAGCACCAAAAAAGGACTCCCCGGTCCGTTTGCGATAACGTCTGGCGTGACGCAGGACCAGCCAGACGCAGACTACGATCAGAACAAGACGCAGACCGCCCAGATGGTGGCCGTTGCTATGTTTGCCGAAAGAGCCAAGAGCCTCCCAGCCTTGCTGCGTGCCAGAATCGAAATTCACGGACTGACCAAGGCTGGCTAAAATGTCTTTCGTGATCGCCTGCCCATCAATCGGTGCGGCTGCGGTGACATGTACGCCGGGGCCTGTGGTATGAACTGTCAGGTCTCCCGAGCCGTAGTGACTGCGGGATAATGTTCCTGAAACACTATCGACCAGAACGTTCCCAGAGCCATAAAGTGACAGGCTGGCTGAGATGGTACTGACGTGTGCTGTGATGTCGGACGCACCGAGATCCCGAATGGAGAGGTTCTCTACTGAGCCACTCCTAAGCAGCATGTTTCCTGACGATGTCGCGGACAGCTCAACACGAGGTGCTGTTACGAGCCCGACAAGCAGGTCTCCGCTTGAGAAATTGAGAACGTGTACATCGCCTGTCACCGTAGCGATGGAAACATTGCCGGATCCGGTCATCCGCAGATCCACGCCCGTTGCGCTGTTGACGCGTACGTCACCGCTTCCGGAAAAGCCACTGAGATGGCCGGATGGTCCAGTGACAGTGATGTCGGTCTTGTTGCCGCGGAGATGGATATTCGTCCCGGCTGGAACCTGAATTGTCGAGCTGGCTTCGGTGCTGCAGGATGGGTCACTCAGAGCAAGTTTGAGTGTCTTGTCCCCGGCGGCTGTCAGGTTGCCATTGCCCTGAACAACCTTCGCTATATCACCCTCAACAATATGAAGGTCTGTCAGGCAGGTCGGTGCCAGTTCCAGCGTGGCTCCCGTGACGGAGCTTACCCTTTCTGAAATTGGAAACGCTGGTGGCGCCGGTGGAGCGGGAATGGCAGGGGCTGCGTCCTGAGAGAAGGCCGGGCTGATCGTTCCTGTAGCAAGCAGGAGGCCGAGGACGCCCCCTGCGAAACGTACCAGATCGTGGGATGTCTTCATCATCAGCCTCCCTGTTTTGGTGTATCGCCCTGAGGCGGCATGACCGGAGCTGTTGGCGTCGAAGGAGCAGGTGGCGGTGCCACAGTGTCCGGAAGGGGAGTCTGTGGCAGCTTCTGAGGAGCTTCCGACGGCGCCGTGGGGACACTGACTGAGGGTGTCTGCTGCGTCTGGGTGGGAGTACTTGGTGCGACGGCAGCCGGGGGTGGTGCGGCGACAACAGGAGGTTGAACGGCTTCCTGTTCCTGCTGGGCCGGTTTCTGAGGCACTGGTGTTGGTGGTGCAGATGTTGATGGAGCCGGAACAGAAGGCTGGCTGATCTGCGGAGATGTTTCTGTTGAGGCTGGCGGCTGAGGAGCCGGCACCGAAGCTTTGGGAACGGGCGGCGGAGCGACTGGCAACGTCGTCGTAACTTGTGGTGTGGCCGGTGTCACGACAGCCGGCGGCGGAGTAACGGCCGCCGGGGTTCCGACATTTACTGCGCCACTGCCAGACCGAACGATCGGGCCGGAGACGCGCTCAATATTGACGGCGCCTGTGCCGTTGGCTGTCACCGTTGCAACGGAAGCGTTGCCATGAACGGTGGCGGTCGCATTGTCTGACGTCACGATCGTCAGGGCTTCGATACTGCCCTGTGACACCATGAAAGAGGCATCGTTCGACAGTTGTGCAGATAGAGCGGTCAGTTGTGCAGAGTCGGCGATCAGCGTTGATGTGCCGGAAGCCACGATCTGGGCCGCCCGTTCGAGAGAGCCGATATGCACACTGGAGGCACCATGCATGCTCAGATCAAGGGACTGCGTATTCTCGATATCCATCGTCGCGGAGTCGAGGCTGGCATCAAGGGACGCCAGTTTTCCTTTGATGATGAAATGCGTGTCATGGCTGTCATGGATCGAGACGCCAGTATAAGGCGACACACTGATCGTGACCTTACCATTGGGTGCGCAACTTTTCGTGGCGATGGAGATGCGGCTGTCCGACTCTTCTTTGCCGCTGCGCATCGTCACCTGCGTTGCATTGCTGCTGTCTAAAGTAGCGCCGTCTTTCATGCTTGGGTCTACGACGATCCGCACCTGACCTGTGCAGGGAATCGCCATATCCAGATCAGATCCGGACATGGTGACGCGCGCGGCCTGAGCCGGGTAGGCAGAAACTGCCCCTGTCAGCATGGACAGCAGCAGCATGCGCAGGGCGGTGCGGGATGTCATCGTGAACTCCTAGCTCTCCAGCCCGGGATATCCTCGTCGAGGATGCGTTCGAGCTGGTCGATCCTTTCTTCCAGACGCGTAGCATGGGCCTCGGCCTGTGTCAGGGCAGCCTGCAGATGTGGGTCTGAGATGCCTTGATTGGCAAGGTTGCCCGTTCGGGCACGCAACAGGCGCGGGCCCAGGACGAGCGCGGGGATGAAGCCAAAAAGCAGGACAAGAGCGACGATATCCTCATTCATGACTCAGACTTTCTTGCAGCAGTCATCAGGCTTCGCGCTTCTTTTCCGCAATCCGGCGTTTCAGAGTCTCGAACTCATCTTCTACAACCGCATCCGTCTCCAGAGCGGCCAACTCTTCGTGCAGGGAGGGGCGACCAGACCGACGTCCCAGATCATAGGCCTCGGCTTTGCCTTCCAGTTCATCCAGAGCGCGCTCGACCTGTTCGAAACGGTTCAGCGTGTCGTCAATGCGGGTATCGTAGAGCTTTTCACGCGTCTTGAGGCGTCCTTCTGCCGTGCGGGCACGCATGGTCAGGGTTTTCTCACGGGATTTCGCATCCGCCAGTTTGGCCTGAAGCTTGGTGATGTCGTCGTTTTGCTGCTCAAGACCTTCCGTGACCTGTGCAATCTGGCGTTCAAGCCCTTCGCGGGACTGTTCGACCGTGTGACGTGCTGAGAGCGCCGCCTTGGCCAGATCGTCCCGGTTGCGTTCGATGGCAAGTGTGGCTTTGCGGTGCCATTCGTCTTCTTCGTGCATCATGGTGCGCACGCGGCGTTCAAGCTGCTTGCGTTCTGCGATGGTGCGGACGGCCTGACTGCGCACTTCAACGAGCGTGTCTTCCATCTCCTGAATGACAAGGCGGATCATCTTCTGCGGATCTTCTGCCGTGGCCAGAATCGCATTGAGATTGGAGTTCACGATATCGGCGAGCCGAGAAAAAATACCCATGACGCTTTCCTTCCTGAGAACTGGATTAGAGCACAATGACCTGTCTTGTCAGCGGGCTCGTTTTGGGGATGTTATGGTTGTGACAATCTGAAGTGGCGAACGAGGCTCAGAAATGGCGAGATCCACCCAAGCGGACGAGGTTCTGACACCCATCGGGCGGGCTCCGGCATTTCTGGCGATGCTGGACCAGATCTCCTGTCTTGCTCCCCTGAAGCGCCCCGTTCTGGTGATCGGAGAGCGCGGGACGGGGAAGGAGCTGGTTGCGGCGCGGCTTGCGTTGCTGTCGGATCGTTGGGACGCACCTTTGGTCAAGCTGAACTGCGCGGCCCTTCCGGAAGCGCTGTTGGACAGCGAGTTGTTCGGACATGAGGCTGGCGCGTTTACGGGTGCGCAGAAGCGCCGCCTGTCGCGGTTTGAGCGCGCAGATGGTGGAACGCTGTTTCTGGATGAAATCGGCACAGCTTCTCTGGCGGTTCAGGAAAAGCTGCTCCGCGTTATCGAGTACGGCAGTTTTGAGCGTGTTGGCGGCAGTGAGACAATTCGCGTGGATGTGCGTTTGATTGGTGCCACCAACGCGGATCTTCCGGCCATGGCGCGGGACGGAACATTCCGCCCGGACCTGCTCGACCGACTGGCATTCGATGTGGTCAATGTCCCGCCTCTGCGAGCCCGGCAGGACGATATTCCCCTGCTGGCCGACCATTTTGCGACGCGGATGAGCGCGGAACTTGGCCGAAAGCTTTTTGCGGGGTTTTCCCAGAAGGCTTTGCAGCGCCTGATTGACTACGACTGGCCCGGCAACGTCCGTGAGCTTCGGAATGTGGTGGAGCGCAGCGTGTACCGTATGGATCAGCCTGAGCGCCGTCTGGATGAGATTGTGCTTGATCCGTTCGTCACGCCTGACTGGAGCAGCGTTGTGGCTCCAGCCTCGACCGGGGAAGGTCATGTTCAGGGAGACGTTCCCCAAACCTTCCCGCTGGATTTTGCTGAGACAGTTAAAGGTCATGAACGTGCGTTGCTGGAAGCGGCCCTCA
Organism: Gluconobacter cerinus; assembly: GCF_002723935.1. Classification (GTDB taxonomy): domain Bacteria; phylum Pseudomonadota; class Alphaproteobacteria; order Acetobacterales; family Acetobacteraceae; genus Gluconobacter; species Gluconobacter cerinus. The sequence goes on from NZ_BEWM01000002.1 coordinate 225,038, forward strand.
AGGAGGCGCAGTTTAGCCAGCGGCAGGCCGCAGATCTTCTGGGGCTGACCTATTATCAGTTCCGCCACCACCTGCGGCTGCACGGTCTGGCCGACAAGGAAGCGCGGAAGGCCCTGACCAAAAAAGAATGAACGCAGTTTCATACCTGGGTTCATGCATGAAGTGTGCCAGATTTTGTGGTGTGGGGATTTTTAGGAATGACACCGTTTGTGGGGTGAGTCGTTTGCGGGAAATTTGACCATTAATTGGTAAATCAGGCCAAAAATTCTGCCGCGCTTCAATCGATGAGAAATACTCAATTAAACCATTTAATATGGTTATACAAAATAAAATAGTTGAATAATGGGTGAAGCGCGCCTATGTCTCCTTCACGTCGTGATTCTGGCGCGTGTGAACAGGGATATGGGTGCAGTAAATGCCTCTCTCACAATCCGAACTTCAACATCTTTTGGATACGCCGGAGAGTCACGCACTTGAAAAGGCGCTCGTGAGCCTGAAAGGCCGTGTCGCTGTTATTTCCTCATTTGGAGCTGAGTCGGCCATTCTCCTGGATGAGATTGCCCGGATAGACCCGTCTGTGCCGGTTTTCTTTCTGGATACGCGGCGCCATTTTCCGGAAACGCTCTCCTATCGTGATGAGCTTTCCGATGCGCTCGGCCTTCAGGACGTCCGGACTATTTCTCCCTTGGCTCGGGAGCTTGAGAACAGAGATCCACAGGATCAGCTCGCGGCATTCGATCCGGATGCCTGCTGCGCCCTGCGTAAAGTGGAGCCTTTGGAGTTGGTGCTTCCGGAATTTGATGTCTGGCTGACCGGGCGCAAGCGCAGTCAGGCCTCAACACGGGCAGCTCTTCCCATTGTGGAACCACAGCCGGATGGCACCGTGAAGCTCAACCCGCTTGCGGGGTGGGGCATGGAGAAAATCGAAGCAGAAATGCGTCGTCGGAACCTGCCGCGGCATCCTCTGGTTTCAAAAGGATACACTTCGATTGGCTGTGCGCCTTGCACACGGCCGGTTGGAGACGGAGAAGACGGGCGGGCAGGTCGTTGGGCCGGTCTGACCAAGACAGAATGCGGCATTCATCGGCCAGCATGAACATGGAGCGGACAATGACGCGGACACAAACTCTGGCGGAACCGCGCGTCATGGATGATCTTGACCAGCTCGAAGCTCAGAGCATTTTCATCCTGCGTGAAGCCTATCGGAAACTGAAGCCCCTCTCGCTGCTGTGGTCCCTCGGGAAAGACAGCAACGCCATGGTCTGGCTGGCGCGCAAGGCGTTCATGGGGCGCGTGCCGTTCCCGGTCATGCATGTGGATACCGAGAAGAAATTCCCGGAAATGTATGCCTTTCGGGATGAGTACACCAAGAAGTGGGATCTGGACCTCCTTCTGGGATACTGCCCCCCAGTCGAAGAAATCGATCCGTCCCTGCCGCCCGCTGCACGTTCCGCAGCGCGCAAGACGGCGGGTCTGGCGGCTATGATCGACAAGCATAAGCTGCGCGGTGTGATTGCTGGTATCCGCCGTGACGAGCAGGCCACACGTGCCAAGGAGCGCGTGTTCAGCCCGCGTGGCGCCGGTCATCGCTGGGATGTTCGCAATCAGCCGCCCGAATTCTGGGACCAGTATGCCACGCCGTATGAAGATGGCATGCATATTCGCGTCCATCCGTTGCTGGCTTGGCGGGAAATCGACATCTGGCGGTACATCGAACGCGAAGGCATCCCCCTCGTGGATCTGTATTTTGCCAAGGACGGTAAGCGTTATCGCTCTCTGGGTGACCAGGACATCACAAGCCCGATCGAGAGCAATGCCACGACCGTAGCCGAAGTGATTGCCGAGCTGGAAAGCAGCAAGACATCCGAGCGCGCCGGGCGTGCCATGGATCATGAATCAGAAGACGCATTCGAGCGTCTGCGCGTGGCGGGGTATCTGTAAGATGGGTGACATTATCGCAACCCAGGAACTCTCTGGAGCGTATCGCGCGGCCGCCACGCCGATCGTGATCGTCGGGCACGTCGATCACGGTAAATCCACTCTGATTGGACGTCTGCTTTACGATACGGACAGCCTTCAGGACGGCAAGCTGGCGCAGATCGTTGAGAGCAGCCGTAAGCGTGGTCTGGCGGTGGAGTGGAGCTTCCTGCTCGATTCCCTTCAGATCGAGCGTGATCAGGGCGTGACGGTTGATTCCACGCGTATTCCGTTCCGTCTGGGCTCCCGTGAGTTCGTGATTGTGGATGCGCCGGGCCATCGCCAGTTCCTGCGCAACATGATTACGGGTGCTGCCGATGCCGAGGCGGCCGTTCTGGTTGTGGATGCTCAGGAGGGTGCGCAGGAGCAGACGCGGCGTCATGCCATGCTGCTGCGTCTGATCGGGATCCGGCACGTCATTGTGCTGCTGAACAAGTCCGACGTTCTGGGCTTCGACGAGGCCAAGATCGTTCAGGCCGAGTCTGATGTCCGGCAGCTTCTTGGTCGTCTGGAAATCGAAGTTGAAGCCGTTGTTCCGGCGTCTGCGCGTGATGGTGACAATATTGCCAGCCGTTCCGAGCGGTCTGCCTGGTACAAGGGGCCGACACTGATCGAGGCTCTGGCCAATGTGCCTCCGCCGACGTCCCGTCTGTCTCTGCCGTTCAGGATGCCGGTGCAGGACGTTTATCGCTTTGATGGCGTGCGTTACGTTGCCGGCCGGATCGAGCGTGGCACTGTCCGTGCGGGCGATCGTCTGGCAATTGGTGCCCAGGGCCAGATCGCAACCGTTGCAGAAGTTTGCCGCTGGCATGCGCCGGAACTGCCGGTTGCTGGTGCGGGTGAATCCATTGCGCTGCGCCTGGAGCCGGATCTCGTGCCGGATCGTGGGGACCTGCTGTTCCCGGCAGATGATAAAGCGTCAGCACCAGAGCGCTCTGCCCGTATTCGCACGCGTCTGTTCTGGCTGCGGGGTGAGCCTCTTCGTGTTGGGGAAAGCTTCACGCTTCGTCTGACGACAGCAGAGCATGATGTGACGGTGGCGTCCATTGATGCGGTTGTCGATCTGGATGACCTGACATTGCGTCAGGGCGATGAGGTTCCGCCAGACGGATTTGCTGAAATCACGCTCGCTGCTTCTCACGCCGTGCTGTTTGACCCGTTCTCTCCAGGAATGGGCGATGGACGTGGCGTTCTGGTCGATCGTCATCAGCGGATTGTTGGCGGCGCACCGCTGATTGGTCCTGCTGAACTCGAAGATGGTGTTCATGCGATCCACCCGACGGCCAGCCGTATCTCTGCTGTACAGCAAGCTCAGACGCGTGGTCATAAGAGTGGCGTGTTCTGGCTGACGGGCCTCCCGGGCTCCGGCAAGAGCACTGTGGCTCGTGCCGCAGAAGTATCTCTGGCAGGGCAGGGTGTGAAAGCCACCGTTCTGGATGGAGATACGTTACGGGCCGGACTGTGCAGCGATCTGGGCTTCTCGCCGGAAGACCGTCGCGAGAACATTCGTCGTGCGGCGCATGTCGCGAAAATTTTGTCTGAGAGCGGCCAGGCTGTCGTTGTCGCACTGGTCTCGCCCCTTCAGGCAGACCGCGATCTGGCGCGCCAGATTGTAGGTGAGGGCTTCCACGAGATTTTTGTGGATACACCCCTGGAAACCTGCGAACAGCGTGACCCCAAAGGGCTTTATGCTGCGGCACGTTCGGGAAAAATTCCAGAGTTCACAGGTGTTTCAGCGCCTTACGAAGCGCCATTATCTCCGGAGCTGCGCTTGGGAGCTGACCGGACGGAAGCAGAGACTGTCAGTGAATTGACGGGCTTTGTGCTTCGGGTTGTTCAGCCCTGATTGCAGATAAATAAAGTGAATTGAGAAACGGCGGGCTTTGTCCCGCCGTTTTTTTTGCTCAAAAGCCTCTACCTCACGGTGCGCGTGTCACGCGATCCCGATCGCACAGTTTGTCCCGTTCTCGAAGGAGAGGGTGAATTGCCTCATTCTGTGTTGATCGTTTTTAGGCCAAAATCTGGCTGCGTAAGTAGGCGATGAATACGTCTTCTGACCCGTAACTCCACATAGATATCACATAAAAAGTAACATTTATCACGTATTTATGTGATGAAAATCTGTAGAGCAATCGGCGTCGTTTATCACGAATAATACCCAATTATATCAGATAATTAGGCATTAACGGCCTTTGCTATATCCGTAAAACATCATTCTGAATCCCGGTGGTAACAGTCTTTTTGTGACGAAATTATCATTGATGAAGTTATTTATAACAGTATAGTTGTTACGAATCGGGTGCTCGAATCGGAGATGGACGATGGAGCGTGACGCTATCTGGGTTGGTACAAGCTGGAAGATGAACAAGGGGCCTGCGGCATCTGTCGCGGCCGCGAACGAGCTTGCACGGATGTCTTTCCCGGCAGCTATCCAGCCGTTCGTCATCCCACCATTTACGTCTCTAAAGGATGTCTGTGACAGGCTCTCAGGAAGCCGTGTGGCAGTAGGTGCACAGAACATGCACTGGCAGGACGAGGGCGCGTGGACCGGAGAAATTTCACCGACCATGATTTCGGAATGTGGTGCGGAACTGGTGGAAATTGGTCATTCAGAACGCCGGACCTATTTCGGAGAAACGGATCACACCGTTAATCTCAAGGTTCATGCGGCTCTACGGCATGGATTGAGGCCACTCGTCTGTATCGGTGATACAGCTGATGAATATTCTTATAGCGTAACAAACGAAACTTTGGCACGCCAATTGAAGGTCGCCCTTCACGGGGTGTCTGAAGACGATGTTCCACAGGTTCTCATTGCATATGAACCTGTCTGGGCAATTGGTGCGTCAGGGCGCCCTGCAGATGCGGCTTTTGTTGAGAGAACGCATAATTATCTGCGTAAGGTCCTGATTAACATTGCCGGATCCAGTGCAGGGTCTGCGATCAAGCTTCTCTATGGCGGAAGTGTCACGCAGGACAATGCGGCTGGCTATGTCGCTCTGCCTCATGTGAATGGAGTGTTCGTTGGGCGGGCTGCCTGGAATGTGGAGCATTTTCAGGCGTTGGCTGAGGGGGTCATCGCATGATGCCCCAGGCAACCTTTGAAACGCGCTCTGCCTCTGCGCGCCGTCAGAACATTTTGGACTATGTCCGGGATCGTGGTGGCGCACAAATTGACGAGTTGGCCGGACGTTTTGTCACCAGCCGCATGACCATTCACCGGGATCTTCAGGTCCTTTCGGAACGCGGAGTTTTACGTCGTGTGCATGGGGGGGTGACTACGCCTCCAAAAGCATTTTCAGAGGGCAGTATTTCCCAGCGGAGCCATCGTGCGATGGAGGCCAAGCAGGCTATCGCGGCTGTGGCGGCGGCCCTTGTTGAAGAAGGTGAAATCATTGCACTGGATGATTCAACAACATCCCGCGTTCTGGCTGAGCGTCTGACTGACAGTGCCTCTCTTACAGTTGTCACGAACAGCATGGGTACCGCGAACCTGTTCACCAGCAAGCCCAATGTGAATCTTCTGCTGCTTGGCGGTCGCTATAACATGGATTTTGACGCGTTCTTCGGAACACTGTGTGAGCAGGCCGCGGCATCGCTGCGCGTCAATACGCTGTTCCTGTCCGTCGCAGCAATTCGCGGAATGACGGCGTATCATCAGGAGCAGGATATCATCAAAGCCAAGCAGGCCTTGATGAATATTTCCGATCGCAAAATCCTGCTCGTGGACAGTACGAAATTTGGTGTCATCACGCTCAATCGTTTTTCCGATTTAACGGAATTCGATGTGGTGATCACGGATTCAGGTCTCGAAAAAGACCTGGAGGACACGCTCCGCAATGCGGGGATCAATCTGAAAATTGCGGAAATCTCCACCGTCAGGGCGAGCGGATTAAGCACCTCCCCTGAACGTAACCCATAAAGACGGAGAAAAATCATGCGTATTGCGATTGGAGGCGATCGGGCCGGAGAAGGTCTTGCAGGTCTCATTGCTGCACATCTTCGCGCCACAACACCGCATACGGTTGTTGATATGTCCCATCCTGAAGATGATCATCCTGAGCTCTATTCGGAGCTTAGTGAGCGGGTCGGTCTCGCGATCACGCACGGGGATTTCGATCGGGGAATCCTGTGCTGCGGAACGGGAATTGGCGTTTGTATTTCCGCCAATAAAATTCCGGGAATTCGGGCCGCGCTAACGCACGACACCTATTCTGCAGAACGTGCTGCCCTTTCAAACGATGCCCAAATCATCACCATGGGGGCACGTGTCATCGGGCCGGAGCTGGCCAAAAGCATTGTGGATGCCTGGTTGGCGCATAGCTTTGACCCGTCTGGGCCGTCCGCAGGCAACGTTGCGGGCATTGAAGAATTGAGCCGGAAATATTCCGAGCATCATCTGCAAACATCCAACTTCTGAAAATACTTCACCTGTTTCCGATCTGATGCCGGAACGGGTTATCTGGAAAGACGACGAACATGAAAAAAGCTCTTTTCCTTGGTGCTGTTCTGGCTGTAACGCCACTTGCTGCACAGGCCGCTGACACCAGCACGCCGCTGCGCTTTGTTCTGATTCCGAAAGTTGTCCATCCGTGGTTTGACAAGCTCAATACGGGTGCTCGTGCCGCAGCAGACATGATCACCAAAACCACGGGACAAAAGATCGAAATCGAATACCGTGCGCCGCAAACAGCTGACGTCTCTTCCCAGAATGACATCATTGAAAGAGCAATTGCTACGCACCCTGACGGACTTATTCTCGATCTGCTGGATGAGAAGGGAAATCGCGCGACGATGGATGAAGCCATCGAGCAGAAAATTCCCATGACCGTTTTCGACTCTCTCCCTCCGGAGGGTATGAATATCACGGCAGTAGGCGCCGATTTCTGCGAGCAGGGAACGATTGCGGCCGAACGGCTTGCCACACTGATTGGCAAAAAAGGTGAAGTGGCCATCATGATGGGTGTGCCAACAGCGCCCAACCATACCTTACGTGCAGAGTGTGAAAAGAAGGTCTTTGCAAAATACCCGGATATCAAAGTTGTCGCGACCGGAATTGATAACGATAGCATCGAGACAGGTCAGAAACAGGCCTCTGCCATCATGCAGGCGCACCCCAATCTCGTGGGATGGGTTGCCTGTGATGCATCTGGTCCTGTGGGCATCGGGCAGGCCATCCGGGAAAGCGGGAAGGCAGGCAAAGTCCAGGAAGTCGGCCTCGATAACCTGAACGATATGCTTCAGCTTATTCGGGATGGTGTTGCGGAATCAACTGCGTCCAGCCGCCCGGAGATGCAGGGTTACTGGGCTGTCGTCTCTGCATGGCAGAGCGCGATGGGACAGAAAACACCCAAATACATCGATACGGGCATCGACGTCATCACCAAGAAAAACCTCTGAGTCTGGCTCTGAGGCAGGAGTAACGATCATGGCGGTTCTCCAGGTTGAAGCTGTCCGTAAAAGCTATCCCGGTGTGGTCGCGCTCGATCACGTCGATCTGACGCTGGAGCCGGGCAAAATCCATATCCTGGCCGGAGAAAATGGTGCGGGTAAATCAACGCTGATCAAGACCCTGACAGGTCTTGTCACACCTGACGAAGGAACGGTCCTGATCGAGGGGCAGGATGCTCTGGCGGATCATAGCCTTTTCTCCCGTATTGCTTACGTACCGCAGGAACTGAATCTGTTTCCGTCCATGACGGTTGCTGAAAACATGTTCATGCCGTTTCATCGTTCGGGATTTGGTCATCTGACGATTTCCCGGAAGGCCATGGAAGCGGAGGCATCCCGTTTTATCGAGCGCTTTGGGATTCATGCCCGACCGGGACAGACCGTCAGTCGCATCAGCGTATCAGATCAGCAACTGCTTCAGATTGCGCGTGCGGCCTGCCGGGATGAGTTCAAGGTTTTGATCCTGGATGAACCGACATCTTCCCTCACGGCGAACGAGACGGAACATCTTTTCCGCATCATCACCACGTTGCGGGACAGTGGCTGTGCAATTGTTTTTGTCTCGCACAAAATGGAAGAAATTTTCAGTCTGGGAGACACCGTGACCGTTCTGCGCAATGGTCGCAGTGTTGGGACGTACCCGATGGATGGCATGACGGAAGATCAGCTTATCCGTCTGATGTCTGGCAGTTCTGTTCAGCTTGAAGAGAAATTCCAGCCGCGGGGTGACATTGATGATTCTGATATTCTTCTGAGTGTGGAAGGCCTGACGGGACCGGGCTTTTCAGATGTCTCTTTTCAGCTCCGTCGTGGCGAAATTCTTGGTTTTGCGGGGCTGGTGGGGGCTGGTCGCTCGGAAGTGATGCAGACCATGTTCGGTTATCATTCCGCAAAATCCGGACGATGCATGTTTAACGGTAAAGAAATACCTCGCGGCAGAACAGATCGGGCTGTGGCTATGGGCATGGTCTATCTTTCCGAAGAACGAAAACACCACGGTATTTTTCCGCTTCTGAGCGTGCGTGAAAATATCAGTCTTTCCGTGCTCGAAAAGATGAAGCGCGGTGGCATCATTTCTTCTGGTAAAGAGAAATCAATTGTTTCTGAAACGATCCAGAAATTTGATGTGCGAACATCTTCTGTAGGCAAGAAAATTGTCTTCCTGTCGGGTGGAAACCAGCAGAAAGCCATTATCGGCCGTGCCATGGCGCGTCGTCCTCGCATTTTGATTTTCGATGAGCCCACAAAGGGTATCGATATCGGCACGAAATTCCAGATCTACCGCATCATGCAACAGCTCGCGGAAGAGGGTGTCGGTATTATCCTCGTCTCTTCTGAAATGACTGAATTGCAGCGTTGCGCAACGCGGATCATCACCATGTATGGCGGTCGGACCACCGGGTCCTTCGACCAGGCTACCACTGACGTCAATACGCTTGTGGGCGCGATCATCGGCGCCACGGAGACCCGTCATGTCGCTTGAAACCACGCTCCCTGGAGCAACTCCCACGCCTCCAAAGGTGTCCTCCATTCGTGCGCTTATAGCCAGAATGGTCGCCAATCCGCTGGGTGGCGTCATTGGTGCGATGATCCTGATTTTCGGGATTTCGTGTCTGTTGTCGCCGCACTTCCTGACATCATTCAACATGATCATCATCGCGCGTGCGCTTGCGTTCATCGGCTTGGTCACCATCGGACAGGCCGTCTTGATGATCCTTGGCGAGCTTGACCTGTCCGTTGGTGCGATTGGTGGCCTCGCTGGCGTCGTTGGCGGAATGTTGATGGTGCAGGTCGGTTTGAATCCCTGGCTCTCGCTGGCTTTGTGCCTGTTGATGGGAGCGGGATGTGGCTTATTGAATGGCCTGCTGATTACTCAGCTTCGTCTGCATTCTCTGGTGCTGACCATCGGTATGGCGGGCGTTTATGGCGGTGCCAATCTGGTGGCGACACGCGGCGTCGCCATTACCGGAGTGCCGCATGAAATCAGCTTCCTTGGTAGAGGTCTTGTCCTCGGCGTGCCGGTTCCATTTCTGGTGCTACTGGTCTGTCTGACGGTTGTTGCATTCGTCATGATGCGTACGCCTGTCGGGCGTTACATTTACGCCATCGGGAGCAACCCGCAGGCTGCAAGAATGCTCGGTATTCGCGTTAATGCCATTCGTATGGGCGCGTTTGCTCTTGCTGGTTTCCTGTCTGCTCTGGCTGGCATTCTCATGGTCGCGCGTCTTGGAACAGCACAGCCATCCATTGGTGACACATGGGTTCTGTCTCCGATTGCGGCAGCCGTCATTGGGGGCGTTGCAACAACGGGTGGCCTGGGAAGCCCGGTTGGCGCTGTTCTGGGGGCCGTGATCATCGGGATCATTGAAGACATCATCGTCCTCTTTGGTATCTCGCCGTACTGGCAGTCCGTTGTGAGCGGCGGCATCGTTGTGCTCGCCATCTCTCTGGACTCCCTCGCCCGTCATTATCTCAACCGCGACGCGTCCTGACCGTCAGCAGCTTTTCATCCTGATGAAGGAGAGACTCACATGACCAAGATCTGTGGCGATGCTTCCGAATTCGCAGCCTCGGCCCTGCATGGATACAGCATGGTGCATCGAGACCTTGTCAAAATGGTCCGGGGTGGTGTTGTGCGCGCCAAACCGGGTTCAAAAGGTAAGGTGGCTGTCGTCGTCGGGGGAGGATCAGGGCACTATCCGGCATTCATCGGATATGTGGGAACTGGTTTTGCAGACGCTGCCATTGCTGGAGATATCTTCGCGTCTCCGTCAACGCAGGCCATTCAAAGCGTCGTGCGTCAGGCTGATCTCGGAGGAGGCATTCTTCTGGGCTTTGGCAATTATGCTGGAGATGTTCTGAACTTCGGTATCGCCGCCGACAGGCTGCGGGCAGAGGGATATGACGTTCGCATTCTTGCAACCATGGATGACGTGGCCAGCGCGACAGAAAACGAGAGGGAACGTCGGCGCGGTATTGCGGGTGATCTGACAATTTTCAAGATTGTGGGTGCTGCTGCGGAAGAAGGGCTGGATCTGGACGCTGTCGAACAGATTGGTCATCGCGTAAACCGTCAGACACGAACATTCGGCGTTGCTTTCGATGGCTGCACACTGCCGGGCGAAGCAGACAAGCTGTTTCACGTTCCGAATGCCCGTATGGCGCTTGGGCTTGGTGTGCATGGGGAGCCGGGGATCGGGGAAGAGAGTATTCCGACACCGCAGGTCCTGGCACAGATCCTGCTGGAAAAAGTCCTAAATGAACTGCCTGCCGGGGCATCCCGGCGTGTGGCTCTGACTCTCAACGGGTTGGGAAGCACGAAACAGGAGGAACTGTTTGTTCTATGGGAAGCACTGGCACCCCTGTTGGAAAAAGCAGGCCTGACGGCTGTGGCCCCTCTGGTTGGAGAATATGTCACCAGCCTTGATATGGCAGGCTGTTCACTGACCTTGACCTGGCTTGATGACGAACTGGAGCGCCTCTGGTGTGCTCCGGTTGATACGGCCGCGTTGCGCCATGGTCTGATTGAAGAAGTAGATACAACCTTCGAAGACGCCCCGGCCGAGACCAGCGTGACATACATGAAATCGTCCACAGCAGAAGGGCGGCGAGGTGGTCAGTGCGTCTCGGGAGTTATGATCACCTTGGCCGAGGCTCTTGCAGCGGCAGAAACTGAGCTGGGTCATATCGATGCGGTGGCAGGAGATGGAGATCATGGTCAGGGAATGGCCCGCGGTTCGGCTGCTGCCAAGGCCGCGGCCGCTAGAGCCGCGACTTCAGGGGCTGGGCCTGCAACCACTCTTTCAGCGGCGGCAGACGCCTGGGCGGATCGTGCGGGCGGAACGTCTGGCGCTTTGTGGGGCGAGGGCCTGAGAGCGTTCAGTCTGGCGCTGGACGACAATGCGCTTCCCTCTTCAACGCAGCTTGCTCAGGGAGCAAGGCAGGCAATGGAGCGCATCATGTCTCTTGGGAAAGCAAAGCCTGGGGACAAAACCCTCATTGATGCTCTCGTGCCATTTGTGGAAATGCTTGAGCAGGAGCTTTCAGGTGGTGCGGCTCTGCCCGTTGCGTGGTCTAAGGCCGCCAATGCCTCACAAGCCGCTGCCGAGGCTACGAAAGATCTTCTCCCTCGCATGGGGCGCGCTAGAACCCATGGTGAAAGAAGCAAGGGTCACCCTGATGCGGGGGCTCTTTCTCTCGCGCTTTGTGTCGGTGTGGTGGGAAAGGAACTGCAGACTCAGCTTCTTGAAGGTGAGCAAAAACGCACAGTTTCTCTGGGGGAGTAAGGGAAAACCGGACGCTTTCTCAGAGAAACGCGTCAGGGGAGGCCTTTTCTTGAGAACTCCTTACCTGGCGAACGTGAAAGGTCAGGAGCTTTCTCTCCAAAAGCTCCTGACCCCTTTATAACGGCTTAGCCGAAAGAAAGCTGGAGCGCTGAATCTTCCTTGCTCTCAAGAAGATATGGCCCTGCGTTCAGAACCTGAACTTCCAGCATCCCGATCGCATCAGCATTCCGGTTCCCCAGAGACACCAGAGCATTGCCATTCGTCCAACGGGCTTCACCGTTGGTTTCAGCGTACCAGCCCGTATCCTCGGATGCAGAAAGATGGGACGTGATGGAATGGCAAATGGTGCTGTCCCAGAGTTTGATTTGCCCAACCAGAACGCCGAGATTGCGACGGTCATCAACAAATGGACCAATAACATCTGCTGGGCGGCTGCTTCTTGAAACCAGACGAACCGATGTGACGCCCGGCTGGATCTGGAACAGAACCGATCCCTGCATTGTCCGTGATGGATAAATCACGGTGTTGTCCGTCGTGACCAAATGCAAATCATGGTCATCAGTTTGTTCTACGGGAGGCGATGCGTCGCCGATATCCAGCGTGGTCGCACGTTCCAGGAGCGCAGTGTAAAGCGGTTCGACCTGCTCGCGGTTTACACCGAGCGGCGCCGCAGCATCAGACACCCATGTCTGATTGTTCAGGCGAACAACATCTCCGGTCTGTTCGAACGAAGTGCGGTTTCCCGTGTCCAGATAGCTTTCAGCTTCTGCTCCATCGGCGATAAGAACGCCGTGTGTTTCGAGTTCCACATGGAAGATTTCGAAAAAGCTCTCGGACGTATCTGTCGTGATGGAACGACCATTGACCAGCATCCGCGCCGGAACCATCAGATCATTCAGATGCAGGCAGTGCTCCGAGGTAATACGAAGGTCCTTGTGTGGGACGTTGTTGGCGAGTGCGTTGGCCTTGATGCAGACGGGCCATTTGTCCGGGTCTGCACTGGCTTTGACGTCCACAAAACGACGGCCCACCCAGCGGATTGGCTCTGGCTGAAGTTTGCCATTCCGTTTGACCATGACCAGATCGCCAATCTGCAAAGTTTCAACGGCCTTTTCACCATCGGGCGTTAAAATCATGGTGTTGGACAGATAGCAGACCGTAACCCGGATGCCGCCGCTATCGTACTGACCCGAAGACGCTGAGACGTCGAACTTATGACCATCATAGGCAGTCGTATCTAGGCCCACGGACTGTACAAGCTTACCTGCTGAATAAACATTCAAGGTCGAGCCACTGACACTGGCTGACATGCTGGAGCCAGCCTTGAAGTCTGCAAATGTCAGCAGAGAGCCAGAGGTAATGTCCAGGCCGCTGATAATGGCGCCTGAATGAACTGTATAAATTCCACCGGAAGACACCGTGGCGCTAATGGACGACGCCCCAGCCTGCACGGAGAATTCTCCGCCATTGGCAACAGTCGTATAATAGTCCTTGGATGGGCCGTAGCTGTTGCCGAATTCCTGGGCAAAGCCACCAGAGGAAACGGTGACGTTACTGAGCACACCGCCTCGGTTATTGATTTCAGCACCGGAAAAAACCGTGACACCTGTGACTGTCGCGCCGGAATAGGTGTAGAGCCGAGCGCCATTGGCAGCATATTTCGCGCCGCCAGAACTCAGTACGATGCCAGAGGCGCTTCCACTTTTGACATTGACAACGCCGCCCGAAGAAACAGCGATGCTGCTGGCTTTCCCGCCACCTGAGACATTCAGTGTGCCGCCACCACGGACAACGAAACCGCTTTGTGTTGTACCGCTAACGGTCGTGGAGCTTCCTGAACTGACTGTCGTTGTCATGTGAGTCCTATGCTTCTTCGTCGACGCTGAATGCGAGCGGTTTGTTTTAAGCAAACTAATGGTATGATTTCAGGTGGTTTTTGTAAAATGGAAATATTGATTTTCACGATTTTCCACGGCCGAAAAATCAAAAAGAAAACACTGAGTTTCTAAAAAGTCCTGATCTTTTCAGGAGAAATAATTTTTGAGAAAAATTCATTCTAGAGGGCGGCGTTAATCGGAATTTTCATATTGGATTCCGAATGTGAGATGGTGATAGGCCAGAAAAGCGGCCTGATATTTTCAAATCATGGATGGCCTTCGGTAGCATACTCTTTTCTGGAAATGCCTCCTTTCCGGCAAATCTGAGAGGCTCATTTGAGATGTGGAGAGACTAATGATCTCGATAACTTCATGTCCCGAGCTCTTTGCTTAGAACAGCAACCCTAAGAGAGTGTTGATTGGAAGAAGCGTTGGCGAATGGAATTGAAGAGGAATTTCCGGAAGCGGGAGCTTCACTGTAAGAGAATTTCCTATCGTTGATTTTGGTATCAGGGGCCTGTCTGTAATCTCATGAGTGTTTCTTCCGTCCCCGTGCGGCGGCGTACGCAGGCTGATCGTAGCGCCTCGACGCGTGCCAAGGTTGTGCAAGCGGCCGTCAATCTACTTCAGACGCAGGGCTATGCCGCGACAACAATACAGCGCATCGCAAAGGCGGCGGGTGTCAGTCTTGGGGCGTTGCAGCACCACTTCCCCACAAAATCACTGATTATGGCCACGGTCCTGCGTCATTATGCTCTTAAGCGCGCGCGCCTCTACAGGCAGGCCATCAGCAACAAGGAAACACCTGAGCAGCGTGTTGATGCCATGCTGGATACGATGTGGGCACTCGTGACCGCAGGGCCGGAATTTATTGCGACGGTGGAAATAGAGCTGGCAAGGCGAAGCGATCCGGATCTGGAAGAAGTGACGGCTCCGGTTCTCGCCCGCATTGACCAGTTCATGACGCGGTGGTTGTCCGGAAAGCGGGGTGTGGCGCCCAGTCAGGAGTTTATTGATCTGCGACTTCTGAATGCTGCGCTTTTGCGTGGGTTAGCAGTTGAAACGGCACGAGGCATTCCGCTGGAGGATCTCTATCGCTCCTTTGAAGTCTGGCGCAGATTTGCCCGTGAAGAATTCCTTCGGATTGCCTTGAAAACTCCCTGATTGAGAGGGCTGGGAACGTCCCGCACGGACGGGGTCGAATCATTCCGATACGCAAATAATTTATCTTGACGCGCAACAAACAAGTAGGTTGTATTGCTTTTATAAGAATTTGAATGGGAGCGTTGAGAGACCTCCCTCCAGCACAACAGGGTCAGACATGACAATGCCGCCTCTTACTGCTTTGCAGGTTTCTCCCGCCGAAATGGCCGAACGCCATAAGAAGGTCCGGGAAAAAATGGAGGCAGCCGGCCATGCGGCGTATGTCTCTTTTGATCCTGACAACATCTATTACCTGACAAATTTCGCTAATTTCGTTCATGAGCGTCCATTTGTACTGGTTCTGACTGCCTCTGACGCGACGTTCATTGTTCCCAGGCTTGAGATCCCGCATGTGGAGCGGCACAAGGTCGGTGCCCTGACACTTGCGGAGTATGCCGAATTTCCAGCCCCTGCTGGAGCGCGATGGTCTGATCGTCTGGCGAGCATTCTGCCAGCGCAGGGCACAATTGGTATTGAGGCTGCCTGTCCGGCTTATTTGCAGGCAGCGATCGGACCTCGGTGCCAGATCCTGAATATCGTCGATGACGTCCGGCAGATTAAGTCTGCCCATGAGATTTCACGTATCGCGTGGACAAGTGACGTGATGACCAAGGCTCTTGCCATGATGATGGGCAAGGTCAAGCCAGGTGTGATGGTGGCTCAGGCCATTTCAGACGTGACACCCTATTTTTACCACCGCTGCCTGACGGAAGCACCGGCTTATAATGTCATGTCCAGCAAGGCTGCCGGTCTCATCCAGCCACCTGCCTTTACAGACGATCCGCATAATTTTTCATGCCTGACCGCACCTTGTGAATCAGGAGGCCCGTTCATGGGGCTTATTGCGGGGCGCATTAACGGATATGGCGCTGAAATCGAGCGAACATTCTTTCTGGATCATATCCCCGAAGACGCGAAACGCCCTTTCGATACCATGATGGAAATGCGCCATACCGCGTACGGTATGCTCAAGCCGGGTGCGATTGGTTCCGAAATTGATGCGGCCTGCCAGGCTATTGCGCATCGCGCGGGTTATGAAACGCCGCTGCACCGAACTGGCCATAGTTTCGGCGTTACCAGTCATGAAGCTCCGTTCCTTGCGTTGGGTGAAGATAACGTCATTCAGCCGGGTATGATTTTCAGTGTTGAGCCGGGAATTTATATCAAAGGGCAGGGTGGATACCGGCATTCGGATACAGTTCTGATCACTGAATCCGGATACGAAATACTCACAAAATATCCCGATGAAAAAGAAAATCTCATCGTTCGTTAGGCCTGAGGCACACGCTGATTTTTCCTGACGAAGTTTGTTTTTTCATTCTCCCTTGTGTCGGGAACGCTATCGATGACTATTTCAGAACGGCTGGAGCAGCTTCCTTTTTCCCGCTTTCATTACAAGCTCCTTCTGGTGGGAGGAGCAGGGTACTGCTTTGACGGGCTTGATGGAGCCATTCTGGCATTCGTTATGCCCGCTATTCAGCATTTATGGGGCCTGTCCCTGTCACAGCTGGGGTTATTGGGCAGCTCCGCGTTTTTGGGATATTTCATTGGTGCGCTGTGTGCCGGTTTGATTGCAGACAGATGGGGCCGCCGATCTGTCATGATGTGGGCTTTGGCCTGCTATTGTCTGGGATCTTTGGCTTCGGCCTTCTGTACAAACTGGCACAGCTTTATTCTGACACGGATGATCGCGGGTCTTGGGACTGGCGCTGAATCCGCCATTATCGCTCCATATCTTTCAGAGTTTGTGCCGCGCCGTTATCGCGGAGCCTTTACTGGTGCTCTGGCCGGCTTCTTCTCGTTTGGTTTCGTTGCTGCGGCTCTGCTGGGATATGCCCTGATCCCGGGATCAGCGGACGGGTGGCGTTGGGCGTTGGCTCTGACAGCCTGTCCGGTGATTTTGCTCCTTTGGTGGCGCAGATCTCTGCCAGAATCTCCCCGCTGGCTTCAGATCGTCGGGCGTGGACAGGAAGCTCATGCTGTTCTCAGTGGCATCGAAAGAGAACTAGGGCGCCCATCGGTGGCTTATGAGGCAGAAGGCGCGCCATCATCACCATGCACGCGTATGTCCAAGCAATTCACGCAGCTTTTGTCGGCACGCCTGCGCAAGGTCACCGTCATGAGCTGGCTTCTCTGGATGTCCATTACGTTCAGCTATTATGCGTTCTTTTCCTGGCTGCCTACGCTCCTGATCGCTCGGGGTTTTACCATTGCGCATAGTTTCGGTTTTTCAATCGCAATCTACGTAGCGCAAATCCCCGGGTATTTCAGTGCTGTTTATTTCAATGAAGCGTGGGGACGAAAAGCGACCATTGTGGGTTATCTAGCTGCCGCGATGGTTAGCGCTCTTGGTCTGGGGATGGCGAGTTCTTCGACCGCAGTTCTCGTATTCGGCCTTCTGCTCTCCTTCTTCATGAATGGAACATATGCCGGGGTTTACGCCTACACTCCGGAGATTTTCCCAACGTCTCTCCGCGCGACGGGCATGGGAACAGCATCGGCACTTGGTCGAGTAGGAGCGATTGCTGCCCCGCTCTTGATTGGTGCTGCATATCCCAAAGTAGGCTTCGCAGGAGTGTTTGGTCTGACAGCCGTCATTTTGTTCGGTGGCGCGCTCAGCATCCTCCTGTTCGGACCGTCCACCAAAAACCGTTCTCTGGAGGCGATTACTGGAGATTACGGCGTGTAAGTCACGTCTGCCTCCACGCGTCCCTCTTCACCAAATTCGCTCATGCGAATGCATGAAACACGCCACCTTCATAACCGGAGATATTCCGGGGAGACCTGAAATGTTCCGATATAACAATTATTTTCTTTTGTGCGGCACCGCTCTTGCCATGACGCTTTCCGTCTTTACGGAAACATCTGTCGCTGCCCCAATCACAAAGGGCGCAGTTCACAAACATGCGTCTCACCCCAAAGCTGGGGCAACTGTACAAAAGCCTGTGTTGTCTCCCGTTCAGCATAATCGCAAGGCCATGCAATCTTCGCAACCTGAGACGATTATGGTTCGGCAGACGAGAAACGTGTTTGGGCAGGCGGCGAGACAGAAGCAGGGCATTTCAGTCACTCATATCGATGCTGCGGATCTTGCAAGGCATCAGGTGACCGACGTTAAAGGTCTGATGAACCTTGCGCCCAATCTCACAGTGCAGCCTCAAGGCGCGAGTTCAAGTGTCAATTTTACATTGCGTGGTGTGGGGCTAAACGATTTTACCTCTAACAATACGCCATCCGTCATGACCTATGTGGACGGCGTAGCTTTGCCTATTGGATATATGGCAGGCGCTGCGATGTTTGATATGGCGGGTGTGGATGTCAGCAACGGGCCATCCGGTTACACGCACGGACAAACCGTGACGGCTGGTGAGATCAACGTTCAAACGGCGGACCCGACGAAGGCGCTTCACTATGGTGCGTCGGAAGATATTGCGACTTATAATCGCAGCATTACCAACCTCTATGTTTCCGGCCCCATCACCTCCAACGTGCAATACCGGATTGCTGGTTTTACTCAGCAGGGGGGAGGCTTTCAGAAGAACATCAACACAGGCCAGACTTTGGGAAATGCCAACAAAGGCGGTTTGCGCGCAAAGGTTGCCTGGCAGCCTGACGATAAGACGAACATCGTTTTTAGTGGGAACTGGATGCAGGATAATTCCCAGGCTACCGGCGTTTATAATATTCAGGATCTATCGAGAAATACGCCAGCTTACAGCAATAACAGGGATACCTCGTGGGGCTTTCGCCCGGAATTTCTTAAGTTGTCAGGTAATGAGGGACAGACAAAACCATCTTATAACAACACCTTCTGGGGGGCAGGCGTTAATATCACGCGGAACCTAGGATTTGCGAACCTGACAACCATTAGCGCATTCCAGCAGATGTATGTTCATAATCTCATGGATCTGGATGGCACGCGCTATGCGATCTATGACGTGGACGTCAACACGAACGCCAATATGTTCTCGCAAGAGGTCAAGTTAGCATCGCGCAACCCGCAGTCACGCCTTCAGTGGACGGTGGGGATGTATTATGACCGCACGCAAATGCGTTCTTCCATTTTTAATGATTATTCCCAGTCCGGGTCCCGGCCTTATGTGCAGCGGACCAGCTATAATCAGGATCAGCAGGCGTTCAGTCAGTATGGCCATTTGCGCTTTGCCCTTACCAAGCGGCTGCATCTTCAGGCGGGCCTGACGCATGAATCCGATGACCGTACGCTCTATAATATGCGGACTATGCGGTATAACACTCCGGCGTATCCAACGCCTTTTGACAACCGGTATGGCCGACATGGTGCTCTGACCAATCAGTTTTCCGGAATGGGTGGCATTGAATATCAGGCGTTCAATAATCTGATGTTTTATGGGTCAATTCGGAAAGGGTTCAAGCCGGGCGGGTTTACAGCCAACAATACGGTTGTTGAATCGCAGCTTAATCCAACAAAACCGGAATCCCTTCTGGCGTATGAAGTTGGCTTCAAGTCCGATTATCTTCATCACAAGCTTCGTATCAATGGTGATGCATTCTGGTACGATTATCATAATCAGCAGATGATCGGTTTGGCCGTTATCCCGCGTTATGGCGTGGTCGGCCAGTACGTCAACATTCCCAAGAGCCGTATCTGGGGCGTGGAGATGGAGATTGATGCCAACCCGATCCCGGGGTTGGTTCTGCACCAACATATCGGATACGAGCGCGGGAACTATAAGGATTTCAACGCTATCGACTCAACAGCAGTCGCTCTCGCGTACATCAAGACGGGCGTGCTGAGCGCGCAGTACAAGAATTTCAATAACGTCGATATGGGAATTCCGAAGCTGACGCTTGAGGGCTCTGCGTCCTACAAGGTGAAGCTCGGTGAGGCATGGGGGCTGACGCCCTATGTCGATTACAGTTACCGCGGATCCCAGTTAAATATTCCTGGAAATAACCTTTACCGGCTGCCAGCTTATTTCCTGCTGGACGCTGGTCTGACGTTCGCACCTAAGAGCGGAAAATGGTCCGTCTCGGCCTATGCAAACAATCTGCTTAACCGCCATTACGACGTAACACGGGACACGGGTTTGAATGGTATTTTCGGCGTTCCAGGAACGCCACGCATGGTTGGTGGTCGCCTGAAAGTAGACTTCTGATCACGGCAGGCAGGTTCGACACCTTGACGCCCTTTCCTGAACAAGGGCGTCAAGGTTTTAAATCTTTCTGGTGACCCGTTTCGTGTAGTCGCTTGGTGAGTATCCGGTGCTTTTCTTAAACGCCGCAGCGAAAGCACCCAGACTCTCATAGCCTACCGCGGCAGCTACGCAGGTGACCCTCTCGCCACGCGCCAGTTTCTCCTGCGCGCTGAGAATGCGGAGCTTCTGGCGCCAGACTGAAAATGACATTCCCGTATCAGCGGTAAAATGGCGCACGAAAGAGCGCAAGGACATCCCGGCAAACTTTGCCCAGTCCTGCTGTTCTCGCACATCAGCCGGATCACTGCTCAGAGCTTCGGTGACCAGCTTTAGCCTGACGTCTTTTGGGGCAGGCAATGTGACGGAACTGCAGGGGATGGAAAGCAGTTCATCCCAAAAGCTTTCAGCCAGGCGCGTTGTACGGTCATCCCATTTTTCATCAGCAATGACAGATGTCAGGCGCTCGGCTTGAGCCATTATCAAGCGCGTACTATCTGCGACAAAAGGCCTGACCGGAAGGGATGCGCACCTATCTTCCCTGACATACAGGCTCCATCCAGAAATTGCTCCATGAGAGCGAGCATCGTGATTTGTCTTCGGTGGGACCCAGAGAAATTGTCCCGGGCCGATCAGCCAGTAAGCCCCTTCAGTTTTGACGAGCATAATCCCGTGTTCCATCAGAATAATCTGGCCGGTTTTATGGATATGAAGGTCGGTTACACGTCGCTGAGGTTGGCTGATTTGTCCTGCAGACAGCCACGGGGTGTCAGTATTTGTGGAAAGCGTCCTTGGTACGGGGGAAGATATTTTGGCGCACATGAGTCGAAATATGACCTATTTTCGAGAGAGCGCCATGTTTTTCTCCAATATGATGCCTGGTGACATTCAGAAAAATTAATGGAGGCTTCATGTCATTGGAAAAACACGAGCGTACAATCCGCCAGATGTTCGCCACTTTTACGGATTTTACCTCAGACATCAGTGGACTCTCCAATTTCATGACGACGGACTATCGACAGTTCGTCGATGGACAGGAGATGACGCTCGATGATTTTCGTACCCATACCACGGCTTTACGCAGCGGTCTCCGAAAGCTGGATATTAGCATCCAACATCTCATCTGTGCCGGTGACAGCGCGGCTACGGTGCATTTCGCTCGCGCTACACGTCATTCCGGCGAGCATAGCCTTATCAAGGTTATTGCGTTCTACCGGTTTCGAGGTGCCCGTATCTGTCTCGTGGATGAACTGACGCACGTCATTGAAGGTCATTACGAAGATAAGGCATTGGGATCGTTGCAGTAATAGGTTGCCCAGATGGCTTTGTTTGAATCGTATCAGGGTAAAGAGAAAAATGAGCTGAGCCGCTTTCAAATCGATTGCAAAATCAGAGTGAAAGCGGCTCAGCCAGAAAATAATTCCCCAATTAAAGCTAAGTTTGAGTCAGTCAGTGTTCTGAGGGGAGACGGTGTGAAATCCGTAAGTTTTATACTCCGTGCGAACGGTATTGTTCTCGACATGAACCATCATGTAGCCCTCAGGGGTTCCAAGATGTACTCCGTGCCACCAATTTCCGCTGACAGCGCCGCCAGTGATGAACTGGATACCGTTATGTTCCACCTGTTCCAGAACGTGAGTATGGCCCTGAAAAACAGCCAGAACGTTATGTCCAGAAAGTAGGGCGAGAATTTCTCGTGTATTCACCGTGCTCAGCGCCTGGTGCTTGAAAAGAGACGGGCTTTCGTCAGCATAGGTGTAAAATGCGGTCACCATGGGAATATGCGTCGAAATAATAATCGGTGCTGTTGCAGGGACGTTCTGA
Source organism: Gluconobacter cerinus (assembly GCF_002723935.1). Classification (GTDB taxonomy): domain Bacteria; phylum Pseudomonadota; class Alphaproteobacteria; order Acetobacterales; family Acetobacteraceae; genus Gluconobacter; species Gluconobacter cerinus. The sequence goes on from NZ_BEWM01000002.1 coordinate 246,830, forward strand.
AGATAGGCTTTCAACCAGCTTACTTGCCGTGCGTCAAAGCGCCCCTCGTAATCGCGATCTGGCGTGATTGTCACGGAATCCAGAACGATGAAATGAACACCTTTATGCTCAAACGCATAATAGGTTTCGCCAAAAGCCTTACGGAAAAAATTCTTTCCGAATTCAGCATTCTGCGTTGAAGCCCCGCTCTTGGCATAGACCCCAAAACAGTCGTGATTGCCGACAGTATGGTAAACCTTTTTACCAAGTTCCTGCTCAGTCATTTCATACAGATCAAGCAGCTTATGCGCGCGAGGAAGAGAAACTTCCATTGCGTCATAAACGTGATCTCCACCCTGCAGGACAAAATCTGCTTGTTCTTTGGAGGCTGCCCGAAAGGCCATCTGGCAGCCTTTCATGGCATCCAGTTCTGGCTGGAGATGCGTGTCCGTTATGAACAGGAATGAAAAAGGCTCGTGCGAGATGGCTGGCGTGCTTTGTCCAAAAGCGCCCTTGACCAGAGTGGTGGACAGCAAGGCACCTCCGGCTCCCAGAATGCCGCGACGTGATAGTGATGGCATGAGAATTTTCCTTGGCTGATCAGAAGAAATGTTTGCTCAGGGTGAAAAAGACCTGCCGTGGTGCACCGGCCTGGAGCGTCTGATAGGCCCCGGTTGGATCACTGTTCTTGAAGCCGGTGGTGCCAATGCTGGAAATGTATCCTTTGTCGAAAAGGTTCACGACGTTGACCTGTGCTTCCAGCCCCTTGAGAATTCCCGGGCGATGGAAACGATAACCGGCTGACAGGTTGAACAGGACACGCCCTGGAAGGGGAGAGTCGTTCAGGAACGTGTAGAAACGGCGGCTCATATATTGGCCACCGAACTGGCCCCAGATGGTCCCGTCGTCATAAGCGAGCTTGAAATTTCCGATGTTGCGTGGGGCAGCCACCACCTGCTTGCCCGAAATGCGCAGAATGGACCCATCAGAGCTTTTGATATTATCGTTGTAATGCGCGTCGTTATAGGACCAGGCGCCATAGAGAGACCAGTTCCGGAAAAAGCGCCAGGTTGCTGCGGCTTCTACGCCGCGAGATGTTACGCTTCCGACGTTTTCAAGCACATTCTGGTTGCCCACAATGACAGAGCTCATGGAGGAGGCCAGAAGTCTATTTTCGAAATCGACGTAATAGCCCGTCAGAGAAGCCTGCACGCTGTCGTTATGGAAACGGTAGCCGAGCTCTTCTGTATTCGTTGTTTCAGGTTTCAGCTTGTTGTGGATGTACGAAAATCCTGCCTGTGTCGTTGAAAACGGCCCGGTTGAAGCTGACGCCGTATAGGCAGACATGTTGCGTGCGAAATCTGCAAAGATTTCATGATGGCGATTAAAGCGATACAGAACGCCAACCTGAGGCAGAAATCCATTGGATGCGGAAATGGAGGCATTAATCGGATTTGCGCTTTGGGCCGTTGTTACAGAGCTGCTCGACACCAAAGATTTGAAGCCAGCATTTACTCGAAGCTTAGGTGTAATTGACCAGCTATCTTCCAGGTGGAACTGATAAACATGCGTGCGGAATGTATATTGCCACTGCACGGCAAACGGATTTTCATAAAAACGCTGAAAATTTGACGGGGTTACCCCTTCCTGAAGCGGGTAGAGCTTTGCAGCCTGACTGAAAAGATTGTTTTCAAACCAGAAGCCGGCTTCGATTTTATGGTTCCAGCGCTGATACGCGAGACTGGTCAGAACGCCTTCACGTTGCATTCGATATTCTGTTGTCGAAACAGAAAGCGGCGACCCTCCAAGATTGGCAGGCGTGGGATCGTACGGATCAGACCACGTGCCCGGTCCACGATCATAATGGCCATAAACTGTCGTAGAGCCTGTCAGGTGCGGGAGTAGGTGATAATCGAATTTTTCATAGCCCACCATGTCCTGACGAACACCGCCCCCACGATAATATGTATCGTCTGGTGATGTGTATGGAGAGGGCAGAGTTTGTCCTGCCTGGTAAGCACGGGCAATCTGTTCAGCCAGCTTATAGTTGTTGCTGATGTCGTCATGATTATAGCCAAACCGCTTGATCAGGCTGGTAGAAAGATCAAGATAATCGTCCTCGCGACGGTCATCAAAATCCAGATAAGTGGTGGCTTTGACTGCATCGCCCAGAGGCTGAATATATTTGAAATTGAGCTGTTGCTGCTTTTGTTGTCCCCAGCCTTTCCACTTGTCTGCATACTGATAATCATAGCTGGCGTAGAATTTTCCTCCGCCCGGTAAAATGCCACTGTTGAGTCGCACAAATCCACGCCACGTGTTCGAGCTTCCCACGGTTCCGGAAACATCCAGTCCATAATGATCTGTTGGATCAATGGATGAGAACTGGATCGTGCCGCCAAGATTGCTGGTTGAGGCCGTGCCCAAGCCACCGGTACCTTGGGCAAGGGTGACGGGACCGTTATTTTCGGTCTCCAGTGCGCGCCCAATGGCTAGGCCATTGTTGTTACGGTACTGCATGTTTCCGAGTGGAATTCCGTCCAGGGTATAGCCGAGCTGATCGGTAAAAAAACCACGAACGGTAATCTGCTGAGCCCACTCGTAAGCCCCGAGGGGGTCGGAAGACTGGAAGTTGACGCCAGGCAACTCGGAAAGCACGGCTAGGGGAGAGGTCCCTGGTGCGGCTTTGTGCAACTCACTGCGTGAGAGTGTCTGAACTTGTCTTGATTGCCCCGTGCCAAGAACGACCATAGCCTCTTCACGGACGGGAGCAGACTTTTCGGCTACGGGGCGCGGAGTTTTTTTTGGTAACGCTCCGCCTGTTTTGACGGTGATGGCGCCGCTGACATCTCGGGAAACAAGCAGGCCGCTATTCTGTGTGAGCCGCTGTAATGCCTCATCAAACGTGTACTTTCCGTTTAATGCGGGAGCTGTGCGTGATCCCAGTGCTGCCTCTGAAAACAGGATATCCTGATGGCTGATACGGGAAAGCTCTGCCAAGGCGGAGGACAGTGATTGCGAACCAATATGCAGTTCTAGCGAGGGGGGAGTGGCTGAAAAAGCTGAGTCTGGGAGGCTTGCGAAAATCGTCGCGGCCAGCATGGCCTGTCGGAAGGACGGTCTGAGGCGAAGCATGAGTGAGTCTCCGAAGCATAAAGCCGCAATGGGTGTCTGCTTCGTTGACGAATGGGAGGCGTATCCCCTCAGTGGAAAATGATCGTTGTCATTAAAGCTTAACGATCGTGATAGTCTTTTCAAAGCTGGCGCGAATGGGCAGAAAATTTTCAAGCAGGCGCGCAAAGGTCTCGTTCTGCCCAAAATGATAGAACCCTGAAATTCGCAGATTTGCAGCAGAAGGACTGATCTCCAGCTTTCTGGTCGAATAGCGGTTCATTTCATCCGCAACCTCCTTTAACGGCGTATCTCGAAATGCCAGTCGCCCACTCCGCCAGGCGAGTACATCTTCCAAAGACGGACGATCAATTAGCAACCTATTATCAGGCAAAATCGTAGCGCGTTCGCCTACCTTGAGTATTTGCGATCCGGCCATATCCGGATGTGCCAGAGCTGCTGCTCCGTTTAAAACCGTAATGGTGTTTTTAAGGGAGGACTTCGACAGATTGAACGTTCCTGAAATTAGCCCAATATTCCACTGATCAAGGTTTATCGTATTACGGGCTTCACAGTTTTTGAGGTTAACTTCGACCTGTCCATACAACAGATCCAGAGTGTTTTTTTCGCTGTGAATGGCAACGGAGCTGTCACTATCCAGCAGAATTGTCATTGCAGGTGAAACGGACACTCTAATTTGTTGACCAGTTCTGGTTGCTCGTATCGTCGCTTCTGCCGGGGCTGGAAGAAGAGCAAATGAGCCAACAGCCATCGCTATAGCGCCAGCCAGCATTTTGCGGCGGCTGAAGCGATATGCGGCGATAGTGAGTGGTGTTTCCGCAGAGTGCGAAGCGACCTTTCCGGATGCACGCCAAATAGAAGAAACAAGCTCGTACGCCTGCGCGTTGGCGGTATTTTGGTGATACCATACGGAAAAATGCTCGCGATCCTGCTCCGAACAATCGGGAGCATTCAAACGCGCAAACCAGAAAGCTGCCGTCTCATGAAGGGTAGGCATAAATCTTAATCCAAAAGTCTTTTTGTCAGAAAGGCCAAAGCTTTGCTGATATGTTTTTCCACATTGCTAATTGAGCATCCGGAACGTTTTGCAATTTGTGGGTAAGACAAGCCTTCGAGCCGATGAAGTAGAAATATCTCTCGTGTCCGCGGGTCGAGATCTTTTATGGCGCCTTCCAATATGTCCAAGCGTTGTCGAGACATGACTGTTTCAACGGGCGTGGGGCCTGTGCAGGGAAGTTCTCTTATATCGTCGTCTTCAACATAGGCAACGGGGCCATTCTGTTCTCGTCGATGACTGTCATAGGCTGTATTTTGGGCTGTTTTTACAAGATAGGCTTCTACATTACGGATGTTGGATGGTTTGAGCTCCAGAAGCTTCAGAAATGCAGATTGCAACAAATCTTCAGAATCTCTGCGTCCTGTCCGACGCTGAATTTTGGATGAGAGAAGAGACCAGCATGACTGCGATTTAACCAGTTCCGTCATCGTGTATCACTGAGGCAAAAAGCGGAAAGGTCATTCCTGGATATGGAAAACACAGGCATCTCTTCCGTTCGTGGATCAATGCTTTGCCTGCTAATGGAACGGGATGCGTTTTTGAAAGGAATATCTTCTCCTTTCTTAAAACCTTCACAGAGTTACAAAGTAAGCCAAGGTCATTATGTCGAAAGATTTTATTTTTAAGGCGCACTCGTGTGACGCTGTGAGCACATAGTATTTTGAACTCAGAAGCTTTCGATACATACATTTTTAGTTTTCAAATGTACGATTTAAAAAATTGTAAAATTTTTATGCCTCTTATTTAGAGGTGTTTGGGAGGAAACGTATTTCGATACGAAGATAATATTTTTATATTAAATTCCATACATAAAAAAATCATTATAAAACAATATGATATGCGAAAATTTATGTTTGATGGCGACCTATAGAAATATTGTATGCCCCGAGGGTACAGATTTTTCCAGAATTGTCTTCATTTGTATTGATTTACAACGACATTATCTGTTTGCAGAAATTTGCATATTGGCGCTAAAGGGCAGACAATCTGCGCCAAAGAGTGGAGGCTCATGGACAGAGGATATACTGACCTCGACGCCTTGGACCGTGCTGCAGGACAGAGAATAGAATCATGATTGAGCAATTTAATAAGAACGAAGTTTATAATAATAAAAACGTTGAAGCTGAGACAGTCTTGAAGCATCGGCTTTTTGGCATGGTTCTGGGGCTATTCTTGGCGCATGCCTATGTGGCGCTGGCTCTTTACTACACATATATTGACGATAAAAATCACTTCCACACAAGCTGGATGGCATTGTTCGGTTGCTTTGTCTCATCAATGATTTTTCTGTATCATATTGGTATATCGAAAGCGATTTCTGAAAAAGAAAATGGGATTTACGGGCGGTATTTCGCTCCCTTTATGTCGTCTTCGCTTTGGGGTTTCGTTTTGGTTGCCATAACCGTCATAACGATTATTCAAGGCCAGGCTTGGTTTGCACCGTATGAATATCTTGCATGGCCTCTGGCATTTGCATCCATATTCGTTGGATATTTTATTGGTCCGGCGATGGACCGCTTTTTCGGTTTTATCCTGAAGTCGCTTAGAAAATAATCAAGCGTCTTATCGATGAAAAACAAAAAATTATTAGAAAAATGGAACGAATACGTAGGCCTTTATAACGGGCCTATGTACCTCGCGATTGTAGAGGCTTTGGCGGCCTCAATCCGTAATGGTATTATTCACGGTGGTGAACGGCTTCCTACACAGCGGGAAATAGCCAGTGCCCTTGAGACAAACCTTACAACCGTAACGCGGGCATTCAGGGAAGCGCATCGCCGTGGACTGATTAATGCAACAGTAGGGCGCGGCACTTTTGTCAGGATGGGGGCCGAGGTCAGCCATTGGCGATCTCCCAAAGCGGCCATTGTTGACATGACGATGAATTTGCCGCCGATACCTCAAAATCCCCCACTTCAACGCATTATGCAGAGTGATCTTGCGGCTCTTTTGAAGAAGCAGAATATCTCCAATCTCATGTCATACCGCGTAACGGGTGGGACACTGGAAGAGCGCCAGCATGCGGTAAGGTGGATTGAGCCCGTTATTGGATCAAGACGTCCAGATGATGTGCTGGTTGTACCTGGCGCTCAGACTGCTCTTGCGGCAGCCATGAGTATTCTGGCTAGCCCGGGCGACATTATTTTGACGGATCGTATTACCTATTCAGGGATACGGACCGTTGCTGATCAACTCGGGATTATTCTTGTCGGGGTAGATGGCGACGAAAATGGGTTCTTACCCGAACAACTGGAAATAGCCTGCCGACAATATCAGCCAAAAGCGCTTTATTGTATTCCCGCTATTCAGAACCCGACGACCGTAACAATGTCGCTGGAGCGCCGTAAGGACATCCTGAAGATTGTCCACGATAATCGTCTCTATGTCGTGGAAGATGATCCTTACAGTTTGCTGCACGACAATCCCATCCCTGCATTGGCCGCCCTCGACCATGGCCGTGTAATCTATATCTCTACCTTGGCGAAGGTTCTGAGCCCTGGCTTGCGAACCGCTTATGTGGCTCTGCCAAACGCCGAAATGACCAGACGCTTTGCTGTGGCCGTTCGCGCGTTTTCCCTCACAAACGCAGGACTATTGAGTGCACTGACATTGCGCTGGATGCAGACGGGACAGTCCAAAGAGATTTTGGGGTCTATTAAGCAGGAATTACGACTCAGGCAGTCGATCGCCCGAAACATTCTGGGGGATAGCCACGGCATGGATCCCAATGGTCCGCATGTGTGGTTAAAGCTTCCTGAGTGGTGGAGTAGCGTGGATTTTGTATCATATGCGCGCCATCGTGGTATCGCATTGGTCCCGAGCAACGTGTTCACAGTGGATGGTGACTTTCCACAGCGCGCCAGAATTTCTCTCGGAAGTATCCTTGATATTTCCAATTTAGAAAATTCTCTCCATGATATCGTGACTATTCTCAGTCACAAAAGAGCTACAGATTTTTTATCGATCGTATGATGTGTAGAGCGGATGGATTCTGATCCATCTGTTGTCTGATTACTCCGTTATTGACGGGAGTTTTCAATATTCCGGGAGAACAGGCCTGTCACGCCGCTCCTCGCCGGATGGTGATCGTGGTCTCTTCCTAAAAACGGACTAGTCTTGGGAAAGCGAGCCTGATGTTCGCTTTGTCCCTGTGGTGACAGACAAAGTTCAACCGCCAGCAATGCGGTCAGATGTGACAAACTTGCATCATCGAATGTCACATCTAGGTGATAAATAACATAAATATCATCGAAATATGAAAATACTCACTTTTATGATGTTCCTTTAGGTGCTGTAACGTTAAAGAAGCACCCACCCCGAATGACCCTGCTCACGGACGGAAGAAGACCCTAATGACGCAGTCCCTTGATGTTTCACGACGGCTCAGCGGAGAAGCGCTGACCAACTTCATCGCCACCATCTCTGCAACGGGTGGTCTGCTTTTTGGGTATGATACCGGGATCATATCGTCAGCACTTCTACAGATTCGTGAGCAGTTTCATCTCGATACGATCGGGTCCGAAATTGTAACGTCCGCCATCATTCTCGGTGCGCTGATTGGCTGTCTTGGTGCAGGCGGAATTTCAGACCGGTTTGGCCGCCGCCGGACGGTCATGCTTGCTGCCGCCTTGTTTCTTGGTGGCACCGCGCTTGCATCGGCTGCTCAAGGGGTTACGGTTCTCATTGTGTCGCGTCTGATTCTGGGGCTTGCGATTGGTGCGGCATCCCAGATTGTCCCGATCTACATTGCAGAAATTTCGCCACCCAACCGGCGTGGACGCCTGGTTGTTGGCTTCCAGCTTGCGATTGTTTCGGGTGTCACGATTTCCTTCCTGACAGGCTATTTTCTCCGGGACAGCAGCTGGCGGATCATGTTTGGCATCGGCATGCTGCCGGCACTGATTCTCTTTGTCGGAATGGGTTTTCTGCCTAACAGCCCACGGTGGCTCGCGCTCAAAGGACGCACAGACGAAGCTCTTGCTGTTCTGCGTCGGGTGCGGTCTTCGGAAGAAGTTGCCCAGAATGAGCTTCAGGCCATCATAGACAACCATGATGAGCAGGCTCCTTGGTCAGAACTTGCCAAGCCTTGGGTTCGCCCTGCGCTTATCGCGTCTGTTGGTATTGCGCTGCTCTGTCAGCTAACCGGCATCAACGCGGTTTGTACTATGCTCCAACGATCTTTGCGGATGCAGGCTTCGGACAGGAATCTGCTCTTCTCACTTCCGTTGCTGTCGGTCTGGCAATGGTTTGCGCGACGATCTTTGGTGGTTGGGCTGTCGATAACTGGGGCCGCCGGACACTGATCCTGCGTTTGTTGCCTGGTGCGGTTATTTCCTTGATCGTGCTCGGTGCAATGTTTGCTCTTCATATGAAGGGCGGTGCTGGCGCATGGATCACGGTTATAGCGATCATGGGTTACACGATCTGCAACACGGGTAGTCTGTCGGTTGCGGTCTGGCTGGTTGGTGCTGAGGTTTATCCGCTGTCCTGCCGTGGCAAAGGTATGAGCCTTGTCGCGGGTAGCCATTGGGGAGCAGATCTTCTGATCTCCCTGACGACTCTCTCGCTGGTTCAGGGGCTGGGTGCGCACATGACGTTCTGGCTTTTCGCCCTCGTCAATGCAGCGGCATTCCTGTTCGTGCTGCGCTACGTGCCGGAAACCAAAGGACAGTCTCTCGAGCAACTTGAAATGAGCCTTCGAAACGGAACCTTTGCCCCCGTTCACAAGTCCTGATTTCACGGAAAGCAATGTCTCAAAAAAAAGCCGGCTCCCTCATGGAGCCGGCTTTTTTTATACTCAGATTCGTCCAATCGAGCTGTACTCAAATCCGGCAGCCCGCATGGTCGCGGGGTTCCAGATGTTTCTGAGATCAGCAATTGCCTTCCCTCGCATGGCATTGCTCAGGCGGTCCGGATCAATGGCGCGAAACACGTTCCACTCCGTCAGAACGACCAGAATGTCAGCGTCGGTAGCTGCTTCCAGTGCATCCTCACAATAAATGACCCCGTCAGGAAGAAGCGCACGGGCAGGTTCCATGCCCTCTGGATCAAAGGCTTGAATCCGGGCGCCTGCGTCATGAAGATGTGCGAGGATAGGTAGGGAAGCGGCCTCCCGCATGTCATCAGTGTCTGGTTTGAAGGTCAGGCCTAAAACGCCCACTGTCTTTCCTTGGACGGAGCCTCCAGCCTGAGCAATAATGCGTTCTGCCATGCGACTCTTGCGGTCTTCGTTTACCGCCACGGTGGCTTCCACCAAGCGGGATGGAGCGCCAGCGTCACTCGCGATGGCTGTCAAGGCGCGTGTATCTTTCGGGAAGCATGACCCGCCATAGCCGGGCCCGGGATGCAGAAAGCGCCGACCAATCCGCTGATCGAGGCCCATGCCACGCGCGACATCATGGATATTGCCTCCAACTTTTTCGCAAAGATCAGCCATCTCGTTGATGAACGTGACTTTCATGGCGAGAAAGGCATTGGCTGCGTATTTGGTGAGTTCTGCCGTCTCAAGATCGGTGATGACGATCGGTGCCTCAATAAGATGCAGAGGGCGATAGACTTCACGCATGATTCTTGTCGCCCGCTCGCCCTCATCGGGGCCCGATGTATCGATTCCGATGATCACGCGATCCGGACGCATGAAGTCCCCGATCGCGTTACCTTCGCGTAGAAATTCGGGATTTGAGGCAACGTCGAATGTGAGCTCGGGACGTGTTTCTCTTAGGATACGAGCCACTTCGCGTCCCGTTCCGACGGGAACCGTAGACTTTGTAACGACGAGCAGGCCTTCTTTGGCCGATCGGGCGATTTCTTCTGTTGCAGCATAGACGTAGGTGAGGTCTGCATGACCATCGCCGCGTCGGGTTGGGGTGCCGACGGCGATAAAGACAGCATCCGCCCCACTAATGGCGGCTGACAGGTCGTCTCCGAATGTTAGGCGCCCGGTCTCGGTATTCTTGGCAACAATGGCATCAAGACCCGGCTCATAGATGGGAATACGGCCTTCACGCAGGGCTGCCAGTTTCTTGGGGTCCCGCTCGACAACGGCTACATCTGAACCGAATTCGGCAAAGCACGCACCAGAGACCAGTCCGACGTAACCACCACCGATCATTGCTATACGCATAACAGAAACTCTCCAGGCGCTATGGGGTCTGCATAACCTGCGCACATTGAGGGAGCAAATCGGTGACGTCCCAACCGCTGGAATGGTGTGTCATTGCGTGGGGCGAACGCAGGCATTCGATGATGCAAAGGAGCGGAGTGCGGCAGGGAGGACTGTCAATTCGTTGGAATCAGCCAAAAGATCCCGTCCCTTTTTTGACCACTTCGCAATGCTCAAATTGGGGCTGTCAAAACGCCCGCTCACACGTATTGGGATATCGAGAGCAAAAAAGCTTGTTGAGAATGGTCGGCTCGCGAAAACAAGATCTAACCACCGACGGTTCAGATCAAAATCTGCCTTGGCGGCCAGGACACCGGTACTGGTTTTCAGACGGAGCGGAACAACTTTCCCAATCCCCTGGTGCATCTCCAGAACACCAAGCATACAGGTGATCGGTGTCGTTCCCTTGGCGTGCCGGAACAGTAGCCGAAGATCCATGGATGCAGCTTCCACGATTTCACGTGCAATTTCGCCTTTTTCCATGCTGACCGCGGCAACCAGATCGGCCTTCCGTGTAGCTTCGTTCAAAGTGCGGACATTATTTGCTGAAGCGATAATACGGATCGACAGGGCACCTTTGACCGGGACGGGAGCGAGACCGGCGGTACGGCGAAGGCGATCAATGTCACCATGGGATAGAGCAATGTTGGCTGTGACGCGCGAATGTCCGCCTTGATCTTCCATGTGACCGTTGGCCTGAAGCCCCGCTCCAAGATAGCCTAGTGCTAAAGTGCTGACGTCAATGCGACCCGGTGTTTGGGATGCCTCCAGTCTCAGTTTCGAGAATGTAAGGGCGTTGTAGAGGATCTCATCTGCAGTGAGTTTGACGTGCAGAACCGGATCCGGATTGGCAGGGGCAATCAACGGAATATCGGTTGATCCGGAAGATTTTCCGGATGAGAGGGCTTTATTCAGATCATTGAGATCTACGCGGCCCAGATTCAGGTCTGTCGCAATGATATCGGGCTTGCCGTTACTGCCCTCGTTGAGATCGAAGGTCCCACTTTTTATTTTGCTGTTCTGGAAGCTGCCTGAGGCATTCGTAAGATGCCAGTTGTCTCCAGTATGGCTGAAGGTTCCTTTCAGAGCCAATGGAACAGCGGGGTGAGTGCCCGATAGCCCAGCGAGTTCGAACACTGGAGACGCAGTTGGTGTGGAAAGGGCAATATTGCCGTTCACACCATCAAAGTTCAGAGCGTCTGTCAGGGTGCCGTCGAAATCGATGACAAGATCGCCAGAAGTAATGTGTGCTTTAGCCCCATAGGGCTCTGGCGCGCGGCGTAGCACCTTAAGCGGCTGCATGGTGGCATCCAGCGTAAGGGGAGTGCCGTTGTACGCGCCCTGAAACGTCATAATCAAAGGTGATGCATCATTATCGGACTGAAAAGTCACATGCTGCATGCCGACTTGATACGAAGAGCCCTTTGCGGAGCGATAAGTGACATCGCTGTCCTTAATCGTAGCGTTACGCAGTCCTGGGAACCAACTCAGGTCTGGCTTGTCAGAGCCGGAGTGTTCGGTCTCTGCATGATCGGAAGTTTTTTGAGGCTTAAAGCGCCAGTTAGGTGTTCGGTCCGGCGTTCGTTCAAAAAGGCCTGAGAAGTGGTCAATCGTGACATCGCGTGTTTCAATTGGCCCATGCAAAAGTGAGGTCACCCGTATCCTGACATGCAGGGCGCCCACACTCACCATATCTGGACGGCTTCCTCCGGGAATATTGGCCAGATGCAGATCCTTGGCGTCTATCGTGATCCAGCGTCCAGCGCGAATGCGTAGAGAACCGATCGTGACCGTTCGGCCTGTGGCTTTTTCGAGCTTCTGGGTCGCAAGTGCAGCGAAATCTTTCTGGTCGATCCAGAACCAGCCGCCCCCGAGGATCGCACTACAAACGACAAGAAGGCAGAGGAGCGCCCCAAGAAGCCATTTAAGCAAGAGAAAGTCTTTCCAAATACCGAATATAAAATTCTACAATAACTGGAAGATCTCTGGAGCGGGAGAGTTTGTCTGGAAAAAATAATTTTCCGGAACATTTCATTGGGTTTCAAATGAATGCTGTTCAGAATGTTGACTGAATGCGTCCGACGACCGCATCCCCGTTGCGACCATAGAGGTTAACGGTGGCGGAAGAGCGACTGACAATGAAGTGGTTATAGTCTAGCATAAATTTAAAATAACGATTGGGATACCAGCTCAGGCCTGTCGCCCAGACAGTCTGCTGTCCACCACGGATGCCATCTGCATCGCCGATGCGGCTGTTTAGATCCGCCACACTGTAACGGGCTGCGATTTCCAGAGCTCCCCAACGATCATGCAGTGGGTCAAATTCCTGATCCGGAGAAACGCCGGGCGCGAGAAATCCTCCTTCCTGAATGCTGTATCGCCGTGGGTTCCCAAACAGCGTGTACCCAACGGCCCCATACCACCCCTGAAATCCAAGTGAGGGCAGGCCGCCCGAGCGTTCTACACCAATGCGATAATACTCGGCTTTGACCAGGAGCCGCTTCCATCGCAATGCAAACTCCGGCCCTGCCGACCAGAGCTGTGCAACATTATTGATGGCGCCTGTGGTCATAAGAATGGATTCACCCAGATTGATTTCAGGGCGTTGAGCAAAGGTGTAACTGCGGCCGGTTGCGCTTTTTGCCACCTTGAAAGACGCAATGGACGAAATGCCGACATGCATGTCCACATCTTTGGTCACGATCGGGCGCCCTGCGACCCGGAAAGTCCCGCCTGTCTGACTATCTGTGATGTTGTCCCCGATGCTGGCGTAATAACCACGTTCGTTGCGGTTGCCCCATTCCTGGCCAGTGAAGTAACTGCCAATCCACCAGCGATCGGCATAGTGCATGCCGCCGACGCTGAATCTGGCATCGTTAGCGGCGATCGTGCGAACAAGGTCAATGATTGCCGGGCGTTCGACAAACATGAAGTCATTCGAACTTTCCGCATCTTCTTCCGTCACACGCGGTTGAAAATATCCAACGGTCAGGACGGTGTTGTGGAGGCCGGCATAATTGATGTTGGCTTCATAAAGGCCCACCTGCCCGTCATTATTTCCATGCCCAAAGTCGGGCGTGACGTTTGCGACCCAGTCCTTGTAGCGGAAAGTGAACGGAATGCGGAGACGCCGACTGTTGGACGTGAAGCTGTTGAAGTTGCCGCGGTCCTCCCCATTCCTACGTGAAACGCTTGGGAAACCTCCAAAATCTTCCTGAAAAGCCAGACCTATGGATAAGGCGTAGGCACCATCAGATGTCTTGAAGGTCGGGCGTCCATTGGGGAAGCCAATCTTGATCCCCCCAACGCTGACTTCCTCATCCTGAGCTGTGGCGGCCCGGAAATCCCGCCATGATGTCACGATACCGCGGTCGGATGGCGGCGTGTCCTGCGGGTGGGCACCAGGTCTGCGGATTGTAAGTGGGGCAATTGCCGGCATGGCCTGAAGGAGGGGAGGAGGCGGAAGGAAGGCCGCGCGTTGCCGGTAGGGATTCGCTTCTGTCTCTTCGCGCTGATGTGCCAGGACGGCCCGTGCCTGCCTGATCTCCTCATTGCGCTCTTTCTTGAGTTTCTGAACTTCAGCCTGCATCGCCCGGATCTGGCGCTCCATGATTTCCAGTCTATCGGCAGAGAAAGCGGGAAGGGCAGGAGCCAGAGATAATAAAAGGGTCGTTGCTGCGAGGGAACTCAAACGGGGCAAAGAGACATACATAAGCGAAAGGGCGTCCTGGAGGGGCAGCTCGTCTGTCGGGGCCAATATCGCAAGCGTAATACAAGCGAAGGCCGACTACTTTAGACAGAAACCACAATGAGGTGCGTGTCATTGTGCGACAGGAAGCTGGCTGCTGCGGACGATATTGTTCTTGTCTCATACTCCATAAATGAAAAAGGCGGGTTGGATCCATGATCCGCCCCGCCTGTCTAAGAAAAGGTAGAGTATTAGAAACCAGCCTGAATTCGGGCTGCAATAGAGTTTCCAGTGCGACCGTACAGGTTAGTCGCCTGCATGCTGCGGGACACGATGAAGTGGCTGTAATCCAGCATGAAGCGGAAATGACGGTTGGGGTACCAGTTCAGGCCACCCGTCCAGACCGTCTGCTGACCACCGCGGATGACATTGCTTGGGTTGGGATCGTTCAGGTTGCTGTTGAGGTCGATCACGCTGTAGTGGCCAACAACTTCAAGGGCGCCCCACTGGTTAAGAGCAGGGTTGAACTCCTCAGAAGACTTGACGCCAGGGGCACCAAACGCACCTTCCTTATAGTTGTACATGCGTGGATCGCCGAGGATCGTGTAAGCTGCGGAGCCGTACCAGCCCTGGAAGCCAGCAGACTTCAGGCCAGCGCCAGAGCGCTGAACGCCAACATGATAGTACTCACCCTTGACGATCAGGCGCTTCCAGCGAACGCCCAGTTCAGGACCGGCAGCCCACACCTGTGCGGCATTGCTGATCGTGCCCGTTCCAGCAAGGTTGGCTTCACCGATATCAAACTCGGGACGCTGACCAAAAGACGTGGAGCGCGAGCAGGAGGTGGTGCTCGTTCCAGTGTTGCAGGCTACGCGAAATGCGGAAATGCCTGATACGCCCACGTGGACATCCCAGTCCTTCGTGGCAACCGGACGGCCTGCAACACGAAGCGTTCCGCCTGTCTGGCTGTCAACGGTGTTGCTGCTGCCGCCACCATAATAGGTGCTGCCATTGTCAGAGCCATTGCGGTGGCCCCATTCCTGGCCCGTGAAGTACCCTGCAACCCACCAACGCTTTTCATAATGCAGCCCGCCAACACTGAAGCGGGCATCGCCAGCAGCGATGTTGCGGACCATGTCGGTAATGCTCGGACGTTCAAGCGTGAAGAAGTCGTTGGAACTCTCGGAGTCCTCTTCCGTCACGCGAGGCTGAAAGTAACCGGCGGTAAGGATTGTATTGCGGAAGCCCGTGTAGTTCAGGTTGCCTTCATAGAGTCCGACATAGCCGTCGTTATGGTTCGCACCAAAGTCAGGCGTAACGGCTGCGACCCAGTTCTTGTAGCGGAACATGAACGGAATACGCAGACGGCGCATGTTGGAGGTAAAGCTATTGAAAGCGCCACGGCTTTCACCACGGCGTGGGCCCGAATTAAAGAACCCGCCAAAGTCTTCATGAAAGGCGAGGCCGATGGAGAGTGCGTAAGCTCCATCAGAAGACTGGATGGTGGGGCGGCCCTTCGGGAAGCCGATTTTCACACCGCCGACAGTAACTTCTTCGTCCTGGGACGTTGCGCGCTGGAAGTCAGCCCAGGAGGTGATGTCTGCACGGTCTGACGCCGGGCGGCCACTGTCCGGACCACCTGTGCCCTGCCGCACAGTGATAAGCGGCGCCGTGGATTGCTGGTGTGAGCCGATGTAGCTGCTGCGCTGACCGTAAGGATTGTTTTCAGCCTCTTCACGCTGGCGGGCAAGGACGGCTTTGGCCCGCTTGATCTCGTCGTTATGCTCTTTCTTCAGGGCATTCAACTGCGCCTGCATCGCGTGGATCTGACGTTCCATGATTTCCATCTGGTCAGCCGCGTGTGCCTGTCCAGCGAATATTCCAAGAGACATCAGGGTCGAAGTCGCCAGAAGAGCAGTTGTTCTTCGGAGAGAAAAAGTCATTGCCGTGGTGCGTCCTTGCATGAATGGCAGGTGATCCACAGCGGAGGTATCTGATTCCGTTTTTCGAAGAGTGGGAAGGTTTCATGACGGGAAAAAGACTCATTTATGACAAAGCCTGTCATCTCTTTGAAAATATGTGTCTTTTAGGAAAAGACGAATTTCCCCCGTTATTTGGCTCATTCGGGGAATGAAAAATGGGTGTGATATTTGTGCATCAGGCCCTCTGAGTCTGTCATGAAACTATCATGAGGCTCCCCCTGTTTCCCTTGAAGGGCTGGGGCTAGTACATAACTCCGTTTACCAATGCCCGGTTAGGGATCATCATGATTAAGAACAAGCTCGCGCTTTTCGGTTTTGTCGCAATGACGGCCCTTGGTTCTGTCTCGCTGTCTTCCGCCCGTGCTGCGGAAATCACGGGTGCAGGTTCCAGCTTTGCCGCTCCCATCTATGGAGCATGGGGTGCTGGCGCCAAGACGCAGATCGGCGTCAACGTGAACTATCAGAGTGTCGGCTCCAGCGCCGGTCAGGATCAGGTTATCGCTCGTACCGTCGACTTCGGCGCTTCGGACAAGCCGATGGCTGGCGATCGTCTGGCTGCTGAACACCTGTATCAGTTTCCGACCGTGATGAGCGGCATTGTCGTTGTCGCCAACGTTCCTGGAATCGAGCCAGGCAGCCTGCGTCTGGACGGCCCGACGCTTGCGGCCCTGTATGATGGCGAAATCACGGAATGGGATGACGACCGCATCAAGGCCCTGAACCCGGGTCTGAAGCTGCCGGAAACGGATGTTGCGCCGGTTCATCGCGCGGATGGTTCTGGCACGAGCTTTGTCTTTACGTCTTATCTGTCCCAGGTTTCCCCTGAGTGGAAGCAGAAGCTGGGTGCTGGCACGTCAATCGCATGGCCGGGTGGCTCTGGTGCTCGCGGCAACGACGGCGTGGCAGCAATGGTCAAGCAGACGGAAGGTGGCATCGGCTACGTCGAATATTCCTATGCTGCACAGAACCATCTGAATATTGCCCAGATGAAGAACCATACGGGTGCGTTTGTCTCCCCGACGCTCAAGAGCTTCGTGGAAGCCGCAAACGCTGCTGACTGGGTTCACGCTGATCATTATGCTGTGAACCTGCTCGACACGGCTGGCGCAGGCGCTTGGCCTATCGTGACTGCAACATTCGTCCTGGTTCCGACGAACCCGAAGGATGCAAAGGCAGCCAAGGCCGTTCGTGACTTCTTCGCCTGGGGCTTCCAGAACGGTGACGCGGACAATGCCCGCCTTGATTATGTTGGCCTTCCGAAGAGTGTGAAGGACAGCGTGCTGGCTGGCTGGGGGAAATAATCTTCCAGTCTTCCCTGTTTTCCTGATCGTTTCTGCTTTTTCGGGGATGGTCAGGGCGCATAAAAAGGCGTTGAGTACCGAAACGGGCTTCTCTTTAATGAGGGGCCCGTTTTCCTGTTTATCGCCCTGCCATGACGTGGTGTACTTTTGTCCACTTCCTCCACCCCTGATGCTCCTGTAACGACCCTTTCGCCGGTCGTTCGGATTTTGATCGGTCTTATTTTCATTCTCGGACCGGTTTCGACAGATATGTATCTGCCAGCATTTCCCATGCTGGAACATGATCTGGGGCAGGGGGCGGGTTCAGCCCAGTTGACGCTAACAGCCTGGCTCGCCGGGTTGGCGATCGGGCAGTTTACACTCGGCCCACTCTGTGACCGCTATGGACGTAAATTACCGCTTCTGCTGGGGCTGGTGGTCTATGTGATTGCGTCTGCCCTGCTGGCCGTGGTCACAAACTTCCACCTGTTCTGCATTCTGCGTTTCATCGCGGCCATGGGAGGGGCGACAACGTCGGTAGCGCCACGAGCCATGGTGCGGGACGTTGCCACCGGGCCGGCTGGTGTGAAGCTGATGTCCCAGCTGATGCTGATTTTTGGGCTCGGGCCGCTTCTGGCACCTTCCATCGGCAGTTTTCTGCTGGATCTGGGGGAGTGGAGACTGATCTTCTGGGTTGGCGCAGGGTTCGGAGTGTTGCTGTTTATTGGAACGTGGTTCCTGCTGCCAGACACGTTTCCACCAGAGAAGCGGTTTGCGCTCCCTTTTACAGGAGTGGTCACCCGGTATTGGGGGCTAATTACAGAGCCGCTGTTCTGCTCTGCCGCCATGGTTGCGAGCTTTGGCACCTTTACGATGTTTGCCTATCTTTCCAATGCCCCGGCTCTTTTTGAAGGCATTCTGCATTTTTCGCCGCGTCTATTCGCCATCTTCTTCGGGCTGAACGCGGTAGGCTTCGTCATTGGATCACAGATCAATGCACGGATGGCGCAGCGCTTTCTGTTTACCAGAGTCATGGAATACGGAATGCTGGCTGTTCTGACTTTCACACTGCTTGGTGTGCTGGTTTGTTCGCTGGGGCTGGTTGGGCCACAAAACCCCTGGATACTCTGTATCCTGATCTTCTGCACGACGTCGTCGCTCGGATTTGTCGGGCCAAACGCTGGTGTTCTGGCCCTGACGCATCACGGGCATCAGGCAGGAGCAGCATCTGCCCTGATTGGTACACTGAACTGGACCATCGCAGGAGGCGCAGGCGTTTTAATGGCGCTGCTACCGTCACACTGGATCGGGTCCACATCAGTGGGCATGATGATCGGAATCATGGGCTGCTGGATCAGCGACTTGTGGCGTCGTCGTCTGGATCCGAATTCCTATTTATCCGTTCGTCACTGAAGCCCTGCTCGCGAAGAGCCAAGGCGTGACCAAAGGCTGAATGTCAGCCTTTGGAAGAAACGCGGTCAGCTGCAACAGTAGCGATCATCAGGGCGCCGATAACAGGCACGAATGCGACCATTGAGAACTGGGCGAGAAGATTGGTTGGCAGGCCGATCAGGTGGATCAGGGTCATGGACGTCATGGAATTTTTCTCCGTTTTACTTGCCGTTGATGGCGTGGGACGGGAGAAACTCCAGAAACCACTTTCAAGGCAACAAATGAAGACGCGGGATCAGACCTGCGTTTAACGCATAAATCCCTGCCAGAACTTTGCTGCAATTCATGAAATGCCCTCCCCTGACCCGAAGCAGCGATTATTTCACGTTTCAGTTCAGGGGTGTTCTATTGTCGCTTCCCTAGCAATTTAGGGTATCAAAATTTTGGAACTAGCCCATTCGCGCAATAAAATTGCGCGAGGCCTCAATTTTTCTTGGGGGACGAAAGAGAAAGCCCGTCGCGTCGTAGCCCGTGCCAACTGAGAAGCGTGTCCGCCAGAAAGAAGAAAAGAGCGCCAACAGTGCAGGCCAGAGCTATGCCGAAAAAGGCTAGCAGCCATGTGGATGTGCTTGCATCGCGCAGCGAGCCGACGAAAAGAGCCATTGCCGCGCCGCAGGTCGAGGCCCCGCCGATGGCGTTGAGCATGATGGCTGCGTCCAGAACAAAGATTCGCCGATGGAGTCTGAGCTCGTGGGCTGCCAGCCGTTCCGGTGTATAAAAAGGGTCTGGCGTATCGGTGTCGGAAGGTGGGGCAGCCAGTTTTTTTCGTACGTCTTCTAGGTGGTCTGCCACACGGGCAAGACGTGTGTTGAAAACGTTGATCAGTGTTCCAATGCCAGAAAGCATGAAAACTGGCGTCAGTGCGACTTGAATCAGATGGGCGGCGCTGTCGACCGCATCGGGGTCATAAGAAACAGGAAAAGGCATACCGCTCTCTATACTGTATC
This sequence comes from Gluconobacter cerinus, assembly GCF_002723935.1. Taxonomy (GTDB): domain Bacteria; phylum Pseudomonadota; class Alphaproteobacteria; order Acetobacterales; family Acetobacteraceae; genus Gluconobacter; species Gluconobacter cerinus. The sequence goes on from NZ_BEWM01000002.1 coordinate 266,510, forward strand.
TTCCGAGAGCGAAAAGATGGCGTGCTCTGGAAAACATACCCCCGGATGGAGTAGGGAAAGACGACCATTTTCAGAGATGCCTGTCTTATGCCGATTTATCCCCGTCTATTGCGCTCCGCCTGTGCGATGCTTGGCCTGGGGATTGGTATGGCTCCGCTGGCATTCGGGCAGGCCGTGATGCATTGCTCGGGAACGGCGGCACAAGTTGAATTCGCCTGCCACACCTGGACGGAAATCGACCGCTCCGTGCATGGCGGTACGGATACTATTATCATTCCTGTCGGCGGTACGGAGCAAAGCGGGCCTTACATGGCTGTCGGCAAGCATAATGTGCGGGCGCAGGTTCTGGCTGACGAAATTGCTAGACAGGCCGGGCAGACGTTTGTAGCCCCCGTCATTGCTTATGTGCCGGAAGGTTCAACCTCCCCGCGAACCTCTCACATGCGTTTTCCGGGAACGATTTCCGTGCCGCCTGCCGTGTTTGAGGGAATGCTGAAAGGTGCTGCTGAAAGCTTTCGTGTGCAGGGTTTCCGGAAAATCGTTTTTCTCGGAGATCATGGGGGCTATCAGGCGTCCATGGCGCATGTGGCCCAGGAGCTGAACACGCGATGGAAGGGTCAGGCAGCAGTTCTGGACCTGCGCGATTATTATGAAGTTATTCCCCATCAGTATGCTGATGCCCTGAAAGCGCAGGGCCATGCAGCAGAAGTGGGTATGCATGCGGAGCTGAGCGATACGTCCCTTATGCTGGCCGTGGATCCGTCCCTGGTCCGTCAGGAAGCGCTTCGCACCGCTCCAAAACCCAGTGTCACCGATGGCGTTTATGGCGGGGATCCGCGCCAGGCTACGCCCGGACTGGGACGTATCGGCACAGAGATGCAGATACGCACCGCTGTAACGGCACTTCAGTCCTTCAACAGGAGCCATCCATGAATTTCAAGACCCCCCTTCTGGCGGCGCTGACGCTGCTGGGAGCCTCTGCGGCGCACGCCCAGACCACGGCTCCTGCGGATGCAAGTGCACCGATTCCTGTGCCTCCGGCCCCGGCGGCTCCAGCAGCTCCGCCAGCTATGGTGCCTGTCTCAGCGCCAGCACCTGCTGTCGCATCTGTTCCTGTCGCCCCTCCGGTTGCTTCAGATGCGGTGCAGACCATTCCGGGCATGCCAGCCGTGATTGATCCGCACAATATTTATAGCGAGACCACGCCGTCCCATATTTCCCCGGCGATCGCTCATGATCCGGCGCGGGTTTATGTCCCGAATCTGCGTGGAAACAGTATCTCCGTTATTGATCCGGTGTCTTTTCAGGTTGTGGATACCTATCCCGTTGGTCGCTCCCCGCAGCACGTCGTGCCGTCCTGGGATCTGCGGACGCTGTGGGTGACCAACAACAGTGAGGGACGTCCGGATGGCTCCCTGACGCCGATCGACCCTGCGACCGCAAAGCCCGGCGCAAATATCGCAGTAGACGATCCGTACAACATGTACTTCACCCCGGATGGCAAGTACGCGATCACGGTGGCTGAAGCCCACAAGCGTCTTGATTTCCGCGACCCGCACACGATGGAGCTAAAGGGCTCAGTCGAGACGCCGGAGTGCAAAGGCGTCAATCACGCTGATTTCTCCATTGACGGCAAGTACGCGATCTTCACCTGCGAGTTTGGCGGTTATGTTGCCAAGGTCGATACCGTGAACCTGAAGATGATCGGTATGCTGAAGCTGTCCAAGGGCGGAATGCCGCAGGATATTCTGACGGCTCCAGACGGGCATAAGTTCTATGTTGCCGACATGATGGCTGACGGTGTGTTCGTCGTGGATGGTGACTCCTTTACGGAAACCGGCTTTATCCCAACGGGTATCGGCACGCATGGCCTGTATCCGAGCCGTGATGGCAAGGTCATGTATGTGGCGAACCGCGGCTCCCATCGCATTCACGGCAAGCGCGGTGGTCCGGGTGGAGTGTCCATCATCGATTTCGCGACGGATAAGGTCATCAAGACCTGGATGATTCCGGATGGTGGTAGCCCGGATATGGGCAATGTCAGTGCTGACGGCAAACTGCTCTGGCTGTCTGGTCGTTTTGACGACGTGGTTTATGCCATCGACACGGACACAGGGGCTGTCCGCAAGATCCCTGTTGGAGCAGAGCCACATGGCCTGACCGTCTGGCCGCAGCCAGGCCGTTACAGTGTGGGTCACACTGGCATTCTGCGCTGATCTGAGATGAGCGATGATGGAGACGTCAGTTGATGTCTCTATTGTTGAAAGCCCGGCAGAGATGCCGGGCTTTTTTTTTATTACAGAGATCAGGGCGTCTTTGTCTGCGCTGGCGTTTGGCCGTTTTCGTTTCTGGTTTCACTTCGCGTGATGCCGGGCGCTATAGGCGAAGTCTGTGAGTGTGGACCAATTAGGGTCTCTTCGAGAGGGCGTCCTGGAAAGATGCTCTGCGTGTCGATCTGATATGAGGCGCATGATGTGTGCACGAATACTTGCAAGCATTTTGCTCCCAGATCCGGTAATGTCCGGAAACACATGAGAGAAAAGGTGACTCGAAGATGTTGATTGCTTCGATGTTGTGCTTCACTTTAACGGTTATTGCAGGCATATGGCTCGGCCTTTGCGTTCTCCGGAGCAAGCGTCCGTTGAAGGCTCTGTTGCCAGTCCATGTCGGGTTTGCCCTACTCGGCGCGGTTTTCATGATTGTCGCACTGGCGAATGGTGACAGCCGACTTATGCTGAATGTCGCTTTAGCCGTGGCCGTTGCTGCTTTTGGCCTTCTCATGGGATGGGCAAGGCGGCGGGGCTATGTGATTGCCCCGCTCTACATGTGCCATATTCTGCTGGCAGTGATGTTTTACCTGTCTCTGGTCAGCTTCACGCTCTTCCCAAACTTTTAAAACGCCTTCTACAGGGATCAGGCTTTCTCAGGTGCGGGCTGAACGGGCTGCGGTCCTGTGTCGTTGGCGACCTTGAATTGCATGGTGTTGCCTGGCGGTGTGGTGGTGTAAGCCGTCGGCGTATAGAATTTGACGCCTTCTTCCGCGAAGCGGTTGGTCACGATACGGTTGAATTCGCGTTTGACCTTCCACTTCATCATCGGTGTGGTTCGGATGCTGCCAATCAGGGTGGCGCCTCCGCTGTCGCTCTGATCCACGCCCAGATCTGTGTAGTCGGACAGGATCATCGGCCCGAAAACCGGATCAGCACGCATTTCCTTAACGGCTTTTTCCATGATGGCAGAGACGCGTGGCAGGTCTTCCGACAGATCAAGCTGCTGCTTGATGACGATCTGGTTGTAGCCGCGCGCAGTGTTGGCAATGGAGGAGACGGACGAGAACGGGATGATGTGCAGATCGCCCGTAATGTCGCGCACCTTTACAGTCCGGATTGACAGGTTTTCCACGGTTCCCGAGACGCCGCCTGTCGTAACCCAGTCACCGACCTGGATTGCGTCTTCAACGAGCATGAAGAAGCCCGTGATGAAATCCTTCACCAGACTTTGGGAACCGAAAGCGATGGCTGCGCCAAGGATACCTGCACCAGTCAGAAGTGGCGTTACGTTGATGCCGATCTGCGAGAGTGTCGTCACGGCAACGATGATGATGATGATGGCCAGAAGAACGGTGCGGATGATTGGCATCACCGTACGCAGGCGGGTTGCTCGGGAACGCTGGCCTGAGGTCTCGAAAGACGAGAGCTGCCGGTTCAGCATGATGTTGACCATTTCCCAGATTGCAGCAGCCACAGTCGCTGCAATCAGCATCGTCAGTGCGGTATCCATCAGACGACGGCCTAGGGCATTCTTGATGAAGAAGCCGAAGGTTGGCAGGCCCCATGCTTCTGTGATGGCAACCAGCGTGAGAAACAGAATGGCCCCCGTCAGCACCATGCGTGCGACAGGGTAGTATCGGTCAGCGCGTTTCTGAAGTTCCGGAAACCGCTCCACAAGCTGTGGATTGACGCGGAAAAACCGGTCTTGAAGCCCGTAGGCCAGAACCGCACCCAGACGGGACGCTACCAGCACACCGATCGTGACGCCTGTCGTTTTGAGAATCCAGGCGTAGCCGCCCTGCAGATGGGCTGCCCAGACAATCCAAAGGGAAATATCCAGGAACATGGCAGGCACCCACCACAGGCGCGTGATGGCGGCAATAACCGTCCACATTCCTGTTTTCTTGCCAACCGTGCTGGGCTGAAGCGCATTGCTGACAATGTGACGGATGCGCCAGATGAAGGCGGCGATCAGCACGTGTTCAACAAGAACGACGGCTCTGATCATGGCATCCGTCCCACGGGGGGCCAGATTGAACTGTGCGCCAAGTTCAGAGAGGCAGATGACAATGGCGGGAGCCGCAACCAGTACGTTCCACCACCGTGTCACCATGAATGCCGTCGGCGTGCTCGCTGGCAGGAGCCGGATGGTCGGTGATCGTGGAGTGAGACCCGTCTCGACCAGAAGGTAGAGTGTGCGTGCCCCGGCGTAAGAGTATGCGAGCGTCAGGATAACGTTCACAGTTCGCTCAGTCAGGGGCAGAACCAGCACCGCCAGACCTGCCAGAAGCAGGAATGCCAGAACAGGCAGGGCTTTGAGCAAAAAGTGCCCCAGAGCGTAAGGAATACGGGACAGGAAACGGAGCGTCTCGACCTGACGTCTCTGGTCTTCTGCACGGGTCTGGCTGGAGTTTCTGGTGGCTTCGGTGTCCGCTGGAAGAGGTGCCGGATCTGTTTCAGGAAGCGCCTGAATGTTCCGGACTTCCCGCGCCTGTGCCTTGAGCGTCAGGTTCTGGAGCGGTTTGCGCAGCATCAGCGCGATGGTCCGTTCAAGCCCCAGACCACATGCGATAACCAGCGCGGCAATTCCAAATGCATGCAGGATTGGCGCGCGTGTCTCTGCCGACAGCATCTGTGACCTGAACCAGTGGCCGACCAGCCCCAGATCACTGAAGAGGTTCAGGAAGTTGTGAACATATCCCAAAGACTGCGTACGAACGCTTTTCAGACCGTTATCAATCTCTGGCGACACGTCCGGCATGGTCGCGGCCTTGGACGCCGGGCTTGCCGCAGGCGTGTCTGTCTGTTTGACACCACGCGCCATGAGCGAGAGCGTGTGTGTGAAGCTGTCACGCTGTTTGGGGTCATTCAGAACATTCAGAAGCTGCTGGGCTTCCTGAGCCGACAGAGGAGCCGACGTGGGGCTGACTGTCGCCGCTGCGGTTTTTGCAGGTGTTGTTTCTGCCCAGCTGAAGGGTGTTGCCAGCAGGGCCGTCAGGAAAACCAGAAAGGCCATGAAGGAATGGCGTTTCTTTTGACGGGGTGTTCGTGACTGGGCTGGCCGTGAAGGGGAACACATCGGTCTGAAATGTCCTTGATATGCCTTGAAGCTGGAGCATGTCCGCGCAAGGTGGGGTCTGTTCTGGCCGGGAGGGCCCTTTTCAAGCAGGAGTGCCACAGGATGAGGCCCTCTGTCCAAAAAGTGATGCGTTATTCTGCGGCTTCCAGTGAAGGGATTGAGGCCGCTGTCCTGCTTTCATTGGCCTCCAGCGCTTCCAGTGCATCTGCATGGTCGATCCCCCACAAATAGAGCTGTTCAATGGGCTCGACGAAGACCTTCCCGAGAGATGTCAGGCTGTATTCCACATTGGGTGGCATGATCTGGTGGATCTCACGACAGACGAGTCCTTTTTCTTCGAGCTCTCTTAGCGTCTGGGTCATCATTTTTTTTGAAAGACCAGGAATGCTTCGCTGAAGGCGACCGGGGCGTGAACTTCCTCCCAGAAGGTGGAGCGTATGGAGGATCATGGTCGTCCATTTCCCGCTGAAAAGTCTCAGAACCCGGCGTGGCGCGCAGTCTTCGTCAAAGGGAGCCCGGCGATAGTGGGCTGGGAGGGAAGTTGTCATTTCTTGGGAACCTTTTGGTATCCAGGGCACAATATGGTGCCGTCTGGAACTGTTCACGCCAAGGGCTCAAATGAAGGGCGAACCACTTTTCGGGAAAGGAGACCCTGATGTCCCGTATTGCTCTTGTTGTCGGATCGACTGGAATTGTTGGCCAGACGCTCGCGACGCGTCTCGTTGCCGAAGGCTGGACTGTTCATGGGCTGGCACGCCGGCCCCGACACGACATGGCCGGCGTTCTGCCGATTGCGGCAGACCTGTTGGATCTGAACAACCTTAAGTTGGCCCTGAAGGATCTGACGCCCACACACGTCTTTTTCTGTTCCTGGCTTCGTCAGCCCACGGAAGAAGAAAACTGTCGCGTTAATTCCGCGATGGTCCGCAATGTGTTTGAGGCACTTCCCGCGCCAGAGAGGCTTGAGCACGCTGCGCTTACAACGGGTATGAAGCATTATCTTGGGCCATTTGAATCTTATGCTTCAGGTGAGCCACCCCAGACGCCATTCCGCGAGGACATGCCGCGTCTGCCCTTGGCCAATTTCTATTACGATCAGGAAGATGTGCTGTTTGCCGCTGCGGAAAAATACGGCTTTTCCTGGAGCGTACATCGTCCCCACACCATCATCGGATATGCTGTTGGGAACGCGATGAATATGGGGAGCACTTTGGCTGTTTACGCGACGATCTGCCGCGAAACAGGACGCCCCTTCGTTTTCCCTGGCTCGCCTGTACAGTGGGATAGCCTTACCGACCTGACTGATGCCCGTCAGTTGGCCAGGCAGCTTCTCTGGGCGTCAACCTCTGAAAGCGGATGGAATGAAGCCTTCAACGTGGTGAACGGGGATGTGTTTCGCTGGAAATGGCTGTGGCCGCGCCTTGCTGCATGGTTCGGCTTGGAAGCTGCACCTTATCCCGGTCACGCGACAGATCTTGAAGAAATACTGTCGCAAGATGGAGACTTGTGGGCGCAGATTGCTGAGAAATATGGTCTGACCGAAAGTCGGATCGATCACCTTGTGTCTGCCTGGCATACGGACGCGGATCTGGGGCGTCCTGTCGAATGTGTGACGGACATGTCCAAGAGCCGTCTGGCAGGGTTTGACGGGTGGCAATATACGCCAGACTCGTTCTTTGATTTGTTCGAGCGCCTGAGAGCGGAGAAACTGATTCCCTGAGACAAAAACCATAAAACAGGATTTATTTAGTCCTGTTTGTGGAAAAGCACTGTTTTCTCAGACATAGAGTGTTATGCAGGCTGTCCTGTTTTGTCCTGAGGGAATGAGACTACCTTGCGTCGTGTGTTAAGTCTGTTGGCCCTGCTTGCAGCGGGGATATGTGGTCTTGGTGTCAATGGGGCGTCTATTGCAGCGGAAAGCCCTGCTGTCGTCTCAGCCAATGATACGGCAACTCTGGTTACTGACCGTGATTCCATCGGTCCGGACCAGTCATTGCGTGTTGGGTTGAGGCTGCAACTTAAACCGGGCTGGCACACATATTGGATTAACCCCGGAGATGCCGGGGACACTCCGACCCTCGATGTAACGGCGCAGGGCGGAGCAACTGGCAAGACTTCGGACATCCACTGGCCGATGCCAGTTCGCCTGAGTGAAGGCGGTCTCATGTCCTATGCCTATGTCGGAGATGTGCTGCTTCCAGCCAGTCTGACCTTGAAAGGGACTGGCGGGACTACACTTCATGCACATGCGGAATGGCTTGTTTGTGCCGAAGTCTGCATTCCTGAAAGCGGTGATTTTTCGCTGACACTGCCTGCGTCTTCCGGTCCCGCTCCTGAAGGCGCTCAGGCTGGTCTGTTTCAGGCCGCAGACGCGAAAATGCCGATTCCGTCCCCCTTCAAGGCGCATGTTTCTGCAGAGGGTATCCTGACACTTGAAGGCAGAGGACTGTCCTCTACAGCAGTTTCGGAAGCCTGGTTTTTGCCGGAAGAAGGTGGCCTGATTGATCAGGTTGCTCCGCAGCCGCTGAACGTTGGCAAAGACGAGCTTTCTCTTCACCTGAAGTTTCTGAAAACTGCTCATCGGGATGCGCCGCTTAAGGGGCTGGTCGTGTTGAAGGATGAGGCTGGTCAGGAAAGCCCTATCCAAATTTCTGCTGAACAGACGGTGGGTCCAACCAAGGTAGAAGATGCCGCAGCGGCGCCCGCACCTACTTCTGCAGACGCCGTACCAACCGGTGCCGGTTGGCTCCGTGTGATGCTGTTCGCTTTTGTCGGCGGTCTGATCCTCAATCTTATGCCTTGTGTTTTTCCAGTTCTGGCCATGAAAGCCTTGTCATTGGCGAAGATGGGCGGCGTTGGGCGACGTGTGCAGTTGCAGAGTGCACTGTTTTACACGCTGGGCGTTACAGGAGCCTTCGCAGTTCTTGGTCTTCTGATGATCGGACTGCGCCTTGCCGGATCTTCAGCTGGATGGGGCTTCCAGTTCCAATCAGCGGGATTTGTGGTTGGTGTATGCTGGCTGCTGTTTGGCATGGCTCTGAACTTGCTTGGCGTCTTTGAAATCAGTGCGGGGCGGTTAGGCCAGTTGCATCCACACGGTGCAGGCCATGCGGGCGACATGATGACGGGGCTATTGGCTGTCATCGTCGCGACGCCTTGCACGGCTCCGTTCATGGGGGTGGCTATTGCAGGAGCTCTGGGTGGCCCTGCTGTGATGGGGTTGATGGTCTTTCTTTCCATGGGGCTTGGGTTGGCAGCTCCCTATGTGCTGGTGGCAAGTGTTCCCGGTCTGGCGTCGCGGATGCCAAAGCCAGGAGCATGGATGGGTGTGTTGAAGCAGGCCTTGGCCTTCCCACTTCTGGCAACCTGTGTGTGGCTCCTGTGGGTTGCGACGATTGAGCGTGGCACGAATTTCGTTGTGGTTGCTGGCGGTGGGCTGGTGCTGCTGGGGTTTGCAGCCTGGATTTATGGAATGGGGCAGCATCGGGCGATGCGTGAAGGTGGGCGCGGAACGGTCCTGTTCTGCCGTGTTGTGGCTGTCCTGTGTATGGCCTTCTGCGGTGGTTTTCTGGCGCGGAGTCTAGCCGAGCCGGTTTCTGCAACAGCGACGTCTCCTGCCACGTCAGCTGACAATCAAATTCAGTCGTTTTCAAGTGAGAAGCTGGCAGACCTTCGTGCAAAGGGAGAGCCGGTTTTTGTCGATATGACGGCGTCCTGGTGTATCACCTGCATGGTGAATGAACGGGTGGCGCTCGATGTGGACTCTGTCCGTAAGGCGTTTAGTGCGCGGCATGTCGCTTATCTCAAGGGCGACTGGACCAACAGGGACGCTGGAATTTCCGCTTACCTGAAAGCTCACGGGCGCGATGGCGTCCCTCTCTATGTTTATTATCCGGCGCATGGATCGGAAGTTGTATTACCGCAGATACTGACGCCAGGTCTGGTTCTGGGAATTATTGGCCACTAAATTCTCAGCTCATTTTGATAAAAAGCCCTGCTTCACATGTGAAGCAGGGCTTTTTTGTCTGACGGTCTTAACGATTTGTATGCTGCGGATCATCCTGTGGGTTCACGTAGGTCATGGTAAATGGGCCTGTTCCCGAAACCTGCACAATGGCGCCTTGTGTCCCCGCTTTGAGTGCGTGCGGAACATTGGGAGGGAGATGAACAAACCCTCCGGCTGTCAGGATTTTTTCATCGTTCGCTGTGATACTCTCGCCAATGTAATGATGCACACTGCCTGCCAGGACCGTGAGCATTTCATCCATGTTGTGCGTATGGGGTGGAATGGTTGACCCTGCGGGCATCATAACACGCATGGTAAAGGGGCCGGGCTTGTCTGAGGCTCCGTACAGGAAGGACATGCGTGTTCCGCTTGGGAACATGGGAGGCGCAGCTTTCCAGACAACATTCTCTCCGCCCTGAACAATTCGAATGTCGGCGGTCGTCTGTGCGAGGGCGCCGCTTCCTGACAGACAGCAGATGAGGGCGCTGGCAGAAAATATCCTGAGAAAAGACATAGGATTGTCCTTAGATGTTCTGGCTTATGCCTGCCCTTCCTAACGCGGTGTAGAGTTTGTCGTTCAGCATGCTGCTTCTGAAGTTATATCTCTGTCGGGTGTAGGAAGGTTTTTTCCACTTCTGCAATCACCAGTCTCGCGGCTCCGGAAAGTTGTCGCGCCTGGTCTACGCACAGAGCCAGGGTCAGTGGGGATACGTCCCGGTTTGAAATGGGGACAAAAGCCAGTTCGCCACTGAGAATTTCCTTCATGGCATCAAGACGACTAAGGATTCCCAGCCCGACGCCCTCCAGAACCAGTGACTTTATCATCTGGATGTTATCAGAGGATGCTGCAGGCTGGACGCTGACATTGCTGTCAATTTCCAGAATTTCAATCTGTCGCTGCAGCGCAAGAGGCTGCTGCGGCATAACCATCGGGTATTCAGCACAGATGCTGAAGCGGGCGTCCTTGTGTTGGGCAATCGGATGGTCGGGAAGACAGACGAAGCCTAAAGGATAATCGATATGGGTTCGGACCAGCAGGCCACGGGCCTGTGTCGGATTCAGGAGAAGCGCAAAATCAACGTCTCCGCTGATGAGGGCCTGCTGAATGACAGCGTTATCCAGAACGTGAGTGCAGATTGTGATGCCTGGATGGCTTTTTCTGAGATCTTTGAGAATGCGTGGCAGAAATCCGGTCGTCAGAGCATCTGGCAGAGCGATGTCCACCTGTCCCCGTCTTAATCCGCGCATATCTTCCAGTTGGGTGCGGACTTCCTGCATCTCCCGCGTCCATTGCTTGCCCTTGGTGTAAAGGAGTTCGCCGGCAGCCGTCAGGCGCAAGCCGCTGGGCAGTCGCTCGAAGAGGGGGGTGCCGAGAGCTTCCTCACCGTGCAGGATCTGACGATCGATGGCAGATGCCGCAATCCGCAGATGTTCAGAGGCCTTCCGGATCGAGCCGTATTGGGCAACGGACAGGAAGTAGCGAAGGAAGCGGGAAAAAACCGGCATGGGATACGCTCTTTTTTCGAGAACGGCAGGGACGTTTTTCTGAGATATACGAGATTACCCCTCTATGAAACACTTCAGAGCGGCAGGTGAATCCTGTCATTTTGACATAGGAAGAAACTCTGGTCATTTCTTATGAAAGACCACGATCCTGTGCCTGTTCTTTAGGATAAGATGCTCATGACACGTTCCTCCTCCCCGACTGACGGCCTGGCCACCCTTTCGGCGCAGGTTCATGAGGATCTGGCGAAGATCAGGTATGCGACGGGGAACTGGAATATTCCGGTTCAGAAAGATGAGGAAGATGTTCTGGATGTTGCCATTATTGGCGGCGGCCAGGGGGGGCTGACGGCCTGTTTCGGGCTGCGTCGTCAGGGCGTAACGAATACCCAAATTTTTGAGCGGGCTGCGAAGGGCGGGGAAGGCCCTTGGGTGACATTTGCCCGAATGATCACGCTGCGGACGCCAAAGCATGTAACGGGGCCGGATCTGGGGGTGCCCAATCTGACGCCACAGTCCTGGTATGAAGCCCGGTATGGCAAGGAAGCCTGGCAGTCGCTCGACAAGATCTCGCGGCATGATTGGCAGTCTTATCTGGACTGGGTGCGGGACACGCTTGAACTGCCGGTCGTCAACGATCAGGAACTGGTTCATGTGGAGTGGACGGACGGCCTTCTGCGCCTGACATTCCGGAATGCTGCGGGTGTTGAGACGAAGCGTTGGGCGCGTCGGATGGTTCTGGCTACGGGGATTGACGGTGGCGGAGCATGGTTTGTCCCGCCGTTCATTTCAGACAATCTTCCGAAGTCGGTTTATGCCCATACGCATGAGAATATTGATTTCGCTGCTCTGAAGGGTAAGCGGATCGGCGTTCTGGGTGCTGGTGCGTCCGCTTTTGATAATGCTGCGACGGCGCTGGAATCCGGCGTGGGTCGTGTGGATCTGTGTCTGCGTCGTACGAAGATTCCGGCTATCAATCCGTACCGCTGGATGGAAAACGCGGGCTTTCTCGCGCATTTCTCGGAGCTTCCGGATCTGACTCGCTGGCGCTTCATGCGCTGCATCTACAATTTGAACCAGCCGCCGCCGCAGGATACGTTCTGGCGCTGCCGCAAGCATGAGAACTTCGCGTTCCATCCCGGTACGCCGTGGAATTCTGCGCGTATGGATGGCGATGAGATTGTGGTCGAAACGCCCAATGGCGAGATGCGCTTTGACTTCCTGATTATTGGTACGGGTTTCTCGATTGATCTGAAGCACCGTCCGGAAACGCAGGACTTTGCGGATTCCGTCATGCTGTGGAGCGACCATTTCACGGCGCCGGAGGGAGAGGAAAGCACACTTCTGTCCAGCCATCCGTATCTGGGGCAGCGCTTTCAGTTCCTGCCGAAAGATCCGGCCGATCCGAAGGCGCCGATGCTGGCGGCAATCTACAACTTTACGTTCGCGTCCATGCCCAGCATGGGTCTTTCCGGGGCATCCATCAGTGGTATGCGTTTTGGTGTCGAGAAGCTGACACGCGGTATTGCGCGTGATCTGTTTGTTGAAGATGGCGAGAAGCATCTGGAGAGTCTGCTGTCTTACGACACGGAAGAACTGATCAGCCTTGATCCGCCAACGGTTTGAGGGGGAGCAGCACAGATGAGCACCAACACCTATCCCCGTGATATGATCGGCTATGGCCGCACGCCGCCTGATCCGAAATGGCCGAATGGTGCACGGATCGCGGTCCAGTTCGTCATCAACTATGAAGAAGGCGCGGAAAACTCGGTCCTGCATGGAGATGCGGGGTCGGAGGCTTTCCTGTCTGAAATGGTCGGGACGAAATCCATCATTGGCGCGCGCTGTGCGCAGATGGAAAGCCTTTACGAATATGGGAGTCGCGCTGGATTCTGGCGTTTGCATCGCCTGTTTGAAAAGGCTGGCATGACCACAACCGTATTTGGTGTTGCCAAGGCTTTGGCGCGCAACCCGGATGCCGTAGCTGCCATGCAGGAAAGCGGCTGGGAAATCGCTACGCACGGTCTGCGCTGGATTGATTATCAGGACTTCCCGGAAGACGTAGAGCGCGAGCATATCCGTGAGGCGATTGCGCTTCATACGGAAGTAGTCGGGGAGCGCCCATTGGGGTGGTATCAGGGCCGCACCAGCCCGAACACGGCCCGTCTGGTCGTGGAAGAAGGCGGCTTTGTTTACGATGCCGACTCTTACGCAGATGATCTTCCGTATTACGACTGCACCCATGGTAAGCCGCAGTTGATCGTGCCTTACACGCTTGATGCCAATGACATGAAGTTTGCGGCGCTCAACGGCTTTACCGAGGGGGAGCAGTTCTTTCGATATCTGCGAGATACGTTCGACATGCTGTATGCGGAAGGGGGGCGGATGATGTCTATCGGGCTGCATTGCCGTCTGGCCGGCAAGCCTGCGCGTGCGCTGGCGCTTCAGCGTTTTCTGGAACATGTGGCGTCTCATGAGGATGTCTGGGTCGCGTCCCGGCTGGATATTGCGCGGCACTGGATGAGTGTGCATCCGGCATGAAGACTTCCGATGTGAATGCCATGACGTCGGATGTTTTTGTCCAGACGTTTGGGGGACTTTACGAGCATTCGCCCTGGGTGGCTGAAGGGGCTCTGGCAGCGCGGCCATTTGCTGGTGTAGAGGCCATGCTTGCGGCGTTTTCTGACGTTGTGCGGAATGCGGGCGAGGAGGCTCAGTTGGCATTGGTTCGGGCGCATCCTGAGCTTGGGCATCGCGCGGGAATTGATCCGGATCTGACGGCGGAGTCTGCATCCGAGCAGGCTTCTGCCGGGCTGGATCGTCTGACGCCTGCGGAATATGAGCGATTCAAGACGCTGAATGCGGCCTATGGGACGGCTTTTTCCATGCCGTTTGTGATCTGCGTGCGTAAAGTCGCGGCCCCCGGGCAGCTGGCCAAGACGGTCATCATGGATGAAATGGAACGTCGTCTGGGCGGGACGCCCGAGGCGGAACTGAAGGAAGCCCTCTCGCAGATCGATGCGATTGCAGGGTTGAGACTGAAAGATCTGGTGACATCATGAGCTCATTATCCACGCATATTCTGGATACGGTCTCGGGCCGTCCGGCGGCCGGGGTGTCTTTCCGGCTTTTTCAGGAAGATGCCGTTCTTTTCGAGGGCTTGACGGACCATGATGGGCGTTGCCCCGCCTTGCGGGAGATCCCGCTGGAACGTGGCACCTATCGTCTGGAATTCGAGATCGGGGCGTATTTCCGGGCGGCGGGGCATGTGCTGTCTGATCCGCCTTTTCTGGATGTTGTGCCAATTGTGTTCGGTCTGGGTGAGGGCACGCATGCGCATGTTCCGCTGCTGGCTGCGCCTTATGGATATTCCACATATCGTGGAAGCTGAGACCTGATGGCGTCTGATACTTCTGCGGTTCATCCGGTTGATGAGAAGCTTCCGCTCTGGCGTCTGGGGGCTTATGGCTTCCAGCATATTCTTGCGTTCTATTCAGCAGCGGTAATTGTCCCGATCCTTGTGGCTGGGGCTTTGCACCTGCCACAGGAAACGCTGATTCATCTGATTGATGCGGATCTGTTCACCTGCGGGATTGCGTCCCTGTTGCAGTCAGTCGGGTTTGGACCGGTGGGTGTTCGTCTGCCGCTTCTGCAAGGTGTGACGTTTACGGCTGTTGGCCCGATGATTGCCATTGGGTCTGCGGTAGGCGGTGGAACGCCGGGGCTGCTGTCGATCTATGGATCGGTGATTGTCGCAGGGATCGTCAGCCTGCTCATCGCACCATATTTTGCGAAGCTGGTTCGGTTTTTTCCGCCTGTGGTGACGGGGTCGATCATTCTGGTGATTGGGCTGGCGCTTTTGCCGGTGGCTGCCAATGACATCGTGTCTGGCCATGGACCGGGGATGGTGCAGGATCAGGTTCCGCTGCGGAGTCTGTGTTACGGGCTGGGAACACTGGCAAGTATTCTGGTTGTACAGCGCCTGTTTCGCGGCTTCATTTCAACGATTGCTGTGTTGATCGGACTTTGCATTGGCACATTGGCTGCGTGGCTGATGGGCGATGCCCACTTTGGGGGCGTGGCGTCCGCGCCTCTTGTGTCCATTACCCAGCCGTTTTTCTTTGGGACGCCGGTTTTCCATGTGGTGCCGATCCTCTCCATGGTGATCGTCATGATCATCACCATGGTCGAGACGATTGGCAACGTGTATGCGACTGGCGAAATCGTCGGAAAAACCATTACCCGCGAGGATATCGCGCGGACGCTGCGAGCTGATGGTATTGCAACGCTGTTGGGTGGGATCTTCAACTCTTTTCCCTATACCTGCTTTGCAGAAAATGTCGGTCTGGTTCGTATGACGGGCGTGAAGAGCCGCTGGGTTGTGGCATCTGCGGCTGTCATCATGATGATGCTGGGGTGCCTTCCAAAACTCGGAGCAATTGTGGCGGCGGTTCCGTTACCTGTTCTGGGAGGGGCTGCTCTTGCGATGTTTGCGACAGTGGCTGTGGTTGGTGTTCAGACCCTGACGCGGGTGGATTTCAACCGTCAGAGCAATGTCATCATCGTGGGAACCAGCATCGGACTGGGAATGCTCGCGACGGCGCAGCCTCATATCTCAGATACATTTCCGATGTGGGCACAGATTGTCTTCGGAAGCGGTATTACTCTTGGGGCATTGTCCGCCATTTTTCTGCACCTGTTGTTCAACGTCCGTCGGACACTGGCTGTTGATCCGGAAGCAGAAATTGTAGTGGCTGATCTCCCTGATGAGAGAATTCTGATGGGGCTGCCTGTTGAGCCTTAGGGTCCGGTGACCGAAGGGCGGCAGCGCAGATTCGGCTGAAGCCCCTCGGGTCAGATATTAATCCCGGCTGTGAACCTTCTGACCAGCCACATATGTAGCCTCGATGCTACGGTCATCGCCTAGCATCGTGAGGGCAAACAGGAGATCGGACAGGGTCTCAGCCGTCTGGGTCCGGATTTTCCCGAGAGGTGTTGCAGTAGGATCGAAGATACAGAGATCTGCATGCAGGCCAGGTTTGATGGCACCAATATGATCCTCAAGCCCCAAAGACTGAGCGCCTCCGGCGGTTGCCAGCCAAAGGCCCTGAGCAGGATGAAGTTTCGTGCCTAACCCCTGAGCGACCTTGTATCCGTCTGAGAGGACCTGAAGCAGAGACAGGGAGGGGCCAGCTCCCACATCGCTGCCAACGCCGACTTTGACACGTCGCTCGGGTTTCAAGGCATTGAACAGGGGGAATGACCCGCTGCCCAGAAACTGGTTGGAGCCGGGGCAGTGTGCGATGGAGCAGCCTGTATCATGGCAGCGCTGCAAGTCTTCTTCCTGTGCGTGCACGGCGTGAGCCAGAATGGCGCGAGGGCGCAGAAGGCCCGACTTGTCATACACGTCCAGGTAGGATGAGCGGTTGGGAAAGAGTTCCTTGACCCATTCGATCTCAGACCGGTTCTCGAGCAGGTGCGTCTGCATGAAGAGGTCAGAGCGGGTAGCAAGGAGAGATCCAGCTAAATCCAGTTGTTCGGGTGTGCTGGTAGGGGCAAAGCGTGGTGTGACGGCGTAAAGCTGTCGTCCGCGACCATGCCAGCGTTCTATAAGTGCGGCAGACTGATCGTAGCCTGTCTGGGCGGTGTCCCGCAGGTTGTCAGGCGCATTGCGGTCCATCAGGACCTTCCCTGCGATCATGCAGGTATTGAGGCGTTCTGATTCCTCAAAAAATGCGTCTACGGATTCTGGATGAACCGTGCAGTACACGGCGGCCGTTGTTGTACCGACGCGGAGAAGCTCTTTCAGGAAACTGCGGGCGATCTGGCGTGCATAAGTAATATCTGCGTAACGGGCTTCAGCAGGGAAGACATAGGTCTCCAGCCATTCCAGAAGCTGTTCCCCATACGAGGCGATCACAGGGAGCTGGGGATAATGGACGTGGGTATCGATCATTCCGGCTGAAATCAGCCGGTCTGGATAATGATCTACGGTAGTACCTTCCGGGATTTGGTCTCTCAGATCTTCCCATGCGCCTGCAGCGGTGATGACGCCATTTTTGCAGAGAATCAGGCCGTCTGGCTGGTGCGTGAGTGCAGCCATAGGGTCGACCGTAAAAGGGTCAGCATGAAAGGTCAGGAAGGGGCCACGGATTGCAGTATGCTCTGTCATGATCCTCTGGGTATCGCATAGCATTTCCGCTCTGGGAACGATCTGTCTTGAATGGTTGAACGTTTCTTTTAATGTCCAAAGATCTTGAGTTCATTTTAACCTTGGCACTGTTTTGTGGCAGACTGAGGAAAGTCTCTTTTCAAGAGATGAATTCAGGTTTGAACATGGTTTTGGACTTTTAATATTGAGCCTGCTTTTGTGGGTGCGGTAGAGGCGGGTCTCTGTCTCTGTACGGCCTGCGGGAACGGTTTGGAGACGCTTTTACTGATGTCTGATGTGACCTCTGTTTCTTCCCAGCCTGCAGAAACTGTAACGCCTGCCTCCGGTCTTCCACAGGAAGGTGCTTCTCCTGCCGACGGTAATCCCGTGCAGAAGGAGGACGAGAAGAGCCCCTATCTGGCCATTCCATCTGTTCCCGTTGTGGAAGGAGGGCAGGGCGTCCGCTTTGACTTCAATGATGGTGCCCGTGTCATGGTGCCTGATATTGCTCCGGAACTGGGGCAATGGCACGTGAGACTATCAGATTACTCGACCGGGAATATTCTCTTCGATGCCCGTTTAAAAGGCGGCATGGTCTCATCCACCAAAAAGTACTTTGTTCCATTCCTGATCGATGTCTGGCTGGAAAAGCCTGACGGTACGCGGGAGGACATTCTGCACCACGAGCTATCCCTCACGGGAAGGCCTGTTTTGGTGCAGTTGCCTGTTGGAACGCTTGGAGACACGATTGCCTGGCTTCCGGCAGCTATTCGCCTTGCGCAGCAGACGGGCGCGAAGGTGTCCTGCTCCGTTGCAGATGTCATTCTGCCTCTGGTGAAAGAGGCTAATTCAGACATCACATTGGTCGGGCACGATGAAGCTCAGGCAAACAAGGCGTTCACGTCCGGTTTCTACGCTTCATACAATATAGGTCTGTTTTTCACGGATACGGAGCTGACACATCAGCCAACGGACTTCCGGCATGTAGGTTTGCACCGGACTGCAGCTTATATTCTGGGTGTTGATCCCTGGAACGATAATCCTCCTGGCATCACGATCCAGGATGGGGATACCCCACCTATTGATGGGCCGTATGTCGTGATTGCGACGCAGGCCAGTACTCAGTGCAAGTACTGGAATAATCCGGCTGGCTGGCAGGAAGTGATTGGTTTCCTGAAATCTGCCGGATACCGCGTGATCTGTATTGATCAGAAAACGTTCCATGGCACAGGGTATGTCTACAATCATATTCCCCATGGCGCGGAAGACGAGACTGGCAGCCGTCCGTTGTCAGAACGTGCGCGTTGGCTGAAGCACGCCAGTTTTTTCATTGGTCTCTCCAGTGGACTGGCTTGGCTGGCGCATGCCTCGGGCACACCTGTCGTCATGATTTCGGGCTTCACGCATCCGAATAATGAATTCTTTACGCCCTATCGCATCATCAACTGGCACACCTGCAATTCGTGCTGGAACGACCCGAGACATCAGTTCGATCACAAGGATTTCTTCTGGTGCCCCCGCCACAAGGGAACGGAGCGGCAGTTTGAATGCACGCGTCTGATTACTGGATCGCAGGTCATTCAGACGGTGCGTCGCGTGATCAAGGATCGCGGACTACCTCTTGCAGAAGCAGCAACCGCCTCAGTCGCCTGAGACCTGGGTTCAGGAGTTTTCTGGAATTGAAGGCGCGAGCCTGATATTGGCGGGGGCACATTATCACCTGATCGTGGGTCTGCCTGCGGTCGCAGAGCTGGATGGTTGCCCTGTGTCTGATGCTCTTCCGCCGATCCGTATCGTCGCGCTTTACAACTTCACGCCGTTTGAAGACATCGTTGCGTTGCGCGGGCCTTTGCAGGAGGTCTGCGACCGCGAGGGGATCAAGGGCATTCTGCTTCTGGCACCAGAAGGTATTAACGGAACGATTGCCGGGTCAGATGACGGAATGGAGCAGGTTCTGGAGCATATTCGGGCGATGCCTGGATGTGAGGAGCTTGAAATCAAGGAGTCCCGTGCGCCGGAAATGCCCTTCCGCCGCATGAAGGTGCGTCTCAAGAAAGAGATTGTTACCATGGGGCAGCCGAATATCGATCCTCGCAAGGATGTTGGTCAGTATCTGGCACCGGATGAATGGAATGCTCTGATTTCTGATCCGGATACGATCGTGATTGATACCCGGAATGACTACGAAGTCGCGATCGGGACATTCAAGCGGGCTGAAGACCCCAAAACACGGTCATTCCGGGAGTTTCCGGAGTGGTTCCGGAATCGGCGCAAGGAGCTTGAGGCCAAGGGCCGTGTTCCAAAGATTGCCATGTTTTGCACAGGCGGAATTCGCTGTGAGAAATCCACGTCTTTTGTGAAGGCAGAGGGACTGGACGAAGTTTACCATCTCAAAGGCGGTATTCTGAAATATCTGGAGACTGTTCCAGAGGAAGAGAGCCTCTGGGAAGGGGAATGTTTCGTCTTTGACCAGCGTGTTTCTGTGAAGCATGGCCTGGAAATTGGCAGCTACGATGTCTGTCACGCCTGTCGTCGCCCTGTCAGCGAGAAAGACAAGGCTTCTACGATGTTCGTACAAGGCGTCTCCTGCCCCCATTGTCATAACGAACGGACAGAAGAACAGCGCCAACGATATGCTGCCCGTGAGCTACAGGAGAAGCTGGCGCGCCAGCGCGGGAAAGAGCATCTCGGCACTCAACAGAAATAACTGCCGACCAGTCAGCCGGTAATTTTTCTCAGAAGGGAGCAAATGGATTGTTCTGGGAGGATGATCCGGACCGCTGAGCGCTGATGATTGCTCTAATCTGGCTGCCGTCTCGTATGTTGATTGTTGCCGTGGGGTTTGCACCAGCAAACCCGATTGGAAAGGGTACGGCTGCGTCTTTTTGCGATTACTGTTCTGGTGTCGCCTGTCGGGGGCTGAATTTCTGGCTCCCGATCACTCTGGTCCGGAAGGCATTGGGACAACGGCCTTTGACACCTTTTTGTAGCCTAGCTTGCGTAGCGTCCTTTGTTGTCCTGAAGAGCGGGGCTCTTCAGGACTTGATCAGGAATCAGGCTTTGGTTTTGTTGCGGGAGCCTGAGGGGCGGCCACGAGGTTTCTTGTCCCCCACTATTTTTGCCTTAGGCTCTTTTGTCGTTTTGGCTGGGGCTCGCTCCGCCTTTTGGGGCAAGCTGGCGGCAATCATCGCCTGAGTGATCCTTTTGCCTGTAGGCTCACGGTGCTGCCTGACACCGGGCGCATCCAGAAGGGGAGCCAGGAAGCGGCCAGTGTGACTTGCTTTGCAGGCAGCAATGTCTTCCGGTGTTCCTGCTGCTACGATTTTGCCGCCACCATCACCGCCTTCTGGTCCTATATCGATCAGCCAGTCTGCTGTCTTGATGACCTCCAGATTATGCTCGATCACCAAAATGGTGTTGCCCTGATCAACCAGCGTATGCAGCACTTCCAGCAGCTTACGCACGTCTTCAGTGTGCAGGCCGGTGGTGGGCTCATCAAGAATGTAGAGCGTGCGACCTGTAGCCCGTTTGGCAAGTTCCTTGGACAGTTTGACGCGCTGAGCTTCACCGCCTGAAAGCGTGGTGGCCTGTTGGCCTAGGGCGACATAGCCGAGACCAACCTGCTGGAGAATGGCGAGGCGGTCCCGAATTCTGGGCGCAGCCTGAAAAAACGGCAACGCCTCGTCCACGGTCATGGCAAGTACATCAGCGATGGAGTTGCCACGGAACTTCACTTCCAGCGTTTCACGATTGTACCGCGCGCCTTTGCAGGTGTCACAGGTGACAAAGACGTCAGGCAGGAAGTGCATTTCGATTTTCAGGACGCCATCGCCCTGACAGGCTTCGCAGCGGCCGCCCTTTACATTGAAGGAGAAGCGGCCTGGTTTGTAACCGCGTGCCTTGGATTCCGGGAGTTCGGCAAACCAGTCCCGGATAGGGGCGAACAGGTCCGTGTAGGTGGCGGGGTTGGAACGGGGTGTACGGCCGATCGGAGACTGATCGATTTCGATGATTTTATCGAGGTTCTCTACGCCTTCCAGTCGGTCATAAGGGAGTGGAGACTGGCTCGATTTCATGAGCTGCCGGGACAGCGCTTTGTAAAGGGTATCCACGACCAGGGTGGACTTGCCGCCGCCTGATACACCGGTGACCGCAATAAAGGTCCCCAGCGGGAAATCGACGGTCAGATCCTTGAGATTGTTTCCCTTGGCTCCAACCAATGTGAGTGTTTTGTCCGAGGTGCGTCGATTTTCCGGAACTGGAATAAACTTCCGACCCGAAAGATAGGCACCGGTCAGGCTTTCTTTATTCTTGGCTACTTCCGCAGGTGTGCCGATCGCGATGACGTTTCCGCCACGCGTGCCAGCACCAGGCCCCATATCGATAAGATAATCAGCAGCGCGGATGGCATCTTCGTCATGTTCGACGACGATGACGGTGTTTCCAAGGCGCTTGAGACGCTCCAGTGTGCCGAGAAGGCGCTCGTTATCGCGCTGATGCAGGCCGATGGACGGCTCATCAAGCACATACAGAACGCCTGTCAGACCCGAGCCAATCTGGGACGCCAGCCGGATACGCTGGCTTTCACCGCCAGAAAGCGTGGCCGATCCGCGGGAAAGCGTGAGGTAGTCCAAGCCAACATCGTCGAGGAAGTGCAGGCGATCCGTGATTTCGCGAAGAATGCGGCGTGCGATTTCCGCACGTTGTGGGGTGAGGGTAACTTCCACGCCAGAAAACCAGTCCAGTGCCTTGCGGATCTGCATATCTGACGCTTCGGCGATGTTCAGGTCATTGACCTTTACGCAGAGGGCTTCAGGTTTCAGGCGTGCGCCATGGCAGGTGTGGCAGGGCTTTTCTGACTGATAGCGCGACAGTTCCTCGCGGACCCACATACTGTCTGTCTGCGCCATGCGCCGCCGCAGGTTTTTGAGCACGCCTTCAAAGGGTTTCGTAACGGTATGGACCTTGCTGCCATCACGATACGGAATGGCGATGGCCTCTTTGGAACCATACAGGATCAAATCCCGGGTTTCGGCTTTCAGGTCTCGCCATGGCGTGTTCATGGTGTCCCCGCAATGGCGAGCAAGAGCTGCAAGAGTCTGGTCATACCAGTCCGTGCTGGCACCACTCCAAGGGGCAATCACACCTTCAGAAAGTGTCAGGGTGTCGTCACTGACGATCAGGTTCTCGTCAAAATGGGTTTCCGTACCGATACCATCGCAGGTCGGACAGGCGCCCATTGGGGCATTGAAGGAAAACAGACGGGGTTCGATTTCCTCAATCGTAAAGCCTGAAACAGGGCAGGCGAAACGTGAGGAGAAAACGATGTGGGCGGGGGCAGCTGTTTCTCCCGCACGCCTGACTTCTTCGGCGTAGGCCAGACCGTCGGAGAGTTCGAGGGCTGTCTCAAAGCTGTCCGCCAGCCGGGATTCGAGGTCAGGTTTGACGACAATCCGGTCCACCACGACTTCGACATTGTGGCGGGTCTTGCGATTGAGTTCGGGGGCTTCGGCAATTTCGTAAAGCTCACCGTCAATTTTGACGCGCGTGAAGCCCTTGCGAGCCAGGTCTGCCAGTTCGCGTTTGCAATCCCCTTTACGGTCCCGGACGACCGGCGCCAGCAGCATGAGACGCGTGCCTTCAGGAAGCGCCATGACGCGATCTACCATCTGGCTGACCGTCTGGGCTTCAATAGGGAGGCCGGTTGCGGGTGAATAAGGAACACCTACGCGCGCCCAGAGAAGGCGCATGTAGTCATGGATTTCCGTGATGGTGCCGACGGTGGAGCGGGGGTTCTTTGAGGTCGTTTTTTGTTCGATCGAGATGGCCGGGGAGAGGCCCTCAATGGAGTCCACATCCGGCTTGCCCATCAGTTCAAGGAACTGGCGGGCGTAAGCGGAAAGGCTTTCCACATATCGGCGCTGACCTTCGGCATAGATCGTATCGAAGGCGAGAGACGACTTTCCGGAGCCAGAGAGACCCGTGATGATCGTCAGGGAGTCACGGGGAATCGTGACATCGATATTCTTGAGATTGTGGGCGCGGGCACCACGGACACGGATCGAATGATTGTCTGGAAAGCTCACGAAAACCCCGAAGACTATGCAGAAAGTAGAATGTGAGATGGGAACGCATCCAAAGGGATGCTAGATCATTTCATAGATGGGCTTTCTGAGCCGCATGAAAAGAACAATTCGAGAATAAATGGTTGGTACGGAATGGCAGGTAGCGTCAATAAGGTGATTCTGGTCGGGAATCTGGGCAAGGACCCGGAAGTCCGGAACACGCAGTCAGGTGGGAAGGTTGTCAATCTGACGATCGCCACGTCTGAAACATGGAACGACCGTCAGTCCGGTGAGCGCCGCGAGCGTACGGAATGGCATCGCGTCGTCATTTTCAATGATCGCCTGGGCGACGTGGCTGAGCGTTTTCTGCGCAAGGGGCGCAAGGTTTACCTCGAAGGTGAGCTGCGGACCCGTAAGTGGACCGACCAGTCTGGCCAGGAGCGTTACACGACGGAAGTGACGATTGATCGGTTCCGCGGTGAGCTGGTGCTCCTCGACAGTAACCGCAGTGGCGGTGATGAAGGCGGTGGCTTCGACGGTGGTGGTTCGTCCTACGGTGGCGGAAGCAACAACGGCGGCGGCTTTGGTGGTGGAAGCCGGAGCGGTAGCAGTGAAGGCGGCTTCGGCGGTGGCTCTCGGAGTAGCGGCGGTAGCGCAGGCGGCGCGTCGGGCAGTCGGGGCGGTGGCTGGGATGCTCCGCCAGATAACGATCTGGATGACGAAATCCCGTTCTAAGGGATTTTCCGGAGAACCGGGCTGGCAGTGTCAGTCCGGTTTTTTTATGCGTGAAAGGCCCGTTTCAGAGCGACAGATGAAGGAACTGGTTGAACACAGAGGCCTCATAGTCAGCGAAAGGTTCGCCGAGTTGAAAGCCTCGGGCCTTGTAGAGCTTTAATGCGGGTTCGAAAGAGGAGTTCCGGCCGGTTTCAAGGTTGAGCTTTTTCAGGCCCACAGAGCGTGCTCTGTGAATGAGATGATCCAGAAGAGTGCTGGCGATGCCCCGTCTTAAAAAATCCGGATGAGTACGCATGGACTTGAGTTCACCGTCGTGAGCACTCAATCGTTTTAGCGCACCAATGCCAGCAACGTGGCCGTGGTGATGGACAGTCCAGACCTCGATATCTGATGAGGTGAGAGCAGCCAGATCCAAGGCGAAGACGTGTCCAGCAGGGGTGTTTTCGTGCATTCCTGCAAGATGAAGGGCCAAAAGGCCGCGTGTTTCTTGGTCGGAAAAATCTGCTGGGTGGAGAGTGTAGTTCGGGTTCATGGGGTGGAATCCGGAGTGGCCGTGCTTCTGGACAGAATGACAAGTTTATAGCCCGCATGAGCTGTCGGAATGAACGTTGTTTGATCGTAGTGGAGAAGGCCTTGTGTTGGATGCTGAAAGCTCCGCTGCCCTCCTTCTCTGGGGAGGACGCTTTGGTCCTCCCAGAAACGGTTAAATTCCGGACTTTCTCTCTGAAGAGTTGAGACAAGTGTCTGAAAAGGTTTGGTACGGGCACTCGAAACTGTATCGGCCCGAAATTCGGCCAGAAGCCGCTGGGCGCGGGTTAGCCAGTCCGTAAGGAAAATTCGGGCATTGAGGTTCAGAAAAACATAGCGCAGCTGATTGGTCTCTGAGCTGTTCAGCCAGGCATCGAAAAGGGTTTTGGCTGCGGAATTTGCGCTCAGAACATTCCATAAGGGATCTAGCAAATAAGCAGGGCTGGAGATCTGTTCCGGGAGGCTGAGCAGTGTGGCCGGTGCAGTTGGCGCAGTGTGATCCTGCTGAGGGTCTCGCAGTTCTGCCAACGTGAAAAGGTAGCGTCTTTCCGTCGTGGACAGTTTCAGAGCCGTGGCAATTCGCGACAGTGTGGCGGATGAGCATGAGACGTCGCGTCCCTGTTCCAGCCACGTGTACCATGTCGTGCTGATCCCGCAGAGTTGAGCTGTTTCCTCGCGGCGTAGCCCTGGGGTGCGTCTGCGTCGTAATGGAGTCAGCAATCCTGCTTCTGACGGGGGAAGCCTTTCGCGGTGCGTGCGAAGAAACAGACCAAGAGTTTTACGGCTGGACGTAGGCATGGTGCAATTTATACCATGATAAAATAGGATCTTATACCTGATTGTTTGTTGTCTGATGATGGTCTCCAAGGGAGAAAGATCAGATGGTTAGGCAGGCAGGACAATTTGCTGCGAAGCATTATGAAGACAGGGCGTCATCTTACGTAAATAGCGTGGTGCATCGTCAGGGCGATGATCTGGACGTGATGGTTCGGGCTGTTCAGGGGCGCGGGTTTGAACGTGTGCTGGACCTTGGCTGTGGCGGGGGGCATGTCAGCTATGCTGTGGCGCCACATGTCGGGCAGGTTGTCGCCTGCGATGTCACGGCCGGAATGTTGGCTGCGGTGAGCCGGTCCGTTCAAGACCGTGGGCTTGGCAACATTGCTGTTGAACAGGGCGCCGCAGAAGCGCTTCCGTTTGATGATTGTGTGTTTGACGCTGTTTTATGCAGGTTTAGTGCCCATCATTGGGAAGGCTTTGAGGCTGGTCTGAGAGAAGTGCATCGCGTTCTGAAGCCAGGAGGTCTGGCTATTTTCGGCGATGTTACGGCTCCTGAAGACGCTATGTCCGATAGCTGGCTCCAGACGTTGGAATTGATGCGGGATATCTCTCATGTGAGGGACTATGCCGTGACAGAATGGGTGTCTGCTCTTGGAAGATCCGGTTTTGTTGTGGATGGCCTGATACGCAGCCGTTTGCGGATGGAATTTGAGAGTTGGGTATCGCGAACACGAACGCCGACGGAACGTGTAGAGGGCATCCGGTCGTTGCAGCGTGGTGCGCCTGTAGCTGTCCGTGAAAGACTGGGGTTGGAAGAAGACGGCAGTTTCCTGCTGGACGTGACCGTTTTTCAGTCTCACAGGCCATAATGGGGTGGGTGTGGCATGTAGGCCGCGCATGGGCTATGCTGTGCGGACTGTATTTTAGCGTGGTGGACCTGTCTTGACCGAGCTGAACGAGCCGACTGATATTGTACCTTCCGATCGTCTTCCGGTGACGATCGAGGAGGAGATGCGCTCCTCCTATCTGGCCTATGCGATGTCGGTGATCGTCTCGCGTGCCTTGCCCGATGTGCGTGACGGCCTGAAACCCGTCCATCGCCGCATCCTGTACGCGATGCGCGAGAGTGGGTTTACGTCTGATAAGCCTTACCGCAAGTCTGCGCGTGCGGTCGGTGACGTGATGGGTAAATACCATCCGCACGGTGACAGCTCGATTTACGATGCCATGGTTCGTATGGCGCAGCATTGGTCAATGCGCGTCAAGCTGATTGATGGACAGGGTAACTTCGGTTCGGTCGATGGCGATAGCCCGGCTGCCATGCGTTACACCGAAGCTCGTTTGGCCAAGTCTGCGTCGTTCCTGCTGGATGATATTGAGCGGGACACGGTTGATTTTCAGCCGAACTACGACGAGAGCGAGCACGAGCCTAAGGTTCTGCCAGCGACGTTCCCAAATCTTCTGGTGAATGGCGCTTCGGGTATCGCGGTCGGTATGGCCACGAACATCCCGACGCATAATCCTGGCGAAGTTATTGATGCCACGCTGGCGATGATTGCCAATCCGGCGATTGAGCTGGATGAGCTGATGCAGATCATCCCCGGCCCGGATTTCCCGACCGGCGGCATCATTATGGGCCGGAGTGGCATTCGCAAGGCGTTCGAGACAGGGCGTGGGTCTGTTCCGGTTCGGGCTCGTGCTGAGATCGAGGAGATCCGCAAGGATCGTCAGGCGATCGTCATCACCGAGATCCCGTATCAGGTGAACAAGGCAACCCTTCAGGAGAAGATTGCCGATCTCGTTCGTGCGAAGGAAATCGAAGGCATCTCCGATATCCGGGACGAAAGTGATCGTTCTGGAATGCGCGTTGTCATTGAGCTGAAGCGCGATGCGACGCCGGAAGTGGTGCTGAACCAGCTCTATCGCTTCACGCAGCTTCAGACGTCCTTCAGTGTCAATATGCTGGCACTCGATGAGGGCAAGCCGCGCACGATGGGGCTGATGGACGTTCTGCAGGCGTTCATTCGTTTCCGCGAAGACGTCATTCTGCGTCGCGCACGCTTCGATCTGAACAAGGTCCGGGATCGTGGGCATCTGCTGGTTGGCCTTGTGCTGGCTGTTGCCAACATCGACGAAGTGATCGCGCTGATCCGTTCTGCCCCGGATGCCTCGACAGCGCGTGAGCTGCTCATGGCGCGCGAGTGGGATGCGAGCGAAGTTGTGCCGTTGCTGGAGCTGATCCAGGACGAAGGCAATGTCATTTATGATGGCAAGGTTCGCCTCACAGAAGCGCAGGCTCGCGGTATTCTCGAACTGCGTTTGCAGCGTCTAACCGGTCTGGAACGTGAGAAGATCCAGGGTGAGCTGAGCGAAGTTGCGGCCAAGATTGCCGACCTGCTCGACATCATTGGCAGTCACACTCGTCGCATGGATGTCATGCGCAATGAATTGCTGGCGGCCCGGGCTGAAATTGCCACCCCACGGATGTCGGAAATCTCCGATGCGCTGGGCGATCAGTCTGACGAAAGCCTGATCGAGCCGGGTCAGATGGTTGTGACCATCACGCGTGACGGTTTCATCAAGCGGACGCCGCTTGAGATGTTCCGCTCACAGAACCGCGGTGGGCGTGGTCGTACGGCGTCTGGCCGTCGTGGCGATGACGTCATTATTCGCAGCTTCAATGCCCATACCCACCAGTGGGTACTGTTCTTCTCTTCGGGCGGCAAAGCTTATCGCACCAAGGTCTGGCATCTGCCGGAAGCGTCTCCGACGTCCAAGGGGCGCGCGCTGGTCAACCTGCTTCCAGAGCTTGGTTCGGACGCTATTACAGCGGTGCTGCCGCTGCCGCAGGATGAAGAGCTGTGGGAAGACCTACACCTCACCTTTGCGACCGCCAGCGGCAATGTTCGTCGTAACCGCCTGAATGATTTCCGGAATATTCGGGCATCTGGTCTGATTGCGATGAAGCTGGATGAGGGCGATTCCCTCATTGGTGTGGCGACGTGTCGTGAAGGTCAGGACGTGTTCCTGGCAACGAAGAACGCGCGCTGTGTCCGCTTCCAGATCACCGATGATACGCTGCGTGTGTTTGCCGGCCGTGGCAGCTCGGGCGTGCGTGGTATCCGCCTTGGTGATGGGGATGCGGTGATTTCACTGTGCATCCTCAACCATGTGGATGCCAGCGTTGAAGAGCGTGCGGCCTATCTGCGGATGGCCAATGCAAAACGTCGTGCCGAAAATGCTGCGTCGGCAGAAGGTGCTGAAGAAGAAGTGGTGTCCGGTGACGAAGACACTGTGGAGATCGCTGGCGATCTGACGCAGGAGCGCTTCGAGGAGCTGGAACATCAGGAAGAAATTCTTCTGACTGTGACGGATGGCGGGTTTGGCCGTCGTTCCTCCGCCTATGATTATCGTGTGTCGGGCCGTGGCGGTCAGGGCATCACGAACATGACCTTCTCGGCCAATCGTCGTGGCAAGGAAGTGGTTGGGACGCTTCCGACTCTGGATGGCACGGATGTCATGCTCGTGACCGATACGGGTCGTCTGATCCGTCTGCCGGTGTCTCAGGTGCGTGTCATGGCACGTCAGGCCAGTGGTGTGACGCTATTCCGCCTGAACGACAGTGAGACCGTGATCTGTGTCTTCCCGGTTGTGGAAGATGATGGAGAAGAGGGCGACCTGATCGAAGGGGATGTCGTGGCAACGCCAGACGGTACAGTGCCTGTTGATGGCACTGTGACGGACGGTGAGGCTTCTGTGGGTGACGCAGCCCCTGATGCCTGAGTGGCAGACTGATCCGCGTGTCGGGTTTTATCCCGGCACGTTTGATCCGGTGACGTTCGGTCATCTGGATATTATCGACCGTGCGTCTACTCTTTTTGACCGCCTGCTGGTTGGTGTGGCGGTCAATGAGGGGAAGCAGCCGCTTCTGACGCTGGAAGAGCGTCTGGAGATGATGCGGCAGGAGGTCTCGAAATTGCCTCATGCGGACCGGATCAGGGTTTTGGGGTTTGATACCCTATTGGTCGATGCCGTACGTAAGGCTGGCGCCGGGACGGTTGTGCGCGGCCTTCGTTCTGCGGGGGATTTCGACTTTGAAAGTCAGCTCTCTGGGGCGTTGCGTCGTCTGGCGCCGGAAATTGAGACGGTCTTTCTGCTGTCTTCCGAAGGGCATCGCACGACGGCCAGTCGGATTGTGAAGGAAATTGCCCGTCTTGATGGCGATATTTCCTCCTTTGTCAGCGAAGATGTTGCAAGTCTCGTCTTGTCGAAACTGGGTCGAAGGGCGACATAGGAACCTTCATTGATTTCTGGAAGGTTCCAAGATGTCTGAGACCGCAGTACCCGACGGCAATAAGCTGGTTTTCGAACTCAAGAGCGGCAAGGTCGTCATTGAGCTGCGCCCTGATCTGGCGCCGCTGGCTGTGGAGCGTCTGAAGCTTCTGGCGAGCGAAGGTTTTTATGACGGTGTGAAGTTCCACCGTGTGATCGAAGGCTTCATGGCACAGGGCGGCGATCCGACTGGCACAGGCACCAGCGGTAGCAGCTACCCGGACCTGAAGGCCGAGTTCACGGACAAGGCAAAGTTCGAGCGTGGCACACTTGGCATGGCCCGTACGATGGCTCCGCACTCTGCAAACAGCCAGTTCTTCATCATGTTCCAGGACGTGCCGTCCCTGAACGGTCAGTACACGATCGCTGGCAAGGTTGTTGAAGGCATGGAGTATGTCGATCAGATCAAGCGTGGCGCTGGCTCGTCAGGCGTCGTCAAGGATCCGGACACCATCGTTAAGGCTTATGTAGAAGCCTGAAGCTGTTTGGGCTGTTCTGAGTGTCTTGCGGGACGCTCAGGCAGCTTGCTGCTTGTTCTCTGGTGTGCGCAGGACTGTCACTCCTGCGGCATCATGAGGGTAGGGCGAGCCGCATTGAGCGGTGTAGCGCTCTGAAAAGGCCTCGCGTTCGAGGCGTTCACAATAATCCAGATATTTGATCAGGGCTCGCTCGGCACGCGGAGTGCGGCCGTAAATGCGCTTGTAGTGCTTCCACAGGATCAAGGCGTTGACGGACCAGGCATCATAGACGTGTTCGTTCAGGCGTCTGCGAATGGATGCTGGAAGCTGGTCGAATGCATCCCACTCGTTCCCCTCAAAGCGTTGCCAGATTTCATGCCGTACAGTGCGATCGTTTAAGGCGGAGTGAGTGGTCAGGTTGTTATTTTTGGAGCGCATACGGGGGGGCTTTTTCAGGCTCTGAATCGGTAGTATTTAATATGTTATAACATAACTAAAAAAATTCTAGTGCTGTTTTCCGGCTGCTGGAGGTTGACCTCCATAGTGGTTGTGGGGTAGCCATCCGCTCGGATGAACCGGTAGCTCAGTTGGTAGAGCATTCGACTTTTAATCGAATGGTCCTGGGTTCGAGTCCCAGCCGGTTCACCATTTTCCTTTTAGATCAAATATGTTTGGAAAACTTCGCCTAGGGCGAGGCATATTCGATGATGGGCTCCGTTAGCCCTGCGCCATTAGCAAGCAACGCTTTCAAGCTAATGATTTCGTCCCAGGCCGATATGTGCTGCCAGCCTTATGGGACGAAAGACGCTTTGCCACGGAGTTGGTCCGCAGAGCGTGGTTTCATTTTTTTCCGGATGCTGAGTGCTTTATCAAGATGCGTCAGATGGGCATCCATGATCTTTACAGCATCTTTTACCTTGTTCTTGCGGAGTGCGCTTACAAGTCGACGGTGGTTGTCGCAGGATTGCTGCGCGTCTGCCTTGGATTGATACAAGGTGGCGATCAGCACGATGCGGGTTGTCAGTTCTTCAAGAATGTTGGCCAGAATAGAATTGCCAAGCGCTGCGGCAAGGTGAACGTGGAAGTGGCCTAGAAGGTAGCTCCGACGACCCAGGTCATTCTCATCGATGGCGCGCTGTTGCTCCAGGACATGTGCTTCGAGCTGCTTGATCATCTCTGCACTAATATTTTTTTGAGTCATGAGAAGACCGATTTCAACAGATCGGCGTGCTTCGATTGTTTCCCGGGCTTCTTCGACGGTGGGTTCAATAACGAACCAGCCTCTTCTCGGTGAGACTGCCACAATGCCTCGACTGCTGAGGCGCATCATTGCTTCTCGCACCAGTGTTCGCGAGACCCCGAAGATCTCGCCCAGATCTTTTTCTCCCAGCCGCTCTCCTGGTGAAATCTCTTCAGAAAGAACGGCCTGTATGATTCTGTTCTCGATGACATTGCTGCTGGCTGGCTGCATCGATTTGTTCCGGTCTTCCATGGCAGCTTTTATGCGCCTCCTTTTTTGAGGGAACAAGCACAACAGAAGATCGGAAAAAGGAATATTCCGGTTTAGATCATTTTTAATGTGGAACAAGAAGGGTTTGTATTCTATCTGGTATACAAGATTCGCCGACATGGTGAATTGCGACACATCCTGACTGCTTCACATCGCCGATCTGGAAATGCCCGATGTCCCTTGTTTCGCCCTGCCGCTCCCGTTCTGCTCTCTCGTTGCGCGTAACGCTCTTGTCCACAGCTCTTCTGTCCTGTGCAGGCAGCGCGGATGCTGCTGTAGTGGCAGCGAAGCGGAGTTTGCATCCGATCGCTAAGCATGGGGCTGGAGCAGTACGGCATCGTACAGTTGATGCTTCCGCGGCGAGTAATGAGGTCGTTCACGTTAATGCCCGGCGCGGTGTGACTGGCGCAGGTCAGCACGAGGCGCATTCTGAAACGGTACTGTCCCGTCAGGAGCTTCAGAATCGTAACGTTCGTCAGTTGATAGACATCGTTCGTGTGGCACCAAATCTGACTATTCAGCCTTCTTTTGGAAGCTCTGCACTGAACTTTGCATTGCGCGGTGTCGGGCTGATGGATTTCACCCAAAACAACACCCCGTCTGTCATGCCGTATGTCGATGGTGTGGCCTATCCGGTGAGTATTATGACTTCGGGTATGCTGTTTGACATGGATGACATTTCTGTTGCGCCTGGTGCGTCCGGTTTCACGCATGGGCAGTCCACCACCGGTGGTGAGATTAATTTCCACACGGGTGATCCTACCCCTGAGTTTCATGCAGGTCTGATGGAAGACATTGCCAGCTATGGTCGCAATCGGGTCGAGGGGTTTGTCTCCGGGCCAATTTCCAAGTCGGTTTCGTTCCGTTTGGCAGGGCAGTCCATGACGGGGGGCGGCTTCCAGCACAATTCGCAGGGCGAAGGGTACGGCAACTCTAATATCGGAGCTCTTCGCGGCAAGCTGCGCTGGAAAATCGACGCTACATCGACGCTGGACATTGGCGGGCACTGGACGACGGACCAGTCCGAGACGTCTTCGGGGCATAATTTCTATAACAGCTACGGCGTTCCTGTGACGTCGGATATCATGCAGACCGAATGGGGACTTGATCCGCGGTTTGCGAAAATTATCGGTATCAACGGAGCTAATCAGAAGCCAAGGGAAGACAATATCTTCTGGGGAGCGAATGTCCGCTATACGAAGGACTTCAGCTGGGGCCGGTTATGGACGCTGAGCGCTTTTGAAGCCGTTGACGAGCATGAACTGACCAACCAGACGAACTCGGTTGCGTCCTATGGCAATATGTTCCGCAACAACCAGACGAATGTTTTCTCGCAGGAAGTTAAGCTTGAGTCCCGTGATCCGCATGCTCGCTTCCACTGGGAAGTCGGCATGTATTACAGCCGTGCACGGATGGCGCAGAATTTCTGGTATGATTCATCAGACCGCCCTGGGACGACACCGCTGAATGAGACGTCCTATCGTCAGAATCAGCAGAACTTCAATCAGTATGTTCAGCTTTCATATCGCATTTTGCCGAAGCTGACCCTGATCGGGGCGATCAGCCATGAGTCGGACGACCGGCAGATGCTGAATGTTGTCAGTGCTGATTACGACCTGAATACGGGTGCCAGAACGCATGTGCAGAACTTCGGCAATTCAGGGGCACTGACAAATCAGTTCGCTGGACGTGTCGGGGCACAATACCAGTTCAATCCCAGCGTGATGGGATATGTCATGTTCTCGCGTGGCTTCAAGCCAGGAGGATTTTCGGCCAACATCACCCAGCAGGCCAGCCAGCTAAAGCCGTTCAAGGCCGAGCAGGTTCTGACGTATGAGGGTGGTTTCAAAACGATGCTGTTCAACCGGCGTCTGCGCTTTAATGCAGCCGGTTTCTATTATGATTATCGGGACCAGCAGTTGCTCGGGACCATCCTCGTGCCACCGTACGGTGTGCTGGGCGGCTACGTAAATGCACCGCGCTCCAACATTTATGGCGCTGAGTTCGATATGGAAGCACATCCGTTTCGTGGGCTCGTGCTGACACAGAATTTTGGATACCAGAACGGCTCTTACTCCCAGTTCCAGAGCCTGAATCGCAGTGCCACAACTGCCCAGTTTGCCTCAACGGGTGTCTGGTCGCCTGTGAATACGAACTATAATGGCTACAACATGGGGCTGGCCAATCTGACTCTTTCTGGAGCGGCTACCTACACCTGGTCCATGTTCCATGACTACAAAATGACTTTTGACGTCGATTATAATTATCGCGGCGCACAGACGCAGCCGCAGCATATTGGAGATGGCGGGATCTACCGTGCTCCGGCCTATTTCCTTGTGAACTCGTTCCTGACGTTTGCGGCACCGAAACAGCATTGGTCTGTATCGGTTTATGGGCAAAATCTTGCTGATCGCCGTTACTGGCTTTCTGGCGGGACGCAGGCCACTTTCTATGGTGTCATGCCGGGTCTGCCACGTTTCGTAGGCGCAAAAATGAACGTAACGTACTGAACGAATCATCAGGACCTGAGCCGGAGCGCAGAACCTCTAGCCGGCGTCAGGTTTCCTGAAGGAACGACGGGAAGAAGGTCTGGATGACGAGCAATACGAGCCTTTCGAAAGATGCGAAACGCAGGTTTCGTCCAGGGATTTTCTCTCAGGTTGTGATTGCAACTCTGATCGGGGTTCTGGTTGGTCTGTTCGCACCGCATGTTGCAGGGCAATTCCGATGGCTCACTGATCTGTTCCTTCGTCTGATTCTGATGGCGGTCGGCCCGCTGCTGTTCTGTATTGTCGTGACGGGTATTACGGGCGCGGGATCGCTAGGTGCTGTGGGACGACTGGGCTTTCGGTCCCTGATTTATTTCGAGGGTATGACCACGCTCGTCCTGCTGCTGTCGGTTGGGGCAGCCATGCTTATCCGGCCCGGACAAGGGCTGACTTTTACGCCCAGCCCTGAGGATGCCCATATCGTGGCATCCTACGCTGCGAATGCTCACCTTCTGCACGGGCAGGGTTTTACCGGGTTCATCCTGAGTCTTGTTCCACGGTCTCCGGTTGCGGCTTTCGCCGAAGGGAACATTCTCCAGATCCTGTTTTTCGCTATTCTGACAGGATGTTGCCTAAGCAGGATTGGGGACGCTGGTGCACATGTTACACGCCTGATTGAAAGTCTTTCGACGCTTTTTTCAAGAATGATGCGCCTGATTATTGCTCTGGCGCCACTAGGTGTGTTTGGGGCTGTTGCGACGACGGTAGCAGAGTACGGACTGGATGCTATCGGTCGGCTTGCGTCGTTCGTTGTGCTCTATTTCGCAGCTATTGCAGTTTTCATCGTTGTGCTTCTGGGTGGCTGCCTTTTGGCGTGTGGTGTTCATCCATGGCGCTTTGCCCGTTATTTCCGTGAAGAGATCCTTATTGTCACGGCGACGACCAGCTCTGATTCAGTTCTGCCAAGCATCATGGCAAAGCTCGAAGCCATGGGCGTTTCCAGGCAGGTGGTTGGCTTGGTCGTTCCTGCCGGATATTCGCTCAATCTGGATGCACTATCGATCTATCTCGGCTTTGCCATTGTGTTTCTGGCCGATGTGACTGGTACGCCTCTGACGCTGACGCAAATGCTCTCTATGCTGGCGACGGCACTGATTACGTCCAAAGGGGCTCATGGAGTTCCGGGGATTGCGATCGTCGTTCTGGCTGCCACGTTGGCTGCTGCTCCTTCCATTCCGCTCTCCAGTCTTGTGCTTCTTTTGGCAGTAGACTGGTTTATCGGAATTGCCCGGGCTGTTGGTAACCTTGCAGGAAACTGTGTTGCTCCTGTTGTTATGGCGGCGTGGACTGGGGCGCTGGATCGTGAGCAGGCCCGACATATGCTGGCTCCCCGTGCGAAAATGGAGCTTCCGTCATGAGCAGCATGACAAAGCTTTTGTATTATCCGGAAGCGTTGCTGTCTCAGCGTGTTCACGCGTGTCTGGTGGAAGCCGGAGCGGAGGATACAGACGCCGAAGCCACGACCCGGGCCTTGCTTCATGCATCTCGTATCGGGGTCGATAGTCATGGTGTTCGACTGGTGGGACATTATGTGCGGCTTCTGCGGTCTGGTGGGGTGAATTCCCTGCCCGTTCCTGTCTTCACCAGAACAGGGCCGGCAACTGGGCAGTTGAATGCTGACGGTGGGCTGGCTCATTCTGCGGCCTATCGCGCCATGGATGAGGCTGTGTCGTTAGCTCGGGACGCTGGAATTGGCGCGGTTGGAGTGCATCATTCCTCGCATTTCGGAGCAGCTGGCGCGTATGTCGTTGAGGCTGCGAGGCAAGGAATGATCGGTTTGATCATGAGTAACTCTGACGCAGCCGTGTCCCTGTTCGGGGGCGCCAGGCCATTTCACGGAACAAATCCTATTGCGATGGCTGCTCCGACCAGTGGTTCTGATCCGTGGCTTATGGACATTGCGACGTCCTCAATTCCATTCAACCGCGTCAAACTCTACCGCTCCCTTGGCTTGTCGTTACCATCAGGTGTGGCTGCGAGTGATGACGGACGACCCACACGGGATGCACAGTCAGCTGCGTTTCTTCAGCCACTCGGTGGGGAAGAGTTTGGTTTCAAGGGAGCTGCACTGGCTGGGCTTGTTACCATACTGGCAGGCGTTCTGACGGGCGCGGCACTGGACCCGGTTATGGTTGGCACTGATGAAGAGCAGAGCGACCGGAAGCGACAGAACGTTGGCCACTTTGCAATCGCCATAGATCCAGCAAGGTTTATTGGCCAAGCGGCTTATGATCTTGCGATGGGCTCTTATCTCGATCTTTTAAGAAATGGTCCGTCCGTTAATTCGCATAACCCTGTTATGGCGCCGGGTGACCGGGAGTGGCAGGAAGCTCGAAAGCGTGCCGAGACAGGGATTCCGGTTGATCCCGATACACAGCGAATTCTCGGTTTGATTTGAAGGCATAATTTATTCCCCAAAAATAGCGATCGGTACGTCTTGGTTGGACGTGCTGTCTTTTTAGGGGGGGCGGAGAGGAGGCAGTCAAACCCAAACTACACCTCTCTCTCTATGTCATCAGTTTGCGCCCGTGCTGCTTTTTTCATGGTCCATTTGTCCTTTTGGTGGAGAAGGGGGCGAGATTGTGAGAAGGAGACACCATGGTTGCGCTCACTCCTTCTCAGAAAACGGCTCTCGATGAAATCATCAAGGCGCATGCTGAAAAGCGGCCTACGCATTTACTGACGGGGTATGCCGGGAGCGGCAAGACGACCCTGATGCAGGAAGTGGCCAGGCATTTCCTTCGTTTGAATGTTGTGACCGTGATTACGGCGCCGACACACAAGGCCACGGCTGTACTGCGAAGCAAGGTGGACAAGACCGTCGAGTGCCGGACCATCCAGAGCCATTTGAGCCTTCAGCCGTCATCCCAGGGTGGTAAAACCACTCTTGTACGCGCGAAGCGCCCGCAAACCATTCCGGATGGCGTGGTTATTGTGGATGAGTGTTCCATGATTTCGCGTGAGCTGATGGGGTGGATCCGGGATCTGCTCAAATACTGCTTCGTGCTGTTTGTGGGTGATCCAGCGCAGCTTCCGCCGGTGGGGGAAGACGCTTCGCCGTCTTTTTCTGTCCCGTCGACATCGCATCTTGAGACAGTGGTTCGGCAGGCGGCGGGTAATCCCATTCTGGAGGCTGCTACGATCATCAGGCAGAGTCAGGGTGGCGATGTGGACTGGAGCTGGGTTCAGGATGCCCGGAAAGGCTCCTCCGGGTTATTCGTCCCCAAGGATGTTGAAAGCTGGGTGCGCAAGGCCTTCACGTC
Source organism: Gluconobacter cerinus (assembly GCF_002723935.1). Lineage (GTDB taxonomy): Bacteria > Pseudomonadota > Alphaproteobacteria > Acetobacterales > Acetobacteraceae > Gluconobacter > Gluconobacter cerinus. Next base: position 303,736 of record NZ_BEWM01000002.1, read on the forward strand.
TGATGCATTTGACGCAGACAATGATAGCTTTCGTTACCTGTGTTGGACGAATGACCGGGTTCATCAAGTGAACCAGATGGTTCGACAATGGCGGTATGGGGAGACGATTGATCGTCCCTTTATGCCGGGGGAACGTGCCGTCGCGCGTGCGCCTTTCAGTCGACAGAACGAAGACAAGAGCCGACAGCAGATTGCGACCAATGAAGAAGTTCTGGTCATGGATATTCAGGCGTCTCGTTTGTCGTACCGTTTTGAAGCCTGTGGATCTCTGGCGGCATGGACAACGGATTTACCAGCTTGGGAGCTGACTGTGCTCACGCTGGCAGGAGAAGAAATTACCGCGCATCTGGTGCAGGATCCGCGGGACCTTCAGGGCGTGGATCGTCGGCTTGTTCAGGAAGCCAAACAGGAGCGCAAACGCTGGCAGCAGCGGTTTGCGTTTCAGAGTGCGCTGCTTAATTTGCAGGCCATTTATGCCATGACGGTGCATACGTCTCAGGGCAGTACGTTCCGGAATGTTTTTGTGGATCTGGGTGACATTCGACGTCGGGCAGGAGGAAACCCTCTTGAGACCCAGCAGCTTTGTTATGTAGCCCTGACCCGCGCGACGGATATGGTCTTTCTCGTCAATACTGGCTCTGCGAACTGAAGACTGACGGTTGATTTACTGAGATTTCCGTTGGTGAGCTCGAACGAAACAAGGAATAGGGCGATGCGGGTAAAAGTTGGTCTGGCTCTGGCACTTCTGGTGGCTCTGGCTGCTTGCGGGCCGGATTATGGTGGACAGGGTTCACGCCAATATCGGGGAGATGGGTTCGGTAATACGGGTTCAGGTCGGAGCAGTTATGGATATCAAGGTGGCCCAACCTGAGAAGCGTTTGCTGGCCTGAGCGTCAGGCCAGCGCGTCCTGCACCAGTTTTTCCTGCTGCGCCGCATGTGCACCAGGAAGACCGGTTGCAGGAGAGGCAGCACTTTCACGGCCCACATAATCAGGGCGCTGTACCTTGTGACCGCACTCCCGAAGAGCGCGCTCGATCCGACGATCAACAAAAATCCAGGCACCATTATTCTGGGGCTCTTCCTGGCACCAGACAATCTGTTCAGCATCCGGATAAAGCTCCAGCTGCTGGATCAGGGCGTGATGAGGGAACGGATAAAGCTGCTCCAGCCGGATGATGGCCACGTCCGTGCAGGACTTCCGCGCCCGCTCGGCAGTCAGGTCATAGAAGACCTTACCGGAACACAGGATAATTTTTCTGGGGTTGGTAATGGTTTGCGGGTCTGCCAGGACTGGCTGGAAACGCGTGTGCGGGCCCATCTCAGCAAGCGCAGAAACGGCTTCCTTATGGCGAAGCAAAGACTTGGGCGTGAAGATGATCAGCGGCTTGCGGCAGCGGCGCGCAATCTGGCGGCGCAGAGCATGGAAATAATTGGCCGGGCTTGTGATGTTGCAGACGCGCAGATTGTTTTCGGCACACAACTGAAGAATGCGCTCTGGTCGTGCGGATGAATGTTCAGGTCCGCCACCTTCATACCCATGAGGAAGAAGGAGCGTCAGGCTGGATGTACGAAGCCACTTGGTTTCCCCTGAGGCGATGAACTGATCCAGAATGACCTGTGCGCCGTTGGCGAAGTCTCCGAACTGGGCTTCCCAGAGAACCAGTGTGTCCGGGTCGCCGAGGGAATAGCCGTATTCGAAGCCTAGCACCCCGAACTCGGAGAGGGGGGAATTCCAGAGGTGCAGTGGGGCCTGATGGGGGGCGATATGGGCGAGGAGCGTTTCTTCCCGTCCCGTTTCCTGATCAAACAGCACAGCATGACGCTGGCTGAAAGTGCCGCGTCGGCTATCCTGACCTGACAGGCGCACAGGATGCCCGTCCATTGAGAGCGTGCCAAACGCAAGGGCTTCGGCTGTGGCCCAATCGAGAGGGCCACCGTCAGCGACGGCTTTGCCTCGGGCGATAATCTGCCGTGCCAGGCGGGGGTGAACGTTCAGGCTTTTTGGAATAGTGCCGATGGCCTCTCCGATTATGCGCAGACGTTCCATCGGAACGCCGGTCATGGGTTGGATGCGCTCGGGCTCATCCTGGAGGCGGGTGGAATCCTGCGGCCCGTCCAGCCAGTCAGTTGCGTTTGGCCGGTAATGCTCGGAGGCTGCGAATTGTTCTTCCAGTCTTCTCTGGAAGTGCTGCCACATTTCTTCAACCTGATCCGACGTCAGAATGCCTTTACGGATCAGGGTATCGGCATAGAGGCGACGCGTCGTGGGGCGGGACTGGATGGCATGGACCATGGCAGGCTGAGTGAAGGCGGGTTCGTCGGTTTCATTGTGGCCATGGCGACGATAGCAGACGACATCCAGTACGACGTCTGCGTGAAAATCGCGGCGCCATTCATGTGCCAGCAGGGCTGCCCGCGCGACAGCGTCCGGGTCATCGCCATTGACGTGCAGGATGGGTGCCTGAACGGATTTGGCGATGTCTGTATTGTAGATACCAGAATGAGCGTCGGATTGAACGGTGGTGAAGCCGATCTGATTGTTGATGATGACGTGGACGGTTCCGCCTGTGCGGTAGCCTTCAAGTTTGGAAAGGCCCAGCGTTTCATAAACAACGCCCTGCCCGGCGAACGCAGCGTCTCCATGAACAAGAATACCAAGATGGCGATCGCGGTTCTTGTCTTTTTCACGATCCTGATCAGCCCGGACGCGACCGAGAACAACAGGGTCCACGGCTTCAAGGTGAGACGGGTTTGGCAGGAGGGAAATACGCAAGGTGTGGCCTGCGTGTTCCATCGTGGTGGCGGTGCCGAGATGGTATTTGACGTCCCCAGATCCTTGGATGTCATCTGGCTTGAAGGATGCACCAGCAAATTCGCTGAAAATTGCCGCGAAGGGCTTCCGCAGGATATTGGCCATAACGTTCAGTCGGCCGCGATGTGGCATACCCAGCGATACAGATTTTGCCCCATCGCGTGCAGCGGCATCGATCAGGGTCCGGAGGGCGACAATAACGCTCTCTCCACCTTCCAGACCAAAGCGGCGCATTCCCATGAAGCGCTTTTGACAAAACCCTTCAAAGCCCTCTGCACGGGTCAGGGCCAGAAGAATGCGTTCCGGCTCCATCGCTGGCGTCGAGGATGACGTCTCAAGCCGGTCAATCCACCATTGTCTCTGCTGTGGGTCCTGAATGTGCATGAATTCGGCACTTAAGGTGCCCGAATAGGCGCGGCGCAGGCGAGCAAGCAGATCACGGTCTGCGTCGGGTGGGCTAAGCTCAGGGATGTGCGGCGTTGGTGCGAGACCGAGTGGATCCAGGCGTGCAAAAGCGTGGCCGCGCAGACGATAGGCGTTTTTCAGGGCCTCAGCGCTATTGTCCGACGTGTCAGTTGTCGGACGTTCAGCACCAAGGGTTTCGAACAGGGCGGCGAAAGCTGGGTCTACGGACGCAGGATCGGTCTGCCAGCGGGCATGAAGCTCGGCCAGATAGACAGTGTTTGCGCCGTTGATGGCATCGCGGTCGTCGCGGTGATCGCCCATGAAAAATCAGTCTCCAGTCACAGGGGCGCGAACTCTAGCCCATCAGAGCAGGTGGGGGAACGCATTTGGATAATGCATTCCGTGTCAGTCTCTAGATGGGGTGAAGAACCGCTTCATGGAAGTGATTCGTCTGTTGAGGGTACGTTTTGCCACAGGAGTTTCTGTCACATCAAAGGCATGGAAGGCCCCGGGGACGATCTCCAGTTCCACGGAGACCCCGCTTCGGATCAATCGTTGGGCGTAGAGCAGGTCTTCTTCGAGAAACAGATCCAATGAGCCGATCGTCATAATGACTGGGGGCAGCCCAGAAAGATCGCTGGCGCGGGAGGGCGCGGCATAGGGGGAAATATCGTCAGCGCCGGGCAGGGAGGGTGCGAGAAGAATCCCCCAAGCGTAAGTGTTACTGGCGCGCGTCCAGACGAATTCGCCTGCGACAGGAGAAGGGTTTGCCTCGTTGTCGATCGTCCGGTCATCCAGCATCGGATAAATCAGGTTCTGAAAGAGAATGGCTGGCCCGTTGCGGTCTCTGGCCAGCAGGCAGATAGCCGCCGCAAGATTTCCGCCCGCGCTTTCTCCGGTAACGGCGATCTGATCGCGGCGGATATTCAGGGCGTCAGCGTTGTCATGAATCCAGCAGAGCGTTGCGTAGGCATCTTCAATGCCACCAGGGAAAGGTGTTTCTGGTGTGAGGCGGTAATCCGGGGAGATGACAAGGCAGTTCAGATCCTGAGCAAAACGGCAGAGCTCGGCAGTGTTCTGTTCGGGGCGTCCAGCGCAGTGACCTCCACCATGGAAGTGCAGCAAAACCGGACGGGGTGTAGAGCTTGTCTCTTTAGGTTGAACGGTCAGAAGGCGGATGGTTCTGTCGCCCTCAGGGGTTGCAGGGATGTGACGTTGTTCAACAGTAACCTGAAAATCTTCAGCTTTCTGAAATGCTTGCGCGGCGCGGTTCTCAAGGGCGTTTCTCAGATCCGGAAGTGTTTCTGGTGTCAGGTCAGTGGCAGGAAACTGGCTTAGGGTCGGAAGGAGTTCCGGAAGGACAAGTCGCGCTGTATTCATGAGAGCATTCCTGAAAAATGGGAAACCTGATCTTTTGGTGGCTTCAACGTCTGCCTGAAGGGGAGGTTTGAGGCATCATGTTTTAAGGTAGAGCGAAGTTTGCCATAAAATTGCCGCAACTTTTGAGCGGCACGCAGCGTCATACAGGCAGTGCCTTCTGGCAGTTTCTGGAAATTGCGAAGGACATGTCGAGGAGTTCAGCTCATGCGTGCTCTGCTTGTCTGTCTATTTTTGACTGTCACAACCCTTATGACTCCGGATGCATCGGCTCAGGGTCTGGAAAGTGATATGCTGTCCGTACGGATGAGACTTGCTGAAGATGCAGGGATGTCTGGTGTGGACCGGCGGTTGATTGTTTGTCGGATCAATCCGCGCCTGTTGCATACGGTCTGGATTCCGAACGTGAAAGAACCGCGTCAGCCGCAGGTTTGCACGGGCGGCGCTAACGGGCTTGGGGCTGGATATGTCCGCTATCTGTCAACCAGCCGCGTTTCAAAGGCGCAGAAGCCACTTCGCGGGTAAGTTTCTTTCGTAAGAGTTGGTGTTGGCGTGTGTGGAATAGGTCTTGCCGGGTCGTTGGGGCAGGGCTAGCCTCGGCCACTATGTCCAACATTTCTCTCGATTATGATGCTCTGGCGCATACGCCGATTGCGGAGAAGCCTTTCCCGCATGTGGTTGTGCCGCATTTCATCAGCAATGATGATCTTCAGGCCATTGTGGCTGATCTGCCGGACATGCAGTCCGGCGGATCTTTTCCGCCGGAGGCGCTGGAGCTCACCCCTCGTGTGAACAGCATGATCGAGGAGTTGCAGGGTCTTTTGCTCAAGGACCTGATTGCGGAGAAGTTTGGCCTGGACTTGGCGGATGCACCGACCATGCTGACGGTTCGTGGTCGGACGCGTGAAAAAGACGGGCGCATTCACCGGGATTCCGAAGCCAAGCTGGTTACCGTGTTGCTGTATCTTAACCCGCGAGGCGAAGACTGGTCTTCGCGGGATGGGTGTTTGCGTCTGTTGAATGGCCCGGATGATGTCGAGGACTATGACGTCGAAGTCACGCCGGCTGAGGGAACGCTGCTGGTGTTCCCTAATGGTCCGACAACGTGGCACGGACATCGGCAGTTTATCGGGACGCGGTATGCGATCCAGCTCAATTATATGGCAACGGGCCGGAAGGCTCGGTACGAACTGGGGCGGCATCGTCTTTCGGCGCTGGTCAAGCGCCTGCCTTTCGTAGGCTGATTTTTTACAAGGGAACGGAAAACATCATGGGTTATCGGGTTGCGGTTGCGGGCGCCACGGGAGCGGTGGGGCGCGAGCTGCTGCGGATTTTGGCAGAACGTAATTTCCCTGTGGACGAGGTCGTGGCACTCGCGTCGCCGCGCTCTGTCGGGCGGGAAATTTCCTTTGGCGACAAGGCAGTGCTGAAGGTTCAAAACCTTGAGACGTTTGATTTCAAGGGGTGGGATCTGGCGCTGTTTTCGCCGGGCGGAGAAGTATCGGCGATTTATGCGCCGAAGGCTGCCGCTGCGGGTTGTGTCGTGATCGACAACACGTCCCATTTCCGTATGGAGCCTGGTATTCCTCTGGTGGTGCCAGAGGTGAATGCGTCTGCGCTGAAAAAGGCGCGTCGCGGAATCATCGCCAACCCGAACTGCTCAACGGCGCAGATGCTTGTAGCGCTGAAGCCGCTTCATGATCTGTTCAAGATCAAGCGGATTGTTGTCTCGACCTATCAGGCTGTGTCCGGTGCGGGCAAAGACGGAATGGACGAACTGTTTGGGCAGACCAAGGGCACCTTTGTGAACGACCCGCCGACGGTGGCTCAGTTTACCAAGCAGATCGCGTTTAACGTCATTCCGCACATTGATCGTTTCATGGAAGATGGAGCGACCAAGGAAGAGTGGAAAATGGCGGTTGAAACCCGCAAGATTCTGGATCCGGATATTCAGGTTCTGGCGACCTGTGTCCGTGTTCCGGTTTTCATCGGCCATTCCGAAGCGATCAGCATTGAGTGCGAGAGGCCGATTGACCTGAAGAAAGCTCGTGAGGCTTTGCGCAAGGCTCCTGGCGTCATTCTGCGCGATGTACGTGAAGACGGCGGTTATGTAACGCCGATTGAATGTGTCGGGGAGGATGCAACGTATGTGTCTCGCCTGCGCATTGATCCGACAGTCGAGAATGGTCTGGCACTCTGGTGCGTCTCGGACAATCTTCGCAAGGGTGCAGCACTGAACGCCGTGCAGATTGCGGAAAGTCTGGTTGAACAGGGTCTTTTGAAAAATGGAGCCTTGTTTCCGGTAAAGGAATAAGGGAGTTTTCTAAAGTTCTGGCGCGTCTGAAGGGAAACTTTCAGACGCGTTTTTTATGTCGAGATGAAAAGGGTCATTCGTGACTGTTCCCCGCACAGAAACGGTTCTTGAAGCCAATCAGACTATTGAACTTCTGCCTTTGAATTCGCTTCTGGGACGGCTGTTGGACTCTCAGAAAGAGGCCTTAGAGCGGGTCGGAGAGGCACTCCCGTCCATTGAAGCCGCAGTTGAGGCGAGTGTGCCCCGTCTTCAGGGTGGCGGTCGGTTGATTTATGCTGGGGCTGGAACGTCTGGTCGTATTGGGGTTCAGGATGGGGTGGAACTGACACCAACGTTTGGACTGCCCCCTGAGCGGCTGGTTTTGCTACTGGCTGGTGGCGCCGGTGCAGGGACGCAGGCTGTCGAAGGTGCAGAAGACAGGGAAGATCAGGCGCGCGTTGATCTTGGAGCATACGGGCCCACGCCGAATGACGTGGTCATTGGTGTCGCGGCGAGTGGCAATACGCCCTACACCTGTGCTGTTGTTGAAGCCGGGCGTGAGGTCGGGGCTTTGACAATTGGGGTAAGTGGAAACGCGCATTCACGTCTTTTACGGAGTGCTGAAATCGGGATCAGTATTCCGACGGGCGCTGAAGTTCTGGCTGGCTCCACGCGGATGGCAGCAGGGACGGCCCAGAAGGTTGCGCTTAACCTGTTTTCTACCGCTTTGATGACGCGCCTTGGGCATGTCTATCGCGGGCGTATGGTCGATATGCGAATTAGCAATGACAAGTTGCAGTTGCGTGCCGAGCGTATGGTGTTCGAATTGGCTGGGGGAACGGACGAGGAAGTTCGTGATGCGTTGCGGTTGGTTGGCGGCAATGTAAAGCGGGCAGTTCTTGTGAGAAAGGGTGTGTCTGTCGAGAAGATTGAGACGCTTCTTCAGGCGCATAACGGCAATCTGCATACGGTCCTGGCCTCTCTCTGAAGGTAGAAACCTGATGTCTTTCGAGAATATGCAATGGGCCATTGGTCTCATGAGCGGCACGTCTCTTGATGGGGTGGATGCGGCTCTGGTGCAGACAGATGGGGAGCGGATTGCTCAGTATGGGCCAGCCGTGACGGTTCCCTACGACTCTGCTTTGCGGGCTCGGCTGCGCCATTTGCTGGATCATGCTGCACATCTGGCAGAAGATGATCCGGATATTCTGGCTGCCGAACGGGACGTAACGCTACGGCATGTGGATGCTGTTCGGGAGCTTATGAAGCTGGCTCCAGATATTCGCCCTGATGTCATTGGCTTTCATGGGCAAACAGTCCTGCATCAACCCGAAAAAGGGCGAAGCTGGCAGATTGGTGATGGAGCGCTTCTTCAGGTGGAGTGTGGCGTCCCGGTTGTTTATGATTTCCGTGCACGGGATCTGGAATGTGGTGGTGAGGGTGCGCCATTGGTGCCAGTCCTGCATGCCGCGCTTTTGGAAAGTGAGACGCAGTCTGTTGCTGTTCTGAATATTGGTGGCGTGGCAAATGTCACCTTGCTCGGGCCGAATACAGAGGGGCAGCGTCAGGTCTGGGCGTGCGATACCGGACCGGGAAATGCTCTTCTGGACGACTGGGCGGAGCGACATACTGGCGTTGCGTGTGACGTCGATGGCGCGTTAGCGAGAAAAGGAAAGGTAGACCGAGCTGTTTTAGAAAACTTGCTGGCAATGCCGTATTTTCAGCGTGAAATGCCAAAGTCATTGGACCGTTTGAGCTTTCATGCCTCTGCCATGCAGGCCGTTGAAACCCTTTCTGCTGAAGACGGCGCGGCGACACTGCTGGAGTTTACGGTGGAAGCGATCGCTCGAACGCCCATGCCAGTCAAACCCACAAAGTGGTTTGTCGCTGGAGGGGGACGCCACAATCCGGTTTTGATGGAGCGCTTGCGCTCACGTTTGGGATCTCTGGGGTCCGTCGATGATCTTGGGTGGGACGGAGATGCACTTGAGGCCCAGTGCTTTGCGCTTCTGGCCGTTCGTTATGTACGTGGTCTTCCTTCGTCGTGGCCACAGACGACTGGGACGGAAAAGCCTTGTGTGGCAGGCCGATCAGCACGCTGAGCGGTCTGCCTGTCTGCTCGGATTTTAGACTGATGCAAGTTCCGGCCAGCCCGTTTCGGGACGGTCCAGATGCTTCAGAAGTTCATGATCCGGGGTGTTCGTAAGATCTTTTGTCAGGCTTTTGAAAAGCTTCTTGGACGCCGGCTTGTCCAGACTTTCACGGATGTCGTGAAGAGACTGCGCTGGAGCTATAAGAAGGATTCCCTCAACATTGCTGTCCTGTGCAGCCTTGTTGATGTGAGCCGCCAGATCTTTCGCGAAGTGTGTCTTGAGCTGCTCCTTCGGGCTTGTATGAGCAGCCTTGAGCGAACCTACATCCTTGGCTGCGTCTGAGCCCTTATGGATATCGAAGTTTTCGATTGTTCTGAGCTGTGAGCCTTCCAGACGAAGGAAACGAGCCTTTTCACCATCAGCGACGACGTAGATGACGGGGTCTTGGGTTGCCATTGTATCAGATCCTTTCCCGATCAATCAGATTGGTCAGGATCTGAACGTGGGCGGAGCGCTGGGGTTGCCCTTCCAGAAGGGCTCACCTCGATTCTTCAAGGCTTAGGATCATGATAAAAAAGGATATTTTTCAGTGAAGGTTATTTTTTTGACGTTTGGATGAATTTTTCTCTTGAATACCGACGGCGATATGATCACTCTCAGTATTGAGCCCACGGAAAACTTTCCCAGAGGGTTCAAGGAGGCAAATATGGCTTTGATGAATACTTTCATGCCGTATATCGGAACGATCGGTGCTGTAATGGCGGTGATCTTTTACAATGCTTCCCGCCGGGTTGAACAGCCAAGTCTTTCCTATGCACGTGTAAAGCGCCGACGATAGCGTCCCGAAAGGGACGCGCATCCCTCGGTTAATGTGTTTTTTCTCTTTCGCCATTTGTAGCCCTGTTTCACACTGAAGGGTACTATGGCCTTCTTTTTCAAAAAACCCCAGCATGCCTCTCCGCCTCATGGACGGACAGGCATCCTACTTCTCAATCTCGGTACGCCTGATGACACCAGCTATTTGGCGGTGCGTCGGTACCTGAGTGAGTTCCTCTCCGATCGGCGCGTTATCGAAAGTTCGCCGCTGATCTGGCAGCCCATCCTGCAGGGCATCATCCTTACCAAACGACCATTTGCCAGCGGTGCAAACTATGCACGAATCTGGGATCGGGAGGAGAATGCCTCTCCGTTGCGGGTCTATACCCAGCGTCAGGCTGAGAAGCTTCGCCTTCGGTTAAAAGCAGACGGTGTCCCTGTTGAGTGGGGCATGCGCTATGGCCGCCCATCTGTTGCGCAGGCTGTTGAGAGCCTGATGGACCAGGGGTGCGACCGTATCGTCAGTATTCCGCTTTATCCGCAATATTCCTCAGCAACGACCGCCACGGCCAACGATCAGCTTTTCCGGGCATTGATGAAGCTGAGAAAGCAACCCGCTGTTCTAACGGTTCCGTCTTTTCCAGATCATCCTGCGTTTGTGCGGGCCTTGGAAACGTCGGTGTTGAAGACGCTGGAAAGCCTTTCCTTCAAGCCCCAACGAATTGTGGCGTCGTTTCATGGATTGCCAAAAGTCTGTATCGAAAAGGGCGACTCGTATCAGGACGAATGTGTTCGTACGATCGCTGCCTTGCGTCAGGCGTTAGGGCTTTCTGAAGAGCAGATGCCGCTGACGTTCCAGTCGCGCTTCGGGCCGCTTGAATGGATTCAGCCTTATACGGCCCCTTATGTAAGTGCTCTCCCGAAGCAGGGCATCACGAAAATTGCAGTTATCATGCCAGGCTTTATGGCGGACTGTATTGAAACGCTGGATGAAATTGGGAATGAGCTTCGAGAAGAGTTCATGGAAGCGGGCGGCGAAGAGTTTGCGCTTGTGCCCTGTCTGAATGATTCAGACGAGTCGGTTGACCTTCTGGAGGCATTGTCTCGTACAGCCCTAAGAGGGTTTGGAGTGGCTTGAGACTGTTTCGATACTTATGGAAAAGGCCCGGCTGTTACCAGCCGGGCCTTTTTTGTTTTTAGTGCTGCGGCGCCTGCGGAGCTGGCGCATTTGTGCCTGGCTCGGGGTGTTCTGCGTCGTACCACTGAGCCTTCTGGTTCACGGACGTCGCATCGTGGTGGCTCTGCCACCAGCCGCCGGTATTCGGGGCTGCCGGATGCTCCTTGTCCCAAAGAGCAGCCTTTTCGCGCAGATCCTTGCGATACAGGTGGCGGCGATACATGCCAGCGGCGCATCCACCAACGGCGCCAATAACACCATGGTGGTTGGCCAGATGTCCGCCTACGGCACCGGCTGCACCGTACTTGATGCAGCCACCCGGTTCGGCAAGGGCCGGGGTAGCGGTGAGGAGGGCGGCCAGAGCCAGAGCAGAACGCATTGAGCGTGTCATGGAAGTTTCGTCTCTCTTATCGGTCTCTTGGGAGAAAGAGACTTTCTGAATGTCGAAACTAGGTATGTGGGGGGAAGGTTTCAACTCTCTGGCGAGCAGAGATGGTTTTTAGGGTTGTGTTGCGGCCAGGTTTTTCATATAACTGTGGCATTGAGCCACAAATCGTTAGGCAGATGGCTCAATTATCAATATCAGAAAATGATTTTCATAAGAGGCTGACTCCACGAGGGGGCAGCCTCTTTTTTTATGAGCCTATTAGGATTTCAGGCTGTGGATATTTCGGGTTTTGATCTTTCGGGTCTGCTTGCTGACATTCCGGCCCGCTATGAACTTTGGGTGGCTCTGCTGATTATTGGCTGCAAGCTGATAACGGTTTTCTTGCCGCCTCCACAAAATACATCACGGTTCGGCGGAATTTACCGCGTCATTACCCTTCTGGGGCTGAACTTTGGCTGGGCTGCCAATCGTCTTGAGCGGCAGGTCGGTAAAGTTACGTCAGCTTCTGGGAGTGGAGAAAGCGTGAAGAAGGACGCTTCTCCGAAAGCGTAAAATACTCTGGCTCCCGAATTACTTGGAATTTTTTCCTGAGAGCCAGAAATTTTTTCAAATACTTATTCAGTATGGATCAGTAAAATTATGAATGCTATTTCCTCCCAGTCTCTGGTGCAGGCAAATTTTTCGCGTCCTGTTCCAACCAAATATCCTGTTTCTCGCTGGACGATTGCGGATGCGCTGAAGGTTCGTACAGACGATCCGACGACGACCATGCCGCTGATCGATTACCAGTTTCCCATTATGTCCAATGACGTCATGATCTGGGACAGTGGTGCGCTGCGTGACATGCACATGCGTACCGTGACGTTCAAAGGCTGGTTCGTCCTGTGGTCGCTTGCCGTGGACAAGATCGATAAGACCAACGCCAAGATTTATGACGAATGGCACTCCCGCAATGACCGCGCTTATATCGGCTACTGGTATAGCCGCGATGGTGTGGAGTGGACCTGGGGCGGCCGACTGTTCCAGACCTCTGCCGATCTGCGCCCATGGGAATGGTCCGGTTCTCTGGTGATGCGTGAGGGCACCGAGAACAAGGTGGACATGTTCTACACGTCCGTCGGTGCGCCTGATGGCAACTCTGTTCCGGCGGTCAGTTCCGGCACTATTCATGCAGATGATAAGGGTGTCTGGTTCGACGGCTTCGCCACAAGCACGGAAATGTTCAAGGCAGATGGTGTTCATTACGCCAATGCGTCTGAAGATCCATATTTTGATTTCCGTGATCCGCAGCCGTTCATCAATCCGGGCGATGGCCAGCTTTATACGCTGTTTGAAGGCAATGTTCCGGGTGCGCGCGGCCAGTTTGTTATCGGCACCGATGAAATGGGTGCGGTTCCGCCAGGATATGCGGTGGATGCTGGCGCACAATATGGTGCAGCAGCGATCGGTCTGGCCCGGTGTGTCTCCGGCTGGCGCAAGGGGGATTATTCCCGATGGGAACTGATGCCTGCTCTGGTAACGGCTCTTGGCGTGAACGATCAGACCGAACGTCCCCATTTCGTTTTCAAGGACGGTCTGACCTATCTGTTCACGATCAGTCATCACTCCACGTACACGGGCAAGAGCACGGGGCCTGATGGCGTTTATGGCTTTGTGTCCGAGAAGGGTATTTTCGGCCCATACAAGCCCCTGAATAGCTCAGGGCTTGTACTCGGTAATCCGTCTTCGCAGCCGTATTCGACGTATTCGCACTTTGTGGATGCGGAGGGCTATGTTCAGTCCTTTATCGATACCATTCCGGCTGCCGGTCAGAATGCAGAAAATCCGGAGACTTACCGGATTGGCGGTACACTTGCACCGACGGTTCGTCTGGTTCTGGATGGTGATCGGACGTTCCTGACAGAAGTCCATGATTACGCGCAGGTTTTTGCCCAGTCTGCCTGGCCGGCCTCTCTGGCGTATGACGTCAGAGCCTGAGTGTCAGAGGCTCAGGTTAAAAAGACCTGAGATTTTTTGATAAGGCGTTGATGAAAGCCACTCTTTTACGGGAGTGGCTTTCATTTTTTTCGGAGCGTTTTGGCATGTGCCTTGGCTTTGCTTCGATCAGAACGAAGAACTCCCTGCAAATACGGCATGCCGCTCTGGTTTCTTCATTCTCTGTTCGTGGAGTGTTGATGAGTGATTGAGCGTAGACTGGGCAAGTTGCCTCCGCGTTATGATGTACGAACCTATCGGCTTTCGCCCGTTCTGACGGCGCGGGTTCCAGACGTTCCAGAGCACCAGGACTGGTCCCAGGGGGTGCCCTATCAGATGTGGGGTAATGATCAGTTCGGATGCTGTGCTTTTGCAGCTCATGCGGCTTTGACAGCAACCTGGACAAAAGTGGCCCAGGGGCTGGTATTGCTTTCTAGCGAACAGGTTCTTCAGAACTATGGCGCTGTCACGGGATTTAATCCGGTAACGGGTCAAAATGATAATGGCACGATTTTGCTGGAGCAACTGCAATACTGGAAGAGCAATGGATTTGTTCGGCCGGGGCAGACACGAGATTATCTGACGGCTTACGGTATTATTGATTCCCATTCAGTGAGCGGCATCAAACGCGGTATTTCCTATCTGGGCGGCGTCTTGGCAGGGGTGCAGGTTCCGCGCGGGTTCATGAGTCTTCCATTAGGTACCGATTGGGATTGGGATGCTGTGCAGGACCACGTTTTTGTCGGAGGACATGCTATCGCGCTGACGGGGTACACACCGGACGGTGTATTTTTTAATACATGGGGCAGCCGGACCTTCATGCCGTGGAATACGTTCCTGAAGATTTGTGATGAGGCCTATGGGCTCGTTAGCAGACAGAACTGGCTCACTGTGCAAGGTCTTTCGCCAAAATCTGAAGATGTACAGGCCCTTGTTGCGGAAATGAGCGCAGCATGAAGCCGATATATTTTTTGCCTGTATGGTTGATGCTTTCAGGATGTGTCTTTGGTTCTGGTGAACAGACTTCGGTGAGTGCAGCGCTGGCCGGTGTTCAAAAGGATCTGGCTAAAGCTGGTATCGTCAGTGTTTCCGAGGTTCAGGACTGGTCCGCAGAGCAGTCTCATCGCTTTGATGGGAACGTGCGTGCGCTACAATGTTCGCAACACACTCTGGACCCGGTTGTCGCGCTTGTTTCCGGGCCTGTGACAATGCAGCTCAATGGTAGTTTGACGCAGTCTGGTTCATTCTCTGTGTCTGCGCTGACAACTGTGCCAGTCATTGGTATTGCCGCAGATGCCAGCCGTTCAAAGACGCAACAGTTGAGTTTGCCTGTTCAGTTCGTGCCATTGTCTGCTCTTCCTGATGCGGAGATGCAGCGTGAAGTCGAGTATGCCGGCGCTCTGCTCGGGCAACCTGGCGATGTTCGCGATAAAGAGGCTGGCAGAATTCTCAATGCGCGGCAGGCCTTGTACACGCATATTCACGGCCTTCAGGCTCCGGAAATTCTAGCGGAATGTCAGCCGAACCAACCTTTGCATCCCTTTGTCGGGCTGAAACCTCTTTGAAATCAGGGGAGATCGCCTGACAGCGCCGTAGTCAGGAGATCGAGCAGACGTTCCGGAAAAATGATTTCGGTCGTCTGTTCCAACTCACGTCTAGACCACCAGTGATGACCCTTGAGAACGTTCTTTTCGTTGGGCGTCCAGCCGGAAGAGGAGAGCGTGGTCTCTGGTGCACGAAGGGCAAAAAAGCGCTCGTCAGCTAAAACAGTTTCACCACTCGCGAGCGTCAGGACGAATGTTCTCTGACCAATTTCAGAGCTGAGAAAGGGCGCGTTTAATCCTGTTTCTTCGTGCAGTTCGCGTTTTGCCGCCTGAACAAAATTTTCTCCATCCTTCAGGCTTCCGCCGGGCGTGGACCAATAACTTCGCCCAGCCAATGCGCCTGAGGAGTGAAAAAACCTGAAGAGAAGGACGCGATCCTGCTGATCCAAAACCAGTAATCGGGCAGCGGGGCGTTGACGCATAGCAAGTCTCCCGAGAACTGTTCGGGCCATGATTTTTGTATATGAAATTAGGACACGGTTAGAGCGTCAAGTAACTACGCTCTGATCAGATTTTTCTGATAATCCGTTTATCGGCTGGTCGGAGTGAGAGGATTCGAACCTCCGGCCCCTGCGTCCCGAACACAGTGCTCTACCAGGCTGAGCTACACTCCGGCCGACGGCGCTTCTCCTACCGGGAATTTGCTTTCGTGGCAAGAGGATGGGGTAAAAAATCAGATGGAAACCAATATTCTTTTGATACTTTTCCAAGAGAACAGAACGGTAATCGCACGACCCTGAAGATTCCAGATTGGAAGAAGGCCTACACCGCCTTCTGCGACTGAAACACGGGAGTCAGCCGAATTGTCTCTGTTGTCTCCCATGACGAATAACCTGTCTGCCGGGACCGTAAATTCGGGGACGCTATCCAGAGGTCCATGGGTCGTCAGTTTAACAATGTCATGGTGAATTCCGTCTGGAAGCGTTTCTTCATAACGCTCAGCGGAGTAAGTATGCCCGCGACTGTCCTCTTCTTGATCCGGCCCCTTATCTCTCCAAGGCAATATTTTCCCGTTCAATAGAATTCGACCATCCATCAGTGCAATTCTGTCTCCAGGAAGGCCGATGACGCGTTTAACCCATGTTTCATGAAGATTTGCGGGGGCTCGAAAGACAGCGATGTCGCCCCGGTGTGGCAAATGCTCAAAGAGGCGTTTTTGCGTCGTTCGGGCGAACGCGTAGCCGAAGGGTAGAGAGGCTGTGCTTAGGCCATAAGAAGGTGCAGAAACGATAATTTCGTCACCGATCTTTAAGGTCGGTTGCATCGACGCCGATGGAACGATGTAGGCCGCGCCAAGCGCTGTATGAATAAATAGTACGCCCAAAAGAGGTGGCAGCGCAGGCAGCAGTTTTCGGAAAATCTGAAGATGTTTCATTGCGGTCTCTCCAAGATCGGAGAGTGCCATACGGCCGGGGTTCCGCAACTTAAGCCTTGGACAGGCTATGTCAGGAAAATTGCAGGTGACCTGTCATAATGGTCACCTGCAAAGACGTGTTAGAGAGCTTTTTCGAGTGCCGGAAGCACTTCAAACAGGTCACCCACGATACCGTAATCGGCAACGCGGAAGATTGGGGCTTCAGGGTCTGTGTTGATGGCCACGATCACGCGGCTGTCCTTCATGCCAGCCAGATGCTGGATTGCGCCAGACAGTCCGACGGCGATGTAGAGTTCTGGTGCCACGATCTTGCCGGTCTGCCCGACCTGCATTTCGTTCGGAGCAAAACCAGAGTCCACCGCCGAACGGGACGCACCAATTGCGGCATTCAGCTTGTCAGCGATAGGCTCAAGCAGCTTAAAGTTGGCTGCATCCTTCATGCCTTTACCGCCAGAAATAACCACCCGGGCAGATTCCAGTTCCGGACGATCGGACGCTGACAACTCAACCTTCACGAAAACTGACTTTTCGCTGGCTGGGGCTTCCAGTGTTTCAACCGCTGCAGAACCGCCATCTTTTGGAGCAGGATCAAAGCTGGAACTGCGAATGGTCAGGACCTTGATGCTGTCAGCAGAACGAACGGTTGCCAGTGCATTGCCCGCGTAGATGGGACGCACGAACGTCTCGGCGTCCTTGATCTCCACAACATCCGGCACAGGTTGTACGTCAAGCAGGCCCGCCAAGCGTGGCAGGATATTCTTTCCGCTTGCTGAGGCAGACGCCAGGATGTGGCTGTAGTCCTTTGCGATGGACGCCAGCAGGTCGGCGGCAGGCTCCGCCAGATCCGTGGCCAGAGCTGGCACGGACAGAACCCGCTTTACCCCAGGCAGGGCTGCGGCGGCGCTGGCGCCTTCACCAAAAACGATGGCGTCTACATCGCCAAAGCGTGCGGCGGCTGTCAGGGCTGAACGTGACGCCTGACGAACTTCACCATTCTCGACTTCGAGCAGAACAAGAGCGGTCATCAGATCACCTTCGCTTCTGTCTTGAGCTTTTCGACCAGTTCGGCCGCACTGCCCAGCTTGATACCTTCCTTGCGTTCCGTCGGCTCGGCGACAGATACGATGGTCAGGCGGGAGGCCAAATCAACACCGAGATCTGTAGCCTCAAGCGTTTCAAGTGGCTTCTTGCGAGCTTTCATGATGTTCGGGAGGGACGCATAGCGCGGCTCGTTGAGGCGCAGATCGGCCGTCACCACGGCGGGAAGCGCCAGCGAGACAACTTCCGTACCGCCGTCGATCTCGCGAGCGACTTCAATACGACCATCCGCAACGGTCACTGCGCTGGCGAACGTGCCCTGAGGCCAGCCGAGCTTTGCTGCCAGGATCTGGCCCGTTGCATTCATGTCATCGTCAATGGCCTGCTTGCCCATGCAGACAAGACCCGGCTGTTCGCGTTCGACAATGGCTTTCAGCGCATTGGCGACGGCGCGAGGCTCAAGAGTATCATCTGTTTTGACCAGAATGGCCCGGTCTGCGCCCATCGCCATTGAGGTACGCAGGATATCCTGCGCGGCCTGAACGCCGATGGTCACCACGACCACTTCGGTTGCCACGCCTTTTTCGCGCAGGCGGATGGCTTCTTCCACCGCAATTTCATCGAACGGATTCAAGGACATTTTCAGTCCCTGCGTTTCGACACCACTACCATCGGCCGCTACACGTACCTTGACGTTGTAATCGACCACCCTTTTGACTGGGACCAGAATTTTCATCGTGATCTTTCGCTGCTGACGCCGCTGGAAAAACGGCCGCCACCGTAGCGGAAATGGATCAGGAAGTCACATTCCGGTCAGGAAGCGGCCCGTCTGTTTAGAGGATTTACATCCCGACAGGGTAGTTCGGGCCGCCGCTACCTTCTGGCGTGCACCATTCAATGTTCTGCGTCGGGTCCTTGATATCGCAGGTTTTGCAATGGACACAGTTCTGCGCATTGATGCGCAGCGACCAGTCATTGTCTCCACTCTTTTCCTGCTCATACACACCTGCCGGGCAGTAACGGCTTTCCGGCGCGTCAAACACATCATGATTGACGGTGCGCCAGATAGCTTCGTTCCGCAGCTTCAGATGGACAGGCTGGTTTTCTTCGTGATTTGTCGCACTTAGGAAAACCGAGCTGACACGATCGAAGGTCAGGACATTGTCTGGCTTCGGATAGTCGATCTGTTCGCACAGCGCCGCTGGGCGTAGCGTCTCATTGTCTGCGTGCGGATGATGCAGCGTCCAAGGTGCGCGGCCGCGCAGGATCATGCTGTCAATGCCAGCATAGAGCGCGCCAGCCTTCATACCCCATTTAGCGAAAGCCGGACGGATATTGCGGACATCGCGCAATTCGGACCAGAGCCAGGAATTGCGGACGCGCTCTGTCAGGCTTGAAGCTTCTGTACGCTCGGTCTGGAGTGCTTCGGCTACAGCCTCAGCGGCCAGCATGCCGGACTTCATGGCGGTATGCGTTCCCTTGATTTTGGGAACGTTCAGGAAGCCTGCCGAATCGCCGGCTAGAACGCCGCCGGGGAATGTCAGGCGTGGAATGGACTGAAGTCCACCTTCCGAGAGCGCACGGGCGCCGTAGATCAGGCGCTTTCCACCTTCAAAATGTTCCCGGAATGCCGGGTGCAGCTTCGTACGCTGCATTTCCTCAAAGGGGGAGAGGTAGGTGTTGCTGTAGTCGAGGCCGGTCACGAAACCGTAGCTGACCAGATTTTCCCCGAAATGATAGAGCCATGCGCCACCGTAGGTGTGGTCGTCCAGTGGCCAGCCGAAGCTGTGCTGAACGAGGCCCGGGCGGTGCTTTTCCTTCGGGATTTCCCAGACTTCCTTGATGCCTAGGCCATAAGTCTGTGTATCGACATCCTTGCGTAGGCCAAAACGCTTCATGGCGTGGGCGCTCAGCGAGCCGCGTGCGCCTTCGGTCAGGATTGTCTGTTTGGCACGCAGGATCATGCCGGGCGTGAAGTTGGAACCATGCGTGCCATTGCGCTCGATGCCCATGTCGCCTGTAATGACGCCAGCAACGCGATTGTTTTCAATGAACAGTTCAGCGCCCGCAAAGCCTGGGTAGATCTCAACGCCAAGCGCTTCTGCCTGTTCACCCAGCCAGCGGCAGACTTCCCCCAGAGACACCACATAATTTCCGTGGTTCGCCATATGGGGCATGACACGATCCAGATAGGGAATCTGAATGGCGCGCTTTTCCGTCAGGAAAAGCATGCGCTCTTCCGTGACTTCCGTATTCAAGGGGGCACCAAGAGAGCGCCAGTCTGGCAGGAGTTCCTCAAGCGAACGCGGTTCGATGACAGCACCAGACACGATGTGCGCACCGATTTCGCTACCCTTTTCGATCAGGCAGACCGAGGCGTCCGGAGCAATCTGTCGCAGGCGGATTGCCGCGGACAGACCGGCGGGGCCACCACCGACCACCACGACATCGAATTCCATTTCTTCGCGTTCGATCTGGGTCATGATGTCAGGAACTCACTGTAGTCAGATAAAAGGGCGGCGCCTCAAGGGCGCCGGGTAAATGTCCAGTAGAAAGGCTGTCGACCTTCCCGGAAGGCTTTGGCCTCATATCGGGTTGGGGACCATCCTTCAGGACGTTCCGTTTCCGGAGGGGGGGCATCAAACAGATCCTGTTTGCCCATCACTTCCGTCACCCATTCCTGATAGACCGGATGATCGCTGGCGACGCGCCAGATTGCTCCGGGTTTCAGAACGCGGTGAACCTCCTTGAGGTTTTCCGGGTGGATGAAACGGCGCTTCGCATGGCGTGATTTAGGCCATGGATCCGGAAACATCAGATAAGCCCGATTCAGGCAATTGTCCGGCATATCCTTCAGGAGTTGCCGAGCGTCTTCTGGCCAGATCCGGAAATGAGGCGGAGGCTCGGCTGTCTCGTCCTGTCCTTCTGGGACAAGACGAGACATAAGCGAGCACAAGCCGTTCTCGAAAACTTCAGAAGCAATGTACCCGACATCCGGGTTCATTTCAGACTGGGTAGCGGCATGCTCGCCGCCACCAAATCCGATTTCGAGAAAAACGCGCGACACAGGCGTGGAAAATCCGGCTGTTGGATTTTCAGCAGACGCAAATGTAAAGCGCGGCAGCACGTCTTCGAGAAGGCGCTGCTGTCTGGCCCGGAGCGGATGGCCGCGTTGGCGGCCGTAAAGCCGCTCCGGCTGGGGTTTGAGAGACTGTGTCAGGGTCTTACCTGTTCAGTGCGTTACGGAGGGTGTCGACCAGATCTGTCTTTTCCCACGTGAAGTTGTCCAGAGCCTCATTCGGCACACGACCGAAGTGACCATAGGCAGACGTCGGAACATAGATCGGGCGGTTCAGGCGCAGGTGCTTGCGGATGCCGCGCGGGGACAGATCCACAACTTCATTGAGGAGCAGGCCAAGGCGTGCTTCGTCGATGTCCTTGCCTGTGCCATCGAGGTCCACATAGACCGAGAGCGGCTTGGAGACGCCAATCGCATAGCTGAGCTGGATCGTGCAGCGATCTGCAAGACCAGCAGCAACAACGTTCTTGGCAAGGTAGCGCGCAGCATAGGCAGCCGAGCGGTCAACCTTCGTGGGGTCCTTGCCGGAGAATGCGCCACCACCATGAGGGGCTGCACCGCCGTAGGTGTCCACGATGATCTTACGGCCGGTCAGGCCTGCATCGCCATCTGGGCCACCGATGACGAAGTTGCCGGTCGGGTTCACATAGAACTCGTCTTCCGGGCAGCTCCAGCCATTCGGCAGAACGTCATTGACCACGCCGCGAAGCGTTTCGCGGATCGTGTTCTGGCTCATGCCTTCAGCGTGCTGCGTGGAAATCACGACAGACGTGACGCCAACCGGCTTGCCATCGACATAACGCAGCGTGACCTGGCTCTTCGCATCCGGAAGAAGGCCAGCGCCGCGGGCGTCGCCGTTCTTGCGGTAGTCGCGGATACGCTCAAGGATTGTCTGGGCGTAGAATAGCGGAGCCGGCATCAGGTTTTCGGTTTCGCGCGTGGCGAAGCCAAACATGATGCCCTGATCGCCAGCGCCTTCGTCCTTGTCGCTGCCGCTGTCAACGCCCTGGGCGATGTCAGCAGACTGTGCGTGAAGGTAAGACGTGATGTCAGCCGTCTTCCAGGAGAAGCCAGCCTGGTCGTAGCCGATGTCCTTGATGGCCTCACGGACGCGGTCGATCAGCGTGTCTTCGACGGCCTCGGGGCCACGGACTTCACCGGCCAGAATGACACGGTTCGTGGTGACCAGCGTTTCACAGGCAACGCGGGCTTCCGGATCGGCTTCAAGATAAGCGTCCAGAACTGTGTCGGAGATACGGTCTGCCACCTTATCGGGATGGCCCTCGGAAACAGATTCAGAGGTGAACAGGAAATCGCCGTGATTGCGCACTCAGGGACCTCGCAGGGAATGAGTGGTGAGAAGGGCTGCAGACGTCATGACGAACGGATGCAGCATTCAGGAGAGGCACGGCTTGGCGGAATTGAACGCAGGGGTCAAGGGGCTTAGGAAAACTTGGACATTTTTTCTGTGAAATCCAAAGGGAAGTCTTTGGAAAATCAGGAAAACCGACAGGAGTATTCACGTTTTCTCATGGTGCGAAATCAGGGGGAGACGACTGCCTTCGATCTCGATATTGTGGGCCGCAGGTGAAAGCACCGTATTTTCATGAGGCACCAATGGCGTACGTCGTAAGTTTCTTTAGCGGTAAAGTCTGTCTTGTTACGGGTGCCGGGGGCAATATTGGCCTCGCGACTGCACTTCGGCTGGCAGAAATGGGCACGGAAATTGCTCTGCTCGACATGAATCCGGACGCTCTGGCCAAGGCGGAAGCCGCTGTGCGGGAGAAGGGCGTGAAAGCTGCGTCCTATGTCTGTGATGTCACATCCGAGCAGTCAGTGATTGATGTCGTCGGCCGCGTTGTCGAAGAGTTTGGAAAAATCGATTTCCTCTTCAACAATGCCGGATATCAGGGTGCCTTTGCCCCGGTTCAGGATTATCCGTCAGAAGATTTCCCGCGTGTTCTGAGCATCAACGTCACAGGCGCCTTCCATGTGATGAAGGCTGTCTCACGGCACATGATCGAGAACGGTTACGGTAGCATCGTGAATACTGCCAGCATGGCAGGTGTAAAAGGACCGCCGAACATGGCGGCTTACGGGGCATCCAAAGGTGCCATCATCGCCCTGACGGAAACTGCAGCCCAGGATCTGGCGCCCTACAACATCCGCGTTAACGCCATCAGCCCTGGTTATATGGGCCCTGGTTTCATGTGGGATCGACAGGTGGAGCTGCAGGCCAAGGCTAACACGCAGTACTTCTCCACCAATCCTGAAGAAGTTTCCAAGCAGATGATCGGCAGTGTGCCGATGCGTCGTTATGGCGATATCAGCGAAATCCCAGGTGTGGTGGCGTTCCTTCTGGGCGACGACTCCAGCTTTATGACGGGTGTGAACCTCGAAATCTCGGGCGGCTGACCACCTGGTTCTCCGCCGGAAAGATCAGTCTTTCCGGCGAAGAACATCTGCCATGCCGTAAAGGCCGGGAGGCTGATGGGCCAGCCAGCGTGCAGCCATCAGTGCACCGCGGGCGAAAACCCGTCGATCCAGCGCACGATGAGACAGGGTGATCTGTTCATCTGCGGCCATGAAGAGAAGGTCATGCTCGCCAATAATCTGCCCCCCCCGCAGTGAGGCAAACCCGATAGCGTTATCCGGTCGCGCGCCGTTCTGATCCAGGCGAGCAACATCCTCGAATGCTACGTTTCGTCCTTCGGCAACTGCGCGTCCAATGGCCAGAGCAGTGCCGGACGGTGCATCAACTTTCTGCCGGTGATGAATCTCTACAATCTCCGCATCATAACCTGGCAGCCCTGCGCCAAGCTGCTTCGCGAGCTCCAGAAAAAGCGTCAACGCCGGGGAGAAATTGGCAGCCTGTAAAACCGGAATATGTTTTGCAGCCTCGCTCACGGCAGCCTGGGCCGTAGCGTCAAGGCCGGTCGTTCCCAGAACCCAAGGGCACTTTGCGGCTGTGAATGCTTCTGCATGGGTTGCTGCGGTTGAAGCATGGCTGACGTCGATAATGACGTCGCAACGCGTCGCTAGTTCTGCCGGGTTATTGGTGATGCTGCGTGCTGCATCTGCGTGACGGGACAGCCCGCCAGCCAGGGAGTCTCCCGCTTCTTCGGCGCAGAGAGCGCCCAGACGCCCAGTGATGCCAGCAATACCGATGCGGGGAGAAGTCGTCATAATCCGTGCCTGACCGTCAGAAACTGTTGGGCGCAACCTAAGGGATTATTGGCGTGCGTCAAAACGGAGGCGAGCATTTTCAATCTGATCCCGGTGTGTGACAGCCCAGCGTCCGAAGGCTTCGGTAATGCTTTGCAGAGAGTGCCCGAGATCCGTCAATTCATAATCCACGCGAGGCGGAGTGGTAGGGGTAACGGTGCGGGCAACCAGCCCATCGCGTTCCAGATTGCGCAATGTCAGCGTGAGCATGCGTTGTGAAATACCTTCGATGGAACGACGCAGTTCACTAAAACGCATGGAGCCATCTCCCAGCATCCGCACGATCAGGATGCTCCACTTGTCTCCCACGCGCGCCAGAATGGCCCGGACAACGGCGCATGTATCGCTCTCATGAGCTTCTGGAGGGGGAAGGGTACTAACATCCATGTGCCTATGATCCCTGAATGTGCCGTCTTGCGGAGGTGAGGAAAAGGTTTCTTATCATGTGCTGGTTACGATCAGGAACCGAAAGAGATTACAATGAAACTGCTTCATATCGATTCCAGCATTCTTGGCGGATATTCCGCAACACGCCAGCTGAGTGTGGCGATTGTGGACCGCTATCGTCAGAAGCATCCGGATCTGGACGTTATATCCCTTGATCTGGCAGCGAACCCGCTTCCTCACCTGGACGGCGAAGCTCTGTCTTTTCTGGGCAAGGACCTTACGGAAGACGCTGCCTCCAACAAGGATCTGGTCGCGGGCGCGAAAGCCCTTTCCGATTTTAAAGAGGCCGACATTCTCGTACTCGGTGTGCCGATGTACAACTTTGGCATTCCGAGCCAGCTGAAGGCATGGATTGATCGCATTGCCATTGCCGGACAGACATTCCGCTATGGTGCGAATGGTGTTGAAGGACTTGCCGGCGGTAAGACCGTGATTCTCGCCGTGGCGCGTGGCGGCATTTATTCGGAAGGCACGCCGCAGGCTGCTTTTGAGCATCAAGTCACTTATCTTAAGGCCGTTCTTGGCTTCCTTGGCGTCACGGACGTGAAGGTCATTGAAGCAGAAGGCCTGGCAGTCAACGGCGGCAATGATCGCCCTCGCATCCTTGCAGAAGCGGAAAGCGTCATCGCCGCCCTCTGACAATTAGTCAGTCACGCCGGTATCCGGTCCGAACGTCTCATAACGCAGACGGTCGGCCGGAATGCCGGCTTTTGAGAGCCCTTGAATCATGTCACGCATGAACCCTGTTGGGCCGCATAGGTAGCAGGTGGCGTTTCCCGGAATGCGATCAGCGATCCATGCCGCATCCGGGCGCCCGTCAACGGATGTCAGGCGTGTATGAAGCGTAATCGGGCTTTTCGCCTCTTGGGCAAGGCTGTGCAGCTTTCCTGAAAAAGGTACGGCCGTTTCAGAATGGGCAATCTGAATAATACTGACCGCTGGCGAGCCTGCCTGCGCTGCCAAAGACTCGATCATCCCGATCATGGGTGTCATTCCAATGCCCGCACAGATGAAGGCGAGCGGTGTGTCGCTTTTCTGGGGAAGGACAAACTCACCTGCTGGCGGCGACAGGCGAACCTGATGGCCCTTGCATTCCGGGCTATTGAGCCATGTGGAAACCACACCGTTCGGAACATGACGCACGCTGATGGTGTAAAAATCGTGGTTGGGGCGCGATGTGATGCTGTAGTTACGTCTGGTCTGCCCATGTCCCGGAACATTTAGGTCCACACCCAGATATTGGCCGGGGATAGCCTGAATGACGGTTTTGCCATCCACAGGCTTCAGTTCCAGCGTCGTGACATTGTCGCATTCGCGCGTTGCATTGATGATCGTGAAGTCGCGCCATCCAGTCCAGCCACCTTCTGCATGTGTGCTGGCGTCATAAAGCTGGCCTTCCCGGCCCATCAGAATGTCAGCCAGAGCCCAGTAAGCACGGCCCCATGCATCCAGAATTGCAGGTGTCGCGGCGTCTCCCAGAACATGTTGAATCGCGCCGATCAGGGCAGTGGCCACATGTGGGTAATGCTCTGGCAGAATTTCCAGGCTGACATGCTTCTGGGCAATGCGCTCAACCGCTCCACCCATCACTCCGAGATTATCGATGTTCCGGGCATAGGCCAGGACGGCCATGGCGAGCGCGCGTGGCTGCGTTCCTTTGGATTGATGGGTCGGATCAAACATCTCAGCAATGGCCGGATCAGCCAGAAGGCGGCGGTACATCTCACTGGTGATGTCGAGACCATGCGCTTCGAGGGCCGGAATGGTCGCCTTGATGGTGGCAATGACGTCTGGCGTGAGGCTGCGGTCGGAAGAGGACATGATGGGTCTTCTTAAAGGTGTATAATAAATACATCTTTAAGCACGTGACTTCTGACTGTCAATCTGCCAGAGGACTCGTATGCGCCTGACCCTGCATACCGACTATGCCTTGCGGACCCTGCTCTACATCGGGGCACGCCCGACTGTGCGCGTCTCCATCCGCGAAATTGCCGAGGCATACGGCATCTCGGAAAACCATCTGGTGAAGGTTGTGCATCGTCTGGGGCAGGGGCGTTTCATCACCACCGTACGAGGTCGTGGCGGTGGCCTGACGTTGGGCCGCCCGGCACAGGATATCGGTGTGGGAGAGGTCGTTCGGTTTACGGAAGACGATATGATGCTCGTGGACTGTGAGGGCCGGGCAACAGGAAGCCGTGCCTGTGTTCTGTCTCCCTCCTGCCGCTTGCGTGGCGTGTTGGGAGAGGCGCTTTCCGCATTTCTGGCCGTGCTCGATCGCTACACTCTGGCAGATCTTCTTCAGCCTGCGGATCTGGCCAGACTGTTTCCAGAATTAGCCGAACCGCCGTCCAACAATATTGAAAAAAACTGATTTCCCTGCCGCTCCAGCAGGGTTGAACCGCGTCCTTTGGGTGATCCGTGCAATGTGATTGGAAGAGTCTCCAATCCCGCGCGAAGGTCAGTCGTTACTTCTGGTCATGTGACTGAAGAAAAGGATGTAGTGTTCATGCCTGATGCAAAAATGGCCGAGCAGGTGTCAAAAACTCCCGGATTTATCGCAGCTCTTGATCAAAGCGGCGGATCGACTCCCAAGGCTCTGGCACACTATGGCATCGGGCCGGATGCCTATTCGAACGATGCGGACATGTTCCGTCTGATGCACGAAATGCGCGTTCGCATCATTTCCTCTCCTGCTTTCCAGAGCCACGAGGTCCTTGCGGCAATCCTGTTTGAGAAAACAATGGATGGCACGGTCGACGGCACGCCAGTGCCGTCCTATCTCTGGAAAACCTGTGGAATCGTCCCGTTTTTGAAGATCGATAAAGGTCTGGAAGACGAAAGGGACGGCGTTCAGCTCATGAAGCCAATTCCAGGCCTGGATGAACTGCTGGAACGAGCGGCGAAGCTGGGCATATACGGTACCAAGGAACGGTCAGTGATCCGTCTGGCCAATCCTGCTGCCATTAAGAGCATTGTTCAGCAGCAGTTCGATATTGCGGCGCAGGTGGCATCGCACGGACTCGTCCCCATCCTTGAGCCGGAAGTGCTGGTGAAGAGCCCGGAAAAGGCTGAGGCTGAAGCACTCCTTGAAGACGCTGTTCTGAGTGGACTGGAAGCACTACCGGGAGATTATCCGGTTATGCTGAAGGTGACGTTGCCTGAAAAGCCGGACCTGTATGCCCGCGTGATGAAGCATCCGCGCATGCAGCGCGTTGTCGCGCTTTCAGGCGGTTATCCTCTCGATGAAGCCTGCCAGAAGCTCAAAGCCAATCATGGCATGATCGCCAGCTTTTCGCGGGCTCTCGTGGATGATCTGCGCGTTTCACAGTCCGATCAGGCGTTCAACGAAACCCTGAGTAAGGTCGTGGACAAGATTTACGACGCTTCTGTTCACAAGATCTGAACAGCGGCTTGAGAGGCGGGTGAGCATACGAATCATTCGCCTCTGATCCAGAAATTTCAGCAATCCAGCTTCGGGCTGGCAAAGGGCTTTCAGTTACTGAAAGCCCATAGGGAAGGCATGCGTCATGAGCACCACCCTCTGGCTAATTCGCCACGGCGAAACAGAATGGACCATCAGCGGCCAGCACACGGGGCGTACGGATATTGCCCTGACGGAAAACGGACGTAAGCAGGCGCTGTCTCTGAAGAGCCGGTTAGAACATCAGAACTTTGATCAGGTGTTCACCAGCCCGCTTCAGCGGGCGCATGAAACCTGCGTTCTTGCCGGGCTGGGCGAGCAGGCTCAGATCGAGCCTGATCTCATGGAATGGAATTATGGCGTGTACGAAGGGCTCACCACGCCGGAAATTTTGAAAGCCGAGCCCGACTGGTCTTTGTGGACGTCTGACGTGGAAAATGGCGAAACGGCCGCCCAGGTTCAGAAACGGGTCAGTGGCTTGCTGGAGCGGCTGACGGCACAGGGAGGAACGATTGCCCTGTTTGCGCACGGTCATATTCTTCGCAGCTTGATTGGTGTGTGGATCCATAATGATGTGCGGCTTGGGGAAAATCTGGCCCTGGATACGGCATCAGTGTCTGTTCTTGATATTCACCGGGGCGCACGCGTTTTACGCAGGCTGAATGCCTGATCGGCAAGGATGAGGGGCCAATGCCGCGTTCCCGCCGGGAGTTTTGTGCAACATAACGTCAGGGCAGACGATAGTGCCTTGGTTGTCATCAAACAGGCTGGCAGTCTCCCGTTCATTGAAGACGATGAACACTCATGGGAGCTGCCAGATGATTATTTCCTCAGCCACTGATTATCGTGAGGCAGCCCGACGCCGTCTGCCGCCTTTTCTGTTCCATTATATTGATGGCGGTTCCTACGCAGAGCAGACAATGCGGCGGAACATCACAGACCTTGCAGATATTTCCCTACGACAACGCATCTTGAAAAATGTGTCCGGTTTGACGACCGGGACTGAGTTGTTCGGGCGCAAACTGCATATTCCTGCGATTCTTGCCCCTGTTGGACTGACGGGCATGTATGCTCGCCGCGGAGAAGTGCAGGCAGCAAGGGCCGCGGCGCGGAAGGGCATTCCTTTCACGTTGTCCACAGTATCGGTGTGCCCCATCGAGGAAGTGCAGGGTAGAAGCCCGGTGCCCATCTGGTTCCAGCTTTATGTTCTCAAAGACAGGGGCTTCATGAAGAATGCCCTGGAGCGCGCGAAAGCTGCGGGCATTACGACTTTGGTGTTCACCGTGGATATGCCCACGCCGGGCGCGCGTTATCGCGATGCCCATTCGGGCATGTCCGGCTCCCATGCCAACATCCGGCGTTACCTTCAGGCCGTGACCCATCCTATGTGGGCTTGGGATGTGGGTCTTCGTGGCAGACCACACGATTTGGGCAATATTTCGCGCTATCGCGGAAATCCAACCAAGCTGGAAGATTATATCGGCTGGCTCGCCAATAATTTTGATCCGTCCATTAGCTGGAAAGATCTGGAATGGATCCGCGAGTACTGGGATGGTCCCATGATTATCAAAGGTATTCTCGATCCTGAGGATGCCAAAGATGCTGTCCGGTTTGGTGCGGATGGTATTGTTGTTTCCAATCATGGTGGTCGCCAGCTTGATGGGGTTCTCTCCAGCGCGCGCGCACTTCCGCCGATTGTGGATGCCGTGAAGGGCGACCTGAAAATCCTGGCAGATTCAGGCATTCGATCCGGCCTCGACATCGCCCGGATGGTTGCGATGGGGGCCGATGCTGTTCTGCTGGGGCGCGCCTTCGTCTACGCGCTTGCTGCCGGTGGCCAGAAAGGTGTGGAGAATGTGCTCGACATCATGGAGAAGGAGCTCCGTGTTGCCATGACCCTGACAGGGGCGAGTGCCATATCCGATCTGACACCAGAGAGTCTTGCGCGGTTGGCTGCGGAGTGCAGGTGATCTTTGTCGAGGTCTGCCGCATAAACTGAGGCGCTGTTCCAAACGCTATATCGAGGCGTTTTGACGCACCCCGTACCCGTTAAGGGGCAGATTGAATAATTGCGGATTAAAGAAAAAGATCCGCAATTTTAAAAGCTGTAGCAATCAGCCCTGGCGTGATCAAAGGTCGCTCTATTTGCGAGCTCAAAGCATGTGCCTCAATGAATGGATACAGAGGAAATGTTCCCAGTTTCTGCGACACGTCACCAGAAGAGCAGCTCTAAAACTGGCGGCTCTCAGACTTAATACGGTTTTGGACTGAAGCCTGATGATCGGTCAGCATTCAGTAACTGCCGCTTGTCGTATGGCGGCGCTTCACGGGCCTTTCTCCACACGAAAAGGATGATGTTCATGCTGCGCGGTATTGCTCTCACCCTAGTCCTTGTTGCCACCACACTCTGTGGGTCCAGTCTTCAGGCCAAGTCACACAGCCAGAGTAAGGGGCGCGTACTGGTCGTTCTTTCCAGCGCCAATGAACTCACATTGCGCAACGGTCAAAAGTATCCCACGGGCTTCTATCTCAATGAATTCGCAGTCCCGGTAAAAGCCCTGATCCAGGCTGGCTATGAACCCGTATTCGCTGACCCGAAAGGGAATGTCGTGAAGTGGGATGCACACTCTGCATCCCCTCGATATTTTGGAGGCAGTGAGAAAGCTCTGCAGGATACGATACAGTTCGTCGAAGGCCTGGACTCACTCAAACATCCCCGCTCTCTCGCTTCGGTCAATGCTGAGGGGATTAATGCCTATGTTGGGATCGTTATTCCCGGTGGCCATGCACCACTAGAGGATCTGATGACCGATCCTGATCTGGGGAAGATCCTGCGCGCCTTCCACTCTGCTGGAAAAACGACCGCTCTGATCTGTCATGGTCCGGTTGCACTGGCGTCCAGCTTGCCAGATGCCAGCGGTTTTCATGACGCGCTGATGACCGGCAACATGAATGACATTCGCCAACTGGCAGGAGGGTGGCCCTACGCAGGCTACCGTATGACCGTTTTTTCGATACCAGAAGAGCACTTCGCCGAAACGCATCAACTCAACGGACAAGTTTTTTTCTACCCGGCTACTGCGCTGACGGATGCGGGAGCTACTGTTGAGACGGCCAAAGCCTGGGCTCCTAACGTCGTGACAGACCGTGAGCTTATCACGGCACAGCAGCCGTTTTCCGATAAGGAATTTAGTGCGGCTTTAATAAAAGCTCTCGATAATCAGACAAAACCACAGGACGTGCCGTCGCTTAAATGACGTCTCCTGATAGCGTTCATGTCTGTGACTGAATGTGGAAAAACAATAAATCCCCACAAAGATGCGAGCTAGCAGAAGGGATTTTCCAAAAAAAATACCCCTCCGTTTCGGGAGGGGTATTTTTAAAATCAGCGACCTTCGAAGAAATCACGGACCTTGGCAAAGAAGCCGCTGTTTTCAGGGCTTGCCTTGGCGTGATCGTCACCCGCTTCTTTCTCAAACTCTTCAAGAAGTTCGCGCTGGCGCTTGGTCAGGTGATGCGGTGTTTCCACCGAGACCTGAATGTACATGTCCCCACGGGCCGAAGACCGCAGTACGGAGAATCCCTTGCCGCGCAGGCGGAAGGTTTCACCTGTCTGCGTTCCTGCAGGAATGCGGACACGGGTGCGGCTTCCGTCAATGACAGGAACCTCAACCTCCGTTCCCAGCGCAGCCTGCGTCATGCGCAGCGGAACGCGGCAGTAGATATTGGCGCCGTCACGCTGGAAGATGTCATGAGACAGGACCGAGACGTGCACATACAGATCGCCGGGCTGTACACCTTCTCCCCCGGCTTCACCGCGGCCTGCCATGCGGATGCGCGTGCCATCCTCAACGCCAGCCGGGATTTCGATCTGAAGGGTCTCAGTCTTTGCCTGGGTGCCTGTGCCCTGGCAGACCTTGCACGGATTGCGAACCGTACGCCCTGACCCATGACAGGTGGGGCAGGGACGCTCAACAAGGAAGAAACCCTGCTGCGCGCGGACTTTACCCGCACCGTGGCAGGTAGCGCAGGTCGTGCTGCCACCACCGGCATCCGCGGAGCCAGAACCATGACAGGATTCACAGGCAACGCGCGTGCGGACTTCAACGCTCTTGGTTACGCCGGAGAAGGCTTCGGTCAGACTGATTTCAACCTGAACCTGAACGTCAGCACCTGTACGACGTCCGCCGCCACGGCGGCCACCCATCATGTCTCCGAACATCTGGTCAAAGATGTCCCCAAGACCACCAGCGCCGAAACCACCAAAGCCTCCGCCGCCGCCCATTCCACCCATGCCGCCGTCAAAGGCTGCGTGTCCGTACTGGTCGTAGGCTGCGCGCTTCTGCTCGTCCTTCAGGACGTCATAGGCTTCGTTGATTTCCTTGAATTTCTGCTCGGCTGCATCATCACCAGGGTTACGATCCGGGTGATAACGCATGGCCTGCTTGCGGAAAGCTTTCTTCAGCTCATCTCCGGAAGCAGTACGCGAAACTTCGAGGCTTTCGTAGTAATCGATCTTCGTGGCCATGATCGGTCCTTGTCTGAGGGCCGGAAACAAGAATGGCGCCCACCCCCTTGCGGGAACGGGCGCCCTTCGGAAAACAGGTCAGGCGGGGCGGGAAGCCCCACCTGGGGAAGTCACCCGATCAGTGCTTCTTGCTGTCGTCGACGTCTTCAAAGTCGGCGTCGACAACGTTTTCGTCCTTGGCTTCCGCACCCGCAGCTTCACCACCCTGCTGGGCCTGATCTGCCTGATACATGGCCTGACCAACCTTCATGGCAGCCTGCGTCAGACGCTCGCTTGCGCTTTTCAGCGTTTCGACATTCTCGCCACCCAGAGCTTCACGGGCTGCTGCGATAGCGGCTTCTGCTTCAGACTTATCTGCAGCCGGAACCTTGTCGCCACCTTCCGTGAGGGACTTTTCGGTCTGGTGGATCATGCTCTCGGTGCTGTTGCGCAGCTCGACCAGCTCGCGCTTGGCCTTGTCAGCGGAAGCGTTCGCTTCCGCTTCCTTGACCATGCGATCGATGTCACCGTCGGACAGACCACCAGAAGCCTGGATCTTGATCTGCTGTTCCTTGTTCGTCGCCTTGTCCTTGGCGGACACGTTGACGATACCGTTGGCATCAATGTCGAACGTAACTTCAATTTGCGGAACGCCACGCGGCGCCGGAGCAATGCCCTGCAGGTCGAAGTTGCCAAGCAGCTTGTTGTCCGCTGCCATCTCACGCTCGCCCTGATAGACCTTGATGGTCACGGCGTTCTGGTTGTCTTCAGCCGTGGAGAAGGTCTGGCTCTTCTTGGTTGGGATCGTCGTGTTGCGGTCGATCAGACGGGTGAACACGCCACCCAGCGTTTCGATACCCAGCGACAGCGGCGTCACGTCGAGGAGCAGAACGTCCTTCACGTCACCCTTCAGGACGGCGCCCTGAACGGCTGCACCGATAGCGACCACTTCGTCAGGGTTGACGTTGCGTGCCGGATCCTTGCCGAAGAATTCCTTAACCGTCTCGATGACCTTCGGCATACGGGTCATTCCGCCAACGAGGATGACTTCGTCGATCTCGCTCGTGGATACGCCAGCATCCTTGATAGCGGAACGGCACGGACCAAGCGTACGCTGAACCAGATCGTCAACCAGGCTTTCCAGCTTGGCACGGGACAGCTTGACGACAAGGTGCTTCGGGCCGGACGCATCAGCCGTGATGAACGGCAGGTTGATCTCGGTTTCCTTGGAGGAGGAAAGCTCGATCTTGGCCTTTTCAGCGGCTTCCTTCAGGCGCTGCAGAGCAAGCTTGTCGCCACGCAGGTCGATGCCCTGGTCCTTCTTGAACTCATCAGCCAGAAAGTCGATGACGCGGTTATCAAAGTCTTCACCACCCAGGAACGTATCACCGTTCGTGGACTTCACTTCGATCACGCCGTCAGAGATCTCAAGGATGGAAACGTCGAACGTACCACCACCAAGGTCATACACAGCCACCGTGCCGGAATCGCGCTTGCCAAGGCCATAAGCCAGTGCAGCTGCGGTCGGCTCGTTGATAATACGCAGGACTTCGAGGCCGGCAATCTTGCCAGCGTCACGAGTTGCCTGACGCTGTGCGTCGTTGAAGTAAGCCGGAACCGTGATGACGGCCTGTGTAACCGTTTCACCGAGGTAGGACTCGGCCGTTTCCTTCATCTTGCCAAGAACGAATGCAGCGATCTGGGACGGGGCGTAATCTTCGCCACGGGCGCGAACCCATGCATCGCCGTTGTCGCCCTTGACGATTTCGTAAGGGACCATGCCCTTGTCCTTGGCGACGGTCGGGTCATCGTAACGACGACCAATCAGACGCTTGACGGCATACAGGGTGTTGGTCGGGTTCGTGACAGCCTGACGCTTCGCGGCCTGTCCAACCAGACGCTCACCGTTTTCGGTGAATGCGACCATGGACGGCGTCGTACGTGCGCCTTCGCTGTTTTCAATAACGCGGGTCTCGTCGCCTTCACGCACTGCAACGCAGGAGTTGGTCGTGCCGAGGTCAATACCGATGACTTTGCTCATAATATGTCCTTTCAGCGGCTCGCTTCGGCCCTGTCAGGCACCGGGGCGAGCCCTTGTGACGTAAAATCCGATCCATCAAGGGATCGTGTTTCCGAGACCAGATTTAGGCGGGGCAGCAAAGTGTTTCAAGCCTTGGCGGTAACATCTTTCATGAAAAATATACGTTCGCATCATTCAGGAAACGGTTGTGACTTCCGCTTGGCCACGGAATGGTCCACTTTGAGATAAGTCATGAAAATTAATCTGATATTCCGGGCCGCGCCCCTGGCTGCACTTATCTGTCTTGCTGCCTGTGGGCCGATAGGGCCATCCAGGCTTCAGCATGACGAGCTTGAATACTCGCGCGCTCTGGGCGAATCCCAGAAGCATGAGATGCTCCTGAATATCGTGCGCCTGCGTTATGCCGATCCGCCGACGTTTCTGGATACGACGCAGGTCATTGCCGGATATAGCGTATCCAAGAGCGTGAGTGGCGGGTTCTATGCCTATCCTGCCACTGCCGTCGGCAATTATCTCTTCGGAACGGGGACGATGACATCGGGTGAAAGCCCGACCTTCACCTATCAGCCGGTGACGGGGCAGCAATACGCCGAGAATATCGTGCGGCCAATTTCTCCTACCGTTATCATGCCCCTCAGTCTCGGTGGTCTTCCCATTGACACCCTCTTGCGCCTGACAGCGCAGTCGATCGATGGACTGTCCAACGTGCGAGGGCTGGGAGCAGGGCCATTTGGCGGAGGCTCTGTCCGCTTTTATCTTTTGCTGCATGATCTGCGTCAGCTTCAGATCGCAGGCGCGATGACTATCCGCATCACAACCGATGCGCCGCCTCCGACCGATGACAACAATACCAAGAAGAGTTCTTCCAAGCCGGAAAACGGCAACGGCCAAGAGCATTCCTATCTGGTGCTGTCTTCGACATCTGATAGCAGCCTTCTTTCGACGCAGGCGGAAGTGCGGCGCCTCCTGCATCTGGATGCCCAGGCTGAAGAAGCGGAAATAGTTTACGGCCCCTATCCCAAGCATCCTGGGCAGATTGCTATCCTGACGCGCTCGATGCTCGCGATGCTCACGCAGCTTGCTTATGAGGTTGAGGTTCCGGAAGAGGACATCAAGGTCGGCCGGACACCGCCAACGATCGGGCAGGTGGGTATTGAGAACCGGCCGGAAGTTGTCATTCATTCAGGACACAAGGTTCCCGACCGCCGATATGCGGCGGTTGAATATAATGACATGTGGTTCTGGATTGATGAGAAAGACTTCCAGAGCAAGCTCGCCTTCACAATGGTTCAGGTTCTCAGTGCTCTCGCTGCCACCAACCATACAGGTGGCGCAGTGGTCACGATTCCAGCTGGATAATGCTGATATTTGCTGAAATGGTCATTTTTCAAATAGTTCCAAGCACATTTTTGTTACCGCAAACACGCCTTTGTTAAAGGATATTCAGAATAACTCTAATGGACCTCGCTGGATAATCGACATACCGTCCCGGGTATTCAGTCTGGGAGGCATCCGGTTATGCCGAATATTAACGGCACGAAGACTCTGACGGAGTGGCTGACGCTGCTTCTGGGGGTCGTTATTCTTCTTGTGGGCCTGATCTTTGTCATCATGGGGGCTGACCTCGCGATGCTGGGCGGCTCTGTTTACTACGTCATTTGCGGGATCGTGCTGGTTGCCAGCGGGGTGTTCATGGTGATGGGCCGCACGCTCGGCGCGTTCCTGTACCTAGGCGCCCTGGCCTACACATGGGTCTGGTCCCTGTGGGAAGTCGGGGTCAGCCCGATTGACCTTCTGCCGCGCGCTTTCGGTCCGACCATTCTTGGCATTCTGGTGGTCCTGACCATTCCGGTCCTTCGCCGCCTGGAATCCCGCCGTACACTCAGAGGAGCCGTCTGATGCGTCGGTCTCACCTTCTCGCAACAGCCGCAGGCCTCGCGCTCGCCTGTTCGCCCCTCGCCGCCCACGCTCAGTTCGCTCCCGCAGGCTCGGGTGGTTCTCCGACCGCCGCAGTTCCTGGTCCAGGCAATGCGAATGAGCCTACTGAGAGCGGTCCTAAAGAGCAGAGCTATTTTGCCGGACCCTCTCCATATGCTCCGCAGGCTCCGGGCGTAAATGCTGCAAACCTGCCGGATATCGAGTCAATTGATCCGTCAGAAGTGCCTGCCATGGCACCCCAGCAGAGCGCAAACCCTGCTCCAGGAGACTGGGTTGCTTATGGCCGTGATGATCATCAGACGCGTTATTCGCCGCTGTCTGAAATCACGCCTGAGAACGCTGGCAACCTGAAGGTCGCGTTCACTTACCATACGGGCAGCTATCCACGTCCAGGTCAGACCAACAAATGGGCAGCTGAAACCACACCCATCAAGGTGGGTGACGGCCTCTATATGTGTTCGGCCATGAACGACATCATGAAGCTGGACCCGGTGACGGGGAAGCAGATCTGGCGTCGCAATGTGGATGTGAAGTACCACTCCATTCCCTACACAGCAGCCTGTAAGGGCGTGACGTATTTCACGTCGTCCGTCGTGCCAGAAGGCCAGCCCTGCCACAATCGGCTTATCGAAGGTACGCTTGATATGCGCCTGATTGCTGTTGATGCGGCAACGGGTGAGTTCTGTCCGAATTTCGGTCACGGTGGTCAGGTTAACCTGATGCAGGGTCTTGGCGAGTCCGTTCCGGGCTTCGTTTCCATGACCGTACCGCCACCGGTCGTTGATGGCGTTGTCGTCGTCAACCACGAAGTGCTGGATGGTCAGCGTCGCTGGGCACCGTCTGGTGTGATCCGCGGTTACGATGCTGAAAGCGGCAAGTTCGTCTGGGCATGGGACGTCAACAACCCGACCGACCACAG
The DNA here is from genome assembly GCF_002723935.1 of Gluconobacter cerinus. Lineage (GTDB taxonomy): Bacteria > Pseudomonadota > Alphaproteobacteria > Acetobacterales > Acetobacteraceae > Gluconobacter > Gluconobacter cerinus. The sequence goes on from NZ_BEWM01000002.1 coordinate 340,666, forward strand.
CCAGCCAACGGGAAATCGCCACTATAGCCGCGGTACGCCGAACTCATGGGCCGCACTGACGGGCGATAGCGCTCTTGGTCTGGTTTATGTGCCGACCGGGAACTCCGCTGCCGACTATTACAGCGCTCTTCGTAGCGATGCCGAAAACAAGGTTTCTTCCGCAGTCGTGGCGATTGACGTCAAGACGGGTGAAGAAAAGTGGGTTTTCCAGACCGCCCATAAAGACGTCTGGGATTATGATATTGGCTCTCAGGCAACCCTGATGGATATGCCTGGTCCTGACGGCCAGCCCGTTCCAGCTCTTATCATGCCGACGAAGCGCGGTCAGACGTTCGTTCTGGATCGCCGGACAGGTAAGCCAGTTCTCCCCGTCGTAGAGCGTCCGGCTCCGTCACCAGGCGTCATTCCTGGCGACCCACGGACACCGACGCAGCCCTGGTCTGTCGGGATGCCTGCTCTGCGCGTGCCTGATCTGAAAGAGACGGATATGTGGGGCATGTCTCCCATTGATCAGCTCTTCTGCCGCATCAAGTTCCGTCGTGCGAACTACGTTGGTGAATTCACGCCGCCGAGCGTTGATAAGCCATGGATTGAATACCCGGGCTACAATGGTGGCAGTGACTGGGGTTCCATGTCCTATGACGAGAAGAGCGGAATCCTGATCGCGAACTGGAACATCACCCCGATGTACGACCAGCTCGTCACCCGCAAGAAGGCCGACAAGCTTGGTCTGATGCCGATCGACGATCCTAACTTCAAGCCAGGTGGCGGTGGCGCCGAAGGTAATGGTGCCATGGACGGAACGCCATACGGCATCGTCGTGACGCCGTTCTGGGATCAGTACACGGGCATGATGTGCAACCGTCCGCCTTATGGCATGATCACGGCCATCGACATGAAGCACGGTCAGAAGGTGCTGTGGCAGCACCCGCTGGGAACGGCTCGTGCTAATGGTCCATGGGGTCTGCCGACAGGTCTTCCCTGGGAGATCGGAACACCGAACAATGGTGGTTCTGTCGTGACAGGTGGCGGTCTGGTGTTCATCGCAGCCGCTACGGATAACCAGATCCGTGCCATTGACGAGCACACCGGCAAGGTCGTGTGGAGCGCGGTGCTCCCGGGTGGCGGTCAGGCCAACCCGATGACTTACGAAGCCAACGGACATCAGTACGTTGCCATCATGGCAGGTGGGCATCACTTCATGATGACGCCAGTCAGCGATCAGCTCGTGGTTTACGCTTTGCCTGACGCCGTTAAGTAAAGCCGACGACTGTGGCGGATGTGCTGTGCACATTCGCTACACTCCATCGTCAAGGGGGGACTTCTGTGCTAGCAGGGCATGGACGCCTCCCTTTTTCGTTTCTGCCTGTTTTTCATTCTGAAAGCCTCAGGCGCAGACCGATCAGGAAGGCTTCTCGTTCGGATCAAAATTTCAGAATGGCCCGCCGAAACGCTCATGACTGACCGTTCTCCCGTGATCCTCCAGGTCCTTCCTGCACTCAGTACTGGGGGGCTTGAGCGCGGTGCCATCGAAATCGCCGCTGCCATCACTCAGGCGGGCGGGAAAGCCATTGTTGCTTCAAAGCCGGGGCCGCTGCTGATCCAGTTGAGGCACGCTGGCGCAATTCATGTGCCGCTCAACCTGAAATCCAAATCACCTGTTGCTGTACTGCGCCGGGCCCGTGATCTTCAGAAACTGATCCGCCAGCAGGGGGTGGATCTGGTGCATGCCCGCTCCCGTATTCCGGCATGGGCGGCCTGGCTGGCCTGTCGTCGTGAAGGGATCCCGCTGGTCACGACATGGCATGGTGTTCATGGTGCGGGTTGGTGGGGCAAGAAGCTTTACAATTCTGTTCTGGCCCGTGGCACGCGCGTGATTGCCATTTCGAATTTCATCGCTGGCCGTTTGTCCGGGCAATATGGTGTTCAGTCAGACCGTCTGCGGACCATTCCCCGTGGGGCCGACCCTTCTCTTTTTGACCCGGAAAAGGTCTCCGGCGAGCGGATCCAGCGTCTTGCTGAAGCTTGGTCAGTGCCTCACGGCGCCCGCGTGATCCTGATGCCTGCACGTCTAACGGCGTGGAAAGGGCAGAGGGTCCTGATTGAAGCGCTGAAGTTTCTCAAACAGGCCTCTGTTGCACCCTGGATCTGTGTTTTGGTTGGCCCGGAAACGGATCATAAATTCGCGCTCTCTCTTGGGCGGAGAATTCAGGAGCTGGGTCTGGAAGACAGGGTTCGCTTCGCAGGGACATGCCAGGACATGCCAGCGGCCTGCGCTTTGGCGTCCGTTGTCGTCGCACCGTCTCTGCGGCCTGAACCCTTCGGGCGGACGCTTGTAGAGGCGCAGATGATGGGCAAACCCGTTATCGGAACGGCACAGGGCGCCATGATGGAGACGGTATTGCCCGGACAGACCGGTCTCGTTATTCCTCCCGATAATCCTCAGGCATTGGCCGAAGCACTTGTCGGCATTCTGTCGGCCGATGATGAGACGCTTGCCTATCTGGCAGAAAATGCCCGTGAGCATGTCTTGCGAAATTATACGATCCGACAGATGCAGTCGGCGACACTCGGTGTATATGACGAGCTGCTTGGAACGCATCTTCGAGCATCTTTCGACGGACAGACTGATGACAACTGACAAGACGGAAAACGGCAAAGCTACGGCCCATCTGACTGATAAGGCGCAGGCTGCCAAAGAGGCACGCGCAGTTCGCGAAGCCAAGGCGCTCCGGGCCAATCTTCTGCGTCGGAAACAGCAGCAGCGCATCAGGCCCACAGCGCCCACACCGTCCTCCGAAAGCTAAGGCGTCATGAAAATTCGTCTGCCAACGCCAACGCCACAGGAACTGGCGTTGGCGGGCGTTACGGCGCTCTGGGGAGGCACTTTTCTGATCCTGCATCTGGCCATGCAGCATTGCGGACCGATGTTTTTTGTCGGTGTGCGATTTCTGATGGCCGCAGCCATGGTGGCGTGTCTGGCAGGTCGTCACATGACGGGTCTGACACGGAAAGAAGTGCGATCCGGTATTCTGATCGGGATTGCCCTTTCAATCGGGTATGTTCTGCAAAGTGCAGGTTTGCGTGAGGTGACCAGCAGCCGTTCTGCATTCATCACGGCTCTCTATGTGCCGTTGGTGCCACTGTTCCAGTGGGCCATTCTGCGTAAATCGCCGCACATTATGAGCTGGGTCGGAATCGGCCTGGCGTTTGCCGGCTTGATTGCGCTGGCAGGGCCGGCAGCCCTGACCCTGACCTTTAGCCATGGCGATTTACTGACGGTGCTGTCAGCATGCGCCATCGCCGCCGAAATTGTTTTGATCAGCCTGTTTGCCCAAGGCGTGGACAGTCGTAGAATCACGGTCTGTCAGCTTGTTGGAGGCGGCCTTTTTGCACTTTTGCTCATGCCGGTCGCCGGGGAGCATGTGCCAACGTTTTCATGGATCTGGGTTGTCTGTGCTGCGGCTCTCGGAAGCCTGAGTGCTCTGGTACAACTCGTGATGAACTGGGCTCAAAAGTCCGTCCCACCTTCAAAAGCTGCTGTGATTTATGCAGGAGAGCCTGTCTGGGGTGGACTGGTCGGCTGGCTGGCAGGCGATCAACTGCAGGCCACCACGCTTCTTGGGGCTGCTTTGATTGTCTGTGGTGTTCTTGCCAGTGAGATGAGACCGCGCTGGCTTGTCAAAAGGCAACAGCACCTCACGGAAAATGGCTAAACCGACACATTGCGTGATCGGGCGGCTGTCGCTAGAGCAGATCGATCCCCCCGTGTAGGAGTTAATGCGTCCATGCCAATCATGCCTGATACCTGGATCCGCCAGATGGCCAAAGAACACGGCATGATTGAACCGTTTGTGGAAAACCAGAAGCGGGAAGGCGTTATTTCCTACGGTCTGTCGTCATACGGTTATGACGCGCGTGTCGCGGAAGACTTCAAAATCTTTACCGATGTGGACAGTGCCGTCGTCGATCCGAAGAACTTCGCCGCGAACAGCTTCGTGACACGGACGGGCGACATCACGATTCCCCCAAACAGCTTCGCACTGGCGCACACGATCGAATATTTTCGTATTCCGCGGGACACGCTGGTCGTCTGCCTTGGCAAGTCCACCTATGCGCGCTGCGGTATCATCGTGAATGTGACGCCGCTTGAGCCGGAGTGGGAAGGGCAGGTCACCATCGAAATCAGTAACACGACGCCGCTGCCTGCGCGCATCTATGCGAACGAAGGCATCTGCCAGTTCCTGTTCTTCCAGGGCGCCAGCCCTTGCGAAGTCAGCTACGCGGATCGTGCCGGTAAATACATGCGCCAGTCCGGCGTAACCACGCCTCGGCTGTAAGGAGCGCATCACTCATGGACCGTTTCATTATTCGTGGTGGCCATCGCCTGACGGGCGAAATCGAGATCGGGGGCGCAAAGAACTCCGGCCTCAAGCTCATGGTCGCAGGCCTGCTGACCTCTGATCGTCTGGTGCTGTCCAACGTTCCGCAGATTGCCGACATCAAGACGATGCGCGATCTTCTCAAGGGGCTGGGCATCGCCGTCGAGGCTGTGGGTGAGCGCACCCTCTCTATCGGAGGCGAAATCGGATCGGTGGAAGCCCCGTACGACATCGTTTCCAAGATGCGCGCTTCCATTCTCGTTCTTGGCCCGCTTCTGGCGCGTGCCCGTGAAGCCAAGGTTTCGCTGCCGGGTGGCTGCGCTATTGGCACGCGTCCTGTGGACATGCACCTCAAGGGGCTTGAAGCTCTGGGTGCTGAAATTCGTCTTGAGAACGGATACATCAATGCCCGTGCGCCCGAAGGCCTGAAGGGCGACCGGATTATCCTGCCGTTCGCCAGTGTTGGTGCGACGGAAAATCTGCTGATGGCGTCCACGCTCGCCAAAGGCCGTACCGAAATCGTCAACGCAGCGCGTGAGCCCGAAATCAGCGATCTGGTGCACTGTCTCAACGCGATGGGCGCACAGATTACGGGCGAAGGTTCCGGTACACTGATCATTGAAGGCGTAGAGCGCCTGCATGGTGCCAACTATGCGGTCATGCCAGATCGCATCGAATGCGGCACCTATGCTTGCGCTGCGGGCATCACGGGCGGTGATCTTCTGCTCGTTGGTGGTCGTGCCGATGATCTGGGGGCTGTAATCCGTACCCTTCAGGAAACGGGTGTTGAAGTTGAGGAAGATCCGCGTGGTCTGCGTGTCCGTCGCACCGGTAAGCTGACAGGCGTGGACATCATGACGGAGCCATATCCGGGTTTCCCGACGGACATGCAGGCCCAGTTCATGGCGATGCTCTCTGTTGCGGATGGTGCGTCCATGATTACCGAGACGATTTTCGAAAATCGTTTCATGCATGTTCCTGAGCTGAACCGGATGGGTGCGCGCATCAATCCACATGGTCGCTCGGCAATTATTCGTGGCGTTCCGAAGCTGTCCGGTGCTCCGGTCATGGCTACTGATCTTCGGGCGTCTTTCTCGCTCATTCTGGCTGGACTTGCTGCTGAAGGCGAGACGCAGCTCAGCCGGATTTACCATCTGGATCGTGGGTATGAGGGCGTAGATCGCAAGCTCGCAGCATGTGGTGCTGATATCGAACGCGTTTCAGACTAAAGATTGTTTAGGCTTCTTTTGATGCAAGCGGTGAGCCATTTTGGTTCACCGCTTTTTTTTGTGGCTCGTGCGTCTGAAGCCATCTGTTATGAAACGCTTCCTCTCTGTCGGGCGTAATACGTCAAACCCGAAAGTCTTCCTTAGGCATTTGATAAATTCCCCAGGGATTGAATGCGGCAGAGTCAGGAGAAGCAGAGAATGACGATTCCGACAGTCACGCTGAATGACGGCACAACCATTCCGGCGATCACGTTCGGAACCTATAAGCTGAACGGCGCTGCGGGCGTTGAAGCCATGAACAGTGCCCTCAACGTGGGCTATGATGCGCTGGACAGTGCGTTCAATTATGAGAATGAAGGTGCAGTTGGCCGCGCCGTGCGTGAGAGCGGCCGCCCCCGGGAAGAACTGCGCGTCGCCTCAAAGCTACCAGGCCGCCATCATGACTATGATGCTGCGCTGACAACGATCGAGGAGTCCCTCTATCGCACGCAGCTTGATTACTTTGACCTGTATTACATTCACTGGCCTAACCCGAAGCAGGGCAAGTACGTTGAAGCCTGGAAAGCCCTGATTGAGGCAAAGAAGCGCGGCTATATCCGATCAATTGCCGTATGCAATTTTCTGCCAGAACATCTTGAGCGGCTGAAAGCCGAAACAGGCGTTCTTCCGTCGATCAACCAGATTGAACTGCATCCCTATTTCCCGCAGGACGAGATGCGGAAGTGGAATCATGATCACGGGATCATTACGCAGGCTTGGAGCCCCTTGGGGCGCGCAAGTGACCTTCTGACAAATCCTCTGTTGAAAACAATTGCTGAGCGGTTAGGCAAGGAAGTCGGGCAGGTTATTCTCCGCTGGCATCACCAGCTTGGTTCTGTGCCCATTCCCAAGTCTGCCACGCCTGAGCGGCAGATTAAGAACAGGTCCATTTTCGACTTTGCCCTGACAGAAGACGATATGACAAAAATTGCCTCTCTGGCACGTGCGGATGGGCGTCTCGCCGATCAGGATCCTGCCACTTACGAGGAATTTTGACGTTTGAAGGGCTTCCTGCAGCGGAAGCCCCCTTCGGTTACCCTCGTGTCAAAGCGCGCTGAAATAGAGCATTCGTCCAGTTCATGGCCTGCAGGAAGAGAGCAGCATCGAAGCGTGGTGCTCCATCACGCAGGAATGCATGTTGGGCGTTAACTTCATGCCACTCCAGCGTGACGCCCGCGTCCTCAAGTCTATCCCGGATTATACGCCGTCCCGCATAGGGAACATGCGGGTCTGACTGGCCCCAAACCATCATCAGTTCACCAGTGATGTCTGTGGCCCGAATGAGCGAGTCATCAGACTTGCCTTCACCAAGCGTCGCTGAATGCAGGTCGGTGGCATAGAAACACGCTGTTGCTTTGACTGCAGGATGAAGAGCTGCCCGATAGGCGAGATGCCCCCCTAGGCATACACCAAAAGCGCCAATTGCTCCCGTGCAGAAACTGCTGTCTTGCAGCCATTCGACAAGGGCTGCCGTGTCGTTGTCAAAGGCCGAGACAGGCTTGGCGTATTTCAGATCATTCCCGCGATCCGTTCCATCCTTGTCATAGGCAAGGACAGTCCCGGCGGGCTCGTACTCATGATACACTTCGGGGATTGCGACGAGATATCCCTGTCCCGCAATCATGGCGCCCAATCGTTCGATAGGTGCCGTGACCTGATAGATTTCCGAAAACAGCATGACAGCTGGGAAACGGCCATCCTGAACCGGTCGAAAAATATGGACACGCATTGAGCCAGTAGGCGTTTGAAGATCGATTTTTTCGTCAGTGCTGATGATCATGAGACGATCTATCCTGCGAGAGTTTGCAAGTAACGCATCTGGCTCTGTTTGTAGGCGGCCCACTGGCGGGCCGCAACGACGTCGTCTGGAGAAAGGGTTCTGTGCCGGTTGTTAATCTCAACCGGCACAGGACACCCTGATCAGCCCTTTGGCGTGATGACGTCCGCAAGTGTCGCAGCGGTTCCACGATCCTGCAGGCTCTGCCGCATGTCAGTGAAAAGCTGGACGAAAGCAGGGTTGTCAGTGAGGCCCCAGCCCGCAAAGACGCCCATATCTAAAGCGCGCGCCGGATCGGTGTCCGTCACCAGTGCACGATCTTCCTTGCTGAGACGTGGCTCTGTGACAGGGAAGTCCGCGTTTGTATCGTCCCGGCCGTTCATGTAGGCGCAGTAGCAGGCCAGCAGGAACGCGATCCGGCGCATGTCACCGTTGTCTTTCACCACGATCTCGGCTGTCGGGCGAATAAAGACCGGCAGTTTGGATGTGCTGTCCGACGCAATGCGCAGAAGCTGATCACTGACAGCCTTGTTGCGGAAACGCTGGAGCAGGAGGGCTCCATATTCCGGAAGGCTGATGCCCGGAGGAGCGGTCAGATGTGGTTCTGAGTCAAAACCCAAAAACTGCTGAAGGAGGCGGAAAAGGCTCTCGTCTTCCATGGCTTCACTGACAAAGCGGTACCCCATCAGAACCGCGGGGAGGGCCAGCATGGAGTGGGACGCGTTGAGCATGCGCAGCTTGACCTGTTCGTATGGCTCAACATTGTTCGTGAACAGCACACCCGCCTGCTCCCAGGCCGGACGCCCTTCTGGGAAATTGTCTTCCACAACCCATTGGATGAAGTCTTCGCAGAACAGCGGGGCGCGGTCTTCAATGCCGCTTTCACTATTGAGGCGAGCAATGTCTGCCGGTCCAACCGCTGGGGTAATACGATCAACCATGCAGGCCGGGAACGAGACGTTCCGGGAAATCCAGTCTGCCAGTTCGTCGTCTCGCAGGCGTGCGAAGGACAGGACAGCGTGGCGCGCAACCTCTCCGTTCGACGGAACATTGTCGCAAGAGAGAATTGTGAAAGCATTCACACCGGCTTCACGGCGCAGACGAAGGGCCTCGGTGAGGATACCAAATGCTGTTTCCGGCACTTCACGCTTGAGGTCCGCAACGATGGTCGGATGGTCAGCCATGAAGTGGCCTGCCTCATCCATGTAATATCCACCTTCCGTGATCGTCATGGTGACGATGCGGATTGCTGGATCGGTCAGGCGCTTCAGGGCTGCCAGACGGTCTGCGGGAGCATGGATGTATTCCACCAGGGATTTTACAACCCGTACGACGTCCGGACGGCCCGATGGGCATTCCCGCAAAGTGTAAAGACCGCCCTGAGACTGAAGGGCTTCAGCCTTCTGCACTTCAGACGGCACATCCATCAACCCAAGGCCAACAATGCCCCAGCTTTCCTGGCCCGGCAGAGCCAGTGTGCGGTCTGTGTACACGGCCTGATGGGCGCGGTGAAAGTTTCCGACACTGAGATGGGCAATCCCCGCAGTCACCTTCTGGCGATCATAAGGGGAGGTGAGGATGGTCTCTGGAAGGTGGGCCAGAGTTTCCGGGGTCAGTTTCATGATGGTTCTTCCGAACGAAAGGCCCGACCCTTTTAAGAAGAAGACGTGATGAGGAAACTGTTTTTATTAAATATAAATTTTTTCTAATATTTCTCGCACCAATGAGAGGATTCATTAGGGAAACGAAAATATTCATAACCCGAAAGCAGATGCTTCCGGCATGGGAATAAAGTCAGGCAGCGCTTCTATACGCTCCAGCCATTGTTGAACTGCAGAATAAGGCGCCAGAGACACCCCGCCCTCAGGTGCGCGTTTGATGTAAGCGTAACAGGACAGATCGGCGAGCGTGGGCATGTCACCTGCGAGAAATGGCCGCTGTTTCAGTTCATCATTCATAAAGGGAAGCAGCTTCGCAGCCTTTGCCTGAGCCGGGGCAATATCATCCGGGCGCTTCCAGAGCGTCGCTGCACGCGCCATAGCCGGTCCATACCGCAATTCGCCAGCGGCAATGGAAAACCATTTTTGAACTCGCGCCGCGCCGAGTGCATCCTCTGGCAGCCATGAACTGTCGGATGCATAGGTTTTCGCGAGATAGACCAGAATGGCATTGCTGTCTGTCAGGATAATATCGCCGTCTTCCAGAATCGGAATTTGTCCCAGCGGATTAAGCTTCAGCACTTCAGGCGACTGCATTGAGGCTTCAACGAAACTGTAATCCAGCTTCAGGATCGACAGGAACAGCCGGACGCGATGCACATGGCCGGACAGAGGAATTCCATAAAGACGTCTAGCCATGATCTGGTCCGGCAATGGTGAAAAGGACAGAGTGGCCATCGTGACGGAGACACGCAACGGCTTTATGGTCCTGTTTCATCTCATTTTAACTCAGGATCATCCGACATGAGTGCGCCTATCCATCGTCTGACCGTGGAAGATCTGGTGGAAACCGTTGAATCGGTTGTCGCGTCTGAAACGGATCAGATTGCGAACATGGCCAATATCGCGGCCCTGCTGTTCGAGGCCTTGCCAGACATTAACTGGGCCGGGTTCTATCTCTTCAAGGATGATCAACTGGTCCTTGGCCCGTTTCAGGGGCGTCTGGCCTGCACGCGCATTCCGCTTGGGAAAGGCGTCTGTGGAACTGTTGCCCAGCAGAAAACCACGCTCGTCGTTCCGGATGTGCATGCGTTTCCAGGGCATATTGCCTGTGATGCTGCCTCGGCTTCCGAAATCGTGGTTCCCATCCTCCATGATGGAAACCTGATCGGAGTTCTGGATATTGATAGCCCTGTGAAGAACCGCTTCGATGCGGAAGATCAGGCCATGATCGAGAAGATTGTCAGCGCCTTTGAAAAGACGCTGACAGACTGAATTTCAGGCAGGAACGTTTTCGCGCAGATGGTTCATCAGCGCGGGAACGTCTTCCACAACGGTGAACAGCTTAAGCGTGTTGGGGGAGGCAAAGCCCTGCTCAACGGCATCGGTCAGGGTGCGGACAAGCGATTTTGCCCAACCACCAATATTGACGATGTAAATCGGGTCTTGGTGCAGACCGAGCTGCTTCCAGGTCAGAATTTCCATCAGTTCGTCAAACGTGCCGAATCCGCCTGGGATGATGGCATACGCATCTGAAAGCTCGAACATGCGGGCTTTGCGGCTATGCATGTTGGGTGTCACTTCAAGCTCTGTCACGCCTTTATGCATGACTTCGCGATCATGCAGGAACCCGGGAATAACGCCGATAACCTGCCCCCCCGCAGTCAGGGCGGCATCCGCAACGGTTCCCATCAGACCCACATGACCACCGCCGTAAACGAGCGTAATTCCGTTCTGGGCCAGAGCCGTTCCAAGTTCGGATGCACCTTCTGCATACACAGGGGAGTTGCCGAAGCGGGAGCCGCAGAAAACAGCGCAGGAACGAATGGTCATGGGAAGCAGGTCCTGTAAGGAAGCGGGCAGAACGCTTAGACGGCAGGCTTCCGCCCAAGCGAACGGCTGATGAGCACACCGACCAGACAGCACACCGCAGTCGTGCCGAACATGGTCTTGTAGCCAGCAAACTCGATGACCTGCCCGAGCACAAGACCCGAACATGCAATCGCCAGATCAATGAAGATCGAATATGCGCCCAAAGCGGCCCCGCGGTTCTGTGGGCCAGCACTGTTGACGGCCAGAACACCAAGGGCAGGGAACAGCAGGGAGAAACCTGCGCCAGTCAACGCCGCACCGATCAGAGCAGCCCCTTGTGAGGGGAAAATTGCCAGACAGGCCAGCCCGACAGCTTCGATCAGCAGAGAGACGATCGCCACGAAAACGCCACCACGCCGGGCAATCTGTGAGGCGAAAAAGAACCGGATAACAACGAATACGATACCGAAGACGGACAGGGCTGTTGCAGCGCCCTCCCAGTGCAGAACGGCATAATACAAAGCAAGAAAGGACGAGATGGCGCCGAATCCGATGGAGCCAGCCGCCAGCGCCATGCCATGCGGCAGAACCAGACGAAGGGCGCGCGTGAAGGGAACGGGCTTTTCCGTAGAGGGAAGAGGCTTGATGCCCTTGTAAAAGCCGATCAGGGCAAGACCAAAGAGCGGAAGAATAACGGATAGGATACCGACCGAGACAATGCCGCCATAAGGATGAGGAAGCTGTGAGAGCTTGGCGCCAATCGGTGCACCAAGAGCAATGCCTCCATAAGAACAGATACCGTTCCACGAAATGGCAATAGCTGTGTTTTCAGCTCCGGCCCGGCGAATATTCCAGACAATAACGCCCGTGGCGGCCCAGCTTTCTGCCCATCCTAGAAACAGACGACTTAAGAGCAAAATTCCAAGGGAAACGGCTGGTGTTTCGCCTGACCAACCCGCACCGATCATCAGCAGGCCTGATATGAGGCATGTCAACAATCCGCCTAAAACAACCGGTTTGGGGCCTATGCTATCTACCAGCCGACCAGCAGAAGGCCGCGCTGCGAATGTCGCAAGATACTGCAGGGAGAAGGCCAGACCGGCGATCGTCGTGCTATAGCCCAGCGTATGGTGCACGAAGATCGTCAGGACGGCATTGGGAAGCCCGATAACGATGTAAACCAGAAGATTGAACAGAACGACGGTAAGAACCCGCTTCGTCGGTGAACTCACCGGCGTTTCTTCCGCAGTCATGCCTTTAATCTCCTGTTTCTTTAAGTAACTAACTGGTTACGTTCTGTCTGGCATAGGACAGTTTGAACGATCCGTCACGGTCAATGGACCCCTCAGGTCCAAAAAACAACAGTATGTGATCTCTCGGGAATGAACATCCCGAGAGAAGGTGGCCTTAAAGCATGTTCTGCAGGCGGCTTGAAACCGCTGAGCATACTTTCTGGCGCAACGGCTCTGCCAGTGAGGACAGGGAGTATTGCTGGGACGTATTCGTCTGGTTGCTGACGGCCTGAAGAATGCCCTGCTGGCCAGCACTGTATGCCGGGCTGTTGGTCACGCCTGCTGCCTGTGTGGCAGTGGAGAGAAGACCCGTAGCATTCGTCCCCGTAGCAAGGTTGTTCGTCACGCAATAGTTCAGCACGCCGGCCAGATTGCTGGTGGAGGTGGAGGAGAGATTGGGCAGCCCAAGGGCGCCCGTCAGGCCTCCGGTCAACTGTGAAGCTGTGCTCTGGGCTGCGGCAGTTGCAGCGGATGTTGCCGCTGCCTGCGTTTCCGGATTCTGGGCAGCCGACATCCCGGATGTGCAGCCTCCAAGAGAAAGGGCTGCAATGGCCGCAATTGCGCCAGTCGAGAGCAGGGCTGGCAGGCGGAACGGAACCATAAAATTTCAACTCCTGTAAGGACAACCATGAGGCGTGATCTGCCTCTATGCGTCCTAACAACGCTCAAAAGAGAGAAAGTGAGCGAAAAACCTGTCGATTTTCGGGGAGCGTCGTTTCTGGCTGATCGAAAGCAAGTTGCATTTGTGAATTCTCGTCCGGTATCTCCAGCGTTGATCCCGCGAGAGCCGATAACGTGAGGCCGAGAAGACGCACGCCAGGCACTAAAGGGAAAAGCGGCGTCAGGAGAGACTGGCCAACTTCCGCCAGAACTGCTTCGGACCCAACAGAGACAGGCAGACTGCGGGCACGGGTAATTCGGCGAAAATCTGAGTATTTGACCTTGAGAGTTATGGTGCGGCCGGTGATCTGTTTGCGCTGGGCCTGTAGCCAGAGTTTGCTGGCAATCATTCCAAGAGCATTGCGTGCAGCGGCTTCATCTCGCAGGTCTGTCAGATAGGTCTGTTCTGTTCCCAAAGACTTGCGCTCGCGATTAACCACGACGGGGCGGTCATCAATCCCGCGGGAAATGCCATGATAAAACGAAGCGGCCTTCCCAAAGTGGCGTGTGAGCGTGAGCAGATCCATTTTCCGGAGGTCTGCGCCAGTTTTAATGCCCAGAGCATTCATTTTTCGAGCAGTTGCCGGGCCAATTCCATGGAACTGGTCTACGGACAAATTCAGCACAAAATCCGGCCCCATGCGCGGCGTGATGACAAAAAGCCCGTCAGGTTTGCGGTAATCGGATGCCAGTTTGGCCAGAAACCGGTTGTAAGAGACTCCAGCGGAAGCTGTAAGGCCGGTTTCTTTGCGGATGTCTGCACGAATGCGTTCCGCAACCAACGTGGCCGAACCATAGGCGCCCAGATAATCCGTGAGATCCAGATAGGCCTCATCAAGGGAAAGGGGCTGGATGAGGGGCGTATATCGGGCAAAGATCTCGTGGATCTGCATGGAAACAGCGCGATAGACGTCAAACCTGGCCGGTACGAATACAAGATCCGGACAGAGGCGCTTGGCTTTCAGGGACGGCATTGCAGAGCGCACACCAAAAGGACGCGCTTCATAACTGGCAGCGGCAACAACGCCACGGGCCTCGCCCCGTCCAACCGCGAGGGGGCGGCCACGTAAGGACGGGTTATCTCGCTGTTCGACAGACGCATAAAAAGCGTCCATGTCGATATGCACGATCCGGCGGGACTCCATCTGTACAGTGTCGCCGATCAACAGGAACGAAACAAGATCGGATCAGTCCATGAGCATCGAAGACGCCCGTCGCGCCGCTGGTTTCCAGACAGTCTCAACCCGTCTGGCTTACAGCAATCCGTGGACGGCCCTGCGAGAGGACATCATCATTCATCCCAACGGCAAGAAGGGCCTTTATGGCATTGTCGAGCGTGGAGAGTTTGTGGTGATCCTGCCCATGCATGCTGATGGCCGCGTGACCCTGATCCAGCAGTTTCGGTACCCGGTTGGGGAGCGCCTGCTCGAACTGCCAATGGGAATGTGGGAGACCAAAGAGAACGTCGATCCTGTCGAACTGGCTCTCGGTGAACTCCGCGAGGAAACGGGCCTGCGCGCTGGCGAGATGATCCATGTGGGAACGATGTATCAGGGGGCCGGATACTCGAACCAGAAAGGACACGTCTTTCTGGCGCGTAACCTCACGCGCGGGGAAACCGAGCTGGAAGACACCGAGCAGGACATCACGACGCAGGACATGACGCTGGGCGAATTTGAAAACCTGATCGCCCGTGGCGAACTTAAATGCATGGTGTCTCTGGCTGCCTTTGCGCTGATTCGCGCAAAGGGCCTGATCTGACGTCCGTTCAGATTACGGTATCAAGAAACACAACTTTCGAGCCACCGTCTTCAACCAGTGTTTCGATGGCCTGGTTAAAGACGCGGCCGTGGTCTGTGCCCATGTGAGCCTTGAAGGCGTCTTCGTCGCGGTAAGTTTCTTCGACATGAAAGAAGTCAGGATCAGTCGCCAGTGTGTGAACGACAAACCGTTCACAGCCGGGCTCGGCTCGAACGTCGGCTGCCAAGCCTACGAGAAGGTCGCGAACTTTTTCACGGCAGCCGGGAAGGGCTTTCATCGTGGCATAAAGGGATTTCGGCATAGGTCTTGATCCGCTTGAAAAGACTGAGATGCGTCTGAGCGCCGATCATCAATGGGCCGCTTGGGGGCTTCCTTCAAGGGGAGAACCGTTCAACCTTTCCCGATGAGTTCCTGACATCGCATGAATGACAGTTTTTCGCGAAAGATGAACAGAACGTAGTAGTCCAGCTCACGGCTGCGGGTCTTTGTCGTACGGGTATAGAATGGATAAATATCCAGCGGTCCCTGCAACCCTGCAGGGCGCGGCTCTGACTTTAAAATACAGTCCACCCGGAACAGCGGCATATAAACCGCATCTTCCCCAGGATTGCGCCGGACGTGCCATAGATTCCGACGGAATTTCTTGAGCCGGTCAGGAAGCGCAAAGATCATTGATTTTTCAATGAAGCCGGCTGGAAAGACTTCAGGCCGATAGTACTGCATGTCTTCGGGCATATTGCAGAAGTAAGGGTGGTCCTGAACAATCATGACCACCCTTTACTCCATACATTCGCTCAGACGAAGAGGCGGGATCTTCAGTCGGCGGATGGCTTGTCTTCTGGTGTTTCACCGCTGATGTCGGCTGCAGCCTGCCGCAGGATCTGCACCACCCGGCGCAGTTCCTCTGCATTCGCTCCGCGACGGGATTTCAGAGCCAGCTTCAGAGCCAGACGTGCCTCATGCAGGTCCTGACCCAGGCTTGGATCAAGATCATTCACTCCACTGAAGGCATCCCGAACTTCCGACATCCGGGCACCAATCCGGGCGAGGACCTCGAGAATACGATTCGCCGTCTCCCGGTTCGCTTCGTAATGGGTGCGCCCCGCATCCGTGAGGCTGTAAAGCTTACGGTTGCCTTCCTGTGTGACGGCGGTGAGGCCAGCCTCTTCAAGATAGGTGAGGGAAGGGTAAATGACGCCAGGGCTCGGCTTGTAGAAGCCACCGGAGTGCTCTTCGAGGCGGCGGATCAGCTCGTAGCCATGCGCAGGCTGATCATGGAGAAGCGCTTCAATGACAATCTGAAGTTCCTCAGCTGTCAGTTTACGACCACGTCCGAAAGTGTCGTCACCAAAGCCGCCGCCACCGAACCGGCCGCCGCCGCGTGGTCCACGACCACCAAAGCCGCGTCCCCCACGGCCTTCTCCACCCCGGCCACCAAATCGGCGCCCTGCGTGTTCGCCACGCTCTGGAGGAAATCCGCCTTCACGGAAGTCCGGACGATCCTGCATTTTTTCTCCTTCGCTGGTTAATGCGTCGCTGCGGCGTCGACCACCCTTGCGATGCTTGTGTCCGCCGAAGCCAAAACCCCGGGAGAACCTTGAGAAACCGCGCTCAGCGCGATTGGTATCATGTTTGAACATTCTGTTTTCCTTCATTCGATATGTCGTACGATATAGTATCTTAAGATATATCTGCAAGAGTTTCTTTTTCAAAATCTGCTCGTGCCATAGCCGCGTGCCGTTTCCGCTGGTATCCGGCGGATATGGGTAGCCCGATCTCTTCCCCTCCTGATCCCGAACTGCGGCGCACATTTCGTCAGCTGGTGCCCTGGCGTGCTGCTTTGACGATTGGTGCGATGCTGTTGTGTGTGGCGCTGTTGCAGCGGTTGCCCTTCATTCGTCGTCTGCTGGAAAACGCGCCGCATTGGCACGAGACTCCCTATGCAGCAGTCTGGTTCCTGCTACTGGCCATTCCGTATTGTGCCTGCGGTCTGCCTCGTCAGGCTTTGTGCATTGCCGCGGGGCTGGCGTTTGGAGTCTGGGGTGGGCTGGGCCTGTGTTCTCTGGCCTATATGCTGGGGGCGATGGCGGCTTATGGCTGGGCCAGAGTGCTCGCACCGGTAAAATTTCGACAAAGGTTGCATGACCGCCTGCAAAGGAATTATGCAGCGCTGGCAAGAATCCTTCATCGCAAACCCTTCCGTGCTGTTCTCACCTTTCGGCTTATGCCTGTTGGGTCTGCTCTGCTGGTCTCCATGGCAGCCGGATTATTTGAACTTCCGCTTCCAGCCTTTGCGTTGGCAACCTGCCTTGGCGGTTTGCCTCAGAACCTGGTGTTTGTTCTGGTAGGGGCTGGCACACGTATTGGTCATATGGTCCAGCTTGGTCTCGCGGGTGGCCTGTTTGTGGTTTCTGGCGTTCTGGGAGCATTGCTCCTGCGTCAGGCAGATGAATAACCGTTCGAACATCTCGTTCTGAACGATTCACTGGTTTGATCCGTTCGTGAGGGACGGGTCCTTTCTCATCTTCTGAACATTGCTTTTTCACAGGCAGAAACGAATGACAGAACAGAGCATGGCGTTCCGGCGTGGAGATACCATTCCGGGATGGTTGCCGCTTATGCTGGGTATCTTCACGGCAGTCGGACCTGTCTCCACAGATATCTATCTCCCGGCCCTCCCTGAAATGGAACGCCAGCTTCATTCTGCTCCCGGTTCAGGCAGTATCACCATGGCTGCCTGGGTTATCGGACTGGCCATTGGTCAGATCACGATTGGCCCGGTGTCAGACAGGTTCGGCCGACGGCTGCCGCTGCTGATTGGCATGATCGGATACACAATCGGCGAGGTCGGCTGCGCACTGGCCCCGACCATGACCATCATGTGCATCTGCCGGGTTTTTTCAGCTCTGATGGCTTCGGCCGGACTGGTGATTCCCAATGCATGTCTTCGGGATCTGACGGAAGGTGATGAAGCATCCCGCCTCATGTCGCGCCTGATCGTTGTGCAAGGTGTTGTCCCGATTCTCGCGCCCATGCTGGGTGGCTTTGCGCTGAAGTTTGTGGACTGGCGGGTCATTTTCTGGGCCACGGCCGTGTATGGGGGGCTCTGTACCCTGATGCTCCTGACAGTCTTCCCGGAAACGCTCCCCACGCAGGAGCGCCGGGACATGCGGCCTCTCTCCATCATCGAACGCTATATCTATATTCTACGGACCCGTAGCTTCATCACGAATGGCCTCGTCTGGAGCTTTCTGGGCTTCGTAACCTTCACCTATCTGACAGGCGCTCCCACGCTGTTCGAAGAGCGTTTCGGCATGTCTCCGTTCCATTACGGAATGCTGTTTGGTCTGTTCGCGGTCTGTATGATCGGGGCTTCCGCCATCAATGGGCTTGTGGTGGGGAAGGTCAGTACGACCCATATGCTTTTCAGTGCGCTGGGGATCAGTCTGACAGGCAGTATCCTTTTCCTGGCGCTGGCTGTTATTTCCGCTGTTGATCTGACATCGGGCGGGCAGCTTCGATCCTTCTTCCTCTGGCCGCTGATCATCTCGCTTGTCATCACAATGGCGCCAACAGGCATCATTGGACCCAATTCAATGGTTGGCATTCTGTCCGAACAGTCCGAACGTGCAGGCTCGGCTTCTGCTCTGGCAGGAACAATGCAGTACCTGTTCGGAGCGGTAGCAAGTGCGCTGTTCGGTCTGATGTCCCCCGGGACGGCCATTCCATTTGCGGGCTTTCTGGTGTTCGCCTTCTGCGCGGCAACCGTGTTTGCTCTGCTGAGGCCCAGACTGCCATCATCAGCGCCCTGAAGGAGTTGAGAGTGATGCAGGTACTTCTTGTTGAAGACGATGTGGCCGTGGCCCTCGTGGTGAAGACGGTTCTGACGCGGGAAGGATGGGACGTTCATCTGGTTGAGGATGCTGAAAGTGCCTTGGCATGGGACGGGTCCGCAGACCTGCTGGTGACCGACTACAATCTTCCAGGTGTGCTCAATGGTCTGCTGCTGGCCCGGAAACTGCGGGAACAGAATGCCAGCCTTGCCGTGGTTCTCATGTCAGGAGACTTCGAGGAGGGGCAACTGATGGGGGAAAGTGTGGCTGTTCTGCCCAAGCCGTTTCGCAGGAATGCGCTGCTTGAAGCCATCGATCAGGCCCGGAACGCAATCCGGGCTTGAGTTGTAGGGGAAGAGTCCCCTACATGGCCCGCTGTTTGCCACGCCCAGAAGAAAGCAGTGCCGCCATGTCGTTTCAGGAACCCCAGCCGCTCAACCTCAAGGACTACATCCGTGAGGTTCCCGATTTTCCGAAGCCGGGCATCCTGTTTTACGACATTTCCACGCTGATCCGCTCTGCCGAAGCCTGGCAGGTTGCGACGGGCCGTCTGGCACGTATCATCTCTGCCTGGCAGCCGGACCTGCTGGCTGGCATCGAAAGCCGCGGCTTCCTGACAGCAGCGCCTCTGGCACAGCGCCTCGGCTGCGGCTTCACCATGTTGCGCAAGCCGGGCAAGCTGCCAGGTGAGACAATCTCCCTGAAGTATGGTCTCGAATATGGCGAGGACGAACTCCATATTCAGGCTGACGCCATCAAGCCGGGTCAGCGCGTTGTCGTTCTTGATGATCTGTTGGCCACCGGTGGCACGCTCGCTGCCTCCATCGATCTCCTGCGCAAGGTTGGTGCAGAAGTTGTGGGTGCCAGTGTGTTGATCGAGCTTGCAGGTCTCAAGGGACGTGACAAACTGGATGTCCCGCTGAATTCGCTCATCACTTACGAAGACTGAGGAACCACCATGTCCGGCATTTCTTCCCTGTGGCAGATCCGCTATCGCACTGATGCCCCGAAAGACCTGCCGGACAATCCGGTTCTTCAAACTCTCCTGAAACACCATTCCGTCCGGGCATATTTGCCGGATGCATTGCCAGCCGGGACGCTGGAGGCTGGAATCGCAGCATCCTCTTCTGCGGCAACGTCCAGTAATCTGCAGGTATGGTCCGTTGTTGCGGTTGAAAATCCGGAGACACGGGCAAAGCTTGCCGAGCTCTGTGGTAATCAGAAGCACATCGAAGTTGCACCGTTGTTTCTGGCCTGGATCGTCGATCTGGCGCGTCTGGAACGGATTGCGGAACGGGCAGGCAAGGGGAGTGAAGCGCTGGATTATGAGGAAATCTTCCTCATGAGCACGCTGGATGTCGGTATCGCTGCCCAAAATGCTGTGACGGCGTTCGAATCCATGGGGCTTGGAACCGTTTATATCGGTGGCTTGCGGAATCATCCGGAAGACGTTGCCAGGCTGCTAAACCTTCCGCCCAAAACCGTTGCGGTTGTTGGCCTCTGTGTGGGACGTCCTGATCCGTCGGCTCAGAACGGTTACAAGCCGCGTCTGGGGCAGGATGTCGTTGTGCACCGTGAACGCTACACTTCCGCAAATGAAGCCGAAGGTGTTGCCGCCTATGACCGCGTTGCTGATGCCTATCAGCAGGAGCAAGGCCTTGCACCGCGAGCATGGTCTGAAACCGTGGCAAGTCGTGTGGATAGCTACCACGGGTTGAGCGGCCGCCATGTCATGAAGGCTGTGCTCAACCGTCTGGGGTTTGCTCTGAAATAAAAATATCGGTTTTTGGTTATAGCATTTTGGCCGCCTGGATTATGCGCTGTGCCAGAAGCCGCGGGTTATGACAGACGACACTCGCCCGGAACCCATTAATCCCATGACCGTTTTCAAGAAGTTCGGGGTCATGAAGATAAAGGCTCCGGGAGTTCGTGACCTTATCAATTAAAACCTGATTGGATGGGGCTTCGTCTGTGTGGCAAAGGGAAAGAATCCGGTTCTTCTGATGGAAGATGCCTGTGTGCAGGGATGAGCCACTAAACCCCATAAACACTCCCCCTTCTTTCCACAGGCGAATTTGCTCAACTAACGTGAGGTTTTCGGGGGCTACAATTTCTACTCCGTAAGCGGCCAGATGATGTGTAAGCTCTTCTTCCTGTTCGATGCGTCGGATACCAGATTGTAAATGGTGCTTAGTGAAATAAATCATCCTATCTGGGCATTGTTTGACAGGCGTTGGCACCAGGACTGATCCCAGCCAGTTCATAAGATCTTGATAGGTTCTGTGGATATGGCTGTTTTCCTCGAACGCGAGGCCGGGAACTTCAATGGACTCAAAGACTGCCCCGTGAGGAAATCTGACAAAATTTTCCTCTTTCAAACCCAGGGCGTCCCAAAGGATTCGAATGTGAGGAACCGCAAACATGTCCTCAACAGTGTAGTCTTCATCAAAAACCAGGCGCAGGCGCGAGCGGTTTCCAGATGACAGGTTCCAAAGGCGCGCGACGGCTCCTATAAGGAAATGACCATAGTGCCGGTTGACGTGCCCTAGATGAATATAGTGAAAATCCCTGCTGATTTTTGGAAGATCAGCTCCGGTTTCCAAAGTATACAGTCTCCCAAGAGGAGTATGGGGTTCTGGAAAGCCGCGGAATGTCAGGGACTCAGTGACAACCCGACCGGAAGGCTCATAGAGGCCTTTTGCATCTCTGTATCTTGAACGGGGCAACCATATGGCGCCTTCAATGATGCGGGTTGGTGGATTCTGCTCAATCAAAGCAGCATGTCCGTACATTTTTGTGCAATTTATGAGCATCAAGTATCCTGATTTTGCCCTAAAGCGTGGCAATCAATTCAATATGTTTATTTGAATGAGCCTGAGACATATATCTCCGTCAATGACCAATGCTGCTGTTCGACGTCTGGCCTCTAATTCCGGAGTTTTGTCCTGAGCGATTTCCTTTCTCCGGATCTTCCGGTTGCGGCTGTTCTTTCTGATCTTCTGAAAACGTTAGAGCAGCAGCCAAACGCTGTTCTCGTTGCTCCTCCCGGTGCCGGTAAGACAACCCTGACGCCACTGGCTCTGCTTGAGGCACCATGGCTTGCGAGGCAGAAAATCATTCTGGTCGAACCTCGTCGTGTTGCTGTGCGAGGGGCTGCGTCACGGATGGCCTCCACGCTGGGAGAGCGACCGGGTGAAACTGTAGGCTTTCGTACGCGCACCGACAGCGCCGTATCAGGCCGAACGCGTATTGAAGTTGTGACGGAAGGGTTGCTTGTACGGCGCCTTTTGGCAGACCCAACATTGGATGGGGTTGGCGCTGTCCTGTTTGATGAGGTGCATGAGCGCTCGCTGGATCTGGATGCGGCTTTGGGGTTCTGCCTGGACCTTCAGCGTGAACTCAGGCCGGATCTCCGCATGCTGGCCATGTCCGCAACGCCTGATGGGCGTGCGTTTACAAATCTTATGAATGCCGCCCTGATCGAGAGTGAAGGCCGACAATATCCCATCGATATACGCCACACCCGGGATGTAATGCACCCGCGTGACCTGCCAGAGGCCTGCGCACGCGCTATCCGGCAGGCTTTTACAGAGGAAGAGGGCGATATTCTTGCGTTTCTTCCCGGCGTTGGGGAAATTCGCCGAACACAGGCTCTGCTTGGAGATGCTGTGCCTGTTTTTCTTCTTCATGGAGAACAGACGACAGAAGATCAGGACCGCGCGATTGCGCCATCCGACAGACGGCGTGTTGTGCTGGCAACGTCGATTGCCGAAACTTCCGTGACGGTTTCCGGGGTTCGGATTGTTGTCGATGGTGGTCTGCGCCGGGCACCGCGTCTGGATTCCAACACAGGGTTATCCCGGCTGGAAACACTGAAGGTTTCGCGTGCGACGGCCACTCAGCGTGCGGGGCGTGCGGGGCGTCAGTCTCCTGGTGTCGCGATCCGTCTGTGGTCCGAGGCTACGCAACGCTCTCTGCGGCCACAGGATGCGCCCGAAATCCTTGTTGCGGATTTAACGGACTTCGCTCTCGTGACGGCAGCCTGGCAGGACGTCATGGGAACAGCGCCCGACATGTTGCCACTCCTTGATGCGCCCCCTGCCGGAGTGCTTGCGGGTGGGCGTGAGTTGTTGCGTGAGTTGGGTGCCCTGAATGAAGCCGGCCAGATTACCGCTCTTGGAAAACGGATGGTAGGGCTCGGAACTCACCCGCGTCTTGCGGCCATGCTCTGTGCAGCGAAAACCATCCCTGAACGTGTGACGGCTGCCTGCCTCGCCGCTCTTCTGGAAGAGCGTGATCCTTTGCGCCCCAGACCGCATATGCCTTCCGGGGCATCTGCGGGAGCGGACATCCGCACACGTCTGGCTTTGTTTGAGCGGGATGATCCACGAGCGGACAGGGCCAGCCTGTTCCATATGCGTCAGGCGGCAAAACGCTTTCTGCGTCGCATGGGTGGCAAAGACCTTCCACTGAGTCCGATGCCGTCTCATGCAGGGCCACTTCTGGCCGCCGGTTTTCCTGATCGTGTGGCGCAGGCTGCGGGAGAGATTGGACGATTTCGGCTTGCAGGCGGCGGGAGTGCCCGTGTGCAGGCCAATGACGGTCTTGCACGTGAAAAGCTTTTGGCTGCCGCAGCTTTTCACACGCGAACGTCGACGGAAATCACGCTTGCGGCGCCTCTGGATGCTGAAAATTTACCCCAGACGCTTCTGGATCGGACAACCGAGCAGGTTGAAACCAGTCTGGATGGGGCTTCAGGTCGGATCATCGCGCGACGCAGGCTGCGTCTAGGCGCGCTGATCCTGCGTGATCGCAATACAGAAGTAACGCCTGAGGAGGCGCAGGCACTTCTTCTGCAGCAAATCGCGGATGATCTTGCCCGCGCTCTGAACTGGTCTGACGCAGCGTTTCAGTTCCAAGCCCGTGTGGCGCATGCACGCGCGACCTACGCACCTCATCTGCCGGACCTGTCGATGGCTGCTCTTGCTGATGATCTGGCATGGCTGGAGCCATATCTGGCAGGCTGCGACCGTCTGACCCAGGTGAAAGCTCTTGATCTTCTGTCCATTCTTCGGGCCCGTATGGACTACAGCGATCTTTCCGCACTGGATCGAAAGCTGCCGCCTCGTCTGACGCTCAAAGCCAGCACCCACGACATTGATTATACAGGGGCCGTGCCAACAGTGTCTGCACGAGCACAGGCATTCTATGGCACGGCCGGAACGCCGTTGCTCGCTGATGGCGCCGTGCCGCTTCAGTGTGCATTACTGTCACCGGCGGGCCGCCCACAGGCCATTACTGCTGATCTTGCCGGTTTCTGGAAAGGGAGCTGGTCAGATATGCGCAAGGATATGCGAGGGCGCTACCCAAGGCATGACTGGCCTGAAGATCCGGCAACGGCTGAACCGCCAAAGCCACGTCCCAAACGCTAGGTTCCATCAGGCCATCTGGAAAACTGCCTTACGGAACAGGGAGCGCACGCCCTCGGCATCCACCTCTGTGCAGATCTGAACAGATGGGCGATTGTCCCAGTCTCCGGGTGGATAAACCCGACCGTCTGCTTTTTGAACTGATTCACCAAGGGTAACGCCTTCCGTCGAGACGCGAACAGCACCTTTTTGGGTTTTGAACAATTCCGGCGCAATCACGTATGCTGCAGCAGAGGCATCGTTGACATAAATGCCGTCCAGACCAAGCCCCCGATGAAACATCATGTAGACCCGCGTGATATCCCACAGGAAACGCCCTGACTGGCCCCCATGCTGGCGCAGGTTTTCGAAGTAGGCGTCTGTCATCAGGGTTTGTGTCGTGACATCGAGCCCTACGATTGTCACCGGCCAACGCGCGGCACAGATCTCATCGGCAGCTCGTGGATCCCCATGGAAATTGGCTTCCGCCGCGGGTGTCACATTTCCCCGTGCATCGTGATGCCCGAATGCGCCGCCCATCAGCACGACATCCTTCACCAAACTGGCAATGTCTGGCGCCTTGCGCAGAGCGAGCGCGAGATTGGTCATGTGTCCTGTCGCGACGAGAGTGATCTCGTGTGGGTTGGCGCGCACCAGATCAATGATGAGATCTTGCGCGGGGCGAGGATCGAGTTTTTTGTGGACGGCCGAGAGAGGAATATCTCCCAGAGCGTTTCGTCCATGAATGGTGACAGGAGGGGACGATGTCACACCATCCAGAGACGCGCCTTGGCCTTTTGAAACCGGGACATCGATCCGGAAGCGTTCGGCCAGATAGAGCGCATTGCGTGTTGTGGTGTCGATCAATCCATTACCGGCCGCAGTCGTAATGCCCACCAGCTCGATGTTTGGCGTGCCATGCAGCAAAAGAAGCGCCATTGCGTCATCAATGCCGGGATCTGTGTCGAAAATGACTTTTCGTGAGGCAGGTGCAGCGCGGGCCATATTCGGGAGCAGAGACAAGGATGCAAACCCGGCGGACTGAGCGAGCAGGGAGCGACGGGACAGGCGCATGACAGGTCATTCCTTGAGAAAACGAACTTACCGTTACCATCAAGGAATGACCTGTCTGCGGCAAGCTTTTAGCGGAGCCTGATTGCGAAGCGTCCTGGACCAGCGGCGGCAAGAGCGAGCAGGCCACCTGCAATGCTGATGTTTTTGTAGAAATGGATCATCATGTCGTAGCGGAGCATTCCGGACATCGTCCAGAAATGATGGCCGATCAGCCCTGTCACGATGGTGTAGAGGGCAAGAACAATCGCAATGGGTTCCACTAAAATGCCGCCAAGCAAAGCCAGTCCTGCCCCGAGCTCCACGACGATAGCGAGGATGGCTGACAGGGTGGGAACAGGCGCGCCGGTCTGAATCATGTAAGATACTGCTGCGGGGAAGTCTGCGAGTTTGCCCCATCCCATCACGAGGAAAAGACCAGCGAGCAATACGCGACCTGTGAGGAGAAGGGCATCGCGAGGCAGAAGATTGGTGAGCATCGGGAAAATCTTTCGAAGCAGAAGAACTGCCTTGAAAATATGAAAAGTAGATATTTTAAAAAATAGAAATGATGGAATGGTATGATTTCCAAAATGCTCATTATCGGGTTTTTACATCTCCCTTCGGCCTGGCAGGAAACCCCTGTCTGCGGCTTCTTTTAGGAGCTTTGACGGTTTTGTGTTAGCAGCTGAAACATGACGATGTTCGTGACCTGTTTCCCATGAATCGCTCTCTTCAGGCCGCTGCAATCGGGGCCGGAACAGCGACTGTCGTGACAGTAGGCCTGATGCTGGCATTGCGTCTGCACAGCCACGGAGAGCAACACGCTCCCACATCTCAGCCTGCTGCAACGACCATTCAACAGCAGGCCGTCAAACCGCTTTCGTCCGTTAGTCCGGACAGCCCTTTGGCAGGAGAAAGCACGGACGCACACGGGATTCCGACACAGCCTCCGGTGCCCGCCGCGGCACCGGCACTGCCTCCCTTGTTGGTTAAATACGGTCCTCTGAGTTTTGCGCCGCTTGTGCGTCAGGTCATTCCGGCCGTTGTGAACATTGCCATTACCCAGAGCAGCCCGGACGGCCATGATCACGTTCCACCGCAAATCAAGGGAACCCCGCTGGAGAAGCGCTATCATGACCGCATGAAGCGCCAGCAGGACGAAATGGTTGGCGCAGGCTCGGGCTTCATCGTGGATGCGACCGGAATCATTGTGACCAACCGGCACGTTGTCGGTGGAGCGGACAAGGTGGTCGTCTCCCTTTCCAACGGTCATGAAATGCCGGCACGCCTTCTGGGAGCTGATCCGCTGACGGATATTGCCGTCATCAAGGTTGATAGTCCTGAGCCGCTGCCGCACGTCACCTGGGGCGACAGCCGCCAGACGGATATCGGAGACTGGATTCTGGTGGCAGGGAATCCGTTCGGGTTTGGCTCGTCTGTGACGGCGGGCATTGTTTCCGCCGTAGGGCGTGACCTGGGTATCGGCTCCCTGGACGATTTCATTCAGCTCGATGCCCCCATCAATCCGGGAAATTCTGGCGGCCCGGCCTTCAATATGCGGGGACAGGTCGTGGCGGTGAATGCTGCCATCGTGACGCCTGCTGGGGGCTCCGTAGGTATTGGTTTTGGTATTCCGTCTGAAATCGTCGCCCCGATCGTGGCTGAAATCGAAGCAACCGGGCATGTCGAGCACGGCTGGCTCGGTATTACCCTTGATGACGGGGACACGGACGTCGGTATTGCGGGTGTCGATAACGGCGGGCCGGCCCAGAAAAGCGGTCTGCGCCGTGGCGACATCGTGCGGCAGGTAGATGGAGCGCCCGTCATCAGCGCCCGTATGCTGCTGCGGAGCATCGCTGCGGCCCGGCCGGGCATGGTTCTGAATTTTGGCGTCAGGCGTGGCGGCACGGACCTGACGCTTCCCGTTCATATCGGACCACGCCCCAAGAACGCGGATAACTGATCGAGCCTCCACTTTGACCCGTGGACACAAGCCGGTATTCTGAGGCCCTGATACGGCGCCCAGTCGCCCGGAAGGAAGAGAGTAAAATCAATGCGTATCCTGCTCGTTGAGGACGATTCCACAGTCCGCGCCTTTGTGCTCAAGGGATTGCGTGAAGCCGGGCACGTCGTGGATGAGGCGGATAACGGCAAGGATGGTCTGTTTCTGGCTGTCAGTGAAAATTATGACGTTGTGATCCTGGACCGCATGCTGCCCGGCGGGATTGACGGCCTGCGTATTCTGGAAACGCTGCGTGGACAGCAGAATGCGACGCCGGTTCTGTTGCTGTCCGCTCTGGCAGATGTTGATGAACGAGTGGCTGGCCTGAAGGCTGGTGGCGATGACTACATGACAAAGCCATTTGCCTTCTCAGAGCTTCTGGCCCGGATTGAGGCGCTCGGCCGCCGTGGCCGTCCTGAGTCTGCCCCTCAGACACGTCTGACTGTGGGCGATCTGGAGATGGATCTCCTTTCCCGGACTGTGAAGCGTGGGAACGAGAAGATTGATCTTCAGCCCCGCGAATTTCGTCTGCTGGAATTTTTGATTCGTCATGCGGGGCAGGTCGTCACGCGGACCATGTTGCTGGAGCGCGTGTGGGACTATCATTTTGACCCACAGACCAACGTGATTGACGTGCATGTTTCACGCCTGCGCCAGAAAGTGGACAAGCCGTTTGCAACCCCCCTCATCCATACGATCCGCAACGCCGGATACATCCTGCGCGCGGACTGACCCGTGAAAATCTGGCGCGGGTTTCGCCGTCTCGGGAAGCGTTTGCGCTGGCCGATCCGGTCTGCAGGGCTGAATTTTGCCCTCGCCTACGGGTTGGTGTTCATCATTTCTGCGGGCGTGTTCCTGTCGTTCATCTGGTGGAACACCACTGGCCAGCTTGACCGCCAGGTCGAAGCTGCTGTGCAGGTGGATGCCCACGATCTGGCACAACGCTGGGTTCATGGTGGCCCGGCGGCTCTGGCGCTCGCCATTCAGGACCGATTGGATCAGAACGTCGAAGATGACGAGCTGTATTTGCTCGTCGGGCCTGATGGTCGCAAATATGCTGGAAATCTACCGGGCTGGCCTGTGGTCATCACCCAGATGGATGAGTTTTATGAACTCTCCATCCGTCGGGATGGTTTTCGCACCCAAGCCAAGATGCACGCCTTTCCGCTATCGGAAGGCTTTCGCCTGATTGTTGGTCGGGATGTTCGGGGCCGTCAGGTCGTCCGGCACGTTCTGACCGATACGCTCATCTGGGCCTGGGTCATGGTGTCGCTGCTGGCGGCGGGTGGAACGCTCGCCATTCGGCGGATTTTCCGACAGGTTGTGCGCTCCATTGCCCGCACGAC
This sequence comes from Gluconobacter cerinus, assembly GCF_002723935.1. Classification (GTDB taxonomy): domain Bacteria; phylum Pseudomonadota; class Alphaproteobacteria; order Acetobacterales; family Acetobacteraceae; genus Gluconobacter; species Gluconobacter cerinus. Next base: position 368,918 of record NZ_BEWM01000002.1, read on the forward strand.
GTCTGCTGTAGCGCAGGGAGACCTTAGTCGTCGCATACCGCTGACCGGCAATGAAACCGATCTTGTCGCTCAGACGGTTAACACCATGCTCGAACGTATCAACCGTTTGATGGATGGCGTGCGGCAGGTCTCGAATGCCATTGCCCATGACCTGAGAACACCCATTGCACGAGCGCGCGCGCGTCTGGAAGATGCGAGCCTGACTGCTACGTCTGAAGACGAGCTCCGCGCGGCGATTGATCGTGCCGTTCTGGATCTGGACCATGTGACGTCTATTTTCGAAGCTCTTCTGCGTATCGCCCAGCTTGAAGCTGGCGCGCAGCGGGCGGCGTTTACAGTGCTGGACATTCCGCCTTTGCTGGAAGGTCTGAGCGAGCTTTATGAAGCATCCATGGAAGATGCTGGTCTGAAACTCGATTTCCGGATCGGGGCACTGGCGCGGGTCAATGGAGACCCGCATCTTCTTCAGCAGGCCGTTGCCAATCTTCTCGATAATGCCATCAAATTCGCGCCGGAAAATACGACGATCACCCTCTCTGCCGTCATGCAGAAAGGGCGTGTTGCCGTCAGTGTTTCGGATCAGGGCCCCGGCATGAGTGAACAAGACATGGCCCGTGCGTCAGAGCGATTTTTCCGTGCAGAAACAGCGCGGAATACCCCCGGCGCAGGGCTTGGGCTTTCTCTGGTGCAGGCCGTTGTTCAACTGCACGGTGGAACCATGGAGCTCTCGGACGGAAAGCCGGGACTGCGAGTAACACTGCTTTTGCCAGCTCTTCAGAATGCAAAGACCCTCCCTGCATGACGGAAGTTTCATTCCTCCCTCACCCGTGGCTTAGGTGAGACTGTGTAAAGAGGGCGGAATGCGCCTTCTGCCTCCAATGTCTGTCTGTCTTCTGGGTCTGGTGGGAAGCCTTGCGGCTGCCCCGGCTGGACATGCGCCACCGCAGAATGCGCCTGCCCGACCTGTCCCCGGGAAAGAAGAAGGCGTAATTTCTGTGACGTCTGACAGCGCGGAATACTGCACCCAGCTGACACAAAACGTGGATCATCTTCTGGCGACACCCCATGGAATCCCTGTTGGGGCTATGGACGATGCGCATCGTCTCCGGATTGAAGGCGATACACTGTGCAAGCACCATCACCTGCGGGCAGGGATCGCGAGGCTGCGTCGTGCGTTGGTCCTTTTGGAACATAGTCAGGAGCACTCATGAAGCGTCTTTTCCGTCTGGCCACCCCACTCGCTGTCCTGTCTCTGGCAATTTGCTGTCAGGCCCGGGCAACAGAACCCCAGACGACCGGGACAGAGCTGGATTTCACAGTCACGGGTGAAGCCCATGCCGCGCCAACGCTTTTGACGGTGCGTCTTTTCGGGCGAGTGGACAGTGCCTCTGCCATCGAAGCGCAGAAAACCCTGAATGCCCATATGGCCGAAGCCATGAAAATGGCATCCGGGGTGTCAGGAATTGAGGCACAAGCTGGCAGTTATTCCCTGTCGGACCAGACGCCAGAGCATGGTCCGACGCGCTGGACCGCCCGTCAGGATCTGAGTCTGAGCGGGAAGGACCCCGTGTCTCTTCTGGATTTGTCAGGCAAGCTGCAAAGTCACGGTTTGATGATGGATGGCCTGGACTGGTCTCTGGACTCCGAAACGCGGGAGACCTTACTGCGCCAGGCCCGTACCCAGGCACTCCAGAAAGTCCGGCAGGAAGCCGATGAAAGTGCCAGAACGCTGGGGCTACATGTTGTGCGACTGAAGCAGGTTCGAGTGTCTTCGATGGAACCGGGCCCGCGGCCGGTCATGTTGATGGCGGCTCGTGCGGCTAGCGATTCGTTCACACCGCCACAAGGTACTCCGCAGGAACAAACCCTTCGCGTTACAGTGAGTGTTGAAGCCGAACTGGCTCCCTGACATGTCACGTTTGACAGTCTGGCATGATGGAAACTGTCCTTTATGCCAACGTGAAATCGCCTTGATGCGTCGGCTGGACCGGCGTGGAAACATCGACTTCATTGATGCCTCCGGAGAAATTGCGGATTGCCCGTTAGACCGTGCAGCCTTGCTCGCCCGGTTTCACGCACGCGAGGGCGAGCAGCTCTATGACGGCGCGGCTGCTTTTGCGGCCATGTGGCGTGCTATTCCGGTTCTCCGGCCTTTGGGCGAAGTCGCCCGTTATCCGCTGGTGCTTAAAGGCCTTGAGGCCCTGTATGGGCAGTTTTTAAAGGTACGGCCCATCCTTCAACGGCTGGTTCGCAAGGCCGGCCGATAAGGCATCCTTCATTTTTTATTCGGAATAGTTGTACAAATTGTAAAATTCAGACATGGTTTGACATGAAATGTCGTAAAGGGCTGTGTCATGAAAGTCTGGATGCCTCTTGTTGCCGCATTGCTTGCCTTAGCGCCTTCTCTTCACGCTCAGGAGAAACTGGTCGTACAGGGTTACTCTGCCGATCAGACCCGACATGCCGTGGAAGAAATTGTTCAGCCTGCCAATGGTCGTCAGATTGCTCGTTGGGACCGAACGGTCTGTTCGCAGTTCATTGGTTTTCCAGCCGGGGTGGAAGAAAATTTTCAGACCCATCTGACGGAGCGTTTTGCGAAATATGGTGTTCACCTGCGGGCGAATTGCAGGATACCCCGGCTTTTCATTCTCGCGACTGTCCATGAAGACGATCTCATCTCCCATATTCTGGATCGTGATCCCTATCTCATGCAGGGTCTCGACACATCGCCCGTGTTTACTGACAACATCCGTCTTCCGTCTCCACGCGTGAAGAAAGCCCTGCAGGAAAGTTATCCTGTTCGCTGGTTTGCGGATGTCGGGATTGAGGACACGTACCACATGCCCATGCATGTTGGTCCCACACTTATGGCCCCAGCTTATGTGCATGAGCCGTTAATGACGTCTTTCCTCGGATCACAGACGGTCGAAACAATCAAGTATATGGCTGTGACGGTAGATCTTTCGAAGATGGATGGCGTTTCATGGCCGTCTCTTTACGAGTATGTCTCCATGATTGCTCTCACAAATCCGGCGCTTAAGGATTACGACACCACAGAGAGCATTCTGGGCAGCTTTGTGCAGAAGAAGCAGCCACAGCAGGGGAGTTTTTCCATGACCAACCTTGATGACGCGATTGTTCATCAGGTCTATTCCCTGGACCCTGCTGAAGATGGCCGCTCAGAGACGCAGAAAATTACGTGGGACGTTACGGCCAGTCTTCATCACTGAAGTGCTTTCAGGACAGAGCCATCGTGGTCAGATCGCCGCAAAGGGCAGCGGTATTAACGGTCACGACGTGCTCTTCCAGAAGCCATTCGGGGCGCAGACAATCCAACACATGAATGGGCACAATGCGCCCTTCGCGTGCTGTCAGGGTTGAGGCAGCCTGCAGCGCGCGGGGGGAGTGTCTTTCCATGATCATGACGGCACATTCCGGCAAAGCCCCTGGATCAACGCGCTGGATACGGTCGGCCAATCCGGGAGAAAGGCGCTGCATCCAGTCCAGTGCGTGATCTGGGCCAAGAACCAGAGCAGGGTTGCCGGTTCCCAGAGCCATACCGACAGCCCTGAGAATGGCAGGCCAGCTTTCACCTGCGCAGAGTACCGGGCCACAGGGCTTGAGTGTCAGTGTGTTGGTCTCTCCAGCGGGGCCGGGCAGTGTCATTGAGAAGCCCGTCATGGCATGCGCAATATCCTGTCGGATCTGGCGGGCTGAGACGGCATCCCGGCTTTCAAGAAACGTCACCAAACTTTGCGCATGGCGCGGGATACTACCCGGATTTGCATCTTTAGGCGCAAACCATGGGGACGTGCGGGCACTCATACGGCGGAGGGCAAAAGGCCCCCCTGCCTTGGGGCCACAACCGGAAAGTCCGGACCCACCAAAAGGCTGTGAGCCAATAACTGCCCCTGTTATGGCCCGATTGACGTAGATGTTCCCCGCCTGAATGCGGTTAGTCGTGCGATCCACTGTCATGGCGACACGCGAATGAACGCCAAAAGTCAGGCCGTACCCCATGGAATTTACAGCGTCGATCACGCCGTCCATTTCGTTGCGGTTGAAGCGACGCACATGCAGGACCGGCCCGAACACTTCATGCGGAATATCGGCAACACGGCCGATTTCAATCAGCGTGGGGGGGAGGAAATGGCCGTATCGACAGTTTTCACCGAGTTCGGGGGACCACACCGTTCGGCCGGCCCGACGCATCATTTCAACATGATCCATCGCTTCTGTCCGGGCTTCCGGAGAAATAATTGGCCCGATATCCGTTGAAAGACGCGCCGGATTCCCAATAGCCAGATCCTGAATCGCGCCCTTCAGAAGCTCAAGAACATGGTCTGCACAGTCTTCTTGGATCAACAGGATACGAAGAGACGAACAGCGTTGCCCCGCACTGTCAAAAGCAGAGCTCAGAATATCCTGCACGACCTGTTCTGCATGCGCGGAGCTATCGACCAGCATTGCATTCTGTCCGCCCGTGCGCGCCACGAGAGGAACAGGTGTGCCCGTGCGCCCCTGCCGATCAAAGATCTGGCGTGAAACGGCTTTGCCAACGGGCGTTGAGCCGGTGAACATCACGGCATCGACCCGGTGATCGGCTACCAGACGCTCTCCCACCGATCCATCGCCTGGCAAAAGGTGCAGAACTTCACGTGGAATCCCAGCTTCATGCAGAAGCTGAACGGTGCGGCTTGCAATAAACGGGGTTTGCTCGGCTGGCTTGGCCAGAACAACATTTCCAGCGGCAAGAGAGACGGAAATCTGTTGCACGAACGCCGCCAGTGGGCTGCTCCAGGGGCTGATACACGCAACAAGGCCGAGCGGTGAGGCCTGCAAATGATAATCCCGCCCTTGCAGACGTTCCGCATCATGGCGAAGAATACTGACGGCCTCACGGACTTCATCCTGAGCAGCTGGAAGGGTCTTTCCAGCTTCCCGTACCAGAAGCGCCATTAGCTCAATCCGGTGGGCCTCAATCAGATCAGCAGCTTTCCCCAGACAGGCAATCCGTACTTCAGGGCTGCTGCCTGCCCAACTGGCAAGCGCATGCTCCGCTGTCTCCAGTGCAGACAGCAGTGTCTTTCCATCAGTCTCGACAACGTCTCCAATAGGGTCATGTCGGTCTGCGGGGTTGTAGAGCAGACGGGAGCGGTCGTGCTGACTGGTGACACCTGGCGTTAGAGCGCGGGCGTGGAGGAAGGGCGCATCTCCATCAAGGGTTTCATGGAGGGCCCGAAGTGTCAGCTCATTGAAAAGATCCAGGCCTGCCGCGTTGCGTCGCCCAGGCTGGAAAATGTCTGACGGTGCACGAACTGCACGATTAGGGCGCTCGGTTCTCAGAATGGCGCGTGTTGCCTCGACGGGGTCAGCCGTTAAGGCTTCAATCGTAATAGCCGGATCTTCGTCGCGGCTGACAACAAGCGAGGCAGCTCCATTTTCCAGTAGCTGCCTGACGAAACTAGGCATCAGTGCTGCGACTTCCCCAATGGGAGCATGAACCCGGCAGGGCAGGTTCATGCCCTGTTGGTTTCGCAGGTGTTGCGCGAGGGCGAGCCCCAGCCCCTGCAGGCATGCGAACTCGAAATCTCCCGGCCGAACCTGCCCTGCGAGCGCCAGAATATGACCAATAGTCCGCGGATTATGGGTGGCAAACTGCGGGTAGGTGGCATCCAGCGATTCAAGAAGCTGTCGGGCGCAGGCGAGATAACTGACATCCGTATGGCAACGGCGCGTGAAAACAGGGAAGTCAGCCAATCCGGTTTTCTGGGCTTGTCGAATTTCCGAATTCCAGCAGGAGCCTTTGACCAGCCTGACAAGAACGCGGCGCCCAGTGCGCCGTCCCAGATCAATAAGAAAATCTACGACAGCTGAAGCACGACGATCATAGGTCTGGACGGTCATGCCAAGCCCGTTCCAGTTCCCCAGTTCAGGCAACACACAGAGAGCCTCAAGCAGATCCAGCGTCAGCTCAAGATGTGTGCTGTCTTCGCTGGAGAGCAGGATGCCGACATCGAGTTGCCGTGCCCGGATGGTAAGCCTTTGCAGGATCGGCAACAGCTCCGTCATGATCCGCTCGCGCCTGAAACGGCTGAATCGCGCGCTCAATGCGGGCAGGCGTACATACAGCATTGGGCGGTCATGAAAGTCGCCGGTGATGCCCGCGTGTTGGCTGATATCTTCTAGTGCGTCTTCATAGACGGTAAGGGCATCGAGGGCTTGATGAGCCGTCAGAGCGGTGTTGACCTGCGGATCATATGCATATGTCAGCCCATATTTTTCTGCAGGGGCGGACAGTCTCAGAGCCTGAGCCAGCGTAGAGCCCAGAATGAATCCGCTTCCTACGGCACGGATAGCTTTTTCCAGACTGCGACGAACCATGGGAGTAGATGTCTGAAGGGTTAGCCGACGAAGGCTGAACCCCTTGCTCTGGTTGAAACGCCCTGCAAGGGACAGGTTCAACGCAATCGAGTTCACAACCGACGCACGGCGTTTACTAATATGCCGTCCCCAGTCGGTAGCTCCCACGAGAGAACGGATCAGCGCATCCTGAGTCGCAGAATCCGGAATGCGCAGGAGCGCCTCTTCCAGAGCCAGAACAGATTGCCCTTCAGGTGAAGACAGAGGGAATGCCTGCAAAAGGCTCCCCACAATATCGGGCGAGGAGTCTCGTGCGGCCTCAGCAAGGCCATGGGCTATTCTGCTAGCCTGACGATCCTGCTCAGGTGTGAGGTCAGCACGCGGCAGCAGCGCATCCACACATTCCGCCTCGGGGCGGTAGTGAGCAGCGGAGACAGCGTTACGGAGCGGTGAGCGTGGTGCGCGTGAGAGTAGAAATTCCGCAAATGGCGCGGCGGGGCGTGAAGCCGGGTTCGTCGTCGGATGGGTCATGGAGTCCATTCCAGGCGGGTTAAAGCCCGGGGAGGCCTTTAAAACAGAATAGAAAGCGCTCTTAGCGCAACATCGTAGCCAAGACACCCAATGATTGATCTGAAATCGGATTTATTTCTGATCACAGCCTCTTTTTCAAACGCCCATAAGATGCACCGAAAGGCTCATTTTATAAATATTGGAAATATTTTCGGACTTGTAATGTCCAATTTGGAAAGAGAATTTCTTCTAAATTATTAATTTATTTCAATCGTATCAAAGATATGGTCTCAGAAACGATGTGATAAACGAATGGAGTTTGAGGAATTTTTAAGAATTTCCTCTTACAGACAAAGGACGAGGAGTCGGAATGACCACACTTTCCCCCAGCCCCTGTCTGCTTACACGTCGTACCTTCACAGAATATTTGCGAGTAGCAGTCGGCCTGGAAGAAGTGGGGCAGCGTGAGAGTGCTATCGACGTTCTGCGAGAGGCAGAAACGCTTCTGCCAGAAAGGCCTGAAAGTCTTTTTCTTCTTGGTGGCGTTTATGAGCGTCTTCAGTGCTGGGAAAAGGCATCCCTGTTCTATGGCAAGGCCCTCGAAGCAAGGCCTCATGCGGCAAGGGTCTGGCATCGACTGGGCATCGCCCTATTGCATCGGGATGATCTGAGAGGGTCTATCAAAGCTCTGGACACTGCCGTGCAGCAGGACCCGGCTATTCCTGAGTACGCTACCGACCTGAGTATGGTTCTGTCACGCGATGGACAGTTTGAAGCGGCGCTGGGTTTCGCGCAGTCTGCTTTGAAAATGCAGCCTGATGATGCAAATGCTCTTAATAACGCCGGTCATATTCTCCAATGTTTGAACCGCTCTGCAGAAGCCTTGCAGTTCTACGATGCTGCGCTTCAACGGTCTCCTGATCATCCCGTTATCCGTTTTGGCCGTGCGACGGCTTTGCTGAAATCGGGTGATTTTTTTTTAGGATGGCAGGAATACGAAAGTCGTTGGCTTTCTTCGAGAACAGTCAGGGCTGATATCGACGCGTCAGTCTGGGAAGGGGAATCCCTGAAGGGGTGCACCATTCTTGTTCATCACGAACAGGGATATGGAGACACTCTGCATTTCATCCGCCTGATGCCGATACTGGCCCAGAGGGGTGCCGAAGTTGTAGTGCAGGTTCCAGTTCCATTGGTACGACTAATGCAGCGTGTAGCGGGCGTATCCCGGGTAGTCTCAGTTCTCGATCCTGCCGACAGCTTCGACTATCATTGCCCGATGATGAGCCTTCCGGTGAGGCTCGGACTGACGGCAGAGTTTGTTGGACAGTTTCCTTATCTGTCTGTGTCAGAAGAAGACATGACAACTCAGGGAGGCAAGCTCAGCGCCCAGGTTCAAGGTTCCTGCCAGCCTCCGGATTTTATCGTCGGGCTTGTCTGGAGCGGAGATCCCAGACCTCATGACCTGCGTGCGACGCAGACGGATCGCCGCCGCAGCATGTCGCTGGAGACATTGAGGCCTTTGTTTTCAGTAAAAGGCGTGCGTTTCGTAAGTTTCCAAATGGGAGCGGCCCGCCATCAAGTTGCTGAAACCGGACTACCACTGGTTGATGGGACGGAGAATATTCTCGATTTCGCTGATACCGCTGCCAGACTCTCTGCTGTGGATCTTCTGATTACGGTGGATACGTCCATGGCTCATCTGGCGGGTGGGCTGGGCAAACCCGTATGGATGTTGTCACGCTCTGACGCTTGCTGGCGTTGGGGAGATGCAGGAACTCAGACCGCCTGGTATCCGGATATGCGAATTTTCCGTCAGCCTGTGGCAGGAGATTGGGGGAGCGTGGTTAACGATGCCCGGCTCACTCTTGTCCGGCTCATGGATTTGTATCGCGGCTATCAGCATGAGTCCGGCGAATAGGCGAGTTCCAAGACTAAAGGCATAAAAAAAGCAGCCTTCCGAAGAAAGCTGCTTTTCCTGTGGATCTCGTAAGAACCCGGTTTAGCGCGGAGCTATAACCATGAGCATCTGACGGTTTTCCATACGGGGCATCTGCTCAACCTTGGCCTTTTCTTCGACCTCGATGCGGATGCGCTCCATCATCTTTGCACCCAGCTCCTGGTGAGCCATTTCACGGCCCTTGAAGCGAAGGGATACCTTTACCTTGTCGCCATCATCCAGGAACGAGTTGATGGCCTTGAGCTTCGTCTGGAAGTCATGCTCGCCCGTGCCGGGACGAACCTTCACTTCCTTGATCTCAACGACCTTCTGCTTCTTGCGGGCTTCGTTCTTCTTCTTCTGCTGCTCGTACTTGAACTTGCCGTAGTCCAAGATCTTCACAACAGGGGGAACAGCGGTCGGGCTGATTTCCAGGAGGTCAAGGCCAACCGAGAAAGCACGCATCAGAGCATCCCGGGTCGTCATGACGCCTTGCATTTCGCCTTCTTCGTCAATCAGACGAACCTGCGGAACACGGATTTCCTCATTGACGCGCGGCCCCTCACGTGTGGGCGCGGCCTGCATCGGCGGTCTAGCTATGGTCAGCTCCTGTCGTAATTTTCATACAAGGACCAGCACTGACCCAAACGCCCGCGCCTCGTTAAAGAGGGGCGGGTTTCGATCTTTGCCGATCCCATTCCTTTTGCACATAGTCCTGCGCCCTTCCGGGCGCAAGGGTATTACGCTCAATCCTTCGAAAACCGGGTAATATCAGGTGGGGTGGCCTCGGCTGTGAGAGTTTTTACAGCCTCTTCGAGTCCCAGGATTTCCTGATTGGCGCCGCCAAGGCGACGCATCGCCACTTTGCGCTCTTCTGCTTCACGGCGTCCAACCACCAGAATAACCGGAACGCGCGCAAGGCTGTGTTCGCGGATCTTGGCGTTAATCTTGTCGTTGCGAACGTCGGTTACAACCTGAAGCCCGGCTGCCTTCAGTTCGGCAGCAACCTCATTGGCGTAATCAGCAGCATCGGAAACGATGGACGCCACTACAACCTGCGTCGGCGCCAGCCAGAGCGGGAACTTGCCAGCATACTGCTCGATCAGGATGCCGATAAAGCGCTCGAAGCTGCCAAGGATGGCACGGTGCAGCATGACGGGGCGATGACGCTGGCTATCTTCACCAATATAGGACGCATCCAGACGCTCTGGCAGAACGTAGTCCACCTGAAGCGTACCGCACTGCCAGTCACGACCGATGGCGTCCGTCAGAACGAACTCCAGCTTCGGGCCATAGAAGGCGCCTTCGCCGGGATTATATTCATATTCGACGCCAGCGATTTTACAGGCCGTCTTGAGCGAGCCTTCGGCCCGGTCCCAGACTTCGTCAGAGCCGGCACGCGTCTCTGGACGGTCCGAGAACTTCACGCGGAAGCTCTCGAAGCCCAGATCCGTGTAAACCTCAGCCAGCATCTTCACGAACTTTGCGGTTTCATCCGCAATCTGATCGTCCGTGCAGAAGATATGAGCATCATCCTGCGTGAAACCACGAACGCGCATAATGCCATGCAGCGAGCCGGACGGCTCATAACGATGGCACGCACCGAATTCTGCCATACGCAACGGCAGTTCGCGGTAAGACCGCAGGCCATGGCGGAAGATCTGCACATGGCACGGGCAGTTCATCGGCTTCAGGGCGAGGGTTTTGTCCTCATCCTCAACCTGCGCGATGAACATGTTCTCACGGTACTTGTCCCAGTGACCGGAGGCTTCCCAGAGGGCACGGTCCACGAGCTGTGGCGTGCGAACTTCTTCGTAACCATTCCGGGACTGAGCGCGGCGCATGTAGTCCTGAAGGACCGTGTACAGACGCCAGCCCTTGTGGTGCCAGAAGATCTGTCCGACAGCTTCTTCCTGAATATGGAAGAGGTCCATCTCGCGGCCAATGCGACGATGATCGCGCTTCTCGGCTTCTTCCAGACGCATCAGATGAGCGTCCAGCTCCTTCTTGTCGCGCCAGGCCGTGCCGTAAATGCGGGTCAGCATGGGGTTGCGATGGTCACCACGCCAGTAAGCACCGGCCACGCGCATAAGTTTGAAGGCCGTGCCAACGTCTGCTGTGCCGCGAAGATGCGGACCGCGGCAGAGATCGAGCCATTCGCCCTGACGGTAGATCGAAATCTGCTCGCTTTCCGGCAGATCGCGGATCAGTTCGGCCTTGAAGTCCTCACCCTTCTCTTCGAAGAAGCGAATGGCTTCGTCACGGTCCCATACTTCACGGGTGAAAGGGGCGTTGGCAGCGACGATTTCGCGCATCTTGGCTTCGATGGTTTCGAAGTCATCCGGCGTGAACGGCTTTTCACGGGAGAAGTCGTAATAGAAGCCATCCTTGATGCTCGGACCGATCGTGACCTGCGTTTCCGGCCAGAGCGACTGCACGGCTTCTGCCAAAACATGCGCCGCATCATGGCGGATCATCTCAAGTGAGGCATCGTCTTTTTTCGTGACGAACTTGACGGCCGCATCGTCCGCAATTTCGGTTGAAAGATCGACGAGCTTGCCGTTCACCTCCATGGCCAGTGCGGCTTTTGCCAGCCCCGGGCCGATGGAGGCCGCGATAGTCGTGCCCGTCACGGTCCCGTCGAACGTGCGGACGCTTCCGTCGGGGAGTGTGATGGCGGGCATGGGATCGCTCCTCTGCGATTGCTCCCGGCAGCCCTCTGCCGGGAAAAAGACACGCGTAAATGGCCTCAATCGGGGATTGGCCGCAAGCCCTGCACTGGCCGGAAAGCGGATTTATACGGTAGGAACTGCCGCCTGAAGCAGAAATGGCTCCATTCCGTTGGCATTCGGGCGCCGTCCTTCGCGCCATCCGGCGTCCATGTAATGGATCAGCGGCCAGATGCCATAAAAGGCGTCTTTCACCACATCTTCATTCTCGTAGGCGTAGGCGAGGGGATCAAACAGGCCGTATTCGTGCTGTGATCCATCTTCCAGTCGACGATGAGCCAGAAAATTCTGTGGAACATGCACTGGGAACTGCGGCGCGGCCGTATCTCCGAGAATTGGTGCAGGATCTACGCCTAACGTTCGGAAATGGTCTGCGATGACGGGCGCATAAATATCGGGCGTATGCAGGTAGCTGCGGAGGAAATCTTCTTGGCTGGCCTGAAAATAGTATCGAAGATGATATCCCTCTTTGGGGTTCTCGGGTGTGATCTGGCCCGCTCTTGGCTTTTCCCCCGGAATGGCGCCAGCGATATGAGCGAGCTTCTGACGGGCAAAGCGGCGGATGTCTTCGTAGTCAGGTCGATTGTGCAGATGAAGATGCACAAAGGGCGTCCGCACGCAGCGCTCTGGGTAGATGGTCTGCGGGGCATGCAGGCCCCGATCCAGTCCCACAATCGTATGAGCCTTGAACAGTGCTCTCGGAACCGACTGGGGGCGGTAGTAATTGGGAGCATTTGGCACGTTCAGAAGGAGGCGATCGGTAATTAGGGTCGCCTGTTCGTTTTTCAGAAGCTCGAACTGCGCGCGGATTTCCGCCGGATCCACCGACAGGCGGTCGAGGAAGAACGCAAGAAATTCATCGCAATCCATGGGAAGTGCGAAATCACAGGCATTTTCCGCATCCCAGCCCCGGATAATGTCCGTGAAGATTTCACCTTTCCGCAAAAAATCCTTTTGGGACCGATATTTGCGGATGATCTGCACACCCTGCGCTTCATAACGCTTCTGCACATCTTTGACGTGTGGGTCTGTAGAGCCGTTGTCGACAACGGTCAGATTGGAGAGGCCGAAAATGGCCCCGTGCCAGAGGATCCATGGCTCAAGAAGCGTGGCCTCGTTCTTCTGCATCGTGACGCAACGGATAACTGTCATCTGGGGAGTAGAGCCTCTATGCGTGATGCAGGTAACAGAGCCAGATCTGGAACATCCAGAATGGTTGTGCGTCCCGGTGTGAGCGAAAGTGGAGCCGTCAGGCGCGGATCACTGTCTTGGGAAAACAGGGCGATGATAGGACGATCCATAGCCGCGGCCAGATGGATCGGACCGGTATCGTTGCCAATGACAAGGTCAGCTCTGTGGAGAACGCCCGCCAGCTCAACCAGACTGGTCTGTCCTGTGAGGTCCAGGGCGCTCGGGCAGTCCTGCAAAATCTGTTCAGCAAGAGGCTTTTCGGCCGCACAGCCTACAATGACGGGAGTCAGTCCGCGGGCAGCGACAGCTTGAGCGATCTCTGCAAACCGCGTGACGGGCCAGCGTTTCTGTGGCCGATGCGGAGCCGCTCCGGGAATAAGCACGACGGAGCGACCGGAAATCTCTGGCCCATGCCCCTTCAGCCATTCCGGAACCTCTCGCGGAATGGGCTGAAGACCGGCGGCACGGAGCTGGTCTTCAAGGCGGGTCAGAGTGTGCATTTCATTGCGCGACGGATTGGCATGCGGATGGCAGCAGCCGTCAGAGATGCCGGACCAGTTGCGTGGTCTGCCTGCCAGCCGGAAATAGGTGCGAGACCGCCCGGAGGTCTGGAGATCAAAAATGCGATCAAATCCGCGCAGCGCACGCGACAGGCGAAGCAGAGCGACTGGGTGTGCCAGAGACGGGCGACGATCCGTCGTGACGTCATCGAACCAAGGGGCAGCTTTTGCCAGCTCCACGAAGGGAGGGGTCGTCAGCAGGGTGATGCTGTCGTGCGGGAACGCGGCCCGGATCGAAGCGAAGGCCCCAAACGCCTGAACGAAATCGCCCAGAGCACCGAGCTTGATGACAAGAATGCGACTCATGACCCTATTTTCTAACAGGGTCTGACGGAACGCCAACCATTAGAGCTGACGTTCCGCAAAAAGAAATCCTGCGTGAGCGGGATCAGGCGGTCGTGTCGAGACCCGGAGACGCCTTTGCTGCGTCAGCTTCCGGCGTTCCCTTGGCAACAACAACCATGGCTGGCTTCAGCAAACGGCCCTTCAGAAGCCATGCTGGCGTCCAGGACTGCATGACGTGGCCGGGCGTATGCTGATCAGAGGGCTGTTCCGCCATGGCCTGATGCAGGTTGGCATCAAACGGCTTGCCGGTCGGGTCTTCACAGGTGATGCCGTGACGTTCCAGAATGTTGATGAAGGACCGTTCCGTGCCTTCAATTCCTTCGCGCAGCTTTGTGATGAGGCTGTCTTCCCCCTCGGTCTTCGTCGGAAGGGAGGCAAGGCCGCGCTGGAGATTTTCAGCTGCCTCGACAACATCACGCGCAAATTTCTGGATGGCGTACTGACGAGCATCTTCCACATCCCGCTTGGCGCGGGCGCGGATGTTCTGGTTCTCTGCTTCAGAACGGACCCAGCGATCCTTGAGTTCTGCTACTTCGGCTTCAAGAGCCTCAATGCGCGCTTCCGGCGTGGTTTCTTCCAGCGTTTCGCCGCCGGTTTCGTTCATGCCGGGGGTCTCGACGCCCTGCTCAGGCACGTCGTTTACAGTTTCCGGCGTAGTCTTCTGGTCTGTCATGTCACGACCTTATCTTGTGGGACGGGCCAACTCATGGCCCCGTTCTTCTTCAGGAGATAACGCGGATTGTCTCAAAGACAAGGGTTGCAACGTGGTAGGATGTCATTGAAATGCCTATTTCCCGCCACAGTGCGCCATGCGTTATAGATAATCTACGCATCAGATTTTAGCAGACGGACCCCATATGGAGACGCCCCACACTTCCTTTCCGCCTCAATCGGCCAACTGTCAGACGCCTTCTGGCATCACGGCAGCACCGATTATCGCGCTTGTGGATGACGATCGGAACATTCTTGCTTCCGTCCAGATGACCCTCGAATCCGAAGGGTTCACCGTTCACACCTATACGGATGGTGAAAGTGCGCTTCAGGGAATCACCAGCCGCCCGGTCAGCCTGGCGGTGCTGGACGTCAAGATGCCACGCATGGACGGTATGGAGCTGCTTCAGCGCCTGCGCGCCCGATCCAACCTTCCTGTCATTTTCCTGACGTCGAAAGACGAGGAGCTGGATCAGCTCATGGGGCTGCGCCTCGGGGCTGACGATTACATCACCAAGCCGTTTTCCCAGCGTCTGCTGATCGAACGCATTCGTGCATTGCTGCGTCGGCAGGATGCCAGCCGCGCCGAAGCGGCAGGAGCCACAACCGTGGGCTCAGCCATCGTCCGTGGTCAGCTTTCTCTGGATGAAACACGACATCAGTGTCTGTGGGGCGGTCAGGATATTGCCCTGACTGTTACGGAGTTTCTTCTGGTGAAGGCGCTGGCCATGCGCCCGGGAATGGTGAAGTCCCGCGATCAGCTGATTGATGCGGCATACGGCGACAACATTTACGTCGATGACCGGACGATCGACAGTCATATCAAGCGCGTTCGCAAGAAATTCCGGCAGGTGGATGACAGCTTCAATCAGATCGAAACGCTCTACGGCATTGGATACCGTTACAAGGATGAGTGAGGCGCTGTGACGGGTTTGCTTGTGAGGCAGAAGGTACGTCATGGGTCGTAGAGAGTCGGCCCATGCACTCCCCTATGATCTGGATTCGGATCGCCTTGAGCAGGGGCGTGACCGTCGTCGCGCGGCGGCTGTCAGGGCTGGTGTCTGGCAGTCCATCCGTCGTGTGCTCAATGCGGGAACAGGGGGAGACGGTGATCGCAGTCAACGGCGCAGGCTTGCCTCACCTCTGCTGGGGCGTATCCTTCTTCTGAACATACTGCCCTTGGCTCTTTTGGCTGTGACATTGCTGTTTCTGGACCAGTTTCAGAACGGCTTGCTCGAAACAGACGTCAATGCCCTGCGGGAGCAGGCTCACATTTATGCCGCGGCCATCGGGCAGTCAGCCGTCAGTGCTGCGCCCAAAACAGGCGGGAAGCCTGCACCAGGCGGTGATTATGTTCTGGATTCCCGCGCAAGGCCGCTCCTTGCGCGCCTGACAGAGCCAAGCCCCAATGCTCATGCCTTGTTGTTTGATCCGGATGGCAAGCTGGTTGCGGATAGTCGGACGGAGCCCAAACTGCCGCCTAAGGCTGTAGCGCCCGACGCAGTTCCTGAGGGGGAAACATGGCACCCGCCGCGGAACAACGCGCTGGAAACCTTTTATGACTGGCTCCTGTCGCTGCTGCCGCTCACATCTAGTGAAGGCATTGTCACACTCGACACGCCAGATGCCGCAACTGACGGTCCCCATGATGCACAGCCGCTCAGAGCGCAGTCCGAACTGCCGCCCTTCATCCGTCGGACCAAGGATCATCAGCTGGTCGTGACGGTCGTGGAACCAGTGGTGCATGACGGGCTGACGGTTGGGGAAATCCAGCTGACGCGGCATGCCCCGGAAGTAGATCGATCCTTGTTTGCGGTTCGCTCTTCCATCCTGTCGCTTGTGCTGGCGGCGTTGATCGTAACGGTCCTGCTGTCCTGGTATCTGTCCCTGACAATTGCTCGCCCGCTGCTGACATTGGCGCGTGCCTCACATGAAATGAGGGAATCTGACGGGCGGAAGGACCTCGTCCCGGAGCGCCTCCTGGCCAGACGTGACGAAATCGGTGTTCTGGCGCGGTCCCTGCGTGGAAGTGCTTTGGCTCTCTGGGCGCGTATGGATGACATCGAACGCTTTGCTGCGGACGTCAGTCACGAAATCAAGAACCCCCTTTCGTCTATCCGGTCCGCCATTGAAACACTTCCCAGAATTGCGATTCCAGAACGGCGGGATCGTCTGCTGGGGATCATCAATAGTGACGTCAAACGGCTGGATCGTTTGATTACGGATATTTCGGATGCAAGCCGGATCGACGCCGAGCTTTCACGCGTGCGGCCGGAACCCGTAACGGTTGTGGCGCTCCTTGCCATTCTGGCCGAAATGCACCAGACCACGCGTAAGGAAGATGCTCCCATTCTGCGTCTGGATGTTCGGGATCAGGAGCCACCGCTTAGGGCGTTTGCTGTCGAAGACCGTCTTGTTCAGGTGTTGCGGAACCTGATTGGCAATGCAGTCTCGTTTTCGCCTCCTAATGGGATCATCGCGCTTCATGCCAGTGCGCGGGAAGTCGCTGGCAACGGACCCGGAACCGGTAGCGTGGTGGAAATTACCATCAGCGATCAAGGGCCCGGAATTCCACCAGGAAAGCTCGAAAGCGTCTTTGACCGCTTTTATTCAGAGCGGCCGCAGACTGAGAATTTCGGGCAGCATTCCGGCCTTGGTCTGGCGATCAGCCGTCAGATTATCCACGCTCTGCGGGGAAGCCTGTTTGCCGAAAACATCGTGGACGCTTCTGGTGCAATCTCCGGTGCATGTTTTGTGGTCAGATTGCCCCGGGCTCCCTGATCTGAGCGGTGAGGCATGCTGATATGCGGTAAGCCCAAACTGATTCCCGGTGACGATAATACTCTTCTGTTGTTCCGTGCCGCCCTCCTGCAACAGGAGTGTCGCGGCGAACGGAATTGCTAGCGTGAGGATGCACAGGGGCGAAATAATATCCTTAGCCATGAGGATATGCGTCAGGCTTGGCAGCAAGCAGAACGTGCCCAACCCGATGGCTGTCTCTCTGTTCAGACCGGATGTCCCGTAGGGTCTGTAAAGCGCCTTCACGGGCTCTTTCGGCGCAGGAGGACACATCGTCCAGCGTCGCCATATCCATCGGGTTCGAGATGCTGCACACCGCCCGCGATGCGTCGTCGATTCGATTTTCAGCAGTTTGCCAGCCCTGTTTAGACGTCAGGTCCAATCCGGAAACGCTGATGGTCTGGCTGGACGTCGTAGGCACGACAGCTGGGAGAAGGGGGGCGGCTCTGCTGTGTGACACAGGGGCGAGGGAGAGTGCAGCGACAAGAGCGGTGCAGACGAAGATGGAAATACGAGACATGACGAGGGCCTTTCTGCCTGAAAGATGAGGCGATCATGTCGCCTGATTCTCACCATGCAGAAGGCGTGCCAAACTTGGTTTTTAGCGATAAAAATTATTCAAAAGCTGAAAAATTAGAGGTCGAACTCAAATAATTGGCTCACAAAGACATAATGTGGTGGAATTCACCACATTATGGAGAAGGGCTGGCAATCAGGCTGAGAGCGATCCGCTGATTGGTATCGGGAAAGCCCTGAACAATTCGTAGCGTCAGGGCCGGTCTGGCTGAGGCGAGGGCTTCTCCAAGTGCGCTTTGACACTGACTGAAGCCATCTCCTTCACGCAGCATCGCAGCGACGTGGCGCGTCTGGTCAAGGGTCAGTCCATGTTCTGCCAGGGCGCCGGAGATCGCATTCAATGCGGCCTGGCATTCTTCGGCAAGGCGCTGCGGGCGTTCTCCCTGCGGTCCAAGGCCGTCAAAGTCCGTGCAGGTCACTTCGTCACCGTGAACGGTAACAATATCATTCCTGGAAAAATCGCCCATAAGATCCGTATTTCCGATTCATCATCGGAGGCTGCGGTTGCCTCCCCAGACTCTTGATGAGCTGATGGCGATACAGCTCGATCTATCGCAAACGCTTCTAGCCCCGTCTTGAAAAGGCCGCAATCAGTGTCATCTCAGAAACGGTTTCCTGAAAGCGAAACATTTTATGCGTCCTGCGTGGCACGCGATGGAGATGCGATCCTTCTGTGCGGTCCATCAGGCTCCGGAAAATCGATGCTCGCCCTGCAACTGATGGAGCGCGGTTTCTCTCTTGTGTCTGATGATCGTGTTCTTTTGGATGGACCACTGGTTAGCCCTCCGTCTGCGCTGGAAGGACTGCTTGAGGTGCGTGAAGTGGGGATTCTCAGGACACCTTTTGTCACAAATGCGAGAGTGATTCTCAAAGTGCTACTCGGGATGCAGGGGGACCGTCTGCCGACCCCGGAAAAAGACCCACAAACCGGAGCTGTTGTTCTGCACATAAACGGCTGTCTGCCGGGGGATTCGTCCCGCGTGATGGCCGCGTTTCAGGCCTGTCGGGGAACGTATGACTGGGTAACGGGGGCAGGGGGCGATACTGTGGGAATCTGAAGCTGCGAAATAGTTCCTTCTCTTTTGAAAAAGGGCTAGAGTAGGGCACATGACACCGGCGAATATTCCCGAGTCCGAACCTTCGGCAGGATATGGTCCTGGTTCCAGACAGATCCTGATTGTCACAGGGCTTTCCGGTGCCGGAAAATCATCCATTTTGCGTGTGCTGGAAGATCTGGGCCACGAAGTTGTGGACAATCCTCCATTGCATCTGCTCGAGGCTTTGGCTTCGCGAAGTGGTGAACGTCTGGCCATTGGCATTGACGTTCGAAGCCGCGGATTTGAAGCGTCCGGTGTTCTCGATGAAATCGACAAGCTGAAAGCTTTGCCGGGAAGTCAGGTCCAGCTCCTTTATGCAACAGCAGAGCCCGAAATCCTGCTGCGTCGTTTTACAGCCACCCGTCGTCGTCATCCGCTGGTCAGTAGCGGAACGGTTCTTCCGGGTATCGAACAGGAAACGCGTCTGCTGGCACCTCTGCGTGCACATGCGGATTTTGTGATCGATACCTCTGATCTGCCCGCTCCGGAATTGCGTCAGCTCATCGAAACACGCTTTGGAAATGACGCAAAAGATGGCCTGACCGTGGCTCTCATGTCTTTTGCATATCCATCCGGTTTGCCGCGCGAAGCCGATATGGTGTTCGACGCCCGCTTTCTACGTAACCCTCACTATGACGCCACGCTTCAGCCCATGACGGGGCTGGATCAGGCTGTTGTGCAGCACGTTAAGGCCGATCCCGCCTACGGTGCCTTCTTCAGCCATGTGCACGGCCTGCTCGATCTGGTGCTCCCGCGCTTTGTTGAAGAGGGCAAGAAATATGCCACTATTGCTGTCGGATGCAGCGGTGGCCGCCATCGTTCAGTAACCATCATTGAAGAGCTGGCCCGTCTTTTGCCCAGAACCGCCCCTGTTGGCCCGATGATGGTCCTGCACAGGGAACTCGCCCGAAAGGGACTATCCTCATGGCGCTGGGCTGTTCCCCCTCATGATGCGTCGGTCCAGGACAAATCTGCATGATTGGTCTGATGCTGGTGACGCACGGCAGGCTGGGCGAAGTTCTGCTTGAAACGATGGTGCACGTGGTCGGGCCTCAGGCTCAGATCGGCATTGTCGGTGTCGGCGATGACGATGACCCGGCACTTCTGCGGCCAGAGGCGGACAAGCTCCTGCATCAGCTTGATACAGGTGAGGGTGTTCTTGTCCTGACGGATATTTTTGGGAGTTCACCGTCCAATCTGGCCCTGTCCCTACGGGAGCCGGGGCATGTTGAAGTTGTGTCTGGTGTGAATGTTCCCATGCTGGTCAAGCTGGCCAAGACCCGTGTTGGTCTGGATCTTGAAGGCTGTATCGAAAAAGCAACCATGGCTGGGCGTAAGTATATCGCGGTGGCTTCCCAGCTCCCTGATCCCTGTCTGCACGGGGGGCCGCGCCCCTGTGTCATGCCGGTCCCGTAAAATGAGCGAAACAACTCTCTCGCCCCGCACTCTGACCATCGTCAATCGGCTGGGGCTTCATGCCCGTGCTGCCGCCAAGCTCGTAACTACGTCCGAGCGATTTGACGCGGAAACCACAGTGGAGCGCGGCGGCAACGTCGTCTCGGCTCTGTCCATCATGGGGCTCATGATGCTGGGGGCTGGGGAAGGCGAAACTGTTACTCTCAGGTCACACGGCCGACAGGCAGCTGAAGCACTGGATGCTGTCGAAGCGCTGATTTCTGACGGATTTGGTGAGCGTGACTGAAACGCCACTTCGGGCACCACGTCCAAGAGGAAGCCGTTCCCGCAAGGCGTCCAACACATCCCTGACCCTTCAGGGCAAAGCCATTACCCAGGCGATTGGTCTTGGCCCGGCAGGGCGTGTGGAAGAACTGCCCCTTCCGGAAATCGTCGAGCGATACAGCCAGATTGGTTCTGAGGCAGAACTGACAAGGCTTCAGAGCGCCATCACCCGTGCCCTGCGCCAGATCGAAAAAATGCGCGACAGGCTCGTCGGGCTTCCTGAAGAAGGGCGCGAAGAGATCGCAACCCTTCTGACGGTTTATGAGCGCATGCTTGGCCCCTCGCGCCTGACGCGGCAAGTCAGGATGCGGATTGAGGAAGAGGGGCTCTGCGCTGAGGCTGCGGTCGCGGATGTTAGTGAAGCGTTGGCGCTTCAGGTTCTGAGAACGGCCGAAGCCATGGCTGGAGAGAATGGCGGGCAGGAGCAGGACGCCAATCTAAGGCTGGCAGGCGAGTTTGAGGAAATTGGCCGTAGGTTGATCCGCAACCTGACGGGCGTCTCTTACCGTGCATTCTCCAGCCTCCCTCCGGGGTCAGTGCTGGTGGCGGAGCAGCTTCGTCCAGCGGATGTCGCGATGATTGATCCCGCCCGGATTGCCGCCGTAGTGACAGAAGGCGGTGGTGGCGCTGATCATACGGCCATCTTGCTGCGTGCGCTCGATATTCCAGCCATTCTGGCCGTACCAAACCTTATGGCGCAGGTCACGGAAGGCGATATGCTTGTCGTGGATGGGCATCTTGGCACCATCACACTGTCCCCCAATGAAACAGAGCTGCGTCTGGCCCGGGAAGCTGCCCAGAAAGAGGCCAAGGAAAAGCGGACTTTCGGTCGCCTGAAAAAGCTTCCTGCCCAGCTTCAGGGTGGCGAACCCATCGAGCTTCTGGCCAATCTGGAGCTCCCGGCCGAATTGCCCATGCTGTTGCGCAATGGTGCCAAGGGAATTGGCCTTCTGCGCAGTGAATTCCTGTTCGGCGAGCGGGACGATCTGCCTGATGAAGACGGGCAGACAGCAACGTATCGCTCCATCATTGAAGGCATGGACGGCCGACCGGTCACAATCCGTGTTCTGGATTGGGGCGGTGAAAAAGGGCGGGCCTGCATGCGTCGCCTGGGTCTCGCGGAACAGGTGGCGGATGGAGACAACCCCGCGCTCGGTTTGCGGGGTATCCGCCTCCTTCTGCGTGTTCCGGATGTGCTGGAGACGCAGTTTGCCGCCATTCTGCGGGCAGCCTCGCCTGCTGACGGCAATACGGCCATTGGCCCGGTGCGCATTTTGCTGCCGATGGTAACCTCGGCGGATGAGGTGATTGAGGCGCGGGAAATTTATGACAAGGTCGCTCGCCGCCTCAAGCGCCGTCAGATCGTTCTGCCGGACCCGCTGCCGCCCTTAGGCATCATGGTTGAAACGCCCGCAGCAGCTCTGACGGCCAATACCATGGCCCAGCATGCGGACTTTATGGCCCTCGGGACCAACGATCTGACGATGTATACGCTGGCTGTGGATCGAGCGGATTCCATGGTGGCAGACCGCTACAGTCCGCTGCACCCTGCCGTACTTCAGTTGATTGCCCTAACAGCAGAGTCCGCCCTGCGGGCTCATCGTCCTATCTCGGTATGTGGAGAAATGGCATCGGACCCGCGGGTGGTCGCGCTACTGATCGGACTTGGTCTGCGGTCATTTTCGATGAATTCTGCCTCTCTTCCACGCGTGAAACGCCTGATCAGAACGTTGAAGATGGAAGACTGTGATCACCTCAGACGCCATGTGATGATGGAGACTGATCTGGCTTCCATTCAGTCGCTGATCCGTGATTTCGCACTCTGATTCTGGTCCGCTTCAAGGCTCTCTATCGAAAAACAGTCGGCATGATGCCATATAGGAGAGACCATGCCGGATTCGTCTTTTGAGACCTCCTCTGCGGAGGACCTGTCCTTTTCCCCATCCATCACCTCCCGTCTTGAGCGGGCTGGGGACTGGTGCCGTCACCGTGGCCAGCGCCTGACGGAGACGCGACGTCAGGTTCTTGGGCTGATCCTGTCTTCCGATAAGCCGTCCGGTGCTTATGATTTGCTAGCGCGATTGCGGCCAGCACACCCCAATGCCGCTCCTCCGACCGTCTATCGTGCACTGGATTTCCTTCTGGAACAGGGGCTGATCCATCGGCTTGAAAGGCTGAGTGCTTTCGTTGCCTGCTCCCATGCGACAGACTGCCATCATGGGTGCGATCATGGAGAATGGGGCGTTCATCGTGCTCAGTTCCTGATCTGCAAATCCTGTGGGCGGGCGTGGGAGCTTGAACAGGAAACGATTGTGCCGGCCCTCATGCTGGCGGCCAAGGATGTTGGATTTCGGGCTGAGGCTGCGACTGTAGAAATTGAGGGTGTTTGCGCAGCCTGCCAGAAAACCGGCGCTCGAAGCGGGAACTGACCCATCATGGGCGTGAGACGTTCTCCACCGCCCGCCCTGCCGTTTGATACTCTTCCAGCGCGCTCATCACCTTCGCCCCAAGTTCACCGGGCAAGAAAAACGCTGGCTATCTCTCAGCCGGATCTTTTGGACTGGCAGCCTCCAGTGACACATCTGACTGCTGAAGATGTAGGCGCCGTCATGCTTGATGCTGAGACGTTCCGTCCCCCGGCTGGTGAGGCCTTTCTGTATGCCCTGATAAGCCGCGCAGAGGGGCAGGCTATTCTTGACGGCGGATTACCCCTCGCAGACCGGTTGATTTTTCTTGAGGGATCTCTGGCCGCATTGGCTCTAGCCGATATTCCGCCCGAGCAGGACATCGGAATTCTGCGTGTGCGACGCCGGTTGATCCAGTCCTGGCTGGAGGTGGCTCACGAGGGTCACGGGCCGTGCTATGTGCTGGTCGCAAAAGATCCATCAGGTCGCTGACAACAGAGGTTAAAAGACATGACAGCACACACGGGCTCCGGATTGCTCGCGGAAGTCACGCGCGGAAAACAGGTTGAGTCACGGCATCTCGGCCGGGCTGTGGTTGTGGATGCCGATGGCTCTGTCGTCTGGTCTTGTGGGGATGTGGATGCAGCTGTCTTTCCGCGTTCGACCGTCAAGTCCCTGCTGGCAATTGAACTCGTCGAAAGTGGAGCGGCTGACCGGCTGGGCCTTTCCGACGAAGCTCTTGCGCTCGCCTGTGCCTCTCATAATGGCGAAGAGGCGCACGCCAGAGTTGCTGCCTCCATGCTGGCGGCTGTGGGGCGGGATGTCGCTGCCCTGGAATGTGGAACTCATTGGCCAACGTATGAGCCTGCGGCCCGTGCCCTGGCCGCCGCGCATCAGTCCGCATGCCCGCTTCATAACAACTGTTCCGGCAAGCACGCCGGTCTCATCTGTCTGGCGTGTGACCAAGGTGTGGATCCTGTGGGCTATATTGATCCCGCTCATGAGATCCAGCGCCGTGTGACAGATGTTCTGGCCTCCATGACCCAGACGCCTCATACAGACGCCAACCGCGGAACAGATGGTTGCTCAATGCCAACATATGCGGTGCCTCTGAAGGCTCTTGCCCATGGTTTTGCCCGGTTCGGGAGTGGTGTCGGCCTTTCTTCTGAAAGAGCCAAAGCGACACAGCGGCTTCGGGAGGCTGTGGCAGCTCATCCGTTCATGGTGGCAGGAACCGGACGATACGACACAACGGTCATGAACAATTTCGAAACTCGTGCGTTCATCAAAATGGGCGCTGAAGGTGTCATGATCGCAGCATTGCCGGAACAGGGACTGGGTTTCGCCATCAAGACTGATGACGGTGCCAACAGGGCGGCAGAAGTTGCCATGTCGGCCCTGCTGCATCATTTCGGTGGTGAATCGCTGTGCCGGACGGCAAAAGATCATGCGATTTTCGCTGAGACCAAGACGCAGACACTGCGCAACTGGCAGGGCGTTACGGTCGGTGAAATCAGGGCTGCCCTCACGATCTAAGCGAGATCGTGCTATAAAGATGACAATTCAGGCATCCACCAGAACTGGTGGGTGTCATTTTTTTGCGAAGGATACCCGCCAAGCATGACGGATCAGGTCAGGACCGACGAGACCACCCAGCCAGATAACAGTGGAACATCTGTTTTTGATCCAACACGGTTCAAGATCATCGCCATTGGAGTGATTGCCGCCCTCGCAGGGTTAATGTCCGGTCTGGATATCGGTGTTGTTGCGGGTGCTCTGGATCTGATCGGTCAGGAATTCCATGCCTCTACGCTGGCGCTGGAATGGGTCGTCAGTTCCATGATGGCAGGTGCCGCTGCTGGTGCTCTGGGTGCAGGCTGGCTCTCCCATCATCTGGGCCGCAAGCGATCCCTTATTCTTGGCGCAGCAGTGTTCGTGGTTGGAACGCTGGGCTGTGCGATGGGATGGTCCCTTCCATCCATCATTGTCTTCCGCGTCATCATGGGAATTGCGGTGGGTATTTCAGCCTTTACGGCGCCGTTATACCTGTCGGAAATCGCCAGCGAAGAGTCTCGTGGCGCCATGGTCTCGACCTACCAGCTGATGGTGACGGTCGGTATTTTCGTTGCCTTCCTGTCAGATACCTATTTTTCCTACAGTGAAAACTGGCGCTGGATGTTTGGTGTCGCAGGTATTCCTGCGGTCCTGTTTCTGATTGGCGTTCTGTTTCTGCCATACAGCCCGCGCTGGCTGATTATGCAGGGACGTCACAAGGAAGCCCGTGAAATCCTCGTGGACCTGCGGAATGACCCGCTGGAGGCTGCCAAGGAAATTCGCGCCATTCGTGAGCAGCTTGAAACCAAGCAGGAAGGCTTCAAGCTTTTCCGCACGAACAGCAATTTCCGTCGTTCTGTCGCTCTTGGCATCATGTTGCAGGCGATGCAGCAGCTCGCAGGCATCAATATCGTTATGTATTACGCCCCGAATATCCTGGCGGCGGCTCATTTCGATGCGCATTCCCAAATGTGGTGCACGGCCATTATCGGCCTGGTCAACATGCTGGCAACCTTTGTGGCGGTTGGTCTTGTGGATCGCTGGGGCCGTAAGCCAATCCTGTATGCTGGCTTCACGGTCATGGCGATTGGAATGGGCGTGCTTGCCATGCTGCTTCAGGGTGGCATGACAACGCAGTCTTCCCAGATCGCAGCCGTGTTCCTGCTGATGATCTTCTGTGCCGGATTTGCGATGTCTGCTGGCCCGCTGATGTGGGTTCTCTGTGCGGAAATTCAGCCTCTTGGCGGTCGCGATTTCGGTATTGCGATGTCAACATTCACGAACTGGATGACCAATCTTTTGGTGGGTGTGAGCTTCCTGTCGCTTATGAAAGCCATTGGAACAGGCGGAACATTCTGGCTCTTCGCAGGCCTGAATGCACTGTTTTTGCTGCTGACAATCCTGTTCGTGCCAGAAACAAAGGGCATGTCTCTGGCCGTTATCGAGAAGCGACTGATGCAGGGCACAAAGCTGCGCAAGCTCGGCCGCTAATCTCCCAAAACAATATTCTGCCCGATAGAAACGTTCGGCCTTTGGTCGGACGTTTCTGCTATAAAGGGGACCAGCTGAAGGAGGCTGTCATGACCAATTTTTCTCTCTCGTCCGAAGGTCCGGGTCGTGGAGGCGTTCTCCTTGTTTATGGGCTCTTTATCGCCCGGTTTTTCACGGGCATTTCCCTATTGGCGGGAGTAATTCTCGCTTACGTCCTGAAAGGCTCCAGCCACGGTGTGGTTCGAACGCATCTGAGCTGGCTCATTCGTTTATTCTGGTATGACGTTGCCTTCATTATCGGGTGTGCTGCTCTTTTCGGTGCCTGTTTCATTACCGAACCTCCTGGAAGTTCCGGGCCAGGACAGCTCCTGTTCCTGATTCCGATTGGTATTTTTGCTCTGTGGAACATCGCTCTGCTTGTGTCGCTGTTTTATGGCGTGCGGTCCCTGACGCAGAACCAGGGGCCACTGCCTGATCGCTTCCGGGCACTTGGCGAGTAAACTGGCGAATTGCGCCATTCTCAGTCTGTCGTGCATTGAGTGGCAAGGCAGGCTGATAGGAAAATCAGGAACTGGCACAGTTTCTGCATGAACTCTTCTGTTGAGGATCATCCTCCAGAGGAGTTCATTCATGTACACCACGACGATGTCCGGTTATGGAGCCGCCCGACAGGATACGGGCCGTGACTACGTCCTGCTAATTTATGCGCTGTATCTCGCCGGCTTCTTTACAGGAATTACGGCATTCGTGGGCGTAACACTCGCCCATGTAGCACGCCGCTCCGCAACTGGCCTGAAACGTGCCCAGCTGGACTGGCAGATCAGACTGTTCTGGTACGGTGCATTTGCGCTGACAGTTATTGGCCTGATTCACCTGATGGTCGCAGGGCTTGGTGCCATCACGGGTGGCCTTGGTCTGGTCTTCATGGTCGTGCCGTGGGGACTGACCCTGACATGGGGTATTCTCACCGCCTGGGCCGTCGTGCGTGGAATGTATGCAGCATTGATGAACCGCCCGGTTGCATCATCCAACTCCTTCTGATGCCAAAGAAAGCGAATACAATGCCTGTTTTCCGTGCCGTTTTCCCTGTACTGCTTGCTGCAACCTGCCTGACTTCCAGCGCGCTCGCTGCTCCGCTCAGTCAGAGCACATCCAGCGAAGATCTATCCTACGCAACCCTGCCGGAAGGGGGGATCATTTCCACCATCAGTGGGGATGTAGAAGTCAAAACCTCTTCCGGGCCACTGTCCATCCGGAGTGTCAGTGGCGATACGGACGTTTCATCATCCAATGGCCCTGTATCCGTCTCAACGGTCAGTGGTGATACCCAGATTGGTCAGATTCAGGGTGCGCTTCAGATCAAGTCCGTTAGCGGCGATATCACTGTTGCCGGGGCAGCTGGAGCCGCGATGCTGATGACCGTGAGCGGTGACGCGCATCTTGAGAAAGCAGCCGGGGACGTCACGGTCAAAAGCTCCAGCGGCGATCAGGACATCTCCCTGACCTCAGCACCCAATGCACGCACTGTGCTTTTGGAATCTGCGTCTGGCGATATCACGCTTCACTTGCCGAAGGGTTTTGGTGGCACTTTCGACATCCAGCTCCGTCAGGGACGTTCACAGAAAGACTTTCCCCTTGAGCAGTCACTGGGTCTGGCTGTGAATGTTGGTCCGTGGGAGAAGCCGAGCCTTGTCTCAAGTGAATCCCGGAAGATTACAGCAAGTGGAAAGGTCGGTGACGGCAAAGACCATGTCACGCTCCGGGATGTCTCCGGAACCATCCGTATCGTTCAGGACTGACCGTCCCATCCTAAGTGGCGTAGCGCCTCGGCCATGGCTGGGGCGGGCGGCGCAACAGCGTCGAGGGTTTCTTCAGCGAGCGGTACGTGAAGGCTACGAGCCAGAAGATGCAGGCCCCCTGCATTTTCTGAGCCGTAAACCCGGTCACCCACAATCGGTGTCCCGAGATGCGCACAATGGATGCGGGCCTGATGGGTGCGTCCTGTCAGAAGTTCCAGTTCCAGCCAACTCCTGCTGCCTGCCTGGCCCAGAACGCGCCACCGTGTGATGGCAGCATCGCCTTTCGGGTCCACAATCATACGCCAGCCTGAGGGCATCGAATGTCGGAGCAGGGGAGCGGAAATCTCGCCTTCCTGCTGAGCTGGGACGCCTTCAACAACGGTCCAGTAAAGTTTGCGGATCTGGCGCGCCTGAAAAGCATTCTGTGCTTCGATCAAAGCCGTTTTGCGGCGTGCAATCAGCAGGCAGCCAGATGTATCCGCATCAAGGCGGTGGGCCAGCCAAGGCCCTCCGCGTGGATGGGTCACAAGGCGCGTCTCTACGGAATCCTGAGTGGATGGACCGGGGTGAACAGCCAGCCCGGCAGGTTTGTTCAGGATCAGGAAGCGCGAGGTTTCCAGCAGAACAGGAAGATCCTGCCCCAGATAGAAAAGACCACGCGGGGTAGGGGAGGGGGGAGTTTCGCCGCGGCTTCTGCGTCTGTCAGTCCTCATGGGATGCCGGACGACGGGCTAGAATTTCACGTTTGCCCACATGGTTGGCTGGCCCGATGATGCCTTCCTTTTCCATCTGGTCAATCAGTTTCGCTGCGCGGTTATAGCCGATCGAGAGATGGCGCTGGATAAAGCTGGTCGAGGCGCGACCTTCCGTCATGACAATGTCTACGGCCTGTTCGAACAGGCTGCCTTCACCATCTCCACCGCTTCCGCTGCTGCTCATGCCGCCACCGGAGGAGCCACCTTCTTCATCTTCCCCGGAGACAACGTCATCGTTGTAGATCGGATCGCCCTTGGAGCGCAGATCTGCCACGACTTCTTCAACTTCATCATCCGCCACAAACGGGCCATGGACACGCGTAATGCGGCCACCGCCCTGCATGAACAGCATGTCACCCTGACCAAGAAGCTGCTCGGCGCCCTGTTCCTGCAGAATGGTGCGACTGTCGAACTTACTAATGACCTGGAAGGAAATACGGGTTGGGAAGTTGGCCTTGATGGTGCCGGTAATTACGTCAACGGACGGACGCTGCGTTGCCATGATGACGTGAATACCAGCAGCACGCGCCTTCTGCGCAAGACGCTGCACCGCCGTCTCGATTTCCTTGCCCGCGACCATCATCAGGTCAGCCATTTCGTCAATCACCACCACGATATACGGCAGGTTTTCCAGAGGAACCTGCTGTTCGTCAAAGACGGGCTTGCCTGTTTCAGGATCAAAACCGGTCTGAACGCGGCGGGTGACCATCTCCCCGGATGCCCGAAGCTGGCTGACGCGTTCGTTGTAGCCGTTGATATTACGGACCTGAAGCTGCGCCATCAGACGATAGCGACGGTCCATCTCCTGCACGGTCCACTTGAGAGCACTGACAGCCTTTGCCGGTTCCGTCACCACAGGGGTCAGAAGATGCGGAATTCCGTCGTAAATCGACAGTTCCAAGATCTTTGGATCAATCATGATCAGACGGCACTCTTCCGGGCTAAGCCGATAGAGCAGTGACAGGATCATGGAGTTGATACCAACGGACTTACCCGATCCAGTCGTACCAGCGACCAGAAGGTGCGGCATTTTGGCCAGGTCAGTATAGACCGGAACGCCAGCAATATCCTTGCCCAGCGCAATCTGGAGGCGGCCCACGCCATTGGTCCATTCTGGCGTCATAAGCAGTTCGGAGAAGAACACCATCTCGCGCTTGGCGTTCGGAACCTCGATACCAATGACATTCCGGCCCGGCACCGTCGCGATACGCACACTGAGAACGGAGAGGGAGCGCGCCACGTCATCCGCCAGACCGATCACACGTGACGATCGGATACCCGGAGCCGGTTCAAGCTCATAAAGCGTGACAACCGGGCCTGCGTGAATGTCGCCAATCGTGCCCTGAACGCCGTAATCCGCCAGAACGCTTTCCAGCAGTCGGGCATTGGACTGAAGCGTTTCCTGCGAGGGACCTGTGGAGGCGTGTGCAGGCGGTGGGTTCAGCAGAGACAGCGGGGGAAGTTCCCAGCCTGTTGCTGCGGGGGTGCGCGGTGGCATCGGGCGGGCGGCAGGTTGTGGCTGAGCCGGGCGCTCAGGACGACGCATTCCGAAGAGGCTGCGGCGCTGTTCCGGCTCTGGTGCAGGCGGCTCGATGCTGCTCTGCGGCCCATCTTCATCCGCATCGTCTTCAACATGCGAACGCTGGATCGTTTGAACGTTCCGCTGGCGAGCAATTTGCGCCAGTCGTTCCGCATAAGGGTTGGACGGCGCTTCTTCCTCTTCCGGCACCTGCGGATCTGGGGCCGCGGCGCTGGCAGCTTCTTTCCGCATGACTGCCGGATGCTCGTAAGGATCCTCCGCCGTTTCCATGGGAGGCTGCATCCAGCCCGTATTCTGCGGCACGAAAGGAGAAGGGCGCGTGCTTGGGTCGCTCTTGCCGAAGCTACGCCGCAAAAAAGACAGGGGCGCTGCATCTGGTGCTGGGCTGCTTCCCGTGTTGCCACGCTGGAATTCGTACTGACGCGGGTCGGGAGCAGGACGATCGGACGTCTGCGGGCCGTTCATGCGTCGGGCGAGAGCCACGGGCTGGCGGGCCAGCAATGCGGCACCCTGCCCCATGGCGCGCCATTCGCGCCACTGAAGCCCCATGGCAAGTGGCATCAGAATGCCCATCAGGAGCAGAACAAGAAACACTGCCAGTGCGCTGCCTGCTGAACCCGCTTCAGCATGTGCGGCGTCAAGCAGACGATGTGCACAGGACACGCCCATTTCGCCGCCCAGACCAGCTGCTGTCGGCCAGGCCACTTCAAGCCCGGGAATAAGCAGCTGGAGAGTACCGATGAACGTGGCGCCGGCTGGAAGAAGCAGGAGTGCAGCGATAATCCGGACGATGGGTGCGCTCATGCCGTGATGGCGAACCATACGCCAGGCCCAGGCCAGCAGCACGACAATCGGCAGACCGCTTCCTAGGCCCAGCCACTGCACCAGACCATCCGAAATAGTGGCGCCGGTCCGGCCCAGAAGGTTCGTGGGTTCTGTTCCCGTGGACGTATTGAACGACGGATCGTGCGGGTTGAAGCTCCACAGTGCGATGCCGATGGCAACAGCCGCAATCAGAAAGCCCAGTCCCAGAAGCTCCATGAGGCGGGCGTTCAGCGCACTCCGGAGCTTTGGTGTCATGTGACGGTCGTGTGCTTCACGAACGATGTTGCGCACTGTGCTGGTCGAACGGCTGAACACGGCCAAGTCTCGTCACCCCGTCGGTTTTCTGGATTACGGCTTTCAGATCAAGACTGAATTATACCTGACAGGCCACTGAATACAGTAGGAAAATTAAGGAACAGTGGATGAATGTCGCCAGATGGTCACCTTTGCCGCGCCGAATTTCCGGATCACGAGTGGCTCGGCAGGAAGTGTGGGGGAAAAGTGTTCGGAAGGTGGCACAAACGGGGCAAAATCTTCAGTCGCTCCCGTCTCTGCAACGATCAGTGCACCTTCAGCAATCCAGCCCCCTCGTGCCAAAGCGCGCAGACCCGATTCGACCAGTGTTTTCCCGTAAGGTGGATCCAGGAAAATCAGCGTATGCGGCTCTGTCGCACGGGGCGGATGCGTCACGCTGCAACTCAGCACGCGGGAGATGTCCCGAGCGCGGCAGATATCGAGATTGGCGCGCAGGGCGTTCAGGGCATTGCGATCCCGCTCGATGAAAGACGCGCGCTGAGCCCCGCGGGACAGGGCTTCCAGGCCCATCGCCCCTGTCCCGGCATAACCGTCCAGAACAATGGCCTCTTCAAGCTCATCATGCCCGTACCACGGGGCATGAGCCAGCATGTCAAAGATGGCCTGCCGCGTTCGATCAGATGTGGGGCGCGTCCCTTCTCCCCGTGGGGCCATAAGTGCACGGCCCTTGTTCTCTCCGCCAACAATCCGCATGAATCAGCGGGTCCGCTTGCGGGTTGGAGCAGGTAGATCGGGGATCTGCTCGCGCAGCGTCTTCCCGTTGACTTCCTCAAGCTCACGCGCCTTCAGGGAGCCGAGCTGAAACGGACCATACGACAGACGGATCAGACGGCTCACATGAAGGTTCAGTCCGCGCATGACCTGACGGATTTCACGGTTTTTGCCTTCACGCAAAGAGACGGTCAGCCAGGAGTTGTCACCCTTGACGGAATCCAGTTCGGCTTCGATCGAGCCGTAACGGATGCCTTCAAATTCAAAACCATCGACCAGAGAGGCCAGACGTCTCTCGTCCACCATGCCAAAGACCCGCACACGATAACGGCGGACCCAGGCATTGCCGGGCAGCTCCAGACGACGTGCCAGTTCGCCATCGTTTGTCAGCAGCAGCAGACCTTCGGAATTGATATCCAGTCGGCCGACGCTGATAACACGCGGCATTCCCTCAGGCAGGGAGTCAAAAACTGTCCGGCGTTCCTGCGGGTCACGATGCGTGGTCAGAAGGCCGTCAGGCTTGTGATAACGCCACAGACGGGTACGCTCGGGATTATCCACGGGCTTACCGTCAACCAGCACGATATCACCCGGCTGAACGAATGTCGCGGGATGCGTGACGGGCTGGCCGTCCATCTTGATCCGGCCGTCTTCGATCATGCGTTCCACGTCACGACGGCTGGCAACGCCAGCGCGCGCAAGGAACTTCGCGATGCGTTCGCCTCTTGGGCCGTCGGATGTTTCAGGGGTCGGGTTAAGTTCTTCGGTCATCGTGCTGCTGCCTCCACCAGCGCCGCATACAGGCGACGGTCGCCGGGGTCGAGGGTGAATTCAGGATGCCACTGTACACCAATGGCGAATTTTGCGTCGTCCAGTTCGATTGCTTCGATCACACCGTCCGCCGCAACAGCCGAGATTTTTGCTCTTCCTGCCGTCCGCACAGCCTGATGGTGGGACGAATTGACGTGCATGATCTCGGTGTCAACAATGCGGGCCAGGCGGGTGCCAGCCACAAGAGAAACCGTATGCCCGGGTTCATGGCGGGGATTGGGCTGCTCGTGTTCCAGTTCGGGTGGAAGATGCTGGATCAGCGTACCGCCCGCATTCACGGCCATAAGTTGCATGCCACCACAGATTCCCAGAACAGGAATATCCCGCTTGAGCGCAGCACGCAGAAGGGCAAGCTCGGCAGATGTTCTGGCGGGACGGGGCGTGGTCAGAGGATGAGGTTCTTCCCCATACAGCGCAGGATCAACATCAAACGCGCCGCCAGTGATAACGAGGGCGTCCAGGCGCTCTACCATCGCTTCCGCGTTCCCCACATACCCCAGGCAGACTGGTAAGCCGCCAGCGCCACTGAGGGCTGTGAGATAATTTTCCCGCAAGGCATGATAAGGATAGCGAGAAAATTGTCCCGAACTGCCAGGCTCATGATCGAGTGTAAGACCAATGAGCGGAGCAGTGTTCCGGGAAGGGGATGGACGGGCGGTGGTCATACACCCCATCATCGCATCATGATTCAGGCCGATACAAGCCGCGCCATGCAGATGGCTCTTGATGCCGCAGACGAAGCGGCCCGACAGGGTGAAGTTCCCGTGGGGGCGGTTGTGCTGGATGCGGCGGGAGATGTCGTGTCCGTGGCGCGCAACCGCGTAGAGGAACTGTATGACGCCTCTGCCCATGCTGAACTCTTGGCCATGCGTGCCGCAGCAGTGAAGCTTGGCTCGCCGCGCCTGACAGGATGTACGCTTGTTGTCACGCTGGAACCCTGCCCGATGTGCGCGGGCGCCATTGTGCATTTCAGGTGCGAGCGTGTCGTGTTCGGTGCTTATGATCCCAAAGGTGGCGGGGTCGAACATGGTCCGCGTGTGTTTGAACGGCCGACCTGCCTGCACAGACCGGAAGTGATCGGCGGACTACGCGAACGGGAAGCTGCTCTTCAGCTCAGGACATTCTTCCAGCGCCTGCGGAAAGGGTGACAAACAAAGACTTACGGATGTTTCACCTCCCGGTCAGCTTGGTGAATGGGAACGCAGTGCATAGTGCGGACTTATAACGACCGAACCGTTCTTCTGTAACAATCGGGACTGACATGACCACACGCTTCCGCGCTTCCCTTGCTGCCCTCGCTGCCACGACCTTTCTGGTCGCCGCTCCCGCTGCCATGGCGGATAACGGAGCCATCAAGCCGCAAACCAATGTTCAGGCGCTGCCCAACTTCGTCACTCTTGTGAAGCAGGTGAAGCCTGCCGTTGTTTCCATCACGGCACACATCAAGGCCGATGTTGCCGAGCAGGAAGAGAACGGCCCAGGCGGTGATGGCGGCGGAATGCAGGGCTCGCCTTTCCCGTTTCCCTTCCCGTTCCAGATGATGCCGCAGCAACAGCAGCAGAACCGCACGGTGGAAGCTCGCGGATCAGGCTTCATCATCTCGGCTGATGGTTATGTCGTGACCAACAACCACGTTGTGAATGGCGCCACGAAGGTGACGGTCACGCTGGATGACGGGACCACATTGCAGGCCAAGATCATTGGCCGCGATCCGAAGACGGACGTGGCTCTTCTGCGTGTGAAGCCAACAGGCAAACTGCCGTTCATTGACCTCGGTGATTCTGATGATGTCCAGCCGGGCGAATGGGTCGTTGCCGTCGGCAATCCCTACGGTCTTGGCGGAACCGTGACGGCAGGTATCGTCTCGGCTCTGGGCCGTGATCTGCATTCCGGCGCGTATAACGATTTCATTCAGGTTGATGCGCCGATCAACCACGGCAACTCCGGTGGCCCGCTGTTCACGCAAGATGGCAAGGTCGTGGGCATCAACTCCATGATCATTTCGCCGAACGGTGGTGGCTCAATCGGTATCGGCTTTGCCATTCCGTCCAACACGGTGCGATCTGTCGTCGATCAGCTTGAAAAGACGGGTCATGTGACGCGTGGCTATTTCGGCATCGAGGGGCAGGATATTTCTCCGACGATGGCTCAGGCGCTCAACCTGAAGTCCCCGGAGCCCGGTGCTCCGCCGCATGGTACGCTGGTGGCGTCCGTCTCCAAGGGTAGCCCGGCTGAAAAGGCTGGTATCAAGAGCGGTGACGTCATCCTGACGCTGAATGGCCATCCGGTGAAGAACGGCCATGATCTGGCTGTGAAGGTTGTCTCCATTGCACCAGGAACAGACGCTACGGTGAACCTGCTGCGTGACGGCAAGCCGATGGATGTGAAGTTCACGGTGGGTAACCTTGCCAACCAGGATCATGGCAGTGGCGGTGCAGATAGCAGCCAGTCCGCCGGTGCTGGCAAGCTTGGTGTGTCTCTGGCATCCCTGACGCCGCGCGCCCGACAGGAACTGGGCTTGGATGACAGCGTGCAGGGCGCCGTCGTTGCTGACGTTGTTCAGGGTTCTCCGGCTGATCAGTCTGGCATTCGTCCGGGCGACATTATTGTGGCCGTGGGAAATCACGTCACGCCGTCTCCGAAGGCTGTGGTAGCGCAGGTGCGTGACGCTCTGTCTCGCAAGCAGCCCCCTCTGCTACGCATCCTGCGTGACGGGCAGCAGCTCTTTGTTGCTGTCTCGCCTGATGGTTCGGATGATGGCAGCTCCGGCGACGATCTCCAGTAATTCTCGTATCGGGTTTTACGAAACAGAGCGGGGGGACAGATGTCTCCCCGCTTTTTTTATGGTTGCCACAAGGGAAGGCGTCAGAGTTCTGTAACTGGACAGAAGGCCCGAGATAAGTTTTTCTGAGCCGCAATTGGCGTTCGTGCGTTACGGTCGCTTAAAACGCGGATCTGTTAAGGATTTTGGATTAATGGCCAATATCAGCCCCCTCGCCGGAAAAACGCTCGATCAGTCGCAGTTGACGGATATATCGGCCCTGATTGCCGCTTATTATGATCGCAAGCCGGACGTCTCCATCCCAACCCAGCGTGTTTCGTTCGGTACTTCCGGACACCGTGGTTCGTCTTTCCATACCAGCTTCAACGAAGGCCATATCCTCGCTATCTGTGAAGCAATCTGTCGGTATCGCAAGGCGGAAGGCATCGATGGTCCGCTCTTCATTGGCATTGACTCGCACGCCCTGTCGGCCCCTGCACAGCGCTCGGCCATTGAGGTTTTCGCGGCCCACGACATTGATGTCCGCATTGACCAGAACGATGGCTACACGCCGACGCCCGTCATTTCCCACGCCATTCTGACCTACAACAAGGGCCGCACGACGGGTCTGGCCGATGGTGTGGTTGTCACGCCGTCCCATAACCCGCCGACGGATGGTGGCTTCAAGTACAATCCGACGAACGGTGGTCCGGCAGATACGGCCGTGACGAAAGCCATTCAGGATATGGCGAATGACCTGCTGGCGGATGGCCTGAAGGACGTAAAGCGCCTGCCTTACGACGAAGCCAAGAACGCACCGTCCATCAAGCGCTATGATTACGTCACGCCGTATGTGGCCGATCTGGAAAACGTCATCGACATGGCGGCCATCCGTGATGCGGGCGTGAAGATTGGTATTGATCCGCTGGGTGGCGCTGCCGTTGGCTACTGGAAGCCCATCGTCGAGAAGTACGGCCTGAACGCTACGATCGTCAGCGATGTCGTGGACCCGCAGTTTGCGTTCATGACGGCAGACTGGGACGGGCAGATCCGTATGGACTGTTCTTCGCCGTATGCCATGGCGCGTCTCATCAAGATGGGCCAGGATTTTGACGTCGCGTTCGCCAATGACACGGATGCAGACCGTCATGGCATCGTGGCCATGCCGGATGGCTTGATGAACCCGAACCACTATCTGGCTGTGGCGGTTTCGTACCTGTTCCAGAACCGCCCCGAGTGGAAGCCTGATCTCGGTGTCGGCAAGACGCTGGTGAGCAGTGGTCTGATTGATCGCGTTGTCGCGGATATGGGCCGTAAACTGGTCGAGGTGCCGGTCGGCCTGAAATGGTTCGTGCCGGGCCTGATGGATGGCTCGCTAGGCTTTGGCGGCGAGGAAAGTGCAGGCGCAACTTTCCTGCGTCGTGATGGTTCAGTCTGGACGACCGACAAGGACGGCCTCATTCTCGGTCTTCTTGCTGCGGAAATTACAGCCAAGACGGGCAAGAACCCGAGCCAGCATTATCACGAGATCATCGCTCGCCTCGGCACGCCGTACTATGCGCGGATCGACGCGGCGGCGAACCCGGAGCAGAAGGCCAAGCTCAGCAAGCTGGCGCCTGAGCAGTTCCCGCTTGAAGAACTGGCTGGTGACAAGATCATTGCCAAGCTGACGAAAGCACCGGGTAATGGCGCGGCGATCGGTGGCCTAAAGGTTGTGACGGAAAACGGTTGGTTCGCAGCCCGTCCGTCCGGCACGGAAGATGTTTATAAAATCTATGCCGAGAGCTTTAAAAGCCCAGCGCACCTGAAGGCCATTCAGGACGAGGCTCAGGCTGCAATTTCCAAAGTCTTTGCGTCTTGAAGGTGTTGCCCTCACAAGCGCAGTAACAACATTGGGCCACCATCTTTAACAAGATGGTGGCCTTTTTTGTGGAACGTCTTTCCCGCCCGGTCAGAAAGGCAGCACGGGCCTTTATTTTGCCGAAAGGCTTCGATGCAACCGTGCAATGGCACCTGGCAGGCCGCGGATTTTCAGAATACGGCCTGTCTCGTCGTGATCTTCGGACAGGACGCGGGCGCTCTCGTAAATCTCGCCAATCAGCCCCTGTTTCGAGTAGGGCAGTACCAGAACATCATCGACCATTTTCGTCTCGAAGAAGGCGATCAGGCTTTCCCGTAAAGCGCTGACATCGTCTGGCCGATGGGCAGACAATGGAATGGCGTCGGGATGCTTTTCCAGCAGTTCAGCGCGCCGGGGGTCATCCACCTTATCCATTTTGTTCAGAACAAGCCGGGATGGCACAATATCCGCCCCGATTTCATGCAGAACACTGCGGCTAACCTCAAGCTGTGCTTCGTAAGTCGGGTCCGAGGCATCTACGACAAACAGCAGTAGTGACGCTTCCAGCGCTT
This sequence comes from Gluconobacter cerinus, assembly GCF_002723935.1. Taxonomy (GTDB): domain Bacteria; phylum Pseudomonadota; class Alphaproteobacteria; order Acetobacterales; family Acetobacteraceae; genus Gluconobacter; species Gluconobacter cerinus. Next base: position 406,874 of record NZ_BEWM01000002.1, read on the forward strand.
CAGACAGCGTGGAGCGGAACGAGGCGACCAGATCATGGGGGAGCTGTTTGATGAAGCCCACCGTGTCGGACACAAGAATACGCGGACGTGTCTCGGGCTGAAGTGTCCGGACTGTCGTATCGAGCGTAGCGAAGAGCTTGTCCTGCACCAGAACTTCGCTACCGGTGAGCGCGCGCATCAGGGAGGACTTGCCAGCGTTGGTGTAACCCACCAGCGCGACGCGGAGCTGATCCCGGCGTGCAGAACGCCGGTTATCGCTATCGCGTTGTACGGCTTCAAGCTGGGTTTTCAGCTCGGCCAGCCGGTCCCGGATCTTGCGGCGATCAAGCGACAGATTGGTTTCACCAGCCCCAGGCCCCTGCTGTCTGCCGCCACCATTCGAAGATTCCCGCAGGCGTGGTGCAACATATTTCAGCCGCGCCATCTCCACCTGAAGCTTTGCTTCGCGGGTGTTGGCGTGACGATGGAAAATTTCAACAATGACACCCGTACGATCCAGCACCTGTGCGCCGGTAGCGCGTTCGAGATTGCGGATCTGACTGGGTGTCAGTTCGTGGTCAACAATGACAAATTCTGGCTTGCGGGGGCCATCTGAGTCTTCTTCATCGGGCTCTGATGCTTCAACGGTGCCCTCAAAGCGTTTGCGGGCTTTTGTCATCGGGGTCTTGACCATCGGTGTGATGATCCCGCGGCCGCCGGTAATGTCTGCGAGCTCTTCCAGCTTGCCAGCACCAAGGAGCGACGCAGCACCCGTACCTTCGCGCTTTTGCGAGACGGACCCGATGACGTCATAGCCAAGGGTTTTGACCAGTCTCCCCAGTTCTTCCAGGCTGGCTTCGTGTGCGACGTCATCAACGTCAGGGGTCTGGATGCCGACGAGAACGGCGAGCGGAATGGGGAGCTTTGTTTCCATTCGCCCTTACATAGCACGGATTATGACAACGCCATCGAAATGCATGGACGGCGTGACTCACTGTTTCGATGGCGCGGAACACGACGCATTTTCTGCACGTTTCTGACGAAGTTTGTTGTCTGGGACTGGGGGGTGCGGCATGAGAAGGCACAATCAGAAACCACCCCTTTGCCGTCAGCAGGTCCGTACAGATGTCAGAACACGCCCCAATTGGTCTCGAAAAAGAAGCCAGAACCGTCAGGGCATTGACCCATTCGGGCAATTTTCATGCCGATGAGACGCTGGGTTACGCCATTCTTCACTACGCTCTTTCGCCGAAAGGCAGCCTGGGTGGCCGTGTGCTCGGTGAGGACGCAGACGACCGCCTGCAGTTTGTTCGCACCCGGTCGCCGGAGCGTATTGCAGAAGCCGATATCGTTTTTGATGTCGGCGGTATCTTTGATCCGTCCCTCGGACGCTATGACCATCACATGAAGGACAAGCCCCTGCGTGATGACGGGACGCCGTATAGCGCTGCGGGTCTGTTGTGGAAGGACTACGGCCACGCTGCCATCCGCAATATCGTGACGACACCGGTAACCGAGGAGATGGTTGTCGCCATCTGGCAGTCGCTCGACAAGTCGCTGATCATTCCTGTCGATCAGGATGACAATGGCGTAGCCAAGATGGGCAAGCTGTCTCTTGCGGACATTGTTTCTGCGTGCAGCCCAGCATGGGATACTGCGGAGCTTTACGGAGCGCAGGAAGCCAAAAAGCGTGAAGCTTTAGGGTTTGCGAATGCGGCAACGGTCGTCGCATCCCATCTGGTCAATATGGTTGACCGTGTACGGGCCAGCCTCAAGGCCGCTAACCGCGTTGTGGAAGCTTACGAGGCTGCAGAAGACAAGCGCATCCTTGTCATGGAAACAGGAATGCCCACGGAAAAGGTCATTTTCGAGCGGGATCTTCCCGTTGTGTATGTTGTCTCTCCAGCAGGCCCGGAGCAATGGAACGTGAAGGCCATTCCCCCTGTGCGCGGCGATTTCGGGCAGCGTGTGTCACTGCCGGAAGCCTGGGGTGGGCTGGAAAAAACTGCGCTAGCGACAGTTTCGGGCGTTCCGGATGCAGTTTTTGCTCATCCGGCCCGTTTCATCTGTGGTGCGGGAAGCCGGGATGGGGCCATCACAATGGCGCGCCTGGCGTTGGAAATCGATGCGGCTCTGAAATCCAAAGCTGGTTGATCATCGTCAGTAGAAAACCGTTGATCCGGACAACAATGCCCGGATCAATGTCTAATCTGTAAATGCCGGTTCAGGCTGCAATTTCTGCAAGCAGCGCGTCCACATCTTCTGGCCGGGTGTAGTAACTCGTGACCAGACGAATCAGTGTGCCAGAGACGTCTTCCGGTGTAGGCCAGCGGTAGAATGTGTAGCCCACAGCCTCCAGATCTTTCAGAACCAGATCTGGCAGAATGACGAAAACCTCGTTGCTCTGCCGCTCATAAGGCATCTGGGCCGCCGGATGGCGACGAAGCCCATCGACGAGGCGCTGGGCCATCTGGTTGGCATGCGCGGCGTTCTGGAGCCACACATCGTTTTCCAGCAATGCGTGAAGCTGCGCACTCAGGAAGCGATGCTTGGACCACAGATTGCCACTGCGTTTGATGCGACGCAGAAACTCTTTAACCAGTGGGCGTGTCCGCCCATTGAGGAAAAAGACCACGGCTTCCGCCGCCATTGCGCCAGCCTTGGTGCCTCCGAAGCTCAGAACATCCACACCTGCTTTCCACGTCACGTCTGCTGGAGAGCAGCCAAGATGGGCCACCGCATTCCCCAGGCGCGCGCCATCAAGATGTACGCTCAGGCCATGGTCGTGTGCGATGCGCGTCAGTGCGGCCAACTCCTCCAGACTATAGACAAGTCCCCATTCGTTCGCCTGTGTGAGTGACAGGGCCTGAATGACAGGGCTGAGAATGCCGCTTTCCTCATTATTCCTGAGAACGGCAGGCATTGTCGCCGGGTCCAGCTTTCCTTCTGCGGATGGAATGCAGACCAGCTTGGCACCATGCATGTAGAATTCCGGGGCGCCACCTTCATCCGTATTGATATGGGCGCTCTGGTCGCACAGCACGGCTCCGTAAGGTGAGACCAGTGCGGAAAGCGCGATACTGTTGGCGGCAGTTCCAGTCGCGATCGGGAAAACAGCCACTTCCGTCTCGAAGATGTCCCCAAACCGTTTGTTCAGGGATTGGGTAAGATTATCCGCTCCATAAGATCCAACACTGCCCTCATTGGCGGCCAGCAAGGCTGCCATGACTTCAGGGCAGATGGGGGTAACATTGTCACTGGCGAAGTTCTTGCGTATTTCCTCGGACATAAAACCATCCTTTTCCTGCGCACGACGCGGGCTGTAGCCTGAATCGTAACTGAAACTGCAGCCTGTTGCCATCCGGAGAGCCCATGAGCACGTTTCCCCCTGAACTGGCCGGCAAACTCATAGATGGCAAAGGTATTGCCCGGTCTCTGACAGACCGTATCGGCCGTGAAGTTTCCAGCTTTATCGAGCAGGGCAATGCCGTGCCGGGTCTGGCGGTTGTTCTGGTCGGCAACGATCCTGCATCTGAAGTCTATGTGAAGAACAAAGCCATTCAGACGCACCGTGCTGGCATGCGCTCCTTCATGCACATGCTGCCGCAAAGCACGAAGCAGGAAGAGCTTCTGGAGCTCCTTGCACAGCTGAACGCGAACCCGCAGATTCACGGTATTCTCGTCCAGCTTCCGTTGCCGCCCCAGATTGATCCGGTTGTCGTGACAAATGCGATCGCGCCGCATAAAGATGTTGACGGGCTGGGTGAAGTGAATGCCGGGCGCCTGTCTCTGGGCATTGACGGGCTCGTCCCCTGCACGCCGCTGGGATGTCTTATGCTGCTACAGTCTGTTCATAAGGACATGACGGGCAAGCATGCGGTGGTGATCGGGGCGTCCAGTCTGGTTGGAAAGCCCATGGCGCAGCTTCTGTTGAAGCAGAACTGCACGGTCTCGGTCGCGCATATCCATACGCGGGACACACGAGCACTGGCACGTGAGGCAGACATTCTGGTTGTGGCAACCGGCAAGCACGGGCTTGTTCGCGGAGACTGGATCAAACCGGGCGCCACCGTCATTGATGTTGGTATTACGCGCGTCCCGACGCCTGAAGGCCGGACACGACTTGTGGGAGATGTTGCTTTTGAGGAAGCGCTCCCGATTGCAGGCCATATTACGCCTGTTCCGGGTGGCGTTGGCCCAATGACCATTGCCTGTCTCCTGCACAATACGCTTCAGGCGGCGCGCGTTACACAGGGGCAAAGCAAGGGTGAAGCCCTCTGATGCGTGTTTCTGTTGAACTGGTTCCCCGTTCGGAAGACGCGCTGTTTGATGATGTGGCGGTGGTACAGAAAGTGCTTCCGCAGGTTGGTCTTCTGAATATTCCAGACCTGATTCGTTTCGACCTGCGCAGTGACGATGCTGCTGCACAGGTTAACCGTCGGTCAGGCATGGATGTGATTCCGCATATTCGGGCAATTGATATTGCTCCCGACGCACCTCTTCCGGGTGCAGATCGTCCAGAATTGAAATCCGTGCTTGTGGTGGCAGGCGACCCATTGCCTGCGGGAAGTGATCGAGTTTCCTACCCTAATACTTCTGCGGAAATTATTGCGCGGTATCGCAAGGAAGCGCCACATCTGGAAGTTTACGCGGTATTTGACCCTTACCGCCGGGCTCCCTGGCTGGAGCTGGAAGATATCGCCCGGAAGAAAGACGCCGGGGCTTGCGGTTTCTTTACTCAGCCGCTGTTTGATCTGCACATGCTCCAGCTCTCCATGGACTGGTTGCGGGACGACACGGTGTTCTGGGGCGTTTCACCCGTCTTGGGCGAACGGTCCCGGCGATACTGGGAGCGCGTTAACCATGTGGTGTTCCCCAAAGACTATGACGATACCCTTGAAGGGAACGTGCATCTTGCGCGCCAGATGCTGACACTGGTGCGCGAAAAGAACGACAATGCCTATCTTATGCCTCTGAAAGTTGATCTGGCATCTTATCTGGGCGGCCTAGGTGATATTATAACGGGGTAGGAACTAACGAGCGGAGATCATAGCCCGGATGCGCGTATGCCTTTTTCTCTTACCCCTTCTGGGAGGCGCGCTGGTTCCGGCCGCTCTTTCGGCCAAAACCCTATCTGACCCGGCTCCGGTTTTTGCTCCGCTGACACTGCCTGATGCCCCGAACGTTTATCGTTCGGGCTCTGGTCTGCCCGGACCACAATACTGGCAGAACCGAACGGATTACGTCATTCGATCCCGCATCGATACGCAGGCGCATGTCCTGCATGGGGCCGAAACCGTCACATACAGCAACAACAGCCCGGAAACGCTGGACGTTCTGTGGGTTCAGTTGGAGCAGAACCTCTATCGTACAGACTCACGGGCCTCGTTCTGGGGTAAATTCCCATCGGGTGGTCATCATACTGCCGGCATGGAAATCGAGCGTGTTTCCATTGTGCAGGGCGGCCGTGAAGTTGATGTCACGCCGCTGATTACCGACACCCGGATGCAGCTTCGACTACCCCGAGCTCTGGATGCTCATGGCGTCGCAGTCATTAAAATCGAGTGGCACTATACAATTCCGGGAGAATGGGGAGGTCGAACGGCTGTCACCCCGTCTCGCGAGGGCGAAATTTACGAGATTGCTCAATGGTACCCGCGCCTGAGCGTGTATGATGACCGCGCGGGATGGAACACTCTGCCTTATCTCGGGCAGGAGTTTTATCTGGAATATGGCAACTTCGATTACACAGTCACTGTTCCGTGGAACTTTACGGTCGTCGGGTCCGGGGCACTCCTGAATCCGGAGCAGACCCTGACGACGACCGAGCGTGCGCGACTGGCTCAGGCAGCGCAGAGTGACAATCGCGTCATGATCCGGACCATTGATGACGTGACAGATCCGAAAAGCCATCTCAGGCAGTCTGGCGAAGTGTCCTGGCATTACGTTATGCGCAATAGCCGCGACGTGGCCTTTACGGCATCGCCTGCGTTCCTGTGGGATGCTGCTCGTATTAACCTGCCGCCGGTTGCGCCCTGGGCCAATTATCGTCCGGTTCCGCGGCTGGCGATGTCCGTTTATCCCCGCGAAGGCATTGGCCCGCATGGATGGGACCGCTCAACGGAATACGTCAAACATGCCATCGAGTATTTTTCGTCTCAGTGGTACGAATATCCATGGCCAAATGCCGTCAATCTGGGCGGCCACGGGGCCGGAATGGAATATCCGGGTATCGTTTTTGACGGCATGAGTGACCGGGACCCGGAGCTCTTCTGGATTACGACGCATGAGTTGGGTCATGACTGGTTCCCGATGATTGTGGGTTCTGATGAGCGGCGTAATCCGTTCATGGATGAAGGGTTCAACACCTTTATTGATGCGTATGCGTCAGATCATTTCCACAACGGGGAATTCGCGCCAAAGCGGGACCCGGAATTTGCTCCAAAAACGGGCAATCCTGCGCAGGATATCGTTCCTGTCCTGACGGATTCAAAAGCGCCAAACCTGATGGCGGGGGCCGACGAGGTCTCCGAAACCTACCGCCATAGCGTTGTCTATTTCAAAGGGGCTTACGGGCTGAAGCTTCTGCGAGAGCAGATTCTCGGGCCTGTGCGTTTTGACGCTGCCTTCCGTCGCTATATTGCCGTCTGGGCTTTTCATCACCCATCGCCCTCGGATTTTTTCCGCTTGATGAGCAGCGAAGCAGGTGAGGATCTCTCATGGTTCTGGCGCGGATGGTATTTCTCTAACGCCGCGTCCGATTACGCTGTTGGAACCGTGGAGCAGAAAGGAACAGACCCTGTGTCTGTACAGGTTCTGAACTACGGCACCCTGCCTCTTCCTGTTGTTCTGCGCGTCGAATATCAGGACGGAACAACGCTGGACCGCCGTATCCCGACGGAAGCTTGGCGGCAGACCAGCGATTTGAAGGTCACGTTTGAAGCACATGGCCCGGTGAAGGCCGTAACGCTTGATCCAGACCATGTCATTCCGGACATTGACCGCAGCGATAACCGTAAATGACACGCCACCATTCCTGACGTGCAATGTGTGTCAGGAATGGAAAAACTCCCATGTCCTGCCAAAGGCATGGGAGGAGTAGTTTTCACCCGACCATTTGAATAGCTGCGCGAGTTTCGTTGGATGCCGCAGGTCCCGCATATGGTGAAGGGGCAGCAGACGCTGACAGACCTTCAATCATATCCCTGTTGATATCAATGAGAGCCTGAAGGGATGTATCCGAGTTCAGCGCAACATTGGCGTAACGCATGGACCAGGTTCCAACGGTCGTCAGGTCTTTGCGCAGAATGGCATCCAAAGGGCAGTCCGTCCGCTGGACCCCCTGCATCAGAATGCCCCAGAGTTTGAGATTGGCAGACAATGCAGCCTGCCGATCTGAGCGTGTTTTTGCGGCCGAAAGCAGCCCATTAACGTGTCTGAACGCCATGGCTTCCACTTCTCGTGGCGGAAGATAGGTGCCGGACTGGTTCTGGTATTGTGACATGCCATAGGTCACGGACATGATGCTCCTTTACAAAAGGACTGTTTCAAAAGGCTCCCGGGGAAACGGGAAACTTTTGGAACAGTTCAGGAAGGGGCGCTGGCTTTCACCAGCGCCCCGCCGACATCAACCGCGGAAGAGCGACATGATGTTGGAAGACTGCGAATTCGCAATCGACAGCGACTGAATGGCCAGCTGCTGCTTCGTTTGCAGGGACGTCAGTTTGGCGCTTTCCGCTGCAAGATCAGCATCCGTCAGAGCGCCCACACCCGTCGTCAGGGCATCCGACAGCGTGCTGTTGGACGTCTGAAGCTGTGTAACGGTATTGGAAGCCACACCAATGCTGGAAGAAATGCGGCTCATCTTGTTGATGGCGCCCGTGACAGCAAGCTGTACGACATTCGTGCCAGTGGTGGAGGCAATCGAGACAGGTTTCTGAATGCTGGCACCCACAATGCCATCACCTAGTGTCAACGTTGTGCCCTGAGCCACGCCCGTCAGCTTGCCGCTTGAGTTTGTCAGGCCCGTGGCCGTTGCCAGTGAGGCTGTGTAGCTGGCTTCTGTTCCATCTGTTGATGTGACAGCATCGAATTTGGTTGTCTGGTTCGTCGTTGTATTTGTAACGGTGTAAGAACCAGCGGACCCAGTGACAGTATAACCCGTCGTTGCAGTGGTAGCAGAATTTAGGGTGCCATCGGCAGCGATGCTGATCTTATGATCGCTATCCGTTGCGCCAAGAATTGCGTTGATGCTGTCGGTCATTGCCGAAGCCGCATTATCAGACAGCGGGCTGCCAGCACTTGCTACGTAATTGGTGACGTTTCCAGTGCTGTCGGTAGCGGTGAGCGCTGTATGACCGTCAACATATGCTGCAGAAGACGGAACTGACAGGGTCGTTGTTGCTGCGCTGCCGTTGGAGAGGTTGACGCTGGAAGAATCCAGGTTGCCGCCAGCGACTGTCAGCGTGCCGTCGTTTTCCAGCTCTGCGCCAAATCCGGCGTTTCCAATGGCTGTGACAAGAGTGGAAAGTTGATCGGCCTTCGTGTTCGTTGCGGAATCCGTGCGTGCGCCGCTGATGTTGACGTCCACGATATTGGTCATGGCTTTTGCATTGCCATTCGCATCGAGGTCCGCAGCCTTTGTGACACTGTAGGCCATGTTGCCACTGGCGTCAGCTTTGGCAGAAATGGCGTCCCCGTTTTTGAGCGTATAGACCGTCGTACCGTCGGACTGATTCTTCGACGTAGCGCCATCAATGCTCAGAGCGCCGTTTGACCCAACAGTTACGGTCGCTGCCGTCGTCAGTGCATTGGAAATCGCCGATCCAACTGCTGAGGATGCCCCCTTTGCTGAGGAACCCGGCTGAGAATCCATTACGAAAGACGTTGTAATGGCCGGGTTGGCAGCAGTTGCACTGGAGGCGCTCGCTGCAGACAGGTTCTTCAGTGTCAGGCTCGTCGCTGTGGTACTGTCGCCGGTGCCCGTGATGCTCATGGCCGTGGCATCAATGGTTGCGCCCTTCATGTCTGTGCTCAGACCCTGCAAGCCCAGACCTGTCGAGGTGGCATCAGCGCCATTCAGCGTGAAGAGGTTTCCGTTGATGTCCTGAGCAGCAGAAATCTGCGTGTACTTCACACTGCTGCTGGTTGAACCGGATAGCAGGTTCACACCCTGGAAGGTGGAGTTCGAAGTCGCCACATCAACCTGGGACAGGTAGCTGCTCAGCTGGGTGTTCAGCGTATCCTGATTTTCACCGTTATTGGCAGCGTTCGTCACGGTCTCGGAGATGTTGCTCAGGACGGTCGAGATAGACCCGGCCTGCGAAGAGGCCGTGCTGAGAACCTGCCCAGCGAACTGAAGACCTGTCGAGACACCGGACAAGGCCGAAATCTGGGAATTCATTGTCTGGGAAATGGCGTAAATGGCCGGGCTGTCAGAGGCGGAGCTGACGCTCTTGCCCGTGGACACGGCGTTCTGCGTCTTGCTCAGCTGGTCCGTCGTCTGGTTCAGGACCTGAAGAGCCGACATGGCGGCTGTATTTGTATTGATTGACATGGACATCGAGACATTCTCCGTCGGTGCAGTTTTGCTCCTTCACGATAGGCCTCGAATGGTTAAGGGAACCTGAATCTTCATCTTTAAAAAACGGTGACAGGGTTTGACAGGAAACAGGCAAACAACCGGTAAATTTTAAGCAGTTCTTGCATTTTATAGGCAGGAACGAAATAAGAACAATGCATGAAGAAATCTCTGTCTGAACGTCTTGCGATTCTGTCCGATGCGGCAAAGTATGATGCGTCCTGCGCGTCCAGTGGATCGACGCGCCGGGACTCTGCCAAAACAGGAGGTCTGGGCTCCACGACCGGGAACGGCATCTGTCATGCCTATACGCCGGATGGGCGTTGTATTTCGCTGCTCAAGATCCTGCTGACCAATTTCTGCGTTTATGACTGCGCCTATTGCATCAACCGCTCGTCCTCAAACGTTGAGCGGGCGAAGTTCACGCCTGATGAAGTGATCTGGCTGACGCTGGAGTTCTACCGTCGGAACTGCATTGAGGGGCTTTTCCTGTCTTCGGGGATTATCCGGTCATCCGATCATACGATGGAGCAGCTTGTGCAGGTCGCGCGGGACCTGCGGCTCAAGCATGGTTTCCGCGGATATATCCATCTCAAGACGATCCCGGATGCGTCTCCCAAATTGCTGGAAGAAGCTGGGCTTTATGCGGATCGCTTATCGATCAACGTCGAAATGCCGACAGAAACGGGCCTGAAGGATTACGCGCCGGAGAAGGATGCCGGAAATATTCGCCGCGCGATGGGGGATATGCGTCTCAAGATTGATGCAGCTAAAGAGAAGACACATACAGGCAGGCGGGCAGGGCGCTTTTCACCGGGCGGCCAAAGCACACAAATGATCATCGGGGCAGATGCCGCGACGGATCAGGATGTTCTGGCCAGTAGCTCAGGCCTTTACGGGTCTTACGGTCTGCGCCGCGTTTACTATTCAGCCTTCAGTCCCATTCCGGATGCTTCGGCGATCCTGCCTGTACGTAGCCCACCACTACAGCGGGAGCACCGGCTGTATCAGGCAGACTGGCTGTTCCGGTTCTATGGCTTTGATTTTGGCGAACTGACAGCATCACGGCCCAATGGAATGCTGGATCTGGAAATTGATCCCAAGCTGGCCTGGGCTCTGGATAACCGCGCGCAGTTTCCTGTGGACCTGAATCTGGCCTCCAAAGAAATGCTGCTACGGGTTCCCGGGCTCGGGGTTCGGACCGTTGCCGCGTTGCTGTCTGCGCGAAAGCACACGACAATCCGTCTGGAAGATCTGGCGCGGCTAAACGTCTCCATCAAAAAGGTGCGTCCGTTCGTCAAGGCATCCGGATGGAGCCCCGCGCGTCTGACGGATCGTCAGGATTTGCGCACTCTTTTTCTGCCGGCTCCACAGCAGATGCGGCTTCTGTAAGTGCCGGTTACCGTCAGGCTCGCGGATACCAGCGCGTTTGAAGGCTGGCGCGAAAAGGCCAGAATGGCGCTTCAGCGTGACATTCCTCCAGACCAGATCCTCTGGCGCTATCCTGAGGCCGATCTGGATCTGTTTCACGCGGCTGAAAATCAGACGTTTGAGGGCGAAGTCGTGCGGGATGTTCGCCTCAAAGCGTCGAGCCTGCCCCTTTTGAAAGATGTTCTCTGCCACTCCAGCGCCGATCGGTTTGCATTGGCTTATCGGTTGCTCTGGCGTCTTCAGAGTGATCCGAACCTGTTGTCGGTGGTGACAGATCAGGATGTGGCGCAGGCGCGTCGCATGGTGCATCAGGTTCGCCGGGCGGCCCATAAAATGACGGCTTTTGTGCGCTTCCGGGAGCAGGGAACGTCGGAGACGGGTCGGCGGCGTTTTCTTTCCTGGTTTGAGCCAGACCATCATGTGCTGGAAAAAGTCTCTTCTTTTTTCGCGGGCCGTTTCGCAGATATGGACTGGATGATCCTGACACCGCGCGGCTCTCTGCGATGGGATGGCAAGACGGTACATTGCTCTTTCGAGCCCTGTGAAAAGCAGGTGCTTGATGATGACGTGGATCAGCTCTGGCAGACCTATTACGCCTCGACTTTCAATCCTGCCCGTGTCCGGACGAAAGCGATGCGCAATGAAATGCCGCGGCGTTACTGGCATAACCTGCCAGAGGCTAACCTGATTCCCCATCTGGTGGCTCAGGCGGAAAAACGCGTGGCTGAAATGGCAGCGCAGGAGGCTCTTCCCGCGCCTAAATTTCATCAGGCTCTGCAGAATCGCCAGAAAGCCGCTCCGGCTGCAGTGCCAACAGCAGGCAGTTGGGCAGATCTGAAACAGCAAATTCGCACCTGTCAGGCCTGCTCGCTTCACTGCCATGCTACGCAGGCGGTCCTTGGGGAGGGGCCTGAGACGGCAAAAATTATGCTGGTCGGTGAGCAGCCGGGCGATCAGGAAGATCTGGCTGGGCGTCCTTTTGTCGGTCCCGCAGGCTCTCTTTTAAAGGAGTGTATGGCGGAGGCGGGCGTTGAACCCCCGGCCCTCTACATGACGAATGCTGTAAAGCATTTTAGGTTCACCACGCGTGGCAGACGGCGCATTCACCAGACGCCTGGCGCAGAGCATGTTCAGGCGTGTCAGCCCTGGCTGCGGCAGGAAATAGCCTTGGTTCGGCCACAGCTTGTCGTGACGCTTGGGGCGACAGCATTGCGCGCAGTTGCGGGGCCTTCGGCTCAATTGAAAGACTTTCGGGGGCTGATGCATGAGGACGCGCAAGGCGGACACCGTCATCTGAGCCTCGCGCATCCATCATGGATTCTGCGTCTGGGACCAACCGAGCAGGCCGAGCAGGAACGTCAGCGCCTGATTGAAGGTCTGAGAAAGATGCAGACCGCCCTTTAAGGGTAACATTCTGCTCAGGCGTTGCGTGGAGACCCTTTCAGGATAAGAAAATTTCGTCTCACGGATGAGCGCACGCAAGGAAAAATCTTCCCGGCCTGAAAGGAAACGCATCAGTTTTTTCCGGCTTGAAGACGGCCATACAATATGTCATGGATGACCGAACCGATCGGTCAATCGGCCTTTTCATGAGGCCATTTCATTCAGCCGGTCACTTCGGACAGACCCGTTTAAAGCGAGAGAGACGATATGGCGCAGGGCGACCAAGCGCAGGCCGAACAGCAGTCCGGAGCGTCCGGAAAACCGCAGAAAAAGCGCAATCCCCTTGTACGGGTGCTCTTGATCTGTCTGGTTGTTCTGGTGCTGGTAGGGATTGGTTCATACCTCTTCCTGACCCGCAATAACATCGAGACGGACGACGCCTATACGGCCGGTCGCAAGATCGCCATTGCGCCGCACGTGAATGGGTATGTGACGCAGCTGCTGGTGAACGATAACCAGTATGTGCATCGCGGTGATCTTCTGCTGACCATTGATGACCGCGACTACGCGGCATCCCTGCACAAGGCACAGGCGTCAATCCAGCAGGCACAGGCCAACATGCAGGCCTATCAGCTGATGGTTGAAGTGGCGCACAAGAACTTCCCGGGTCAGCTCGTAACGGCTCAGGGCAGTCTTTCTGCCGCTCAGGCCCAGCTGACGAAGGCTGAAGCAGATTACAAGCGCCAGCGCAGTGTTTCACGTGCCGCAACGTCCCAGCAGGACATTGACTACGCTCGTGCAGCTCTTGAAGAAGCCAGAGCCCGTGTCATGCAGGCGCAGGGTCAGTTGACGCAGGCTGAGCCGGTGAAGGCCAATGTCGCGAATGCGGATGCCCGCGTCTCGCAGGAAGAAGCCAATCTGAAGTCTGCCCAGGCATCTCTGGAACAGGCTGAGCTCAACATGGAATGGACGCAGGTTCGCGCGCCTCATGATGGTTGGGTGTCCCAGCGTAGTGTCGAGCGTGGCAACTTCGTCCAGACCGGCCAGCAGATGTTCACGATCGTCCAGCCAGAAGTCTGGGTTGTGGCCAACTACAAGGAAACACAGCTGACCCACATGCGCCCGGGTCAGAAAGTGGACATCGAAGTTGACGCGTACCCACAGCTTAAGCTGCAGGGCCACGTGGATTCCATTCAGCTTGGCTCGGGTGAATCCTTCAGCACCTTCCCGCCAGAAAATGCGACAGGCAACTTCGTGAAAACGGTGCAGCGTATTCCGGTGAAGATCCTGATCGACAGCGGTCTTGATCCGCAGCTGCCACTCGCTCTTGGTCTTTCCGTCGTTCCTACGGTCTATGTGAAATGAGCGATACTGCCGGGCATCAGGACTGGAAACCCAGTCATAATCCGTGGGTTGTGGCCATTACGGTCACGCTGGCGGCCTTCATGGAGGTGCTGGACACCACCATCGTCAACGTGGCGCTACCGCATATCGCGGGATCGCTCGGCAGTTCCTATGACGATGCCACCTGGGCGCTGACGTCCTATCTGGTGGCAAACGGTATCGTTCTGACGATTTCCGGCTGGCTTTCACGCCTGTTCGGGCGCAAGCGCTACTTCCTCATCTGTATTGCGATGTTCACCGTCTCGTCCTTCCTGTGCGGTCTGGCGACATCTCTGCCCATGCTGGTGGTCTTCCGACTGATGCAGGGCTTCTTCGGTGGTGGCCTGCAACCCAGTCAGCAGTCCATCATCCTTGATACCTTCCCGCCCGAAAAACGTGGTGCAGCCTTTGGCATGACCGCGATTGCGACCATCGTTGGCCCGGTTCTCGGTCCGATGCTGGGTGGCTATCTGACGGACAACTTCTCCTGGCGCTGGATTTTCTTCGTCAACGTTCCCTTTGGTATCCTGACGGTCATGGCCGTAACGGCTTTCGTTGAGGATCCGCCATGGGAGCGGAAGAAGCGTGAAAAGGTGGATGTGATCGGTATCAGTCTCATTACGCTGGGGCTGGGCTGTCTTGAGGTCATGGTCGACCGTGGCGAAGATGATGACTGGTTCGGCTCGAACTTCATCATCACCATGGCTGTTCTGGGCGTGATCGGTGTGCTCGGTGCCATCGTCTGGCTCTGCTATGCCAAGGACCCGCTGGTGAAGCTGACGGTTTTGAAGGACCGCAACTTCGCAACCGGCATGTTCCTGATCTCCATGGTGGGGGCGACCCTCTACTCGTCCGCCATCATCGTTCCGCAGTTTGCACAGCAGGTTCTGGGTTATACGGCAACGACGTCCGGCCTTCTTCTGGCACCAGGTGGTGTTGCCATCATCATTCTCATCCCGTTCGTCGGGCGTCTGATGAAGGTCATCCAGTTGCGGTATCTGATCGCATTTGGCTTCTTCTTCATGGGCATGGCGATGTTCCAGGCCGCCAACCTGTATGCCGGAATCGATTTCAAGCATCTGGTCTTCTACCGAATCACCCAGACTGCTTCGCTCGCATTCCTCTTTGTGCCGATTTCCACGATTGCGTATTCAACGCTGCCACGTGAGCTGAACTCTGACGCGTCAGCCCTGTTCAGTATGGCGCGAAACTATGTGGGCTCGATGGCCATTTCCCTGGCCACGGCAGCCATCATTGAAACGCGCCAACGGCACCAGAACTACGTGACGGATAACATGACGCCGGGGCGGCAGGAGTTCACGAACTATATCAATCATGCGCAGACCGTTGGTGAAGCGCATGGCCTGACGCCTGCGGCCGCGCATACGTTTGCGATCCATCGTCTGTTCATGGACTTCACGTCCCAGATCTCGATGCTGGCCTACAACGAGGTGTTTCGCTGGATCGGCGTCATCGCGATGTTTGTTGTGCCGCTCTGCTTCCTGCTGTCACCGAACAGCACGAAGAAGACGAAGCCGGCGGGAGGTCACTGATGATGCGGGCCGTAGATCTTCATGAAGGAATCTGCCGTGATGTTGGCCAGTCGGCTGATGGCTTCCGGGCTGTCATCGACGGGCAGCATGAGCCGGCGGCGATGCACGATACGCGCCTGACACAGGATCATAAGCTGTTCGGCAGCGAAATCCGGGTCTTCGATCTGGAGCTCGCCCGCATCCCGGCGGCGACGCAGCCAGTCGGAGAGGTTGTTCAGGGTGCGCCCAAAACCGTAGCGCCAGAAGGCGTCAGCAAGGTTCGGGAATTTTCCCGCTTCGCCAACGATGATGCGATACAGGTCCATGGACGTCGAGTGGAGCATCATTTTGATGGCAGTTTCCGTCAGGCGGCGCAGACTCGTATGAACGTCCGGCCCATCCTCTCGGGAAATGGCCTCAATAGCCGCCAGTTTGGTTTTGCTGCGCTCTTCGAAGAACGCGGAGAAGAGCGACGCCTTACCATCGAAATGATTGTAAAGCGTGCCCTTCGAAACACCGGCCTCCCGCGCAATCTGCGACATGGACGCGCCTTCATAACCGCTTGCGAGAAAGACCTTTTCCGCTCCTTGCAGAATCTGCTCGCGCTTGGCGCGCATCTGGCACAGAGATGCGCTGGCCTCGTCAGGCATACTCTCGGGGCGGTCAGTCGGCGTGCTGGTCATGAGTGGGCAAGGTCCTTTTCCGGAAAAAATACCATCTCCAACATGCTGACCGAACTGGTCGGTCACCGCAAGATCATTTCCGTTTCAGGAGTTTCTTTGTGAGCGCAGCCTTTCTATCCCGCGCGCTGCTGTCTGGCTGCGCCCTTGTTGCTCTTTCCGCCTGCCTGCGGGTCGGACCGGAATATCATGAGCCCCATCCCTGGTCTCCGGCACACTATGCCGATCACATGGTAGGTGCCCCTGACAGTGTGACGAGCGAAGCGGAAGCTGCCAGCAAATGGTGGACAGTCTTCAAGGATCCGGAGCTGGTTTCCCTGGAAGACCGTCTGGTTCAGCAGAACCTGTCCTTCCGTCTGGCAACGGCCAATCTGGCACAGAGCCGTGCGCAGCTCATGATGGCGGGGGCCGAGCGCTTTCCCGGATTGAGTGCTTCTGGCTCCTACACACGGAGTCAGTTCAGCACGAAGCAGATGCAGGAAATCATCAATCGTGTGGGCGGCAATATTGCCAAGTCCGACAACGGGCTTTTGGGAGATCAGGGCAGTAGCATTCTCAGTGGTGCAGCCAGTGGGGCCACGATCCCTCTGCTGAACCAGTGGAAGACATCCATTGATGCCAGCTACGAAATCGATCTCTGGGGCCGCGTGGCTCACCAGTACGATGCTGCCAAAGCGGACCTTCAGGCCACGGACGAAGAGCGCCGCTCGGTCCTGATTGCCCAGCAGGCCGATATGGCGCGTGGATACATGACGCTCCGCGGGGACCAGAAGCGCCTGAAGGTCCTTCAGGACAATCTCGGAACGCTGAAGCAGATCGTAGATATTTCCCAGAGCCGCTATCGCAGCGGTCTGGTCACGGAAGTGGATGTCGATTCCGCGCAGGCGCGCCAACATGACACTGAAGCACAGGCTGCTCAGCTTCAGCAGGGTGTGGCGCAGGAAGAAAATGCACTCGCGCTGCTCCTCGGTGCGCCTCCGGGTAGCCTGAATGCCGAACTGAACAAAGATGCAGGCATCCCTGTGGTGCCGCCGGTCGTTCCTGTCGGGTTGCCATCTGAACTGGCGCATCGCCGTCCGGATATCCGGGAAGCTGAAGCCAAACTGCGTGCCTCTGTGGCAGAAGTGGGTGAAGCCACGGCCGATTTCTATCCGAAGATTACCATCAATGCAGACTTCGGATTCCAGACCCTGTCATTCCGTGATCTCGGATTCTGGAATGCGCGGGCATGGAACGTTGGCCCGTCCATTTCCTTGCCGATTTTTCAGGGGGGACGTTTGCGCGGCCAGCTTGAGCTGAAGAAATATGCTCAGAAAGCTGCGGCAATTTCCTATCAGCAGACGGTCATTCAGGCGTGGCATGATGTTGATAACGCGCTGATCGCTTACCGGGATGAGCAGCTCCGTCATCAGGGGCTTGAGCGGGCTGTGAACGACAACCGCAAGGCGCTCCAGTTGGCCCAGAGCCAGTATCGCAGTGGCCTGACGAACTACCTGAACGTGCTGAACGCGCAGGGTCAGCTGCAATCCGCTGAAATGAGTCTTGCTGACAGTGATGCGACTGTCGCGACTAATCTGGCGCGTCTCTACAATGCGCTTGGCGGAGGCTGGGAAGAGGTTGTCCCCGCAGCGCAGGATGTGACCAAGACGAAGCTTGCCTCGGCAACGCCGGGTCCCTGAGACCCGGCGCTATCGCTGGGAGCTGTTTCAGCTCCGAGCGATGGACTGACCTTTGGAGCCGAGGATTTCAAAAGCCTCGCTCATCCGCTCCACGATAGACTTCTCACCCGCACGCAGCCATTTGCGAGGGTCGTAGAAGGACTTCATGGGTTTGTCTGTGGCGGGATCAATCTGGTGCTGGAAAGCGACCGGATGCGTGCTCACATACGAGCCCACGCCATGAGCAAATGCGAACTGGATGTCTGTATCCAGGTTCATCTTGAAGGTCCCGTAGGACACGGCATCCCGGATTTCTTCCAGGCTTGACCCTGATCCACCATGGAAGACCAGCGGGAGGGGCTTCGGCCCGCTTCCTGTGGCTTTCTGTACGGCGTCCTGAGAATTTTTCAGGATTTCTGGTCGAAGCTTGACGTTACCTGGCTTGTAGACGCCATGAACGTTGCCGAAAGACGCGGCGATGGAGACCATGCCAATAGGCGAGAGCAGTTCCCAGGCTCTCAGCACGTCTTCCGGCTGGGTATAGAGATGCGCATTGTCCGCACCTTCTTCCAGATCATGGCCGACGCCATCTTCTTCACCGCCCGTAACGCCAAGCTCGATTTCCAGACCCATGCCCAGCGGGGCGAGGCGCGTCAGAAGTTTCTCGGAAAGGGCCAGGTTGTCATCCAGTGTTTCGGCCGAGAGGTCGAGCATGTGGGATGAAAAAAGCGGGCGGCCTGTGTTTTTGAACTCTGCTTCACTTAGGGAAATCAGGTCTTCCAGCCAGGGAATCAGCTTGCGATCAGCATGATCCGTGTGAAGGATGACGGCGATTCCATACTCTTTGGCCAGCAGATGGACGTGATGAGCCATCGATGCTGCGCCAAGAACGCGGGCGCGATGGGCATCCGGAAGACCCTCGCCTGCGAAGAAGCGCGCGCCACCGTTTGAAACCTGGATGATCACGTCCGAGCCGTTGGCTGCGGCCGCTTCCAGGACGGCGTTGACGCTGTTCGTACCAACGACATTGATGGCTGGAAGGGCGTATCCGCCGTCCCTGCACGCCTGAAGAAGAGTTTGGTAGTCGGCGCCCGTTACGACGCCGGGAGAAACGCTTGTCATGGGAGACTCCGGTCGAGTGCAGGAACCGAGATAGGCTGTTCCTGCGTTTCGTGTATTGTAAGCCAGAAAATGTTTTCCGTCATGAGCGCTAAAGATAAGGGAACAGTTTCAGCCCAGATTTGTTGCTTGTGGTATCTGCCCTGCTGCGATTATGGAAAAGTATGGTGCCAAATCTTTCCGATCCCGATCTTCCCGCCCGTATCCTTGTTGTCGAAGATGACGCAGGAATGCGGACCCTCATTCTGCGCGCATTACAGGGCGGCGGTTTCCGCGCCCGTGGTGTGGCAAGTGGAGATGAGATGTGGGCCGCTCTTGAAGTGGCTCCGGTTGATCTCATCATCCTTGACATCATGTTGCCAGGCACGAACGGCATTGAGCTGTGCCGTGCCCTGCGCAATGGCCAGGGGGCCAGTCATGTTGACGAAACGCCCCCCTCGCAGGTTCCCATCATCATGGTGTCTGCCCGTGGTGAAGAACGCGACCGTGTGACCGGCCTCGAATCCGGTGCGGACGACTATGTGCCGAAGCCTTTCGGCCAGCGCGAGCTTCTGGCCCGCGTTAGGGCAGTGCTCCGTCGTGGAAGCCCAAGTGCGGCACCGGAGAAGGTGCGGCGTGAAAGACTGCAATTCGCAGGCTGGATGCTGGACCTGCGCCGTCGTGAACTGACAGACCCGAGTGGGGCGACTGTCGATATTTCAGGCGCAGAACACGACCTTCTGACCAGCTTCCTCGATAACCCGCAGCGCGTTATTGCACGTGATCGTCTGCTGGAACTGTCACGGACCCGTTTGGGCGATGTGTCTGACCGCAGAATCGATGTTCTGGTCAGCCGCCTGCGTCGCAAGCTTGGTTCCGATGCGGACCAGCTGATTCGTACAGTCCGTGGGCTGGGATATATTTTCGTGGCCGAGGTTGAACGGGTCTGAATATTCAGAATCGGATCCTGTTGTGGCCGCTGGGGCTGGTCGGTCGCGTTTGCGTCGTCCTGACCGTAGCGGTCACGCTGGTCTTTCTGGCCAACGCCGTTTTTTATGGTGAGGCTGAAACCTACATTGTGGATGATGTGCGCATTGCGCAGCTTGGAGAGGCCCTCAGTACAGATCTGAGGGTTCTCGCTGCTGCGCCTGTGACGCAGCGCTCCTTCCTGGCAGTCATGCTGTCAGGAAGTGAACTGAGTGTTGCCTGGCAACCCTCAACGGCTCTGCCGCACCTGCCGGGATATCGCCCTACTGTTCTGAGGGATCTCACGGCACGCTTGATCAAGGATGATCCCATCCTCGCGCAGGCCCAGCTCGATCTTTACACACTGGGAACAGGTACACCCGATGTGCTCGGGTCCGAGCGCCTTCCTGATGGCACATACATTCATTTCCGTGTTCCCGGTCTTCTGGGGCACCACCATTTTACGCGCGGGCTAGCCTCCGCGGCGATTGCGGCAGGTGCTGTTGCGATCGCCGCAACCATGCTGATTCGCGGACTGAGCATGCCCCTGCGGGCTCTGGCTTCTGTGGCGGACAAGATCGGCTCGAACGAAACGTGGGTTCCGCTGGCAGAGCGTGGTCCGCGTGAAGTTCGCGGGGTTGCACGGGCCATCAATGCCATGCAGCGTCGTATCCAGAGCCTGATCAACGACCGAACGCAGGCTCTTGCTGCCGTTTCCCACGATCTCCGCACGCCTCTGACGCGTTTGAGACTCCGGTGCGGATTTCTCAATGATGGGGAAGCGCAGGCCGCCATCGAGTCGGACCTCGATGAGATGGAAGGGATGGTCAACGGTATTCTTGCCTATCTTGCAGGCGCAGATGATCCGGAAAAACCTCGCACCATCAATATTGTCGCCACCCTTGCGACTCTGGTTGACGACCATGCGGATCACGGCAAAGACGCCCGTTATGAAGGGCCGGACCGTGCCCTGGTTCACGTCCGCCCCCTGGCCATCAAACGCGTTCTGTCCAACCTGATTGAAAACGCCCTGAACTACGGGGGAAATGCCCTCGCAACGCTGAGGGTTCAGGAAGACGGCGCCATAGAAATTTCCATTCAGGACAACGGCCCCGGCATTCCAGAGAGCGAATACGAGCGGGTTTTGGCGCCCTTTTATCGCCTCGAGGGATCGCGCTCTCGCCAGACGGGTGGGATTGGGCTCGGCCTGGCCATCGTAACCCGCGAGATTGCCCGGGAAGGGGGCTATCTCAAGCTTGGGCGGGGAGACGCTGAAAAGGGCTATGGAGGTCTGTGTGCGACGATTGTGTTGCCGCCAGCGCGTAAGCCTTCGATTGGTGCCCGTCCTCAGAGCTGACGGGCAAGAAGTGGGACTACGTTGGTCCAGACCCTTGCGCCAGCGGCTGAAGTGGCACATGTCAGGTGCGGACTGGCCATTGAGGACATGATGACGATGTTCATTGAAACCGAAGATACTCCGAATCCCGCCACGCTGAAGTTCCTTCCGGGTCGACCGGTCACGAATGACACGCGCACGGTTGATTTTGGCGAAGCTTCTGCTGCCGAAGGCCGCTCTGAGCTTGCTGAAGCCCTCTTTGCCCTGCCGGACGTCAAGCGCGTCTTCCTGGGAAGTGACTTCGTGTCCATCACCAAAGCGCAGGACGTCAGCTGGGGCGATCTCAAGCCTGTTGTCCTCAGCGCTCTGACGACGTTTTTCGAAAGCGGAAAGCCTGTTCTGGCCGGTGATGACGAAGCGCTGAAATATGATGTTGCGCCGGAAGATGCGGATGTCGTGACGCGTATCCGCGATCTGCTGGACACACGTGTTCGTCCCGCTGTTGCTGGAGACGGTGGTGACATCGCGTTCCGTGGTTATCGGGACGGGATTGTTTACCTTACAATGCAGGGCGCCTGTTCCGGTTGCCCGTCTTCCCGCGCGACGCTGAAGCATGGTGTGGAAAACATGCTCCGTCATTATGTGCCGGAAGTGCAGTCCGTCGAGCAGGTCGAGGACTGATCCATGGATGGCCAGACGTCTCTTCCCGTGACTGACGATCTGGCTTCCGGTCCCGTGCCGGGAGCCGAAGTGCTTTTCACGCAGGCCCGAACACCGCGTGCGTTTTCACCGCGTCCGGTCGGGGAAGATGTTTTGCGTCACCTTTACGATCTGGTGAAGCTTGGCCCCACGTCGGGCAACTGCTCTCCGGGACGCTTTGTGTTTCTGACGACGCAGGATGCTAAAGAACGCCTGCGCCCAGCCCTTTCACCGGGAAATGTCGCTCGCGCCATGGCGGCACCGGTTCTGGCTGTTGTCTGCCATGATCCCCTGTTCTTCGAGGCTTTGCCTCGTCTGGGCGCAGATGAAGGCCTGCGGGACTGGTTTGCGGCAGATGTCGGGCTTTCGGAAGAGACGGCTTTCCGGAACGGTACGCTGGAAGGCGGTTATCTTATTCTGGCGGCACGGATGCTCGGACTGGTAGCCATGCCGATGTCCGGGTTCGATGCGTTCATGGTGGAAGACGCGCTGCTGACAGCCTCGGGCTGGCGGGCGAATTTTCTGGTGGGACTTGGTTACCCTGCTGAAAACGAGCCTCATCCGGACCATGCAGAACCCCGTGCGCCACGTCTCGACTTCGGCGAGGCGTGTCTGTGTCTGTGAGGACCGTTGTTTTTAACGGCGCAGGTGCCGGAACGGGATCGACCAATCTTGTAGCGCTCGTCGAAGACGGTCGTATCGTTGCTGAACAGCATTTGGCGGGGAGGGGTGCTTCCGAGCACTTTGCTCCGGCACTACGGACTGTTCTTGAAGCTGGTGGTTGGTCTGGCTCGCCTGACAGGGTTATTGCTGTAATCGGCCCAGGGTCTTTCACCGGTTTAAGAGCATCACTCTCTCTTGCCGCAGGTCTGGCCGCAGGATGGGGGTGCCCGACGATTGGTGTCACTCTGGGCGCTGCCATTCGGGCTACACTTGGTCAGCCTGATGTAACCTGCGTCAGTGTTGCCAGGCGCGGTCGGTATTTTGTGGATCCGCCGATGGGCGAAGTTTTCGCAGTTTCTGCTGACGATCTCGATGCGTCTGCATTTGATGTTATTGCCGGGGACGCAGTGTCTGAGCGTGAGACGTGGCCTTGTCGTGTTATGGCCTGTGTCGCTCCAGATGCTCTCGGTATTGTCCGTGCCGCTGAGACTCAGTCTTCGGGGCCACTGATGCCTTTGTATGTCGACCCTCCAGAAGCCAAACCGCCCGCTGCCGGACTTCGCCCTCTCCCTCAATGACGCCGTCTCTTCCGGATTTAATATTTCAAGTCACGGGCGTGGAAAGCGCTCCGTTACTGGCGGCGCTTCATGAAGAAGCGTTTGCGGGAGGAGAAGTGTGGGATGCGGACTCCTTCACATCTCTTCTTGGTCTTCCCGGCACAGAAGCTCTGGTTGTTCTTGAAGGAAATGAGCCTGCGGGCTTTATCCTGACCAGAACCGTCATGGATGAAACAGAGGTCCTGACATTAGCTGTTCGACCGTCATTCCGGCGGCTTGGTCTGGGAAAATCTCTGGTTGAGCAAATACTTCCAAAAGGAAAAATATTTCTGGAAGTATCAATAAGTAACAATGCAGCAAAAAAACTTTATGATCGGTGCGGTTTCATAAAGGCCGGCCATCGACGTCGCTATTATCGTGATGGAAGCGATGCTCTGGTTCTGGTCTCTACGCCTTCAGAATGAGTAGGCAGTAAAGATCAGTGTCTTCCTGATGTGGTAAATTTTCTATTATTTTATGCCCAAGTGCTAGTACCGATGCGGTTACATTTTTTCTGGGTTCATCGCCTTTAACGATCACTTTTATTTTTTGACCAGAAGTCATGATGTCAAGGCGCGCGCGGACATATACAGTCGTCATCGGACAAATCTTGCTGCTTACATCAAGAAGAAATGTTTCATATTTTGTCATATTCTGGTTTTTCCTTGTTTTTGCTTGATGGTAATGAGCTTCTACTGATAGAGAATTCGTCGTTTCCGGATGAAGGACTATTACACTATGCCGCATGAGACTGCAGACCTCGATCTGCGCCATCTGACCGCTCAGATCGTTACCGCCTACGTATCCAGCCATGACATCGGAGCCGACGCGCTGCCGGGTCTTATTCGTGCGGTACATGATTCGCTTGCAACGGTTGATGTGCAGGAAGAGGTTCCCGCTGAGAAGCCGGTGCCAGCAGTTCCGCCCCGCAAATCAGTATTCCCTGACTACATCATCTGTCTCGAAGACGGGAAGAAGCTGAAGCTGCTTCGTCGTCACCTCAAGACAGCCTACAACATGACGCCGCAGGAATACCGCGAGCGTTGGGGTCTGCCGCCGGAATATCCGATGGTTGCTCCGAACTACGCAAGCCATCGTTCCTCCCTGGCACGCAAGATCGGCCTCGGCCGTCGTCGCGAAGACTGAGGATGTTTCCCGGCTTCCTGATCTTCATCCGCAGGAAGCCGGTTCTTTTATTTGCATCTCTGATTGGACAAATGGTCCGGTTTTCGGCTAGGCCGCTGATATGGTCGTAGATATGAAAATCGCGGACAGACGCGCTCGCACGCAAGGTCGGAAGCCAGAAGGTTCCGTCGTTGTCGATGATTCTCCCATTGCACGCCTCTGCGTGGAAAATGGTTTGAAGATGACAGGACAGCGTCGGGTCATTGCCCATGTTCTGTCTGAAGCCAGCGACCATCCGGACGTAGAAGAGCTTTATCGGCGCGCATCCGCCATAGACAGCCGTATTTCCGTTGCCACGGTTTATCGGACCGTGCGTCTTCTGGAAGAAAAAGGGATTCTCGAACGCCGTGATTTCGGCGGTGGGCGTGCCCGGTATGAGGCCAGCGACAGTGGCCATCACTATCATCTGATTGATGTGGACAGTGGTCGTGTCATCGAATTTGAAGATGACGAACCTGTCCGTCTGCTTACGCAGATTGCAAAACGTCTCGGATTCGATCTCGTCTCACACCGCATAGAACTCTTCGGTCATCGTCTTGAAAAAGAAACTCCGAAGCAGACTGTTGCCAAGAACAGGAACAAGAGCGGATCATGAGCACCAATCCGGCCGAGGAAAAAACCTCACCGACAGCCCATTCGCTCATCAGTAGTGAAGAAACACTCAAGCAGATGGAGACCCTCTCCACGCTAGCTCTGAACCGCGACGGTGGTTTCCAGGAGCTTCGGGGCGGTTCTCTGGGTGTTCGCATCGCTGTTACCGAAGCTGAGCGAGATGCTGCTCAGGCCCTGCGGTATCGTGTGTTTTTTGAAGAACTTGGCGCACACCCGGACGAACGCGCATTCCGTACAAAGCGGGATGTGGACGAGTTTGACGAGGTTGCCGACCATCTTCTCGTCATCGACCACAGCATTTCTTCTGGTGCAGAAGGCGTCGTCGGAACCTATCGCCTTCTACGTTCCGATGCTGCCGAGAAGATTGGCCGTTTTTATACGGCTTCCGAATACGATATTTCGACCCTGACGGAATTTCCAGGGCGTTTGCTTGAGGTTGGGCGGTCCTGTGTGGCTCGCGAACATCGTGGGCGTTCTGCAATGCAGCTGCTCTGGCGTGGCATTGCATCCTATATCTTTCTTCATCGCATCGACGTGCTGTTCGGTTGCGGAAGCCTTCCGGGCACAGATCCTGATGCGCTCTCCGATCAACTGACCTATCTGCATCATAATCATCTGGCTCCTCCGGCTCTTAGAATTCGGGCACTGCCAGATCGTTATGTGGAAATGCTGCGTACGGACCCGCACACGCTTGATTACCGGGCCTGCCTGAACAAGCTGCCGCCTCTCATCAAAGGATATCTCCGCCTTGGGGGATATGTTGGAGACGGCGCTGTTGTGGACGAGCAGTTCAACACGACGGACGTAGCCGTTCTGGTAAAGAGTGAACTTCTGGCGGACAAATATTACCGCCATTACGAGCGCCGCCTTCGGGACGCTCTGGACTGATTTCCGGCTCGGGCCTCTGTGGCCCGGCCGTTTTTTCTAACGGATAATCATCTTCATGATTTCGACGCTCCCTGTGCGTGGCTGGCGACTTGCCGGCCTGATGGTGCTGGCAGGGGCGTTTTCTGCCCTGTCTCTTCCACCTGTCTGTGCGCTTTTTGTGCTCCCTCTCGGGCTGCTGGTCCTCTATCGCGCCTCTGAGGATGCGGCATCCTGGAAGCAGGCTGCTCTTTGCGGCTTCCTGTTTGGAATGGGATTTCACACGGCAGGCCTGTATTGGCTGACCAATGCCATTCTGACGCGTATCCATCAGTTCTGGTGGGTCATCCCGTTCGCGGCTCCGGGTGTTGCGCTCATTATTGCCCCGTTGATGGCTGTTCCCGCGGTTCTCTGTCGTCTTGTGCCAGCGGGATGGCGGCGTATTCTGATGTTCGCCGGAAGCTGGACAGTCGTTGATATGGCGCGCGTCCTGATTTTTTCAGGCTTCCCCTGGAACCCGCTTGGCAGCGATCTGGAATTGCCGGGTTCGATCGGCAATGCGCTGATCCAGCCCGCGTCCATTCTGGGTGTCGACGGCCTGACTCTTGCACTAGTCCTGGCATCTCTGGCGCTTTTCCGTGGGCGTGTTGCTGTTTTAAGCGTGCTCGTGTGCAGCGTGCTATGGCTCGGTGGCGGATACTGGCGGCTTACCACAGTAACTCCGTTGCCGATCAGTAATCCGCGTGCGGTTCTGGTTCAGGGGAACGTCTCGGAAAATGAAATCATCAACCGGCAGCAAAGCGTCGAAAATTTCCGACGCTACCTTCGCCTGACGGCTCAGGGCACGCAGAAGGCCCGATTGATGGGCGATGACCGGCCTGTGGTTGTCATCTGGCCAGAATCCGGCTTTCCGGGGCTACTCGATGAGGATGAACTGGCCCGACAGGTGATTGCCCACGCAGCCGGTGGTGCTTCGGCAATGATCGGGTCAGATCGTGAAGAAAATGGCCACTGGTACAACAGCCTCGAACTGGTGGATCAGGATGGCAAGATCACATCCATCTATGACAAGAGCCGCCTGGTGCCATTCGGGGAGTACCAGCCCTGGATTATTCCCTTCAACGTGCTTCCAGGAGTTTTGACTCCGGGCCCAGGGCTCAAGACATGGGATCTACCTGATATTGGCCGTGTTGGCCCGATGGTTTGCTACGAGATCATTTTCTCGGGCTCTGTCGTTGCGCGGCATGATCGGCCTGACTGGCTGGTCACAATTTCCAATGATGCCTGGTTTGGCAACAGTGCTGGCCCACGCCAGCATCTTGCCACGGGCCGTCTGCGGGCAGTGGAAGAAGGTCTTCCGGTTGTCTTCGCGAACAACACGGGCATTTCGGCGATTTATGATGCTGTTGGCCGTGAAACGGTTCGTCTGGGCTGGGGACGGGCAGATGTCATTGTGAGTGATATTCCGTCACCCCTCTCACCAACTATATTCTCCCGGTATGGACGCGCCATTCCCCTGTCTCTGTCGATACTGTGCGTCTTGCTCTCGTTCTGGCCAACGGTTCGCCGCAAAAGAGAGCGGGTTGTAATGCGTCAAAAAGGTTAATATTGACAATCTAGGGTTGTTTTATTTACCTTCTCTTGGTCTCAGAGGAGGATCATCATGTCTACGGGTCACGTTAAGGCCGAGCCAAAAAGTGCTTCGGCTGCTGGCCCGGTCGATGTGCATGTCGGAAACCGCATTCGGCTGCGACGCACGCTGATGGGGCTTTCACAGGAAAAGCTTGGAGAGGCGCTGGGGCTGACGTTCCAGCAGATCCAGAAATATGAACGCGGCGCTAATCGTGTAGGGGCGAGCCGTCTTTACGATCTGGCGCGTGTTCTGGATGTGCCGATCGGTTTTTTCTTTGATGATATGCAGGATGCAGCCCCCAAAACGGCACCTGCTCCCATTCAGCCTTCGGTCACGACGGGCTTTGCAGAAACGCAAGCGACTTTCGGCGGTCCGCCCCGTAAAGTGGTTCAACCGCCTCGGCTGTTTGATCTGCCTGCCGATGAGGCGGCGCTGTTCAGCCGTCGTGAAACGGTCGATCTGGTGCGATCCTATTATCGCATTCCAGATCCTTCCGTGCGAAAGCGAATGCTGGATCTTATCCGCAGCCTCGGCCCGGCAGAAGAATAAGCCAGAGCCTATTCGCGGCGCAGGACGCTATCGTTCAGGAAGGACGAAATCTTGCCCGCTTTGAAATCGGCCCGCAGACGGTCTTCATCGTATTCGGTCTGAAGCCAGTCCATGAAGGAAAGACGCCCTTCGGCTTCAGCGCGGTAACGCAGGAAAAATGCGTCCAGGATGCCCGTGCGGGACCGGTTGAAATGTCCGAAGCGCCAGTGCAACTGCCTGAGAGCATCTGTTGCCGTTCCCCCTTCGAACATCACGACCAGCCCCGAAGCCAGTCCTGCGCGGTCAGCGCCTGACTTGCAGTGCATCAGCATTGGAAACTGAAGAGTCTGATACATGGCATAAAAGCGTAGGATGCGATCCTTGTGGGGCGCGCCCCGGCTTTCAAATGCCATATCCAGATGCGTCAGACCCAGCTTTTCACTCGTGCTGCGGGACAGGGCATCGGACCCGCATTTGCGATGTCCGCGCAGATTTACGAGCGTCTTGAGGTGAAGCTTCTTCGTCAGTCTGCGCAGACGTGACGGTGTTGGGTGGTTGCAGCGCCATACTTTGCCAGGAACGACTTCCGAAAGATTTGTCCAGCCGAGGCGGAAGATGGAGTGGTCCACAAAGAGACTGTCCCACCATGCCCGTCGCAGCGTGGCGGCAGAAGTAATCCGGCCTTCAAACATCAAAAAACGTCCTCGACTGTGGGGCATGAAGCAGCTTCAGGCAGCGCTGTGTCCCATTTGAGATGGGGATGCGTCAACCGCAAGGAAATGGTAATGTCAGCTTATGCGGTGGCTTTCTCTTTCCCTGATGGTGTCCTGCCTGTCCCTGACGGGATGTGGTGTTGGTTCAATGTTTGACGGACCGGCTGCGG
Source organism: Gluconobacter cerinus (assembly GCF_002723935.1). Classification (GTDB taxonomy): domain Bacteria; phylum Pseudomonadota; class Alphaproteobacteria; order Acetobacterales; family Acetobacteraceae; genus Gluconobacter; species Gluconobacter cerinus. Next base: position 435,563 of record NZ_BEWM01000002.1, read on the forward strand.
ATATGACCGCGCTGCCCCCGCCGGGAGCTGCGCCGGATAGAGCTACTCATCGTCGGCCTCATGCCAGTGGCATGTCTTATGCGGACGATGCGCCCGTTATGCCGATGCCGCCTGGGGGAATGAGCGAGGAAAACCGTCCCCGGGAAAGTAGCGCTCCGTCCTCGGAAGGAATGACCTTTGGGACGAGCGGTGTAGGTGGCAATACAGCCGACATCACCCCGCGCCCTGCCGTGCCGGATACGGAAGTGTCATACGGGAAGAATAGCGGAAATTAAGGACAGCGAGGCCGTCTGACGGTCCGGTCTTCATGATTGCGTAACTATTGGCGTGGTAGGGCGAAAGCGTCCTCACCAGTGGGCCGAGTTGACGTCTTGGAGACCAGAAATGACCGAGCAGGTCGCGGCAGATATGAAAGAGCGCCTTACCTTTTTGGGGATTGGAGCCAGTGAGCAGGCCCTGATAGCGCGAATTGGCCAACAAGTCCGCCGGATTTTGCCTCCCGCGCTTGACCGGTTTTATTGCCGTGTGGACGAGACCCCAGCGCTTGCACGTTTTTTCTCAAGCTCTGCCCATCAGAATTCAGCCCGCACACAGCAGGAAATGCACTGGAGCCGTATTCTCGAGGGCGATTTTGGCCCCGACTATGTCCAGAGTACACGGGCGATCGGGAATACTCACGCCCGGATTGGCTTGGACCCACAGTGGTATATCGGCAGTTATGGGCTACTGGTCGAAGGTATTGTCGCCGGCGTTATTCAAGATGCTTGGCCAAAGCAGAAACAAGGCTTTCTTGGCAGGCTGTTCGGTAAGCGCCCATCAGGTCTAACCAGTCATGATGTTGCTGCGCGGGTAGGCGTTTTGGTGAAGGCCGCGTTTCTGGATATGGAGCTTGGCCTTCAGACATACACATTGAATCTGGATGGGCAGGAGCGTTCGCGCGCCGAGAAGGAGCGCACTGAAAGTTTGTCAGCACTTTCAGAAGCTCTTGCAGATTCGCTGGACCGCATGGCCGAGGGAGATCTTGTACAGGATATTGACCCGGAGCTCGCCAGTCAGGCGGCACGGATGAGCGGAGCCTTCCAGCGTGCCTGTAATGGGCTAGGGCGAATTGTGCAGGGCGTACGCTCTACGTCGGGCGTGGTGGAGCATCGCGCCCGAACACTCAGCAGTTCGTCCGAAGACATCGCGTGTCGTATCGCGGAGCAGGTCGACGCATTGGGCACAGTATCGCGCAACATCACTCAACTGACGACGTCCGTAAAGGAAGTGGCTGAAGAGGCGCGGCAGGCGGATGAAACGGTTGAAGCCTGCTGTCAGGAGACAGGGCAAAGTACGGAAGTTGTTGCTCGGACAGTTGAAGCGATGGCCAAAATTTCGGAATCATCCACGCGGATTGTTCAGATTATTGGCGTTATCGATGAAATCGCCTTCCAGACAAATCTTCTGGCTTTAAACGCAGGCGTAGAGGCTGCGCATGCCGGGGATGCCGGGCGAGGTTTTGCCGTTGTCGCTCAGGAAATACGCGCACTTTCCCAGAGATCCAAGACTGCAGCTTGCGAGATCAAGGAGCTGATCAGCAGCAGTATGGAAGACGTGGAGCGTGGCGTGAAGATGGTCGATGAGACAGGCGCTGCACTCGGTAACATCAGTGCATCTGTGAATCGGCTGGGAGAAGCAGTGGGGCAGATTGCTTCAGGTGCGGAAGCTCAGGCGCAGCGGATTATGGATATCAATACCAGCACCACACAGCTTGAAGCTGTGACCAAAACCAACGCCGCGATCGTAAGGCAGATGAGCAACTCCAGTCAGGAGTTGGTTGGGGATGCTGCTCAGCTGATGAAGATCGTCATGAACTTCAAGGTTCAGAACGATCTTCCAGCACAGCATCAGCTCTGAAGAAAATCTTCGGTCAGAGCGAACGAGCTTCTTCCGGCAACATGATGGGAATGCCGTCCCGGATTGGGAATGCCAGCTTTGCGCGCGGGCTGATCAGTTCCTGCGTGTCACGGTCATAGGTGAGCGGCCCTTTGGTGAGGGGACAGACCAGAAGAGACAGGAGGCGAGGGTCAAGTTCAGTATTCATGGTCATTCCATGCCTTTTGCCAGAAGATCCAGCAAGACCCCGGCGCGGTCATCCAGCGTGCTTGCCTCAAGAAGGGCCTGTTTTTGCTCAGAGCTGAACGGAACAAGCATCGGCAGGATGACGAGCAGCATGTCATCATCCAGTTCATCAAGCAAAGACCAGTCGGTCTGGAGCTGATGTGCTGTCAGATAGCTTTTCAGACGGCTTAACAAGCGTGCCCGATTGATCGGGGAGGGGTCGCTTTCCAGCAGATCCGAGAAGAAAGGGGAGGCGTCGATGGTGCCTTCCCTCCAGCCGCGCTGCGTCAAGCCTTCCATCAGCAATCTGAAGCGCGTGATGCCCAGAAGCGTGATGGAGAACGTGCCGTCAGAATATTCCGTAAAGCTGGTAATTCTGCCCAGTGTCCCGATGTTATGCAGGACCGGTAGAGGATCGGATTCGTCTTCTTCCTGAGGCTGGATCATCCCGATAAGGCGACGCCCCGCAAGCGCGTCTTCCAGCAAGGCGACATAGCGGGGTTCAAAGACCGTCAGAGGAAGATGCCCGCCAGGCAGGATCATGGCCCCGGAAAGTGGAAAAAGCCCGACCCGCGGTGGAATGTCCGCAAGGGTGAGGTCCGCAAGAGCTGGAACCCTGCGCGGGATATCATTCAGATCCAGAAAGGTGTCGGGCGTTTTCGTCATGGGATTACGAGAACAAGAGAGAAGAGAGCTTGCGACGCGCAGCAAGCGTTACAGGGTCCGTGTGGCCCCATGCTTCGAAGAAACGAAGCAACTCGGTTTTGGCAGCACCTTCGTTCCAGTCACGGTCCTGACGGATAATTCCCAGCAGAACATCCGCAGCATCAGCGCGATTTCCCGCAGCATTGAGTGCCCCAGCCAGTTTGAGCTGGATATCAAAGTCAGTCGGTGAGGCGGCGGCCTGCTGTTTGAGAGTATCCAGTTCGGAAACTGCCGCTGCACCTTCTATTTTGAGGGCGAGTGCCGCACGTGCTCCCGTAATCTCAGGATGGTTATTAAGCTTGGCAGGGATCTGGCTGGACGCTTCTTCTGCGCCCTCTAGTTCATCGAGAGCCAGAAGCGCGCGGAGCATCCCGCCCCATGCTTCAGGGTTTTCAGGTTCTGCATCCAGAACCTGTGCGTAGAGGCCGACAGCTTCCGCAGCTTGATTGTCTGCCAGAGCTGTCTTGGCTGCTGCCAGAATATCTGCTGCGGGCATCGTGCCGCCAGAAGCTTTCAAAAGCGATTCGACAAAATGACGAATTTCACTTTCTGGCTGTGCACCCTGGAAAAGATCCAGAACCTGGCCCTTCCAGAACGCGACCACAACGGGAATGGATTGAAGCGGAAGCCCCATCTGAGCCAGTTGAGCCGCGAGGGACTTGTTGGCCTCTACATCGACCTTGACCAGACGAACCCGTCCGTTGGCAGCATGGACGATCTTCTCCAGAACGGGCGTCAGCTGTTTGCAGGGGCCGCACCACGGGGCCCAGAAATCCACCAGAACCGGGATCTGCTGGCTGGCCTCAACAACGTCCGCCATGAACGTCGTCTGATCTGCTTCGACGATGTATGCGGCCTGGCCTGAAGACGGGGACTGGCCAATCAGATGTTCGTCAAAAGTGCTGCTCATGGAATGGAAGCCATCCTGCTGGGAAAATCTAGTTCCGTTGAAGATCGGGCCTGATGGCTCTGTGTGCAAGGGCGCTTTCGCGGGAATGCTTTTCATCTCGCCACGAGATCATGGCGCTTTCTTCACAAGAAACGGTGCAGATTGAAAAATTGACTGAGAGGTCCATTTTCTCTCTTGCATGTCCCTGAAAGTTCAGTAATAACACCGCCCACGGAACGCGGGTGTAGCTCAGGGGTAGAGCACAACCTTGCCAAGGTTGGGGTCGTGGGTTCGAATCCCATCACCCGCTCCAGTTTGAAAAAGACGCCTTAGGGCGTCTTTTTTCGTTTCTGGCTCATAAATCTTTCCTGATCAGGAAAATGCTTTTCCACTCGTCTTTCCTCTTGCGGATATTGCAAGTTTCCGCCATAAGCCGCCTCACGGAATGCGGGTGTAGCTCAGGGGTAGAGCACAACCTTGCCAAGGTTGGGGTCGTGGGTTCGAATCCCATCACCCGCTCCAGTTTGAAAAAGGCGCCTTAAGGCGCCTTTTTTCGTTTCTGGAGCCTGCAGTGCCTCAAGGTGGCGTTCTGTTACGATAAAAGTCGCATGGTTGCAGAAAACGCAGCGATGATCAGGGCATTGTCCAGCCCCGAACAGAGTGATGCGCCTTCGTGGAAAATCCTGATCCATCCTGTCCGGTCATTGCCATTATCGGAAGTGGCGCCAGTGGAACGCTTCTGGCCTGGTATCTGCGCAAAGCAGGCTGCGCTGCGAGACTGATTGTTGTTGGAGATGCGCCAGAGCCGGGTCGAGGGCTGGCATACGGCACTCCCTGTCTCACACACTATCTGAATGTCTGTGCGTCCGGGATGAGCGCAGTTGTGGATGACCCATCGCACTTTCTGGTGTGGGTACGAGACCATCATGATCCAGAGATCAGCGCTTCAGATTTTGTGCCCAGAGCAATTTATGGGCGCTATCTCCAAAGTCTGTGGACAGAGGCTGCGTCAGAATACCATCAGGGCCATGTTCTTGCCTGCGACAAGGCGTATCAGGGGTGGAGTCTTACACTCGCTGACGGGGCCTGTATTGCCGCGTCCTATGTCGTTCTCGCGACTGGAAATTTTTCGCCCGTCGTGTTGGCAGACCCGCGGCGTTTAGTGCCCGGATACTCTCCTTCAGCGTGGCAGGATGATCTTTATACCCGCATTGGCCTTGATGATGACGTTGCTCTGATTGGAACCGGGCTGACAGCCGTTGATGTTCTGGTTCGTTTGAGACAGCAGGGGCACAGAGGCCAGATTACCGCTATTTCCCGGCATGGATGGTATCCGACCTCACATGCAGAGGCGCCTGCGGCGGGGGTCGATGATGTGTGGTTCGCCACGTCCCCGAGTGCGAGAGCTTATCTTGCTTTATTCCGGGAATGTCTGCGCAAAGGTATTTCCTGGAGGAGTATGGTCAATGCTCTGCGTGCCCATACGAACGCACTCTGGGGTCGACTGCCAGTAGAAGAAAAACGCCGCTTTGCGCGCCACCTTCAGCGGCGATGGGACATCGTGCGGCATCGAATGGCGCCAGCACTTCGATCAGTGCTCGATCAGGAAACTAGAGCAGGGACTTTGAAAACCCTAAAAGGGCGCGTGGAGCAGGTCTTCGCAGTTTCAGGCGGGGTGCGTCTTAGCATTCAGGGAGCAGAACGGCTTCGTTGTCTCGACGTAGATCACGCGGTGAACTGTACGGGCCCAAGTCGTGATTATCGGACAGTCGGCTCAGCTTTGTTAACAGGATTGATCGAGACAGGGTCGGCAACACAAACCCCATTGGGTGGCCTGGTGTGTGATGACAGCGGCGCTTTGCAGGATGCCTCGGGCAGATGGAGTACGAGCCTGTATGCCATTGGCCCGATGCGCTGGGGGACAGTCTTCGAAACAACAGCCATACCCGAAATTCGCCAGCAGGCTGCTGAACTGGCTTATCATCTGGCTGCTCAGGTGCAGTCCTCGTCTTTCCAAAACAGTCCGGCCGACGAGGTCTGAGTACCAAAAGCGGCCAGTCACGATATCTGACTGGCCGCTGGGAAAGGTTAGAAGAACTGGATGTGGCTCTTGAAGCCGAGCATTGCCGCGTTATGCAGTGCAGCCTGGCCGCCGGGACGGAAGTAGTACTGGAAGTCCGGTGCGAAGGTGACGCCACGCATCACGTGGATACGGTAGTTCGCTTCAAGAACTTCGCCATAGTTCTGGATCCCGTAAGATCCGTTCATGAGTGACATCCCACGAGCAAGCTGAAGGCGCTGAGTATCGGACACGCTGCCTGCAACACGAACGTAGGTGAAGTTCACACCAATGCCGTCCAGCGGGCGAGCCTTCCAGAAGCCACTGTCCACAAACCCGATTTCATACTGCTGGGCACGTGTCTGGGTGCGGGGGCTGTTGGCGTAGAAGCCGCCCAGCACGACAAGGCCTGCGTCCGGATTTCCGGGTGTATGATGGCGCCAGACCATCTGATCCGCCAGGAACCAGGCTGCCCAGGAGTAATTGACCGTGCGCTGCGCCAGACCTGAGATGACATACGGGTTCCCGTTGACATCATAGTAGTTGTCTTTGTGCGGTGCATTGTCGATGGCGTAGCCAACCTTGTAGTGACCCGGCAGGTGGTCCTTGCCCACCAGCGGCTCCCAGCCAGCTTCCACGGGTACAGCTTCGCCATTGATGTCTGCGCCGTTGAGCTTGAAGCCCGTCCGGTACTGAACATTGTTGTAGATGCCTGCCTGCGCGAAATACACGCCGGTCTGGATGTATGTGCTTTTTGTTGGGCGAACGCGGATACGGGCCGCCCACACGGCATCTGGGTAGGACGAATGGGTGGTGTTGTCAGACGATGCCTTCGGGTTACCGCAGAAGGCATTGTTCTGGAAGTTGCAGTACAGCGGGTTAGCGGAGAAGTCGTTCAGGAACGGAATACGTCCGGCAGCGACGTCAAAGTGACCGTTTCCAAGCGTCTCCTCACCATAAGCATAGACAAGGTGCACGACCACGTTGCCGCCTGCTCCATAGATTTCGGAGCTGGGGTTCAGGTTGTCACCGAACATGCGGCTGGCAGGAATACCATAACGGCCGACAACGACGGCATGGGTTGAGAAGCCGCGGATACCAGCGAGCTTTTCCCAGTCGATATCGTTCTCAAGGCTGTACTGGCCTGCGTTGCTGCTACCCTGACGAAGCCCATAACCCGGGGTCGGCTTGGTGATGGCGCCCGTGTATTCGTTGGTGTTGTCCATCATGATCGCGATGCCGCGGTCACGAAGCCACTTGTTCCAGCCAAACGGGTTGGTCAGCAAGGCCTCAGGCTTGGGGAGCGGGGGGACCTGCTCCTTGTCGAACGACATGATTGTAAGCGGGGTGTTAACGCGAACACTCGGGTTTTCCGAGTTCTGGTCTGGCCAGTCCATAACCGTGATGGGCGCGAGAACGCGCACGGTCGTAACCTTGTCGCCAGCCTTTGACTGAACGACGGTCGTGACAGGTGCGGGAGCCTTGGTCGCGCCTTCAGCGGCGGCGATGGCGGGCGTAAAACAAACCGCACAGGCTGCGGCATAGAGATGCAGGCGAGACAAGTCTCTTATCCTCGGGTATCAGGTTGCGAGATCTTCGTAACACTTTTTCCGGGATAAAGAACAGAGATTATGAGATAAATTTCTAAAAAATCACGTTCATATGATATAGGCTCCGTTTTTCAGGAAAAAACAAAGCCTATACCAAGCGATGTAAACTATAATCCGTATAAAACGGATCACAACATCGTATTATTTGGCTGCTGCGAGTGCTGCCTCGATGACTTTACCAGCCTCTTCCTTGCCAGCCCAGCCTGTTACCTTAACCCATTTGTTGGGTTCAAGATCCTTGTAGCGCTCAAAAAAGTGCTCAATCGCCTTGCGTGTGATCTCTGGCAGGTCGTCGATGGACTTCACGTCCGTGAACTGCGGGTGGATCTTGTCGTGCGGGACGCAGATGATTTTCTCATCCTGGCCGCTCTCATCTTCCATCTTCAGCATGCCGATCGGACGTGCACGGATCACGGCACCAGGAACGACGGCTGCCGGAGCCAGAACGAGGGCATCAGCCGGGTCACCGTCAGCAGCGAGGGTGCCGGGAATGAAGCCGTAAGCTGCCGGATAGGCCATCGGCGTGAACAGGAAACGGTCCACGAAGATCGCGCCGCTATCCTTGTCCACTTCGTACTTGACCTGAGAGCCCTGCGGGATCTCGATAACTACATTAATGTCGTTCGGCACGTCTTTGCCGGGCGAGATCTTGGAAACGTCCATGATGTTCACGTCCTGAACTGGTTTTAAGACGGCGGAACCTTAGCTGTCCTGCGCCTTTCTGCCCAGAGCGGAAGCAAAAACATGATGGGGAGCTAATGCGCTGATCGCCGGATTAGGGCGCTCGCCAGATCGCCAGAAACGCAAAACGCTCCAGCACAAGGCTGGAGCGTTCGTAGAAGCCGATAAACTCGGAAAGTCAGGGTCAGAGAAGCGGCTGTGCGGCCTTCAGTGCGTTGTGGCAGGCTGCGCGACGGTCATCTTCGTTGGTGTAGGCCACCAGATAATAGCGCTTGCCGTTGCTGTTGAAGAAGCCAGCGGTGCCAAGAGCATAGTCTTCATTGCCAACCGTCTGTTCGGTGGCCTTGTACTTTTCGCTCAGGCCATAGAGAGCCGGGTTGCCTTCATCATAAGAGAGATACTGCAGTTCGACGCAGTAGTTCATGATGCCTGCAAGATTGGCAGGAGAGACGCCCGTGAAATCTTTGCCAGGCGTGCCCTGAACGGCAGCAGGAGGCGGTGGCGACTGTTCCTGGGCCATAGCAGCCGTGGACATCACGCCGAGGCCAAGAGCTAGGCCGAGAGCGGGCACGATACGACGAAACATGACGGTATCCTTTCTGAAGACCCTGTCTTCCCGCGGCACTCCGCGGTTGAAACGGAACATTTCCCCCCTTTTCGTGAAAAGAAAAGTCTATTTCAGAACATTTCTTCGTGAGCACTCACACGGGAGGGTCGAGATAGGGGCTCTTTGTGTCAAAGAATATCTTGTTGGTGTTCAGTTCCGTTGCAATGACGTCCAGAGCCGTCAGGGCAGCGATCAGCACAAAGCGCTGACGAGGGCGCGATTCGGTTGTCTCGCAGTCTCGCAGTCTCTGAATGGCAAGGAGCGTGGCGCGCAGTGTTCGCCCATAATGCCCGTGATAACGCCCACTGAAATGGCTCATCCGTGCCAGAACCAGCTCAAGAGCCTGATGCGCGCGGGGATTGAGAGACGCATCATGGTTGATAGCGCGAAGTCGGAGCAGGTTCAGCATGACACGCATCGCGGAAAGAATCCCCGCCAGATAGGCGTGAACGACAGGAGACGGTGTATTCCCTGAGTTGGTCATCAACCGGACGAAGCGGTCCACGTTGCGTGAGACCACTGTATCAAGTGTGGCGTTCGTTTTCCCTTCGGCAATGTGATGCAGGTCCTGAAGGATGTGTTCTCGCATGGTCCAGCGTTGGTGCGCCGGGTCATAAGGCAGGAAAACACGGTACATCCATGATGTGTACAGCAGGCCCAGAACGAGTGGCATGGCCGTATTGAAATAGACGATTTCATCCGTTCGGCCCTGATTGGACGGGCCTAGAAGGATGGGCAGGAACAGGTTGTAAGAGACGGCCGGAAGCGTCAGTGGCGGATAGGCAAAGGCCAGCCCGCCCAGCATCATGGCAACGCCAGACCACATTCCGAGCATTTCGAATGTTGTGGGTTTTCCCAGCAAAAGCAGATCGAGTACACCGCCAGCCAAAACGGCGCAGCAGGCGCCATGCAAAAAGGCCTGTGTCGCGAGGGCGGGGCGCTCCAGCGTAGAGAACAGGCTGCATGCAATCGCGACAAACATGATGAATGTCAGGCCGCTGGGCCACGCTGTTGCAATCCAGATTACACCCGCCCCAAAGACAGTCACCGATGAGCGGAGGCTGTTAACGATGGCCTGGCGCCAGTCCCGATAGGAGCGGATAGGCTCATGGAAATGATCGTGAGGCTGAGGATTGCGGCTGGCTTCGAACTGCCGCAGAGCCATTCTCAACGCATCAATCAGTTCGACCAGAGACTGCTGCAACATGCCGTGGCGAAGCATGGCAGCGCGGTCTTCTGCTTTGGGAAGAACAGTATCGAAATCTTCTACGACCCGGCGTCGGCAGTCCCGTCTGATGTCTCGCAGGTCGCTCAAAATTGCGTCCATGCTCTCGGTGCTCTCCAGCCTCGCGGGCAAGGCGAGAAACATGTGCTGGATCGTTTTGGCCTGTTCGAGGAACGCGTCATCCTGACTGAGGGGAAGACGCATCAGCGTGGCAAGGTCCATGGCCCGCGCCAGGAGAACAGCGATGTTCGCCAGCGCGGCGCGCGTATGATCGCCCGCATGATCCTGTCGTCCCAGCTCGACCTCAGCGAATTCAACCTGATCCCCCAAAGTGGTGATGCGGGTGAAGACAGATTGCATGGTTTCCAGAGCATCAGTCTTGCCCGCAAGGATGTCTGCGATGGTCGAAAGTGCTGGCTTTAAAGTGTCTTCAAATGTGCTGGTAAGTTGTTGGCGCGTTCGTTTCGTGAGGCCGAGCTGGAACAGTCCGGAAATCGATGCTTCCAGAACAATGCCCAGCACAATGTATGTGGCGCGCGAACTGGCAATTTCGAAAATGTGGTGCGGGTCCGCGATCCCATCGAGGGAGACAATGGCGTAGGTGAAGCCCGTCGCCCGCATACCGTGAATACGGTAATTGGTCATGGAAGCCGGCCCTGGCATGAACGTGCCAATCAGGCAGAACAGCCCGATGCCTGCGGCCAGAAGCAGAATGAACATCAAGGGCGCCTGAGGGCAGACCGCGACGAGGATCACGCCGCAGATCACGCCCAGCACCATGCCGAACAGATGCCACTTCGCCTTTGCCAGACTGCGCCCACGTGTGCCCTGCGCGACCATCCAGACGGTCAGGGCTGCCCATTGAGGGCTGCCAAGCTCCATCTTCAGGGCAATCCCCAGCGCGAGCAGGGACGTCAGAGTAGTTCGGAGAGCGTAGCCGGCCATGACCGGGTCCGGGCTGTAGAGCCAGCGGAATTTTTGCAGAAAAGCTGTCGCGCTTGCCTGCATCACTGAATGTGCGGCGTTGTAATGTGTTTCAATGAGCGTCCAGCCACGTCTTCCCCCAGAATAATGAAAACCGGTAGGTGCCTTCTCGAAACGGCGGCAATGGCCTTCTGAGGCCAGTCGGGGACGGGAGGCGTTTTGACACATAATGCAAAAAAAGACATTTCACCATGTCAGCCCTTGCAAAAATGCGTCAGGTGAGCGATTTCGTGCAGCTACCGCGCGCCTGTAGCTCAATTGGTTAGAGCCGGCCGCTCATAACGGCTTGGTTGGGGGTTCGAGTCCCTCCGGGCGCACGGTGTTCTATTTTGTCTGGCGAGCCTGTCTGCCGCCGCTCATTCCGCACTCCACCACCGAACAGGAGACCTCATCATGGCCGCCTACCAGTACGTCTACGTCATGAAGGATCTTACGAAGGCCTATCCGGGTGGACGTGAGGTCTTTAAGGGCATCACCCTTTCCTTCCTGCCCGGTGTGAAGATCGGTGTTCTCGGCGTTAACGGCGCGGGTAAGTCCACGCTGCTTAAGGTGATGGCCGGGATCGACAAGGAATTCGGCGGTGAAGCCTGGGCGGCTGATGGCGTCAAGATCGGCTACCTCGAGCAGGAGCCGCAGCTTGATGAAAAGCTGACGGTTGGTGAGAACGTCGCTCTCGGTTTTGGTGAACTCAAGCGCGCACTCGATCGCTTCAACGAAATTTCCATGCTGTTCGCTGAGCCCATGTCCGATGAGGAGATGACCAATCTTCTCTCGGAACAGGCCGAGCTTCAGGAAATCATTGATGCCGGTGACGGCTGGGAACTGGACCGGAAGCTGGAAATTGCTCTCGACGCGCTGCGCTGCCCACCAGCAGACAGCCCGGTCGACAAGCTTTCCGGTGGTGAGCGCCGCCGCGTTGCGCTGTGCCGCCTGCTGCTCGAAAAGCCTGACATTCTGCTGCTCGATGAGCCAACCAACCATCTTGATGCCGAGAGCGTCAGCTGGCTCGAAAAGACGCTGCGTGACTATCAGGGCACTGTCATGGTCATCACCCATGATCGTTACTTCCTCGATAACGTCACGAACTGGATTCTGGAGCTCGAGCGTGGCCGTGGCTATCCGTTCGAAGGCAACTATTCGTCTTGGCTGACCCAGAAGCGCAAGCGTCTGGCCCAGGAAGAGAAGGAAGAAAGCTCCCGCCAGCGCGCTCTTGCTGCCGAGCAGGACTGGATCAACAGCTCACCGAAGGCCCGTCAGGCCAAGAGCCAGGCTCGTATCACCAAGTACGAAGAAATGCTGGCAGCCAACTCCGAGAAGGTTGGTGGCACGGCGGACATCGTTATTACGCCGGGTCCGCGCCTTGGTGGCACGGTGATCGAGGCCGAGAACCTCTCCAAGGGCTTTGGTGATCGTCTGCTGATCGATGGCCTGAACTTCAAGCTCCCGCCTGGTGGCATCGTGGGTGTGATCGGTCCGAACGGTGCGGGTAAGTCCACGCTGTTCAAGATGATCACCGGTCAGGACACGCCAGATGGTGGCTCTCTGAAGGTCGGCGAGACGGTGAAGCTCGGCTATGTCGATCAGTCCCGCGATACGCTGGATGGCAACAAGACCGTCTGGGAAGAGATTTCCGGCGGTACGGACGTTATTCAGCTTGGCAAGCGGACGGTTCCGTCCCGCGCCTATGTCGGGGCGTTCAACTTCAAGGGCTCTGACCAGCAGAAGCGCGTCGGCATCCTGTCGGGTGGTGAGCGTAACCGCGTTCATCTTGCCAAGATGCTCAAGGAAGACAGCAACGTCCTGCTGCTCGATGAGCCGACCAACGATCTTGACGTTGATACGCTGCGCGCCCTCGAAGATGCTCTGGCAGACTTCGCTGGTTGTGCCGTGGTCATCTCCCATGATCGCTGGTTCCTTGACCGTCTGGCCACGCATATTCTGGCTTTCGAAGGCGACAGCCATGTCGAGTGGTTCGAAGGTAACTTCCAGGACTACGAAGAAGATAAGCGCCGCCGTCTGGGGCCGGATGCGACTGAGCCAAGCCGCATCAAGTACCGCCCGCTGGCCCGCTAAGACGGACCTTTCCGTCTGTTCGTCACCGGGGCAGGGCAGCCTGTCCCGGTTTCTGACGGTTTGAGGAGGCCCGGTTGTTAGGGCGAGAACTCCGTACAGCACGTCTCGTCCTCACTCCGGTCAACTGGCCGGACCTTGAGGACATGATCGCCCTGAAGGCTGATGCTGGTGCCTTTGGCCGTATGCTTGGTGGCGTGCGCAGCCGGACCGAAGCAGAGCAGGATATGGCTGAAGACGTCGCCTTCTGGGCGCGTCGCCGTATCGGTATTTTTGCCATCCGTGAAAATGGCCGTTTCGTCGGGATGACGGGCGTGCATGAACGCCCTGATGGGCGCGGCCTCGGACTCAGATTCTCTATTTTTCCATGGGCTGCTGGCCGGGGACTGGCTCGTGAAGCTGCGGGTGCAGCGATCCGGTATGTCCTTGATGAGGGTGAGCCCCGGATCGTAGCCGTTGCCCGCGAAGATAATCTTGCGTCCCGTATGGTGCTGGGAAGTATCGGCATGCGTCATATCGATACTTTCAAGCGGGATGGCGATACGATGTTCCTCTACGAAATTGCTCCTGCCTGAAAAGGTGCAGAAAGCAGGGAATTTTTCTTTCGCTTTTAGGTGTGAGCGTTTGAATTGAGACGGCGCGGTCGTCGAGGAATAAATATGGTCGATTTTCTGAAAAACATACGAACAGCAGGTCTTGTTGTGCTGGCCTTGGGCATGGCCTCTCTATCGGCCGCTCGGGCCGCAGACCCCAAACCTGCTGAGTCGGCGGTTGGTGGTATGCGCATCATTGAGCATACGCTCGTTATGACGTTGGGAGGAACGGAGATCGTAGCTCTTCCTCCTAACTTGCAGACGGCGTCTATCAGCCTGCCCGCAATTGTGCATATCAATCTCGTGTCCCAGAAAGTGGCGGAAATTCTGGCCCATCAGGAAGGCCGTACTGATGTGCTGTTCACCGGGAAAGACACAATCTATCGGTTCCACATCACCGTGCAGCACGTCGCTCCACGATAAAGGCTTGTAGTGTAGAACCAAAAAAGGCCTCCCGTTCAGGAGGCCTTTTTCAGAGTGTTAGCTTCGATATGCAGCACTCAGTGGTGATTGCTGAGCTGACGCTCCAGAGCGGAGTTCAGAGCACCAACATCGCCACCGTGGCGAGCCAGATAGGAGCTGTAATCGCCGCGCTGGTTCATGCGCAGGCTGGCACCTTCACCATACATGTCCACGACCTTCGGTGGGTTTCCACCGATGATGAGCTGCATGTTGACCTCTGGCTGGCCTGGACGGTCAATCAGTGCATTGACCCGTTCGCCATCCGGCGTTGAGCTGGTGCCGGTAACCCGGAAGCTCACGCCCTGATAGTTACCGATCTGATCCGTGATCGTGTTGACCAGAACCTGATCGAAAAGCTGCAGGTACTTCTGCTGCTGTGCCGGGGTGGCGGTGCGCCAGTAGCGGCCGAGGCAGTAGCGGGCAATGCCCTGAATATCCACATTGGACTGAAGAAGCGGAAGGACTTCGCGCTTCTTTTCACCCAGTGGCTTGCCGGAATTAACGATGCTGACCAGCTGGCCACCAAAGGAATTCACGAAATCTGTTGCCGGATTGGCATGAGCGACGCCAGCCCCGAAAGTGAGGGCTGCAGCAAAAGCACCAAGAAGGGCCCGGCGCGAAAAGGCTTTAAGCATGCGTTTGTCCTCAGTTGTACCAGTCTGGGGTGGTGGCGCGGTGATCGTTCGTCATAGCGTCAATCTGGCTCTGGCGGTTCTGCTGCCAGGCACTACGGACGTAGGAGTACGGATCAAGGCTGTCCTGCTCCAGATGGTCGATCTGATCCACACTGTTGGCAAAGCCATCAACCGTTCCAAGAATATTGTAGGCCCAGTTGAATGTCAGCAGACCATAACCTCTTGGCACATAATTGATCGGGGTCAGAGCCTGCCCGATCCCATAGCCGATACCATCGCGGAAGTTGCTGGGGCCGACAAACGGGATGAAGAGGTATGGGCCGCTCTTCACGCCCCATGTTCCCATCGTCATCCCCGGGTCAGTCTCATGCTGTTTGTAACCGACCAGACTGGCAACATCGAAGAAACCCGCCACTCCCGCACTCATGTTGATCGTGAAGCGCATGAACGAGTCACCCGCACGACGGGGCTTTCCAGCCCCAACATCAGAGAAGAACACCGCAGGCTCACGCCAGGTTTCATTGATGTTGGAAATACTGTGCCGAACCGGTTTTGGAACAGCCCAGATCCAGGCCTTGGCCACGGGACGCAGGGCCACGTGATAAGCCCACATCTGGACGTTATACATCTTCCGGTTCAGCGGCTCATACGGATCGTTGGCAGCCTTGTAATCAGCAAGGTCGTCCGGATCTTTCGGCGGGGGATTATGCAGGGAGCCACAGGCCCCCAGCGTCAGCAGTGCCAAAACGCCTGCAATGGCTCTGCCACGACGCGAGCGCGTCGCCCTGATACCGATTCTGTCCTGCCGAGAGTCCATAACCATTCCTCAAAAACCCCACTCCGCGGGCATGCTCACAAAGACTTCATCTGAAAACGGAAATTTTCGAAATCCGTTCCCATTCAATTGGTGTGCCGCCAGCGGAGCCATGAGCCGTCCGTCGCGGAAAACTGCGGAAGGCCGTAGTCATAGCCTATACTGTGCCAAGCTGCACCCCTCTATGTATCCAAATTATGACACAGGGAAGGGACGAGATCCTTTAACGATCCAGAAGTCAGAAGGACACTCCGGCCACTTTGACGGCTGAAATATTTTGAGAGCAGTGTGGCGGCAACTCAACACCAGGGAATTTTCCAGTGTCCAGATTTTCTGCCTGCAAAGCACCGCTTTTTGCCACCGTGGCCCTAGTTGGCCTGTCTCTTGGGGCTGCTCAGGCGCGTCCAACGGCACTCTCTC
The DNA here is from genome assembly GCF_002723935.1 of Gluconobacter cerinus. Classification (GTDB taxonomy): domain Bacteria; phylum Pseudomonadota; class Alphaproteobacteria; order Acetobacterales; family Acetobacteraceae; genus Gluconobacter; species Gluconobacter cerinus. Next base: position 451,417 of record NZ_BEWM01000002.1, read on the forward strand.
AGCCATGGGGCAACACGCCCGATGGTAAGCCTGTCCGTATTGTTACCCTGAAGAATGACCATAACGTGACGGTACGCGTCATTACCTATGGTGGCATTATTCAATCTGTTGAAACGCCGGATCGTAACGGGCATCCGCAGGACATCGTCCTCGGGTTTGGCGATCTTAAGGGATACACCGTCGATAGCGCCAAGGGTGGACTGTTCTTCGGGGCGATTATCGGCCGTTACGCAAACCGTCTCGCAGGCGGCAGCTTCCCGGTAGATGGGAAAATCTACCACACTGACATTACGGCTGCCCCGAATGCTCTGCATGGTGGCAAAAAGGGATTCGACAAGAACGTCTGGACGCTTGAAAAGACAGGCGTCTCTGCAAGCGGCTCCTATGTGACGCTGAAGCTGGTCAGTCCGAATGGAGATCAGGGCTTCCCCGGAACGCTGACAACGCACGTGACCTACACGCTGGGCAACGACAATGCTCTGTCGCTGCATTATGTGGCGACAACCGATGCACCGACGGTTCTGAATCTGACGAACCACAGCTACTGGAATCTGAATGGCGAAGGCTCCGGCAGCATTGAGCCGGAAATCCTTCAAATCAACGCAGACAGCTATACCCCGACCGACAGCACCTCAATCCCGACGGGCCAGCTTGCACCGGTTGCAGGCACACCATTGGACTTCAGCAAGCCAACTGAAGTGGGGGCACGCCTGCGGAGCAATGACATCCAGATGATGTACGCGCGTGGTTACGACATGAACTGGGTCGTCAACGGAGCATACGGACAGGCTCCGCGTCTGGCTGGAAAAGTCTATGACCCACGCTCGGGCCGCAGCATGGAAGTTCTGACCAACCAGCCGGGGCTACAGGTTTATACGTCCAACTCACTGGACGGTGGGTATGCAGGGATTTCCGGCCACGCCTATCGTCAGACAGACGCTATCGCCTTTGAAGCCGAGCATTATCCAGACAGCCCGAACCATCCGTCCTTTCCGACGACAGAACTGAAGCCGGGTCAGACATTCGACTACACGACGACGTTCAAGTTCTCGAATCAGTAAGCGCGTAACGCCGACAAGGCCTTGCTTGAGGAAGAGGCTGTTCTCCGAAAGGAGACAGCCTCTTCCTGTATCCGCTCAGGACGGCAGTTTGGCGTCTGGTGCAGCAGCGACTTTGGAAGGCTCAAGAATCCTGGCCGGATTTCCGACTGCCGTCGCATTGGCAGGAATATCTTCCAGAACAACTGATGCCGCACCAATACGGGCATTTTCGCCGATGATGAGGCGCCCCAGCACCTTGGCACCCGATCCAATCATGGCCCCTCGGCGTACGATCGGATGTCGGTTCCCGGTCAGTTTGCCTGTGCCTCCCAGTGTGACGTCCTGGAACAGGGAGACGTCATCTTCGATGATGCAGGTTTCCCCGATCACAATCCCCGTTCCATGGTCGATGCTCAGGCGTCGACCAAGGCGCGCGGCCGGATGGATGTCGATTGCGAACAGCTCATTGACCCGGCTTTGAAAGTGATAAGCCAGATGCCGTCTGTTTTTCTGCCAGAGGTGATGCGCGATACGATGAACCTGTAACGCCTGCCAGCCTTTGAAGAACAGGAACGGTGTCACCAGATCCGGGCAGGCCGGATCACGGTCATGAATTGCCAGAATATCTTCGGCGGCTGACTCGGCTATGCCGGGGACTTCCAGAAGAATGGAAGTGACCAGCCGTGTGATGGCCGTAGCAGAAATGGATCGATCCGCCAGCTTTGTACCCAGAAGGGACGCAAGGCCCGAACTGAAGCTGTGATGGTCTCCGATATTCGTGGCGAAAACATCCTGAATCAGAGGGTCATGGCAGCTGCAGGCCTGTGCCTGCATATTCCGCCAGAGCTGATCAAGATTTACGGTTGAACTCATACGCCCATCGCCTTGCGAACAAAGGCGCGTCTCAGGCGGGGCAGGCGATGAACGCCCGCAATGCCCAGGTCGCGCACGCGCCGCAGAACCGGATTATCGTTGCCAAAAAGACGTTCCAGAATGTCCGTGGCGGCCAGCATGGCCATATTGCCGGGCCGGGCTCGGCGCTGATAGCGGACAAGGAGTTCCCGGCTTCCCGGATCTGTACGTTTCGTATGGGCTTCAATGAGCAGGTCTGCCAGAGCGATGACATCCCGAAAACCGATATTCAGCCCCTGACCTGCAATCGGGTGAATACCATGGGCAGCATCTCCAACGAGAGCCAGACGCGGCGCAATATATGTCTGCGCATATTGCGCTGACAGCGGATAAATCCAGCGGCGGCCAATGGGTGTGATAGCGCCCAGATCCTCATCGCCCATGCGGGCACGGATTTCGCGGGCAAAGATTTCATCGGGAAGGTCATGGAAGCGCTGGGCGCGGCCTTCGCCTTCTGCCCAGACAATAGCGGACCGATGCGGATGCTCAGCCGTTCCTGGCATTGGCAGTCGGGCGAAGGGTCCTTCGGGCAGGAACTGTTCCAGCGCCACGCCGTCATGAGGCTTTTCATGTGCGATTGTCGCAACGATACCGCACTGATGATAAGGAAGTTTGGTCAGGCCGATGCGGGCTTGGTCGCGCAATGGGGAACGACGTCCCTCAGCGGCGACAGCCAGTTTGGCCGTCACGGTTGAACCCGATGCCAAACGGATCGACACATGATCCGGGTGGAACGTGAAGGTTCCTGTGTCTGGCGCGCGGACGTCCAGCGTTTCGTATTGTTCAAGCGTCCGGTTAATGGCGAGACGCAGATCGCGTGCTTCTGCCATCCATCCGAAATTCATGCCTTCAGGGGCATCGTCCACACCGAAATGCAGGAAAAGCGGTGAGGGAGCCTCGTGCGGGCGGCCATCCGAGACACGGATTTCACGGATTGGCTGGGAAACACCGGGAAGATTGTCCCAGATACCGGCGGCTTCCAGCATCTGGCGTGAGCCTTCCGCAATGGCGTATGCCCGGCCATCGAGAGAGGGATCTTCCATGCCCGGGAGAGCTGCACGGTCAATGAGCAGGACCCGCACACCTTCGGCTGCCAGACGACAGGCCAGTGTCGCGCCAACAGGACCAGCTCCGTTAATGCACAGGTCGTAATGTGTCTTGGTCATCGTGCTCATCTCCCTGCCCCTGTCCTACTCCTGTGACGTGTGGAGCGGAAGAGGGCAGGAAGCGGCAGAAAAGATCAGAGATCGAAGCGTGCGTTCAGGAAGACAGCGCGCGGTGTCCCGACAAAGAAGTAATCAGAGGCCAGAAAGCCCCAGTAATGAAGGTTTGTGGCGTTATCGAGTTCAGCGCGTAGCGTTACCTTGTGACGGCCGATGCTGGTGCGATAGCTGGCCCGCAGGTTGAGCAGCGTATAGCTCGGGACATGGAAGCTGTTGGAACTGTCCCCCCACATTGACGCGGTGTAATGAACTTCTGCAGTTGCTGAGAGACCCGGCACGCCCGGGATACGGTCCGTCAGCTGAAAGACATTCTGGAACAGTGGAATGCCCTCGATCTTATTCCCTTTAACGCTGGCATCTGCCTTGCTGTACTTTCCGCCTTCGGCACCCAGACTGTCCGTGAGGGTAATGCCAAACGGCAGATCGACATGGCCGCTGAGTTCTGCGCCCTGATATGTGACGGTGCCGTTCGACACATAAACATTGTCCGCATTGGCATACTGCGCCCCACGTGTGATGCGATACAGCGCGCCTGTCAGGTCCCAGGTCTGGCGCGCAATCTTTGCACCCACTTCAACCTGATCGGAACGGATGGGCGGAAGGGTCTCGCGTGCGTTCTTATAGGTGTCTCCCACGGTCCCACCGTTTTCCAGCGCCTGAACGTAACTGGCGTAAATGGTGGTGTCTTTCCACGGATGGAACATCAGGGCGGCAGTTGGTGTCAGTGGCGTAGTGCGCAGCGCTGTTTTCGTACCGGCGGACGTCCAGGTCAGCTGGTGGAAATCGGTAAAGCGGATGCCGGCGAGCAGTGACCAGTGTTTATCAAATGTCAGGGTGTCACTGCCGAAAAGACCGACCTGATCGGAACGATAATTGCGATAGGTCGCGGTGTCCCAGCTTCCGCTATAAGAGCGGCTGACGATCGGCGAGTAGAGGTTCTGGCCTCCGATGTTCACGTAATCAGAGTCATATGGCAGATATTTGCTGAGCCCCTGCCAGGCCGCTCCCATCGTGAAATCATGCCGGATAAAGCCTGTCCGGAACTTGCCTTCCAGAATGGCCTGAACCTGATCATATTGTGCCCAGCTTCCGGGATTGGTGCTCATATAGGTGTCATAGTTGCCACCCTGATCTTGCAGGGACATCCACTCTCCGCGGTAGCGGCGATAGTCCATGCTGTGGCTGTAATCGATGCGCGCCGTCCAGTTCTTTGTAATGTCCCAATGCAGCCCGGTCGAGACAAACAGCGTGTGGGACGTAAACATGCTTGCCGGAGATGCCGTCAGGTTCTTGTGTCCGCTGATGGCATCGGGAAGACGGTTGCTGCCATAGGCGGACGGATCATCAATAAAGAAGTCCTGCACGCCACCACGGACCTGACGGTCCTGATAAATGGCATCGGCAGTCCACAGCAGGTTGTGAGCGAGCCGCACATCCGTGGACAGGGAACCTGAAAAGCGCGTGACGTGCGATCCGTTATAGGTTTCGCCATTTTCGTGGGTGAGGTTGAGGCGATATCCAACAATATCGTTTCGGAAGAGGCGCCCACCCGTGTCGATGTGTTGACTGCCCACGGCGCCTGAGCTGTATCCGGCATCAAAGGAAAATGTGCGGGCGTCGGTTGGCTTTTTCGTCTGGAAATCAATGATGCCGCCGGGCGCATTGAAGCCGTACATGAAACCGGAAGCACCCTTGAGAAGCTGCACCGCTTCGAATGACTCAAGCGGAAGTTCCACGGTTGTCATGAAGAAGGGCGTACCGTTGATCTTGTAGCCGTTATAATCGTCAAGCGGTACGCCCCGGACCGTGACGGAATAGGCGTTGAACGAATACGTGTCGCCGTTTGAAATGACCGATGCATCCTGTGAGAAAACGCGTGCCAGCGATTTGACCTGCCGCTCCTGTAGTTCTGCGGCCGTCACAACCTTGATCGAAAATGGCGTATCCAGAACGCGGCGTGTTCCTAGCGCTCCGCCGTCAGCCTGATGGGCGTGACCGAGAACCGTCACGCTTTCGCTTTTTGCACTGGGCTGCTTATGGGGCGTGGGGACAGGTTTGGAATGTCCGTTATGATGGGGTGCGACAGAGGGTTTTCGCTCGGATTGAGTATGCTCGTCCTGAGCGTCTGCTGCCAGGGCAATGGCCGAGGTCCCTGACATGAGCAGAGCAAACGAAAACACAGATGACAGAACGGAAGTGGCGGCGGCCATAAAACTACACCGAATGGTTATAATATGAAACAACCAATAAAATATGTTTATAATGATAAATTACAACATGAATCGGTGTTTGTGGTTTGTTGTGATAAAGAACTGAAAAGGCTTAAAAATACTGATTTTCTCTTAAAGTTTTCGCTTTGGCTGTTTGGTATCTGTGGATCTGAAAAGACGGGTAAATCAGTGTCTCATTTCAGCAACATGAATCGTACAACAATATAATAACAATTTAAAATAGTGAAAACGGAACTGTTCGTATTTCGGGAACAGTTGGGTCTGCCTGCTGTTGTAGTCTGACGTCCTTGGCCAAATGCGCGCTGATGGACGCCGCTTACAGCATTTCATTCGCTCAGGATGCAGCCTCCGCGTGACCTGATGGTGGATGACAGGTGATCGTCTAGGGAGACCAATGTTCAGACAGAATTATGTGGACTCAATGTCCAGCCTTCGTCACCAGTTCGACTGGCTGCCTGACCCGCTGGGTTCTGTTCTTCTGCTGATTGCAGCGGCGCTGATTGCTCTTCTGTTCAGTCGGATCATCACGGATGCGCTGCCCCGTCTGCCGGGTCTGAGGAAGATCCAGTTCATTCATGCTTTAACCATCAGGTTAAGGATGAATGTCCGCTATTTTCTGATGATCATAGCCGCCAGCGCAGCTTTGCCAGCGACGGAGGGCTTCTCTCCCGAGACTGAAAAGCTTCTCGCGCACGTGCTGGCCTGTCTGTTCATTATGAACCTCGGCTTCGGCATTATCAGGGCGTTTCGTCTGGCGACCGATCAGTACCTGAACCGGATCAGTGCCAAGGAAAACGTGGATGACATTACGGTCCGGTCTCATCAGACGCAGATCCGGGTGCTCCGTCGTCTGATTGAGATCACCTTCGGGGTGCTGACCGTCGCTGCGTCTCTGATGGTTTTCAATTCAGTTCAGAAATTTGGCGTTTCGCTCTTTGCCTCTGCCGGTGCGGCCTCCCTGATCGTGGGTCTCTCCGCCCGACCGGCCTTGTCCAACTTGATTGCGGGTATTCAGATCGCCATTACGCAGCCGATCCGTATGGAAGATATGCTGATCCTGAACGGAGACTGGGCCTGGGTTGAGGAGATCAATGCGACCTACGTCGTCCTGCGGACATGGGATCGCCGCCGCTATATCGTGCCTATTTCCTATTTCCTCGAAAACCCTTTCCAGAATTGGACTCATAGTTCGCAGTCTTTGATCGGCTCCATCTTTCTCTGGCTGGATTACCGCACACCGATGGACCGATTGCGGGCAATCTTCATGGAAGAAATCGAGCATTGTCCAGACTGGGACAAGGACCGTTCCTCCATCGCCTGCCAGATTGCAGACAGTAATGCTCAGGTCATTTCCATCCGCATGATTGCAGGGGCGGCGGATGCAGGAAACATGTGGAACCTGTCTTGCGATATCCGCGAACGCATGCTGCGCCGTATCCAGGTGGAAATGCCGGAATGTCTGCCGCGCGGACGGACTGCGGTCGTATCGGATTCTCCATCTGACACGCCGTGGCCCGAAAGCCTCATGTCACCGCCCGTTAACCGGCCAGGCGACGGAAAATATCGCGGACCGGACCTAAACAAGTCAGCAGTTTCCTGAAATTTCTCAGTGTCGCACTCCTGGGTTCAAAAGTTTCGTTTTGACCCCGCAGGAGTGTGGCATTTATGCACTGGAAATCCTGTGATACATTCTGACAAAGGAATAATCGTAGACACATTTTAAAACGTTTCTAATCTGAACCGAACACCGGATCTGATTAGGACTGCCTGAATGCGCCTCAAGTCACTTCTTCTCGCTACTACAATCGTTACGGTTTTGCACCCAGCACATCAGGCCTCTGCTGCCGTGCATAAAACGACCAAGGCCACGGCGCCTGCAAAGGTGACGGCCAAGACCACAGGGAAGAAAACAGTCGTCCGCCAGGCTGCCGCCACGCCGCGTCGCCCACACGCGGTTGATAGCAACAGCAATGAACAGATGATCGTGACGGGAACGCACGCGTTCAACCGCCGCGCCCGGGATTCCACGAGCCCGATCAGCGTTCTTACCGCTGCCACGCTGCGTCGTTCCGGTCAGATGAACCTTGCGGACGCTATCGTCCGTACGGATCCGTCGATCACAGTAAACGCCATGGGCAGTGATGCCGGTGCGCTGACGTCCTCGATCCGTATGCGTGGTCTGAACCCGAACGAAGTTCTGGTTCTCGTGGATGGAAAGCGTCGTCATACGACAGCCAACATCTACGCCGATGCCGGTCCGCAGCAGGGCTCAACGCCGGTCGATCTGAACATGATCCCGGCTTCTGCAATCGATCATATCGAAATTCTGCGCGATGGCGCGGCCGCAATGTATGGCTCGGACGCCATTGCAGGTGTTGTGAACATCATTCTGAAAAAGACGCCGCATGGCCTGAACATGACCGCGCAGACGGGTGCAAACGCCTATAACGGCGATGGCTGGCAGTATCAGCTTGGTGCAGATGGTGGCTTTGGCTTCCTGGGTGATGGGTATGTCCACATCAGCGGGCAGATGTACCACACCGATCACATGGTCCCGAACACGACGGACGTGCGAACTGTTCCGGGGAATTCTGAATACAAGGGCTATAATGTCCCGCACGATTCCAACAAGATCCTGAGCACACCAGAAGAAACCCGCGAAAATCTCAGCATCGAGTTTGGCAAGACGCTGACGGAAGGTGTGAATGGCTATGGCCTCATCACCTATGCTCACCGTCATTCCGAGGCTTACGAAAACTATCGTATGCCGTCTGTTGCCCCGACGCTGTATCCTTATGGTTTCTCTCCGCTCGAAACCATTGAAGAGAACGATTATGCCGCGACACTGGGTCTGAAGGGAGACAATTTCTTCGGTTTCTCCTGGGACCTCAGCTCCACGTATGGTGCGGATGAAGACGATGTCGGCAACAAGAACACTGCCAACCCGAATCTGATTGCAGCTACGGGAACGTCTCCAACAACGGTTCGTGCCGAGACGTATCGCCTGTCCCAGTGGACCAACAATCTGGATTTCCGCCGGCAGTTAAAAATCGCTGATCTTGTACCGGTCACGGTGGCTTTCGGCGGCGAGCATCGTCTTGAAACCTACCAGATCTGGCCGGGCGAAGTTGGATCTTATGCTGACGGTGGAACGCAGGGTTATGCGGGTCTGATGCCAGAGAACGCCGGTAAGTGGAGCCGTGACGTCTGGGCTGCCTATCTTGATGGTGACTTCCATCCTCTGAAGCATTGGGATCTCGATTTTGCAGGCCGTTTTGAGCACTACACGGACGTTGGCAATACCGAGAATGGTAAGGTTTCCACACGGTACGACATCACCAAGCGCATTGCCGTTCGCGCCACGATCAGCAATGGCTTCCGTGCTCCGACCCTGCCGGAAGAAAATTTCAGCTCTTTGAATGTGTCGCCGACGGGGGCATCCGGTCTGCTGTCCACGTCCGGTGCGGCTGGCAAAAGCCTTGGCGCGCAGCATCTGAAGCCTGAGCGCTCCACGAGTGCTGAGGGTGGTATTATTCTTGAGCCTGTTGATGGCTGGCATCTCTCGGCGGACGTTTATCAGATCAACATTCGTGATCGGATTTCCGGCGCCGGTTCTGTTTATGGTCCCTCTGCAATTTCGGCTATTGGAATGACGGGTGCGACCCTGCCAGTGGGTATTGATACGTCTGACGTGTCTGCAAATTACTTTGCCAACGTTGGCAGCACCCGGACCCAGGGTCTCGATATCCAGTCTGACTATCTGCTGCACATGCATCAGTATGGCAATCTGGACCTGACCATGGCTCTCAACCTCAACCGGACCCGTGTCAGTCACATCAACACGAATTCCCAAGGCAATCCTTACCTCAACGAACAGAGCATTGCGTATCTGACGTCAACCTCTCCGCGGAGCAAGATCATCCTGAACGCGTATTGGACGATCGGGAAGTGGGATGTGAACCTCCGTCAGACGCGCTACGGCGAAACGACGTCCATGCTGACCTATCAGGATCAGACGCCTGCCAGCCTGAGCTGCAAGGGGCAGAGCCTTCAGTATTCCAACGTCTGCTGGGGACAGTTCAAGAATACGCCGGTCTGGCTGACGGATCTTGAGGTTGGGTACCGTCTCAACCACATGTGGCACTTCGCTGTGGGCGCCAATAACATCTTCAACCAGCGTCCGCGTCGCCTGACCAAGTATCTGAACTACCTCGGGGCGAATGCTTACGACACGGACTCTTCCGGTATTGGCATTGCTGGCGGTTATTATTACGGCCGTATCAACGCCACGTTCTGATTGTCCTTCAAGACCCAGACGGAGCAGAAATGCCCGGAGGTGCCGGTTTTCCGGTGCCTCCGGGCTGTTTCGTATATTGTTGTTGAACTGGTACAATCTGGGCCATACTGGCCACCAGTCTTCTGATTCCCAACGAGGATATGCCGTTCGTGAAGCTCGTCACCGCAATTATCAAACCCTTCAAGCTTGACGATGTCCGGGAGGCGCTGACGCCACTGGGCGTGCAAGGTCTGACCGTGACGGAAGTCAAAGGTTTTGGCCGTCAGAAAGGCCAGACGGAAATCTACCGCGGCGCCGAGTATCACGTCAGTTTTCTTCCGAAGCTCAAGATTGAGATCGCAGTGGCGGATTCCGTTGTGGAAGATGTTATTGAAGCAATCATGACGGCAGCGCGTACCGGCAAGATCGGGGACGGCAAGATCATGGTCTCCAATCTCGACCAGCTCATTCGCATCCGCACGGGAGAGACCGGGGAGGGCGCTCTGTGATGAGACGTTCCGGTCTTTCGGTCATGGCTGCTGGCGCACTTCTGCCAGTATCCGCGATGGCTGCTGATGCGCCTGCGGCCATCGACACAGGCGATACAGCCTGGATGCTGATCAGCACGGCACTCGTCCTGATGATGACAGTGCCTGGTCTTGCGTTGTTCTACGGCGGCATGGTTCGCAAGAAGAACGTTCTCGCGACCCTGATCCAGTCTTTTGCCATCTGTTGTATCGCCAGCCTCGTCTGGATGGTTGCGGGTTACAGTCTGGCCTTCTCGAACGGCACGCCGTGGATCGGTGATCTGTCCCGCGCTTTGCTGAACGGTGTTGCAGCAAACTTCCACAACGGCGTTGATTCCGCTTTCACGCTTGGGGCAGGGACGGCAGCCGCTGTTCCGATGACGATCCCGGAAAGCGTCTATATGATGTTCCAGATGACGTTCGCCGTCATCACGCCAGCCCTGATTACAGGGGCCTACGCGGAACGCATGAAGTTCTCTTCCATGTGCGTCTTCACGATTTTCTGGCTGCTGCTGGTTTATGCGCCTGTCGCTCATTGGGTCTGGAGCCCAACGGGCTGGGTCGCTGGCCTAGGCGCTGTGGACTTTGCCGGTGGCACGGTCGTGCACATCAACTCCGGTGTGGCTGGCCTTGTCTGTGCGTATGTTCTTGGCAAGCGCCGGGGCATCGGAACGGATGACATGTCTCCGTTCAACCTGACATACGCCATTATCGGTGCGTCCCTGCTTTGGGTTGGCTGGTTTGGCTTCAACGCAGGCTCCGCGTTGGGCGCAAACGGTCGTGCAGGCATGGCCATGCTGACAACGCAGCTTGCTGCCGCCGCTGGTGGTGTCGCCTGGATGGCTGTCGAGTGGGCACGGACGGGTAAGCCGACGGCACTCGGCATTATTTCTGGCGTGGTCGCCGGCCTGGTCGCCATCACGCCAGCTGCGGGCTTTGTCCTGCCGGGTGGTGCTGTGGTGATTGGTCTGATTGCCGGTGCAGTCTGCTTCTGGAGTGCGACGTGGCTCAAGCACGCTCTCGGCTATGATGACAGCCTCGATGCGTTCGGTGTTCACGGTACGGGTGGTATTATTGGGGCTCTGCTGACAGGCGTTCTGGCTTATGGGCCGCTCTCTGCGACGGACGCCAACCCGTCCGGTACGGTTGGAAGCCTTTCACAGCTTCTGGCTCAGGCGGAAGCTGTCTGCGTGACGATTGTCTGGTGCGTCATCATGACATTCGTGATCCTGAAGGTTCTGGATCGTGTCATGGGTCTGCGTGTTTCTGCAGAAGAGGAACTTGAAGGCCTCGATACGACCATGCATGGTGAACGCATCAACTGATCGTAGTCACCGGTGTTTCTGAACCGGGAGGCTGCGACTTCCCGGTTGACAGACAAGGATGTTTTTCATGGTTTCCAGCCGTATGTTGTCCCGCCTCTCCCTGGCCGCTGTTCTGGCTGCCGGTCTTGCCTCGGTTCCTGCACACGCGATGACAGCCAAGGAATGCCATGCTGCATTCCAGTCCGCCAAGAAGGGCGGCACCCTGAACGGTCAAAGCTACAAGGCCTTCAAGGCTGCAAGCTGTGGTAGCGAAACGGCTGAAGCCGCGCCTGCGACAACTGCTGCCCCGGCAACGGCTGCGACAGCACCAACAACGACGGCGCCTGTTACGACGGGTAAGGCGAACCCACCTGATTCGTCTGTTGCAGGCACGAAGGCACCGATTGCGTCCAAGAGTGCTCCGGTCACGTCTGGAAACGTTGTATTCCCAACGGCTGTGTCGTCCCAGTTTTCCAGCCTGTCCGCTGGCAAGGCTCGCATGAAGACCTGTGTTGCCCAGTACAATGCGAACAAGGCGAACGGCGGCAACGGCAGCCTGAAGTGGATCCAGAAGGGTGGCGGGTACTGGTCCCAGTGCAACAGCCGCCTCAAAGGCGAATAACTTCCTACGCTCCCGTGGGTGTCAGAAACCTCCGTTCCTTTACCGGGACGGAGGTTTTTTTTATGCCGGTCATTCAGGATTGAGAATGCTGTTGGAGAGTTTCGGTGTAAGGGGAATGGTCAGGCGTTGGTGTCATCATGAGGTGTCATGTTCTGGTCGCGTTCGGAAAGTCACGATCAGTGATCAATAGAGGCTTTCTCTTTATTGGGCTGGTAGCTCTTACGGTCATCCTGGGACTGATGCCGCCTGCGTCTGCGGAAGAGCAGTCGGACTGTGTCACTGCACCAGTTATTCTCCCATTACTGGGAGGCGAGGGAGATGCGCCGCTGATACCGGTGAAAATCAACGGCAAACCCGCTGCGATGTATGTCAGCCCGGCCTTCGATTACATTTACGTCCGGAATTCTGAAGGAATACAGTTTCCCAAGGGCTATGATGACGCCAAAGTCGTTATTAACGGCACCTATAAGGAAAGCGCCTTTCATTCCAAAATTAAAGAACTGGTTCTGGATGATATTCCGCTGAAAGATGTAGACGTCGTCTTGCTCGCGAAGGCCAGTACGCAGGTGGTTGACGGGCGACCGATTGTGGGTGTGCTCGGACGTGCGGCATTATCCCGCCTGGCAGTTCTGATAGATATTCCGGAAAGACAATTCGCGTATCTTGATGTCAAAGATACGAAAGCCTGCAAGCTGGCGTTTAAAACATTCCTGGGAAATGACAGTCATTCCGTGGACATGGAAGATGACTTCACAGTTCATATTCGGGTTGGCGAAAAGAAGAAGCGCGTCAGTCTTGATCCTGATCTGACATACACGACATTTCCGTCTTTCTGGATTTCATCACTAAAAGAAAATCTGGAAGGTCTGGGAGATCAGAAGAAATTCACTCACTATGATGATTTTCTGAGTGTGGGGCAGGGCGCGCTTGTCAAAAACCTTTTTATGGGCGGCGCGCCGATAGAGAATGAAAAAGTTGTCTTTCAGGATGAAGTAGAAATTGGAAGTCTGGGACTTCCGTTCTTCACGGATAAAATCATCATCTGGAGTCTGGAAAACAACCGGATGTATTTCGCCATCCCGGCTCACATGCGCCCTCTTTCCAAAGGGCAGGGGCTGCATTTCTTCGCCACACATTCAGGAAACGTCTCCGTGCGCGACCGGCGCGGAGACGTACAGTAATGTTCTGTAGATCAGCTCATAGGGAATGGTGGCTGCCCGTTTGATGCGGTCACACCGCCATCAACAGGCATAATCAATCCCGTAATATAAGCCGCATCCTCACTGGCCAGGAATGTGATTGCTGCGGCCATATCTTCCGGCTCTCCCAGACGCTGCAACGGAACGCGGTCTTCGACGCTTTTGACGAAAGCTGGATCTTTAAGGGCATCAGCTGTCATGGCAGTGCGTGTGACCGACGGACAGATGGCATTGACGCGAACGCCGTCCTTTCCGTGATCCATCGCCAGAACACGCGTCAGGTTCACAACACCGCCTTTGGCAACATCGTAATATGCCGTGTTCCAGTCTCCCCTCATTCCAGAGACGGAGGCCGTGTTGACGATGTTGCCTTTGCTCTGGATCAGCAAGGGCAGAAAGGTGCGGCTGACATTCAGGGTTCCGGTCAGGGTTGTGGCACACACGGTCTGCCAGGCGTCCAGATCGCCGTCCAGAACTGTGCCGATTGTGGTGACACCGGCGTTGTTCACCAGCACATTCAGTGTGCCGAACGTCTGTTTGGTGAGGTCCAGCAGTTTCTGAACTTCGTCGGGTTTTGAAATGTCTGTCAGAGAGGCCGTAGCTTTGTTCGCGTCGAGGCTCTTCATGACCTCGTCGAGCTTTTCCTGATCCCGGTCCACAAGAATGACATGCGCGCCTTCGTCAAGGAAACGAAGGGCTGTCGCGTGACCAATACCCGATGCCGCCCCCGTCACGAGGACCTTGCGGCCAGTGAAACGTGATAGTCCCTGCGTCGCCATGAATAATGTCCTTTTGTTGCTAGGACTTTAAAGTGCCGCTTGTTACAATGGTTGCCTCAAATAAAGGGTGAGCAGGCATGAGTGATCTCACAATGCTGAAGAATGTTGGCAAAGCAGCACTCGCAGATTTTGCCATATTGGGGATTACCTCAACTGCGCAGCTGGCATCCTGTGAGCCGGACGATCTTTATCTGAAGCTCTGTCACCTAACGCAGCAGCGTCATGATCCCTGTGTGCATGACGTGTTTGCAGCCACCATCCATCAGGCGAAAACAGGAGAAGCCCTGAACTGGTGGGCTTTTACCCCCGCCCGCAAGGAACGGATGAAAGCCGGGACGTTCTGTACGCTCCCAACTCCTTAACGAACGAAAATCTGGTTTGTGGCGTAAGAGAGCCAGATGTCGTGTTTGGCGAACCAGTCTGAGCCCAGCAGCATGTCGGCCTGATCATGAACCGGGGCGACAGTTAGAACTGGATCAACCCACACCGTGCCCCCCATGGAAAAGCGCTTGAAGCGATGCCAGTGGTATCGGCGTTCATGCAGGTCCACACCAGCAGTGATACCGCCAGGGTCGAGCGCGAGCAGCTCATCCGTGAGACCAAGGCGATAGGCGAAGTCGGTGCTGACAATATGGGAGCGCGCACCGCTATCGAGAAGTGCTGTTCCGCGCGTCCCATCAAGCGTGAAGGTTACCATCAGGCGCCCGTCAACCTGTCGGGCCGGAACCGTATTCCACTGGCCTTTCCAAGTGGGCTGAAGCTGGCAGGACGAGCTGTTTGAGGAAACTTTCCAGAACATGAGCTTCTGATGGGGAACGTCAAATTCCAGATCATACCCATCCAGAACATCTGCCCCGAGAAGCCCCAGAATAGGCGGATGAATCATCGGGGAACCAGGAAGAGAGCCTATGGGCATGGACCCGGCGCCCAGAGATAGGTGCCCCAGTTGCAGATCGGCAATACGGACATTGGCCACAAGACGTGGTGTTCCATTGGGCCCCTGCATAACAGTGTGACGGTCGGGGTCCTGAGGTAGATGAAGCGCTGCAACGCCCTGCGGTGTCATCAGACTTCCCTGTGAGCCGGTATCTACGATCATGGAGACCGCGTGGCCGTTGATCTGGGCGGGAACGCTTAGATATCCACCATCATCGCGCAGCGGCAGAACGGCCGCTTGTACCGTGTGGCATGGCACTGCTTCAGCCTTTCCGGTCAGAGCCATAAGAGCAGCCAAAATGCCCCATGTCAGTCTTTTCATTCCTGCTCCGCCCGTGGGTGTGCCTTGCGCCAGACGTCCAGCAGGTGCTTTTCGTCTGCCAGAGTATAAGCCTGGGTGGTGGAAAGACTGGCATGTCCCATGAGTTCCTGAATGGCACGCAGATCAGCGCCACCTTCCATCAAATGAGTCGCAAAAGAGTGGCGAAGAGCATGCGGTGTGGCGGAATCCGGCAGGCCTTCTCCCTTGCGCCATTCGCGCATGGCTCGCTGGGCGACGCCGGGGTTCAGGCGGCCTCCCCGCACACCGCAGAACAGCGGAGCTTCAGGGGCCGGAGAAGGGTGAACGCCTTTCCATAACTCCAACGCGTCACGGACTGCCGGAAGCAGTGGGACCAGACGTTCCTTCCCCCCTTTGCCCACCACGCGCAGCATGTTCTCACCAGCGTTGGTCAGATCCCGCACATCAAGGGCCAAGGCTTCACCAATCCGCAAGCCCGTCCCGTACAGAAGTGTAAAGAGTGCTTTGTCGCGGATAGCAGCAGCGCTCGTAAAGGCATCGTCGGAAATTCCTTCCGGCGCGGCCAAAGCCTGTTCTTGCCCAAGAGGACGTGGAAGGCGCTTTTTCAGTCGAGGGGTCGCGAGGAGTCCCGGGGCAGGATTCGAGACGTCATGGCGCATGGCCAGATAGCGAAAGAACGATCGCAGGGCCGAAACATGTCGTGCTCTGGAACGAGCGCGCGCATCGGCATTTGTGGCGCGACGTGTGGGTTTTTCGCTCCGGGCAGTTTCATAAGCCAGCCACGCCCGGAGATCAGCAAGAGAGAGCGTTGCCAGAGCAGTCAGATCAACCTCGCCCCCCAGATGCTGCTCAAAGAAAGAGAGGGCCATAACGATATCATGGCGGTAGGCCTCAACCGTTCGCAGGCTGGAGCGCCGTTCATGGGTCAGCCATTCGGTCCAGTCGCGTAATGCGTCATGGGCCATCATGGCATTTCGGGCTCAGGGAGGTTAGACACAGGCATGGCATCCAGCAGCCTACCCAAGCCTGACCTCTGGCGAAAGCCACCCTCCACCGGAACGCGTGTCTCGGTGCTCGTTCCGCTGCCTTTTCCGTGTCCGTTAGACTATCTGGCACCCATGGCGCTTCAGCCGGGCGATCTGGTATCAATTCCTCTGGGAAAGCGGGAAACGGTCGGATGTGTCTGGGATACGACCAGCACAGTCCCTGCTGACTTCGCGACGGCTCCGGGGCGGGAGGTTCCGCTGTCCCGTTTGCGTCCTGTTGCTGAAAAGCTGGACGTACGCCCCCTGCCGGGCAGTCTGCGGCGGTTTATTGATTGGGTTGCTGCATATACCCTGACGCCGCCTGGGCTTGTACTGGCGATGGCAACCCGCATTCACCTGAAGGACGCACCAAAACCTGCGTTGGGTTGGGTCAGAACGGAACAACCGGAAGAAGGCCTGCGCATCACTCCGGCCCGTCGCTCCGTCCTCAATGCGGCTTCCGATGTACCGATGACGACGGCTGATCTTGCGGCGGCCAGCGGCGCTAGTTCCGCTGTGATCCGAGGGCTCGCGGCTGCAGGGCTCCTTCGGGAAGCCGTCATTTCTGTCGCGGCCCCTTTCGCAACGCCGGACCCAACCCACGGCGCACCGCAGCTGTCTGAAGAGCAGGCAGACGTTGCCGAGCAGCTGTGCCGCCCGGTGAAAGAGCAGCGTTTTGACGTCACTCTGCTGGAAGGTGTGACAGGATCAGGAAAGACCGAAGTTTATTTCGAGGCTGTCGCGGCCTGTCTGGCGCAAGGGAAACAGGTTCTGGTCCTGTTGCCGGAAATTGCTCTGTCAGCGCAGTGGACGGATCGGTTCATCCGTCGTTTTGGAGCAGACCCAGCGGTATGGCACTCCGACCTTGGAACCAAGCGCCGACGCGAAACATGGCGCGCTGTGGCGGACGGGACGGCGCGTGTCGTTGTGGGCGCACGATCAGCGCTCTTCCTGCCGTTTGAAGATCTTGGACTTGTCGTGGTGGACGAGGAGCATGAGAGCGCCTTCAAGCAGGAAGAAGGCGTCATGTATCATGGGCGGGATATGGCTGTAGTTCGTGCCCGGCTGGCGAACGCTCCTGCCATTCTCGTGTCTGCGACGCCGTCACTGGAGACACTGGCGAATGTGGAAAGCGGCCGCTATCACCATGAGCTTCTGACTGCACGGCATGGCGGAGCGACGATGCCGGACGTCTCTCTGGTCGATATGCGGGCTGATCCGCCAGAGCGTGGGCTCTTTTTATCCCCGGTGCTCTGCAATGCCATTGATGAGACCCTGAAGAACGAGGAGCAGGCGATGCTGTTCCTCAACCGTCGTGGTTACGCACCGCTGACACTCTGTCGCGCCTGCGGGCACCGAATGCAGTGCCCCAACTGCTCAACCTGGCTGGTAGAGCACCGCGCGCGTGGCATCCTGACATGCCATCATTGCGGTCACACCGAGAGTATTCCGTCAGACTGCCCGCAATGCCACGCCGAACACTCGCTCGTACCCATTGGGCCGGGGATTGAGCGCATTACGGAAGAGGCAAAGCTGCGCTTTCCAGATGCAAAGATCCTGGTCATGTCTTCGGATACACTGGGCTCCCCGGCGGCTACGGCGGAAGCCGTGCGGAAGATCACGGATGGCGAGATCAATCTCATCATCGGAACACAAATCGTTGCCAAAGGCTGGCATTTCCCGAAGCTGACGCTGGTCGGTGTTGTGGATGCGGATCTGGGGTTGGGCGGCGGCGATCTAAGGGCAGCGGAACGCACGGTTCAGCTTTTGCATCAGGTCGCCGGTCGTGCAGGGCGTGCTGAACGTCCTGGCCGTGTCCTGCTGCAGAGCTATGTGGGTGAGCACCCTGTCATGACGGCGCTTGTCTCCAATGATTTCCAAACCTTTATGGAGCAGGAAGCTGAGCAGAGACGCCCTTCTTTCTGGCCGCCATACGGCCGTCTGGCGGCGCTGATCATCAGTGCTGCAACGGCAGACGCGGCAGATGCGCTGGCAAGGGAAATTGCGTTTGCGGCGCCGGAGCGGGAAGGGGTGCAGGTTCTTGGCCCAGCCCCCGCGCCTTTGGCTGTGCTGAGAGGGCGACACCGTCGGCGACTGTTGCTGCGAACAATGCGTGGCATCGCCGTGCAGCCGATTTTGCGAGACTGGCTGAAAGATATCAAGCCGACTGGTAGTGCCCGGATCGATATTGATATTGATCCAATTTCGTTCCTCTAAGAGCTGCGAGGAACGGAGAAAGGTGATCTGGCCAGCAACCTGAAAAGGTGTCTGGCCAAACCAAACTCAGGCCTTCCGGTTGCGGAAGAACTGGATGGTTGCTGCCACGACGGAAATCACGGCGAGTGCCTGCTGGAAATAAGGGCGGAAACGCTTGGGGCCGATCGTGGCCATGCCGGTCATGACTGCCAGGCTGATTTCGCGGGCGCGACCGGCATGTTTGCAGCAGGCTTTGACTTTGCTGCAGCAACCCTGTTTTGCGGGAGCCTGATCGGCGGGAACTGTTTTGGTTTTCATGAAGGTCCTCCTGAATAGAGTGAATCAGGGAATGAACGCTGACGAATACAAGAGGTTGTGTTCGTCAGTCTTCCTGTCCGTCTTTCTCTGTCTGAAGGATTTTGAGTTGCTTGTCTGCATCAGGAGCATGCGGATCAAGCTGCATCATCTGTTTGTAAGCACGAAGGGCAGCGTCTGGCTCGTGCCTTTCCCGCTCTGCATCCGCCAGCATTCCCCATGCCGTTGCGTCACCGGCGTCTGCCTGAATAACCACCCCGAGATCGGAAATCGCACCATTGTTGTCGCCCGCCGCAAGGCGCACGGCAGCACGATAACGGCGGAGAATGGATTGGTCAGGCTGGATGGTGATGGCGGAGGTGAGGTCGTCTTCCGCGTTCTGGAAATCGTGTTTGCCCAGTGCATCCTGCGAATCGGATAGGAGCATCCGTACAGCGCCTGTCAGGCTGCGGCTGCGCAGGCTTTCAGCCTGATCAGCAAGCTGACGCGCATTTTTTTCATTTCCAGCGAGAGCGAGAGCCTTTTCCGCCTCAACAAGACGTTCCTGAACGGTCTTGTGGTGCGGATGTGTCTTGCTGGAATCGTTTTTTGCAGGGGAAGGAGCGCTGGCCGGTCCGGACGTTTGGGACGGGGCAGGGGTCGGCGGTATGGCAGAGGAAATGGCCGGTGCACAAAGCAGAACGGCGCCAGCCATCAGCCAGCGCCGTCTGTTTGATATCCGGCGGATCAAAGCTATTAGCCCTGACGTGCCTTCATGCGCGGGTTCTTCTTGTTGATGATGTAAACGCGTCCACGACGGCGGACAACGCGGCAGTCCTTGTCGCGGACCTTTGCGGACTTCAGGCTGTTGCGGATCTTCATGATGTTTCCAGGCTCTCGACTGTATGGCCCACAATGGACCGGATAGCGGGCCGAAACGCCCGCAAAAGGATGGCCTCGCTTAACGACCGTCCCTTAAGGAGTCAAGGTCAACAGCGTCCCGCAGCGCGGAAAAGCTGCCAGAATGCGTTCTGCAACGGTGTGTGACTATCATGCCATGAGGCTTGTCCGGAGATTATTTTCCCCTAATCATGCCGTCATGATCAAGCGTCGCTTTGTGGCCTCCCTCCTTTTGGCCGTCCCGCTCGCCTTTCCAGTCCTGGCTCATGCCGAGGATGGAGGGGCCAAAACCAATGATGACGACCCATCGATCAATGCTTTGGGCATCGGGGTCAATCAGGTCCTCAAGGTTCTGCAGACTCACCCCGATTCTGCCACGGATGCCTGCATCAACGCCCTCAAGGAAATGCATGCTGCGCAGGACCAGCTGAGCAAGGAAGAGGGCCATGAAAACAATCAGGACGTTGAGGTGGCGCGGGACGTGACATCGTCCACCATGGAAGACGTGACAACGATCTGTGGTGCGGATGCACGGACGCTGTGCAGGGAGTCAGCGGAAAGTAATCCGAAGCTCGACGCAGCGTGTCATGCTTTGCCCCATGAAGACGACTGAGGATTCGGTACATCACGTTCAGGCGATAAAATCCGTCAAATCATGTCAGGGGCAATACAGGGCTAACCTTCTTCTAAAGTGAGGAGTAGGGTTTTCAGTCTGAGTTGATGACTGGAACTGTAAGCTGCGCCGGAATGACCCGTTTGCCTGGCAGGGATAATCTGTCTTGACCGCCACATTACAGTCGGTCTTTCGCCCGGGATGGATCCAGTTCAGCCTCCGAACCTGGATTGCGCTCGTTCTGGCTTTGGCCACGGCGTTCTGGGCGCAGGTCGATACACCGGCCGGTGCTGGTGTGACTGTCATGATCCTGGCCCAGCCCCTGAGAGGGCAGGCCCTTTCCAAGGCATTTTATCGCTTTCTCGGGACCCTGCTGGGTGTCGGCGTTTCTATCCTTCTGATTTCCATGTTCAGCCAGGATCGTGGCCTCTTTCTGGGAGGCGTCGCGCTCTGGATGGCTGGTTGTGCCTTCGTGGGGACGCTGGAGCGCGACTTCCGGGCGTATGGTGCCCTTTTGGCTGGCTACATGGTGGCACTTGTTGCTGTTGCCAGTATCGATGCGCCCCAGAACATCTATCATGTCAGTGTAGCGCGTGCCTCAACGGTCGCTATCGGCGTTGCATCCATTGCGGTTGTCAATCTGCTGTCTGGCTCACCGCAGGCCTGGCGCAATCTCGCCAAGGGGCTCCAGAATCTGGGGCAGAGAATCCGTGGCCTGAGCCACTCCGCCATCATGGGAGAGCCGTCCCCCTCCGCGCAGGGGACAACGGCTCTGGCCTCCGAAATCCTGTCTCTGATGACGCAGATTTCTTACGCTCGGACGGAGCTGGATCGTAGCCGCCTGCGGATGGCAGGAGCCAAACTCAGCATCATCGGTATGTTGACGGTTCTCACCTGTAGCCGTGCGATTTCTACGTTGCTGAGTGAAGGTGGGGTAACGGATATTCTGGTCCGCTACGTGCGTCAGTGGCACGAGCGTGTTGAGGACGGCACGAACCGTCAGGAAACGATGGGCACCATCCTGTCTAACATCCGACGGGAAGATCCGGAGTATTTCCCGACACCTCGGGATGCCTGGTTTCTGGAGCGTGCTGCGACGCTTCTGAGTAACCGGCTGCATATCCGCACGGGTATCAGTACACTCATGAAAGCAACCCCGGCAGGGGAGGCGCTGAAACTGGCGACGCTTTCAAACAATCCAGACTACATTACAGCGTTCATCAACAGCATGCGTGTGCTGCTTGGTTTCAGTTTTATAGCAGCATTCTGTGTGGGAACGGGCCAGCCAGCTTCTGCCACCGCCCTTTCCCAGAGCGCACTCGTTCTTGTCCTTGCATCTTCGTCACTGGACACAGCCGTGTTCGGTAAAGGCGCGATGATCGGGACGCCTTTGGGAATTCTTGCGGCCGGGTTTCTGTCTTTCTGGGTCTTACCCCACGTCTATACGCTTCAGGGGCTGGCTTTTGTTCTGCTTCCCCAGACCGTTATTGCCTGCCTGCTTCTGATGAATCCGAAAACAACCGCTGTGGGCTTTCACTATGGTGCGTTCTTTCTCGTCTTCGTAGGCTTGGGGAACCACCACAGTTACGACCCGGGCGCGTTCCTCGAACGCAACACATTCTATTTCCTGTCAGCGGTTCTTTCATTCATCCTTCTGGTTCTGCTGTGGCCCCCAACCGCGCGCCGCCATCGGTTCCGCATTGCCGTGACCATTTCTTCGGATCTGGAATCACAGCTGAGCGGTCATGGTGAGGCTATGGGCCCCGCGTTGCTCAGCCGGAAATATGATCGTCTGAGCCAGCTTCTGTTATGGACAAAGCGTCTCCCGAAACGCGGTACGGCCTCAGAGCATGTCTTTGAGCGCCTTGTCGCGCTGGAGGATCTGTCCAGCACGATTGCCCGTGTGCGTCTGTACCTCGATCAGGCGGCACGGATGCCGTCTCTCAGGCACCTTGTGAGGCCTGCGCGTAAAGCGCTCGCACAGGATAGTCTGGCGCTGCTGGAGAGTGAACTGGCAGATATGACGCAGGCCTTCCTTGACCGACTGCGTCTGGGCGCCCCCAGTGAGGAAATTCTGATCCTCAACTGTGTTGGTGGGCTGGAGTCCGTGCGCGTCATGCTTCTGCGAAATCGGACAGCCGTTCATCATTATGGAATAGGACGCAAACGATGGTGATGAGACAGGTCGTAGACCTTGGCGGTTTGCTTGTGTCCGCGTTCGTCGTCAATCTGGCGTTGTCACTTCTGACGCTGGCCATTCTCCGCTGGCTCATGGGCTGGCTTGATCTGTGGCGTTTCGTCTGGGATCCGCCGCTTGCCCAGTTCGGCATCCTTATCTGCCTGCTCGGGCTCTATACCCTGATCCTCTGATACAAGGCCGTTTCAAGTGCTATCCAGTGCCCATCGTCTGATCCGCCTGACCATTACGATCTCCATTCTTGTGGTGGCTGCCGTCGTGGTGGTTATCCTTTGGGATTACTACACGGCCTCTCCCTGGACCCGAAATGGCCAGGTACGTGTTCAGGTCGCCAATATCGCGCCACGTGTTTCAGGGCAGATCCTGCATGTGAATGTGCTGGACAATCAGCCTGTTCACCATGGAGACGTCCTGTACGAAATTGATCCGTTCGATTTTCAGGTTGCGGTGGATGCGGCCAAAGCCAAGGTGGCCGAACGCAAGGCAGACATGGAGTTCAAGGAAGTTCAGGCCCAGTGGCGTAAGGCCATTCCCGGTGTGGCGGTCTCACAGGAAGAAAAGAAGCAGTACGTTGCACTGTCCCAGCAGGCAGCAGCGCAATACGCTTCTGCTCAGGCGGACCTGCGTCAGGCAGAGATTAATCTGGACCGTACAAAAGTCCGCAGTTCCATCGACGGTATTGTCACAAACCTGATCATGCGACCGGGTGACTTTGCAACGGCTGGTGTTGTGAACATGCACGTCATTGATACCAACTCATACTGGATCGACGGCTATTTCGAAGAGACCAAGGTCCATGATCTGGACGAGGGCGATCTCGTTCGTATGGATCTGATGGGCTACCACGACCCGCTTTTCGGACATATCGAGAGTATTACGCGCGGTATTGCCAGTAACAATGCACTGGTGAATGAGCAGGGTCTGCCGACAGTTGATCCGGTTTATACATGGGTGCGTCTGGCACAGCGTATTCCTGTGCGCGTGAAAATCGACAAGGTCCCGTCCGATCTCACATTGGCCGCTGGCATGACCGCAACCGTGACGGTCGTTTCAGAGACGGGAAATCGTCGTCATCGCTCAACGCAGGATGCATTTCAGCATTTCGGTGATGATGTTCGTCATCTCTTTGGTCACAAATAACCGAAATTCCAGTATCCGGGGCGAAAAGGCCCCGATTTTGGTTGGCACGAGATTTTCACACAACTTTTTCTGTCAGAACCCGTACCTTACTTTGTCAGGCCCACAGAGCATTTCAGGTAAGGAAGAATTGTGCGCGTATCTTTTTCCCGTAAGACGATCAGTCTGGTTATGGGTGGCGTTTGTATTGCTGCCATCTCAGCGCAGGCGAATGCCGCACCTCAGAACAGCGCACAGAAGCCGGGTGTTCTGCTGAACTCTGCTCCGTTGGCGGATACCCTGAGCCTTCCGAATGCTGCTCGTTCCCTGCGCATCACCTATCTTTCCACAGATGGTGTTACGGGGAAGGGGCTTGTCCCCGTGACTGCCGAAGTCATTGTTCCTGCTGGCGAAGCCCCTGCAGGCGGGTGGCCGATTGTCGCCTGGGCGCATGGTACGGTTGGAAATGATGACAGCTGCGCACCGTCTCTGAACCCCTACAGCGAGCGCAATACTCATTACCTGTCCGAATGGATGAAGCGCGGTTTTGCGATTGTCGCAACGGATTATCAGGGGCTGGGAACACCGGGCGTGCACCCATATCTGAATACACGCGCTGAAGCTTATAGCGTGCTGGACTCTGTACGGGCTGCGCTGAAGTCTGTGCCGGGCTTACAGAACAAGGTGATGATCGTTGGGCAGTCCCAGGGCGGTGGTGCAGCCTTTGCCTCTGCGGCGTTTGCACCGACTTACGCTCCGGATATCAATGTGCGCGGGACTGTGGCGACAGGCATCCCGTACATGACGCCGGAAATACTGTCTGGCCTGTTGCAGGAAGCTGGCAAGTCATCGGGATATAGCCCGTTGGTGGCTTACACGCTGCTGATTGGTTCGTCCTACGCCGGTCTGCATCCGACCTTCCGTCCCGAAGACGCCTTTACGTCCAAGGCTATGCCGGCGTTCAAGGCAGCGGCTGACTCCTGCCTGACAGGCCTCTCAGACATGGCGGAGAAAGACGGTCTGACGCTTGCGAATGCGCTTCAGCCTACGTTTGTGAAGGCCATGACGCCCGCATTCAAAACAATGACGTACCCGACCCTGAAACTGGCCCAGCCACTTTTTGTTGGAACGGGCACCGCGGATCAGGACGTTCCGCCACAGCTGCAGGAAGGCCTGGTCAAGGCAGCCTGTGCCGCTGGATCAACAGTACAGGCGCATTTGTATAAAGGGCTGGACCACTCCCAGACAGTCAATGCATCCCTGCCGGACTCTGCGGCTTTCACAAAGGCTGTGATGGCGGGTGAGCCTGTCACACCGCAGTGCACACCGATTCCTCAATAATCAATTAGATCACCCTGAGGGAGAGCACTCTTCCTCAGGGATTTTCAGACGTTGTTCATAAAACTGACGATCGCGTCAGCCGCTCTCTGTGATGCCCCGAGCAAGGGCTCCCCAAACGTTTCCCGGAACAGTTTTTCCTGCATTGGCCGATAGAACGCATGACGTTCCTCCGCCCTTGCAACCGCAGGCATGATGTCTGCGGGGTCATCGACCACGTCTCCGAGTGTCCAGTGTAAAAAATATGGATCGTCACGCCATGGGAGCTTGTGAGGATTCAGGAAAATACAGGGGCGCGGGATGGCCAGAAACTCATAAACCTGACTGCTGACATCCCCAATATAAAGGGCCGCCTGAGACGTATAGGTCATGTCCAGCATGGCATTTGAGCCAGTGTCCACGAGCACCTCGGGGCTTTGCTGGCGTTGAAGTAGACGCTCCCGGATGCCAAAGCCTTTGTGGAACATCTTGATGTGAGGGGCCACGACCAGATTGTAATCGTTCTGTGCCTTAAAGCCTTTGATGATGGTATCCATACATGCGGGTGCAGATGTCAGGACACGCTGATAGTGCGGGTTATAGAGCGCGAAGGGACGCTCGTTGCTGAAAGAAACGGCATTTTCCCGGCGGACGGCTTCGAATACATCGAATTTAGGATAACCCACGATGCGTGATGCACCGTTCTGGAGAAGCCCTTTGTCCTGGAAGTAAGTTTCGACTTTCGTGCCTGGCACAAGCGTCAGATCAAACTCTCGAACAAGATGCTCGTCATTAACGTAACGGTCTCCGGCGCCATGCATCAGTAGGACAAGTTTCGGGCCGTTCAGCCCCATGTCTTTCAGGACACCTGCCGTATATTCCGTTGCAACAACCACATCGTACTGGTTCAGCTCTTCAACGTTCTCCCGAAGAATGACCAGTCGCTCCTGATCCAGCCGCCGTGCGCGTTTCAGAATGTTTGCTTTCCAGGATCTGGGAAATGGCAGCAGCGGAAGCGGCGGAACATTCAGGGCGCGTCTGATGCGGGCCAGATGATCAATGGTCTCTGGAAAGCTGTAGTATTCCGTGACGTCACATCCCGGTATTGCCGCAAGTGCACTGGCAACGGACGCGGTGTGATAGCACTGATAAGGCTCGGCAATATAAATGAAGGCGATTTTCATGAGCGTCTTTTGCGTCCTGCCCGGAGCAGACTGCCTGCTGCTCTTGTCCGGAACGCCGTCTGCTGGAAGGGCGCCATCCCGGTTATGAAGTGCCTCTGAAACACTTCGGAGGCTCGGAATAGGGCCCTGTTCATAGCCCTCGGGTCTTTGCTGTCAAGAACGCGGCAAAACGCAGGGATGTATGTTCCGGCATGGACACTCCCGGGGCTTTGTGGTCAGAAAGCCCGCATGTCCGCCGAGCGCTCTGTTTTCAGATCCATTTTCCGAAATGTCAGTGTTCTCACCCTTGGCCGTGTGGTCAATGCCCTGTGCAGCTTTGTCTATATCGCGTTCACCGTGCGCGCTTTGGGCCTCTCTGACTTCGGATTGCTGATCCTCATTCATTCTCTGGCTTCGACCGGATCCGTTCTGTCACGGATGCAGTCCTGGCAGACGCTGATTCGCTTTGGCAGTGACGCATTCAGCAAGAACGAAACGGACCTGCTGCGGAAGGTCGTTCATTTCTGTATCCGGCTGGATACGATGTCTGCGGCAGGGTCGATTATTTTTGGGCTTGTGGCCGTACAGATTTATGGTGTGACGGCACACTGGTCTCGGCATGTCCGGTTTCTGGCGGATCTGTACGTGATCGTGAGCCCACTGATGTATTCAGGCTGGGCCAACGGTATTCTGCGAATGGCAGGGAAATTTCACCTTGTCCCGATTATTGATACCTGTGCCGCGATCGTAAAGACTGTGGGAGTTCTGGTGGGATATGCCCTGCATCTGAAGCTTGGATATTTCCTTGCGATGTGGGCGCTCGCGATCATCATCGATTACGGTTTCTACTTCTATTACGCGATGGATATCCTGCGAAAGAAGTTCCGGTTCCGCTATTTCCAAGCCTATCGCAGTTGGCGCTGGCAGATCCCCGGCATGTGGCAGTTTACGCGTGCGGCCAGCGTGAACCAGACACTCGGTAACATTTCCGGGCATGTTGCAACACTTCTGGTCGGTAACGGTCTTGGCCCGGCGGAAGCGGCTGTTTTCCGCGTTTGTCGCCAGATTGCGGACGGGATTGTTACGCCTGCCCAGCTCATCTCGCCGGTGCTGTACCCGGAACTGGTCAAGATGCGGGATAAGCAGGACTGGAAAGGCCTCAAGCGCGTTACATGGAAAATGTTTGGCGTGCTGACCGCACTGTCCCTGCTGCTTCTGGTGCTGTCTGCGTTTTTTGGCTCAAAGATTTTCCGTCTGATGCTGCATGTTCATGTTCATCACACATCGCTTTACATTTCCATCATGCTGATGGCAGCCGTTTTCAGCCTGCTGGTTATTCCGCTGGAGCCACTGCTGATCGTCGTGGGGCATGTGAAGTTCCTGATGACCAGCCGCACGGCCATCATGGCGATCTATTTTCCTGCGCTCTATGTCCTGACCATGCATTTTGGTCTTGCCGGTGCCTGCCTGACGACGGCCGCCTGTAACGCGGCTATCTTACTGTCACGGTTTGCGGGGGTCTGGATATTTGGCGGACGGATCGGGAAGTCTAAACCCGAGTGATGTCTGGTCCACTGTAGGTGTGGGCCAGACTGTCATCCCTTTAGCGTAGAGGCGCGCGATCCATTGCCCAGATGGCGAAAGCCTGCACCAGCGCAACTTCTTCCAGTCGTTTGAAGCGCCCGGATGATCCACCATGGCCAGCATCCATGTTGATGCGGCACAGGAATGGGCCGCCTGAGGCCACTTCACGGAGCTTGGCAATCCATTTTGCAGGTTCCCAATAGGTCACTCGCGGATCTGAAAGGCCACCCATGGCAAGAATGGGCGGGTAGGGGCGCGCCTGAATGTTGTCATATGGGGAATAGCTGGCAATGAGATCGTAGGCCTCTTCGTCTTCGAGTGGGTTTCCCCATTCAGGCCATTCTGGCGGCGTCAGCGGCAGGGAAACGTCAGACATGGTGTTGAGCATGTCCACGAACGGCACCTGCGCGGCGATCCCGGCAAAGAGGTCCGGCGCCATGTTGGCGACAGCGCCCATCAGTAGGCCGCCCGCTGAGCCCCCATGAGCAACAATGCGTCCTGCTGAGCCATAGCCCTCTTTGGCCAGATACTCTGCGGAGGCAATGAAATCCGTGAACGTGTTGGGTTTGGTCTTGCCACGTCCTTGAAGGAACCAGTTCCAGCCTTTCTCGGATCCACCACGGATATGCGCGATGGCATAAACCCATCCGCGGTCAACGAGACTGAAGACTGTTGTGGAAAACCCTGCATCCATCGCAATGCCGTAGGAGCCATATCCATAGAGCAGAAGGGGGGCAGAGCCATCCAGCGGCTGGCCTTTCCGCATCAGAACGGTGACGGGAACCTGCGCGCCATCAGCCGCCGTCGCGAACAGCCGCCGCGTTTCATACTGCGCTGGATCATGGCCAGACGGGACATCGCGAACCTTCTTCAGGGTTCGCTCGCCTGTTGCCAGATTGTAGTCATACCAGTGCGCTGGTGTTGTCGGGGATTGATAGACGTAGCGCAGAACAGAGCCGTCATATTCCATAATGCCCTGAAGGGTCAGATCATATGCGGGTTCGTCCATTCCGATCGTGGCGGCCTGCGCACGAACATTTCCTGTTACGCCTGCCTTTACGACGCGGATATAAACGTTTCCGTCTTTCCGCTCTGCCCACGCCAGATAATCACGCGACGCCGTAGCCGCCAGAAGGTAGTGCCCCTCCAGATACGGGACGAACGGGCGCCAGTTTTCCCGATCTGTGGCCGTATCGGGCGTTTGCATGAACTGGAAATCGACAGCGCCGCCTGCGTTGGTGAGAATGATGAAACGATCATTCCAGTGCGTGAAGGAATAGCGCTCTCCCCGGACCAGAGGGGCTGCAACAACAGGCATTGCCGTCGGCTCGGCAGCAGGAATCAGAAGCGTCTCATTCGTATCGTGATCCCCGCGTTCGATGACGATCCACTTGCGAGAGGCGCTGGTGCCGATGCTAAGGAAAAAGCCTGCATCGGTTTCATCGAAGACGAGTATATCCGTTCCGCCGGTCAGAGGCCGGCGGTAAATCCGCGAGGGGCGGCCATTGTCGTCCCGGAAGATCCAGAACAGCCACGCACTGTCAGGGGAAAGAGCAAAGCTTCCAGTCGTGCTTTCAACCGCCTCGGAGCAGAGTTCTCCGGTCTCCAGGTCCTTGACCTGAATGCGATAAACTTCAGAGCCCTGCACGTCTTCGGAATAGACGAAGTAGCGATGATCTGCAGAGTGGGCCGTCCCGCCGAGCGCATAATAGTCAAACTGTTTGGCGCGGGCGTCCACATCCAGAAGGATCTGCTCTTCTCCGCCGTCGCGCGGGCGCCGTGCCCGGAGAGGATGCTGAGCCCCATCTTCGAAGCGACTGTAATAGGCCCAAGGCCCATCAGGCACGGGAATGGTTTCTTCGGCAGGGGGAATACGACCGATCATTTCCTGCAGAAGCTCTTTGCGAAGCGGCTCCATGCCAGAGAGCACGGCTTCGGCGTAAGCATTTTCCGCTTTGAGGTGATCGGTGATGTCCTGGCGAAGGACAGATGGATCCCGCAGAACCTGCTGCCAGTTCTCGTCCTTCATCCAGGCGTAGGCGTCAGTTCTGGTCCGGCCAAGCTGTGTTGTTGACAGGGGCTCCTGCTTTGGAGCCGGCGGAACGGGGAGGGATTGCATCGCGTCTGACATATCCGAAACCTTGGCGCAGAAATGCCGGGGACTCAATCCAGCGTTAATTGACTGCCTGAATGCGGGTTCTCATGGCGTTATAAAATCGGGAAAGATTATTCGAAAAGAAACCAAGTCGGCTCTCAAGTGTTTCTAGAAAACGGCCGTGAGATAGCCAACAGAGTACTGCTCTGGTGATTATATTTCTGAATAGCCGCTGTGTAATAATATCGAACATGGAAAGACTCCATCCATGAATACCAATAAGTATTTTGCCGCCGTAGCCGTACTTGGCCTCGCTGTTTCCGGAGCTGCCTTTGCACAGACAGCACCGCAGCCAGGACAGCCGATTGTTCCTCCAGGAACTCAGGCCGTGATTACGCCAAATCATGTGCAGGCCGTCGGTAATCTCAACGGTATTGCAACTGCATCAACACCTGGCACGCTTGGCGAGAACGGCATGCCGTCCATCGACAATGCCCAGGCTGGCAACGTGGCAGGCCTGACGTCCTATTGCATCCATAAGAAGCTCTCGCTGGGTACAGGGCCGCGCTCGGCATCCCGCAAGCTTGCCAAGCGCTCTGATGTCCAGAATGACCAGTATTACTCACTGGGTGGCCGTGGTCTGCTCCAGACGAGCAGCAACACGCCGTTCGACATCTCCACGCTCCCGAAAGACAAGCAGGTTCTGGTCTGCCGCGATCTCTTCAAAAAGGCTCAGAGCCTCGGCAACTGATCCTTCTGAGTTTTCGTTCTGAGAAAAGCCCCGGAGCAACTGCTCCGGGGCTTTTTTTATGAGCATTGACGTCTTAACCGTTGCGGGCTTGCGCGGCAAAAGCATTGAGCTTGGTCAGTGTTTCATCAAACTGACCATTGGCCTCTGCAAAGCGCAGAAAGCGCACGCGTTCGACAAGAATTTCGGGTGGCGTGGGCTGTTGCGTCAGCAACGCCATGACTTCATCCGTAAAGTCCGTCAGGGGCTGATAGCCGGGGCGCGTTTCCTGGCCATGCGTGAGGCCTGTCTGCACTGCGGGTGGGGCAAGTTCGATAATCTCGACTTTCCCTTTCAGAACCTCTCGGAGGGTAATCGTGTAGGAATGGATCGCGGCTTTGGTGGCATTATAGGTGGGTGTTGTCGTCAGCGGCACGAATGCCAACCCGGATGTCACATTGATCACGACGGCATCCGACTGCTTAACCAGATGATCCGTCAGGCTGTTGATCAGGCGGATCGGCCCAAGGAGGTTGGTCGTAATCGTCGCTTCGGCGTCCGTCAGATCATGCGTCTGCGCCAGATCTTCAAATCGCATGATGCCGGCATTGTTGATCAGAACATTAACTGACGGATATGCGCCCAGAAGCCGTTCTGTAAAATCGGCAATCCCCTCTGGGCTTTCAATATCCAGCACCAGTGCATGCATGTTCGCCCGACCGGCGATCGTTTCATCCAAAGCATTCTGGCGACGCCCGGCGACGATAACCGTGTTGCCAGCATCATGCAGTCGCTGTGCAAGAGCCTGGCCTATGCCTGAGCCGCCACCGGTGATCAGGATTGTGTTGCCACTCGGTTTCATTGGATTTGCTCCATTGAGAATTGGAACACTCTATCTAGCGGGCTATCGTCAATTCGAAAGAAGGCACCTCAAAGATTTATACGCACCGAAAAGAGAGTGACCCCCATGACGGATAACCCCTACGAAGCCTCGCCTGAACGCCGTGCCAAGCGTTTGGCCGAAGCAACGCCACCTACGGAGTGCGATGCGCGCGTTGAGCGATTGGTGACGGAGCTCATTGGTCGCGTTGCTGACAAATGGACGATGATCATTCTGGAGGTTTTGGAAGAGCACAAGGAATTGCGCTTCACGCAGTTGGCACGAAAAGTCGAGGGTATCAGCCAGAAGATGCTGACCCAGACACTCCGGCAAATGGAACGGGACGGGATGGTGACCCGTACGATTCACCCGGTTATTCCGCCACGGGTGGACTATCGTCTTACACCGCTGGGACTAAGTCTGGGTGCAGCATTTTGTGGGGTGTGGATCTGGGCAGAGAAAAATCTGTCTGAAGTGGAAGCCGCCCGGAGTGCGTTTGACAGTAAATAATCTGTGGCTGGCATACTTTGCCAGCCACAGAGAGTTAGTCCGGAAGGTTCTCGACGAGTGCCACGCCTTCGGTCGTTCCGAGGACTGAGGCCTTTTCCTGTCGGGTCAGTTTGGAAAGGGCGGCCTTGATGGAGGGCGCCTCTTTCAGCTTGACCAGTCCAACCAGCAGGTTGGCATCAATCGCACTGCCAGCCTTGCGGGTTGGCGGAAGTGCGCCAAGGTGGGCGTCTAGAAGTGTCCGATCCGTCCGCAAAAGGGCGAATGCCTCGCTGGGCGGCTGATGAGGCGCGTGCAGGGCTTCTGTGCGCAACCGTTCGTTTTCTTCTGCAAGACGAAGAATAGGCGGCGGGGTCGTTTCTTCTTCGATCAGCAGAAATCCAGCCCGACGGAGTCCTAGTCCAACATCGCGGCTGGCTGTCACGGCCGCAAGTGGAATAGCCAGCACAAGCCCAAGCAACACTGGCGTCATCCACAGAAAGAGTGCGTGTGAAACGGACCAGGCGGCTGCGGCCAGCAGAAGGCCGAACACTGTGTAAACCCAGTATCCACGTGCAACTTCACGGAGTGAAACCCGCCCGTCTTCACGGTTCTGGGCATTCCAGCCGGAATCACGGCCCAGCAGAATGGAGATAACTCCAGACGTCTGGATCAGCATGGCAATCGGCGCAATCAGGCCACCAATCAGGGTTTCCAGAATGATGGAAAGGAAAAGCCGGATAGCACCGCCGGAGCCGCGCAATGCAGCGCGATCAAACATCATGGCGATGAACGCCAGGAACTTTGGCGCCAGAAGGATGCCCATCGTGCCGATGAACACAAACTTTGCCTGCACAGGATCGACGCGTGGCCAGTGCGGATAAAGCGTCGGCTTCGTGCCGAAATATTCCGGATGATAGAAATGGGACTGAAGGGAAATCAGGATCCCGAACAGTAGGAACAACAGCCAAAGCGGAGACATGATGTAGGAACCAATGCCCGTCAGCATATGTGTACGGCTGACCCAGTGCAGGCCTTTGGTTCCAATAATCTTGGCGTGCTGGAGATTGCCCTGACACCAGCGCCGGTCACGGATGGCCACATCCGTTAGGGACGGGGGGCTTTCCTCATAAGACCCGAACAGGCCAGGCACCATGTGAATGGCCCAGCCGCCGCGTCGCATGAGCGCTGCTTCGACAAAGTCATGGCTGAGAATATGGCCGCCGAAGGGTGGCCGGCCTTTCAGATGGGGCAGGCCCGCCTGTTCGGCGAAAGCCCGCGTCCGGATAACGGCGTTATGGCCCCAGTAATTGCCTTCCGAGCCATGCCACCAGGCGATGCCATGGGCAATGAGTGGGCCATATACGCGGCCTGCAAACTGCTGCATGCGGGCAAACAATGTCCGGCCGCCCACAATAACCGGAAGGGTTTGGATCAGCCCGACGCCCTCATGGTTTTCCATGGCAGAAACGACACGCACGATCAGGCTGCCGTCCATCACGCTATCAGCATCAAGGGTGAGCATCTGCTGGTACGAGTCACCAAAGCGTGTCACCCAGTCGCCCAGATTGCCTGCCTTGCGATCTGTATTCTGATGGCGGCGGCGATAGAAAATGCGCCGATCATCACCAGTGGCCCGACGGAGGGCAAGGAAGGCACGCTCTTCCTGTAACCATACGTCCGGATTGGTCGTATCAGACAGAATGAAGAAGTCGAACGCATCAATCTGGCCGGTGGCAAGAATGCTGTCATAGATGGCCTTCAGGCCGCCCAGAACGCGTTCCGGATCTTCATTGTAAGTCGGCATCAGCACAGCAGTCCGTGCTTTCAGCACTGGAAGAGCACCGTCCCGATGAATGCCGAGCCCAAGGCCTCCGCGTGTGATCAGGGAGACGAACCCACCAAGACTTGAGGTGAAGGAAAGCGCGATCCAGAAACCGAGAATGGCGAACAGAATCAGCACAATCACGCCAAGCGTAGACACGCCCAGCGAGTTGAAAACCTGATTGATTCTGTAGATGCCAAACCCGGTCAGCGCGAGCGCTGAGCCAAACACGAAAAGGCGTCGCAGCCAGAGCGTCTTCGGCGTCGTGTCCAGAACCCTGAAAGGGCGGCCATGCCGATCAGGCTGCTGATGGAGGTTTTGAGGCTCCATCCTGAGCGGAGCCTCATGAGGCAGGAACGGTGCTTCGGACGGAGACATATTGGTTACGGCGTCCAACGGTACATCCATTTTTCTGAGATCGGACCCTGATCGCTTGCAAGCTGCGCCTGGAGTTCAGAGGCTTTGGCATCGCCCGGCACGAATTCAAAGGTTGTTCTCCAGCCTTTGATGTTCGGGTTTGGCTCAACCACCACATTCCGGATGGTGCCGGGTGAAGCCTGTGAAATCAGGTGGAAATGTGCGTCCTGCGGAATGTTCTGGAATGGCGCGCCCGTAAAGTCGATCACGAACATGCGCGCATCGGCGTGGTCAGTGACTGCACCAATACGGGTTCCAGCGACACGTGCCAGCGGTGTGGGCCACGGCGTATCCCAACCCCAGTACATTCGGTAGGTAAAGTTGTATTCCTGACCGGCCTTAAGAGCGTCTTTCGGACGCCAGAACGTCACGATGTTGTCGTTGACCTCATTGGGCGTCGGAATTTCGACGAGATCAACCGCTCCATCACCCCAATTACCAATAGGTTCGATCCACAGGGACGGACGCTTTTCGTAGTTGAGGGCAAGATCTTCGTAGTCATGGAAGGAGCGCTTGCGCTGCATCAGGCCAAAGCCGTGCGGGCTGCTATCCTGGAAGGCCGAAAACTGGAGGTCCGTCGGGTTGACCAGTGGACGATAGAGCTGCTGCCCAGATCCGGTCCATACCTGAAGAGCCTCGCTGTCATGGGCGGCCGGGCGCCAGTCATCGACGTGGTTATGTTCGTTGGCATCGAAATAGAACATGCCAGTGAGGGCCGCGATGCCGGACTCGGTAATATCCTGCCGGGGGAAGAGCGATGACTGTACATCAAAGACGGTCGTGTCGCCGGGGCGGATCGTGAAGCTGAAAGCTCCCGTGACGGACGGACTGTCCAGAAGCGCATGAATGACAACGGACTGAACGCCAGGTTCCGGCTTTTCCAGCCAGAATTCGCGGAACAGTGCAAACTCCTCGCCTTTCGTGTTGCCAGTGCCGTTGGCGAAGCCGCGGGCGGATAAGCCGTAGTTTTGCCCCTTGGCCACCGCACGGAAATAGGATGCGCCGAGAAATACGGCACATTCTTCCATTTCGCCCGGTGTGTTGATGGCGTAGCGCAGGCGAAGACCGGCAAAGCCCAGATCATCGGTGACGCGTAGCATCGGGTTGGCGTAGCTGAACAGGTCAGGGTCGTAGGCAATCGGTGTCGATTGGCCGCCGATGACTTCATTCATCGCGATCCGGGGCTTGTAGAGAAAGCCGCGCGGGAAAAATTCGACCTCAAACGCCAGGCTCTGCCCATGCCAGAGGGCACGGTCCGGGTTAAACGTAATGCCCCGGAACTGGTCAAAATCCAGATTGGAAATGGCAGAGGGCAGACTTTGCGGAGGTGGAGCGTAAGGAGATCTGGCCAGTTTCTGCGCAATGGCGCGAACAGTTCCATTGTCGAACGGAACGGTCTTTGGAGCCTGCTTGGCAGCAGGCGGCGCGGACTGGGCATAAGCGAAGCGGCCAGACGTTCCCATCAGGGACAGGCCTGCCCCAAGCTTTACCAGATCACGACGCAGGATACTCATACTTTTCCCAACAGTCCCAGTTGTATGCCTCCCCCTGAAATCAGAGGGCGGTCTTTGATCAAGCGATACGCCGGATGCACTTCGTTGCGAAGAGACGTTCTATGATTACGCAGCTATTTCACAAGGGTCGGATGTGTTCTTTTCATGGCACATCCCAAAAAGAACACATCATTGTGAATTCTGTTGCTGCAAGACACAAAGCGGCGGTACACGGCCAGAAATTTCAGAAACGACGGTTTCATTTATGCTCTCTAGACGTGGAACGCTGAAAAGGATCCGAACGTTCCCGAAATGAGCAATGTCGCGTGCATTTCCTGGATTTTCAGGCCCGCTGAGGACGACACCCAGAACAGGAATACCTCTGCGACGAAGCGCTTCGAGACTCAGGAGCGTATGGTTGATGGTTCCTAACCCGCTCCGCGCAACAAGAACGACGGGAAGATCCAGTCGCCGCATGAGATCAATCATCATCATGTCGCTTCGGACAGGCACCATCAGGCCGCCCGCACCCTCAACGACAAGGGGCGCTTTGACGGCGGGAAGAACAAGACGTCCGGGATTGATTGTAACGTTTTCCAGCGCCGCCGCTGCGTAGGGTGCGAGAGGGGCCTGAAGCGCATATGCCGGAGGAATAATCCGATCAGGCGGAAGGGTGGCCAGAGTTTTGACGGTAGAGGTATCGCCTGCTTCGTCAGAAAGGCCCGTTTGAAGCGGCTTCCAGTACGTCGCAGTCCAGGCTTTCGTCAGGATCGCACTGACAAGCGTCTTGCCGATTTCGGTGTCCGTCCCGGTGACGAACACACCGCGAAAGCTGTTCATGGCATATCCTTCCTGAAAATTCCGATCCCCAAGGCGTAGGTGACGCTGGTGTGCTCTTTGTCAAAACAGGACATGGCGCGCCTGAGTGCGTGTACTCCCGCAGGAGTGCTTCCTTTGCCAGGGAGAGACGCGCCGATCTGCTGTAATCTGCGGAGGAATGTTCTGGCGTTTGGGACCGGATCTTGCATGTTTGCGGTATGCCATTGGCCGCGCCCTCCAGAGGGCCATTCCTGCTGAAGCATGGTTGCGCCGGGATAGGACGGAACGCCGCAGGGGGTATCTGTCTTCTGGCAAGCTGAGCGCCACTCTTTCAGGCTCCCTTCAAGGAGCGTTGCAATCATCAGAGTGCCACCTGGCGCCAGTAAGCGGCAAAGACGTTCGAGCCCCTTGCTGCGGTTTTCAAACCATTGGAAGCACAGGCTCGATGCGATCAGGTCAAATGGTCCCGTCGCATCCGGGCGCTCTCCATCCATGACCTTGAAGGCGATGTTCTTCTGCCCGTGAAGGCGTGATCTGGCGCGTGCGAGCATAGCCGGCGCAAGATCGGTGGCGAGAATGGTGCTTTTAGGAAAGCCTCTGGAGAGATGCTCTGTGAGGAAACCCGTGCCGCATCCGAATTCGAGAATACGGGTCGGCTGAGTCTCGGTCAGGTCAGCGACAATCCGCTCGGCCAGAAAAGCGGCGCAGCGGCGTTGGATATCTGCCGCAGCGTCATAGTCCTCCGCCTCATCAAACCGGGTGACGATCTGGCGTTTGCGCTCATCCATGCTGTTCGACCTGACGCAGCACAAAATCAGCACAGAGTTCCGGCTGTTCGAGAGGCAGAAGATGGCCGCCTTCAACCCTTTTACCCGGAACACTGAAACCTGCCTCGGCAGGAGGGAACGGATCTGACAGTCCTGTCATCCAGTGAAGCTGGTTCCCCCAGCGGGTCGCTGCATTGCGTTCATCGTTCTGAATCAGGTGTTCCAGACCCTGATTCAGAACGGCCGTCACGGGATCTGACGGAATAGGTTTGTCCGTTCCGCATCTCTGGTGGAAATCGTTCAGGACCGTTTTAGGGGAGCGTTGCAGCTGGCGCTTCATTCTTTCCAGAACGCGAAGGGGCACGCCTTCCGGAAAATCGTTGCTCTCAGAAAACCGTCCAAACCCATTGAACATGATGAGCCCCAGGCATCCGGGAAGATCCTGCCCCAACAGGTCCAGTGTTCCTGCGGAATGGCCGATCGCCAGATAAGGTTGCTCCGGTTTAGGGGCTGCGTAATGGCATCCGAAATATCCCTTATCCACAACGGACGCTTTGAGGTCAGGCAGGTGCTGAAGCATCGGGTCCCAGAAAGATGCGTCAAATCCCCAGCCATGAACGAGATAAAGGGAGACAGTCATAGCGTCTGCTCAGATGCCAGCCGGGTAACAGCCTCGCCTAATTGGGTAATCTGTGAATCTGTCAGTCCAGCGTGAAGGGCCAGACGCAATCGTGCCGTTCCCTGAGGCACGGTTGGGGGGCGAATGGCTACGGTGAGAAAACCTTCGTTTTCCAATGCCCTGGCAACATCAAGCGCTCGTTGGGATTCACCGATCAGGACCGGCACAATCTGCGTGGACGACTCTGCTGTCGAAAGACCAGCCGCGTTCAAAACCGTTCGAAGGTGTCCTGCATGACCCAGCAGTGTCTGCCGTTCACGGTCCATCGTCGGAATAATGTCCAGTGCGGCATCAATGGCCCCCAGAACAGCGGGCGGAAGGGCCGTACTATAGATAAAGCCTGAAGCGTGATTGAGCAGATAGTCACAGAGAGGTCTGGAGCCCGCGATATAAGCTCCCATTCCCCCAAGGGCTTTGCTGCATGTGCCCATTGTCAGATCAGCCAAACCGCCGGAAAGCCCATGCCCATGGGCTCCAAGAACGCCCGTGGCATGGGCCTCATCAACATACAGGAACGCATCGTAGCGATCGGCCAGAGCGCGCAGGGCGGGAATGTCTGCGCGGTCCCCATCCATGGAAAACACGCTCTCTGTTACGATCATCCGCAGGCCAGGCTCGGTGGCTTCCCGTTTGAGCAGTGTCTCCAGATGCGCAAGATCATTGTGGCGAAAACGATGCTGTCGGACGCCCGCTGCTGCACATCCGTGATGGAGGCTGGCATGGTTCAGTCGGTCAGAAAAAACCAGCATGGGATGACCGGTCCGAGCAGTCGAGAGGGCGCACAGGGCAGGGACCACCGAGGCATTGGCTTGCCAGCCGGATGCAAAAAGCAACGTGGCCTCATATCCTTTGAAGCGCGCCATCTTCTGCTCGACAGCCTGATGGATTTCCAACGTTCCACTCACAAGGCGAGACGCCCTTGCTCCCGTTCCAAAGCGCAAAGCCCAGTCAGAGGCGCGTTCTTTGAGCAGTGGGTGGTCGGCAAGGCCCAGATAATCATTTGAGGACACATCAATCATGCGACGGTTGTCTCGCAGGATGGTCTGTACGTCCCGTGTGACCGGACGCAGTGTTCGCCGTGTTCCCGCAGTCTCGCGGTCGTGAAGAGCGGATGTGAAATGGGCGTCAAACAGGCTCATGCGTTGTTCCGGAGAACAGTGACAATGCTGGCTGTCAGAAGAGACAGATCTTCCTCGCTAATCGTGAATGCTGGCGTCAGATACACAATGTTCCGGAAGGGGCGGATCCATGTCCCTTGGTTCACGAACGCGCGGCGCAGGACGTCAGGGTCTGCAATGTTTTCCAGTTCCACCACGCCGATTGCACCTAGCACGCGAACATCTTTCACGCCTGGAAGTCCGCGGCATGGTTCCAGCTCCCGTTGGAGTTGAGCTGAGATGCGAGCAACCTGTTCCAGTCTGGGTTCCTGTTCGAACAGATCCAGTGACGCATTCGCCACGGCGCAGGCCAGTGGGTTGGCCATGAACGTCGGCCCGTGCATGAGAGCCTTACCAGTTTCCGTGGAGAGAAACGCTTCGAAAACGCCTCGTCTCGCCACGGTTGCAGCCAGGGCCATCGTCCCGCCGGTCAGGGCCTTGGAGAGAGCGATGATATCGGGGACGATCTCAGCCTGTTCACAGGCGAACATCGTTCCGGTTCGGCCAAAACCGGTAAAAATTTCATCCAGAATGAGCAGAATGCCGTATCGGTCACAAATTCTGCGAAGGCGCTGCAGAACGTCCGGGCTGTGGAACAGCATTCCGCCTGCCCCCTGAACCAGCGGCTCCGTGACGATGGCGGCTACTGTATGCCCTTCAGCGTCCATCAGGGCTTCAAGTCTGGCCGTGCTGTCATCATCAACTGGAAGATCCGCAAGGATCTGGCGGGGAAGAACGCCCGCGAAAAGGCTGTGCATGCCCTCTTCCGGGTCGCAGATGGACATCATGCCCAGTGTGTCCCCGTGATAGCCGCCCCGGAAAGACAGCATCTTTGTCCGGCCATGCGTGCCACGGTTGATGTGATACTGAACTGCCATCTTGACGGCGACTTCCATCGCCACTGAGCCGGAATCCGTAAAAAACGTGCGTTCAAGGTCGCCGGGCAGAAGTTCAGCCAGACGTGCTGCCAGACGCCGGGCCGGTTCGTGAACCATTCCTCCGAACATCACATGAGGCATGTCGCTGGCCTGCCGAACCAGTGCCTGCTGAATGTGAGGGTGGCTATAGCCATGGCAGGCGGTCCACCAGGCGGCGACTCCGTCCACGAGTTCGCGCCCGTCTGACAGCGTAATCCGGCTTCCGGACGTGCGGATGGCTTCCACAGGAAAAGGAGCCGTCTGCATCTGGGTGTAGGGCAGCCAGAGATGGGGAAGGTCGGCAGCGGACCGGTTCGCCCCGGCGGATGATGATTTGCAGGACATGCCAGCGTTTTCCCGCATGGCTGGAGGCAAGTCCATCCCCCCGGTCATGATGCTGTCACAGGTTATCATAAAAAGGTCACGCTCTAACGGGAAACGATCTGGCATGAACCCCGTTATTGCAGCGCCCTGGCTGGTGTCAGTGGCGTGGAAAGATAGGTTCTTCCTGGGGCGGAAGGGCAACTGAGGTCAAGACTGATGCTGAATTCCAAGGTTATTCATGTGAACGGCGTGTTTCTGGGCACGGCCATCATGAATCGTGGGATGGATACTCTCCGGTTCTACGCAACGCATGAAAGTGTGCGCGCACTCCACAACACCTGCATGCCGGATCTTCTGGCTCTGTACTGTCAGGTCAGACGCCTGTTCAACAACAGTCGCCTGACATTTCAGCCAGCCTAAATATCTTCAGGTCCCACAGAACGTATTGCGGACATGCTCGTTCGAGGCTGGTGGCAGATCGAGCCCGTCATCGGCGTCCTCGAACGGGCGAGCGAGGGCTGCGGCGAGCTGGTAGAAGAGGGTATAATCCCCAGTTAGTGCAGATTTGATGGCTGCTTCAATCCGGTGATTGCGGGGAATAATTCGGGGATTGCTTGCCTGCATGAGCGCAAAACGCTCGTCAGCCGTTTGATCTTCCGTATCCAGTCTTTCTTTCCAGCTTTGTAGCCACGAAGTGGCAGCTTCCCTGTCTTTGAACTGAGCCAGAAAACCTGTGGTGTCGTCTGTGCGGGCCACGGTGTTCAGGTGCCGGAACGTGAGCGTAAAGTCCGCCTCGTCACGATGCATCATGGTTAAAAGACGGGAGATAAGGGTCGTATCCGTCCGACCTTCCGAGAACAGGCCGAGCTTTCGACGCCATCCGGAAAGATAAGCTTCCCCGAAAATGCTATCGAAACGGCTCAGCGTGTCTGTCGCAAGGCTGACTGCGTGATCAGTATCAGCATCAATGCATGGCAAAAGTGCTTCTGCCAGGCGACCTAAATTCCAGAGCGCCATATCCGGCTGTTGCCCGTAGGCATACCGGCCATTCTGATCAATGAAGCTAAAGACTTTTCCGGGGTCGTAGCTATCAAGGAAGGCGCAGGGGCCAAAGTCGATCGTTTCTCCCGCAATGGACATGTTGTCGGTGTTCATGACGCCATGAATAAATCCGACCAGCATCCATTGGGCAATCAGCCGAGCTTGGCGGTCAACGACGGCATTTAAAAGCGCCAAGGCCCGGTTTGGGCTGTCTGCTAGCTCAGGATAGAGCCGTTCAATGACATGATCTACGAGGAGCGTCAGGCCTTCTCGATCCTGGCGTGCAGCGAAGAACTGGAATGTCCCGACCCTGACGTGCGTAGAGGCGACCCGTGCAATTACGCCCCCCGGCATAAGCGTCTCTCGAACGACGTTCTCACCTGTCGTGAGGGCTGCAAGCGCACGTGTTGTGGGAATGCCGAGTGCGGCCATGGCTTCGCTGACCAGGTATTCCCGTAAAACAGGCCCCAAAGCCGCATGGCCGTCTCCCCGACGGGAAAATGGCGTAGGGCCTGATCCCTTGAGGTGCAGATCCCACACTTTGTCCTGTCTGTCCGTCAGTTCTCCGACCAGCATTGCGCGGCCGTCCCCGAGCGAAGGAACAAAATGCCCGAATTGATGCCCGGCATAGGCCATAGCAACGGGTGGCGCTCCGTCAGGGCGCTGACCCTGACTCAGGAAGGCAAGGCCATCTTTTTGGCAAAGCCAGTGAGTATCGAGCCCGAGACGTGTGGCGAGCGGTT
This sequence comes from Gluconobacter cerinus, assembly GCF_002723935.1. Taxonomy (GTDB): domain Bacteria; phylum Pseudomonadota; class Alphaproteobacteria; order Acetobacterales; family Acetobacteraceae; genus Gluconobacter; species Gluconobacter cerinus. The sequence continues at coordinate 493,542 of NZ_BEWM01000002.1, forward strand.
CGTTCAGGGCAACCAGTTGCGGATTACGAAAGGGACGAGGGGCCAATGCGCTCGAAAAGCGCTCGGGCAGGGAGGCATAATGCCGGGAGATCTGCATGCAACATCCTTGTGTGCCCGTGTGACAGAGCTTCGAGAGATAGGTTTCCTGATTGGGAAAGAAAAGAAATCAAGAAATTTTCCGGTCACTCATTGTTCGGAAAACATGGGCATCCGGATGCAAAGATGTGAGGTCACAACAGTTCAACCAACAGTTGTTGGCTTTATCTTTATGTAAACCTAAGCAGATTCGAGCCGGGAGTGACTGTATTTTGTAAAGATTTTTCCATTCGCGAAGACAGGGGGAGGTGACGGAAAAGACAGTATTCTCTATTCATGAAATATGAACGGGCATTTCTGCCTTTGATGCCGCCTGTGCGGGACCACAGCATAGAGGACGTTTCGTGGATCAAACCCAGCGCGTGTCTGGCCCCGGAAGGGACGTAAGCCCGGCAGTCATCCGACTATATGCCGCTTTGGCTGCAGCCCGGTTTCATGGGCTTGAACTCGATATCCGAGATTTTGCTGCGGAGCCTGGGGAGAACACACCGTCTCCCGCATCTCTTGCGCGCTGGCTGAACGAACAGGGCGCGGTTGCCAAGGGAATGCGTCTGAAGTGGCGCTATCTTTTGCGTCTGCAGAACTCTCCTCCTGTTGTTCTGATGTTCAAGGACGGCTCGGCCGGCCTCATGGTGGCGACAAACCCTGAAAAAGGCGTTGTCTGGCTCCGTGATCCGATGGGAGGGGATGGCGACACGCCCATCCCGGTAGATGAACTCCGTCTGTCGCAGGTTTGGACAGGCGATGTGCTTCTCGTAAAGCGTCGTCGTGATGAATCCGAGGCTGATGCGCGGTTTGATCTGCTCTGGTTTGCCAAGATGGCAATGCGAGAGAAGAAGATCCTTCGGGACATTGCCTTCGCATCCATGATCCTGAGTATTCTTCAGATCTTCCCGGCTCTGATTGTCATGCAGGTGTTGGATCGCGTCGTAAATTACCATTCCATGGCGACGCTGGTCTCGTTGTCGTCTTTTGTGCTGATTCTGACGTTCTACGAAATTCTTCTGACGTATGCGCGGCGGGAACTGTCTCTTGTTCTTTCGTCCCGGCTGGACGCAAGAATTTCGTTGCACGCTTTCAATCGTCTGCTTGCCCTGCCGCTGGAATTCTATGAACGCGAGCAGACGGGTGAAATTCTGGGCCGCTTTGTTGCGGTCTTCAAAGTCCGTGACTTTCTCACCGGCCAGTTGATGTCCACAATGCTGGACCTCTTTACACTGGTTGTGATTCTTCCGGTTCTTTTCCTGCTGAGTTCGACACTAGCCTGGCTGACGCTCGCATCCGCAGGTTGTATCGGCCTGATCGTGGTTCTTTTCCTCCCCGCTGTGACGCGCGTTATGGGGCGGCAGATCCGCGCTGAAATGAATCGTGGCTCGACCCTCTATGAGACGGTCGCTGGTATTCGAACCGTCAAGACCCTTGCGCTGGAATCGACCCGTCGCGAAGAGTGGGATCAGAAAACAGCTGATGTGGTTCGCTGGAAGCTGGCAGCGGGACGTATGTCCAACTGGCCGCAGACGCTGGTCATGCCGTTTGATGCGTTCATCAACCGTGGTGTGATTCTTGTTGGTGCGTATCTTGTGCTGACCAATGCAAGCAACATGCAGGCCGGTTCGCTGGCAGGCTTCATGATGCTGGGTGGGCGTGTCGCAGCCCCTCTGGTGGGGCTGGCTAAGTTGATGGAAGCCATCAATGAAGTAACGGTCTCGCTGGTTGAGGCGGGTGCAGTGCTTAACCAGCCGACCGAAACGAAGGCTCTTACGACAGGAATGCGGCCCCGGATCAAGGGTGCCCTCTCCTTCATGGACGTCAACTTCTCCTATCCGGGCTCGACTACGAAGGCTCTGGATAATGTGGCGTTCGAAGTTCCTGCCGGCACCATGCTTGGGCTGGTGGGACGTTCAGGTTCGGGTAAATCGACCGTTACCCGTCTCTTGCAGGGTGTCAGTCGCAATTATACCGGGTATCTGCGTCTGGACGGTGTAGACCTGCGTGAAATCAATCTGACCCATCTGCGCCGTTCTTTCGGTGTGGTTCTGCAGGATAACTTCCTGTTCCGTGGAACAGTGCGTGATAACATCACAGCAGGTCGTCCTGGCCTGACGATTGACGATGTCGTTCGTGCTGCTCGCCTCGCGGGAGCAGAGGAATTTATCGAAAGAATGCCAGCCGGGTATGATACCTGGATTGAAGAAGGCTCCACCAATATCTCTGGTGGTCAGCGACAGAGACTGGCGATTGCCCGTGCTGTCATTTGTGATCCGAAACTGATGATTCTGGACGAAGCAACTTCGGCGCTCGATCCGGAATCCGAAGCGCTGGTGAATGCCAATCTTCAGCGGATTGGTAAGGGGCGCACGATGGTGATCGTTTCCCATCGCCTTTCTTCCCTTGTGAACTGCCATCAGATCGCTGTGATGGACAGAGGCAAGCTCATGGATATCGCACCGCATCATGTTCTTCTGGAACGCTGCGAAATCTATCGCACGCTCTGGATGCAGCAGAACCGTCATATGAATGCTTCGGCGTCTCCAGATGATGCAGACCAACTGGCCGAAGGAGAATAAGACATGAGCTCCTCCGACATGATCCCGAACAACGACCAGGCTCCTGAAGAGAATGGTAGTGAAAACTACACCAGCCATGTTCCGCGGACGGCAACAGATCCGTTTGCTCCACAGGGCATGCCTATTGCGCTGCTGGAGTTTCATTCTCCGACGGCTGGTCTGGTCAATCTGCCCGCCACGGCATCTGCGCGGTATACAATTTGGCTGATTGGAGGCCTGTTCCTCGCGTGTCTGGCAGGAATGGCTTTGTTTCCGCTCAATCGAATTGTCAGCACGACGGGACGTCTGGTTTCTACCCAGCCGACCATTGTTGTTCAGCCGCTGGAAACGTCGATTGTTCACTCGATTGATGTTCAGGTCGGCGATTTTGTGAAGAAAGGCCAGGTGCTCGCACATCTGGACCCGACCATCACGAAAGCTGACATGACCAATATGGCCGAGCAGCGAGATTCATATCAGGCTGAACTGGATCGTCTGAAAGCAGAAGCTGACGATCAGGATTACCATGTTGATACGTCAAACCCTGCATCTGTTCGGCAGGGTGCGGCTTTCCTGCGTCGTCGCAATGAATATCTCGCCCATATCCAGAATTACGATCAACAGATCGCTGGCTTGCAAAGCGATATGCAGGGATACCGTGCCAATGCAGCCATGTATGCCAGCAAGATGCGGGTCGCCGATGAAGTTCTGAAAATGCGGCAGCATGAGCAGGCGGATCAGGTTGGATCACGTCTCTCCACGCTTGCCGCGCAGAACGATATGATGGAAGCAGAGCGGGCCGAAATTTCTGCCCAGCAGAACGCCAATTCTGCCGAAAACAAGCTTGCAGCCATGCGGGCGGAACGCGACAGCTACATCGAGAACTGGAAGGCGCAGGTCTACACGACCTTGACCGAGACCCAGCATCATCTTGATGAATACAACAGCTCCTACGAGAAAGCCCGTCTGCGGCAGGACCTGATTCTGCTGAAGGCACCGGAAGATGGCGTTGTCCTTACGATTGCGAAGGCATCCATTGGCTCCGTGCTTCAGTCGGCTGGTCAGTTCATGACGCTTGTCCCCACGGGGTATGGCGTTGAGATGGAATCAGTGGTTCGCGCCTCTGACGCGGCCTTCATCAAAATCGGTGATCATGCTCTCGTAAAGTTTGCTGCATTTCCTTTCACCCAATATGGCGGTGCTGAGGCAACTGTGCGGGTTATCAGCGCAGACTCCTTCGATAAGTCCAGCGCTGGAGCGGGAGGTGATGCCAGTGCGGTTTCCGGTGGCGTCAGTGATGACGTCTATTACAGGGTCCGTCTCCGGATTGATCGTTACACGCTTCACGGGCAGCCAGATTTCTTCCATCCGGCACCTGGTGTTCCAACGACAGCTGATATCGACGTTGGAAAGCGGACCATTCTCCAATACCTCTTCAGTCGTCTGACCCCGACCCTGACAGAGGGTATGAGAGAGCCATAAGGCTGAGAAAACGCCCGGCCAGTCCGGGCGTTTTACATTTTTGCCGTACCCGAGTTGAGCAACATGACATTCAAGCGCCGCATTACGTCTCTCCTCTCTTCCAAAGGAAAGCTGGAGCAGGCGATCCATTTGATGGAGACGGGGGAAACCGTTCGTGGTTTCGCTCTGTTGAGCCGTATGGCGGCTCAAGGCGACATGGAGGCGTCCTTTCGCGTCGGGCGGGCCTATCTGGACGGAGCTGGTGTTCCCCCCAGCCTGGAAGAAGGTGCTCGCTGGATTCTGGGCGCTGCAGAAGCCGGTCATGTCGAAGCGACTTTTGTGCTGGCCACGCTTTATACCGTTGGTCTTCCCGAAGGCTTCGAAATTCGGGCACAAACGGCAGGACTGGATCTTTCTGCCCGTCCCGTCTCTGGAGAAAGGCACTCTGATTTTCATCAGGGCCGTCACTGGGCGCAGGTCGCCGCAGATGCGGGTTCGGCCGATGCTCAAGCTTTGCTGGGCTATATTCTCACGAATGGCCCGGAAGACCTGCGTGATCTTCCTCGGGCTCGTGCTTTGTACGAACAGTCTGCTGCAGCCGGATGCTCTCAGGGCCATCTGGGGCTGGCACTGGCTATTTTACATTCAGCAGAGACGGAGGATGCCCGGAAGATTGCTGCATCCCATTTGAAAGAGGCAACCAAGGGCGGCTTAGGCACTGCCTTCGACATTCTTGGTCGCATGAGTGAAGCCGGTGCAGGTGTTCCACAGGATATGGGGGCTGCGGCCCGCTATTACCGTCAGGCTGCTGAGCGTAATATCGTCGGCGCACAGGCACGTTACGGCCTGTTTCTGCTGGAGGGCGTTGGTGTTGAGCTGCACTATGGGCGTGCTGAAACCTGGTTGCGCCGTGCTGCCCTGAACGGAGATGCAGAGTCTGCTGCGCTCCTGGGGGACCTTTATGCCAAGGGCGGAGAGCTGCCACCTAATCTTATGGAGGCGGCGAGCTGGTATCGGCTGGCTGCAGAGCAGAAACACGGTGGGGCAGCACGCGCCCTTGGATTGCTTTACCTGACTGGGAATGGTGTCCACCGAGACCCTGATGTAGCGACGCACTGGTTTCGTGTGGCCTCAGAGTCCGGAGATCACCATGCCGATGCAGATTTCGGCAATCTGATTTTGACCGGCGCGTCTGCGACAGATGATCAGAAGCAGGCCCTGAAGGAACGTTTTGAGCGCGCTGCCGAAAAGGGTGATCTGGTTGGAGCCTTTAATCTGGGCGTATGCTTTGCGGAAGGGGTCGGCAGCACGCAGGATGCAGCGGAAGCAGCCCGCTGGATGCAGAAAGCCACAGACGGCGTTGTGAATGCGCAGTTCTGGTACGGGCGGATGTTGTTGGAAGGGCGCGGCGTTCAGCCTGACCCGACACAGGCAATGCATTGGATGGAAAAGGCCGCCGATGCGGGTATGGCTGAAGCTCAGGTCGCCGTTGCTCAGCTTTTGGTAACGGGGCAAATCAATGGTCGGCGTGACCATGCGCGGGCTCTAAGTCTTTACCAGGCAGCAGCAGACAGCGGAAATACAGACGCAATGTTCTCATTGGCTGCAATGTATGGCGGCGGTCATGACGTTGAAGAGAACCGGTCAGACGCACAAAAATGGTTTCGAAAGGCGGCCCAGCGGGGAAATGGCCTGGCGCAGCTGATGTTGGGCCGATATCTGGTGCGTGGCATTGCGGGTGTGACGGATCTCGTTGAGGGACGGAGCTGGCTGGAACGCGCCAAGGCTCAGGGCATTCAGGACGCGGAAGCCGAACTTATTAATCTCGATGATGCCCGCGCCGACGAGGACGATTGATTTTACGTGTCTTCTGACAAAGAGCGCCCGGATCTGACCGGTACGACCTCCCGCGCGGCTTTTGGTGGGTACGGTCACGAAGTTACAGATCAGGAGAGGGCAGAGTGGCGGGACGTCATGAACGCCCGGGCGCAGACGGCCTTCAGGCGTGGTCAGGAGGCAATGCAGACCGGGCGTTTGCAGGATGGCCTCTTCTGGCTTGAACGGGCCGAGCGCATGGCCCGTCAGAGCCCAAATGTGACGTGGGCTCTGGCGCTTGCTTATTTGCAGGTAGGCCGGGTCGCTGAATGTCTCATTCGTATGGAGCAGTTGTATTACGTCTTTGGACTGCGTGAGGCGGCCTTCCTGTCAGTCGTGTGTCTGGTCAGACAAAACCGGACAGAAGAAGCGGCGTCCCGGATGGGACAAACCCTGTCACGTTTCCACATCCTGCCAGAGCTTCGGGAGCTTGCGACGCAGCTTTCGATACAGAGCGGACTTGCGGGCTGGTGCACGGCGTCAAATGGGGGGTGGGTTGACGTTCAGTTGTCTGGAATCTGCCGCGTTCTGCTAGATGGTGTGGCCGTTGGGCGCGGGGTCAGTGGGCGCCACACTTTACCTGACGGGTGGCAGAAGGGCCGCCGTCTGGAAATTCGGTCAGGGCGAAAGCAGGTTCTGGGAAGTCCGATCGACATTCAGGCATTAACGCGCTGTGAGTCTCTTGTGCAGGCCACAGCCAGCGGTCTGGACGGTTGGATCTGGTATCCGGCCGAGCCTGATCATGTGCCGTCCCTTCGACTTTGGGACGGAGACGTCTTGCAGGTTCCGGCCCTGGCGACGAACGTGGATAGTGACGTTCCCCTCTCAAGGCCTCGTGTCTTTGCCATTCCAAGGAATGCGCTGCCAGCTGGGGATAACGGCCTTCTGATGGTCGAGGATGAACATGAGAGGCCGTTGTCCGGTGCCCCAGTTGATCCGATGATTGGACAGCTTCTGGAAGGAGATAATGATCTTCCAGCGCGCTTGTCCCCCACTCCGGTTGTGCCGTGGAACCATCGTCCGGCTTATGGTCGGGTGAGCCCCGGATGCACGATTGTCATTCCGGTCTATCGTGACAAAGCGGGGACGCTCGCCTGTCTGCAAAGTGTACTGAAAACCGTCCCTGCGGATGTTGATGTCATTGTGGTGGACGATGCCACACCAGAGCCTGCCTTGGCTGCGGCGTTGGATGATCTTGCTTTAAAAGGGCAGATTACTCTCCTTCGCCACGCCTGCAATCTTGGTTTCCCCACCTCCGCGAATGATGGAATGCGTGCGGGGTCTGGCCGGGATATTATTCTCCTGAACAGCGATACCATTGTGTTTCCGGGATGGGTCGAGCGTTTGCGCGCTCGTCTGACCACGACGGATGTTGGCACACTGACACCCTTTTCGAATGATGCCAGTATCCTGTCCTATCCGGCAGTTGACCAGACAAACAACGTTCCTGCCAGAGCTAAGGCTAGAGAGCTGGATCGTTTGTGCGCGCGTCAGTTTTCCGCGGATGCCGCCCAGATAGACCTTCCGACGGGCAATGGCTTTTGCATGGCCATTACGGCGGACTGTCTGGCTGAAACAGGCTTCTTTCGCGAAGATCTGTTTGGCCAGGGATACGGGGAGGAAAACGACTTCTGCCTGCGAGCGTCGGCTCTGGGTTTTCGTCATTTTCCTGCGCCTGATGTGTATGTCGCCCATGTGGGATCAGTGTCTTTCGGAAGCAGCCGCAAGGCGCTGATGGCGCGAAACCTCGATATTTTGAATGCCCTGCATCCCGGATATGACGCGGTAGTTGCTGCTTTTTTGAAGTCTGACCCGCTTTTGGAACTCCGCAGAACGCTGGATGTGGATCGTCTGGCGCAACGCCGAGGTAACCGGCCGTCAATTTTACTTATTCAACATGATGCTGGCGGTGGCGTAGGGCGTGCCGTTCATCACAGAGCAGTCGACTTTGAGCGGCGGGGCCTCTTGCCTCTCGGGTTGCGGCCGACGGAGCAGGGCTGCCTGTTAGAGTGTTTGTCGGACGAAACGGAGACTTTCCCCAATCTGAAATTCAAGCTGCCGGAAGAGCTTCCATTTCTTGTGGATGTCCTGTCTCGGCTTGGTGTGCAGAAAGTGGAGTGGCACCACCTTGTTGGTCATGCGCCCTGCATTCGGACGCTCCATCACGCGCTGAACGTTCCGTATGATATCTTCATTCATGATCATATCTGGTTCTGTCCCCGTATTTCGCTTCTCAATGGGGAGGGTCGATATTGCGGGGAACCGGATGTCGCTGGATGTGAAGCCTGTGTCTCACGCTGGGGAAGCTATCTTGGGGAAAATATCACCGTCCCCGAGTTGATAGAGCGATCTGACCGGGAGTTTCGTGGCGCAGAGCAACTACTAGTGCCGTCACGAGATACTGCACAGCGTCTGTCACGCCATTTTCCTGGTATGGATTTCCGTGTCACACCCCTGGAAGACGATGTCGCTCTACTGGCCAATCTGCCTGAAAAGACAATAATTGTGCCGGGTCGCCCATTGCGAATCTGTATTGTTGGTGGATTGAGTCAATGGAAAGGCTATGACGTTGTTCTGGAAATGGCCCATCATGTTGCAAGAATGCCCGTCCAGATCGAGTTGATACTTGTGGGACATACGCCAGATGATCAAGCTTTAATTGCAGCTGGCGTCCGAGTTACAGGAGAATACCGGGAGGACGAGGCTGTTAGCCTTGTTCAGAAGCAATATGCCGATATAGGCCTTATTCCCTCTATTGCGCCTGAAACCTGGTGCTATGCATTGGGGTTATTATGGAAAAGCGGCTTGCCTGTGGTGTGCTTCGATATCGGTGCGCAGTCAGAGCGCGTGAAACGTAGTGGTCGCGGGGGCGTCATGCCCTTGGGTATGCCTGTTGAGTTAATGCTGGCTTTTATTTTGCGTTGCTGGCGTCAGGGAAGTTGAGATGAACGGGTTTACGCTTCGACTGGAAAGAGTAAAATATAAAACAGGAACAGAGCAGATCATCCTTCCTGAAGACAGCTCATAGACTGGTCCTCCAGTTATGGAGTGTCTGGTGTAGCGCGGACCTGAAGATTTTTTTCCTCCCGATAGACGGGAACAAGTGGAGTAGGGAATGTCAAAGACGGCTGAAGCACCGACGCAGAATCGGGTCATTGACCTCAAGGCTGGTGCTCACATGATGGTGCTGGATGCAGGTATCTTCTGCATCTTCCATGCCGCCGGGCAACCTGCACCGGGTCCTGCCGGTCTGCCTGGCGTCCGTATCTCCCGCGCACCCGGGACGCCCGCTGGCATCGTAACAGTCAGCACCTTTGAGGAAGATGGCTGGATCGGTGCATCCAATGGTGCTGCTCTGGTCCGCGTGACGCGTGGCCCTGCTGCTGTTCTGGTGACGACGTATCAGGAGCCGAATAGCCAAGCCGAAGCTCCCAAAATTCAGGTCGCTCAGCTCGCCGGTCCTACGTCGACAGCTCCTGCCGCTGTTGCTGTGGCCGAATCTGCAGCGGCTCCTGCACCGGCAGCAGCGGGCGTGGCAGAGATTTCTGCCCATGTTCAGCGTCAAGGCGACGTCGCTGCTCCGATCGGGGAATGGATGGGCACGCCGGGCAGTCAGGCGTGGATCGAAGGTTTTGCCATCGCTCCGAAAACCAGTATTCCGACGTCCGACATCGAGTATCAGGCTGTTCTGGGTAAGGGATGGCTCTCCCCTTGGTCCGAAGGCGGTCAGTACTGTGGTTCCCGTGGAATGGCACTGCCAATTCTCGGACTGCGCGTGCGGTTGAAGGGTGAGTCAGCGCAGACGCATCATGTACGCCTGTCTTCCACGTTCACGGATGGCACACGTCTGGGCCCTGTAGACGGGACGGATGCACTTGAAGCAGACAGCCTTGCTCCGCTTGAGGCGTTCTTGCTTGAAATTATTCCGAATGATGCCGCCGAAGAGGCCCCAGTGAAGGCGCCGGCAAAGGCCGCTGCGAGCAAGGCCACAAAGACAACCAAGGCGCCTGCCAAACGCAAGGCAAGCTCTGCAGACTGAATTGAGTAGAGGGCTGTTCACTCCCCGGAGTGAGAACAGCCTCTACGGGCTCTTGCACATGACAAGGGTCGCTTCATACGGCACCTGAGGTCTTTTGTTATTTGACCTCTTAGGGGCTAGATCTTCTCCAGCAGCCGGGATTTGGTGTGCGCTTCCTTTTTGTTCATCAGAATTTTCCCGGCCAGTTCTTACATTTCGTGCGCCACCTGCATGAGCAGGGTGGCCATGAAATTGTTTTCATTTCCGAGGCAAATGCGGGTGAGGTGCCTGGAGTCAGGCGCGTCATCTATCGGGTGCCTCGTTTGCCATCCTCATCTACACATCCCCATCTCAGAGAATTTGAATACGGGATACTCCGAGCAGAAGCCGTTGCGACCGCTGCTAAAACTCTTAAGCAGTTAGGGTACGAGCCTGACATCATCATCGGGCATCACGGCTGGGGAGAGCTCCTGAACCTCGGGGATGTTTTTCCAGGGTGTCCAATACTCGGATATTTCGAGTTTTTCTATCACGCCGACCGGAACGATGTGGGGTTCGACCCTGAGTTTCCGTCCAGCCCGGACCTTGCGGCTGCGGTACGAATCAAGAATTCGATCAATCTACAAGCTCTTTCCCAGACCAATGGCTACGGCCAGACGCCAACACAGTTTCAGCGATCAACTTATCCGGCCTGGGCACAGGAGAAAATTTCGCTTCTTCGCGAAGGTGTAAACCTCGATCTTTGCAAGCCAGAGCCACAAGCTCGGAAGCGCAATCTCGTCATTAATGGCGTCAAGATCGGTCCAAGGGATGCTCTTATTACGTATGTCGCGCGTAATCTGGAGCCGTATCGCGGTTTTCACTCTGTAATGCGTGCCCTGCCTCGTATTTTTGCTGAACGTAAAGATGCTCATATCATCATGGTGGGCGGTGATCAGGTAAGCTATGGCGCTCCTCCGCCGGGGCGGGGAAGTTGGCGCGAGATCCTGCTCAAGGAGCTTGAGGGCCAACTGGACCTCAGCAGAATCCATTTTGTGGGCAAGGTTGCCTATGACGACTTCCGAGCTCTGTTGAAGCGCTCAGATGCGCATCTATATCTGACATATCCATTCGTTGCGTCCTGGTCCCTGAGAGAGGCTATGGCAACGGGCTGTCCGATTGTTGGAAGTGATACAGCACCTGTCAGCGAGTTTATCACAGATGGCCTAACAGGGCGGCTAGTACCGTTCCTTGAGCCGGATCGTATTGCGGATGTGGTTCTGGAACTGCTCGAAGACCGCAAGCAGGCGCGTCGTCTGGGGCAGGATGCGCGCCGCTATGCTGAAGCTGAGTTGTGTCTACAGGGTTACCTGAAGCGCTATGACGCTCTGGTGCAGGAAATCGTCAGCGGGCACCACCGCTGACGATACAGCCAGTTTCTTACTGACTGTGCCAGGATGCGTTACCCTTGTAATGCACCTCATACTCTTCAACGAAGTCATTGAAACGGGCTTGGTCATCTATCCGAAGCACGGGAAGCTGTGCCTTGAGTTCCAGGCTCTGGAAGAGCGCCCGGCTCACGGCACGATTCAGAACGCCTGGGCCGGTCTTGAAGGCAATGTAGAGGCCGGGATGACGGAACATGTTGGCCCAAGCGGTCATCAGGGCATTGGCAATGACTGGATGCGAGGCAGTCGCTCCAAAAAAATCATTGTGAAGGACGTAGTTGTCGGTGGTGAATAGCTGGCAAGTCGTTGGAATGGTGGCGAGAGCATTCCATTCTGCATCAGACTTGATGCGCAGGTCCGCATCAATCCACCAGCCGCCTTTTGCCAAAATGACGTGCAAGCGCAAAAGATCAGCGCCTTCTGCCGGGTGACGGACCTGCTGGAAAAGGTCGGATGCTTCCTTTCCGTAGTGGTCGTACAACCACTTGGTCGCTGTTTCCCGTGTGAAGATCGTAAAGCGATCTCCCAGCATGTTCTGATGGTATTCAATATTCTCGCTGATCTCTACGGGCGGGTTCGCGTCCCAGTACATGTAGAGGTGATGGGGTATTTGAGGCTGCGACTTTGGAAAGCCATCTTCACCGAAAGAGCGGATCCAGCGGAGAGCGATTTCAAGATAAAGGCGATCGATCTCTTCGCCTGAGTGAAACTCCTCGAAGCAGTTTCCGATCAGTTTCAGGCTTTCATCGAAATTATTTTCGCGCCAAGCCGCCCGAATTCCGCGAATATAATTCGCCTGCGGGAACGAATATTCTTCTAATTCAAGTATTTCTTCTTCAGGAAGCGCTTCACTGGCTTTGAGAAGGCATAGGAGCCGAACTTGTAGAAGTGATTGTGGTAAAGGATATTCTGTTTGGCTCTTGCTGTGCAGATCCAGGGCGCGTCTGTAGAAAAATGAAGCTTCTTTAACGTTGCTGTGGATATGGAGAATATTTGCGATGGCAAATGAATGCTCTACCGTATCTGCGCCATGTTTCTCGAAATATGCGAGGGCTTGTCCGTCACCTGCGAGGGTTGCCGCTGTGATGGACGGAGCATTATCGGATTCATGGTCAATATTCTGAGTCATCAATACCACTTGCGCGAATGTGTGAGCTAATCCGTAGCTTTGTCTCTTTGCAGATAGGACTACTCTGAAGCCAGGCGCAATAGGATCTTCAATTTGATTATATCTAAGACGTGCAACTCACATTTCCTGTGATCCTCAGGCATGCTATTTTCCAAACCCAATAAAATGGCGGCAATCCTCCGAAATGATAGATTCGGGGGCAGCAGGGAGAAAATTTTATGTCTGGCGAAATGCTTCCTGGCCTTGCGGTCTTGGTTGAGGGCTGGGTCATCAAGAAAGATGCAACGCTGGCTCCTCAGCGCATGACCAGCGACGATATTCAAGATCTGGCCAAGGCGACCGTCGAAACCTTGAAAGAGCGCGCTCTGGGCGATGTGGAAAACGGCTGGGGCAGCTTGCAGACATTAACGGGCGGCTGGGTTGTGCAGCGCGAGCGAGGCAAAGTGCCCACCCCGTTGGGAAAAGAAGATTTTCGGAAATTTGTGATGCTGGCGCTTGAGGGAATGGCTCAGCAGCCTTCAGGCTCAACTGTTTTGAGCGATGATGTCGATGAACTGTCTATTGAAGATGAAGCACCATCCCTAGATGCTTTTCGCTTTGCCAGAGAGCATCTCCAGCGCTGCCTGTGAAAGAAACCTGGCCCCGAAAGAAAAGCTTTCGGGGCCAGTAAGCCCTCAGGCTGTGTACCAGGAAGGCAGCTGGGTTTTGTAAGGTGTATCAAATTCTTCAATCATGTCGTTGAAGACATGGTGGTCGAAGACTTCGATGGATTTTGCAGGTGTCCGGCCCTTGAGGGACCGATGGGCAATCCGGTTCAGTGCACGGTTAAAGATGCCTGGACCCGTTTTGTAGGCAATGAAAAGCCCTTGATGCAGATAGCAGTTCCGATACAGGGACAGCAGGCAGTCCGTCAGGACGTCGCTGTTAGCAACAGATCCAAAAAAGTCATTATGAACGACGTGATTGTGCGTGAGGAAGAAGGCTGAACCTTCCTTGCGCTCTGCCATGAATTGTAGCGCTGCATCGCTCTTGACCCGAATGTCGGCATCCAGCCACCAGCCACCAAGGAGCTGGATGACGTGGACGCGCAGAAAATCAGCCGCCTCAGCTGGGTGTCGGGCACTCAGGAACAGTGTGCGGGCTTCAATCCCGTAATTGTCGTAAAGCCACTCAGCCGCTTCTTCCTTATCGAAGGTTTTGACTTCAAAGCTGGAGATCGCTTTGTGATAGTCAAAATTCTTCTGGATTTCTGCTGGCGGATTTTTGTCCCAATAGAGAAACATCTTCCGCGGAATACGATTATAGATATCGTCGCCCTGCGGAGTTGCTGAAAATACAGAGGGGGAGGCTCTAAGCGCGACTTCCAATGCGACAGAATCAACTTCTTCGCCTGTATGGAACTCGTCGTAAGCATTGCCCATGATGTTCAGGGCATCACGTGGTGGCGTTCCACGCCAGGCGTGGGATGTCCCATCGATATAGTTTGCAAATGGGATGTTCAGGCTGCGCAGCTCAGCGAGTTCATGTTGTGGAACAGGCTGGCCTGCCTTGAGCAGGCAGAGAAGCCGGACCTGCAAAAGGGACTGTGCCAGAGGATACTGCGTCGGAGACTTGGAGTGCAGTTCAAACGCACGGCCGTAATATGTCGCGGCTTCGGCTACGCTGCGGTTTGTATGCAAAATATTGGCAAGCGCAAAAGCATGTTCAACAGTGTCTGCGCCATGCTGTGCAAGATATGCCGCAGCCTGAGGGTCCGGTAGTTCTACTGAAGCGGGCGCCGGTGGCGCTACAGGTTCTTCGGCGGCATTGGAAGGTGGCGTATCTTCTTCTCTCAAGGCTTCCCATTCGGACAGATCCCAAGCCGCGCTGTCTTGGTGTGTCGTTTGATCTTCGGAAGTCATGCCTATTGTCCCGCTTCAGGAAAGTCGTGATCAAGGCTCACCTCAGGCGGCGCCTTTTGTGCCTTTATTGGTAATCGCGATATTGTTGAGGGGCAAGTGCCACAATAAAAAACGGAGCGGCCAAAGACCGCTCCGTTTTCAGGCTCAGTAATCCAGGCGCGTATTAGGCGCGCTTGCCTTCGTGGTCACCATCACGCATCTGGCCAGTCGGTTCCTGCACGTGGGCTTCCAGGAACCACAGGTGCTTGTCCAGACCACGGGAAACCTCGGTGAAAAGGTCGGACGTGTCATCGTCGCCTGCTTCGTCCGTGATCTTGATGGCTTCACGCACGTTGTTTGCAACAGTGGCGTAGCGATCAATCAGAGCGGCAATATGGTCTGCAACCCGGTAGATGTCGGTCGGGTATGGCTTGCAAGATGAATTCTTGGAGACATCCTGCACAGTCCCATATGCCGTGCCGCCGAGCTGTGTTGCACGCTCAGCTGTCGTATCCACAAAATCGTCAATGCTGGTGCGGAAGCCGTCCAGCATTTCGTGGACACCGATGAACTGTGGTCCCTTGAGGTTCCAGTGTGCCTGCTTGGTGATCAGGGCAAGATCAATCAGATCGGCCAGACGGGCGTTAAGCGTTTCGATTGAAACGCTTTTCGTGTTGTCCGCTGTATCGTTCTGCGTGACATGGCGATTGGACTTGGTGGCCATGATAGGTCTCCTGCAAGAGGGTTCGTTATCCGGATAAACGCCGAAACCTCAATTTGGTTTCACAGTGTTTCCGGATCCACAAGATCGAAAAACGGCTGCTGATCTACTGTAAAGTAGCGAGGATATGACGGATCCCGTTCGAAAAGTGGATTGTCACTCCAACGGGCCAGCATGGTCTGGGTTTCATGAAAGAAGCGGGCTTCATGTTCCGGGCGATCATCGCTACCCCGGGACAGGCTTTCATGATGATAGGCCACCACTTCTGCAGAGAAGATGATCCGATAACCCGCATCACGAATTTTCAGGCAAAGATCGACGTCATTATAAGCGACTGTCAGTTCTTTTTCGTCGAAACCACCAATTTCATGAAAGACGTCTGACCGGACCAGCATCGCTGCTGCCGTGACGGCGGTGACTTCATGTGAAAGCATGGTGCGTCCAATGTAACCATATTCCGTCACTGGATCACCACGGTGAACATGAGCGCCTATGCCCGCTGGCCCGACGATCACGCCCGCATGCTGGATCGTATCGTTCGGATAGAGGAGCTTCGCGCCGACTGCTCCGATATCTGGCGCGGCGAGGGCTTCTCCGATGGCAATATGAAGCCAGTTGGAATTTTCAACGAAAACATCGTTGTTCATGAACATCAGATAGTCGGCGCTGGTCTGTTCAACAGCAAGGTTGTTGAGGCGTGAATAGTTAAAGGGTTCCTCAACCGTCAGGACTGACACACGCGGGTGCTTCTGTATCTCGCTGATGAAATCAATCGTTTCATCCTCGACTGACCAGTTGTTGACCAGAATGATATCAAAATTTTTGTATGCGGTTTTATTGAGGAGGGCATCAACACACTGACGCGTGGTTTCAACCTGATCTTTGAACGGAATGATAATGGTGACTTTTGGGGCTTTTTTTGTCAGCCACTCAACGCCATAGAGCGTTAGCCCACGGATTGAAGAGACTTTGGCTTTGATCTTTCGGCGTTTGAGATGGTCATGCACACACCGGACGCCTGCTTCGATGGCATAGGTCTTGTTGGCGACATTAACGGCTGTGGAATTGGGTGTTTTACGCCAGTGATAGAGAACTTCGGGAACGTGATGAATTTCTGAAGGCGACAGGATTTCCGTTGCCCGCAGAACGAAGTCATGGTCCTGCGCGCCATCGTAGTCTGACTTCAGGTGGCCGATTTTACGCATGGTTTCTGCTTCAACCATCGTCAGGTGACAGATGTAGTTGCAGCCCAGAAGATAACGATAATTGAAATCGGGTTTCAGGTTAGGTTCCAGGAAATATCCGGCCTGATCGATCTTGTCTTCGTCCGAATAAAGGAGCTTGGCCCCTGTCTCCAAAGCTGCATGAACCATCACTTCAACGGCGACATCGACCATGAGGTCATCATGGTCAAAAAAGACCACATAGTCGCCTTGAGCAGCATCCATTCCTGCATTTGTTGCACCCGAAATACCTGCATTTTTCGCGAGAGGCACAGCGCGGATGCGCTGGTCTGCTTTGCAAAACCGCTCAATGACGGCAGTCGTCTGTGCACATTTTCCAGCATCATCAACGATGATGAGTTCCCAATTCGAGTAGGTCTGAGACAGGACTGAATTGAGGGCTGCTTCAAAGTCACTTTTCAAGGGCCGATAGGTCGGACAAAGAATGGAAACCAGAGGTTCAGTGCGGGCGCTGCCCTGGAGTTGACGCTGTTTGGCGACGCGCTCTCTCAAAAGAGGGTAATATTTATGTGCCCAGCGATTGTAATCGCCAAGGTTATAGCCGCGTCTCGGAACAAGATCCCTGACTTCCTGGCGCAATTCAGAAAGCTTCCGGTGAAGCCCGTCTATGGTTCCCAGAAGGTCAACGAGACGTGTTTCCAAAGCATCGTCGGCAAGGGACGTGATAAAAGGACTTCCGTTCAGCTCGGTCCGGTCCGGAAGGGTGACAACCTGGAATTTGTGCGGCGCGCTCCCCCGAAGCCGTTGAGGAATGGGAATTTCGAAACCGCAGTTTGGATCGCATCCCAGAATGGCTGCGACATCTCCTCGATATCGGTCTGCTCTGGATTGCGCCATTGGAACACCGTCAACAATGACGGAGATCATGCATCGACCGTGCTGCTCGGCGCCCGGCTTATCAGCACAGAGAATCCAGCCCCGAAGCGCGCCCTGCTTCACGCCGTCAATGTAGCTTTGATATTGAGGTAAAGATTTTTCGGAAAAATGAATGATGGCCGCAGGAGGAACGTCCGGGGTTGACGGATTGGCTAACGGCAGAGCTGTACGATCAGGAAAACGGATGGAAAATTCGTGACGTTTTCCATCCATGAATTTTTCCGGAATGGAAAATTCAAACCCTACCTTTGGTGTGGGCAACTGAAGGGCGGACTGAACGTCTGGTCGCTCTTGATCGCATGCGATCTGCATGACCTCTTGTTGGTCGATCAAAACGTGAAGTAGGACCGATCCCTGCCTACGACTATCTACCGCCCAGCCGCGAGCTGTGCCATTCTCAAACAGATCAAGATGTCCAGTAAATGGGCCAAACGTCGTTGGGAGTGATTGGTTCAACGCCACTGGTTTCCTGCTCCGTTTCTATGCATTCGTAATTTTATCGAAAGACAAAATTAAGGCCTACTTTCTGGCATGTTAAATCAATTGCCGAAACGGGTCTTGGTGATCTGATTTCGCATCGAGCGAAAAAAATGTGTCGCGAGTGACATAAATCTTTCATGCCCTGCCTGGTCCACGCCGGTTGTCCTTCTGGGTTGGGACGGCTAATGCACGGAAGTGGCGGCATCTGCCGTCAGTGTGCACCAGTTATCACAGCCAGAGCCTTTGACGCATGACACTTGCCCCAGCCAGGCAACCCGAAAAGGTTTCCGTTTCCGAACATACGGAAAAGCGGAGTAACGCAGATACCGCATTTCAGGCGGTGGTCGGTGGATGCTCTCTGCTGGTCCTGATTGTCCTCGGTGGCCTTGTTGTGTTGATGGGTGTTGGTGGGCAGGACGCTTTCAAGACATTCGGTCTTGGGTTCGCGTTTCGGGATGTCTGGAATCCAGTTTCCAACGAATATGGTGCTTGGGCTCCTCTGTTTGGTACAATCATCAGCACTTTGATTGGTGTGCTGATTGCAACGCCACTGGCATTCGGAACGGCCTTCTGGCTGACGGCCATCGCTCCTCCAAAAATTTCGGCGATTGTCGGAACGGCTGTTCAGCTTCTAGCTGCAGTGCCGTCCATCATCTTTGGTATGTGGGGCTTCTTTACGATCGTGCCTTTCATGGCGCGGCATGTGCAGCCCTTTATGATGCACCATTTCCGGCATGTTCCCGGCATCAACATGCTGATCCATGGTGCGCCTTTCGGAACCGGCCTGATGACCGCGGGTCTTGTTCTGGCCATGATGATCGCGCCTTTCATGACGGCGGTCATGCGGGATGTTTTCAGCGCCATGCCCGGTATGCTTCGTGAAAGCGCCTACGGGTTGGGAGCAACGCGCTGGGACGTGATGTGGAAGGTCGTCGTGCCCTGGTCCCGGTCGGGCATGATCGGCGCTATTGTTCTGGGTATGGGGCGCGCTCTAGGTGAAACCATGGCCGTGACATTCGTGATCGGAAACGTGACAGCCGTCGGCTGGTCTTTGTTCGCCCCTCGAAGCACCGTGGCCTCTCTCATTGCACTGCAGTTTCCGGAAAGCCCGGCCGGGTCGCTTCGTTTGTCTTCTCTGCTGGCACTGGGTTTCATTCTGATGTTGCTGTCGTTCGCCAGTCTGTCTCTGGCCCGGATGCTGAGAGGGGATAGCAAATGAGCAATATGACCACGCTTTCTCCCGGTTGGGCTCCCAATCCTTGTGGCGCGCGTCGCCGCCGGAAAGATCGTGTCGCGACTATTCTGGGCATGATTGCGGCGGGCATTCTTGTGCTGGTTCTGACGTCCATTCTCTGGACGCTTCTGGCACGCGGTATCGTTGGCCTGTCCGCGGGTGCTCTTTTCAAGCCCATGGGCCCACCAGGTTCTGGAGGTGGGTTGGCAAACGCTATTCTTGGTAGCGTGATTCAGACGGCGATGGCGCTTGCTATGGCCACCCCCCTAGGGCTGGGTTGCGGCATCTATCTGTCCGAGTATGGCTCCAAGCAGAACCGTTTTGCCTCGTGCGTGCGTTTTGTTTCTGATGTGCTGATGTCTGTCCCGTCCATTCTTGTGGGGCTGTTCGTCTATCAGGTTTTGGTGGCGCCGTTTGGTCACTTCTCTGCTTTTGCGGGCTCCGTGGCCCTCGCCATTCTTGCTGTGCCCATCATTGTGCGCACAACGGAAGATATGCTGCGTCTCGTACCGGTCTCGATGCGCGAAGCCGGAGCGGCGCTGGGTGCAACGCGCTGGCGCGTTACCCTTTTTCTCTGTCTGCGTTCGGCTAAAACCGGCGTTTTGACAGGTATTCTTCTGGCTCTGGCCCGTGTGAGTGGCGAGACGGCTCCCCTGCTGTTTACATCACTCGGTAATCAGAACTGGTCCTTCAGCCTGAACCACCCAATGGCCAGCCTACCGGTGACAATCTACCAGTATGCAGGTGCATCTTACGACGACTGGGTACAGCTTGCTTGGGCTGGTGCTCTTCTGGTGACACTGGGTGTTCTGGCCATCAATATTGCCGTTCGTTTTTCGGCCCGGCGCGGATGACTTTACAGGATTTCAAAATGAACGAGACCAAGCCGCAAGTGGCCCTCGCCGTTCGCAATCTGAACTTCTACTACGGGCAGAACCATGCCCTGCACGATATCAGCATCGACTTTCCCGCCCGGAAAGTGACGGCGATGATCGGCCCCAGCGGCTGTGGCAAGTCCACGCTTCTGCGGATCTTCAACCGTATGTACGATCTCTATCCGGGACAGCGTGCAACGGGAGAGGTGATTTTCGACGGCCGCAACATTCTTGAAACCGGGCTGGACCTGAACATCCTGCGCGCGCGGATCGGAATGGTGTTCCAGAAG
Source organism: Gluconobacter cerinus (assembly GCF_002723935.1). Classification (GTDB taxonomy): domain Bacteria; phylum Pseudomonadota; class Alphaproteobacteria; order Acetobacterales; family Acetobacteraceae; genus Gluconobacter; species Gluconobacter cerinus. Next base: position 513,694 of record NZ_BEWM01000002.1, read on the forward strand.
CCGACACCGTTCCCGATGTCGATCTATGACAACATCGCATTCGGTGTGCGCCTCCATGAGCGCCTGAACAAGGCTGACATGGATGTGCGTGTGCAAGACGTGCTGACACGTGTTGCCCTGTGGAACGAAGTGCGGGATCGCCTGAATGCGCCGGCTGCGGGTCTCTCGGGCGGCCAGCAGCAGAGACTTTGTATCGCACGTTCCATTGCGACCCGCCCTGAAGTTCTGCTGTTGGACGAGCCGACGTCCGCGTTGGATCCTATCTCTACCGCACGTATTGAAGAACTGCTGGACGAGCTCAAGGAAGAGTTCACGATTGCGATCGTGACGCACAACATGCAGCAGGCAGCACGGTGTGCTGATCAGGTTGCGTTTTTCTACATGGGACGGCTGATTGAAGTGGACGCGGCAGACCGCATCTTTACCAATCCAAAGCAGCAGCAGACCCAGGACTACATCACCGGAAGATTTGGATAATCCGCCATGGCTGACAGATCTCATATCGTCAAAAGCTACGAGCAGGAGCTGGGTCAGCTCCGGTCCATGATGTCCCAGATGGGTGGCATCGTAGAAAATCAGGTCGCGTTGGCGCTTTCGGCCATCGCAGACCGGAATGAGGAAGCTGCCGATGCCGCAGCCCGTCAGGATCCGGACGTAGATGAGCTGGAGCGGGAAGTTGAAAGTCTCGCCATTCGCCTCCTGGCCCTGCGAAGCCCGATGGCCAGCGATCTGCGTGAGATCGTTGCGGCGCTGAAAATCACCGGCGATCTGGAGCGTATCGGCGATTATGCCTCGTCCATCGCGCGTCGGTCCCTCCGCATTCGCGGCGCTGACGGGCAGATTTCGCTCTCAGGTCTGCGGAGCATGGGGCGTCTGGTGCAGGACAATCTGCGCCGGTCTATTGATGCGATCACGCAGCAGGATTCCAACCGGGCCATGGAAGTCTGGCACGCCGACCGCGCGGTCGATGAGTACTACACCGCGTTGTTCCGTGAACTCGTAACGTACATGATGGAAGATCCACGAAACATCCGTGCCTGCACGGAGCTTCTGTTCATTGCAAAGAACCTTGAACGGATCGGTGATCACGCCACCAATATCGCTGAGCGCGTGTTCTACGCGGTGACCGGAGACAACCTGCCAGCCGTTCGTCCGCGCGGTGCTCCAGCGACTGCCGATACTTCAGAACAGCCAGACCGGTGAGCGGAAGCACCCAAATCAGGGCAAAAGGCCTTATCCTCGTTGTCGAGGACGATCCCGCTTTGCTCCTGATGATGCGATATAACCTCGAGCAACGGGGTTATCGTGTCGAATCTGCGGCCGACGCTGAGACCGCACTTCAGTTCCTCGAAACGGCGCGTCCAGACGCTGCTGTTCTGGACTGGATGCTCCCGGGAATGTCGGGGCTTGACCTGTGCAGGCGTATTCGCAGCAACCCGATCCTGCGCGATCTTCCGGTTCTGCTGCTGACAGCGCGGTCAGGCGAACAGGATGCGATCCGCGGGCTGGATACAGGCGCGGATGACTACCTGATCAAACCCTGTAGCGTTGATACTCTGGATGCCCGCCTGCGTGCTCTGCTGCGGCGACACCAGTCTTCTTACGACGTGCTGTCTTTCGCAGATATTACGCTAGATCCTGAAACCCACCGGATTGAACGGGCAGGCCGTCTGCTGTCACTTGGGCCAACGGAATATCGTCTTCTGGATCTGCTGATCCGGAATCCCCGCAAGGTTTTCTCCCGGGAAGATCTTCTGCGGCGGATCTGGGGACAGAATATCCATGTGGAAATTCGCACGATCGACGTGCATATCCGCCGGCTTCGCAAGGCAATCAATGGCCCGAACGAGCCGGATCTGGTGCGCACTGTCAGGGCTGCGGGTTATGCTCTGGATGATGGTCCTGTCACGGATGGACTTTGACGGGTGAGGGCTGAAAGCCTGGCAGCCGTCTCTCATGAAGGTCTGCCTTTCTGGGCAGGTCTTGTTCTTGTGGGAGCCGCGGTTGCCGGGTGGGGATGTGCATTTCTGGCATTCCGGCGACCGGCTTTACCGCTGCCGGTAGTGACGGAACATTCAGCCCTGCCACCCGCAGTACCAACGTCAGAGACTGCGCTCCCTATCGAGATTTTCCCTGGCAGTGTTCTTCTGCTGGACCGTCTGGGGGCAGTTCTTCAGGCGAACGAAGAAGCACTCACACAGTTTGGCGATAGTGTGGGCGCCATTCTCCGTCACCCCGCCGCGCGTTCAGCTCTCTCGGCCGCATTGCGCGTTGCTTCTGACAGCGCAGATGACCTGCCTTCAATGTGTTCGACAACGTTTACGCTGGACGTTCCTGTCCCGCGTACGCTTCACCTGTCACTCAGACGAATTCCTGCCCAGCATGACCGGCATACACGCGTGCTTGTCATGCTATCGGATCGGAGTGAAGCACAGGTCCTGGACAGGATGCGGATCGATTTCGTAGCCCATGCCAGTCATGAGCTTCGCACGCCTCTGGCCTCTCTGAGTGGCTTCATTGATGCCCTGCGCACCGGTGGAAGCAGCATGAATGAAGGGACGCGGCAACAGTTTCTCGATATCATGGCCCAGCAGTCTGCTCGGCTGAAACGCCTGATTGATCGGCTGCTGTATCTGTCGCGCGTGCAGGCTCACGAACATCAGCGTCCCCGTGATCTGGTGGAAGTCGCGGATCTGATGGCCATTGTGCTTGGCGAAGTGGCGCCCCGGTTTGATGAGCCGGGATGTTCTCTGAATCTTGCCATTGAGGATGACCTGACAATCCGGGCCGATGAGGATGAGATGGTTCAGGTGCTTCTGAACCTGATCGAAAACGCCTTGCGCTATGGCCGTGAAGAGGGGCGGCCGTTTGCTGTGACGCTGTTCGCCCGACGGGCCCCTGAACGGGATGACCGCTGGCCTGAAGAAGGGGGCGTCCTGCTTGGAGTGGAAGATAATGGTCGCGGCATGGAAGCGCATCATCTCCCGCGGCTGACAGAACGATTTTATCGGGTGGTGGACAAGGTTGAGCCTGCCAAGCAGGGAACGGGCCTCGGCTTGTCTATCGTTCGGCATATTCTTGACCGACACGGAGGACGACTCAGGGTTGCGAGTGCCCCGGGGCGCGGTACGACGTGTCTGGTGTGGCTTCCGCCTGTTGGCGCATTGCCAGCCGAGAATTCCTGATTTCAACCTGAGCCCATAAAAAAGCGCCCCGCTAAGGAGCACTTTTTTTGTCGTCGTAACTCAGTGGGCTTTTCGGGTGCGCGCCAGAAGGAGCCATCCACCTACGAGGATAAGGCCGATGAGCGGGATGGCGCCAATGGTGATTGTTCCATCCGGATAATCGAAAGCCATCATCAGAAGAACGAATGCCAGAAACCCCAGTGTTGCCCAGTTGGTATAGGGGGCACCAGGCATGGCAAATGTTGTTGGAGCGATTTCGCCGCGATTAATGGCTGATCGCAGGCGAAGCTGGCACAGCAGGATGAAACCCCACGTGCTGATGATTCCGATGGCCGAGAAGTTCAGAACCACTTCAAACACACGGGACGGGATCAGATAGTTCAGGCCAACGCCCACCAGATAAACAGAAAGCGTTGTCAGAATGCCCATGTAAGGCACGGAGCTCTTGTTCATCTTGGAGAGCATCTGAGGGCCAGATCCCCCAAGGGACAGAGCACGCAGGACGCGGCCTGTGGAGTATAAGCCTGAGTTGAGGCTGGACAGAGCCGCAGTCAGGACAACGATATTCATGATCGTGCCAACACCCGGAATTCCAAGTGCCTGAAAGAACGTCACGAACGGGCTGACGCCAGCATGGTAAGCTGTCCATGGTAGCAGGCAGACGAGCAGGACAACCGAGCCAACATAGAAGAGACCGATACGCCAGATGACGCTGTTCACAGCGCGAGGCAGAATTTCACGTGCATCGTGGCATTCGCCAGCGGCAGTGCCAATCAGTTCAATGGCCGAGTAGGCAAATACGACACCTTGCAGCAGCAGAAAGACTGGCATGATTCCATGCGGGAACAGGCCACCGTTCTCTGTGATCAAATGAAGGCCTGTGGTGTGCCCGGCCACCGGCATCCGGCTGCCGAGAATAAGCGTTCCGGCGATGAGGAATGCGGCAAGGGCCACAACTTTGATGAGCGAAAACCAGAACTCCATCTCACCGAAATAGCGGACGCCGATCATGTTCATCGTGCCAACGATGCTGAGAGCGCCAAGAGCAAAAACCCACTGGGGGACGTCCACGAAAACGGCCCAGTAGTGCATGTAAAGGGCGACGGCGGTGATATCGACGATACCCGTCATGGCCCAGTTGAGGAATGAGAGCCAGCCCGCGGCATAAGCGGCTTTTTCGCCAAGGAATTCGCGGGCATAGGTCACGAAGCTACCGCTGGTCGGGCGGTACATGACCAGTTCTCCGAGCGCACGGAGAATCAAGAAAGAGAAAACGCCACAAACGGCATAGATCAGCGCAAGGGAAGGACCGGCAACCTGAAGGCGGGAGCCAGCACCAAGGAACAGTCCGGTTCCGATGGCGCCACCGATGGCGATCATCTGAACGTGTCGACGACCAAGATCCTTGTGATACCCTTCCTCGCTGATGACATCTTCCGATGGTGGAGTGTGATCGTGAGCAGGGCTGGTCGTCATCTGCGCATCCTGAGGGCCGGGGTCGGCGTGGTGAATCAATGTCTAGACGTGGGTCACCTACACTTCGTGCGTGGCAGGTATGTCCAATCTGCATGGGAACATACGGCAAAGTCTGCCCATTGCCAACGAGCATTGAGTTTCCTTACGGAAATTAAGACTTTTGAGACATTTAATGTCCGGGGGGGACCGCCATGCAGGCCATTCCCTGGGCCGTCAGGCTGCTACAGGCACTGGCCGCGCCAGCCCGACTGATGCCAGCAAGACGGGCTCTATAGAAGCGTGTCCCGTGCGACAGAGTAGGCTGGACCTGAATTTGTGAAGCCTGAAGCGGAGAGAACGCAGACTGGCGGGCCATATTCGCTGCAAACCGGGCTTGCCCGGGATTCGCGAAGGCTCCGACCTGGATACCCCAGTCTCCGTAAGATCCAGGGGCGCGATAGCTCACGGCCGTGGGTGTTAGGCTTGCAGAGGAATGGGATGTTCGAGGTGGTGTGGGAATAACCGGCGCGGGCGGCAAAAGCGTGCTAGCCACGGTCGATTGTTCGACCGTGGCGGCCGGGGCTTCAAGTTGATGGTTGGGGGCCGATACCGGGGTGCAGGCCATGCTCGGGTCATAGGCCGCATCTGGGTCACAGGGGCCGAGAGGGGGAAGGTCCGGCGGCATCGTATCTGACGGTACGGAAGTAATGTGCCGTCTGGACCAGGCTTTCTGGACGCTCTGTTGTGTTGAACCGTACTGCCCTGAAGGCTGCGCCATGGCCAGTTGGGTGCTGGTATCAGGCGCTTCTGCGACCTCCATGGGAGATGCGTTCAGTTGCTGTGACGACGCATAGGCTGCCAGTGGACCTGTCATGGCGATCTGTGTGCCGAGATGCGGCGTGATACTTGCGATGTAATTGACAGTTTCGTTGGGGAGTGCGCGTCCTTGGTAGAGGTAATCCTCAAGGCGTTGCGGTCCAGCATTGTAAGCCACCAGAAATGCGGGAGCTCCATATTTGCGAGACAGTATTTTGATATATCCGGTTCCCGCCATGATGTTGTCATGCGGTTCATACGGATCAGAACCTAGCCCGAACCGGCCCTGCATCTCAGCATAGGTCTGTGGCATGAGCTGCATCAGGCCCATGGCTCCGGCGCTGGACGTGATGGGTTGGCCATTCAGATACTGGTGTCCCCCCGATTCCTGATGAATGACCGCTCTGATCCAGGCTTCGGGAATCGAGAAGCGACTGGCAGCCTGCTGAATGTATGGCCCCCAGGGATCACTGGCTGTGCCGGGGGCTTTGTAAGCGCCGTTTGCTGCATAATATCGATTGTAGGGCGAGGGTTGGGAGGCGCATCCGGCGAGAAGGATTCCCGTCAGGCAAAAGCTTCCAGCATACAGGACAAGGGGCCTTTTCCGACGCGTCATAAACCCAATGTTAATCTTTTGCTCAGATGATGCGGTCTGTCCGAAAGAGAAGGCAGACAGGCAGTGACGACGGAGACTCCGGAACTTGAGATCCCGGCGAAAGCTGGCGGAAAACGCAGGATTATCCTGATCGCAGCAGCGCTCTGTGCCATGCTGGCTGGAGGCGGCGTATTCGCCTGGCGGCATTTCCAACATCCTGCGTCCCGTCTCGTAAAAGCGGCGTCCCAGCCGATATCCCTGACACTCATTACCATCCCGACGCTGGTGTCCAACCTCGATACCGGAGATGGCAGGGCGCGTTATGTTCGGATCAGTGCGCGCCTTCAGGTTGAAGACAGCAAAGATACGGCAAAAATCGGGCCGCTCATGCCTCAGATACAGGATGCCTTCCAGACCTGCCTGCATGGGATGCGCCCGGACGAGCTAACCGGAGCGGGAATTTATCGTCTGCGGGAAACCATGCTGGCGCAGATTTCCAATATTCTTGCTCCCTTGTCCGTGCATGATCTCTTTTTCGTGGAAGTGCTGGTGCAGTGATGCCAGACGCACAGAAGGCGACGTCGGAAGGTGATGCAAACGATGCGCCGATGCCACGTTTTGCCCTTTCAATGGATGATCTTGGTTTTTCAGAGGATGACGGTGCGGACCGGATTCTGAATCAGGACGAGATTGATAGTCTCTTCGGTAGCGACGCCCACGTGAGCGGTGGCGGCGAAGGGAGTGGTCTGGAAAAGCTGCTGAGCACGTCGTTCGTCTCTTACGAGCGGCTCCCTATGCTTGAAGTGGTTTTTGACCGCCTCGTCCGGATTCTCACGACCAGCCTACGGAACTTCACTAGCGATAACGTTGAAGTCTCCATGGATCGCCTGGCTTCCCAGAGGTTTGGAGATTATCTGGAGAATGTTTCCGGGCAGTCCATGTTCGCCGTCTTCAAAGCGGAGGAATGGGACAATTACGGGATTCTCGTTCTTAGCTCGTCCCTTGTTTACAGTGTCATTGATGCATTGCTGGGAGGGCGTGATCGTGTTCGTCCTCATGGCGATGGGGAGAGGCGCGCAGAAGGTCGACACCATACGGCGATCGAGCGCGCGCTGGTTGAGCCTCTGATCCGTGTGATCCTTTCGGATCTCTCCAAGAGTTTCAGCCCTTTATGTGCTGTGAATTTTCGTTTTGAACGGCTGGAGTTGAATTCCCGCTTTGCGACTATTTCCCGGGCGGCAAATGGCGTCGTTTTGGCGCGATTTGGCATCGATATGGATGGGCGCGGTGGAGATGTGGATCTCATTTTGCCGCATGCAACGCTGGAGCCTGTTCGGGAAATCCTGTTGCAACAGTTCATGGGTGAAAAATTTGGCCATGACGGCATCTGGGAAAGTCATCTTGCTCAGGAGCTCTGGAATACGGACGTCACGCTCGACGCTGTCCTGGAAGAGCAGAGCATGAATCTTCAGGACATCATGTCCCTCTCGCCGGGCGAGATGCTGGTGCTGCGCCGTGATCCAACGGCTCTCGTTCAACTGCGCTGCGGCGGGAAAACGATCTTTCGGGGGCGGGTTGGCAAAAAGCAGGGTCATGTCGCGGTTCGTATTGAAGAAAATCTTATTGGCGGAGGGGCCGGTGATCGCCCTTCTGCGTACAGCTGAAAAGGCGGAGCAGTTTCCATGGACAGGTTCCAGATCGTACTTGAAGTTGCTCTGTCAGCCCTGCTGCTGATTACGATTTTCTACAGCCTTTATCTTGGCCGAGCGCTATCGGTCATCCGTCGAAACCGGGGAGAGCTGGATGCTCTGATTGCGAGTTTGCAAAGCAGTAGTCAGCAGGCTCAGTCTGGTATCGACCATCTGCGTCAGACAACTGAAATGGTTGGACGGTCGCTGGGTAAAACGGTGGAGAGCGGAAAGAGTCTCAAGCGTGAACTGACGATGCTGTGTGAACGATCAGAAGCAGTTGCTCAGGTCTTGGAAAAAACAGCTTCAATCGGTCGTCCCGCCAACCCGGAGCCTCTCAGGGAGGCAGACGCGCCGGATATGGAGGGCCCTCGTTTTTCTGGCCGTCTCAGGACAGATGAAGGACGATGGGGGTCACCCAGCACATTGAAAACGCCATCCGGTAAGACTGCAGCCGAGCGCGAGCTGCTGCGTGCCCTTCGTCAGAAGCAGGTGTAACGCTCATGCTCTTTCGCTTGCTGCACATTGCCTGTGGTTTGATGATTATTCTGCTGGGTGTGAAGGTTTACGATCTAGTTGGGTATGTCGATGCCTCAACGGATTCATCGTTGATGTCGTCTGCCATGGCGCAGCCGGCCGCGACGCAAGTTGTCCCTAAAGCTGCTGCTGACGAGGCTGCGAGCAAACGCGCCGATGCAGAGGACGGGAAGCCTGCTCAACAGAAGGCCCCCTCCTCGGACCTTTGCAAGTCAGGGGGCTGCCAAGGCGCATTGTCTCCGACAGGCACGGTGGACGCTATAACTCCTGACCCGACACTGAAAGCAGAGCTGGCTGCACGGCAGCAGGAACTGGATCGCAAGGCTGTGGCGTTGGAAGATCGGCAGCGACTGGTGGATGCAGCAGAAGAAGAGCTGCAACGTCGGATGACCGCACTCCAGACATCCCGTTCGCAGTTTGAAGAGACAGCACGACATTCGGACGAGCTTCTGAACCAGGATGCGGAAAGACTGGTCAGGATTTATGAGGCGATGAAGCCTGTCGATGCGGCCGCTATTTTCAATATTCTTGATCTGCGGGTTGGCGTGGGTCTTTTGAACCGTATGAGCCCGCGGAAGGCTTCAGCGATCATGGAAGCCATGTCTCCACAAAGAGCCATTCTGGCGACGCAGCTTCTTGCCAATGCTCATGCGCATCCAGGTATGCATATCGGGGATAACGGGTGATGTTGGCGCGGGGCTGGCTCTTCGCTCTGGCCATGCTGCTGCTCTCACAAAACGCAGTAGCTTTGCCGCCCGCCGCAAGTGCGCTTCTTCCCTCAGGGTGGTCATTCCTGAACGATCCATCTCCTCTTCTATCCGGTCAGGAAAAGGCTGGAGCGTCGGTCGGGCGTACAGATCTCAGTGCCCGGCCTGTCAGGCAGGCGAATGAAGGTGTTGTCCCATCCGCAACTGGATTGTGGTTGCCTCTCGGGGAAATGACGCCCGTTGCCGCATTTCAAAATGGTCGACGTCTCCTGATCGTTGCTGCCGGTCGCCATGTCATCGACACCGCAGGGCTAACGAATGTTGCTCCATTCGAAGGTGTATCTGCTCGTATTATGGCGGATGTGACAGCTGTCAGCATCCTGTGTCCTGAAGGATCTAGTCCATTAATCAGACCCGTCGGGCATGGATGGACGGTGTCTTTCGGAAGTCAATCAACCGCATCCCCAGATGTTATGTTGTTAGGGCAAGATGAGGGTGCCCTGACCTTCACGCCGCCTCGGGAGGACGGAGCTCTATTTGTTGTCACGTTTCGGGATCCGGATTCGGGCCGGCGGCTGCTGCTCGGTCTCTCACGGTCCGGTTCTGTCTCAGGTGATTTGATCCGGCGGGGAGCAGGCTTTGAGGTGCGTCCTAGTCTGATGGGGCTGGTCATCGCCGCAGATGCCGATGCAATCGAGTTCAGGCAAAATGGAAAGCAGTTCTTTCTTGATAGAGTTGGCCCCACCGATACTCCGCTGCTTGCTGGAGGAAAAGTTGCTGCTTATGGGGCTTCGGATGCCGGAGTAGCGTTGGCTGGTAGTCCCCCGGAAGATTTGCGGGAGAGTGTGCGTCGCGCTCAAATTGCGGCGGCCATGGCATCAGCGGGCCAGCGTTTTGATGCGCGGATCCGGCTGGCACAGGCAGCGGCAAGGCTAGCTAATGGTGCGTTGGTTTCACAGGTTCTGCAGGTAGCACTGGAAGATCAGCCTGAAGGGAGCACCCGCAAAGATGTACGAAGGCTGAGGCAAATTTCGGCTGTGCTGAATGGTCGTGCTGATCCGTCTCTGTTGTCAGAAGAAGAAGGGGTAACGCCGGAGGATCAGTTTTGGCGAGGAATGGTACGCGCGCAGCTCCCCATTACGGGAGAAGGACTTGATGTCGATGTACAGCGCACCCGCACGGCCAAGTTGATTGCTGCGGGACTACCTTCTGTATCGGGATATTCTCAGCCTTTGCGGCATCGTCTGTTGCCGGTGGCTGCAGAGTGGGTTGCGCGGTATGGCACAGCAAAAGATCGGGGCGTTCTCTTATCCCTTCCCTCGGTACCGGAAACCGTTCTTGCACGTGCTTTAACGGCCGCTGAGACTGATGCGCTGGATGCAAGAGGGGAGCTTGAGACGCTCGCTCATGATCCTTCTCCTATGGTTTGGCCGGTTGCCAGCGAAGCTGCTCTTCGCTTCGATCTTGAAAAAGATGCATCACCCGCGAAAGCAATTGGTGAACGTGTGGATGGTCTTATGCCTGCCTTTAGAATGGCCGGAAGGGAGCGTGAGGCACGACTGCTGAGTATTGATGCGTTCATCAAAGGGAAAGAATGGCGCGCCGCTCAACAGGGCGTGCAAGACGGGCAGGCTGTTTATGGGAAAGCTGGTTTTCCCGGTCATGACAGATTGCTCGTTATTGCCCGTGGGTTCGCAGAACAGAAAGACATTGAAGCAAAGAGTGCTCTTGCTGAGGTCGAACTGTTGAAAGCAGCAATGACAATGGAGCCGAATGACCCGACATTACAGGCTTATTTTCTGAAGGCTCTGGAGCGTCGATATGCGGTGCTAGGCCTCCCGGACGCTCAACGGACGGTATTGCGTGGTCTTCTTCAGAACCAGCAAGGACCTGAACATCAGGATACTATGGTGAAGCTGGTTCGTCTGGATCTTGATGCGAACGACCTGAGCGCTGCACTCCATGATTTACCGGCAGAAAACCCCGCCGATGTATCTGTGCTGCCGGGAGGTCAGCCAGAAGCGTTAGAGGTATCAATGCTTCGTGCTGAAGTCGCGCGTGAGCAACATGATTTGCCTAGGGCTGCGCGCTACCTCATAGGCCGGACAGAGACACAGGCATTGAAAATGCGTGCGCAGTTGATGGAGCAGGCGAAGGACTGGGTTGGCGCAGTTTCTGCTCTAAAACCTGTCATCGATGCAGCCTGGACAGGGCGTAAAGAGGCTTCAGCTCTGTCGCCGGATCTGGAAGCGCTGGTTCTGGAGCTGGCTGGCGATGCTTCAAGGGCCCATGATGATACCACGCTCGCTACCCTAAAAGGGCATTATGGTTCTCTCATGGAGCGTTCGGCGTCTGCAGGGGTTTTTAAGCTTCTGGTTGGTGAAAGCTCGGCCAAGTTTCCTGCCGGTGGATAAGGCCCTTAGGTGCTATGCGCCTTGAGAAAGGTCTGTATGCCGTAGGCGATGAACTGGACCAGGTTTTCGCCTTCTTTGGGCGGCTTGCAATGCGTGAGGTGCGCCAGGAGCGGGCCACCCAGGGTCATACTGAAAAGCAGATCTGCCGCTTCTTCAACGTTCTCGATATGGAGATGGCCGGCCTCGGCCTGTTTGGTCAGCCACTGCTGAACGGGGAGGGCCCGTCCGGAAAGATGAAACAGGTCTGTCACGATTTGTCGTACGGCAGGATTTCGCGTGGTTTCCGTGATGATGGACTTCAGAAGGCCAAGGCGCTCTTCATTTAGGAGTTGCTCCGCGAGGAGCGTCATCATCATCTGGAGCTGTTGGGGAAGAGGGTCTGTTTCAACCGGGGTATACGGAAGCGGAGCGAAAAGCCGCTCTATGATAAGGGTTTCGAAAAGAGATTTTTTAGACTCGAAAAACTGGTAGAGCGTCTTTTTGGACATTCCGGAGCATGCGGCAATGCTGTCCATGGACGCTGCATGATACCCATGAGTCGTGAGCATTGAACTTGCAGCATTCAGGATCCGCGTCTTGCGCTCTACGTCATCCACTGAACCGTTATGATCGCAGCACCGCAGCTTGCGGGTATCGGGTAGGGCGGAAGTGGGACTGTTCAAGATCAACTCCGGGATTATTCGTACCGGCCGAATTGACGTTCATCAAAGAAACCGGCTAGTTTCCGGAACAACTGGAAACTGCGTGGTTTCTGTATCACAGGATAGCGGCTGTATCATGCCTTCTTTTCAGAAAACATTTTGGATGTCGTCCGCGACTGTCGTCTTGGAGAAAGGTCAGATGCGCCGTCAGGCCAAAACAATGATCCCTTTGCTGGCAGCCGTGCCTTTCTTGGTTGCTGGCTGTCAGAAAAAAGCCGCCGCTCCGCAATTGCCGCCGCAGCCTGTTGGCGTCATGACGCTGCAAACCCAGCCGGTTACGCTGGAGACGTCTCTTCCCGGCCGAACGGATGCCTATGAACAGGCGCAGATCCGTCCGCAGGTGAATGGTGTGATTGTCTCGCGTGACTTTGAGCAGGGTGCGGACGTCAAAAAAGGGCAGCAGCTGTTCCAGGTTTATATTGCGCCGTATCAGGCCGCTTATGACCAGGCCAAGGCGCAGCTCATGAATGCTCAGGCCGTTGCCACGCGCGCGGCTGGTCAGCTTCGCCGTTATGCGCCGCTGGTCAAGGCGCATGCTGTCAGTTCACAGGACTATGACAACACGCTTGCAACGGCCCGCGAAGCTGAAGCGCAGGTTGCTCAGGCGAAAGCCAATCTAGAAGCCGCCGAAGTCAACCTGAATTATACTCATGTCCGCGCCCCGATTGATGGCCGTATCGGCCGTACGCTTTATACGCCGGGTGCGCTGCTCACGGCAGGGCAGACACAGCCGATCGCAGTGGTGACACGGCTTGATCCGATTTATGTGGACGTCAATCTGGCGGCCTCTGACATGCTGCGTCTCAAGCATGAACTGGCAACGGGGCAGGTTGAGCGTAAAGGCGATGATGCCGCTGCCGTGGGTCTGAAGCTGGAAGATGATTCAGATTATCCCCAGCGCGGCAAGCTCCAGCTCTCGGAAGTCACGGTCGATCCTGCAACGGGAACGCTTGTCATGCGAGCTGTTTTCCCGAACCCGGATCATCTGCTTCTGCCGGGAATGTTTGTGCATGCCCATATCCGCGAAGGTATCGACCCGAACGGCATTCTGGTGCCGCAAGTGGCCGTGCAGCGTGACTCGAAGGGCAATCCTTTCGTGATGACCGTTGATGCCGAAAACAAGGTGCAGCAGCGCCCGATCCAGACGACCCGGACGATTGGAAAGGACTGGCTGGTGACGGGCGGCGTCAAGGCTGGTGACAAGATCATCGTGAACGGTCTGCAGAAGGTTCAGCCGGGTGCGAAGGTCGCACCTCAGGAAGTTCCCGCGGGAAAGGCTGAGTAACAGCACATGACGCTCTCACGCTTTTTCATTGATCGGCCGATCTTTGCATGGGTGATCGGGCTGATCATCATGCTGGTTGGTGGCGTTGCCATCACCCGCATGCCGATTGCCCAGTATCCCAGCATCGCACCGCCGCAGATCGCCATTTCTGTCATGTATCCGGGTGCTTCGGCGGAAACCGTGAATAACACGGTTGTCCGTCCGATTTTGCAGCAGATGTATGGTCTGGATCATCTCGAATATCTGTCTGCCTCGTCCTACGCGAGCGGACAGATGGAAATCGATCTGACCTTCGAGCAGGGGACCAATCCTGACATTGCTCAGGTTCAGGTTCAGAACAAGCTCCAGCTGGCGCAGCCGCGTCTGCCGTCTGAAGTGACAGCTCAGGGTTTGGGTGTCACGAAGGCGACCAAGAACTTCATGATGGTTCTGGCCTTTATTTCCGAAGACGGAAGCATGTCCGGTCAGGACATTGCCGATTATGTGGCGTCCAATATCTCTGATCCGCTGTCGCGTGTATCAGGTGTGGGCGATCACACACTGTTTGGCTCAGAATATGCGATGCGTATCTGGCTTGATCCGTCCCGGCTGTATAATTACGGCCTGACGGTCGGCGATGTGCAGTCCGCCATTCAGGCACAGAATATTCAGGTTTCGTCCGGTGAGTTGGGCGGTTTGCCCGCTAAAAAAGGCATCGGATTTGACGCAACGGTTATTGGTCCGACGCGTCTGAGTTCGCCTGAAGAATTTAACAAGATTCTGCTCAAGGTTCAGCAGGATGGCAGCCAGGTTCGCCTGAGCGATGTGGCCCGTGTCGAGCTTGGAGCACAGAGTTACGCTCTCGGTTCCGTCTATAACGGTCATCCTGCATCTGCGATGGCTCTGAAGCTGGCGCCGGGCGCCAATCAGCTTCAGACGGAAGCTGCAGTCCGTAGCCGAATGACAGATCTGCAGCGCTATTTCCCGCATGGTCTGAAGCTGGTTTACCCGCTTGATACGGAGCCGTTCATTACGCTCTCTATCAAGGAAGTTATCGAGACGCTGGTTATCGCCATCATTCTCGTGTTCTTCGTGATGCTGATCTTCCTTCAGAACTTCCGTGCCACGCTGATCCCGACGATTGCTGTCCCGGTTGTTCTTCTGGGCACGTTCGGGCTGCTGTCCGTGATGGGATACAGCATCAACACGCTGACCATGCTGGCTATGGTTCTGGCTGTCGGTCTGCTCGTGGACGATGCGATCGTCGTTGTTGAAAACGTCGAGCGTGTGATGACGGATCAGGGCCTGTCTCCCAAGGAAGCTGCTCGCCAGTCCATGGATGAGATTTCCGGTGCCCTGATTGGCATCGTGCTGGTTCTGACGGCTGTGTTCCTGCCGATGGCCGCCTTCGGTGGTTCTACCGGTGTGATTTATCGCCAGTTCTCCATCACCATTGTTGCCGCCATGTGGTTGTCTGTTCTGGTGGCTATGGTCATGACGCCGGCGCTCTGTGGGTCCATGCTGAAGCCTACCCATAAGGGCCATGAGCGTGGTCCAGCCGCTTGGTTCAATCGCAATTTTGACCGCCTGACCAATGGTTATCTGAGCGGTGTGAAGTGGCTGATCCGCGCGCCTGTTGTCAGTATGGTCGTCTTCCTGCTGCTGACCGCCGGTGTGGTGTTCCTGTTCAATCGCGTGCCTGGCGGGTTCCTGCCTGACGAAGATCAGGGAATCATCTTCGGTCAGGTCACGATGCGGAATAACGCAACGCAGGAGCAGACCGCTGCCGTCAACAAGAAGATCACGGATTACGTCCTGAAAAATTATGGGGACTACGTTCAGTCAGTCTTCACGATGAACGGCTTCAGTTTTGCCGGGCAGGGTCAGTCTGCGGGTGCATTCTTTATTCGAATGAAGCCGTGGGATCAGCGCCCTGGTGCTGCCCATACGACGATGACTGTGTCTCGTGAAATCATGATGCACTTCTGGATGGATCCGGACGCGCAGATCTTCGCAGTCAACCCCCCAGCCGTGATGGAACTGGGTAACGCTACCGGTTTCGATCTGGAGCTTGAGGACACAGGCCATCTGGGCCACGCAGCACTGCTGGCTGCGCGGAATCAGGTGCTGATGGAAGCAGCTAAAAATCCGCTTCTTCAGGCTGTTCGTCCGCTCGGCATGGAAGATGCGCCGCAGTTCAAGCTGGACATCAACCGTGAACGTGCGAATGCACTTGGTCTGACCAACGCTGACATCAACACGACGCTGGAAGGTGCTCTTGGCTCCATTTACGTCAACCAGTTCATGCGTGATGACCGTGTGAAGCAGGTCTATATTCAGGGTGAACCCTGGGCGCGTATGACGCCGGAAGATCTGAACCGCTGGTACGTCCGCAATACGACGGGCACGATGGTTCCGTTCAATGCCTTTGCTTCCGGTACGTGGGAAAGCGGCCCGCAGAAGGTCGAAGACTACAACGGCATGAATTCCTACGAGATTCAGGGGCAGCCCGCCGTTGGGTCCAGTTCCGGTCAGGCTATGAGCGAGATGGAAAAAATCCTCGCCAAGCTGCCACGTGGCATTGGGTATGAGTGGACGGGTCTGTCCTACGAACAGCTTGCATCCAGTGGTTCAACGGGGCCGCTTTATGCTCTGGCCGCTATCGTGATCATGTTCTGTCTTGCCGCGCTTTATGAAAGCTGGGCCATTCCGTTTGCTGTGCTGCTGGTGCTACCACTTGGTGTGCTCGGAGCGATTGCTGCAACGCTGGGCCGTGGCCTTTCCAACGACGTTTACTTCCAGGTTGGTCTGCTGACGACAGTTGGTCTGTCTGTGAAGAACGCGATCCTGATTGTGGAATTTGCTAAGGCTTTCTTTGAAGAAGGGCAGTCTCTGGAAGAGTCCGTGATTGAAGCCGGGCGTGAACGTCTGAGGCCAATTCTCATGACGTCCATTGCGTTCGTCTGCGGTGTGTTCCCGCTTGCGATCGCAACGGGGGCAGGCTCTGCCGCACGTGTGGCCATCGGCACCTGCGTGGTTGGCGGCATGCTGTCTGCAACCTTGCTTGCGATTTACTTCGTGCCGGTCTTCTTCGTGGTGGTGCTGCGTCTGTTCCGTGTGGTCCGGATCCGGGACCGGAAGGACGCCTATGCCCATCTGGATAATAAGGCGACACCTGCCATTGAAGGGGAGCACGGCGCATGAAGGCCCGTCTTGGATTTGCCGCGCTGCTGATGCTTTCCGGCTGCAACATGGCTCCCAGATATCATCAGCCGACGCAGGCTGTGCAGAATGCTTACCCGCAGGATACAGGCGCTAAGAACGTCTCTTCGGTGGCCAAATCCTATAATCTGGGATGGGAAGATTTCTTCACGGACCCTCGTCTGAAAGCTCTGGTCCAATTGGGGCTCAGGAATAACCGGGATTTAGCCGCTCAGGCAGCGGCTATCACGGTGGCTCGTGGGCAATATGAAATTCAGAACGCATCCCTGTTCCCGATCATCACGGCCGGCGGGCAGGGCATGTTCATGGCGCCGTCAAGCACGGCAGGCTTCTCTTTTGCGCCAGGGCTTGGGACCAGCGTTTCGACCCTGCGGCTTTATCAGACGTCCATCGGCTTCTCGTCTTACGAGGTGGATCTCTGGGGTCGTATTCGCAACCTGACGAAGCAGCAGGCCGAGACGGTTCTGAACAGTGTTGAGGGCGCCCGAAACGTTCTGATTACGACGGTCTCGCAGATTGGCACGACCTACATTCAGTGGCTTGCGGATCGTGAACAGCTTCGCGTTACACGCGACACCCTGAAGTCCCAGCGGGATACGCTGCGTCTGACGCAGCTTTCCTACGACAATGGCGAGACAGATGCCCTGACGCTTGCGCAGGTCAAGACGCAGGTCGAACAGGCTTCGGCGTATGAGGCGCAGTATTTGCGTGCCGTAGCGGATGACGAGCATGGTCTTCAGGTTCTGGTGGGTGTGCCGTTGCCGGCCGATCTGCCGCCGCCAGCACCATTTGGTGCTCAGACGATGATCAGTGATCTGCCGGAAGGGTTGCCGTCGGATCTTCTGGCCCAACGCCCTGATATTGTCGCGGCGGAGCACACTCTGATTGGTGCCAATGCAAGTATTGGTGCGGCGCGCGCAGAGTTTTTCCCGAAGGTCACGCTGACGGCGTCTGAAGGGACAAGCTCTCTTCAGTTCCGCAAGCTGTTTACGCCGGGTGCCGAGACATGGTCGGTCTCGCCGTCCATCAGTCTGCCAATTTTCACCTGGGGGCAGAGTGAGGGAAATCTGCTGATGGCGAAGGGGCAGAAGCTTCAGTATGCCGCGCAGTATGAGAAAACTGTGCAGACAGCTTTCCGGGAAGTGTCCGACGCGCTTACGGCACGTGAGACCTACACGGCGCAGCAGCAGCATATGCAGTCGCTCGTTGACCAGTCACAGAAGGCCTATGATCTGGCAAAGATGCGATATGATGCAGGGATCGACAGCTATCTGACGACGCTTGAGCAGCAGAGAACGCTTTATCAGGCTCAGCAGAATGCCATTCTGGTTCAGGCTGCCCGATTCCAGAATCTTGTCACGCTTTACCGTGCGCTTGGCGGTGGGTGGAGCCAGAAGACGGTTTCGCCTACAGTGCCTGCCGCAACGCACTGACCGGAGAGCATCATGCGCAGGATCCTGACTACTACTTTGGCCGTTCTAGCCCTGACGGGCACGGCTGTCGCGCAGGATGCCGATGGTGACGGGCCCAAGAAGCCGAGCATGCACGAGCTGTATCATAGCTCTTCGCTGCCCCGGAGCCATGCTGACTTCAGTCGCTTCAAGTATCGCCCACCAGGGGACAAGGTGGTTGAACAGCCGGATGCGTTTCGGCTGCTTTTCCGCACCCGTGACGGCCAGCCGGATGGTTATGCCGAACGTCGTGGCGATGCCGTGATCTACTATGATCGCTATGGCAAAGTGACGCATGTTCAGCCGCTCGCGCCGGACGATGAAACGCCGAACTGACCTGTTTCTTTGACGACTGTTTTTAGAAAGCCCCGCCCTGTTTTCAGGTGCGGGGCTTTTTTTGTTCATAAGGAAATACGGGCTTATTCCGCTTCGTTCGTGACGAGGTTTGTCGGAAATGAGAAACACTTCATCAAAAACCAGTTGAGAATGTTTCTCATTACCAATATAGGGATTTCGAAATGTAAAGTTGTTTATCTGAATGAAGAGGTTCCGGTGACTGGTTCGCTGCGCACACACATCACGTCTCTTTCAGTTGCCGGTACGCTCCTGATGTCTTCGCAAGGCTATGCTGCTGCACCTGTGAAGCATGAGAAAAAATCAGATCGCAAACCGGAGTCATCAACGCGGCATCTGGAAGACAGTGCGGGTGTTGAAGGGTCGGATGTCGAACATCTGACAGTTCAGGGACATGGCTTTAACACCATGCATCAGTCTCTTGGGCTTTCCCGGATGCCACAGGACGTGATGCACACGCCGCAGAACATCAATGTCGTGCCGCAGGCCCTGATGCAGCAGCAGAATGTCAAATCTCTCGATGAAGCTCTGAGGAATGTGCCCGGTGTGACAACGTCCATCGGGGAGGGCGCTGGCGGCATGAACGGGGATCAGTTCCTGATCCGTGGTTTTCAGGCCCAGAATGATATCTATGAAGATGGACTGCGGGACTTCGGTGTCTATTCCCGCGACTCATTCAATTTCGAAACTGTGTCCGTCATCAAGGGGCCGTCTTCCGAAGTGTTTGGGAATGGCACGACGGGCGGTGCCATCAATATGGTGACCAAAACTCCTGGTTTGAAAAATCACTACTCCGCTGATTTTTCAGGCGGTTCAGGCAGTTATTATCGCGGCACATTGGATGTGAACCAGAAAATCAATGACTCTACGGCCTTCCGCATTACGGGAATGGGCGATGAGCATAATGTTGTGGGACGAGATTATATCTTCTCTCATCGCTGGGGTGTTGCTCCGTCTCTTGCATTCGGGATTGGCAAGAGAACAACGCTTGTTCTGCAATACATGCACCAGCAGGAAAACTCCGTGCCTGATTTCGGTGTTCCGGTTGTCACGAAACCAGGGGCAAAGTACGGGCAGCCTATTACAGAATACGGTATCCGCCGGACGAACTGGTACGGCACGGATAACGACCAGAACGCCACAAATTCCAACATGGAAACAGCGCGGTTCAGCTTCAAACTGAACAGGCATGTCACGTTCTATGATGATTTGCGGGGTGGTGAGTATTACCGGTCTTTTGCGGCCTCAAAAGCGACCTGCGATACGACGTGTGTGAACAACTACTTCAACGGGGATGCGTCAAAGGCGCTTGTTGCACGGTCCGGACCAGTGGGTGCGGGGGCGGGTACAGGAGGCGGAACCTACATGGCGCCGCTGCCGTATGAGCAAACGAGCTGGTCTGTGCAGAATGTCGGCTCAATGGTTGCAGACTTTCATACAAGCTTTCTCCGGCATCAGGTTGTTGCCGGGTTTGATGTCGAACGCGTCAATGATGTTCGCTCACAGTCGACGTATCTGAAGCCAAAACCGTATGCAAACCTGGTTAATCCGAAGGGGAATGTCGGCAATCTTGATCTGGTACCGGGTGATATGAACCCGGCCGGTCTGGTGTCTCTGGGGTCACTGGGGGCGAAGTCGCATAGTAATGGCTACGGGTTCGATACGGGCCTGTTCCTGTTCGATCAGATCTGGTTCACCAAGTGGCTTTCTGTGAAAGGGGGCTTCCGCTGGGATCGTTGGCAAACGAGCTACAACCTGACGGGAGGCAATGTCGCGAAGAACCCCGATCAGCATTTTCATGATGTGACGGGCGTGTTCAATCCGAATGCCAGCCTCGTTGTCACGCCGGACGACCATCAGACTTATTATTTTACCTGGGCCAATTCCACGACCCCGATGGGAATGTACGTCACCAATGGGTCTGTTCCCATCCGTCCGGGGACCAATTCTTTTGCCAGTCCTGAGAAAGCTCAGCTTTATGAGCTTGGCGCCAAGTACAGCATTCTGCATGACCGGTTGGGTCTGACGGCCTCTTTGTTCCGTCTGGACAAAGGGAATGCATTGAACGCTGATCCGGTGACGGGTGAAATTCAGGGCTCTTCTGACCGGCAGCGTAATCAGGGTCTGGAACTGTCTGTCGGCGGTGTCATTCTGCCGGGCTGGAACGTGTCAGCGACCTATGCCCTTTATGATAGCAGCACGACGTCTTCTGCGACCAAGGCGAACCGCGGCAAGAATGTTCAGTATGTGCCACACAATCAGGCAACCCTCTGGTCAGCGTATAGCGCCTTCCCGGACAAGCCCTATAACCTGACAGTCGGTGGTGGGCTGACCTGGCGTGAGCATGTCTGGCTCGATACCGCCAATACTCTGCGTGCTCCGGCAAATCTGGACTTCAGCGCCATGATTTCCCATCGCTTTAACCGGCACTGGAAAATCTCCATGAATGGCTACAACCTTGCCAACAAACTCCATTACCAGAGCCTTTTCTCGAACCGTGCGACCCCCTCTGCAGGGCGTATGTTCCTGGGTGAAGTCAGCGTTGCGTATTGAGCGGCCAGGTTTTTGATTTTAAGCTAGCGCTTGGCATGATGGGAAAACGCATTTTGTTTTCCCATTACGCTTGGGAGGCTTTTTGCCATTTGCGCAGTCCATGAACCGCCAGAAGGACGAATATCGCGTAAAGGGCAGCTGTCGGGTAAAGGTCGCGACTGACGAACATGGCAACGTAAGCTGTGTCGATCACGATCCAGCAGGCCCAGCTGATCGTATGCCGCCGCGCGGCCCAGATCTGTGCAACCAGACTGTAACTGCTGAGCAGGGCATCAGCCACGGGAGTAGGATCGTCTGTAAAGCGCGCCAGAAAGAAAGCCCACAGTCCGCCCCCAAGTGCGCCGATCAGAAGGCCAAAGAATAACCCGCGTTCCGAAAGTGGCCGAATATGCAGGGTCTCATCGCCTTGCGCACCGTCTTTCATCCAGCGCCACCACCCATAGAGCAGGCAGCCACAGAATACGGCCTGAAGGCAGGCGTCGGCGTAAAGATGGGCTTTAAAAAACACCCACCCGTATAAGAGAGCGGCAAGAAGAGAGAGTGGCCAGCAAGCCATAGTGCGGCGTGCCGTCAGCCACACGCCGATGGCACTCAGAAGGGCCGCGATGAGTTCCGTCAGGGACATGCGGCAATGGCATCCAGAGTTTCGCGGAGCCAGTTCAGAAGGTGTTGACCGTCACGGCCTGCAAACCAGTGTGCATGGCCTAAAAGATAGTCTGCGTAGGCGACACGGGCTGACGCCTCATCCTGAACAAGCGTGTTGTAATACGCGACCTCAGACAATGCGAATTCGACATGAACAAGCGGCAGGAACACAACGACCAGTTCGCGTTCTTGCGGAGTGAGGGGACGGACCCTGTGATAGCCCGCTAACAGGGCGTTCAGCTGGCTCCACGAGACAGCAAAGTGCGAGGACAGCCAAGAGATGGCAGTGCGCTCGATCGCCACTGCGAGATCGTACGCAGCGCAGGTGAAATCAGACATACCAAAATCAAAGATCCCGCAGATTTCGGCGTCTGGAGTGGCGGACGTCCAGAACTGGTTAGACGGATGCCAGTCTCCGTGTCCCCAACAGGGGATAATCTCTGTCAGGAGTGGTCGCAGTTTTGCGTGGAAAGGTTCCAGGACACGTAAGATCTGCTGCCACGCCTCTGCATTCAGTGCTGTGTTGAGGCCCGGTTGAGACGCAGCCCAATCACGGAGGCCAATCTCAAGATCGGGGTTGGTAATAGCGTTGAAGTTGGACAGCAAAAGCCGATCAGGCCGGGCGGGGTCGGCGTAATCTGTCGCTGCAAGATGAAGACGGGCGAGTGTGCCGCCAGCGGTATGCGCATGTTCTGAACAGAGAAACGGCTCCCAGGACTGAACATCTCGATAAAGATCCAAGCCGGGTAAGGGAGGGAAAACCTCATAAACCCAACCATGATCTGTCAGAGCGCAGTGTTGTTCCCGCGTTGTAAGCGCCGCCGTGACGGGTAAGTCATGGCGGCTAAGATGCGCCATGAAAGCGTGTTCTTCCGTCAGGGCGTTCTGATCGCGAAGGCGTGGATCATGGCGCTTCAGAAAAAGCATCGTGCCGTCGGTAAGGCGCATCAGGGCTGTCGCGGAGAACGGGCGTTGTCCATGCCACAGAACAGTTTCCGGAACAGCGGTAATGGAAAAAAACGCCAGAACACGTTTCGCCTCGGCGAGCGTTAGCGGCGGCCAGTGCCGTTCAGCCTGCACACCATTGACGCCGAACTGTCCGGGAGCAGTCACGGCTTCAGAAGCCTGTGGACGCTGTGAACAGGGCTGCGAAACCGCCGCCGATATAATAACTCGGGGCGCTTCCGCTGATCGTGCTGCCGTAAATGCCAGTCGTGTCCTTTGCGTTCAGGGTCGGGCTGGCGACGCCGGAGAGGGAGCGCTCATTGGTGATGTTGATGAAGTTCAGGCGCAGGGTTGGCTTGTGCAAGCGGGACAGATCACCGAAGCGATAGCCGACGGAAATATCGCCGGTCGTTCGGTCTGACATCCGCTCATCATTCATGAACGTTGCGTATTGGTGCCCCGTGTAATGCAGGGTGGCCACGCCGAAGATGTGCCCGTCATCGTAGCTGATGCCAGCCGCGGCCTGAAGTGTCGGGCTTCGAACGGCGATTTTGCCTTTGGTCGGCAGAAGATCGCCACCTGAAGCAATGTTATTATCAATGGTGGCGTGTAGATACTCGCCCGAGACGTAAGGGCTGAAGTGGTGCCAGGGGCGGAGGCCGATTTCCACATCTACACCGCGGGAGGTCTGGCCTCCGGCATTCATGGTCGTCTGAATGATGGAGCCGTTCTGGGAGGCCAGCGTTGAGATTTGGCGGTTGGTGAAATTGTAGTTGAACAGCGTCAGGCTGCCGATGATCCATTGTCCCGTGCGGCGATATCCCAGTTCTTCGGAAATGGAATATTCGTTGCGGACATCCGCACTGCCGGTTGTCGCGAGTGCGCCCGAGGTTGGGTCGTAGGTGTTGTAAAGCGCCGTCTGGTCTGGCGCGCGGAAATTGGTCGTGGCGTTGAAGAAAATCTGGTTCTGCTCATCAATGCGCCAGCGGACGCCAAGACGCGGCAGAGGCTCCATGCTGTTGGACGCTACGCGATACTGAGGGCCGGGAACATTGTTCGTGCCAGCGCGGCTCATCATGACGGCCTTGAAACCCGCCTCGATGGTCAGGCGATCATGCAGGAGCGAGATATGATCGCCCACATACAGCGCGTTGGTCTGGGAAATGGTGTGGAAGCTGCCGCCCAGCAGTTTCTGCCCGTTCGCAAGATGGATCAGGCTACTGCTGTTTTCCGCCCAGATATCGCCTGAGGCGCCGGTGGCAGAAACGGTTGTGAAGGGCTGTTGCTCGTTGTCGTCTCCGTAATCGTACCAGTAACCGAGGACGAAATCGTTCCAGCCAGTGTTGTAATGCAGGGTTGAATTGAATCCGGAGCGATAACTGCGTTGCGTGTAGTTGGCACGCACGACAGCGGTTCCATCCTGTGCATTGGGCAGCGTGAGCGTGTCACTCAGGGGCTGAGTGCCGTTATAGAGACCGGTTTCCGTTAGTGTGGAGCCACCCGGAACGTTGCCATAGGCGAACTGTGCGTAGGGTGTGACGTCGAGGGAAAGCTTATGCGTCAGATGCAGGTGGACGGGCGCTCCTGCATAGAAGGTGCGTTCTGGCGCGCGCCACAGACGCCAGTAATTGACGGCATTGTCTGCGTTGGAGGCGTCATAATGGCCAGCAAGGTTGTTCGCGCCATGAATGCCATCGGCTTTCCAGCTTTCCATCGTAACCTGCGGATAATAGCTGGTGATGGTTGTATTGAAGGAGCCAATGAGACTGGCGCGGTTGCCTTGACCCCACTCCTTCAAAAACTTGAAATCGACATGCTGGCGTTTGTCCCGCCCCGGTCCGCGCCAGTTGTCGCTGGCGCTGTGGGAGTAAGACACAAAGCCACGAATGCCGGAATTTCCGATATTGCCCGTTTCAAGGCGAATGAATTCACGGTTGGTGTCGAAGGAGCCGTAGGAGACGCTGGCGAAACCCCCGGCCTTTTGTGCCGGGTCGAGAAAGGACAGGCTCATCAGCCCACCGGCAGCGTTCAAGACGGGACTGTCCAGATCGGCCGAACCCTGGGCAAGTGCGACCTGACTGTAGTTCTCACTGTCAGCGAACTGGCTCGGATAGCCGGAATAATAGGCGACATCGTTCAGCGGCGTGCCTTCCAGCACATAACCGATGGCGTCATTGTTCAGGCCGCGCACGGTCAGGTTGGTGTTGGGCGAAAAGCCGAACGGGTCGGAGGTGGCGACATTCGCACCGGGCAGCATGGAGGCAAGCTGATAGGCCGTCGCCATCGGGGGCTGCTTGTCCATGTAATCGCGGCTGACTGTGCTGATAGAGCGCACACTGTTCTCCGGTCGGATCAGTCCACCGCCGGGCTGGTGCCCGGGTGCGCTGTCAGAAACGCGGTGAACGGTGATGTGCTCGGGCTTCGGGGCGATGGACGCAGGCGGGGTAAGAGCTGTGGTGTCCGCCGCGCGCACTGTACCGGCACAAACGGTCAGGCCGAGCAGGAAGACAGGAACCTGGCGGGATTTGCGCGGAAATACGGTGGTCATGATGGTGCTGTCCCGCCTGCAATACTGCGATCCCCACATGCGCAGCGGGGACGACGAGAGACACCGAAAATCCAGTCTTTGGATCTGTCAGTAGCCACCATCCCTCCGCCAGCATGAACTGGATCAGGTTCTATGGGTCACTGCGCTGGTATGGCTCTAAAGCGCATACCCTCAGCAGTCTCTCAGCCCTTTGTCAGGGCACCCCAAGGTGAAGAAGCACTCCTTCATGGGCTGCGAGAGAATGTCAATAAATTCCGTAAGGCGTGGGGCGATCAAAATTTCGTCGGCAGGGATGGAGCAGCGATGCAGAGCAGGATAGAGTATTGTTATAAGATAACATTTCTAGGATCTGTCATGCGTGTTGTGAAGCGCCTGTTACCTACTCTGCTCATTGCAGGCACAGCCCTCGGTTCAGCTCAGGCGGAGGAAGGAATGTGGACGTTCGACCATCTGCCAGCCCGTCAGTTGAAGCAGCAATATGGCTTCGAGCCTTCGGCTGAATGGATCAACCACGTCATTCAGTCTTCAGCACGTCTGGCAGAGGGATGCTCGGCGTCTTTTGTCTCTGGTGATGGGTTGGTGATGACAAATCATCATTGTGCCAATACCTGCCTGACCGACCTGTCGGACAAGACGCACGATTATTTTCATGATGGTTTTTCGGCAGCAGATGTTTCCAAAGAGCCGCAATGTCCGGGTATGGAGCTGGATCGTCTGGATCAGGTGAAAGATGTGACAGGCCGTGTCGCTGATATGACCTCAGGCAAGCACGGTGCGGATTATGCAAAGGCGCTTCAGGCTGCCAATAGCGTTCTGACGAAGGAATGTGCGGGCGGAGACGCAACACACTGGCGGTGTGATGTTGTGACGCTCTATCACGGTGGTCAAACTGCGCTCTATCGCTATCGTCGATATCAGGATGTGCGTCTTGTGATGGCGCCGGATCAGGATATCGCATTCTTTGGCGGCGATCCGGACAATTTTACCTTCCCACGTTATGATATCGACCTGTCGATGTTGCGGGTGTTTGAGGACGGTAAGCCGGTCCACACACCTTTCTTCAAGTTTGATCCGAAAGGGCCAAAAGCAGGAGAGCTGGTGTTCACGTCTGGTAATCCGGGGCGGACGCAGCGGTCTCTTCCGGCCAGTGCATTGACGTTTCAGCGGGACGTTATCCTGCCAACCATTATTGGGGTGTATTCTACCAGCGAAGGGGCGCTCTGGCAGTATTCGCGTGAAAGCAAGGAACATCTGATTGAAGCGCAAAATACGCTGTTCGGCGTTCAGAACGGCCTGAAATCTCTGTCGGGCACCGTGAAGGCCCTGCGGGAGCCCGGCGTGATGGAAAAGCGTGAAGCGGAAGATCGCGCTCTTCAGGCCTGGATTGATGCGGATGCCGAGCGCCGCAAGATCTATGGCGAGCCGTTCAAAAAAGTGGAGGCTGCACTGGCCATACAGCGCCAGTCTTATGGCCATGACTTTGCCATTGCCCGTACAGTTCATGGCCTGCTGGGTGATGCTGTCATGCTGGTATCAGCCGCGCAGGAGCGACAGAAGCCGGATGCCGAGCGTCGTGCGGGCTACCACGATGCCGAACTGGCTGAACTTGAAGCTGAAATTTCTGCCAAAGTGCCGGTGCATGTCGATCTGGAAACCATGACGCTGGCTCTGGGCATGACCACGATGCGTCAGATGCTGGGTGAGGACGATGCTGCCGTGCATCTGGTTCTGGGCACAAAAAGCCCGAATGAACGCGCGGCAGAACTGATGCAGGGAACGAAGCTTGCTGATCCTGCGCAGCGCCTTGCGTTGTATAAGGGTGGTGCAAAGGCCATTCAGGCTTCTACGGACCCGATGATTGTTCTGGCACGTCAGTTGCAGCCGGTTCTGGATGTGATCCGCAATCGAAGCCGTGATCAGATCGAAGCACCAATGCATGAAGCTCAGGGTGCGATTGCCCGTGCCCAGTTTGCGCGCGCCCAGGCAGAAGGAAAGGCAGATACGCTTTATCCGGATGCTACATTCTCACCAAGACTGTCTTACGGCACCGTCAAAGGTTGGCAGGAGGGTGCCACGACGATTGCGCCCTTCACAAATTTTGCCGGGATGTACAAACATGCGACCGGGAGCGATCCGTTCCGTCTCCCGCAGGTCTGGCTGGATGCGAAGCCTCATCTGACACTTTCCACGAATCTCGATTTTGTTTCGACGAATGATATTGTGGGTGGAAATTCAGGCTCGCCGGTCATTAACCGGCAGGGCAATGTGGTGGGCCTGATTTTCGACGGTAATCTCGATAGTCTGGCTGGCGATCTTTATTACGATGGCGAGCGCAATAGAGCGGTTTCGACGGATACGAGCGCCATCATGGCTGCACTCAAGACCGTCTATCATGCCGATGCCCTTGCTCAGGAACTAGAACAGGGACACCTGTAATCATGATGTGAGGGTCATTCCTGCGGAATAACCCTCGACATCCAATGTAAGATTCCTGACAGTGGGTGGATGCCAGTCTGTCCGTCTTCCTGTTGTTTTCAGCCTGGAGTGTCCCCTGATGCTGGGTGACACTTTCCGCTCTCTGGGGCGGCGCAATTATCGTGTCTGGGTCTGGGGAGCACTGTTCTCCAACATCGGAACATGGATGCAGTTCACGACGCAGGACTGGCTTGTTCTGACTGAATTGACCCATCACGATGCCATGGCCATTGGGATCGTGATGGCCCTCCAGCTTGCCCCGCCTCTTTTGCTTATGCTCTGGACCGGACTGATTGCGGACCGGGTCGAGAAGCATCGATTTCTGCTTTTTACCCAAGGTGCCTTGGGTGTGCTGGCTGTTGCACTGGGCCTTCTCGTCGTTACGGGATCGGTCCGTCTCTGGCAGGTGGATCTGTTTGCTTTCCTGAGTGGCTGTGTCGCCGCGTTTGACAGTCCTGTTCGTCAGACATTTGTGGGTGAGTTGGTGGGAGAGACCGATCTTCCAAATGCCGTGGCCATCAATTCCATGTCCTATAATGCTGGACGGATGATCGGGCCTGCGGTGGCAGGGTTCTGTATTGCGGAAATTGGTTCAGGCTGGTCGTTTGTTTTGAACGGCCTTTCGTTTTTCGGCGTCATGGGCTCTTTGCTCTTTATTCGTCGTGAAGACCTGTTTCGGCATGCCAAAGCGAGAGAAACCGAGCGCAATGCCCTGACCAGCGGACTGCGCTATGTCTGGGCGCGCGAAGACCTTCGGACGATTCTGATTATGTTGTTCATTATCGGAGCGTTTGGTCTCAATTTCCCGATCTTTATTGCGACCATGGCAGTTGGCGTGTTTCACGTCGGCGCGCATGGTTATGGAATTCTGAATTCCGCCATGGCCGTGGGCACCATTCTGGGGGGCTTTTTGGCAGCAGGTCGTAAAAAGGCAGATTTTGACGTTCTGCTGAATGGTTCATTGATTTTTGGTGTGGGTTGCCTGTTGGGAGCATTGGCTCCGACATACTGGCTTTTTGCCTGCACGTTGCTTATTACCGGCGTATCATCTCTGACATTTACAGCCACCAGTAACAGCTTCATGCAGCTTTCGAGCGACCCATCCATGCGAGGGCGCGTGCTGGCCATCCGGTTTGCTGTTTTTGCAGGGTCATCCCCATTTGGTGCCCCTGTTGTGGGATGGGTTGCCAATTATTTTGGGCCACGGTGGTCCCTGGGTGTCGGAGCGCTGTCGGGATTTTTGGCGGCAGTGGTGGCGTTATTATACATCCTGCGCATGCGGGAGCAGCAGGGCGAGAAGCACTCGTGACCGTTCGCTGGGGAAAGCGGATTGCGGCAGCGGCGTTGGCTGGCGGTATTGTGTGTGCGAGTTGGTGTGCATGCGTTGCCGTAACGGGTATGCGTGCTTCTGCCAGCCCCGCAGAAATGGGCGTCATTTTCGGCACAGCCGTCACGGATGCGGGCGTGCCGAAGCCAGCGTTGCAGGACCGTCTGGAAACCGGATTGTTACTCTGGAAAGAAAAGCGCGTTCGGGAATTGATGGTGAGTGGAGCTGTGGAAACTGCCAATCATCAGGATGAAGCTGAAATCATGGCGCACTGGCTGGAAAATCACGGTGTTCCGGCAGAAGCGATCATCGTTGATTCACAGGGAAACAATACCTGGCTGACGGCTGTGCATGTTGCGCAGGAAGCGCCGGAAGGGGCTGTCGTCGTTTCGCAGTGGTTTCACATCATGCGGGCAGAATGGGCATTGCGGCATGCTGGCGTGAAAGACGTGTCAGGCGCTTATCCGAAAGTCTTTCGGCTGCCTGAACTCTATTATTTGTTCCGGGAGGCCGTGGCGCTCCCGGTATACTGGGTGACGAAACCGACCCCTGCTCAGTAAGGCACGCCAATCTGTTCAATCGCTGTTGCGAGTGACGGAGCCAAGGGCATCATCGGTGCCAGAGTGGACTGGTAGGCATGGTAAAGGTCGCCCTTACCTTTGTAGATATGTTCTGTTGGCTCACCTTCTGGGCTAACTTCGTTGAACCAGCTGCCAAAATCCCGATCAATCAGGGTGGTGTCGATATAATCCCAGATCGTACGATACCAGTGCTCGTAATGTGGATTTCCCGTGCGCTTATACAGGTTGATTGCCGCCGTCAGAGCTTCTGCATGAGCCCAGTGGACGCGCGAAGGCACATGGGGTTTGTGATCCCAGTCGATTGTGTAAACCATTCCAGGAAGACCATCGACGTTCCAGCCTGACTTCATGCCGGTCTCGAAGAGCGCCTGTGCGTCATGAAGCATCCAGCCCGGTGCTGTTTCGCCTCTGCGGAGTAGAGCTGCCTCCAGTTTCACTGTCAGGTGAGACCATTCGACAAAATGACCCGGTGTCATGCCGTAGGGGCGTAGATCGTCCGTAGGTTTGTCTTCATGATAATTCTGCAGCAGATCCCAATTTCGGTTGAAGTGCTCGGGCATTGCGAAGCCCTGTTGTGGGGCCAGTTCATGCACAAACCGGGTGACGATCCGCAGCGCGCGGCGCAACCACTTCACATCACCTGTAACATCCGCAAGAGCCATGAAGGCTTCTGTGGAATGCATGTTACTGTTGGCCCCGCGGTAGTTCTCTTCGTCAGACCAGTCATCTGCGAAGCTCTCGCGCATGACGCCTTCGTCTTCAGACCAGAAATGCGTCTCGATCTGATGGATGGCATCCTTGAGAAGTGCGTTGGCACCTTCCACCCCGATCAGAACAGCAGAGGACGCGGCCAGCGCGACGAACGCATGCAGGTAGGCCTGCTTGCGCTCATGAGGCTGATCCGCGAAGTGGTTCCAGCCTCCGTGCTGCTGGTCCCGAAAGGATGTCATGAGCGCATTTACGCCATGTGCGACGAGCGGCGCGCTTCCTGGAATACCCTGGAGTTCCGCAGTCGCATAAGCGTGCACGCACCGCGCAGTCAGGGTTGCTTCTGCCTTGGCGCCTTCAGGAAGATGGCCCTCCATATCCAGCCCTGCAAAACCCCCGTCGATACAACCTTCCTTGCTGAAATCCAGCAACCGACGGCCCTGCATTTCGAGCCAAGCCCGGTGAGATGGTCGGCGGATCCAGGCGTCTCTACTAAGCAGAATGGGGGAGAGGCGATCGGTCATAAAAACTCCATACTACGGTGGTAGTAGTCAGACAGTCTGATGAGGACGCATCAGCAGCGGTTGAGTTCCTGAGGGCCTCGTCGGCGGTACTCGCTCACGAACGCGCGGGGATGTGCGGAACTGTCTTGCGTCTGGAGGTTGCTTTGCCGATACATAACAACATGACAGAACGATCCCCGATCATTGTCGCCCCCAGCCTGCTGGCTGCCGACTTCGCCCGTCTTGGAGATGAGATTGCATCCATCTCTCGCGCGCCCTGGTTACATCTGGATGTAATGGACGGTCATTTCGTGCCGAACATCTCGTTCGGTCCTGGGGTGATCTCGGCCTTGCGAAAGCATACCGATGCGAAGTTCGACGTGCACCTGATGATCGATCCAGTGGATCCGTATCTGGAAGCAACAGCCAAGGCTGGCGCGGATCACATTACGGTGCACGTGGAAAACGCCCCCCATATTCACCGGACGCTTCAGACCATCCGTGCGCTTGGTTGCCGCCCGGGAATTGCGATCTGTCCGGGGACGCCGCCAGAAGCACTGTCAGAGGTGCTTGATCTGGTAGACATCATTCTGGTCATGACAGTGAATCCCGGGTTTGGCGGCCAGAGCTTTCTGGAAAGCCAGCTGCCAAAAATCCGAACCCTGTCGCGCATGATTGAAGACAGTGGCCGTGATATCGTGCTGGCGGTTGATGGCGGCATTGACCCGGTCACAGCCCCAAAAGTGGTGGCTGCCGGAGCGCGGATGTTGGTGGCAGGGTCTGCCGTCTTTGGTAAGCCGGACCGTGATTCAGCCATTCATGCACTTGAAGGCCCGTTCAAGGAAGACAGCGCCTGATGCCCATTCGTCGCTGGATTCAGGACGCACGACTTTCACTCGCACGACTGCCCGTTGGTGGCGGAACTTCAGAGGGACCGGTTTATATTTATCGTGACCCGTGGAAGGGGGACGCCGAGCAGGGCGCCCGCCTTGTCGCGGGTCGCTTTCGGTTTGAGCGGCAGGACTACGATCTGCCACGCGGAAAGTGGGAACGCGGCCCTTGGCCGGAACCTGCAAAACAGTGGCTGCAAAGTTTTGCATGGCTGCGGGATCTGCGCGCATTAGGCAGTGACGATGCCCGCATGACGGCCCGCGCGCTTGTCGCGGACTGGGTAGCGCATCCTCCAACGGATCCGCTGGTCAAGGATGCCTGCGTAACAGGTGCGCGCCTCTCATCCTGGCTGGCAAACCACGAGTTCTGCCTGGCTTCGGCGGACCGTAAACTTCAGCAAAAAATCATGGATCGGATGTTGGTAGAGGGGCGGACCATTGCCGCTCTTTTGCCACTTGAACCGCAAGGCTGGCGTGGGCTGACAGCCTTGCGTGGCCTGCTGGCAGCTGCTCTGGCTATGCCGGATCACAGCGGGTTCATGACGCGCTTCCTGCGTTACCTTCCCGCGGAAATTGAACGTCTGATTCTTTCTGATGGGACGGTTGCTGAGCGGTCTCCGGAGGCACAATATCAGACGGCGCGCGAACTGGCAGAAATGTCCGTCATGTTCCGCACAGCGCATTCGAGCGTGCCGCCCTTTATTGACGTGGCCCTGGACAGAGTCTGTCCGGTGTTGCGTGCCATGCGTCATGGTGATGGTGGCCTGGCCGTTTTTAATGGTTCCAACGAGCGCTACAGCGCGATGGTGGAAGATGTTTTGGCGCAGGGATCCAGGCAGAAGCTGATTGCGCCCGCCATGCATCAGGGGAAATTTACCCGGCTGGCTCTCGGGAAGTCCCTGTTGATTGTGGATAGCGGTGCGCCTCCACCGACCAGTTATGATCAGGCAGCGCATGCTGGAACCTTGTCTTTCGAGTTTTCAAACCAGCGGCATCGTCTTTTCGTCAATTGCGGCAGTGCGCAGGTGGGGGCGTGGGCGCAGGCGCTGAGGGCCAGTGCAGCGCATACGGTTCTGGTCGCGGATGGTCTGTCGTCCTCAGACTTCGGGCCTGACGGACATGTCACGCGGCGTCCGGCGCATGTCACATGAGAGCATCAAAGCAGTGGGGAAGCCCATTGGCTGGATCTGTCTCATGACGGGTATCATCCGCCGCTTGGAATGAAGTGGACGCGACGTCTTTACCTTGGGGCGGACGGAGAAGACTTGCGTGGGCAGGAAGTTCTTGAAGGTGAGCGCGAGACGCCGTTTGCCCTGCGGTTCCATATTCACCCGGACGTGCATGTCACACGGGACGACGAAGATATCATTCTTCAAATGGGCGGCATGATCTGGCGCTTCCGTCAGAAAGGCGGCATGTTGCTGCTCGAAGATGACGTCTATCTGGCGCGCGGTCGGCGTGAAAAGACCAAGCAGATCGTTATCGCTTCTCTCAGGCGCGTTGTTCCTGCGGCGGAAGAGGCAGCCGAGAATGGTGGAGAATCGCAGGAAAGTGCCAAACCTGCGGCACCCTCAAAACCACTTCAGGTTGTCTCCCAGACGGTAACCTGGCTTCTGGAACGTATCCCGGAATAAAGGTGCTGTTGTGAAAATCCTTGAAATCACAAACGTTGATTTCTCTCTGCGCCAGTTCCTGTTTCCCTTAATGAAGGCGCTTCGTGCCGCCGGGCATGAGGTTCAGGGGGCCTGTGCGGAAGGCCCCCATCTGGCTCCAGTACGGGCAGACGGGTTTGTCGTTCATGCCGTGCCGATGGCGCGGTCATTGTCACCGGTTGCACAGCTTCGCGCGTTTGTCGCGCTGATCCGGCTTATTCGCCAGGAGAAGCCTGACGTCGTGCATGGACATATGCCCATCAGTGGCATTCTGGCGAGGTTTGCTGCACGTCTTTGTGGTGTCAGGATCATTGCCTACACCTGTCATGGCTTCCTGTTCAATCAACCTGGATCTTTGGCACGCCGGATACTCTCTGTTGTTCTGGAATGGGCTGCAGGTCGAATCACTGATCTGTACATGACCGTCTCGGTTGAAGAGGCACGGGACGCACGACGCCTGCACCTGAATGCGCATCCCGTTGCTATTGGCAATGGCCGTGACCCCCGGTGCTATCATGCCAATCCCTTGGTACGGGCCCGTATCCGCAGGGAGTTGGGTGTTCCGGAAGATCGCCCCGTGGTCATCGTGGTGTCGCGACTGGTGCGCCACAAAGGCCATCCGGAGCTTCTCCGAGCCATGGAAGATGTGCCAGGAGCTGAACTCTGGGTTGTGGGGGAGCGGCTGCCATCTGATCATGGCGATGCTCTTGGGCCCGCGTTTGACAGGGCCAGACAGCTTTTAGGCCCGAGGTTGCGGATGCTGGGTTATCGGGAAGATGTGCCGGATCTTCTTGCCGCCGCAGACGTGTTTGCGCTTCCAAGCCACTTTGAAGGGCTTCCTATGTCCGTCATTGAAGCGATGCTGACGGAATTGCCTGTGGTGGCGACTGATGTTCGCGGTCCACGAGAACAGGTCGTGGATGGACAGACCGGATTTCTGGTGCCTCCTGGGCTCTCTGCGCCATTGGCACGGGCGCTGAGAACAGTGACACAGGATCTGCCTCTGGCGCGCGCTATGGGAGAGCGCGGGCGTCAGCGCGCAGTTGCGTCCTATAGCGAAAAAAGGATCATGGACCTCGTGGTGCGTCTGATCGAGGCTGAAGCACGATAGACGTTTTTCTCGAAATTCTCTGGTATTTTCTGGTTATTCCGAAATTTTGATTTTCGCCTTTCAGGAAAACAACGAGAATAGGCACGTTCTATTTGGAGAGGGACGATGTCTGACGAAACGAGTGTTCAGACTGACGGGAATAGCCGGTCAGGTGTTCTTCTGGCGCGCCGCACGGTTCTTTCGGGGGCGGCGGGGCTGGTCTGTCTTGGGGCTGCCAAAGCCAAAGCGGCTCAGCCGCAGGGGGCAGTAGAACCGCCGAGTGTTGTCAGCCAGCCACCTAGAGCGTGGGGCGAGAAAGCAGGCCCCAGTTATCTGCCCGATCCTGACGTGATTGCGATTGATCCCTCGTTCCGTGATTTGACGTATTTCGCGGCCCCCATTCGTCGCGTGTGGGATCAGGGCGGTTGGCTGGAAGGCCCTGCATGGAGCAGTGAAGGGCGCTTTCTGGTTCTCAGTGATGTTATTCGCTCCCGTGCGCTACGCTATATTTGGGAAACCGGAGAAATCACGGATTTCCGCCCCGATGGCTATGCAGCCAATGGGAACTGTTTTGATTTCGATGGTCGGCTTGTTGTCTGTGAAGACTTTTTCCGGCGCGTCGTCCGGTGGGAGCACGACGGAAGCGTTAAGGTTCTCGCGGATAAGTTCGAAGGGAAGGGGTTAAATTCCCCCAACGATGTTGTGCCTCACCCCGATGGAAGCTTGTGGTTCACGGACCCCGGTTACGGCACGAACATTACGGAAGGTCATGCAGATGAACCCGGTGGGCCGACCAATCTGGATGGAAAAATTCGCTGGAATATTGGCCGTGAACTAACGGGCGAAATTGGCGGGACCAAACGACAGAGTGACCATGTCTTTCGCATCGCCCCGGATGGAACGCTTCAGGCCGTTTTGCAGGAAAAGGATCTACTTGATCCGAATGGCTTGTGTTTTTCTCCCGACTACAAAAAGCTTTACGTCGTTTCGACGCCTAAAGGGCCGGGGCAGAAAGCGGGTGGCGATCAGGTCATCCACGTCTATGACGTGAATGGCAGCAGCCTTACCAACGGGCGTATTTTTGCGGACATGAAGCTGAATGGTGCGCAGATGAACCCGGATGGCATTCGTGTGGATGTATTCGGGAACTTGTGGTGTGGCGCGTCGGGTCCACTCGGCTTATGCGGGGTGTTTGTTTTTAATCCGGCGGGCAAGCTCATTGGTCGGCTTCGCTTACCGCAGGGGTGTTCGAACCTGACATTCGGTGGCCCAAAACGCGACTATCTGTTCATGTGCGCAGCCGGGTCGCTGTTTGTGCTGCAGGTTGGCGTGCAGGGATTTGCGCCGTCCTGAACCGTCGTTGCGGCTGGAGTTAGAGCCAGCCGTTCTGCCGGGCGACGCGCCCGGCTTCAATCCGGTTACGGGCATCGAGTTTCTGAACAATTTCCGAGAAGTAGTTCCGGACTGTCCCCGCGGACAGGGAGAGCTCTTCGGCAATCTCCTTGTTCGTTCGCCCGGCTTCAGCCAGACGGAGCATGGACCTTTCACGGTCTGACAACGGGTCGGGCAGGGCATCCCAGACAGACTCTGCCAGATCTGATGCAATGGCCCGGCCACCAGCAGCGACTTTCCGAATAGCATCGGCGAGTTGCGTAATCGGGGCATCCTTGAGCATGTATCCCCGCACGCCGGCCTGAAGAGCACGGCGCAGATATCCGGCACGGCCAAAGGTTGTCACGATCATGACACGGCTTGGAAGGCCCTGTTCCCGGATTTTTTCTGCCAGTTCAATGCCTGTCATGTTCGGCATTTCGATGTCCGTGATGATGACATCCGGGCGCAGGTCGGCCGCGAGCTGGAGCGCCCGTTGTCCATCTGGTGCGCGCCCCACGATCTGAATGTCTTCTTCAAGGCCCAGAAGCGCTTCAAAAGCATCCAGAAGCATGGCTTGGTCTTCGGCCAGAATAAGGCGGATCATGGGGTAATACTCGCTGTGAGCCGGAGGCCGCTTGAGGTATGGCTTAGCATTAAAGAGCCTCCCGCAGCGGCAAGACGTGTTCTCATGCCACGAAGGCCGTTTCCTTCCTGCGGAGGGGCCGGAGACCGGCCTGACTGCTCGGCGCCATCATCTTCAATGCGAATGGCACAGGGTTGCCCCCCAGCATCACAGTCAAAACTGATGGTGCAATGTCGCGCACCGGAATGACGGATCACATTCGTGACGGCCTCTCGCAATGCCATTGCGAGAACGCTGCTTTGTGGGTGATCTTCGAGACGCTCAGCGTGATGGATGGTCAGACTGATGGATGCTGCTTCAAGCGCCTTGCGGGCACGCTCCAGCTCATGCTGAAGGGACGCACCATTCATGCCGGTGACAGCCTCGCGGACTTCTTTCAAAGACGTTCGGGCAATCTGTGTGATGTCCTGAAGTTCACGCTGTGCACGGTCGGGGTGAGTCTCGAACAGGCGGTTGGCCAACTCGGCTTTGACTGAAATGACAGTCAGGGAATGGCCCAGAAGATCATGTACATCCCGCGCGATACGCTCGCGCTCTGCTGTAGCGGCCAGCGTACGGATTTCGTGTTGTGCCTTGCGGAGTTGCAGGTTTTGCAGGCCGAGCTTCCACTGCATCCACGTCCCGATATAGGTGATGATGCTAAAGAAGGCCCCGATGCTCGCGTGCAGCATGGATTTGTCCTGAAGCCAGACAAACGCGAACAGGGCGATCTGCAAACATACAATTGTCAGGACAGCTTGCCGCATCTGCCTGAAACAGGCGCACATGGCGGTGGCATAAATATTGAAGACCAGCCAGTCGCCCTGCGTCCATGCGGTCGCAAATCCGATAAGGGCCGTGAAGATAATCTCTGGCAGCCCATAATACCGGTCATTGCGGTAAGGCGCGAAATATAGCAGCAGGAAAACGCCTGTTGCGCCCGCAGAAAACAGGGCTGCCGGAAGGGTGGGTGCTCCATGGATCAACCAGGGAATAGGGTAGATCAGAAGATAAACGAGATAAGAGACCCGATACCGGTTGAAGCTCGGCCAGTTGTCTTCCTTGTTTCCAGGAAGCGGGATGAAGGTCTCTATTTCTGTCATGAGGGCAAAGCGTTCTTCGGCAGAAAGGACAGGGTTCCGGAATTGCGCAGACGGATAACGGCACCGACCCAGATGGCCAGAGCAGTTCCAAAGCCTGCAACTTCAAGATGTAGCGGTTCTGGAAGCAGGAAAGAAAGAGCTGACACGCTGACAATCACAAAACCCATGATGACGTGAATGGGTTCGTGCATCGCGCGGCCCATAGGGATGTACGAAAGGCCAATAATGCATCCGAGCAGCGGGTAAAGCAGTTCCGGATGATGCGTGCTGCGGACGGAGGTAATCATTACAGTAATGGCAATGATGCGCATGATCTTTACACGGCGCAGCAGGGCCGCGTCCCAAATGCGCTCGGGGCGACACTGGATCAGGTCGCGTCTGGCAAACCCGGCAAGCAGGACTAGCGTGATGACAGCAATCGGGATGGCCATGGCCATTGTGGAAACATGCGCTGCCATGGCACCGCGTGCTGCCCAGACGACGGCGAACAGCAGTCCGGCGGCATCGGTGGAAAGAGCTTTCCAGTTTTTCTGATTTGTCACGACCGCAGACTCCACTGTTTCGGAAAGATTATGACACAAGCCATGACCCGAAACAGTGAAGGACGTCATGACAAGGTCATGACATCTGTCAGGTTCAGACCGGACGGATAAGGATGTGTTTCTTCTTGCCGGACGAGACCTTCAGCGTACCCTCGCGTAAATCCTCAAGGGTGAAGGTCTGGTTTTCATCGGAAATGACGACGTCATTGACGCGGCCACCACCGCCACGGATCAGCCTACGGGCCTCACCGCCACTGGCGGCCAGTCCAGCCTCCTGAAATACGCGGAACGCCGGAAGACCTTCGGCCAGCATATTGGCGGGAAGATCGATTTCCGGGAGAGCGGCCGTTGTGGAGCCCTGTTCGAAGACCTTGCGGGCCGTCTCGGCAGCCTCTTCTGCAGCCGTGCGTCCGTGACAGATCGCAGTGGCTTCCGTGGCAAGGATCTTCTTGGCTTCGTTGATGTCTGCCCCTTCAAGGGCGCCCAGACGTTCGCATTCTTCAACGGGAAGATCCGTGAAGAGCTTAAGGAAGCGGCCGACATCGGCATCTTCCGTGTTGCGCCAGAACTGCCAGTAGTCAAAGACCGAGCGCTTCTCGGCACGGAGCCATGTGGCGCCCTGTGCAGACTTGCCCATTTTCACGCCGGACGACGTGGTGACGAGAGGCGTGGTGAGACCAAACACCTGCTTGCCATCGGTGCGACGTGTTAAATCGATACCGGCGACAATGTTGCCCCACTGGTCCGAACCGCCCATCTGAAGCACGGCTCCATGGCGACGGTTCAGTTCACGGAAGTCGTAGGACTGAAGAATAGAGTAGTTGAACTCCAAAAACGTCAGGCCCTGCTCACGGTCCAGACGCTGCTTCACACTCTCGAAAGACAGCATACGGCTGATGGAGAAATGAACGCCGACGTCCTGTAGCAGGTTGATGTAGGACAGCTTGTCCAGCCATTCCGCATTATTCGCGAGGATGGCGCCGCTGGATGGGTCTTCATCGCTGAAGGTGATGAACTGGCGCAGGGACTGCTCAATGCCAGCAATGTTGTGCGCGATGGTGTCGTTCGTCATGAGCGAGCGGGCTTCGTCACGGAAGGACGGATCACCAATCTTTGCCGTGCCGCCACCCATCAGGGCAATTGGGCGATGACCATGCTTCTGCAACAGGCGCAGCGCCATGATGGACATAGCATTGCCCACATGCAGGGAGTCTGCCGTCGGGTCGAAGCCTACATAGGCAGTAATTGATCCAGCCAACATGGCTTCATCGAGGGCGTCGAGGTCGGTGCACTGGAAAATCAGGCCGCGTGCCTGGGCTTCGAGAAGGAACGGACTCTTTGGCATGGATCGGTCTTGCTGCTGCGCTGTCGGAAAAGGGGAAGGTCTGTCTATCATAACATCACGCAAAGCACGACCATGTGCCCCATGACACTGGACGCAACGGGATGGTCATTGTTTGTCGCTTGAATGACGGCACCTTCGGTCACTAGAGATATGTTATATCGTAACATAATGTCTGAGTGTGTATCCCCCATGTCTGTCCGTCCTTTTCGGAAAGCTGTTCGTCCTTTTTATCCGGCTCTGATTGGCAGCATGATGTGGAGCCCTGTCGTCTTTGCAGATGACCGGACAGAGACCCTCAAGTCCTCGAAGTCCGAGGATATTGTTGTAACGGGATCTTATCTTGGAGGGGCGGGGAACAAGACCGCCAATCCG
This sequence comes from Gluconobacter cerinus, assembly GCF_002723935.1. GTDB lineage: Bacteria > Pseudomonadota > Alphaproteobacteria > Acetobacterales > Acetobacteraceae > Gluconobacter > Gluconobacter cerinus. The sequence goes on from NZ_BEWM01000002.1 coordinate 553,358, forward strand.
GTTCAAATCATTTCGGCGAAGGATATTCAGAAAACCTCGGCCATCTCCCTTGGAGATTATCTGACGCGTCTGCCCTCTGTCGGCTCATCAGGAACACCCAATACCCGCACGAACGGTGGTGGGGGCGTGTCCTGCACAGACCTGCGCAATCTGGGGCAGGGGCGTGTTCTGATCCTGATTGATGGCAAGCGCACGGCGATGAATGCTGGCTCGGAATGTGTGGATCTCAACGCTATTCCCGTGCAGCAGATCGACCGGATCGAGATCCTGAAGGATGGGGGGTCCGAGCTTTATGGAGCGGATGCTGTCTCAGGCGTCATCAATATCCGCCTGAAACATGATCTGACGGGAGGAAACCTGACGATCAAGGGCGGCATCACACAATATGGAGACAGTCGATCCGGGCTGATTTCTGGCTACAAGGGCTTCAATTTCGATCATGGCCGCGGCAACGTCACCCTGTTTGGTCAGTACGATACGACTGGACCGATTTCTTCACGGGATCGACGATGGGCTGCGCTGCCGCAGAACGACAATCCGGCTTCTGGAGCGCCAGGTTTTGGCTCCTCCATCATCCCATCAGGCGTGGCGTTTAATCCGGTTACGGGGAAGCGCATGGTCCCTGACGGCAATGGCAGTTTTCGGGCCTTTCAGTCTTCGGATCTGTATAACTTCGCTGAAGGCTCAATGCTCCAAAACTATCATCAGAATGCTGCCTTGTCTGGTGATGCCCATTACGATCTGAACTCACACATCACGCTGTATTCCAACGTTCGTTACAGTCACACTACGGCGTCCCGGCAGCTTTCCCCATCTCCTGTGCAAGGGAGCATCCCGCCTTCCAGTCTTCCGTCTTCCTGGATCATTCCAGCGGATAGTCCTGATAATCCATGGGGTAAGGATTACGCTGTGACGAAGCGGATGGAAGATGTCGGATACCGGCAAAATGACTTTGCTGTGGATACCTGGACGGTCATTGGTGGTGCCAAAGGACGCATTGTCGGGGACTGGCAGTATGATGCCTCCATGACCTATGGCGTCAGTCAGTTGACGGCACAGACGCAGAATATGGTCAACTATCGCCACCTGCTGGAAACGACCGGCACGGAGCAGCTTGATCCGTCCAGTTCGTCGAGTGCGGTGCGATATAATCCGGATATCTGTGTGGCTGCGTCAGGATGCGTTCTGCAAAACCCGTTCGCGCCTTATTCGGAACAGGCTGCAAATTACGTCCGGTTTACACAGCGCGACCACGCGGATTACCAGATGCGGGACGTCAATCTGCGTTTTCACAACAACCATGTTGTGAGCCTGCCATATCGTCATGGCGGCCAGATCGGCTTGGCATTCGGAATGGAGCACCGGAGCGAGCAGCTTAGCTACAAGCCCGATCCCGTTGTGGAGCGGGGGGATTCTACGGGTGCGACAACGGCTTATACGGGCGGCGGCTTTCATGTGACGGAAGGGTATGTTGAAGGGAAAATCCCGCTTCTCGAACATGCTTTTCTGGCGCGGGATCTCACCGTGGATCTTCAGGGGCGTGTCTCGGCGTATAATACGTTTGGAACGACGAAGAACTGGAAGGTCGGGCTGCACTGGGCACCTGTTCAGGACATCGCGTTTCGCGCCACGTTGGGAACGTCCTACCGGCAACCAAGCATTTACAGTCTCTATGGGGGCCGCACGCTGAGCTATCCGTCTGCGTCCGACCCATGCAGTCAGGCGGGAGCCTATGGAGCGCGGGCTGGAACTGTTCGGGCAAGGTGTATGTCTGAAGGGATCAATCCCGAGACGTTTAGTTCGGCGTTCGTGGGGCAGTTGCCCACGCTGTCGGGCGGAAATGCGGCTCTAAAGCCAGAAACGGGCCGTACCTATACAATCGGAACAGTTGTCACGCCGCACTGGGTGCCGCATCTCTCGCTGTCCGTCGAATACTGGCACTATACGTTGCAGAACATGATTTCCGCACCGGGCACGCAGTATATTCTGGACGGATGCTATACGGGAACGGAACCACAGCTTTGCTCGCTGGTCTCGCCACGGTCCACAAGCGGGCAGCTTACGGCAATTTCTGCCGTTCAGCAGAACCTTGGTGGCCTGCGGACGAATGGTCTGGATATCGACCTGACATACCGGATGCGTCTCGGGCGGCGTGACAGTCTGTCCCTGTCCGAAAACTATCAGCAGTTGATCGGGTATTTCCAGCAGTACACGCCGGGTGGGGCCTGGCGGAATTATACAGGACGACTGCTCTACCTGTCTGGCAGCGGGATGCCGCGTGAGCGGAGCTACACTACGGTCAGCTGGCAGCATGGCGCGTTCAGCCTGACCTACATGGTGCAGTATATTGGCGGGATGCACTGGAATGACGGCACGAACGATCTGGCACCGCAGACGGCGGGGCGTACGCGCTCACCGGGCGTTTTTCTTCAGGATGTGACGGTGGGATATCGAGCGGGTCGATGGACGTTTAATACGGGCATCAACAACCTGTTCAACAGGCAACCGCCTTTCGTGGTGGACGGGGCTTCCAATACGGCTGTGGCGCAGTATTCGGGCTTTATTCCGGGCCGTTATGTGTTTGCACAGGCAGGTGTGGATTTCTGACAAGTATAAAAGAGAGGCGTCCACGTGTGACGCCTCTCTCGTTTCAGTCCGGGTATTCAGTCTGGACTGACCTGCCCATACTCAGTTGTACAGGCAGGGGTTCGCATAAGTTTTTTCAGTGCTTGATGGCGTCTGGCAGAGCGTAGACCACAAGCTGGTCCGTAACCGGTGTCATCATGAAGTGATGTCCCCCTGCCATGATGGCAACATACTGATGGCCGTTGGCTTCGTAGGTCATCGGGTTAGCCTGCCCACCACCCGGGAGCACTGCGCTCCACACGACCTTGCCGGTGTGTTCGTCAATGGCACGGATCTGGTTATCCGTAGCTGCTGCGATGAACACCAGACCACCAGCCGTCACGACAGAACCGCCATTGTTCGGTGTTCCAATCTCCCATGACAGGCCGGTGGGGAGCCCCCAGGGGCCATTGGCACGAGCTGTTCCCAGCGGATGCTGCCACAGCACTTTCTGACCGTGCTTCATGTCGATCGCCGTGATCATTCCGTAAGGCGGCCGATGGCACAGCATCTTGGTGAATGGGTCCCAGAAAGGAGCAATGGCGATCGCATAAGGTGTGCCTTCCATCGGGCCATTCCCTTCAGCCGCCCCGGCACCCGGTTTGTAATGCGGGTCGTCGATCGGCATCAGCTTCAGCGCATCGGCCTTCCGGCGGGTGATAAGCTGGGCATACATTGGTGATGCATTCCAGTTGGCAATCAGGATGCCAGTGTTTGGGTCATAGGACATGGAGCCCCAGTCACTGCCTCCATTGTTGCCGGGATACATGATCCAGGGCTTGTCCAGACTTGGGGCCGTGAACTCACCGTCATAATGCGCGCTGCGGAATTTGATCCGGCAGTAGAGCTGATCGATCGGAGACATCCCCCACATGTCTTTTTCGCGGAGTTCCGGCATCCGAAGGGCGGGCATTCCGACAGACCAGGGCTGCGTCGGCGCGCGGCTGTCACCGGGCACATGTCCTGCTGGAGCAGGGCGCTCCTCCACTGGCAGGATTGGCTTTCCCGTTCTGCGGTCCAGCACAAAAGTCTGGCCACGTTTGGTTGGAACAATCAGAGCCGGTGCCAGCATGCCGTCTGGCCCTCGAAGGTCCATCATTGTGACCTGGGAACCCATGTCATAATCCCAGACATCCTTGCGGGTCGTCTGATAGACCCAGCGTGGGGAGCCTGTCTTGACATCGAGGGCAACGATCGACGTGGAAATGGCATTTTCTGCCGGGCTACGCAGCCCGCTATAGTAGTCGCCGCCCGCATTGCCAGTCGGGACGTACACAAGGCCCAGGGCATTATCTCCGGTCATGGCCGCCCATGAGTTCGGCGTGCCACGGCTATAGTGGCGATTGCCCGTTGGCTGGCTGTGATCGTCAGGATTGCCAACATCCCAGGCCCAGACAAATTTTCCGCTTTCAGCATCGTAACCCCGGATCACGCCAGACGGTGCCCAGCGACGCTGACCATCCAGCACTTCGTGATTGACGACGACAATACCGTTCACCACAGGTGGCGGAGCCGTTATGGCCACGAAGCCGGGGACGGATTCACCCATGCCCTGCATCAGGTTGACCTGTCCGTTATGGCCAAACGCGGGGCAGAATTCACCTGTTGCCGCATCAACGGCCACAAGGCGCATATCCAGTGTGCCTTCAATGATGCGGTTGTGGCAGGGCTGACCCTCTGGCACGACAGCAGACGTGAAATACGTCACACCCTTGCAGGCTGCCGTGTAGGGGATGGACTCGTATTTGACGTTCAGATTACGGCGCCAGATCTCTTTTCCAGTCACCGGGTCCAGCTTCATGATGTCGTTCTGAGCTGAGCACATGTAGAGGCCGTCACCCACCTTGATGGGTGTGGTTTCAGCCGCCCATTTGTTGGTCTGACCCGGACGTGGATAGCTGCCCGTATGGTAGGTGAATGCAACCTTCAGGTTGTTGACCGTCTCGGGGGTCAGTTCTGTCAGAGGGGAATAGCGCGTTTGGTTATCGTCACGGCCATAGGCCGGCCAGTCTCCATGCGCCGGGTTTGCACTCTGCTGGGGCGCCATGGATGGAATTTCGGAAATGTCGATTGATCCGATATCCGGCAGGTTTGCAGCATTTACACCCGGAGCCTGCGGGGCATACGGAGAGGGTCCGGCAAAATAGCTTGAATCCGCCGGTGTGTTTTCTTTGGGTTCGTCGGCGTTGCCCGGGCCGGGAATAGTCGCCGAAGGTGGCCCCCCGGAGCCTGCGGGAGCGAACTGAGCGTGGGCGGCGAGAGGCGAACAGGCGAGCGCGAGGCCTGCGGCTGTTGCGAGAAGGTGAGACCGGCGCATCAGACGGCTCCTCTGAGTGTACGGCGGGATTTCAGGCGGCGAAGGACCGGAATGGTCAGGACCACAAGAATGCCGAGAATGGTCGGGCCGAAAGCGCGCGGCAGAAGGTCAATCGGGCTGACCCCGACTTCCCACAGGGACCAGACCCATGTGTAGGCCAGGGCGCCGAGGTACAGGAATGCGCCAAGCGTGCGGCCCATCACCATGAACACCCCGCTGGCGACCAGCACGATCCCGCAAATGACGTAGTAAACAGAGCCGCCCAGCATCGCGAGGTCAGCCCCCATGATGACAAAGATCAGGCCCACAAGAAGAATAACGACCCCCAGAAGCAGCGTCAGCCACTCCGTCAGAGTCTTCGTGCCGTTACGGACAGCCATGGACGTGTTCTCCGGTAAGGAATGTGCTGTTTCTGCCGCAAGAATTGATTTTGGAATGATTCATGATCCCGGTTTCCATGTGTGGTCTTAGAAAGTAATTCCGGTTTCGAAATCCAGTATCAGTGGATTTTTGTACCGGTTGGTCCCGCCTGTGCTCCAGATGTACTGGGCACCAGGACGGATCAGCAGCCATGGGGTGGGGCGCCATCCGTAGTTCAGTTCGATGGCGTGTTCCCCGCTTGGGCGGTAAAGACCGGTGGCGCCATTTTTCTGAAGTTCGGCGACCCAGTTGGCCATCTTGGCATTCACCCAGAGGAACTTCATGCCGAGGCTAACTGTGTCATCGGGGCGATTTTTGAACGTGCCTTTGCGTGTCAGGCCCCAGTCGACGAAGTATGGCGCGATGGCCGTTCTCGGATCACCCCAGGTGAAGGACGCAAAAAACGATGTGCCGCGATGTGCATCCCCTGTGTCGCGCTGGATCATGCGATCGAACTGGAACCATCCGCCGAAACGTCCCCTGACCTTTGCTGTTGGTGCACTAACTAGATAGTTACTTGGAATTTCAAACATTCCATATTGGGAGTACACATTGTTGACCTGTGACGTATCCCAGTATCCGCCGATCTTGACGTTGGTTTGCAGGGGACCACTGTAATCGTCTTTTCCGCCCTGATGCCAGACAAGCTGGAAGGGCAGAAAGGTGCCGGTGGCGCCGTGCAGGTTCATCTTCCACCCGTTATGGGTGTTTCCAATCGTCGGATCAGCAGAATAGACGCCAAACTGAATGGAATAATGGTTGTTTCCGGCAGGGTAGAATTTCACCCATGCGCCGGGATGGGCCGTCGGATAGTATCCATAGCCTGAGTTGTAAGCGATGGACTGTGGCATGCCGCAGATGGCGTTGGTCTGGAACTGACAGTAGTTGTTCATACCCCAGTAGATGGACCATGTTTCGAAGTCGGTTTCAGAGTTGATTTCGCCGATCGTCGTTGAAACGTAGCGGTTCCAGTTCATCTCCCAGGACAGCAGAGACAAACGCACTGTGGGAGAGCCGTAGATTTCCTGCGGACTGTTTAGTGCAGGAAGTTTTGCACCGAGGCCCTGTCCCGCGCGGGAGGTCACGATGAAGTGGAACAGGCCGATGCTGTAGCCTGTGAGCTTCTTGAGATCGAAATCAAAATTCAGGCCGATTTCGTGTGCGTACCTCACATTCTGGGACTTGCCGCCCATCGGGTTGCCAGCAGAATCCTGAAAGTAATGGCCCGTGATGTTCACGCCCTTGTCCGTCAGCCATGGGCGCCAGCCGCCCCAGTCCCCGGTCATGGTGCTTTGCTTCATCCAGTCATGCAGGCTGGCGGGAAGAAAGGACTGATCCGTTGTTATCGGCTGGGCAAGGTCGTTCACGCCAGGTTGGGATGGTGTGACGGTTACGGGCTTTGGAGCAGGACGGATTGTTTTGATACGGCTTTTCGCATTGCTCCTGTAGCGAAGGGCAGCATGTTCCGAGGTTGTTCGCTCATCCTCGGATACGGTTGCGGTGGAAGATTGCGCCCGTGCAGTGCCTGTGGTGAAGGCAAATCCTGACGTAATGGCGCAGACCAGTCCCAGCGATTTGACCCATTGTCTCTCGAACGGCTGCATATTCTCAACGGCCGGGCGGGCCGTGTCCCAACTCTGCTTAAGTAACGGACCGTTCCGTTACATGAACATGAATCTATCTCACGAGACGGACGAGGCCCGGGAATGACAAAGAAGAGAGAAGTTTTACAGACGCTCTTTCTGTGATTTGGAAGAAAGGGTTCTATTTGTTTTCATTAACGTTTTTCTTGGAAAGACCGCCAAAATCTATTTGAGCGGTCATAATCCAAAGGCAGGATCACGCTTGCGTGTCCCTCCGTACAAGGCCTGCCTGGTGAAGGTCCTATTCGGTTTCGTAGGGCCAGTCTGCCTTGCTGAGACTGCGAGGCGCAAGGACATAGGCCACGCAGCCCAGAGCTATGGAAAGTCCTGCAATCACGCCCGCAATGCGTGTTCCCATAATGAATGGGTTGCAGGTTTGCAGAAGGAAGATCGGAATGAAATTGAAGGCATAAACAACGCCCTTCCAAGGATTTCCGCTCACCAGAAAAGGAAGCCCCCCGCAGAGGGCAAAGCCAAGCGCCAGCCCCATAAATTCCAGACTGAACAACAGGGTGTCGCGCAGGGCGAATGATGTAATCAGGGCGTATGGAATGATCAGGCTGAGAACACGCAGCGGTATCGTGACGGACAGGCGGGAAAGCTTTGCCGAAAAGACAGACCGGACAAAGGAAAGACGATCGCCAAAACGCCCGGTAATCAGCAGGAGAGGCCAATGCTGCCGTTGAGTAAGCCAGTTGTCGCTAACGGCGATCATCGCGCCTGCGCTGAAGACAAGTGGCTTCCAGCATGCTGCGAAACTCTTGTGAGTGAAGAGCGACATTCCCATTGCCGATATGGACATCAGAACAGGAATGAACAGGCAGCTTAGCAGGATGTCAGTTTTGAGTGTCAGAGGTGAGGTCGGTGCCAGCAGCATCTGGCGAAGCTGATAGAATGTGATGGGTTTGCGGGCCCGTGTCTTTGCTTTGCCATAAGGAAACTCCGGCAGCGCGTCTTTCAAAGACGCAGAAGCGTCGAGAGCATGCGGAGTAGCCGGAGTACCGTGAAGGCGGTTGGGCAGGGAGAGAATACTGACGATCATGACCAGCAAAAGACAAACATCTGCTGGAATGGTGAGGATGGGTGGACGCGTCAGAAGCCATAGGCTGGCATTTGAGAGGAGGAGGAGGCCGAATTGCCCCAATATCAGGATGCCCCCTGCCAGACTGATCAGAACGCGTAGTTTCTGGGACTGGCCTTGGGGCGGGACGTACCACTGCAGCACGGTAGGGATTGAATTGAACAGCACAAAGAAGAGGGCGTCGTGGAACGGAATGGGCGCAAAACTCAGGGCGGTACTGAGCAGTAAGACGGACACGACATCCACGATGCAGACTGCTCTTGCTTCCGCTAAAGCCAATCCGGGAATAGCAGGAGCCTGAGCTGCACCGATCTGTCTTGTAGCATGCAGTTGCAGGCAGTTCTGGATGAACATGGATGTGAGGATGAGACTGACAACATTGGCGTGCGACAGAGCCTGCTCAAATGTCTCATGCGTCAGAAGCCTGTGCAGCCTCCGAAGATCCATTAAGGACGTAAACAGAAAGAACCCAACTGAAATCAGCAGGTAGTTTGCCCGAAGGAACACGGGGCTGGCGTAGAGTTGCAGGGCTCGCCAGAGGTCAGACCATTCCTGCCGGGTGAGGGAGAGGCTGCCCATGGTCAATGCTCCCGCGGAGCCGTGATTTCAAGGAAGGCGTCTTCAAAGTCGGGAATGGAGACGGATGTTCCGTCAGGAAGGGCGAGGTCCTCGGTCCACCCGTGAGCAAGAATGCCGCTCTCCCGCTGCCCGAGTATCTGGCATGGCAGAGTGTGCAGTACTTCCGGAGTGCTGTGGTCCAGCCACCGGGTCTGTGTTCGGAAAACTTCTGCAGACACATCCAGAACAAGATGGCCTTGCCGAACAAACAGCAGGCGTGAGCACAGACGTTCGAGATCTGACAGAATATGGGATGAAATCAGAATACTGGCGCCAACGCGCGTTGCATAACTGCCGAGCAGATTCATGAAATCCCGCCGGGCATGAGGATCGAGGCTGGCGACAGGCTCATCCAGTACGAGGAAATCGGGCTCGTGCCGCATGGCCAGAAGAATAGCCAGACGCTGTTTCTGGCCGCCCGAGAGGTTGCGAACAATCTTTTTGAAATCCAGATCGGCCCATTGCAGCAGGATGGGATCAATAGGGGGCAGATCGCCGTAAAACGCGCCGATATAATCAATCAGTCGACCAACACTGAACGCTGTAAATCCGCTCATGGTCTGGGGGACAAACCCGGTACGGGCCCGGAGGTCTCGCGGCAGCGAAAGAACACTTTGGCCAAAGATGTCCACAGAACCCTGATCGGGGATCAGAAATCCCATGAGACAGCCGATCAAGGTGGATTTTCCGGCACCATTGCGCCCGAGGAGAGCTACGGTTTCACCGGGTTCGACTGTAAAAGAAACGTGGTCGAGCGCAGTGAAGCTGCCGAAGCGTTTTGTGAGGTCCGTCACACGGACGGGTAAGGTCGGGGGGGCGGGCCGGATTGTCATGCAATAAACGTTGCACAATGTTACTGAACCGACAAACAAAAAAAATAGCCTGCGATCCGCACAGGAAAGCAGGCTATTTTTATAGTCCTGGTTGAAGAACCGGGATCAGTCGGCGGCCAGTGCGAGAGCCTTGCGGCCACGCATGGTCATGACGTGATCTTCCAGTGCTTCTCCGACGCGCTCAGCCTGCTTGGCGAAAATGTGGTCGGCATCGTCGAAGATACGATAATCGACCGTCACATTCTTCTGCGTGTTGAGCTTGTCGACCAGTTTGCGAATGCCTGGCTCGGGAGCCATTTCGTCCTTGCCGCCAGCGATCATCAGACCACTACACGGACAAGGTGCAAGGAAGCCGAAGTCATAATCATTGGCTGGAGGCGCAACGCTGATCCAGCCACTGATTTCCGGGCGGCGCATCAGAAGCTGCATGCCGACGAACGCCCCGAACGAGTATCCGGCGATCCATAGTTCGCTGGAGTTCGGGTTGACCATCTGCATCCAGTCAAGTGCTGCAGCTGCATCGGAGATTTCTCCGATACCGCCATCGTAACGCCCCTGGGAGCGGCCGACGCCGCGCGAGTTGTAGCGCATGACCGAGAAGCCCATCTTCTCGAAGTGGCGATACATCGTGTACGTAATACGATTATTCATGGTGCCGCCGTGAAGCGGGTGTGGGTGCAGCACCAGGGCGAGGGGAGCGTTTGGTTCGCTGGAGTGGTGGTAACGACCCTCAAGCCGGCCATCTGGGCCGGCGAACATCACTTCAGGCATGAATACTCTCGCTCTATGTCCGGCAGGATTACGGCCCTGCCTTCCGGTGGGCGTCTGTATATCGAGTTGAAAGCCAGAATTTCCACCAAAATCGACTCGGGATTGCGATTCCTGCAACTCTGCACGATCTAGAGAACATGACGAACGCATCTGCTCCGAACTATCTTGACGCCAATGCAACCGAGCCTCTGCGCCCCGCAGCGAGGGAGGCTGTGCTGTCCGGTCTGCTGCTGTCCGGCAATCCGTCTTCGGTCCACGCGGAAGGGCGCGAAGCCAGGCGATGTCTTGAAGATGCCCGTAGTCGTATCAGTGCGGGTTTCGGGCGGATTTCCGGGACCTGTGTGTTCACATCAGGTGGCACGGAGGCTGACGCAATGGCCATTCATGCGTTCGGTCAAGGGCGTCGGATCCTGATCGGCGCAACGGAGCATGATGCCGTTCGTAAGGCCGCCCCGAATGCGGACGTTATTCCGGTGAATGACCAGGGCATTCTGGACCTGGAAATCCTCCGTCAGCGTCTCGCGGATGGGGCGCCAACACTTGTCTGTGTCATGGCCGCCAATAACGAGACAGGGGTTTTGTCGCCACTGGAGGATGTGGCTGCACTCTGCCGCGACTCGGGCGCACATCTGCATGTGGATGCGGTTCAGAGCGCTGGGCGACTGCCTTTCAGCCTGACTGAGTGCAGCGTTGCTCTCTCGGGGCACAAGATGGGCGGACCAAAAGGCGCAGGTGCGTTGCTGCTGCCACGGGATGAACCGATTGATGCCCTGATGGTGGGCGGCGGTCAGGAGCGCGGTCGGCGAGGAGGAACGCAGCCTTTGCCAGCTATTCTGGGCATGGCTGCTGCTTTTGATGAGGCGCAGGCTCAGAACTGGTCCGCTATTGAGGCACTGCGGGAGCGCGTCGAACAGGTGGCGGTGGCTGCGGGAGCCCGTGTTGCCGGGCGTCAGGTCGCCCGCCTGCCGAACACAAGCTGCCTGGTCCTCGACGGGGTTGCCGCACAGGTACAGCTCATGACGCTGGATCTGGAAGGATTTTGTGTTTCTGCCGGTTCGGCATGCTCTTCTGGAAAGGTCGCGGCATCTCATGTTCTGACGGCGATGGGCGAGACGACCGGCGCCTCTCAGGCCATACGAGTGTCGTTGCCGTGGAATGTGAGGGCAGAGCAAGTTGACGCGTTTTGTGATGCCTATGAGCGTATGGCGCGTCGTTTGAGCAAACGTTAAGGCGCGCTCATGTGGTCATTTTCCAGCCTGAGTTTCCGGGCCTGCTCTTCCAGAAGGGCGCTGCGGGCGTTGATCCATCGGCTTGAAGGGGAAATGAGCTTGAGGAGTAGAATACCGAAGGTGATGGCAAACAGAGTGCTGCCAAGGGGATCAGGTCCATGAGGCATTCTCTACCTGAAACAGGGTTCGAGGCTGAAAAACCCATCTATATCTGGAACCGTAACGATCTGTGTTGGTCAGTGGAAGGTATAGCGTGATTTATCTGGATTATTTTTCCACAACGCCCTGCGCCCCTGAAGTTGTGGAAGCCATGCTGCCCTGGTTCGCGGAGGATTTTGGTAATCCACACAGTGTCCATGGCCCGGGTCAGAAAGCGGCGCAGGCTGTCGATGCAGCCCGCCAGACTATCGCTGACCTGATCGGCGCTGAAGCCCGGGAGCTCGTTTTTACGTCTGGAGCCACGGAAGCAAACAATCTTGCCATCAAGGGAGCCGCTCGCCACCTGAAGCGCACGGGAGATGAGCGTCGTCGCGTCATTACCGTCTCTACTGAGCATAAATGCGTTCTGGAATCCGTGCGGGATCTGGAGATTGAAGGCTTTGACCCTCTTATCCTGGGAGTGGACGGGCAAGGGCGTGTTGATCCCGAGGCTCTGCGGGAGGCACTGGCGGTGCCGACACTGCTTGTCAGCATCATGACGGCGAATAATGAGACGGGCATCCTGCAGGACATTCCACTCCTGTCACGAATCGCCCATGAGGCTGGGGCGTTGTTTCACACTGACATGGCGCAGATGGCCGGGAAGTTGCCTGTTTCACTGGATGGTATCGATCTGGCGTCTTTTTCCGCGCACAAGATGTATGGCCCCAAGGGGATCGGTGCCCTGTATGTGCAGCGTCGGCCCCGTGTGCGACTACAGCCGCTCTTTTCCGGGGGAGGGCAGGAACGGGCCTTCCGGTCAGGCACGTTGCCCACCCCTCTTGTCGTAGGGTTCGGGAAAGCTGCGGAGCTGGCGAAACGAAGATTGGATACGGATATTTTGCAGATTTCCGCCCTGCGGGATGATCTGTGGCGCCAGATTGAAACGGCACTTCCAGGGTGTGAACTGAATGGACGTGAAGTCTCGCGCCTGCCGGGTGCACTGAATTTCTGTCTGCCGGAAGGCGTGCGGGCGACGGACATCCTTGAACGGGTCCCGGAAGTTGCCATGTCTACGGGGTCAGCCTGCTCGGCCGCAGAAATTACTCCCTCTTATGTGCTGACGGCGATGGGACTTTCTGCAGAGAAAGCATCGCGGTGCTTGCGCCTGTCGGTCGGACGCTCTACCTCCAAGCCCGGTATTGACCGTGCGGCGGCTCTTCTGATCGAGGCTGTCCGTACCTGCCAACCTTCAAGAGACTGAAACAAGACGGACAGCCCATGCCCAAGATGACCTTTATCGAACGTGACGGTTCCCGCCGTGAAGTTGACGCGCCTGTCGGCCTGTCGGTGCTGGAAATCGCTCACAAGCATGACATTGACCTCGAAGGCGCCTGCGAAGGTTCCCTGGCCTGTGCGACGTGCCATGTCGTGGTGGACCCGGAATGGGCTGGCAAGCTGTCCGAGCCGACCGACGATGAAGAGGACATGCTGGATCTGGCCTTCGGCCTTGAGCAGACGTCCCGTCTGGGCTGCCAGATTGTCATGACCGAAGATCTGGACGGTCTGACCGTTCAGCTTCCAAAGGCGGGCTGAAGACCATGCGTATCCTCGTTGCCATGTCAGGAGGCGTGGACAGCTCCGTAGTGGCCGCGCTGCTCAAAAGGCAGGGCCACGAGGTGATCGGCGCGACCCTCCAGCTTTACGATCACGGTCAGGCGTCCAAGCCGGGGGCCTGCTGTGCCGGGCGGGACATCATGGATGCCCGCGCCGTAGCGGATAAGCTGGATTTTCCGCATTACGTCATTGATGCGGAAAGCCGCTTCCGGGACAGCGTTATTGAGAACTTCGCGGACGCCTATGCGCGCGGGGAAACTCCCGTGCCATGCGTGGCCTGCAATCAGGGCGTGAAGTTCACGGATCTTCTGGGCATGGCCCGCGATCTGGGCTGTGAAGCGATGGCGACCGGGCATTACGTCCGGCGTGTTGAAGGTCCGTCTGGTGCTGAAATGCATCGCCCCGTTGATGCAGAGCGGGACCAGACCTGGTTTCTGTTCGCGACGACGAAAGACCAGCTTGATTACCTGCGCTTCCCGCTTGGCGAGATGCCGGACAAGGCGCATGTGCGTGAACTGGCGCAGGAGCTTGGACTGGAAATCGCGGCCAAGCCGGACAGTCAGGATATCTGTTTCGTCCCAAGCGGGTCTTACGTTGATATCGTCGAGAAGCTTCGTCCCGAAATCCGGGGTGAAGGCGAGATCGTGGATGAACAGGGCAAGGTCCTTGGGCATCATGAAGGCGTTGCGCGCTATACGGTTGGTCAGAGCAAGCGGCTGGGAGACATCCATACGGCCGTTGGCGAACGCCAGATGGTAACGCGGATTGATGTGCCAAAGCGCCGGATTGTTGTTGGACCTCGCGTTCAGGCGACCGAAGTTGAGACGCGCAAGGCGATCCGTCTGCGGGACATGAACTGGCTGATTGATGCTCCGCCGGAAGGTGTATCTTGTGGCGTGCAGATCCGCGCTCGTGAGAAGCTCCGGGATGCGGTTGTGAAGCCATTGGCGAATGGTGAGGCACTCGTTGAGCTTCTGGAGCCAGCCATGCCGGCCCCGGGGCAGGCCTGTGTTCTGTATGATGGGAGCCGTGTTCTGGGCGGCGGGTTTATTCTGGCGGGAGCGTAAGCATGGCAGGGACACTTCTGATCGGGTCGCGGCGGTATTCGTCCTGGTCCTTGCGTGGCTGGCTGGCCGTCAAGCTGGCGAAGCTGGATGTGGAAGATAAGGTCATTGCTCTAAAGGGCGGTGGCAAGACCACGGAAATCCACGCACTGTCTCCCAACAAGCTGGTGCCCTATTTGCAGCATGACGGCGCGCATGTCTGGGAAAGTCTGGCCATCTGCGAATACTGCGCCGAGCATGAGCCGTCTCTTTGGCCGCAGGACCGTGTGGTGCGTGCTCATGCCCGCAGCGTCAGCGCCCAGATGCACGCCGGTTTCCGCCCAATCCGGCAGAATTGTCCGATGGATGTGGAACGTGTTCCAGCACCTTTGTCAGAAAGTAGCGAAGACCTGGCCAAGGATGTTGCTCTGTTAAGCGAGACGCTGAAGGGGGCACTTCTGCGCTCCGGCACGGCCACGCTGTATCTGTTCGGGGACGTCCTGACGGTGGCTGACTGCATGTATGCGCCCGTCGCTATCCGGATTCACACGTATCAACTTAATGTTGACCCCGTTGTGAAAGCTTGGGTTCAGAGCATGTTGCACCATCCGCTCATGAAGGAATGGTACAGCCTTGCGGATGCAGAGCCTGCTGAGTGGCGACTGAGTTACGAAGACAAATAAGGGGCTGGCTTCGTTCAGTGGTGAACGAAGCCCATTCCAGTTTGAAGGGCGGTGCGAAACACATCAGACCAGATGCTGTTACCGCCGCCGCGGCCTCCACCAGGGCCACTGCCCGTCTGATTGAACGACGGGGCATCGTTGCTGTCAGCAGTTTCTGACATATCGGACGGTGCATGCGATGCGCAGCTTGCGAGCAGGAGCATACTGCATCCCAACAACAGTCGTTTCACATCTGTATCCCTTACCCGTAATGCCCTTCTTGTAAGTCACCTGTGGAAAAGCAGGTGTCATGTCAGGAAGTATCAGGAAGCGTAAGCAGATCTGACGAAACTCCGGTTCCAGCAGCACGCTGTTACAGTTGGACGGACAGGGAACCGCGAAACCGTGACAGCAAGACTTTCACCTGAGCAGAAACAGGCCCGGCGCGCGGGCCTGCATTATGTGGACAGGACGGAACCAGGAATTACCCGCAGACGAGCCGGCAAAGGCTTCGCCTATTACGATCCTTCCGGGGAGCGCATCACGGATCAGGACGTTATTGGGCGCCTGAAACGCCTGGGAATTCCTCCGGCTTATCGCGATGTCTGGATCTGTGCTGATCCCGATAGTCATCTTCAAGCTGTTGGCACAGATGCGCGGGGGCGGTTGCAGTATCGCTATCATCCCAAATGGCGGGAAACCCGGGACGTCGCCAAGTTTGGCCGAATGCTTGTCTTCAGTGAGCATCTTCCTGCCTTGAGAGCGCAGGTGGCAAAGGACCTAGCGCGAAAGAAGCTGGGCCGGGACCGCGTTCTGGCCGCGATTGTCTTCATCATGGAACGGACGATGGCCCGTATCGGAAATGACCGGTACGCGCGTGAGAACCGTAGCTATGGCCTTACGACGCTGCGGCACCGGCATGTTGATGTGACCGGAAAGCACGTCACGCTTGATTTTCGGGCCAAACATGGGATTGAGCAGCATCTGGATTTGTCTGACGCTCGACTGGCGCGGCTTGTGTCACGCCTCGAAGATCTGCCGGGGCAACGTCTCTTCCAGTATCTGGATGAGAACGGTGAACGCCACGATGTGCACTCACAGGATGTGAACGACTACCTTCAGACCATCACTGGTGAAGACATTACGGCCAAGGACTTTCGCACTTGGGCTGCCACGCAACTGGCTGCCGTCACGCTCTGTGCCTTCAATGGCTATGATACGAAAGCGAAAGCCAAAAAGCAGGTTGTGGAAGCGGTGAAGTCCGTGGCTGCCCGGCTTGGAAATACGCCTGCGGTCTGTCGAAAGAGTTATATTAATCCGTGCGTGGTGGATGGGCATCTGGACGGGACTTTGAGGGCTGCGTTTCAGAAACGGGCGCAGGATGTTCTGGATATGCCGGAGCATGGACTATCGGCTGAAGAAGCAGCGGTGACGGGCTTCCTGGCAAACCGTCTGCCGCATCTTCGAAATAACGGCACATCAAAGTCCTGAACCGCAGTATGTTGAAATCTTTCGCAGGAAACTCTGCCTGTTACAGAAGCTTCTGTTTCTGACGGACCGTATAAAAATGCGTCGCAACGGAATTGATGGCTGGCGACGGAAGGTCAGTGCATGATGCACTGTCAGGAGGAGAAGAACGGATGAACTCGCTGGGTCTCTTTGCCTTGCTGATGCTGGGAGCAACGTGTTTCGGGGTTTTGAACGAGCGCCTTTTCAAGCTCCCCCTGACCATCGGTATTCTCCTGATTTCCATGGTCATTTCGATGCTGATCATGCTGATCAATCCTCTGGTGCCAGGCTACGACCTCCAGCACATTCCCCGGACCCTTCTCGGGCAGGTCAATCTTCCAGAAACGCTTCTGGAAGGGGCGCTGTCCTTCCTTCTTTTTGCCGGGGCCATGCAGGTTAATCTCGGACTGCTGCTCTCCCGCGGAAAGGCTGTGGCTGCGCTGGCTATCTTGGGAACGGTATTGGCCGTGGGGCTTCTGGCAGGCGCAGCATGGTTGGTCTTTCCGCTTCTGGGCATGAATGTTCCTTTCAGCTGGTGTGTCGTTCTGGGGGCCATCCTCGCGCCGACTGATCCGGTTTCCGTCGTGGGAATGTTGCGTCGGCTGGGCTTGCCAGAAGCTCTTCAGGCCACCTTTGCAGGAGAAAGCCTGTTCAACGATGGCGTAGGCATTGTGATGTACGGGACCGTCATCGGTCTTGCGACTGGAGAGGTCCATAGCGTTGCAATGACGGACTTCATCGTTCGTTTTCTTGTGGAAGCGGTCGGTGGTGGCGTGCTGGGAGGTGTGCTGGGCTGGATCGCCCTGAAGATCATTCGGGGCGTGCAGGACATGCAGATTGATCTGCTGGCTTCGCTGGCCTTGGCAACGGGCACTTACAGCCTCGCCAGCTCTTTGCACATGTCCGGCCCGATTGCCGTGGTTGTGGCAGGGATGTGGCTGGCGACCGATACAGGCAAGCGTGCAATTCCGGAGCATTCCCGCCAGGAGCTCACCACGTTCTGGGGGCTGATCGACGAAATCCTGAACGCATTGCTGTTCCTGCTGATCGGATTTGAGCTTCTCGAAATTACTCCACATCTGCCCAACCTTGTGGCGACACTCATCATCATTCCACTGTCCGTGATTGTTCGCGGACTGAGTGTGTTCCTGTCCACAATGCCGGTTCACCTGAAAAAAGGTGAGCGTGGCAGAGCTCTCGGTGTTTTGACCTGGGGTGGGCTTCGGGGCGGGATTTCCGTGGCATTGGCCCTGGGATTGCCCCCGGGAGAACTGAGGGAGACGCTACTGCCGGTTTGCTATGGGGTGGTGGTCTTTACAATCATCGTGCAGGGACTGACGATGGAGAAGGTGGTCAATCGGCTTTACCCGAAAGCCACCAGTTGAGTGTATGCCTGCTGAGAGATTTTGGCAGACTGAAAATGGATCGGCAGGAGTGCGGTAAAATGGTGACTTTAAAGCGGGTGATGGGTCTACTAATCGTGACGGGTGCCGTCATGGGCGTGTCCGGGAATGCATTTGCCGCCAAGGGCTTCCCGGGACAGGCAGGATGCTGGGCCGCCCTTCCGGGTGAAGACGAGCGACCGGAAGTGACGTGTCGGAGCTTCACGGAAGATCTGCTGAAAAGTCTTGAGAAAGCCACGCCTGCACAGGTGACGTCTATTCTGGGTGTTCCAGGCAAGGACCATAAGCCCACCTATTTCGAGAGCGCCAACAAAACGCCCGGAGCCTATAACGGCTACGTTGAATTGACGTATACCGCCGGACACGTCTCGGATCTGTCTGCTGTTTTGACGCAGGTTCAGCCGAACGGCATGGCAAGTGACGAGAAGGATTATCAGTGGGGGGTCAGTAAGGCTGGCTGCTCCGATTTTCCGGGAAGCAAGAAAGCCTGCGATACGTCCAACTAAAGAACGGTGCTCTGGATTCAGTCACTGAGGTCCAGAGCTACCAGTTTTTCACGACAGGTAATGAAGAGGCGCCTGTTCTCCGGGCCACCAAATGTACAGTTTGTTGGTGACCACGGAAGAGGGATGAACCCAAGCGTGCAGCCCGAGGCGTCGATCACGTAAATCCCATTATCTGCGGTGGTCCACACCCATCCGCGATGGTCTACGGCCAAGCCATCAGGGACGCCATTTTCAGTGCTATAGAAGGGGCGTTTACCCGTCAGCTTTCCATGGCGGCCGACATCAAACGCATGAATGTGACAGCCTTGACCGCCAATTTTTCTGGATGTGTCCGTTACGTAGAGGGTTTTCCTGTCTGGCGAAAATGCCAGAGCGTCGGGCTGGTCCAGATCAGCCATGCGCGTCAGATCCCCAGTTTTTCGATCGTATCGATACACGCTGCGATGGGGAAGTTCTGGTGCCGCGATATACCCTTCTCTTGCAGAGTGGATGCCGAAGATTGGGTCAGTGAACCAGAGGGTATGATTGGGGCCAGTGACAATGGCATTTGGGGCGTTAAGGCGGCCGCCCTGGTAGTGCGTGACGAGGGGCAGGGTTTCCTGACCGTCCCGTGAAAGACTGATGCAGCGACGTCCCTGTTCGCAATGCACCAGCGTGCCATCCGGGAGGAGGGCATTGCCGTTGATGAACCACGTGGGATCAATAATGGTGTGAACATGGCCGTCTGGGTGCCATGCCATCACCCTGCGCGAGATGACATCTGACCAGATGAGCCTGTTGCGGTCCTGATCCCAGACCGGGCTGTCGCCCAGCGTTGTTCCCTCGTGGAGCAGCAGAAGCGGAATATCGAAATCCAGAACCGCAGCGAGTGTCGGATCATCAATCCGGATGCCTGGAAGAGGGCCTGATGTTTCTGGTGCACCCGGCAACCGCAGAAATGTACCAATCAGGGCGTTCTTCACGCGGCGCGTCTTTTCTGGATACGCATTGCGACTTTCTCAGCCATATTTGTGGCGCAGGCCTACAGTAGTGTTTGGCTTCCCCGGACAGAGCCTTCGGAAAAGCGATATCTTACAAAAACGCCCTGATGTTCACGGGGTTCATGCCGGATACATTTTGCATCCTTCGGGGGTGGCCTGCCGTAGAAAGATGCCGAGTTCCCGGAAAGTGCTGGCACGTGGATCTGAGGCACGCCACACGAGCCCAATTGTCCGACTTGCTTCGGGTTCGGAAAGGGGGCGGACGGTAATGAGGTTCTCAAAATCCATCCGGTTACGCAGAGCAAGCCGGGGAATGAGCGAGAAGCCTTCGCCTGCACCAATCATGTGCCAGAGCATCTCCAGGCTTGTGGCCAATCTGGTTTCGCGCTGTCTGGGAATGGTTGGGCAGATGGACAGCGCCTGATCGCGAAGACAGTGACCGTCTTCCAGTAACAGAAGATCAGGTCGACCCAGCTGTTTCAGAGAGATCCTGTTCTTGCCAGCCAGTTCGTGCGTAACCGGAAAAACGCCCAGAAAAGCCTCTTCGAAAAGAGGAAGGGCTTCCAGCGCCTCCGACGGAGCAGGCAGCGCCATCAGAGCCAGATCGAGTTCGTTGTTTCGCAGAGACTGGACCAGCGTATCCGTCGTTCCTTCTGTCAGGCGCAGATTCAGGTTCGGATAGGACTGCCGCAGATGGGGAAGCGTGCCGGGAATATAATACGGGCCAAGCGTCGGGATGACGCCCAGTCGCAGAATGCCATCCAGCGGGCTGGTGCGCGTCCGTGCGACTTCCAGAAGATTCCGGGCTGCCGTTAAAACTTCACGGCCAAGCGCAATCAGGCGCTCTCCATCAGGTGTGGGGGCGACATGCCTGCGCGAGCGCTCGAACAGCGTAACGTCGAGAAGTTGCTCCAGCTTACGGACCTGCTCTGAAAGGCCCGCCTGGCTCACACCACAGCGTTCTGCCGCGCGGGAGAAATTGCGCAGGTCATCCACTGCCACGACATATTCGATGTCCCGAAGGGATAGGCCGGAAAGGGGAACGTAACTCATGAATTATAGATAATACCGAACACCAAAATATGGAAGTGCGGTTTTTCCTATATTTGCATGAAAGCGTCATCGGCCTTGGCAAGACACATCTGCTGACGAAGCGTATAAGGTTTCAAAGAATTTCCACAGCAAGGATGAAGACTCCATGACACAGCGCGCTGCTCTCGTGACCGGTGGTTCCCGTGGTATCGGGGCCGCAATCGCCCTTCGTCTCGCCACAGACGGATATGACGTTGCGATCTCTTATGCCAGCAACGAAAAAGCTGCTGCGGATATCGTCAGCAAGATTGAAGCCAAGGGCCGCAAGGCTGTTGCCATCAAGGCCAATGGCGGAACAGCGGAAGGTAACCGCGCTGTTGTCACGAAGGCCGTGGAAACATTCGGTCGGCTGGATGCACTCGTCTGTAACGCCGGGATTTATCCTTACGGGCCGATCGATCAGATGACAGTTGAGCAGATCGATCAGGTGCTGAACCTGAATGTTCGTGCCGTTATGATCGAGACGATGGAAGCTGTGAAACATCTGGGGCAGGGTGGTCGCCTGATTTACATCGGCTCTGCTTTTGGTGCCCGCGCACCTTTCCCAGGTATTTCTCTTTACTCCGCCACCAAGGCGGCTCTGGAAGGCTTTGCCCGCGGCGTAGCGCGTGATGTGGGGCCGAAGGGGATTACCGTTAATGTGGTTGAGCCAGGTCCGATCGATACGGATCTGAACCCGGCTGACGGCGAAGGTGCGGCCCTGATCAGCAGTTTCACCGCGACGAATTCCTACGGTAAGGTCGCTGATATTGCGGATTTCGTAGGCTTCCTTGCAAGCCCTGCGGCCTCTTACATTACGGGCGCGTCCCTCCCGGTGGATGGCGGTCTGACGGCCTGATCTAAATTAACGTGCGGTCTATCCTGTTTTCTCTCCTTGTTATCGGAGCGGATGCGCAACATTCTCCCTGCGAAAGTCGTGGGCAGGGAGATGCCGCGTAAACGCTAAAGGAAAACAGGATGACGTTCGGGCGCAGGTTCTTTCTGGCAAATACAATGCTGTTTTCAGCCAGTATCGCTTTGACCGGGCGTGCATCGGCTACGGCAGCTTCAGATGGAGCGGGCGATGACCTGACCCGCTTCATCTACGCGATGCCAAAGGCCGAGATGCATGTGCATATTGAAGGCACGCTTGAGCCGGAAATGAAGTTCCGTCTGGCCCAGCGCAATGGTGTCTCCCTGCCGTACAGCACGGTTGAAGACATGCGGGCCAGTTATAACTTCCACGATCTTCAGAGCTTTCTGAAGATTTTCTACGAGGGCAAAACCGTTCTGCTCAAGGAGCAGGATTTCTATGACCTTACATATGCCTATCTGACCAAAGCAGCCTCCCAGAATGTGCTGTATGCGGAGATATTCTTCGATCCGCAGATGCATACAGATCGTGGCATTCCGTTCGCTACGGTTATGAATGGCCTCACGCGGGCGCAGGCTGATGGCCGACGTAATCTGAAGATCGACTCCCAGCTTGTTCTTTGCTTCGAGCGGGAACTGACGGCTGAGTCTGCCATGAAGACGCTGGAGGCAGCGCTTCCCTACCGTCAGCATATTGTCGGTATTGGGTTGGACTCTGACGAGAAGAACAATCCCCCTGACAAATTCCGGGAGGTGTTTGCCCGCGCCCGTAAAGCCGGTTTCCACCTGACGATGCATTGTGACCTGAACCAGCTCGATACGCATGAACATATCCGGCAGGTGCTGGAAGACATTCAGGCAGACCGCATTGATCATGGCGGCAATATTCTGGAGCGTCCGGATCTGGTGGCTGTGGCAAAACGCCGAGGCACAGCGTTTACCGTTTGCCCGGTTGCCTGTGGCTGGCTGCGGGAAAATGGTGAAAACATCAACATCATTCGCGGAATGCTCGATCAGGGGCTGAAAGTTACGGTCGCGTCTGATGATCCCGCTTACATGAAGAGCAATTATGTGGCGGAGAGCCTTGTCGTGGCGCAGGGCGATGGCGCGTTGAGCAAAGGCGATCTTCTGACGCTGGCGCGAAACAGTTTTGAGGCTGCCTGGATCAGCCCGGCGCAGCGCAAAATCTATCTGGGCAAGCTGGAAGCCTTTCGTCGTCAGTGGGCTTGAAGGACTGGTCAGTGGGGCTGATATGAAATAGGTAGTGGTGATGAGGGTTTGATCTCTGTTCGGTTTGACCGATCAATCATATTGACAGGAACTGTTTCCTGACCTTCTCATTTTGTGGGACATAGGTTCCGCAACCTAACACGAGCGACAAAGCAGGAGACCTTCTGATGGTTCGCATTAACTCCACACTGGCCCCGTTCTCGACCGATGCATTCCGCAACGGCGAATTCCTGACGGTCACGGATGCAGACGTCCGTGGCAAGTGGTCCGTCTTCTTCTTCTATCCGGCAGACTTCACGTTCGTTTGCCCGACAGAACTCGAAGATCTGGCTGATAATCAGGCCGCTTTCGACAAGCTGGGCGTTGAAATCTATTCCGTTTCCACGGACAAGCATTTCACGCACAAGGCTTGGCACGACACGTCCCCGGCTATTGGCAAGATCAAGTACACCATGCTGGGCGACCCGACGGGTGTGATCTCCCGCAACTTCGGTGTTCTGATCGAAGAAGCTGGTCTGGCTGATCGCGGCACGTTCCTGCTCGATCCGGAAGGCAAGGTTCAGTACATCGAAATCACGGCTGGTGGCGTTGGCCGCTCCGCGACGGAACTGCTGGAGAAGATCCAGGCCGCTCAGTATGTCGCCACGCATCCGGGTGAAGTCTGCCCGGCCAAGTGGAAGGAAGGCGGCGAAACGCTGAAGCCTTCTCTCGACCTCGTCGGCAAGATCTGATTTTGCCGGGTGAGGCGGGATCGCCTCACCATTCCCTGCCCCTTCATCGGGGTAGGGCTCTTCAAGATTTCACCAATTTTAAATTGCTGGAGAAAACGATGCTTCAGGACGACCTGAAAACCCAGATGCGCGCCTATATGGAATATCTGCGCAGTGACGTCGTGCTGGAAGCTACCCTTGGCACCGACGAGCGCTCCGCCGAAGTGCGTGGATTGCTGGAAGACATTGCCAGCCTGTCCAACAAGGTGACGTTCTCCGACGCCGGAACTGCTTCCCGCCGCCCATCTTTCCTGATTCGCCGGGCCGGTTCGGTTGAAGCCGTGACATTCGCTGGCCTCCCGATGGGGCATGAGTTTACCTCGCTGGTCTTGGCGCTGCTTCAGGTCAGCGGTCATCCGCCCAAGATCGACGCTGATCTTGGCGAGCAGATCAAAGCGCTGGACGGAGATTTCCATTTCGAGACCTATTTCTCCCAGTCCTGCCAGAATTGCCCGGATGTGGTGCAGGCGCTGAACGCCATGAGCGTCCTGAATCCAAAAATCCATCACGTCGCGATTGATGGGGCGGATTTTCAGGAAGAAGTCGAACGCCTTGGCATTCGGTCTGTGCCGCAGGTCTATCTGAATGGGCAGCCATTTGCCTCTGGTCGCATGGAAGTCGCGGATATTCTGGCAAAGCTGGATGCGTCTTCTGTTGAGCGTGCGGCTGCCAAGCTGAACGACGTTGCACCATTTGATGTTCTGGTACTGGGCGCGGGCCCGGCGGGTGCATCCGCAGCGATTTATGCTGCACGTAAAGGCTTGCGGACGGGCCTCGTTGCGGACCGTTTCGGTGGTCAGGTGATGGATACGGCTGGCATCGAGAACTTCATTTCCGTCAAGGAAACAGAAGGCCCACAGCTATCTGCTGCGCTTGAAGCCCATGTGCGCCAGTACGACGTGCAGATCATCGCGTCCCAGAAAGCAGCAAAACTTGTTCCGGCGGCTCAGATTGGTGGCTTGCATGAGATCGCTCTGGAAAGTGGGGCGAGCCTGCATTCCAAGACGGTTATTCTGGCAACCGGTGCACGGTGGCGCCAGCTAGGCGTTCCGGGTGAAGAGGAATATCGCACCAAGGGCGTGGCCTACTGCCCGCATTGCGATGGCCCGTTCTACAAGGGACGCCCTGTTGTTGTGACGGGCGGCGGCAATAGCGGTGTTGAAGCTGCAATTGATCTGGCGAATATCGTCTCACACGTTACGCTTTTGCAGCGCGGTGCGCACCTGAAGGCGGATAAGGTGTTGCAGGACAAGTTGCTGAGCCTGCCCAACGTCACGGTTCTGATGAGTGCGCTCACCACGAAGATCGAAGGTGACGGCAAGGAAGTCACGGGTCTGACTTACAGCGACGCTGATGGTGGCCTGCACCACATCAAGACGGACGGCGTATTCGTTCAGATCGGTCTGCTGCCAAATACGGACTGGTTGAAGGGGACCCTGGATCTGAGCCCGTATGGTGAGATCGTGATCAACGATCATTGCGCAACATCAGTGCCGGGGATCTACGCTGCGGGTGATGCGACGACAGTGCCGTATAAGCAGATTGTCATTGCCATGGGTGAGGGCGCAAAGGCCTCCCTGTCTGCCTTTGACTACCTGATCCGCTTGCCTGTGCAGGCATAATTGGTGAGGCCTTGGGGAGAAGGAAAAGGATGTATATGGTTCAGGCCATGCATCCTTATCTGCTCCCCCTCCTTGCCTTCGCACTGACTGCCGCCCTTTTCACCATTACGCCGGGCCTGGATACCGCCATGACCCTCCGGACGGCCACGACGTCCGGATGGAAAGCCGGGCTGGCGGCGGTTATGGGAATCTGTCTTGGGCTGGGCGTCTGGGGCCTGGGAGCGGCTTTTGGCCTGACTGCACTTTTGGCGGCGTCAGAGACGGCATTCACAGCCGTCAAATGGGCGGGGGCGCTTTATCTGGGATGGATAGGCATCAAGCTGCTTCTACATCCCCGATCATCCTTGTCGAAAGAAGAGGCTGAAGCATCCGTTGAGCAGCCGACGAACCGTCCAGAGGCAGGACTGGCCTTTCGGCGCGGTTTGCTGAGCAATCTGCTGAACCCCAAGGTTGGCGTCTTTTACATGACGTTTATGCCGCAGTTTATTCCGCCCCATGTCAATGTGCGCGAATTTTCGCTTCTGCTAACCGCCATCCAGGCGTTGCTGTCTTTTGCATGGCTTGGACTGCTGGTCGCCTTGACCATTCCTCTGGGACGCTTTCTGTCCAGTCCGACCGTCGTACGGCGTATGGACCGCCTGACCGGCAGCGTTTTCTTGCTGTTCAGCCTTAAGCTGGCACTTGCCCGTCGGGCTTGAGAGCAGACTCGATTTTTCAGCACTTTTTGTGGCAGGCTGACAGCAGCAGGTCTTCTTGAATCTGGTATGCGGGGTCTGCTGATGAATGCTGTTCTGAAAGGAGCTCGATCATGAGTGCAAAATTTGAACTCTATACCGACACTGCTGGCGAATATCGTTTTCGCCTGAAAGCAGCTAACGGAGAGAGTATTCTTGCCAGTGAAGGGTACAAGCAGAAAGCCAGTGCGGTGAATGGTATTGCTTCCGTTCAGAAGCATGCCCCTGACGACGCCCATTATGAGCGTAAGATTTCAGCGTCTGGAAAGCCGTTCTTTAATCTGAAGGCTTCAAACGGGCAGGTGATTGGTAGCAGTCAGGCGTACAGCAGTGAAAGTGCGCGGAATGCCGGGATTGAATCCGTTAAGAAAAATGCACCGTCAGCTGTGACGGTAGATGCTGTATAAGAAGATCTGTTAATCTGCCTCTGCATCATTTTAGTACTATTGATGCAGGGGTGTGTAATAAAACTAGGCTATAAAGCTGATATTCTTAACAAAAGCCGTAAGTTGGCTCTGGCTATTGACGCCTAACCTGACAAAAATATCTTTGACCATCTGTCGGGCAGTTCCTTCGGTGATATTCATTTTCAAAGAAGAGTCCTTAATGGAATTCCCATTCGCGATCAGGCAGGCAATTTTTGATTGAGACGCTGTAAGGAAAAGGTTGCTCAAAATAGCTTCCGTTTCAGAATTGACTCTATGAATGGAAAAAATAACCATTCTGGTTTGTTCCATTTTGGATGAAACGTTTATTACTTTCGCAAAGAAAATCTTATCTGTTTCGGTTTTTATTTTTATGGGATTGTGAATGTCGCCGGATCCAGAGAGGAGGCGAGAAAATTTACTGTTACCATCAGAGCTTTTCACTTGGATTGTGTTGTTTTTTATAAAAATTCCATCGGATTCCATCCGGATTAGGTTGTTGTTCGCATATACAATTTTATTTTCTGAATTAATCAGAGCAATTCCAAACGGCATTTCTTTAAAGGAATTCTCAAATATTTCATGAAAATTCTTGCTCTTGTTAAAAGAGATTCCGGTTCCAACTGCTTGAATAACGTGCGGAATTATTCGTGTCAGGTTTTGCTTGATGATTGCGCTTGATTGTATTGTTAATCCGTCTGGAGACTGTACTGATAATAGAAACCTATTCCCATTTTCAGTTTTGAACATGGCATGATGTATTCTTCGAACACCAAATTCCCTTAAAAATTCCATGTAAAACGGTATTTTGTCGATTTGTTTGTCAGATAAGAAGCTGTCATCAACATATAGGAAGTCATTTTCTATTTTTTTTCTTGTATAGACAGACAGAGGTGATTTGTTTCGCCAGTGATTGTAATATAATTCTTCTGTTTTCGGATCCTGATTGGAGCCAAACCGCCATTCAGACATGTCTTCGTCTAATGGAATTAAAGATGCGCCGCCAAAACTGCTGTCTGTGCAGTATTTTGCGATATTTACTAAGGCTTCATTCCATTCGGAGCGGTCTTCTATAGTTTTATAGATATTTTTTGTAATAAAAATATGATTTTCCATTTGATGGATTCTTTCTTTTGAAGCCGGAATCATCAGACAAAAATATTCAAAAAAAAGCAAACATCCACTACCATATGGGAGTGGTGGCCAAAATTCTCATGCTTCAAAAAAACAGGCGCGGTGAGTTGCAGATCTCATCTGGCTAGAGGCAGGAGAAAACAATGGTAGCGTCAGTAATTTTCACCCCAACAGGGGGTAGCCAGTCTGTCGTCAGTGCACAGAATGGCGTAGTAACTATAGATAATTCTGGAAAAATATCTGGGGCGGCATTTTATACTGGCCTTCCTGTTCCAGATGCAAGTCAAGCAACAACAGGAAGTGTTATTGTAGATAATAATTCTGTTGTAACTGCCTCAAATTGGACAATTGGAACTGCATCCGAAAGTGCAGCAGTCACAGTGAGTGGAGGGGGATCTCTATCTCTCGATAACTCAGTTTCGATCACTAGCGGATCGAAGATAATTATTGGTAATGGCGGCACTGTAGTTCTTGGTGGTTATGCAACCACAACAACAGGCCTTATCCAGTTCGACGAAGGCGGCGGTGGAACGCTTGAAATTGCAGCAGGAACAACGCCAAGTATTATTAGTTACATTACGAATATTAAAGAAAATGATACAATCATTCTCAGCGGCCTGACGGCAGACGGTTATACGTATGAGAACGGCGTTTATACACTGACCAATCAAGGCGTACCCATTTCCGGAACATCTTCATTCCAGCTCCCGGCAGCGAATGAAGGAACGACCTTCACGGTTTCGACGATCAACGGCAAAACTTATCTGAGAACACTGGTTGTCGTGTGCTTTTTGCGGGGATCAATGGTCCGCACCGCACAGGGAGAGGTCGCAGTTGAAGATATCTGCATTGGCGACGAAGTTACCGTTTATGACTGGCAGGCTCAGGCCGAAGTAAATCGTCCGGTCGTGTGGGTTGGAACCAAAAAGGCCTTTGTCTGCCCAGGGCTGCCTGATGACAAAGCTGGTTATCCGGTCCGTGTTCTCAAGAATGCTATCTCAGATGGTGTTCCCTATGAAGACCTGCTGATCACTGCTGAACATTGCCTGTTCTTCGACGGTAAATTCGTACCTGTGCGGATGCTCGTAAACGGTCGTTCCATTTTTTACGACAAGAGCATCACGTCTTACGACTATTACCATGTAGAGACGGAGCAGCACTCTGTTATCACCGCGAATGGCGTTCTTACAGAGAGCTATCTGGACACAGGAAATCGTCGCTCATTTGCTCAAAGCGGCAATGTCGTCGCCTTGGGTGGCCGTGCTAAAACATGGGCTGAAGACGGTAATGCGCCGCTGGATGTCAGGCGCGAGTTTGTGGAGCCGCTATTCCACCAGTTTGATGCGCGTGCCAGCAAGGTCTGCTCAGAGACGGTTTCCGAAGATGCACCTCTTACGGAAGATGCTGATCTTCACCTGGTGACGGACACAGGCACGGTTATTCGCAAGACCCGTGAAGCCAATGACCGTGTCATGTTCATGATCCCTGCCAACGTCAAAAGCGTGCGGATTGTCTCCAGAACCAGCCGCCCGAGTGACGTTATCGGCCCGTTTGTAGATGACCGACGCAACCTCGGCGTTCTGATTGGCGATATCACTCTGTTTGAGGAGAGCCGTACTCACCGGATTACAGCGCATCTGAAGACTGAGACGCTGGAAGGCTGGAGCAATCCGGAGAAGGGTAACATGCGCTGGACAGCCGGTCGTGGTCTTCTGCCGCTTGGTAGCCGCCCTTCCAACAGCATTGCCATTCTTGCTCTGCAGATCAAAGCTGGCGGACCGTACAAACTGGCGCCTCAGAACAACGCAGGCCTGTCTCTTACAGCCTGAAGCCCGGTATTTTCCTGCTTTGGCTCTGTCCCCTTGTCGGGAGCAGAGCCTTTTTTGTTCAGGCCGCAGCCATACCGCGCAGGACGTAAGGCAGGATGCCGCCATGGCGATAGTAATCTGCCTCGTCCACCGTATCGATGCGACACAGGAGGGAAACGTTTTCCTGTGTGCCATCGCGACGGGTGATGGTCATAACCAACGTTTTGCGAGGAGTCAGATCACTGATGCCCGCAATATTGATGGTTTCAGTCCCATCCAGATTCAGTGTCTTACGCGTCGTTCCAGGTTCGAACGTCAGTGGCAGAACGCCCATCCCCACAAGGTTTGAACGGTGAATGCGCTCAAAGCTCTCGGCGATGACGGCTTTGACACCAAGGAGACGCGTGCCTTTCGCGGCCCAGTCACGGGATGAGCCCATGCCGTATTCCTTGCCGCCGAACACGACAAGCGGTGTTCCTTCGTCAGCGTAGCGCGTGGCCGCATCATAGATAGACATAAGTGCCCCATCCGGCTGATGACGTGTCATGCCACCTTCGGTACCCGGCGCCATTTCATTGCGGATACGGATATTGGCGAAGGTGCCGCGGACCATCACGCGGTCATTGCCGCGGCGTGACCCATAGGAATTAAAGTCTTTAACCGCGACCTGATGTTCCTGAAGATATTCGCCCGCAGGAGAGGACGTCGCGATGGAGCCGGCAGGCGAGATGTGATCGGTGGTGATGTTGTCACCAAGCAGCGCCAGAACGCGTGCGCCTGAAATGTCACTCGTTGTCTGTGGGTCAGCTGTCAGGCCAGAAAAATATGGTGGATCCTGCACATATGTGGAGCCAGGCTGCCATTTGAATGTGGCTGAATCACTGGCTGTTCCCAGCGCCTGCCATTCCGGCGTGCCTTCCGTGATACGACCATACCGCTCAACGAAGGCACCCCGGGTAACCGCGGACCCAACCAGTTCTGCAACATCATGGTTGGAGGGCCAGAGATCCTTCAGATAGACGGCCTTGCCGCCCGGCGTGTGACCCAGAACGGCTGTCGTAATGTCCTGACGCATCGTCCCGAGCAGTGCGTAAGCAACCACAAGTGGCGGGCTTGCAAGGTAGTTCGCGCGAACATTAGGTGAAATACGGCCTTCAAAGTTCCGATTGCCGGACAGGACAGATGTCGCCACGAGGTTATGTCCCTCAATGGCATCAACTATCGGCTGGGCCAACGGACCTGAGTTTCCGATGCAGGTCGTGCAGCCATATCCAACGGTTTCAAAGCCCAAGGCATCCAGATCTGCCGTTAGGCCTGCACGATCCAGATAATCGGTCACAACCTGCGACCCTGGCGCGAGCGAGGTTTTGACCCATGGCTTGGGCTTGAGGCCGAGTGCACGTGCCTTACGGGCAACCAGTCCTGCGGCAATCAGAACGGCCGGATTGGACGTGTTGGTGCAGGATGTAATGGCCGCGATAACGACCGAACCATGTTCCAGCGCGTAATCGGTTCCAGCGACCGGAGCGGTGACGATGGTATTTTCCGGTTTGACGCCGAGCGTCTCCGTCAGGGCCTGCTCGAAAGCCTCGGAGGCAGAGCGCAGTTCTACACGGTCTTGCGGGCGCTTTGGTCCTGCGAGGGACGGCGTAACGGTGCTGAGATCCAGTGCGAGCGTGGAGGAAAAGACCGGTTCTGGCGTGGACGCATCACGGAACATGCCTTGCGCCCGCAGATAGGCCTCGACAAGCGCAATACGGTGTTCGTCACGGCCGGTCTGGCGCAGGTAATCCAGTGCCAGCGCATCGACCGGGAAGAAGCCGCAGGTTGCGCCGTATTCCGGGGCCATGTTGGCAATGGTGGCGCGGTCTGCAACCGGCAGATGGTCCAGTGCGGGGCCATAGAACTCGACAAATTTCCCGACAACGCCCTTGGCGCGCAGCATCTGCGTGATGGTCAGGACAAGGTCTGTGGCCGTCGTGCCTTCGGGGAGCTTGCCATCCAAACGAAAACCGACGACATCCGGAATGAGCATGGAAATTGGCTGGCCGAGCATCGCGGCTTCGGCTTCAATACCACCAACGCCCCAGCCCAGAACACCTAGTCCATTGACCATGGTGGTGTGGGAATCTGTGCCATACAGCGTGTCCGGATAGGCATAGGTCACGCCATCAATCGTGCTGGTCCAGACGACCTGAGACAGATATTCCAGATTGACCTGATGGCAGATGCCCGCACCCGGCGGCACAACGCGGAACTGGTCGAATGCCTGCTGGCCCCAGCGGAGGAACGCATAACGTTCGCCATTCCGCTCGAATTCCAGAGAAACGTTCTGCTGAAGGGCATCCGCACGGCCTGCGACATCGACCATGACGGAATGGTCGATCACAAGATCAACTGGCACAAGCGGATTGACCTTCCGCGGATCGCCGTTGAGCGCCAGAATGCCATCGCGCATGGCGGCCAGATCGACGACAGCCGGAACACCTGTAAAATCCTGCATCAGAATACGGGATGGCTTGAACGGCACTTCCTGCGTTGAGCCAGCGTAGTGCAGCCAGTCTGCAATGGCCTGTGCATCTTCAGTTTTGTAGCTCGTGCCGTCCGTGAAACGCAGAACGTTTTCGAGCAGAACCTTGAGGCTGACGGGAAGGCGGGAAATGTCCCCGATTTTCTCCGCTGCGACAGGAAGAGAGAAATAGCGATAGGTCTGTCCGTCAACGGACAGGTCGCGCTGGCTGCCCAGAAGATCGCGTCCAACCTGTTTCATGATGTGTGTTCCCTGCTGGTCGTGTCGTCTGGTTTAGTGAATGGCGCGCAGGAGGGCCTGCGTGACGTCTTCTGTTGTAGCCGTGCCGCCAAGATCGCGGGTACGGATATTGTCTGTCGTAAGGATCTGCTTCATGCCGGCATCAAGGCGGGCGGACAGGTCCTGGCGTCCCACATGAGCCAGCATCATGCTGGCTGCCATCATCAGTGCGAGGGGATTAGCAATGCCCTGACCTGCAATGTCGGGTGCTGAGCCATGAACGGCTTCAAAAACAGCCATTTTCTCGCCAATATTCGCGCCTGGTGCCATGCCTAGGCCGCCGACAAGCCCCGCAGCCAGATCAGACAGGATATCGCCAAAAAGATTGGTTGTGACGAGAACGTCGTAATTTTCTGGCTTGATGACAAGCTCCATCGCGCAGGCATCGACAATGCGCTCTTCAAGCTCCACGCGGCCTTCATATTCTGCGGCTACGCGGCGGCCTTCATGCAGAAAGATGCCGCTCAGGATCTTGAGGATATTGGCCTTGTGAACCAGCGTAACCTTCTTGCGGCCGTTCTTCACAGCGTACTCGAATGCAAACCTTACGATTCGGTTACATTCCGCTCTCGTGTTGAACCCGGCGCCGTATGCCACAGCTTCCGGATCGTCCCCAACGCGCATGTAGTGTTCCATGGCGGCGTAAAGGCCCTCAACGTTTTCCCGGATCACGACCAGATCGACGTTCTCATAACGACCGCCTGGCACGATTGTCTGCGTCGGACGCACATTCGCATACAGATCGAACTGCTGACGAAGTGTCACATTGATGGAGCGGAAGCCTTTGCCAACAGGCGTTGTCAACGGGCCTTTCAGCACCAGGCCCGTACGGGCGATGCTTTCCAGCGTCGCATCAGGCAGGGCGCTTCCCTGGCTCTCTAGAGCGCCCATGCCTGCGCTCTGATGGTCCCAGACAAAAGGCGCTCCCAGAGCATCAAGCACTGTCGTGACAGACGCCATGATTTCTGGTCCGATACCATCACCGGCGAGAAGGGTAGCGGGGATCTTGTCGGTCATGGGGGCGTCCTGTCTGTCCGTATGTGAGAAGGCGTGCGGACTTTAGAGAGGAAAACTGTTAGATCCAATATTTCCATACAGGTTTCATCATACCTTAAAGGTATCGCATGGTTGAGCTTCGTCATTTCCGCGCCGTTGTTGCCATCGCGGAGGAAGGCACCCTGACACGAGCCGCAGAACGGCTGGGGATTCAGCAGCCTCCTCTCACGCGGATGTTGCGCTCCTGTGAAGAAACCATGGGTGTTCAACTTTTTGAGCGTCATGCCAAAGGGATGCGCCTGACGGCTGCTGGACGCAGTATGCTCAAGGGGGCTTATGACATTCTCGACCGTGTAGACGAGACGGTTGAAGATGTCCGTCGTGTCGTGCGGGGCGAGAGCGGGGAGCTATCTGTCGGCTTCACCAATTCCGCAATGTGCCACCCCAGTTTACCCGCCGTTTTGGGGTATTTTCGCGAAAGCTGGCCGGATGTCACGCTTGGCCTGACAGAGGGGAATTCCAGTCAGTTGCTCGGCGCCTTGCGAGACGATCTGGTGGATGTCGCGTTTGTCCGTGCGTCCATCCCGGATGTTTCGGACGTTATGGTGGAGTTGATTCTGGAAGAGCCCATGGTTGTGGCTGTGCCCAAGGCCCACCCCCTTGCGGACAATCCTCCACCAGAAGGGCTCAGACTGGCTGATCTGGAAAATGAAGACTTCATTCTTTATCAAAGCCAGTACAACAACGGTCTGTACAAGACGATCGTGGATGCCTGCCTCGGGGCAGGTTTTATGCCCAATATCCGCCAGAAAGGGCCGCAACTCATGGCGGCTCTCAGTCTTGTAGCCGGGGGGTTGGGGATTTCCGTGGTTCCGCACTCCATGCAGCAGCACCATGCGGGGCAGATCACCTATATTCCGCTTTCGTCCCGCACGGCGCTGACTGCGCCGGTTTATCTTGTGTTCAGGTCTGTGCGTATGACGGGCGCCAAACTGTACTTCATCCATCAGGCTCGGCAGATGCGCACGCGCCAATTTGGGACAGGAAAGGCGGTTTTCTAGCCGAGCGCCTGTGTCTCCCGGATCAGGGAATGAATAAACGCCAGCTTTTCCCGCACTCCGGACGTCAGCACAAAGGGATAAAAGTCTGAGAGGCCCATGGAGCGGTTAAGGCTGTTGACTGCTGATGTCAGGGGGACCCAGGCCTCCATGATTTCGTCAAATGTGGACGTCAGATACGGATCGTTTCCGGGGCCGTTGGTTGAGAGGGGTGATGCATCCGGCAGAACGGGATGAATGGTTACGCCATACGCCCATGCGGTCTCCAGAGTGGAAACGATATGGAGGTAATGGGCCCATGTTTCTGCAAAATCTTCCCAAGGATGGGACGTCGCATACATGCTGACATGCCGTTCCCGCCAGTCTTCCGGCGGTGGGTTGTTGTAATGATTTTGCAGGGCCTCCTGATAGTCCTGCTGGTCATCGCCGAACACTGCGCGGCAACTCTCCAGGCGCCCTGCATCCCGAACCAGAACATTCCAGTAATAGTGTCCGATTTCGTGCCGGAAATGACCGAGAAGGGTGCGGTAATACTCGCCCATTTCTACCCGCATCCGCTCGCGTTCGGCGTCATCGGCTTCACGGATGGCTAAAGTAATCAGACCGTTGTTATGTCCGGTCATAATTGGGGCAGAGCCGTCTGCGGCATCGTCCAGGAAATCAAACGCCAGACCGTTATGAGGGTCTTCCCAACGGCTCCGGATTGGAAGCTTGAGGCGAAGCAGCGTGTAAAACAACCGATGTTTGGCGACTTCTATCTTCCGCCAGCGCTCAAGATTTTTCGGATTGTCGAGGTTGGGAATTGTCCGGTTGAAGCGGCAGGCAAAGCAGATGGCGGGCCTGCCGGATCTGTCTGGCGTCGTCAGCCAGTTGCAGGCGTCATAGGCATGGTTCGCACAGTAGACGAGTTCTGCATGCTGAACCTGTTCTTCCACGGGGTGCCAGCGGCCCGTTCCGGTCGGTTCCAGCGCGGTCAGCGTTGCCAAACCGGGAAGATAGCCCACGGGATGATGGCAGGATTCACACGCAATATTTTCGAAATACAGAGCCTGCTGGCAGCACTGACATGAGAAAAGCTTCACTGTTTCGGCACCTTATTGCAGCTCTTGCGAAGCATGATGTCAGGTATTGGTCTCTCTGTGCAAATGTTGTGCTTCCATTAGGACATCAAACCGCGCCTGACAGTGATCCAGAAGCCCTGAAACAGGGGCAGCCTCTTCCGGTGTCGCCGAAACGGCAAGGGGAATATGGTTCTGGGCTGTAACCAGACCCGAAGTCGTGTCGAATCCGAACCATCCTGATTCCGGTACCCAGATTTCAGCCCAGGCGTGCAAGTCACAGGTCAAGGTCTGGCTGCCTGTATCCAATGGCTTTGGCTGAATCAGGTATCCGGAGACAAACCGAGCTGCGAAGCCCAACCTGCGCGCGAAAGCAATCATTAACCACGCACTATCTCGGCAGGAGCCCGTCAGGCGGGAGAGAGTCTCAGCTGGAGCCCAGGTGCCGGGCTCCATACGGGTCTTATAGTGCAGAGATTGGGCCAGTTTGCGATTGAGCCAGATCAGGCGAGCCAGATCTGTTTCTCCCGCTGAAAGGAATTGACCGTCAAGAAAGCCGTCCAGCAGGTCTGGATCAGACGTAGTCACTCTGTAGGCGGGATTGTCCGGTGTCTGTGAAAGCGGCTGACCGCCCTTTTGAAAGGGGTCATAGGGCGTGATATCCACAGTCATACGGACTTCGATATCGAAGTGAGAGACCTGCTCGGCAAAGATGGCTTCGGCAACCGTATTTTCGTGGGCGTCCAACCGCCACGCGATCTGACCTTCGCCAGGACCGACGTTCAGGGCGTAGGTCAGGACAGGGTTGCGTGCGTTAACGAGCGGCCGCAGCCGGATGGTCTGAGGGCCCAGGAAGACGGGACGGTCATAGCGATAGGACGTGTGGTGGCGAAGCGTCACGAGCGTGTTCATTGTGGCAGATTTCCGCGATCCACTCTCATGACCTGATGTTCCCTGCTCCCCTGATGTCCCGTTAGCTCGGGATTATCCTTCCTTTATCGTAACAGGAAGAACGGCAACGGCAACTCTCTTGATATATTCTGGGAAAAACAAAACTGCTCGCTGCTTTTATTGCTTGGCAAACAGAAGGGAGTTGATAGGTTAATAAATAATCGTAATGATCCGGCCGGGTATGGTTCATACAGCTGTCGGGTAAGGAAACGGGGCAAACAGATGAGGTCCAACGTCTTGCAATCCCAGGTCCAGGAAGCCGGCATTTTCTCCGCTTATCTCAAGCCCTCGTTTTTCTGTGAGCTGATGAACCGGGGAGAGGCGTTACCTGAGGCCCTGCAACTGGTTCAGGACAGGCTGTCCCAGTTCGACATCAAGGAACTCCGCCACCGTACATCCAATGCGGAAACCCAGTTGTACCGTCTTGGTATCACCTTCACGGTTTACTCTGACCGGGAGGCCATTGACCGGGTTTTACCTTTTGATGTGATCCCCCGCGTTCTGACCGCTGACGAATGGGCGTTTATCGAAAAAGGCGTGCAACAGCGCGTCAAGGCGATCAATCTTTTCCTGTGGGACATCTATCATGATCGCAAGATCCTGCAGGACGGTATCATTCCCGCAGATCTGGTTCTGAAAAATGCCAATTACTGTCAGGCTATGGTCGGCGTGGATGTCCCGGGTGGCGTGTATGTCCATATTAATGGAACGGATCTGATCCGCGATCGCAGCGGGCAGTTCCTTGTTCTGGAAGACAACGCCAGAACCCCGTCAGGCGTGTCATACGTCATTGAAAACCGGCACATGATGCTGCGATTGATGCCGGATCTGGCATCAGGGATGCCTCTTCGTTCGGTAGAGGATTATGGGCTGCGTCTGCATCGGGCGCTTTGCGATGTCGCACCGGAAGGCGTGACTAACCCGCAGGTCGTTCTTTTGTCTCCCGGGATCTATAACTCAGCCTATTTCGAGCATGTCTTTCTGGCACGCGAGATGGGTGTTCCTCTTGTTGAGGGGCGCGATCTCCTCGTTGAAAACAATCATGTTTACATGCGAACTGTCGCTGGGCTCCGACCTGTGCATTCGATCTACAGACGCATTGATGACGCTTTCCTGGACCCGCTGGCTTTCAATCCGGAAAGTCTTCTGGGCGTTCCCGGACTGGTGGAAGCCTACCGTCAAGGCAACGTGACGATTGCCAACGCTCTCGGGACCGGGGTTGCGGACGATAAGGCCGTGTACGCGTATATGCCGCGGATTATCCGGTACTATCTGGAAGAAGAACCCATTCTGGGAAGCGTTGAAACGCACATCTGCGCTGAGCCAGAAGGGCTGGCCTTTACTTTGGCTAATCTGGAGAAGCTTGTCGTCAAACCTGTCGGGGAGTCCGGAGGCTATGGGCTTCTGATAGGGCCACACGCAACGGAGAGCGAACTCGAGGAATTCAGGCGCCGACTGACGGAGAACCCTTCCAATTATATCAGCCAGCCCGTGATCGATCTTTCGGTGACGCCAACCCTGTGTGACGCAGGCGTTGAGGCGCGGCATGTTGACCTACGTCCCTTCGCATTAACCGGAAAAACGACATGGGTGCTTCCGGGGGGCTTATCGCGTGTGGCTCTCCGTAAAGGATCTCTGGTTGTTAATTCCTCCCAGGGCGGAGGATCGAAGGATACATGGGTGATGTCCGTATGACACAGCTTTCCCCAACGGCATCAGGCATGCTTCCCGGCCTGAATACCCTTCTGTCCCGGTATGCCGAAAGCATGATGTGGCTGGCGCGCTACATGGAGCGGATTGAAAATCTGGCACGTCTGATTGAGGTAACCGAGGCGTTCGTACGAGGCCCGGACGGACGGACGTCCTGGGATACAATCGTTCAGATCAATTCAGACGAAGAGCGGTTCAGCGCTCTTTATCCAGCGGCTACCGAGCAGGACTATCTACAGTTTTACATTACGGATGTTGCAAATTCGAGTTCCATCAAGGCGATGGCCAACTCTGTTCGTGAAAATGCCCGTTCGGTTCGTCCCCTGATTTCCACAGAAATGTGG
This sequence comes from Gluconobacter cerinus, assembly GCF_002723935.1. Classification (GTDB taxonomy): domain Bacteria; phylum Pseudomonadota; class Alphaproteobacteria; order Acetobacterales; family Acetobacteraceae; genus Gluconobacter; species Gluconobacter cerinus. Next base: position 591,346 of record NZ_BEWM01000002.1, read on the forward strand.
ATGCAATTGAACGTCTTCACACGCTGGGTCCTTGATCTTCAGGCGTCCGATATCCGCAGGACTGGCCTTTCTGCGTTGTGTAATCGCATCAAGCAGGACTGCCAGACCCATACAGGCGTAACCGAAGGCACTTTATACCGCGATCAGGCATGGCTCTTTTACCTTCTGGGGCGGCATATGGAGCGGAGTGACCAGATCACCCGTCTCATAGACACGCGATATCATACGTTGCTTCCCCAGGAAGAAGTGGGCTCTGAAATCGATACGACACAATGGGCGTCTGTTCTGCGATCTGCGGCTGCATATCACGCATTTCGACGCTTGCAGCCGGTCACGACAACGCCAGCAAATGTGGTCGGATTTCTACTGAAGAACGAAGGATTTCCCCGGTCTCTTGCCTTGAATTTACGACAGACTGATAGCGTTCTGGGCGCATTGTCCACGCACTACAATCTGCGCAAGCAATGCTATGCCGTACAGGAACGTCTGGCCGACCTACGCGCAAGTCTCGAAGATCAAACGGCAGAAGAGATCATTATTCGTGGGCTGCATGAATATATGCACTGGATTCAGGGGCAGATAGAAACAATCCAGACGGAACTGGTGACTGCTTACTGGCCCCCAGCAGCTACGCAGCACGTATCGGATGCCAGTGTCGCACAATAGAGCAGGAAGGGGCTGATCGCTCGAATAGGGGAAGAAGTGGAAATCCTTCTTCTCGGGCATTGAGGATAAATATGAATTACTTATTGAGATCCATATTATGGATGAAGAAATCCACAACTTCTGAAACCAGTTTCTTCGAATCTTGCCGCCAGTAAACCCCTACGTTGAGGGTAATATCGGAAAGGTCCTCGATGTTTTTATTTTCTTCAAATTTGTATTTTACTGATTTTAAATAGGATATCGTAGACATTCCTATGGTCTCAGGATTGTCTATCAAGCTGGATGCACCAATGATTGAATTTAGTTCAATCAGGTTTTTCGGTGTTTTTAAGCCATTATATTCGAGAATAGAGTCGAATCTATCGCGCATAGCTGTTCCACGAATGGGTAGAACCCATACTTTTGATTGAAAGCTATCCCAGTTTCTAACTATCTCTTTCATTGAATAGGCGCGATCTTTATCGATAATAACACATTTATCTTGGATGAGATATTTATAGTTAATCCTATCATCTATTATGTCATTATAAGCACTGGCAAAGATTATATCTGTTCTTCCCTTCAGAAGAGAGGAAAATAGATGCTCTCTTGACCCATAATTTACTGTAAAATTTACATTTTTAGATGAAACTATAGACAAGATACATTTCATCATCTCTGAAATAATAGAGTTTGATTGAAATGATATATTCACATAGTTTTTTTCGTTATAGATATTATCTATATCAATAATCATCCTATCTATTTCTTTTTCAATTAAAATACTAGATTCTACAACACGTTTCGCAATCTCATTGGGTATAAGTCCATGTATAGTTCTTGAGAAAAGTGTTTTTCCAATAATTTTTTCAAATTCTATGCACGTTTTGGATATTGCGGCGGGGGTTAAAGACATAACTTCGGATGTTTTTTTTAAGTTTTGTATTTTATAAATATGTTTTATTACGTTTAAATGACGAATTTTAATGTTGGATTTTCTATTCATTTAAATTCTTCCCACGAATTTTAAGAATTATTGAATATTTACCACGTGCTATCGAGTGGATTGCTTTGTTTTTCTAGGCTCATTCTTTGTTGCAATAAGAAATATTCATCTCTTTTTCTGGGGCGCTTTCTTATTTCGTGGACGAAGATCAATAGCATTTCTTAAAAGTGTGGATATCAACTTTTTTTTGACATACAAAAGATTATCTATTTTTTCGGATTTTTAACTAATTTTACCGATTGAGAAAAATGTAGAATTAAAATGGATAAATATAATATTTCGAAAATATCATATGTATTTTAATAATTGTATTTGATTTAAGGTATACTTATTTATGTGTTTTAATTTTCATTAAAAAATATGTTCGATTTTAAAATTTACAATTAATTAAATTAAAAATAAAACTATTCCGTAAACTTAGTTTCTCTTGGTTTTGACTTTTCAGAAGAATGATGCATTCGAAAAACCTTTGATGAGTACCCTTACTTTTTTAACTCAGGGTCACTCGCAGTGGGGGAAGGACCGGACAAGCCATGTCCAGTGCGGCTCGCAGATTTTCCCAGCTTGTGAATGATGTCGGTCAGAGCACTGATTTCGAGAGCAATCTTCTCAAGCACGCTGGAAACCCGCTGATGGTCTTCCATTCTTGCCAGAAGTGCTCGGCGTTCATGGTTTTGTAGCAGGACTTCAGAGCCTGAATCTCACTGTCGTAGGTCTGGACAATGGACTGGAACAGGTCCTGCTGGACAGGATGCAGGTCAGATGTGGCTAGGAGCCTCCTGAAAGGTCTCAACCGCTTTGTTGAGCGAGGATGTTTCTTCCGATGAAGACATGGCCAGACTGATGCACTCGAAAAGCTGAGAGGTCAGTCCATACATGGCACAGGCACGGGTTCTGGCAAGATTTCTGTTGAGGGTCTCCAGGGAGTGCCAGATTTCCCGTTTTCCCAGAACAGGCCGAAAACGAACGGGAATCCCGCGTCTGAAATGGAAACCGGATTGCAGACGAATCAGCACAACAGGGTTCGTTTTGTAGAAGCCCCTTGTAGAAGAACGGGGGCTCCGGGTTGCTGAAAACCCTAAAAGATTTTTGTTTTCAATAACTTATATGTGGTACGAGCTGCGGGACTCGACCTGCTCCTCAACATTTTTGGGGTGTTGGGAGTGTCTCAATTTCAGCAGAAAACTGCGGATATGATGCTCTTCTCAGTGAACATTATGGAGAACAGGTTTGGAGAAAAACTGAGGCTAGTCAAGGGTTCTGTGGTGGTGGCCATATTGGCGTGAAGGAAGATGCGGCTAATTTTGAAATCGTTCCGGGGTACTGCGGGTCGCTCCGGGTTTGTGTATGTGATAATCGGTCATGTCGGGTGGTGGATAGATTTTTTCAATCAATCACAAATTATAGATAAAACGATTGATAGACACTTTGGATATCGATCATGCGTCAAGATGGCAGAATAACACCGTCGCATTGTAATTTTTTTAGAGCCAACAGCCATTCTCTCCTGATTCCGTCATGCAGAAGAAAAACGTGTAAATTTTGTCTTGCAAGCCTGGATTTCTATACACAAACCAGGCAAAAAGCATGAGAAGTCATGGAAAGCGTTTAAATGCCCACACTCTCTCCTCCGAAGCTCTCGATGGTCGATCTGTTCGCCGGTTGCGGCGGACTATCGCTTGGCATGGAGAATGCTGGTTTCACTCCAGTATTTGTCAATGAGCTAAACAAGGATGCACTAGCAACTTATCTTGCCAACCGACACCACGATGTCGGGGGCAAACCATTCGCAGACCAAAAACATCTACACTGCAATGATGCTAATGACTTGCAAGGTGACAGACTGGAGCGGATGGTCTCAGATTTATCAGCCCTTGGGATTGAATTTCCTACGTTGATCGAAACACAATCTAATTCAAAGCCTCGAGTAGAACGAGGAACTTTAGATTTATTAGCTGGAGGACCGCCTTGCCAAGGGTATTCGGGGATTGGTCATCGTCGCTCGTATTCGGTCGATAAAAAGGACCTGCCATCGAATCAGCTATACGGCCGAATGGCTCAAATTATTCGTCGTTTACGTCCCCGTATCTTCCTGTTTGAAAATGTCCGTGGCTTGCTTAATTCTAAGTGGACACGGGAAGGAAATGAATTAATTTGGCCAGACGTTCTAAGAGAATTCCAAGATATTCCAGGTTATCAGGTTCGCTTCACTCTGGTACGCGCTTCCGATTATGGTGTTCCACAGAATCGCCCCCGAGTCCTGCTAGTAGGGATAAGGGATGACATCGTTGAGAAAAGTTTTTCCGTAGATCTCGGGGGGGATCAATTAGATGCTGTGCAGTGTGGTTTTTTGCCAAAACCAAACCCGTCAGAGGCGCCTGATTTAGAAGAGCTCCTGAGCGACCTCGTCGATCTTGACGCGCAACATCGCCTTGAAACACAGGACTTCAAAAGTAGTAAGTTTCAAACGACTGAGTATCCAAGACCTCCGCAAACTGCAATTCAACAGAAGTTGCGTCAGCCTCCGCCAGTTCATGAAGAGCGGTCTAACCAACTCACCGACCACGAATACTCAAAACATGCGCTGCGGATCGTGCAAAAGTTTAAGCACATGATCGAGCACGGTGAGATCCCTGCGCACGCACGTACAAAAAAGTTCGCGCAAAAAGTTCTTCCAGCAACATGGGGAAACGGCCGCCCAACGATAACAGCAACATCTATGCCGGACGATTATGTACATTACTCTCAATCGCGCGTACTAACAGTTCGAGAATGGGCTAGATTACAGCTTTTCCCGGATTGGTACAGATTTGAGGGAAAGCGAACTACCGGTGGCATTAGACGCGCTGGCAACCCCAGAGAAGGCCTCTTTGACCGTGAAGTCCCCAAGTATACCCAAATTGGGAATGCTGTACCTGTCGGGCTCGCGGAGCGTGTTGGAAATAACTTTAAATATATTATTGAAGGCGCATTGAATAATGTTAGAAAAAAGTGATTTTTCTATAGTAAAAGCGCTAGAGATTTTAGGGAAAATTGGCGTTGAATCTGCCTTGTTAGTCCCAACCAAGACAGGATTAGAAAAATCAATATTTGATGCGACTGATAATTTACGCCAATATCTGTCGAATCTCCAATACCATGATTTTAGGCAGCAGGGGCAAGGTCAAGGCTGCAAGATACAGCGCGAAGCTTTTCTAGTAAGAGCGAATTCGCTCGAGAAGACCACAGTTTCAATGTATCGCCCAGAAACTAAAAGAGGTGACCCAAGGATTTGGCTTGGGCATTCTGTGCGATCATACGCGGCGGCTTATAATCTTCTAGCTATCGTTGTTTTAGACAGCGTCATGTACATTCTGAATATGAGTGATCGTGCTGTCCGGTCCTCTTTTACTAATGACGATTCGCCTTTCAGAAAAATTGTCGACCAATATACTTCGCCCTCCTCTGTGGCCAGAGAGCTTCTCGGGCTGCTGCGGGGTATTTCGCAACAAGGATTTGTAAAGACGCTGAGGTCTGGGGATACTGGAGTTGGCTATACGCTAGAGACCCTACTCGGCATTTCTGCGAACTCGCGTAAGGCACCGGATTTCAAAGGAATAGAAATTAAGGCGAAACGTAGCAGAGCGGGCTCAGGAGTTAATCGCTCTACTCTTTTTTCTAAAGCTCCCAATTGGAAACTTAGCCCTATTGGCAATGCTAAAAACCTCCTAGTCATGCGAGGTTATGATGACAAAAATGGCCGTCGTTCTCTGTATCATACACTCGATGCAGCAGAGCCAAACTCATTGGGATTAACCCTTGAAATTGATCCAGAGTGCGATTGGCTAAAACAAGTTTATGTCGACCCTTCAAGTGGGGCACGTGTGCACGACGTTACTTGGGAGATTCCGATTCTAAAAAATGACTTAGCTGCTAAGCATCAAGAGACTTTTTGGGTAAAAGCAGCTTGCCGGGGCCGAGGAAACATGGAAGCGTTTCATTACGTCGAAGTTCAGCATACCCAAAAAGCTATGACTGCAAATCTGCCAGCTTTAATCGAAGCTGGGGTTCTTACGGTTGATTATGCCCTTCATTATAATGGCACTAGAGCTCGAGATCACGGTTATTTATTTAAAATTCGTCCTGATAGCCTTGGAGCATTATTCCCCCCGCCGCGTATTCACGCTTTGTTGTAAATGACAATATAAGAGATTTAGAAATATTCTTTTTCATTTGCTTTGGAAGCATAAAATATTAATACGCACTAAACTTGTCTAAAAAGGGATTTTTACTCCCCCCTAAAATTAGGAGGCAAGCTCATCAATCAACGACTCTTCATTTCCTCCGTATATAATGCTTCCTAACTCGTCTATAAGCTCTAAAGATATTGCCAGTCTATATCGCATGCTTCTTAACGTAACATTTGTTGTATTTGCTTCTTTCCCATGCGCAATATCATTCCGACTGGCTATCAAAGAATTTATTTCACTTTTATAATTATCTTTACTTTCAAGCCACCTATTGAATTTCTCAGACCAGCTCAAATCAAAAGATCTAAGAATAAAATCAATATTACTTATTTTCATATTGCGTGATTCTGGCCAGGTGTCTGAGATATATTTATCTAGGCGCGATATTTCATGTGATGAAACGAATTCGAGAAGGATTTCTTTGAATGATTGTTCGATATATCCTGATATCAAGACACTTACGTATTTTGCCCAGTCGGCTTGTTCTTCTGGATCAGAAGGACTTTTTCGGGCCAACGCTTCAAGGCGTGCACGGTAGCTATGGCGCAATGCATTTGAAGATATACTCATTTTTTTAAGAATTCTTCCAAAGAAACCCGAAGACGCACTGAAACACGATTGGTATCGTTTGTGAATTTGTCTACAGACCACAAATAACCTTTTTGATTATCTGGAATACTTGAAATTTCTTCGCCTTTATCATCTAGCCCTCGCGTGTCCTTGTGAAGATTTTGCAATTTTTCTTTAATAGATTGCTTCCCGAGTATTTCTTTTGCTTGATCTGTGGCTTCTTGAATATCCTTATAAATTTTGTCACCTAAAATTGACATTAAGGATACAACAAGAGCATCAAAACGGGTTATTATGAAAGTTCCACCAGTCTTTAATGCAGAATCTCCTAAGCTTTCTCTAATCATACTCACTGATGATTTAAAAATAATTTCAATATTTCTACATTCTTCTTGTGGAATATTCCTATTATCGCTTATAAATGCGTCTAAAAATTTTGGCATACTTGCTTTATAGTTCGATCCGTTTTTATAAAGAGCAATCGCTCTTAGTATGGCCTCTTGGTCTTTCATGCGACTATGAACGTTACCAAATAGAGCTCGCCAATCTTCGTAATTGTTAATGTTTTGTATCGTTGTTAAAAGATTACCGTGGAAAATGCTTGCCCTTACTTCCTGAGAAGTTAGAGCTTTTCCACTCGTGTTTAACCTCTTAAATATTTGAATAATGGCTGCGTTGTATTCTTTTCCAAGTTCTTTATCGTCGTGTTTTGGGTTTGGTTTAATTACTACGGCATGAATTACTGCATCGGATAGCGTACGCTCATCGGATTGGTCTATAATTTTTGCTCTTTTATTGTAAGTATCTCTGCGCTTACTGTGGTATTTATTTTTTAAATCTTGGGGTATATCCACTCCAGAGAGAGAAAACTCTCCATTTAAATAGGATTGAAGCGTTTTAAGTCTTTGCTGGCCATCGATAATATTTAACTTGCTTGTCTCAGAATCTTTCGCGAGAAATATTGTTGGAACGGGCAGCCCAAGAATAAGAGATTCGATGAAACGTGATTTTTCAGCATTGGACCAAACAAAGCCCCGTTGAAATCCAGGTACGTAGATATCCTCGCGGTTAAGGCGTTTCACGAGACCTTCTACATCTACATCCCAGCCATAGCTGCTTACCTCGAAACGATAACCGTTCTCTGTTTCTGCCTCACTATTATCGTCTTTAATTTCTGTGTCTTCAATGTAATCTCTGTCATTGTGCATTTTTGATAATCCAAAATCTCATAAAAGACTCTTGAAAAGAAATATCATATTGTTGCAGATTAAGTAAATAATTAATTTGATATTATTTTCGTTAAATGCGTCCTATGTCGCGGTCAGGTTGAGAAGATGAACCGAACAATCAAGGAGGCAACCGTCAAGCGCTTCCATTACGACAGCCATGGGCAGTTAAGGACGCACCTCAGCGATTTCATGGCAGCCTATAACTTCGGGCGAAGACTCAAGACCGTGAACGGCCTTACCCCTTACGAAGGCGTCTGCAAAATATGGACTTCAGAGCCAGAAAGATTCATCATCAATCTAACCCACCAAAACCCAGAGCCAAACAATTAGAATACCTCGGGCTACGAGGAAGGCGCAGGAGAGAGCCTTTGAGAAATTTTCGGCGGATGGAGCACAATTCCCCCTCCATTTCGAGCCTGTTCTAGCTCTTTGAGCGCTGCTTGCAAGTCGCCTCTCCTTTTATGTGCTACGATGAAGGCTTTGATCTCCTTCGATACCGAAGCAGGCGGTTGCCACACATCGCGCAGTCGCTCCATCCGCTGCTCTGCGGCCTCTCGCGCAACATGATGATCCGCATACCAGTCCAAGATGATTTTACGCCGCTTTTGTTCTGCCTCCCGTGCGTATTCTTTCAGAAGACTCCGACATTTGTCCTTATCTACCAAGACGGCCAGCATTTTATGACGTGTATGAAGAACAGCACGTCTTGCCTGTTCTCGCTCGTCGGGAACAGGTAGCTCCAGTGCAGCTGGTGGACGCGTCGTTAAGCCGAGACGGTAGAGAATATATTCGAGGAGATAGCGCAGGATCTCCCCTAGATTAGCTGCGGCCTGCCGTAGTTGTTCTTCATCTTGCGAGAGACGTTTTTTCTGGAAGACCTGCCATCGCAGTGCGCGTGCTTCCTTCAGGCGTTCTCGGGCTGCTACAAATTCTTGACCTGCTGTGTTCAGCTTGCGGCGTAACGTGGCGATATCTTGCATCAAAAGATCGGCCTGTTCGTCGACCGATAGAAACCTCTTGTTTTCCAGCAGATGCTTTTTCTTCAAGATCTCCTGAGAAGCTCTGAAGTCTTTCTGCCAGTCCTCGAGATAACGACGGAAGCCGTCGGGCAAACGAGCCGGCTCAGCCCAGGACAAGATTTTAGGCGTATGACCTGTACGCTTCAGCGGGACGATCTGTGCATCCTCTGGGGGAGAAGAGGGTTCAGGCGTTTTTGCCGCTTTGGATGGAGACGAGAGCTTTAAGGGTTTTCTTCTGTTCTTTGCCGTTAAGCCTTCTTTCTCCAAAAACTCCCGGAAGTCCTTCATCCTGACTTTTGTCAGCCGTGTGAATGACCCGATCAGCATACCATCTTGGGTTTCAATGATATGGGCATCCCGACGTCTGTCTGTACGATCCCCCGATCTCATGTGCCAGTTTCTGGTGGCCAAGAGCTGGCGAAAGGCTGTCAGGTTATTGTCTGAGGCTTGCCAGAAGCTCAGGATTTCCTGTCTGGCCGTCGGGAGGTCAAAATCTTGCCGCTCGGTGATTCTCCGAGCTTGCGATGTATAGGCTGCAACCGGACGAGCAAACCTGTCTTCAGGCGCAAGGGCTGCAATTCTGTCAGCAGCATCGTGGTTGCCATCTGCCCTCAGCGCCTTTGCGATAGCGTGATCATGCCGTCCGGGAACGAGGGAGTGGCCTAATCGCAACTCTTCAAGCCGGGCAATTTTCTCAAGCCGTTGCCAAGAAAATCGGCTGCTCAGCACATGATCCTCCTGCCATTCCGGCAATAAGAGGTGGCCATGTGTGCTGCCATCTTTCTGATGGATGACGAGTGCCATGCGACTGGGATCAGCTGATAGCTCTGCACAGATGCGTTCCGCAAAAAACGCCAGCTGTTCATCCGTCATAGGCTCTGCGGGATTGAAGGCAATATGTCGCAGGCCATAGCGGATACCTTCACGCCGTGCCTCTTTCATCCAATCCTTTAAGAGATAGTCACTTCCCGACAAAACGCGGATGGCTTCATTCTTGGGACCGGACAGAACATGTCGGGAGACGGACTTATAGCCGCTCGCCGTCCGAATGCGTGTCTCTTGCACAATCATGGCGAGGCACCTGCATCGCTTTTAGTGCAGGACAGGGTCTGTCGTCTGTTCCGTGGTTTGGGAGAGAAAGCGTCGACGCCGTAGCAGAGGTAAAGAGCGTAGCAAGCTGTCGGTTCGGTCTTTGGTTATCTCAATGGCATCGAGAACATTACCGCAGCGAACAGCCTCTCCACAATGAGCAGCATGGGCTAGCTGATTAAGGTTGTTGCCGATGCGACTGAGCTCAAGGCGCAGGAGGCGCAGTTCAGGACCAAGCTCTGATTTCTGCTGTCCTGTCATCGCCTGCTCTTGCAGAAGAGACCGGACATAATGAGCTGTGGTCGCATGGCCATGTCGTCGGGCTGTTCTGGCCCATACGGCGAGTTCAGCCGGGTGGGCTCTGATGGAGAGGCGAGAACTACGAGGAGGCGACGCTTTTGGTCGGGAAGGCGTGCAAGGCATGACTGTATCCTTTTTGGGGTCAACGGGGGAGGAATTCCCCCTTGCCAGCTGTTCTATGCACCCGGAACGGGTAGCCATAGAGCACTGCTGGCTCAGGACAAGAAGGCCTCACAAAACAGGATAGCAATTCAGAAGCGGGATTTCAGAATAGGACAAAAGAAAAGTCTATTTTATCAAGAATATTTATTCAAACTTCTTATTGTTCCTTTCGTATATCATGGAACCGCGTTTCTGCTACTTCCCACGGAATTTGGCTCTGTGCCAGAGAGCGAATTTTCTGGAGACTATATTGTTGTCTCTTCTGATAATAATGTCCGGAGCCCTTTGCGAGCCATCCACCGATTCCCTGTGCCGCGAGAGCATGAGCGGCGCGGGAAATCTCTTCGTCGGTGGGGGTGCTGTGACGTCCGAGCAGAACGTGTCGGCCGTCTTCTACGAGAATGAGCCAGTCCTGAAATTCTGATTTGGAAGGAGAGGGCTTCATGGCTGGAAATTCGGCTCCGTTGTAGGGGAACGGCATCAGATGTGCCCTTTAGGAGACGGCAGGCTGAAAGCCGGATACTGAATGGCTTCGACCGTCCTTTGCAGGTTGGTGAGGTCAATACCGCTCAGATATGTTGTGGTGCCCTGACTCTTATGGCTGGATTCATGACCCAGCAGGGCATCAATCCAGAGTTCGCGGATATCGCTGTCCTGATTTCTCAGAAGCGTCGAGACGGTATGACGGAAGCCATGGAACGTGACGGCAGGGGGAAGGCCCATCATCATCTTGTAGCGAGAGAACGCCCGGCTGAAATCGGCTCCGCGAGACCCATCCTGTGAAGCCTTCAGGTCAGGGAACAGGTATTTCTCCTCCGTTTTTCGGAATGTCAGAAGACCCCAGTCCAGCAAAGCGGAATGAACGGGAACAAGACGCTCTCCCGCTTCGGTCTTGGGGGACCAGTTGTCTTCAGGATGTGCACAGATGCGGAAGCAGGGAACACCCTCCACGTCCTGAATGTCTTCATTGCGCAGGTTGCAGATTTCTCCAAGACGCATGCCGCTATAGGCGGCGACCATCGTAATGCTCATGAAGGTCTCTGCCGGAATGCTGCAAGCGGGCCATGGCGTCCGGGCCAGTCTGTTCATTTCTTCCTGCGTCCATGCCCGCCGGGAAGTGCGCTTGCTCAGGTTGAAGTCCCAGCCACGCCAGGGGTTCTCTTTCGCCATGTTCCTGCGCACAAGGTCACCCCACAGGGATGAAACGCACATGAAGTGGTTCTTGACGGTTTTTGCGCTGAGTGTCGGAAGGTCCTGTGAGGCGGCTCTGTCGATTTCTTCCTGAAGGGACAGGGTTCTGTTTTTGCCATGGGATGCTGGGAGCGAAAACAGGACATCCCGGAAATTGCCTGCGACCTCGCCATCAATCTGGCAGAGGGGGAGATCGCCAAAAGCGTCCATGAAAAGGGTGACAGTTCGCGATGTGGCCCGTTGTGTCTCTGGGCTCTTGGCCGGTTTGTTGTTTAGAAACCGTTTCAGGGCGGCAGACAGCAGGACGGGTGGTTTCGTCTTTGATGCTGGTGTGGCGGGGACGATTCCGGGTGTTTCGGAGGGCGTTATCTCTGGCTGAGGAGCCGGAATGACGGGAGCGGATCGGACGGTCGTGCTTTCGATGGCCTTAGTCAAGGTGCTGACAAGTGTGTCATGCAGCCGTCTGATTTCGGTTTCGAGAACCTTTTTCTCGGTCTGGGTCGTTCGCGTTTCCTGTACCGCTTGATACGCCAGCGCTGTCAGCTCTGTCTGTTGCTTGAGGGCAATCGCGATGACTTCCTCGAGGTTTTCCTGATAATGTTTGACGTCGTGGGCATGGTTCAGGACGCTCTTGTAATATTGGGCCTTTCCAGCCATTTCGGCCGCTTCGACAGCGGTTTTCTGGATAAGCTTCTGCTGGGCGAGCATGTCGCGATAATCATCCAGCAGCGCATAGGCAAGCTCTTCATTCGTTCGCAGCCCGCGCTCGCGTATGTAGGCGATCAGACGTGGGTTGGTAATGGACGCATCCGGGAATGGGGAAACCTTGGGAGGCGTCTGTGAAGGGCTCACGCTGCGAAGGCTCCGGAAAAGATCGGTGGTCTGGGCGTGCAGGTCTGCCGCACGGCGTCTGGCTTCTATCTTGCCTGCGGTTCCCAATGAAATCCAGATCTCGCTTTTGCCAAGCAGGGGCCGAAGCGGCGAGGGAACGATGCGGCGGAAGTGATAGCGCGAACCGACCAGTTTGAGCATGAATCTTCTCCGATTCTGGAGAAGAGCTTTGGAGAACCAACCCGCAGATTGCGGGCCATATCCTCATGTTTCCAATGAAATCAGACAGTTATGTGGTGCGAGCTGCGGGACTCGAACCCGCACGCCCTTACGGACTCGAGATTTTAAGTCTCGTGCGTCTACCATTCCGCCAAGCTCGCACACGCCTCATGCTGCTCGCAGCAGGGCGGTCCCGTTTTGGCTCAGCCAGCGCTCTGCTGCAAGACGTCCTGTGCGTCCATTTGTGCAAAATCTGTCAACTAAGCTCCAAAAAGCAGCGCTATGGTCAAAATGTTGAAGATGAGCGAGTTCATGGATCACGACGTAATCTCGAATTTCCGGAGGCGTCATGACCAGACGCCAGCTCAACATGATGCGTCCTTTTCGGGTGCAACTGCCCCAGCGAGACCGGACTTCCCGCAAATCGACACGGGACGGCACAAGCCCCATTCTTTTACTGTGCAGTGCAACAGCCTTCGAGAGATGCTCTTTTGCTAGGGTGTGCAGAAAATCCTTTACGCGACGTTCGGTATGAGCCGCATCTCCGCTGACATGAAGGCCATCTGAATCCAGCCATGTGCCACGGCGGGCATCTGGCTCGTGCAGAATGGGAACCGGTGATCCTTCGATCATGACTTCGTGCCCATCAGCCAGCACGCGTTTTTCAGGCAGAGCAGCGAGAGAGGACGTAATCCAGTCCATATGCTGATGGACGAACGCAAGACCCTGCCGCTGGCTGATGCGCTCCGGCATTGTAACAACAACACTGCCGTCTTGAGCATCAATGCGGAGGGTCATGCGGCGTGCACGAGGCGAACGTCTCCATACAAGAGGGACGGTCGGCGGAAGCATGGGGTTAGCCGGAGCGCTTTCTGGAAATGCACGCGGGTGCATTCGCAGGCCACTCACCGGGCCATGCGGTAATGTAATTCTCCAATGGGCCCGCGCGGCGCTCACTTACGCAGCGCCCGCCTGCTGAAGCGCCGGCAAGCAGAACGCTGTCCTGCGTCCCGGAGCGAAGAGGGTGCCATTCTGGAAGATCGAACCCGTCTCGCAGTAATCGATAAGCGCAACTTGGTGGGAGCCAGTCGATTTCAGCCAAGAGTTCAGGCGTTAGAGTAACGCAGTCCGGCACCTTGCGATGGCGCTTCGGATAATCTGTGCAACGGCAGGTCTGTGTGTCCAGCAGTCGGCAGGCAACGGTCGTGTAAACGATCTCGTCTGTGTCTTCGTCGCGGAGTTTGTTCAGGCAGCAACGCCCACATCCGTCACAAAGGGATTCCCATTGCTCGGAGGTCATCTGATCTAGCGGCGTGGTTTGCCAGAAAGGAGAAACTGAAGTCATGGCCGATCCAGTATCACACAGCCGAGGCACAACAGAACCGCTATTGTCAGGGAAAGCAGGGCGGCGGGTAAAAGCAGGGGAAGCCATATTAATTTCAGGCGGGTCGTCAGATCTGCTCCCAGGCCGATTGCTGCGCGCGTTGTTCCGATGGGCAGTCCAAGTAACGTGGCTCCGAACGGCATCATGACAGCTGGGGAAATCAGAACACCCTGGAGGATGTCATAATGTCGGCCGATAAAGCTTAGTCCAGCGCGATGAAGTTCAGGCAGCGCAAAAGCGAGAGCCGGACCGGGCAGTAGAACCAGCAAACCAAGAAGGCGTACGTGTCGGGCTGGCAGAAGACGCATCAGCAGCGTGATGACACCACAGCCAATGAGCAGGCCGAGTATAATGGCGGGCAAGTGAAGCCGCATGGAAATGGACATCATGGCTTGCTGCTGCCGTACCAGTCCTGAAACCGTTGCTCCAGCTGGTCACCGTATTTCGTCCAGAACGCGTCATTGACGGACAAAGCTGTTCCTCGCGGATCAAGGACGCTTTCAGGCATGTCGTTCAGGTGTGGAGACTGAGTGTGTAGTTGGGTCAGGGTTTTCTGTGCAGTCGTTGTCGGGTTGTTAGCCGGAATTGCCCAATAGAGTGCCGTGCTGAGAGTTTGCTCTGGCTGCGCGACAAAAAGAGAAGCCGCTGGTCCCGCTTTGACTTTCATGCTGACGCTGGAAATTTCCGTCATGGGGGCGCTGGTCATGAGTGCGCTGCTTTGTTCCATAATCCGGGCGGCATCATCGGGTGTTTTCCACCACACAATATAGGGTCGCAGCAGATCCAGCTTGTGAAACGCACGACTAACACCCGCGGGCGTGGACAGCGCAGTATAAATGTCACGCGCGTCTATTCCGTCCGCAAGCAGGGCAATTTCCAGCGTTGTACGTGCGCCAAGATAAAGACCGCGGCGTCCTGGATGACGTGCAACGTCCCAGAAGTCTTTCCAGTCAGGTGCGGCAGGTAGTCGTGAACGATCCCATGCGAGCGCCATGATCGTCTGGCCTCCGGGCAGGCCACATCCCTGAGTGCCGTCCAAAGGATGGACCCAACCTTTCTGACAGGCATCTGCAAGCTGGCTGCCGTTTAACAGGATAGCAGCCCAACTAGGGTTCGATGAATGAACGCCCGTTTCCAGCGTGCTGTATTGGCCGTCCCATTCAACCTGCTTCAGCGACTTGTCGCTTGTGATCAGGGCATTCGCAGTCACCGCACCTTCAGGAATGGCCCAGCCGGGGGCGGGAGGAGCAGGTTTGGCTGCACGACGATGTTTTGTGGAGTGGTGTGTAACCGCTCGTTTATGCGCGTGCGCCGAGGCTTCGGATGGCGAGAACACAGAAGCGACACTTTGGCCGACATGGGAGAAGAAATCCCCGATGTCATCGGAAGGGCGGGTGCTGCTTGCGGATGTGGCGTGCGCGTGCATGTTGGCAGGCAGAACCTGTATCGCAAGCAGGCCCACCAGAAATGCTGCAGGACGCATGATACGACCGAGACCCGCCCGGCATCGTGCCGGGAGCGTATGTCGCAGAAAGAAAGCGGGCCGGGTCAGAATGGTGTCCTCAATCAGCATGAAGAAGTCAGGCGCCGATGCCTGACCGAATGCGGCGGCACTTTAATACAGGTCGGCACGAAGCGGAAAGGCCGTTGCATGGCCGGCTGGCCAGGCGAGCTGAACGGCGGCTCCGGCGCGTGGCAGCTTCTGGGCCTGAAGGGGCGGACGTCGGAGCTCAATCTCGGTACCATCCGGGCAGCGCACCCGCATTCTGATATGATCGCCAAGATGAACGCTGTCCGTCAGTGCGCCGCGAACAGGTGGCGCTTCCTCATCATCAAGACCAAGAGACTGGCTGCCGAAAAAGGGCGAGATCCGATCCGGGCGAACGCAGACCAGGCAGGCGTGACCTTCTTGAAGCGTATCGTCGGATGCGAGAGCTTCCACAATGCCGCCGCAGGCAAGTTGAACGCGCGCGACGTCATCCGCAATATCCAGAACCTGCCCGGTCAAGGCATTGGCTTCACCAAAGAGTGTCGCCACTCCAACGTCTGATGGGCGATCATACAGTTCAGCCGCTGTTCCGCACTGAAGCAACGCCTCTTCATTAAAGAGGGCGATCTGCCCCCCTGCGCGCAATGCGTCTTCCTTGCGCGTGACGCTTTGCAAAACGCTGAGATTTCGCGCGCGCGACAGTTTCGACAGCAGAGACGCGATGCGTCGACCAGCGTGGATGTCCAGACCACCGTATGGGTTGTCGAGCAACAGAATGGTTGGGGCGGTTACGAGTGCGCGGGCCAGCATTGCACGGAAGGTCTGTTCTGGATTGAGGTCCTGCGGAGAAAGATTTCCCAGCCCATCCAGTCCCAGAAGAGACATCATGCGACCCGCACCCGCATCGGCTTCTGCAAGGCTTTGTCCTTGGGCGCGCAGGGCGAAAACGATGTTACTGCGCGTATCGAGGTGAGGAAACAGCGGATCTCGGGTACTGATCAGCACAATGCTGCGTTGCCCAGCGGGACGGGATGTAACATCTGTCTCCTGCACAAGGACGCGCCCCCCCATGGGGGGAGAAAAACCTGCGATCAGATCCAGTAGGCCAGATAATGCGGCTTCATCAGTTCCATAGGCGGTAACCGTTTCCCCCTCGGAAACCGTGAGGTCAAACGCTTCTCCTCGCAGTCCGGCGCGCAGAGCTTCAAGCCGGAGGGCAGGAGCCAGGCGTGTAGCGGGCTTCTTGCGGCGTGTGGGGGAAGGTGGGGCGCCGGGTGGGCGGGACATGCAACCTCTGATAATGCTTTTGCGTTTGAAGCCAGATACCGGGCCTGATTCCCAGGTCCCTATTTGATTGCAATGAGGGTTTGAACATGAGCCGCGATACCGTCAAGAAGAACATCGAAGCTGCAGCCGAGACAACGCAGGACCAGATCGAGACGCTGCGCAAGCAGGTTGAGCAGATCCTGAACGACTATGTTAACCCGGCTCTGCTTCAGGCAGCGGACCGTACAGAGCATGCCGTTGCAAATGCCCGCAAAATCACAGATCATGAAATTGAAAATGTATCGACGCGTGTGCAGTCGCGGCCCATCGCCGCTATTCTGATTTCCGCTGTGGTCGGTTTCCTGGCGGGCCGTTTCTCCAAGTAATCGGCACGTGACCTTTCAGGCGGGAGGCAGGCCATTCACAGACCTGCGCCCGTCCTGTTAGAAATAAAGGCAACGATCCTCCATGAAGCCCATCGAACTCGGTCAGGAAGTCCTTTCCGCCCAAGGCCAGATTCTCTCTCGCTCCGCCATGCGAATCGGCCGGAGAGTTGCGTGCGCGCTTGTTGCCGTTGTCTTCCTGCTGTTCGCAGCCATTTCTTTTCACGGCTTTCTGTGGGCGTTCTTCATCAGCGTTGCAGGTCTGAGCTACGTCAAAGCCAGTCTGTGCGTTATCGGCGTTGATCTGTTCTTCGTGCTGATTTTTGCAGTTCTTGCTGCATGGTCGATCCCCGACGTTGTTGAGATTGAGGCGCGTATTCGTCGCGACCGCAAGTTGGTCGAACTGAAGCAGTCTGTTGCCATTACAGCCGTTACTGGTCTTCTGCTGGGGCCAATTGGCCGTTTTACGGGCAAAAGCTTCCTGTCCATTCTGAAGAGTTTCTTCAGTCATTCCAAATAAGACATTTTATGACTGATTTTTGTCAAAGCCATCTGGCCAGTTGTAGGTTAATGGCGTAAGCACTTCGCCTGTGCCGTGATTACGCCCTTGGGGGAGTCGTCACGGACTTGCGAGGAGTCCCGTGGAAAGTTCGTCGAACAGTCCGTTAGTTGGCACCAAGGTCACAGCCTGATGCTTACGGAAGTCAATCTCTTCGGCGTCTTTGTCGCACCCCTCTCAATTTACGCCGTTGCAGCAGTGTTCGTAACACTTCTGTTGAGAAGCATTCTGTGGCGAACCGGTGCTCTGAGCTGGTTCTGGCACGTCGCCCTCTTTGAAATAGCGCTCTATGTCTGTGTTCTCTGTCTACTCATCCTTTACGTCTAGGAGGGGTCGGCTATGAACTGGACCCGCAGTGTGATCCGCGTTCTGCTGACTCTGATTGTCCTGGCGATGGCCATTGGCCTCGGTCGGACCATGTGGGACATTTACGTTCTGGCACCATGGACGCGCGATGGCCGTGTTCGTGTGTACGTCGTAGATGCAGCCCCTGAAGTTTCCGGAACAGTTGTTTCTGTTCCTGTCGTGGATAACCAGTTTGTCCATCGCGGTGATCCGCTTTTCGTTCTCGATCCCGTTCGCTTCCGCCTTGATATTGACGCCGCCCGTGCCCGCCTTGCCGGTGCAGACGAAGACCTCAAGCTGAGATCTTCAGATGCCAAGCGTCGTATGGGCCTCGGTGGCATTGTGTCTGCCGAAGAGCAGGAAGACTTCAACTCGAACGTTGAAACCCAACGCGCCAAAGTAAATGCTGCAAAAGCCGAACTGAATACGGCGCTGCTGAATCTTCAGCGTTCCACGGTCTATTCGCCAGTTGACGGGTACATCACCAACTTGAACCTTCGCGTCGGTGATTATGCCCATGCTGGTCAGCCTGGTCTCGCCGTGATTGATGCCCACAGTTACTGGATCAACGGATACTTCGAAGAAACCAAGATGCACGGTGTGCATGTTGGGGACGCGGCCCGTGTCAAACTCATGGGTTACAAGCAGATCCTGCCTGCCCACGTCGTCAGCATTGGTCGTGGTATTAACGATCGTAACGGCGTGTCAGACCGTCTTGGTCTGCCAGACGTGAACCCGATTTTCACGTGGGTCCGTCTTGCGCAGCGTATCCCGGTTCGTCTGGAACTGGATAACGTTCCGCCGGAAATCACTCTCGCGGCCGGCATGACCGCAACCGTCACGATTGGGCGCGAAACGCCGGGCGCCCGTGGCAAGTTGACCACCTGGCTGCAGAACCATCTCTGACATGTCACGCAACAAGCTTCTGACCCTCGCTCTCAGCACCTGTCTGTCACTTACGGCCTGCACCGTCGGGCCGAATTTCAAGCCAGACAAGATCAAGGTGCCCGACACCTTTGTCGAGCAGCCACAATCGGTGACGGCAGCCGAGATCGCGCGGACCGAAGCAGACATGAAGGACTGGTGGGCCCAGTTCCATGACCCGATGCTGAACGAGCTGATCGAGGCCGCGGTCAAGGGCAACTATGATCTGCAGATTGCATCGCAGCACATCATTTCGGAACGGGCTGTCCGGCGGCAGGCTCAGGCAGCGTGGTATCCGCAGCTTGATGCAGCTATGGGCGGTGGCGATGACCGGTATTCCATCAATGTCGACAACTGGCCGCTCCGCCCTGGAAATCCGGCAAACCGGCCTCAGGCTTCGGTTCTGACCTACGGTGCTCGCGCCAGTTGGGAAATCGATCTGTTTGGGCATATTTCCCGGCAGGTCGAGGAACGTAAGCGGCTCGTTGAGGAATCTCTGGAAAACCGTCGCGCTATTCTGTTGTCGCTGCTGTCCGAAGTCGCATCAGACTACGTGACGTTGCGCGGTATTCAGGAACGGCTTGCAGTCACGGAACACAGCATCGATGTGGCACAGCGTTCCCGCGAGCTGACTGAAAAGCTTTACACGCACGGCTTGGGTAATACGTTGGCTGTAGCGCAGGCACAGACGGAAGAGCATCTCGAGCGCTCGCGGCTTGCTCCACTGCACTCGCAGGAAGAGCGCCTGATCCATGCCATTTCCATTCTGCTGGGTGAAATGCCCGGCAAGCTGGAGGAAGAGCTGGACGTGCGGCGCCCTCTGCCGTCTGTTCCTGCGTTCCCGGCGTCCCTGCCGTCCATCGTCTTGGCAAATCGCCCGGATATTCGGGCCACGGAAGCGCATTATGCAGCGGACATGGCTCAGGTCGGTGTGGCGGTTGCCAACCTCTATCCGAAGTTCATGATCCCGCTGACGTTCAATCCGAACGCTTCTGCCGCCTATCAGGCGTTTCAGATGGGCGGCATGGCCTGGAGCTTCATGATGATGGCTTCGCTGCCCATCATTCATGGCGGTCGTTATACAGCAGAAATTGCTCAGGCTCGTGCAGAAGCCGAGGCGAGCCGTCTGGTGTATCGTAAAACCGTGCTGAAGGCCTTCGCTGAAGTTGAAGATTCAATGGGTGACTGGCGCCATGACAATGAGCTTGTCACGCAGCTTGAAGAGGCCGCGACGGATTCCGGTCTTGCCCGTGACCGAGCGCAGAAGCTGTTTAGCGCCGGTCTGACCGGGTATCTGAATGTCCTGACGACTGAGCAGACAGCACTTTCTGCTCAGGATCAGGCAGTCGTGGGACGTATGGCCCGTCTGCGTGACGCCATTTCGCTTTACACGGCGATGGGTGCGGGCTGGCAGGGCCGTCAGCTCACCGATACGCGTCTGCCGATTGAAGTTGGAAAGCAAAACGCGCTGGTACGGGCCTTTACGCGCTAGGACAGGATTGGCTCGCAACAGGGCAAGAACAGTTTGAACGGAGTCCTGTCATGATGCCTGTCTTTCTGCGATCATTTGCTCTGCTGGCTGCTGTTATGTTGGGAACTGGTCTTTCCGAGGCAGCAACCGAGCGTGATCTTGAAGCGCCTGGGCCACTTGGGCCGTTATCTGGCACTTATCTTGACGCGGGGAAAACAGCACCCGTTCTTCTGCTCGTCCCTGGCTCGGGCCCCACAGACAGAAACGGGGATTCAGCGTCTGGCCTCAAGCCGGGAACGCTGAAACTGTTGGCTGAGGGACTGGCTGGGCGGGGTATTTCAACGGTTCGCGTTGATAAGCGTGGTATGTTTGGAAGTGCACGAGCGGTCGCGAACGGGAACCACGTTACCATTCAGGACTACGTGACGGACGTTCAGAACTGGATCTCTGTCATTCGCAAAGAAACGGGGACGCGTTGCGTATGGCTTGGTGGACATAGTGAAGGCGCATTAGTCGTACTTGCTGCATCTCAGCATAGCCAGGGTGTCTGTGGTTTGATCCTGTTGTCAGGGCAGGGGCGACCAATGGGTGAACTCATCCGGGCGCAGCTTCACGCCAATCCGCGCGCGCGCACGGTTCTTCCACAAATTGATAGCACCATTGATGCTCTTGAAGCAGGCCACCGTGTTGACCCGCTAACGTTACATCCCGGTTTACAGGCATTGTTCAACGCGGACGTGCAGGGATACCTGATTGATGTCATGCGTTATGATCCTGCTGCACTTCTGAAGGCGTATCATGGCTCCGTTCTGCTGGTGCAGGGTGGAAAGGATCATCAGATCAGCCCGACAGAAGATCTGCCTTTGCTACAGGCTGCTGACCCTCGCGCGACGACTGTTTATCTGCCCTCTGCAAGTCACTTTCTAACGGACATGCCGGGTGTTGATTCCAAAACCATGACCGGAGCTGGCCTTCCTTCTTTCGGCCCTCTTGATCCAGATCTGGTGCCGCATGTCGCGGAGTTTGTCCTCGGTCATTGACCCGAAGCGATCAACGTCACACATCTGAAAGTAATGGAGGAATAAACCAATGGCACAGGATGGTCACCCGGCTGAGGATTACCTCAGACCAAAGCTGGACAGTCTGATTGAAGAAGGTGTGAGCGCGGGATTTTCGCGTGATGTCGTACTTGCCGTACTGATTGATCTTCTGGATGACGGCGCAGCAGATGATGCGGAGTTGAGATGAAAGACCCTTATTCAGTTCTTGGGGTTTCCAAGACGGCCACGGACAAGGAAATCCGCAGCGCATACAGGAAGCTGGCCAAGCAGTACCATCCGGACCACAACCCCGACAGCAAGGACGCGGAAGAGCGGTTCAAGGCTGTAGGTCAGGCGTATAACATCGTCGGGGACAAGGAAAAGCGTGCGCGCTTTGACCGTGGCGAGATTGATGCCGAAGGGCAGGAGCGTGGCCCGTTTGGCGGTGGTGGCTTCGGTGGTGGCGGTCCGGGAGCCGGGGCACATGGCTTCCAGGGAAATTTCAATCAGGAAGATCTGGGCGCGTTCTTCTCCGACATGTTTGGTGGCGGCGGATTTAGTGGGGACTTCCAGCCCGGTGGTGCGGCAGGACGTCGGGCCACGAAGGGCTCTGACCGCCGCTTTTCCGTGACCATTACCTTTGAACAGTCCGTTCTTGGGACGTCTCTGGATCTGGCTTTGGGCGAAGGCGGTCATACGGAAGTTCGTATTCCGCCGGGCGTCGAAGAAGGACAGACCCTGCGTGTACGGGGTAAGGGCGCGCCAGGTCGTCCGGGGATGGATGGTCAGCCGGGTGTTCCAGGTGATGCGCTGCTGACGATTTCGGTCACGCCAGACAAGCGTTACGTCCGCGATGGTCGTAATCTGCGCATGACCCAGAATGTCGATCTCAAGACAGCTGTTCTGGGCGGGAAAGTGACCGTGGCAACCCCGAAGGGAGACGTCGCGGTGAAGGTGCCCAAACATTCCGACAGCGGGAAAGTTCTCCGTCTTGCCGGTCGTGGTATTGGCGCTGACAAAAAGAACCCCGCAGGTGACCTGTTCGTGACGTTGCAGGTGCATATCGGGACGGTTTCTCCTGAGCTGGAAGCCTTCTTCGCTGAGCAGGAGGCCTGATTATGGGAATGATCCGTCGCGCAAAAGCACGTATTCCAGACTGGCCATGGCGTCAGATTATTGGTGGCATTTTCGCCATCATCTTCGTTGTCGTGCTGAGCGTGATCGGATCCCATGCCCTCATCCTCGCCGGGGAGTGGCATTTGCCCTAAGATAAAGCCCGTCTTTGTTTTTGACGGGTTTTTCATGACCTCTTATTCTACACCTGCCTCCGGGCAACCGCTGGCGACGACACGTCGTCGCGCCTTTACCGTTGTGCTGGCAATCGAGCTGTGGGAACGGTTCGGTTATTACGGCATGCAGGCAGTTCTGACGCTGTTCATGGTCCAGCAGCTTCGAATGGCCGATACCACGGCCAATCTGATGCTGGGGGCCTTCTCCGCCCTGACCTACATCACGCCTGTTCTGGGTGGCGTGCTGGGAGATCGTTTTCTCGGGACGCGGCGCACTATGGTTATGGGAGCTATTTCCCTTGCCATCGGCTACGCCTGCCTTGCCGCTTCTTTGACATCACCGACACTGCTCCTGCTGGCCATGGCGCTGATTTCTACAGGAAATGGCCTCTTTAAGCCGAATGCGGGTAATCTGGTTCGCCGGATTTATGAGGGGGATAATGCCGCCCTCGATGCGGCGTTCACCCTCTATTACATGTCCGTCAACGTTGGCTCCACGGTGTCGATGCTGCTGACACCGTGGCTACAGGTTCACTATGGCGCACCTGTTGCTTTCGCGACCTGTTCGGTCGGGTTGGTGATTGGGTTGCTCTATTATGTGTGGCGTTCGGGATGGCTTGCCCAGACAGCCAGTCCTTTGGAAAAAGAGCGCGTGCCTGCCAGCCGTTTTGCTCTTGTGGGGCTCGGACTCCTTGCGCTGACTGTTTTTAACGCCTGGATCATGAGCAGCGACGGCCTTGCCCGGATCTGTATTTTTGCTGCCGCTGTGTTGCTGTTCCTGTCCTGGGTCGTCCTGTACGTCCGTGCACCGGGAGAAGAGCGACCGGGTTTGCGGCTTACATACATGCTGTGCCTGCAGGGAACGATTTATCTCGTTTTTTATCAGCAGATGATCACGTCCTTGACGTTGTTCGCACTACGAGATGTCTCAGGCGACTTCAGCATCGGCGGCGTAACGCTTTTTCATATGTCTGCCGGGCAGTTTCAGGCTCTTAATCCGATCTGGATTATGGCGATCAGCCCACTACTGGCGATTTTGTATAATCGGCTGGGCGCACAGGGGCGGGACCTGTCGCTGGCTCGAAAAATGCTGATTGGCTACGTGATGGTGGCTATGGCTTTCGCGGTTTGGTGGCTCTCTGCCGTCGGAACGACAGGTTTGGTTTCCCCCTGGATTATGGTCGCGGGCTACGGACTTCTGTCTTTCGCCGAGTTGCTGACAAATGGTTTGGGTCTGGCGATTGTGGCCCGCTATACGCCCGCGCGTCTAAGTGGCTTCATGATGGGCGCACTTTATCTGCTGTGGGGCATTGCGATGTATGTGGGCAGTGTCATCGCCAACCGCGCGGCCATGCCTGCCGATATGGCAGCTTCCGCGGGAAATGCCCTGTATGCCAGTTTGTTCCGGACGTTGTGCGAAGTGGCGGTTGTTGTGGTGGTGATTCTGGCCTGCCTGAAGCCTTTGACACGCCGTTGGGACCGAGAACACATAACTGTGAACAGGAAACTTTCGCCGAATTGAACCATGTGAAGGTTTTGTAATTCGGGAGAAAACCTAGGAAAAAGATTAGACATGATCTGAAGTGATGCGGCGGAAGTGTCGCATTACGAAAACAACCGTCTTCCTCTCTCTATTCCGGACCGGCATCGGCCTGTATGGGAAAGTCATTCATGATTTCCGGTTACAGGCGACGTGAGAAGGAGACGCGGGAAAAGATGCAGAGGTTTAAAAGCGGTTTGACGAAGGCTCTGGGGGCGGCCTGTCTTTTGAGCACGACGCTCTCCACACCCCAGATTGCATACGCCGAGACGGCTTCTGCATCTGATCAGGGAAAACCTGGTCAGCCTCGCGCCCATAATAGTGCGGGGCACCCGGTTCTTCGCACCCGGTCCATCCAGCCAACCCCTCTGCTGGTCAAACCCGCTCCGACCCCGTCGCACCTTGCTGACGTGCAGCCTTCAGATACGACAGAAAACCGCTTCTTCCCGGCCAGCTTCCATGACTGGCTGACGCAGAGCACCATGACCGGTGACTGGGGCGGATATCGCACCTGGCTTACGGAAAAAGGGATCAACATCGGTGGTCACTTCCTGCAGGACAGTGCAGGAAATCCGATGGGTGGTAAGGCCAAGACCGTTCGTTATGCGGATGAATTCGGTCTTAACATCGATCTCGATCTGAAGCGTCTGACCGGCTGGAACCTTGGCCTGTTCCATTTCCTCAGCACCGCGCGTCAGGGGCTGGGTATCGGTGCCAAGCTTCCGGCGCTGGATAGCCCGCAGCAGATCTTTGGATCTGGTGAGACCGTACGTCTGACCCGTCTTTCGTGGGAGATGCCGTGGAACCGGTATGTTTCTACCGAAGTCGGTGAAATCAACACTGAGAATGATTTCGAGCAGTCGTCCATGTACTGGGGCATGAGCCAGTACTGCCAGTTTGAGTCCAACGCCATCTGCGGTATGCCGCAGTCTGTCGCAATGAACTCGGGCTACGGATATTACCCGACGGCGCATCCGGGTGCCTGGGTGAAGTTCTACCCTGCCGGAAACAATCATTACCTGATCCAGTTCGGTGCGTATTCGGTCGATCCGACCATCGCCAACACCCATAATGGCTGGAAAATGAACCTTCATGGTGCAACGGGGACGTACGTTCCGTTTCAGCTTGGATGGCATCAGGGCGGTAAGGACGATTACAGCGGCCCGCTTCAGACCAACATCAAGATTGGTGGCTACTGGGATTCTTCTCAGGTCAAGAACGTCTATGGCCAGCTTGGCACATTCGGCGTTCCGACAGAGTATCTGATTTCAGCGCCGACCCAGCAGGTTCGTGGCCGTTTTGGTGGCTGGTTCCAGTTCGACCGTATGCTGGAACGTGACAAGGCTGATCCGAACCGTGGAACATCGTTCTTCGGATCTTTTACCTGGGGTGATCCCCGCACCGCGATTGCACCTTACTTCATTACGTGGGGCATCACGCGTAAGGGGACCTTCCCGAGCCGACCCAATGATACGATCAGCCTCGGCATGAAGATGCTGTGGGTGAACCCGAAGCTGACGATCTGGGCGCGACAGATGCAGGCTGCCGGGGCAACAAACCTGTTCAAGCCGTCTGAAGAGCACGCCATTGAATTGAACTATGGCTGGCGTCCGACCCCGTGGCTCGTGATTCGTCCGGGTGCGCAGTATCTTATGCATCCCGGGGGTACCAATCGCTACAAGAATGCTCTGCTGCTTGATTTTGAGACGGGCATTACCTTCTGATTTCTCTGGCAAAAGCCAGACATGAAAAACGCGCCACCCGAGTAAGGTGGCGCGTTTTTTTGTGCCTGTAATCTGATGTGAAATCAGAGGTCAGTCGTGAAGGAGAACTTGAATGTCCGGGGCAGGCCTTCAAGCAGATAGCCGTTGAAGGACGAAGACCAGTAGCGTGTGTTGGCGATGTTATCGACGCCAAAGCGCAGAGTGACAGGCTTGTGGTACGTCGTGAACGTATAGCGTGCTGCCAGATCAAAGCGCGTCCAGACGGGCAGATGCAGGGTATTGGCTGTGTTAACCCACTGCTTGCCTGTATTGACGACACGCCCGACGACCGTGGCCCCCTTCAGGAACGGGAGATCGTATTCCAGATTGCCGTTGATCGTATAATTCGGAATGCCGATTGCTGAATTGCCATTCTGCAGGCCGCCAGCAGTGTGCCGCAAGTCCGCATCAATCAGCGTGCCGCCGCCATTGAATCTCAATCCCGGCAGGATTTCTCCATTCACCGTGAGTTCGATGCCACGGTTTCGCTGCAAACCGTCCTGTTTGTAAACGGAATACCCCGTGCCTTCGATGGGTACGTTATAAGAATTGGGGCGTGAAATCTGATAAAACGCCAGAGCAGCGCTGAAGCGACCAATGTCGTACTTGGCGCCGATTTCATACTGGGCAGACTTATAGGGCGGGAAAATCTGTCCGACATTTTGGGCACTGGCAGGGGCTGTATCACCCTGAGACATGCCCTCAATCCGGTTGAAGTAAATGGACGTCTGACGCGTCGGGT
The DNA here is from genome assembly GCF_002723935.1 of Gluconobacter cerinus. Classification (GTDB taxonomy): domain Bacteria; phylum Pseudomonadota; class Alphaproteobacteria; order Acetobacterales; family Acetobacteraceae; genus Gluconobacter; species Gluconobacter cerinus. Next base: position 618,031 of record NZ_BEWM01000002.1, read on the forward strand.
GAATGACAAGACCGACAACAGGCGTAATGGCATCCTGGTTGTATGGAGTGCTTAACGAGCCTCGGCCGGTTGTGCTGTAGTTATACCCGTTGATCATCATGTTCTGGTAGCGGAAGCCCCCGGTGAGGGCGACGCGACCATTCAGGAAAGACATCGTGTCAGAGAAAAACAGGCTGTACAGGCGTGTCCAGTTTGTCGTCTGCGGATCGTTTAAAACACCCCCAACGAAAGTCTGAGCCGGGGAGGCAAACTGCGGCGTCTTGTAAATGTTGGTGGTCGGAGAGGTCAGGGCCATCGCGTAGGCCGCAGCCGAATCTTCCCAGAGCGCAGAGCCACCAGCATTGACTTCGTGCTTGATGAAGCCCGTTCGGAAGTGCGCCCGAACGCCGGCGCGGGTGCTCTCATTCGTCTGATTGTAAGGCACATACATGCTGCCCGCAGTTGCGGCGCCGGTGGCTGCATCCGTTAGGGTCGGGCTGGAATAGTTGCCCTTCTCATTCGCGTTCAGGGCACCAAAGGCCCCATATAGGGTCACATTTTTGGAGAGATCATGCTCAATGTTCAGCATGCCAAAAATGTAGTTCAGGTCATTATACGCCCATTTCTGACCGAAATTGTGAGACGGGGCGACCGGGCGCGGAACGCTGGTGACAGATGAACTTAGCATCAGCCCAGGGCGGCCACCATCAACGCCCTGATTCTGATAGTTCATGTCCATCGAAATGCGTGTGCTGTTATCGCGACTGTGCCAGTCAAAATCAGCCCCCAGAGCGGTGGAGTGCCGGTATTCATTATTGATGGAATCTTCGCCGGATTGTCCGGCAACGTTCAGGCGAACACCGAACTGCTTCTCCGTTCCAAAACGACGGCCCACGTCAATGCTGCCGCCTCCCATGGCGCTGCTCGTGTAGTCTCCCGTCAGACGGGTGATGGGGGCATCCGTCGCATGTTTGAACATCAGGTTAATGTTGCCGCCAATAGCAGACCCACTCGGTGCAGCGCCGTTCAGGAACGCGCTGGCGCCGTTGAGAACCTGAACACTGTCGTAGAGCTGGGGTGAAACAAGCTGGCGGGGCGTGATGCCGTAAAGACCATTGATGGCCACGTCATCACCGTTGACGGCAAAACCGCGGATGACAAACATTTCCGAGAAGTTGCCGTATCCATACGTCGTGCGAACGGATGGATCATTTTCCAGAACCTGTCCCAGCGTCTGGGACTGCTGGTTCAGGATCATGCTGGAAGAATAACTGCGAATGTTGAAAGGCACATCCAGGCCCTTCTTGTTTCCGAGTGCACCAAGCTGTCCGCCACTCGTGACTTCCATCTGGTTCCGGCGCTTGGCCTTTACGATGATTTCTTCATCGGTCGGCGCGGATGATTTGGCCGCGCTGGGCGCTGCCGCAGCCTTGTTGGGCGCGACCTGGGTCTGGTTCGGCAAAGGACTTGCTGCATAGGCGAAAGCGGGAAGGGTTGTTCCGGCCAGCAGCAGGCAGGCCAGGTGCCTGCGATGGCGAGCAGGTCTGGGGCGGGAAAGCAGATATGCGCGCACGGAAAGAAGCCTCGATTGGAGGGGAAGATGTGCGCTACATACGGTAATGAGAATTAATCTCAAATAAATCAATGTAACTTAATATGACTGCGTCTGTGTGCGGGATGCGGGCACAAAAAAAGCGAAGCCTTTTTCGGGCTTCGCTTTGTCGTGGTTGGTTCGTCGCTAGTTCAGAGCACAACGGTGAACTGAACCCCCAGCACAGCGGCATCACGAAATGTCGTCGTCGCGCTGGGGCGTTGGATGTATTGGAAGTCGGGCTGGATCGCCATCGCACGGGCCACATGCGCGCTATAAAACAGTTCGTACACGTTCTCATGGCTCTGCGGGCCATAGACTGTGCCCCACTGGTTGTCCTGATAGGGCAGGTTGAGCTGCTTGGAGGATTCCTGCTGCAAGGCTGCCGTGGTGCTCATGTCGAAGTGCTGCCACATGGCGCCGACAGTATCGAGCGGACGGCCCCACGCTTTGCCCGTATCAATCATGCCGACCCATGTATGGTCTCGCATGGCGACGGTCTTGCCGTCACTGTACATGGCGCCCGCCATAAGGATCAGACCGTTGGTATCACCGGGCCCGTTGCGCATCAGCATCTGATCCATGATCAGCCACGCACTGTTTCGCCCGGCTTCATAGCGGCGAGGTAGGCCGGTCTGCTGCCACGAGTTCCCGTGAATGTCTTCGTACAGGTTCAGATAGCGTGAATTGTCGTAGGAATATCCAAGCTCGTAATGACCAACGAGATGGTTTTTCCCAAAACGGGGAATCCAGCCGATTTCGACAGGCGTAGAGAACTTCCCTAGCCCCGATTGCGCCCAGGACCAACCGGAAATGCCGCCGTTGTAAGCATGCGGGCTTACGGCGAAGAGGCCACCCATAATGTATGTATTGGCCGTTGGCATGACCCGGGCAATGGCTGCAAGGTTACCGGACGGCCAGTCGCGGTTGCCTTCCGTGTACTTATTTGGTGCTGGATTTCCGCAGACGGCGACGTTCATGAAGTCGCAGAAAAGTGGCGAGGCAGCAAAGAAAGAACCGACCGGAATCCAGCCAGCGCTGATGTCGATACGGTTATGGTAGAAGGATGCCTCTCCATACATCGACACGAGATGCGCTACGACGTTGCCACGTGCACCATAGATTTCCTGCACGGGCGCAATGGAATCCCCGAACATCCGGGAAACGTTCTGGCCATGTCCGTTGACGATCAGCGTATGCGTCCAGAAGTTTTTGATACCGGCCATTTTGTCCCAGTCGATATCCACTTCGACGCCGACCTGCCCCGTATCCGAATAGGCGCGGTCTTTACCGCCCGTCACATTGCCGGCGAATTCTTCGTTAACTGCAGCGAGGAGATGAATGCCATGATTGACAAGCCACGGCTGGATGCCGCCCCAGTCTCCGAAGAAATGCTGTGATCCCATGGGGGCTGCGAAAAACGCACCAGGGTCTTCAACTTCGTCAGGAGTGCCAGCGCTGCGTACGCCGCGCATGTTGTTTTGCAGGATGGGAACGCGTCGCCCTGTATCCATAGGGTGAGACGTCAGTTCGGATTTGCTGTTGCCTGCCGAGGGTTCCGCCGACGGGCCTGCCGTCGGGGTTGAACCTGAAGGCGAGGCCGACTGACCCCAGGCTTGGCCTGGCGCAAAAGCCAGTGTCGAGGCGGACAGGAGTCCCAGAAAAACGGTCCGCAGATGTCCGGAACGAAAAAGGCGAGCGTGATCAGTCAGCACGACCATAAGGCAGCGAATCTCTCTTCTGTCTGATGATGGCGAACAGGAAGACGGTCTTCTTCGAAGACTTTCCCACAGGGTGGGGCGAAGAAAATGAATTCCAATTTATGGAGTGAGAGGTGGTGTGTCGCAGACCGTCCGACCCGCTGTCAATGCGTGCAAGGGAACTAAAATGGTTTGGTCTTTGACCATGAGAAGTGTGACATTGTGTGGATGGAGACCATCATGGTCCAGATAAAGGGCAACTCCCGGAGCATTATGGCGTAAGACAATCTCTTGATTTTTTGTTTTTTTACAGGAGGCAGCATGAGGTTCTCTCGTTCCATGCTGACACGTGCAGGAGTGGGTCTTGCCGTGGGAGCGATTTTAACGACCGGTTCGGTTCTGGCCGAGCCCGCTACAGGTCCAGTCGCTCCCCCACCTGTTCCCGCTCTCGATTCCCCTCTTCAACTGGGCTCGGTGTCTGTGGAGGGAAACAAGCGTGTTCCATCTGCGGATATTCTCGCAGCATTCGGCTATCACGACGGTCAGAACGTCACACGTGCGAAGCTGGCAGACGCACAGAAGCAGGTCGCGACGCTGTATCAGTCACGCGGCGTTGGGGCGGACCTTGGTGAGCAGTTGCATATCTCCGCCAACAAGGTGGATGTGAAGCTGCTGATGAGGGAGCACGATCAAAGGACTGCCGAGGTTGGCACTGCTGGGCTGATTGTGGATAAGGTCGCTTTCGAGGGGAACCGAAAAGTACCAACGCCTGCTCTGGCAGCAGCAACTACCCTTCAGGATGGCGCAGCGATCTCGGATCAGGCTTTGGCTGCGGACGAAGTGGCGATCGAGAAAGTCTATCGGGAAAACAAGCTCGGCGCTCAGATCCAGCCACAGGTGGTTTATCCGAACCATGACAATCATCTGGTTCTGGTCTGGCAGATCCGTGAGCAGAGCCCGCGCTCAGACGGAGAGTAACCCACCTGAAGAATTAGGTCAGGGTCTCCGGATCCAATGACTGGGGGGTCAGGACACCCGGAAGATAAAGTGGGTGCTCTGGCCGTCCTGTCTTGCTCAATCTTAATGCCGTCACCTTCACGCCATGGTGCGCCAGCATTCGGGCTACAGCAGTGCCCCGAGGTCTAAGTGCCTTGGCCTGAGGGGCGCCGTAAGCCAGCACGACAAGATCAGCTGCCTTCGCCATTTCAAGAAGATGCCTGTCGTTGTCGGGGCCAATGGGATCATCGACTTCCAGAAGGCGTTTCTGATCCGTGCAGCGATAGGCAAAACTGTTGCCGACGAAAATTCCGCCATAACCCCATGCACGCGCATAGCGCTGGCATTTGGCGACCGTTCGGTCGTCCCCGAGTTCTGTGGCGACTGACGGGTTCATCATCAGCCACATGACCATGGGTTTCGTCTCGTCCCATACGCGCTTCAAGGTGTAACGGTAACAGTCGCCCGGGCCGTCGTAGAGGGCTGTACTGATGACGTCTTCCGAAAGACGAAGTGGCCGTGAATCACCAACGTGATGCTGCCCAAAAAGGTCAGCAGGCTCCCCTCCGCTCTGGAACGGTGTGGAGCGGGAAGGGCGCGACATAGAAGATATTCCGATATTTGGTAAGCTTAGTGGGCAGCCTGAAGCGCCTTGACGGCAGCCAGTGTGCGCTCGACGTGGCCATCCGGGGACATGGATGCATAGGAGAGGGCAACATGCCCATCCGGCGCAATCACGTAAGAGGTGCGGCTGGCCATATGCAGAAGAGGCATTTTGGCCTTGTAGGAATTGGTGATGGTCCCGTCAGGATCCGCGGCAACGGGAAATGCGCTCCGGCATTCACTGACGGAGAAACGGGTCAACTTGTCGATCGGGTCCATGGAGATCCCGATAACCGTTGCGCCCATCGCCTTGAATTCGGGAACAGCCTCGGCGAATTCATGCGCCTCGATGGTGCAGCCTTTGGTGAAGGCGGCAGGGTAAAAATAAAGGACGACCGGACCCGTTTTTAAGGCCTCGGCCAGATGGTAGCTGAACTCATGTCCTGCCATGCTCGCCTTGGCAGTAAAGTCTGGAGCATGGGCTCCTGTTTCCAGAGCAGCGTGAGCTGGAGAAGGGAGGGTGCCAATCATGGCAAGGGCACAGAAAGCAGAAATTGGCAGAAAGCGACGCATAGGATGTGCTCTGTTCCCTGAAAGTAACGGTTTAGAATGCGCCGGGCGGAACCACGACGCATGGTGAACCGTGCGGCAGACGGTGGCAGGCCGCAAGAGCATTTTCATGTGTCAGGCCGGTCAGGCGGGCACGATAGAGGTGTCCCTTGCCTGTTTTGACGCTGGCAACCTGTGTTCTCGCAGACGCGACAACTGCTCCGCCCTGACTATGAGCCTGAGACGCGGCTGAAGTGGCCTGTCCGGAATTGGCAAATGCGCCGACCTGAATGGCCCATGTTTTGGGGCCACTCGTTTCCTGTGGTGCGGCGATGGTGGCGTGATGCATTGTCGGTGCAGGGGAAGACAGTCGGTACTGCTGTCGTGAAGCAGGCATGACGGCCATGATCGGCTGGGGCTGCAAATGGTGCCCCATCGGAATTTCCTGCGCCGTGACCTGGCTGTCGGCCAGTTCGGTATCCATGCTGTTTGCGACGGGTGGGTGATAGGCCACTTTCTGCACAGTGGGAGCTGGTGATGTGATACCCCGCGCTGCCCACGCCGCGCTGACACTGTTTGGTTCTACCGGTGCGGCAGAGGCTACAACCACAGGCGCTGCGGGAGCGGCGGGTGTGGCGGGTGTTTCGGACACGGTCTCATCCGAAGACGAGCTATCGTCAGATGAACTGTCTGCTGATGAATCCTTGTGAGACCAGGCGGCCCGGATCGACTGGCTGGCAGGAGTGGTGGGTGCAGTATTTTCTGCGACCTGGATCTGGGCATTCGGATCATGCTGGGAGACCAAAAGGTCTGCGGCCGACCGGTTGTGAGGCGTTACGCCTGCGATGCGTGGACCGATTGCTGCCACATAGCGGCGTGTTTCGCGCGGCAGCGGACGTCCGCGACGCAGGTAGCTGTCGAGGCTTCCAGGGCCATCGTTGTAGGCAGCGAGAAATCCCGGAGAACCATAGATTTCGTACATCTGTCGAAGATATGCCGTGCCTGCGAGAATGTTATCATGCGGATCAAACGGGTCGTCGCCGAGGCCGTATTGTTGGCGCATGTCATCATAAGTTGGCGGCATAAGCTGTAACAGGCCCATGGCACCCGGCGTCGAAGTGATGAAATTGCCATTATGGTCGTAAAGGTGGCCGCCAGACTCCTGCTGCATGACCGCCCTGATCCATGCTTCTGGAATATCGAACCGAGCAGAGGCTTCCTGAATGTATGGCCCCCATGGATCGCTGGGTGGGCCAGGCGGAGCGTAATAGGATTTCGCGTGAGCGCGATATTTCGCGGCTTCCTGAGAGACCGGAACCTGAGAGGTCGAACTCATGTCGGGTGTACCGGCGCAGGCCGCGAGAAGGCCGATCAGACCAAGTGCCAGACCGGAACGGAGAGCGGTCAACGGGCGAAGAGTGGTCTGGAACGGCACGGCGGGTCTGGGCATCGGGGCAGGGTACCTGACAAGGGAAGAACTGTCGCAACCCCCAGACAATACACAGGGATTACGGCAAAACTAGGAAAAATGACGAAAGGTTTACGTTTGTCGCCTACTTTTTCGCTTCGAAGCTGTTCGACGAGAGATGGTGAAAGGGTGCTTCTTCATCAAGGGGAAGACTGCTTGCGGGAACAGAGTCTATCGGCTAGGCGAACCAGATGAACTCATCTGCCCCGGCCCCCAAAGAGCCAGAGATGCAACGGCTACCGAAGCATGATCTGAGCCCGCTGAAGTTCGACCAGCGTCGCGGGAGCCCCGCTGCCCGGGCCTGGGATGATTTTCGCGGAGCCTCCAAGCTCTGGCGTCTGGGCGTTATGCTGGGATGGTTGGACATCAAGCTTCGCTATCGCGGATCAGCGTTGGGTCCATTCTGGCTGACCATTACATCCGCCATCATGGTTGCATCCATGGGCGTTCTGTACAGTCGCCTCTTTCATCAGGATATGAAGGTTTACCTGCCGTTTCTGGCGCTCTCCCTGACGCTTTGGCAAACGGGGTTATCGAGCCTCCTTCAGGAATCCTGCACCAGTTTTCTGGATGCAGAAAGCATCATACGCTCCAGTCGTCTTCCTTTGCTGCTTCAGGCCATTCGGGTTGTGGTCCGTAATGCGATCGTCTTTGCTCACAACATCATAGTGCCTGTGGGTGTTTTCGCGATCTACCATGTCTGGCCGGGGTCTACGGCGTTGTTGGCGCTTCCTTCACTCCTGCTATGGGGACTGGACGGATTTGCGGCCTGTATGCTGCTGGGCTCGCTCTGTGCGAGGTTTCGGGATGTGCCACCGATTATTGGGGCGCTCCTTCAGATCGTGTTCTACGTAACGCCTGTCATTTGGCAGCCGCAGCAGCTGGCGGGGAAAGCGCGGTATCTTCTGTACAATCCGTTTTATGCTCTGCTGGAAGTCGTTCGTGCTCCGCTGTTAGGGCACATTCCTTCGATCGGCGTCTGGCTTGTGGCTCTGCTGACGAGTGCTGTCTTCTGGGTTATCGCGATATGGGCTTTCGTCCGTGTGCGCTCACGGCTGGTATTCTGGATCTGACATGACGCATATCCGCCTTGAGAATCTCTCCCTGTCGTTCCCGGTTCTGCACGGGGCTTCTCGCTCTCTGAAGAAAACCCTGCTGGCGCGTGCCAAGGCCACCGTCACGAAGCCTGCATCTGTTGGCGGAAGAATGCGTCTCGGTGCAGTCGCCTCGGATGCCGTGCTCGTGCAGGCGCTGTCAGGGCTGACATTTCAGATCAATGGAGGTGAGCGCATCGGCCTGATCGGCCATAACGGCGCTGGTAAAACAACGCTCCTGCGTGTGCTGGCTGGTATCTATGAAACAGATGATGGCTATCTGGACATCGAGGGCGACAGTCATGCGCTCATTGATCCGCAGTCTGGCATGAACCCGGAGTTAAGTGGGCGCGAAAACCTCAATCTCTTTGCATGTCGCATTGGTTTGCCCAAAGGGCAGCTTCCAGCTTTGGAAGCCGACGTCGAAGCCTTTGCGGAGCTGGGACCGTTTTTTGATCTGCCCGTTCGACTCTACTCGTCCGGGATGAGCATTCGGCTTGGATTTGCTCTGGCTACGGTTCCCCGTCCGCGCATTCTCCTGATGGATGAATGGTTCATGGCAGGGGACCAGCGCTTTCAGGAAAAGGCGAAGGAACGGATGGCAGGCATGGTTGATGCCGCTGAAATTCTTGTTGTGACATCGCATTCCCTGCCTGTGCTCAAGCAGTGGTGTACGCGCATCCTCTGGATGGAAGAGGGGCAGATCCGCATGGATGGTCCGACGGACACTGTGCTTGAGGCATATGAGGCCTCACTGGCCTGAGGTCAGCTGTTATTTGGTCTGGTCTCAAGGGTGCGGTAGGATCAACTTCGAGTTTGACCATCACCATGGAGACTAATCATGTCTTATGCCGCTATTGATGCAGCCCGCGTTGCCAAAGCTGCGAAGTCTGCCCTTCAGACACTTGCCACCGTCAAGGAGCAGTCAGAAGCTCATCAGCGTAAGACGCTTATGATCGAGCGGATCGAAGCCCTCGCCACGGCTGCAGCTGAAACCAAAGATTGCAATGCGATTACCCTGACATCCGAAGAATTCTGGATGATCTCCAAAAATTGGTAAAAGCCGGCAGGGCAGGCGGGTCAACACCCGCCTGTTAGCCTTGGTAAGAGGCAATTTCCACAAGGTTGCCGTCCGGGTCCCGGCAATATACCGAAGTGATCGGTCCCAGTGCGCCCAGGCGCGAAACCGGACCTTCCACAACGACAACACCGCATTTTTCGAGATGCCGCACCACATCGTCACTTGAGATAGCTGTTGTGAAGCAAAGGTCGGATGTGCCGGGCTGAGCGCCTTCGGCCGTTTCCCAACCTTCTGATCCTTCAGGGCGAAGATTGATCTTCTGGCCGCCGAAGCAGAGAGCAACACGGTTATTACGGCCGTATTCCTCAATATCCATGCCCAGAACCCGCTGGTACCAGGATGCCGAAACAGTTCTGTCCCGTACGGTCAGAACGATATGGTCAAGGCGATCAACGGTAAAGCGCATGATGGTCCCTCAAGAAAACGGCGCCCGATGGTCCTGATAGTATCATCAGGACGCAGAAACCGTCAGGCCTCGGTGCCCTGTTCGGGCGGGAAAGAATAGCTCAGGTTGGTGGGCGCTTGCGGAATGCCGCCAAGCTGACGACCTCGGCATCTTTCTTCTCTTCCTGAGGGGGCTCTTCGATCGTCACTTCTGGGTGGTGCGCCGGATCGATGTCATCTGGCTCTACAGCGCCTTCAGGAATCTCGATGTCCTCGTCGTCATCGACCATGCTGCTGACGAAGCGCAGCGCCATCCGGATATGTGGATCTGCAAAGGCCGTAATGGCGGCAACCGGGATGACGAGGATGCTGCCAACGCCCCCGAACGACAGACCAACGGAAATGACATTCTTTTCGCGATCCAGCGCCAGATCCCAGAACTGGTGCTGAAGAACGATCGTCATTTCTTCCGGATACTGGGCGCGGAGACGGGACGGAATAATCACGTCCGGACGATTAGTGCGGAAGGTCAGGTAGAAATGGTGAGCACCGGGAAGTCCCTCAGCCGCAACGTGCTCAATGGCGCGCAGCATGACTTCACGATAGGCGTCTTCCACCCAGTCGTCATAGGGAAGAAGGCTTTCGGGCAGGTCGTGCTCAAGGCCGTCCTGGCCGGTGTGATCGTCGTCGCTCATGGTCGCAGGCCTGATGTTTCAGTCAATCAGGTCAGGGATGCGACAGACCAGCCAGAATGGCAAGACGTTTTGCACAAAAGGAAAAATGAGGTGGGAGGGCTTCTGTTGCCCGGTGCCCTCCCGAACCGCGCTTATCGCTTATGCAGCGACAGCGAGCACCTCAGAGTTATCATTGGCACTTGTAAGTTTAGCCCGATGACGGTGGTACAATACCGGGCAAAAGATAAGTCTTTACCATGCGCGTCGAGCCTGTTTCGTCCCCACAGATCCCTCTTGCGAGAGATTTTTCCTGGTGGAGACGCCGGGCACTGCCCCCGGGTCCACAACACTTATTTCACTTACCGTTTATCGCCATAGCCGGGGACGAACCCCTTGCACTGCTGAACATAGGAGTGCTGTTGCCGTCCTGCAAGGGGAAAAGACGAAGCGCATGATGATGCCGCCCGGACTCGTCTCTTGCGGTGGCGGGAGATGTTTCGTCATGCTAGAGCCGCGGCCTATGGCACTGACATCCGAACAGCGCGCTGAGATCGAAGCTCAGCGCAACGAGCCCCAGCTGACCTCCCGCCCGACAGTTCCGGCGATGGAGAAACTTCTTTTCACGCCCATCGAGGTGCTGGATCATGGTTTCCTGCGCGTCGTCGATTATATGGGCGATGATGGAGCCGTCGTTCAGGCTGCCCGGGTGTCTTATGGGCGTGGCACCAAGAAGGTGTCTGAAGATGCCGGACTGATCCGCTATCTGATGCGTCATCGGCATTCGACGCCGTTCGAGATGTGCGAAATCAAGTTCCACGTGAAGCTTCCGGTTTTCGTGGCACGGCAGTGGATTCGTCATCGCATGGCGAGCGTGAACGAATATTCCGCGCGCTATTCGATTCTCGACCGTGAGTTCTATCTGCCAGCTCTGGATCAGGTTGCATCGCAGAGCGCCTCGAACCGTCAGGGACGCAGCGAAGCTCTTGATCCGGAAACAGCAGAGCGCGTGCTTGAGATTCTGCGTCGTGACGCCAGCCAGTGCTACGATGATTATGAATCGATGCTGGACCCAGAGGGCACCGGCCTGGCCCGTGAACTGGCGCGCATGAACCTGACGCTGAACACCTATACCCAGTGGTATTGGAAGATCGATCTGCACAATCTGATGCACTTCCTCGCCCTGCGCGCGGATCCGCATGCGCAGTACGAGATTCGCGTTTATGCAGAAAAGATGATTGAACTCCTGCATGCCTGGGTGCCGGCAACGGCTGCTGCATTCGAAGAATATCGTCGCGGAGCCTTCACGTTCTCAGCGGGGATGCTGAACGTGGTGCGCCGCCGTCTGGCGGGAGAGGCCGTGACACAGGAAACGTCCGGGCTTTCCAAGCGCGAATGGATCGAGATGAACGACATTCTCGAACCAGAAGCTTGAGATAACCGAAAATCGTGAACGATTTTGACAAGCTCCTGCGAGAAGCTCCTTCCGTGCAAAGTGAAACTTCGGCTGAAATAGAGCCGCAGTTGCCGCGGATCTGGCCTTGGGCGATTCTCGCAGGGCTGCTCATTCTTGCGTCCGTGTGCATCCACATTTTCTGGCCTGCACCGGCACACAAGCATATGGCCCTTTGTAAAAAGGGCCTGACTGAACACTGCTATAAAATTGACCCTACCGTCGAAAATTAAGTTCGTATTTCGGTGAGTAAAATGGTCGGTGGATTTCCTGTTTTCCGGAATCGCTGTTTCTGAACTGATTCTACGGAGAACGAATGTGGAATCACGTCCGACTCACATTTCGTAGATCTTAATCAACAAACTTATCCACAGGCTTTGAACCCACAAAGTGGGGGTCGACGGCGTGCACGGTTCTTTTTGGAGAATCGCGTAGAACGCTTGATTTTCTGGGAAAAATCGTGGTGCCGGGTGAGGGATTTGAACCCCCGACCTTCGGTTTACAAAACCGCTGCACTACCACTGTGCTAACCCGGCATCCACAGCCCGGCTTTTTCCACGCCGAGACCCCTTTGGTCAAGCTCCTGAGTGTCGATTCTGTAATTTTATCGTGTCGCAGGGGTCATGAGGCTTGGTGGCGGGGGAAGATGGGAGGAGTTATTCGTGAAGCCGTAGCCGTCTGAAGAAAGCCCATGATGGACTACAGGCGGCTTAGCACAAGCCGACAGAAGTAGTGCTGTTCCCAGCAGGAGAAGACGGGTCATGAGGAAGCCTTTTCATCAGAGTGGCTGAGGGCCTCGGCAATAGTCGTGGCGAGTGCCGTGTAGGCACGGGCAGCTTCGCTGTCAGGTGCCGAGAGGATAATGGGCGTGCCCTGATCACCGCTGGCCCGGATGTCAGCCAACAGGGGAATTTCGCCGAGGAAGGGTACGCCAAGGCGTTCAGCCTCTTCTCTGGCACCACCGTGGCCAAAAAGCTCAGTGCGGTGATTACAATTAGGGCAGCAGAAATAGGACATGTTCTCCACAACGCCGAGGATGGGAGTTTCCATCCGTTCGAACATGGAAACGCCACGTCGCGCATCTAGCAGCGCAATGTCCTGAGGCGTGGAGACAATAACAGCCCCACCCCTGGCCATCTTGGCTCCAAGCTTCTGGGCCAGTGTCAGTTGGGCATCACCGGTTCCGGGTGGCATGTCTATGACAAGGACGTCCAGATCTCCCCAATCCACTTCTCCAAGGAACTGGGTGAGGGCGCCCATGACCATGGGGCCACGCCAGATCATGGCCTGATGCTCGTCCACCAGATAGCCGATGGACATACTTTTCAGCCCCCAGGCTTCAATGGGAATGATCCGGCCTTCAATGACTTCGGGGCGTGTATTGCGGCCAAGCATCCGCGGCAGGGACGGGCCGTAGATGTCTGCATCCAGCAGTCCGGTCCGCACACCGAGTTTGGCCAGTCCGGCTGCAAGGTTCACAGCGGTTGTGGATTTGCCAACGCCTCCCTTGCCGGACGCAACAGCGACGACGGCTTTTACACCCGGCAGAAGCGTCTCTGGAGCATGACGGCTGGACGCATTCTGCCGTTTGCCGCCCAGATTGAACGGCCGGTGACCGCCCCCGGCTGCTGGGGCTTGTGCGTTGGCCGGTGGTGGCGTGGTAGCGCGATGGGCTGTCAGGGAAATTGTTGCTCCCGTCAGGCCTGGAATGCGCGCGATCTCTGCTTCAACCTGAGGTCTGATCGGCTCCATGCGCGACACGTTGTCCCGCGAGGTGGCAAGGGTCACGTGCGCATGTCCATCGCGAACTGAAACACCTTCCAGCGACGCAAAGGACAATACGTTCGATCCAAGGCCAGTTTGTTCGTTGTTCAGAATCTCGGAAATGCGTTTCTCGGCATTGGCATGTGATTCGTCAGAAGAATTGGTCGGGGGGAGATGATCGGTCATGCCAAGACTCTTTTTTCTGGGGGAACGGCCTGTCAGGAAGGAGAAACAGCGTAGCATATGCCCCTCCTGAACTACAGGATGGTGACGAATGACTGTCTTCTGCGTTAGCGTGTCACCATGAGCAGATTGACCGCCAGCCTTGCCCTGTCCTGCGCCGTTTCCCTGGCGCTGTCCGTTACGACGGTACAGGCCCAGACCGCCCCGCAGCCCTCTCCGGCACCCGTACCAGTCCCGCGATCCGTTCCGTCCAGCTTCGCGGATCTGGCAAATCGCCTTCTTCCGTCCGTGGTGAACGTTTCGACGTCTGCTGTGCTCAAGCCTGGTAAGGATGAAGACAAGGGGCCGGACGCCAGTGGTCCGGATGGGCCGCAGGTGCCGCAGTTCCCGCAGGGCTCTCCACTGGAAAAATTCTTTCACGACTACATGACTCACAAGCCGGCACCGAACCGGCCGCCGCGGCGGATGCAGGCTCTGGGATCAGGCTTTATTGTCGATCCGGCAGGCATCATCGTGACGAACAATCACGTCATTGAAGGCGCAGATCAGGTCTCCGTGACACTTCAGGATGGTACCGAACTGCCGGCTAAGATTGTTGGGCGTGACAGTCAGGTTGATCTGGCCGTTCTGGAAGTCAAACCGAAACATCCGCTGCCGGCTGTTCCGTTAGGACACAGCGATGCCGCCAGGATCGGAGACTGGGTGGTGGCCATTGGCAATCCGTTCGGCCTGAACGGAACAGTCACGGCAGGTATCATCTCGTCCCGCGGACGGAATGTCGAACACGGCCTGTATGATGACTATATCCAGACGGATGCAGCCATTAACCGGGGAAATTCTGGCGGCCCACTCTTTAATCTCTCGGGCGAAGTTATTGGCATCAACACCTTGATCTATGGTGGGGCCGGGGGTGATTCTATCGGGATCGGCTTTGCCATCCCGGCGGATGACGCGCGCGGCATCATTGATCAGCTTCGCAAGACAGGTCATGTGTCGCGCGGGTGGATGGGACTGAAGTTCCAGAATGTCTCCTACGACATTGCTGAGGATCTTGATTTTCACCAGGCGGACGGCACGGTCGGCAAGGGCGCTCTGGTATCTGAAGTGGGGCCGAAAAGTCCGGCAGCCCAGGCTGGCCTGCAGGTTGGTGACATCATCACTCGTGTGGGCAGTCAGGATGTGACGGGTCAGACCATGCCGCGCATCATTGCGTCCATTCTGCCTGGAACCAAGACAGAGCTGACCGTCTGGCATAAGGGCAGCATCAAGACGCTTCCGATCACGCTGGCACAGTCGCCAAACGCGCCAGATATGCCACCGTCCGACACGCATCAACCAACGCATACGAAAGCGGCATTTGGCGAGCTGGGTCTGGCGGTGCGTTCCATCGATGCAGAAATGCGCACCCAATATGCTCTGACAGACGATCAGCGCGGCGTGCTGGTGGATCGGGTTGAACCGTCCAGTCCGGCCACATCTCGCGGGATTGCCGTTGGGAATGTGATTACGCAGGTTGGGCAGGATCAGATCGACACGCCGGATGCGTTTGCCAAAGCGGTGAGCCGCGCGCTGGAACAGAAGAAGAAAGAAGTTCTGCTGTTGGTGCAGGATGATGACGGGCTACGCTGGGTACCAGTTCCTTTTCTGGGGAACTGATCCGCTCAGCTTCTTAGGGTGTGAGGGGCGATGAAGAATTACGTCATCAGTCTTGCTTCCAGGCCAGACCGGCTTGCGCAGTTCAATGTCATAAATGCGCCGTTCCTCGACCAGATTACCATTTTCCCTGCGACAGATAAAAATGATGTCAGCAAGCAGGCGTGTGTTGATGCCGGTATCGTTTTAAATGACGCCGATTATGACGATACGGCGCTTGCCGTCGCGATGTCGCATCTGAGGCTATGGCAGCTCTGCCGGGACATCGGGGAGCCCATTATGGTCATGGAGGATGACGTTCATCTGTCTCCAGATTTCTGGAAAGACCGAGAGCAGGCGCTGACCACCAATCCTGATTATGATTTTCTGGCTCTCGGGTTCAACACGGATTGGCCGTTGGAGGTGGCGTTTGTTCCGGGCTCCATGAAGGCGACAATCATTTTTGATGAAGAGCAGCCAAAGTTCTTAAAAGGGCGTGCGTTCTGTTACCCGCAACTCAGCGCCTTCGCAGGCTGTTGCTGCTACGTCATCACGCCTGCCTGCGCAAAATTCTTTATGGAAAATATCTTTCCGATAAAGGACGGGTATTACGCTCTGCGGTATTTTACATCTCCCGTTTGCCGGGAATTTACCCGCATACGATGGACGAACGTTGGCATTGATGTTGCCATCAGCATGGTTCTGCAAGACGTCAGGTCCTACGTGTGTCTCCCACCAATCGCCATTCCGGGGAATGACTGGTCCAGCTCTTCGTTTGAACGAGGCGGGCATCTGATCTCGCTCTGAAACGGGTGGACGGAAGAACCGGGAAGCTCTTAAAGCGCTCATGATATGATGAGCGCTTTAAAAAAAATCACACAGGCTTGGCTGATGGTCCCGCCGAAGGGAAGCAGTTGGCGAGAGGTTCTGCGACCCGCCACGCGCCAGACTATTCGCGTTCTGGTTTCGATCGTCACAGCCTGGGTTGTGGGCATGACGCTCCATCTTCAGGAAACAATCTGGGCGCTCGTGACCGCGCTGATTGTTACGCAGTCCAGCATAACGCAGACAATGGCAACAGCCCGCGATCAGATTACCGGCACGCTGCTAGGCGCTGTCGCGGGGATCGTGGCGGTCTTGCTGGAAATGTGGACGGGTCTGCGGTGGCTGCCTTTCTGGATCGTTCTCGCGCCATTGGCCTTTCTCGCAGCCGTTCAGACCAATCTGCGGTTTGCCTGTATCACCCTGATTATTGTGTATCTGTTTCCGAGCGAAGGCAGCCCGTTCCTGCCAATGGTGACGCGGCTGACGGCTATTATGATTGGTGTGGTTGTCTCTCTGGTGGTGTCCTTCGTGGTATTGCACAGCAGTGCCCGAAAGCAGGCTTTCCACACATCCAGCCGTATCCTGCGACGTCTGGACGGACTGCTGGAAGGCGCACTGGATCAGAAAACGGGCTGGCGGGAAATTGAAACCCGGAACGAAGCCTGTGTGGCCCTTCTGATCGAACTTGAAGGCGCAGTGGAAGAGGCCAGGCGCGAGCGTTTCAGTGATCTGGAGAAGCGCGATCCTGTGCTTGCGGCACTTCCAAGGTTGATGCGGCGGCTCCTGAACGATACGATGCTGGTGGCTCGAGCAATCGCGACAGGCCGTGCAGCAGGGAATACAGGCCTTGTTCCACTCTACAAAAGCCTCAGCCACACGCTGAGAGCATTGGCTCATAGCTGTGAACAAAGGTTTGTTCGCAAGCAGGACCGTCATCCGCATCAGCCGGAAGACAAGGATATTCTCGAACTTCTTCCACGGCTGGAAGAACAGACGCGGCCTGAAATGCGCTTCGTCATGTCTTTGTTCAAGGATGATCTGGAGCGCGCTGTAGGCGTTCTTATGCGGGATGATGCTAGTGCTGCCAAAGGGCTCTAGGCGCCGGTTGATGGCGTTTTTTCGAAACCCGGTCGTGATCTCCCGCGTTTTCTGGAGAGCTCGGTGCATCTGCCCGGAAAACCGGCCCCCGTCAGAGGCTGGTCATTAGGAACGGAGAAATCCATGATTACGCACGAAACCCTCAAGTCTCTTCCCGCCGGTGTGCAGGCTCCGCCCTACGACATCAACGGGATAAAGCCAGGGATCGTGCATTTTGGTGTGGGCAATTTCTTTCGTGCCCACGAGGCATTTTATGTTGAGCAAATTCTCAAGGATGATCCCAACTGGGGCATCATTGGCGTCGGTCTGACGGGCGGTGACCGCTCGAAGAAAAAAGCTGAAGAATTCAAAAAGCAGGATTGCCTCTTCTCCCTGACGGAAACGGCACCGTCCGGTAAAAGCACTGTCCGCGTCATGGGCGCATTGCGGGACTATCTGCTGGCTCCGGCAGATCCTGAAGCCGTACTGAAGCACCTCTCAGACCCTGCTATCCGGATTGTTTCCATGACGATCACGGAAGGTGGCTACAACATCAATGAATCGACGGGTGCGTTCGATCTTGAGAATGCGGCTGTTCAGCAGGATCTGAAGACGCCGGAAGCGCCGTCCACGATCTTCGGATACGTTGTGGAAGGACTCCGTCGCCGCCGGGATGCCGGGGGTAAGGCCTTTACGATCATGTCCTGCGATAATCTGCGGCACAATGGGAACGTCGCCCGCAAGGCGTTCCTGGGTTATGCAAAGGCGCGTGATCCGGAACTGGCTAAGTGGATTGAAGAAAACGCCACATTCCCCAACGGGATGGTGGATCGCATCACACCGACCGTGTCTTCAGAAATTGCCAAGCGCCTGAATGAGGCCAGTGGTCTGAGCGACGATCTTCCGCTCGTTGCTGAGGATTTTCATCAGTGGGTGCTGGAAGACAGCTTTGCTGACGGACGCCCGGCACTGGAAAAGGCCGGCGTCCAGTTCGTCGATGATGTGACGGACTACGAACATGTGAAGATCCGCATGCTGAATGCTGGCCACATCATGCTCTGCTTCCCTGCCGTTCTGGTCGGGTATGAAAATGTTGATGAGGCGGTTCGTGATGAGGATCTGCGCGGTAATCTGGAGAACTTCCTCAATAAGGATGTCATCCCGACCCTGGAAGCCCCGCCGGGCATGACGCTGGAAGGGTATCGTGACAGCGTGATCAGCCGCTTCTCCAATCCGGCGATGGCTGACCAGACACTGCGAATTTCAGGGGATGGTTCCTCGAAAATTCAGGTCTTCTGGACGGAAACGGTGCGTCAGGCCCTTGAAGGCAAGCGGGATCTATCCCGAATTGCGTTTGGCATGGCAGCGTACCTTGAGATGCTACGTGGGAAGAGCGAGAAGGGTGGAACGTATGAGCCGTTCGAGCCAACCTTCGGTGATCAGCAGAAGGCACTTGCGAAAGCAGACGACTTTGAGAGCGCTCTGAAACTTCCCGCTTTTGATGCCTGGCGTGACCTTGATAATGCGACGCTTAACGAGAAGGTTATCGCGCTGCGCAAGATCATTCGCGAGAAGGGCGTCAAGGCTGCGCTTCCAGCCTGAAACCGGGCAGCCTGATAGATTTTTTAACCGCTTCTCTTTAGGGGGAAGCGGTTTTTTTATGGGCTGGCGCCCATCCGTTTTTAGGTGCCGTTTTTCCGCGCCGAGATGATCTGCAAAAGAGCATCAGCGGCTTTGCTGCGATAGCGTTCTTTGTGTCGCAAACCGAAGAAGGTGCGGGGCCCAAGATCAAACGGAGCAGCATGAAGTTTTCCGCTGGCGAGGGATGGGGCAACTACAAGGGAAGAGAGAGCAGCCAGTCCGGCGCCTTCCTCAACAGCTGTTCTTACGCTTTCGTTTGATGGCAGAACCAGACCTTCCTTCAGGGCCTCCGGTCTTACGCCGACAGCCCGCAAACTGGTATCAAGCGATGAGCGTGTGCCCGAGCCGCGCTCTCGCATGATCCAGGTCGCACTTTGCAGCCAGCCAGCATCTACAGTTTGCGTTCCGAAAGGTTCAGCCTGTACGAGTTGCAGGCGATCTTCCGCGAGTGGCCACTGCGCGAGTGTTGGGTCATCCACGTTACCTTCGACAATTCCAAGATCCGATTGTCCCTCGCGCACATGCGCTGCGGCCTGCGTCGTATTGCCGATTTCAAGCGCAACGGTGACGTTGGAAAAGGCGGCGCGAAAGGCGACCAGTATTGGTGGGAGCCAGTAGGCTGCGATGGTCTGGCTGGCGACAACCCGAAGACTGCCGCGGTTGAGTCCGCTGAGTTCATCAAGTGTGTTTTGCGCCAAGGCTGCGCTCGCGAGAACATTGCGGGCTTCTTCCAGAAAAATCTGGCCAGCATCCGTTAGAGCGATGCCTCGCCCCACGCGATGGAACAGCTTGATGCCATGCCGTTCTTCAAGAGCAGAAATTGCGGCTGAGGCCGTGGACTGCGTGACGTTTAGCGCTCGTGCAGCGGCCGTCATATGTTCGCGTTCGGCGACGCCAACGAAAATGCGTAACTGCTCTAGCGTCATGATCGTCCTCGATAGCAATTAATCGTTTTTAACGAATGAAATGACTTAATCAATTTGTTTTATTGATGATTTATGAGCGGATATCTGAAGGGCAGGAGAAAACGATCATGCCCCGATGTCTCGCTGTTCCGAAATTTCAGCCCGCTTATCGCACCCTGCCGGGAATAGGATTGTGCCTTGCAGTGAGTGCTGCTGCATCATTGCTAGAAGCTGGTGAGCAGGTTCTTTTCGGCAAGGCATGGCTGGAGGCCCTCGTCTTGGCGATTTTGACCGGAATGGCCGTGCGCAGCCTCTGGTTGCCGGGGGATAGATACCAAGCCGGCATTGCTTTCACCGCGCGCTATTTTTTGGAGATATCTGTTGTTCTGCTCGGAGCGTCAGTAAGTGCGGCAAACCTGCTGGCAGTCGGGCCTGTCCTGATTATTGGCATCGTGGTGCTCGTAGCGACATCACTCATCATGAGCTTCGGGATTGGGCGGCTTATGGGGCTTCCACCCCGCATGGCGCTGCTCATTGCCTGCGGCAACTCGATCTGTGGAAACTCCGCAATTGCAGCTGTTGCGCCTGTTATTCTAGCAGACGGAAAAGACGTTGCCGCGGCGATTGCTTTCACTGCAGTGTGCGGCGTTCTCACGGTGTTGGGACTGCCATGTCTTGGCTTATTCTCAGGTATGAGTGGCAGTATGTTCGGCGCATTCGCTGGACTGACGGTCTATGCTGTCCCGCAGGTCGTCGCTGCCACGGCCCCGCTCGGTACCATTGCTGTGCAGACAGGCATGATCGTCAAACTGGTGCGCGTTCTGATGCTTGGGCCCGTGTGTTTCGGGCTTGGACTGGCCTCTCCCGTTTTCTTTTCCGAACGTAAAAATGAAACGTCAGAAAATATAAACGCATCAGTTAGGAAAGGCGGAATTTTCCAGTTTGTGCCGTGGTTTATTCTGGGTTTTCTCGCCTTGATAGCCGGCCGCTCACTTGGGCTAATTCCGTCGTCACTTGGCGCCCCAATCAGTCACATCGCAACAATTCTGACGGTAACGTCCATGGCGGCTCTGGGCCTCGGTGTTGATGCCCGCAGCGTTGCGAACGCTGGCTTGAGGGTGACAGGAGCCGTCATCCTGTCACTGCTGGGACTGGGCGCCATCAGCTACGGTATGCTGGTATGTCTTCACTTCGGTTAAAGCTGACGGTCCCGCTTGATGCGGTCCCATGCCGCATTGATCCGGGCCACGCGTTCCTGCGCACGCTTGCGCTCCAGATCCGTCATGGGTTTCTGGGCAATAACATCCGGATGATACTCGCGGATAAGCGTTCGCCACCGAACGCGGACTTCCTTGTCAGACGCTGTACGCGTGATGCCGAGAACGCGATAGGCATCTGGCTCGCCGGTGCTGGCGGCACGGCTGTCGCCACTTTCTGCGCGCGTCCATGCTCCGGAAGACAGACCAAACGCACGATGGACACGCTGAAGAAAATCAATTTCTTTTGGATGGAGCTCCCTGGATGCTCCGGCATCTGCACGGGCAATCCGGAAAAGGGCCACCATCAGGTTCTCCAGCGGTGCCTTGTCGTCTCCGTAAGCTGAGCCCATCTCGCGGGCGTACATTTCAAAATCGTCCGTTCGCTCCCGTGCGCGGTCGAACAACATGCCAACTTCACGCGTATTGTCGGGTGGAAACTGGAAGCAGGTTTTGAACGCGTTGATTTCGGAGCGATTGACCGGCCCGTCAACCTTTGCAAGCTTTGCGCACAGCGCCACAAGGCCAATGGCGTAAAGCTGGTCTTTTTTGCCCATGGCGGCTGCAATTTTTGCAGCGCCAAAAAACGCTGCACTGTTCGGGTCAGGACGACCCCGTGCAGGAAAGCGTTCGCTCCACCCCCCGGTGGAAGGATTAAGCAGAGAGCCACTGTCGGCGGCATGCCCAAGGGCTGCTCCCATCAGTGCCCCGAACGGGCCGCCGACTGCGAAGCCAGCAACACCACCGAACATTTTGCCCCAGATAGCCATATCGACAATCTAGCATGGTCCCGGAAACCGGCAAATGACAGATCGGACATGTACCCTCCACAGAAAGAACTGGATCTCCCGCAGGCTTCGGGTGTTGAAGGAGCATCATGAAAAACAAGGTCACCCCAGTTATGTCCGATCAGACGCAGCATCTCCCCGTCGCTCAGCCTTCGTCGGCAGACGACTATGAGGAGAAGATGCAGGCCCTGATTCGCAAACTTCCTGAATGGATGCAGAAGACCCTGAGCTGGCTACGGGAGCCAGAGCGTAAATGGATTCGGATTCCGGCCGGTATTTTGTTCATGCTTGGAGGCTGCATGGCGTTCCTACCCGTTCTGGGTGTGTGGATGATTCCTGTAGGTATTCTGCTACTTTCCGAAGATATTCCGTTCTTCCGTCGTTTGATGGAGAAAGCTCTGAACTGGATCCAGAGAAAGCACCCTGACTGGATGGATCTGCCTCCGAACGCGAAGTGACCCGATCAGTCGTCGCCCGTTTTTCGCGCATCCATAAGGGCTGCAACACGGAGAGCTGAGGCCAGTGGGCGGTCTGGTGTGCGTTTGGCGTCAATCGACGCAACGAGGGCCGCAAAGCTCAAGGCCCGCTCCGTAGCCATCTGATCCAGGACTGCCCAGAATTCTGGTTCAAGCGCAACGGACGTCCGATGTCCTGAGAGCGAAAGGCTGCGTTTGACGAGGTCACTCATGTCAGGCGTTCCAAAGCCCAGCGGGCAGTTTCGGCAATATCGGGATCAGGGTCAGATTGAAGAGCCTGCGCTGAAGGTACGAGGGCAGGATCGTCCGAGTTGCCGATTGCGATCAGAACATTCCGGACAAACCGGTTGCGGCCAATGCGCTTGACGGGTGATCCCGAAAAAAGCGTGCGGAAAGCCGCATCATCCAAGGCCGCAAGGTCTGCAAGTTTTGGCTCGATCAATTCCGGTCGTGCCTGAAGCTTGATATGGCGGGAGGTCTCGGCAAAGCGGTTCCACGGGCAGGCAGAAATGCAGTCGTCGCAGCCATAGATGTGGTTGCCCATTTTTTCCCGCAGGTCGTGCGGGATCGGCCCTTTGTGTTCGATGGTCAGGTACGAAATGCAGCGCCGGGCATCCATACGATAGGGACCAATGAATGCGTCCGTCGGGCAGGCTGTCAGGCAGCTTGTGCAGGTGCCGCAGCTTCCGCCTTTTGGCTCGGACGGGCTTAAATCCAGCGTCGTGTAGAGTTCTCCCAGCAAAAGCCAAGAACCGTGAGTGCGGGAGACCAGACAGGTATGCTTGCCCTGCCAGCCCAGATGCGCCTTTTCCGCCAAAGCGCGTTCCGAAACCGGGGCCGTATCGACGAAGACCTTCACCTGCGTAGTCTCATCGCCCAGCTTCACGACGAACTGCGCCAGATGTTTCAGCATCCCTTTGATGACGTCATGGTAGTCCCGATTACGGGCATAGACGGAGATATTGCCCCGATCCGGCTGACGCAGCGTTGCGTCCGGGTCTTCGGCGGGTGCGTAACAGACTGCAAGGGAAATGACGCTGCGGGCTTCAGGCCAGAGGGCCTGCGGGTGGCTGCGCTGTTCGATGCGCGTTTCCATCCATTCCATCGTTCCGTGATGGCCTTGGGCAACAAAAGCGCGCAGTCCGGCTTCCACATCCGGGCCAAGCTCCGCCGCGCAGAAGCCCACGGCATCGAACCCCAGATGCCGGGCGTGGTCCTCGATCCGTTGCTCAAGGGAACGTCCGGGGCGGGAAGGGGACGGGCGTGATGTCATGCGCTCAGCAGATGGATGGAAAGCAGAATCAGCAGTTTACGCCATCTTTCCCCCAACGGGCCAATCAGACATGATGGGATGTCTTCATTCTCCGATGAGAGAACCGGTTATGCGTCGTTCCTATGTCACCCTGGATGTTTTCACGGACCAGCTGTTCGGGGGCAATCCTCTGGCTGTCGTGCTGGATGCGGCGGGGCTTTCCACCGAACAGATGCAGAAGATTGCCATTGAGTTCGGCTATTCCGAGACAACCTTCGTGCTCCCTGCGGTAGAGGCGGATCATACGGCGCATGTCCGTATCTTCACGCCAGCCGGAGAGCTGCCATTCGCTGGTCATCCGAATATCGGCACCGCTTTTGCCTTGGCGCGACAGGCCGAAGCGCAGGGGCAGGAGCTGCCAGAAACGCTTTTGTTTGAAGAAAAGGCCGGCTTGGTTCCTGTGCGGCTGGAGCGTGAGAACGGACGGGTCGTTCGGGCGGAACTTATGGCGCCGGAAGCCATGACACGCCGGAGCCGGATGATTCCTGAAAATGCGGCTGCGTGTCTGGGGCTTGAACCCGCAGATATTCGTACGGATCACCACGCGCCACAGGTTGTTTCGGTCGGGCTGCCGTTCCTGATTGTTGAGCTTGCGTCCCGCGACGCTCTGCGTCGCGCCCATGGAGAGCTTGCCGCGCATCGCAGGCTTCTCGCCTCCAACGGGATCAGTTCCGTGTATGCCTACACGCGCAATGCCGGGGAAGCGCCTTTGAAAAAGGCAGCGACATTCAGGGGCGCATGTTCTCGCCATTGGATGGCATTGCCGAAGATCCTGCCACGGGGAGCGCCACGGTTGCAGCCGTCGCGTTCCTGTCTGCGCTGGAGAATGGAGCGGATCTGTCCCTGACCTTCACGCAGGGTGTGGACATGGGACGACCAAGCCTTCTGGACGCCAGAACAGAAGCGGGCAAGGCTTACGTCGCCGGTTCCTGTGTCCCTGTCATGGATGGATTTTTCACTTTGGAAAGCGAAGTCTGAGAACGGTCTGTTGCAGAGTTTATAACGGTCTGAAAATGTCTTGTCAGGGGCGTGGGCAGTCGGCATCGTGCCACCATGCGATGCACCCTCCCTTCCGTTCTTGTAGCGGTTGCCCTCTCCCTGACGGCCCTGTCTCCTCTGGCAAGGGCCGAAGCTCCGTCTGCTGTTGAGCAGACTTACAACACCGTTCGAAATGATCCGGTTCGGCTTGGTCTGTTTCTGCGGGCCTTTCCAAAAGGCGCAGATCTGCACAATCATCTCGTAGGGGCGATCTACGCAGAGAACATGCTGAACTGGGCGGCCCAGGATGGCTTGTGCGTCTCTCTCAAAAGCCTTGAGATCCTCAGTCATGCATGTCCGCATCCGAAAGAGGGTGAGATGCCGGCAACGGCTCTGGCTGGAAATCCGGATGCTGAAAGTCGCCTGATTGATGCCATGTCCATGCGGGATTTTACGCCGTCTCCGGCTGACCGCTCAGGGCACGACCACTTCTTCGCAGCTTTCAGGCACTTTGGGTCGATCGATGCGGCGCATCAGGGCGATATGTTGGCAGAGGCCATGGATCGTGCCGCCCACGATCATATCACCTATATCGAGCCCATGATTTCACCGGCTCTTCCCGCGATGATCCGTGCTGGCTTCAAACATCCGATGAATGGTGACGATTTCGCCGCTGCTCATAAAGCGCTGGAGCCGGAGATTTCTGCTCTTGTGACGCAGGCCCGTCAGGAAACGGATGCCATGGACAAGCAGGCACAAACGGTTCTGAAATGCGGCACGCCCGAGGCTCATCCGGGTTGCAGCGTGAGTGTGCATTACCTTTTCCAGGTTCTTCGTACGCTGCCGCCACAGGCAGTCTATGCCCAGCTTGATGCCGGATATGCGGTCGTTAAGGCCGATCCCCGATTTGTCGGCCTTAATATTGTTGCACCGGAAGATGATGCCATCGCCATGCGGGATTACACCCTGCATATGCGGATGTTCCAGTTTCTGTCGCAGGTCTATCCGGGTGTGAACCTCAGCCTTCATGCTGGTGAACTCACAGGCAAGCTCGTTCCGCCTGAAGGCCTGAAGCATCACATTCGGGAAGCCATCGAAATCGCTGGTGCCAAGCGCATCGGCCATGGCGTCGATATCGCATCGGAAGATGATGTTACCGGGCTGCTGGCCGAGATGGCTAAGAAGCACGTCATGGTGGAAATCAACCTGACGAGTAATGACGAGATCCTGAACGTGAAGGGCGCTGAACACCCGCTGCCGCTCTACCGCCGGGCCGGGGTTCCCGTTGCGCTCTCCACGGATGACGAAGGCGTCTCCCGTGGTGATCTGACGCAGGAATATGTACGGGCCGCTCAAACCTACAATCTGAGCTATGCGGACCTGAAACAGATGTCCCGGACGGGTCTGGAATATGCGTTTATTCCGGGGCAGAGCCTTTGGGACAACCATCAGGTCGGCAAGCCTGTAGCGGCCTGCCAGACCGTGTCTTCATCTCAGCCTGAGAGCGGCCCTTGTGCCGATCTGTTGAAAACCAGCGAGAAAGCCCGCCTTCAGTGGCAGCTTGAATCGCGGTTTGTCGCCTTTGAAACTTCCGCTCCACACGAAAGCCTCTATCAATGAACCGCCTGAAAACTCTTCTCGGGGCCACTGCCCTGTCAGTTCTTGCTATTTCAGGCAGCGTCTCCAACGCCTCTGCCAAGAGCCGGCCCATTCCCGTCCGTGTGGTGGTGGTCACGACATTTGAGCTTGGCAAGGACACGGGCGACACGCCGGGCGAGTACCAGAATTGGGTTGAGAAACTCCCGCTCTCGCAGGAAATTCCTGCGCCCGGTACGGATCATGATGTTATGCACTACAACCCGGAACTGCATGTTCTGGGTATTGCGTCCGGGGAAGGGCCGGAGCACATGGCATCGGCCATCACGGCGCTCGTCCTTGATCCGCGGTTTGACCTGAAACACGCCTATTTCGTGTTGGCCGGAATTGGCGGTGTTGATCCGAAGTTCGGTACGGTCGGCTCTGCAATCTGGGCGCCACGCGTGATTAATGGCGGTCTGTCGCATCTGATTGATCCGCGGGAAATTCCGAGATCCTGGCCGGATGGGTTTACGCCGGTTCAGGGCAGTCTCCCGGATGAGAAGCCGCGTCCGCCTTTGCATTCTGTCAGCGGGGATATGGTTTACACGTTTAACCCGCAGTTCGTGCAGTGGGCCTATGGCCTGACGAAGAATATGACCCTGCCCGACACGCCGGGTCTTCAGGCATCCCGCGCGCGTTACAAGGGTTATCCGGAAGCCCTGAAGGCACCGTCTGTCATGGTCGGCGACACCATTTCTGGTGAGACCTTCTGGGTTGGCGAGAAAATGAATGCCTGGGCCGAGCGGTGGGTCCGCTACTGGACCGACAATCAGGGAACATTGGCCACGACAGCAGAAGAGGATGTTGCATTCTGTCAGGCACTTGCTGCACAGGCTAAGGCTGGTCGAGTAGATCCCCAGCGTGCTCTGATCCTTCGGACGACCAGCAATTTTGACATGCAGTATCCGGGCCAGACGGCGGCGGAATTGCTGGCCGAAGAAGCGCACGAAGGCAGCTATTCGGCGTTTATTCCATCTGTTGAGGCCGCCTACACGGTCGGCAGTGTCGTGGTACGCGAGTTGGCCACGCATTGGGACAAATACGAGAAAACCATGCCCGGTGCAGAATAACGACCTGTCCCTGTGTTGAAAGGAAAATGCTCGCCAGATTGAACTGGCGGGCATTTTTTGCGTGTATGCGCTTAAGACATAGTTTGTCGTGAACAGAACGCTTTAGCTTCGATTGATTGGATTCCCATGACTCTCGACGTTTCTTCCGCCATTCTTCAGCGCCGTGCGACCAAGCATTTCGATGCCGCGCACATCATGCCGGAGAAAGACCTCGAAACTATTCTCGGTCTGGCGCGCCGGATGCCGACGGCCTTCAATATCCAGAACTGGCGCTTTGTGGCTCTCAAGGACCCGGAGTTGCGCAAGCAGGTTCGTGCCGTTTCATGGGATCAGGCTCAGGTGACGGATGCGTCTGCGCTGATCGTTCTGTGTGCGGACATCAAGGCCTGGGAAAAGTCGCCGGAGCGATACTGGGAAAACGCCCCGGATGCTGTTCGGGAGTACATGGTTGGCGCCATCGACCAGTATTATCGGGGCCGCGAGCAGGTGCAGCGGGATGAGGGGATGCGGTCCTGTGGCATGGCGGCGGCTGCCATCATGCTGGTGGCCGAGAGCATGGGGTATGGAACCTGCCCGATGGATGGTTTTGACTTCGATGCCGTCGGCAAGCTCATCAACCTGCCGGAAGACCATGAGATCGTTATGTTCGTGGCCATCGGGAAGGCGGCGTCTGCTCCGAAGCCATCGGGCGCTGCGCTGCCGGTTTCCGAAATCATGATCGAAAACCGGTTCTGATAAAAATCGGCTCTGGACGGTGCTGCTGCATTGTCCAGAGCCTGATGGTTTTAGTCCTGTCCAGGAATATGCGTCCGGTACGTTGCCCAATGCGCGATCAGTTCATGGACAACCGGCTCACCGGCACGCTCGTTATTATCGAACGCGAGCTTCTGGCCGGGCGCTTCGTCCCCGATGCTCTCGGTGATCGGCACGCCTGGAGGGGGCATATCAAAATTGCTCCCTGAGCGCAGAACCATGACGCGGTTCAGATCGACATATCCCAGACGGGCTAATGTCCGCATATCAAGCTGATAGGTCTGGCTTTCCTCATTGGTCATGACGAATTGGCCCTGATCCTTCGTCCAGAGCTTGACCCATTTTTCCGCCCACTCGTTGCGGGACGGGCCGTGCCAGTAACGAAGCGCCCCAAGCGTCTCACCCATAATGAGCATCGGCGGTTTCTGGGCGTTGGGGAAGCCTTTCCAGGCTTTCCGGCGCTCGGCGATGGCGGGGTCATCCGCCATCGGGGTGTGCTTGCTTAGGTTGAAGGCCCAGTTCGCCAGACCCTGATTGAGCGGATACGCTTTGCTGAGTTCCGCAACGTCCGTGACAGAGCCATAATGGTTTGCGTTGGCTGGCAGCGTGTCCGGCTTGTCCGCCCCGATGGCATACAAACCATACGGCCAGCCTTTTGGAACGGTGCGGTCATCGATTTCCCGCAATGCGTCTCCATCTACAACCCAGCGTGCCCAGGCCACACTCCCAACAGACGCGACATTCGGGTTCACGCCAGAAATGCCGGTGAAAATCCAGTAGGTGTGCGTCAGATCGTAATGCGGATCGAGGGCAAGAGCGTGCAGGTCAATGCTGCCGCTTTTCAGGGCGATGCCATAAACGCCATCCGCATTGCGGCGGAGCTTTTCCTGTACGCCACGAATGGGGCGCTCTTCGTCAAGATGGAGACGCTCCACCCAGTCCTGATATTCGCCAGGCTCATCGCCCTTGTCCGCGCCGACTTCCCAGTTGGCGACAACAAGGACCTTGATTTCTTCCTTATGGGGCGCAGCCAGAGCACTGCCCGCACAGAGAAGCCCGGCAAGAGCCAGGCCTGCATTAAAGCGTTTCAAATCCGTATTCCCCAAAGCCGAAGGTCGTTGGGGAAACACATTATTGGAACAGGATCAGAATGAAAACTTACAAAGCGAGAGAGGGCATGGGCCATTCATCTTCGGTCCAGTCTCCCTTGGACCAGTCCTCGCGGAGTTTGATCGCCAGTTCGTTCAAAGTACCGTCCACGATAGCGGCACGGATCTGCCGCATCAGGCGCTGGTAGTAGGCCAGATTGTGCCATGTCAGCAGCATCGGGCCGAGCATCTCACCAGCACGGAACAGGTGATGCAGATAGGCGCGGGTGTAACGGCCAGCCATCGGGCTGTCGTCATATGGTGTCAGCGGGCGCGTGTCTTCGGCAAAGCGGGCGTTGCGCAAGTTGATGTAGCCGCGCTCCGTATAGGCTCGCGCCGTGCGGCCAGCACGCGAGGGCATCACGCAGTCGAACATGTCCACACCACGCATGACCGACCCCAGCAGATCGTCCGGCGTACCAACGCCCATCAGGTAGCGCGCCTTGTCCTGCGGAAGCATGGGCGTTGTGAAATCAAGGGTCGAGAACATGAGTTCCTGACCTTCACCTACAGCCAGACCGCCAATCGCGTAGCCTTCAAAGCCGATCTCCGTCAGCGCCTTGATGGAATATTCGCGCAAGTCTCGCTCGGTGCCGCCTTGCACGATGCCGAACTGGCCATAGCCCTCACGTGCTACAAACGCCTCACGGGAGCGGGCCGCCCAGCGCATGGAGAGTTCCATGGATTTGCGGAGCGCTTCCGGCGTGGCGGGGAGGGCCGGGCACTCATCAAACGCCATGCTGATCGTGGCGTCCAGCTTGTACTGGATCTCCGTTGAGATCTCAGGAGACAGGCGATGCTTGCTGCCATCAATATGGGACTGGAACGTCACGCCGTCCTGATCGAGCTTGCGCAGTGCACCCAAGGACATAACCTGGAATCCGCCAGAATCCGTCAGGATCGGGCCGGACCAGTCCATCATCTTGTGCAGCCCGCCCAGCTTTTGCACGCGGTCCGCCGTCGGGCGCAGCATCAGATGGTAGGTGTTGCCCAGAACAATGCCTGCGCCCGTGGAGCGAACGGCATCCATGGTCATGCCCTTCACGGTGCCAACGGTGCCAACGGGCATGAAGGTTGGGGTCGGGACAGTGCCGTGACGAGTGTGTAGATGGCCGGCGCGGGCCTGTCCGCAGGTTGCTTCCGGAACCCACGTCATTTTTGTGGCCTGTTCGGTCATGGTGCTCGCTCCAGAAGGCAGGCATCGCCATAGGAATAGAACCTCAGTCCGTTGGCGATGGCGTAGGCATAGGCCTCACGCATGGTGTCGGTGCCGTTGAACGCGCAGACCAGCATGAAGAGCGTCGAGCGCGGCAGATGGAAATTGGTCATGAGCAGGTCCACCGCCTTGAAGCGATAGCCCGGCTTGATGAAAATGGACGTCTCGCCCCGCCAGGGCTGAACCGTACCGTCTTCCTGCGCCGCACTTTCCAGCAGGCGGAGAGACGTGGTTCCGACAGCAACAACACGGCCACCGCGGGCGCGTGTTTCATTGATGGCCTGCGCCGTTTCCGCGTCGATCTCGCCCCATTCTGCATGCATGCGATGCTCGGCGATGGAGGATCGGACGGGCAGGAACGTGCCAGCGCCCACATGAAGCGTCAGCGTTCGGCGCTGGATACCTTTTGCGTCAAGCGCGGCCAGAAGATCCGGCGTGAAATGCAGACCAGCAGTGGGAGCCGCCACAGCCCCGCGATGCTCGGAAAAGATCGTCCGGTAATCGCTGTCATCCTGCGCGGTCGGCCCGAAAGGACGGTCGATATAAGGCGGCAGGGCCAATGCTCCCACGCGCTCAAGGAATGCATCGAACGCATCCCCTTCGACGGAAAAGCGGATGCTGACGGCACCATCGCCTTCGTTTTCCACAACGGATGCCGTGACCGGATCATCGCCAAAGTTCAGCGTATCGTTCGGCTTCAGCTTGCGGGAGTTGCGGGCGAGCGCATGCCAGCTTCCGTCAGCCAGAATCCGGTCCAGTGTAATGCCGATTTTTGCCTCGCCGCGCGTGGCGGAGAGCTGGGCACGGATGACGGCAGTATTGTTGGCAATCAGCAGATCGCCTTCCCGCAGCAGGCCGGGCAAATCGCGTATGATCCGAAGATCGGGGGCTTCCCCGGACCGCACATGCAGCAGCTTTGCGCTGTCACGCGGTCTGGCGGGTTCGGTCGCAATATGGTCGCGGGGCAGTTCGAAATCGAACGTGGCGAGTTCATCCGTCATGGGATGCTCTCTAGCAGGTTCAGCCAACATGAAAACGCCGGACTGGGCAGCCCGGCGCATCTTTTCGGTCAAAAGGCGATTTTTTTTGGCTTCCACCCGTCGAGGATGATGCCTTTCAGGCGTCGTGTTCGGCCTCATGAACGATAACAGGCTCGTTCATGACCAGGAAATTGACCGATCGTGCGATGAAGCACATGTCGTGCGCCTTGTGATGCAGCTCCAGTGCTTTCTCTGCGTCTGATGTGGCAGACAGGATGACGCGGGGATGAAGCGTTACGGATGTGAACTGCCCAGCGGCGGTGCGTTCTTCTTCCATTTCGCCGGTGGCATGGTCTTCGTATGCTGTGACGACGATGCCTGCCTGCGCACAGAGCCCCAGAAACCAGAGTTTGTGACAGGCCGACAGGGACGCCAGAAGCAGCTCTTCAGGATTCCATCGGGCAGGGTCTCCGCGAAAAGAAGGATCAGACGAACCTTCAATCGTGGGCTTGCCGGGCGCCGTAATATCGTAATCGCGCGTGTAACTGCGAGCAGAGGATGTGCCGGTTCCCGTATTGCCGGTCCAGACAACCTTCACGGAATAAGTGTGCTGTTTCCCGGCCATGGTTAATCCTGCCTCCTGCTGTCTTCCTGCCCTGATGGGCAGGAAGACAGTATGCTCATGGGGCTTTGGGTAATGCAAAGGCCACGACTTCATCGCTGTTGCGTGTTTTCAGCCCGCCATGGCCACCCACAGCCAGCACGACATATTGCCGGCCGTCTTCGCCCATATAGGTCAGCGGCGTGGCATTGCCGCCGGCATCCAGTTCTGTCTTGAAAAGCGTATGGCCGTCATGCCCATCAAGAACATGGAAGCTTTGATCGGCCAGCGCCCCCATGAATACCAGACCATTCGGCGTGGTCACGCTGCCGCCCATGGAGAAGACGCTGGTAGGCAGGCCAACGGGCATCCGCAGCATGTTCGTCGGG
This sequence comes from Gluconobacter cerinus, assembly GCF_002723935.1. Classification (GTDB taxonomy): domain Bacteria; phylum Pseudomonadota; class Alphaproteobacteria; order Acetobacterales; family Acetobacteraceae; genus Gluconobacter; species Gluconobacter cerinus. The sequence goes on from NZ_BEWM01000002.1 coordinate 650,232, forward strand.
CCAACATTCTTCGTTGTGCCCAGAGCCCGCTCCCAGATGACCCGACGGTGAACAAGATCAATCGCCTGCATCTTGCCCCAGGGCGGTGCGAGGCAAGGGGCACCAAACGGGCCAAGCCATGGCTTCACGACGGCCGCGAAGGGCAGGCCATGCTGTGGGTTGTTTGTGAAAACAGGTTCTGGATAAGGCTGGGTCCAGTCATGCCAGGATTTGTAGAGCCCTTTGGCAAGAGCTTTTTCCTGCGGCACCAGCGTCATCAGGAACGGAATGAACGTGGTGTTGATATACATGACACCGTGCGTCGGATCGACGGTGCCGCCATACCAGTCTGCCACGCCATCAAACGCTGGAAAGCCTACGGTGCCCTGCTGGCTCGGTGGTGTGAAAAGGCCCTTGTCCCGCATGGAGCGGAAAGCAATGCGGCAGAACATCTGATCATACGGGGTTGCGCCCCACATATCGTCTTCCGTCAGATTAGGGCGGCGCAGATTGGGCATATCGACGGAGAGTGGCTGCGTCGGCGAATAGTGCTCGCCCGGCGTATCCCCGGCAGGTACGGGTGTTTCCTGAACGCGATAGAATGGGGCTCCGGTTCGACGGTCCAGCACGAAGAGTTCGCCCTGCTTGGTTGTTTGTACCAGGGCGGGCGTCAGGGTGCCGTGGGCATCTGGCAGATCTACTAACGATGGGCCGACGGGAAGGTCAAAATCCCACAGATCATGATGAACGGTCTGGAAATGCCAGCGCTCTTCGCCCGTCGTGATATCCAAGGCGACAAGGGAGCTGTCATACTTCTCGTCAAAGCTCCGGCGCTTGCCACCGAAATAGTCAGGCGTGGCAATCCCGAGCGGGACGTAAACCATGTTCAGCCCGGAATCGGCCGTATAAACACCCCAGCCATTGGCGGTGCCACGGGTAAAGACTTCGCCCGGATCCAGAGGTTTGTTGGTCGGTGTACGGCCCATGTCCCAGGCCCAGGCCAGTTGGCCCGTAATAGCATCAAAGCCACGAATAACGCCGGAAGGTTCGCCAACCGTCTGATCATCATAAACCCAGCCACTCGTCATGATGCGGTTATGCAGCACCATGGGGGGGGACGTGATGAAGTGAAAGCCGGGCGGAATGGCACCCATCCCACCCCGGAGATCCACAACGCCATGATCGCCAAAACTCTCACAGAGTTTTCCCGTGTCTGCATCGACTTCAAACAGGGTTGGAGGGGAGCTGGAGTTTGTTGAGACGATGCGATGGGCGCAATCCGTTCCCGGCGCATTGACGTAGGACACGCCACGGCAGGCCTGATAGATATTCTTGCCGAATTCCCCACCTGGCGAATATCGCCAGATTTCCTTTCCGGATGTTGCATCAAGCGCCACGACATCTCGGTGCGGCGTGCAGAAAAACAGCCGGTTGCCGATCTTGATGGGGGTTGCTTCAAAGCTGAATTCCCGCCCGCGGGAGTTCTCGCCCGCGCGTGGCAGATCCTTGCTGTGATAGACCCACGCCACTTTCAGATCGTGAGCGTTGGAAGCGTTGATCTGGGTGGGCATAGCAAAGCGGTCTCCGGCCGGAGTGCCGCCATAGAACTGCCAGTCATTGGCAGCCTGCTGGTCTGCGCCCGGAAGGGCCGCACCGGTCTCCCCGGGGAACGGATTGAACTGGTGGTCGCGTGAGGCGGTAATGTGCCAGCCGCAGGCAAACACGAAGACAAACAGTGCCGCGCAGAATGCCATGCCGCCTGCAACAACGGGTTTGTCGAAGGAGCGACCCTCCGTGCCCTGGAGCAGTCGTCCCGTAATCCATGGACTGAATACCCACAGGCCCATCCCTGCTGGCAGGGCAAGAGGCGGGAGAAGGCGCCAGCCATCAAGGCCCACGCGCCCCAATGCCCAAACAAGCGTATAAAGCAGGAGGGCGGCATAAACTGCGGAAGCACCGGGGTGAAGCCGGATCATCAGAATGCCGGACGCCACTATGAGGACGCCTGCGACGGCGTAGTAGAAAGAGCCTCCCAGCCCAATCAGCCAGAAACCGGGCAAGGCCAGACCCAAGCCGAGCAGAACGAGTAAGATGCCAGTTACAAGGGGCAGGAACGAACTGCGTCGAGGCGTAGGCGGCATGGAATTTTCCTTCGGGGTAACCGAAAGGATTAATCCCGCACGGGGGAGCGCAGTTTCCTAAAAAAGAAGATAGGGCGCTCTTTTACTCAAGACTGTTTCAGATCGACTTCAGTGCGCCACCATCAACACGGATCATGCTGCCGGTTATATAGGCAGCAGCCGTACTGGTGAGGAAAGCCGCGGTCGCGCCGAACTCTTCAACAGTCCCGTAACGTCCAACGGGGATATTGCGGGCCTTTTCTTCCTGAACGGCTTCCTGCGTTTTGCCCGTCTTGCGAGCTTCAGCCTCTGCCAGGAAATGGGTTCGATCCGTTGTGATATGGCCGGGCAGAAGCATGTTGACCGTCACGCCATGGGGCGCCACTTCCGTCGCAAGCGTTTTGGACCAGCCCGCGAGTGCCGAGCGTAATGTGACGGAGACGCCGAGCCTGATATTCGGCTCAACCACAACAGCCGAAGCGATGGTGAGGATGCGCCCCCACCGGCGCTCCTTCATACCGGGCAGTACCGCATCCGTAATCCTGAACAGGCTCAGAACCATGGTTTCAAACTGCTGTTTCCATGTGTGCCCGGAGATGCCCTCGACACCTGATGGAGAGGGGCCGCCAGTATTGTTTACGAGAATGGAAATATCCGGGTGCTGCGTACGGATGGCCTGAACGAATTCTTCGACGGAGGCGCTGTCCGACAGGTCAACTGGCAGTGTAACCGTCTGAACGCCGTGCTGACTGGCAATCGCTGTTGCCGCGTCTGTCAGCCTGTCACTGGCGCGCGCAGCCAGAACGATATGAACGCCTTCTGCTGCCAGTGCCTCCGCAACGCCCCGGCCCAGACCCGAAGATGCGCCAAGAACAAGAGCTTTGCGGCCTGAAATCTGGAGGTCCATATCAAAGTATCCTTAGGGGCGAGGTAAAATTGAGGAAGATGATCGGGGAACGATCAGCGCATCCCCGGCTGTTTCTTGACCATCTGCCAAAGCGTTTCCAGTGTTTCCAGATTTTGCTCGCCCATTGTTTTGCCCTCAGAGGCCAGGCTGGCTTCCATGGCTTCGAAACGGCGCGTGAACTTCCGGTTGCTGCGGCGCAATGCGGCCTCCGGGTCAATGCCCAGCTTGCGTGCCAGACTGGCGACAGTGAACAGGACATCCCCCAGTTCGTCTTCGATCCGGTCGCGGTCTCCGTCCAGTTCGGCTTTAAGTTCGCCAATTTCCTCCTGAACCTTTTCCAACACGCCCGACGCATCATCCCAGTCGAACCCGACGCGCGCTGCACGGCGGCACAGCTTGGCGGCTCTGACCAAGGCGGGCAGGTGCTGGGCCACACCAGCGAGTGCGCCATATTCTGCTTTGGCGTGGCGCTCGGTTTCTTTCGTGCGTTCCCACAGGTCTTCGTCGTGTTCTACATCGCTGAAGATGTTGGGATGGCGGCGGACCATCTTGTCAGCGATCTTTCCAGCAACGGTTTCGAAGTCAAATTGGCCCTTTTCTTCAGCCATTTGAGCTTGGAACACGACTTGTAGCAGCAGATCCCCGAGTTCATCCGGCAAGGAATCACTGTCATCCCGGGCGATGGCATCCATCACCTCATACGCTTCTTCTATGGCGAAGGGCGCAATGGTTTCGGGTGTCTGTGCCACGTCCCACGGGCAACCGCTCTGCGGGTCGCGCAGGCGCTTCATGATGTCCAGAAGGCGGTCAATCTGACGGACGGGGTGGGTCTGGGTCATAACAGCTCCTGGGTAATGATCTGGCGTCTGGCCTGACCCAAAAGCATACTCTTTCGTTGCACAGACAGAAAGCACAGAGCGCACGAACCGCTCTCACGGGATGACAGCACCAAGGGTAACGCGATAAGAAGGCCAGCCCGGCTGCTTGGACAGGCCGGACATTTTTTGCAGACCGGATTTTAAATACATGGCCAGGATCTTTATCGACGGAGAAGCAGGAACCACGGGGCTTGGCATACGCCAGCGTATCGAGGCCCTGCCGGAAAGTTACGGTTTCGAACTGCTATCGATTGATCCGGCTCTGCGAAAAGATGCTGAGGCACGGCGTGCCCTGCTGGCGCAGGCGGATATTGCCATTCTCTGTCTGCCAGACGATGCCGCGCGTGAAACTGTTGCTCTGGCAGAGGGTCTGAACGTCCGTATTCTGGATGCCAGTACGGCGCACCGGATTGCCGATGGCTGGGTTTATGGTCTGCCGGAACTGGATGAAGATCAGGGCGCTCTGATCCGCGGTGCGACCCATGTTGCGAATCCTGGCTGTTATCCGACGGGTGCAATTGCACTGTTGCGGCCGCTGGTTCGCGCTGGCCTTGTCCCAGCAGATCACTCCATCTCCATCAATGCCGTTTCGGGTTACAGTGGGGCAGGGCGCTCCGCGATCGAGGCGCATGAACGGGATGGCGGCCCGGCATTCTTTCTTTACGGGCTGACGCTGGAACACAAACATCTTCCAGAAATCCAGCACTACTCCGGCCTGACGCGCCAGCCGGTGTTCGTACCGTCTGTAGGGCACTTTCCGCAGGGCATGATTGTGTCCATCCCGCTTCACCTTGCGGATCTGCCCGGCCATCCGACGCCGCGCGATCTGGAGGCGACGCTTGAAAAAGCTTATCGCGGGTGTGACCATGTCCGGGTTCTGCCGTCTGAACCCAAACTCCTGGCAGATGCGCTGGCCAATACGGACAATATGGAGCTCCGTGTGCACGGCAATGCGCAGGGAGAAAAAGTGGTTCTGACCGCGCGTCTCGATAATCTGGGCAAAGGAGCCTCTGGCGCTGCGATCCAGAATCTGCTTTTGATGCTGGGTCTCTGATTTTCCACGGTTTGGGATTTTTTTTTCACGGTCTGGTCCTTTGCTCAGGAATGCACTAGGGTCTGGGCCGTTCGCGCGAGAGTGGCGGAACGGTAGACGCAGTCGGCTCAAAATCGACCGCCGAAAGGCATGGGGGTTCGAATCCCCCCTCTCGCACCACAAACCGGGCGCACCAGTCTGGCTGCACCCGAGGACCGTTTAGCCCGGAACGAGCATGTCCAAGCCGACTGTCAGACCTTCCCGCCCGTTCTTTTCCTCTGGTCCGTGCGCAAAACGCCCTGGCTGGTCCCTCTCGGCTCTGGATCAGGCCCTGGTGGGACGGTCACATCGTGCCCCTGAAGGCCGTGCGCGCCTAAAGGAAGTCATCACCCGCTCAAAAAATATCCTAGGCATTCCCGCAGACTGGCGTCTGGCTGTTGTTCCGGCTTCGGACACCGGTGCGGTTGAGATGATTCTCTGGGCGATTGCCGGTGAGCGCGGCATGGATGTGCTGTCTTTTGAAAGTTTTTCCGGAACATGGGCGCAGGATCTGCGGGACGTTCTGAAAATCGAAGATCTCCGCGTGCTGGACGCGCCTTATGGAGAGCTTCCGGATCTGGCGGCTGTAGACTGGTCCCGCGATGTCGTCCTGACCTGGAACGGTACAACGTCAGGCGTTCGCATTCCGAATGCAGAGGCTATTCCCGTCGAGCATGACGGTTTGATCATCTGTGATGCAACATCCGCTGCTTTCGCCATGGACCTTCCGTGGGATCGTCTGGATGTTGTCACTTGGTCCTGGCAGAAGGCCCTCGGCGGCGAAGCGGCTCATGGCATGGTGGCCATCAGCCCCCGTGCTGCCGCTCGTCTGACAGAGGCATCCCCACGTCCGCTGCCCAAAATTTTCCGTCTGACGGGAAAGAAGGGCCTGCTGGAGGCTGTGTTTGAAGGGGATACCATCAACACGCCCTCCATGCTGTGCGTCGAAGATGCGCTGGATGGTTTGCGGTGGGCAGAATCTGCGGGTGGTCTCCCTGCTCTCAAGGCGCGCTCGCAAGCCAGTCTGGCCGTCGTAGCGGAATGGGTGGAAAAGACGGATTGGGTGTCCTTTCTTGCGTCTGATCCCGCAACGCGGTCCTGCACGTCAATCTGCCTAAAAATCGTAGCACCCTGGTTCGAGGCCTTGGCGCCTGAAGCCCGGGCCAAGGCCGTCAAGCACTTGACCGGGCTGGTCGCGCAGGAAGGTGCAGGCTATGACCTCGCGTCTTATCGAGACGCCCCTGCTGGTTTGCGGATCTGGGGAGGAGCCACCGTTGATGCAGCGGATATTCAGGCTCTCCTACCGTGGCTGGACTGGGCGTATGAGTGCACGCGCGAGGAGTTTGCTGCATGAGCCTGTATTCCGAGACCCCGAGCGCTGCCCTTCTGCCGTCTGGCTTCTCCGACCTTCTTCCGGGTGAAGCCGAAGCTGAGGCGCGGGGTATTGCCTGCGTCATGGAAGCCTTTTCCCGGCATGGTTATGAGCGTGTACGCCCGCCCATGCTGGAGTTTGAAACCTCCCTTCTGAATGGTTCAGGCGGTGCGCTCTCCACTCAGACGTTCCGTCTGATGGACCCAAGTTCTCATCGTATGATGGCTCTTCGGCCAGACATGACGACGCAGATTGCCCGTATCGCCAGCGTCCGCCTTCAGGATGCACCGCGCCCGCTGCGTCTCTCTTATTCCGGAAGCTGTATCGTCATCGGTACTCCGGGACGTGAAGCTGACCGTCAGGTTTCCCAGGCTGGTATCGAACTGATCGGCCCGGATTCCGCACAGGCTGATGCTGAAGTAGTGGCGCTGGGCGCCAGAGCACTTGAGGAACTGGGCATCAAGGGTGTGTCCTTTGACCTCTCGATGCCAGCTCTGGCTCTGGGCCTGATCGAGACTGCCATTCCTGAAGCGGACCGGGAAGATCTGATCCAGGCGCTGAACCGCAAGGATGCAGCATCTGTTGCTGAACTGGGCGGCTCAATCGCGGACACTCTGGCGGTTATGCTTCAGGCCGCAGGTCCTGCCAGTCGCGCGCTTGATCTGCTCGCTTCTCTCGATTTTCCGGCTTCCGTCCGTCCGCATTTCGAGCGTCTGGTTGCCTCCGTTGCCGCTATTCGCGAGCGCGCACCGTCCTTGCGTCTGACGGTAGATCCCGTGGATTTCCGCGGATGGCAGTATCATACCGGACTATGCATCACGGTCTTTTCCACCACCTCGCGTGAAGAACTGGGTCGTGGTGGACGGTATATTGCGGGTCAGGAGCCAGCCTGTGGTTTGACGTTGCGTCCGCAGGCGCTGTTGCGTGCGGCTCCTGTGCCTCCGTCCCGTCCGCGGTGCTATGTGCCCGTTCGGCTGGAGGATGAGGCCATGGCAGCCCTCCATGCTCAAGGTTTTGCGACGGTTTCTGCACTTGAAGTAGATGCAGAGCCTGATGCCGAAGCGCGCCATCTGCGCTGCACCCATGTCTGGCGGAATGGCGCAGCGCACGCGCTCTGACCCCCAGTTTTTTCTAATTTCTGCTCTGCATACCAAGTTGAGGAAGCCAGCTCATGTCCAACGTCACCGTGATCGGAACCCAGTGGGGGGACGAGGGTAAAGGCAAGATCGTGGACTGGCTTGCCAGCCGCGCTGATATCGTTGTCCGGTTTCAGGGTGGTCACAACGCCGGTCATACGCTGGTTGTCGGTGATCAGGTCTACAAGCTGTCACTGCTGCCATCAGGTCTCGTGCGTGGGCAGATTGGCGTGATCGGCAATGGCGTTGTCATTGATCCGAAGGCGCTGATGTCTGAAATTGACCGCGTAACGGCGCAGGGCCTGAAGGTCACGCCGGAAACGCTGTGGATTGCCGAGAATGCTCCGCTGATCCTCCCAGTCCATGGTGCGCTGGATCGTGCGCGTGAAGCTGCTCGCGGTGATCGCAAGATCGGCACAACGGGCCGCGGTATCGGCCCGGCTTACGAAGACAAGGTTGCCCGTCGCGCCATTCGTGTCTGTGATCTGGCCGAGCCGGAGACGCTGGACTGGAAGCTGGACGAAGTCCTGCTGCACCACAACACGTTGCTGGCGGGTCTGGGTGCTGAGACTTTCACGAAGGAAGAGCTCAAGGACTTCCTGACGGAATTCACGCCGCGCCTCATGTCCTTTGCCTGCCCGGTCTGGGACCGTCTGGACGAAGCGCGTCGTGCTGGTCGTCGTATCCTGTTCGAAGGTGCGCAGGCCGTCATGCTGGACGTCGATCACGGCACCTATCCGTTCGTGACGAGCTCCAACACGGTTGCTGCGGTTGCTGCGTCTGGCAGTGGTGTCAGCCCGTCTTCCATCGGCTTCGTTCTGGGTATTGCCAAGGCATACACAACCCGTGTGGGCGAAGGTCCGTTCCCGAGCGAACTGTTCGATGACGTTGGCCGCACGATCGGTGAGCGTGGTCATGAGTTCGGCACGGTTACTGGCCGTCCGCGTCGTTGTGGCTGGTTCGACGCGGTCATGCTGCGTCGTGCAGCGCGTGTGGGCGGCGTCACGGGTATTGCCCTGACGAAGCTGGACGTGCTGGATGGTCTGGAAGAAATCTCGATTTGCGTTGGCTATGAGCTGGACGGCAAAAAGATCGATACCTTCCCATCCGCTCCGGGTGCACAGGCTCGCGTAAAGCCGATTTACGAGACAATGCCAGGCTGGCAGGAAACCACAGCGGGTGCCCGTTCGTGGGGTGAGCTGCCGGCACAGGCCATCAAGTATGTTCGTCGCATTGAAGAGCTGATTGAAGCTCCGGTTACGCTGCTGTCCACCAGCCCGGAGCGTGATGACACGATCCTGATGCGTGACCCGTTCGAAGACTGAGTTTTTTCTGAACAGGAAACCGCCTGTCCGTTAACGAAGCCTCAATTCCTGTCCGGCATAGAATGTCAGACAGGAATTTGATGGAACGGACATGGATTACACTCAGGGAGATGACAGCCCCGAACTGCTGATCGCAGACCGTTACCTGGTGAATACGAGCCAGAAACAACCTGACCTCAGCGGCTGTCCTGCCTGGGTGGCTCAGGATATTACGGCCACAGGTTCAACCTGGCTGGCTCTGGCACCGTCCATGCCATCTCCCCATTTCTCTGATCTTATGTTTTTCCGACATGAGAGTGTTATCGGCCTGCATGCTCATGAATATCATGCAGGCTCGCTCTGGGTGCTATGTCCGCACCCTCCCGGACCGTCCCTGAAAGACAATCTGGGTGTCTGGTCTGAAAGCCAGATTATTGAAGGGGTTATACGCCCTATTGCCGATGCTCTTGAGAAGCTCTCCTCCATGGGGCTGACCTGTCGCGGGATCCGGCCAGATAATCTGTTTGTTGGGCAGGGGCTGCATCAGGTGGTCGTTGGCCCGCTGGGGGTTGCCTGTAATGCAGAAGCGCAGCCTGTCCTGTTCGAGCCTTTGTCTTCCGCAGTCTGTCATCCAACGGCGCGGGGAGGCGGGACGATTGCCTGTGATATCTTCTCATTGGGAGTACTGGTTCTCTCCCTTTGCATCGGGGAACTGCCCCTGAGGGGCATGTCAGATAACGAAATTCTGCAACGACGTTTTGAGGTGGGTTCTGCTGAGGCCTACATGCAGGGGCATAATGTTCCCGCAGGTCTGGTCTCCCTTCTGGAGGCCATGCTTTCAGACAGGCCCGAAAACAGACCCTCTCCCAATGACCTTATAACGATTGCGCCGAGCAAGCTGTTTTCAATTCGGCCAGATATTCCCGCGCGCTCGCCTCTGGTCATTGGCGGTGTGGAGGTCAGAACACCACAGGCACTGGCATGGTATGCCGGGACATATCCTAATGAGTTCCTGTCTCTGCTTCAGCGAAAAATTGTCAGCCAATGGTTACATCGAGAGCTGGAGCTGTCGGTCATGTCCAGCCTGATCGAACAGGCTGGAATTGCGTTTTTGCCATCCAGCGGAAACAAAGCCGTAGACCCGACGACAATGGTTGTGACACGGGCCATTGCCATTCTGGACTCTGCCGCTCCAATGTTCTGGGCCGGACACTGGTTCTGGCCATCCGCCATTCCTCATATGTTGGCGTGTGCCGAAGCCGGACGGTTCCCGCCTGAAGAGCAGCGCAATATTCGTGGGATAGCGGGCTTCCTGATGACGAGCCCAGAAGTGTTTGATGTTCCTTCGCTGCCCGCATTGCAGGCAAAGCAGATCAATGATCTCGCGACTGATGCCCGGCGAACAGGTGCAAAGGGAATGGAGCAGATCCGTCGTGTACCTTACGACGTGAATGTCTATCAGCCCTGCCTGTCTTCTCGTTGCCTGAAAGAACGGATCTCGTTGTCAGCGGGTCTGTTGCAATGGCTGGATAGGCACGTTTCGGAACAGGAGCTTTCTGCCGACGACCTGGGGCGTTCAGGTTTTCTGGACGAGCAGATGCGGACTTTTCTGGAAAGTCATTGCGCGCGCCAGGGGATCATCCCACTTGCGCAGTCCCAGAAAGCGGGTCTTCCGTCCTGGCTTTCGGATCTGACATTGATGGCTGCGGCCCAGCGCCGTTTCGACAAGACACCCCTCAGTGCTGTGGCAAAGCGGGCGCTTTCCTTGCTGGAAAACGAGCTTAAGCAGTGGCGAAGCAAAACGACGAGAGCAAAGCGTCGTGCCCGGCTTTTTCAGCTGGCCGAAACGGGAAATCTTACGAAGTTTCTTGATAACGTCACTGACCCTGCGGGTTTGCAGTATGATCGCAAGCTGGCTCGGCAGGCTGAAGCAGAGATTGCACATCTTGAGAAAGTTCTGGAGCAGGAGCCTGTCCGCAAAGCTGTCCATGAAAAACAGGCCCGCAATGCTGGAGAGTTCTTCTCACTCTTGATCGGGATTGCTGTCGCGATGACTAGTATCTGGCTGGAGTTTTGTGAATGACCCGCCAGTCAGTGCGTTTGCGCGTGACAGAGGCGAGTTTCAAATGGTGGCACGGCCTCATTCTTGGCCTGCTTTTGGCATATGTGCCGGGCAGTCTGCTTGTGGGCGGTGTTCTGCTGCTGCCTCTGATCGTGCTTCGATTCATCGATCCGGATGCTGATCGGCAGCGGATCATGATTGTTCTGTTTTATCTGGGGGCTGTCATGGTTCATCCCTTGAGGGAAGCATGGTTGTCACATGGGGATTGGGAGGCCTGTACCCAGCAAATTATGCAGCCAATGCTGCTTGTGATGGACTGGATGGCCGTTGGTGTGGCGTGGCTGGTCGCTGAAGCGTCTGCCATTGGTGCCAGACTTTGGTATGCGGATTATGTTCGCAGAGAGCGCAGGGCCATCGAAAAGAAGATCGACGCCCTGCGAGAGGAATGGCTGACTTCAGACGGTGAGAGACAGCCCTGAAAGGGCCGGCTCTTCAATCTTCCGGGGTTTCTTCTTCTGAGGGGCTCTCGACAAGCCGGGAGGCAAGATCTCCCGTAGCTCCACCCACAAGACCGCGCGCATAATCCTGAGCTGAGAACGGGCGCAGGTCTTCGGCCTGTTCGCCGACCCCGACCATGTGCACGGGCAGTTTGAACTGTTCTGCTAGTGCGACCACAATTCCGCCGCGGGCAGAACCGTCCAGTTTGGTCACGATCAGGCCTGTCACGTTCACCAGCTCACGGAACACGCGCACCTGCTCAATGGCGTTCTGACCGGTCGTTGCATCCAGCACCAGCAATACGGAATGCGGGGCGGTTGGGTCGAATTTCTGCATGACGCGGATGATCTTGGCCAACTCTTCCATAAGCGCGCCCTTATTATGCAGGCGGCCGGCCGTATCGATGAAGAGAAGATCTTTGCCCTCTTCCGTCGCGCGTTTGATGCCGTCATAGGCAAGACCCGCAGCATCTGCTCCGTGTTTTCCCGCGATAACGGGCACATCTGAGCGTTGCCCCCAGACCTGAAGCTGTTCGACAGCCGCAGCACGGAAGGTATCTCCCGCCACGAGCATGACGGATTTGCCTTCTTCGCTGTAATGGCGGGCCATTTTGCCGATGGTTGTGGTCTTGCCTACACCGTTGACGCCCACCACGAGAACGACATGTGGCTTCTTCTTCGGATCAGGTTCAAACGGGATCGCAACGGGCTCCAGAACCCGTGCAATCTCTTCGGCCAGGGCATCGCGAATTTCGTCACTTGTGACGTCCTTACCAAAACGGGAGCTGCGAAAGCTCTCGATGACACGCTCTGCCACGACAGGCCCTAGATCTGCCGCGATCAGTTCGTCTTCGAGTTCTTCAAGAGCAGCATCGTCCAGCTTGCGATGCGTGAACACAGCTCCGAGACGTGAGCTCGAGCGTGAAAGACCCTGTTTGAGTCGTGAGAAAAATCCAGCCATTTACGGGAGTTCGGACAGGTCAGGCCCAACGTCAAGTCTGTAGCGTCGATTTCCTGAGAGTAAATGGGCTGTTGGGCGATTGTTTCACACATTTACAGTCTGACAGCCTTCTAGTTTTCTGTAAGGGCGTATGGTTCTTCATCCCGGTTTCGTGGCTTGCGCCATGCTTAGGAGTCATAATCTTCTTGTAGGAATCTGTTTTCAGGCTCCGTGAGGTGGCTGGATAAGCGCCCTAATATTGGCTAGCAGACGAATAGATGGATCGTTTGCGCCCTTGTTTCCCGAAGAGCCACGGCAGACCGAATTGATGCCTGCCGTGTGCTGAGCGGCATTATTTTTGTCAATCGGAACGGCCTGCGCGGGCCTAAAAATATGCGCTGCAAAAGACGCTTTATAACAGCGGGAAACATTGAGGCTACATGGGTGCTTCATGGGAGGAATGGCCTATCTGCCAAAAGGCAGCGCCGCAGACCATGGTGATTGATGCGGCTTCTCTCAAAATATACTGCACGGCTTTGAGCCCGTGCGTAAAAAAGAATTCAGGGCGACTGCCTTGCTGGGCAGCCTCTGTAAGGGAAGAATGGCTTTAGGCAGCCCAGGGTTATGATGCTGACTGGTTTTGGGGCTGTTCTGGAGTAAAAAGGGATAAACCCTTGCATTCTGGGACGAAGGTCTCTGGAAATCCGCATCGGGTACTATAAGCAACACAGATAAAAATGCCTTAATCGCATCGAAATCATGTTCTCAGGTCTCAAGGATTGGAGGCGTCTCGCAACGCACTATAATAGATGCCCGAATGTCTTCTTCTCAGGCATTTGTCTTTCTGCAACCGTCATGTTCGGACTATGTGTCTTGAGCTAGGTATTGGTGTCACCTTTTGGCCGTTGAAGTATCTGCCCGCATAGAATGCGTGTCCAGCCATCAGGGGGGGGGCTGGAGATCCGCTTTTTTCTTTATTGGTGTTGCGTTGCTTTGGCGCCCCCACCGAAATTGTATCTAGAATCTTGCCTGACTTTGGGTGCCCGGTGCGATAGGCCCGGACAACGCAAATAAAGACAGGTAGTTGTTGATCAGATATTCCGTGTGCTCGTTAGAAAGAGCCGCGTGTTCAACGTCTGGAACACTAGGATTTGAGCATCGGAACCAGATTAAAGGGGGGACATCAGCTTTTGCTCTCATCCGCATGAGCCATAGCTTTGTCTAGATTTAGGTCAAGATACCTTAAAATCCACAGTCCACAAGATGCCTAGAGCTGATTGTCAAGCCCACGCCAACGAGAAAGCCTCTTCTCAACATCAAAAAATGACTGTCTCATTTTATCCATCCAATCATCAAAGGAAAAATGAAATCATAGATACCTTCTAAAAACCAAAGGATTTTTTGAACCCTCTAGTTAGCGACTCTTGCGATGATCTTCCTGTTGAGGGATGATGTTTCATGCATCAAAATCGTCAAACTCTTCTGCAACTCTTTCTAACCCAGCTTCGGGTTATCGGCGCCTTGATGCTGCGCGAATTGCATACACGATTCGGACGTGAAAATCTCGGATATCTTTGGATCGTAGGTGAGCCGATCCTTTTCTGTGCAGGCGTCGCCATCGCTTGGACAGCCATCCGCCCCTCATACGAACATGGCCTACAGACTACAGCTGTTGTAATTACAGGCTATGTCCCCCTGACGATGTGGCGGCACTGCCTAGCAAGTTCCGTTCGGGCATTTGAAGCGAACGGAAGTTTACTCTTTCATCGACAAGTAACGCCTCTTGACATCATTACGGCTAGAAGCATTCTCGAAATAGCAGGAACGATCATTGCAGGGGTTATCGTTTGCTCGGGGGCAATGTTGCTAGGGTATATGACGCCCCCGAAGGATTACGGACTTCTTTACATAGGAATTTTTTACCAAAGCCTTTTTTCTTATGCGACGGCTTTGCTTGTCGCCGCTCTGAGCCAACGATCAGAATTAGTCGAAAAATCTATAACTGTTTTTTCTTATCTTTCTTTGCCGTTTTCTGGTGCTTTTATTTTGGAAAGCTGGCTGCCGCTTAAGGCAAGGAACCTTCTTCTCTGGTCTCCATCAGTCAATAATATTGAAATGATTCGTGGTGGGCAATTCGGAAATAATATTCATCCATACTACGACATGGTTTATAATTCATACGCAACAGCATTCATGCTTATTTTGGGAATTTCACTCACGCTTAGAAGTAGAAAATACATTAATGTCCAGTGATTTTCTGAGAAAGGATCTTCAATTTATTAGGGTATTTTTATTCGTATTTGGTTGGTGAGTAACATCGGTTATTCCTCTTTTCAGGGAGCGGGTTTGCAGATCCGTTGAAAGGATCGTCCCGCCTTCCTGTCGCATCGCCTGCGTAACCCCTCTTGACCAGTGGATATACTGGCTCGTGCAGTAGTCTCTTCTGAATGTTCGAATGGATCGAAAGTTTCAAGGAGAACTCTTCACAAGGTGTAATACGTTAGCGTGGTAAAAAATATATTCTCCTGATGGAATAAAGGGTGGGGAAGCTACGTTGCCTTCCTGTGATGTTTGAGGCAAAGCAGACCTATGGCTAAATTGTTCATCACCTCGTCTTCCAGATCCGATGCAAAATTTGGGCTTAGCATCAGACAGATAAGTGCCTGGGCCAAGCGTCGCGTGGTTTTTCTCATGATGGTGATTCTGCCGACGCTGTTGGCTATTATCTATTATGGCCTTATCGCGTCTCCTCAATATGTCTCGCAGGCCGATTTCGTCGTTCGCGGGCAGGCGCCGCAGACCCCAGGGCTGCTGGCGGGGATTTTGTCTTCTGGCGGCGCAGCAGGTGGTAGCGAGGACACGTATGCCGTCCAAGACTACGTCATGTCGCGCGACGCAGCGCAGCTTTTGCTGAAAACGCAGGATCTCGCTAATGTTTTCGACATTTCCGAGGCAGATGCTCTGGCGCGGTTTCCGAATTTCTATTCGGGGCGTACGTTCGAGCATTTCTATCGCTACTATAAGAGGCATGTGAAAGCCGAGCTCGATACGACGACCGGCCTTTCTACGCTTACTGTTCGCACCTTCGGGGCGGCGACTTCCCAACGTATTGCCCGCTCGCTCCTTACAGCCGCTGAGCAGCTTGTCAACGAGATGAATGCGCGACAGCGCGAAAATACCATTGCAGCATCTCTGCGCGAGCGAGATGCTGCCATCAGCCGTCTGCAGGCACTTAATACCCGGATCGATGCATATCGCAATCAGACAGGCTTGCTCGATCCACAGCGTCAGTCCCTGCCGCTTCTGACCGATCTTGCCGGTCTCGATACGGCGAGAATGACCACTCGCGTACAACTCGAGCAGCTTCGGCGCTCCACGCCCAGTAGCCCTTTGATCGAGGTGCTGACACGACGACTGAGTGCGCTGGATCAGGAGATTGCCAATTCGGCGACCAAGGTGACAGGCGACGGCAAATCATTCGTGCCGAAGATCAGCAAATATGAGGATCTGGTCTTTCAACGGCAGCTTTTGGAGCGGGAAGTCAGCGCGGCTGATGCGGCGCTCGACGCTGCACGAATTCAGGCCGACCGGCAGCAGCTTTATCTGGAAGAGATCTCCCAACCTGATCTGCCCGACTATCCCATCTATCCACGAAGTGTTGCAGACATCGCCATCGTTTTCGTAACCATGCTCGGATTGTATTTCATTGGTGCGTTACTGGTTGCAGGTGCCCGTGAGCATAAAAGCATGTGAAAGCTGACTGATGTTGCAATGCATTGATCTTATAAAGGACTATCCGGTCCATGGAGGAAGGCGCCGCATACTTAACGGCGTTAATTTCACCCTTAAAAAGGGCGAAAAACTCGGGATTCTTGGGCGTAACGGTGCAGGAAAGTCGACTTTGATCCGCATCATTGGGGGGGTAGAGCACCTTACGGGGGGGAGAATCGAGCGGGATATGACTGTTTCGTGGCCCCTCGCCTTTGGGGGAGCGTTTCAGGGTAGCTTGAGCGGGTTAGATAACCTGAAATTTATTTGCCGGATCTACAATCTCGATTATGCGGATACCCGAGCTTTTGTGGATGATTTTGCCGAACTTGGGCATCAGCTTACCGAGCCTGTCAAAACTTATTCGTCAGGAATGCGGGCACGATTGGCTTTTGCCCTTTCGATCGTCATCGAGTTCGACTGTTATTTGATAGACGAAGTAATAATGGTTGGAGATGCGCGTTTCCATGCGCGTTGCCAGGAAGAACTCTTTGGGAAGCGCGATGAACGGGCAATGATCGTTGTCTCACACGATATGGGTTTTATGAGAGAGACGTGCAACCGAGTTGCAGTTCTTGATCAGGGGGAACTGACTCCTTACGATAGCATGGATGAAGCCATTTCTACCTACGAATCTCTGTAGTGAATGTCTTTAGTGAGGTTTTTGCATGGCGGTGGGATGGACATGGAATGTGAGGAGAGCGACGCTAAAATAACCAGACATTTTTCTTGCAGCGGTCTGTGACGATATATGGCTTTTTAATTGAAGCCACTGTTGCTCCGTTTGATCGAGGTAAGATCTTTTTATATCTTCTAGGGTGCTTCAAAAGTCACAATTTCTCAGAAGGATTCAAGTGAATTCTCTGGTGGGTTCCAATGCGTCAAGTTATTCGGACCATAAAACCGGCTGTTTCATTTTCTCGTTCTTTGTTGTGTCCTAAAGAATGGAATAACGGGGCTTATTTTATATTTAAAGGATTTTTCAAACCCTTCACCTGTTGCAACAAGTGGAAAACCAGACCAGAAAGAGTACATGATCGTATATCCCAAGCAACGAGCTGCTATGCCGACTAATTCTCTTATAGGTTCTTCCCGGTGTTCCAGCGTTCTTGGCCTGTCGCAGGTGGCGCTTCTTCTGATACTTGGTGGGTGCTCGGCACTTCCTGACAGTGGTCCGACAGAGCGTGGCGTGCTTTCAGAAGCCCGGGATACGAAACGAAATCCGCTTGATTTTGCGGTTGTACGTCTGTCTCCCGATGTTGCAGCTATTCTGGCGGCTGAGGTGACACCACTCGTTTCGAGCCTAGATACGGCAAATAACCCACCAGCTCATAACGACCGGATCGGCGCTGGTGACGTTCTTACGATAGCGGTTTTTGAGCTCGGCAATGGACTGTTCTCCTCCAGCGGTTCAATGTCGGCGGCAGGACAGAGTGGCGATGTCGGGGCGATCTCGCATGGAACAACGGGCGTCACGACGTCTAATCTACCTCCCACAGAGGTCGAGTCGGACGGGACGATCGCCATTCCGTATGCCGGTCGTTTGTATGTTTCGGGTCTTACGCCTCAGCAAGCCGCCGCGTCGATCCGAGCACGCCTTATTGGCAAATCACAGAATGCGGAAGTCATGGTTCGCATCGCCAGCGATATTTCCAATACCGTTATCGTGTCTGGCTCGGTCCATCATCCGGGGCGCGTCGTGCTGAGTACGGCGCAGGAACGACTATCGGATGTAGTGGCCATCGCCGGAGGCGCGATGTATCCGCCGGAGGATACGCAAATTCAGGTTGTGCGCGGCAATCGTGCTGCCCAGACGGATCTGGGAACGCTGGAAACATACCCTGCTGAAGATCTTCGAGCCCGGCCAGGGGACCGCCTGCATGTCGTTTATCAGCCCCGGAGCTATACGGTATTTGGAGCTGCTGGCAAGCAAGCGACGGAAGTGCGTTTTGAAACGCCGCATGTCTCCTTAGCGGAAGCGCTTGCGCGTGTTGGGGGGCCTGCGGATGAGCGGGCGGACCCGAATGCTGCGTTTCTGTTCCGCTTCGAAACTCCTGAGACTGCGCGGCGGCTAGGTCTTACGACGGCTGCGACGCCGAAAGGCGTTCCTGTCGTGTATCAGGTCGATCTGATGAGCCCGACATCCTATTTTCTGACGCAGCAGATCCCGGTAAAAAGCAAGGATGTTCTCCTCGTCGCCAATGCACGAACGAACCGTTTCTACAAATTCAACCAGCTGATCAGCACGCTGGTTAGCCCAGCAATCACGGCGGCATGGATCGCCAAGTAACCCCCAGATGCTGCATCCTGTCCTGCCAGCGGAGTATGTCGGAAGTCCGGAAGGTAAGGGGTCACTGATGCGGTCTTTACTCTTTGTTTGTGATTTTCCGACAGATTTGATCGCCCCGTTGCGCTATCGGCAGCGCAACGGGGCCCGGCAGGTATGTGTGTGCACAGGCCTCTTTCGGGGATCTCACGTCGCGCGGGGGATGTCTGGTTGTCCTGCGGGCCATCTTTATTTCGAGAGGTCCATTCAGTTTCGTCCCTCTTTTCTTCCACGGCAATCACGAGAATGTGGTCATGATTGATAATTTCGCGTTCGGCCGGGTGGCTATTATCGGCGATCTCCTGCTCGACTGTTATATCAACGGCTCTGTCGGCCGTATTTCTCCCGAGGCTCCCGTTCCAGTCCTTCTACGGGCCAATCATACTGCAGTGCCAGGAGGCGCAGCCAATGTGGCGTTGAATGCCGCTACTCTGGGAAGCAGTGTGGCACTCGTCGGGCTAGTGGGTGACGATGAATCGGCAAATAGGCTGCGCGCGGCTCTGAGTGTTCAGCCAGGCATTGATATCAGTGGTCTTGTAGTGGACTCCGCATGGACGACGATCACCAAGACTCGTGTGCTGAGCGGGCGCCAGCAGATCGTGCGGATTGACGAGGAACGAGTTGAGACGACCGCCGCCTCTACGCGCCGCCGTCTCGTGGAGGCCAGTCAGGCCGCGATCGCTGGGGCGGATGTCGTCATCTGCTCGGACTACGCCAAGGGCGTCCTGACGGACGAGGTTCTGGCTGCGATTTTCGAAGCCGCGAAACAGCATGGTGTTCCGGTGATCGTCGATCCCAAGCGGCGGGATTTCACGGCTTATCGTGGTGCCGATCTCATTACGCCCAACCGGAGTGAGCTTGGCGTGGCCACAGACATGCCCTTGCGTGACGATGCGGAAATCGAACTGGCCGCACATGTTGCGTCTGAGCAATTCGGCGGCCATGTTCTGGTGACACGTTCGGAAGAAGGGATGACACTCTTCCGCCGAGACGGGCGGATTACGCATGCGCAGGTCCGTAAATCAGAGGTTTATGACGTGTCCGGAGCCGGCGATACAGTTGTGGCAACGGTGGCGAGCGTGCTTTCGGCCGGGCAGGATCTTGAGACCGCTGTCGTTATCGCGACCAGCGCGGCGTCGATCGTCGTGGGAAAGCTTGGGACGGCGACCGTCTCGCGTGCGGAATTGAGTGCGGCGCTGATAGACGAGATGAAAGAGGATGGAGCCATCGTTTCGCTCGAAGGCGCCCGCTCCATAATCGAGCAGTGGCATCATCATGGTGCGCGAGTGGTGTTCACCAATGGCTGCTTTGACCTTGTCCATCCGGGGCATGTCGCTCTGATCCGGGCTGCTGCGAGCCAAGGGGACAAGCTTATCGTGGCCCTTAACAGCGATACGTCCGTTCGGCGTCTGAAAGGGGAGCAGCGTCCGCTTCAGGATGAACGGGCCCGCGCGACCGTCATGGGGGCGCTGCGTGACGTCGATATGGTCGTAATCTTCGACGAGGACACGCCACTTGAAACCATTCAGGCTTTGCGGCCCGATGTTGTCGTCAAGGGGGCTGACTACCAAGAGCACCAGGTCGTGGGCGGGGATTTCGTAAAGTCCTACGGTGGGTCAGTCGTTCTCGTGGATATCGTATCTGGTCGTTCCACGACGTCCATCGTTAGGAAAATGCAGACAGCACCGGCACCATCGCCTTTCATCTGATGATCCGCTCCATTGCCCGTTCATCCAAGGACACATTCATGACGGTTTCTGACAAGCTTTCCTTTTCGACCGACACGAAGAGCGCAGGCTCCGGTGAAGTCTGGAGGGACTGGCTGAGCGCGAGGGCGCTCCCGCTTTGGAGTGTTGCGGGATTCGATAGGAAGCGAAATCTTTATCATGAGCGACTAAACTGGGACGGCTGTCCTGTGCCCATGAGTGGGCTGCGCCTGATGGTACAGGCGCGCCAGATTTCGACTTATTGCCGCGCCACGCTCGACGGGTTTTACGATGCCTCCGCACAGGCGCTGCAATGTCTCGACGTCGTTGAGCGCGCCTATCATGGCAGCGATGGGGATGCCGGGTGGGTTTTTTCCCTTGCGCCCAACGGTAAGCCTGCCGATTCCCGACGTGATCTTTATGCTCATGCATTCATACTGTTCGCCTATGGGTGGGCAATTCGGCTGACCGGGGAAGAACGATACCGGAAAATCGCCCGTCAGACGGCGGAAGAGGTGGAGCGTATCTTTGCCGCGCCCGACACGGGTTATCTCGATACGGTCCCTTCCACGGATTCCCTGCGGCGGCAAAATCCGCACATGCACCTGCTCGAAGCCTATCTCGTCCTGTTCGAAGCCACAGGAGACGAGTATTACCTTGATAGGCTGCGCGGTCTGATGACGCTCACGCGGAACCATCTTCTCGACCGGCGCTCCGGCCTGCTCCTAGAGTTCTTCGATTCTTCTTGGAAGCCGTTGGAACCCGCATCCCGTAATCGTGTTGAGCCCGGCCATCTGTTCGAATGGGCATGGCTGATCGGCGAATATGAGCGGCTCGTCTCTCCGTCGGGAGAGGATATGGCTGGGCTGAGGGATGTGACGGAGCGGCTGTTCCGTTCCGGCCTGTCACTCGGGACCGACCCGAAGACGGGATTCGTCTTCGACGCGATGACCGAGGATGGAGTTGTTTTCGAGCGGATGACGCGGATTTGGCCGCAGACAGAACTCCTTCGCCTGCTGTGCACGCATCATGTTTCGGGTAAACGGGAGAGCATCTCAGCTCACGATCTGGGCACGACATTTCTCGCACGATTTGCTCCGTCACGCCTCGCCGGTGGATGGATAGACCGTTTCGACGAGGTTGGTTCGCCGTTGGTGGACTACATGCCCGCCAGTTCGCTCTATCATATTTATGGCGCGGCGCGGCTGCTTTCGGGCTGTGTGCCGGAGACGGGTCATGGCTGAGATACGCAAAAGCACGGCGAAAAAGACAGGTCGATCCGCCGCGACGGACACATTCCCGGCGCATGTGCTAGCCTTTCTGGATAGGCTCACGGATGGCGCGGGCAAGGCGCTCCTCGCCCGGATCAATAGTCAGAATGCGGACATGGAGGCGATTGTACGCGAGATCGCCTCAGGCGCAGCCGTAGAAGAGCTTGCCAAACTCGCCCGGACAGGAACAGACGCGGACGGCATCGCGTGGGTCACGCAGGCGGATTACGATTATGTCGGCCTGCCCTCCGAAGCGGCGGACTGCGATTTTAGGTCGGGATTCGACATCTATCTGCGTGAGCGTCTCGGCAAGCGCGCCGACGGGTTTGCGACAATTTTTGAAGCGCTTGACCAGCACGAAGCGCCCTTCATTATCGAGACCGGATGCCTGCGTGTGCCGCGCAACTGGGACGGCGATGGGCAGAGTACTTTTCAGTTCGACTGGTATGCGCGCGAAAGGCGGGGGCGGGTCATAACCATCGACGTCAATCCCCAGAGCATTGACAGTGCTCGCCGTGCGTGTAGCAGCGTCACTAGCACCATCCTCAACGATTCCGTCGCCACTCTCGACGCTCTGGGCGCGGCTGGTATGGGGCCAGCGGCCTTGATCTATCTCGATTCCTTCGATCTGGACCTCGATAATCCGATGCCTAGCGCCATTCATCACTCCATGGAACTGATGGCCGCGCGTCGTCTTCTTGGCCCAGGAACGATCCTGTGCATCGACGATTTTGACGTCGCGCCGCTGGGGCCGGGCGGCAAGGGGCTGATCGTCGACCGGTTCTTCGATACGATCCGCGCGGAGGTTCTTTACTCAGGATATCAGAAAGTGTGGCGCATCTCCGTATAAGAAGGCGCGCCACGCCCGTCAGGGGTGCTTCATTGGCGCCCGCATGACATCGGCGTAAAATGCTTTCAGCCGTATTTGATAGCAACTCATGTCAAAGCGTGCCGCTTGGTTGGGCCCTGCGGCGCGCAGCGCAGCGCAGAGTGAGTCGTCCCTGTCCAACCGCTCGATGGCCGCTGTGATCTGCGGAATGTCATATGCATCCACGGTTAGGACTGCATCTCCACCGACTTCCGGAAGGGCGCCCTCGCATGAGGTCATGACGGGCGTGCCGAGTGTCATAGCTTCTATGACCGGGAGGCCGAAACCTTCCGCTAGAGAGGGAAACAGCAATGCACGTGCACCACGCACGAGCGTCATTAGGTCCCGCTCCGGCAGATATTCCATGCGAATTACCCGTCCGGTATTCAGGCAGCGCTCGAGCAGCCTGAGTTCGCCTGTCGCCTTCCAGGCCATCGCGCCCACGATGACCAGCGGCCGCTCAGCGGACGATGAGAGCATTGCTTCCAGAAGGCGGCCAATGTTCTTTTTCGGCTCGATCGAACCGAAAAACAGGTAGTAACCGTCCCGACGTAGGCCATAAAGCCGTTCGAGAACATCCTTCAGCGTTTCCTCGTTGATTTTCAGAGAGGCCGCGGGACTGCGGATTGTCTGATACGTGTTGTGAACGAGCGGTGCGACCTGGGAAGAAAATGCGATGATATCGCGCTTCGAAGCCTCGGAGACCGTGCAGATCGCGTCCGCGTGCCGGCAAAGATCCGTCATCAGGCGAAAATAATAGCTCTTATCGTCGAGCGTAGCGTGCGGCAGCCGCAAAGGGACAAGGTCATGGACCGTATAGACGTTTCGTGCGCCCCTGACGCGGATCGGGAAAGGATAGGTCCAGTGCATCACGTCAGGCGTTACCGGTAGATTCACCGTCATGAAACGGCGTGTGGCCCGGTAGCGCTGCGCAGCGACGAAAAAGAGATCCCGCGCGTTTAACAACTGGTCGAAGGCCGGCATGCGTTCGCTAAAGGAACGGGCGTCAATCTGTGAGTCTGCAGGTACCGTCTGGGCCGTGCATCCTGTCAAAGTGCTGCGCTGACGTGCTTTCCAGCGTTCCGACAGGAAGCTGGCCTTCGTCTTTGGCTCTTCTTCGCCCAGCCGGTCATAAAACAGGACTTCCCGGAGGGCGGCGGGCGTATGGGAAGGAATGTTAAAGCCATAAAGCACGTCGACCTGCGCAGACATTCCCTTCAGAGCCTCACTCAGGGTTCTGGCGTAGGTAGCGACACCTGTCCCGCGGGGAAGAGCGAGATTGAAACCATCAAGGGTCACATGGAAAGGGGGTGATACGGCAACGGTCATTCTTTTACTCCTGCGGGGAGGGGATGAAACATTCTGCGGCGTTACACCAGCACCTTAATTGATCGGCGACGGAAACATTGCCGGACATCGTTTGGCTAAGCCCCCGGAGGGTTTTTTCGATGACAGTCATGAACAATTAAAAGTCCATACGAATGAATTTATGTCTGCCGGTAATGTCCGGTAAAGTCTCAAGACCTCAAACAGCTGTGCTTCCTGTGAACTGTCAGTAGAATCTGGACTTCAGAACCAGAGCGACTCACCCCAAATGCAATCCGTTATAACATCGGACAACGGCTCTTCGATCCATTCATTTGTTGTAACCTCGCCTAATGCTCTTCACGAATGCCTCCGACGAGGGCAAGATAAAAACGTGGGCAGACTTTATCATGCCGCAACTCATTCGGTCTTAACTGTCCGGATGACCTTACCGCCGCTAGAACGAAGTACAGAGAAGAACGTATGGTAAAGATGGGAAAGTTCCTTGAGGTCGTCCGGCGTCGTTCGGGCGCGCGCTTGCAGCCGGATAAGACAGCAGGTTCTCGGAACCAGGATAGGACCTCTTCGTCCATTGACGCCGATTCCATACGGGTACTCGCCAAGGAAGCCGAACAGGGCAAGAAGCTGGCGCTGGCCGTTCTGTATTACAAGAAAATCATAGAACTTTGGGGTGAAACTCCAGAGCTGTGGATCTCCATTGCGCGGCTTCAGCGCGATATGGGTCGATACGACGCATCTCGCGACAGCTTGGACAAGGCTCTGCGGATCGAGCCCGGCAATGTGCAGATTCACTTTGAGTGGGGCGAACTCGAGTTTTGCCAGAAGCACTACCTTCAGGCCATTCAGCATTATGACAGCGCGCTTCTTCTTCACCCCGGCTGGCCCTTAGCGGCTGCTCGACGCGCCGATGTCAAGGCACAGATGGTTTTTGAGAAAAAACGCGATTTCGAGGATGAACGCGAGAAGATCGCTCAGGCTGCCCAGCTCGACGCACTGAACCGTCTGGATGTGGATCAGCGGATCGACCCCGCGCTTTTTCATCCCACCCGACATGAACTAACGCAAAATCATTCTCCTCAGTTCGTACGCACCTTCAATGGCGTTTATCAAAGAACGCGCTGGGGTGCCGGCGACGTGGTGCGCGGTGTAGGAAGCCTGCGCGGCCATATTCTCTCGATTGTGCCCTATCATCACATCGAGATCTATATCGACGGACAGCTTGTGCACGAAGGACCGCTGACCGTCGGGCCGGTACAGAACGAACAATCAGATGAGCGTTTGCGCAAATACGCTTACAATGTGTGGGTTGATTTTTCGCGCTTCTCATTCGGATGGCATAAAATCTACTATCGAGCAGTCGGCACCGGGAACAGCGTCGAGGTCAATATCAACTGGCGTATCGACGATATTATCGTGGACGCTCCCATTGCCGACGGATTTTTCCAAGATGCGACGGCGCGCGTACCTGTCGCCGGTCTTGATCCGTCCCGTTCCCTTGTCGAGCAGGTGCGGGCCCTGCCTACAGTCGTTTCCGAGGCGAGCCCCAATTCCTATCCCGGCCCCATACGCAACGTCGCCATTCTCAGGCTTGATGGTTTGGGTGATGTTGCTGTCTCAGTGCCATTCTTCCTGCATGTGAGGAAGCTTCTTCCTTCGGCCAGACTAGTCGTTCTCGCGTCGGCGGATAATGCCGATGGCTGCCGGGCACTTGAGATTTTTGATGAGGTCATCGAGATTGATTTCCCGGAAAATCCTTATGAACAGGGCCGATATCTAACCGAAGATCAGCAGCTTGAACTTATGGAGCAACTCGCTTCCTACAAGTTCGATCTGGCGATCACCGGCATGGTAAGCGACAGGCCGAGGCAGCTTTCAGTGATGACTGGCGCCCCGGTGACTATCGGCTTTGACGGTGAAGATCACAAAACCCTTAACATTTATTACACCTCGCGCGACGCAATTTCTGGCGCAAATATCCTTAACTATGCCGCCCGATATGGGCTTCTGGCCAAGGCACTGGAAGTGTGGCTCGATAGTGGCGCACGTGTTCAGCGGCGCGATGACCTGAGCCGTGACTTATTACGGCTTTACGGAATTGGACCTAATGACGATTTCGTTGTCATGCATACAGGTTCGCGCATCAAGGCTACGGAATGGCCAGGTTATACCGAACTTGCCAACCGAATTGTCGAGCAGATGGGACTGAAGGTTGTATATATTGCTCATGATGAGAGCCAGCGCCCAAATCTTTCCGAAGAAGCTCTTTTAGATGGACGGATCATCTTTTTGGCTGGCTTGATTCCGTTCGATCACTTTGATGCATTCTTGTCTTACTGTTCAAGCTTTGTAGGCAATGATAGCGGCCCGGGTCATCTTGCCACTCTGCGGGGCGCGAAAGCCGTCAGAATACTTTCTGCACGTCTAGGCGCAACCGAATGGAAATCCGAGCTAGCGGGTGTGTGCCTCTACCGGCGCGTCCCCTGCGCGGGATGTGGCCCAATTCCCATCTCTCGTCAGGAGGAGTGCACTTACGACATCGCATGCGTGAAAGATATTACTGTCGACGAGGTGTTCTTCCAGGTCGCTAAACAGATTGCACGCCCGGATAATGCGCCAGAGACCTCCACCGAGTCACCAACACCCGTCCTCGCATTAGGAGACATGGCATGAGCGCAACGATCAGCGCAGGCAAATGGCGCAGCGAAGTTCAGAAAATGGCGGACGAGGCTCGGGACGGTGGAGACTACCTTGCCGCCGCCGAACTCTACGAAAAAGTCATAGCTCTTGGAGGGCCGTCGTCCATTTCAATGGCTGCTGGGCATATGCGCAAGGAGGCCAAGGACTTTGTTGCGGCTGAACGGCATTATCAGAACGTCCGCGAGGCCAATCCTGATGACCCGGAAATTTACATGCAGCTCGGGCATTTCTACAAAACGGTTGGCCGGTATGGCGATGCCCAACACCATTACATGCGGGCAATGCAGAATCATTATCCCAATTTCGACGAAGTCAGGCACGAGCTTCGCGCAATTCATGAAAGCGAGGAGCTTTCCCGCGAGCAGGAGCGGTGTGATTCCCTTGAAGACGCAGACTTCAAGGGGCTCGTCTCGGAGCGGCTGTTCCCAAGGCAGCTCGACCAGCTTCAGCGGGACTATCATGAGACCTTCACCATTTCGCGTCTTGGCAACCACCGCAAGACAAGCTCGGGAAAAGGCCGTGTGATCCGCGGTGTTGACGCGGTGCGCGGTCATGTCATCACGTCAATGCCGTGCGACAGCATCGACATTTTCCTTGATGACGAGCTAATTTACTCCGCACCTTTGCAGGTCGTTCCGTTGCGTTGGGAAAAAAACCGCTCCAACCTGCGCAAATACGTCTTCAATGCCTGGATTGATTTCAGTGATTTCCCTGTCGGGAAGCACGAGATCGTCCTATTCGCGAACCCCCTTCAGGGCGAGCCGCGTGAAGGCATCGAATGGAAACGTGAGACAATCCTCGTCGCCGAGCGACTGCCGGAAGGATTCGATGAGCAGAGTCCTGCCCTGATTCCGCCGCTGGACCCTGAGTCACCACTAACGGTAGTCGAACAGGTCAACCGCCTCCCGAGCCTTGTGCGAAAAGTCACGCCAGGATCCTTCCCGGGCAAGCTCGATACGATCGCGATCATCAGACCTGATCAACTCGGGGATATGGTTATTACGCTGCCGGCAGTACGGCGTATCAGGGAACTTGCGCCTAAATCCCGGATCGTTGGTCTTCTCAGCCCTGCCAATGCCGATCTGGCGGCTACGCTTGGAGTGTTCGATGATATTGTCGTCATTCGTTTTCCTGATGACAAGTATCAGGACAGGCGTGTCATGGACAAGCGTGCGCAGGAAGCATTTGCAGCGCAGTGCAAGCCCTATAACTTCGACCTCGCGATCGACTTCCTCTACAGTGAGCATGCCAACAAACTGCTCCCTCTGACCGGGGCGCCGGTCACCATGACCGTCGCGCGCTCTGACCAAGTCGAAGATCTGGAGGTTGTTTTTGACGCCCGTTCACCGAATGGCGGCCTAAGTCTCTCCCCCATGGCGCATACGGCCCGCGCTCGCGCGCTCTCGGAAGCACTTGGGCTCTGGCTGGATAATAACGCGCGTCCTCTCCCCCGGACCAAGCCGAACGCCGAGCCTCTGGCCCGGTACGGCCTGTCCGAGAATGACCGTTATGTCGTCTTGCATACCGGATCGAGCTTCGCCCAGTTTCTTCGCTGGCCCCATTATCCCGAATTGACGGCACGGCTCCTAAGGGCTGGATACAAGGTCGTCTACATGGGCAGTGACGAACAGCAAAAGGCACGCCTCTCCAACGAAGCCCGTGAGGATGGGCGGATCGTCTATCTCGACCGGAAGATCCCGTTCGACGACCTCGATGCGCTGCTCTCCTGTGCCTCACTGATGATCGGCAACGATTCCGGCCCCAAGCACTGGGCGAGTCTTCGCGGGACACGGGTTGTTAGCCTTCATCCGGGCCGCGACGACCTGCGCGAATGGGGACAGGTCTTCGGCGGCGTGGTACTTGCTCGCCGGGTGCCCTGCGCGGGCTGTGGCATACGTTATGACGAAACGGAATGCGGTCAGGACTTCGCTTGCATCAGACAGATCACCATCGAAGAGGTACTCCGGGAGGCTCTGTCTCCATAATGCGCGTCCACCTTGGGCCGGCGCTGGCCTTAATCCAGCCGGCACCGGCCTTTCAATGCGGGTTCCAGCATGGAATCTGGGACGAAAAAGAAAGTTTTGAAGCATGACGGGGGTGTACACCGTTCCGGACGACGTCGAACGTCTTCCGGGTCTGACATCCGACCGGAATATAGGGCATCGCGACCTGTATACTGACGAGGACGCGCTTTTTCCCCATCTGTCGCAGCAGGCAGGCCCGACCCGCGCGGCGGCCCTGCTTGATGGTGTCATTTTCCACCATGTCGGCTGGCTGGCCAAGCAGTTGATTGCATGGTCGCGGAACGGGAACCCGCTTGTCGGGCCCGTTCTCCGTCCGCTGGGGAATTCCGTTGCTGCCCTTTTGGCTGTGAGCCGGACACGCTTTTCGATTGTCCAAATCGGCTGGATGAAAACCAGAATGGGCGTGCCGGTCCTTTCCGGCGTGGTGGCGTTCCGTGTGCTCGTTCATTCGCGCCACGACCTTACGGAGGTGCTGGCCTGCTCGGACGACACAGGAGAGGTCATTGGCCGCATTACCCCGGTACGCCTGACGACGATCGGCGCTGTATCCACCTGGTCGGCCAATCTCTGGATCGATACGTCCTGTCTCAGGACAGGCCGACAGAAGATTCATGTTCGCGCTTGGGCCGGCTCGCGTCTAGCCGGGCAGATGCGTCGCTTCGTCATGGTGCAGAACGAGGATACGACCCTGCACGCGGTCCCCGATGCGGTGCAGTCTTCTTCTTACATCCAGTCGCCCGACTCCCCGACGGATGATGCTACGTCTTGGGTGCTCTCGCGCCCGGTCGAGCGCCATCACCCTCCGGGTGCTCTGTTCTCAGGCCCTGTAAACTCGATCCTCGTCCTGCGAACCGACCAGCTTGGTGACGTCGCCGCTTCGCTTCCCGCGATGGCCCGCCTCAGGAAACTTTTCCCTCAGGCCCACGTGACCATGCTTCTTCAGAAGGCCAATGTGCCTGTAGCCCGCGCCTCGGGTGTTGCGGACGAGTATCTTGACCTGACACTGCGCTACGATTCAAAGACAGAACGCCGCTATCTCGACGCAGAGGCGGACGCCCATCTGCGCACCCAGCTTCGCGGGCGCAGCTTCGATCTGGCTATCGACCTCTCCCCTGGTGCTGAAAGTCAGCACCTTCTCCTTCTTTGCTCGGCACGCCGTCGGGTGGGCTTTAAGCCCGAGCAGTTTCCGTTCCTTGACTTCGGAATCGAGGTGATATCCCGCGAGGTAATTAACCGTAAGCCTGTCATATCCCACGCCGCCCATGTTGAACTCCTTGTCTCTTCCCTTGGGCAACTTATGGACCAGCGGCGTGAAGTTGTTCCTCGCCGTGAACCTGCCCCATCGCAACTGGGCATGACGCGTCTTCGCGATCGCCCTATCATCGTCCATTCAGGCGCGCGCCATCCTATCAATCGGTGGCCGATCGAGAATTTCCTGCAACTCTGCGGCGTCCTTGCGGCAGCTAGTGGGCGCGAGGTTCTGTTTTTCGTTGACGGTCATGCGCTTAACGATGCAGTACGCTCACGTTGTACCGAACTCCCTGGCGTGACGCTCATGGACTGCCTGCCGATGGATGCATTCGATGCCCTGGTCGCGAGCGCCGTTCTGTTCGTGGCTAATGATACCGGCCCCAAACATTTGGCTGCTGCACGCGGTGTCCCGGTCGTAAGTATTGCCATTCCTCGTTTGAATTGGGAAGAATGGGGACAGAATCAGGGGGGCGTGATCCTCTCTCGTACTGTTCCATGTGCGGGATGCGGACTAAATAACCGTGATGCTTGTGGGCGGGATGCAGCGTGCATTACCACAATATCTGTCGAGACCGTTCTCAAGGTCGCACTGGACGTGTTCGAACAGTCGAAGACCGAATAAAGCAAAATGGTCCCAGGACGGGGAGGGAGCGATCCCCGTCTGATAGTAGGCCGTTCGAGTTGCCGTCTTATCGAAATGATCGCACGGTTCTATGGTCGGGGCATCAAGTTGAAAGACAGGTTAAAATCCCTTTTCCCATTGAGTGAATAGAGAATATGCGCAAACGTATCATTGTAACTGGTGCCGCCGGCTTTATCGGCAGTAATATTGTGCGAGGACTTAATGCTCGCGGGTATACCAATATTATCGCAGTCGATAATCTCGCAAAATCGGAGAAATTTCATAATCTCGTTGATCTTGGAATTAGCGACTATGTGGACAAGACGACATTTTACGATTCTTTTGCGGCAGGAAAGTTCGGTTCGGTAGACGCCATTTTCCACGAGGGTGCGTGTTCCGATACGATGGAGCATGACGGTCGCTACATGCTGGCCAATAACTATGCTACGAGCAAGATGTTGCTCGATACCTGCGCTTCTTCGGGCACGCGCTTGCTGTATGCGTCCAGCGCCGCGACCTATGGTGGCTCATCGCAATTCATCGAGGATCCTCGATTCGAGCGTCCGTTGAATGTATACGGCTATTCGAAACTGCTTTTCGATCAGGTTGTCCGTCAGTCTCTGCCGCGGATCCGGAGTCAGGTTGCAGGATTTCGTTACTTTAACGTTTATGGTCCGCATGAGCAGCATAAAGGACGTATGGCGTCGGTCGCGTATCACCAATTCAACCAGTTCCGTGCGGACGGAAAGGTCAAGCTGTTCGGCTCTTATGACGGTTACGCACCTGGCCAGCAACTTCGTGATTTTGTCTATGTTGACGATGTCGTGGCGGTCAATCTCTGGTTTTTTGATAATCCAGGACAGAGCGGTGTTTTCAACCTCGGTTCCGGGCGGGCGCAGGCGTTTAATGACGTGACCCATGCGGTGGTGAATAGCTTGCGCAGCGCACAGGACCAGCCCGCTATTACGCTGGAGCAGATGGTCAGTAACGGGATTTTGGAATATATTGACTTTCCCCAAGCTCTGATGGGTAAATACCAGAGCTTCACACAGGCCGATCTGACGTGCCTGCGCGCCACCGGTTGCGACCATGTATTTGCTGATGTCGCAGCAGGAGTCTCGGACTATGTCCGGTTTCTGTTAACTAAAGAGTCCTGATGACCATTTTGGGCAACGCTAACTCGTTGACGCGCTCGTATGTTCGGGCAGAACACAGGCTGCTGCGGATCCTTACGCGCGTCTTCAAACATGGCCGCGGCATGACGACAATACTAGATAAGAAACGTCATCATGCCGCACGGTAGTAATGTCATGCTGGTGCGGCGGCCGATCGCTCCTGGCACGCCAGCGCTGTTTCTGGATCGAGACGGCGTCGTCAATATCGATACGGGCTATCTCGCGGACCCAGAAAGCGTGACGCTTCGCGATGGCGCCGCGACGATGATCGCGGCCTTCAATGCTGCGGCTTGGCCGGTAGTTATCGTCTCAAACCAGAGCGGTCTCGGTCGCGGTTATTTCGACCTGTGCACCATGCTGGCTGTGCAGGAACAGATCGAGGTATTGCTTCTGCACGAAGGAGCATATGTCAACGCCGTGTTTCTCTGCGGCACAGCCCCTAACGATGTCAGCCCCCTTGCCGAATGGCGTAAGCCGGCACCAGGAATGTTGACGACAGCGGGGCAGTTGTATGACATTGATCTGACGCGAAGTGTGCTGGTGGGCGACAAGATCACTGACATGCAAGCTGCTGCCGCCGCCGGATTGCTTCTGGGTTTTCTAGTTGATGATGGCTTTGTCGCAGACATCCAGACAGTTCCGTTTCCGATTCACACCGTAGATCATTTGGCGGATATTTCCCCTGCCGCTTTACTCTCATGGCAAACCCTTGAAAGCTCGTAGATCCTTCCGAAGGCTTGTCTGGGATGTTCTGTTCAAGGTTCAAACATCATGGCCGATTCTTTGCCGTAACGGATCGGCCGTGGCGCTGCCTCTGGCCGGTCCCCTCAAGGCGTGAGGTCAGGATCCCCGAGTGAGGTTTTGTTTGAAAACGTACATTATGCTCAGGAGCCATAATCTTCTTATAGAAAACTCGTTCTGGCTCCGTGAGGAGACTGAAGATGAGCGACCGAGCAGCCTCTCTAGGGGCAGAACGGCTTCTTGCAGATCAGGGATGCCGACTGGTTTAGTGATGCTCTAAAGTAAAAAGGGATAAAGCCTTGCATTCTAGGATGAGGATCCTTGGTAATCCGCATCAGGCACGACAAACACAGATACAAACGCCGTAACCGTATCGAAATCATGTTTGCACGTCTCAAGGATTGGCGGTTTGTCAGAACATACCATGATAGATGCACGAATTTCTTCTTCTCGACCATCTGTCTAGCTGCGACCTTTATGTTCGGACTATGTGTCTTGAGCCTGACGTCTTCGATGCGCATGCGTAAGCGGCACAATATGCGTATAACTATCGCCTGACACTGGGGTCTGCTGCGCAGAGCGGCACAACAGGTCATTCGCTGGAGCCAGTTTCTGCCCGCTTTGCCCTGACCGCAGGTTTTTAGGCAGGGCTGCGTCCCAGAAGATGCCCTTCTGAGACACTGTAGATCGACATGGGAATGATGCTCCCTCTGACTGCGGGGGAGGCGTCGGCAGCGAAGCGCACAGGCGCAAATTCCGGAGAATGGCCTCGGTCAGGTGTCTCGATCAGGACGTTCACAGTCTGACCCACAAATTTTTCAAGAAACGTATCCCGGTTTGCCTCGCCAACAGCTCTAAGCTGGGCTGCTCTGGCTTGACGTTCTCCGTTCGGCACCGCGGGCATTCGGGCGGCAGGTGTGCCGGGGCGTTCGCTGTAGGGAAAGACATGCAGAAACGGGATAGCCTGCTCTTCGATGAAGGAGAGTGTTTCGTTGAAAAGCGTGTCTGTTTCTGTCGGGAAGCCCGCTATGAGATCTGCACCAACACCAATATTGGGGCGTAAGGCGCGAGCATGCTGGAGCATGGACGCGACCTGCGTGGTGGTGTGTCGGCGTTTCATGCGCTTGAGGATGAGGTCGGAACCAGCCTGAAGAGACAGATGCAGATGTGGCATCAGGCGGGGCTCGTTTTCCAGAAGCCACCAAAGGTCCCGATCTCCCGTTTCCGGATCAAGAATGACAGGGTCGATGGACGACAGGCGCAGGCGTTCGATGGCGGGAACGTCCTGCAGGAGCGTCCGGCACATCCGGCCCAGACCCTCGCCGTCTGTGCCTTGCCACGAAGCAATATCAACACCCGTGAGAACGATTTCACGATGTCCGGCTTCAGTCAGGGCGCGAGCTCTCGAAATAGCTTCCGCTGTGGGGGTGGAGCGGGAGTCTCCCCGGCCATAGGGGATGATGCAGAACGTGCAGCGATGATCGCATCCCTGCTGGACCTGAAGAAGAGCACGGGCATGCCGTGATGGCGGAAGGCCGGGCTTGCTGTCTCCCCATGTGGTGGGCTTGAGCTTGTCAGCATTGGGCACAACCCGCACCACGCCGGGCAGCTCCATCCAGCGCTTGGCGTCAATTTCCGACGCGCAGCCTGTCACGACTATTTTTGCATCCGGGCGCTCGCGGTGAGCGCGGCGGATGGCCTGCCTCGCCTGTCGCTCGGCTGTGGTCGTAACGGCGCATGTATTGACGATGATGGTGTCATCCTGCCCGCGGGCGTGATGCGCCATGCCGTCGCTCTCATGCGCGTTGAGACGGCAGCCGAATGTCAGAACGGAAGGGGATGTCACGGAAGCTTGCCATGGAAAACGGTTGTGGCCGGTCCGGTCATCAGGACGTCCCCGTTTTCCTGCCAGGTGATTTGCAGGTCTCCACCGTCCATGGTCACGAGGCAGGTCCGGTCTGCCAGGCCTCGACGTACGGCATTTACCACGGCAGCGCACGCTCCTGAGCCGCAAGCCAGTGTTAAACCCGCACCGCGTTCCCAGACGCGCAGACGCATGTGACCGGGAGTGATGAGATCCGCAAATCCGATATTGGCGCGCTGCGGGAAGAGCGGAGACTTCTCGAGAGAGGGGCCAAGATCTTCTGCGCGCGATACGTCGCCGAAAACGGTCGCATGAGGATTTCCCATGGAGCAGGCGGCTGCATCATGCAGGGGCAGGTGAAGTGTATCGCAATCCTTGGACAGCGGCACGTCCTGCCAGCCAGTCCGGGGAGCGCCCATATTCACCGTGATGCGATCGCCATCCTGGGACGTCAGGAGAAGTCCAGCCCGGGTCTGGAGAACGGGATTGTTACCAACGAGACTGGCAACACACCGCGATGCATTCCCGCAGGCGCCGGATTCCGACCCATCAGCATTGAAGAAACGGACCAGAACATCCGCACCTTCCAGGGTGGGAGCAGAAAGCAGGACGAGTTGGTCGCAGCCGATGCCGAAGCGTCTGTCGCACAGGTGCCGGATGGTGGCTTCGTCAAGGGCGGGGTCGGTTTCGCGGCCATCAATGACGATGAAATCATTGCCCAGGCCGTGCATCTTGGTGAAAGAAAGGGTCATGATGGTGCCTCCCATAGAGCATCCTGCGGGTTGACGCACGAGGAACATACCCTCATTTCGACAGGTCAGTCAGGAGGAGATGGATATGAGCGGCACGGAACAGGTTGAAGGTTTTCACGCAGCGGCGTTTACGCGCGTCAATAATGAACCGGATACGATCTTCTATGCGCAGCGTCTTCCGGATTCGCTGATGGACATGGGGGCCCGCACGGCGGTTGCGGCACTTTACCAGACCTCTCTTCCCGTTGGGGGCACGGTTCTGGATCTTATGGCGGGGTCACTCAGCCATTATCCAGAAGAGGCCCGGTTTCAGGATGCCATCGGACTGGGAGCGTCCAAGGCTGCGCTGGACACAAATCCTGTGCTGACGACACGGATCGTACAGGATCTGAACGCAGATCCCATCCTGCCGTTTGAAGACGATACAATTGACGCCATAACGCTGTGTGACGGGGTGGCATACCTGACGCAGCCGTTGAAAGTCCTGACGGAAGCCCTTCGTGTTCTGAAGGAAGGGGCTCCCCTGATTGTCACATTCTCAGATCAATTTCATCAGCAGAAAGCTGTTGCAATGTGGCAGGCTCTGGAGCCAGAAGACCGGGCACGCCTTGTCAGTGTTCTTCTTTCGAAGGCTGGTTTCGGGGAACTCGACACAGGTGAAGTCGTTCCTCCGGAAGATCTGACGGCATGGCGTGACACGGTTCGGGCGGTTGTCGGGCGGAAGCCCAGAGGCTGATTTTGCCTGATTCGCAGGTTCGGATGCGTTACTTCTGGCATTTATGCTCGGAAGTCTTTATGCAGCGGCATCCCAGCCGCCGCTTTTTGCCGTCGGCGTGACGTTTGCCGAGTGTTCATTAAATATGCCTTTCCCCGATACTCATCCTGCCCTTCTGCGCGCCCTGACGGCGCGTGGCTACGAACAGCCCACTCCCGTTCAGGAAGCAGTTCTGCAGCCAGGGCTGGAGGATCGTGATCTTCTGGTTTCCGCCCAGACGGGTTCAGGCAAGACCGTAGCTTTTGGTCTGGCTATTGCGCCGACGCTGCTTGGTGAGGCTGATCGCCTCCCGCCGTCGCCACAGCCGCTGGCTCTGGTTATTGCCCCGACGCGTGAACTGGCCCTTCAGGTCCAGTCCGAACTTGAGTGGCTCTATGCCGAGACCGGCGCTCGTATCGCGAGCTGCATTGGTGGCACGGATGCCCGCCGTGAAGCCCGCGACCTCAGCCGTGGTGCCCACATTGTTGTGGGAACGCCAGGCCGCCTTTGTGATCATCAGTCCCGTGGTTCCCTTGACCTGTCCGGTCTGCGCTGCGTCATTCTCGACGAAGCTGACGAAATGCTGGACATGGGCTTCCGTGACGAGCTTGAGCAGCTTCTGGATGCGTCCCCATCCGAGCGTCGCACCCTGCTGTTCTCGGCAACGATTGCGCGCGAAATCGCGTCTCTTGCCAAGCGCTTCCAGAAAGATGCCAAGCGCATCGATACGGTTTCCGGCGCCAAGCAGCATTCTGACATCACCTACCGCTGCGTCGTAACGGCTCCGCAGGAAATCGAGCGTTCCCTCGTGAACGTTCTGCGTTTCTACGAAAGCCCGACGGCCATGGTGTTCTGCAACACCCGTATGATGGTTGGTCAGGTGCAGGCTGCTCTTCTGGAGCGTGGCTTCGCGTCTGTCGCCATTTCCGGCGAGATGGGTCAGAACGAGCGTAGCCGTGCGATCGAGAGCCTCCGCTCCGGTCAGGCCCGCGTTTGTGTCGCGACTGACGTTGCCGCCCGTGGCATTGACGTGCCAGCGCTGAATCTCGTGATTCACGCCAGCATCCCGACGGCTTCTGAAACCTTGCTGCACCGTTCTGGCCGTACCGGCCGTGCGGGCCGCAAGGGCACCAGTGTGCTGATGGTGCCGATGAACCAGCGCCGTCGTGCTGAGCGTCTGCTGGAAATGGCACGCGTGAAGGCCGAATGGGAAGCTGTTCCTACGGCTGACGCGATCGCCGCTCAGGACACGAAGCGCCTGCTGGACGATCCGATCCTTGCCAACGCATCCGAAGAGACGACGGATGAGCTGGTTCTAAAGCTGGCTGAAACCTACGACGCGAAGAAGCTCGCAGCAGCGCTGGTGCAGATGTACCGTGCTCGCCTGCCGAACGTTGAGCAGATCCGGGCAATGTCCGTTGAAGCTCCACAGAGCCGTGGCGATCGTCCGGAACGCGCACCGCGTGAAGAGCGCATCGTGTCGGGCGAATGGTTCAAGATGAGCGTCGGTCGTACAGAGCGCGCTGATCCAAAGTGGCTGATCCCGCTGATCTGCCGTCTTGGTAATGTTCAGAAGCGTGACATCGGCAGCATCCGCATCGAGCAGGATCAGACCTATTTCCAGATCACGGATGAGAGCGTCGAGCGCTTCAAGTCCTGTGTGGCTGGCGCTGAGCCTGACGAAGTGACGATCGAGCCGTCTGCTGAGCCTGCCGGTGGCAGCAGCTATGGTTCCCGTGGTCGTAACCCCGGCGAAGGCAAGCGCTTTGGTCGGTCCGGCGGTGGCGCTGGTGGCGGCTTCAAGGGCGGCCCGCGCGGTGGCGGTGCTGGCGGCGGTTACAAGGGCCGTGGCGGTTCCGGTTTCGGTCGTCCGAAGCCGGGTGCTGGTGGCTCATCAGGTGAAGGTGCGAGCCGTAAGCGTCGTTCCTGATTTCTGATCTTACGTCAGAACTGAAAACCCCCGCCGGAGTGATCCGGCGGGGGTTTTTCTTTATTAGGTCCTGGAAGACCCTTCCGCGAGAAGGGCATCACGGGCGGCCCTCAATGTGTCGGAGAGCTTTTCTTCGGGTACTTTGAGGTGAAGTTTTTCCATGGTTTCCAGCAGGGCCTCGGCGACCATCAAGCGGGCTGCCCATTTATGATCAGCAGGGATGATGTGCCAGGGAGTTTCCGGAGTGGACGTTGCCTGAATGGCAGCCTCGTAAGCTTTGGTGTAATCCGGCCACTTCTCACGCTCGGCTAGATCCGATGGAGAAAATTTCCAGCGCTTCTCCGGTTGGGTCAGGCGTTTGAGAATGCGTTTCTTCTGCTCATCCGCAGAGATATGCAGAAAGAGCTTCAGAATGATGACGTTTTGGTGCGTCAGGTAGCTTTCGAAGTGCCGGATGTCAGCCAGTCTCCGGTCCCAGAAGCCGGGTTCATCCGGGTTGAGTCCGCGTGCTCTGACGATATCCGGATGGACACGTGCGATCAGAACATCCTCATAGTGGCTGCGATTGAAAACCGCGATTTCGCCTCGGGCTGGCGCCATCAGATGCACACGCCAGAGGTCATCACGCTTTTCCGCGGCACCGGCGGGTGTCTTGAAGGATGTGACGTGAAAGCCCTGTGGGTTCAGACCGGAAAAGGCATGGCGGATAGCGCCATCCTTTCCTGCCGTATCCATTCCTTGCAGCACGACCAGAATACCGTGGGACCCGTGGGCCGCCAGACGCCCTTGCAGAATAGCCATCCGGTCCACGCAGTCCCGGATGCGGGTATGGGCACTTTTCTTGTCGTGCCCAATCCGGTCATCGGTTCTGAAGTCGGTCAGTTTAAACTTCGTGCCGTCCGTAATTGTAAGGCGCGAGGGAATACCGCTTTCAGCCGACATGACGGTTCACCGCAAGGCCACCAGAAGCCTGACAGACAGGCATGATCTCCATTGTGTTGACGTTCACGTGCCACGGCAGGCCCACGAGCCAGGAGACTGTTTCTGCGATGTCCTGCGGTGTCAGGGGCGTGGTGTCTTTGTAGACAGCGGCTGCCTTGTCGTCGTCCTTGAGGCGAACGGAGCTGAATTCGCTTCCGCCACACAGGCCCGGTTCAATATCCGTAACGCGGATGCGCTTGCCCAGAAGATCTGTTCGCAGGTTCTGGCTGAACTGCCGTACGAACGCCTTCGTGGCGCCATAAACATTGCCGCCAGTGTAGGGGTAGAGGCCCGCAGTGCTGCCGAGCATGATGACATATCCGGAGTTGCGCTCGACCATTCCGGGCAGCAGTGCGTGGGTCATTTCCACCAGACCGGAGACGTTGGTGGCGATCATCGTTTCCCAGTTATCGATCTTGGCTTCTTGTGCAGGCTCCATACCGAGTGCAAGGCCCGCGTTGTTGACCAGAACGTCCACGGTTCGCCAGTTTTCCGGCAGGCTGTCTGGCAGTGCGCGGAGTGCGTCGCGGTCCGTCATGTCCAGAGGGAAGGGGAGAAGATTGTCTCCGAGTTCGGCTTTCAGGGCTTCAAGACGTTCTGCCCGTCTTCCTGTGGCGATGACGCGATGGCCATCCTGTACGAGGCGTGTGGCGATGGCGTGTCCGAAGCCGGCAGTGGCACCGGTCACGAGAACGGTAAGGGACATGAAGACCTCCATAAAACTCTCGACATGGGAACGCTTGCAAAGAGGCACGAGATGCACCCATTTGTAGAGAATGAAGAAAACACTCGCCGGACAGAATGACAACCTGACAGGCATGCTCCTGGTTGCGGCGCCGCAACTGGCGGAGACAGTCTTCGCCCAGAGCGTGATCTATCTCTGTGCCCACTCCCCCGAAGACGGGGCGATGGGGCTGATTATCAACCGTCGTCTGGCCCAGCCGGGTTTGGATGATCTTTTTGCGCAGCTCGGAATCGAGCCGAACCCTCCTGAACGCCGGATTGCCGTCTGTATGGGGGGGCCCGTCGATCATTCACATGGGTTTGTTCTGCATTCGACTGACTGGAACGGAGAGGGCAGCCTGGGCGTCAATGATCAGGCGACGTTGACGGCCAGTCTGGATGTGCTGCGGGAGCTTGCTGCGGGGCAGGGCCCCAAGCGGGCATTGATGGCGATTGGCCATGCATCCTGGGCACCAGGTCAGCTTGAAGAAGAGATCCTGAGGGATAGTTCATGGCTGGTTGCGCCGGCCAGCGATGAGATTGTCTTTGGCATGGATCATTCGAAAAAATGGGGAAAGGCACTGGCGGCCATCAACATTGATCCGCTGCTGCTCTCCTCCGCTATGGGTGAAGCCTGACCGATTTATTCGGAGCAACGACTTTTGACAGACATGAGGATTTTCAGATCATGAATCAGACAACCCGTATCCTTCACGTTTATGAGCACTGCCCGTTCTGCGTGAAGGCTATGATGATTTTTGGCCTGAAAAACATCCCGTTCGAGAAGCGTATTTTTCTGAATGACGACGAAGCTGGCCCGATCAGTATGGTTGGGAGAAAGGTTGTCCCGATTCTGGAGGAGAACGGTCGATACATGCCGGAGAGCATGGATATCGTCTCCCATATTGATGGAGTTGGCGCCCCGGTTCTGAACGGGCCGGTTCGCAAGGACATTGCAGATTGGCTGCGTGCAAGCAGCAAGGCCACGTATCGCCTCTTCCTGCCGCGTGCAGTTTGCGCACCCTTGCCTGAATTCGCGACAACATCTTCCCGGGCGGGCTTCATTCGCCGCAAGGAAGAATCTACCGGCCCGTTCTGGGAAATTCTGGCAGATGGCTCAAAGGAAATTGCAGAGCTGAACGCATTGCTGGAAGAGCTCGAACCCCTGATCCAGTCTCCTGAAGCCGTGAATGGCACACTTTCCACAGATGATATTCATCTGTTTGCCCAGCTTCACAGCATGTCACTCATCAAAGGACTGCGTTACCCGCTCGGGGTTGAGGCTTACCGTCAGACCATGTCTGAAAAATCTGGTGTGAGCCTGCTGGATGGGTTTGCGGCCTGAGGAAAGGCCATTGCAGGACATCTTGAAACCGTCTCGTCAGATGGATGGAAATGTCCTGCAACGCACTGGCTAGGCATCCACTGTCCGTATGGTTACGATTTCGCATCTGATGCAGGAGAAGACGATGCGGAATACGATTGGCGCAGGATTGTTACTGGCCCTGATGAGCGGGAGCGCACTTGCCGCAGCTCCCCAGCATCATGACGCCGCAACGCAAGCCCTGAACCTTGCTGAGCAGGCCATCGCCCTGCGATCTGTTGCGGGGCCAGCCAACCAGACACCACAGGTCGCAGCCCTTTTCCGGGATGCTCTGGTTAAGGGAGGTTTTGCGCCTGCGGATGTGACGATCACGCCCTACAAGGATACGGCGTATCTGATTGCCCGTTGGCCCGGCCGTGATTCCTCTCTCAAACCGCTGGTGATTTCCGGCCATATGGATGTGGTTGAAGCCAAGGCGTCTGACTGGACGCATGATCCTTTCAAACCACAGATTGAAAATGGCTATCTGCTCGGCCGTGGCTCAACGGACATGAAGCTGGATGACACACTGGCTATTTCTGCTTTGCTGGAGCTGAAAAAAGAAGGGTACGTGCCCCGCCGGGATATCATCATCGAGTTCTCGGGAGATGAAGAGACGACGATGGCAACTGGCGCCATCATCGCTGACAAGTTGTCCAATGCCGAACTTGTTCTGAACATGGACGGGGCTAATGGCACGTTGGATGAAAAGACGGGGAAGCCAGATTATTTCACATGGGAAGGCGCGGAAAAAACCTACGCTGATTTCCGTCTGACCGTGACGAACCCTGGTGGTCACTCTTCGGAGCCGAGATCCGTCAATGCCATTGATGAGCTGAGTGCCGATCTTCTGCGGATCCAGCAACATCGCTTCAAACCGGAAGTGAATGACCTGAGCCGTAGTTTCTTTGTCAACGCGGCTCGCTGGCAGAAGCCTGATATTGCGGCGGCCATGAAGGCGTTCGCAGCCAATCCAGCCAATGAAAAGGCCATTGCCACGCTATCGGCTGACCCGTCCTTTGTGGGGCGGATTGGCACAACCTGTGTGGTCACGATGATTGAAGGTGGTCATGCGCTCAATGCGCTTCCTCAGCGGGCGACGGCTAATAT
Organism: Gluconobacter cerinus; assembly: GCF_002723935.1. Classification (GTDB taxonomy): domain Bacteria; phylum Pseudomonadota; class Alphaproteobacteria; order Acetobacterales; family Acetobacteraceae; genus Gluconobacter; species Gluconobacter cerinus. The sequence goes on from NZ_BEWM01000002.1 coordinate 691,751, forward strand.
CAATTGTCGCATCTTTCCGGGGCATTCCCGGGCTTCGATCATGGCTGAACTGCGCGACGCGGCGCAGGACCCGGGTATGAAGATTGAAGACGCGACAGAAGGGTCTGTTGAAACTGCTGCTTCTCCCATGCGGCCTGATGTGGTGCATGCGATTGATGCCTCCATTCATGCGGTTTATCCGGATGTGCCGGTCTTTGCCGCCATGTCATCCGGAGCGAGCGACAGCATGTGGTTTCGCTCTCATGGTGTTCCCAGCTACGGCATCAGCCCGATCTTCATCAAGAATTCAGACTCCTTCATGCATGGACTGAATGAACGGACGCCGGTTTCCGCCGTTGGTCCGGCAATGGATGCGCTTCTGGTTTTGATTCCGGAGCTGTCTCACTAAGAGGGAAACTTTGTAGATGCGGAGTGTTGCTATCTGTTTGGGAGTGGTTCTGGCGGGAGCGACGATGGCTCATGTCGCGATGGGGAGGCCCGCTCCTGAACAAAATCAGCTTTCCGGGCGGTACAGTACGCATTTCCAAAACGGTGACGTGTCGGGTGATACCTATTGGAGCGACAATGTTCTGGAGGTTGTGCCCGTCAGCGCAGAGGCGGCCTATCTGCGAATAGAAACACAGTTCTTCAATGGGCACATGTGTTCCCTGTCAGGCATCGGCCGCATGGAGGGAGAGGCTCTGGTGTATCAGGAACCGCCCTTCATGGCCGGTGAGAAGCCCTGTCGCCTGACGCTTCGCCGGACTGGGAAAGATGTTGTTTTGCAGGATACTGACAGTGCTTGTCGGGTTGGGCATTGTGGCGCGCGAGGATCGTTTAATGGGCAGACCTTCCCACTCTCCAGCCATCGCGCCATTACCTATATGCTCAGGCTCAAAGCATCGCGGCAATATCAGGCAGCGTTGAAAGCCTGGGCTGCCTCTCCGAACCATTCGGATCATGCGGCCCAGGCAGATCAACCTTAGGGCTTTAAAGCGTCACCCAGGAACTCTGCACGACGCTGGCTTACGCGCGCGCGCAAGAGTGGATCAGGCAGCATATGCGTGCCGGGGAGCAGAAGGAGATCGTAAGGTTTCCCGGCTTTCAGAAGGGCCTGTGTCAGCTTCATGGTATTTTCGAAGTACACGTTGTCGTCTGTCAGGCCATGCATGACCAGAAGGGGGCGTTTCAGGCCGTCCGCATAGGTCAGGACGTTGCTTTTGCGATATCCTTCCGGGTCGTTCTGCGGGGTGTTCAGGTAGCGTTCGGTATAGGCGGTGTCGTAATCGGCGAAATCGACAGGGGGTGCACCTGCAACGCCGACTTTGAAGACGTCCGGACGGCGGATGGTGGCCATGGACGTGAAGTAGCCCCCAAAAGACCAGCCATAAACACCCACCCGTGACAGATCGAGTTCGGGGTAGGTTTTGCCCAGCCCCTGCAAGCCATCGATCTGGTCCTGAAGGGGAGCATCGATCAGGCTGCCTTTGATGGTACGCTCAAAGTCATGATCCCGGCCCGGAGTGCCGCGTCCATCCAGCGTGACAACGACATAGCCTTGGTTGGCGAGGCACTGGTCTTCCAGAAAGCTCGACGGTGTATCGTGCACAAGCTTTACGCCGGGGCCGCCATAGACGGACAACACGACCGGATAGTGATGGCCCTTCTGGAAATGCTCTGGCCGGATGATCGCGGCATCGAGTTGTCGTTCCCCGGCCGTTGTGAACTGTACGTGGACGGGAAGGTGAGGGGGCTGCGCAATACCCGGGAGGCTGGCCAGGATTTTCCCTTTTGCGTCTCGCAGAAGAGTGCGCCGAGTTCCGTCAGCGGCAGCAAACGCATCGACCAGAAGGCGATGGGTGCCATTGGTAAAATGGACATTGTGGATGCCCGGTTCCGTGATCAACGGAGTGATCTTGCCGTCCGCGAGTGAAATCCGGACGACCTCGTTATCAATTCGGTTCGGGCGTACCGTCACGACAACGCTGTTGCTGTCAGCGTCGTAATCATTGAACGCGACGTAAGGCAGGGTATTGGGCGTCAGAACCCGCTTCAGCGACCCGTCTGCGGCGTGATGTTCAAGCTGCCACGTTTTTCCGCGCTCCGAGGCCCAAAGGAAACCCTGTTGGCCATTCAGTACGACGGGTAAGGCATGGCTGCCACCGGCGTCGCGCGGATCCAGATTGAGCCACGCCTTGTCGCTTTCTGCGAGGAGGAGCGTTGTTTTGCTTGTTGCTGGATCAACGGACAGAACCTGTTCCTGCGTCTGTTCCCGGTTGAGCAGAACAAGGAACAGGCCACCGTTCTTCCGCCAGACCGCACGTGCCATGTATGGCCATGCTTCATGATCCCAGCCAATCCAGCGAACGTCTCCGCCTTTGATGCTGGTGAGACCAAAACGTGTTCGTGCATTGGGTGTGCCGGCGCGCGGATAACGGAACTCGACCGGAGCCGCCTGGGGCGTCTCTGGATTGGTGATGTAATGTTTTTCGACGTTGCCTGAATCGGCTTCTTCGAACAACACGGTCTGACTGTCCGGAGACCACCAGGCGCCATCCGGGCGCTCCAGTTCTTCTGCTGCGGCAAATTCGGCCAACCCATTGGTGAGCGTTTCTGTGCCTGTAGTGGTCAGACGTGTTTCGGCGCCCGTTACCAGATTGACCGCGTAGAGGTCATTGTCCCTCACCGCGGCAATGGTCTGTCCGTCCGGGGAAAGGCGGGGAGCGATCCAGTTGCCATCAACGGAAGATACCCGGCCGTCATCAGCGGCAATGCGGATGAGGCGTCCACCCTGAGATGCCAGGATCGTGCCGCCATCTTCGCTCATCTGATAGTCGGTGATGCCGGACATGGACTGACGGGCCCGCTCTCGCCGGGCTTTCTCCTCAACGGACAAGTGCTCTGGACCCGCTTCCGGGGCTGCAAGTTCGTGCAGGGAGTGGTCAGGCAGATCGTATCGGAACAGATGCAGGCGTGTGTCGAACGGGCCAGAACGCAGGAAGAGAACCGAATGTCCGTCCGGTGTCACTTCTGATCGTGTGGGCAGACCCAGCGTTCCGTTCCGAGTTTTGGCAAGATCGAGCATGCATGATGCAGGTTCGGAGGCCATGGCCGGTAAGGCGGGAAGCAGGGAAGACAGGAACGCGCAGGACAACAGGGCTCTGCGGAGACGGAATGACGGCATGGCGGCTCCGGGACAGGAAAGGTTTTGACATCAATCATGGACTGACCTGTCGTTCCTGAACAGAGTGCACGAGCATGAGAAGTCGCCTTGCTCACGATGATGAGAGCGGGGCCGATTTTACCGGGACTGATCCACCGTTGAGGTGTTGTGTGTCATGGTCTGTCTCAGAAGAGGAACCTGATGGATATGCAGTATCGTCAGCTAGGTCGCTCTGGCCTGAAAATTTCCGCACTCAATTTTGGCTCTGTCACGTTCGGAGGGCAGGGCGATTTCGCTTCCACCGGCAATGTTGACGTCTCAGAGGCCACACGAATGGTGGATCTCTGCGTCGAGCATGGCGTCAACATGTTTGATACAGCCGATGGTTATTCGGGTGGAGAAGCCGAAGAAATTCTTGGTCGTGTTCTGAAAGGCAGAAGCCGGGAACTGCTTGTGACCAGCAAAGTCCGGTTTCCGACGGGCAAAGGCCCGAACGAAGAGGGCCTGTCGCGGCATCATATTCTGAATGCCTGTGAGGATAGCCTGCGTCGTTTAGGGCGAGATCATATCGATCTCTATTATCTGCATGAATGGGACGGTCTGACGCCGGTTGAGGAAACGCTGGAAGCGCTTCAGACCCTGCGGGATCAGGGCAAGATCCGCTATGCGGGACTTTCCAATTTTGCTGGCTGGCAGGCCATGAAGCTTCTGTCTGCCGCGGAGCGGGACCGTCTCATTACGCCGGTCTCCGAACAGATCTATTATTCTCTGGAAGCACGGGATGCGGAATATGAGCTTCTGCCACTCGCTGTGGATCAAGGACTGGGCGTTCAGATCTGGAGCCCGTTGGCCTGTGGGCTGCTGACGGGCAAATATCGTCGCGGGAAGACGGCGCCTGCGGATAGCCGCCGTATTTCGGGTTGGCCAGAACCGGAAGTCCGCAATATCGAAAAACTCTACGATACGGTTGAAGTGCTGGTGGAGATCGCAGAGGAACACGATGTCTCGCCTGCACGCGTTGCACTGGCGTGGTTGCTGCACAAACCGGGTGTGACGTCCGTAGTGATTGGAGCCCGTAAGGAAACCCAGTTGCTGGATAATCTGGCTGCGGCATCACTGCGTCTGACGAAGGCACAAGTCGCACGGCTTGACGATGTCAGTGCGCCGGATCTGATTTATCCTTACTGGCACCAGCAGCGGAATGCGCTTGGCAGGTTGTCAGAGGCCGACATGGTCTTGCACGGGCCAGCGAAACGTCATCGGGATGCCCTTGAAACAAAAAAATGAGTGCCTAAATATTCATCACCGGTCGTCGCCTTCGGGGGCGACCGAGACACCATATGCCGCCGATACGGGGCATGAGAGGACATATTAGAATGGACATTCAGAAATTCACTGAGCGGAGCCAGGGTTTCCTTCAGGCCGCACAGACTATTGCCCTTCGAGATTACCATCAGCAGTTGACGCCGGAGCATCTTCTCAAGGCCCTGCTGGATGATGATCAGGGTGCCGCATCCGGCCTTATTCGGGCTGCGGGTGGTGATCCAAAGGTTGTTCAGGCTGCCAATGATGCAGCACTTGCCAAGCTTCCGAAGGTTCAGGGCGGCGGTGCAGGTCAGCCGCAAGCTACGCCTGATTTCGTAAGGCTGCTGGACTCCGCTGAAGCCGCTGCAAAAGCCGCAGGTGACAGCCATGTTGCGCAGGATCGTCTGCTCGTGGCCATTGCTGCGAGCGGATCAGCAGCGGGTAAAGCACTGGTTGAAGGAAAGGCCGATGCCTCCGCGCTGGAACGTGCCGTTGCACAGATCCGCAAAGGGCGGACAGTGACCAGTGCTTCCGCCGAGAATACGTTTGACGCGCTGAAGAAGTATGCACGTGATGTTACGGCGATCGCACAGGCTGGCAAGCTCGATCCGGTGATTGGCCGTGATGAAGAAATCCGGCGCACCATTCAGGTTCTGGCCCGCCGCAGCAAAAACAACCCGGTTCTGATTGGTGAGCCAGGCGTTGGTAAGACCGCAATCGTTGAAGGTCTGGCGCTGCGTATCGTTAATGGCGATGTGCCAGAAGCGCTCCGAAACAAGAGACTGATGTCGCTCGACATGGGTGCCCTGATTGCCGGTGCGAAGTTCCGTGGTGAGTTTGAAGAGCGTCTGAAGGCAGTTCTCAAAGAAGTTGAGACGGCCGAAGGCGAGGTTATTCTCTTCATTGACGAGATGCACACACTGGTGGGCGCTGGCCGTTCCGATGGTGCGATGGATGCGTCCAATCTTATTAAACCGGAACTTGCTCGCGGGACGCTGCACTGTATTGGTGCGACGACGCTCGATGAGTACCGCAAGTACATCGAGAAAGACGCCGCGCTTGCCCGTCGCTTCCAGCCGGTTTTCGTCGGTGAGCCATCTGTCGCGGATACGATCTCTATTCTGCGTGGCATCAAGGAGAAGTACGAGCTTCACCACGGTGTGCGCATCACGGATAACGCCATCGTCTCTGCTGCAACGCTTTCCAACCGTTATATTACGGATCGCTTCCTGCCGGATAAGGCCATTGATCTGATTGACGAAGCTGCCAGCCGTCTGCGGATGCAGATTGACAGCAAGCCGGAAGCTCTGGACGAACTCGATCGCCGCATCATTCAGTTGAAGATCGAGCGTGAAGCCATCCGTAAGGAAGACGACACGGCGTCCAAGGATCGTCTGCAGGCTCTTGAGGCCGAACTGGCAGATCTTGAAGAGCAGTCCGATGCGATGGGTGCCGAGTGGCATGCCGAAAAGGATCGCGTGAACGCCATTCAGAAGCTAAAGGAGCAGCTGGATACAGCACGCTCCGATGTGGATGTGGCGCAGCGTCAGGGGAATCTCGCGAAGGCTTCCGAGCTGATGTACGGCCTGATTCCAAACCTAGAAGCTCAGATTGCGAAAGCGCAGGAAGAGGAAGACGCAGCATCCAAATCTGGCCTGTTCGCAGATAGCGTCACGGATCAGGGTATTGCATCGGTTGTGTCCCGTTGGACGGGTATTCCGGTAGATCGGATGCTCGAAGGCGAGCGCGCCAAGCTCATGCGGATGGAAGATACGCTGCGTGAGCGTGTGGTCGGGCAGGAGCAGGCTTTGGTCGCTGTCGCCAATGCTGTGCGTCGTGCCCGTGCAGGACTTCAGGATCCGAACCGCCCGATTGGGTCGTTCCTGTTCCTTGGTCCGACGGGTGTGGGCAAGACAGAGCTGACGAAGGCTCTGGCCCAGTTCCTGTTCGATGACGAGAAGGCCCTGCTGCGGATCGACATGAGTGAATTCATGGAGAAGCATGCCGTGTCGCGCCTGATTGGCGCACCTCCGGGATATGTCGGGTACGACGAAGGTGGTGTTCTGACAGAAGCTGTGCGTCGTCGTCCTTATCAGGTCATCCTGTTTGATGAGGTGGAGAAGGCCCATGAGGACATCTTCAACATCCTTCTTCAGGTGCTCGATGATGGCCGTCTGACGGATGGGCAGGGGCGTGTTGTGGACTTCCGCAATACGATCATCGTTCTGACGAGTAACCTTGGTTCAGATGTTCTCGCCAATCAGGAAGACGGTGAATCGCCAGAACTGGTGCAGGCGCAGGTCATGCAGGTGGTGCGCAATCACTTCCGGCCGGAATTCCTGAATCGTCTGGATGAGATCATCCTGTTCTCCCGTCTGCAGCGCGCAGATATGGGACGGATTGTCGACATTCAGCTTGGTCGCCTGCGGCAGCTTCTGGAAGATCGCAAGATCACACTGGATCTGGATCAGAAGGGGACCGAGTGGCTGGCCGAAGCAGGCTACGATCCAGTGTATGGCGCCCGTCCGCTGAAGAGGGTGATCCAGCGCAGCCTTCAGAACCCTCTGGCAGGACTTCTGCTGGATGGAACCATCCGGGATGGCGACACCATCACCGTCTCTGCGGACGATAAGGGCCTGACGATTAACGGTCGTTCGTCCTCCGCCGACTGATTGTCGCGGGAAACCGGGATTTTCGAAGAAAGCGCCAGATTTTTCTGGCGTTTTTTTTGATTTTTTTAGTTTTGTTTTGTGAATGGAAAGTGTGTGTAAGGGGGAAAAGTTCAGGAAATCTGTGGGTTAGTTGTGTGGATAAGTA
>NZ_BEWM01000003.1 GCF_002723935.1 Gluconobacter cerinus
ATAACAAGAGACGAACCGTCAGCATCCAACAGAGCCGGACGACCGTCGTTACCCTTCAAAGATACAAAAGTTGAATAAACTTCAGCTTTGGCCGTTCCGTCGCTGCCTGCAAAAATGTTGGGAAGATCCCCAGAGTCATTTTCTCCGGCATTGAGCAGCCCATGCGTGACTGGTTTTGTGGTGTGCACATGCGAGCCTGCGCTGGTAAACGCAGGTGCGCTACAATTTCCTTTTTCATGAAAATGCATGCCATGCCAGCCAGGTGTCAGTCCACTGACTTCAATGTGGAGCACAACGCCTCTTGGAGCCTCAGTAATCTGTGCAGTGCCAACCGTTTTTCCGTCAGTTCCTGTGAGGGATGCGGTAGCTGTCTCTGCTGAGAATGCTAGTGAAGGCGTAAGAGCTATTGATCCCGCTACAAATGCGAGACGCTTTAAGCGTGCGAAAGTCATTGAAGTCTTTCTCCGGTCTGTAGATCGTTAGAACCATCTTATGACATGATTGGTTGGTAGTGGATTTTGTCGCAACTGCGACGCAATAGCAATAAGCGCATTTCATGCGCCCCGACATATCCGAGAGAACGCTAACCATTATCCCGCAATGCGACGTTCACATTGTCATGAGTTACAAAATTTCGGATGTGAGGCTGGTCGGCTACAGCCGATAAGTACTTTTATTATGTAACATAATGTTGGTAACGAGAGAAAAAAGAACCTTAAGTGAACTTCATTTCTTTCGTTTTGTTTTGGAAGAAAGCATGGCAGAAGGCGCGCTTGCGTAACGCGATTAATGCTGCACTGTATTCAGGGAAATTATGCTTTTCAAAACTCTCCCCAAGCAGACCATTATTGGTTTGTGCGCACTATTCGCGTGCACGTTCACGGCACTGACAAGTGAAGTGGCACCTGTCGGTCTACTGATCGATATGGCGCAGGGTTTTAGCATTTCAGAAGGGCAGGCAGGACTGGCTGTAAGTGCTTTTGCTCTTATGGTTGCTTTGGGTGCAGTGCCTCTGACCATCCTGACGGCAAAGGTTGACCGTAAGAAACTCATGCTCCTTTCATTGGGAGGATATGTTCTTTCCAATTTGATTGCAGCGGTTGCTCCGACATTTCTCGTTTTATGTGCTGGGCGTGCTATCGGCGGAATCGCGCACGCCCTGCTAATGTCAATTGTTTCTGCCTATGCTGCCCGGCTTGTCCCGCCCAAGATGACGGGAAGAGCTATTTCGTTTGTATACGGTGGGACGTCTCTCGGCTCCATTTTAGGTGTGCCTGGGGCAGCGGCCATTGGCCATTTTGCAAGCTGGCGTATTGCCATGCTTGTGATGACTGGTATTGCCGTCCTGCTGACGGTTTGCATTGCTGTTTTCCTGCCGCCAGTCGTAACGTCTGGAGATGCCAGCACGAACCTGCCATCGGTGGGGTCACGCAAGGCTATGAAGATCTTTCTCATAGTTGTGGCCATTGATGCGATCTTTTTCGTAGCTCACAACATGCTTTATACTTATGTTACACCACTTCTTCTGGCGCATGGTCTGCCCAAAAGTGCTCTGAGTATCGCTCTCTTGTTGACAGGTGCCGTGAGTATTCTAGGGCTATGGGGGGCGGGTCAGATTGTTGATCGTTGGCCAGCTGCGGGCATGTTGGCAGGCGGAATGGCCATGCTTATCGGAATGGGCCTCATGTATGGTCACATTCTGTCTGGCTGGGGTTCTGTTGCATCTGTTGCGCTTTGGTGTACCGGCTATTCAGCACTCATTCCATTTGTGATGTCCGGCGCAATTCGTGCGAGAGCGACACGCCCGGATGTGGCGGGAGCAGCGATCAACGGCGGGAGCAATCTTGGGATTTTGCTTGGATCGGCACTTGGTGGTCAGGTGCTAACCTGGAGTGGGTTCGGCGTTCTAACGCCAATTGCCATTGTCATTACGCTAACCGCTATCCTTCTGGCGATTTTTAATCCAGAGGCATTTCCAAGAATACTGAACTCTTCAGAAGAAGAAGCTGCTTCCTGACAATGAGAAAGGGCCCCCGGATAGACATCCGGGGGCCCTTTTTTTATTTATCCAGTCTCGGTGTACCGAAGCTGATCAGAATGATGTGGACAGTGTGCCCATCATCGCGAATGGCGGCATGATATAATAGGTCGGTGCCGTGTCTGCGCCGATCTTGTGGCCATAGACACCCGTTGTCGCCCGGGCATTATTCGAGAAGTAATAGACGCCACCCAGCTTGTACTGGCTGGTTAGGTTGGTGAAGTTCAGCTTGAATGTCGGGGACTGTGCAATGAAGAACTTTGGCAGATGATAGCCAAGCGTCAGGGAGTCCGAGAAGTAAGACGGCATGTACTGATCGTTCATGAAGGATGATGCCTGCTTGGACGTGTAGTGCACGCTGGCATTCATGAAGAACGGGCCTTCATTATAGGTCAGGCCAACGCTGCCTGAGAACTTCGGAGACATGACGGCTGTCTTGCCCTTGGTCCGTAGATAGTCAACGGAGCCATCGTCTGCCGTGGTCTGCAGGTTGTTGTCCATCGTTGTGTGCAGGTATTCGAATGCGAAATACGGGCTGAAACGATGGAACAGTGGACGGGTGGACAGCATGACATCCACGCCGCGGATTGTTTCACCACCTGCGTTGATGGTCTGGCTGACCTGAACGTCATTGCTGAACATGTTAACGGACAGCAGACGGTTAGAGACGTTCATGTTGAAGAAGCTGATATCAGCCAGGAACAGATCGTCGCTGTAACGATAGCCCAGTTCTTCCTTGATCGAGTACTGCGGCTTTGCCCCTGCACCTGATGTTGTCATTTTGCCCGTGCTGGTGCTGTAGCGCGAGATCATGTTGATCGGGGAGGGTGCACGGAAATCGCCTTCAGCATTGATGTAAAGCTGATGATGAGGGGCGAAATTGTACGACCAGGAAAAGCGCGGCGTCGGCGAGACATAGGTGTGATTGGTGTGGCTGGCCGTGCTGGGCAGGTAGTCCTGACCTTCCAGCGTCATGGACGTCACCTTGATGCCGGCTGTGATGTTCATCTTGCGGTTCAGCAGGTGGACCGTGTCTTCCAGGAAGCCCGAGTTCAGGCTGTAAGACCCTAGGTAGTCAACGGAATTGTAAATGCTGCCGCTGGTTGTACGGTAATAGGACGACTTGTCCGTGTCAGACGGCTGCGCACCCGTTGTCTGGTTCATCTTGGACATAGGCGTCTTCAGGGAATAACGATATTCCTCGTGCCAGTAGCCGATTTGACCGTCGTTATTCTCGGAGTGCCAACCCAGTGCAGCAACAACGCCGCCCTGCTGGGTCACGGACATGGAGTTTGTGGAGACTGCGGCACGCGTTGCCGTGCTGATTTTGCCGTCGCCGTTCAGGTCAACCCGCTGAAGCGCTGATCCGGCATAAGTATAGCCTTCCTGCAAACGGGATGCACTGTTCAACGTAATGTCGGAGCGCTCGTAGTATGGTGAGATGTTCAGCGTGAAGGTGTTGTTCAGCGCAAACTTCATCGGCATGGAGATGTAGAACTGGTCCTTGTCCGTACCGTGCACGCCATAATAGCTGCTCGGAGACGTGGCGCTGAACTGGGCATTGTAGCTCAGAGGCGTGGAGACCGGACGTCCATGCTTGTCGTTCTGGAAGTTGGCCAGTGTCGGATAGCGGTTCAGGTAGTAGTGTGAGTGGTTGTAACCGGCGAACAGATCAATGGAGCTCCGGTTGCCAATCAGCTTCTGGGCACGGAAATCCATATGCTTGCGATCGCTGTCGCCCGACCCGCGCCATGCATCGGAGTGGGTGTTGGAAAACGACGCGTAGCTTGTGATTCCGGTATGCCCGATTTCACCGGAGTCCACACGGATGAAGCCTCGTGTGCGGTTAAAGGACCCGTAGCTGCCGGACACCAGGCCGCCAAATTTCTTGGAGGGTGCGCGCGTGGTGATGCTCAGGGCGCCTGCGCCCGCTGAAGTCACCGGATCTTCCACGGAGATGGAGCCTGGGCTCATGCTCTCGGCAGAGATGTTGTTGCTGTCGATGTAGTTCTGGACGAAGTTTGAGGCCGATGACGTGCCGCCGTTTGCAATCGGCATGCCATTCAGCATGATGCCGATATCGTTGTCATACAGACCGCGGCTCTGCATGGAGCCGCCTTCATTGCCGCTCGGGTCCGGCGTCGTGATGTTCACGCTCGGCAGATTGGCAATCAGGTCGAGCGGGCTGCTCGTCGGGCTCTGCATTTCGATATAGTTCTGCGTCACGGTCTGTACAGCGCGGGATGCTGTCTCGGCGCGCATCATGCCTCCGCCAGGCTGATGATGTGTTCCTGTGACGCTGATGGACTCTTTGCCTGCTTCGACTTCTGTGCGTGCTGCGTGCGCACGGTGCTTCGTAGGCTCTGTTGTCGCAGATGTTGCGGCATAGGCCGTTGGAACAGTCACGGAAAGACCGCTCAGAAACGTAGCTGCCGCAAGAGCTTTCTTTCCCGGCCCGAAAAGAGCGTTAAGCGGAACGGACATTCCGGAACGGCTGGAGCGACTGGGAGAGAAAGTACAGGAAGACATTTCTGGAACTCATTCTGCAGGAGACTAACGCTTCGATAGCGTTATGAATTTGGTAAACGAAGATAAAGGAGAGAATTATAAGAACATTCCAAAGAAAAAATTGATAGTTTCAATTTTTGTCTGAAGGGATGCCTGTGTCAGGAGCGGCGTGTCAGCAAAGGCTTAGCCAAAAGCACGCTCATGAAAGAAATAATGGCCGTCAGGATCATATAAAGTGCCGGAGCATGGCTCATCCCGCTCCATGCAATCAGCGCGGCGTTGGTCATGGGGGCGAGGCCTCCGAACAGCACCACGCCGAATGAATACCCCATCGTGAGGCCGCGTCCTCGCCGTTCGCTGGGGAAGATCTGTCCGATGAAGCCATCGAGGGCTGCAAAATAGAAAAGCCCGCTGAGATTGAAGATTAGCGGCATGAGCAAAACTGTAGCCGGAGCAATGCGGATCAACTGAAATGCAGGCAATGGCAGAAGGATTAAAAAGGCGCAGGACAGAAGCATGGGACGGATGCTGTGTGTTCTGTCAAAGCGGTCTGCCAGCTTCCAGCGCAGGGGCGTGAAAAGCAGTTGTCCGCCATAGGTCAGGAGTGGCGCAAGGGACGTGCTGATGCTCGAGAGACTATATTGGCTGCGCGCATAATGCGGCATGTAGAGGCCAAGATAGGTGATTCCGCTTCCGAGTGCGACAGACCCCATGATGAGCGCAGTCCGCAGGATCGTGTCAGACTGGAAAAAGGGTGCCACAACAGCAGGGGCGGGCTGACGTGTTGGCGGGTTCTGACGGTTCAGGATGAGGCGTAAAATCAACCCACCCGTGCCCACAGCCGCACCAAGTCCTGTGGCGATACGAAAGGCATAGTCGTTGAATGCTGCTGTCGGGAGGCATAGGTTCAGAGCAAGGACGACAGTGGCAGCGCAGAGAGAGGCCGTAATTTGCCCGATAGCCTGCCAGCTTGCAGCACGCGCTTCATGGTGAGGCGCATGCTCGATCAGAAAAGATGTTGCGCTGCCAAATTCGCCACCAAGCGAGAAGCCATGAATAAGCCGAGCCACCACAATCAGAACAGGTGCCGCAATGCCGATGCTGGCGTAAGATGGCGTTACGGTGAGGAGTAGACTACCTGCCGCCATGAGAAGAATGCAGATCATCATGGTGGGGACGCGCCCCCGCCGATCTGCATAATTGCCCAGTACGATAGCTCCGAGCGGGCGAGCAAGAAGCGTCAGGCCGAACGTTGCAAGAGAAAGGCCAAGCTGCGACAGCGGAAGACCCGACGGAAAAAAGGTTCGGCCAATCGAAGCGGAAAAATACGCGTAAATGACGAAGTCGTAGTACTCAATGATATTGCCAATGATCGAAGCAATAACAGCCTGATCTGGCTTTTTTTGGAACAGGGTACCCGTCTTCGCCATCAACCCTGGATGCCCCCGAGTTTCTGGATCAGGAACTGAATGAACGAACGCAGTGTCGGCGCGGTGTAGCGCTCCTTGTGATACAGAAGATAAATAGGCCGAGACGGAAGCGTATAATCCGGAAGCAGGGCCTGGAGTTTTCCGTCCCGGATATCTTCGCGCACCAGATCTGAGGGCAGCATGGCAATTCCCATGCCCGATAGCGCGGCGCGGCGCATGGCCTGCGTGTTATTGAAAAGACCCTTGCGGTGCATTTCCACCGAGACATGACCTTGCGGCCCTTCAAAATGCCATTCCCGTCGAGCCCAGTGCCAAGGTGATGCGGGGGTATAGGAAAAGGCCAGAGCGTCATGTGTGGCCAGTTGCTGAGGCGTTAGAAGCTCTTCACGGCGTGAAAGATACGCGGGAGAGGCGCAAAGCGTCATGGTGTAGTTGGAGAGCCGACGACAGATCAGGGAGGAAGGCTCCGGCACGCCCAGCCTGATGGCGATATCGAACTTCTCATGCGTTAGATCAACGCTGCGTTCCGTCAGAACAAGATCGATATCCACGGAAGGATGCTCGTTCAAGTAATCCGCAATGCAGGGCGTGATGCTTTGTGTGCCATACGTGACCGGAGCGGTAATTCTCAGGGTGCCAGACGGCAGACTCTGGGCGGCTTCCGCCATGCGCTCCGTTTCGTCCAACATGCTGAGAATTTTCTGGCACTTGGCGAAGTAAACGGCCCCGAATGCGGTCAGGCTCTGTCGACGCGTTGTACGTCTCAGCAGACTGGTGCCCAGTCGCTCCTCCAGCAGGCGCACGTAATTGCCCACCATTGTGGGTGAGATGCCGCATCGCTCTGCGGCAGACGTCATGCTTCCTGTTTCAACGACCGCGATAAAGGTCGTCATGGCCTGAAAAACGTTCATTGCAAACCGCAGATTAGTAATTATCGCACCATAACAGCATTTATCGAAGAGATCGAAGACCGTAACGGTTTGACGTAGATGCTCCCGATCAGGAACTGAAGGTTGATGTTTTCCATGCGTATCAGAAGTGCGGCTCTCTCCCAAAGAAAGCTTTCTGCCAGAACCCCGGTTCTTGTCGGCCTGCTTGGAGCAACGGCCCTCGGACTGAGCGCCTGTGCACATCAGCTTCAACCTGTTCAGCCTGTCTCCCAGCCCACAGTGGCCCATGATTTTATGGCTGCCACAGCCAATCCCATGGCATCCCGTGCTGCTTCTGATGTTCTGCAGAAGGGTGGAAGTGCAGTCGATGCTGCCATTGCGGCCCAGATGGTTCTTGCCGTGGTGGAGCCCCAGGCTTCCGGTCTGGGGGGTGGTTCCACCATCCTCTACTGGGACAAAGCGGCTGATCATCTAAGCTTCTTTGACGGTCTGGCCAGTGCCCCAGCCGGCATGCATCGGGACTACATGCATGATCGTAATGGCGTCCGGATTCCGGAAGTAACATTGCAGCGGACGGGCCGTGTGGTTGGTGTTCCTGGAACCTTGCGAACGCTGGCACTTCTGCATGAGCGCTATGGCAAGCTGCCTTGGAGCGACCTTTTCCAGCCCGCAATTTCAGCTGCCAGAGACGGCTTTCCGCTTGCCGGATATCTGCATCTTGTCCTGACCGAACGTCCGGAACTCGCGAAAGAACCGCAGTTTTCGGCATATTTTGATGCCAGCGGTCAGCCTCTGCCTAAAGGTACGATCCTGCACAATGCCGACCTGGCAGGCACCCTTGAACATGTAGCGCACGATGGGGCGGAATACTTCTATACGGGCGCTTTTGCGAAAAAGCTGTCCGCTGCGGTTACGAGTGGCGCTTATCCCGGGGCGCTGTCTCCTGCGGATTTGAAGAACTACAAGGTGCGTGAGCGGGCTCCTCTGTGTGTTACGGCCTTTAATCGTCGCATTTGCTCCGCGGCTCCCCCGGTTGCGGGCGGACTGTCCGTTCTGCAACAGCTTGCCATTCTGGATCGTCTGAACATTGGTCAGTACAAGCCGGGCAGTGTGGAAGCTGCCCATCTGCTGCTTGAAGCCTCCCGTCTGGCCGAGGCCGATCGCCGGAAATATGCTGCGGATCCGGATTATACGCGTGTGGATACGGCAGCTATGCTTGATCCAGCGTATCTCGATCGCCGGGCAAAGCTTGTGTCAATGGGTGAAGCGGCCAGCCGCGTGGTGGCAGGGCAACTTGCCGGGAAGCTGGCGCTTTTGCCATCGTCCGACCCGATGACTGTGCCTGCAACAACGCATCTGTCCATCCGTGATGCATCTGGCAATGCACTGTCTTTCACAACCACGATCAATCTGAATTTCGGATCGGATATTATTGTGGATGGTGTCGTCCTGAATAATGCCATCACGAATTTTGCGTCCCATCCTTTCGTGAATGGGCAGCCTGCGGCCAATATTGCAGCACCGGGGAAGCGTCCTATCACCACCATGTCTCCAACCATCGTCTTTGGGCAGAACGGGCAGCCTGAAGTCATCGTTGGTGCGGGCGGTGGTGCCCGGATTATTGATTCCGTCGTGCAGACGCTTGTGGGCTATCTGGCGTGGGGACAAAATATCCGCACGGCTATTGAGCAGCCTCGGATTGGTGCCCAGAATCATGCCGAGGAACTGGAGCAGGGCACATCTGCCGCTGGGCTTGCTTCCGCTTTGAGTGCCATGGGGCATCACCCGAAAATTGACGTCATGAATGCCGCCGTGCAGGGCATCACCATTCATCCGGACGGCCTTACGGGATGGGGTGACCCGCACCGTGACGGCGTCGCCGTCGGTCAGTAATATCTGCCTCGATCTGCTGGAGACCACAATGAAGCTTTCTTTCCGCGCTGCCCTCAGCGCTGCCACACTCCTGTCTCTCGCGGCCTGCGCCGAACCTGCCCAGACTGCAAAGCCTGCAGGTGTGGCAGAGGTGGATCGTGCTCTAGGTGATGGTGGGGTCAGCGATTTTTACACACCGCCCGCTCAGGTGCCGGCAACGGTGGGTCAGATGATCCGCACGCAGCCTATTACCGATCGTCCGCTGCCGGAAAATGCAGGCCAGGCCGTGCGGACGCTTTACACGTCCATCAGTGGGGTGAATGCTCCTGATCCCGTCACGGTTTCCGGTCAGATCATCTTTCCCAAGGGTACGCCCCCTAAAGGTGGCTGGCCTGTTGTGGCATGGGAACACGGCACAACAGGGATTGCGGATATCTGCGCCCCGTCCTGGCGGGGATATCTCTCCCGGGATCGTGCCTATCTGGATCATTGGCTGAAGGCGGGCTTTGCCGTTGTGGCCAGTGATTATCAAGGACTGGGAACACCGGGCCCGCATCCGTATCTGATGTACCGGCCGGAAGGTTACAGCGTTCTGAACGGGTTGCGCGCCGCTCTGGCTCAGTACAAGGGCACGCTTCAGAACCGTATCATTCTTGTTGGTCAGTCGCAGGGCGGTGGCGCTGCGTTGGGTACGGCCTGGCTTTCACCGCAATATGCACCGGATCTGCATGTCCTTGGAACGGTTGCAACAGGCGTCGTAACGCAATTTAAGCTGCCGGATCATCCCAAGCATGAGCCGCTTCCACGCCTGAATGTCGAACCACCGCACATGGCTGCGGCTTTTGGTATCCTGACGATTGAGGGGGCGCGGAAGAGCCTGCATCCTGAGGTGGATGTCCGTGCGAACATGACGGATAAGGGCAAGGATCTGTCTCATCAGGCTCGTCAGACCTGCCTTGGCGATCTGTTCCGGTACACGGAGGCGCATGACATCACCGAAGACAATGCGTACGCAGGTGATACATCCAGGCTTGAAGCTGACTTTCAGGACGCATTCACCATCCCGGATGCGCACATGACGATGCCGGTTTTCGTGGGTACAGGCCTCGCCGATAATGAGGCTGGTGTGGCCCAGCAGTACAACGCTGTGGCGGCCATGTGTGACGCAGGCACGAACGTAACGTGGAAGACCTATTCCGGTCTGACTCACAACGGGGCAGTGAACGGCTCTGCGGCTGATTCTGTTCCGTTTGCGCTGGCGCTGCTGAAAGGCCATCATCCGAAAGGAAACTGTGCAACGATCAAGCCCGTTTCCGAAGTGGAGAAGGCATTGCCGGGAATTCGCTGGAACAACTGAGTTCTGTCGGCCTGTGCGTTCTCCTGTCTGGGAAAGGAACGTTTATGCCGACGCTTGAAATCTGTGTTGAAGATGCCGTTGGGTTACAGACAGCCCAGCGGCCCGGCGTCTCGCGGATTGAACTGTGTTCTGCTCTGGCGCTAGGGGGCCTGACCCCTTCCGCAGGGCTGATGCACCTTGCTGCAAAATCGACGGTTCCAGTTTACGCCATGATCCGCCCCCGAGAGGGCGGCTTTGTGTTTGCCGAAGCGGAAATTGATCAGATGCTGGCTGACATTGATGCCGCCCGTGCAGCAGGGCTGGCTGGTGTAGTTCTCGGAGCGTCTCTGGACGATCACACGCTTGATATCGCGACTCTGAAGCGTTTGTCTGAGGCCGCCGGGTCAATGGGGCGCACGCTTCATCGCGTCTTTGATCTCACGCCTAACCCACTCATGGCCGTGGATCAGGCGGTTGAGTTGGGTTTTGAAAGAATACTGACGTCCGGGCAGGCAATTAGCGCCCCCAAGGGACATTCTGTTCTGAAGAATATTGTGCATCATGCCGCCGGGCGTATCGAAATCATGGCGGGAAGTGGTGTGCGTGTCGGAAACGCGCGTGATCTTCTGCGCGACACAGGTGTCACCAGTCTTCATGCCTCCTGCCGGGGGCCATCTGTCGGGCAGGCCTGTCGCGTCTGGGACCTGGGATTTGGGCGACTGGCATCTCGAACCAGTGGTCGGATTATCGACCAGATGCTGGCTATTTTGGCTGAAGAAACAGCATCGGCAGATGCTTGAAGAAGAGTGATCCTAGACGTCACTCAGCGGTTCTCATGAAAACCGCAATGACGCTAATGGATTATAGTAATCCGTTAGCGTCGAAGAAAACCGAAAGCCAAATTAGCTTCAGGCTCTCTTGGCGGCCTCACGTGCGGCAAGCTTTTCTTCTTCAGTCCAGACTTTTCGCTCTCGCTTGACTTGTGGTTTGACCTGCTTGACCGGGCCACCCCCTAAGACGGGAGCGCGCATGGTGGAGTGCCGTGCGGTTTCTGAGTGCCATGGATGGTCGGTGTGAACCGTCAATGTACGACCGATTTCTCGTTCCACATCGTGCAGCCACGCACGTTGTTCGGCATCGCACAGGGTGATGGCGAAACCACTGCGCCCGGCGCGCCCGGTTCGGCAGATGCTTGAAGAAGAGTGATCCTAGACGTCACTCAGCGGTTCTCATGAAAACCGCAATGACGCTAATGGATTATAGTAATCCGTTAGCGTCGAAGAAAACCGAAAGCCAAATTAGCTTCAGGCTCTCTTGGCGGCCTCACGTGCGGCAAGCTTTTCTTCTTCAGTCCAGACTTTTCGCTCTCGCTTGACTTGTGGTTTGACCTGCTTGACCGGGCCACCCCCTAAGACGGGAGCGCGCATGGTGGAGTGCCGTGCGGTTTCTGAGTGCCATGGATGGTCGGTGTGAACCGTCAATGTACGACCGATTTCTCGTTCCACATCGTGCAGCCACGCACGTTGTTCGGCATCGCACAGGGTGATGGCGAAACCACTGCGCCCGGCGCGCCCGGTGCGGCCGATGCGATGGACATAGCTTTCAGGCAGACTTGGAAGATCGTGGTTGAAAACATGTGTGACGGTGTCAACGTCGATGCCACGGGCGGCGATATCCGTGGCAACGAGGACTTGTACGGTTCCGTCACGGAATGCGCTGAGTGCGCGTTCCCGCTGGCCCTGGGACCTGTTGCCGTGCAAGGCTTCTGCGGTGATCCCGGCCTCGGTCAGGAAAGCACAGACCTCATTGGCAATATTCTTTTGAAGTGTGAAAACGACGGCCTGACCGACATCCTGTGTTTCAAGCTGGGCTAGGAGAGCCGTTTTTTTGTGAGCTGCATCCATAAACATCACGGATTGCTCAATGCGGTCCACGGTGGTTGATGGAGGAGCAATTTCGACTTTTACCGGATCATTGAGAAGGCTCTCAACCAATGCCGCGATAGATTTCGGCATCGTGGCCGAAAACAGAACGGTATGCCGATCTTTCGGTAGTGTTGCGACGATACGCTCAATCGGTTTTGCGAAGCCCATATCCAGCATCTGATCGGCCTCATCAAGTACAAGCGCTTCAAGCTGCGATAGATCGCATAAGCCTTGCTCGATAAGATCCAGAAGCCGCCCTGGGGCGGCGACAATAATGTCCACGCCATTCTCAAGTGCATTCACCTGATGAAACTGGCTGACACCGCCGAAAATCGTCGTCACGCGAAGATTCAGATGACGACCAAAGCTCTCAAAGCCATCCGCAATCTGGGAGACAAGCTCGCGTGTCGGTGCGAGCACGAGGACGCGTGCGCCACCCTTTGGTGCTGTGCGAGGATCAGCCGCGAGGCGGTGCAACAGTGGAAGAGCGAAAGATGCTGTCTTCCCTGTACCAGTCTGCGCCATACCCAATAGGTCACGGCCCTCCAGCAGCATGGGAATTGACTGTGCCTGGATAGGGGTAGGTGTGACATATCCTTCTTCAGCCAGAGCGCTCAGAAGAGTGGGCGCCAAGCAAAGATCGGCGAAAGTCATGGACATGGACACGCGGCGCCTCCGGCGCTCAATAATGCTGCGCCTGGTTGGGCTTCGCTGTTTCAGAACGCGGAGTTCTACGGGTGATGCCGGCCTGGGTCAACGCGCTACAGCGGCTCTTTTATCTCCGTGGAAGCATCGAATTTCCAGTCATCCTTACGACTGCATTCATCCATGATCATAATTTATGATTTGGCGACATCACGCATCGCAACCACCAGGTTCATATGAGAGGCCAGAAGTCGCTGGGGAAGCGTGGGGAGATAAATGCGGATGGCTTCCAGTCTTTTGGACTCTGGTAGAGTAGCAAAAGGTGGACGCGAGCCTTCGCCATCGCTGCCCGCATCGTAGCTCTTAGCGATCGCATTAATGAGGGAGGCAGGCACGGAAGCCAGTAGTGTCCTTTGGGCAGGACTTAAAACTTTGTCCCGAAGAGGGCCAGATAGAGTTCGAATTTCAGAAACTTTTGGAGGTTCGTAAGGCTTCAACTGAGACAGTGGGAATTCAACTTCCACACCATTGCTTTGCATCACGTAGCCAGTGGAACCTTCAATATCCACAAGCTTGCCATCATGGGCGCCTTTGAGGTCTGAAACATGATCGCCGATTGATAACTGTGCCATGGTTAATTTCCCAGTAAGATGCGTCATAGGGGGCCATGAAATGCCTGACCGTCAAGCAGGCAACACCACCCGAGGCGCGTTTCTTCCTCTGGCATCGGGATCGATCTCTGTTAGTTTCTGAGTGCCTCCCTTAGGGGGATATTTCTGGCAGTCAGCAGTGCCGGTATGACACGCTCATTTCCCAAGGCCCATGCACTCGATATGTTTGTGATTCATAATTTATAAAAATAATAATCGTTTGTTCTTTAGTAATTAAAAAATGAGATTTTATACAAAACAATTACAAGCCGAACTGCTGGAAGATTTTATGGCGATAGAGAGCTTGCTTCTCAAGCCGCTCTTGCGAAAAAGGTAATCGCTTTGCAAAAAGCTCATGCATAAAATTTATTTCTTCGAGATGAGTAGCCTGATTTAACATATGTGTCGAAGATGATTGATGTCGTCTATGGATGTTCATGGCATCGCTGACATAAACAACGCCAACGTCAGGGCTATCGAGCAACTCAAGATAGACTCTCCAGTCACCAGCCACTTTCAAGGTTTTCAAATCTTTTTTGCACGTTTTGAGCGCCGCTTGCATGGCCGTTCGTTGGAAAATTGCGCCGCTGACATTGAGAACCAGATTGCGCTCAGACAGGCATGTTTGCAGAAAATCCCGCCCGCTGAATTGGCCATCATGCTCAAGAAGATTTCCAGCCGCCTCTACACAGTATGGCTGATAGGAGGCGAAGAGAGGCGCGCCGCTCTCATCTATTGAGCGGCTATCGCAGAACGCCATGACCGCGTTCGGACACTGGTGCACAGCGTGAACAAGCTTTTCCAGAAAATGAGGATCGCAAAGGTCATCTGCTTCCGCAATCCAAACCCATTCGCCCTGTGCCTGCTTGAGTGCTTTCTGCCATTGAGCAAAGACGGACCCGGACGGCTGTCTTCCTTTGATAATACGAACGTCACGCCCCCATTCGGCGGCAGCGCCCATGGCGACTTCGATACTGTTATCCTCGGATGCATCATCAAGGACGATAATTTCCAGGACTGGGAATGTCTGCGTGAAAATAGAGACGAGCCGGGCTTCTAAATAACGCGCATAATTATACGACGGTACCACGACGGAAATTGACGGAATTTTTGGTGCGGCCAAGCGCAGGAGTTGCTGGGCATAGGGGCGGAAAAGAAACGATTTTCCAAGTTTGCGTGCGGCAGCCTGTCGGGTGTTTTGACCGCGAGCTTTTGACCACTCGGCAAGCTCCAGCGCCGCCAAACTCATGGCTCTCACATCTGCGAACGGAACGACCATATTGAAAGTCGTCGGATTGTTTTGAAGGCTTTTAAGTAACTCTGGAATGCCGCCATTATCGGCAAAAGATGTGCATGGCAGGCCTGATGCCAGAGCCTCAAGGACGACGGAAGGATAGGGGTCTTCGCGGGACGTCAAAGTAAAGACGTCCGAAGCAGACAGCCAGTCCGCAACGTTATGCACACGACCTGGCATATGGAAGGTGCCGCTTGCGCGGGCATGATCGATTTCGGTTCTCAAACCATCCTGAAGAACCGGATCAATCGCGCCGACCCATACACAGTGTGCTTGCCCAGCGAGTTTCCGCCAGAGCTGGAGAAACAGGTCAAAGCCTTTCCGCATATCCGCGTAGCCAACGCCAATGACCAGCAGATCCTGAGCGTTAAGGCCCAACTGCGATCTGAGTGCTTCCCGGGAAGACCGGTTGAAGGTTGTCTGATCATACAGACCCTGCGGCAGGATCGTTGTGTGAGGGTGTTTCTCCAATCCCAGGCGTGCCGCACAGGAGTGTGCGGGGACGACAATTGATTGTGCCGCCTCGCATGCGTCCCGCATGGCTTTCCGTAGATCTCGGCTTTGCAGGAGATGGGGGAGCTCATGAATGAGGAATGTGTAGGTGATTGCATTGTTATGCAGTGCAGGAGCAATGGCTGATGATGCCGCGCTGTTCAATATCGCACATTCAAAACCTTCTGCCCGCAACGTATTGAGGCGCGCCATCACGTCACTGGAGGTGGGAGACAGGATTTCAACAGGAGCAACAGCCCTGTAGTCTTCCATCATTGCGCCGCCTTCGAGAAGCACGAAGCGGATATCAACACCGAAAGATCGCCGGAATGTACGGCCTGTCTCCAGAAGGAGTTTTTGGGCTCCAGCCGGGAAGGCATCGTGGCCAATCAGCAGCAGGCGCACCTTATTTGAGGAGCTGTTAAAGCCGGTGCAGGCTCTGGCTGTTGCATTCAGATAGGCGCTGCCGAAGTGAACGTCAGGCTCCAGATAGGCACCTTCTGCCCATTCGTTCCATGCGTTAACGCAGACAATAGATTCCCCGAAAAAACGGTTTTTCTGCGCTGAATTGACGAGGCTATTGAGCCATTTCTCATAAAGCTCAGGAGTTGAGCCGTGCATGACGAGACCGTTGCCCTGACGTCGTGCGTCATTATCCCATGAAGGTGCCGCTGTGCGGATAAGGGGAAAAGACGGACTTGGCTGTCGGAGCGCATTTTCTACAATATCGGCGTAATCGTAGATCTGCCCTCTGAAGTCTTCGTCAAGAATTTGAACGTTTTCATTGATGAGGCGGCAGTCGGAAACAACTTTGTGGGGAGGAAATTCGATAGCTCCTTCAACACCAAAGGAATGAGGGTCTTCATCTCCAAAGGCCTGCCCCATAATAAAGATAGGGTTAATGCCGTGCCTCTCCCGAAAGAGTTCACGCCAGCGCGCAAAGGCTTGGCGTGCATTAGGAATGGTTCCAGGGCGATACACCATGAGGAGAGGGCGATCCCCAATCCTGATATATCGGGGATCGTGCATATGTCTGGAGAAGCAGTCTACGAGAGCGATGTCATCCGCATCTCTGTAATGCTGGGCAATCAGAATATCATCTTCTGACCCGTCCCAGCGGCGGCTCCAGTTCTCGTTGGCCCACATCAGGCAGAATGGAAGGTCAATCTGAGGGTTGGCCAGAAGCATTTCCAGCGGCCCATCAAGCAGACGCTTTTGATTGAACCAGTAAAAATAGAAGACAAAACCTTCAATTCCGGCGGCCTTGGCCATTCTGGCCTGACGGTCGAGAAGGTCTGGAGAATTCAGAGTGTAATGACCCAGGTCACGTGGAATGCGGGGTTGATAATGGTCTGCGAAGCGAGGGAGCGCGCGCGATGTGTTGGTCCACTCTGTAAAACCCTTTCCCCACCATTCATCGTTTTCTGCTGTGGCATGATATTGGGGCAAGTAATACGCAAGGACACGGGCGCGTCTGATTGCGCTCTGGGGAAGTGGGTTGAAATCCTCAAATGAAGGGCCTGGCGCGCTACGCCGCCGAACTTCCCGAAAGACGGTGACTTCATTC
The DNA here is from genome assembly GCF_002723935.1 of Gluconobacter cerinus. GTDB lineage: Bacteria > Pseudomonadota > Alphaproteobacteria > Acetobacterales > Acetobacteraceae > Gluconobacter > Gluconobacter cerinus. The sequence goes on from NZ_BEWM01000003.1 coordinate 16,648, forward strand.
GCCGGGCATGAGGAATGAATTCCCGAACGGTTCTTGTTCTCAAGGTAGTGAAGAAGCGGATTACTTTCTGGGGCATGCCGTAGATAATTCTTCCGGTAGTAAACCGGATCAAAGCCTTCGAACGGCTGCCTGGCCTCACGAAAGCCCTGGATCATGTAATGTTCCAGCGGGTCGAGACCGGCGGCGGCTACATCGGGGTAGGTTTTCAAATAGAAGGCTGGATCAAACTCAGCAATAGGTTTCAGTTTCTGTGTATGGCGGTTGAGCAGATAATGAGCGAGCGCCAGCATCCCTTGCGGAATGGCGTAAGTCTGAGTGTACCAGCCAGGATCAAACCAACCGATTGGTCGGCGGCCTTCTTTCTCGCCTTTTGTGACGTAATGTAAAAGTGGGTCTCCCAGAACATCCCGATTTTGGGCGACATACCAGTGAGGATCAAAAAACGGATTGGGTTTACGACCCTCTCTCCAGCCATGCTGGTGATAATGCCGAAGGGCTGCTGTTCCGAGGTTGTGGAGGTCCGGATTGCTCTTCAGATAATATGTTGCGTCAAATACTCCCGAATACCCAAGAATTTGGAGCGCACTTGGTGCGAAGGCATCCGAGGCTGCAGAAACGGCTGGGCTGGATGAATCCGGGAGGGCGTGAAGCATGAAACGGTTTTTTACTGTTTCTTAATGAATTTCAAGTGCGTTAATTTATCGTCAATAAGAAGGGTGATTTGCCGTGGGGTGCGGAGAATGTCATACCGTCGGCCCCGAAGGGCATCGACGCCCTCCCGTCGGCATCGGAGGTGGAAGACTGATGGACCGCAGTGTGTCTTCCTTTGAGGAAGATAGTCCCGTTTACACGCATCAGACCATGTACCTGGAAGAGGGGATGGATCTGGAATGTGGCGTTCATCTTGCGCCGCTCGAAGTTGCTTACTGCACCTATGGCACCCTCGCGCCTGATCGCGGTAACGCCATACTGGTCTGTCACGCTCTGACCGGAGACCAGTATTTAGCCGAGCCTAATCCATTGACTGGCAAGCCAGGCTGGTGGAACCGCATGGTTGGGCCTGGCCTTCCAATCGATACGGACAGATTTTTTGTTATCTGCCCCAATGTATTGGGCGGGTGCATGGGGTCTACCGGTCCGAAGTCCATTCGGGCAGAGACCGGGCGGCCTTGGGATAGTGAATTTCCTCCCATCACCATGCACGACATCGTCGCCTCTCAGGCATGTCTGTTGGACCATCTGGGCATCCAGCGTCTTTTCGCTGTCGTGGGCGGCTCCATGGGAGGTATGCAGGCACTGACGTGGATTGCCGATTATCCCGAGCGCGTTTTTGCGGCTTTGCCGATTGCAACGTCGCCGTTCCACTCAGCCCAGAATATTGCATTCAACGAAGTCAGCCGTCAGGCGATCTTTGCGGATCCTGACTGGCATGATGGCCATTACAGAGACTTCGGCGCCATTCCGGCGCGTGGCTTGGGGGTCGCGCGGATGATGGCCCACATTACTTATCTGTCTGAAGAGGCTCTGAGCCGGAAGTTTGGACGTAAAGTTCGAAGTGAAGCTCCAACGGCTGTGCCAGCTGCCAGCAGTCCTTCTCTGTTTGGTGAGATGTTCGAAGTTGAGAGTTATCTGCGGCATCAGGGCTCAACATTCGTGCGCCGGTTTGATGCAAATTCGTATCTGACGGTAACGCGGGCGATGGATTATTTTGATCTGGCCGCTGAGCATGATGGCGATCTTTCGGCACCGTTTCGCAAGTGCGAGACGCGTTTCTGCGTTGTGTCCTTTAGTTCAGACTGGCTTTTCCCCACGTCTCAGTCCCGTCTTCTGGTGCGGGCTTTGAACAAAGCCGGCGCAAACGTCTCTTTTGTGGAAATCGAGAGCGATCGTGGACATGACGCGTTCCTGCTGGACGAGCCTGATCTGGATCGAACGGTTCGGGGTTTCCTGAATGGTGCAGCTGAGCACGCAGGTCTGACGAAAGTGGAGGGGGTCTGATGCGGCTGGATCAGCGTCTGATTGCGGAGATGATTCCAACCCGGGCCCGCGTTCTGGATGTCGGAAGTGGTGACGGTACGCTCATCGATTATCTTTACCGGACGCGAAACTGTGACGCCCGTGGCATTGAAATCGACATGCAGAGCGTGACGCAATCCGTTGCCCATGGTCTGCCGGTTATGCACGGAGATGCAGATCACGATCTGTCCTACTATCCCGATGACTCGTTTGACTATGTTGTTCTGCAAAGAACACTGCAGGCGGTTGAGCGTCCCCGGGAAGTGTTACGGCAAATGTTGCGGATAGGGCGTCATGCGATCATCTCCTTCCCGAATTTTGGTCATTGGAGATTGCGTTTACAGCTTCTGACCACCGGCCGCATGCCGATGACATCGGTATGGAGTACGCCTTGGTATTCCACGCCCAATATCCATCCATGCACCATTCGGGATTTCCTCGCGTTATGTGAAGAGGAGGGGTACATTGTGCAGCAGTGGCTCGCCATCGACGAGGATGGATTGAAGGCTCCATGGCGCCGCTCAATCCGCTTCGCAAACCTTTTCGGTGAACAGGCGCTTTTTCTGCTGCGACGCGGGTAGAGGGTCAGTTCTTTTCTCTCTGTGCATCATTGATGCGCAGGAAGTTCGCGATTTTGCAAAACGCGTTAAATAATAATGATTTTTTAGAAATCGGACCTCTCAACTCCCTTGCAGGGCAAGGGAAGCTGCCTTACATCCGTTTGCAGATATCCTTGTGTGAAAGCAGGGAGATGCTGACGGTCTCTTCGTTATGCTGGTCGATTGAGCACACGGTGCTTTGCTTCTCTGACTTTGGTGGGGAAAGTGAAGTGGGCAATGTGCAGGGCTTTTTGGGCTCTTGCACATGTCCAGCTGTGTGTCTGCGTCTCAGTTTGACGGTTCGTCTTTCATCAACTTTCTAGGCTCAAAGCAGGCATTTTATTCGTGCATTCAAAAGTGCGAACTAGCTGTGCGAGCCAGGCCTTGTTATCCCTCAGGAGGGGTCCATGACCAGTTTCGCAGAGCTCAAACTTGCCGAGCCACTTCAGAAAGCACTTGCTGAAGAAGGTTACACCACGCCAACGCCGATTCAGGCTGGCTCTATTCCTTACTTGCTGGAAGGCCGTGACCTTCTTGGTCTGGCTCAGACTGGCACGGGTAAGACAGCTGCCTTCGCGCTGCCAATCTTGGACTACCTGCTGCGGCATCGCCGCCCGGCAGCTCTCAAGAGTGTCCGGGTGCTGGTTCTGGCGCCGACGCGTGAGCTGGCTTCCCAGATCGACGAGAGCTTTGCTGCATACGCACGCCACATGAAGCTGACTCATGCAGTCGTGTTCGGTGGGGTAGGGCAGGGACGCCAGGTCGAGGCAACGCGCCGTGGCGTGGATGTTCTCGTGGCTGCGCCGGGCCGTCTGCTGGATCTGGTTGGGCAGGGTCACATCGACCTTTCTGCCCTGGAGGTTCTGGTGCTGGACGAAGCCGATCGTATGCTCGACATGGGCTTCGTTCGTGATATCCGCCGCATCATGGCTCTCTTGCCTGCGCGTCGTCAGACGGTTCTGTTCTCGGCAACGATGCCGCAGTCCATTAGCGATCTTGCGCATTCCCTGCTGAAGGACCCTGCTACTGTTCAGGTAACGCCTGAGTCCAGCACGGTTGATCGCATCCGTCAGGCTGTGATGTTCGTGGAGACGGACAAGAAAAAGGATGCGACACTGATGCTCGTTGAGAGCTCAAATGTCGTACGTGCAGTCGTGTTCACGCTGATGAAGCATGAAGCGAACAAGGTTGCGGAATTCCTGAACAAGAACGGCATTACGTCCGAAGCACTGCACGGGAACAAGTCTCAGGGTGCGCGTGAACGTGCCATGGCTGGCTTCCGCAACGGGACGATCAAGGTTCTGGTCGCAACGGATATTGCCGCACGTGGCATCGACGTTGATGATGTTTCTCACGTCTTCAATTACGATCTGCCAAATGTTCCTGAATCTTACGTTCATCGTATCGGTCGTACGGCGCGTGCAGGCCGTGATGGTTGGGCAGTATCACTCTGCGATGCGGAGCAGCGTGCATGGCTTCGGGATATCGAGAAAAAGATCGATAAGGCTATTCCTGTCGTAACTGATCATCCGTACCACTCTGACGCTGCTCAGAATTCCACAATGCGTCCGCCAGTGCTTGGTGGTGGTCGTGGTGGTGGCGGTCAGCGAGGCGGTGGTGGAAATGGCGGCGGGCGCCGTCGTTCCGGTCCCCCTGCTGGTGGACGCAGTGGCGACGCCGCTCGCCGTGGCGGCGGTGGTGGCCGTCCGACGGGGCGTCGTTGATCTGTTAAATATGAAGTGATTGCGCGCAATCCTTAGAAAATTTTCTACGTCTCCGCCCGGTTGTTCGGGCGGAGATTTTTTATATATGGCGCATGACATTCATGATTAATTTGAAATTAAGTAGTAATTTTATTTTCTAATCTAGGTAATATTTCTTATTTTTAAATAGCGCCTCTATTAACTTGGGGCCCCATCAGGTCTCGTACATGATTAGCCAGTGTATGCAGGCTACTCATGGAAGTGTCTGCTACCATACTAATTCCCAAACCGTCTTGCGCCCAAAGATAGCCTGGCAGATGACGCATCGGACGCATAGGCGCTGTGACGTCCATGCCATACATCGGCCGCACGAACAGAGAAATTCTGGCACCGCTGTCATCCTTGTAGAAAAAAACGCAAGCTGGCCCATGATCCGTTGTGATCAGTTGTCCTCCCGTAAGGCGATAACCTGCTGCAGACAGGTCCGGTGGTCGTACAGGACGGCCTAATGTTCTTCCTCCCCATGCTGCCAATTGTGCAGAGAGTATCTCGCGGGGGATTACTCAGTGGCCGATATCGCTTGTATTGGCTGGATCGTGCCGCATGAGAAGCAGAGCCAGCATCTTGGAAATTTTTTCCCCGCTTGAAAATATGGTTCGATACCGTGATGGCAAGGCCCGCTGTGATACGCGGTATGGCAGTCGGACGCGAGCAACGGGAAAAAACCGACTTTGCGGCAATTTCCGGCGTCCGGGGGCATCATTCTCCCTGAGAACAAAACCTTTTACTCATTAGCCCCAGCCCGATACAGATACGGAATACGTAGAGAGGCTTCAAACGCCTATATGCCGGACATCTGGCGGTTGCATTATGCTTCCGAAGGCAGACTACGTAGATAGATATTCTTCAGTCGTCATTCGCTTTATGAGCGATGCAGTAGCTTTTGATCCAATCCGGAGCCTCCTGCTCTAAAGCTCCATTCACTTTAATCTGTCTTTCTCTTGCCCAGCGGTATCCCCATGCAGGACCATATTTCGTCGTCACTGCGGGTTCCAAGTTATAGACAGGATCAGACTGCGCTTGGGACAGAGTGACAAACCTGTAGTTGTTCTGTCGAAAAATCTTAAGAACCTCTTTTAGAACAACTGCATTCAACCTGCTCGCATGGAGAAGCATCACGGCAGGAGTATCCCGCCCCATAACGGTTTCATTCAGGTGTTGGTAGTACGGTACCTCAATACGAACATAATCAAGAAAGGCGCTTCTGATTTTTGTCATATCTTCATCATAGTGATGACTATATGCACAGTCGTAGGCCTGGGCGAATAGGTAGTCTTCAGTATCTATTGTTGTCGCAGCCAGAGAGTAGCCATGTTTCTTGAGAACGTCGGCAAGTGCAATCCTCTGTTCTTCAGTGTCTCCAGTATGATTGTAGGGAAAGCGGAAAAACTTTAGATCTCTACCAACGCTTTCTGCCAGAGGGCGAATATGCGTCTCACCTCTCACAATTTCCTGCTCAATATCGGAAACGCTCAGGTTATTACTATCAAAGTGATGATAACCATGATTGCCAAGCTCAAGTTCATTTTGGTTCCATTCCGTCAGAAGGTCGATACCTGTCTGGCCAAGAGCTTCTACTTTGTCTTCATTTACAAATCCCGTTGCAGGAATATGCTCCGTGCGAAGAGTTAAAAGGATATGCTTCTCTGTATCGAGAGCATCGCGCTGGTTGATCGAGGGCCTGTCATGGCCACCACTAACAAATGGAAGATCATCGAAGGTTATGGCCACTTGACGCTTTGCTTGTTTAGGAACGTCAGTTGCAAACGAGAAACTGCTAACATATATCGGAGTCATTATACTTAAAGACAAAAGGGAACATATATAAACGATTTTTCTCATCACCATAAAATCCATTATATTTTAATTATCAATTCGTAAAACATGAAAATATCTACTTTATCCGTCAAAATTATGTCTTTGGTGAAACCATTTCCGCTTTTCGTGGTGGAAGCCCGAAAGCAGACGTTCCACTTCCCCCCCCCAAAAAAAAGCTGCCGCGACAACCAGAATGGTTACAGACCTGCGTGGGTTAAAATGTCTCTCGCAAAGAGGGCCAGAGACGATCACGCTGTCTTTCCAGGAGTAAACTTTATCCTTGCATAAGCGTCCTTGGAACACGCTTCGAGAGACCCTCGCGGGTCCTATTTTTATGCTCCTTACCCTATGTCTAATAATAAGAAAAAACCAAAATAGGCTATAAAGAATGAGTGATTGTTCAGAAAAAGGCGGAGGATTACGCTTTTAAAAGCGTTAGGGTGTCTTAATGTCAGGCTTGTAAGAATTTTGGAGCGAACGGCACATTGAGGTATTTCTACTGTACTCGCCAGTATTCGGCTTATTTTAAGGTGCGGTAGGAGAACATTACTGCAGCGCTGCAGATGATCAATACGAGCATTCTTCCCACGAGGCCAGCATGAGAGCTTTTCCTGCACGACAGTTAGAAAACACCATCATCAATCCGGACGTTTTTTTGGAAACCGATACAGGCCGTATCTGGACGCCCGAACGAAATGTTCAAGCGTGGCAATGCGCCTTTGCTGCACTCCAGCGTCTTCTTTCCACAACTCCCGATGCCACGGTGATCGTCGTCTGCGGTTTGCAAGGGGCAGGCAAATCAACATGGATTGCAACTCAGCTGCCTCAGCGTAAAAAAGTTTACTTCGACGCAGCTCTCCCAGGTGCTCGGCATCGCCAGCCGATCATCGACATTGCCCGCTCAGCCGACGCCGTGCTGGAAGCCGTTTGGATCAGGGTTTCTCTCGACACTGCGCTTGCGCAAAACGCGCTGCGGGCTCCCGACAAGCAGGTTCCGGAAAAATCCATACGCTCTGTTCATAACCTGTTTGAGCCGCCAACGATTAAGGAGGGCTTTGAAAGCGTTCGGATCATTGATGTTGCCAACCCATCAGACCACGGAATTAAATACCACGCGGGACGTGCTATGGCAGGCGGAATTTAGTCTATATCGGATTTCGCTGTTGGGTTGAAATGGAGCACGTGGGGCACTCTGATGAATGGAAGCCACATCGAACAATTCTCAGTCAGCTGCATGCAAATGCGCCGTATCCTGCCTCCGCACTGCTCATGAGCAATTTCTTTGTCGGCGCGACTGAGAAACCTTTTCGCAGCTCAGTCCGCGGCTCTTGCTGTGGCTATGTGCTCTAGCCTGAGAGCATGCTTGGAAAATCGGCCTGATGTGATTCAAGTGCTGGACGTGGATGCCAAAGCATAGGGGCCGGCTCGCTAGGATCACCCGTAAGGCGAAACGCTACCCTTCGATTGCGGCATATTCTGCAGTGGGATGCGGCATCTCCCATAAACTAGAGTTATATACGTTATATAAATTTTTCATTTGGCGCTATGTTATATTTGTTGCTCTTCTAAAACGGACAGTTCTTCTGTGGGGTAGGAAATTCCTCTTCCACAGGAACATCTGTGTTCTCAAAGAGGGGCGGACGGACATGCGGCATGATAATCCATCCGAAAACCGGGCTTTCGGTTACGGGCTTCAGCGCCGCTACAGGGCTGCGCAATGACGACGCCTGTGACCTCCTTTTCCGTGTCTGCATGGGAAACCCGAAGCCGCTCCTTCAGGAAAATCTATTTTCTAGGCAAGGTCGTCGGGGCTTTCTTCCTGTCGAAGGACTGGAAAAAAGCCTGGCCGCTCCTGCTATTGTGCCTAGGCATCCAGTTCGGTGGCGTTTATCTTTTTGCCATTGAGACTGGCATCAACAAGGCGCTGTTCGATGCGCTTCAGTACAAAAACATTGCGGTCATCCCCCGCTATGCCATCGAGTTCGTGGCAGTCGGCTCACTCGTCTACAGCCTGACATATTTCGGGGTTTATCTTGAAAACGTTCTCGGGATGCTGTGGCGCAACAAGATCTCGGTGCTTGTGACGGAAGCATGGCTCAGCAATGACCGCTTTTACTTCATAGAGCGGGCTGAACGCGTTGAAAACGCGGATCAGCGTATTGCGGAAGACGTCCGGCTCGTTATCAGCGGCGTGTTCGGCATCTTCATGGGAAGCCTTCGGTCCCTGTATTCCATTGCGATTTTTACCGCGTTACTGGTTCGCAGATCGGCGCCTGTGACATTTCATCTCTTCGGACATGAGATCACAACGCGCTATGATATCGTCCTTGCGGCATATGTGACGTCCATTCTCGCGACCGGGATCATTTTTCGGATCGGCCGCAAGCTGACGCGCCTGAACATGCGCCAGCAGCATTATGAAGGCGATCTGCGCTTCATTCTGGTCTCCGTCCGCAAACACGCTGAGCAGATCGCCTTCATGGCCCGCAGCCGGATCGAGCATCTGCGGATCGTGACGGCTCTTTCCGCGGTGATGCACAACTATTTTGCGCAGCAGCGGATGAGCGTCGTCATTTCCTTCGTCATGCAGATTGTCAGCCATTTCCAGCGCGTTCTGCCACTGGTCCTGACCATTCCGCGTTACATGGCCGGTCGCATGACCTATGGCGACATCATGCAGACGCAGTCGGCGTTCCAGACGCTGAGCTCTTCCCTGACCTGGCTGATGCAGATGTATCCGATGTATTCCGAGACGAATGCATCCTTCGATCGACTGTTTGTCCTGTTTGACGCCATTCAGATGCCCGAGGAGACGGGGATTGCTCTGAGCCACACCGCCTCTGACGACGTTTCCGTCTCGGGTCTGGTGCTGTCTCTTCCCGGTAAGAGCGCTCCTTTGCTGAAGATCGGGCATTGGGAGATCGCGCCGGGCGACAAATGGGTCATCACGGGTGCTTCCGGAAGTGGGAAAAGCACTCTTCTGCGGGCCTTGGCGGGGCTGTGGCAGATCGGGGAGGGCGCGATCACCCTTCCGCAGGACGCCCGGATTACGTTTCTGCCGCAGCTGCCTTATCTGCCGCACGGGACCCTGCTGGAACTGATGCTTCAGACGCAGCCGCCGTCCAAAGAGGCCCGCGAACTTTGTGCGGATCTCCTGTGCCAGTTCCGCCTCTCTTGGCTCGTGGCCCAGCTGGACATTGGGGGAGACTGGAACCAGCGTCTCTCGCCCGGTGAGCAGCAGCGCTTCGCACTGGCGCGGGCTTTCGTGTCTCCCCCTGACATTCTCATTCTCGATGAGGCTACCTCCGGGCTGGACCAGAACACGGCAGACGCCCTCTACGCCAATCTTCTGGCACGCCCTGATCTGACACTCATCAGTGTGGCGCACACCCCCAATATCGTGCGGCTGCATGACAGGCGCCTGCATATCGCGAACGGGACCGCCACCCTTTCTGAAACTGCGCCGACATCGCCAGTTTCTCTCCTCTCTTCAAACAGGAAGCTCTGACATGCTTCATCGCAGCGAGATCGTCCGTCTCCGGCAGGACTTTGAACAGATCGCAGACCAGGCCTTCACCTTCGGGAAGATAGCGGGTGCCGATGATGTGCAGATTTCCCTGCAGGAAACCGAAAACTGGACCGTGGGCGCGCGCAACGGGCAGCCGCTTCAGCGGAACAACTCCATCCGGCGTAATGCGCTGATCAGCGTGATTTGCAAGGGCATCCGGGCTTCGGCCGCCACGACGGATTTTTCACCCGATGCCGTCAGGCGCGCTCTGGATGCTGCGATCGATATCGCCCGGTACGGTGAGCGTGACGATCTTGCAGCGTTTTCCGATGCGTCCGACTACTGCGCCGATGTCCGCGATCTGGACCTTTTTCATCCGTGGGACATCCGCTATCCGGACGCGCTGGCAATGGCGCTTGAAGCGGAGGAGAGTGCGCTCGCTGTCGATCCCTGCATCCAACAGACGGAAGGCGCGTCCCTGTGGAGCTCGACCGGACTGTCCTTTCTGGCATCGAGCAAGGGTTTCATGGGCGCCATTCCCTGGACCCAGCACGGGATTTCCTGCTCCCCCATCGCCATGCGCGATGGGGCACGTCAGGTCGAGGGCTGGTCCAGCAGCGAGCGGAGCGTAGAGCAGCTTGAGACGGCAGCGGATGTCGGCCGCATCGCGGGTGAACGTGCGCTCGGCGCAATCGGTGGCCAGCAGATCCCGACCGGCACATATCGCGTCCTAATCGATGCGCCCACGGTCACGGGGCTGCTCGGTGAGTTCATGCGCGCCGTTTCCGGTCCGCTGCTGCGTCAGGGAAACTCGTTCCTTGCCAACACGCTGGGCGAGGCGGTTTTCCCCGAACATGTCAGCATTTCCGAAGATCCTTTTCGTCTGAGAGGGCGCTCCAGCGCGCCTTATGATGCGGACGGGATCGCCGGGACGGTCCGTAACGTGGTGGATCGGGGGGTGCTGCGCGGATATTTTCTGGATCTGTATTCGGCCCGCTCGCTGAAGATGGCGCCGACCGGAAATGGCGGACAGACCTACAACATGGAGATTGCCAGTGCGCTGACAGCCCCGTCCGATACCCTGCAAGAGATGCTCAGGAAGCTCGATACCGGCCTCCTAATCACCCATATGGCCGGTTCGTCAGACCTGACCACCGGAACATTTTCCCGCGCGGTACGGGGGGCCTGGGTGAAAGATGGAAAGATTGTGCATCCGGTTGCCGGGGTCACGGTCGCCTCGAACCTGCGGGAGATGTTCTCGGGTCTCGTCGCGGTCGGTGCGGATACGGTCGAGCGCGGGCCTTTCCGGACGGGATCGTGGCTCCTTGCCGATATGTCCGTCGGGGGGAGCGTCTGAGATGTCAGGTCTTGCGGAAAATAGCATGAAGAGCAGTCGTATTGCAGGCGCGCGTTCCGCCCTTGTGGAGCGCTACGGGCTGGATGAAGCCTTTCTGCGGAAGGTTTCTGAAAACGCGTTGGGGAAATGGGGAGATTTCGCGGATATCTACCTCCAGTCCCGTGCGTCCGAAAACTGGCGGATCGAGAACGGCAAAATCAAGGCGGGGACCTTCGGGATCGATCTCGGATATGGCATGCGCGCGATGCGGGATGCGGAGGTTTCTTTCGCCTCGTCCCAGCGGATTGATCGTGCCGCCATGGAGATGATGGCGCGCCAGTTGACCGAAGGATATGGCGACGCCACCCCGGTCGCGCCGACTGGTACCATGCAACAAAGCAGTTCCGAACGGGCGGATCTGTACGGGATTGCGGACCCGCTGCTGTCCTGGAATGCGGATCGCAAGATTGCGCTGCTGCGTTCGATCGACGAGCTCGCCCGTTCGCTGGATCCGCGGGTCGTGTCGGTCAATGCCAGCGTGCAGGCCTCGCACGAGACAGTTTGGGTCACGCGGCATGACGGGTTTTCGAGCGGCGATATCCGTCCGCTCGTCAAGCTGGCTGTTGTCGTGACGGTTCTGGCCGATGGTCGCCGTGAAATGTCCGGCTCCGGATTTGGCGGACGTGCCGGATATGAGGTGCTGACCCCTGATGCGGTCGAAATTCTTGTCCGGAAGGTTGTGTCTTCGGCATTGACGAAGCTGGAAGGCCGCCCCGCGCCCGCAGGCCCGATGACTGTAGTCATTGGCGCAGGCTGGAACGGCGTTCTTCTGCACGAGGCGGTGGGCCATGGGCTTGAAGGCGATTTCAACCAGCGTGGCAGTTCGGCCTTCTCAGGGCGGATCGGAGAGCGGATCGCGGCACCGGGCGTTACGATCCTTGATGATGGCACGGTTCCCGGCGGCCGGGGATCCCTTAACATGGACGATGAGGGTGTCGGGAGCCATCGGACGGTTCTGGTCGAGGACGGTATCCTTCGGGGATACATGCACGATCTGCTGAGTGCGCGGCAGATGGGCTGTGCCTCGACCGGAAATGGCCGCCGCCAGTCCTATGCGTCCCTGCCGCTGCCGCGCATGACGAATACCTACATGGAAGCCGGCACCATGGACCCCGCGGAAATCATCGCATCCGTCGGGCATGGACTTTATGTCGACAACCTTTCCGGCGGTCAGGTGGACGTCACAAGCGGTCGCTTCGTGTTCGAGGCGTCCGAGGCGTTCCTGATCGAAAACGGAAAACTCAGCGCCCCTGTTGTGGGTGCTACGATCCTCGGGAACGGTCCGGATACGCTGCGACAGATCAGCATGATCGGCAGCGACCGGATGCTCGATGGTGGCGTCGGCGTGTGCTCCAAATCCGGTCAGACCCTGCCGGTCGGGGTAGGGCAGCCAACATTGCGCGTGGACGACCTGATCGTGGGCGGGAAGGGATCATGACTCCTCTTTTGCACCGATATCGTCCCGAAAAATCCAGATCCTGAGAAGAGAAGATCCATGAGCACTATCATCACTGTTACACAAGAAAACTTTGACGATGTCGTCCTGAACTCGGAACTCCCCGTTGTTGTGGATTTCTGGGCGCCGTGGTGCGCGCCCTGCAAGCAGCTGATGCCCATTCTGGATGATGCAGCCGAGACGTATGCGGGGGAAGTGGTGGTGGCAAAAGTCAACGCCGATGAGAACCCGGAAATCGTCGGCAAATATCATGTTCGTGGCCTGCCCACCGTCGTCCTTTTTTTAGATGGCGAGGAGCGCGAGCGTTTTGCAGGTCTTCAGACCAAAAGCCGCATTGCTGCTTTCATTGACCGTAACCTCGGGTGCTGACCATGATGCAGTCTTTTCAGGATAATCCGGCACTCAAGTGCTCCATGCTGCAGAAAGCTCAAGCCTTCCAAGCATCGGGCGATTGGAACAGCCGTCCCGTCTACTGGGATGGGAAAGGTGGAAGTCTGGTCGGCGGTTTGCTGGGGAGCGATGACCTTGATCAGTGGGTTGAGGAGTCCGGCCTGCCGAAATGGATGGCCCTTTTGCTGGATATGGTCGCAGTGATACTGCCTTCCGCTGAAGACGCCAAGGCAGCACAGATTTCTCTGCTGGAAGCGCTGCCGGTGGGTGCGGATCTGAATGCATGTGGCAATGTTGTTCTTGTCCATTTCTTGAAAGAGACGGAGACAGATATCGCCTCTCTCTCGGAAAATCACCCTTTGCGCGCTGCCCTGACGGATGTGATGGCGTTGCATGACGCTGAACTGGCAGGAAAATCGCCTCAGCCTGCGGAATGGCGCAAGGCTCGGTCCGAGGCGATTGCTGCAACAGATCAGGCAGTCCCGGACAGTCCGGAAGCCAAGTTCGGGGCGGTGATTGAAGCGGCGGCCTGGAATCCGCGGACATCACGCTCTGTCGTGGCAGATACGTTCCGTTCCTGGATCAATGCGCGCCGGGACGCTGCGGTTCAGCAGAAAGTCGGTGAGCAGGGTCTGATCAGTTTCGAGGAAACCAAGAAGCTTCTCGACAGGATCCACACCGAAGAACGCAAGACAAGAAAAGATCCAAAAGAATTCATTCATGTTTTTGGAATTCTTGAAGAACGTTACCCCAAAGAACACAAGGATATGATGGATTTTCACCGGATCCAGCATGAAGAAGCCATCAGACAAAGACAGGCGGCGTTTCAGATTATTATTTCCACGCTCCAGAATTCACAGGATCAGGTCCGATGTACATGCTGAAGAGCACCAGCTCTTCAAATCGGCTTCTGGAATTTTTTAAATAAGGACTGAGAATTGCGTGCAACAGGTCCACGCAATCATGGTGGGGTTAATATGAACACTTCGTTGCTAAAGCGAAACGTATCACTGTATGTCACGGCAGGCCTCATGGGGGCTTATGCTCCTGCTTACGCAGCAGAGACGGGGGCTTTGCAGAGCAGCTTCAAGCAGGTTTCTGACACAATCGTCGTGCTGCCCCGCCAGTCCCTGAAGAAAACTGTTACAGAGATTTCGCTCCGGATGCACGTTCCAGTGACTATTGGGCCGGATGTGCCTGACACGGTCTATGCGGCGCCGGTAAAGTCCCGGATAGCGGGCGAGGCGCTGGAACAGGCCCTCGTTGGAACGGATTATACCATTTATACGGACAAAGCGGGGGCGGTCTATATCCAGCCGGCCAACCGGGAAAGCATGAATGTCCGCGCCAAGCGGAACGAGGCCGAAACACAGTACAATGTGGACTCATCTGCGTCTTCGACGAGAACTGGCGGCTCAATCCGGGATCTGCCCCAGTCGTCGCGTACGATCACCAGCGCCCTGATTGCAGACCAGCAGATCCAGACCATTGCGGATGCCATGCGAAACGCCAGCGGCATGACCGTCAACCGCAGCAACCTTCAGGGCTCCAACAGTTATACGGTTCGTGGATGGACAGCGACCGGCATGACGAACGGCATGCTTGACCCTACAGGAGCCATGCAGCCGACGGCGAATGTCGAACGTGTCGAGGTTCTCAAAGGCCCCGCTGCCCTGCTTTCGGGGGGAAACAACATGGGCGGATCCGTGAATGTGGTCACGAAGAAGCCTGTCGCGGAAAACCTTCTGAATGTTGAGGGAATGTATGGATCCTACAACGATCGGAAATTCACTGTAGACGGCTCCACAGCACTGAACCGCGCCAAGACCTGGAGCGCGCGGATTGTTGGCGATTTTGCGGATCAGAAACTTAACTGGGCCGGATATAAAGGCAGAAAAGAATACTCGGTTGCGCCTTCGGTCAGATTTAAAAATCGTACAATTGACGTAACGGTCGGCGTGGAAAACTCGAAGGTCCGTCAGCCACAGACCGGCTATGCCGTTATTCCGGCCGTAGGGGCGGATCCCCAGATCGTGACTTACGGCAAAGAATACGGTCCAAATAATCAGGGAATTACGGCGTGGAACACGCGGTGGTTCTATGAAACAACCTGGAACATCAATCGCTGGTTGACTTTTGTCAGTCGAAGCCACGTCTCCAATTCGACAACGCTCGTAAACATGTATGGTCCGGCGGCCAATGTCGGGAGCGGCAACTACCTGATCATGCAGTCCATCGACAAGCAGGTTTCAACACAATATGCCACTGATGACTATTTCAGGGCAAAAATTCATACTTTTATGCTGAAGCATACGATCTCTGTTGGATTGAATTATTCCGATTATACCGTATCGGATTATGCTCCGAAAGCATCTTTGCTGACGACGTTCACAGTGGCTCCTGTAAACAAGTCACCAAATCTTGCGGGCTTTATTCCGGCTACGGATTTTCAGTACAGCCTCGGGTCTCGCCAGCTCGGTTTTTATGGCCAGGATCTGATAGAGTATGGGCGTTTCCATTTCTTTGGTGCGGTCCGCAATACCAGCTATCGGTCGTGGGGAAATACATCAAACGCCAAAACCATCAGCAAGCTCTCCCCGATTGCCGGTCTCGTTGTCGATATCAATAAACAGATCTCCATCTATGCGAGCTGGACAAAGGGATTCACGCCGAACTTCTCGATCGGCACAGACAACAAACTCCTGCCATCTCAGACAACCACCAACCTAGAAGCCGGTGTTAAGGGGCAATTTTTCAAGAAGAAGCTGGATGTTGTCGCGTCCGTATACCAGCTGGATCAGAGCAACTACCCTATTCTGGCAGCAGGCTCGACCAATCGATATATTGTTCTCCCTGGCATGAGAACGCAGGGTGTGGATATTGATGTCAGTGGTACCATTCTGCCGGGCTGGCAGGTGTCGGGAAGCTTTACATACGCAGGGTTCCGCTTCCTTTCGAATAGCCTGAATAAGTATATTGTGGCTGCCCAGCCTAAGGTGAAATACAGCCTCTTTACCAGCTACACACTGCAAAGCGGTTTTCTTAAAAATGCCGGGGTGTCATTCGGGGTATATGGAAATGGCAGCAGTGCTGCGGTTTCATATTATCCAAAATACATGATTGGAGCTCAGCATGAAATTGATATGAATTTTCTGTATTCGTACAAAAAGCTGAAATTCAATTTCGGGATCACGAATCTTGAAAACAGGAACATTTTCGGGGTTACCAGTACTCCGACTTATGTCTCCGTTAGTGGCCCCCGGATGTTCCGCGGTACGATATCCTATTCGTTCTTCTGATCGAAAGCGGCGGTATATCTTTTCCAAGCGCTTTTGGAGACTTTGTCATGAAGCTTGCAAAAGCGCCTGATCACGGGAACAGCGAGAGCCGGTTCCTTCAGGTTTGCAGCGATCTTTTCTTCGTTTCCGATGCTCTTGATGAGCAGATGTTGCGTTATAGAATGAGAGATCAGTCCGTCGCCACAAGTACAGGAGCCTGAATTCATGATGTCTAAAGATGAGCCGGACCGCATGTCTCTCAGGCGCCTGAACCTGAATATGCTTTATACGCTGGATGCCATATTGAATACGTCGTCGCTGACAGAGGCCGCCCAGTTAACCCATGTCAGTCAGCCTGCAATCAGTGTTGCTCTGAAAAAGCTGAAAGGTCAGTTGAATGACGATCTCATTATTTATTTAAACGGGAAAAGGGTTCTTACGCCGCTAGCGCAGGGATTGCGAGCCCGGGTCCGAAAGCTCTTGATCGAGGTCGATGAGACCTTGAATTTTCAGGTTACATTTGATCCGCAAACGAGCCGGAAAACGTTTAGGCTGGCAGCTTCCGAAAGTCTGGCCACAATGCTGCTTGGGCGTGTTGTTCCCAAAATGCTGTCTGAAGCGCGTGATATCAGTGTTGTGGTCTCTACGTTAAACAGGACAACACATGCGGACCTGTTTGAAACAGGAGTAGATCTGATAATTTCACCTGAAGCTCTGGTAGATCACAAGTTTCCATCAACGGAACTCATGAAAGATCGCCTGTCGTGCATGGTTTGGGATGAGCATCCTTCCATAAAATCCACGATCAGCATGGAGCAGTATCTTGATGCGCGTCATGCAGCAGTCTCTGAAACATCCAACTTCAATGTCGTGCCGCAGGAAATTTTTTCCAAAATGCGCGTCTCGGCCACTACAGGGCGCTATGGAACGCTTGCTGAACTCATTATCGGAACTGATCTGGTGGCCACAGGAAGTAGCTGGGTTCTACAATATTACGCCTCCAGATTCCCAGTAAAGGTTTTGAAATTGCCATTTGCAACAATGGAAACCCCAATTTATGTGCAATGGCCTTCTCATTTGACTAATGATCCAGCTCATATGTGGCTCATGAGATACCTCAATGATTTCGCAGAGCCTCACCGAATTGCGCATGCAACGTTCATGAAGAAATAGAAATCTAATATTTATCAAGAAATATTAAGGAATTTCATATAATGAATAACGGAATTGTTAAATTATTTCGTATGGCTTTCGCTTGTGCGGGGTTCGCAAGTATTTCGACTGCGTCCCCAGCCATGGCGTGTCAGCCTGGATCACCTGTCGTAATGGCGTCCAGTCCTGAAATTGGCACACATGCGGTAGCAACGTCTGATTTTCTGGTGCCCAGACCGAATACGACGCCCTGTGAGGTAGAACTGTTTTCCAATATTGCCTTTGAAGGCAGCCTTCCAAAGCCGATTGATTACATGCCGCCCCCAAATTGTCCCACGCCATGGGGAAAGATCGTTTTCGAAGCTGATTTTCATATCAGCACCGGTCAACAATATGATCGTACGGCCCGTGTCAGTCTCGGTGGTGTTAATCTCTTTACGGGAACCACAGCTGAGCCTGGTGCGTCCTTTGCACCGCTATGGCATGTGGAGCGGGACATAACCGATTATGCGTCCTTACTGCACAAGCCTGTTTCTGGTGAGGCTGAGCTCGTCAATGGTATCGCCGGAGCCAACAAGGCACGAATAGTCGCTTCCGCCCGACTGGTTTTTTATCCCTTAGAAAGCGGCCAGAAAGCTCCTGATGGACCCAATCTGGTTTTCGCACTGCATCAGCAACCTGTTGCTCTGAATGCCAAGGCACCCATTTTCGACAGCACTCAGAGCTTTCCGCGAAACATGACCCGCCTTGCGCTTGATGTTCTGGCTATGCCGCAACAGGTGGACGAATTCTGGTACATGTGCATGCCAATGCGGGAAAACGCTGCCGCTGTGACGCCTGATGACAACACCTGCGGTTACCCTTACCGGGAAACCGAGGTCCGTATTGATGGGAAGCTCGCTGGCGTAGCTCCTGTCTTTCCCTGGATTTATACGGGTGGCCTCAATTCCGTTTTATGGAAGCAGATCCCGGGGATCGAGACCCTCAATCTCTCGTCTTATCGCATCAATCTGACGCCTTTTGCAGGAACTCTGAATGATGGGAAGCCGCATCATGTCGCTCTCAGTGTCGTTGGGGTCCGGCGGAGTGAGGTGGTCACGGCGACAGTGCTGGCCTGGCGCGATCCGGTAAGGGAGATCGTCTCCGGACGCCTCATTCGAGGTGATGTCGAACCTGTCATCATCTCGATAAACAGGAAGTTGCCGTCAAAACCGGATTTTTCTGGGAGGTCTCTCACCGAAGCACACCGGAATATTTCTCTTGAGGGTTTTGTAGAGACTTCTAAAGGGCGCGTACAAACAAAAATCACTCAGGAGATATCATTCAATAATACATATTTGACGTCTTATACAGGAAGTAAAATCGACCAGAGTACAAACATAGAAACGCATTTTTCTCAATCCGGAGTGGGCTCTCGCGCGAACTACGATACCATCGAGCGTTTTCCCCTTGTCATTCTCCAAGGGAGATCGGGTGCGGGGAACGACCAGAAGTATAGCTACGATGTTCACCAGGGGCTGGTACGAAACATCAACACGGATTTCCCGTCTTTCAGGAGCAGGGAAATGCAAACATCCGTAGATGCAAAAGCGGAAATTCCACTTGTTAAAGACGGGACCAGAGCGCTGCCCAGTCTCAGCTCATCAAGGGCAGAATCCAGAATAAACGACAGTGTTGCAGGCTGCTATGACCGGACGCTCTTCAGTCAAAATCTAACCCTTGTATCGGTTACTGATGGCTGTGCTGCATCAGGTCCATCAGTTCAGCATTAGCTTGCAATATGGCCCGGTAAAATAACTCTGAATGCGTGCTCCAGAGTCTGTAACAATGCGGAATTTTCCTGATGCTGCTTGATTGCTCACTTCTCGACGAGCTGCCACCCATCGAAAATTCGTCATTTGCGACGCATTTTGATCGTTTTTCGGATGCGAAGCTGCTGCTTCTGGGGGATGCGAGCCATGGGACCGGCGATTTCTATACGGCGCGTGCGGCGATTACGAAGCGCTTCATCAGCGAATACGGTCATAAAATTCTGGCAATCGAGGCAGACCCTTGTGACGTGATGGTGCTTGATCGCTTTGTCCGGCTCGCACTTGGAGAGGTGGACTGGGATAAAGCGTTCCCCCATGCCAATAACTGGGTCTGGAAAAACGAGGAATTCCGCGCCTTGATTTCATGGATCAGTGAGTGGAACAGACATTTACCGCTCAAAGAGCGTGTTGCGATCTTTGGTCTGGATTGTCTTAAAACGGCTTCGTCCATGAACGAATTGGTTGGGTATCTGGAGGGAAGCAACTCCCCTTTGGTTGAACAGGCCCGTCATCTTCGGTCTGGGATGCTGAATTTCAAAGATGATCCTGCCGCATATGCATCGCTGGCTTCCGATCCATTCCGGATTGAAGCTGCTCAATTGATTTCAGAACTGCTGTCGTCGTTTCGGCATACAGAACCGAAAGCTCCCGGGCCAGAGCGCGAACTTTGGTTCAATGCCCTTTTGTGTGGAGTGTCAGTCGTCAATAGCGAGCGCTTCGAACGCTCCGAAGCAAAAGATTTCGTGACAAAGTGGAATGTGCGTGACACGCATATGTTCTTAGTTGTTCACGAAATACTGGAAAAATTCGGCTCTGATGCCAGAATTATTATCTGGGCGCATAATAACCATGTTGGTCATGCGGCTTTCAGCGAAATTGGCTATCGGCGGCACCAGACCAGTCTTGGCGAGCTGCTGAAAAATCAATTCGGAGATGAAGCCTGCCTGATCGGTTTTGGCACTGGCCA
Organism: Gluconobacter cerinus; assembly: GCF_002723935.1. Taxonomy (GTDB): domain Bacteria; phylum Pseudomonadota; class Alphaproteobacteria; order Acetobacterales; family Acetobacteraceae; genus Gluconobacter; species Gluconobacter cerinus. The sequence continues at coordinate 36,802 of NZ_BEWM01000003.1, forward strand.
AGGATCGATTTTCGCATCAAGAGGGCGTGGCCATGCTCCTGAAGCTATGAGGATTGGAATACCTATTCCTGAAAGCTGGGAAAATCTCTGTCACAATGTGTCTTTTCCTCGTTTCCTGATGGACACCACACAGAGGCGTGCCAGACCTTCCGAGTTACGCCCTGGACGCACATTTGGGACTTTCTATCATCCTGAGCGGGAACGTGACGAATGTTATCTGGAAGCTGACCTTTTCAGGCAGTTTGACGCATGGGTGTGGATTGATGCGACGTCGGCTCTAAATTCGGTATGAGATGGTGATCTCCGCTGTTCAGGCTTTTCGAGCCCGCCACTTAGGTGGCCAAAAATCTGGTCTGACGCTGGACGGCATAGCTATTTTGTTGATCTTCTAGTCGTCTGTTGCTAAGAGAATAGTATTCAGATCGATAAAAGTGCGTCGACCAAAGTACTATTCTGTCATTGACCAGTGCGTGAAATTGAGAAGGACTAGAGGGGGAGGTGGTTTCGAGCATTCTTCGCGTTGGGGGCAACGTTGTTCTGGAAAGTGGCGTCGGCAGAAGCTAATGCACCTGAGAAGTTGTTTTATCTACTTAATAGCACTCAATCCTTCGACTCATTCAGTAAGCATCTGGACAAGATCGATGTCGTGGCCCCCGCTTGGTATTCAGTGGGTGCCGATGGAGTGGTGACCGGCCATGTAGATAGGCGTGTGCTTGATCTCGCGGTTACTCATAATATAGATGTTGAACCGATTGTCGGTGCCAGTGAGCGGGGGGCGTTGCATGCGCTTTTGAACGATCCAAAAGCGCATCGCCTGCTGATTGATCAGTTACTGAAGACGTGTCGAACGTATCATTTCGGTGGGTTTCAACTCGACTTTGAAAATATAGCCCTTACGGATCGAAACGCGTTGAGTGCGATGGTGCGGGAAGTAGCTCAGGTCTTTCATACAAACCATCTTATCTTTTCTATCGCGGTGGTGCCGAGTGCTCCGGGCTATCCGGGTGAAGGCAAGTTTTCTCGCTGGATGTGGGATTACTGGCGTGGTGCGTACGATATGAAGGCGCTTGGACAAGTAGTCGATTTTATTTCACTCATGACCTATGACCAGAATATGCGATGGACGACGCCCGGTCCTGTGGGTGGGTGGGATTGGATGGTAAAAAACGTCAATTATACGATTAGGTTTGTCCCGGCACACAAAATATCATTGGGGATTCCCCTTTATGGTTATCACTGGTCGACGGGCAATCCCGTCCGTCCGGACAAAAGCGAGGCGCCGAATATTACTGTCGATTATATCGATGCCGACGAATGGATTCCTTTGGCGAAACGTTCCGGGGCACTGATCCAGTGGGCTTCAAGTGCCCATGAGGCGTTCTTCTGGTTTGAGCGGGATGATTTACGAGAATGGGTATTTGTGCCCAACGCACGGAGTACGAAAGAGCGCTATGATTTTGCTGTGGAACGTGGCTTACGTTGGTACATCTGCGTGGGCGCTTGGGGCCGAGGAGCCTAGTACCTGGGATATGCTACCAGCGGTGCGCCGGTGATGGAAAACCAGTATATGACAGGGATTAGCCGTCTGGCACCTTTCTTCCTATATTGAGCGAGGTTGAGCCTGATTATGTTTGGTTCAATACTTTAGTATCGACAACCTAGGCTCAGGACCCATTGATTTGATTACGGAAATCTGATTCAGGCTCTGCGAGGAGACTGGAGATGAGCGACTTGTTTTGGCTGACGGATGAACAGATGGATCGTCTGCGGCCCTTTTTCCCGAAGAGCTATGGCAAACCTCGCGTTGATGACCGTCGAGTGTTGAGCGGGATCATTTTCGTGAACCGTAATGGCTTATGCTGGCGTGATGCGCCCCGGGAATACGGTCCACACAAGACACTGTACAACCGCTGGAAGCGCTGGGGCGACATGGGCATTTTCATGCGGATGATGGATGGCCTGTCTGCTGCGAAAGCCGAGCCTCAGACGATCATGATTGATGCGACGTATCTCAAAGCGCACCGTACGGCTTCAAGCCTGCGGCTAAAAAAGGGGATCCAGGTCGTCTGATCGGAAGGACAATAGGTGGCATGAATACGAAGCTGCATGCGATTATGGATCAGAACGGACGACTGCTGAGCTTCTTCATGACGGCGGGACAGGTCAGCCGATTATACCGGTGCCGCTGCTCTGCTGGACAGTCTTCCTATGGCACAGTGGATGCTGGCGGACCGAGGTTATGACGCCGTCTGGTTCAGGGACGACCTGGAAGAGAAAGGGATCAGTCCCTGCATTCCGGGGCGAAGATCCCGAGAAAAACCAGTCAAATACGACAAGCGAAAATATAAACGTCGCAACCGCATCGAGATTATGTTCGGAAGGCTCCAGGACTGGCGGCGTGTTGCAACGCGCTACGACAGATGCCCCACCGTCTTCTTCTCCGCCATCTGCATTGCAGCAACCGTCATGTTCTGGCTATGAGTCCTGAGCCTAACCTAAGCGGTGGAAGTCTCCAGCGGTAACGGCTTGGTTACCTCCATAATTCTCGCGACGAAATCTGCGAATTGACGGGCCTTGGCGGTCATCATCCGTCCTGCGGGAAAGACGGCCCAGAGATCGATTGTCGGCAGGGCCCACGCGTCAAGAACACGAATGACGGCGCCACTCTCCAGTTTTGGCGCAAACATCCAGTCGGGCGCGATGGTCAGGCCCATATCCGCCAGAACGGCGGCCCTGAGCCCCTCCGCAGCGCTGAGCTTGAGGCGCCCACTGACAGAGACCGACACCGCGGCACCTTCTCGCAGGAATGACCAGGCGCTTGGTAACTGGCTGTAAATGATCGCCTCATGGTTCGCCAGATCCGCCGGAGAGCGGAGGGCGGGTGACCGTTTGAGATAGGCAGGCGTGGCGAGGACCGAGCGTCGTCCTGTTGCGATCTTCCGGGCGATGGCCGTGGAATCCGCGAGTGTCCCCATCCGCAGGGAAATATCGACGCCTTCCGCCACAAGATCGATCATCCGGTCATCAAGAATGATTTCGACGGTCAACTGAGGATGATCCGCAAGAAACTGCGATAATTCCGGGATGATATGCAGCCTTGCAAACGTCGTTGCCGCCGAGACCCGCAATCGGCCTGACAGACCTGCACCAGCTCCCTTTGCGGCAAGTTCCGCTTCATCAGCCTCCTGAATGGCGTTTCGGGCCCGCTCGTAGAAGTTCTGTCCCACCCCAAGTTGTCGTGTGGCGGCCGAGAACGATCCCGTGTCCACCACGCGTATGAACGTGGCCATTGCCTGATAACGGTCCATGATATTCCTCCAGGGAATGAACCTTATCGCCTCAAGCGCTCTGCCCTGTCGAGTGCGGAAGAGGCATCTCTTAGGCATCAACCCGGACAGGCCGGGTTTCGAAGGAGCCCAGAGATGTCCGGTTCATTCATACGCGCTACGTCTGCGCTGGTAGTCGCAGACAGTCTTCTGGCTTTCCATCTGACAGGCAGCCTATTGCACGCTGCATCTGCCCTTCTGGGGCATGTCATTTCCGGCCTGTCTTCTACAAGACAGGGAGAAACCGCCGATGCTTGATGTCTACGCTTTCGCAACACCCAATAGCGTCAAGGTGACAATCGCACTGGAAGAGCTTGATCTTCCCTACACGCTTCACCGCGTGAACGTCCATAAAGGGGAGCAGAAGACCCCGAAATTTCTAGCCCTGAACCCTAATGGTAAGGTGCCGGTTCTTGTGGAGACGGAACAGGCATTTTCTCTAACAGAATCAGCCGCCATTCTCGTTTTCCTTGCAGAGAAAACAGGCCGGCTTCTTCCCGCTCAGGGCGAAGCCCGTGCCCATGTTTTTGAGCAGCTGTTCTTTCATGCCTCTGGCCTCAGCCCAGCCTTCGGACAATCCGGCTTTTTCCAAAGGTTCGCAGCAACGCCCGAGCCGATTGCGCTAGAGCGTTTCGCCACCGAGGCAAACCGCACGCTGCATGTGCTCAATACGGTTCTGGCGAAAAACCGGTTCGTGGCTGGAGACGAGTTTACCATCGCCGATATCGCCCATTTCGGCTGGCTGTGGCGTCGCGGCTTTCCAAACATCACGCTCGACGACACGCCTTATGTCGCCCGCTGGTATGCGGACATCGAGAGCCGACCTGCCGTGCAACACGGCATCGCCCGTATCGAAGCCCTCGTTCCCCAAGACTGAGCGGGCCAAAATCTCTGAATGACAGCCATTCCGACATGGAATGATCAATAGTCCTCCATGCCATCATCCCTGAAAAACCAGCAGCCCTAACGTCAGGCATCGCCTCATTTCAAAGGAAACACCCATGTCTCTTCAGACAAAACTCGACGCTTTCAAGGCTGATTTCGAAGCGGGTAAGCCGCCTTATAATGTTCCGGCTTCGGTGATTGAGGTCATGCACCGTGCAACCGCTGAACTGGTTGCTTCGGGTGCAGCGGAAAACACGCTCAAAGCAGGGGACCAGGCTCCTTCCTTCATTCTGAACGACCCGGAGGGCAATCCGGTGTCCTCCGCAGATCTGTTGTCAAAAGGCCCACTGGTCATCAGTTTTTATCGCGGTGTGTGGTGCCCCTACTGCAACATGGAGCTTCAAGCTCTTGAGGCTGCACTTCCGTCTTTCCGTGAAGTCGGCGCAAGCCTGATTGCCATCTCACCGCAGACGGCCGTGAACAGCCGTAAGTCGGTCCGTCAGAACCATCTCGACTTCCCCATCCTGTCAGATCCGCATAACGACGTTGCAGCAGCGTTCGGTCTGCGGTTTGTCCTGCCGGACTATCTCGTAGACCTCTACACCAACCTGAAAAACGATCTTCCGTCTTTCAATGGCGATGACAGCTGGACGCTGCCGATGCCTGGCCGTTTCGTCATCGGGCAGGACGGCGTAATCCTCTATGCCGAGGTCAATCCGGACTATACCCGACGCCCGGAGCCGGAAGACATGCTGCCAGCACTTCGAAAAGCAACACAGACTTCGGCAAACTGATTATCAGCCTTTTGGCGTCTGGATATGGCCCTATCAGCTCCTAGTAGGGCCATCCCAGTCGCCATCAGACAAAAACTTTTCCTGCACTGAACCCAAGGGAGTGGCTCATGATTCACTTCTACTATGGCCCCGGTCCAAATCCGGCAAAAATTGCGCTGTTTCTGGCTGAAACAGGCATGGCTTTCGAAGCCATCCCGGTCGATACCTATCGTGGTGCCCAGCATGATCCCTCATTTCGGGCTATCAATCCCAATAGCAAGGTTCCTGCTCTCGTAGACACGGATGGTCCGCAGGGCAGTCCCGCAATCCTGTTCGATTCCACGGCTATCCTTCTCTATCTGGCTGAGAAAACGGGACAGTTCCTCGGAACGGCGCAGGATCGCCCCCAGCTTCTGTCCTGGCTGATGTTTGTTGCAACGGGTCTTGGTCCCTTCTCAGGACAGGCGGTGCATTTCCAGCATGCAGCGCCGGAAGGCCTGGACTATGCGGTCCATCGATACCGTCGTGAAGCGGAGCGGCATTATCAGATCCTGAACGATCATCTGGAAGGACGATCTTTCATTGTCGGCGATCATTATACGATTGTGGACATGTCGGCCTGGGGCTGGCTGGACCGGGCAGTGCGGGTCATGAAAGGTGAAGACAGGCCGTTGGAACGCTGGCCCAATCTGAGCCGTTTCATAGACATAATGAACGCTCGTCCTGCAGTCGATCGTGCCCATGCCATCATGAACGGGCACGCATTCAAGACTGTCATGGATCAAGACGCGCGTCAGGCCATGTACCCGACCAGTTTCTCCTCAGCGTCAAAAGGAACAGCGTCATGAGCGGCCCCTCCGATTATACACCCCCCAAAGTCTGGACATGGACGGCACCAAGTGGCGGCAAATTCGCGAGTACGAACCGCCCGACTGCCGGGGCCACCCATGAGCAGACACTTCCGATTGGCCAGCACCCGCTTCAGCTCTATTCCCTTGGCACCCCCAATGGCGTCAAAGTCACGATCCTACTTGAGGAACTGCTTGGTGCGGGTCATACGCAGGCCGAATATGATGCTTGGCTTATTCGCATTGGCGAAGGGGAGCAGTTCGGCTCCGGCTTCACGGAGATCAATCCGAATTCCAAGATTCCAGCCCTTGTCGATCACAGCGGCGATCAGCCTCTGGCCGTTTTTGAGTCCGGGTCAATCCTGTTGTATCTGGCCGAAAAATTCGGTGCCTTCATCCCCCGGGATATCGCTCATCGGACGGCATGCCTGAACTGGCTATTCTGGCAGGTAGGCAGTGCACCTTATATTGGTGGCGGTTTTGGACACTTTTATGCTTACGCGCCAGAGAAAATCGAATACGCGATCAATCGGTTTGCCATGGAAGCCAAGCGTCAACTGGATGTGCTTGATCGGCGTCTTGCGGAAAGCCCCTTCATAGCTGGCGAAGAATATACAATTGCCGATATGGCCATTTTCCCGTGGTACGGTGGCCTGGTAGAGGGTTTGCTCTACAATGATGCGGCCACGTTCCTGAGCGTTCAGGGCTATTCCCATCTCAGAGCATGGGCAGACCGACTTCTAGAACGGCCTGCCGTTCAGCGCGGCCGTATGGTCAACCGGACATCCGGAGACCTCTCCAGCCAACTTCATGAACGTCACGACGCTTCCGATTTTGAAACGAAGATGCAGGATCGCCTCGGCAGCAAGGCATAAATCATCGACGTCCGGTTTTTTCACGCACGTCCGAAACCGGACACTCTGCTCTCCCTCCTAATTCTCCTGTATGTTTAAGAAAATCAGAACAGAGCGGCGGCAGTCGCCTTTATGCAGACACACGCCCCACTCTCAACAAGGCTCGCTGACCGTCGCGGGTTTCTGTCGCAAGAGATCGATCGTATCAAGCGGCAAGAATGTCCGACAAAGGTAACCTACCGAGGCGCGGAGAACGCGCCCCGGTAGGCGAACACATCAGGCAATAGCTAGAAACTGCGCCTTACCGTCATGTAGGAAGCAGGCTTTTGAGAAAAGTCCTACATCTACTGTGTTAGGCAACCGTATGTCCTGCATATCCGGCAGGGGTTTCACCTCTGGATCGTATCCACGGTCGATCTGGGAGACGAAGGCTAGAATATTACCGGTCTTTCGTGCGAAATTTTGAAGGGAAGTTATTTGCTCCGAAAGCTCGGGCTTATTTCTCCGCTGATCGAGAATTTGCAGGTAGTCGATAACGGCGACTGTGCCTGGGGAAGCATCGGCAAGGTAGCGCATGATATATTCAGCGCAAATCTCGTCAGAGGTCACGATTTCCAGAGCGGTGCCGAGGCCTGATGACCCGCCTTCCAGCGACCGGATGCGGGCATGGGTTTCCTGCTCGGTATATTCGAGGGTGAAGAAGACACCTCGCCGACCGTCACGGATGGCATCGAGCAAGAGCTGAAGCCCGAGCAGGGTTTTGCCATGACCGGGCCGCGCTCCCATCAAGAGCATATCGCCATCAGAAAGTCGGGACAGCATTTCACTCGCCGTCGCAGCCGTTGCAACTCGAGCAGAAAGCAGACCCCACCTTGCAAATCCTTCATCGCGTGCCACACGGTCTAACGCCGTATGAAGGGGAACATTTTCATTGCGAGCCAGCAGTTTGGCTCGACGCTTCAGTTGATAGATTGGGGCAGACAGCTTCATCAAGGAACCTCCATTGCGAGCAGTAAACGCAACCCCTCCTTATGCGGTGCTCGAACAGATGGTTCGATGATCTCAATACCCCGTATGAACGATACTGCCCCGATGGGAGGGAGGAGGCGCGGGCCAAGCCTGTTCACTTGCTATAGCCGAATGTGGGTGCCGAGAAAATCCCCCAACCTGTGGCGGAACAGGTTGGGGGATTTACGCCACAGTCTCAGCCACGGCATAGGTCTGCTTTACCAACCGGGACGCTCCTAAGCGGAAAGGCAGCAATCCCCCACTAAGAAGATATTATGCTCCCGTTAAGAGCTGACCTCATCAAGCTCTCTGATCTGGTATTGCTTTCTACTGAAAGATGGGGGGCTGTCTATCGCTTTTGGTGATCGAGCAAACCAGTTGGAGGTGAAGCGTTCTCCATAAGAAGATCGGCCCAGATCTGAGCAAGTTCTTTTCGTCGCTCACGATGAAGAGCACGATTATAGGCTGCTTCCACCCGATTCTTGTTCTGATGCGCCAGCATGAGGTCGATGATGGCCCTGTCGGACGGGTAGCGTTCGTTCATGATTGACGAGAATGACGCCCGGAATATCCTGCCCGCTGAAGAAGATAACTGAGCGCGTTCTCACTCATCGGGCGATGCGCCCATCGGTTGTTTGGGAAAACGAGCGGCCCTTTGCCTGTCAGCAGGAAAACTGCCTCGAGAATCTCCCGCGCCTGTCGGGAAAGGGGGACTTCATGTTCCCGACGCATCTTCATGCGCTCTGCCGGAATCAGCCAGGCGGATCGATCCTCTGAAAGTTCGTGCCATCCCATGGCATGGGCCTCGCCAGAACGTACAGATGTCAGGGCCAGAAAGCGGAGCGCCAGTAACGTCACAGGGTGAGCCGGGATGGCTTCAACCTGACGGAACAGATCGCGCAGTTCCCCCAGATCGGTGATGGCGGGCTGACGACCTTTTTTCAGCGGGACGAGTGCCCCCTTGACGATCGCTGCGGGATCCTGCGTGCCCAGACCATGGGCGATTCCGAACAGGAAAATCGCGCTCAGTCTCTGGCGTATCCGGCGTGCCGTTTCCCTGGCTCTTCCGGCTTCAATCTTTCTGATGGTCGCGAGCACCATTGGCGGAGTGATATCGTTAAGATTGAGAGAGCCCAGATCAGGCCAGACGAACCGCTCCAGACTCGTTTCGACGTCTTTCCGGTGGCGCGGAGTCCAGCGCGAAGCCTGTGAAGCAATCCAGATTTCTCCAACGTTTCTGAGTTGGCGATCTGTCTGGCGGGCTTCTGCCTGACGCTGTTTGCGGGTCAATGAAGGATCCCGACCGGCACGGAGTTCGCTACGCGCCTGATCCCGGGCGTCTCTGGCTTTTGCGAGCGTCACTTCAGGATAAGTGCCAAATGCAAGGAGCTTCTCCTTGCCACCAAAGCGATACTTCATACGCCAGAGGCGCGATCCGTTCGGCTGGACGAGAATAAAAAGACCACCTGCGTCTGCAAGCTTGTAAGCCTTGTCTTTCGGGGCAAGGCGCCGGAGCTGGACATCTGTCAGCATCGATACCCCCAAGACCAGTCTGATACCCCCATAACTACCCCCGCATTGCATGCGCTTCAAGGATTGCCACAGTACGCTCTGGATCGTTAAAATCGTCGGTAACCCGCCGAATTCAAGACCGGATGCGCATTATGGAATGTCATGGAATATATCTTCTGGCGGAGAGGGTGGGATTCGAACCCACGGTACGCTTCCACGCACGGCGGTTTTCAAGACCGCTGCCTTAAACCACTCGGCCACCTCTCCAGACCCCAACCGTAGAATCGGGAGTCGTGTCCTGCGTGCAGGACGTGGGCGGCTACATGCGATGAGATGGCGCTCACGTCAAGCCTCCTTCTTTGTTACATACCTTGGAGGGGTTTACTCTTCGAAACAGGACATGGGGCGTTTTGTAACGAAAAAACTGTCATCTTGAAGGGAATGGGGCGGGAACGCTTTTTCGCCTCTCATCACCATCAAGGATATAGCATCCATGACGGCATTTCGTCTTTCTGTTCTCTTTCCGGCTCTAGCTTCCGTTGGGCTGTTGGCTGGTTCCGCACTGGCGCACGCCCATCCGGGTGCGCCTGGACCGCAGCCTGATGGCATGCATGGCAGGCCGGGCCCCGGGGGCATGCTTCCGCCGTTCCCGCCGGGAATAACTCTGACTGAGGCCCAGAAGGCTCAGGTCCATAAGATTTTCAGCCAAAGCCATGAAGAGATGAAGGCTCGGCATGAGAAACTGAAGGCTCTTCGAGACAAGATCCGCACGGCTCTTTCTGTAGAGGGTGATCTGGATCGTACGCTTCTCGCTGATCTGACCAAGCAGGAATCCGATCTGCATGTGCAGGAAGCGCAGGCTCGACTGGAGACGCAGGAGAAGCTTCATGATATCCTGACGCCTGAGCAGCGCCGCCAGGCGAACGCGACCATGGAGAAAATTCGTTCGCTCCATGATCAGTTGGACGCCATTATGGGCCATCCGCCCGAAGACGGGCCGCCGCCTGCACCCTGATTTCTAAGGTTGAGGCGCTCTATTGCTTGACGTCCGCGTCACGAAGCGATAGAGCGAACCTGTTTCCGGACACGCCACATCGCGAAGGCTCGCGCAGTGGCGTGTTTCTGCTTGCTATAAGGTGGCCCGTTGTTCGATCAACTCTCAGGTAAGATGTCCGGTGTCCTCGAAGGGCTTTCCAAGAATGGAAAGCTCTCGGAGGCTGATGTCACCGAGGCCATGCGTGAAGTTCGTCTCGCGATGCTGGAGGCGGACGTCGCGCTGCCTGTCGTGCGGGACTTCGTCAATAAGGTGCGTGAGCGTGCAGTTGGTCATGAAGTGCTGGAAAGCGTTTCTCCTGGCCAGGCTGTCGCCAAAATCGTTAACGATGCCCTGATTGACGCGCTCGGCGGCGCCGGTGTTGCTCCTCTGAATCTCTCAGCCGTGCCGCCAGTTCCATTGCTGATGGTTGGTCTGCAGGGTTCGGGAAAGACCACGACGTCGGGTAAGATCGCCCTGCGTCTCTCTTCCCGTGAGCGCAAGAAGATTCTTCTGGCGAGCTTGGACGTGCAGCGTCCAGCAGCGCAGCTCCAGCTTCAGCAGCTTGCTGAGCGCGTCAACGCGATTACAGGGCTGGTAAAGTCTCTGCCAATCGTGGCGGGGCAGTCGCCGGTAGGTATCGCGAAGCGTGCGCTGGAAACAGCCCGTCGCGAAGGCTACGATATCGTCATTCTCGATACCGCTGGCCGACTGTCTATCGACGAAGCTCTGATGGACGAGGTTCGCGAGATCCGTTCTGTTACGAACCCGGCAGAAACGCTGTTGGTCGTGGACGCGATGACGGGGCAGGACGCGGTCAATACAGCCAAGTCCTTCAATGAAGCAGTCGGTATTACCGGCGTTGTCATGAGCCGTATGGATGGTGACGCCCGTGGCGGTGCTGCACTGTCCATGAAGGCCATTACGGGCGCACCGATCAAGCTGACGGGTTCTGGCGAAAAGCTGGAAGCGCTCGAAGAATTCCATCCGGAACGTGTGGCTGGTCGTATTCTGGGGCTGGGTGACGTTGCTGGCCTTGTGGAACGCGCAGCGGAAACGCTCGACCACGAAGAAGGCGAGCGCGTAGCCAAAAAGATGCTCGCCGGTAAGTTTGATCTGGATGACTACGTGTCCCAGATCAACCAGATCAACCGTATGGGGTCGATCTCGGGCATTCTCGGCATGCTTCCTGGTATGGGCAAGATCAAGGATATGCTGGGTGACAAGGAGATCGACACATCGATTTTCAAACGTCACAAGGCCATCATTTCTTCGATGACCAAGCAGGAGCGCAAAACGCCGGGAATCATCAAGGCATCCCGTAAAAAGCGGATCGCCTCCGGTTCTGGAACGACGGTTCAGGAAGTGAACCGTTTGCTCAAGCAGTTTGACGACATGTCCACAATGATGAAGCGCATCAGTAAAATGGGCCTTGGTGGCCTGATGCGCGGAATGGGTGGGGCAGGTGGTCTGGCCGACATGATGAAGGGGATGGGCAAGCCCGGTGGGCGCCCGCCTTTCGTCTGATCAGCATCAAGTTTTCAAGTTTGTCTTTCAGGAGTTTTTCATGAGCCTCAAGATTCGTCTTTCACGCGCTGGTGCCAAGAAGCGTCCGTACTACCACATCGTCGTTGCAGACAGCCGCAGCCCGCGCGATGGCCGTTTCATCGAAAAGGTTGGCGCATACAACCCGATGCTGCCGTCCGACCATGCTGATCGTATCCGCCTCGATGGCGAGCGCATCCAGCATTGGCTGTCCAACGGCGCGCAGGCAACCGACCGCGTTGCACGTTTCCTCGGTAACGCTGGTCTGGCTCCGAAGCCTGCTTACAGCGAGCAGCCGAAGAAGTCCGCTCCGAAGGCCAAGGCTCAGGCTCGCGCTGCAGAAGCAGCCGCTGCTGCAGCTGCCGCAGCCTGATCTACTGCTGACGTTTCAGGACGCTTGATCCGTGCCACCCTTTAAACCTGACAGTGATGTCCTGATCGCGACCATCGGTCGTCCGCATGGCGTACGCGGTCTGGTTCATCTTCATGCAGCTACTGATGATCCGGCTTCTGTCGAGATGTTCGGTGCGCTGCATGATGAGCGTGGGGTTGTATGGACAGCAAGCTGGGTTTCTCCGGGAGTGGCTGCTCTGACAGACGCTCAGGGGAACACTCTGCCAGACCGCACAGCTGCCGAACGACTGGTTAACCGTCGTTTGTATGTTGCGCGTGAGCTTCTGCCGGCCGTCGAGGAAGACGAGTTCTATCATGCCGACCTGATCGGCATGACTGCAGTTTCCGAAGATGGCGAAGTGCTTGGAACCGTCTCCATAGTTCATGACTATGGTGCGGGTGTCAGCATCGAGATTGATCGAGGTCTGATCGTTCCATTCACGCTGGCCTGTGTGCCGCATGTCGATCTCGCGCACCGTCGCGTGACCGTCGTGCCGCCAGTTGAAGTCGAGGTCGCAGGTGATCTCGATGGAGAGGTACAGGTTCGGGTATGAGTTGGCGCGCTGACATCCTGACCCTGTTTCCGGACATGTTTCCGGGGCCGCTTGGATTTTCCCTAGCGGGCAGGGCGCTCGAACGTGGCATCTGGTCCTGTGAAGCGCATGACCTGCGTGCTCACGGACAGGGCCGCCATCGTGCGGTGGATGATACGCCATTTGGTGGTGGAGCTGGCATGGTGATGCGGGCGGATGTCTTGGATACGGCTCTCTCGGCGCTTCCCGCGCTGGATGGTCGACCCGTCATCTACCCAACACCCCGCGGACGTCGTCTCTCGCATGAAGATGCGGAGCGGTTTGTGGCTGGGCCCGGTGTTGTCGTCCTCTGCGGGCGTTTTGAAGGGGTAGACGAGCGCGTACTGGAAAAGCACGACATCGAACAGTTCAGTATGGGCGATGTCGTACTGTCAGGCGGAGAAATTCCTGCTCTGACTCTTCTGGATGCGTGTGTACGGCTGCTTCCCGGAGTTATGGGGTCTGAGATCAGCGGACAGGACGAGAGTTTTGCCGAAGGTCTGCTAGAATACCCGCAATATACCAAGCCGGCAGTCTGGGATGGGCGCGAAGTGCCTGAAATCCTTCTGTCCGGCCATCACGGCGCCATTGCCCGCTGGCGTCATGAACAGTCAATCGCAGTCACGAAGGCGCGTCGCCCCGATCTCTGGGATGCGTACCTGGCGCGACAGCAGGTTCATTGAATTTTTGTTTCCAGGAGTTTGGTCATGAACATTATCCAGCAGTACGAGGCGCGCGAAATCGAGCGTCTTTCCGCGGCTCGCGCCGTTCCGGAATTCATCGCAGGTGACACGGTTCGCGTTGGCGTCCGCGTTGTTGAAGGTACGCGTGAGCGCGTGCAGAACTTCGAAGGCGTTGTCATTGCCCGTTCCAACAAGGGCCTGAACAGCAACTTCACGGTTCGCAAGATTTCCAACGGTGAAGGCGTGGAGCGTGTATTCCCGCTGTACGCTCCGTCCCTCGCCAGCATCGAAGTGGTGCGTCGTGGTAAAGTGCGTCGCGCAAAGCTGTACTACCTGCGTGGCCGTTCGGGTAAGTCTGCACGTATTGCAGAGCGCCCGCGCGATCTGCCGAAGGCTGGCGAAAAAGCCGCTTCCTAAGTCAAGGTTGGAGTATAAGGATGCCCGTTTCTTCTTCGCCCAGAACCCTGTTTGACAAGATCTGGGCCGATCACGTTGTTGACCGCCTCGAAGACGGGACGTGCATCCTATACATCGACCGTCACCTCGTTCACGAGGTGACAAGCCCGCAGGCTTTTGAAGGTCTGCGGATGGCCGGACGTCGCCTTCGCCGTCCGGACGCAACAGTCGCCGTGGTGGACCACAACGTCCCCACGTCCGACCGTTCCCAGCCGATTGAAGAGCCGGAAAGCCGCCTCCAGATCGAAACGCTGGAGAAGAATGTCGCTGAGTTCGGCGTTCCCTATTTCCCGCTGCGTTCCGCGTCTCAGGGCATCGTTCACGTTGTCGGGCCAGAGCAGGGCATTTCCCTGCCAGGCATGACGATCGTTTGCGGTGACAGTCATACCTCGACGCACGGCGCACTCGGCGCCCTTGCATTTGGTATTGGCACGTCTGAAGTCGAACACGTCATGGCGACCCAGACGCTGCTCCAGAAGCCCGCAAAGAACATGCGTGTTTCTGTTGAGGGTAAAGTGGGTCCGGGCGTGACAGCCAAGGACATCATGCTGGCCATTATCGGTAAGATCGGTACGGCAGGTGGCACTGGCCATGTAATCGAATTTGCCGGCTCTGCAATCCGCGATCTGGACATGGCAGGGCGTATGACGCTCTGCAACATGTCCATCGAGGGCGGTGCAAAGGCTGGTCTGGTTGCTCCCGACGAAACGACCTTCGCATACGTGAAGGGGCGTCCGTTCGCTCCGAAGGGTGAAGCGTTCGAGCAGGCCTGTGCTTACTGGCGTACGCTGGCATCGGATGAAGGCGCTCATTTCGACACGGAAGTGACGTTGAAGGCCGAGGACATTGTGCCTTCCGTCACTTGGGGTAACAGCCCGCAGGACGTGCTGCCGATTGATGGCATCGTGCCGTCCCCGTCTGATTTCAAGGATCCGGCTCAGGCTGCGCAGGTTCAGCGCGCTCTGGATTACATGGGTTTGACGGCTGGCCAGAAGATTGCCGGAACGCCCGTCGATGTGGTCTTCATCGGCTCCTGCACCAACAGCCGTCTGGAAGATCTGCGTGCTGCTGCTGAAGTCGTGCGCGGTCGTCATGTTGCAGCAACGGTTCGTGCCATGATCGTTCCAGGCTCAGGCCTTGTGAAGGCTGCTGCCGAAGCCGAAGGGTTGGACAAGATTTTTCTTGATGCCGGTTTTGAATGGCGCGAGGCAGGCTGCTCGATGTGTCTGGGGATGAACCCGGATCGTCTGACGCCGGGACAGCGTTGCGCTTCTACGTCCAATCGTAACTTTGAGGGTCGTCAGGGGCCGGGTGGCAGAACGCATCTGTGTTCACCATCCATGGCTGCCGCGGCGGCTGTCACGGGCACGCTATGTGATGTGCGTGAGCTGATGAAGGAAACCGTCTGATGGACAAGTTCACGGAACTGACCGCCATTGCGGCTCCGATGCCAAATGAGAACATTGATACCGATCAGATCATTCCGGCGCGCTTCCTGAAGACCATCCAGCGCACGGGTCTTGGCAAGAACGCCTTTGCCGCGCAGCGCTACGACGAGAATGGTAACGAGAACCCGGACTTTGTTCTGAACAAAGAGCCGTATCGTCAGGCTGAAATCCTCATCACTTATGACAATCTCGGTTGTGGCTCCTCCCGTGAGCATGCTCCGTGGGCTCTTCTGGATTTCGGTATCCGCTGTGTCATCGCGCCCAGCTTTGCCGACATTTTTTTCAATAACTGTTTCAAGAACGGTATCCTGCCGATCCGTTTGCCACGGGAAATCTGTGACGAACTGATGGGTGATGCACGCCAGGGTTCGAATTCGCGTCTGACGATCGATCTGGAAAAGCAGATCATCATTCGCCCCGAAGGGAATGTTGTGCCGTTTGAAGTTGATCCTTTCCGCCGCCATATGCTGCTCGAAGGTCTGGACGATATCGGCCAGACGCTGGCGCATGATGCGGAAATCAGCAGCTTTGAACATCAGGCCAGCCGTGCATGGGTGCCGTCAATCAGCATGGGAACTGCAAAATGAGTGAAGCCCACAAGCTTCTTGTTCTTGCCGGTGATGGTATCGGCCCGGAAGTCATGCGTGAAGTTGCACGAATTGTGCATTGGCTGGACGCAAACCGTGGCCTGAAGCTGGACATCACGGAAGAGCTCGTTGGCGCGGCTTCCCTTGCAGTCCATGGCGTTCCTATCCGTGATGAAGTTATCGACCTTGCCCGGAAGTCCGATGCGGTTCTGTTTGGCTCGGTTGGTGATCCGGCCTGGAGCCATGTCGGTTTCGACAAGCGCCCTGAAGTGGCTATTCTGAAGCTGCGCAAGGAGCTTGAGCTTTTCGCAAACCTTCGTCCGGCCCAGCTTTTTGATGCGCTGATCGATGCATCTGCCCTGAAGCCGGAAGTGGTGCGTGGGTTGGATATCATGATCGTCCGTGAGACGGTTGGTGGTATCTATTTCGGTGAGCCGCGTGGCATTGAGACGCTTCCGGATGGTTCCCGTCGTGGAATCAACACGGAAGTTTACACGACGTCCGAAATCGAGCGTGTTGCCCGCGTTGCTTTTGAGATGGCCCGTCAGCGCGGCAATCGCGTCTGTTCCGTCGAGAAGTGCAATGTGATGGAAAGCGGCCTCCTGTGGAAGGAAGTCGTCACTGATCTGCACAAGCGCGAATATCAGGATGTGGAATTGTCCCACATGCTGGCCGATAACTGCGCCATGCAGCTCGTTCGTAACCCGAACCAGTTTGATGTAATCGTTACGGGCAACCTGTTCGGTGATATTCTGTCCGATCTGGCGTCGATGCTCACGGGTTCTCTGGGTATGCTTCCGTCTGCAACGCTCGGCATTGTCCGTGAGGATGGCAAGCGCAATGCGCTTTACGAGCCAATCCATGGCAGTGCGCCAGACATCGCCGGGAAGGGCATTGCTAACCCGCTGGCGCAGATCCTCTCCTTTGCGATGCTGCTACGTTACTCGCTCAACCGGGCTGAAGATGCGGAACTGATTGAAAAGGCAGTGTCCAATGTGCTGGCAAGCGGCCTGCGCACCGCTGACATCATGTCTCCAGGCATGGCTCGCGTTGGTACGGATATGATGGGACAGGCCGTTCTGCGCGAAATGGAAAAGCTGGCCTGATTTTATCTTAAATTGTTTCTGCTTAAGGGCCGGGTAGTTCCATGAAGGAGCCGCCCGGCTTTTTTTGTGCACAAAAAACGTGTCAGTCATGTGCCGATGGGCTGTGGTCAAATGAGGGCGGACGGCGCTAGGGTCTCTGCGCGATAAAGCCACCGGGAACCCATCATGTCTCTCATTGCCGACCGTCTGAACCGTATTCTGCCGAGCCAGACGATTGCGATTACCCAGAAAGCCCGTGCCCTGAAGGCAGAGGGCCGCGATATTATCAGTCTTTCAGCTGGTGAGCCGGATTTTGATACGCCGGATTTCGTCAAGCAGGCCGCCATTCGGGCCATTCAGAATGGCGAGACGAAATATACGGATGTTGCAGGTACGATGCCGCTGCGTGAAGCAGTTGCGGCCCGACTGAACGCTGATTTCGATCTGGATTACCGCGCCGAGGAAATTTGCGTTTCGACGGGTGGCAAGCAGGTTATTTATAATGTGATGGTTGCTACTCTGAATGCGGGCGATGAAGTCATCATTCCGGCCCCGGCCTGGGTGTCTTACCCTGATATCGTCTCACTGGCAGACGGAACACCTGTCGTAATCCAGACAACGGCTGAGAATGGTTTCCGCCTGACGGCGGACCAGCTTCGCGCTGCCGTTACGCCGAAGACGAAATGGCTGATGCTGAACTCGCCCTGCAATCCGACAGGTGCAGCTTATGACGAGCATCATCTCAAGGCGCTGACTGAGGTTCTGTTGGAGCATCCGCATGTATGGATCCTGACGGACGATATGTACGCCAAGCTGATGTATGAAGGCGCCGTGGCCAAGACGTTTGTGCAGGTTGAACCGCGTCTGCGGGACCGGACGGTGACGATGAATGGCGTGTCCAAGGCCTATGCCATGACCGGTTGGCGAATTGGCTTTTCCGCAGCGCCTGTAGAGCTGACGCGCCAGCTGATCAAGCTGCAAGGACAGAGCACGAGCAATCCATGCTCCATTGCTCAGGCTGCGGCCAAGGAGGCCGTTTCAGGCCCGCAGGATTTCATTGGGGAAATGGTGAGCGTTTATGAGCAGCGCCGCAATCTTGTGGTGTCCATGCTCAATGACGCACCTGGCCTGAGCTGTGCAAAGCCGGAAGGAGCGTTTTACGTCTTCCCATCGATTGAGGGAACGCTTGGAAAAACGAGTAAGGGTGGCCATCTGATCGACAGTGACGAGGCCTTTGTCACGGCTCTTCTGGATGAGACGGGCGTTGCCGCAGTTCATGGAAGTGCTTTCCTGACGCCCGGATATTTCCGGATTTCCTATGCCACCAGCACCGAGCTTCTGAAGGAAGCCTGCACCCGCATTCAGCAGTTCTGTCAGGGCCTGTCATGACGTTTCGCATCGCATCCCGTCTGGCAACACTCCCCAAGCCAGCCACTATTGCTATGGCAGCGCGGGCCCGCGAATTGCGGGCGGAGGGTGAAGACGTCATTTCACTTGCCCTTGGACAGCCGGATTTTCCATCACCGCCAGAAGCCATTGAAGCCGCTTATGCAGCCGGGTTGGCTGGTGATACGGGTTATCCTCCCATTCCGGGCCAAAAGGCGCTGATTGACGCCATTATTCATAAGTTCAAGCGGGATAATGATCTGACGGTCACATCTGACCGTATTATGGTGGCCAATGGTGGCAAGCAGGTCATCTATAATGCTTTTGCGGCAACGCTGGATGACGGGGACGAAGTTATCGTTCCTGCGCCTTATTGGGTCAGCTATCCACTGATTGCCCGGATGCTGGGTGGGACGGCTGTTGAAATTCCCTGCCCGGAAGAAAATGGTTTCCGGCCTGATGCAGCGACAATCAAGGCTGCGATTACGCCTAAAACCCGTTGGCTGGTTCTCAATTTTCCGAACAATCCCACCGGTGCCATCCTTGAACGTCATGACCTTGAAGCCATTGCCGATGTCTTGCGAGATGCGCCGCATGTTCTTGTCATGTCTGATGAAATTTACGAGCACCTGACGTTTGATGGTCGCAGGCATCTGTCCATCTTGCAGGTGGCGCCTGATCTGGCAGAACGCATTCTGGTCATTAACGGTATGGCCAAGGCTTATGCCATGACGGGCTGGCGCGTCGGTTTTGCATGTGGCCCGATGCCGCTCATCAAAGCGATGATTGCCGTGCAGGGGAACACAACGTCCGGTGTCTGCACACTTGCTCAGGCAGGCTCTGCCGCAGCGTTGAAAGGTGGGCTGGATCGTATTGAGCAGATGCGCGAAACCTACCAGCGTCGTCGGGATACGATGGTTGAAGCGCTTCAGGCTATTCCAGGACTGACATGTGCCGTTCCGGAAGGCGCTTTCTACGTCTATCCAGGTGTTGGCGGACTGATTGGCGGCACTTCTGCCAGTGGGCGATTGCTGGATACGGATGTGGCGTTTGCAGAGGCCTTGCTTGAAGAGGCTCATGTTGCGACCGTTCCGGGAACTGCGTTTGGCTTTAGCCCTTATCTGCGCCTCTCATGTGCAGCGTCCGATGACCAGCTTGCGGAGGCATGCCGCCGCATTGAAGGGTTTGTAAAAGGTATCCGCAAAACCTGAGAAGCATGGACGGAAACGGAGCGGAGTGTCAGAATTGGATCATGACACAGACAATCCCTCCGTTCTCTGACCTGTCTTTCCCCCGTCCAGACGAAGCGTCTCTTAAGGCGCGCTACGCGGACATTTCGTCGCTGCTTGATCGCGGGCAGCGCGAAGAGGCTCTCAAGGCTTTTGATGCCGTTCGGCGAGAGTATGAATCCTGGGCCTCCCACGTTCATCTCCAGTTTTCCCGCAATACACAAGACGAGACGGCGAAGACGGACCGTGACTACGCGGATCGCCTTTCGCCTGTTGCGACGGACCATGAAGTCATCATCAAGAAGCGTCTGCTGGCAGACCCTGATCGTGCCGGTCTGGAAGCGCTCCTGACGCCACATGTGGTTCATTTGTGGGAAGCAGACACCACGACGTTTGATCCTCGGATCAGCACGGATCTGGAAGAAGAAGCGCGCCTGACGGGTGAATACACGGCGCTTCTGGCCTCGGCGAAAATTGCTTTTGATGGCAAGGTTCTGAACCTGTCAGGGCTTGTGCCATATTTGCAAGGGGCGGATCGGGACGTCCGCCATGCCGCCGAACAAGCACGCTGGGCCTTTTTTGAAGAACACGGCGAAGAACTGGATACGCTTTACGGGCGTCTGGTTGAGCTGCGTGACCGGATGGCGAAAACGCTCGGGTTCGAGAACTATATCGGGCTGGGTTACCGCCGGATGCGCCGGACAGATTACGGTCCGGAGCAGGTAGCATCCTTCCGGGAAAAGGTTCTTAGTTCAGTTACCCCGTTGGTTCAGTCACTGCTGGAACGTCGTCGCCTTAAAATGGGATGGGACAAGGTCTGGGCCTGGGACGAGGCACTGATCGATTTGCAGGGGAATCCGGAGCCAGCAGGAGATCATGATCTGCTCGTGGCGCGGGCAGAAGGCATGTTCCGTGCGCTCGACCCCAAAGGCGAAATGGGTGATTTCTACGTTCAGATGCGGGATCTCGGATATCTTGATCTAAAAAACCGGGACAACAAGGCAGGCGGTGGCTTCTGCACCTCATTCCCGACCATTGGTAGCCCTTACATCTTTGCCAATTTCAATGGCACTCATAACGATATCGGCGTGTTTACCCACGAGATGGGGCATGCCTTCCAGAACTGGAAAAGCCGCGATCAGGACTGGGTCGATCAGCTCTGGCCCACCATGGAAGCCGCCGAGATTCATTCCATGGGTCTGGAATTTCTGACCTGGCCGCAAATTGATACGCTGGTCGAAGACGGGGCCAGGGACCGGTATCGCCGGATGCATCTCATCGATGCGCTCTCATTTTTCCCATACGGTGTCTGTGTCGATCACTTCCAGCATGAAGTGTATGCCAATCCGCAGATGAAAGCGGCAGAACGGCACGAGACCTGGGCACGCCTGGAGAAAATGTACATGCCCTGGCGGGACTGGGGCGATCTGGCTTATCCGGCAAAGGGTGGCCGCTGGCAGGCCCAACTCCATATCTATCGCCTACCATTTTATTACATTGATTATGCTCTGGCTCAGTGCTGTGCACTGCAACTCTGGCTTCGTTCCCGTATGAACCGGGAAGCCACGTTCGAGACATATCGCAAGCTGTGCTCGGAAGGCGGCTCCAAGCCGTTCTCACAGCTTGTGGCTGATGCTGGTCTGGTATCCCCTTTTGAGGAGGATGCTTTGGCGGAAGTCGTTCATGAAGCCGAGCAGGAACTCGGAATCTGAGGCAACGGTTCTGGCTCTGAAGGGTAACTTCAGAGCCAGAATGAACGGTTTATCCCCGGCTGTTCCACTCGGAGATCAGGTCAAGAACGGCCTGTGGGGACATGCTGCGAGCATTCCCGAGAGCTTTGGAGCCGTCGCCGTTCAGGGCCTTTCCATCTGGCGTCACAATAATGACGGTCGGAACAGCCTTGATCGTCACATCGTATTTCTGAGCCAGATCGAGATTGGTGTTAATGCGGCCAACATTCACCGGGACGATCACAAACTGGCTGTCCAGCCATGCCTTGGCGTCGGGCAGGGCAAAAATGCCGGAGAGCATTTTGCAGTCCGGGCACCAGTTGCCGCCGAAATCGAGAAGCACCTTACGGCCCGTTTTAGCAGCGAGCGCAAAGGCATCGCGCACCTGCTCCTGGGCGACGGACGTATCTGGATAAGGTGTTGCGACCGGCGGGGCTGATGTTTCCGTCAGTTTGGGCGCAGGCGTACTTGCAGCCTGTGCTGAAAAAGGTGCGGAAAGCGCCAGACCCAGTCCGGCGGCGGCAAGAAGGGAAACGCGCATAAAAAAGGCTTTCATTGATCGAGTGGTCTGCATCACATAACGCAGTGTCACAGCAAAACGATTAAAGCCTACTTCATTCGGAAGGTCATGCTTTTGATAACGCAACACGGTTCACCCTCATCGCCCTCCACTCAGCAGGGTGCAGAAGTCAGTATTCTGGAGACGCTCCTGAGGACTGTCGTCCTCGTTGGGCTTACTCTGGCGCTTGCCGCTATCTTTCGTTTCTGGGAACCTGCGGTAAAGCTTTCTCAGAAGACTGCGGCGACCCATGCCTGGCAGTCGCTTTACAGCGTGTTTCATATTGAAACGGCGCTCGGGCGGGAGCAGCTCATTCTTTTGGGTATTATTCTGTTCTGTTTTGCCGTGGCGCTGGTTGTTCAGGTGGCCGGGCTTTTTGTTCTTAAGATGATCAGAAACAGATCCTGAAGTCTCAGGCTGAGCGCCGTCTTAGTCCAGACAGTGCTGCAAGAAGCCATGCTAAAATCAGCAAGGTACCGCCATAGGGGGCTATGCGGGCTACTGAGAGTGTCCCGAGTTTCAGATCAAAAAGCGCGAAAAGCGTGACGGAGACACAGAAGAGCAGCGTGCCTGCCAGCATTGTCAGACATGCAAGACGCGCCAGGCGTGGCACCAGAAAGCGCGCTCCTAGTGAAAGCGCGCAGAGTGCGATGGCGTGCCACATGAGGATGTCCACCCCGGAGTGCAGAACAGAACGGCCATTGGGGATGGCAAACATATGGTCCGGGAGGTGAGAGGCAAGCGCCCCGAGAACCACTCCGGATGCGCCTTCGACAGCTCCTGCAATGAAACAGAAGCGGAAGGCACCGGAAAAATCATGCGTGCTAGAATTTGCGGACATGGCCTGAATGTATCATGAGTGGTGCCGAACATGAATGGACCGCTTGAAGCCGGGACCATTCAGCCAGAGTGGCTGGGACATTGTCCTGGTCTCGCAGATGGAAGGAATGTCTCTTCATGACAGTTACTGCACGCTTCGCAGCTCTTGCCTCGATTGCCATGCTGGCAGGCCTGAGCGCCTGTAATGCCCCGGATGCACCGCCAGCACCAGCGCTGCCGTCTGCTGCATCAACCTATACGCTTTCGACGGCGGATGCCGCATTTCTTCAGCAGGTCGATGCCATGGATCTGACGCAGGTGAGCATTGCGACCCTGGCTGCAACGCATAGCAACAGCGATGTTGTGAAGGCTTTCGCTGCAACGGTGGTTAGTGATCACACGACCAATCGCAAGGCTGTTGCCAAGGTGGCGAGCGACGCCAACCTGACCGTCACTGACAAGCTGAATGCTGGCGATGAGGCGCACGTTGCATCCTTCGGTCATCTGTATGGCGCTGCTTTTGATCGTGTTTTCCTGCGTGAAATCGTGAGCGTTCAGACGCCTGCTCTCAGCAGTGCTCTGACAACGGCATCGCAGTCTGGCGGAACGGCCGATATCAAGACGCTGGCATCAGACACCACGAAGATGCTCAAGGACCATACGACTCGTGCGCAGGACCTGAGCGGCGCGAAGACTGTTAAAGGTCATCATCATCACTTCGGTCGTCACTAAGCTTTAGAGGGCAATTATGACGGGTGTTCGGCTTGATCGTATTGTAACGCGTGGCGGCGATTCAGGGCAGACTTCACTGGGAGACGGAACCCGTGTCTCAAAAGCCTGTCCGAGAATTGAGGCCATGGGGACGGTCGATGAGCTGAACGCTCTTCTTGGTTTGCTCGATTGCTCTCTGAGATCAGAGGAAAGTATACGAGATCTTTCCTCTGATATTCGGAAGATACAGTCCTGCCTTTTTGATTTAGGGGCAGATTTATGTATTCCGGACAAAGAACGTCCTCAGAGTCTTACAGTAAAGGCTGTTAGTTGGCTGGAAGAACGCATTGAAGACATGCGTCTTCAGCAGCCGGCGCTTAAAAGCTTTATTCTGCCTGGCGGTTCTCTTGTTTCTGCACATGCCCACATGGCCCGGACTGTTGCGCGGCGCGCGGAACGGCGGATTGTGATTTTGGAGCATGGTCCACAGGAAGGGCTCAGGTTTCTAAACCGCCTTTCTGATTATTTCTTTGTTCTTGCACGTCATGCCAATGCTCACGGAGCAGATGACATTCTCTGGCAACCGGGTCAGTGGCAGTAAAAGAAAGATGAATACAGTCTTATTGTGTTGATGACAGGACATATAAGATCTGATAAAAGAATTCAGTCTGATACACCGGAATGAGTTAGAAACCCGGCAGTGTCGACTTTCATTTCCTTGTCAGGACATGCTTTTTTCTGATCGGCTTTACGCCTTTCAGAGCCTCCGTCATTCTAGGTGGGCATTCTGATCAGGTGACATAGAACAAATTTTATAATTGGTTGAAAAAACGAAGAATGCAGGACGATCAGCAGGTTAGTGAAGACAAACTGCGAGAGGCGCTTGCTCGTCTGGGATCAGGATCTTCCCGTCCCCAGAAGGCGCGTCCCATCACGCCAACAACAGAACGTCGCCGTCGCTTTGTGCGAGATGGTCAGGTTGTTGTTGAGCATCAGGCCAGCCGTGGATTTGCACAGCGTAGCAATGCTCCGAGCCAGGACGACCAGGACGAAATTGAACGTCTTCGCCAGTCTGTAAAGCGTGAGCAGCGTCGCTGGGAAGAAGCAGAGCGTTATCTGGCTGAAGCCCGCACGCAACTCAAAACATATGAAACGCGCGAAGCTCACGCCAAAATCCAGATTACGGAACTCAACCGTCATCTGCGTGAGCATCAGGACCAAATTCAGTCTCTGAAAGCACAGCTTCACCAGTCCCGTGAGCAGGCTGCTGAAGCTGCCCGCCGTTCGCCGCGCCCTGTTGGACGTCCGCGTAAGGAAGTGCAGGACGAAACTGTGGTGAAAAAAGTCGAGAAGGCCGCTGTTGAGGCCCCGGCTGTTCTTCTTGATGAGCCGGAACCTGTTCAGTGGTGGGTAAAGGCCTGAAGTTCAGGCTGTCGGGCGTCTTACAGAGCGCCCGAACCATATCATGATGCCTAAAAACACAGCCCAGCCTAATCCTGACCGAACCATGTCCGGAATGGGCAGGGCCAGTGTTTCCGTGCTGCCTGTGGCACCTACAAGGGCTGCCACGGCCACGCCAACCAGACTTTCTCCCACAATAAAGCCCGATGCGATCATTGTGCCCTGTTCTTTTGGGGACTTGCGCAGCAGCCAGCCGAGGCCTGCTCCGATCGCGATCGTCACGGACACGTTGGCCGGCAGGTAAATTCCCATACCAACGGCTAGAGGCGGCAGAGCGAGATTACGTCGCTTCAGAAGAATATCCGCAATAACCAGTACAATCCCGATCACCGCCCCGATTTCCAGCATCAGCCAGTCGAGGTTGTGTGAGAGAATACCTGTCGCGATGGCAGCCATGAGCGCGGGTTGTGGCGCTGCGAGAGCTCGGGTCGGATCCATATCCGCGCGGGGCATCGCTCCAACAAATCCGTAGGCCTGATAAAGTGTCTGCAAGACCCATGGAATAACCACGGCACCCACAGCGCACCCTATGAGGAGAGCAACTTCCTGCTTCCATGGAGACGCTCCAACTAACTGTCCGGTCTTGAGGTCCTGCAGGTTATCATTTGATACGGCAGCAGACGCCGTGATGGCAGACAGTACGAATAGTCCGAATGCAATAACCGTCGGGCGTTGGTCGGGCGAAAGAACGCCGCCACTTTCCAGTCCCCAGAGTGTGACGGAAATGGCAATGATCGCGATAATTCCGACGCCCGAAATCGGGGAAGAGGATGATCCGATTATGCCCGCCATATAACCGCAGGCACTCGCAACCAGAAAGCCGAGACCGAAACAGGCGCCCAACCCCAGAACAACGAGCGTCACAAGGGATGCACCGTGTGGGATTGCGGGCCACAGGAACTGGGTAAACAGTCCAGAAAGAATGAGAGCCAGCCCGATGCTCAGGCCGATCAACGTGCGCGGCGCGAGATCCAGGTCGCTCTCATCCTGTGACGCGCGATGCTTAACGGACAGAGATTCTTTCAGTCCGATCGCAACAGGTTTGGCCAGTGCGAGCAGCGTCCAGATTGCGGCAACGGCAATTGTTCCGGCGCCGATGAAGCGCACTTTATGAATCCATAAACCTGTCGCCGCGGCCATAGGGTCAGCGGCCGGGTTCAGATGCCCCAGAATGGGGACCATGACGCCCCAGCCCATCAGAACAC
Source organism: Gluconobacter cerinus (assembly GCF_002723935.1). Taxonomy (GTDB): domain Bacteria; phylum Pseudomonadota; class Alphaproteobacteria; order Acetobacterales; family Acetobacteraceae; genus Gluconobacter; species Gluconobacter cerinus. The sequence goes on from NZ_BEWM01000003.1 coordinate 62,910, forward strand.
CCAACAGCATGGCAATGCCACCGCCGATGCCGACAAGATAACCCGTTCCCAGAAGTGCGAGGGAGAAGCTGATATCCAGACGAAACACGGACGCGCCGAAGCTGGTAGCGGCCGAAACGCCGTCGGACAGTAGCCTGAGCCCTGATGTCGCCAAAGCAACGGCAGCAGAGATTAGGCTTCCTTTTGTCAGGGAACGCAGGCTCTCGGCATCGCCTTCCGGAGAAGAGGCTCTCAGGATTTCAGCGCAGGCTGTGCCTTCCGGATACGGGAGGTCAGAATTCTTCACCAATGCCCGACGCAGCGGGATCGTGAAGATGACGCCGGTCATGCCTCCTGCAAGTGTCAGCAGGAGTGAGACAAAATATGGAAATTCGTGCCAATACCCGACCATGATAAGGCCAGGCAGCGCTGCGAAGACGCAGGAGAGTGTTCCTGCCGCAGAAGCCTGCGTCTGCACCATATTGTTTTCGAGCATCGTCCCGCCGCCCATCAGGCGGAGTACGGCCATTGAAATGATGGTCGCGGGAATAGAGGAGCCAAAGGTCAGGCCGATCTTCAATCCCAGATAGACATTTGCTGCCGTGAAGACGACGGTAATCAGGGCACCCAGAATGATGCCCCGCAAGGTCAGTTCGCGGCTGTCCATAAGTTTCATGGTGGGGCGATCCTGTGATGTCGCGTTGTTTTTTCGGGCATTACGCTGCGGAGGCCCGCACCGCAACCATTCATCAAAAAGCAAATGACAGGCTGGACTGATAATAGAGCCCGCTTTTTGCCCCGGCATTTTTCAGATCATGCGATGCCGCAAACCACGCGACGACATGTGTCCAGTTCCAGTGTCGGGATACGGCCCATGTCAGCAGACCATTAGGGGCTACGCCTATGAAGTGGCTACGAAACCTGGGGAAATTATAAGCAGAACTGATTGAATAGACGGAAGACGCTGTGGTCTCCCTCCACAGAATCGGGACTTTGATCCGCAAAGACACCTTACCGTAGGACCCCACGACAATGGGGGACAGATTGATCAGGTTCGCTGCGCCAATATAGCCCGTGTAGTCCAGATACGGATTTTGAGGGGCAAACGGCGCACTGTAAGTCCCGACTGTTCCGGTACGTCGGTTTTCATTCCCGCCGGAATAGACGTCCGTCTGAATTCCGAAGAAGGGTTTGAGAGGCAGATTGGAACGTCTGTATCCCAATGTCGTATTCACGGAATAAGCAGAGACCTGGCGCCGGGCAGTGGTTCCGTATTGTGTGAAATTGCCTTGCTGCCACAAGACGCCGATGGCGTATTCCAGTTGCTGGGCTGTGCCGTACCACCGAAAACCGAAATTGTTACGATTTGTCGCGCCCGTTACGGAGTTGATTTTGCTCGCACTGACCAGCGGGACAGAGCCTGTTTTTCCACCAAGATGAAAGCCAATCCAGAACAGATCGAGATAGGATTGAACACGCTGTTGGCCCAGATGGAACGCGGGGACGTCAAAGGTTGTGTTGAAGCCATAGAGACGCGTGTTCCAGTCCTGCGTGTCGTGGAACATGGCTGTTGGGGTGATGTCTGTCGCAACGAAGTCATAGAGATCGAACCGGACATGCGGGAAAATCGCGTAAGCGCGCGGTCCGTTCCAGGTAATTTGGATATTCGGGGGCTCCCGGTCATACAGGACATAGGATGGCGCATCGAGAAACTGCTGCCTTCCAAACATCAGGCCCGTCTTTGCTGTGCCAATCGTGCGTTTGTATTCGATAAAGGCCTGATGCAGGTCCAGACGCTTACGGTAAGTGCCACCATAGCCATATCCGTTCCAGCCTGCGGCCGTACCGTTCACGAGCTGCGCGAAGATACGCCAGTGTTCTCCGATATGAAGGTCGGCCCCCAACATATTGCGCGTCACAAAACGGCCCGATCCGGAATGGGTATTCGTCCCCAGCATCGGATAGTCATTGTACCAGTTGCGGAGGCGGGTGCGTTCGGACAGGGACAGCCAGATTGTGCGTTCATTATTCAGAGCAATGAACTTCAATGGATCGAAAATGTCGCTCTGATGGCGCTTGTCACGCAGATATGACCAGTCTTCGGCCCATGGCGCGACACCATAGCGTCCGACAGGCCCAAAGCCCGCACCTTCGCCGTTGCCGCGATTGAATCCACCCCATCGGGGCTGGCGTCCGATCGGCGCAACATTCTGGCTCGGCGTCAGGCGGCGTGGCTGTTCCAGGAACCCTGCATGGGGAAAGTTCTGGATTTCCGGACGTTCTGCGTGATGGACCTTGATCCTTTCTTCTTTCGATGCCGAAACGTCAGGAGTCGCAGAAAAGGCTGAAGACCCAAAGCCTGCCAGGCAAGCCAGGGTCGTTTTCAGCGTAATCCGGATTTTGACGTCAGGTGAAAGAGAAGGAAAAAGGCCCTTACTGCGTCCGGCCACGGAACTTTACGACAGGGAGGTGCTGCTGATTGTAAGTCAGCTCATCCTTGGTCAGCTGATAGCCGATTTCGAGCGTGTAGGGATTTTCCTGAATATTTTTGGATGCAGGAAGATCAACAAGGCGCAGATCCGTACGAACAGACTGGTTGCTGACATTCGGTTCCAGCTTGAATGTGTCCGTGAAGACCTTCTTATCCACGATTTTTCCGTCACGCATGATGACGATGAAATAGGGGACGTCGATGGTGCCGGTCTTGGAGGCAGGTCCTCGCGTCAGGTTCATTGCCAGGCTGACGCGGGTACGAATCATCTGCTGGTCTTTGGGGCCTTTGGGGCCACGTTCACAGTCCCCCGAAATGGCGGTGAGCTGTGCATGGCTGACCAGATTCCCGATATCCGGATCTTTTCCGTCATAGACAAACCGGTCTGCTGCGGCGCTGGGAATATCCGTGACCGGGCATGTGGGGGCAAAGAAGCCCGGATTGGATTCGTCACATCCCGCGAGTGTTGAAATCGCGACGACGGCAAAAGCCGGGACAAACAGGGACGTGGCAAGGCGCCGAAAGGCTGGCATCTGCTGTAGAAACTCCCACAAAGCGGCCCGGACGTTGCGACATGCGTCAATCCGGTCGATACTGGTCCTACATATCGAACTCCGCCCGCTTGGGGAACACCATGTCAGATCAGACAACTCTTGCACCTGAAGGTGCTGCACACCAGAAGACGCTCCGCGTCCTGCTGGCCGGGCCTCGCGGCTTCTGCGCCGGTGTGGATCGTGCCATCCGTGTCGTTGAAGAAGCGCTGCGCCGCTATGGCGCGCCCGTCTATGTGCGTCACGAAATCGTCCATAACCGCACTGTGGTTGAAGGACTGGAGGCCAAGGGCGCCATTTTCGTTGAGGAACTCGACGAAGTGCCGCCCGACGGGCATGTCGTTTTCTCAGCGCATGGCGTGCCGAAGTCAGTTCCAGCCGAAGCGCAGCGCCGCAATCTGCTTTACCTAGATGCAACGTGCCCGCTGGTTTCCAAGGTACACCGCGAAGCAGAGCGTCACTTTGCAGGCGGCGGCCCAGAGCAGCTCCATATTCTGATGATCGGTCATGCCGGCCATCCGGAAGTAGTGGGCACAATGGGCCAGCTTCCGCCGGGCGCTGTCACGCTCATCAACGATGCTGAAGAAGCCCGTACGATCCAGCCAAAGGATCCGGCGAAGCTGGCCTTCATCACGCAGACGACGCTGTCTGTGGATGATACGGCTGAGATCGTCGATATTCTGCGGACTCGCTTCCCGCTGATTGAAGGCCCGAAGCGCGAAGACATCTGCTACGCGACGACCAATCGTCAGGAAGCTGTGAAGGCCATTGCGCCGGAAAGCGATCTGGTGATCGTGATCGGTTCGCCGAACTCTTCCAATTCGCAGCGTCTGCGCGAAGTAGCCGAGCGTTCTGGTGCCCGCCGTGCACTGTTGGTGCCGAAGCTGGAAAATCTGGACTGGTCTGTGCTGGAAGGCGTTGAAACGCTGGGCATCAGTGCGGGTGCGTCCGCTCCGGAAAGCCTCGTGCAGGAAATGGTGACGGCGCTTGCTGCGAAGTACACGCTGAAGATTGAAGAGCGAATCATGAAGGAGGAAAACATCAATTTCCGTCTTCCAGGTCCGCTTGCTGGTGAGGACAACTGAGTCTTCATGGCCGTCTATACTGAACTGGCGGCCGAGGCGCTTGAAGCGTTTCTTGGCACATATGACATCGGTGCCCTGGTTGCTTTCCAGAGCATTGCCGAAGGCGTCGAAAATAGCAACTTCCTCCTCCAGACCACGGAAGGGAAGTTCATCCTCACGCTCTTTGAACGGCGGGTCAAAGCGTCTGACCTTCCATGGTTTCTGGGGCTGATGCAGCATCTGTCGGGGAAGGGCATGAACTGCCCGCAGCCCGTACAGGCAAAAGACGGAATCGCTCTCAGGGTATTGGCAGATCGGCCTGCGGCGATCACCACGTTCCTTCCGGGGCAAGCTGTCCTTCAGATTACGGCATCTGCCTGTCATGCACTGGGACAGGTCCTCGCGACATTCCACAAGCTGGGGCAGGACTACACAGCGGAACGCCCTAATGGGCTGTCTGTGGAAGCTTGGCGCCCACTCCTTGAGAGCTGTCAGGGCAGTGGGGATGACCTGCTGCCGGGCCTCACGCAGGAACTGTCCGATGCACTGTCACGGATTGAAAAGTCTTGGCCTGCTGCGGGCAGTTTGCCTCGTGGGCAGATCCATGCAGACCTCTTTCCCGATAATGTCTTCTTTCAGGGTGACCAGGTCTCTGGGCTGATCGATTTCTATTTCGCCTGCACGGATCTGTTTGCTTACGACTTGGCGATCTGTCTGAACGCCTGGTGTTTTCGCGATGAGAAAATTTTCGAACCTGCTTTCGCTCACGCCATGATCGAAGGGTACGAAAGCGTCCGCAATTTAGAGGTGGCTGAAAAGGAAGCTTTGCCAGTTCTGTGTCAGGGGGCTTCAATCCGGTTTCTGCTGACGCGCCTCTACGACTGGATCAATACCCCGGCTGATGCATTGGTGACCCGCAAGGATCCACTGGCCTATCTGGGTCGTCTCCGACATTTTTCGGGTGTCGCGCATGTCTGATGCGAGCGCGGATCAGCTTCCGGTGGAGATCTGGACGGATGGTGGATGCAAACCCAATCCCGGTCCAGGAGGCTGGGGAGCACTGCTTTGCTTTAAAGGCAAGGAAAAGGAGCTATGGGGCGGGCATCCGGAGACGACCAATAACCGCATGGAACTGACGGCTGCGGCTGAGGCTCTGGAAGCTCTGAAGCGGCCGTGTCGGGTCACGTTGCATACAGACAGTGAATACCTTCGGAACGGTATCACGCGGTGGCACAGTGGTTGGGTACGGCGGAACTGGCGTAATTCAGCTGGTGATCCTGTTGCCAACATGGATCTATGGCAGCGCATTCTCGATGCAGCCAAACCTCATGAAATCGAATGGCTCTGGGTGAGGGGACATTCTGGTGATGTGAACAATGAACGTGTGGATGTATTGGCAACCCGGGGACGGGAAGAGCTCTGAAAAAGTCATGTTTTCTGCGGGTTACTGAAGAAAGTTCAGAAAAATGCAGAAATATGAAAAAAGGGGCTTTACCGACCCCGGCGGTTGGACTAAATACCTCCTCACCGGTCCCGAATAGCTCAGTTGGTAGAGCAAGCGACTGTTAATCGCTGGGTCGTAGGTTCGAGTCCTACTTCGGGAGCCATTCTTTTTTCTTGAAAGATTTGGTTTGGTACAGTGAAAAGCCCCTTACGGGGCTTTTTTCATATCTACTGTACTGATTGACCATCACCGGAGGCTTGATGCCGTTCCGGTGATGAGTTCGTGGGATCTGCTCAGAGTTCTTCTGGCCTAACGTCTTCCAGGCGATCCAGCGCCCACAGGCTGGGAAAGAGACGAATCCAGGTTGCCGCGACAAGAATTGTTCCTACGCCGCCTGCGATAACAGCTGCTTCTGGCCCGATGGCTGTTCCCAGCATTCCGCTCTCAAATTCGCCCAGCTGGTTGCTGGAGCCAATGAACAGCGAATTTACAGCAGAGACTCTTCCGCGCATGGCGTCTGGTGTAGCCAGCTGAATGAGTGAAGACCGGACGACAACACTGATGACGTCTGCTGCTCCTAGAACCATCAGGGCGACGACTGAAATCCATGTGATGTGCGAAGCGCCGAACACGATGGTCGCGATTCCAAAAACAATCACGGAAACAAACATCGTAATTCCAGCACGGCCCCCAAGTGGATGGCGAGACAGCCAGGCCGATGTAAAGAGCGCTCCGAGGGCGGGGGCTGCGCGCAGAAAGCCTAGCCCGATTGGTCCCACATGGAGAACGCTATCCGCATAGACGGGGAGCATGGCAGTGGCGCCGCCAAGAAGAACGGCAAACAGATCCAGGGAAATTGCACCAAGAAGGTCGCGGCGTCTGTTTAGAAAACCAAGACCCGCAAATACAGAGGCGAACGTTACAGGTTCTTTTGATGCGACCTTATGGCGCAGCTTTAGAGCCAGCGTTCCTAGAAACGCCAATGCGAATCCAAGCGTCGCGAGGCTGTAACAGATGACTGAGCCGAGCCCGTAGAGAAGGCCGCCCAGGCTGGGTCCCACAATGGATGCCGTCATGAACAGCGAGGACATCAGGGCCTGTGCTCTGGGCAGAAGCTGAGGGGGGACAATCGCTGGAAGAAACGCCTGCTGGCACGGCATCTCGAAGCTGCGTAGCGTGCCGTAGAACGCTGCAAAAGCGTACACGTAGGCCGGGGTCAGGCAATGCATAGCTGCGATGGCGGCAAGGGTACCCGTGCTGAGCACTTCCAGAATTTGGCAGATCAGCACCACGCTACGACGATTAAAACGATCCGCGACGTGTCCGGAGATGAATGTCAGGGGAACCATCGGTAGAAACTGTGCAAGGCCCAGATAGCCCAGCGATGACACGCTATGGGTCAGGGCGTACATCTGCCAGCCGATGGCAATTGTCAGCGTCGTCGCAGAAAGCTGGGAACAGATTCGGCTGATAATCAGTGGGCCGAGGCCGGGCAGGGCCCGTAATGCTGGTTCAATCATTCAGGCACATTAGTCACTTCCGGCGTGCAAGTTTATTGCAAAATTCCGAGCCGGAAGGCAGATGAGAGACATGAATGCTACATCCACACCCAAACCCGTAACGTACGCAACTGTCACCTGGGACCAGCTCCATCGTGACGCCCGTACTCTTGCTGCGACGCTCATGGAAAAGCACGGTCCGTTCCGCGGTATCGTGGCGATTACGCGCGGTGGCCTGATCCCCGCAGCTATTCTCGGTCGTGAAATGGGCTGCCGCCTGATCGAAAGCGTTTCTGTCATCAGCTACGCTGGTGAAGAAGGCACGCAGCACCAGCCGAAGGTTGTGAAAGCACCAACCGCCGCAGGTGACGGTGAAGGCTTCCTGATCGTCGATGATCTGGTTGATTCCGGCATTACGGCTCAGTTCGTGCGTGAAATGCTGCCCAAGGCTGTTTTTGCCTGCCTATATGCCAAACCGGACGGAAAACCGCTGACCGATCACTATGTCACGGAAGTCGCTCAGGACACTTGGGTGCTGTTTCCGTGGGATACGGCACCACTTTTTGTGCCTCCGCTCGTAAGAAATGAAAAAGATTGAAAAAACCCTATTGCGTCCGGAACTTATACCACCTAAGTTCCGCCTCGGTTCGGGGCGTGGCGCAGCCTGGTAGCGCGCCTGTTTTGGGTACAGGAGGCCCCCGGTTCGAGTCCGGGCGCCCCGACCAGTCTTTGAGGTTTCTTTACTGCGCCCTTAGCTCAGTTGGATAGAGCAACAGCCTTCTAAGCTGTGGGTCGCTGGTTCGAATCCAGCAGGGCGCGCCAGCCTGCTTAACAGCAGCGCCGCGCGCCTAGCAATTTTCAAAAAATTAGTTGGCAGGATTATTTTTGCTATAGGCATCTCGAAGAACCTTTTCCATTGCTGGTTCTGGTGATCCGAGAAGTGTCTGCTTCAAGGCGCTGTTAGCCTTGATCGACAAAAGCCCCCATGCACCTGAATGGTCGTTTGCCATGACGATTTCGAGCTGCTGCGTCGCACAGTCGTGGGGTTTGCACATGTGACCCAGTGCATAGCGTTTTCCATCTTGGGAAAAATATTCCACAGGCGTTGATGTGCCCTGTCCTGATACGACCCAAGCCGGCAATGTAATCATGCTTTTATAGGCCTCCTTGAAGCCCGAACGGCTCAGGAGCTCCTGTGTCGTTGGAACTTCTGCAGACGCAAGTGAGGTGGAGAGTGCGATAAGGGGTAACATCGCAGCGAATAATTTCAGTTTCATATGTAGTGTCCTCTCCAGCCGAGTTCGTTCAGTCAGACAAAGTGATTCCGTTGCTCCTCAGTGTCTGGAGGAGGGCGCTTTGGTCCGCGTTGATGCCACGGCAGGCCTCAAGCGCGATGTCTGTCCTGAAGCCACAGCGCATGGCGTCCTCAGCAGTTGCCGCGACACAGAAATCAAGCGCCAGACCACAGATCACAACATGGTTGATGGAAAGGCCGCTGAGGAGCGCATTCAGGCCGGTAGAGGTGACACGGTCATTGTCGAAGAACGCTGAGTAGCTATCCCGATTCTGCGCCATTCCTTTGTGAATGATATGGCTGATCGGGCTAAGATCGAGAGATTTTGGAAAATCGGCACCTGACGACGCTGCAACACAATGTTCGGGCCAAGGTCCGCCTTGTGGCGCGAAAGAGCAGTGATTTGCGGGATGCCAGTCCTGAGTGGCAATTACAGCCCCAAAGCCAAGATGGGACAGGGCATTAACCTGGGCAATGATTTCATCACCTCTAGGAACAGCCAAGGCTCCATGAGGCAAAAAATCATTCTGGACGTCGACGATAATCAGAGCTGAGTGCTGAAAATCAGGCAAAGGAGCAATCTTCCAAGGCTGAGGCAGGAACCATGTCCTGCAGAACGCATTGTGCGATCTTAATCAGCCTCCATGCCTGGAAGAAAGGTTTCCCGTTAGAGGCGTGTCACCAGAAGCTGGTTAATCCGGAAGCCCTCAACATCCACAACTTCGAATCGGAAGCCTGAAGATTCGACGCTATCGGCCTTTCGGGCCATACGACGCAGCCGATTCATGACGAAGCCACCAACGGTATCGAAATTCTGGGCATCGTCGAAAATCGGAATATCCAGTTCGCGAATAACGTCACCGATTGGTGCTGCCCCATCGATGAGCCAGGAGTTGGCATCGCGGCGGACAATGGCCTGCTCCTCAAATGGGCTGACGAGACCATCCATCAGAGCGCCCATGATGTCCTTGTAGGTGATAAGGCCCACGACTAGGCCATATTCATTCACGATCAGTGCAAAGCCTGCGGAATGAGCATCAAACTGCGCGAGAGTTTCCCACAGGTTCAGCGTGTCGGGCAGGGACAAGACATCACGGCGCATCTTGAAGATCTGGCTGGCGACGGGCGTCAGGCTCTCCTTGGATTGCGGCTCATCCACAACCGCAACCAGAACATCTTCTGCGCGAATAGACCCGATCACGCGATCCAGACCGCCATCGCAAAGGGGATAGCGGGAGTAGGGACGCACGCGAACCTTATCCCGCTGGCTCTCCGGTGTCTCTTGAACGTCCAGAAAGACGATCTCATCACGCGGGGTCATGGCGGACGTTACGGAGCGATCCTGAAGGCCCAGAACATTCTGAATCATCTGATGCTCCTGCTCCAGCAGGATACCAGAGGCTGTGCCTGCGGCGAGAATAGCGCGTAGGTCTTCAGGCGTTACAGGCTCGACAGTGGCCGCAGCTGGGATTTTCATCACGCGCAGAAGCACATCCGATACGCGCGAAAAGACCCACACCGCAGGATACAGAACCTTCAGGGCCAAGGCAGGGAACCACCCAACCTTAAGAGCGATCCGATCCGGTGCATTCATTGCAATCCGCTTGGGAAGCAGATCCGCGAACAGGACGAAAAGTCCCGTAATAAGAATGAAGGAGCAAGCCGAGCCGCCCTTTGCCGAAAGAGACGGCGAAAAGCCCATGAGCTGAAAGCCGTCTGCGATAGGCTCGCTCAACATCGATTCGCTGATGATACCGCCAAGAACGCCAACGGCATTCAGGCAGATCTGCAGGACAGTAATGACCTGCCCGCTGTTGCGACGGAGCTTCAGAAAGGCAACGGCTCGTGGATCGCCGGCTTCTGCTTTCGAGCGAAGCCGGACGTCACGAGCTGCGGCGAAGGAAATCTCTGAAAGAGAGATCAGGATAGAGACCGCGATCAGGACGACGGTCGCGAGAAGGCCCAGCAGGAGAAGAACAATCATGTGCTGGGTGTAAGAAGAAACTTGCATGCAGGCGGCATCATACTCCGAAGATACCAGAACACGCCAATTATCTTCGGGTGGCAGCCATGCAGGTCCTCAATGTCTTAAAACTGTCAAATCCCTGTCAATGTTCTCCAACCGGCTTCATCAACAGTTTCAAGTCCCAGATCAGCAGCCTTCTTTGCTTTTGATCCGGCTTTTTCTCCCAGCACAACCAGAGACGTCTTTTTGGAAACACTATCGGTTACCTGTGCCCCAAGACGCTCCGCGATCGCTTTTGCTTCAGGGCGGGTCATTGTGGTCAGGGTGCCAGTGAAGACGATGGTTTTGCCCGAGAGGTGGCCTTCGGACGGTGCTTCTTCTGCTTCAATTGTGTGAAGTTGCTGCCGAAGATCATCAAGAGTTTCGACGTTGTGGGCTTCTGAAAAGAATGCGACCAGTTCGTCTGCAATCGCACCACCGACGCCCATGATGGAATCTAACGCTTCCCGCTCTTCACTGCCCGCGTTCGCGGCTACCATTGCGTCGCGCCAGGCTTCGAAGGTGCCGTAATGCCGCGCAAGAAGCTGGGCGTTACGCTCCCCGATCCGGCGAATTCCAAGACCGAAAATGAGCCTGGCCAGAGATATGGTCCGTCGCTCATCAATCGCCTGGAGAAGATTCCTGACCGAGAGCTCTCCCCAGCCGTCCCGTTTCTGAAGTTCATCCTTATGTGCGCCCAGGCGAAAAATATCTCCTGGGCGCAGGACGTAGCCGGCAGCATGAAATTCTCGGATGCTGCGGTCTCCGAGGCCATCAATGTCGAACGCGCCCCGTGACACCATGTGAATGAGGCGTTCCACGACCTGTGCCTCACAGGTCAGTCCGCCGGTACAGCGGCGCACCGCTTCTCCATGAACGCGCTCAGCCAGTGATCCGCAGACCGGGCAGTGATCAGGGAAGACATATCGCGGGCTGCGTGGCTCATCGCTTTCCACAACGCCCAAAATTTGTGGAATAACGTCTCCGGCACGTTGAAGGCGAATCAGATCGCCATCACGAACGTCCTTACGGGCGATTTCGTCTTCGTTGTGCAGGGTTGCGCGCGCAACAATCACGCCACCAACATTGACGGGCTCCAGATGAGCGACAGGGGTCAAGGCGCCAGTTCGTCCGACCTGAATTTCAATCCGCAGCAGCCGGGTGATGGCCTGTTCAGCCGGGAACTTCCAGGCGATGGCCCAGCGCGGCGCGCGGCCCGCAAACCCCAGTCGGTTCTGGAGGGCTATATCGTTCAGTTTGAAAACAATGCCATCGATATCATAATCGAGGCCGGAGCGATCACGAGCGAGCCTGTCCACATACGCGGGGATATCCCGGGCATGTTCGATTAGTTCGGACAGGGGATTAACCGTGAATCCCCAGCGTGTCAGGGCTTCAAGATATCCTGAATGTGTTTCGCTTATAGAGGACGATGCGTAACCCTGAGCGTAGGCGAACAGGGACAAGGGTCGGCTGCGTGTGATTTCCGGGTCTAACTGCCGAAGAGATCCTGCTGCGGCATTTCGCGGATTGGCGAACGGTTTGATCCCGCGCTCTGCCTGTTGCTCATTCAGGGTCAGGAAGTTCTTCTTTGAAAGGAAAACTTCACCACGGATTTCTATGACATCTGGTGCATCATCAGGGAGAGTGTGCGGAATATCTTTGAGCGTCAGCAGATTGGCCGTGACGTCTTCACCCTCAATACCGTTTCCGCGCGTGACGCCCCGGACGAATTTTCGATTTTCATACGTCAGGTTGATAGAGAGGCCGTCAATTTTGGGCTCGGCGACAAATTGAAGCGCTTGAATTCCGTCGTCATCCAGTCCCAGAAAGCGACCGGCTCGGGAAACAAATCCTTCAAATCCGTCCGACCCAAAAACGTTATCCAGAGACAGCATCGGAACAAGATGACGGTGCTTTCCAAAAGCCGAATCGGGTAGAGCGCCTACGCGATCGCTCGCTCCTCCCTCACGGCGAAGCTCAGGGTTGGCGTCTTCCAGTTCCAGAAGCTCACGCCGGGCAGCGTCATATTCTGCGTCAGAAACCTCCGGGTCGTCCTTGCCGTGATAGGCCTCGTCCCATCGGGCGAGCAGGGTCTCAAGTTCGGCGTGACGATCGGCAGAATTCATGCGGTCTGTTCCAGAAGGCTATCTGCGGCGCCGCGTGCCGCATCAGTAATGACGTCACCCGCAAGCATCCGGGCAATTTCTTCGCGGCGGGCTTCACGGGAAAGAGGCTCTGCAAGTGTTTCAGTGCGCTCGTTGCGGATGCGCTTTGCAATGCGCAGGTGATGGTCACCTCGCGCGGCAACCTGCGGGCTGTGCGTTACGACGAGGACCTGCACGTCCTGTGCGACCTTGTGCAGCCGGTCGCCGATTGATGATGCGGTTGCGCCGCCAACGCCAGAGTCCACCTCGTCAAATACCAGTGTTCCCACATCAGAGCGCTGAGCCAGCACAACCTTCAGCGCCAGCATCAGACGCGATAGCTCACCGCCAGAGGCCACTTTGGCCAAGGGACCGGGCGCCTGACCGGGGTTTGCCGCGATAAGAAAAGAGGATTGCTCCATGCCGCGGCTGTTCCATTGTTCGGGTGCGAGCGGGAGCAGCGAGACAATGAAACGGGCGCGTTCAAGCTTGACCGGCTTCAACTCACGGCTGACGGCCTGCTCAAGTTTCTGAGCAGAGTGTTCGCGCGCCTTGGACAGAGCTTTCGCGGCTTCTTCATAGGCCAGCCGCGCTTCTGTCAGAGCGATTTCAAGCCGTGACAGTTCGGCATTACCCGAATCGAGCGCAGCCAGACGGCTTTTCAGGGACGCGAGAAAGGACGGGAGTTCGGCGACCGAGACATTATGTTTTCTGGCTTCGGCCCGCAGGGAGAAAAGACGCTCTTCTGTCTCTTCCAGCAGCCGTGGATCGCTCTCCGTATCGGCAGCAAGACGCGTTAGCAGCATTTCTGCTTCTGCTAACGCTTCCTCAGCTTTTTCCAGCGCATCCAAAGCTTCCTGAGCCTGCGCCTGATGAGTGGAGGTGCTGCCCTCAGTTTCTGCAGAAGACGGCAGCAGCCGGACCAATGCCCTGCTGGCAGACCGCAAAGCTGCGGAAGGGTTTGATGAGCGTCGGTCACGCGGCGTCAGTTCAGAAAGGGCTGCGGCAACAGCCTCTCCGCGACGTTCATCTTGCTGAAGACTGACACGGAGCGCGGCAAGCGACTCTTCTTCGCCTTCCTGAGGAGCCAAAGTCGAGAGGTCATCAACAGTTGCACGCAGCCACTCTTCCTCGCGCGCAGCAGCATCCATTTCGGAACGTGCTTTTGCGAGGGCTGTACGAGCATTGGCCCATTGATGAAATGTTGCGGCAGTTCGCGCCAGAAGATCCCGTTTGACGCCAAAGGCATCCAGCAAATTCAGGTGAGTGCTCTGATCAGCGAGACCCATCTGCTCATGCTGACCCTGGATTTCCACGAGTTGAGACGCGATACGCCGCAGCAGGCTAATTCCGACAGGCTGATCCGAGACATAAGCGCGCGAGCGTCCATCAGGTGTGACGATGCGGCGCAGCACCAGGGGCTCTGAAGCTTCTTCGAGTGCGATTCCTTGTTCACTCAGGAGAGTGAAAACAGGATGCCCGGACGGAACTTCAAAGATGGCAGCCACACTGGCTTGCGCTGCCCCGGAGCGGATCAGTCCAGCATTGGCGCGGTCGCCGAGGGCAAGGCCAAGGCTATCGAGCAGGATGGATTTACCAGCACCGGTCTCGCCCGTCAGAACGGTGAGACCAGCGGCCAGGGTCAGATCGAGCTTTTCGATCAGAACGACGTCACGGATCGAGAGATGGGTCAGCATGACGGGAATGTTGTGTGTGGTGAGGCGTGTTTCAAACGCCTCACATCAGAATACGCTATGCCAGGCGCGGGAAAAGAATCCACGCGGCTTGCTGGACGTCTTGGTGGGCTGCTTGAACTCACTGGACAGCAGCTTGTTATCCCGCAGATTTGCATAGGCATAGCGGTACCACTGACTGTCCGGATAGTTGTAACCCAGCACGGATGCCGTCTGTCTGGCCTGATCCTTGAGACCGAGAGCCAAATAGACTTCCACAAGACGCTCCAGCGCTTCAGCCACGTGGTTCGTGGTCTGGAAATCCTGCACGACACGCTGATAACGCGTCATCGCGGCTTCATAGTTGCGCTGCTGCTGATACCAGCGGCCAACCAGCATTTCTTTGCCTGCAAGATGATCACGGCAAAGATCGATCTTCAGCTGGGCATCACGTGCGTACGCTGTCTGTGGGAAGCGGGTAATAACCTCTTCCAGCGCATCAAGGGCTTCAACCGTTCCCTGCTGGTCACGCTGCACGTCAGCGATCTGCTCATAATAGCAAAGTGCGCGCAGGTAGAAGGCATAGGCCGCATCAGGGCTGGTCGGGTGTAGCTGGAGATAACGCTCAAGCTGCTGAACCGAAAGCGCATACTCACCTTGCAGGTAGTAGGCATAGCCTTCCATCAGCTCGGCATTTCCGGTGAAGCCGGAATACGGATAGTTCTGCTGAAGCAGCTCGAATTCGCCGCCTGCCAGTTCATATCGGCCGGAATGAAGAGCATCGATACCGTAATTATACAGCGTCTCTGCGTCAGCAGCCTTTGGAATGACTGGCTTCTCATGCTTGTGAGAAAGCAATGAACAGCCTGACAGAAGCAGCAAACCGCTTACGGCCGCAGCCTTCAGAACAAGACCCCGTCCGTTCCAGGACACTTCGAAATGATGCTGAGTGCTGCTTGCCATACCTGCTCTTCCCGTGAAGCCCGTCTTATATCACGGGAATGCGGGGACGAAAGACCCGCCATTTAACCTTAGGCTGCGACGCGTGTGCGACGATGGCCACGTGCCGAAACGGTAGGGGTCTCTGCTTCAAAACGCCAGTTTTTCTGGTCTGAGAAAACGCTGCGCAGAAGCTCGTTATTGATCTTGTGACCAGATTTATGGCCGATAAATCCCGCTCTCAGGCGATAACCACAGCAATAGAGATCACCGATAGCATCCAGAAGCTTATGTCGAGCAAATTCCCGTTCGATTTTCAGGCCCGCTGGATTAAGGATGGTCTTGCCGTCCACTACAACAGCATTGTCGAGAGAGCCGCCGCGAGCGAGGCCGATACTTTGAAGATATTCAATGTCTTTGCGGTTCACAAAAGTACGGCAGAAAGACACTTCTTCCAGAAAACGCGCCGGATCGAGCTGCATGGCATAGCGCTGACACCCAATGGCTTCAGCATCAAAATTTAACGAAATTGCAAGAGAAAGACCGCGTTGAGCCGGGCGTAGCTCAGCAAAAGCCCCGTTGTCGCCCTCAACTCTCACGTTTCGAAGAATTTCAATAATTTTTCGTGGCGTATTCAGCGTTTTCTTGCCAGCGCATCGTAGGAGGAAGGCAAAGGCATCTGCCGACCCGTCCAGCACAGGCAGTTCCGGCCCGCTGACCGAAATAAGCGCATTATCGATTTCCATGGCGTTAAGCGCCGCCATCAAATGCTCAATGGTCGCTACACGTAAAGAAGGATCGTCTTTGCACGCGACAACAGTCGAAAGTTTGGTGTCGATAATCCGGTCATAGAGAGCGGGAAAAGAAGGAGAGCCGGGGTAATCGCTTCGCTGGAAACGAATACCAGTATCCGCTTCGGCTGGAGAAATTTCCAGATCGACATCAAGCCCACTGTGAAGGGCGATGCCTCGGCAGGATATGGCAGAATGAAGGGTTGTTTGCAGGTTCTTCAAATCGGGACGCTCAGAGAAAAGAGGCGTCTGCGTGCTGTCAGACGCGCTGGAAAGTAGCGGGCGGACCTTTCGATCTGCTGGAACCGACTTTCCATGATGCGCTGGCGTAACCTGCATGAATCCCCCGACGATTTAGACTGGCTTATAATAAAACCCAGTCATCGCCGGAGTGCCATTCAATGATTGTTGCCGGATATTACCTGACTGCTTTCCTGCGATGCGCAAGGTTTTGCAGGAAAGCAGTTTGCTTATTCAGCGACGAAGATAGGTGGGGATATCGAGCGTGGAATCATCGCTACCGTCAGACGGCGCTTGGTTATGGCGCTGGTCGGAGGGGTTATGATGCTCCGTCTGCTGATATGCGTCACGGCTGTTCTGCTCCGTGCGCGGGGCTTGGGGAGCTGCTTGCTGCGGAGCCGGACGGCTCCGGAAAGCGCCTGTCATGAGACCGAAAATGCTGCGTGGGGCTTCTGGAGCTGGTGCACGCGGCGGCTCGGAAAACAGGCCAGCGCGAGGGGAGCGCGGCGCTGCATCGTCCTGCGGGGCTGCGACGTGCGGCTGCTGAGGGGCCGCATGCGGCAGTGGTGCAACCGGGCTTTCTGCTGCCGGTGGGGGCGATGCAGGCTGCTGTGACGCGTTAGGGTCAAGGTTGAAGTTCGGGCGTGGGGGGCCACCTGCGTAGGTTGATCCCGGCTGAAACGTCTGTGGTGCCTGGCGGCTTTGAGCAGACGTATCACGTGGAGCCGAGGCAGATGGGGCCTGCTGAGGAGGCGACGCAGGAGTTGTTTCTGTGTGGCCTGGATCGTTTCTGGACTGGGTGTCGATGCCCGTTGCCACAACGGACACGCGAATACGTCCGTTCATGTTTTCATCGATCAGAGCACCAAAGATGATGTTGGCTTCTTCGGCAACTTCTTCGCGAATACGATCGGCAGCTGCGTTCACTTCGTAAAGTGTCAGATCTTCACCACCTGTGATGTTGATCAGCAGGCCGCGGGCGCCAGCCATGGACGCATCTTCAAGCAGTGGGTTGGAGATGGCGCGCTCGGCAGCGGCAACGGCGCGATCTTCACCGTCGTCTTCCGTGGTGGCTTCGCCGGTGCCCATCATGGCCTTGCCCATCTCTTCCATCACGGCCTTCACGTCCGCAAAGTCGAGATTGATGAGGCCAGGAGAGACCATCAGGTCCGTAATGCCGCGAACACCCATGTTCAGGACGTTGTCAGCCATTTTAAAGGCTTCACGGAACGTCGTGTTCTGGTTCGCGGAATTGAACAGGTTCTGGTTCGGAATAACAATCAGGGTGTCGACGTGCTTTTGAAGCTCGGCAATACCGGATTCAGCAGCCAGCGTGCGGCGGCGACCTTCAAAGTTGAAGGGCTTCGACACCACACCAACTGTCAGAACGCCGCGTTCACGGGCCATGCGCGCAATAACCGGTGCCGCACCCGTACCTGTACCACCGCCCATACCGGCTGTGATGAAGACCAGATTTGCCCCTTCGAGCTGACGCTCGATTTCCTGTGCCGCTTCTTCAGCAGCTTCGCGGCCGATCTCCGGCTTGGCGCCTGCGCCGAGGCCGCGTGTCAGATGGGGGCCAAGCTGGACGCGGCGTTCAGCCTTGGAGTGGGCGAGCTGCTGCGCATCCGTGTTGGCAACAACGAACTCGACGCCCTTGAGCTCCGAATCGATCATGTTGTTGACGGCATTCGTGCCACCACCACCAACACCGACGACGGTAATGCGCGGGGCCAGTTCAACGTGAGAGTTCGGGGTCGGGGTAAGGTTCAAAGTCATGATCAGGTCCGGAACTGCGAGGAAGCAACGGAAAAAAGGGCGTTATTTTCTGTGTAGCTCATCCACGGTCGCGGATGAACCCCACGAGACGTTTCAGAAGGCTGCCAGATCGAGGTTCCGGGGTTGAAATGTCCCCAAAGTCCCGATCTGCGCCCGCTGCCCAGGCCAGAAGCCCCGCAGCGGTGGAAAAAACGGCCGAAGCTGCAGCAGTCTCCGGCAGGCCATGAACGTTTAGCGGTTTGCCCATGCGAACCGGCCGGGCAAGAATGCGTGTTGCGACAGGCACAATGCCTTCCATCAGGGAAGCTCCGCCTGTCAGAACGACACGCCCGTTGGCGAGACGCCCCAGACCTGCATTGTCCAGAGCATGGCGCACAAGTTCAAGTGTCTCTTCAACGCGAGGCTGAATAACGGAGATCACTTTCGAGCGCGGAATACGGGCCAAACGGTCCCGACCTTCCCCAATGAGGGGCACGGACAGGATTTCGCGTTGATCATCGGACCCGAGCTGCGCTGCACCATACATGGTTTTCAGGCGCTCTGCAGTTTCCAGAGACGTCGAAAGAACGCCCGCAATATCACGGGTAACATGAAGGCCGCCAACAGGGATTTGCGCCGTATGGATCAGTCGCCCTTCACAGAAAACTGCGAGAGAGGTCGTTCCGCCTCCCATTTCCACGACGGTAACGCCCAGATCACGTTCTTCGTCAGCCAGCACGGCAACGCCAGAAGCAAAGGGACTGGAAACCAGTCCGTCAAGTTTGAGCTCTGAATGCTGAAGAACGGTATCCAGTGTGCGGAGAGCACTGGAGTTCATGTCAACAACATGCAGTTTCGTCGCCAGCTGTTCACACTGATGGCCACGCGGATCAGCAATGCCCGGCATGGAGTCAACGACATACCCGATGGGAAGGGTATGGATGACGTCCCGACCTTCT
This sequence comes from Gluconobacter cerinus, assembly GCF_002723935.1. GTDB lineage: Bacteria > Pseudomonadota > Alphaproteobacteria > Acetobacterales > Acetobacteraceae > Gluconobacter > Gluconobacter cerinus. Next base: position 81,744 of record NZ_BEWM01000003.1, read on the forward strand.
GACCATGCACGAGCCTGACCGTCCGTGATCAGGCGCTGAACATCTCCATCCGTCACTTCACGACCACCGATGGGCATGTGGGCATCGATCAGGCGGCTTCGGGGATGACCGCAGGACAGATTGACGACCAGTGAGTCCATTCGTCGCTCTGCGGCTTCCTCTGCCTGACCAACGGTGGCGCGAATGGCAGCCTCAGCTTCACGAATATCCACGATCGACCCAGATCGAATACCGTGGGAGCGCCGCCAGCCATAACCCAGAACCTGAATGGAACCATCCGGCTCACCCTTGCCAATAAGGCAGGTCATTTTCGTCGTGCCGATATCCAGCGCACCGAAAACGCCATTGCGCCAGACGCGAGGTTTGGATGTCTCTTCCGGAGGCAGCGGCAGGATTTCACGTGATGCGCGGTTCAGCGCAACTTCGCGTTCGCCGCCCACAGGGATCAGGGACCGGCCCCGCAGACCACCCCGGCGGCGAAAGGCCGGAAGATCGGACGTTGGTGTAAGATCGGTCATGGCTGCTGTGTCGTCTGGCTGCTGTCAGAAGGAGGGGCGGGTGTGTCTGTTTTGGGTGCGTCAGGAGGAGGTGTGGGCGCGGGTGTCTGATGAATGACCATGCGATCTGGAAGGCGCATGTCAATCGAGACGACAGGACGATCCAGCAGGTTCATGCTTGTCTGGTATTGCGCGAGACGTGCAAACGCCGCGGCCTCTTCGCCTTCGGGGAGCATGACAGTTGTCCCGTCTTTCAGGGTCACATTCCAGCGCCTGTTTCCCACACGAATGAGAGCCGTCACACGGGATTTGACATCCGGCTGTTTGGCTAAAGCGTCAATGACGACGGACGCGGCAGTATTTGCACCATCTCCCACGACAAGCGGTAGCTGAAGGAATGCCTGAGCATTCTTGCCCGTCATGCCCTGATCGGGAACTTCTTCGCCGGCCTGATTAATGAGCGAAAAATGCCCATGCGTTTGCCAGACGGCGATGGGTGTACGTTCGGTCAGGTTAATGATGATTGTATCCGGCATCCGCCGCTCGACGGTTGCATGATCCACGAAGGGAAGTTCATCAATGCGCTGGCGTGCGGCTTCAACAGAAAAACCGAAAATTGGGTGGCCAGTACTTGTTCCCAGGGCTTCGTAAATTGACGCCTCGCTGGTCATGCCACGACCATTGATGATGACGTGCCGAATAGGCAGTGGCTCCATAGCCACAAGTTTGGCTCTTAGCGGAGCAAAACGCTCCTCCGACGCTGCGTCATACAGGAGGCGCGCTCCAACTCCTCCCAGTCCGACCACGACAAGGAATACGATTCCGGGGCGAATCAGTTTCCGTTGACGGCGCAGGAACAGTTTCGTCCGTGACGGCCGGTCCTCGTAAGGCGGCATCGGCGCCGGGCGGAAAGCCGGGTCACGTCGGAAATCGGGTTCCTGAGGGCGGGAGTCCCTGCGCATCAGCGGGTCAGTGCCTCCTGAACCAGCCAGTCACAAAGATCCGGGTAGGAGATGCCGCAATATGCAGCTTGTTCCGGCAGCAGTGAGGTCGGGGTCATGCCGGGCTGCGTGTTAACCTCGAGAACGATCAAAGTGTCTGTCTCGTCGTCGTAGCGGAAATCCGTTCTGCTGGCGCCGGAACATCCCAAAATCTGATGAGCGCGCAGAGCGTAATCCAATGCACGCTCCGTCACGCTTTTTGGCAGCTCTGCTGGGACGACGTGCCTAGAGCCACCAGCTTTGTACTTTGCTTCGAAATCGTAGAATGCAGCCGTTTCGGCAGGCAGAATGTCGGTAACGGCCAGAGCGCGATCACCCATCACGCCCGCAGTCAGTTCACGGCCCGGCACGAAGGCTTCAACAAGAGCTTCTTTGCCGAAGCGCCAATTTTTTGCAATTTCGGCACGACGGTTGTCGCCCTGGCGGATAATTTCAACGCCGACCGACGATCCTTCCGCAACGGGCTTCACAACATACGGCACGGGCAGTGGGTCTGCTTCCGCCAGTTCTTCAGGCGTGATGACACGGCCTTCCGCAATGGGAAGCCCCGCAGCCGCGAGCAGCATGCGGGTTGCTCCCTTGTCCATTGCGACAGCAGAGGCGCGGATGCCGGAGTGTGTGTAAGGAAGTCCCATCCATTCCAGCACACCTTGAATGGCGCCATCTTCGCCTTTGGGGCCGTGCAATGCATTGAAGACGACGTCAGGGGCGGCCGATTTCAAAGCCTGAATGGTGACGGCAATATCGGCGCCGACATCGACTGGCGTTACCTCATGCCCTTTCTCGCGCAGGGCAGAGATGGCTGCATTGCCACTGACAAGGCTGACAGGTCGCTCGCTGGACGTACCGCCATATAAAACTGCGACCTTCATACTGTCTTCTCTCCTACGTCACGACGACCAATGCGTCTGATCTCCCAGTGCAGGTCAATTCCGCTGCGGTCCAGAACTTTCTTGCGAACAGTTTCCCCAAGCGTTTCAAGCTGTTCGCTATTCGCATCACCAATGTTCAGCAGGAAATTGCAATGCTTCTCACTGACCTGAGCGCCACCCAGCGTCAGGCCACGGCAACCTGCTTCATCAATCAGCGCCCAGGCTTTGTGACCGTCTGGGTTACGAAACGTTGAGCCACCAGTGCGGGCACGAACAGGCTGGGATGCTTCGCGAGAGGCACGAATTTCTGCAAGGCGTTCCCGAATGGCATCTGGCGCGTCCGGTGTGCCCCGCAGTCTGGCCCGGATGACAATAGCGCCTTCCGGTAAGTCCGAATGACGGTACGCAAAGCCCAGTTCTTCACAGGTGAGGCGACGCAACTCGCCATCTGACGTGAGAATATCCGCCCAGTCGAGAACGGCATTGATGTCCGAACCATAAGCGCCAGCATTCATGCGTACAGCGCCGCCGATGGACCCGGGAATCCCGACCAGAAACTCCAGCCCCGCCAGCCCGGCGGCGGCACTGTGCTCGGCCACCGTAACATCCAGAGCTGCGGCGCCCACTACCAGGCCGTCAGTCTGGACTTCAATGTCCGAGAAACCACGGGCCAGCCGGACCACCACGCCTTCAATACCACTATCGCGGATGATGACATTTGAGCATGCGCCCAGAACTGTCAGGGGCATGTCGACGGGGCGGTTCCGCAGCAGGTCAGCCAGATCATCTGTGTCTTCTGGCACGAACAGCCAGTCAGCCGGGCCGCCAGTGCGGAACCAGGCGCGGGCTCCGAGCGGTGCATTGGCGGTCAGACGTCCGCGAAGGCCCTGAACTGGAAAGTTGTCGCTCATACAGCGCTTTCCGGCGCCGGGCTCTTGGTGTTCAGAGCTTCCAGCTCTTGCGGAAGGGTCTGTGCCCACTGGGTGATTGTTCCGGCACCGAGGCAGACAACATAGTCGCCGGGCTTTGCGATCGCATTCACCATTTCAGGAAGAAGCTCAGGTGAGGGCAATGGCACAACAGACCGATGTCCACGATCCCGCAGGCCTTCAACCAGAGCATCACGATCTGCGCCTTCAATCGGGCTTTCACCAGCCGCATACACGTCAGCCACGATAACGGTGTCAGCATCGTTCATACAGGTGCAGAATTCGCCGAACAGGCCTTTCAGACGGGAATAGCGATGCGGCTGCACCACGGCGATGACGTTCTTTGCGCCTGCCTGACGGGCAGCTTTCAGGACAGCCGCAATCTCGACCGGATGATGACCATAATCATCAATGATTGACACGCCATTGAATTCACCCGTCCGCGTGAAACGACGCTTTACGCCCTTGAAGGACGCAAGGCCTGAGGCGATGACGGAATCACTGATTTCCATTTCCAGCGCCACGGCAATGGCTGCCAGAGAGTTCAGAACGTTATGATGGCCCAGCATTGGCAGGCGGAACGGACCGGCGCGACGCGTCCGGTTGCGGGCGCGGTTCGTGACTACAACCTCGAATGTTGCGCCACGCTTGTCCATCACGACCTTCTCAGCGCGAACATCGGCTTGCGGGCTGAAACCGTAGGTGATGATGCGGTGATCCGACAGGCGCGGGATCATCTGCTGAACCTGCGGGTGATCTACGCACAGCACCGCAAAGCCATAGAACGGAATGTTGGAGACGAACTGGTCATAGCCCGCCTGCATGGCTTCTTCCGTACCCCAGTGATCCAGATGCTCGGGGTCCATGTTCGTGATTACAGCAATGACCGCTGGAAGACGAAGGAATGATCCGTCGCTTTCGTCGGCCTCAACAACCATCCAGTCACCAGAGCCCATACGGGTGTTGGTTCCGTATGCCTCGATGATGCCGCCGTTGATGACGGTCGGGTCCAGCTTCGCATGCTCCAGAACACACGCCACGAGGCTTGTCGTCGTGGTCTTGCCGTGTGTGCCCCCGATCGCGACAGACCAGCGCAGACGCATCAGTTCTGCCAGCATTTCCGCACGACGAACGACCGGGATCAGCTTCGCTCTCGCCGCAACAACCTCAGGGTTGTCTTTCTTGACGGCTGTAGAGGTCACGACAACCTGGGCGTCACCCAGATTGGAGGCATTATGTCCGATGTGGATCTGGATGCCAGCGTGTCGCAGACGCTGAACATTCGAGCTTTCCGCAATATCTGAACCCTGAACCCGGTAGCCCAGCATGTGCAGGACTTCTGCAATGCCGGACATTCCGATACCGCCGATACCGACGAAATGAATGGTTCCGATGTTCAGGGGCAGGGCGCGCATGGGGCAGGTACTCTTGAGGTAATAGGGTAAAAAGAGATGATCAGGACCGAAGGCCAGCTTCGATCCGGTCTGCTACCTTTGCGGCAGCATGAGGGCGAGCAAACTGACGTGCAGCTTCGGCCGCAGCGGACAGACGCTCAGGATGGGTAATCAGGTCAGCGACAAGAGCTGTGAGAGCCGCAGATGTGAAATCCGGCTGACGAACCATCCAGGCCGCTCCCGCATCCTGTAACGCTTTTCCATTCGCGCCCTGTTCGTCAGAGGCGGCGATGGGCAAGGGCACTAGAATGGACGGAAGTCCGGCCATGGCCAGTTCCGCGACAGAAGATCCACCTGCGCGACCAATAACCAAATGTGCTGATTTCAGTCGCTCGGGAACATCGTTGAAAAAAGGTTCAACCTCAACCGCAATACTAGCATCTTCATAGATGGCACGAACGCGATCGGTGTCTTCCGCCCGAACCTGTTGCGTGACATGCAGACGTGTGCGGAAGCCAACTGGCAGGGCAGCCAGAGCCTGTGGCACAATATCTGAAAATACGCGGGCACCGAGAGAGCCACCCCAGACCAGGAGCCGAACAGTCTCTGTCGGTGCGGTATAGGGTTGTCCGAACAGGGCTTCGATCCCGGCCCGAACAGGCATGCCCGTCAAAGTGATGCGGGCGCCCTGCGGGAGGCGCGCAACGCTGTCATAAGACGTAGCGATGAGCGGAGAAAAGCGCGACAGAAAGGCGTTTGCTTGCCCGAGAACCGCGTTTCCCTCGTGAATAACCATTTCCGGACGCTGCGATTTTGGCAACATGCGAGAGGCCAGAAGCGGCGGAATGGATGGATATCCTCCAAATCCGACAACAGCGGCCGCATCGAGTGTTTTGAGGATCCGGCGTGCTTCGAGCATGCCTCGGAAAAGTGCGGTGATACCCCGCACTTTCCCCCCAAGGCCTTTGCCAGCCACGCCCGCGCCGTCCAGCACGTACTGCGGCCGATCTTTGAACAGACCAGTCTCACGCCGTCCATGCCTGGCGTCCGTCATGAGAACAAGGTCATGCCCACGTTCTGCCAGGACGGTTGCAACAGCTTCAGCCGGGAAAAAATGCCCTCCGGTTCCACCGGCAGCAACGACAATCGGACGTTTCATGGGGTGTTTCTCTCAAGAAGGGAACCAGGGGTGTAAGGGGTGGCGACGCGCTGGGCAATCTTGCCCGGACCAACGTGATGGCGCGTCAGGGCAAGGACCATTCCCATGGTCAGAGCAATGGACATTGCCGAACTTCCACCATACGAAATGAATGGCAGCGTCATGCCCTTTGTTGGGATGAGGTGAAGTGTTGACCCCATGTTGACGAACGCCTGTAGCCCGAACCCTGTCACCAGGCCTGCCGCAGAGACAATCACAAAAGGATCTTCTTCCCGCATAAGCTTCAGCAGGGTGCGCAGGACAATAATGCCGAACACGGTGATAATGCCGAAGCAGAGCAACAGGCCGTACTCTTCGCCAGCAACGGCGAAAACAAAGTCGGCATGAGCATCAGGCAGCAGATCCTTGACGCGCCCTTCGCCCGGACCACGCCCAAGAAGACCACCGTTCCCGAAAGCGCGCAGAGCCGTGTCGATCTGATAGTGATCGCCGACATCCGGATGCAGGAAGCGCTCAACACGGGAGCGCACGTGCGGGAACATGACGAACGCCATGCCAAATGCACCAATCATTCCTGCAACACAAAGTCCAACCCAATACAGACGCAGTCCGTCGACGAAGAGCTGCGTCATGAAAACCATGGTGATGACGGACAACATGCCGATGTCCGGCTGGGACTTGAGGAGCGCCAGAATGACGCCAAAGCATGCGAAGGCGATCAGCATTCCGGGGAACGCTATGTTCCCCCGCAAAACGACCGTCCGGCGTGCGGAGAGCAGCCAGCCCGTCATGACGGCAAAGCAGGGCTTTAGAAATTCTGAAGGCTGCACGGACATCATAGGCAGGGCGATCCAGCGGCGCGCGCCTTTGATCTCCATCCCGTGCACCAGTGTCATGGCTGTGGCGGCGAGGGCAAGAATACCCCCGATAAAGGCCAGTTTTTTGACACCCGCTCGCGAAAGATAAGACACACCAAGCACGATCGCCCCAGCCAGTGCCAGAAAGATCACCTGCTTGAGGATGAACATGTTGCGGGATGCGCCAATTCTCGAAGCCACGGCAGGGCTGGCCGCGAGCATCAGCACATAACCCAGGCCGATCAGAATTCCGACACAGGCGAGCGTGACCCGGTCGGTATTGCGCCACCAGCGGGCGATTGCCGATGAATCGACACGGGAGGAGCCCGCCATGACCGTCAACCTTCCTGTTCTGCTTTGAGCATTTCGCCCGAATGGCCTGATTTCACAATATTATCGCAAATCTGGAGAAAGTGTGACCCTCGATCCTCAAAACTGCGAAACTGATCAAAACTTGCACAGGCGGGAGACAGAAGAACGGTTTTGACCCCACCCGTTAAGGCTGCGTCAAACGCTGCGGGAACTGCGCGATCCAGCGTGTCACACATCGTGTAGGGAACGTCATTGGCTTGAAGTGTTGCAGCGAGAACAGAGGCATCTCGGCCAATGAGGAACGCGTGGGCAATGCGGTCAAACCACGGGACAAGCATCTCGATGCCTCCCGCTTTAGCCGTTCCCCCTGCAATCCACATCACACGGTCGTAGGACCCAAGCGCCTTGGACGCAGCTTCGGCATTAGTTGCTTTGCTATCGTTGATGAACGCGACACCATCCCGCTCGGCTACCTTTTGCAGCCGATGTTCCAGACCGGGAAATGAGGCCAATCCGTCATGAATAGCCGCGTCGCTCAAACCAAGATGCTTTGCCATCGCCCAAGCCGCGGCGACGTTCTGACGGTTGTGCCGTCCAGGGAGTGCCGGGCCGTCAAAGGATGGAACCGCATCCGGCGCCAGCGTCGTGACGGGAATTCCTCGTGACGAAATTTTCTCCGCGATCGTCAGGCACCATAGATCGTCTTCTCCGATGGCCGCCAGATCTTCAGACGTCATGTTGTCGAAGACATGCGCTTTCGCTGCCGCATAGCCATCCATGTCTCCATGACGATCAAGATGGTCCGGTGTGATGTTCAACAGGCAGGCAGTTGCAGCGTGGAACTGATCCAGCCGTTCCAGCATGTATGACGACATCTCAATAACGTAAACGCCGGTATCAGCCAGAAGAGGTAGTGCCAGAGACGCAGTGCCCAGATTGCCGCCCGCGACACAGGGAACTCCGGCAGATTGCAGCAAATGCGCCAGCAGAGCTGTTGTTGTGGATTTTCCGTTAGTACCGGTTATGGCTGCAAAACGCGCTTTGGATCCGGCTTTGCGAACATTGCGATAAAGCAGTTCTGCATCTGACAGGATCTGCACATTCTGAGCGCGAGCCAGTTCGGCCACGAGATGCGGCTTAGGCAGAATATGCGGAATACCAGGAGACAGGACGAGCGCTGTCATGCAGGAAAGGTCTGTCAGTGGCGCAAGTGTCAGTCGCTCATGAGGGGGCAGAGACGGGGCATTATCATCCCATGCCTGAACCTCGGCACCCATGTTCAGCAACGCGCTGACTACGGCCGCACCGTTACGACCAAGGCCGCAAACCGCATAGCGCTCGCCTGCGAGAAGATCTGTCGGAAAGCCTGTCATCTCAATTTCAGCGTGGCCAGACCACACAGCCCCAGAACGATGGAGACAATCCAGAATCGTACGACGATCTTCGGTTCCTGCCAGCCCTTCTTTTCAAAGTGATGGTGCAACGGTGCCATGAGGAACACACGCCGGCCTGTACGCTTGAACCAGAAGATCTGGATCACGACGGAGAGTGTTTCTGCGACGAACACACCGCCAACAATGCACAGAACAAGCTCATGCTTGACGGCGACAGCAACGGCACCCAGTGCGCCGCCGAGGGACAGGGAGCCTGTATCACCCATGAAAACGGCAGCCGGTGGCGCATTGAACCACAGGAAGCCAAGCCCCGCTCCAATCAGTGCGGCGCAGAACACAGCCAGTTCTCCGGTGCCCGGAACAGGGTGAAGCTGGAGGTAATCAGCAAAAACATGGTTGCCCACGAGATAGGCAATCAGCGCAAAGACGAGCGCTGCAATTACGACAGGAACAATGGCCAGCCCATCCAGGCCATCGGTGAAGTTCACGGCATTGCCGAAGCCTGTGATCGTAATCATGGCAAAAAGTGGGAAGGCATAACCGAGCGGAAGGAGGATATCCTTCACGAAGGGGAACGCGACGGCATTACGGAGTTCCGGCGGCGTCAGATGCTGGAGCCAGATGCCTGCAATGAGAGAGGCTGCAAACTCACATCCCAGCCGTACGCGCTTGGACACACCTTTCGTATTACGGCGGGAAAGCTTCAGATAGTCGTCTGCAAAGCCAACGGCACCAAATGCGGCAGTCGTGAGCATAACGGCCCAGACAAAACCGTTTGTCAGGTCTGTCCACAACAGCGTCGCGGAGAACAGCGCGATCAGGATCAGCATCCCGCCCATCGTTGGCGTGCCAGCCTTTTCCAGAATATGCCGTTCCGGACCAAGCGTGCGGATAGGTTGCCCCTCACGCTGGATCCGTTTGAGCTGTGCAATGAAGGGGTTGCCAAGCGCCAGCGAGATCACCAGCGCCGTCAGGCACGCACAACCCGAGCGGAACGTCAGATAATGGAAGAGGTTGAAGAACCCGCCATGCGATGAGGCATGAGAGGCGACGAGATTGAACAGCATCAGGCAGAGACCGGGTTGGAAGCGTTATCGAGGGCCGCAATGACATCGCGCATCCGGCTGCCCAAACTGCCTTTGACAAGCAGAAGGTCACCGGGGCGGAGAGCATCACACAGAAGGGGGGCGAGGGAAGACGCGTCCGGGGCATAACCACCCCGCACGGTTTCGGGAAGAGCTTCGTAAAGCGCGTGCATGTGGGTGCCGCAGCAGAAAGCCAGTGCATCTGCTGCGATTACGGCATCCGCGAGAGAACGATGTTCTGCCTCTGCGAATTCGCCAAGCTCACGGATGTCTCCCAGAGCGACCACGCGCCGTTTGGCGGGAAGAAGCGAGAGAGTTTCCAGCGCCGAACGAATGCTGGTCGTGGAGGCATTGTAGCTTTCATCAAGCAACTGCACCCCGTTCAGCACAGTACGTATCTGTCCGCGGCCTGCTCCTGGAACAAACCCGGTCAACGCTTTAGCCGCATCCTGCACATTTTCGCCAAGGGCTGCGACAGCTCCGAGAGCCAGCGCGGCATTTCGCGCCAGATGTCGGCCTGGAGCTGTTAATCTGACGGACACGCTCGGAGCATTAGGGAATGTCAGGGTAAAAGTGCTGCCTTCCGCGGTGCAGACCAGGTTTTCTAACCGGACTTGGGCGGCGGCAGAAAAGCCACTTAACCAAAGAGATGTATGGTCAGGAAGAGCTGCCTGAAACAGGTCTTGCCCCACAGCATCGTCTGGAGCAATGGCCGTCCCGTGTGGTGGTAATGCACTGAAGAGCTGGGATTTTTCACGCGCGATTTCTTCCACGCTTCCCATGTGGCCCAGATGTGCTGTTCCGATAGTGGTAATGATCCCGACGTCCGGGCGAACCTGCGCAGCCAAGGGGGCGATTTCCCCCACATGGTTCATGCCAATCTCACTCACGCAAAAACGTGCGTCGCGGGGGAGGCGCGCTAAGGTGAGAGGGACGCCCCAGTGATTATTGTAGGAGGCAATGGCAGCATGTGTCGGCCCGAGCGCAGAAAGTGCGGTGCGGAGCATGTCTTTTGTCGTGGTCTTGCCGACGCTGCCAGTAATCGCAACGACTTTTCCATCAAAGCGTGCGCGTGCGAAGCGTCCCAGTGCTTCCAGACCCGCCATCGTATCGGCAACGATCAGAAGGCGTGGATCCGTCAAGCCTCTGGTGTCATGCACCATTACACACGCGGCCCCGGCGTTGAGGGCCTGCACGATGTGTGCGTGGCCATCACTGACATCGCCTTTAAGTGCGATGAAAAGGTCGCCAGATTTCAGTGTCCGCGTATCGATGGAAATTCCGGTGACGGCAACCTCAGCTTCAAGGCGGCCATTTGTCGCATCACGAAGCTCTTCGGATGTCCAGAGAACGCTCATGCTTCACCTGCGAGTTCACGGATAACGCTGCGGTCATCGAATGGAAGAACGGTTTGACCAACAATCTGTCCCTGCTCATGACCCTTGCCGGCAACAACCAGAATGTCACCTGGCTGAAGCGCGTCCAACCCTGCGGCGATCGCAGACCTCCGGTCCCCGATTTCGTGTGCTTCCGGGCAGGCTGCATGAATGGCGGAACGAATACTCTGCGGATCTTCCGTGCGCGGATTATCGTCTGTGACAATCGCCAGGTCTGCCATGCGCGCTGCAACTTCGCCCATCAGTGGGCGCTTGCCACGATCGCGATCTCCGCCCGCACCAAACACAACGACCAGCCGTCCCTGAGTGTGTGGACGGAGGCTGGCGAGAACGCGTTCCAGTGCATCCGGCGTGTGGGCATAATCGACGTAGGCTGCTGCTCCATTGGAGAGCTCAGCTGCGCGCTCACATCGTCCGCGTACACCGGTCAATTGCGGCAGGTATTCGACAACACTTCGTGCTTCGCTTTCATCCTGCCAGCACATCGCGGCTGCCAGCATGGCATTATCAGCCTGGAACAGGCCAGGTAATGCCAAAGTCATTTCCGGAAGCTCTTCTCCATAGAGGGAAAGCCGAACGATCTGACCGGTCGGTGTGGGCGTGGTTTCAAGGAGGCGTAGGGCCGTGCCCGTCTTGCCCACTGTACGAAGTGCCATACCACGCTGGGCTGCTAATGCCTTCAGGGCGTTGAATGTCTCCGGATCCATATCCGCATTGACCGCGGCGATGCCGTCTGTTGGCAAAAGGTCTTCAAAGAGACGCAGCTTGGCTTCACGATAAGATGAAATCGTGCCGTGGTAATCCAGATGGTCGCGCGTCAGATTTGAGAAGCCCGCTGCGTTCAGTGTCACGCCATCGAGGCGATGCTGTTCCAGTCCGTGTGAGGATGCTTCAAGCGCAACATGATCCACACCATACTGTGCCAGAGAGGCAAGCGTTTTGGCCAAAGACACGGGATCGGGCGTTGTGAGCGACGGTGGGGGCGGGACGTCAACGTTCGCAACCAGTCCGAGCGTTCCAAGGCTGGCGGCTTTAAAGCCCTGAAGCGTCCAGATCTGGCGGAGAAACTCTGCCGTGCTGCTTTTGCCGTTTGTTCCCGTGACCGCGGCGATACAGGTCGGCTGCGGACCAGCAAGAGTTACAGCAGTCAACGCGAGCAGGCGCTTGGCATCAGGGGTGAGCAGAACAGGAATATCTGCTTGCGCCGGATGATCAGCAATAACGGCAGCCGCACCATTCGCGACCGCTTGTGGGATGAAAGCTGCTCCGTCCTGTTTTGCGCCACGGAGAGCGAAAAACAGCGTGCCCGGCCGGACCTGTCTGCTGTCTGCTGTGACCGCGCAGATTTCAGGGTCAACGGAAGGCGACAGAACGGAACCATTCTGCCGGAGGAGTTCAGAGAGACGCATGGGCAGGCTCAGTGCTGTGTCTTGGGAGTGTGCGCCTGATTGCGCGGATCCCCAGGGTCGTTACCAGGGCCAAGGGCACGATAGCCCGCTGGCACGGACGGATTCATGGGGATGGCGAGAGATGCATCAATGGCGTCCTTGTTGGCCGTATCCGGGAACTGGTTCAGGATAGGTCCAACACGGGAAATAATTTTCTTGACGGTCGGCGCTGCGTTCCATGCGGCAGTGGTCCAGCCATGTGTGGCCGCAGTTCCCTGTGGGCTATCGAGCATGACATACACCGCGTAATGCGGGTTATTCATCGGGAAAACACTGGTGAAGGCCGAAACGTTGACGTGTTTCAGGTATCCACCATGAGCACCGATTTTTTCAGCCGTGCCTGTTTTTCCACCCACGTAATAGCCCGGAACTTCAGCCGATTTGCCGCTTCCCAAGGTAACGTCAAGACGCAGCAGTTTGCGCAGCAGGGCAGACGTCTTTTCTGACAGAACCCGCGTTCCGACAGGTGTCTGTGCACCAATGTCATCGCCGCTATCTGCCTCGTCGGGCTTGTAAACAACAGGGCGCACCTTGGCATCAGGTGTCTGGCTTTCGTCCTGCTGATCCCGGGCCACCAGTGTGGGCTTCAAAAGAATGCCGCCATTCACGGTAGCCGCCGTGCCGCGCACAATGGCTAGCGGAGGCTCAGCCACACCATGACCGAAGCCGACAGTCATGACAGTGGAGAGGCCCCAGTTTTTCGATGCGGGTACTAGGGGGCGTCCGGCTTCCGGAAGCTCTACCGGGACGCGGTTGAAGAAGCCCATGCTCCGCAGCCAGTCCTGCTGACGCTGGGCGCCGACATCCAGTGCAATATGAGCCGCAGCCGGGTTGGACGAATAGGCCAGCACACCCGGCAGAGACAGCCATGGCGCAAAGTGATCAGTCTTCATATCGCGGATGGTGAAGCGGCCAACACGAATGGGAATGGTCGAAAACCGATCCCAGATATGAACTACACCAAGTTGAAGACCCATCGCGGCTGTCTGGAGCTTGAATGTCGAGCCTGGCTCGTACATGCCTGTCACAGCACGGTTGAAGCGCGCGTCGTTCGGTGCATGGTTGAAATCATTGGCGTCATAGTCAGGGAGGCTGACCATGGCCAGAATTTCACCCGTTCGAACATCCATGACAATGGCCGAAGCACCAATAGCCGAGAACTCGTCCTTGGCGGCCATCAGTTCATCATGCGCGACAGCCTGAACGCGAACGTCCAGAGACAGGCGTAGAGGCGTGCGATCTGAATTCAGGCGCTGATCAAAAAAGCGCTCCACGCCAGCAATGCCATGATCATCAATATCCACGCTGCCCATGATCTGAGCGGCAGTCCGGCCCAGCGGGTAATGACGGCGCTCACCGGCTTCAAAATAAATACCGGGAATACCAAGATTATTGATCGCGATTTCCTGCACAGGGGAAATATCACGAGCGATGTAAACGAACTGCTTCTTTAGTGAGAGACGACGAACGGTTTCGGCTTCATCCAGCTTGGGCAGAACGGTTTTAAGCTTCTTTGTCGCGTCCTCTGGATCAATCAGTTCCATCGGATTGGCATAAACCTGCGCGACGGGAAGAGACAGCGCCAGGGCCTGCCCGTTACGGTCGGTAATGGTGGCGCGTTTGACTGTAGGCAGGACGAAATCGCCTGCCATTTCACCACGTGGATCGCTTTTCGGAATTTCTGGAACCTGAGGTGCAATCTGGCGCTTCTCGGGCTCCATGGGCATCAGCACCGTTGCGAACGTGGCTTTGAGGGCAACTGCGCCATAAATGGCCAGAAAACCCATGCCGACGCCCAGAAGGCGACTATGCATCTGATCCAGATTAAGACGGCGGGAAGGCGTTCGCACTGCCGTCTGTGAGTCGCGCCGCTCTTCCCGTTTGCCCGGGCGCGCTGCGCGACGCGAACCTGATGGGGGTGGCACGTCCTGAGGCATCGTGCGGCGTTGCGTCCTGTCTAAGGTGCTCGCCCGAAGCTATCCGGAAAATACTGAACGAGCAGTTAATAAAGAAGAGAGGGTCTCAGTTAGCCAACGGAACTGGCGGGGGCAATGCGTCTTCGTCATTTCCCAGCGCAGAGCTGGCATGATGGTGCGGGCGTGGGCGCTCTTCAGCAACGCGGGTCAAAGACGCCTCACGAACCTGATGGACGGGTTGCGTATGCCACGCCGCAGCGACCAGCGGTGTCGGGCGTGCGCCATGATAGCTCACAAGGCGGACGGTCGGCGTTACGTCCGAACGGGGTGTCGCGCTGACGTGCGGTGTCACAGGACGAGCAGAGGCCAGATCCATGTCTGGGGAATGGACAATCCGGTCAGCATGCGGGTGAGCAACATGCGTCGTGACGGCACGGGCTGTCATGACATGAGGTGTGGGAGCTGCAGGCGTGGCTGCAGCAATAACCGGAGCATGCTGAACAGGCGCAACTGGGTGAACAACCGGAGGAGCCGGCAGCGGAAGATGTGCCTCGGTCGCCGCACGGTTGACGACTTCATGCAGGCTTTCTCGCGGATCTGTTGGAACAGGGCGAGAGCCCGGGTTTGGAAGGCGTGATTCAAGACTGGCCATGCGGATGAACTGATCCGGGGCCATAGGGTGAAGGTCGGGAAGAAAGCGCGCGGCCAGAGTGTTCAGACGATCCGGCTGGTTCAACAGGGCCCATTCCGTGCGCATCATGGCTGTCTGCGCGCGGACTTTCTGCGTTTCCTGTACGACCTTGGTGATCTTCTGGTCGAGGACCGTCGTCTCATGCTTCTTGGTGTAGAGAAACAGGCCAGACCCTGCGGCGAGAACAGCGCAGGCGATGGTGAAGGGCCGGATCATGCTCGGTTTCCTGAGGCGGGCGGTTGTGGGGCGGAATTACGAACCAGGGCGCGCAACCGGGCGCTGCGTGCTCTGGGGTTATCCCGCGCTTCCTCTTCCGTGGCAGGCAGGGGGCGGGAATACAGGAGAGAAAAAGCCGAAGGCTCTTTCCGGACAGGCGCCGGGTCATAGCGGGACGGATTGGCGGTACGACCTGCCAGTTCCGCCATGGCGCGCTTGGCTAGACGATCTTCAAGGGAATGGAAGGTCACAACAACGAACACGCCGCCTGGAGCCAGAAGGCGAGGGGCTGCCTCCAGCGCGCGTTCCAGTTCGCCCAGCTCGTCGTTCACAGCAATCCGGAGGCCCTGAAAGCTGCGTGTAGCGGGATCGATCTTGGAGCGGTCTTTGGGGACGCAGGACCGAACAATATGCGCGAGGCGGCCCGTGGTCGTAATGGGTTCTTCCGCGCGGGCTGCCACAATGGCGCGTGCGATGCGACGGGACAGCTTCTCTTCGCCATAACGATAGAGAACATCCGCCAGATCACCTTCCTTCATGGAATTTACCAGATCGGCAGCAGAAGGGCCTTCGCCTCCCATGCGCATATCCAGCGGGCCATCATTACGGAAAGAAAAGCCGCGTTCAGCCTGATCAATCTGGAAGGAAGAAACACCGAGATCCAGAACGATGCCGTCAAACGGTCCGTCCTGGCCCACAAGCGCTTCCATGTCCCCGAATGTTCCCTGATGCATGAACAGTCGACCATTGGCCTGCTCGACCATGGCTTCACCACGGGCAATCGCAGTCGGGTCACGGTCAATGCCGTGCAGGGTGCAATCTGCGCTGTTGAGTATGGCACGTGCGTAACCGCCGCCGCCAAATGTTCCATCCAGATACCGGCCGCCTTCACGCGGGGAAAGTGCTTCGAGCACCTCCTTCAGCATGACGGGAACATGTCCTTGATGGACGAGCGTGATTGCGTTCATGCCGCATCTCCGGTGGCCGGTTTGCGGCTGCTGGTAAGTTCTTTTGCCCGTGCGCGGGCCTGATGACGACGCTCTGCTGCTGCGGCGGGATTCCAGATCTGGAAAACGCGACCCAGTCCCATGAAGGACACTTCGTCGCTTAACGATGCATGGGCGCGCAGAACATCGGGAAGAATGATCCGGCCTTCCTTGTCGCTGTCGAGCGGATACGCATCTGCGTAAAGGCTGGCCGCCAGATCTTCGTGGTCTTCAGAGAACGGATCGTATTCGTCCAGAGGCTGCGCCAGAGAGGCGAAAGCGGCGGACGTCCAGGCCTCGATGCACGGA
This sequence comes from Gluconobacter cerinus, assembly GCF_002723935.1. Classification (GTDB taxonomy): domain Bacteria; phylum Pseudomonadota; class Alphaproteobacteria; order Acetobacterales; family Acetobacteraceae; genus Gluconobacter; species Gluconobacter cerinus. Next base: position 98,207 of record NZ_BEWM01000003.1, read on the forward strand.
TGAAGATGTGAGGGCCGAAGAATGACCAGCGCTTCGCCAGGCTGAGCCTGCGTTCTGAGAGCGGATCGGAAGGGGGCCGGAATGGAAACACGTCCCTTGGCGTCAAAGCGGTTCTGATGTGTGCCGAGGAACATGCTCATTGATGATGTGCCTCCCTTCACTTCAGGACTTGCGCAAGGTGATCAGGTATTTCTCTGTTCTTTCTTGGGATACCATGGGATTTCATGGGACGTCAAACATATATCTGCGAAAAACCGCAGAAAACTGCGGCTATTTTCATAGTGGAAATTGTGACGCGATTTTTTGCTGTTTGTTAGGAATTATCAGGGATAATCGCACGGCGAGATCTATACCTGCCGTTATTTGTTCCCTTTATGTTCTCATGGCGTAGCTTTTGAGAATTACTGGAGAACGTTTTTCATCAGAGGTGCCAGACGGCCTGTAAGCCGGGTTCTGTCCGCCAAAAGGCGGGACGATCATTCCTCTGGGACATGCATCGCTGCATGCCTCACGCAACCAACCCGAACGACGGAGTGAGACGCTCCCGGCTGCCTTGCGGCAGCCTGCCGTTCCTATTCGGTTTTGCTCCCGGTAGGGTTTACCGTGACCGACGCCGTTGCCGGCATCGCGGTGTGCTTTTACCACACCGTTTCGCCCTTACCCGCGACGTATTCCAAGAAGGAACAGTCCGGCGGGCGGTCTGTTTTCTGTGGCACTGTCCCTAGGGTCGCCCCCGCCGGCTGTTAGCCGGTACCGTTGTCCCATGGAGCCCGGACTTTCCTCCATGACGGGGATCCTCATCCCAGTCACAGCGACCGTCCAGCCGTCTGGCGGTGCGGACCTTGCGCCGGGAGCGTTTGCGGGTCAAGGGCAGACTTTGTTCTGGTTTCTCTGCATGATGCTGGAATGAAACCAGTATTTGCCCTGAGGCTGTTTCTTGCATGGCTCGCATGGCAGGCTCGCCGCCGAGGTATTGTACGTCCGGCAGTGCCTGTTGAGGTGGTGCCAGAGATCCCCGGTCCGGTCCCATCGCCGGATGTGCTGAAGCAGATCCGGAAGATCACCGGGCGCCCCAGCTTTCCGCAATGCCTGTCATCGCTGCGGATACGCAAATGGGTAGACATCAGGGTTCCAGGCGAAGAAGGATTGCGACCTGCACGCCTGTATCGGCCAAGAGGGACCGTATCGGGCGTGGTGCTGTTCCTGCACGGTGGCGGATTCGTACATTGCGATACGACGTCACATCACGGAATCTGTTGCCGCCTGGCTGCGTCTTCAGGCGCGATGGTTCTGTCTCTTGATTACCGTCTGGCACCAGAGCATCGCTTCCCAGCAGGCCTAAGAGACGCGCAGGCAGCCCTTCAATGGCTTAAACTTGCGGCGCCGGATCTGCCGATTGCTGTAGCAGGGGATAGTGCGGGTGGAAATCTGTCAGCTGTTTTGGCGCAATGGAGTCGCTCACAGCCTGATCTGCAACTGGCTGCCCAGGTTCTTTATTATCCAGCCCTGAGTGGCCCGGTCATTCCTTTATCCCGGCATGATTACGCTGAGGGTTACATGCTGACGACAGACCTTCTGTATTGGTATTGTTCTCAGACGCTCTCATCGCCCGATCAACTGTTCGATCCGGAATTTTCGCCTGTTTTTGCGGATCATCTCAGTGATCTTCCTCAAGCGATGATCGTGACAGCCGGGTTTGACCCTTTGCGTGGAGAAGGTGAACTTTACACGCGATTACTCAGGGAGGCTGGAGGAACCGTTAAATACCGGGTGTTTCCACGTATGATTCATGGCTTTCTGAACGGGTATACCCTGTTCAGGGATGGGCGGACGGCATTGCGGGAAGGGGGCGTATTTTTACGGGAGGCTTTCAGGAAGGCCGGATCACGACCTTCCTGAGTAGAAGCTTTAAAGCCGCAGTTCGTGGAACGTACCAGGCGTTCCTGCATCGGTTTGAATCGTGCGCTCACTGCGATCAACCTTCAGGCTGAACAGTTTGTCAGCTGACGGTTTATCTCCGGGGCAGCCATTACCATGGCGTCCCAAGACATCAATGTCCGGATTATTCTCGGCAGCATTGCCATTCACAACGAACACGAGACAACGTTTGGGCATGTCCGTCAGTCCGTCGTTGGTCACGACAAGTCGCAGATGTTCCACAAGGGCTGTATTATCGAACCAGCTCAGCTTGTTGAATGTGAACTTGTCGTAGGAAAAATCCAAAAGTCCGGAACGAACGACCACGAACATCAGCAGAAACGCCGGCACCACAATCAGGAGCCGGCGCATCAGGTGCTGTTTGAGTGTACGGGGCGGACGCCGTGTGCCCCGTGTAAAACGGGGCTTCGCGTTCGCGGGGTCAGTCAAAAGCAATTACTCCATGTCTTCGTGCCACTTGTCGCCCTTGTCGGCGAGCAGCGCTGCAGATTTCTCCGGACCGTAAGACCCGGCGCTATAAGTCTGCATCGGCACCTGGTTCTCGCTCCAGGCCTTGAGCACAGGTTCGGCCCAGCGCCATGCCGCTTCAACTTCGTCACGGCGAATGAACAGAACCGGATTCCCACGCACCGCGTCAAGCAGAAGGCGCTCATACGAGTCCGGGAAGGGGAGGCCGCCTTCCATGCGGATTGTCGTGTCGAGATCTGCCGTACGCAAGGTATAGGCGTCCAGAGCCGGGTTCTTGACGTTCAGCTGTAGCTCAACACCCTCATTCGGCTGAATGCGAATAACCAGCCGGTTTCCCGGTGGCGTCGCACCAAACAAAGCTGTCGGCGCAGCACGGAAGCGAATAACGATCTCGCTAACCTTGCGTGCAGAGCGTTTGGCCGTCCGGATATAGAAAGGAACGCCTTTCCAGCGTGGGGTATCAACCCAGGCACGCACTGCGGCGTATGTTTCCGTGTTGCTCGGTTGTCCCAGCTCTTCCAGATAGCCTGGAACGCTCTGGCCACCGACAACGCCAGCAGTGTACTGCGCGCGGACGGTCTCAGAAGCGACAGTCTCATCCGTAATCGGGCGCAGTGCGTTTAGCACGGCCAGCTTGGCATTACGGACGGTATCGGCTTCCAGGGAATCAGGCGCTTCCATCGCGACCAGACACAACACCTGCAGGAGATGATTCTGGATCATGTCTCGCATGGCGCCTGACGTGTCGTAGTAGGATGCGCGACCTTCAACCCCGACGGTTTCAGCAGCCGTGATCTGAACGCTCTCGATCTGCTCGGCAGACCAGACGGCGTTCATGATCGGATTGGCAAAGCGAAGAGCCAGAACGTTCTGGACCGTCTCTTTCCCGAGATAATGGTCAATACGATAGACCTGATTCTCAGGGAAATACTGGCCCACGCCGTCATTGATGGCTGTCGCAGTCGCCATATCCGTGCCGATCGGCTTTTCCAGCACGACGCGCGAATGCGGCGATACGAGATTGTGGCTGTGAAGATTTTCGCAAATTCTTCCGTACAGCTGAGGTGCCGTCGCGAAGTAATAGACGCGGATCCGGTCAGCCGGGGCTTCGGAGAGAATGGAGGACAGGGCGCTCCACTCACTGTCGGCTTTCGTGCCATCAAGTGTGACGTAGTGTAAAAGTCCGAGAAAACGGTCTACGAGGACCGGAGATCGGACATCATCGGGGATGAAGCGTTCCAGCGCCTCTTTGGCGCGGGCAACATAGCCGTCCCGGTCGATATCCGTACGGGCGGTACCAATGATGCGGGCATCGTCTGGTATCTGTCCCATGCGGAGACGGTTATAAAGCGCAGGCAGAAGCTTGCGCATTGTGAGATCGCCGGTGGCGCCAAAGATAACATAGTCGAATGGTTCGACTTGCTGGACGTGTTCCATGGGTGCTCTCTGACCTCTCGAACCCGGATTGTCGGGGGAAAAGGGTTTAGGGTTCAGGCCTTTGCAGGCAGGGTCTAGTTCCGCTCTGGGGGGCTTTATGTCAAGGGAACGGGCATGCACGACATCGGGAGGAGGCATCACGGAAACGCGTGCGTTCCCTAAATGTGCACATAATTCCGTTGACCTCCCAAGCCTTGGCGCGATAAGCCGCGCGGCTGGTGTCGCATCTCTGCGATGCCCCGGACTTATGCCTGAAAAAGGAAAATGAACATGGACGCAGAAAGCAAAATCGAAGGCGCCGCAACGGGTGGCATTGCTGCTGACCGCCTGCGCTCCATCATTGAGCGGGTCGAGCGTCTGGAGGAAGAACGCAAGGCTTTGGCGGGTGACATCAAGGATATTTTCTCTGAAGCGAAGTCTGCTGGTTTTGACGTGAAGGTGATCAAGCAGATCATCAAGCTGCGCAAGCAGGAGCCTGCGGAAGTGGAAGAGCAGGAAACGCTTCTTGATATCTATCGCCGCGCTCTTGGCATGTAATCCGGCGTCTCCGGATCGAACCCGCATTGTCTGGCTCTCTTAATATCCGGACCGGAGCATGATGCCCGATATTTCATGGTTGCCCTTATGGGCATTGATGTCTCTGCTGATCATTGTCGGCCTGTTCGCGCTGGCTCTGGTCTGCATGCCGTTTGCCGTTTTCGGTGTTAAGCCACGGTTGCAGGAACTCGAGTTCCAGATTGGAGAACTGCGTGCAGAGCTTCAATCCCTGTCCCTGCGTCTGACGGCCCCGCCGTCAGACCGGATGGTTGCCGCCGGGCGCCTTGCTGACGAGAAGAGCCCGACTGCCGGTGTTCGTGCGCCTGTTCAGAAAACGCCCTCAGTTGAGCGCGTACCTTCGGAGCCGGCAGATTATTTTGAGCCTGCCGCTGTCGTGCGTGCTGAGGGACCGTCCTATGAAGACGGTCCGTTGGTGGCTGACCCTGATGCTCTGCGCAGAGTGGCCAAGAAGCCTGAGGCCTCTAAAAAAAGCTGGTCCCGCGCTCCTTGGGAGGGTGAGCAGACGCGACAGAGCGCTGCGCGGGAGCGGGAAGAGCTTGCCCCTCGGTCTGTATCTACTCGAAATGACGATGATGAGGCTTTTAGAGCCCGTGCGGAGCCGAAGCTCCGGTGGCCTCCAAGAGGCTAGACACAAATTTGTGCTGGAAAGGCTTTAGTGCTGATCCAGCACAAGGTCATCGCGATGAATCAGAACATCGCGACCACGATAGCCTAGAAGCTGCTCCATTTCCTCGGAGCGATGGCCGATAAGCTTCGTGCACTCTTGGGCTGTGTAGGACGCTAGGCCGCGACCCAGCACATCTCCCTGCTCATCTTTGATCAGCACCAGATCTCCGCGCTCAAAGTGCCCGTCAATCGCGGTAACGCCGGCAGGCAGGAGTGACGCGCCCACAATCAGGGCATTTCGCGCTCCCGCGTCAACCACAAGAGCTCCCTTGGGATGCAGGCTGCTTCCAATCCAACGTTTGCGAGCAGAGCCAGTATCCGTCTGGGGAAGGAACCAGGTGCATAAACCACCATCCAGGAGTTTCTGAATGGGATTCTGTGCCTGTCCTGCCGCAATAACCATGGATGCGCCCGCACGGTTGGCAATGCGGGCTGCCATAAGTTTCGTGCGCATTCCACCAGACGAATAGCCAGGTGGAGGCTCGCCCCCCATAGCCATAATGTCGTCCGTCACTTGCTCAATGACTGGAATATGACGCGCCGCTGGATCCGTGCGCGGGTCAGCCGTGTAAAGACCGTCAATGTCGGAAAGGAGCACAAGACAGTCCGCTTCAATCATCTGTGCCACACGGGCACCTAGGCGATCATTGTCACCAAAGCGGATTTCTGAGGTGGCGATGGCATCATTTTCATTGATGACGGGAATGCAGCCCAAGTCCAGCAGTGTCTGGAGTGTGGCGCGAGCATTCAGATGGCGCTCACGGCTTTCTGTATCGTCGGGCGTGAGAAGTAGCTGACCGGCGACAAGTCCATGCTGGGCGAGGGCATCGCTCCAGCCCTGAGCAAGGCCAATCTGACCGACAGTAGCAAGCGCCTGCTTCTCGTCGAGGCGCAGGCGGCGGTTCATCAGACCCAGTTGATGTCTTGCAAGTGAAATTGCCCCTGAGGATACAACAACAACTTCTGTGCCCGCTTTCTTTAGGCTGGCGATGTCCTCACAGACACTGCGCAGCCAATCGGCCCGCAGCGCTGCCTGTGCGCCATCAACAAGAAGAGCGCTTCCAACCTTGATAACAATCCGGCGCGCCTGCGCCAGTTGAGGGGCAGGGGCCTTGGCGGTCATGCCAGCTTGCTTTCCTTTGCTGCATTGACACGATCCTGAAGGAGCCGGAGTAACTCGGGCAGGCCTTCGCCTGTCACGCCGGAGAGTGTCAGCACTTCTGCGCCAGATGCTTTTGCAAGAGCCCGTTTTTTTGCTGATTTCTGTTCGGCGGTCAGAGAATCGCACTTGTTGAGCACAATGATTTCAGGCTTGGCGGCCAGCACCGGATCATACGCTTCAAGCTCATTCCGGATCAGGCGCCAGTGCTTTACAATCTGCGATTCTGTTCCATCAATCAGATGAAGCAGCGTTGCACAGCGTTCGACATGGCCTAGGAAGCGGTCTCCGAGGCCTGCGCCTTCGCTTGCGCCTTCGATCAGTCCCGGAATATCCGCAATTACGAACTCTTCAGTCGTATTCAGGCGTACGACACCAAGCTGCGGATGCAGAGTGGTAAACGGGTAGTCTGCAATCTTCGGTCGTGCGCGGGATGCTACGGAAAGAAGCGTAGATTTGCCTGCATTCGGAAGGCCAACCAGGCCCACATCCGCAATGAGTTTCAGGCGAAGCCAGACCCAACGCTCTTCGCCCGGCCAACCCTTGTCGGCTCGGCGTGGCGCACGGTTGGTGCTGGTCTTGTAATGGGCATTGCCTCTGCCACCATCACCGCCGCGACACAGGAGGATCTCCTTGCCGTCTTCATCCAGATCCGCAAGGAGTGTCTCGCGGTCTTCATCGAAGATCTGCGTGCCGACGGGCACATTGATGATAACGTTTTCCGCAGCTGCGCCAGTTCTATCGGAACCTGCGCCGTTGCCGCCTTTACGGGCCTTGAAATGCTGTGTGTATCGGAAGTCGATCAGCGTATTGAGGGCAGGGACGGCGCGGAAAAGAACATCGCCACCACGCCCGCCGTTACCACCGTCAGGGCCACCGAATTCGACATACTTTTCCCGACGGAAGGCGATCACGCCGTCACCGCCATCGCCGGAACGTACATAGATCTTGGCCTGGTCGAGAAATTTCATCGTATTATCCGCAACATATGAAAAAGGCCGGCCCTTGGGAGGACCGGCCCTTCCGCTCGCGCTTGGGGCGCGGTGACTTACTCGGCGGCTTCCGGCAGCGCCACGGAAACGTGGACGCGGCCTTCGGCGCGACGCTGGAACTTCACATGTCCGTCCACAAGGGCGAACAGTGTGTGATCGCGACCAATGCCGACATTGCTGCCAGCCTTCATCTTGGTTCCACGCTGACGGACAATGATGTTGCCTGCCAGAACGCTCTCGCCGCCGAACTTCTTGACGCCGAGACGGCGACCGGCGCTATCGCGCCCGTTACGACTGGAACCGCCTGCCTTTTTTTGTGCCATGGCTGTGTATCCTTCCTAGTGCGGCTTCAGGCCGCGTTGATCGCGTCGATGCGCAGCACGGTAACGTGCTGGCGGTGGCCATTCTTACGACGGCTGTTCTGACGGCGACGCTTCTTGAAGATGATGACCTTGGCCAGACGATCCTGTGCGACCACGGTGGCCGTCACGGTTGCGCCAGCAACCAGCGGCGCGCCAACGGTCACGCTGCCTTCGCTGCCGACCATCAGGACGTCGGAGAAGGTCACGGTGCTACCGGCTTCAGCCTCAAGCTTTTCAACCTTCAGGATGCTCTCAGGAGCAACACGGTACTGTTTTCCGCCTGTGCGGATGACTGCAAACATTCTGGAAACTCTCGCTGTTCCGATCTCTTGGCCGCTTTTGCCGGGGTATTCCCGGTCTGGCGCAGCCCAGTCGCTTCTTATCGTTGGTTCCTGACCGACCACATGGGACGGCTAGAACAGGCGGGTCGATACAAGGAGACAGCCTTCCAGTCAATCAAAAACAGCAAATTGTGAGTAGGTCATGCCATACTTTAATTAGGGAAAGAGTGGTGGCTCCCTCTTGCATTATGCTGAAAAGCCAGTCATAAGCCGCGCCATCGATCAGGTCTGCTTCTGTAGGCCGTACGGAGAGGTGCCAGAGTGGTCGATTGGGGCGGTCTCGAAAACCGTTGTGCCTTCGCGGGTACCGTGGGTTCGAATCCCACCCTCTCCGCCAGATAAATTAAAAACTTCAATATTTCTCAGAGAGTTATTTGATTTATCAAAATCCATCCCACCTTGGGCCCCATCTTAAAAAATGCGTCATCGTGCAGCATCCGGACGCGATATGCGTCGTCCTGTAAATTTATCGACGCGACCTGCTGACTGAAGTCCTGTCTTTCCCAACCATCCACAGTTGGTCCGAGCACGCAATGGAAATAGCACCCTGTAAAAAATGCTCAAAAAAACTCTTGAAATTATCACGAATGTTCGGCTAATGTTCACGAATTAGTTGACGCTCACAATATGTAAAACCGAGAGACTAAATCCGCTTAAATGCGGAAACGCCACGAAATCTCGTGAACACCAACGAACCCAAGATGAAAGAGCGTCATCGTTTGTCTCGCAGAGGCAATTGGGATTGGTGTGTGATGAATTCGATATGGCCTCCTCGTCGCTCTGAAGACATCTTTATAACGCGTCGTGAAGCTTCTGAGCGGCTACGCGTGTCTCTCTCCACAATCGACAGATACGTCGCAGCCGGCGAACTAGAACGTTTTAAGATCGGTCCGCGCCGGACTCTTTTTCGATTGCTTGATATCGAAAAACTCGTGCGTCATGACGACAGTCACTCTCATGCCGCCGCACAGCGCCATTAGGGGCCGATTTTTAACCCCCTAGCCAACCAGAGCCAAACATCTACAAGTCTCATTTCATGACGAAAGACGGTCCTATGTTCGATGCCGCTCACAGCGATTTTTCGTGGGAATGCCCTTGGGAAACCCTCGAGGACAAGGCTTTATGTCAAGATATCATCTACTGGATTCTCAGTAATATTATAAGACCCCCTTCTGTTCGAGGAATATATGAGTTTTCATGCCCAAGAAGAAGAGAAGTAATTTTATTGAATAATATCAAAGATATTTTTGAAAGTTTTCCTAAGGAATTAAATCTTCGATGGTCCGACCGCTATAATAATAGTGAAAACTTCTCGGATAAAAAAATTTATGAAATTCTCGAAGAATTTACTCCGATCCGGGACGACAATGGAAATTTAAAACAAAACAAAGACAAAGCAATGGAGTTTCTATTTGCAAATATTTCTTATTGGTCTGATGCAATCACGATTAAGGACCTTCTTCCCCAACTGGGCTCTGGGCGCCTAATCGCAGTCTATGATGAATATAAGCATGAAGGACTGCCTCTAAACGTTATTGCTGAGCACGTTTTATATTACAAAAGGCCCATCCGCTCTGATGAGCAGCAGATTCTCGCACGCGCTTTGATTGATCTTGGCTGGAAACGACATCGGACAGCTCAGACAAGGCTGTGGCAGGCTCCTCCTGACTTTCCGACAAGAGACCCAGACAGATATAGATGGATTTATAGATGATCAAATATACGGCGAAAAACGTTTCGTGGATGATTGGTTTTTTATAGGCGATGTCTGAGGAATTCCCAAGCCGTCCTCCGATTGGCCTTCTCGACCAGTTGTGTGACAGCGAGTTTGTCTGTCGGCTCGATGGCAACGAAGAGGTACAGCTTATCCTCAGCGGTCTCGATCTCCACAATATCGATATAGAGAAACCGATAGGATAGCGCTTGAAACGCTCTCGTTCGGGCCTATGTCCCTTAATGTCTGGCAGCCCTGAGATCTCGTGACGATGAAAACAGAAATGCAAGGCGGGAAACACATAAAGGTGTTTAGTCCCGGGATTTGATGGGTTGGATTCTCGGCTACTGGCTGGAATCGACCAGGCGCTTAAACTGGATGGCCGGCACGCCGGAGGCGTGATCGAACAACTCAGTGCGCGGACCTCCAATCACCTTGTCGGCAACGTGAAGCGACGCCACGTTCTCGCGATCGACCACGGCCTCGAAATAGAGCTTCGTAATGCCGTTCCGGCAGAGCCCGCGGCATAACTCGTCGATCGCAGCCATCGCGACGCGCTGCGCGCGCCCGTTGCTTCGACGCGATTCTATCACTGCATAGCCGAGTTGGAAGGTCGGCACGCCCTCGATAGGTTCGGTCAGGGCGAGGAGCGCGACAGCCGTGACCTCGCCGCCTTCAACCAGCGCATAGGTGTATCTTGGTGCGCCTGCGGGCTGGTCGACATGCAAGAAGACGTCCGGATAGAAGGCCGCCGGCTGAACACGAATCTCCTGCTGCGCGATCGCTCGGCGGAAATCGATCAGAGCGTTCATCGGATCGGCCATGCTGGGCATCCTATTTCCTTCCATCGGGACCACAACCAGCAGGTAGCAGAGCTTGGCCTAATGCTCCGTCGCATCAACAGCTGCCATTCGGCGCCGGACAGGATAGCATCATGAAGGTAGCTCGAACAGGATCCCGACGACCTCCATCAGCGCGGTCAACTTGGGCAATCCCTGTTCCCCGCCGAAACTCAGCAACTCAGCTGACGTCATTCCATCTGGGTTGAGGCTCTCGAGAACAACAAACTGGCCATGTGGCCGGAACCGCTTGAGATATCGGGTACCAGTATCATCAACGGCGATCACCAATCGCCCCTCCAATTGTGCGATCGCGGCACTCGTCATCACGACCGAATGGGTGATGATGTACTGACCATCCAGCGCGACGGGTTCGGCACTACGACCTGCGACCTGAAACAATCTGGCGTCCTTGAGCATCGCGTGGACCACCGCGAAATTGGTGAGCGCAACGAACTCCACATTGTCCGCCTGGGGCGGCACGGGCAATTGGTGTTTCGCAAAGAGCGTCCCAATTATCTTACGCATATGGATCTGCTCCTTCGGAGCGATTACAGGTTGCGCAAGCGACGTCGGATCAGTGGCTTGGCCAGTCAGAACGGCGATGTGTGGATGTACCTCAGTTTCGTTATACCGGCGTGCGAGTAGCTGGTCCTGAAACGTGGTGACGACGAGATTCCTCTCATGCACTTTTGCATAGTTGCTCACTATGATCACGTCGCCGACATCAGCCACCGGGTCGAGCGTTCCCGCAGCCAACTGAAAGGCGGCGTGGTTGTGTAGAGTGACCCGCTGCGCTTCTGATAAATCTGCCATCGTGATCAGGCCATCGCCGGCACGCCCATCGGTTCTCGCTGCCGCAGCGATCCCTGTATGGAAAAACGTGGCCGCCCTGAGATCGGCAGCATCGGTCGTCGGGAATTCCACCACGTTATCCATCCAGGCAAACAAGCGCGGCTCGCCCACATGGGCTTCGAATTCGGAAAATATCTTAAAGCAGGTGTGAAGCCGTGATTCGACCTTTTCTTCCCAGAATTTCCTTACATCGATCGCCTGCGCGACACCGATTGTACCATCAAAATGATGATGCGCTTCGTTGATATATTGCATCGCCTTACCACCACCACCGCCTGCGATATATTCGAGCAACTTGCCGAATGACGGGTTGGTGAATGGGGGCACGCTCGCAGTACGCCGCGCCTTCATCAGCGTGGCCAGTTCGTCCAAGGTCTTATTGACGATGTCTGGATCCTCGGCGCGAAGCATAATTTTGAGGAGATCTTCCAGATAGATGCGAACCTTCTGGACATAGGCGTGCCCCTTCTGGTCGTCGTTCGTGGCCTGTGCATCAGCGAAAGTGCTGGAGAGGGAATCTCCGAATATGATCGTCGCCACCTTGGAAGCGTCACACAGGCGTACAACGAGGCCCTGCTGACCGGGCAGCTTCTCCGAGTTGACCAGCATCTGAAAAAACTGGCGCTCATGGGTAATTATGAGGATCTGCGCCCCCGCAATGTCGACCTGATCCGCCTTACCCATCCTCGCGATCTCCTCGGCCCACTTGCGCTTGTTACGCGGATCGAAGGTCACCTGAGGATCGTCCAGCAGCATCAAAGGAAACGGATTGGCCCCAGCGTCAATGATTGCCTGCTCGCGCACGGCGAGCACGAAAGCCCATAGGATCGCGCGCAACCAGGAGCTGTTGGCGACCACGGACGCGTCGACCCGCACGCCAGGATCGAAGCTGCCAGCGATGAGGACAGACTTCTTCGCCAAGACGGCATCCTCGAACGACAGTCTCTCCTTAAAATGAATTCGCCCTAGGATTGCCTTCATGCGGTCGGACAGCGCCGAGATCGATCCGGCAGTTTGGGCGGCGACGAGCAGACGCAGATCTTTCAGAGGCACCAGCGCCGTCGCTATCGCTTCCCGAACGAGTTGCTGCTCGTGGATCGGAAGCCACAGATCGGCTTCCTTCGCGGCGGCTCCCAAATCCTTGGCGAGTTGATCGAGCGGGGCGGCGCGCTCCAAGGCTGCCTCAAGCGCCTGAATCTTGCCCTCAATGCAGTCGGCCGGATACATTCCGTCTTCTGCCGCACTGCCCGTCACCTGGCGCCAAGCGGTCGCGAATTGGGGACGATGCGTCTGCCACCACATAGCCAATGCCATCACACGTTCTACCTTGGCGATGTAGCTCAGCAACCCGGCCGTCGCCGGGGGCATAAGCGGATCTGGTGCCGTCATGGAGTGCACGAAGGCAGGAAGTTTCTGAGCTAAGCTATCCGCGGCAGCCGAGGCAAATACAGCTATACCGGTCAGGACAGTCGAGAACGGCGCTCCTTGGACAAATACCTGCTTGACGGCCTCCGAAAAAGCGTGACGCGGCTGCATTGTTGACAAGGTGTCGAAATACGCGTCAACGGCCCGCGGTACGAGATCGCGGATCGACTTCTCGAGTTCAGTACAAACGTCGGCCAATCTACGCTCTGCGACGGATGCAGCCCGCTTCAGGGTTGCAAGCTCGTCGGCGAGCGCAGCGCGATTTTCGCCGGTCAGTTTTCCCTCACACAAAGGACAATCAGCACTCTCATGAGAATGCTGTGCCGGCTCGTAGAAACGAGATGCGAGCGCCTTCAACCGAAGCTTTTGATCCTCGGCCTGTCGCTTGTCCCATAAAACCGCTTCGGCGAGCCGGGCCCTTACGTCTGTAAGCAGACCTGGGAGCGCCTGAAACGGCGTGTCCCCCGGAGCATTTGCGAGCGCCTTCCAAGCCGAAAACACGTCGGAGCCTTTGAAACTATCTTCCAAGATCGCACGCGCCGAATTAACCGCGGCCTTGATCCTACCTCGATCGTCCGCATTCGCCGTGTCTAGCGTCGAAGCGATCTCCGAGGTCAGCACGCCGAGATATCCGGCAGCCTGGCCCGAAGCCGTCTTCGCGACATCGCGGAGTTCCTGAGCGTAGCCCTTGTCCTCGCGCTTGCCCTCAACCTTCAAGTTGAAGTCGATTGCGACCGCTGTTCGGGACGCACGTTCAAGAGCGGCTTTAAGTCGCGCCGCGATGGTGTCACCCCCCTTGTCTAGCGCATATTTGAGAAAGCGCTTGGATCGGTGAGTGAGATTGGCCGCGCCATCGGCAATAGCAGCCAGTTGATCGAGCCCAGTCAGGAGCTTCACCGCTTCATAGATCGACTGGCTTCCCCCGCCGAAACCGATACGGGCAAGGCGAGCAGGCATGAGGAGCCCGACTTCCAAAAGTTGGGGGGCTATCAGGAGGTCGGCCGAAATATCGACTTCGATTACGGGTTGGACGCCCGGCGCGGCAACCAGTCTGCGATATGCGTGGGCAGTGTTACCGGTCAGATCATGGAAGGTCAGACGTACCCAAGTCTCGGCAGTACCGGCCAATGCCATTGCGCTGTTCGGATAGGACACAAAGGAAGGCCAACTCCCGATCGTTGAGCCAGCATCGTTTTCGACAGGAGATCGGACCCCCGTTTCAAGATACAGCCCATCCTGATCACGACAACGGTAGCCGGTCATCGCCCAGATGATCGCGCTGGTCAGCGACGTCTTACCTGATCCGTTCTGCCCTTCAAGGCACCAGTTTTCTCCGTCGAACGGCACAGAAAAACTAGGCCCCCCGATCTGGTTCAATCCCCCGAAGCCGCTGGTTTCAATTCGGGTGAGGCGCCAAGGGCCGACATTCGTCGCCGTCCCGCTCTGTTCTGTCTCGGTTGCAGGGTCGATAGTCTCATGCTCCCAAGCCGCTACCAAGCCGTCAAAGAGACTCTCGTGCGCGTCGGCGACTTTGGATTGGTCGCAGGTGAGCAGGAAGCGAAACAGTCGCCGCGCACTAGCAGAGGCGAGATGTACCGAGCCTGCTTTATGGTCGCCGAACTTGTCCCAAGTGAGCGGCAGACCAGATAGAAGCTGCTGTTTTGCCTCGTAGAATGAAAGCACCATATCCTCTCCCGCGGCGGCAATATAAAGCTGCGACAGCTTGTCAAGCCAGAGCAACAAAAGCTTCAACTTGGCGCGGCCAAGTCAGACCCTACTCGGCCAGCTCTAGCCACAGTGCTTATAAAACTGCCTCTTACTCAATAGCGGTTGTCAGATTGGACCAAATCGATGGCAGCATCTCAGGATGATCCGCTCATCACGTGAACGACTTCAATGGGGCGCGAAGCTATCATGGGCCTCAACGGCACGTATGGCCGCTTTCCATTCATTCTATCCTACAGCGGACAGACGGCTCCCCCCCCCCTGAACTGCCTGTCCGTTTGCCGGAAGCAAGCAGACAGGCAGCCGTCGCCTACATCTGGGACACAAAACTGCCTTGATGGTTTTCCGCATTGTGGACATGACAGGCTCAAAATCTCGTTGCCACTTTGGGCCTGAAACGGACCGTCTGGTTCCGGCAAGAAATACCGCAAAATGGTCACTGAATGCGGGGCCGCCGCAGTCCACCATCGAATCTAACAAGACATTGGCCAAAGTATAGCGACTGCCTAATATGAATTGAAAACCGATCATCTGGTGCGGAACACTTACTATAGTAAGCAATTACATCTATTTCGTGGCTAGCGGCAATGTATCGATGCAGTCGGTATTTGTCGCAACGTACAAGCAGCCAGCCAGTAAGTATTGTTTTGATACAGACCGTTCTTATATTGAGGTCAAACTAACATTTGACATCCTAGCCCAGTGAATTCTGTTACCCGTTAGACAAAGTCGCTAGACGTTGGAAGTGCCGTAGCGGAAGCCCTCGTGAATTGTAGGTCAAAATGGACAAGCATCATTTCAATAAAACGGCCATGATAAACACCGTAAACCATCTTCGACATTTTTTTCGTCTTCGTGCCAAGGATATTAAAGGCTATGTGGTCGTCGAATATTGTGGGTCGCATCCAAGCTAAATGCGCCCACTGAGTAGGAGAGTGAGTGAAATCGCCGTCACTATCGACTTTCCATGTCTCGACCTCTCCTGTATTTATTGCCGTTCTAATGCTTTCGAGTAGTTCATGTGGATTGTTGCAATAGACTCGAACAGCCATTTTATGTACCTTTATAATCAGGAGTAGTTTTAGTCTTATCGATTATCGATGGCGAGTGCTTATCCTCACTTGAGGAATCTAATCGAGGCACATCAGGCTTTGCACGCTTAGCTTCCTCCTCTTCGCGCTCTTGGGCGACTCGAGCCTCAACTTCTTCGATAACCTTTTCACCAAATTGCGCTTTTAGGTATGTTTCGGCGGAAGATAAAAAGCGATCGGATGGATAGAACCATACCCTCTGCCCAGAGAGTTTCTTGAACTCCAACAAAAGTTCTGGCCTGGGTCCAATCGTTCGGCCGCTCTCTATCCGCCACCAATCAGCTTTGGCATCGTCCGTGACGAATATTAGGTCGCGTTTCTCCGTGGCCGCAATGTTAATTAGCTGCGCCCATGCGACGTAGTCGCCATAGCATTCAGGTGGTGCTTTGGTTTTCGCATCTGCAAACCCTGGAGGGATGCTTGTCCTAAACCGGTCAGCCGCTTGGACGTGCAGCTTAGACAATTCAGATTCGCTTGGTTCCTGGCCGATTTTTTCTGAGATCGCTTCATGAAGCGAGTTCACGTAATCGTCGTTGGAGATCAGGCCCTCCATCTGCTTCCGACTAGTGGACAACTCTTCCTTTATCAACGCTATCGCTTCTTGTGCTGGGGCTGACAGATGAGGGTGCTCGCTTTTGGGGCGACAGCCTTGCTCTATTTTTTCCAATGCATGATATGCGGCCTGATATTTATTTGCTTCCGCAACGATGACCTTTGCACGGTTCCGCATGAATTCGAGTGCAAACTGATGGGGGAGGCGAACCTTGTCGGCTTGCATTATAAAACTAAGAAGAGCCTTACTTGTTTCCTCGGAATACCGATAAATACTAAGCAAGACGTTCGCATCAAAAGAGAATATTCCATTCTCCCACATGCTGCGAAATTCAGCCTCGGTAGGTGGAAATAAATGATGAAATTGCTCTTTCATAGCTACCTAGATGATTCCAGTGTTAAAATTCTGTGTATTACGTCTAAAACTCGATTCAAGACGCTCTCGTTTCAACCTCTATCACTATAATATAATACATATCTATAAGATTGGCCACGGGCCGTAATGGGCGTAGAACATCACTATCGTAGTCCGCTATTAAGCACCTGCTCTGAGGCCAGTAATGATCAGTATGGGCGCTTAGCTATCATGAACGTTGGCCACACGACTGGCCGCTTGCTAATTTTCTGCCCAGCAGCCGACTTTCTGCTTTCCCCCCCCCCCTAACTCGCCTGTCTGCTCAAGAGAACCAGAACAGACAGGCTGCACTCGCTCTCTTTTCAGACATACAGTCTCTCGTACCACTCTCCGTGTAGCGGACATGAAATGTCCCATGGTCTGCCGGTCAAAGCGGATAGCGAACTCGCGTATGCATTCTACCCATTCAAGGTTTGAATCTCATCAGCAGGACTGAAGTCGACGAAACCGAGAACTGCACCTACGCTATAGCCCTCTGAATTCAAGGCACGAACAAGTACAGCTATGGGTGGGATGACCATTCGTCGCGATAACAAAGCCTTCCTTTGGTTCTCAAGAGCATGATGCCAGGCAGAGTGTAATGGACGCGGCCGTTGACGATGAGCTCCGCCATAGTCCACACTCTTTTCCTCCGGCAGTAAGATCTTATTTATTTTGATTAAGCAGCGAAAATTTGAAAGAGACCAATGTATCCAGACAATATAATTCGTCCTGTACCACTTAAAAGTCAGGTTTTTCTTGACCAAAGAGGCGAGTCATTATCACGTTTCACGCTGGCTGCTTTCTTATTACTTTCGGGTGCCTTGTTCGTAGAAGACGAACGGCACTTAGAAGATCGTCTTGATCTTCCCACATCTGAAGAGCTTGAGTTTCTTGGAATTAATGCTGAGGTGCGTGAGACCGTGCCACGTGGCGCATTTAATCTTAGGCAGTTTTCGGTAGACGATTCGGATAACGTTCCTTCATCTGCTTTGGCTAGTTTAGCGGCAGAGGTAAATGAGCGAGGCAATCCTCGCGATGCAGCGCGTCTCGTTGCCTTGGGATGCAATTCAAGCGATGAGTTGGTCCGAATTTGTGCCTTGGGGTCTGCTGTTGATTTCTTCCGTCTGGAGACCATCAACATCCACCGCCAGCTTGTATGGTTTTTTGACAACGCCCTAGATCTCGATACATTCGAACTTCTCTTTGTGTTGATGGCCCGCGTTTTTCAGGTCGCCGCGATGGGGAATCTCTCCCCACCGACAAACGTACCGACCACGACCCCAACTGGCTTGATGGCCGTCCACGGCACGGTACTTCCCTACTCTCAGGCTAATAGGCCCGAATGGTCTGTCCCGCCAAAAGGTAGCCTCTTCTCCCACATAAAGACCTTCCGGAACGATATTTACGGATCACCTGACTTTTTCCGATGGGAGGGCGGATACACCGACTATGCCCGCGAAGTTGCGATCAATAGTCTGTGCGACTGGATCAACCGCAGGAGTCTTAACGGCATCGACGTAGTGGCGCACAGCCACGGTTGTAATGTGGTGATGGGCAGTACTTCGATCAGCACCAATTTCAGAAAAATCGTAATGTTGAGCTGCCCAGTTCATTGGGGAAAGTACAGTCTGCCAGCGGCCATGATCACAAATGATGTAGTTTCGATTCGTACTAGGTTTGACTTTGTTATCATGATGGATCGTGGCGGTCAGAGATTTCCAAATGGAACGATCAAGGATGTCATCCTACCATTCTGGTTCACATCGCACAGCTCGACCACCAAACCAAACATATGGAGATCACAAAATTTGGACCAATATCTTCGCTAAAAATTCGTCAAACCGCTAATTTTTACCTATTCGGACCCTACGGTTGCATTATCCGCAGTTTATGAATTCTCTAATAAATAGATTCTGCAGCGATATGACGTTTGTCTTCTGCGAAGGGGCGTACGGAGCAGAACATAGTTAGTCTAATCTTCGCTTCGGGCAGGAAACACAGCTTTGGCCTTCAGGTTTACAGGGCTGTATCGTGGGAACGGCAGTTCATTATACCAACTCGGTGGCATGCCGGTGATCGACGGTATATAGACTATTATATCCGGCAATCGGCGGGGTATAGCAGACAAAGTGGGGTTCGAACACATATCTTGGATCAACCGGCTGGCGCTTGACTGTTTCATAAGCAAATATCGGCTTTCAAAAATCTAACAAATTATTTGAACGATCAGAATGGGGTGAAAGCCTCCGCAAGGGTCGTCTATTTGAATATCCGCTTTTACCGATTGCCTTACACAAAGCAGACCTTCCGTCCCCACCCCATAGCTGACAAACTTCTCCTTTCCAGCATCCCTCAAAACCTTGAGAGCAGGATATTCCCCCGGCTGCGAGCGCCGCGTTCATACCCACAGCGCCGCAGCACCGGAAAAACGTCCTGGACCCACCGTCCATGCTCGGTGTCTTCCATGATGAGATGATCGGGCCACAACGCGGCCGGTGCCTCGCGGAAAAACGGCAGCAGCGCCCGGTCTTCGTAGCCTTCGATGTCGATCTTCAGAACATGCACGGCCGTCACATCACAGGCCTGCAGAATATCCAGAAGCGGACGGATCCGCACTGGAGCACCGTGCCCCGCGCCGATCCGACCGCCACCAAAATCCCCGTTCACCTGTACAAGCTGACCAGAGCCGTCCTGGTCGCCCACCGCAACACGCAAGAGATCGGCCCGCATTCCGTTCAGCCTCATATCGGTGGCCAGCCGTTCGAACAGGACCGGGTTCGGCTCGATGGCAATGACGCGGACCTCCCGCTGGGCGGCATAGAGGGAGAAAAACCCCATATTCGCACCGACATCCACAAACGTGCCGCCTTTCGGCAGATGACGACGCAGCCATTTCAGCTCACGATGATTGTAGCACGCGCCACAGACCGCCGATTTTGCATCCGTCTGGTTGTCATGGGGATAAAACCGCACTTTCAGCCCGAACAGGGTCGCATCAACAGGACCTGAGGAGCAGTCTCGTTTGAAGCGTTCCATGAACGGCCGTCGCAGACGGCTGTACCCCAAGGGTGTGTTGAAGAAGACTTTCCGGATCTTCTTCTGCGCCTCTGTCAGCGGATAGGAGCCGAAAGGAAGCGCACGCGTAAGGTCGTGTCCGTCCAGCACGATGTGCTCAGAAGATGGATCTGAGTGTTCTGACATAAGAGATGATGACCGTATGGGAGGGAGCAACAGGGCTTCGATGAAGCAAATGGCAGGGTCAGGACGCGCAGTGTCCGACGGACCGCTCCGTCACAGCTTCCCGACCTCGCGACAGAGCTGAAGCAGACTGCCCATCCGCTGCTGCAGCACGGCCCCGAGCACCATCACGCCCTCCAGCAGGCGCGCGCCTTCCGTATCGGCCCGCAGGCTCTCCAGCCGCCCTTTGAGCAGAGCATGCTCGATCTCGATCAGACGCAGCACGTCATGCAGACCGGCATGTAATTCTTCGAGACCGGCTGGACGGGGTGGTGGCAACAGTGGATCTTCAGGCATGACAATCCCTTGGACAAAAATGTCGGTTTCATGCGAGGATCTGACCATGACGAGTCACGGGCCACGCAACATTTCAATGCCAAGAGATACGGTTTTCCGACTTCCATATCAAGCGGAATATCGTATTCATGCCTCATTTCCGAATGAGGACCCTCCGCGTGCCCCGACATTCCAGGCGAAAGCGTAAACTCATGGACGACCAGATCCGCCTGATGCGCGAGCGCGGTGAGCGCCTCCGCGAAGCGGCGCAGAGTATTGGCATCACCCATGCCGCCAAGGCGGCGGGCGTGCCGTATACGACCCTGAGAGACTATATGAATGGCGGGGAGATGAAATTCTCCGCCCTTGCGTCACTGGCCCGGGTCTGCGGTGTCTCTCTGGACTGGATCGCCTTTGGCACAGTTGGCGGCTCACCTTCCGGCACGACGGCGGTCCAGACCACCTCGACCCGTCAGATTGTCGTGCCCTGGTATGATCATCATGAAGACGGCCTGCGGATTGGTCGCGACTGGTTGCAGAGCGTCATCCCCCGGGACCTCACGTCCCTCTGCCTCATCAGTAATGCGGGGGATGCGATGGAGCCGACTTTGTCCTCAGGCGATCTGGTCATCGTGGACCGGAGCGTCACGACCGTGACGGGCAGCGCGCTCTATGCGCTGGAGAGTGCGGGTGCCGTGCTGATCCGTCGCCTTGATCCCAAACTCGGTGGTGGCGTCCGGGTGATTGCCGACAATCATCGCTACCCGCCCCAGGACGTCGAGGCTGATCGCCTGGACTGCTTCAAGCTGCTCGGCGAAGTGGTCTGGATCGGCGGCGCGCCTCATCCCTGAGGCGTTCTTGATATACGGGAACCTGTTTCTACAAACAGGCGTATATTCGTATTGACGATGCGCGGGGAATCGTAGATCATCTGGCTTGTTGAGTTCGCCGGGTGGCAGGGTCGTCCTGCCACACAGGAACTGCAAGGAGCTGGCGATGATGTCTTTGTCCCGTTGTGTCTTCCGGTCTGGTCCCTGTTCTTGCCTGTCAGGGGGCGTCTGACATGGTCGTCTCCATTCTCCTTGTCCTGATCGTTCTTCTCCTGCTGGTGCTGGCGCTGGGGTCGTCGGTCAGGCTGTTCGCGTGGCTCAAGGCACGCGACGTCCTACCCCCTGCGGCTCTGATGCTGGGTACGGCGCTGGTCGTTCGGGTCGTCTTCCATGCCCACTGGGGGAGATAAGCGCTCATGACGTCTTCAACAGACGGTCTGTACAGCGAGGCGACCGAAGCAAAACGCGCGGCCCGTCTGGCTGCCTATCTCGAAGAATATGGTGCCGAGGAAGATGAGACACGGCTTCTGCTGAGATATGTCTCGTGGTTCGGAGCGGGCGCCTGTCTTTTGTGCGGCATCGCTCTGGCCCTGCCCTGGCATCCGCTCTTTGCATTCGTTGTGGGCATGAGCTGTTGGACGGCTCCCCGAGAACCGTTTCTTCGGAAACTGAAAGCCGCCGAAGACCGCCGCAGGCTTCGCGGGCTGGACTGAGACGGTCCGTTCGTTTTTTGGTGGGTCGTCCGCCTTTTTCCAATTGTCCCGTCATCGACTGTTTTGCAAAAACAGCAAAGGATCCCGCATGTCTGTACGTCTCCTCAGAACCCTTGCCGTCACGTTGTCTCTCACGGGGCTGGTCGCCCTGACAGGCTGTGCCTCGGAAGGGAACGAAGCCCTCAAAAACGAGACCGGTGCGTCCATCGATCAGAAGATCCATGATGGCGTGACAACCAAAGAGCAGATCCGGGCCCTGTTCGGAGACCCGCGCGAGAGCACGTTCACCGATAGCGGTCATGAGCAGTGGCGCTATGCGTTCACCAACGCTTCGTCTGACGCTGCCAACTTCATTCCGCTCTATGGCGATCTGCATCAGGGCACTCATGGCACGGAAAAGACCCTGACGGTGATCTTCAACGGCGATGTCGTCTGGCACCACACCATGAATGCCTCCGCTGTCAAAACCGGCAGCGGGCTGTTCTGAGGTTACAGGGGGAAAGCCCCCTCTGCTGTTGCGAGCAGAGGGGGTAACCCAGGCCGCTGAAGAGCTGGATGCATCGTCCGGGTCTGAGGGCATTTTCAAACCTTCCTAAGTCACCGTCGACGCCTCCGCTGGTCACTCAGTCTTCCAGCATGGCAGGACCTTGAGGCAGACAACTCCACTCTGCGGCCTGACCGAAGGGTTCCTCGTCGCCAGGCGGTGGAGAGACAACATTGCCTGACAGCACCAGCAGCCGGGTCAGCGGCTCCCACTCCAGCAGTGTTTCAAGCAAAGCAGCTGCGCAGTTCAAACGCAGAAAAGGGCTGTCCTGCGTCAGTTCTGTCATCAGGTCTGTCCGCAGTTCGAGAACGGATTCCTGCAACCCGCACGGCCGCAACCAGGACGCCCGCTGTCGTGCGAGCCGGTACAGGCAGAGATCATACGGTGGCCGATCCTGCGGTCCGCCCATCACACGGCGCAGGAACGACATGTGAAATCCCGCCAGAACAAAGGGTCGCGGGGCATCCACCGGCATCACGGCCCGGAACAGGGGATCACTGATGGTCAAGGCTGGCTGACCATGCTCATCGGGACTTTCCTCCAGACGACCCAAGGAACGCCGGGGGGCGCCGAGCCAGAGAAGGCTGCGTCCTTCGACAAAGCCGTCCCTTTGCAGCAGCGTGACGGGAGCGCCCGCATAGGGCGCTCCTTTCTGATCCGGCGTGATATCGAGCAGTTTCAGGCGCGTGACGGGCCAGCGCGGCAGCCGGATCGGACCAGGAGTCATGATCTGCCTCCCGCGCGAAGCTGCGCTACCAGGGCAAGGAAACGCTCCTGTAACTGCGCTGGCTCAAGAAGATCGTTGAGATACCAGATCTCGGGCTTAAGGCACTTCTGCCGGTAGACCTCCAGCCGCCGGTCAAACTGCGCCAGCAAATAGGCTTCCCAGTCATTGCGTGTCACGCGGTCCGCACCGCAGGCGCCCACGATCTCGATATGCATGACACGTGACCCGAAACGGATGGCGAAATCGGAATAGAACCGTGGCTGCTGCAACGGGTCGAGGGCAATTTCCAGATCCAGCGCAACATCCCGCGGAACGACGGGTTTGACGGCCTCATAGGCAATCCGTTCGAGTGCTGAATTCAGCAGGGTTCCGTCAGAGGCAACGCGGCCACGGCTGGGCAGACCCGGCCAGCGCTGCTCGACCCTGCGCAGGAGACAGGCCCAGACACTAGGTCGTTCATCACCGAGTTGCATGAGATGACGCCCCGCCGGCTGAAGGTAGCGGAACAGGCTTGAGGGCGGTTGCGCCTTCAGTCTGACGCTGATGTCGCGATACAGATCGAGATCGTCGTCTGTTGGCTCGAAGAAAGAGCGCACGTGACGAGGCGCGGTCGTCGCAGCGACCGGGATTTTTGTAAGAAGCATGAAGCCTCCAGATTTTTGTGGGGAGAAAATGAGAGGCCGGAGTTGTCCGGCCTGTCGGTGTCAGGTGTTACAGGCGATACGGGAGGCCGCTCCCAGGCACCTGTCCGGTCCAAAGGGTTTCGATCAGTCGGGCCGCGGCATAAATGCGGACGAGATCGGAAGCCGGATGAACGCCTGACCGGTCTTCCGCTGCAAACCGGGCCAGAAGGGCTTCGGTCGTGTTCCCGGTTTCTACCAGCTCTGGCGCAAGCTGGTGCATCAGATCGTCCAGGGTCATGACCTGTGGCTTCTCTGACGACCAGGGCCCGAGCCAGATCATCTCTCGTTCCCCGATAAGCAGAACGATATCTGGAAGCAGGACAGGAGAGAGAAAAGCGCCATCTTCAGTGTGCTCCGCTGCACCGGCTGGGGACGGCATGGGCTGCTGCAGGATCTGGTCCCGCAGAGCCTGTCTGTGTGCCGGGTCCTGATCGGCCTCCTGACAGGGAAACCACAGGCCCAACCGTTCAGCCACGGCAAAGGGTTCGGCCCGGGACAGAACAAGATCGTACAGGCAGACGGCAGTCCCGGTCGGCCGGAGCGGAGCGTCGGGGCGATCGCGGGAGGAGACAAGACCCATCAGGCGGACAGCCAGGTCCGTGCACAGGAAGGACGTCATGTCCGGTCTCCTGCGTTCTCCGTCAGCGCTCTGTTCAGTGAGCGGACTGTCTGCGCCAGAACGATCAGCGTGCCCTCAAGCCGCGTGTCGCTGGTGAAGGCTCCGGGCTGTGCGATCACATCGCGCAGTGTGGGAAGAACGACGCCCGCAAGCACGGCGTGGGCGTCGAAAAGCGTGTCGAGTTCGGTGACTAATCTGGTCATTGCGAAAGGCTCCAGAAAGAGAAGAGAGCCCCAGAGAGAAAACCCTCGCTCTGGTCGCACGGCGACCATTCCAGCTCACGCCCCGCGTGAGCCCTCTGGGGTGAGGACCAGCCCGGTCCTCCCTTGCGAAGCCAAAAAAAACGACAGAACCGCTCTGATCATTTTCCGTCATGAGAGAGAGGAAGAGAGGTTGAGTTCTGCACCGCCGCCCCATGGGCGGCGCGACCCCGGAACGGGGGCGCGTGCAGGTCCGGATGACGCGTCACAGCGTGATGCGGACGCCCACGGCAGCGCACGAACATGAAACGGTTTTAAGGCACTGTTTTGAAAGGGTTTTTGCTGCTTTGCGGCAAAAACCCAGTATCGTGCCATCTTAGGCGATCTGGCAGCCCGATTTTATGGCGCATTGCCATGGTCTGAGGTTGCTGATCGGGTATCACCCTGATCCGCCCTCGTCGTGTGACGCTTGAATGACGCATGCGTGACGCGTCATCGGGCTTTTGAGGGGCCTTCAGGGCGATCGGAAGAGTTCATGCATTTTGCCACAGACACGGAGACGGGGTTCTGAAGGCGCTGAAACCATTCCTTGTCCGGAAAGGTTTTCTGAGGTTTGAGACCCGGTCAGGCGTCTGAATCCCCGATGTCAGAGTCTTTCCAGGTGAAGAGCGGGGCGCTGTCAGGATTGGAACGCGGAGGCTTTGCGACCGCCTCCGTGGATTGCCCGGCACAGAAGCGTTCCCAGGCATGCATCATCTCGAAACGCCTGTTGAAGAGATCCCCGCGACGATAGGCGGCCTCAACCTTGTCACCGATGGCATGGGCCAACGCCATTTCGGCGACCTCGCGTGGAAAGTCGGTTTCCTCGGCCGCCCAGTCCCGGAAGCTGGAGCGCAAACCATGGATCGTCACATCCTTCGTGCCTGCGGCCTGATGGAGGGCCTTCGAGACTGCGACATCGCTTAGCGGTGATCCGACCCGGCCACCGGGAAACACGAAACTGTCCTCACCGGAACTGGATCTCAGAGTCTGGACTTTATATAGCAGGGCCATCGCTCCGTTCGTCAGGGGTACACGATGCTCCCGCCCGGCCTTCATCCGCTCGGCCGGGATGGTCCAGATCTTTTTCTTCAGATCGATCTCCGACCACAGGGCCTTGCGGACCTCGCCAGACCGGGTGGCGGTCAGGCAGACGAACCGTGCGGCCAGGGCTCCCACACCATGCTCGGCGCCGAGCCGGCTGTAGACCGGCGGGAGATCGCGATAGGGCAAGGCGGCATGGTGCACCACCTTCGTGACTGCTGTGGGTTTGGGAAGAATGTTGCCCAGGTGCCCCCGCCAGCGGGCCGGGTTCTCCCCCTCGCGCCAGTGATGGCTCTGCGCGTAGTCCAGAATACGCTCCATCCGTCCACGCAGCCGTGTTGCGGTTTCGGTCGTGCTCTCCCAGATCGGTCGCAGGACGGCGAGCACGTCTTCTGTCTGCACGCTGCCAATCGGTCTCGAGCCGAGGACGGGATAAACATGACGGTCCAGAGAACTGCGCCACATGGGCGCCGAGCGCGGATCTTTCCAGCCCGGCGCCTGTTCGGTGATGTACTGCTCGGCAACCTGTGCGAAGGTGCGCTCCTGAACGTCAGGTCCCTTCTGCCGGGCTTTTTCTTCCAGCGGGTCGAGCCCTTCTAGAAGCAGGCGCCGGTTCTCGGCTGCCCGGAGCCGGGCATCGGCCAGAGAAACATCCCGGGCGGGACCGAGTCCCATCTCCCGTCTTTTGCCGGTCTTTGGGCTTTTGTAGCGGAAGGTTCAGGCCCGGGTGTCGCCCCGGACGGTAATCCATAGATTTCCGCCATCGCCGTGAACCCCGTCTTTGAGAGAGGCGACCTTGCGGGCATTCATCTGGTTCGGCGAACGCTTGCTCATGGCTTTTCAGTCCCATCTTCCGTCCCACCTTACGGGCTGGGTTTCAATGCGTCTATCTGCTTCTTCAGGATGGCATGAATTTCTGTAAAACCATGAAAAACAACGGTTATTGCGCTGATCTGCATTTCCGTGACGCCCCAGGTCGGCGGACACCCTCTCCGCCATGATTTCTAAGATATGTATATCTGACCGTGACCCTTGCGAAGATTAGTCTCCGTCTTGAAGCGTGGGTTATGTCGCGGTACTGGGAACGCATCAGAGTAGATTGTAATCGCTCTGCAATCTTCGAAATTCCCAAGCTATGCGAGAAGCGTACTTCTCCTGCCGCTTAACGTGACTCTTGTACTTTCAGATGGCTGCGCTCGCCTCTAAATGGGCGGCTCGCATCCAGGAAGTCTGCGTTCGTTTGCATCGTATAAGCAATAACGACGAGGTAAGTGATTGCCCGGGTCATTTCCAGTCGCGTGACCAGATCCGTCTCATGCTCATCCAGAGCGCGCAGTCGTCTTACGGCCGCATTGGCGACACGAGCGGCCTTATCATGGCGTCGGGTAGACTGCTCGACGTAATGGAGCACCAGTTGGATCGGGCGTCTTGCGCTGTCGGGAAGGTATTCGCGGTCCAAGAGGGTTCGTAGGCGAATAATGTTCAGGCCCAGCGTGAGTGTGGCGAGCGTCCCCAGAATACAGGCTTCGATGAGCGGAGCAGGGGTGGGGCCAGCATGGCGGATCAGACGTGCGAAACGATCTGTGTTACGGCCGATCCAGATACTGATTTGTGGTGTCTGTGCGGGATCTGCGAGGCCGCGCAACTCAGCCAGCATAATTCTGCGGAGACGCAGCCGTTCATCAGAACTGTTGAAGGGCAATACTGTCCTGAAAACCAGAACGCTGATGCCCACTGCCATAACCACGGCCATATTGCCGTTATAAAATGCCACTTCGTTCATGACGTGATGGTTCTCCAACCCAAGCATGGCAGGAAGAAGAAGGCCGTAAGCTGCCGCGCCGCCAGCAGTGGAGGGGTTGCCTTTCGCCAGACCGCCAAGGAACATGGCCGGCCCTAGGAAAAGCGTCAGGGTTTCAAACGTTGTGACTTTGGGCATGAGCACAAAGACAAGTATCCAGGCCACAATGTAAGCGACCAGTGCTCCTTTCAAGAACTCCGTAGTCCCAAGGACTGGGTTTTCTTTGGTCGCAAACAGGCCACAGACCAGCGTTGTAATGGCGATAAAGCCAAGTCCGCTTGGCCACGCTGTGATTTCATAAATCAGGGCCGTAACCAGTACGGCGCATGCTCCGCGGAGGCCATTATGAATGGCTTCGCGTGTGTCGCGGTGGGTCTGACGTTGGAAATGAAAATGATCGCCTGGAATGGAGTGTGTACTGGCCTCGTATTCCTTGATGGCAAGTTCCAGGTCTCCGAGTAGCTCCCCAAGTGACATGAAGAGAACGCGTTCATCGAGGTGTGTCTCGGTATCCTGCTCATTCAGGCGTAGATCGAACGGGTCTGTTCCCGGAATGGGTTCATTGCTGTTCTCCAGATCGGTAATCCGGTGAGGGGCAGCATACAGGCGGCAAACATCACGGAGATGCTGGAGTTCTGCCAAAAGATCCGGAACGGACTCAGTATTTGCAATACGCTTCGGGAAATCCTTAAGAAACGAGAGGATCTCATCAGCGGCCTGCGTGAAGGCAGGGTGGTCATGGTTCAGAAGTTGCAGGCGCATTGCCATACCGAACCCGCGAGAGAGCAGGGCGGATACGGAGGCAAGAGCGGCACGGGCATGGTCACCTTCGTGTCCATGCGGGCCCATCTCGACTTCTGCAAATTCAATCTGGTCGTTAATGCTGAGGATGGTGCCAAACTGCCTGCGTGCTGCATTCAAGGCGCCGCGTTCCTCACCGAGAATACTCGTAAGCGTCTTCGTAACGAGAACCAGAGCAGATTCCAGCTTCTGGCGCAGTTGGATCCGGGCCTGCCGTTCCTGAGTGGTGGCAAAGATCAGACCCATGAAGGCTTCACACAGAACGCCAAGGGTAATGTAAGTGGTTCTGGAAACGGCAACGGTGAAGATATTGTCAGGATCGGAAGCCGCATCCATGCAGATGATCGAGCAGGTATATCCTGCAAGAACAAGAGCATAGGATCGGAAGTTACTTACGAATGTTGCGAGCCCACTGCACACGCCGATCCAGACGGCGATCATGGGGAAGAAGAGCCAAGGTGCCTGAGGCGCGGCAGCCATCAACGCAATGGATGCGACCGCTCCGGTAATTGTTCCAATGATACGCCATTTGGCTTTGGACTGGCTTTCACCACGGGTCGCCTGTGCAACAGCCCAGACAGTCATTGCGGCCCATGCAGGACTGTCCAGCTCCATCCAGAAGGCAATTCCGATGGCGAGACAGGCTGCAAATGTATTTCGCAGAGCAAAAGTCAGGGTCGCTGCTGATGGCGCATAGATCCATGACAGGGGCAGCTTGACCCTGGGCCGCAGAGCGGCTGACGCACCTGCACCTGATGGGGAACTGTTCGGAGTCGGACGTCCTGTTGACGTAGTACTGCCACTCATTGTGCGGCTTTCTTACTCCTGAAGCCGTCAATTAGGCGAGAGCGGAAATGGCCATTCTCAAATCTGCGACAAATTTTGTGTATTCGCGTGTCCTGCTGTCCTCATCCGGAATTCTGAGCAGGTAAGAGGGATGGACGGTCACAATGCCAGTACTGCCATCGTCCAAAGTCATGTAACGGGAACGCTCCCGTGAAATAGTGATGGGTCGTCCAAGAACGGAACTTGCTCCGGTCACGCCGAGCAGAACTGTAACCTTTGCCTGAAGGATACGCCGTTCAGCTGTGATCCACGGGGCGCAGGATTTTACGTCTGTCGCATCGGGTTTCTGATGAATGCGTCTTGCACCGCGGCGGACAAATTTGAAATGTTTGACCGCGTTACTGATCCAGGCCTGTTCCCGATTGCCCCCGGCTTCCTGAAGTGCGCGCTCGAAGAGCTGTCCGGCTGGGCCAACAAATGGTCTTCCCTGAAGATCTTCCTGATCTCCTGGTTGCTCGCCGACAAAAAGGATCTGGGCCTGCGTCGTGCCTTCTCCGGAAACGGTGCGTGACGCGTGGTGACAAAGATCACAGAGAGAACAATCGACGGCGAGGGACCGCAGGTTTGACAAAGAGGACGTCTTTTCAATCTCCTCCAGATCAGGTGTGACATGTACTGTGGCCGGGTTGGCCCAAAAGGCATTGTCTTGCCCGGCGGTCGCAGTTTTCTGTGCAAGATCAATCAGATCTGCCTCTGGTTGTCCTGCGTCACTAATGGGTGGTCCAACACGATACTTGTGGCCGTCCCAGCAAAGGGTCGTCTCGTCTGAAAGGAGAACCCAAGGGGAAACCCGCAGTCTGATGAGAGGGTATCTCTGACTGTCTATGAGCTGTAGTTTTTGGCGTGTTCGAATGATCTGCCAGTCTGTTATCCGGTTCTGTGGGAACGCGCCTCTCAATTCAAGAATCTGCTCTCGAACGGTGCTGGCAATCTGCTCAAACCGGGTGATGTCTGTCTCACGTGGGCTTCCGTGCTCTTGGATATGTTCCAGGGCGCGATAGAGAAGATCAAATCTCTCCGGGATATTGGATGCAAACACGGACGGGATCAGGGCCGCAAATTTTCGGGGCAGACGCAAAGGGGAGGGAGTGTCAGGTAAATCCCGATCTGTTTTCGCTGCGTAAAGAGCGGCAGGCGCTCTAATACTCCAAGTGATGGAAGACGCCGGGATTCGCTTGCTCAGGAAATTACGCGATTGTGTTCGCCATCCTGAAAAATCACTTGGTGAACAGAGTGTAGCGTCAACGGTTTGCATAAGGCTTCCCGGAAAGAAAATTAGCGAATTCCGAAACACGCTCTGAAGTGATTACTTCTTTTTTAAGGAACGTGTGGTCAATTTGGTATTAAAGTTGAGTGGCTATCTCGGTGGTATTGGGTATATATTCTGCAAACAGGCTCGGCAGAATGATTTCACGCTGTTGAGCATAGTAAAAATGCTATTTTGAATGGAAGGTAAGATATTATGTCGGAGAATACATCCCACCCGGATCTGTTGGAGCTTACAGCGCAGATCGTTGCTGCACAGGTTTCCAAGGGTAATGTGGATGCGGCGTCTCTCCCGGCATTGATCCGCCAGGTTTATGAAGCTCTTGCAAATGCTGGTGCTCCACAGGAAGAGCCGCAGCCAGAGCGTCCGCAGCCTGCTGTGCCGATCAAGCGTTCAGTATTCCCGGATTACATCGTCTGCCTTGAAGACGGTAAAAAGCTGAAGATGCTCAAGCGTCACCTTCAGAGCGCTTATAATATGTCCCCAGAGCAGTATCGTGAGCGTTGGGGTCTTCCGTCCGATTATCCGCTGGTTGCTCCGAACTATGCGCAGCGTCGCTCTGCTCTGGCTCGCGAAATTGGTCTGGGCCGCAAGATCAGCGCAACAGGCGAAAGCAAGAAAGAAACTGGCCGGACGCGTCAGTCCAAAAAGCAGGACTAATTCCCGGCTTTCTGGAATTGTCTTTCTAAAAAAGCACTATCTGTCATGTGGTCGGAGAATACTGTTTCATGAGTTTAGAGGCAGAGACGCTTCTCCGATCAATGGCTGACAGCAAGCGCCTCCTTCTCTGGAGAGGCGCTGCGGTTCTGTTTTTTCTTGCCGCGCTTATTATTGCTGTTGGTAAAAGCCACTCAACTGTTTCCAGTTTAGATGCGCGTCCGCACATTGCGCGTCTGGTTATTCACGGCGTGATCGGAAATGACGTTTCCCAGATCACGACGGCTCTTCGTAAAGCACAGAAGTCCTCTTCAGTAACCGGACTCCTGCTAGTTGTTGATAGCCCCGGCGGCGGTGTCACGGGCGGGGAGCGTCTGCACGATTCGATCGAGAAATTTGCACAGGTAAAGCCTGTTGTCGTCACGATGGGCGATATGGGCGCGTCTGCCGCCTACATGCTCTCAGTTCCAGCACAGCATATCGTGGCATTGCCTTCCACACTGACAGGCTCGATCGGTGTAATCCTGCAGCGGCCCGATCTTTCTCCGCTGCTAGGGCGTGTCGGCATTGATGTTGCTGCAATTACATCTGGCGCTATGAAGGATCAGACTGATCCTACAAGTCATCTGACGCCTGAAGGGCGCACGATGCTTCAGGGATTGGTCAATGATCTCTTCGATCAGTTCGTCGCCATGGTCGTTAAAGGGCGGCACATTCCTGAAGACAAGGTGCGAAGCCTTGCGGATGGTCGGGCCTATACGGGTCGTCAGGCTTTGAGCCTGGGCCTGATCGACGAGTTGGGAGACGAAGACACTGCTCGGCAATGGCTCAGGCAGCGCCTGAAAATTGGAGACGCACAGTACCCAGTGATGCCGTTGCTCTCTGTAAGCAAGCGACACTGGTATGATTTTCCTCGCAAACGGGCCATGCTCGAAGGTGTGTTTGGATCAGGCTTTACGGAGATGCTGGAAGGGCGATTAACCCTCAGCAGCCTTGACGGGGCCGTTGCGATTCTGCAACCCTGACAAGCCAGTTTCATGGGCGGAGGCAGATAGGCTGCAGTCATGACCAAATCGGAACTTATTGCAGAGCTTTCCACGATTTATCCTCACCTTCTGACGCGGGATATCGAACGGATCGTTCACACCATTTTTGACGAAATCAGTGCAGCTTTGACGCGAGGCGATCGTGTTGAACTTCGCGGGTTCGGCGCATTCATTCCCAGGCGCCGAGATGCGCGGACGGGTCGGAATCCACGCACTGGAGACACTGTTTCTGTCGAAGAAAAAAGCGTTCCCTTCTTTAAAGTGGGGAAAGAGTTGCGTGAGCGTGTGAATCAAAGCGCGACCAAGTCAGCCACGGCAGAATGACAGGAGTTTCTGTTCCCTGTGTTCTGGATGCCGCTTTTTGAAGCATAAAAGCGGAGCTAATGCTTTCAGGCACGCGTTGAGAAGCGTCGTGCGCTATTGTGGGGCAATGTGGAAAGCCCCTTCATTATCTGTCTGGATAATTTCGATTTTTATAGGGGCTCTGTGCTGTGCCGGGGCGTCCTCGGCAAAAGCTGCCTCAGGATCTCCTCTGAAAAAAGCAGCTTCAGTAAAAATGCTACAGAATCAGAAGGGTCGGGCTACTGTCACGCCCTGCTATCATTCCCAGTTGGGGCTAATTGTTCTCAAGAGTAATGTAGAGAGCACTCATTCCAGGCATGGAAATGGTTTTGCGCCTGTCGGGGAAGCTGTCTTCCGGTCCAGTGCAGCCCAACATGTTTGCATCACGGGGCATGGCCGCCGCGGATGAGCGCGGCGGCATTCTATGGGCTTTATTCCTGGCCTTTGAGGCTGCTGATTTCCGAAAGCAGAAAATCTCGGAATACGGCGATTCTTTTGGAAGTCCGCAGTTCTTCCGGATACACGAAGTAAGCCTCGACCAACGGAACGGCCTGATTGGGAAGAACTCTGACTAGGTTGGGGTAGGACGCAGCCGTGTAGAGCGGCAAAGAACCAATACCTGTGCCTGAAGCAATCGCAGTCGCAACGGCAGCAATATTGTTGATGGCCAGCCTGCTGCCCCGATGAGCCAGACCTTCATGACGAAGGAGGTCCAGAAGCCAGTTTACATTCGGCAATGGCAGGTGGCGTCCTGCAAAGCCGATGATCTGATGTTCCGCTAATTCCTGCAGATTTGTCGGCGTGCCGTACCGATCCAGATAGTCTGGGCTGGCATAAATTGGCATCGGGAAATTGGCCAGATGGCGCTGTACAAGGTCTGGCTGTGTCGGCGGATGCAGGCGAATAGCCACGTCTGCTTCACGCATTCCCAGATCGAGGTCTGCATCTTCAAGAAGAAGCGTGACCTCAATATCCGGGTGCAGTTCCAGAAAGCGATGCAGCCTTGGAGAAAGCCAACAAAGGCCAAAACCGGTGGTTGTCGTGATTTTTATTTTGCCCGCCGCTCGTTCCTTGCTTTCGCTCAGGAATGCCTGTGTCAGGGCCAGCTTGGAGAAGACTTCACGCACGGTGCGATTCAGAACCTCACCCTGTTCAGTCAGGATGAGGCCTCGTGCATGCCGATGAAACAGCGGAACACGCAGAACCTCCTCCAGAGCTGAAATCTGCCGCGAAACGGCAGACTGGCTCAGGTTAAGTCTGTCACCTGCATGGGTGAAGGACCCGGCTTCGGCGACTGCGTGGAAAATACGCAGTTTGTCCCAATCCATGTGGTGGTCTCCCCGATCGCTGGCGCGTCGGTCCTCGTCCTTCTTGCCCATGTCACCTGGCGTTGTTTAAAGCGGTGTGTCGTTGAAGGGACGAAACTGTCTGAACCTGCGACGAGGGTCAAGTTTTTGTCATAGCAGGTATGCCAGAAATGTAGCGTTCGGCTTCCAGAGCGGCCATGCATCCTGTGCCCGCAGCCGTCACAGCCTGCCGATAAATGCGATCCTGAATGTCGCCTGCGGCAAAAACACCCTCTACCGAAGTGCGCGTTCCACCGGCTTCCGTGATGATATATCCATCTTCGTCACAAGCCACTTCATGGCGGAACGGCCCCGTATTCGGGCTATGGCCAATGGCGACGAACACGCCATCAACGGGCAGAGTTTCGCTTTCTCCCGTCTGAGTGTTCTTCAGACGAACGCCACACACAACTTCCGGCGTTCCCGCACCAAGAACTTCTTCGACAGCACGATTCCAGTGAACTTCGATTTTCGGATTCGCAAAAAGACGCTCCTGCAGAATGCGTTCAGCCCGGAAACCGTCCCGTCGATGAATCACGTGAACCTTGTCAGCGTGGTGAGTTAGATAGAGCGCCTCTTCCACGGCCGTGTTGCCGCCACCCACGACTGCAACCGTTTTACCGCGATAGAAAAAGCCATCGCAGGTTGCGCACGCCGAAACGCCGCCAGCCTGAAGGCGTTTTTCCGACTCGAGGCCAAGCCATTTGGCCTGGGCGCCCGTTGCGATCACGACTGTACGTGCAAGAAACTCGTCCCCTGAGTCGCCTTTCAGATGAAAGTATCCATCTGCAGCCGGACCGTTCTTCAGGTCTGCCTCGGTAATCAGGTCATAGATCAGGCGTGTGCCGACATGTTCAGCCTGTTCGCGCATCTGCTCCATCAGCCACGGGCCCTGAATGGGAGCCGCGAAGCCAGGGTAGTTTTCAACGTCAGTCGTGATGGTCAACTGGCCACCTGGCTGAAGACCAGTCACGAGAATCGGTTTCAGACTGGCGCGTGCGGCATAAATGGCGGCAGTGTAGCCAGCGGGGCCTGCGCCCACGACCAGAAGGTCCGTATGATGGATTTCAGGCATGATCGATCCTCGTCCGTGTTTTGACCCCTCATATAGAGCTTTCAGACGCATGTGCCATCTTTGCGGACGCTGCCACCTGCCATATACGTCAGATTCAAATGAACGCTTCTTTCTCTTCCATCCCCGTTGAACTGGATGCCATTGACCGGCAGATCATCGCCGAGCTTCAGGCAGACGGTCGTATGACCAATGTGGAGCTGGCCAAACGCGCCGGTATTTCCGCTCCCCCCTGTCTGAGGCGTGTCAGGCGTCTGGAAGAACTTGGCATCATCAAAGGGTATCATGCAGAAGTTGACGCAGCCCTGCTTGGCTGGTCGCTCAATTTTTATGCCCTCATCGGTCTCGATAGCCAGAAGGGAAGTGTTCTGGAGGCCTTCGAGGCGCAGGTCGGCGCCTGGCCCGAAACCCGCGAATGTCACATGATCCGTGGCGGAGGAGACTTCCTCGTCCGTCTCGTCGCTCGTGATGCTGCCCACCAGAACATTCTGACCCGGCGTCTGACAGACAGTGTCCACGTCGTGCGGGTGCAGACACTCCAGACCATTCATACCAGTCGTGATCTGGCTGGAGTTCCTATCTGATGGCAAAAGCATCCCCAACGGTTAGCGCTGGGATGCTTTTGCCTGCCCGGATCAGCATTATTGTTCCCTGCTATAATGAGGCAGAGAATGTTGTTCCCCTTGTCGCGGCTCTGGATGCAGCTCTTGAAGGAGAACGTTGGGAAGTCATTTTTGTTGATGACAACTCCCCGGACGGAACTGCCGAGCGCGTTTCGAAAGTTGCGAACAATGATCCTCGTGTAAGGGTCATCAAAAGGGTAGGACGTCGGGGTCTCTCATCCGCTGTTATCGAGGGTTTTCTGTCGTCCAGCGCACCGTATGTTGCGGTCATGGATGGGGACCTGCAGCACGACGAGACTGTTCTGCCCAAAATGCTGGCAGATCTTGATGCCGGCTCCGATATTGTTGTCGCCAGCCGCCACGTAGAAGGCGGAGACAATGCCGGGCTGGCAGGTTATTGGCGGCATCTCCTGTCAGACACCGGAATTCGCGCTGCTCAATCGGTTTTGCCGCACCGCCTGACTGATCCGATGAGCGGGTTCTTTGCCATGCGGCGAGAGCTTTTTCAGGCTGTTCTTCCAAAACTTTCCGGAACCGGTTTCAAGATCCTGCTGGATTTGGCGATGTCCGCTCCGAAGTCCGTGAAGATCACGGAAGTACCCTTTGTTTTCCGTCCGCGCCTTGCGGGAGAAAGCAAGCTGGATGTCGTTGTTCTTCTCCAGTTCGCAATGATGATTCTGGATAAAGTCACGCATGGCTGGCTGCCATCCCGTTTTCTGGCGTTTGCGCTGGTTGGGCTTGTTGGCGTGGTCGTGAATGTTGCCGTGATGCAGATTGCCCGACTGGGAGGAATGGATTTTTCTCAGTCTCAACTGGTTGGAACGGCCGTTGCCATCCTGACAAATTTCCTGCTCAACAACCGTCTGACCTATCATGACCGCCGCTTGAAGGGTGCGAAGATGTGGGTGGGATTAATTATTTTCTTCGCCGTCTGTTCTCTCGGGGCGGCCGCTAATATCGGAGTGGCCCGTATGGTGCTGCACGATGTTGGCCATGGGCACTGGGACCGTGCGTCTGCCGCAGGGGCCGTGGTCGGTGTCGTCTGGAATTACGCTGTGTCTTCCACTCTCATCTGGCGCTGACGTGACTGATAATTTCAACAAGCAGGCCAGCCTGTTCTGGGCGCTTCTTGTTGCCCTGACTGTGACGCGCCTCGGATTGGCAGCATGTCTGCCGCTCACGCCTGATGAGGCTTACTATTGGGTGTGGTCCCGCCATCTTCAGGGTGGCTATTTCGACCATCCTTTCATGGTAGCCCTCTGGATCAGAATTGGGACATGGCTGGCTGGTGACACGTCTCTGGGGGTGCGTCTGCTCGGGCCGCTTTCCGTTCTTCCCGGAAGCTGGGCCCTGTACCATGCGGCCAGGCTGTTGCTCCCGTCGCGCCCTTGGCCGGTATCGGGCTTTCAGGCCGTTCTTCTCCTGAATGCAACGCTGATGCTCGGACTTGGATCGGCGACCATGACGCCGGATACACCGCTGGTATTCTTCGTTTCGGTGTCTCTTTTTGCACTCGGGAAAGCCGTTTCGTCGTCGGGGGGCAGAACAACCGGCTGGTGGCTGTTAACGGGTGTTTTGCTCGGTCTCGCCTTTGATTCAAAATATACTGCTGTTCTAATCGGTTTAGCCCTTGGGGGGGCAGTTCTCACGACCCCGAGGCTCAGGAAACAAGCTGGTCCATGGCTGGCAATGCCGCTTCTGATCATCACGACGACCCCGGTCCTTCTCTGGAATGCATCCCATCATTGGGTCAGCCTGCTGAAACAGGGTGGACGAGCAGGCGACTGGCATCTGGCTCGTGCATCCCAGTTTCTGCTGGAGCTTCTCGGAGGTCAGATTGGTCTGGCTACACCCCTTATTTTCGGGCTCTTTGCTCTGGGGGGCTGGGCATGCATCAAACGGAACAGGCTTCTGGCATGGCTAAGCCTTCTGCCTCTCGCTGTTTTTGTGACGCATGCTCTGGGCGATCGGGTGCAGGCAAACTGGCCGGCTGTCGTTTATCCCGTCCTGGCTTTAGCTGCGATAGAAGCAGGTCGGAGTGTTCGGTGGCCGGTCATCAGTGGAATAGCCTTGACCGTACTGGTTTATGGACAAGCCGTTTTCTCTCCGTTGCCGTTTCCCGCCGCTAAAGATCCGATCCAGCGACAGACGGCTGGATGGCCCGATTTCAGTCAAAAACTTGTCGCTCGTGCTCAGGAGACGGGAGCATCTGCTTTCATAGCTGAAGAGTATGGTCTCGCATCTCAACTCGCTTTGACACAGAACAGTCTTCCAGTTCTGGGATCAGATCCAAGGTGGAGCCTGTTTTCTTTTCCGCCTGCTGAGGTGCCGCTCGGTTTAAAAATTGAAGAGCTTCATCGCATTCCTGCCGCGCTGGATCAGGACACGCTGTGTCGCCAGAGCCATGGCCATAATGTGCGGTGTTACCGCGTTGACGTTGTGAAAATGCCGTCTGGTGTGCAGTTGCCAGGGCGGGCTTAAAGCTCTCCTTAACCTTTGATTGCCATACTGACCTCTCTCAGGAGGCAGCATGTCGAAAGCAAACGGCAAGGACGAGCGCAGGATCATCATCAAGCGTTTTGAAGTTGTAGAAGGTGGCCATCACGGCGGGAGCTGGAAGATTGCCTATGCGGACTTCGTGACGGCCATGATGGCGTTCTTTCTGGTCATGTGGCTCATCAATGCCACGACAGAAGAGCAACGTAAGGGCATCGCTAATTTCTTTAATCCGATAGCAGTTCAGCAGGACGCACCACCCAAACTGAGCGTCATGCCCGATCTCTCTCCCATCGCGTCCTCTGATCGCCCTATGGCGGTCAAGCCCGGTCAGGCCGCGGGGCCAAATCCAGATGACGGTCCATCAGGACAGAATCATCTTCCCCAAAAAGATGCGGAAAAGCACAGCGCACAGATTGTAGTTCTGCGTGATGGACAGATCGAGCCAGGAGAGCCCGTATCCGGCCAAGGGGCATTCCCCCACAAGCAGGCCTTCCAGAATGCTGCCGATCAGATCAGTAGAGCCCTGAATGCTCCGTCACAACTGGCAGACGTCCGAGATCAGGTTTCCATCCAGGTCGGTGATGACGGGTTGCATGTGGAGATTGCGGATTCTGAACATCAGCCAATGTTCGCGCTGGGTTCTGCCACGCCAATGCCGCGCGCTCTTCAACTCCTGAGGCTGGTCGCTCCCTATCTTGAAAAGCTTCCGGGACACCTCTCCATCGCCGGATACACTGATGCAGCGCCTTACAAAGCTGGTTTGCCATCCAACTGGAGCCTGTCCAGCAGCCGCGCGGTTGCGGCGAGGGACGTTCTTGTTCAGGCGGGCTTTCCGGACCGACGCCTGCAAACTGTCAGCGGCTATGCCGATAGAAACCTTTTTGATCATGCCAATCCGCTGAGTCCACGGAACAGACGCGTCGTTCTGGTTCTGTCTCCCGATCAACCATAATCAAGTCGCCACTCAGGAAATATTGAATGTTTATTCTTATCGGCCTTGGTGTCGTTCTGGCCTGCGTGTTTGGCTCCTTCGTGGCATCAGGGGGCGCCATAGGTCCATTGCTTGCGTCGATGCCCTTTGAACTCCTGACGATCCTGGGAGCAGCAATCGGCACATTTGTCATGGCCAACTCAATTTCCGCTGTGAAACACCTTCCGGCCGGTTTGAAGAAAGCCATGAAAGGCTCTCAGTACGGTCGACAGGATTATCTTGAACTTCTGGGGCTGCTGTTCCACGTCACCAAACTGGCGGCCAGTAAGGGGATGATGGCTATTGAGAGCCATATTGAAGATCCCCAAGGCAGTACAATCTTTGGGGCGTTTCCGAAGATTCGGGATAACGGGCAGGTCTGTTCCTTCATCTGCGATTACCTGCGGATGGCAGGCATGAATGCGACCGATCCGTTCCAGATGGACGACGTGATGGGACGGGAGCTTAAAAAGAACCTGCGGGAGGAGATGCATCTTCCTCACGCACTGCAATCCGTTTCCGATGCACTTCCAGCTCTTGGAATTGTTGCTGCCGTTCTCGGTGTGATCAAGACTATGGCATCCATCAGCAAGCCTCCTATCGTTTTGGGCGAGATGATTGCTGGTGCGCTTGTCGGAACGTTCCTCGGTATTCTGCTGGCATATGGCATTGTTGCCCCGATTGCTGGTCGTCTCGGGGGCGTTGTGGAAGAAGAGGCGTCTTACCTTGATTTGGTTCGTTCCGTCATTGTCGCGCATCTGCAAGGGAATGCGCCTCAGGTCAGTGTAGAAATCGGCCGCAAAAGCATTCCCTGTGACCTCATGCCGACCTTTCAGGAGGTGGAAGAGGCTGTCAGTGCCGTTGCCGTGGGGTGAGGTTGTTTTCCCGCGGGTGATCTTTACGATGCCGTCATCACTATGAATGACGGCCGAAAGGATCAGGCATGCGTCCCTCCGCACTGCGGGCTCTCTGTCTCTTACTTCCTCTTTTTCCTTTTGCGTCTGTACAGGCTGCTACGGTCACTCCCTCAAGGGCTCAGCTTGAGCAGGTCGATGGCGGAGCAGCTCTTCACTGGGTGAAGGCTGAAAATAAAAAAACGCAGAATGTTCTGGCTTCTGACCCCAGATACAAGCCGCTTTATGATCGGATCCTCTCGGCTCAGCAGTCACCGGATCGTCTCGCTGTTCCCACACAAATGGCAGGGGAGATCTGGAATTTCTGGCAGGACAAAGTTCATACCCGTGGGGTCTGGAGAAGCACGTCAGAGGCTGATTTCAAAAGCGGACATCCGCTATGGAAGACGCGCTTTGACTTGGATGAGCTCTCTCGGTCTGAACATGCCAACTGGGTGATGGAAGGGCTGAATTGTCTGGAACCAGCAGACCGGATCTGCCTTCTGGGCCTGTCCAATGCGGGCGAAGACGCGCACGAGCTGCGAGAATACGACACGACCACCAATCAGTTTGTGCAGAACGGTTTCCGGTTACCAAACGGAAAGCAGGCGGTTGCATGGCTCGATAAGGATACAGTTCTGGTCTCTCGAGACTGGGGCACGACGGATGCCGGTCTGACAACGTCAGGGTATCCGTATGTTGTTCGTGCCCTGAAGCGCGGGCAGAGCCTGTCTCAGGCTCAGGAAGTGTTCCGTGGAACCGGTCAGGACATGGAAGTCGTTCCCACTGTCCTGCGGGACGGGCAGGGGCATCAGGTCGTTCTGATCGATCGGCATAAGGATTTTTTCCATAGCGAAGTTGAGCGACTGGATCCGGGAACGCTTAAAACGAGCCAGCTTCCCATGCCGGAGAAATATGACGGTCTGAGCTATCAGGATGGCCAACTGGTTTTCCATCTGCTCCAGGACTGGCCCACGGCGAAGGGGACAATCCCTGCAGACAGCGTTGTCGCGGTAGATCCAGATCATCCTCAGGCCCCCGAGATCATTGTCACCCCGACCAAGCGGCAGACCATCGGGGATGGAATGGATGGCGCTATTGCGGCGACCAAGGATGGTCTGATCGTTGTTATGTATGACAACGTTCAGCCGGTACTGATGCTCTATCGACGGGGTTCGAGCGGCCATTGGTCTGGCCGGAGCATTGAGCTGCCCAAGAATATGGCCGCCAGTATTGTCTCCTCTGATCCCCACAGCTCAGAAGCATACCTCCAACTCGAAGGCTTCATTCAGCCGCCGCAGATCTGGAGCGTCAATACAGCCAGGCAGAACACACAGCTTCTCTATAGCCAGCCCGAGCTGTTTGATTCGTCCAAGCTCACGGTTGAGCAGCTTTTTGCGCCCAGTAAAGACGGAACGCAGGTCCCGTACTTTGTCGTGCATGCGAAAGACTGGACGAAGAATGGCGCGAACCCCGCGCTCATGACCGCCTATGGTGGCTTTGGCCTCTCGTACCTGCCTGTCTATCATCCAGACCTTGGGATCACGTGGTTCGAGCGTGGTGGGGTTTACGTGATGGCTAACATCCGGGGTGGCGGAGAGTTCGGCCCAGCCTGGCATGAAGCTGCGCGTCACGCAGGACGCCAGTCTGCCTATGATGACTTTGCATCCGTGGCCCGGGACCTGTTTTCGAGAAACATTACATCGGCCAAGCGTCTGGGTATTCGTGGACGATCCAATGGCGGCTTGCTGATGGGGGTAGAATTCACGCAGCATCCGGAACTGTGGAACGCGACCATCATTGGTGTGCCGCTGCTCGATATGCTGAATTACGAGCACATGGCGGCAGGTGCGTCATGGGCGGCTGAATACGGAAGTGTGTCTACACCCGAAGGAAAAGCATTCTGGGACAAGACGTCGCCGCTTCAGGCTTTGAAGCCTGATGTGCACTATCCAACACCATTCATTTTCACTTCGACCCGAGATGACCGTGTTGGTCCTGTGCATGCTCGCCTGTTCGCAGCGCGCCTTCAGGAACTCCATGTACCCTTCTTCTATTACGAAGATATGGAGGGAGGTCATGCCGGAACCGTCAATGCTGCCGAGGTAGCACATGAACGGGCCCTGGAAGCAGTCTATCTAAGCCGCAGGCTGATGGACCCACGCTGAGGGGAGACTTGCCTCCTTGCCGTAACAGGTAAGGGGGCAAATTCTGAAATCTTTGTGTGACGGCAATAAAAAAAGCCGCGCCCCTAAGGGCTGCGGCTTTTCTCGTCCGTTCAGATAACGGGAAGGACTTTAGAAGCCTTCACGCTCCAGACGCTTGCGCTCCATCTTGCGGGCACGACGAACAGCTTCTGCTGCTTCGCGGGCGCGACGCTCAGAGGGCTTCTCGAAGTGGCGACGCAGCTTCATCTCACGAAACACGCCTTCGCGCTGCATCTTCTTCTTGAGCGCCTTTAGCGCCTGGTCAACATTGTTGTCACGAACGAGTACCTGCACGGTGCCGTCAACTCCTTCTGGGCCCGCCTTTAGCGTCACCCGTGATATGGCAATCCAATTGGGATGGAGCCCTTAACACACTCTTTTGGAGATGTGCAATTCATTCGATGGTGCTTGTGCTGATTTTTATCCATGCGCAATCTGCGGGCGATTTGTGCGTTAACGTTCTGCAACTGATAGAGGAAGCTCATGGCCCTGCTCAAGATTGCCCGTATGGGTCACCCTGTCCTGCACCAGATTGCAGAACCTGTTTCTGATCCAACATCCCGGGAAATCCGCCATTTGATTAGGGATATGCTCGACACGATGGTCGATGCAAATGGCGCCGGGCTGGCTGCGCCCCAGGTTCATCACCCATTGCGACTTTTCGTCTATCGCGTGCCCGCAAACCGGGTTTCCGATCCTGAACAGGCTCTGTTGCCACGTGTTCTGATCAATCCGGAAATTACACCTCTTGGTGAAGAGATGATGGTTTGTGGCGAAGGATGCCTCTCGATTCCAGATTTGCGAGGCGATGTCCTTCGCCATGCCAAAGTCCATTATCGGGGCGTCGATGAAAATGGAGAAGAGGTTGAAGGCGAGGCGGTCGGGTTCCACGCCAATGTTCTTCAGCATGAGAACGATCATCTGGATGGCATTCTCTACCCGCAACGCATCGAAGATTTCAGCCGCTTCGGGTACGTTGAGGAAATAGTTCGGTGACAATGCGCCTTCCGGACGGACCACCTTCTGCGACCGCACATCTCTATCTTCGTGAAGAGCAGATTCGTCAGTCCTACGAAGCACTCATGCTCGCGTGGCGCAGTCTTAACTCAGAATGCGAGACGCTTCTGCGGGAAAACGGCTTGGGTTCTGCGCACCATAGAATTCTTTTTCTGGTCGCAGCCCATCCCGGGATCACTCCCAGTGCGCTGCTTGCCAGCCTTGGGATCACAAAGCAGTCCCTGGGTCGAGCTTTGGGAGACCTGCGTGAGCGAAATTTTCTGGTGCAGGAAGAAGACCGGCATGATCGGCGCAAGCGCCCGCTAAAGCTCACGCCTGAAGGGGAGGCGATCGAGCGACAGCTTTTTCAGCTGATCCGTGATGTCATGACGCGGGCCTACAGGGAGGCAGGAGGAACTGCGGTTGAGGGGTTCAAGCGCGTTCTTTCACCTCTCCAGATCGCTCCGGGAGGAGGTTTTCGATGAGTGACGAGCATATTCTTGTTGTCGATGATGATTCTCGCCTGCTCAGGCTCCTGCAGCGGTACCTCGCTGAAAACGGCTATCGTGTCACTACGGCGCAAGATGCTCGTCAGGCTCGCGAAGTGCTGCAACTGATCCAGCCAGATGCCATCGTGCTGGATGTCACGATGCCAGGAGAAGACGGGGTTTCGTTAACACGGGCACTCAGAGCGGAGGGACTGTCGTTACCGATTCTTCTGCTTACGGCTCGTGGCGAACCTGCGGATCGGATCGACGGGCTGGAATCCGGTGCGGATGATTATCTGGGCAAGCCTTTCGAACCCAGAGAACTGCTGCTTCGCCTTCGTGCACATCTAAGAAGAATTGTGCCCGCCGTTTCCGCAGTTTCCGAAGTGCCCTCTCTTTTACGGCTAGGCGTGCTGGAGTTCGATGTGCCCCGTGGCCTTCTGACCGGCCCGGATGGACCGGTCCATCTGACAGGAGGCGAGGCTGCCCTGCTGGGGGTGCTGACCAGTCGCCCAGGGATTGTTATGTCGCGCGAAGACATTGCCAAAGCGCTCGACATGGATGAAATCGGAGAACGTGCTGTGGATGTGCAGGTGACGCGTCTCAGGCGGCGCATTGAGGTCGATCCCAAGGAGCCACGTTTCCTCCATACGGTTCGCGGGAAGGGTTATGTTCTCAAACCCGGGATCTGAAGACCACTGGGGGCGGCTGGATCGTCCGCTAAGGCGGGTTCTTCCGCGCTCCCTCTTAGGGCGGTCCATGCTGATCGTCCTGACGCCGCTGCTTGTCACGCAGGCAATCGTCCTGATTTTGTTTTACGGGACTTACCTGAATGTCGTCTCCCGGCGCCTGTCTGATGGCATCACGGGCGAGGTCTCGCTCGTCATATCGATGCTGGAGCGGACGCCTGAGCAGGATCGGCGCGAAGCTCTTCTGCGAGATGCGTCTGCACGAACCCAGCTTGAATTCGTTTTTCATCCGAATGCGACTTTAGGGCGCGAAGGGACGAATCATGTTCTCGGTCCCATCGACGATGATTTTGAGCGTGCTCTGCATCAGGGACTGGGACGTCCCTTTTTTGTGGACTGGTCTGCCGTTCCGGAAACCGTCAGAGTCTCTATCGCTCTGCCTGATGGTGTGCTGGATGTTCTGACGCCTCATAAGAGGCTGAGCATTGGCCCGATCTGGATGTTCGTTGCCTGGGCGTTCAGCAGTTCTGCGCTTCTTTTTGTCATTGCCGCACTGTTCATGCGCAATCAGGTGCGCGCCATTCGCAGGCTCGCT
Organism: Gluconobacter cerinus; assembly: GCF_002723935.1. Lineage (GTDB taxonomy): Bacteria > Pseudomonadota > Alphaproteobacteria > Acetobacterales > Acetobacteraceae > Gluconobacter > Gluconobacter cerinus. The sequence goes on from NZ_BEWM01000003.1 coordinate 142,776, forward strand.
CAGGCAGCTGAGCTTTTTGGATTAGGCCGCGACGAAGGGGCTATCCGCCCACAGGGTGCGCGTGAGGTGCGTCAGGCCGCTATCGCGTTCAACCGCATGCAGGATCGCGTCAATCGGTTTGTCGCGCAAAGGACAGCGGTTCTGGCGGGGGTTTCCCATGATCTACGCACCCCCTTAACGCGGCTGCGCCTCAGTATGGCCATGCTCCCGACAAAAGGACGCATTCAGGCTGAAGATCTTCAGCCCGATATTCAGGACATGGTGACGGATATCGAAGATATGGAGCGGCTGATTGGCAGCTATCTGTCTTTTGCGCGTGGAGAAGGATCGGAACGTCCCGTACTGACAGATCTCCGATCCCTAATTGATGAGGTTGCTGTGGCTGCCAGACGTGCTGGCGGTCAGGTCTTGGGGGTCGAGGGACGGGAAGGTGTTGAAATACCAGCCCGACCAGATGCGCTGAAGCGTGCGCTCACCAATTTGGCGGATAATGCCAGACGGCATGGGGGCGCCATGCGAATCTCTCTCTGGGAAGGAGAGAGAAGGATCGAGATTACAGTGGAAGATAATGGTCCCGGTATTCCCCCTGATCAGCGGGAGACAATTTTGCAGTCAACACGATCAGGGAGTAACGGCGGAAGCGGTCTGGGGCTGACGATTGTCCGCGATATCATTCATGCCCATGGGGGCACCATCAGGCTGCTCGAAAGCCCACTTGGCGGGCTGGGCGTTCTGCTCAGCCTGCCAAAATAAGCGGAAGATCAGGGTAGGGTATTACCCGCACCACCATTGCCGGTGCCCTGATTGCCCAGCGGGCCCTGGCTGCCACCAAATGTGCTGCTCATGTTGCTCATTGGGTTGTAACGACCAACGTTACCCAGCAGCTCCTGAATGACCGACGTCTTGGTGCCCGGTGTTGGGGTTGTGGCACCCACCATGCCGACGCGGATGGAATCCTTGCGGTTCAGGGTATCCATCTTCCGCAGTACGCCGGAGTTGTCGAAGTTCAGAACCACAACCTGCTGCTTGTCCACCGTTGGGAAGCCCAGCGGCGTTGGAGACGTGATCATGGACACATAGATCCATGTGTTGTCGTCAAAGGTTGCGTGTGCGGTTGGCGAGCCGAGGCTGTCGAGCACGTCAGACCGTGTGCTGGTGCCTGGCACCAGCTGGGCATAGTCGGTCTTCTCGATGAGCGAACCGCGCGGCTCGGGAATCGGACTGAATACCGAGCATCCTCCCAGAAGGAGCGGAGCACAGGCCAAACCGGTGAAACCGAGGCGTTGCACAAGACGTGTTCTGCTTTTGGTCGTCAGAAAAGATGCGTTATTCATGGAACCGGAAACTATCCTGTGCAAGAGAACCGCTCAACCCTGCGGGTGCCTTAAACGATACCTGCCTGTCAACGATTTCCCCTATGTAACCGGGGATGGAGTGCTCAAATGTCTCATTCTCCCGAATTTTCACGTCGTATCCCCCTGAGTCGGGTAGGGGCAGGAACAGAAGAAACCGTGACGGCAACCCCGCAGGAGCGTGAAGCCCTGGCGCGGCGGTTTGGCATTCCGGCAGTGCATCACCTTGAGTGTCGCTTCGTTCTGACACCTGAAAGCAAGACCGAAATTCTTGCTCAGGGCCGTCTGAGCGCGAAGGTGACCCAGGAATGCGTTATCACGGCAGAAAAATTTGACGATGTGCTCGCCGAGACCTTTGTTCTGCGCTTCATTCCGGAATCCCAGATGCCGGAAGATGAATTCGACATCGATTCCATTAATCTGGATGCCCCTGACGACGTTCCGCATGATGGCAGGGCGCTGGACATTGGCGAAGCCGCTGCCGAACAACTGGCCCTGATGCTGGACCCATATCCTCGTCTTCCGGGTGCCGGTCTGGAAAATGCTGTTGACGTGGCCCCTGCGGAAGGGGAAGAAGGGGACGATCAGTCCGAGGACCTGCCTGAGTCAGAGCGTCGCCCAAACCCATTTGCAGCGCTCGTGGGTCTGAAGAACGGGGATAAAAAAGAATAAAATCCCTCGCTTTAGCTTGCGGGTTTGCGTTTGCTCTGCTAGAGCCGCCCGCCTGAACTCGGCGTAAATACGAGACGACGAACAACGGGGCACCGGATGCCGCTGGGAGCGGAGCAAGGGTGCCGACACAGAAGCAGAAAGAGGCATAAAAGCCATGGCCGTCCCTAAAAGAAAGACCTCGCCGTCCCGTGCTGGCATGCGTCGCAGCCACCATGCCCTGCAGGCTGAAGCGCATGCGGAATGCGCGAACTGCGGCGAACTGAAGCGCCCGCACCACGTTTGCAGCCATTGCGGTCATTACGATGGTCGTGAAGTTGTTGCAGCAGGCAAGAGCCTGAAGACGGCCGTCCGCGCCTGATCTCTTCTGCGGATGCTCTGATGGAGTATCCGCATCTGCGATGCTGTCCGGGAAACTGTCTTAATGTCTAAAGCGCCTGTCACGCCTGTTCGTGACGCCGCGGCCCTAGGGCCTTATGCCCTTGCCGTCGACGCAATGGGGGGAGACAGGGCACCGGATATCGTCCTTGCCGGTCTCGAACTGGCGGCTGATCGTCATCCGACAGCCAGACTGCTCCTGATCGGAGATGAGGCGGTTCTTAAACCGGCTCTGGCACGATATCCTAAAGCTGCCCGCATCTGTGACATTCGTCACACTCCAGCCAGCATTTCGATGGAAATGAAGCCGACCGCAGCGCTGCGTGTTCGTGGCTCTTCCATGCGTCTGGCTATGGAGGCCGTATCTTCTGGTGAGGCCTGTGGTGTTGTGTCTGCTGGAAACAGTGGAGCGATGCTAGCCCTGGCCAAGATTATCGTCAAAGCGCTTCCTGGAATTTCTCGTCCTGCGATGGTTGCTGTGCAGCCTTCTGCGCGCGGTGACACGGTTATGCTGGATCTGGGCGCTAACATCGCGTGTGACGCCCGAAATCTGGTAGAATTCGCCGTCATGGGCGAGGCTTTTGCTCAGGCCGCGCTGGGTTTGCCAAAGCCAACAATCGGGCTCCTGAACGTCGGCTCTGAAGACCTCAAGGGTGACGAAAGGCTGCGTCAGGCTGCCGAGCGCCTTCGGGACAGCGCGCTGGCGGAACAGTTCCACGGCTTTGTTGAAGGTCATGACATTACCGCCGGGACGACGGATGTTGTCGTGACAGATGGTTTTACGGGAAATGTTGCTCTGAAAACAGGCGAGGGGGCTCTTAAGCTTGCTTTCGGTCTGTTGAAGCGTGTTTTCGAGACCAATCTGCTGACTCGTATCGGTTATCTGCTGGTTCGCCCCGGGCTGGAGCGAATGCGGGAATGGATTGATCCACGGCGTTATAATGGCGCCGTTTTTGTTGGGTTGAATGGCGTTGTTGTGAAGTCTCATGGTGGCGCAGATGGCGAAGCTTTTGCCTCAGCCGTCGATATCGCAATGGATGCCGTAACCCATAACCTGAACGACAAGATCCGTGCCCGCCTGGATCAGCTCGGTATGCTTGGAGCTGATGTAGCTTCTGCTGCTGCCAGCACGGTCGCCCCAGAACCTGTGAGCTGAGAAACTTTATGTCCGGTCCCCTTCGTGCCCGCCTGACAGGCGTGGGTGGCTATCTGCCACGCACGATTGTCACGAATGACGATCTCGCTCAGAAGATCGAAACATCCGACGAGTGGATCCGGGCACGCACGGGCATCACGCAGCGTCACATCGTTTCAGGGGATGAGACGACGGCGTCCATGGCCGCCGCCGCGGCGCGTCAGGCTCTTGAGCAGGCCGGTGTAAACGCTGAAGACGTTGACGCCATCATTGTGGCAACCTCAACGCCAGATCAGGTTTTTCCCGCTGTGGCGACGCAGGTGCAGGCCCTGCTCGGGATCACCAAAGGGTTCGGCTTCGATATCAGCGCTGCGTGTTCGGGGTTCGTCTATGCGTTGGCCTCAGCAAATTCGTTCATTCAATCCGGGTTGGCCAAGAAGGTTCTCGTGATTGGGAGCGAGGTCTTTTCCCGGCTGCTGGATTGGAATGACCGCACAACCTGCGTTCTGTTCGGAGACGGCGCTGGTGCTGTACTTCTGGAAGCCGGAACTGAGGAAGGTGAGGGCATTCTCTCGACCCATCTTCATTCTGACGGTCGATCAGGGGATATTCTGTACGTTGACGGGGCAGTAGGCTGCGCAGGCACAACTCAACATCTCAAAATGCTTGGGCGAGAAGTGTTTCGTCATGCGGTTGTTAAGCTGTCTCAGGCTGTTGATGAAGCGCTGGAAGCCAACAACCTGACGGGTCAGGATATTCAGTGGCTTGTACCGCATCAGGCCAATCTCCGTATTATTGACGGTATGGCCAAAAAGCTGGCTCTTCCTGCTGATCGTGTTGTGGTGACAGTAGACCGTCACGCTAACACGTCTGCCGCGTCCATCCCGTTGGCTCTGAATGAAGCCGTCAGAGACGGTCGTATCCAGAAGGGCGATCTTGTTCTGATGGAAGCGCTGGGTGGCGGTTTGACCTGGGGTTCTGCGCTCGTCCGCATGTGAGGCGGCGCATCGTCTTTCAAGGTTAACGATTGATTCCTTTGACTGTTCTGAACGTCATGATACGCATGTGTCATGAGTACAGTCACGCGCGCGAATCTTGTCGAGCACATCTATAGCCGTGTTGGGCTGTCCCGGCACGATTCCTCCATGATTCTGGAAAGTGTGTTGGAAAAAATTTCCTCCACACTTGAAGCAGGTGAGTCCGTGAAGCTGAGTGGCTTCGGGACCTTCTCTGTTCGCCAGAAGGGAGAACGCATCGGGCGAAATCCCAAGACCGGGGTTGAGGTTCCAATCTTGCCTCGCGCTGTCTTGGTGTTTCGGTCTTCGCAGCTTCTGCGGGACCAGATGAATGGCGTGGAAAGCCATGCTGACGATGTGGACGACGCAGATGATTGATACCAGCTCGATTAATAGTGCTGATCTCTCCGACGATAATCTGGCTGATTCTGGCGCTGGGAAAATCAAAAAGGGCCCAGACGCTTACAGAACCATCAGCGAGGTCGCGGAAGAGCTCCATATTCCGCAGCATCGACTGCGTTCGTGGGAAACTCTCTATCCGGGTGTGAAGCCATTTCGTGGGGAGAGTGGGCGCCGTTATTACAGCCCTGAACACGTCGAGACGCTTCGTCTTATTTCCGATCTTCTCTACGTACAGGGCTATAAGGGCCAAGGCGTTCTGCGAGTTTTAAGAGAAGAAAAAGCTAGGAAATCTTTAGAAAATCGCACTGCTTCTCCTAAGGCTGAGGAGAATATTGCGAGTGTTCATGCGACGCCTGCTCCAGTTGCGGATCCAGTTTTAGGAGGCGCTGCGGATGATATTATCTTTCCTGAAGCTCCGGCGGTGCCAGAGATATCTGGTACTCCTGAACTGAGAGAAGAGAATGTCTCCGTTAGTGAGACGTCAGTGTTTCGCGATGAAGAAGACATATCGCTTTCAGAGTATCGCGAAGCTCTTGAAGTTGGAGAAAAAGCGGATCAAGTGCTTGACGAGTGTCTGACGGGAAGGACATTCGCCGAAGCCGAAGCCGAAGCCGAAGCCGAAGCCGAAGCCGAAGCCGAAGCCGAAGCCGAAGCCGAAGCCGAAGCCGAAGCCGAAGCCGAAGCCGAAGCCGAAGCCGAAGCCGAAGCCGAAGCCGAAGCCGAAGCCGAAGCCGAAGCCGAAGCCGAAGCCGAAGCCGAAGCCGAAGCCGAAGCCCCTTTCTCAATTTATGACACAGAAGAAGTTCTGGTTCTTCAGGATGCGAATCAGCACCTTGCTGCCTCCGTCAGGCATCTGGATGCAGAAAACGAATTTTTGCGTTCTGAAATGAAGGAAATTCTGGAAGAACTTCAAATTTTGAGAAGTCTTCTTCCGGTATAGGGCAGATGCCCCATTGCGGTGATCAGTTTGCACTGCTAAACCACCGCCACCGCAGGACGAACGGGCAGTAGCGCAGCCTGGTAGCGCACCAGTCTGGGGGACTGGGGGTCGTGGGTTCGAATCCCGCCTGCCCGACCAGTCCTGCGGTAATTACCTTAAAAAATGATGGTATTATAAAAGGCCTTTTCAGGCCTTTTTCTTGTCTGTGCGCTCTTCTGTCCAGAGCGTCCACAGCAGATGAAGTGCGGCCATAATTGCTGGTCCAAGGAACAGGCCAAGAAGGCCCCACGTTTCTGCTCCGCCCAGAATGCCTAGCAGGACCCAAAGAAATGGCATCTTGGTGCTGCCGCCAATTAGAACCGGGCGGACAAAATGGTCAGCTACAAAAATAACAACTGAGCCCAGAGCCATTACGACAATGGCGCCAATCATGCTGCTTTTAGCCAACAGCAAGAGAGCGACCAGTCCGACGGTTGGCCAGGCGAGGAATGGTATCATGGCAGCCACGGCCGTGAGCATGGCAAACAGTAAGGGTTGAGGAGCGCCTGTCAGCATATAGGCGGCTCCCATGATTGCTCCTTCTCCCAGGCCAACCAGCACAAGCCCCGCGAGTGTTCCGTGGACGGATGAGATCATCTGTTTGGCAAGACTTTCGCCTTGTTCACCAAACAACCGATGGGAGCCCACCAGCCCCTTACGAATCACGTAATCTCCATCCTTCAGCAGGAAGAAGAGCGTCAGTAGGGAGAACGCAAAAAGTGTGCCGCGGCGTGCGACCTGCGACCCAACCTGCTTTGTCATCTGCATGCCATGAGCGACATCGACTGAGTGGAGCAGATGGGACAGCCGTTGGGGGCTGGTCATATGGTTTTGCCACCATGTGGTTGCCTGCGTAGACACGAATGGAAGGCGCGGGACCCATTCAGGCATTGGAATGCCGTTATTCCGCACGTCTTCAATCCATTCCAGCGCGCTTCTGATTTCGTCGGCAAGTTTGACGCCAACGAGAGAAACCGGGACCAGAAAAATCAGGGCAACAACCAGGGTGAAGCTCATCGGCAGCCAGTCATTGCGGCCAAACCGACGCTCAGCGCGCTGGTAAAGCGGCCAAAGGGAAATGGCGAACACGCATCCCCATAACAAAGCCGGAAGAAAATTTTTCAGTGTGTAAAGACCGATAGCCACGAAAAATAGGGCCAGAAACCCCCGTGCCCGACGCTGTATGGTTCCGGTGGAATCCGAGGCTTCCACCGGAATGACTTCAGGGGAACGAGGAGGAAATTGATCGGTCATGGGGGTCCTGAAAATAGTGGCCGGAAATTATGGCTGATGCGCTATCTGTTCGCGCACTGGCGAAGTGTTTGCACCATGCCCGTAGGTTCTCAGTTGAACAGCGAGCATCCGGACTGGATGGTGAGGCCCACAGCCTGTTGGGAGAACTGTTGCCGGTAAGCGGCCTGAATTGCACGTAGATTGTGCTGAAGGTTCTTGTCGGGAGGTGTCACAACCCAGAGAATTCTGGACGGTTCCCTGCCCACCACGTGGGTTACAGTATTCATCCATTGCCCATCAGCCTTGAAAACGGTCAGGCCGCTCGGGAAATAGGGGGTAATTTCGGATGTAACGAATGTCTGCCATTCATCATCCGTTATGGGTAGTCCGCCGGGACGCGTCTGCCCGAACATCATTCTGATCTGCAATGTATCCTGAGCACGCATTTCGCGGCAGAGGTCGGGCGTGACACTCACCGGGACGACGCAGCCTCCCAAAAGGGGAAGCGAGAGGAACAGGGCAGTGAGACCGAGGTTTTTCATGAGTGTGTTTGTGCCAGTGCATTTTTAAGGATGGTACATTCGCTGGGAGTGAACAGACCCCGCCGGATAAACAGATCGATCAGAACAAGATTGACGTTGAACTTGAAGTCATCGGTGTCCCGAACGAGAGAGAATGCATCCGCTAGCGGTATCAGATGAAAGCTCTCAACTTCACCATCTTCTGCTACCGGGACAAAATCTGCTGGCAGGATCAGGTCGTAGCAGTGAAGAACATCCCTTCTAAGCCCTTCAGGGCGGTCCATGGCGTAGTGCAGTCGGCTGACGGGCACTGCGCGGCGGGATAGCTCTTCAGGGATGCCAGCCTCTTCCTGAGCTTCCTTGATAACGGTCATCTCTGGGTCAAGCCCGGCACTCATGCCGCCAGCGACCAGATGGTCCAGTTTTCCAGGATCAAGACGCTTGGACATACTCCGACGGGCGATCCATAGCATTGTGCCTGTGGAATGCTCCACGAGGCCATTCATATGGATACCTTCTGCCGCTACTCCCAGAACAGGAATGGCACCCCGGTCAACACGCCCAATGACATGGCCTTGCGCGTTGCGAACGTCGAAGGGCTCATCATGCGAAGCATATACGCCCTGTCTGGCAAGAGTTTGGGAGAGGGGAAACAAGTCCTCTCCTGACGCAACGCCAAATTTTTCCTGTGTTTTTAATCCCAAAGATTCAAGCTGGAGGGACGTTTCCGGGGAAATCCATCCAATCTGCTCGTGAGCACAAAAAAACGGGAGCCGTCCGCCGGGAAGGCGTGCGCTATTGCAGGCCTCTATATGTCGGAGGAACGGATCAAGATTCGGGAATGGAGACTTTTCTAGCACAATCGAAAGTTTCGCATGCGCGCGGGCGATTGCAAAGCGGAGCCTCTCTTTCTCATAGTCTGGCATGTCAAAGAAACACGATTCGAAATCGGAAAGCCTGTCTCTCAAAGAACTCTGGAAAAAAATCCGCCCTGAAAACCCAGGCCGTACGGCGTTCTGGGTCGGGGTGGCGATGGTTTTGCTTCTTGTAGAAAGTGGGACGACAGTTGCGACCCCCTGGCTATTCAGTCGGATGGTGTCGGCGTTGTCAGAGCATCAGGCGCTGCTGGCGGTCCCGTTCTGGTTAATTGGCCAGTACGCGATCATCCGTGTTGTTGCCGGGCTATCGACGCCTCTCCGTGAAATGCTGATTGCTCCTATTGAAGCTGACCTGCAGAGGCGTGTTGCGCTGGTGGGATTGGAGCATCTTCACGCCATGAGCGTGCGGTTTCACCTTGATCGGCAGACTGGAGCTCTCACGAGAACACTGGATCGTGGCTCGGATGCGATTGGCACACTGCTCAGTCTTGTCCTCTTCAACGTTCTGCCAAACACCATCGAACTGTTGATGACGCTTTTCGTCGTGTTTCGGATCTTTGACTGGCGGTATGTCGTGGTGGCTGTCGGCGGGATCGGCGTTTATGCAGCTGTATCGTATGTTTTTACACGTATGCGAATGACAGCTCGGCGTGCGCGGAACACAGCCAACAGTCAGGCACAATACCAACTCGTTGACAGTATGCTGAACTTCGAGACAGTCCGCAGTTTTGCCAACAGTCATCAGGAAATTCTCCGCTACGACCGGTCGCGCGTCGCTCTGAAGAACGCTGAAATTCGTTTGAAACGATTGGTCGGCCTTTCCCAGATGGCGCGAAGCCTGCTGATTGCGGGGGCAACCGCGGTCATATTGTTGCTGGCTGCTCATGACATCGTGCAGCACAGAATTGGTGTCGCGCAGTTCGTTCTGATCGGTAGCTACCTTCGAGGGCTGTATAGTTCTGTAGGAGCGCTGAATTACGTCAGTGCGGGCTGGAGAAATGCCCGGGTAGATCTTGAAAACTACCTTGAACTCCTTGGTACGCACTCAGAAATTGTTGAGGCGAAAAATCCAGCACCCTTACCCGTCAAGCTCGCGACAGGTGGGCCTGCTGCGATCAAGTTCGAGCATGTTTCCTTCAGTTACGACCCGTCCCGCGAAATCCTGCATGATATCAATCTGGATATTCCGGCGGGAACATCTCTGGCAATCGTCGGGCATACGGGCTCCGGAAAATCAACTATCGGGCGTCTGTTGACCCGCGCTTATGATCCGACATCGGGCTCTATCTTTATTGACGGGAAAAACCTGCGGGATGTGGCGCTGGAAGATCTGCAACGAGTGATTGGAACCGTCCCCCAGGACACGGTTCTGTTCAATGCAGGAATTGGCGAAAATATTGCCTATGGAGATCCTTCTGCTCCGGAAGCGGCTGTCGAACTTGCGGCCGCCCGTGCGCAAATTCATGACTTCATTAACGAGCTGCCAGAAAAATATGACACTGTCGTAGGAGAGCGCGGGTTGAAGCTCTCAGGGGGCGAAAAACAGCGGGTCGCAATCGCGCGCGTCCTGCTCAAAGATCCCAGAATTCTCCTTCTGGATGAAGCAACAAGTGCCCTCGATACGTGGACGGAAGCTGCGATACAGCAGGAATTGCGCGCGCTTTCTCTGTCCCGAACAACGGTGATCGTTGCGCACCGTCTATCTACCATTCAGGACGCTGATCAGATCGTTGTGCTGGATGCGGGAAGGGTGGTCGAACGTGGAACGCACACGGAATTGCTGCAAAAAGACGGCTATTATGCAAGAATGTGGTCGGTTCAGGCGGGAGAAGCGGTCATGAGGGCTTGACGAAAGCCCTCTCGTTCGCGATAAGCCGCGCCTGATTTACGGAACGCGCCGGGCCTCCGCTGTCCTGCGTCATCCAGCATCGAGGAAAGTGCTACCATGTCTCGCCGTTGCCAGGTCACGGGCAAGGGCGTGCTGACGGGCAATAACGTCAGCCACGCCAATAACAAGTCCCGCCGTCGTTTTCTCCCGAATCTGCAGGAGACCACGATGATCTCCGATATTCTTGGTTCTTCAGTGCGCATGCGCCTGTCCACCAACGGTATCCGTACGATCGAGCACAATGGTGGGCTGGATTCGTTCCTGCTGGGAACGCCAAACCGCAAGCTTCCTGAAGAAGCTCAGGTCATCAAGCGTCGTATCCTGCGTGTTCAGGAGCGTAAGGCTGCACAGACAGCCTGAGAAATCTTTCCAGCTTCGGCTGGTTCATAAAGATTACTCTTGAAAACCATGGCGGTCTGGGTCATTCAGCCGCCACTGGGACAAATCAGGTTCGGCTTTAACGAGCCGCAGCGGAGGTGTTTCAGTCCAGACTGAAACACCTTTTATTGTTTTTTGGAGGTTCTCCGTGTCCGAAAGCGTTCAGGAAGCCAAATCGGCTCTCTCGAAGATCCGCAATATCGGTATTACCGCTCATATCGATGCTGGTAAGACCACCACGACCGAGCGCATCCTGTATTACACGGGTGTCTCCCATAAGATCGGTGAAGTGCACGACGGTAACACCACCACCGATTACATGGCGCAGGAGCGTGAGCGCGGCATCACCATCACGTCCGCTGCCGTGACGTGTGAGTGGAACGACCACCGCATCAACATCATCGACACCCCGGGCCACATCGACTTCAACATCGAAGTGAACCGTTCGCTCCGCGTGCTCGATGGCGCTATCTTCGTGATTGAAGGTGTTGCTGGCGTGCAGCCGCAGTCCGAGACCAACTGGCGTCTTGCTGACCGCTACAACGTCCCGCGCGTCATCTTCATCAACAAGCTCGATCGTACGGGTGCAGACTTCTATTACGCTTTCAGCACGCTGAAAGAGAAGCTGGACATCGTTGCAGTTCCGCTGCAACTGCCGATCGGCGCTGAAGAAAACTTCGTTGGTGTTGTCGATCTGGTCGAGATGCGCGCCATCGTGTGGGAAGGCGGCGAACTTGGCGCCAAGTTCCATTACGAAGAGATCCCGGCTGACCTGAAGGAAAAGGCTGAGGAAGCTCGCCAGACCCTGCTCGACACCGCTCTTGCCGTCGATAACGACGCAATGGAAGAGTACTTCGAGAAGGGCGACGTTGACGTTGCAACGCTGAAGAAGTGCATCAAGAAGGGTGCAATCTCCGGTGAGTTCCGTCCCGTCATGTGCGGTACGGCCTTCAAGAACAAGGGCGTTCAGCCTCTGCTCGATGCGGTCATCGACTATCTTCCGGCTCCGGACGAAGTTGAAGGCATCCGCATTGCTCCGCCGGAAGGCGAAGAGGTTGACGAAGACTTCCTGCCGATCGTTCCTGTCGATCCGGATGGCAAGTTCGCTGGCCTGGCGTTCAAGATCATTTCCGACAAGTACGGCACGCTGACCTTCGTTCGCGTCTATCGTGGCGTTCTGAACGCTGGCGACACGATCCTGAACACGACGAAGGGTCACAAGGAACGCGTTGGCCGCATGTTCCAGATGCATGCTGACAAGCGTCAGGAAGTGAAGTCCGTTGGTGCGGGTGACATTGCTGCGTTCGTTGGTCTGAAGGACACGGTCACGGGTGACACGCTGGCTGATGCCGCTGATCCGGTGGTTCTGGAGCGTATGCAGTTCCCGGTTCCGGTTATCGACATCTCTGTCGAGCCGAAGACCAAGGACGGCGTCGAGAAGATGACGCTGGCTCTGCAGAAGCTGACGGCTGAAGATCCGTCCCTGCACCTCAAGACCGATCAGGAAACGGGTCAGACCATCCTGTCCGGCATGGGTGAGCTTCACCTGGACATCATTGTTGACCGTCTGCGTCGTGAATACGGTGTTGATGCCAACATTGGCGCGCCTCAGGTGGCCTATCGTGAGACGATCACGAAGTCCCACATTGAGACGTACACCCACAAGAAGCAGTCGGGTGGTTCGGGTCAGTACGCTGAAGTCAAGATCGAGTTCGCTCCGTCTGACAAGCCGGACGAGATCGTGTTCACCAACAAGGTTGTCGGTGGTACGGTTCCGAAGGAATACATCCCGGCTGTCGAAAAGGGCATCCGCATGCAGAGCACCACGGGTGTTCTCGCCGGCTTCCCGACGGTGGACTTCCAGTTCACGCTGCTCGACGGTAAGTACCATGACGTTGACTCGTCGGCTCTGGCCTTCGAAATCGCCGCCAAGGCTGCTTTCCGTGAAGGTATGAAGAACGCCGGTCCGGTGATTCTTGAGCCGATCATGGACGTTGAAGTTACAACCCCGAACGATCACGTGGGTGACGTTGTTGGCGATCTTAACCGTCGCCGCGGCATCATCCAGAGCCAGGAAACGTCTGGTTCGACCGTGATGATCCGTTCCCAGGTGCCGCTGAAGGAAATGTTCGGCTACATTTCCCATCTGCGTTCTGCAACGAAGGGTCGTGCATCCTTCACCATGCAGTTCCACCACTATGAGGCTGTTCCTCGTAACGTGGCTGAAGAAATCATGGCGAAGTCCGCTTGATTTTTTCACCTCGGTGAGACATCTGACCCCGCCAGAGCAATCTGGTGGGGTTTTTTGTTGCTATATTCTATAAAAACACCCGATACCGCTGCCTGAAACGCAAGCGTCTGTTATCGCAGCTCTTTCTATGAATAATTTTCCGCAAGCAAAGTGTTTCTCGTCTTGTCAGGTTTTCTTCTGAGAATGTTAGCACTCAGGAGCGCCAGCTTTTACTGAGTTCTGATGGTGTCGCTCTTAATCTGACGCAGGCTGTCTCAACGTTGGCGTCTAGACCAAATGTTCGCTTGAAAAGGGCACCCCAGCGATCGAGCCGTAGCGTGTATGCGAGTTTTCAATCAGACGCCTCGCCAGAGCTTTTGTTCAGATAGGCTAGCCTGCTGACTCATAAAAAAAAGCGACGAAAGGTTGCCCCTCCGTCGCCTTTTCTGAAAACGCTAGAGATCAGTGCAGATTGTCTGTCCGGCGGATAAATGCTGCGACATTGTCATGAAGCTGCTGCAGGGCTGCCGGGTCTACGTAGACCATGTGTCCGGACGAATACTGAGCGTATTCGATGTTCTTCTGAAGGCTGGTAGCCATCGGAAGATGCTTCATCTCGTAAATACCTTCGTAGTAAGGCGTTGCGAGATCGTAGTAGCCACCGTTCAGCATCACATGCAGGTTCGGGTTCGTCTTGATGGCCATGGCAAGGTCGCTCATGACGTTGGGAACGCCTTTGGGCTGGTAGCCGTGTCCTGGCTGGGTGTGTTTGTTGTCCCAGTTCCCTTCTGGATTGAAGAGGCGGTAGGTTTCGTCTGTGCCATACTTCAGAGTGTTCCGCACATAGTCATTGAAGACCGAAACATAGGCAGAGCTGATTGCACTGGACTGCGGATCGTAATCCGCTTCCTTTGTCATCGGATCAAGCGTCGGGCTGGAATACCGCGTATCGAGGCGACCTGTTGCCATTCCCGTTGCAGCCTGAAGCTGCTGTTCGAACTGGCCGCCGTTCACGCGGAGATCAGAACGCAGAATATAGTCCACCGGCAGGCCAGTGTAGGTGTGGAGCTTCTCTGCAATAGCCTGACGCTCGCTTTCCGGCAGGTCTGCTCCCTGACGGAGCGCAACGGTATAATCCGTCACAGCAAAATGCTCGACTTCCTTCAGGAAGGCCTTCAGGTCCGGGTGCTGCTGTGGCAGGCAATGATGATACCACGCCGTCGCAGCATAGGTGGGTAGAGCGAGAACATACGGGTCATCAACGCCAGGGTTGAACTGCGGTGCATCAGCGCTGTTGTCGTAATTCAGGATCTGGGAGAGCAGGATGACACCATTGAAATCGATGTTCTCTTCCTGCTCCAGATCATTGATGACGACTGCGGAGCGCATGGTGCCGTAGCTTTCGCCAAACAGGTATTTGGGCGAATTGTAGCGGTGGTACTTTGCAAGAAACTTCGAGATGAAGTGGGTGAATGCTTCTCCGTCACCATCGACACCAAGGAACTCCTTGGCGGCATCCTTGCCCGCAATGCGTGAGAAGCCGGTTCCCGGAGCATCAACAAACACAACGTCCGACACGTCCAGTAGAGACTGGGGATTGTTGATGAGAGCGTAAGGCGCGGCGGGAAGATGCTGGTCACCGGGTGTGTTGACGCGACGTGGCCCGAACGTGCCCATATGAACCCAGACAGACGCCGACCCAGGCCCGCCGTTATACAGGAAGGTAATGGGACGCTTCGCTGATGGAGCGCCATCCTTGAAGTAGGCGGTATAGAACATCGATGCGACAGGCGGGTTCTTGTCGCTGTCGTCTTTGCCGGCTTCAACCTTGATGCCGCGCTTGGTCAGAACCTCATTGGAATCATTGTATTCTGACCCGTGCACGAGAATGGTCCCGGCAACAGCCTGATAAGGAATGGTCGAGCCATCCACGACTACCGTGCCGCGTGTAACGCTGTCGGCATTGGGGGCAGGAGTGTCCTTGGCGGGTTCAGCGGCAAGAGCGGGTGTTACCATCATGGCAACACCCAGGAAGAGAGCCTTGCGAAGCATTCAGAAGGGCCTTGTGTTAAGTGTTCTGCCCTTCTCTAAACGCATAGCTGACTTGCAGACAAGCCAGATGTTATAATGTTTCGTTCTTAACCGAATGCACGGTTCGTATGCATGATTGCCACGCCGATTTCCCGTAGCAGGTTGAACGAGCGTTCCAATGGCTGGAAAATTTCCCGGTGTTCCCGGGCAAAGCCACTCTCTTCACCTGCGTCGCCCGGCTCGCCAAAGTCCAGATTGGCCACGCTGGGGCCAGAGACCGGGAAGAGGTCATCCAGCAGATGCAGAGAGCGCGGGATATCCAGACACAGGATCAGGTTGGTGATGGAATCACGTGTCAGGTTATTGCGCGGACCAAAATAGGGAATGCGCGTAGATAGAACCCACAGGCGATCAATCAGTGCAAAGCGGATGGCGTGCAGTAGCTTCTCGCGGGGCTCCATATGCGGTGCATCCGGCCATGCGGCGCGTAGGGCAATATGATCCGTCTGGATACGGCGGAACATTGCCGGTGCGCTCGTCCAGAAGCGTAGAACTTCCAATCCATGGGAAATGGTCAGGAAATTCTGACGCTCCTCTTCGTCCTGCGCCTTGGAGGCCCGATCCAGCCAGGTCCCCGGATCAAGCTGACGGATTGTTGCGCGCAGGACTTCCAGATCGGAGTGAGCCAATGCCTGCCGCGCAAAGTCCATGGCTTCGCGGAAACGTGGCGAACTGGTGACAAACTGCTCGAATGTTTCCGGATGACGCTGCGCCGCACTTCCAAGTCCGTGCAGCACATTGGCCCACCAGCCAAGCTGCTGAAGGATGGCATTGTTCGGGATGGCGCGCAGCTGACTTGGATGCGTGATGCGCGTCACTGTAGCGGCGTCAGACTGACGCGCAGAAGGACGGGAGCCTGTCTTGTCGATCAGGGATGGTCCGAAAGCACTCAATAGTGCCGCATATCCAGGATCGTTGACTAGCGCGCCCATGTCCAGCGCGATGGTCGAAAAGAAGTCTGCTGCAAAATCCGGGCGTTCATAAACGGGATCATTCACGCTCGTCGGAACGTGCGCCACATGCTCGGCCAATGTCGCAATCGTGGAGGCTGCAATGCTTCCCGTTCCGAACAATGTATAGCCGTCGCCACCCTGGAATGCGGTTTCTACACGGCAGCCGACACCTGCATTCTGGAATGCAATCCGCGTTCTGGCCGGAGAAAAATAGTCCAGACGCTGGCGAAGGCTGAAAGGATGGGCGCCGCGGCCGATGCTTTCGCCATGGGTGTCGAACAGTGTGAGGGCAACGTCCTCGAGATCATGTTCTTTCAGCAGGTCCAGCGTCCGCATCCGCAGGCGCTCAACCAGATTCGTGGCTGCTAACTGCCCCACATAACGGCCCGAGTCCGAATAACCGAACTGGAGGGATAGTCTGCCATTCGCCCGCAGATAATCCCGCCAGTGTGGGGAGCGGAACGCTTCCTCAAGGATGGTCTCTCCGTTTTCGAGTGCGCTTTCTGTCTCGAAAAGAGGAGAAATTTCGATCTGACGATCCTGAATGCCAAACAGGCGGGCGAGCCACAGCGTGGCCAGCAGCGTGTATCCGCTTTCTGTTTCAGCAATAAGGAAACGGATGGGGGAGCCGGTATCGATGTGCTTGAGAATCTGCGCCATCGTCATCATCAGACGCGCGGCCGATGCCGGCTCGACGAGCAGAGAGCCAAAATCAACATGGCGTGCTGTCAGATCATCGAGGGCATCGTTAATCCGAGACAACAGCACGCGGCGGCGGGACGGAAGAGCCGGGTCATCCGTCAGGCCGAGGCGCGTTCTGGCAACGTTGTAAATCTGGGCGGCATTCAGACGCGTGTGAATGTGCGCAATACCCAGCCCGTGGCTCATGAACCCAGCCCGGAGTGTGCGCAGACGCAGGGCATCTGAAGCTTCCAGTCCCGATGCGGCGTCCCGGAAGAAGGGCTGAAGCTCTTTCGCGTCCAGCAGGGCTTTTTCCCGGTGTGCGATCAGGGTCTGTGCAAAGTCGCGAATGTCTTCGGGGGTAGCACTTTTGCTTCTTGGACATGCAGCATGTTGTGTCCGGACCGCTTCCATGGCGCGGCGAACACGCATCGCCAGTGACGTATCCTGAAGGCGGAGTTCAGTCAGGCCCGATTCAAGACGTTCAAGCTGGGCAAGTTTGAGTTCCAGACGGATGCGAATTGTGTCCCACCAGCCAATGTCATTGCGCCCGTCTGTATCAAAACCGACCCAGCTTGCGAGAATGACGGGTGAGGGATCCACATGATCCGCCTCGTTTGCCCACCGGGATGTCATTTTTTCAATGAGAGATGTCGTGAGCTCATCAAGTGCATCGCGGCCACGCAAAACGGCAGCCAGGGCGAGGGACTGCTCATCGGCAAGTGTCGGCGGTGCCGACCGGCGATGTGTTGTCAGGCATGGGAGAGGCGCTTCCGGATTGGAGGCACGTTCGGCCATGAGCGCATAGACATGGTCAGCCAGAGCAAACGTCGGGTGAGCTGTAAACACAGCGGCAATTGCTGGTTTAGTAAGGGCTTCCGGCGACGGTGCCTGCTCGACCAGTTTGGCCGCAACCTGCTTCAGACGCTCTGTCGGGTCCGCATCTTCAAGGCCGACATATTGGCGAAGATGAGCGGCACGCTGCGAAAAATATTCGTCCCGCAATGTTCGAACTGTGTGTTCCAGCTCCTCGATTTTCTCACCTTTTCCGATGGACAGTTCATCACCAATGGAGGCAATCAGATCACTAAGACCGTTGCGTTCCTGTGTCAGGCGCGTGGTCATGGCGTCGATGCGGTCGGAAAGGGATGTGTCGTGCCGGGAGGCGCAGTCAGACATCGGGAGCAGTCTCGCTTCTGCGGGAGGTAAATTGAAAACGGGCAAGTTATGTTCCATGCCCGGCCTGTAAGCGCAACCTTGTTGCGGACGCGACAGTGCGTCCGGATGATGCTATCGGAGGCTTCATGCATCCGGATATGAAGAAAGATGTCAGTCAGGCCACTCCGCAGAAAGGATCTTCGCCAACAAGATTGGCCGGAGGCCTTCTAATCGGCATGGGCGCGGTTGCCACAGGCACGACCTATCTCGCGGCCAGACATTTCTACGATGATAGCCTGGCGTTAGGTGTACTCCGGGCAGGCTCACGAGCTGGCGTTGTTGGAGGCTTGGCGGACTGGTTTGCAGTGACGGCCCTGTTCCGACATCCGATGGGGCTTCCTATTCCTCATACGGCTATCCTTCCCAGACAGAAGGTGCGGCTAGGGCAGGCGTTGGGCCGGTTTGTGTCCGGTCAGTTCTTTACGGATGCAGACGTTCATCGGGCCCTCTCCAAGATTGATCTGCCAGGTCTGATTGCGGACGCTCTCAGCGAGCCATCTACCCGACAGACGCTTGTCGCCACGCTGCGCGCCAGTATCCCCAGCCTGTTTGATCGCCTTGAGGACGGTCGGGCGAGTGCTGCTCTATCGCGCGCGCTGCCGGTCCTGCTCAATGGTGAGGAAATCGCGCCACTCGTCTCTCGCGCCATGAGGGCGATGGTGGACAGTGAAATGCATCAGGAAGTGCTCTCTTTCCTTCTGGCAAAGCTCAAGGCCACCGTCGCTGCCAAGGAGGGTGATCTGAGGCAGTTCGTCGAGGAGCGGGTGCGTGAGCAGGGGGGACGCTTCCTCGGCTGGGCCATTGGGGGATCGGTTGCCAATCGGGTTCTGACGGCTCTTCAGGCGGAAATTGAACGGATCGATCCGATGGACTCGGATATTCGGCATGGTTTCACGGCGTGGGTGCGGGCTGAAATCGATCGGATGGAAACGGATCCGGACCGCCGACAGGATCTGACGCGAGCGATTGGCTCGGTTCTGACGCATTCCAGCCTGAAGGCTTGGAGCGGCGAACTCTGGGAGCGCGTCCGCCGGATGGCAGAAGAGGATTGCGCAAAAGAGGACGGTTGGAGTGCCTCCGTTCTGGATACGGCAATTAGCGGCCTGGCAACGTCCATGCGTGAAAATGATCCGCTGAGAGAGCGCATCAATACGACCGTGGAGCGCATGGTCTCGAAGCTGCTTCCTGGCGTCAGAGACAAGCTCTCCGGGTTCATCGCCAACGTCATGGCAGGATGGGATGGTGATGACCTTGCGCGCCGTCTGGAGGCACGTGTAGGGCGGGATCTGGCCTATATTCGCGTCAACGGGACTGTCGTCGGTTTTTTGGCCGGAGCTGGCCTTGATCTGATCTCCCGCCTGTTTTTCGGTGTCTGAAGAGGTTATAACTCCGTTTAAGACATCACAAACTTCTTGACCTTTGTGACAGCATGGGTCATCTGGAACCTAATCAGGACTTCATAAGTCTTGAATGAATGTAATGTGAGTGTGCAAGCTATGCTGAGGCTCTCCAAACTAGCCGATTATGCCACCGTCCTCCTTGTCCACCTCGGACAGCACGAGGGTCTGGCAACAGCCGCCGCGCTGGCAGGAGAGACCGGAGTACCCGAGCCAACCGTTGCAAAGCTGCTTAAGGGTTTGGCTTCGAGCGGACTCGTCATCTCTCATCGAGGGGCACGTGGCGGTTATCGGCTGGCAGGTGCGCTGGAAGAAATTACGATCGCCACGGTTATCGCCGTTGTTGATGGTCCGATTTCAATTACAGCCTGCTGCGACGGTCGGGAGTGCGAACATAGCTCCCTGTGTGGCCTTTCGGGGCAATGGGACATGGTGAATGACGCCATTCTCCGAACGCTCAACAGTATTACGCTTGCGGATATGGACCGACATTCCGTTCTACATAGCGGGAAGGAGCCCAAGGAGCCTTCTCTCGACACTACCGGCGCCGGGCCAGTCCCCGTGGCTGATCCGGTCAACTGAGGACACCAAATCATGCCAGCTGTGACGGAGACCCGCGAGACAGTCGAAAAGCTCGCGAAGTCCAGTTACGAGTGGGGCTTCGAGACTGATATCGAAATGGATATCGCTCCCAAGGGCCTGAATGAAGATACGGTTCGCCTGATCTCGGAGCATAAGAGAGAGCCTGAGTGGATGCTGGAATGGCGTCTCAAGGCTTTCCGCATGTGGCTGGAAATGAAAGAGCCTGAATGGGCCAAAGTCAGCCACCCTCCGATTGATTATCAGGATGCGCATTACTTCGCTCAGCCCAAGAAGAAGCCTGGCCCGAAAAGTCTGGATGAAGTCGATCCCGAACTTCTCAAGACCTATGCCAAGCTAGGTATTCCGCTGCATGAGCAGGCGTTGCTGGCTGGTGTCGAAGGTGCTGAAGATCAGAAGCGTCTGCCTGTTGCCGTTGACGCTGTTTTTGACAGCGTGTCGGTTGCTACCACCTTCCGCAAGACGCTTGAAGAAGCCGGTGTCATCTTCTGCCCGATTTCGGATGCCATTCGCGAACATCCGGATCTCGTAAAGCAGTATCTTGGTTCGGTTGTACCAGCCGCTGACAATTTCTTTGCGGCACTGAATTCCGCCGTCTTTACGGATGGGTCGTTTGTGTTCGTTCCAAAGGGTGTGCGTTGCCCGATGGAGCTCTCCACGTACTTCCGGATCAACGCCCGCAATACCGGCCAGTTCGAGCGGACCCTGATTATCGTCGAAGATGGCGCGAGCGTCTCTTATCTGGAGGGGTGTACGGCTCCCCAGAGAGATGAAAACCAGCTTCATGCGGCGGTTGTCGAGCTGATTGCGATGGATGATGCGTCCATCAAGTACTCTACGGTGCAGAACTGGTATCCGGGAGACGACGAAGGTCGCGGTGGCATTTATAACTTCGTGACGAAGCGCGGAGCCTGCCGCGGCGCACGGTCCAAGATTTCCTGGACGCAGGTTGAAACCGGGTCTGCGATTACGTGGAAGTATCCATCCTGCGTTTTGGCAGGCGAGGGCTCGGTTGGCGAATTCTACTCTGTTGCTGTGACCAACAATCATCAGCAGGCCGATACAGGTACGAAAATGATTCATCTGGCGCCGAATACGCGCTCGACGATCATTGCCAAGACCATCTCGGCCGGTCGCTCTGACAGCACATATCGTGGTCTTGTTCGTATGCAGCCGAAGGCACGCAATGCGCGCAATTTCACGCAGTGCGACAGTCTGCTGATTGGTGATCAGTGTGGTGCACATACGGTTCCGTATATCGAGAGCCGCAACATGACCGCGCGTATCGAGCACGAAGCAACGACGTCTAAAATCTCCGAAGACCAGCTCTTCTACTGTCGCTCTCGCGGGCTTTCTGAAGAAGACGCAGTTGGTTTGATTGTTAACGGATTTTGCCGCGAGGTGCTCAAGGAGCTGCCAATGGAATTCGCGGTCGAGGCTCAGAAGCTACTCCAGGTCAGCCTCGAAGGAAGTGTGGGTTAAGACATGAATGATTTTCTCAAGATCCAGGGCCTCGAAGCACGCATTGATGCCGATGGGACGCCAAAGGAAATCCTGAAAGGGATCGACCTCGAAATTCCAAAGGGCGAAATTCATGCCATCATGGGCCCAAATGGCTCGGGCAAATCTACGCTCTCCTATGTCCTTTCCGGCCGCGATGACTATGAAGTAACGGGCGGAAGCGCGACCTTTAAAGGCCAGGATCTTCTAGCTCTGGACCCGGAAGAGCGTGCGGCTTTGGGCGTGTTTCTCGCATTCCAGTCTCCCGTCGAGCTACCGGGCGTCAATAACGCCAATTTTCTGCGGACAGCCGTCAATGCTGTGCGCCGTGCGCGTGGTGAAGACGAACTGGACGCTGTTGCTTTCCTGAAGGCTGTCCGGGCTGAGACCAAGCGTCTGTCCATGTCTGACGAAATGCTCAAGCGTGCTGTTAATGTAGGCTTCTCCGGCGGTGAGAAGAAGCGTAATGAAGTGCTCCAGATGCGCTTGCTGCAGCCCTCTTTCGCTATTCTCGACGAGACAGACAGTGGTCTGGATATTGATGCCCTGCGTATCGTTGCAGATGGCGTGAATTCTCTTCGCGGGCCTGACTTCTCGGCGCTTGTCATCACGCATCATCAGCGTCTGCTCGATTACATCGTTCCTGACCGTGTGCATGTCATGGCCAAGGGCAAGATCATCTTTAGTGGTGGTCCGGAAGTGGCGAAAACGCTTGAGAAGCAGGGCTACACCCAGTTCCTTGAGGCTGCAGCGTGAGTACAGGGACCGCAGTTCAGTCGTCCCCCGCCCTGAGCGCTTTCGTCGGGCGTGCAGCGGGACATGGCTCTGTTCTGGCTGAGCGCGGGATTCCCACGCGGCGTGTTGAGGCATGGCGATATACGCCCCTGCGGGCCTTTACGGAAACGGTGTGGAACGAAGCGCCTGCACTGTCGGATCACGACGTACAGTCGCTGTTGGATGCGCTGGCGTTGCCAAAGGCGGAAAGCCGTGCGGTTTTCGCGAATGGGCAGGAAGCTGCATCTCAAACACGCCTTTCGGAAAATCTCGTTCGTTCGCAGGGTGAAGCCGTTGACCCGTTAGAGGATCGCTTTTCAGCTATTCTCAATGCAGCCCTGCGTCAGAATGGTTTGTCCATTCGCGTGCCTGCAGGCGTTGCTGCTGGAACGCTGGTCCTCGTTTCCCTCACCTCAGGGAACGCCATTTCTACACATCTGCGCCATCAGATTGTTCTGGAAGACGGTGCATCTCTGACGGTGTTCGATTTTAACGCAGGGGACGGTCAGTATGTGACCAACCCGCGGTTTGACATTGTGGTTGGGAAGGGTGCCCAGCTGAATCACGTCAAACTGCAGCGTGAGGGCGCGGACGCGGGGCATCTTGCTCTTGTTTATGCATCCGTGGACGCGAACGGAAACTACGACAGCTTTACCCTGAATCAGGGTAGTGAGCTGGCGCGGCACGAAGTTGTTGCGACGCTAACCCAAGCCCATGCACAGGTCCATGTGAACGGAATTCAGATCGTGGATGGCACGCGCCTGAACGACCTGACGTCCATGATTCATCATGCAGCGCCTGATTGTGGATCGCGCCAAACGGTTAAGACTGTGCTCTCCGAGAGCGGACAGGGCGTGTTCCAAGGCAAGATTCTCGTCGATCGTGTTGCCCAGAAGACTGACGGCTATCAGATGAATCAGGCGCTTCTTCTGTCAGATAAGGCGCAGATTAACAGTAAGCCTGAGCTGGAAATTTACGCGGATGACGTGAAGTGCAGCCATGGCGCGACTGTGGGCGCACTGGATGACGAGCAGCTTTTCTATCTGCGCTCTCGTGGTGTGCCAGAAGCAGAAGCGCGCGCTATTCTCGTTCAGGCCTTCCTTCTGGATGCACTTGATCTCGTAACAGACGAGACCCTGCGCGACGTACTGATCCGGAGCATCACAGCATGACGCCGGCCGTACGCGCGCAGTTTCCGATCCTGTCTGAGCAGGTGCATGGTCGCCCGCTCGTCTTTCTCGACAGCGCCGCTTCAGCCCAGAAGCCGGAATGCGTGATCGAAGCTATGCGCGATGCGGCGTATCATCAGTACGCCAACATTCATCGCGGCTTGCACTGGATGAGTGAGCGGACAACAGAAGCTTACGAACGTACGCGTGATGCTGTCGCAGGGCTCGTCAATGCACCCGATCGCCATGAAGTTGTCTTCACGCGAAACAGTACAGAGGCCATCAATCTGGTAGCGCACAGTCTTGGCTCTTTGATGAAGCCAGGGCAGGCGGTTCTGATTTCGGAACTGGAGCATCATGCCAATATTGTCCCATGGCTTATGCTGCGGGACAGGGTTGGTATCGAACTCCGTGTGGCACCAATGGATGAGAGTGGTGACATCGATCTTGAGGCGTATGAAGCGCTTCTGGACGATGGCAATGTCGCTCTCGTATCCATTACGCATATGTCGAACGTGCTGGGGACCGTTACGCCTGCCAAAAAACTGGCAGAAATTGCTCATGCTCATGGCGCGCGCATCCTGTTTGATGGGTCGCAGTCTGTCGTACATCGGAAAATCGATGTGCAGGATATCGGAGCAGACTTTTTTACCTTCACTGGCCATAAGCTTTATGGGCCAACAGGTATCGGCGTGCTCTGGGGTAAGCGGGAGCTTCTAGATGCCATGCCGCCGTTCCTGGGTGGTGGCGAGATGATCCAGAATGTCTCTTTCGAGCGTGCGACCTGGGCGACTGTCCCTCATAAATTCGAAGCGGGAACCCCTGCCATTCTGGAAACGATTGGTCTGGGCGCGGCCGTTAAGTTCGTGGAGGGGATTGGCTACGACGCCATCTCTCGTCACGAAACAGCCTTGACCACATATGCCGAGCAGCGTCTGGGCGAGGTTGAGGGGCTTAAAGTTCTTGGGTCTCCGCAGGTTCGTGGTGGCGTTCTGTCCTTCGTGATGGACGGCGCTCATCCCCATGATCTGGCTACCTTGCTGGATCAGTTGGGAATTGCGATCCGTGCTGGTCAGCATTGTGCGGAGCCGCTTGTCCGTCGTCTCGGTGTGCATGCTACGGCACGCGCCAGCTTCGGTATTTACACGACACAGGATGAGATTGACGTCCTGATCACAGGCCTTGAACGGGCACGGAAGATGCTCACATGAGTGATGCCATGACCGAACAACACCCCATTGATGAGAGCACTCCCGTAACAGGTGAGGGCACCGGCCCGGACCAGGACGCTGTTATAGCGGCCATTGCGACCGTTTATGACCCGGAAATTCCGGTAAATATTTATGAGCTGGGCCTGATCTACGCGATTGACCTGCATGATGACGGCCGGGTCAATGTAGAAATGACCCTGACAGCTCCAAATTGTCCGAGTGCTCAGGAACTGCCGGAAATGGTGCGTGACGCCATTCTGAAAGTGCCAAATGTGACGAATGCCACTGTGGAAATCGTATGGGATCCGCCGTGGGACATGAGCCGCATGAGTGATGATGCGCGTCTTGCGCTTAATATGTTCTGATCTGAGGGGCAAAAGTCATGTCTGAAACCCTGACACGTCGACCACTTCCCGCTCTGATGTCTGTGTCTGATCGTGCTGCTGAGAGGTTGCGCGTTCTCTATGCCGGCGCTCATCAGGGACAACTTTTACGCATTGGTGTGGGCACGCGAGGCTGTTCAGGCCTGTCTTACGAAATGACTTTTGTGGATGAGCCAGCCGTAACGGACGAGCGCGTAGAAGACCAAGGTGTGACCCTGCTTGTTGATCGCAAGGCCACACTTTTTCTAACGGGAACAGTCATGGACTACGAGATCAAGGATCTCGAAGCCGGATTTACCTTCAGGAATCCAAATGAGAAGGGACGTTGTGGTTGCGGCGAGAGTTTTCACGTTTGATCCGTTTAGGATCACGTGAAAATACCAGAACCGTTTCCACTTCTGTGGACCAGAGGAACTGGTCCACAATTGTCCAGTTCAGGACTGAATAGCCTGCCTCTTTTAATGCACGGCCATCTTTTTCCAACGCAGCAGGATTACAGCTCACATAGACGATGTCTTTAACGCCAGACTTGGCGAGTGGCATTGTCTGTGCACCAGCACCAGCATAAGGCGGATCAAGAACGACAGCTCGCGTTGACTTCAGATCCTGAGGCAGAAGAGGCTGACGCATAAGATCACGATGGAATCCGTCCACCCGTCGACCGCCTGCTGCGGCCTTTAAGCAAGTTGCAGCAGCAAGATCGCCTTCATACGCTATTACGCGGCCTTTTTCCGACATGGGGAATGTCAGAGTACCGCAGCCTGCGAAAAGCTCGACTGTGATATCTTTTTTGTTGAGTGGCGGAAGCCCATCAACAACAGCCTGTACAATGGCGTTTTCCGCATCTTCAGTCGCCTGAAGAAAGGCAGCAGGAGGCGGAGTGATTTCCACGCCTCCAAATGCTTCCTTGACTGCCCGCGTCTGTGAGACCGTTTCAATAGAACGATCTTTCGGGTTTTGCCATGAAATCCGCGGCAGTCCGTGTTGCCTCCCGAAGGCGGCAAGTTTCGTGCGGTCAGCGGTAGTCAACTCAGCTGGCGTCGAAAGCGTCAGGTCTGGCCCACTATCCAAAAGATTGAGGACTAAGCCTCCACGGCCGGTCAACGCACCCAGAGAAGACAGGACCTCACGGAGTGGCTTCAGCAAAGCAAAAAGGGTCGGGTGCAGGACATGACACTCCGTCATATCCACCGGATCGCCATTGCGTCGATGAAGCCCGAGGATAACGCCACCTGGAACACGCTGGATCGCGAGGTCCATGCGTCGGCGCGTGTATGACGGCGTTTGATAACGCTGTGGAACAGGAAGATCTTCAAAGCCCGCTGCTGTTAGAGCTTCAGCGACTCGCGTTGTCTTCCAGTCCAGCAGCGCAGGCAATGACATCTGTTGAATCGCACAGCCACCGCATTCGCCAAAGAGAGTGCACGGAGGTGCAACTCTATCTGACGACGGAGCCGTAATTTCAATCAGTTCAGGGCGCGTACCAGAAAAACGGGCTAGCACTTCCTCTCCTGGCAACGTGCCAGGAATGAAAAGAACATGCCCGTCGTGATGAGCCACGCCGTCAGCCGCAGCGCCTAAACCTTCAATCCGGAGGGGAAAAGCTCCGGTCCCGGGGTTATTCATCACCGTAATGACGAGCATCGTGCTGAACGGGAAGGGTCAGGTCTGTTTCGGCTGCCACCGACAGCCTGTGTCGCCGAGGCACCAGCATGAATGCAGGTGTATCGCCGCCAAAGCCTGTCTTCGGCGCATCGTTTTCAAAGGCAGGGGCAAGTTCAACGGACTGGCGATCATGAGGAGCAGGCTGCGCAACGGGGGTTGCAACAGGCTGTGGCGCGTTTGCCACCTGTGTCTCGTCACGATCCGTGCGATTGCGCTTGCGCCCTCCACGTCGGCGCTTGTTACGGCGCTGTCCTTCCGATTCGTCCTCGATGCTGGATTCTTCGGAAGTCTGCGATGGGAGTGCCTGCGTGGGTGTCTGAATCAGGCGACCGTTCTCGTCTTCCTGAGCCCAATCAACGGACTGTATTCCGGCGAATTCCAGACGGGGAATAACCTTCCCTGTCAGGGTTTCAATTGCGTCCAGGAGGCGGCGGTCACGCGGTCCAGCAATGCTGAAGGCATGACCATGCTTACCGGCACGACCGGTGCGTCCGATGCGATGCACATAGTCTTCCGCATTGAACGGCAGATCAAAATTGAAAACATGCGACAGACCGCCGATGTCAATTCCACGCCCGGCAACGTCAGAGCAGACCAGAATCTTCAGCTCGCCAGACTTGAAGCTATCAAGCGTCGAAAAGCGTAAGGACTGTGCCAGATCGCCATGCAGATGACCTGCGGCGAATCCATGCTTTGTCAGATAACGCTGGAGCATGTCCACGTCGCGCTTGCGGTTACAGAACACAATGGCGTTCTGAACATTTTGCGCCTGAAGCAGCTTACGCAGTGCCCGGCGCTTCTCGTCTTCTTCAACGACGATCAGGCCTTCTTCAATCGTGGTCGCAACAGAAGATGGGCGGGAGACCGTGATCTGTACCGGATTTCTCAGGAACGCATCTGCAAGGCGACGAATTTCCGGTGCCATAGTGGCGGAGAAGAAAAGCGTCTGGCGATTTGCGGGCAGCAGGCTGACGATTTTTTCAATATCGGGAATAAATCCCATATCGAGCATACGGTCAGCTTCGTCGATAACCAGCGTGCTTGTCTGCGTCAGTAGCAGGCCGCCACGTCCGAACAGATCGAGGAGACGCCCCGGAGTCGCAATCAGAACATCCACGCCACGGTTCAGAACTTCGCGCTGTTCGGCCATGCTTTCACCGCCGATAAGCAGTGCATGAGTCAGGCGTAAGTGCTTGCCGTAAAGCTTGAAATTATCTGCAACCTGGAGGGCCAGCTCACGTGTCGGCTCAAGAATGAGCGAACGCGGCATTCTGGCCCGAGCGCGAGAACCAGACAGCTTCTCGATCATCGGAAGCGTGAAGGATGCTGTCTTGCCCGTTCCGGTTTGAGCAACACCCAGAACGTCGTGCCCCTTCAAAACTTCAGGGATAGCCTGAGCCTGAATAGGAGTCGGGTGCTCGTAACCGAGTTCCTGAATGGCGCGCATGATAGCGTCGGAAAGGCCAAGATCAGCAAAGCGCGGACGGTCTTCTGAGGTCTCAACAGCAACTACAACTTCAGCTTGGGCCGGCTCAGCTTTAATCTCAGCGACCACTTCCTGAATAGCTGGCGCAGTGACCGGAGCTTCAGCCTCGGGCCGAACCTTCCGAGGGCGTCCACGACGAGCTGGTGCTTTCGCTGGAGCCTCTGCTGCCTCTACCGGAGGAGCAACTTCAGAACGTGCTTCGGCTTCTGCTGGTTCAGGTGCGGACACCTCGGCTGCGACAGCAGCTTTGGGTTTACGCCCGCGACGTGGCTTCGGTGTCTCGGCTGGCTCCACGGCTTCAGGTGTAGCCTCAACAGCAACGACTTTCGGTTTACGACCGCGCTTTTTGGGAGCAGGCGCTGCGACTTCTTCAACGACAGCGTCACTCACAACCTTCGGCTTACGACCGCGGCGCTTGGGCGCAGGAGTTTCGGTTGCTTCCGGAGCAACAGCTTCGACGGACTCGGTTGTTTCCGGAGCTGGCTTGCGTGCCTTGCGGCGAGGAGTGCTCACAGTGTCAGTATCAACCGTCTCGCTCTTGGGGCGACGGCCACGACGTACTGGGGCAACTTCAGCAGTTTCTGGTGCGCTTTCCTCTTCGGAGATTGCAACTGCCTTCGTGCGCCGACGAGAAGGTGTTGCGGTCTTGGCAACGGCTTCTGTCTCTGTCTTTTGAGCGGCGGGACGACGACCGCGAGGCTTCTTTTCAGCTACGACCGGCTCAGGAGTAGCCGAATCGGCATCTTCCGTTTCGATCGGGGAATTCTTGATTGCCTTCGCACGGCTGCCTACGGGGCGTCCGCGTTTTGCAGGGGCAGAGGTACGGGGCTTGGAAGGACCGGAGGTCGTTTTCGCGCTCAAATGACTCTCGAGACTCTCGTTGACGGTACAGACCTGACGGAATGGACCGGAGTTGAGGGCGGGCACATGTCCCGCAACTTTAAAGTGGTGCGTTATCGGCTAAACGCTGGAATGGCAAGCGATACAGCCCATGAAGCGCCATATCGCTACCACAATCACATGCCGTGCGCCATGGCTGCAATCAGAATGTTCACAAGACCAAGGCCAGCCATAAGAATCATACGGTTTCTGAGAGTGTCAAAAATAGCAGGCTGAGGGCGCATGGCCCGACGGGCTCGCAGGAATGGTCCGCGAACTGTCGTTATGAAAACCACCGCCATGGCAATCCCGATCAACTGCATCGCATTGATCGTCCAGTTTACGGCAGCAAAGCCGCCTTCATGGAAAACAAGCGCCCAGCCGCTCACCAGGGAAAAAGGCACAACCTGCCAGAGGCCTTTGAAAAAGCGTGTGTAGTTCTGCAAAAGAACCGAAGAGCGTGGTCCGGGGTCGAGGAGGCCGACTGTGGAGCGGACAACCAGCGCGGAGTAGATTGATCCGCCGATCCAGTATGTCATGCACAGAAGATGGATTGCGAGCACTAGGCTCCAGAGAAGTGAACCCGTCATTGATCCTCGTCATGGTCAGGTGGGTGAAGGAAGAGCAGGGATATCCCTGATGTATCGGCTGGAGGTTACCCGAGGGGAATGTCCAAAGGCCATAGGGAACGCGGATGTCGCCTGTGCTTTGTGTAAGCATGCCCGCTCATCAGGAGAAAAAAAGAGTTATGCCTCCATACCCTCTTGCGCTGCTAACACCCGAGGAAAGCGACATGATGGATCATGCTGCTTCGGCTGTCGTTCCTGTTGCGCAACTCATGGAAAATGCGGGATGGGCCGTTGCTCGAGCCATTCGCAAGCGGTTTCAGAAATGTCGCGTGGCCGTTGTTTGCGGCCCGGGTAACAACGGAGGAGACGGTTACGTCGTGGCCCGTCTTCTGGCGCGATGGGGATGGTCGGTCCGAGTGGTGGCGATGGGTGCTCCCAAAGAGGGTAGGCCGGCATTTGTCGCTGCGTCAGGATGGGGTGGTCCTGTGCTGCCATTCGAGAAAGCATCTCTGGAAGGAATTGACCTGCTGGTTGATGCTGTTTTTGGGTCCGGATTGAAGCGTCCAGTCAGTGACGACGTAGCTGAAATGCTCGCAGCTGTTCCTCGGCGTGTGGCGATCGATATGCCGAGTGGCGTATCCGGAGAGACTGGAGAAGTGCTCGGTCAGGCACAGGGTTGCGCGTTGACGGTCACGTTTGTGAGGCCACGGCCAGGTCATTTTCTGGAGCCTGGGCGAGGATTGTGCGGGGAGTTGGTCTGCGCCGATATCGCTATGCCTGAGCAGGCATGGAGTGGCCTGACGCCAAAAATAAGTTTCAATTGGCCGGGGCTTTGGGAGCTGCCGGTCTCCGGAGAGGGAGACTATAAATATCGACGCGGTGTTGTGAGTGTCTGTGGTGGTGCTGTTATGCCGGGCGCTACAAGGCTGGCAGCACGAGCCGCACGGCGGACAGGTGCCGGGCTTGTCCGCATCGCAGCCCGAAAAGCTGCCGAAGCCTATCGACTCGGCGACCCGGGACTAATCATTGATGACCAGCCTCTTGGCTCCCTGCTGGAAGATTTGCGACGGAAGGTTTGGATCTGCGGGCCCGGCCTGACCCCTGAAGAGGTTTCCGAAGTTCTCCCTGCGCTATTGGCCGCAAAAAAAACGGTTCTTGCGGATGCTGGTGCTTTGGCATGGGGAGCGGAAGACCTTTCTCGTCTGAAAGGCGTGGCGGCTGTCACGCCGCATATCGGCGAATTCAAAAAGCTGTTTGGCCCTGTGACGGGGAGTCGAACTGAAGCTGCCTTGAATGCTGCGCGTGAGTTGAATGCCGTGATGGTCATGAAGGGGGCAGATACGATCATAGCTGCGCCAGACGGACGCATTGCGATCAATGCGCACGCCACATCGGCGCTTGCTACGGCAGGATCGGGCGACACACTGACGGGGGTGATTGGGACTTTGATGGCTGCGGGAATGGAGACCTGGGAGGCGTGTTGCGCGGGTGTCTGGCTGCACGGTGAGGCGGGAATACAGGCAGCCCGTGATCACGGTGGGTGGCCCGTCGCAGAGGATCTGGATCTTCCCCTGGGAGAGGCGCGGAGCGTCGCGACAGAGCTTTCAAAGGCGGATTTAAGCAAAAACCCGGTGGCCGCCCTGTTGTGAAGTAGCGTTTCATGCGCTAAAGGCCGCGCTTCCAAGGTTCGGTAACACGAACCCCGGAGACGGGGCTGAGCGGGCGTGGTGGAATTGGTAGACACGCCAGATTTAGGTTCTGGTGGCGCAAGTCGTGGGGGTTCAAGTCCCTCCGCCCGTACCAACCCGGTTTCCTGAGAAGAGATTTTAACATACCCGACCGAGAGGATCGCCTGGCTCATGCAGGTTACGCCCACGCTCAACGAAGGACTTAAGCGCGCCTTCACTGTCGTTGTCCCGTCTGCCGACCTGCAGGCTCGTCGCGCAGCCCGACTCGCAGAAGTTGCGCGCACGATCAAGCTTCCGGGTTTCCGTCCGGGCAAGGTGCCGGCATCTCTCGTCAAGCAGCGTCATGGCGCAGCCGTGAATGCGGAACTGATGGAAGAAGTTGTTAACGACACGGTTGGCAAGCTTCTTCAGGAACAGGACGTCCGTCCGGCTATGCAGCCGAAGGTAGAGCTGGTTTCTGCTCCGGACTCTGATGGCGATCTGGAATTCAAGATCGAAGTCGAAGTTCTGCCGGAAATTGCAGTTCCTGACCTGTCTGGTCTGAAGCTGACACGTCTGACCTCCAAGGTTGACGAAGAAGTCGTGAACAAGGCTCTGGCTGACCTCGCCCGTCGCAGCCGCAAGTTTGACGCCATCGAAGAAGATCGCGCTGCCGTAAAGGGTGACGTGGTCTGCGTTGACTTCGTTGGCAAGCATGATGGCACGCCGTTTGACGGTGGCACGGCTGAAGACGTGAACGTCGAAATCGGTGGTGAAGGCTTCATCCCGGGTTTTGCCGAGCAGATGGAAGGCATGAAGGCCGGGGAAGAGCGCGTTATCAACGTGACGTTCCCGGAAGACTATCAGGCTGAAGAACTGGCCGGTAAGGCTGTGACCTTCGACATTAAGGCGAAGTCCCTGAAGAAGCCTGTTGATCCGGAAATCAACGATGATCTGGCCAAGGATATTGGTCTTGAGAGCATCGAGCAGATCCGCTCCCTGATCACGGAACAGGCTGAAGGCGAGTACAAGCAGCTTTCCCGTCTGCGCATCAAGCGCGAGCTTCTGGACGCCCTGTCCGAGAAGACCGACTTTGAAGCCCCGCAGAGCATGGTTGACGCCGAGTTCGGCCAGATCTGGACCCGCGTCGAGCAGGATCGCGAAGCTGGTCGCATGGACGAGGAAGATGCAGGCAAGGACGAAGAGACCCTGCGTGCAGATTACCGTCGTATTGCAGAGCGTCGCGTAAAGCTGGGTCTGCTTCTGGCTGAAATCGGTCGCAAGCAGGAAATCCAGGTTTCCCGCGAGGAACTGCTGGGTGCGATGCAGCAGGAAGCTCAGCGTTACCCGGGTCAGGAAAAGATGGTTTTCGAGTTCTTCTCCAAGAACCCGCAGGCTGTTGAAGGGCTCCGTGGCCCGATCCTGGAAAACAAGGTTGTCGACTATCTGATCGAGCTGGCTGATGTCACCGAAAAGGAAGTCACACCTGAAGAACTCGCAGAAATCCCGCCTGCCGAGCTCTGAGAGTACTGACGTAAGAAGGACGGGCACTCTCAGGAGTGCCCGTTTTGCTGTCTGCTCCCTTTGACGGAACGCTCTCTCGGGTCCATGTTAGAGAGAACAGACAGCCCATCGGGCATTGAGGAACAGACAGTATGACCATTGGGGACCGCGATCCCGTCGAGGTGTTCAACAACTCTCTGGTGCCGATGGTGGTCGAACAGACTGCCCGCGGAGAGCGAGCTTTCGACATTTTTTCACGCCTCCTTCAGGAGCGTATCATCTTCCTGACCGGCCCGGTTTACGATCAGGTTTCATCCTTGATCAGCGCTCAGCTTCTGTATCTTGAGAGCGTTAATCCGACCAAGGAAATTTCGTTCTACATCAACAGCCCTGGCGGTGTCGTTTCCGCTGGTCTCGCGATTTATGACACGATGCAGTACATTCGTTGCCCGGTTAGCACTGTCTGCATTGGTCAGGCTGCGTCCATGGGGTCGCTGCTACTGGCGGGTGGTGAGAAGGGGCATCGTTACTGCCTGCCGAATGCGCGCGTAATGGTGCATCAGCCATCTGGTGGAGCGCAGGGTCAGGCGTCCGATATTGAGATTCAGGCTCGTGAGATCCTGTTGATCCGTCAGCGCCTGAACGAAATCTATCGTGAGCATACTGGGCAGACGCTTGAAGAGATCGAGCGCAAGCTCGAGCGTGACAGCTATCTGTCTGCTGAAGAAGCGAAAGAATTCGGTCTGATTGACGCTGTTGTGCGACGTCACCCCAACGTGGCAGCCAGTCAGGATTGAGTTTGTTTGAAGTGACAGGGGAGCAGGTTGCTCCCCTTGGAAAGAAAAAGCGGCATACCGATATGCCGCTTTTCATGTCTTGGAGCCCAGGGCTTCGGGGTTGCCGAAGGCTGAGACCTCGGCCTAGAGTTTTAAGTGCTTCCGCATGTCTGCTGCCGAAAAGTGGTCGGTGCGTGCGTGAGGGGAAAGAGGAACAGCGATGAGCAACAAATCCGGCGATTCCAAAAACACCCTGTATTGCTCGTTCTGTGGGAAATCCCAGCACGAAGTGCGCAAGCTGATCGCTGGCCCGACAGTTTTCATCTGTGATGAATGCGTTGAGTTGTGCATGGACATCATTCGCGAGGAGCATAAGACGCATCTCGTGAAGTCCCGAGACGGTGTTCCGACGCCAAAAGAAATCTGCAAGGTTCTGGACGATTACGTCATTGGTCAGTTCGAGGCCAAGCGCGCGCTTTCTGTGGCCGTTCATAACCACTATAAGCGTCTGGCCCATGCTCAGAAGAGCAATGACATCGAGATCGCGAAGTCCAACATCCTTCTGATTGGCCCGACCGGAACAGGCAAGACGCTGCTGGCTCAGACGCTGGCTCGTATTCTTGATGTACCGTTTACTATGGCTGATGCCACGACGCTGACCGAAGCCGGTTATGTGGGCGAGGACGTTGAAAACATCATCCTGAAGCTTCTTCAGGCATCAGACTATAACGTTGAGCGTGCGCAGCGTGGCATCGTCTACATCGATGAAATCGATAAGATTTCTCGCAAGTCCGATAACCCCTCCATCACGCGTGACGTGTCGGGCGAAGGTGTACAGCAGGCGCTGCTCAAGCTGATGGAAGGGACAGTTGCGTCCGTTCCACCGCAGGGTGGCCGAAAGCATCCCCAGCAGGAGTTCCTGCAGGTGGATACGACGAACATGCTGTTCATCTGCGGTGGTGCATTCGCGGGCCTGGACAAAATCATTGCCGCTCGCGGCAAGGGCTCGGGCATTGGCTTCGGAGCGGATGTGCGTTCTGATGACGAGCGGCGTCTTGGAGCAATTCTTCAGACCGTCGAACCTGAGGATCTTCTCAAGTTTGGTTTGATTCCAGAGTTCATCGGTCGTCTGCCTGTTATCGCGGCTCTGAACGATCTGGATGAAGCCGCTCTGATCCAGATTTTGAGCAAGCCCAAAAATGCGCTGACCAAGCAGTATGCGCGTCTTTTTGAGATGGAAGGCGTCAAGCTGACATTTACGGAAGATGCACTTTCCGCCATTGCCAAGCGTGCTATCGAACGTAAGACAGGCGCACGTGGTCTTAGATCGATCATGGAGAATATTCTCCTTGGAACGATGTTCGATCTTCCCGGGCTGGACAGCGTTGAGGAAGTCGTCATCAATCGTGAAGTGGCGGAAAGCAAAGCCAACCCTGTTTATGTGTACGGGAAAGGCAAAAGCGAGCCGGCTGAGCAATCTGCCTGAGGATGTTGAAGGGGCCGTCTTGTCAGGCGGCCTTTTCGTTCCGACATTCTGGATAGATGCTGTCTGAATTCGTGCCTTTTCTGCATGAAGAGACATCACGGTGTTCGCGCTGCCAGGCAGGCGGAGGCCGTGGGATCGTCCCTATGGAGATCAAGTGAATGACTGACGATACCAAGCCTAAGACGCGCCGTCGCACAAAGAAGGTGGATGACGCCGCAGTTGTGGAAAAGAAGCCTGCCCGCAAGCCGCGTGCCAAAGCCGCGGCTGCCTCTCCTGTGGAGGCTGTGACTGAGGTAGCCCCGGCTCCTCGCCAGGATGTCATGGCTGTTCTGCCGCTGCGAAACATTGTTGTGTTTCCGCACATGATTGTTCCGCTTTTTGTCGGGCGGGAAAAGTCAGTTAAGGCGCTGGAAACTGTCACACGCGATAGCAAGCAAATCCTGCTTGTTGCGCAGAAAGATGTTTCGCAGGATGATCCTTCTGCTGACGACATTTACCGTTACGGCACGGTTTCCACCATCCTTCAGCTGCTGAAACTGCCAGACGGTACCGTTAAGGTTCTGGTCGAAGGAACCCGTCGTGTTCAGATCACGCGTCTGTTCGATGTGGATGGTCACTTCGAAGCTGAAGTGAAAGAAATTGCGGAGGAGCCTTTGTCGGCTACTCCGGGCAGTGATCTGGAAGCTCTGGGTCGCTCAACGGTTTCCCAGTTCGAGCAGTATATCAAGCTCAACAAGAAGATCCCGCCTGAAGTCATGGTCTCGATCAACCAGATCGAGGATCTGTCAAAGCTGGCAGACACAATTGCCAGCCATCTGAATCTCAAGATTTCCGAAAAGCAGGAAATTCTCGAGATGGCCTCTGCTGAGCAGCGTTTAGAGCAGGTCTTTGCTCATATTGAGACAGAGATTGGCGTTCTGCAGGTTGAGAAGCGTATCCGGAACCGCGTGAAGCGGCAGATGGAGAAGACACAGCGCGAATATTATCTCAACGAGCAGCTCAAGGCGATTCAGAAGGAGCTTGGGGAAGGCGAGGATGGCAAGGACGAACTTGCTGAGCTTGAAGAGAAGATCAACAAGACGCGCCTGAGCCGTGAAGCCAAGGAAAAGGCCCATGCCGAGCTGAAAAAGCTGCGTGGCATGAGCCCGATGTCTGCGGAAAGCACAGTCGTCCGGAATTATCTGGACTGGCTGCTGGGTATTCCGTGGAAAAAGCGTTCCAAGATCACCAAGGAGTTCACGCACGCTGAAGGTGTGCTTGAAGCCGAACATTACGGTCTGGAGAAGGTCAAGGAGCGTATCCTTGAGTACCTTGCAGTGCAGACGCGTTCCCAGAAGATCAAGGGACCGATCCTCTGTCTCGTAGGGCCGCCGGGTGTTGGTAAAACGTCTCTGGCACGGTCAATCGCCAAGGCAACAGGACGTCAGTACGTTCGGATGTCCCTAGGTGGTGTGCGCGACGAATCGGAAATCCGCGGTCATCGCCGGACGTATATCGGGTCCATGCCTGGAAAAATTATCCAAGGCATGAAGAAAGCGAAAACGTCTAATCCGCTATTCCTGCTGGATGAGATTGACAAACTGGGCGCGGATTGGAGAGGCGATCCTTCGTCTGCACTTCTGGAGGTTCTGGATCCGGAGCAGAACTCAACGTTTGCCGATCACTATCTGGAAGTCGATTATGATCTTTCGGATGTCATGTTCGTGACGACGGCTAACAGCCTGAACATGCCGCAGCCACTGCTGGATCGTATGGAGATCATCAATCTCTCCGGCTACACGGAAGATGAGAAGGTCCAGATTGCGCGTCGTCATCTGCTGTCAAAGCAGGCTGAAGCCCACAATCTCAAGCCGGATGAATGGTCTGTCTCCGATGAGACGCTGATGGAGTTGATTCGCTCCTACACGCGTGAGGCTGGCGTCAGAAATCTCGAGCGTGAGATTGCCCGATTGGCTCGTAAGGCCGTGAAGGAAATCATCACGACGGGTGTGACGCATGTTGAGATCACGCCGGACAACCTGGAAAAATACGCAGGTGTCCGCCGCTTCCGTCATGGTGAGACCGAGACGGAAGATATGGTCGGTGTCGTGACCGGACTTGCCTGGACTCAGGTCGGCGGTGAGATCTTGACGATTGAGAGCGTCATGGTGCCTGGGAAGGGGCAGGTGAAGCAGACTGGCAAGCTGGGGGAAGTGATGCAGGAGAGCATCTCGGCCGCCCTGTCTTATGTCCGATCACGAGCTCAGGACTTCGGCATCCGGCCACCTCTCTTCGAGAAGCGCGACATCCATGTGCATCTTCCAGAAGGGGCTACGCCAAAGGACGGTCCGTCCGCAGGTATCGCGCTTGCTACGTCTCTTGTCAGTATTCTGACGCAGATTCCCATCCGTAGAGATGTGGCGATGACGGGCGAAATTACGCTGCGTGGTCGTGTGCTGGAAATTGGTGGTTTGAAAGAGAAGCTGCTTGCAGCGCTTCGGGCAGGGATCAAAACTGTTCTTATCCCGAAGGATAATGAAAAGGATCTTGTCGAGGTTCCTGAGAATGTCCGGCATGCTCTCAAGATTATTCCAGTCAGTCACGTCGACGACGTTCTGAAAATTGCTCTCACGCGTATGCCTGAGGCGATCGAATGGGATGAAAACGTCGATCCTGTAGGCGGAATTTCGGCTGAGAAAGTGGCTCCAAGGGCACTTCCGCACTAACGGTTGGGTTCTTATACGATTCTAACAGTTGACGCGGCCAAAAAGCGCTTCATAGTGCGGCCGCAGATCGAACAAGCGCCTGAGCCGCAAGACTCTTCGGAGGTTGGCTCAGGTGCTCTTAACACCAGAAAGGCACATCATGGAGAAGCCCCTCAACAAGCAGGAACTGATCGCCGCCGTTGCTGACGCCGCCGATCTTCCGAAGGCCAAGGCCAGCGAAGTTGTCGATGCGGTGTTCAGCACGATCGAGAAGACGCTTGCCAAGAAGCAGGAAGTTCGTCTGGTTGGTTTCGGTAGCTTCGTGACCGCTACGCGTAAGGCCGCCAAGGGCCGTAACCCGCGTACGGGCGAAGAGATCGACATTCCGGCATCCACCTCTGTCCGTTTCAAGCCGGGCAAAGGTCTTAAGGACGCCGTAAGCGAATAATTTCGCTTTTTTGGTTCTGAGTGCCTTTACGGGTGCTCAGAACCGTGTATATAGGCCACGTGTTTTCAGAGGGCGATTAGCTCAGCGGTAGAGCGTCTCGTTTACACCGAGAGGGTCGGCAGTTCAATCCTGTCATCGCCCACCACATGAAGACTGTTTTTTGACTATGGCCTGGCGTTTCGAAGTTTATGAGACGTTGGGATCGACTTCCGATCTCTGTAAAGAGAAAGCCGAGGCTGGAGCCCCCGAGAGGCTCGCCGTTCAGGCACTTTTCCAAACATCAGGGCGTGGAACCCGGGGTCGCAGTTGGGTAGATCCCGGCGGTAATCTGGCAATTTCTCTGTTGTTCAAACCGCAAAATCCTGAAATTTTTTTGACTGCGTGCCCGTTTCTGACCGCTTTGGCGCTTTACGAAACAGCGCAGAGTTTCTGCCCCTCAAAAGCAGAATTTTTGCTGAAATGGCCGAATGATTTACTCCTGAATGAACGCAAAATGGCGGGAGTTCTGATTGAGGCGGGTGGTATTGCGTCTAACAGGTGGGTTGTTGTCGGTATTGGTGCAAACCTGGCGCAGGCGCCTGACGTCCCTGGCCGTCAGTTGGCAGCCCTTTCCGAGGTCGCTCCTGCAGTCGATCCCATCAAGTTTGGCGAGGCACTGACGGCGGAAATGGACCGTTGGATTGCTTCGTGGAATGATCATGGTTTCGAAGTCATTCGTCGAGCATGGCTCGAAAGAGCGCATCCGGTTGGACGTCATCTTGCGGTTCAGCGTGGTGAAACTTATATAACAGGTTCATTTTCAGGGTTGGATGAACAGGGGCGACTGCTTCTCGCTCTCCCGGGTGGTGAAACCATACCGGTCGTAACAGGTGATATCCTGCTGGGTTAAAGGGACCGGATCGGAACGTGCTTCTCGTCATTGATGCTGGCAACACCAACGTTGTGTTTGCCGTCCACGACGGTCAGTCGTGGATCGGTCAGTGGCGCATGTCCACCAGCGACTCCCGTACAGCAGATGAATATGCCGTTTGGTTACTGGGCCTTTTCGATCGTATCGGGCTGACGCCTGCGTCTGTCACGCGCGCGATTATCGGAACTGTTGTTCCCGCAGCATTATATGATTTGCGGCGTTTCTGTCGCCAGTGGCTGGATGTGGAGCCACTTGTGGCCAATGCGGGCCTAGATTGGGGCATTGAAGCGCTAGTCGATAATCCGGCAGAACTTGGTGCGGATCGTCGATTGAACGGTCTGGCAGCCCAGCACTTTTATGGTGGCCCGCTCATTGTTGTTGATTTTGGCACGGCAACAACGTTTGATGTCGTGAATGAATACGGTCAATACTGTGGTGGAGCGATTGCTCCGGGCGTCAATCTGTCCATTGATGCCTTGCACAGAGCGGCCGCTCGATTGCCACGGATGAGCATCGGGCGCCCTCTGAACGCAATTGGCCGAAGCACAAGCGTTGCCATGCGTTCCGGACTCTTCTGGGGCTATGTTGGCCTGGTTGAAGGGATCGTAGGAAGAATTTCCGAAGAAATGGGCGGACGCCCCAAGATTGTTGCAACAGGCGGTCTTGCGCCTCTGTTTTCAGAGGGCACCAATTTGTTTGACGTGATGGCCCCGGATCTGACTCTGGATGGCCTCCGTCTTCTGGCGGACCGCAATGCGCTCCTGCCGATCTTAAATTCCCCCGAAGGCATGTAGGCTTTCGGCAATGAATATCGCTCATGATGGTAACACACGTAAGGAATAACTATGACGGATACACCTGACGGTTTGTCCTTCCTGCCTTTGGGCGGGACAGGCGAGATCGGCATGAATTTCAATCTCTACCGCCTCACTAAAAACAGTAAGGAAACCTGGCTCGCCATCGATTGCGGCATTGGCTTCTCAGGTAACGACACGCCTGAAGCTGAAGTGCTGATGCCGGACCCGACGTTTATCGCGGATCGTGCAAAGGATCTGTGTGGGTTGGTCATTACACATGCCCATGAAGATCATCTGGGTGCAGTAGCTCATCTCTGGCCTTATCTGCGCTGCCCGGTTTATGCCACGCCGTTCGCTGCCGCAGTACTGCGTCGCAAGCTGCATGAAGCGCATCTGGTTAATCAGGTAAAAATTCATGTGGTGATGCCGGGCTCGCGCTTCCATGTCGGCCCGTTTGATCTTCAGTTTGTGTCGGTGACGCACTCTGTCGCGGAAGCGCAGGCAGTTGCTCTGCGGACGCCCCATGGCCTGATCGTTCATACCGGTGACTGGAAGCTGGACGAAAATCCGCTTGTTGGCCCGGTCACTGATCTGGAAGAGTTCCGTCGTCTAGGTGACGAGGGCGTTCTGGCGATGGTGGGTGATAGCACCAACGTCATGAAGGAAGGCCGTTCAGAGTCCGAAGCGGACGTCCGCAAAGGCCTGACGGATCTGATCACA
This sequence comes from Gluconobacter cerinus, assembly GCF_002723935.1. Lineage (GTDB taxonomy): Bacteria > Pseudomonadota > Alphaproteobacteria > Acetobacterales > Acetobacteraceae > Gluconobacter > Gluconobacter cerinus. Next base: position 183,402 of record NZ_BEWM01000003.1, read on the forward strand.
AGCCTTCAGGGGCGTGTGGCCGTAACGTGCTTTGCCAGCAACGTGGCGCGCGTTGAGAGCATTGCGAAGGCTGCCATGGCGGCTGGTCGTGCTGTCATGATCGTGGGCCGTTCCCTGCGTAATCTTGAAACTGCTGCCCGTGAGTGCGGTTACTTCAGCGATCTGCCGCCGTTCCTGACGGAGCAGGACGCACGCGACGTCCATGATGACAACCTTCTGATGATCATCACGGGAAGCCAGGGCGAGCCTCGTTCTGCCCTGTCCCGTATCGCGTCCGATACTCATCCGAACATTTCGCTGGGTGAGGGTGACACGGTCATCTACAGCTCCCGCGTTATTCCGGGGAATGAGCAGGCTGTCATGGCTGTGCAGGACAACCTGTCCCGTCGTGGTGTGACTGTTCTGACGGACAAAGACGCGAAGGTTCATACGTCCGGTCATGCAACGGGCGATGATATTCGCGTTCTGTATGGCATTGTCCGTCCGAAATACAGCATCCCAACACATGGCGAATGGCGTCATCTGACGGCTCATGCGGCCTTGGCCCATGAAATGGGTTCTGATCCGATCCTGCTGGAAGATGGTGACATCCTGAACCTGTCGCCGGGTGACGTGAAGGTTGTCGATACGGCACCGACTGGTCGCCTGGCGCTGGATGGCGGTCGTCTTCTGCCCATGACGGGTGGTGTTCTGGCGGCACGTCGCAAGATGCTCTTCAACGGCATGGTTCTTGCGAGCTTCGCTGTTGATGACGAAGGCTATGTGATCGGTGAGCCAAAGATCAGTGCGCCAGGCCTTCTGGAATCGGAAGATCCGGAAAGCATTCGCATTCAGGAAGAATTCGCTGATTCTATTGACGAAATTCCTGATGAACTGCGAAAGGACGACACGGCATTCCGTGATGCGGCCAAGACGGCCCTGCGCCGTGCCCTGGGGCGCAAGCTCCAGAAGCGTCCGCTTGTCGATGTTCATCTGCTGCGCGTCTGAGAGAATAGAGTATGCGTCTGAGTAAAGCCTTTCAGCCGACGCTGAAGGAAGTTCCGGCGGAGGCGCAAATTGCGTCTCATCGCCTGATGCTACGTGCAGGTCTGGTTCGCCAGACCTCCTCGGGTATTTATGCCTGGCTGCCAGCGGGCCTGCGTGTTCTTCGGAACATCGAGCAGATCATCCGCGAAGAGCAGGATACGATTGGCGCACAGGAAGTCCTGATGCCGACACTGCAGTCTGCTGATCTGTGGCGTCGTTCAGGGCGTTATGACGCTTATGGTCCGGAGATGCTGCGCATTCAGGACCGTCATGGTCGTGAGTTGCTTTACGGACCGACGAACGAGGAAATGATCACGGATATCTTCGGATCTTCTGTGAGCTCCTACAAACAGCTTCCAAAGGCGCTGTATCATATTCAGTGGAAGTTCCGTGATGAGGTGCGTCCCCGTTTCGGTGTGATGCGCGGTCGCGAGTTCCTCATGAAGGACGCTTATTCCTTCGATGCAGACTATCAGGGCGCGGTTAACAGCTATCGCCGCATGATGCTGTCTTATCTGAGGATCTTCCAGCGTCTCGGTGTTCGCGCTGTTCCTATGGTTGCTGATACGGGGCCGATCGGTGGTGATCTCAGCCATGAGTTCCTGGTTCTCGCGCCAACAGGTGAAAGCGGCGTATTCTTTGACGCTGCCCTTGAAGAGCAGGATTGGCTGGGCCGCCCGGTTGATTGTGATAACGAGGAAGATCTCGCCGCATTCTTCTCTTCCGTGACGGATCACTATGCCGCAACGGATGAGAAGCACGACGAGGCTGCCTGGGCGGAAGTGCCGGATGACCGGAAGCGGGAAGGGCGTGGCATCGAAGTTGGCCACATCTTCTACTTCGGCACCAAGTACACGGAATCCATGGGGATCGAAGTCAGCGGTGCCGACGGGACGAAATTCTCGCCTCACATGGGGTCTTATGGGGTCGGTGTCTCCCGGCTGGTCGGTGCTATCATTGAGGCATCGCATGACGACGCTGGCATCATCTGGCCGGATTCCGTTGCGCCGTACAAAGCTGCGATCCTCAACCTGCGTCCGGGTGATGAAGCCTGTGATGCGATCTGTGAAGAGATCTACGGGGCTGATCCAGAGAACTTCATGTACGATGATCGCTCCGAGCGCGCGGGCGTGAAGTTTAACGATGCTGATCTGATGGGTCATCCCTGGCAGATCATTGTCGGTCCTCGTGGTGCCAAAGAAGGCAAGGTTGAACTGAAGCGCCGTGCAGATGGTGAGCGGTTCGAGCTGCCGGTGGCTGAAGCGCTGGCCAAGATCGGAGCCGCCTGATGTTTGGCCGCTTCGAGCGTATGGTGGCAGGGCGCTATCTGCGTGCCCGCCGTGGCGAACGCTTCGCCTCGATCATTGCAGTTTTCTCATTGGTCGGAATTGCGCTCGGAGTGGCCACACTCATCATCGTGATGTCGGTGATGAACGGGTTCAAGGCTGATCTGATGGGGCGTATCCTGGGTCTTCACGGAGATCTCTCTGTGTATGGCTATGGCCGCCCCATTGAGGCCTATCAGAACGACGTTGAGGCTATCCGCTCTATTCCCGGGGTCAAATCCGTCACACCCATGGCGCAGGGAACTGTGCTGGTCGAAGCCGGACGGTATTCGACGGGTGCGGAAGTCCAGGGTATTGCACAACAGGATTTTCGTGACTGGCGCGCCTTAAGCAGTGGTATTATCGCCGGGTCGATTGATCGTTTCACGGGAGACGACGCCGTTGCCATTGGGACGACCATGGCGGATCGTGCGGGTCTGACGATCGGTTCTCCAATTACACTCCTTTCCCCGGACGGTCAGGCGACACCATTCGGCACGATGCCGCGCGTAAAAACGTATCATGTGGCTGCCATCTTCGATGCCAATTGGAACGATTATAATTCCAACATCGTTCTGGTGCCGCTTCCGGCTGCGCAAAAGTTTCTGATGCTTGAAAATGCAGTGTCGCTCATTCAGGTTTCGGTAGACGATCCTATGAACGTCCAGCTTACGCGTCAGGCCGTTGTCCAGCGTCTGGATGATCCACGCCTACGCGTTATTGACTGGAAGAACAGCGCAAATGGCTTCCTGGATGCTGTGACGGTTGAGCAGAACGTCATGTTCCTCATTTTGACGCTCATTATTCTGGTGGCTGCTTTCAACGTCATCTCGTCCTTGATCATGATGGTGAAGGACAAGACGCGGGATATCGCGGTTTTGCGGACGCTTGGTGCGAGCCGCGGCGCAGTCATGCGGATATTCCTCATGAATGGCGCTTTTGTCGGGATTGTCGGGACGGCTGCCGGTTCTGCCCTTGGCATTGCGTTTGCCCTGAATATCGAACGCATCCGGCAGTGGCTCCAGTCTCTTACCGGCACCAACCTGTTCAACCCGGAAGTTTACTTTCTCGAGCGTCTTCCGGCGAAGCTGGTCTGGTCGCAGGTTGGAGAAGTGATTGCCATGTCTCTGGTGCTTTCTCTTCTCGCAACGCTGTATCCATCATGGAGAGCAGCGCGAACTGATCCAATTGAGGCGTTGCGTCATGAGTGAGACACAGATGCCAGCATTAAAGCTGGAGAATCTGACGCGTCGTTTTCGGTCAGGTGAAGAAACGCTCGAAATTCTATCGAATGCCGAGTTTACGCTTTATCCCGGTGAAATTGTTGCCCTTGTTGCGCCGAGCGGGACCGGAAAATCTACGCTCTTGCATCTTGCCGGGCTGTTGGAAGCTCCCACCGACGGTACAGTTTATATCGGTGGCAAGGCGGTAAGTGGACTGAGCGATAGCGTTCGCACTGCTGTGCGGCGTGATCAAATCGGGTTTGTGTATCAGTTTCATCATTTGTTGGGTGAGTTCACAGCGCGCGAAAATGTCATGTTGCCCCAGTTGGTTGCGGGTGTGTCCGCAAAGGTGGCGCGGGCGCGTGCCGAAGATCTATTGGGACGTTTTGGATTGTCTAATCGCCTGAATTCTCTGCCCGGCCGCCTGTCTGGTGGTGAGCAGCAGCGGACTGCTATCGCGCGGGCCTTAGCCAACCGGCCAAAACTTCTCCTTGCGGATGAGCCAACCGGCAATCTGGATATTGGGACGTCTGATCACGTTTTTGATGAGCTATTGCGTGCCGTTCGTGAGGAAGGCGTTGCAGCACTGATTGCAACGCATAATCAGGAACTTGCGGCCCGTATGGACCGGACGGTAACGTTACGGGATGGGAAGCTCGTACCGTTTTGAGTTGAGGTGACCGGCAAGAAGAGCGCTGTATCTGCTCGCCGGTCCTGATAGAATAGAGGCATGTCTCATGCCGATTTTGTCCATCTCCGTAATCACTCAGCCTACTCCCTGAGCCAGGGCGCCATTCGCATTCCAGATCTGGTTAGTCTGGCTGTGAAGAACGGTATGCCTGCCGTTGCATTGACGGACAGTGGCAACCTATTTGGTGCTCTGGAATTTTCTCTTTACTGCCGAAGCAGCGGTGTACAGCCGATTGTCGGCTGTCAGCTTTCCCTTCCATCCCGCAGCACCAAGCCCGGAGCTCCTTCTGAGCCGCTGGTAGTGCTGGCCCGGAACGAGACGGGGCTGGCCAATCTCCAGATCCTGTCCTCTGAGGGCTTTCTGAACGGTGATCCGGCTGATCCAACAGTTGCTGTGGATGTGCTGTGCCAGCACGCCGATGGGTTGTTCCTTCTGACTGGCGGCAATCGTGGGCCGATCAATCGGTTGATTTACGACGAGCAGAAAGGTGAGGCAGAAGAACTGCTGCGTCGTCTGGCAGACGCTTTTCCGGGTAATATTGCGGTGGAACTCAATCGCTTCGGCGCGGCGGGTGAACGCGAAATCGAAAGCGTTCTGATCCCACTCGCGGACAAGCTTGATATTCCCCTTGTCGCTACCAATGAGTGCTTCTTCCCGACGCCTCAGATGCACGAAGCCCATGATGCGCTTATCTGTATTGCGCAGGGGCGGACGATGGCCGAAGCCGATCGTTGGCACGTTTCCCCGCAGGCCTGGTTCAAGACGCCGGCCGAGATGCGTGAGATCTTCAAGGATCTGCCAGAAGCTTGTGACAATACGCTTATTATTGCGCAGAAATGTGCCATCGCTGCATGCACGCGAAAGCCACTTCTGCCGATTTGCCCGAAGGTTCGTGAGGGTTCAACGGAAGAAGAAACGCTTCGTGCCATGGCATGGGAAGGGCTGGAGAAACGCCTTGAAGCGATCAGTGCGGACGAAGATAAACGAAAAATCTATTCAGATCGTCTGCAAACTGAACTCGACATCATCGCGAAGATGGGCTTCCCCGGCTACTTCCTGATCGTGGCTGACTTCATTCAGTGGGCAAAAGCGCATGATATTCCCGTCGGGCCTGGGCGTGGATCGGGTGCAGGTTCACTGGTGGCTTATGCACTGACCATCACTGATATTGATCCGCTACCCTTCGGCTTGCTGTTCGAGCGCTTCCTGAACCCGGAACGTGTCTCGATGCCTGACTTTGATATCGACTTCTGTCAGGACCGCCGAGACGAAGTTATCCGCTATGTCCGTGAGGAATACGGTGGAAGCCGTGTCGCTCAGATCATTACCTTCGGTAAGCTTCAGGCCAAAGCTGCCGTCCGTGACGTCGGGCGTGTACTTGGTTTGCCTTACGGCATGGTTAACCGCGTTGCAGAACTGATCCCGAATAATCCTGCCAAGCCAGTGACGCTGGCGCAGGCGATCGAGGGCGAACCGCGCCTTCAGGAGATGCGAGACAGCGATGAAGCTTTGAAACGGCTTCTGGAAATTGCTCTTCAGCTTGAAGGTCTCTATCGGCACGCTTCAACACACGCTGCAGGCGTCGTGATTGGTGACCGAGAACTGGTCGAGCTGGTGCCGCTTTATCGAGACCCGAAGAGCGACATGCTGGTCACCCAGTACAACATGAAGTTTGTTGAGCAGGCTGGACTGGTCAAGTTCGACTTCCTTGGTCTGACGACATTAACAATTCTGAAGCGTGGTCTGGATTTCCTTAAAGAACAAGGAATTATCGTCGATCTCTCACGTATCCCATTAGACGATAAAAAGACTTTTGAAATGCTCGCAAAGGGAGACACGGCCGGTGTCTTCCAGTTTGAAGGCGCGGGCATGCGCGACATGCTCAAACAGATGGCCGCCAGCCGTCTGGAAGATCTGATTGCCGGTGTGTCGTTGTATCGACCGGGGCCGATGGCCAACATTCCGGACTATTGTCGGCGTAAACATGGCGAGGCATGGGAGCCGCCTCACGAAGAAATTCGGGATATTCTGGAAGAGACCTATGGGATCATGGTCTACCAGGAACAGGTCATGCAGATCGCTCAGAAAATGGCGGGCTACAGTCTTGGTGGTGCTGACCTTCTAAGACGCGCCATGGGCAAGAAGATTGCGTCTGAAATGGAGAAGCAACGCGAGATCTTCACTGATGGCGCTACGGCCCGGGGAATTCCAAAAGATAAAGCCGTAGAAGTCTTTGATCTTATGGCTCGTTTTGCGGACTACGGCTTTAACAAGTCACATGCCGCTGCCTATGCTCTGGTTTCGTATCAAACGGCTTGGATGAAAGCGAACCATCCAGTCGCATTCCTTGCTGGCTGTATGTCTCTGGCACGGGAAAAGACGGATAAACTCGCTGCGCTTTGTCAGGAAGCAAAGCGTATGAAAATTTCGGTACTTCCCGTTGATATCAATCGCTCAATGGCGGATTTCTCCATTGAGACACTGGAAGACGGGCGTCAGGGCATTCGTTATGCGCTTTCAGCCATCAAGCGCGTTGGGACTGCGGCCATGGAGGCGGTGGTGGCAGTACGCGGAGACCGTCCTTTCAAAGATCTGACAGATTTTGCAGAGCGATGTGACCCTAAAAGCATTAATAAAATTCAGATAGAAAATCTCGCAAAATCAGGAGCTTTTGATAGTCTCCTTAAAGACCGCCACACTGTATTCGCGAGTGCGGACATCCTCATCCGCCGGGCGCAAGCGAGAGCGCAGGAACAGCAGGTTGGTCAGACGGGTCTGTTTGGCGGGAGCGGACAGGAGCGGGAAATTCTCCGTCTGAATGAGGGGCGCCCTTGGCCGGATTTCGAGCGCCTTTCACTGGAGGCGTCTGCTATTGGTTTCCATATGAGCGCCCATCCTCTGGATGCATACCGCACGGTCCTCAGACGCTTGGGGGTCACGCCGTCGAACGCACTGGAAAATGCTGCAAAAACAGGGAGTACCCGTGTCAAAATCGCTGGATGCGTCGTGGATAAAAAAGAGCGTCCTACCCGAACTGGCAAGAAGATGGCGTGGGTCAATCTTTCGGATAGTGGTGGTGGCTGTGAAGTCACGCTCTTCGCTGAGACATTGATGTCCTGCCGGGATCTTTTGGTCGCAGGGCAAGCTATTCTTGTGCAGGCTGAACTCAAACTGGACGGGGACGCTTTGCGGATTACGGCACAGAGCGTCATGGATCTAGAGGTCGCAGCTGCTGCTGAGCGGTCTGAAATGCGGGTGTGGCTCCGCCAGTCAGCCGCTTTGCCCAGTCTTTCTGAAATGCTTGAAGAAATGCGTGGCGGACATGGGCGTGTCGTACTGCTTCCTTCTCTGGAAGAGACGCAGGATGTGGAAATCCTTCTGCCCGGGACATATCGCGTGACGCCTCGGTTGGCTGAGCGGATGCGAACCATCCGTGGCGTAGAGAAGGCTGAACAACGATAAACCAGAGAAAATTCTTGCAATAAGGGCGCGTATCAGCCATATCGCGCTCGTCCGTTTTCTTCCCTTCAAGGAGGTTGGCGGACAATCCGCACGCATGACCATGAGGTTTTCTGGTGTTCCGCAAGGGACGTCGTCATGCGGAGGTCTAACCAGATGCTAGGAATTTGAATCATGGCAATGCCAGAATTCACCATGCGCCAGCTCCTTGAAGCCGGCGTTCACTTCGGTCACCACACCCGCCGTTGGAACCCTGCAATGGCGCCGTACCTGTTTGGTATTCGCAATCAGGTCCACATCATCGATCTGCAGCAGACCGTTCCCCTGCTGGACCGCGCCCTGAAGCTGGTCCGCGAGACGGTTGCAAACGGTGGTCGCGTTCTTTTCGTTGGAACGAAGCGCGCTGCTGCTGAGCATGTTGCTGAAGCTGCCCAGCGTTGCGGCCAGTACTACGTGAACCACCGCTGGCTCGGCGGTATGCTGACGAACTGGAAGACCATTACGGGTTCCATCAAGCGTCTGCGCCAGATCGACGATATGCTGTCCGGTGACACGGCTGGTCTGACGAAAAAGGAAGTTCTCGACATCACGCGTGACCGTGAGAAGCTCGAGCGCTCCCTCGGCGGTATCAAGGAAATGGGCGGTCTGCCTGACCTGATTTTCGTGATCGACACGAACAAGGAAAAGCTGGCTGTTGAAGAAGCCAACAAGCTCGGCATTCCGGTCATTGGCATTCTGGACAGCAACTCCAACCCGGCCGGTGTCACGTACCCGATCCCGGGCAACGACGACGCTATCCGTGCCATCACCCTGTACTGTGACCTGATTTCTGGCGCAGTTCTGGACGGCATTTCTGCTGAGCTGGCTGCTTCCGGCCACGATATCGGCGCTGAAGAAGAGCTTCCGGCTGAGACCGCAGTTCTTGAAGCTGCCGTCGCCGAAGGTGAGCAGGCTCCAGCCGCTAACTGAGACAGCGTGCCGTGTTCTCTCTGATGGCACGGCAACTGAAAAACATGCATGCGGTCGGGCGTTTACGCTCGGCCGCATGATCTTTTCGAGGGATAAGAGAACATGGCAGAGATCACCGCAGCCCTGGTTCGCGAGCTACGCGAAAGCACCGGCGCAGGCATGATGGATTGCAAGAAGGCTCTGACTGAAGCCTCTGGCGACATGGAAGCCGCCATCGACTGGCTGCGCACGAAGGGCCTGTCCCAGGCTGCCAAGAAGTCTGGCCGTACCACGGCAGAAGGCCTGGTTGGCGTTGTTTCCGGCCCGAACCGCGCCGCTATGGTCGAAGTCAATGCCGAGACGGACTTTGTTGGCCGTAACGAAGCATTCCAGGCTTTCGTTGAGCAGGTTGCTCAGGTTGCTCTGGAAGTTGGTGATGACCTGGAAACCATCAAGGCTTCCAAGGTTCCGTCTGGCCGTACGGTTGCTGACGAACTGACGCACCTGATCGCCACGATCGGTGAAAACATGTCCATCCGTCGTGCCAAGGTTCTGTCCGTAGAGACCGGCGTTGTCGCAAGCTACGTGCACAGTGCACTGCGTCCGGGCATTGGCAAGATTGGTGTTCTGGCTGCTCTTGAAGCACCGTCCGAGAGCGAAGCTATTCTGACGCTTGGCCGCCAGATTGGTATGCACGTTGCTGCAACCCGTCCTGCCGCTCTGGATGTTGCAAGCGTTGATCCGGAATCTCTGGAGCGTGAGCGCGCTGTTCTGATCGAGCAGGCTCGTGAGTCCGGCAAGCCGGAAGCCATCATCGAAAAGATGGTCGAAGGTCGTGTCCGCAAGTTCTACGAAGAAGTTGTTCTTCTTGAGCAGGTCTGGGTGCTGGACGGCGAAAGCCGCGTGTCCAAGGTCGTTGAGAAGGCTGGCGCGAAGCTGATTGGTTTCGAGCGCTTCCAGCTTGGCGAAGGCATCGAAAAGGAAGAAAACGACTTCGCTGCTGAAGTGGCTGCTGCTGCTGGCACGAAGTAACATCTTTCTTTTTCCGGCTGATGGGCTTGCCTGTTCAGTTGGATACGAGAGACTGGAAACTCCCGCATGGTTATCGTGCGGGAGTTTTTCTGTTTTCAGGGGCTGTGGGGCTGTTTTGCAATGATGGAATGGGAAGCCGCTGCGCTTGTTCTCTCCGTTCGACCCTACGGCGAAGGCAGTGCACTTGTTCATCTGTTGAGCGAAGAGCACGGTGTTTCGCATGGAATGGTCCGTGGTGGTGGTTCACGGAAACAGGCCCCGCTTTGGCAAACCGGTAATCTTGTTATGGCCAGATGGCGCGCCCGGTTGTCTGATCAACTTGGAGGTGTGACTGCCGAGCCGGTGCAAAGTGTGGGCGCCAGATTGCTGGACTTGCCGTTGCAACTGGCGATGGTCAGTAGTGCATGTGCCCTCGCTGACGGGGCGCTCCCACAGGGTGAGCCTCATCCTGAGCTTTTCATGCGCTTGATCCGTCTACTTACATTGATTGCTGTTGCTCCCGAGCCGCCTCCCATGGCGGCCTATATTCGCTGGGAACGTGAACTGCTCGGTGGCCTTGGGTACGGTCTGGATCTTTCGACCTGTGCAGTTACGGAGACGACTGAAGATCTGGATTTTGTCTCTCCACGATCTGGCCGGGCTGTCAGCGTTGCGGGAGCAGGAGAATGGCGGGACCGTCTATTGCCGCTTCCGGCCTTCCTGCGACATGATGAAGAAGAAGGTCTGCCTGACGAATGGCTACAGGGAATGACCCTGACAGGTCATTTCCTGGCACGCTGGGTTTTTGGCGTCCGGCATCAACCATTGCCTGCAGCCCGCGAAAGGCTTTTTGAACGTGTCCGTAAATTGACGGAGCCAAACGAGTTTCAGAGCGATGAGGTCAGTATTGTACCTGAACCGGACCTGGGCGAAGGCCACTGACGACATCCGGGTCCGCGCGCCAGTTCCAGACTGACCAGTCCCATCCCGGATGCTGATTAATTTCTGCGGTCATACGGTGTTCTTCATTCGCAGAGACATGGTGGCCGGACTGGTAAGCGTGGTAAGCTGATATATTGCCCATATAGACGCACCCGCAGGCTGTCGGATCCGCATAGAGCAGGACCGGAATATTGCCTTGCATGCGGTACGTCATGGTGTTGGCAGGAAGCAGGTTCATCATTTGCCAGCGGGCTGTTGTGTCGGCCGGATGGGCGACAAAGCCGCTGCGAGCCAGTGTATCCTCCTCATGGAGGATGGGCCGGTAAGGTGAACAGGCCGAAAGAAGAACGAGGGCGGCGCTGGACAGAAGCGGGCGCCAGTGTCTAATTCCTGCGGAGAAAAGGGGAAGTGCATGGGCGTTGATCTGGCGGGTCATATTGAGGATACCAAGCTCGCGGAGGCTCTGAGCGAGCGATATATTGCGTATGCGATGTCGACGATCATGTCGCGGTCCCTTCCGGATGTGCGTGATGGTCTCAAGCCGGTGCACCGGCGCCTCCTCTATGCGATGCAGCAGCTACGCCTTGATCCCACATCAGGGTTTAAAAAGTGTGCACGTGTCGTCGGTGACGTGATCGGTAAGTTTCATCCGCATGGTGATGCGTCCGTTTACGAAGCGCTGGTGCGTCTGGCGCAGGATTTTGCCGTTCGGTATCCGCTGGTTGAGGGGCAGGGCAACTTTGGCTCCATCGACGGTGATGGCGCGGCTGCCATGCGATACACGGAAAGCCGCCTGACGGAGATTGCTCAGACGCTGCTGGATGGCATCAACGATGATGCTGTTGATTTCCGGCCAACCTACGACAACGAAGATCACGAACCGATCGTCCTGCCTGGGACGTTCCCGAACCTTCTGGCCAATGGCTCCGCGGGTATTGCGGTGGGCATGGCGACAAGCATTCCGCCTCACAATGCTGGTGAAATCTGCCGAGCTGCAAAGCTTCTGATTGAGAAGCCTGAAGCAACAGTTGCGGAACTCGTCGATTACATTCCAGGCCCTGACTTCCCGACCGGTGGCATTCTGGTGGAAGATCGGGATTCGATTATCCGGTCTTACGAAACTGGCCGAGGCAGTTTCCGGACACGGGCGCGTTGGGAAGTTGAACAGGGACGTTTCGGTACGTGGTGCATTGTCGTCACTGAAATTCCCTATCAGGTGCAGAAATCCCGGCTGATCGAACAGATTGCCGAGTTGATGGAGCAGCGTAAGCTGCCCTTGCTCGGGGATGTCCGGGATGAAAGCACCATGGAAATTCGTCTGGTGCTGGAGCCCAAGACCAAGGGATGTGATCCTGAAGTCCTGATGGAGACGATGTTCCGCAACACGGCACTTGAGAGCCGGTTCAGTCTGAACATGAATGTTCTGGGCGGGGATCGTGTACCGGGTGTTCTGTCAATCAAGCAGGTCATTCAGGCTTGGCTGGCACATGTGCATGAAGTGCTGGTTCGACGTTCCAACCATCGCCTTGCGGCAGTCCTGCGTCGACTGGAAATTCTTGACGGCTTTCTGGCGGTTTATCTGAATCTTGATGAGGTTATCCGCATCATCAGAGAAGAAGATGAGCCCAAGGTCTGCCTTATGAAGACCTTTACTTTGACGGATATTCAGGCGGAAGCTGTGCTGAATATGCGTCTGCGCTCTTTGCGGCGCCTGGAAGAGATGGAAATCCGCAAAGAACGTGATGCGCTGGCGGATGAGCGGAAGTCTCTTGAAACCCTTCTGGGGTCTGAAAAGCGGCGTTGGACACGGATTGGAAAAGATCTGGACGCCACGATCAAGAAGTTTGGCAGTGGCCCACTAGGTGATCGCCGGACAACAATTGCTGAACCGCCCAAAGCCATCGATATTTCAGCGGCTCTGGAGGTTGATCGTGAGCCTCTGACAATCCTGCTGTCCAGCGAAGGCTGGATACGGGCCATGAAAGGTCACGGATTGGACCCGGAAGGCCATCGCTTCAAGGAAGGCGATTCACCAGGACTGATGGCGGAGTGTCAGAGCACAGACCGGGTCTGTCTGATCGCCAGTGGCGGAAAGGCGTTCACACTCAAGGCTGCGGATCTACCCCGCGGGCGTGGTTTCGGTCAGCCAGTGCGGACACTGATGGATATCGCGCAGGAAGAACGCATCGTGGCGATGTTCCCCGTGACGGAAGATGGCAGACGCCTGATCGCGTCCGAAAGCGGGCGTGGCATGATTGTCTCTGAGGCCGGTATTGTTGCTGAGAAGCGGACAGGCAAGCAGGTGTTCAACGTCAAGAATGGGGAAAGCGTTTTTGCCTGTATTCCGGCAGTTGGAACGCATGTTCTGGCGGTTGGGCATAACAAGCGCGTTCTTATTTTCCCAATGGAACAGGTTCCTGAGATGACGCGTGGATCAGGCGTCTCTCTGCAGAAGCTGGGAGATAGCACGTTGCGGGATCTTCGAGCGTTTACGCTTGAAGAGGGCCTTTTGTGGCAGCCCGGGCAGCGTGTACGACCTGCTGCTGATCTGGCCCCGCTTGAAGGACGGCGCGGTGCAGTTGGGCGTGCTGCCCCGCAATGGATCCTGCGCAAACCAAGCTGATGTCAGACCGGTGCGGCCAACGTTTCCCAGTGACCGCCCTGAAAGATCTCAGCCGGACGGAAGGTGGCCTTGTAAGCCATTTTCCGGCTGCCGGGGACGTAATAGCCCAGATAAAGGTGAAGACTTCCGCGCCGCTTGGTCAGATTGATCAGCGTCAGGATTGAATAGGTTCCCCAGGAGGCCGTCGGGCTGGATGTATCGTAGAACGTATAAACTGCGGACAGGCCGTCAGACATAATATCCACGAGGCTGACGCAGACGAGTTGGCCTTCAGGGGTTCGAAATTCCACGACAACCGTTTCCACCGGCGTGTTGGAAATCAGTTCGACGTAATCCTGCCAGGACATGTGGGCCATGTCGCCGTCCGTGTGACGGCTTTCCTGATAGGCGTGGAACAGGGCAAACTGCTCCTGCGTTGGCACCGGCGGTATGATGACAGCATTGGTATTTTCGTGATGCTTCCAGACGCGCTTCTGGGCACGCGAAGGCGTGAAGAGTCCTACAGGAAGGCGCAGGGGTTTGCAGGCCCGGCAGTCGATGCAGACAGGTGCGTAGGCGATTGTATGGCTGCGCCGGAAGCCAGCCTGGGACAGACGGTCGTGCAATGCTGAAGCATTCGGGCCGGAAAGATCAGTCAGAACCTTGCGCTCCATGCGATCAGGCAGGTACGGGCATGGTGCTGGCTCGGTTGTGTAGAAGAGCTGTGGGCGGTGTTGCACAGGGCCGCTCCTCCAATGGAAAACCAGATGCGTTCTTCAGCCTAACCCAGACAGGACGCTGGCGCATCCATCATCTTTGCGGGAAGAGTATAGCCTCGGCCTGATTGGGAGTTTTATGAGGCACTGGACCATTCTGGATTGTGTTCTGACGTTTTTTCGCTGGGCGCTTCCCATCTGCGTGACGCTCCATGCGCTGCGGCATAAACGGAATACGTCTGCCTGTGCCGGGTGGATTGGCGTGTGTTGGGTCGGGCCGTTTGTCGGGACAGCGCTTTATCTGATGTTCGGCATCAACCGGGTGCATCGCCGGGCCCGGAAGATGATCGATCATCATTCCTGGGAAGGACGGGAGCTGCTCGCCAAATACCGGCAGGTGATGGACGGCCATCTGGCGCCATTGGCGAAGATGCTCGGACGACTGACAGAGCGGCCGCTAATGGGGGGGAACTCCGTCAAAGTGTTGCATGATGGGGATAATGCCTATCCCGTCATGATCGAAGCCATCAATCAGGCGCAGACGTCGATCGTGCTGTGCTCTTACATTTTCCGGGCCGACAGGATCGGAGAAATGTTCGCGGAAGCTCTGGTCGAAGCACACAGAAGGGGCGTCGAAGTTCGTGTTCTGGTCGATGGAATCGGGAGTGGATATTTCAGGTGTGCGATTGAACGCCGCCTGCGACGGGACGGCGTGAAGTGTTCGCGGTTCATGCATTCTGTGTGGCCGTGGCGCATGCCGTTCATCAACCTCCGCAATCACCGTAAAATTCTGGTGGTGGATGGTCGTCTCGGTTTCATGGGTGGACTGAATATTGGTGAGGAGAATATGCTTCGTCTCCGTACCAAACTGCCGGTTGCGGACACGCATTTCCAGCTGCGCGGGCCGATTGTGCATCAGCTTTCCGTAGCATTCGCTTGGGATTGGTCTTTTACAACCGGAGAAGAGCTTCGTGGGGAGCCGTATCTGCCTGAGCCGGTTCCGGTTGGTGATGTACCCATGCGGATTGTTACGTCTGGGCCGGATGCGGATCTGGAGAAGATTGAATACGGAATGCTTCAGGCCATCACGTTGGCAAAGACGCATGTTCGCCTCATGACGCCATATTTTCTGCCAGACGATCGATTTTCAGCCGCATTGAATTTGGCGGCTCTACGAGGCGTGGTGATTGACGTTGTCGTGCCCAGGAGCAGCAACCATGCCATCATTGATTATGCACGAGATGCTAATCTGAGGCCGTTTCTGGATGCTGGATGCCGCGTATGGATGGCCGATCCGCCCTTCAACCATTCCAAGCTTATGGTTGTGGACGATGAATGGAGCTTTGTTGGCAGCACTAACCTGGACGTACGCTCTCTGCGGTTGAATTTCGAAATCAATCTGGAGATTTACGATACAGGCGTCGCGCGGGACCTGTCTGCGTTCATGGATAGTCACCGGAAAAACCGCCTGACCCATCACGATATTGATCGGACGCCGTATCTGATCCAGATTCGCAATGCGGCGCTCCGGCTTTTTCTTCCTTATCTGTAACCGTCAGGGATTGAGGCGCAGCGTCACCGAGATGGGCCGGTGATCAGAGCCAAAGCGTGGCAGGGCCTTCGCCTCAAGACGGTTCACGCCACGCACGAGGCATCGGTCCAGTCGCAAGGGAAGGCGATCCAGCATGCGGTGTGTCTTTTCACGAGGGCCAACGTCGTGAAAGCCAGGTAAAAGCACTGGGCCAACAAGATTGAAGTCCCCCATGATGACGGCACGCCGATGCATGTTGGCTGTCAGACTGCGTAATTGCCTGCGGTTCAGGATCTGACCGTGCGACAGATGGACGTTGGCGAGAGAAAAATTTCCAAAATCGAGAATCTGCGCAGTACGCTTGACCATCAGGCCCCGCGGCAGATGACAGAAAGATGGAGGCTGCGTGAAGGGTAGGCGGCTCCAGCAGGCTGTGCCATGTGGCCTCCCGGGTAGAGGGATGCGATCATAATATCCCCCCAGAATTTCCGGTAGGACGTCAACGGGCTCCTGAGCTTCCTGCATCAGGACGACGTCCGGGTTTTCCGAACGAATGACGGTGAGGATGTCTTCCAGTGATGCGCCGTCCCAGCGCAGAAGGTTCCAGCTGAGAACGCGGAACGGCGCGCCAGACATAAGGGATGCCGTCACTTAGAAGACTCCGAAATATAGAGGGGGCCTGATTGTGGCCTGTGCGGACCAGCAGCGAACTCACTTGTCAGGGTGTAGCCGATGGCCAGAAGAACAGGGCCCAGAAAAATCCCCAGTCCGCCAAAGGCTACCACGCCGCCAAGAACTCCCAGAACGGTCAGGAGATAAGGGAGTTGTGCCCCTCGTGAAATGAAAATCGGGCGGATCAGGTGGTCTGCGCCTGAAATGACGATGACGCCATAAGCCGCCAGAAAAAGGCCATGTCCGACATGATGGGTCATGGCCAGCCAGATCGCGGCAGGAATCCAGATCAACGGTGCTCCGATGGGAAAGACAGCCACGAAAGCTGCGATCCCGGCCAGGAGAACGGGCGATGGGACACCTGCGATCATAAGGCCAATCCCGGTCAGGACGCCTTGAATGATGGCCGTGCCGAGCACGCCGTACACCGTGCCACGAATGGTCCGACCAATGACATTGATGAGCCGTGGTGTAGCGCGTGGGCCAGCAATGCGAGCAATGAGGGCTGTAATGGTCATGCCAAGGGCGTCGCCGTTCAACCAGAGGAAGAATGCGACGAACAGCGCCATGACCAGCTCAACGAGACCGCTGGCCAGTTTTACAAGAACGGCAAGCGTGAAATGAGCGATCTGCCCGAAGTAAGGACGCAGCATTTCCGTGGCGGCACCCACGTCATGCGTCAGATGATACCAGCCTTCGACCAGGTGTGGACCAGCCATAGGGATGCGCCCCATCCATGCTGGGGGTGGGCCAGCTGAGGCGGCCTTGAGAAGCAGCGTGTCCAGGCTGGCGATGGTTGCTGGAATATCGCTGATTCCGGCAGATGTCAGAACGGACAGAGGCACGATAATAGTCACGGCGCTGAGCATCATCATGGTGAGTGCAGCGAGAGCCGGACGAATATGGCGTCGCAGCCACCGATAGATGGGCCAACTCGCAAAAGTCAGGATTGCCGCCCAAAGGATGGCCGAAAGAAATGGCCAGAGGATGATTCCACATCCATAGGCAATTCCGACAAGGACGAAGCCAAGAATGATCCGTTCGGTCTTCATGCAATGGTTTTCCGGACGGTCAGGGGCTTCAAGGCTGGGACCTGCATGTTCATGACTGGACACTGTGCCACGCTCTGGCGTTCTGCGCATCCCTCGACCTATGGTGGATCCATGACGAACTCACCCCTTATCACCGCAAAAGACCTCCTTTCTGGAGGGATGGCGTATGTTCCTCTCGACGCCAGTGTTCTTCTGCCGGGTCAGAAGGGCGATCTGGACGCAGCTTTCCGTGAACGACGCCTTCCGAATGCACGCCGATTCGACATTGATGTTTTTGCCGATCCGGACAGTCCGCTGCCACATACGGTGCCAGGTGCAGCCCGGTTCTCCCGTCTCATGGGTGAACTGGGGCTGAGTGAAGAGACATCACTTGTCTTCTATGATGGCAAAGGAAGTGTCGGGGCATGCCGGGGGTGGTGGTTGGCCCGTCTTTTCGGGCATCAGAACGTGAAGGTTCTGGATGGCGGACTGGCCGCCTGGGAACTCGCGGGCGGCGCATTGGAACACGCTGTACCGCCGCCGCTACAGCCAGCGTCCTACAGGACGCGTCCACAATACCGGCTTCTTGCGGGAAGTGGCGACATTCTGAACGCTGATTCGCACACTGTCGTGCTGGATGCGCGAAGCCATGCCCGTTTCACAGCGTCCGTGCCAGAACCTCGCCCTGGTGTTCAAGGAGGGCATATGCCGGGAGCTCTCAGCCTCGACTGGATGCAGCTTGTGGATGAGGCCGGTTATTTTTTGCCCGTTGAGTCTTTGCAAGATCTGTTTGTTCCGGTCGCTGGGCGGCGGGTGATTACCAGTTGTGGGTCGGGTTTGACGGCGGCAACGCTCCTGGCTGGTCTGGCAATCGCTGGGCTGCCAGATGGCGCGTTATATGATGGGTCATGGGCTGAATGGGGCAGCGATCCACAGGCACCAATCGTGACGGGAGAAGAATAAGACATGAGCGACCTTGAAGCGAAGGTGAGTGCGGGCTGGAACCGTCTGGCGTCAACGCTGGTGCAAGGTGGCCGGGCCGATGTCAGGGAGAGCGGCACGCTTGTGAACCTTCCTGTCACACGGGGCTCGACAGTTCTTTTCCCAAGTCTTGAAGCCATGAACCGGATGGATGGTCGAAGCCATTCGCATAAGGCCGTGTATGGCGCCATGGGGACGCCCGTTCAGCATGAGCTGGAAAAGCTCCTGTCGCTCATTGAGGGGGGAACGCATACGCAGGTCGTCAACTCTGGTCTGAGTGCCTGCACGACGCCGCTTCTGGCGTTTCTGGGGCAGGGCGATCATCTTCTGCTTCCCGATTCGGTTTATGGTCCGACGCGTCGTTTCGCAGATACGATGCTCAAGCGGATGGGCATCAGCACAACCTATTATGCTCCCATGGCGACACGCGCAGAGATTGAGGGGCTGACCCGAGCCGAGACCCGGATTATTCTGGCGGAGAGCCCGGGAAGCCATACATTCGAGGTGCAGGATGTGCCGATGCTAGCAGATGTTGCTCATCAGGCGGACGCACTGCTGTTTCTGGATAATACCTGGGGCATTGGCGTGTTTCAGCCGTTTGAGCATGGCGTGGACGTATCCATTCAGGCTCTGACGAAATATCCCGGCGGCCACTCGGACGTCATTATCGGGTCGATCACGGTTAATGATGAGACACACTGGAAAACCCTGCGGGATGCGTCCATCCAGTTAGGTCAGTGCGCAAGCCCGGATGACTGCTGGCTCACCTTGCGTGGCCTGCGAACCATGGGAGTGCGCCTCACGCATCAGTCGCGTTCGGCTCTTGAGATTGCACAGTGGCTGAAGACGCGCCCGGAAGTTGCCCGGGTTCTGCACCCCGCTCTGCAAGACTGCCCCGGGCATGAATTTTGGAAGCGCGATTTTACGGGGGCTTGCGGTCTGTTCGGTGTTGAACTGCAACCAGATATCAGTGTCGAAGCTGCGGAACGCATGATTGATGGCCTGAGCATGTTTGGGATCGGCGCCTCATGGGGCGGTTACGAGAGCCTTGTTCTGCCGACCACGGGTCATGTCCGACGTGTGACCGAGGCTGGGGTTCCAAAGGCCGCGACGTTCCGTCTGCATATCGGTCTTGAAAGTGTAGATGATCTCAAGGCAGATCTGGCGCGTGGCCTGGACGGCTTGCGGCAGGCCGATCAGTAATGCCACGCAAGGAATGGGTGATCTGGTGGGTCATGGTCTGCGGGTATGTCTTGGTGACTGCGACCCTGCTTTATGGCATCTGGCTATTTGGAACGGCGTTTTTCCTGAGGATTAATTTCTGGATCACGCTGTTCATCATGGCCGCAATGATCCCATCTTTTCTGGATCTGAAGCGTCGCAAGAACGGATCAACGCCGCCGAAACCCTAGCGCTTCTGCCACATGATGACGCTGGATCTGCTGAGTTCCTTCCAGATCAGCAATTGTTCGCGAGACGCGCATCAACCGTGTCAGGCCGCGATTTGAAAGGCGCAGTTTTTCGGCAGCCTGTTCAGCCAGGGACCTCGCATCATCGTCCATGACAAACAGGTCTGGCGAGGCCTGGGCATTGCACACGTTCTGACGGGTAATCTGTCGATCGCGTGCTTTTTCAACGCGGGCACGGACTGTTGCGCTGTCTTCACCCCGAGGCGAACGACTGATCTCGATGGGCGAGAGCGGGTCAATTTGCACGCAGAGATCCATGCGATCCATCATCGGACCTGAGATCTTTGCGCTGTAATCTTCTCCGCATCGAGGGGCTTTGCGGCAACTCCGTTCCGGGTCTCCCAGATATCCGCAACGGCAGGGATTCATGGCCGCGATGAACTGAAAACGGGCTGGGTAGGTTGTGTGCTGGGCAGCGCGGGCGATCGAAATTGAGCCGGTCTCGATAGGTTGTCGGAGAGCTTCCAGACATGACCGCGAGAATTCGGGCAATTCATCCAGGAAAAGCACACCATTATGGGCAAGGCTGACTTCGCCGGGTCGTGCTTTGGCCCCGCCACCGACCATCGCGGGCAAACTGGCGCTGTGATGAGGCGCACGATAGGGCGGCCGGATTGTCAGGCGACCGTCTTTCAAGAGCCCTGACACACTGTGGATCCGGCTTGTTTCCAGCATTTCCTCAGTCGTCAGATCCGGCAAGATACCGGGCAATCTGCACGCAAGCATGGATTTTCCAGCACCTGGTGGTCCGCTCATAAGAACCGAATGTCCGCCAGCGGCGGCAATTTCCAGTGCTCGACGCCCAAGAGCCATGCCCTTTACGTCAGCGAGGTCAGGGCCATAATCCGGGGTGTATCCTTCTGCCGCGGGAACGGGCGTTAAAACCTGTTCGCCACGGAAATGAGACACAACGCCGAGCAGGGTGTCGGGAGCCAGAATGTCTTGGTCTGGATTGCCCCAGCGAGCCTCTCTTCCCTGCAGCGCCGGGCAGATTAACCCTAGAGAATGTGCTGCAGCACCAAGTGCTGCGGATAAAACACCGTTAACCGGGTTGATCCGTCCATCCAGCGAAAGCTCACCGACGGCCGCATAGGCAGAGACAGCTTCGAACGGCAGAATTCCCATGGCGACCAAAAGCCCGAGCGCGATGGGAAGGTCAAAATGTGCACCTTCCTTGGCGAGGTCTGCGGGGACGAGATTGACCAGAATACGTTTTGGAGGAAGGGCCAGGCCCATGGCTGTCAGGGCAGCACGGACACGCTCGCGTGCTTCGCCGACTGATTTATCCGCCATGCCGACCAGCAGAAACGCTGGAAGCCCTGTCGAGACCTGAACTTCAACCGTAACCGGAACAGCTTCGATGCCAGAAAAGGCAAAGCTTTGGATACGGGCAAGGGTAGGAGTGTTCTGGCCAGATGTCGTCATGGAACGAGATCTTAGCCAGAACATATTACTGGATGGTTAACGCTGGTAAATCAGGCGCGCACGAAGCGTTCCATCAAGGGCGCGCAGGCCGTCCAGAAGGTGCTGGTCCATATCGGGGCCCGTCGATTCAGCCTCGACGACAACGTAACCAACTTCACCGTCCGTTTGCAGATATTGCGCCGTCACATTGCAGTTCTCGGCTGCGAACAGCTCGTTGATCTGGCGCATAATGCCGGGACGGTTGGCATGAACGTGCATGAAACGCGTGCCACGTGGCCGCTCCGGGAGCTGCACGCTCGGGAAATTCACGGCACCAATAGTGGAACCAACATCGGAGTAATCCACAAGCTTGCGGGCGACTTCAACGCCAATCCGCTCCTGTGCTTCCATGGTAGAGCCGCCGATATGCGGGGTGAGAATAACGTTTTCCAGGCCCTGAAGCGGAGAAACGAAACGCTCTCCTGCAACTTTGGGCTCCACTGGGAACACATCCACGCCAGCACCCATGAGATGGCCGTCCTTGAGGGCTGCAGCCAGAGCTTCAAGGTCAACGACACTGCCACGGGCGTTGTTGAGAAGAATCGAGTTGGGCTTCATGGCCCGGATCTCGGCTTCTCCGATCAGGAGGTCTGTGTCCGGTGTCTGGGGAACGTGCAGTGTGACGATATCGGACTTGGCAAGAAGGTCCTTGAGCGTCGCAACTGCAACAGCGTTACCGTGCGGGAGGCGGGGCATGATGTCATAATACAGGACGCGCATGCCGAAAGCTTCGGCCAGAACGGAAAGCTGTGAACCGATGGAACCGTAACCGACGATACCGAGCGTCTTACCACGGACTTCCCACGCATTAATGGCGGATTTGTCCCAGCCACCTTGGTGGCACTGTTCAGAACGGGATGGAATGCGGCGCATCAGCATGACCACTTCACCCATCACCAGTTCGGCGACGGAGCGCGTGTTGCTGTAAGGCGCGTTGAAGACCGGAATACCGGCCATGCGGGCAGCGGTCAGATCGACCTGATTTGTCCCGATGCAGAAGCAGCCGATGGCCATCAGTCGATCAGCGGATTCAATAACTTCGCGCGTCAGCTGCGTCCGGCTGCGAATACCCACCATATGCACGCCTTGCAGTGCTTCCTTGAGGGCATCGCCTTCAAGAGCGCCTTTCAGACGCGTGACCTCTGCATAACCCTGCACATTAAAATGCTCGACAGCACTCTCATGGATGCCTTCAAGCAGGAGGATGCGGATCTTGTTCTTGGGGAGAGAGAAGTGCGTTTCCATATTTCCATCCCGGTCCTGAACCGGAAGGCTCCGGCTCTCATTCCAACCTGTCCCGGCCCATGATCACCGGGGCGTCATGCCTAGCCCATCGTTCCCGGATGGGAAAGGTGGTTCACGATGTCTGTGAGCAGGGCAGGGTTGCCGCACGCCAGAACGGTTCCGTCACTTTCGAGCGTAAGAGGCTTGCCCTGCCAGTCCGTGATGCTGCCGCCTGCGCCTTCAATGACTGGAACAAGTGCACCCCAGTCCCATGGGTTCATGGTGCATTCGGCGATTACATCGATCTGGCCAAGCGCCAGTAGTCCGTAAGCGTAACAGTCGCCGCCCCATGATGTCCGCCGGACCTGCTTCTGGAGGCTGGCAAAGCGTGGTGCGTGATTGGGCGTCATGATTTCCGGGGATGTGCAGGACAGTTCAGCCTGCCCAAGAACCGGGCATATGCGTGTGCCAATCTGACCGGGTAGTCGGGCAGACACAAAGCGTGTCCGTTGCCCGGCAAGGCCTATCCACCGTTCGCCCGTCAATGGTTGATCAATCAACCCCAGAACAGGTCGTCCTTTATGGAAAAGCGAAATAAGGGTTCCGAAGGTTGGGCGGCCGGTCAGGAATGCGCGTGTTCCATCAATCGGGTCCAGCACCCAGAGCCAGTCTCCCTCGTGACCGCTCATTCCGCTTTCTTCGCCCAGGATAGCGTGCTCTGGCAGAGCATCTTCCAGAATGGAGCGCATGACTTTTTCAGCCGCCCGATCTGCAACAGTGACCGGGCTGTCATCGGATTTGGCATCAGCCTGTAGTGAGGTGCGGAAATGGGGGATGACCGTCTCGCGGGCAGCGTCTGCACAGGCTTCGGCGACGACAAGTGCCTTTTCCAGAACTGTTTCGCTCATATTTTCTTTCAATTCCTGCCAGAAAGCCGTGTGTGAGATTGACGCCCGATCAGGCGGGCGGCATCAGAAGGGCCATGCGTCCGATCATCGTCATTCCCTCCAGACTTGCCTCGACCCGCCTCCCACGCAAGCCCCTTGCGGATATTGGTGGCCTTCCCATGATTGTCCGCGTTGCGAAACGGGCTTTGGAAGCAAAGATCGGGCCAGTGGTTGTTGCTGCGGGCGATCAGGACATTCTTGATGCCGTCAGTGAGTTAGAGGGCGTGCAAGGTGTCTTGACCGACTCGTCTCTGGCCAGCGGTTCAGATCGTGTGCATGCAGCCATCCAGAAGCTTGATCCGTCTGGAACTTACGACGTGGTGATCAATCTGCAGGGAGACCTGCCTTTGATTGATCCGGCCAGTCTGACTGCCGTGCTCGAGCCGCTGGAAAATCCATCCTGTGATATCGGGACGCTTGCTGCTCCCGTTCAATCAGACTGGGAAAGAGATGCCGAACAGGTGGTCAAGATCGCCTGTGATTTTGGCGACGCCGCGGTGACACGCGCACTTTATTTTTCGCGTATGCCCATTCCGTGGGGCGCGGGGCAGCATTGGCATCATGTTGGCGTATATGCCTGGCGTCGAGACGCATTGGAGCGCTTTGTCAGGCTGCCACCGTCGGCACTGGAGCGGCGTGAAAGTCTGGAGCAGCTTCGTGCGCTGGAAGCAGGAATGAGCATCGGGTGTGCCCGGATAGAACATGCTCCGCAAGGTGTTGATACGCCTGAGGATCTGGAACGAGTGAGAGGACTGGTCTGATGCCGGTAATTGCTTTTCAGGGGCAGCCTGGCGCCTATTCGGACCTCGCATGCCGACAGGCTCGTCCGGGTTGGACGACCCTTCCCTGCGCGAGCTTTGCAGCTGCGATTGAAGCTGTGCATGATGGTCGGGCAGATGAAGCGCTTTTGGCCTGTGAAAATTCGCTCGCCGGGCGTGTGCCTGACATTCATTCTTTGCTGCCGGATGCAGGGCTGCACATCGTTGGAGAGCACTTTCAGCGTGTGGAGCACTGCCTTCTGGCCGTGCCGGGTACGGAAATCTCTGACATCCGGCGTCTTCACACGCATCCAGTTGCACTCGGGCAGGTCCGTAAGCTTATTCATGAGCTGGATCTGGAAGTTGTGCCGGAGTTCGATACGGCTGGTGCTGCCGAAATGGTCGCGAAATGGGGCCGGAAAGAAGATGCTGCCATCGCTTCTTCGCTCGCAGGAGAGCTGAACGGTCTCGTCATCTTGCGGTGTAACGTTGAAGATGCGGCACACAACACGACGCGCTTTTATCGCGTGGCACCTGTGCCAAGTTTTCCCGATTCTCAACGCAATGACACGTTGACTACGCTACTCATGAAAGTCGGCAACAAACCCGGGGCGCTTTACGCGGCATTGGGTGGATTCTCACGTCATGGTATTAATATGACGAGAATTGAAAGTTACATGCTCAACGGCTCATTCGCGGCCACGCAGTTCCTGATGGATGTTGAAGGACATCCAGAGCAGCCTGCATTGGCGGCTGCTTTGAAAGAGCTGGAGCATGTCAGCGATAATTTGAAGATTCTGGGTGCATACCCACGCAGTCTTGCTCGTTCCAGCGCATGACGCTGACGGATCTAGAGAGCAGGATGGTGCGCATGATGAGCAGAGGCAAGGCAATGGTGGAGACGGGCATGTATCAAGGGTCGCTGACGGCTCTGATCACTCCGATGGGTACGGATGGGCGTATCGATTTCGAGGTGGCGACAAAGCTTATTGAGCGCCAGATTGAAGCGGGGACCAGCGGGCTCGTACCGGCAGGGACAACCGGCGAAAGCCCGACGCTGTCGCACGAGGAGCATGGCCAGATCATTGCCCACTGCGTTGAGACATCGAACGGTCGTGTTCCTGTCATGGCTGGAGCTGGCTCAAACAGCACATCTGAAGCTGTGCAGATGGCGCGACATGCTCATTCTGTGGGGGCGAGCAGCCTGTTGGTTGTGGTTCCGTATTATAACAAGCCCACCCAGGAAGGCCTGTATCGTCATTTCATGACGATCGCCGATGCGACGCCACTTCCGATTCACGTATACTGCATTCCAGGTCGGTCTGTGGTGGATCTCACGCCGGAGACACTGGGACGCCTCGCTCAGCATCCCAATATTGCTGGCGTAAAGGATGCTACGGCCAATCTAGCTCGTCCCATCGCTGTGCGACGCAACGTGAAGAAGCCGTTCAACCAGCTTTCTGGTGACGATAACACAGTGGTGTCGTTTCTTGCGGCAGGTGGTGATGGCTGCATTGGCGTGACGTCAAATGTCGTCCCTGCGTTATGCGCAGAAATGCACAGCGCCTGGCAGGAGGGGCGAATCGAAGACGCAATCGAAATTCAGGATCGTCTCTCTCCGCTGCATGATGCCATGTTCATGGAAAGCAACCCGGGACCGGTGAAGTACGCTATGTCTCGGCTGGGTCTGTGCAATGCGACCCTGCGCCTTCCACTCGTGGAGCCTCAGGAGGCAACGCGGAAGGCTATCGATGCTGCTTTACGATCTCTCGATCTATTGGACTGATATTTTTAATGGCCGGAAAAAAAGAGAAGAGCGGCATGATCTCTCACGGGATCGTCGCTCAGAACCGTAAAGGCCGGTTCGATTACACGATTCTGGAAACTGTAGAGGCTGGAATTGTTCTGAAGGGGCCGGAGGTCAAAAGCCTTCGCTTGGGACGTTCAACCATTACCGAGGCCTATGCGGCAGAGCGTGATGGAGAAATCTGGCTCTTTAATTCCTACATTCCGGAATATCAGGGGGGCGTTCTTTCCCGCTTTGAGCCAAGAGCCCCTCGCAAACTGCTGCTGCATCGGAAACAGGTTGCGCATTATCTGTCCGCTGTGACGCGTGCCGGTGCATCGCTTGTGCCGCTGGACATTCATTTTAACGCCCGCGGGGTCGCGAAAGTGACGATTGGTTTGGGGCAGGGGCGCAAGAAAGAAGACAAGCGACATGCAATCGCTGAGCGCGACTGGCAACGTGATAAGGCTCGCTTGATCCGGAATAAGGGTAAGGAATACTGAGTTCTCGCGACACCGCCTTGTTTGGCTAGGGCACGTAATTTTTAGCAGTCATTAAAAAAGCCGCTGTGGAAAAATCCACAGCGGCTTTTTTTAGTGCTCAGCAAGATGCCGAAGCTACCGATCAATCAACGTTGATTGCAGCAGCTTCCGGACCCTTCTGACCCTGAACAACCTTGACGTTGATCGCCTGGCCTTCGTCGAGAGTCGGGAGCTGTGAACGCTCGAGAGCGGAAGCGTGGACGAAGATGTCCTTACCGCCGGAGTCAGGCGTGATGAAGCCGAAGCCCTTGGTGGCGTTGTACCACTTCACGGTGCCGCGGATGTCCTGTGCGTCGGACAGGTCAGGAGCCGGACGGCCCGGACGTGCTGACGGGCCACCGAAGCGCGGCTGCGGAGCTGCACCGAACTGGGCGCGCGGGCGGGGAGCTTCAGCCGTGCTTTCGTCAACGGAAATGACTTCAGCAACCTGGCGACCCTTCGGACCCTGGCCAATGCGAACAACCACGGTTGCACCCGGGTTGACGCTGCTTACGCCAGCGTTGCCAAGAGCGTTGGCGTGAAGGAAGACATCGCCCGAGCCGTCAGCCAGTTCAACGAAACCGAAACCCTTTTCGGTGTTGAACCACTTAACGCGGGAGCTGATTTCTGGGCCGGAAGCGGTAACGAAGCTGCTGCCAGCGCCACGACGAGGTGCGCCGAAGCCACCACCACCACCGCCGCCACCGAAGCCGCCACGATCGCCGCCGCCGAAGCCGCCACGATCGCCGCCGCCGAAGCCGCCACGATCACCATAGGATGGCTGGGACGAATAGTCCCCGTCAAACCCGCCGCGGCGAGGTGAGTTAAAGCTGCGGTCGGTTCTGTTGTTTCTCAACGGTCTAATCCCGAGACTGGGGTGCCACGGAGGGCTTCTATCCCCTGCCATGACGTATTTCAAAAAGGTGAGAAAAGCCTCAGGCCTTCCTCTGAGGGAATCACTAGCATGGTTTTTTCCCGCACTGCCACAACGAAAGTGCGAGAAGTGCCCAACTCGCGCGGATTTTAAGATTGTCTCAGTCCGTCAAGGTGCTCCGAAGGCTTTGCTTTGACGCTCAGTAATGACATAAAGACACAAATTGATAACGTCATTACCCTGATCGTACGCGAGATGCAGAGGTGCCCATGCAGACCCGACTGACTCTTTCCTTCGGGGCTATTGCCCTGCTTGCACTGGCATCCTCGTCCGCATTGGCGACTCCTCTTCAGGATCCACACGGTACCTGGACCATTCAGGGCGAGAACGATGCTGTCTCGACCCTGAAGGGAACGTCTGATCAGTATTACACGTCTGGTCTGCGCATTAACTGGACTTCGGGGACCGATAACCTTCCCGAACCGATTGCGAATCTGAATCATTTCCTGATGGGAAATGGCATGCAGCGTATCAGCATCGGTTTGCAGCAGCTGATCTATACCCCGCGCCAGACCCAGATGGCCCAGCCGCCACTGGGAGACCGTCCTTACGCAGGTCTGATGCTCGGCACCGTTAACCTTATTAATGATACAGATCTGTCCCGTACCGTCATGGGTATTCAGTTTGGTGTCATGGGCCCTGCAGGTCTTGGGCGTCAGGTGCAGAACGGATTCCATAATCTGATCAGCGACACGCCGAACAAGGGATGGGTGCACCAGCTGGCGAATCAGCCAATCATGCAGATTCAGGCTGGTCGAATCTGGCGTCTGCCAGTCGTGAATGTTTACGGCATCGGCATGGACGTTTTGCCTGCAGTGTCGGGTGCCGCGGGTGATTACCGAACCTATGCAGATGCGGCTGCCACCTTCCGGGTCGGACAAGGGCTGGACAGCGATTTCGGTAACTCGACGATTGGGCCGGGACTGGATGGTACAGATGCGTTCCGTGGAACGCGTCCTGTCGCTTGGTACTTTTATGGTGGTGTAGAGGGGCAGGCCGTTGGGTACGACGCCACGCTTCAGGGTAATACCGTGCGTCCCGACTCGCCTCACGTCGAAAAAGTCTGGGATGTAGGCGAAATTCATGCCGGCGTGGCCGTGATGTGGCACGGTGTGCGCCTCTCTTACAGCCAGAACTGGCAGACGGCTCAGTTCAAGTCGCAGAAAGCGGGCCTGTTTAACTATGGGTCGCTCAAGCTCTCTGTTAAATTCTAAAGCGTAATTCTTAGCTGGATCTTCGGATCAAGAAAAAAGCCCGACCGCAAAAGCGGGACGGGCTTTTTTCTTAAGCGGACTGTGACGCAGGCTTGGCCTGATCTCGAACCGGAGAGCCAAGAAGATATCCTTGGACCTCTTCGCACCCATAAGCATCCAAGAAGGCCATCTGGGACTCGGTCTCTACGCCTTTGGCACATGTCGTGATGTTCAAGGCGCGTGCCAGGGCGAGAATCGCGCACATCACTTCATTTGCGCGGTTGTTTTCGCCGAGGCTGTTAATGAATCTGCGATCAAGCTTGATCTGATCCAGCGGATAGAAGCGAAGGCGCTCAAGGGACGAGAAGCCAGAACCGAAATCATCAAGCGCCAGCCTGACGCCGAGCGCGCGGACGCGGGACAATTCACGGAACGTGATGTCTTCTGGCCCGAAGAAGCGTGGCTCCGACATTTCAATTTGCAGGCGTTCAGGGGCGAGGCCGCTTTCCTGAAGGATTTCCTTGACGAGTTTCGAGAGACGCTCACTCACGAGCCAGACTGGCGAAATATTGACGCAGACCCTGTGGGGGACGTCCCAGCTCGCCGCAGCCATGCAGGCTGTTTTAAGGCTCCAGCTATCGAGCATTTCAACCAGGCCGGCTTCTTCTGCGCAGCGAATAAAGAGGGCCGGCGGGACTTCGCCGTAGCCTGGTCTATTCCATCTTAGCAGCGCCTCATGAGCCACGATTTGCTGTGATGCGGTGTCAACAACCGGCATCCAGTTCAGAAAGAGTCCGTTCTGTTCCACGGCAACGGCAAGATCCTGCTCCAGGCTGGAGGACAGGATATGCATCCGTGTTGTTTCTTCGTCCGCGCGTCTCTCGTGACCGCCACCCAGGCGTTGGGCTTCCATAAGCGCAGCTTTGGCGCTGGTGAGAAGGTCATCAACCGTGTGGCCATCTTCCGGAAACATGCTCCAGCCGATGGACAGGGAGAATGGAAGAGAAGAGCTGGCAAGGGCAACAGAGGCTTCAGAAATCCGAAGAATGGATGTCATCAAGGATCGTGTCGTAACCTGCGTGTAGCCTGGTGGCGTCAAGACAATGAAGTTGCCACCCCCCATACCGCCAAGGAATGCGCCCTGAGGTAGGAGCTTCTCGATCCTCCGGACAATCTCTTCCAGAATGATGTCGGCGACATCCCAGCCGTAGCGCTCATTAATGAAAGACAGATGGTCCAGGTTGAAGCGAATTAAGCCGAATTTTGCTCGTTTCGTCAGGCCCGCAGTCTGCTCAATGTACCACTGAACAGATTCCATGCTCTGCATGCGGTTCGGCAGGACTGAACCGCTATTGTAAATCGGGTTCCGGGTCAGGTCTGCGAGGTCTGCGAGTGCATCCAAAGTCTGCTGGCTTGAAAGGTCAGTTGTCTCACACGCAGCAAAAAGGAAGAGAGATGTGGAAGTGCGCTTTTGTCGGGGCAGGCTTCCAACATTGATCCCGGCAACAGATCGCCCTGCTATGCTGAATGTCTTAGGCGAAGTGCTTTCTGAAAGTTCTTCGCACGGCAATTCACCCAGCGCATCGGCTAAAAATACACCAACGGAGGCAATTTCAAGGGGCGCAGAGTCCTTTGACAGGGCCACTATTCCCGCTGACGAAGCGCCAGTGAGCAGGCGTGCCAGTCTCAAGAGAGGCAGGTAACTGGCGGACGACGTCCCTTTCAGGAAAGAAGCTGCATGCTGATCGTCACCAGTTGAGAACATACTGTAAACCCGATTATGGATAAGTCGTAAAACCGTCAAAGAACGATAAAGTTCCTTCTCGGAAGGCAGATTAACAATTCTTTCTTAAAGGTCCTTTAACCAGAAATCAAAAGCCTGTCGGGTTCGGAGCGGTCAAAGAGCGTTAGCATAATTCTCAATCCGGCCCCGCGCGGGCCTTCCAGCGACGGATTGCGCATAAGTTCTCGCTCGCTGTCCTGTTGCATTGCCGCCAAAAGCAGCGAAATTCTTGCGCCTTGAGCTAATCGGAAGCCAGGCAGTCCAGACTGACGGTCTCCAGCAAGGTCGCCGCCGCCGCGGATTCGATAATCCTCGTCAGCAATCATGAATCCATCGTTAGTGTCTCGCAAAAGCGTTAACCGCCTGACGGCTGTTGGGGTGGCCATGCCATCATGGAGCAGCAGGCAGAAGGACTTTTTTGAACCGCGCCCGACGCGACCCCGTAACTGATGAAGCTGAGCGAGCCCAAAGCGTTCTGCCTGCTCGATCACCATGACCGAAGCATTCGGTATATCCACGCCGACCTCAATAACGGTTGTGGCAACGAGAATACGTGTTTCACCCTGCCGGAATGCTTCAAGTGCGGCTTGCCGGATGGCGATGTCCTGTTTGCCGTGTGCTAATCCAACTATGTTGGGAAATCGCTCTCCAAGCATCGCCCACCGCTCTTCGGCCGCTGCGGCAGACTGTGTTTCGCTGTTTTCAATGAGAGGGCAGACCCAGAAGACCTGCACCCCATCTGCGACAGCGCGGGATATGGCGGCCAGAATGTCTGGCATGGCATCCATATTATGCAGGGTCGTGCGAATGGGCTGCCTGCCTGCAGGTTTGGAATCCAGCCGACTTATGCTCATTTCTCCCCATTCCATGAGCTGAAGGGTCCGGGGAATGGGAGTGGCGGTCATGACCAGAATGTCTGTGGCCTGTCCCTTGGCGCTCAGATTCATTCGTTGCTTCACGCCAAAACGGTGCTGCTCGTCAATGACGGCCAGTCCAAGGTCCGCAAACGTCACGCCTTCCTGAAACAGGGCGTGAGTCCCGACGATGATGCGCGCAGTTCCATCGGCAATGGCCGCCAGTGTCTCGCGGCGTGCTGCGCCTTTGATCGTCCCGCTCAGATAAACGCATTGGGTGGGACAAAGGCGGGACACTGTCTCGAAGTGTTGGCGTGCCAGAATTTCCGTTGGCGCCATGAGGGCCGCCTGGGCACCGGATTCCACGGCTTGAAGCATGGCATTCATCGCGACAAATGTTTTGCCGGCGCCCACGTCTCCTTGCAGCAGACGCATCATGGGAGCAGTGGCCGCCATGTCCTGACGGATTTCAATGATAGCTGAAGACTGGGCCGCCGTTGGCTTATGACCAAAGCGATGATTTAGCTCTGCCTGGAGTGTGCCCGTGCCCGGCATGCTGCGGCCTATCCGGCTGCGTGCTTTAAGACGAGCCAGTCCAAAACAGAGCTGGTCAGCAAGAAGTTCATCCGCAGCAAGACGGGAAAGTGCGCGCTCTCGCACTGGCGCCCATTCGACATGAGCAGGAATGCTCTCCGGGGCCTGCAGAATATGCAGCGCCTGTGTAAAAGCTGGCCAGCGGCGCTTTTGGACAAGAGCGTGGTCCTGCCATTCTGGAAAATCGGGCAGAAGCGTCAGGGCAGCGCGCATGGCTTTGCGCACGGTGTAGGGAAACAGGCCTGCGGTCAGGGGCCAGACGGGTTCAAGTCTGGGAAAGCTGTCACGCTTTTCCCATGTTGTGACGTGATCCGGCTGGGGCATCGTCAATTCACCCTGGAACCGGCTGGTCTTGCCAGAGACAAGAAGCTCTGCCCCGACCGTTGGGGCAGGCATGTTTTTCTGCTGGAAAAAAACCAGATCCAGCCTTCCCGTGTCGTCTTCTGTGCGAATGATGGAGGGTTGGCCGGGGCGTGCAGCCTTGCGGATTGAGAGGACACGGACACGCGTTGTCAGGATTTCTCCGGGTGCGAGATTGTGTCCTGCGGCAACTGTGCGCAGAATACGACGGTCAACAATTCGCTCGGGAAGGGTGAACAGCAGGTCCAGGACGCGCCGTCCCCCTGCGATCTTTTCCAGCAGACTTGCATGTCTTGGCCCGATTCCGGGCAGGGACGTCAGTGGTGCGAAGAGTGGAGCAAGAAAATCTGGAGAGGGCTGTTCGGACTGCATTGCAACGGGCGCTCCCCGGGGCTTTTCTTGGTATGGCAGGGTCTGGAACGGCAGGTATAGGGCAAGAGCAGGATGGAACAAAACGAAACCATGAGCCGTGAAATGCCCCTCACATCCTTTGGTCCGACCGTCTGGGGTGTCCCGGACGGGAGTGTGGCGCTGCTGCTTCGCCAGCGGCTGGCAGAGCATGAAGGGCCGTTGCTGCATGTTGCGCGGGACGACGCTGCTGTTGCGGCTCTGATGGACATGCTGTCCTATCTGATGCCGGAAGTTGAAGTTCTGCGCCTGCCTGCGTGGGATTGCCTGCCTTACGACCGTGTCTCTCCCAACGCTGCTTTGGTTGCGGAGCGTGTTGGAACATTGTGCCGCCTGCTGGAGCCGACGAAAGCCCGCCGGATCGTTCTGACGACCGTGCACAGTCTGTTGCAGCGCGTACCGCCGCGATCGGCTTTCAAAGGCCAGTCCATCAGTGTGGCTACGGGTGAAATGCTCGATCAGTCTCTTCTGATCGAAGTTCTCGTCGCCAATGGCTACACGCGGACTGATACGGTCATGGAAGCGGGTGAGTTTGCGGCGAGGGGCGGCATTTTCGACCTTTTCCCAGCCGGTGCACCAGACCCGATCCGCCTCGACCTTTTCGGTGACGAAGTCGAAAATATCCGTGCCTTTGATATCGCGACGCAACGCTCGACAGAAAAGCTCGCGCGTTTCGAGTTACGACCGGTCTCGGAGTTCTCTCTCAGTCCAGAGAGTATCAGTCTTTTCCGCACGGGGTGGCGCGATACGTTTGGGCCATCAGCCGCATCTGACACGCTTTATGAGAACGTCTCTGACGGGCGGCGTTATCCGGGTCTGGAGCACTATCTGCCGCTTTTCCATGATGGCGATGGCCACCAGATGGAAACGCTGCTGGATTATCTGCCAGACGTTGCAATCAGCTTCGACAGCCATGCACCGGAGATTCTGAAAGCCCGTCTGGACATGATCGCCGATCACTATGAGGCGCGTCGTGTTCCTGTTCGTGATGGCGAGATGCCGTATCGGGCGCTTCCGCCGCATCGTCTCTATCTGGACCAGCATGGCTGGAATGCCATGCTCTCTAGGGCGCCATCTGTTTTGCTGAATGCATTTGGCAAGCCGGATCTGGGAGAAGGCGTAGAAGCCGGAAGCCGTCCCGGACCGCTGTTTGCCCGGGCCAAGGATGGGTCTCGCGAGGGTGTTTTTGAAGCGTTTGGCAAGCAGGTTGAAGAGTGGGCGCAGTCTGGGCGCCGCACGTATGTCACGGCCTGGAGCCGTGGCTCGCGGGAGCGGATTGCCCATCTGCTTCAGGAACATGGTGTCGGCGTTGAAAGTTATGACGACTGGCCGTCCGCAGCAGGCATGTCCCGCGGGACAGTTGGTCTGCTCGTTCTCGGGCTGGAGCGTGGGTTCGTTTCAGATCGTCTGTGTTTTGTGTCTGAACAGGACCTTCTGGGAGAGCGTATTTCCCGGCCGCCCCGTCGCAAGAAGCGTGGGGAACAGTTCATTTCTCAGGTGGGCGAGATTTCCGAAGGGGACCTCGTTGTTCATCAGGAATACGGAATTGGACGCTATGTCGGGCTTGAGACCATCCGCGAAGGGCTGGTTGCGCATGACTATCTTTCCATTCTGTATGATGGAGAGCAGCGTCTTCTTCTGCCGGTAGAAAATATCGAACTCCTGAGCAGGTTCGGTTCGGAGCAAGCCAGCGTCCAGCTCGACAAGCTCGGCGGCACGGCCTGGCAGGCCCGCAAGGCCAAGATGAAATCGCGCATCCGCATCATGGCGGGTGAACTGATTCGGACGGCAGCTGCGCGTGCATTGCGTGAAGCTCCGACGCTCGCGCCGGCAGAGGGACTGTGGGACGAATTCTGTGCCCGTTTCCCGTTCGTGGAGACGGAAGATCAGTCCCGTGCCATCGCTGATGTTCTGGAGGATATGAGCTCCGGTCGCCCGATGGACCGCCTGGTGTGTGGCGACGTCGGCTTTGGAAAAACCGAAGTTGCCTTGCGTGCGGCTTTTGTTGCCGCGCTTTCAGGAATGCAGGTGGCTGTTGTTGTTCCGACAACGCTTCTAGCTCGTCAGCATTATCGTGGCTTTGTGGCGCGATTCGAAGGTCTGCCAGTTCGGATCGGGCAACTGTCACGCATGGTGACCCCCAAGGAAGCGACAAAAGTCCGCGAAGAGATGGCGGATGGGCGTCTGGATATCGTCATCGGAACGCATGCCCTTCTGGCCAAGACGGTCTCTTTCGAACGTCTGGGCCTGTTGATCATTGATGAAGAGCAGCATTTCGGCGTCTCTCACAAGGAGAAGCTCAAGGCCCTGCGGGAAGACGTGCACGTCCTGACACTGTCAGCCACGCCGCTGCCCCGTACGCTCCAGTTGTCCCTGTCCGGTGTGCGGGAAATGAGCCTGATTGCGACGCCGCCAACGGATCGTCTGGCAGTTCGCACGTTTATCACGCCGTTTGACAGCGTTATGATCCGCGAAGCGATTCAGCGTGAGCGTTTCCGTGGTGGGCAGGTGTTCTGCGTGTTGCCGCGACTGGCTGATCTGGACCGGATGGCAGAGCGCCTGGCCGAGATTGTTCCGGATGCGAAGGTCATTCAGGCCCATGGCCGTTTGACGCCGACCGAACTGGAACGCGTCATGACCGAATTTGCCGACGGCAAATATGACATCCTGCTTTCCACCAATATCGTGGAGAGTGGTCTCGATATGCCCAGCGTGAATACGATTATTATTCATCGGGCAGATATGTTTGGCCTGGGACAGCTTTATCAGCTTCGGGGGCGTGTGGGGCGAGGCAAGCAGCGTGGCTATGCCTATCTGACCTGGCCGCAGACGAACCCATTGTCGGCCGCTTCTGAAAAACGTCTGGAAATTATGCAGACGCTCGACTCACTTGGTGCTGGCTTCACATTGGCGTCGCACGATCTGGATCTTCGTGGTGCCGGAAATCTGCTGGGGGATGAGCAGTCCGGGCATATCAAGGAAGTCGGGATCGAGCTGTATCAGCAGATGCTGGAAGATGCCGTTCTGGATCTGCGTCGCGAACGCGGTCGGAAGGCGGAGGAAGAAGACAGCTGGACGCCGAATATTATCCTCGGATTGCCTGTGCTGATTCCAGACACTTATGTGCCTGATCTGCCGGTTCGGCTGGGGCTATATCGGCGTATTGCGTCCCTGACCGGAGAGGCGGAAGTCGAGGCCATGCGCGCTGAACTCGTGGACCGGTTCGGATCCTTGCCGCCAGAGGTGGGGAATCTTCTGGACGTCGTGCTCATCAAGCGTCTGTGCCGTGAGGCTGGTGTGGAGCGTCTGGAAGCCGGGCCGAAGGGTATGGTGCTTCAGTTCCGCAAGAACCGGTTCCAAAACCCCGCCGGGCTGATCGACTGGGCGACTCGTAAGAAGGATTCGGGCGTGAAGATCCGCCCCGATCAGAAGCTGGCTATTATTCGCGAAATGACGAACGCCACCCGCATTGGTTTTGCGAAGAAAGTAACGACCGTTCTGTGCAAACTCGTGCGAAAACTGGAAGACGCCGACTAAGCGTTTTTCCAGCTTCCGCAGTGGCACTCAGGGAACGGCGATAGGGAGCGGAATACGGTTAACCGTCGCTACGCCGCCCTGAAGGGCAATATCCCACGTGGTGGTGTCGCCGCTCTGGCGTCCCATCAGGCGGGCAATGGTAAGGGCGGTGACCACTTTGGTCGGGGCTGTCTGGCGAATGGCCTCGATCAACTGCGCAACATTGGTGATGCTGACATGGGTGTCTGCGGTGGATGTTGCAGCTGACGAGCCGATCTGAATGGTTCCTGTGCCATCAACAGTGCTGCTTCCGGAAATGGCATGCAGGGCGTTGATCGTGATCTGCTGTGAGGAGCCGGAGAGGCCGCTTACGGACAGATCGGCGGACAGGGACGACGGAATGAGTGGCTGTTTCGAGTCGTGAATGCCTGTTCCATTGACCTTGATGCGGAGCTCAGGGCTGGTCTGGACTGCGTTGATCGTCGCGTGCTGGATGGTCATTGTGTGACCAGGGCGGGACAGTTTTACGCTGTTCCATGAGGCTTCTGGCGTTCCTTCATGGATGTTGTGGACTGTAATGGTGGCATCTTGCCCCTGACAGGCTGGGCTGATACCGCCACGGAAAGCGCTTAGTGCTGCATAAGCGGCCGTTGCATTGAACTGTTCGAGTTTGGCTTCCGTGACTGCGCCTTTGGGGTCTTTCAGGGTGATAGGCCCGATATCGAGGCCGATGCCGGTTCCTGTCAGGGTGGCGTGCAGGCCTGATGCTGAAAAGCCGTGGGCGGCAGCCTGGTGCCCGTTCAGGGAATAGGTGAAGCAGGACGCAGGAATGTTCGGCAGCGTGTCTGCGAGAGCAGGTGACGTGAAGGAAGGCAGAGCCGTTGCTAATGCTGTTACGAGAAGGGTTTTAAAAGACATCATGCCCTCAATGCTGTGGTGTCTGATCTCTCAGACAGAAAGACTGTTAAGACTCTCTTAGGATTATGGAGAGACAATGGTTCCCCATAATCCTTCCTTGCGGGTGAGTGTGCATGTCTTCGTCCATTTCCGCCATGCCAGCGGTGCCGCAATACCTGTCCATCGTGAAAGACGAACAGGCCTCCGTGAACCGATGGGAAAAGACCAGTTCATCTTCGCAGCAGGCATTGACGGCGCTCAAAGCGGAGGCCTCTTCCATCACGACGCCTGATCAGCTTCTGAAGAACTACAAGGCGCTGAAGGTCGTTCTTGGCGCCTATAACATGTCTTCCAATATTGATCAGACGGCCGTCCTTAAGCAGCTCATGACGCAGGACCCTACGTCTTCCAAGTCGTTGGCACAGAGAAGCGGGAATGCGTCCTGGAAAGCGTTTGCGACCGCGTTTTCAGACTGGTCGACGTCTCCCCTCTCGTCAGAAGACACTTTGTCTAAAATCGCCCAGAATTACCTGACGAACGGGTATGAAAGCAGCGTTCAGGACGAGACGCCGGGCCTTGGGGATGCTCTTTATTTTACCCGAACCGTCACGTCAGACATGAAGCTTTCCAGCATCATGGCAGATCCGAAACTGTTGAAGGTGGCGGAAAAAGTGTGTGGGTTCGATACAACCCAGTTTGGTGCACTGGATTATGACCAGCAGGTTCGACTGCTGGGGAACAAGCTCGATCTTTCACGTCTCAGCACGTCCCAAGGCGTGCAGCGGTTTGCTGAACAATATCTGGCGCTTCTACAAATCAGCCCTGAAGCATCTACGACGCCTGCCAGTATGCTCACACTTTACGGAAGTGGAGGGACATCGGACGGTATTCTGTCCCTTTTTACAGGAAGCAGTAGCAGTTCCTCGTCATCGCTGTATTCCGCACTTCTCTGAGCCGGTTGCGTGACATCCTGAGAGGAGGCCTGTATCGCGGCTAGGGAAACGTGGCAGCGAAAAGGATCTCTTCATGGCGGGACTGGACCCTGAAGACTGGAGCGGCATTCGTGCCATGGGACATCAGATGCTGGATGCTCTGTTTGATCGTATGGAACATGTCGGGGAAGGCCCGGTCTGGCGCCCTATGCCGCAGGCAGCCAGGGATGAGCTGAGAACAGGCTTTCCTGCCGAAGGGACCTCTCTGGAAGAGCTGCATGAGCGTTTCACTGAGCTCGTTGTTCCCTATGGCAATGGAAATACTCATCCGGGTTTCATGGGCTGGGTGCATGGCGCCGGAACACCCGTCGGGATGCTGGCAGAAATGCTGGCGGGCGGTATGAACGCCAATTGTGGTGGCCGCAGCCATGCCGCAAATGAAGTCGAGCGTGAAGTTATTCGCTGGGCTCTCTCCATGGTGGGGATGCCGGAAGATGGGTCGGGCTGTTTGGTGACGGGCTCATCCATGGCCAACTTCATCAGCATTATTACGGCCAGTCGGGCGCGTGATCCGTTGTTGCGACGGCATGGCGTTGGGCAGAGCAGAATGGTCGGATATGCCGCGACAACAGCCCACGGGTGTCTGCCTCGTGCCTATGATCTTGCTGGTTTCGGAAGCGAGGCTTTGCGCCGTGTTCCGGTGACGGGTGATCATAGGATGGATCTTGCGGCCCTGCGCCAGATGATCACCGAAGACCGCCAGAGCGGGCTGGTGCCCTTCATGGTAGCCGGAACGGCCGGAACGGTGGATTGCGGCGCTATTGATGATCTTCAGGGGATCGAGGCTATCGCACGGGAGAACGGCCTCTGGTTTCATGTGGATGCAGCCTTCGGGGCGCTGGCCTGTTTGTCGTCACGTTTCAAGGCGCAGCTTTCCGGCATTGAAAAGGCTGACAGTCTGGCATTTGATTTTCATAAATGGGCACAAGTTCCCTACGATGCGGGCTGTGTTCTGGTGAGGAATCGTGAACTTCATGCGGCCGCGTTTGCTCAGTCGCTCGACTATCTGACGCGCGAAGCCAGAGGGCTTGCGAGTGGCGCGCCCTGGTTCTGTGATTTCGGGCCAGATCTTTCCCGCGGGTTCCGGGCGCTCAAAGTCTGGATGACGCTGGGCCATTATGGCTCACAGCGTATGGGGCAGATGGTGGAAGAATGTTGTGACGTTGCACAGCATCTTGCGCGCTGCGTGCAGGCTACGCCCGGGCTCGTTCTGCTCGCGCCAGTAACGCTGAATATTGTGTGCTTTGGAATAGAGGGCCTGTCAGATCAGGGTGTTTCCGAGCTGGTGCAGGATTTGCATGAAAGCGGTGTAGCGGCCCCATCCACAACGCGGATCAACGGTCGGTTGGCGGTGAGGGCGGCGATCGTTAATCACCGCACCACCACCGTCGATACCGACCGTATGCTGGATGCCGTTATCGCACTCGCCGCTGACCGGCGGGGGTAAACAGTTCACTCAATTGAGCCATCATGGTGCCGCCGAGGTCTTCGGCGGAACTGATGGTTACGCTGTGTCGATAGTAACGCGTGACGTCATGGCCGATGCCGATGGCCAGAAGCTCCGTGTTCCGATCGCTTTCGATCCGCTTGATGACCTCACGCAGATGGTTTTCAAGATAGTTGTGCGGATTGGCGGAGAACGTACTGTCATCCACAGGCGCACCATCTGAAATCACCATGAGAATATGGCGGTGTTCCGGACGCCGTTTCAGGCGCTTCCAGGCCCAGAGCAGCGATTCGCCGTCAATGTTCTCTTTGAGGAGACCATCACGCAGCATGAGGCCAAGGTTTTTCCGGGCCCGGCGCCAGGGCGTATCTGCATCTTTGTAGATGATGTGACGCAGGTCATTCAGGCGTCCCGGCTCGGGTGGGCGCCCATTTTTGACCCATTGCTCCCGGCTCTGACCACCTTTCCATTGGCGCGTCGTGAAGCCCAGAACTTCGACTTTCACGCCGCAGCGCTCCAACGTGCGGGCGAGAATGTCGCCGCAGATGGCGGCCGTTCCAATTGGGCGGCCACGCATTGAGCCTGAATTGTCGATCAGGAGTGTGACGACCGTGTCGCGAAACTCCATTTCGCACTCATACTTGTACGAGAGCGGCATGGTTGGGTTTGTGACGACGCGGGAGAGGCGCCCGGCATCGATGATGCCCTCTTCCTGCTCGAACTCCCAGCGGCGTTGTTGCTGAGCCATGAGCCGCCGTTGCAGACGATGCGCAAGACGGGAAATCAGGCCCTGAAGTTGAACAAGCTGCTGGTCGAGCTGTTGGCGTAGCCGGTCCAGTTCGTCCGGGTCACAGAGGTCAGCAGCCCCGACTTCTTCATCGAACCTTGTGGTGTAAGCTTTATAGGTTGAGCCGCCGCCGATGGCCGTGCCTTCACCTGACTGGTCAGACGGCCCCGCAGCTTCTTCCGAACCTGTTTCAGGGGAATCAAGCGCGTCGGAAGACGTCTCTGTTTCGCCTGTTATTCCGCTTTCACCGCTTTCTGGCTGATAACCATCTTCCTCATCAGGGTCATCCCCTGCAGGTGTCTGGTGATCTTCCTGCGGGACGGCGGCTTCATCTTCGGAAGGTTGTTCGTCTTCAGATAAATCGTCTGAAGGGGCCTGCTGTTCGATTTCCTCGGGGAGTTCTGTGAGCTGGCAGGCACCGAGCAGATGTGTGATCGCGCGTGCGAAGGCTTTTTGGTCAGATTGCGTGACGGCCATTTCCGCCAGTGCGTTTTTGGCAGCCGGAGAGAGGGACGCGCGCCAGGCTTCCAGCGCCGGGCCGGCCTGCGAAGGGGTATGCTCCCCCGACATGGCCTCCCGAGCTAGCAGGCTCAAAGCCATGGAGGCAGGCATTTCGTCCTTGGTGGCCATGCGGTTACAGCCCGCCTCGGCACACTGCTGGATGACACGCTGGTCAAGATTGGCACGAACGCCGGCCATATGGCGGGAGCCGTAAACTTCACAGCGCGCCTGTTCGAGGACGTTAAACGCCTCCTGAGCTTGCTGCTCTGGAAACTGTGCGTTCAGGCCACTCTTGTGGTAGCGCAGCTTCAGCGCCGCAGCATCGGCTGCTCCGCGAATTTTCTGAATTTCGCGGTCATGC
Source organism: Gluconobacter cerinus (assembly GCF_002723935.1). Lineage (GTDB taxonomy): Bacteria > Pseudomonadota > Alphaproteobacteria > Acetobacterales > Acetobacteraceae > Gluconobacter > Gluconobacter cerinus. The sequence goes on from NZ_BEWM01000003.1 coordinate 224,356, forward strand.
ATACTGCGGGACAGGTAGGGCAGTTGCACGGCATCAGGTGCCGGCGGAGCGGGCAGCCTGTTGCCAACAACCGCACCCTGAAAATCCACGCTCTGTTCAGGCGTGCCGCCCATGGCGCGAAGGGTTGCGATTGTGGCGCGGCGGAAACCTTCCTGACGGTTTTCGTCAGGAGGGGAGTTCTTGGGCGCGGACAAGGTTTTTTACTCCACCGGGGAGGTGTTGAAACAGCGCTGATAGTATTCCGCAACAATACCGCGCTCGGCTTCGTCACACTTGTTCAGGAACGTGAGGCGGAACGCGAATGCGACATCGTTGAAAATGTTGAAGTTCTCAGCCCAGGCAATGACAGTTCGTGGGGACATGACTGTGGAAATGTCTCCGGCCATAAAGCCCGAGCGAGTCAGATTGGCCAGAGCGACCATACGCTCGACCATCTTGGTCTTGTCCTTGTCTTCCGCGCCGATTTTCAGCTTGGAGGTGACAATTGCAACTTCCTGTTCAAGCGGCAGATAGTTCAGGGTCGCGACGATGTTCCAGCGATCCATCTGGCCCTGATTGATCTGCTGCGTGCCGTGATACAGGCCTGTCGTGTCACCAAGGCCAACGGTATTTGCGGTCGCAAAAAGTCGGAAGGCCGGGTTGGGACGGATCACGCGGTTTTGGTCCAGAAGGGTAAGGTGACCCTCTGCTTCGAGAACGCGCTGGATCACGAACATCACGTCCGGACGGCCTGCGTCATATTCATCGAAAATCAGCGCACAGGGATGCTGCAGGCACCAAGGCAGCAAACCTTCACGGAATTCCGTTACCTGCTTGCCGTCGCGCAGCACGATGGCGTCCTTGCCGATGAGATCAATGCGGGACACATGGCTGTCGAGGTTGATACGGACGCAAGGCCAGTTCAGGCGCGCAGCAATCTGCTCAATGTGGGAGGACTTTCCCGTTCCATGGAAGCCCTGAACCATCACGCGGCGGTTATAGGCAAAACCCGCAAGAATGGCGCGCGTCGTGTCTTCATCGAACTTGTAGGATGGATCGATGTCGGGGACGTGCTCTGTCCGGATTGAATAGGCTGGGATCTGAAGATCAGTCTTGATGCCGAAGACTTCACGCGAAGACACCGTGAGGTCGGGCGCACCAAGAACACTGGTTGGGACCGCAGAACTTTCGGCGGTGGTGACGGTTTCCGGGGCGTCGATCGTCGCGAAATCACTCATGAGACTGGCGGACTTTCATTGAATTCAGGAATGTTCTGAAAAGATGGGCCTTTAGGCTCTATTCTTCCAGAGAGAAAATCAGGAAACGAACTCTGACTCGCGACTGAAATGCGTTTTCAGCACGGCGTACGCTGATCCGATGGCCTTGAAACGCTCTTCAGCCTGCTTGTCGCCAATATTCGCATCAGGGTGATGGCGGCGGGCAAGGGCACGATATCGGCTTTTGACGTCATCCAACGAGACGGGCCATGTCAGGTCCAACGTTGCGAGAGGCAGTCGAAGCGGTTCTGGTGGGCCGTCGGCTGTGGCGCGCTGACGTGCACTGTCTTTGGCGCGCTGGGCTCGGTCGCGGCGGCTGGCACCGAGAATATCCAGTGGGTCCAGAACATCTTCTGCGTTGAATTCGGCTTTCTGTGCCGCACCCGTCCCAAGTTTCCACGAAGGGCGCTGCCAGGACGTGTCAGCTCTGAGTTGGGCTTCGATCTGGGCGGGTGTCATGCCGCGATAGAAGTCCCATCGCGCGTTATAGTCGCGAACGTGTTGAAGGCAGAACCAGAAGTAGGACCGCAGGGCATCGCGCCCGCGGGGAGCGCGGTAGCCGGCAGGCTCCGCACAGCCTGGATGATCGCAGGTCTGGTCTGGTGCCTCTGGATCGGGGTCAAAAGCCCGATGTCTGGTAGATTTACGCTGCATGGTGTCTGATATGGGCAATGTGAGCCGTTTGATGCAAGCGGACAAACCAAGTCGGATTTAATTGACCATGACGCAGCCCCTCACCAGGCGGGACCGAATTGCTGAAATTCTTCACCGGGAACTGGCTCCGAGCGTCCTTGAAATTCAGGATGACAGTGCCCGGCATGCCCATCATGCAGGAGCAAAAGCTCTGGGGAGTACGGGAGAAACGCATTTCAATGTGGCGATCACCAGCGCGAAATTTGACGGACTAAACCGGATTGCCCGGCACCGTCTTGTGAACGGATTGCTCGCCGGGGAGTTTGAAACAGGACTACATGCCCTGTCTCTTGTTCTGCACGGAGAAACCACTCCATGAAGCGTGCCCTTCTGGCTCTTCTGTTTCTGTCTGGCTGCGCCACAAGTGGGTACGGACATCTCCCTGCAGACCAGCAGGCGGATGTGCACAGAATTGAAACCTACATGAACGGCGTGACCGGGATGCAGGCGTCGTTCAATCAGACTGGCCCAGATAATGGGGTGAGTGCCGGACGATTCGTCTATATGCCCGCTCATCTGCGACTGGATTACGTGACGCCGCATACGATGGAACTGGTTGCCGGGGATGGTCATCTGGTTCTGGATGACATGGATAGCGGGGCGGTGACCCACCTGTCCTTGAAGCGAAACCCTTTGGGGCTCCTTCTTCATTACCCGATTCGGTTTGACCGTGGGATTCAGGTGACTGACGTGCGGCGCGGGCAGGGATCGCTTCAGGTTTCGGTTGCTGAGGCGGACAACCCTTCCCAAGGGCTGTTGACGCTCCAATTCTCCGATACGGCTGGGAAACTGCTGCTCATTGGTCTGCAGGGTGTGGATGCCCGGCAGAATCATTTCAGCGTATCTCTAGGGAATGTAGTGGAGGGGGTAACAGTAACCCCTACCGTCTTTACTCCTCCCGGGGGATAGATCCGAAATGCGCTGGCCAGGAGGCGGCCAGCGCACGATCCAGTTCTTCCATGGAAAGAGCCGGGTTGAAGCGCCTGAGGCTGGTGACGCCAAATTCCCGGATTCCGCAGGGTACGATGCCGTCAAAGTCATCCAGGGCCGGATCAAGATTGATCGAGACGCCGTGCCAGCTGACCCAGCGGCTGACCCGGATACCAAGCGCTGCGATCTTGGCTTCCTCGCCGGTGAGAGGATCAAAACTCCAGACGCCGATACGTCCTTCTCTCGTAAAGGCCGTTACTCCTAGGCGGCTAAGAGTTTCAATGATCCAGGTTTCAAGTCCTTTCACAAAGGCACGAAGATCCCTGGGAGGTATTGTACCATTGGGCTGGCTGAGGTTTAGAAGAACATAAGCAAGTCTCTGTCCCGGGCCATGATACGTCCACTGCCCGCCTCGGCCCGCTTCGTACGTCGGGTAGTGATGTGGGTTATAAAGATCCTGCTGCTTAGCAGACGTTCCGGCCGTAAAGACAGGGGGGTGCTCTACGAGCCAGACGACGGGATCAGCTGTTCCATCGTGAATCTGGCGCGAGCGGGTGGCCATGAAGTCCAGAGCATCAGGGTAGGGTGTTAGCCCGTCGGATTTTTTCCACAAAATTTCTTCACAAATATCGTTTCTGGTCATTGCTCTCGTTTCAGGCATCAGCTATATCGCCCCTCACCGGACGGTCTTGCACTACACAAGACGGTTTGTCACGGGGCGGCCGTGGCGGAATGGTAGACGCGCAAGCTTGAGGTGCTTGTGGGGGCAACCCCGTGGAAGTTCGAGTCTTCTCGGCCGCACCATCACTCTTCGGAGCTGATGGAAAAAATCTCGAAAAAATCATAATTATAAAAAACACCCTGAATGCCGATGTTAAGGCATCCAGTGTGGTGTTTTATTCTGTGCCATTTTATTGCCAGACTGTTCGTCCACCGTTATGCCTGACTATGTTTTCATTTGAACGCTGCTAGCTTTGTGCTCAGTAATCAAATGATATTCTGGCTGATGTGTGAGGTTTCGTGATCAAGCCCTTAAAGAAAGCAGTTCTTCCCGTCGCAGGACTGGGAACGCGCTTCCTTCCGGCCACCAAGGCTATGCCGAAGGAAATGCTTCCTGTCGTCGACAAGCCTCTGATTCAGTATGCTATCGACGAAGCTCGTGAAGCTGGTATCGAAGAATTCTGTCTTGTCACAGGGCGCGGCAAAGACAGCCTGATCGATTATTTCGATATTGCTTACGAGCTTGAGGCAACGCTGAGGGAGCGTGGCAAAAAAAGTGCGCTTGAAGCACTTCAGCCAAGCAGCGTGCAGGCAGGATCTCTTGTCGCTGTGCGTCAGCAAGAGCCGCTAGGTCTTGGTCATGCAATCTGGTGTGCTCGTTCCTTTATCGGAAACGACCCATTCGCAATTCTGCTTCCGGACGACATCGTGAAAAGTGGCCGCAGCTGCGTTGCTCAGCTTGTGGATGCTTACAACCAGACCGGTGGAAATGTTGTCGCGGTAACGGAAGTGCCGCGTGAGCATACAAATCGGTATGGTATCCTCGACGTGGGCGCCGATGACGGCAAGCTCGTTGAGGTCAAAGGATTGGTTGAAAAGCCGAATCCTGAGGACGCTCCTTCAAACCTGTCCATTATCGGTCGCTATGTTCTGACGGCTGATGTGATGGAGCATCTCGCCAAGCTGGAACGCGGTGCTGGCAATGAAGTGCAGCTTACTGACGCCATGGCCAAGATGATCGGGCATGTTCCGTTCCACGGACTGCGTTACGAAGGCACGCGTTTCGATTGTGGTGACAAGGCTGGCTTCTTGGAAGCACAGATTGCTTTCTCCATTGATCGCCCTGACCTCGGCGATGCGGTTAAAGCCTTCCTCAAGAAATATGTCGACGTCGTCTGACATCTTGGGAAACAGCATTATCTGCTGATGATGCTGGGGCTGGTTTAAATAAGTAAGGGAGGGTGTTGTCGTTTTAATTACGGCAACACCCTCCCTTTTTCTATTTTAAGCCTCGACACGAATTTACATCTGATCATTTCAAATTTTTTTCGCGGTTTCGTTTTTGTAAAAACGCTGGGCAATAATGCAAATCTCATGGCATGAAGAGCGTCATGTCCATGCCATTTCAGTCTTTTCTAGAGCCGGGTCAGATTGTGCAGCATCCCGATTTTCCTGAATGGGGATGGGGACAGGTGCAATCGGCGATTGGTGAGCGTGTTACGGTCAATTTTCAGAACGAGGGAAAAGTTCTGATTGACGCGTCCCGTGTGGAGCTGAAACTGGTTCAAGGCTGATTCAGGCCTTTGGCTCGTTCTCTATTCTCGAAGCTTGGTCGCAGTGCTCTGGACGTTCTCCTGCCTCCAGTGTGCGGAGTGTGCGGAGCAGACGTCATGACGAACGGTGCGTTCTGTTCTGACTGCTTTGCTGAAGCAAAGAGAATTATTTTTCCATGCTGTGAAAAATGTGGCGTTTCTCTGCCTGGTGAAGCTTTTGGAGGGACGCAGAAAACCTGTGTATCCTGTCAACTGTGCCCCCCGGCCTGGCGATCTGCCCGTGCTGCCTTTGAATATGATGATTGGTCCCGGCGCCTTATCCTGCCCATGAAATATGCTGACCGGACTGAGAACGCACATATTCTTGTGCATGAACTGTCTCGGGCAGGTTCTGCCTTGCTGGATCAGGCGACCGTTTTAATCCCCGTGCCGATGCATCGAACCAAACTGTGGCGGCGGCGATACAATCAGGCCGCTCTATTGGCGCAGGGTTTGTCTCGAAGAAAGGGGATTACGCTGCTTGCTGACGGATTGACGCGTCGGCAGCCCACCAGACCTTTGGCCCGTTTGTCCGCCAAAGAGCGTCAAATGGAAATTGCCGATACAATTATTGTCCGCGCCGGGCGGGAAAAACGCATTGAAGGGCAGGCCGTTCTTCTGGTGGACGACGTGCTCACGACCGGTGCCACGGCTTCTGTTTGCACTGGTGCTCTTTTGAAGGCCGGGGCATTGTCAGTGGATATTCTTGTTGCAGCGCGGACCTGCAAAGGCGATGAACAGGACGTTCCGTATCCCGAGGAGTAAGAACTTTATGTCAGAAATTGAAATCTTTACCCAACCGGGATGCCCTTACTGTGTTCACGCTGTCGATCTTCTAAGATCAAAAGGTGTGGCCTTTAAGGAGATCAACGCGCCACACGGAACCCGAGAGCGTGAAGAATCCATGAGCCGTTCGGGGCGCAGGACTGTCCCTCAGGTATTTGTGAATGGGCAATCTCTGGGGGGCTGTGACGACATTATGGCTTTGGATCGGGCCGGACGGCTTGATTCTCTGCTTGGCGGTGCCTGAATGCGCTGGGGACGGCTTTTCGCAGGTGCATTACTCTGCCTGACGCCCTTCATGGGGTACGCTGAGGCGCCGGCAGTCTCTCAGGCAGCGACTACGCCGTCAGAGCTGGGCCTTTGGCTATCCGCGGGTAAAGACGGTGTTTTCTCGATCGAGCACTGCGGCAATGCCTTGTGCGGCAAGCTCGTCGGAATGGACTATGACGGGGAGATGCCCAAGGACGTTTGGGGCCGGGCAGAATGCCATCTTTGGATTTTGACAGATTTTGTCGCAGCAGAAGACCAGAAATGGCGGGGTCACATCCTTGATCCTCGGAGCGGACGTATCTATCAGGCGTACATCTGGCTCTCCGAGCCAAATGTTCTAAAGCTGCGTGGCTTTGTTCTTGGAATGCCTCTGTTGGGTCAGACCGAGACCTGGACGCGATATACCGGAGGCTCATTCGGGCCACAGTGTAAGATGCCTCCGCAGCCTCACTGAGAAACTACAATGGCAGGTCATATCTCTCTGATATGGTTTGCCAGGAACATGCAGGCCAATCTCAGGTCTCTGATTCTGCCGAACTGAAAGGACCGTGGAACCACTATGTCCCACACTGTTTCCCGCCGCGATTTTGCGCTCGGGCTGGCTGCTGGTGCGGTTGGCGCCAGCGTGGCAGGCACGTCTTATGCCGCTGACGAACCAAAAATTGTCCCTGTTCCTCCGCCGTTGCCCAAGCTGGTTTCCAAAACAGTATGTTTTGTCGGGGGGTACACCAAGCATGCCCCTGCAGGTGGTGCTGGAAATGGGCAGGGCATTGCCGTGTTCGAGATGGATCGGGATTCAGGCGTTCTGACGCCAATCACGACCTACACGGACATTGCCAGTCCTTCGTTTATCACGCTCTCCGCAGATAACCATTTTCTGTATGCGCTGAGTGAGATCGACGACTACAACAAGGCCGGAGACGGATCTGTCACGGCTTTTGCCGTTGATCAGAAGACGGGTTCCCTGCGCAAGCTAAACAGTGTCAGCTCTGGTGGTGCTGTGCCAGCGCATCTGAGTGTTCATCATTCAGGTCGTTATGTTCTGGTCGCGAATTATGTGGGTGGCTGTGTTGCAGTCCTGCCGATCCGAAGCGATGGATCGCTGGGTGAGGCAACCGATGTGGTGCATAATACGGGGCCGCGTCAGCCAGAGCGCGCAACGGATAATCCGCAAGGTAACTTTGCCGTTTCTGACCATTCCGGGTCTCATCCACACATGATTCGTTCCGATCCGAGCGGTCGCTTCGTGATCGCGGATGATGCGGGTCTGGATCGAGTTTATGTCTGGACGCTGAATCTGGCGACTGGGAAGCTCATTTCGGCAAAAACACCATATTACGATATGGAGCCGGGGTCTGCGCCGCGTCACTTCGAGTTCAATCACTCGGGGCGCATTATGTACAATCTGTGTGAGCAGAACTCGAAGATTGTCGTGTCCAGCTTTGATCCTCTGACGGGCACAATCACGAATATCCAGACGGTCAGCACCGTCACACCTCATTTCCGAGGGTCAACGCTGGCTGCGGAAATCCTGATTTCTGCCAGTGGAAAGTACGTATACGCGTCTAACCGCTTGGGGGATTCACTCGCGGTATTCGCGATTGCCGCGGACGGAACGCTGTCCTTGCAGGATGAAGTTTGGATGCATGCCGATTATGGCCGCGCCATGATGTTCGATCCGTCTGGAACGTTCCTGTTCTGCGCTAACCAGCGCTCGGATGCGGTGACGTCCTTCAAGGTGGACAAGAATACCGGGCAGCTTGCGTTTACTGAGAACTTTACGCCTGTCGGTAGCCCGACGACGTTTGCGTTCATGAACACGCAGGTCTGACATTCAGTGGAAAAGGCGCTCTTCGGAGCGCCTTTTTTATTTCAGCCCTTCGTGAACATTGCGATGTAGTTCACGCCGGTGTCGCGGGTCGTGCGCCAGCGCGGGGGCAGGTAGCTCATGCCGGCAATATCGGTCATGCGCAGGCCGGCGTTCCGGGCCATGGCTGCCAGTTCTTCCGGCTTGATGAATTTCTTCCAGTCATGTGTGCCCACAGGCAGCATGCGCAGAAGGTATTCCGCGCCTAGCTTTGCCATCGCGAACGAACGCGGTGTGCGGCTCATTGTAGAGACGGCAACCATGCCACCCGGGCGGGTCAGGGTTGCAAGCATGTGCAGGAAATCCTGCGGATCGTTGACGTGTTCGATGACTTCCAGAGCTGACACGACGTCGAATTCTGCGCCTTCCTCGACCAGATCTTCCGCGCTGCCATTACGATAAGTCAGAGATGCGGCACTCGGTGGTAGTGGGTAGGTAGCCTGATGGGCGCGGGCGGCTTCGATCCCGTCCGGGCTTGCATCAAGGCCGAGTGTCTCGAACCTCAGCTTTGCAAAAGCTTCGCTGGCGAGGCCTGCGCCGCAGCCAATATCAAGCAGGGAAAGGCTTTTTCCTTCAGATGGCTTGAGAGAGGTCGTCCGGGAGGCGACCCAGTCCGTCCGCAGGGGGTTCATGGCGTGCAAAGGGGCCATCGGGCCACGTGGATTCCACCAGTCCTTGGCCAGCGCACTGAAATGGGCGATTTCGGAATCGGAAACGGAAGAGCGATGTGAGGTGCTTCCGGAAACGGTTTCTGAGGCCATCAGAACTGTCCTTCTGTGTGTCCGCATGATGCCGTCGGCTGGACGCGGCGTGGCGAGACGAGTATGTGGACCGGCAGAGTCTGTTCAGAAGACCGGCCGGCAAATCTGTTTTGTGCCGTATCCGATGCCAGACCCGAGCGCGCAACGCCAGACACGTACTGGAGCCTTATCCGCGATGTCCATGTCCGATACTCCCGTTCACGACCAGATTTCGGGTCGTGCCGATACTCTTTCCATGTCTGTGGATAGCGGGAAACGGAAAACGATCGTCATGAAATTCGGCGGAACATCCGTCGGAAATATTGAACGCATCCGGATCGTTGCGCAGCGGGTCAAGGCCGAGCATGCGCTTGGGCGTCGGGTGGCTGTTGTTGTGTCTGCCATGGCCGGTGTGACCAATCAGATGGTCGGATACTGTTCCGAACTCGATCCGCTGGCGGACCCGAAGGAATATGACGCCGTTGTAGCGTCGGGTGAGCAGGTTACGAGCGGTCTTGTGGCTATTGCGCTACAGGCACTGGGCGTTCCGGCACGGTCTTTTCAGGGCTGGCAGATCCCGCTTGTGACGGATGATGCGCACGGGAAAGCATCCATTGATGGCGTTGACGGCACGGAACTGCTGAAATGCCTTGATAATGGGATTGTGCCGGTTATTGCCGGCTTCCAGGGAGTTGGTCCGGATAACCGGATTGCCACACTTGGACGTGGCGGATCGGACACATCTGCTGTAGCGATTGCCGCCGCGATCCATGCGGATCAATGCGACATCTATACGGATGTTGATGGAATTTATACGACGGACCCGCGTATCGTGAAGCGTGCGCGGAAGCTGGATCGCATCACTTATGAAGAGATGCTTGAACTCGCTTCCGTGGGCGCCAAGGTACTTCAGACCCGCAGTGTCGGGCTGGCGATGCGTGAAGGGGTCCGTGTACGTGTGCTGTCGTCATTCTCCGAGACGGACGATGACAGTGGGTCGATTGTGGTGGATGAGGACGAGATCGTGGAGAAGGAACTGGTTGCGGGCATTGCCAGCTCGCATGATGAAGCAAAGCTCTCCGTCCGGCGTATTCCGGACCGTCCGGGCATTGCCGCGGCCATCTTCGGACCTCTGGCTGAAGCAAACATCAATGTGGACATGATCGTGCAGAGCACGGGCGTTGACCGCATGACGAACATGACCTTCACGGTCGGCAAGAGCGATGAGGCTGCTGCCCGTGCCGTTCTGGAAAGTGCCCATGGCATCATCCAGTATGGCGAGCTTGAGACATCCCACAATGTGGTGAAGATCAGCGTCGTGGGTGTTGGTATGCGTTCGAATGCCGGGCTTGCTGCGACCATGTTCGCTACGCTGGCGGAGCGTGGGATCAACGTGCAGGTGATTTCCACCAGTGAAATCAAGATCTCCGTCCTGATTGATTCGGAATATAAAGAGCTTGCGATGCGTGCACTGCACACCGCGTACGGGCTGGACAAGAAAGAGGAATCCTCTACGTGAGTGCAATGACGGACGCCCGCGAGACCCTGAACCGCCTTTGGAAGCCGGGATGTGACTTCCTGGGCAGCGAAGTCGCCATTCTTGGCGGGGCGATGTCCTGGGTGAGCGAGCGCAATCTTGTCTCCGCCATTTCCAATGCTGGCGGTTTTGGCGTGATTGCCTGTGGTGCGATGACGCCGGAGCGCCTTGAGGAAGAAATCGTTGCCACGCAGGCTCTGACGAAGCGCCCGTTTGGTGTGAACCTCATCACCATGCATCCGGAACTTGAGCGACTGGTCGATGTGTGTGTTGCACACAAGGTTTCCCATGTCGTTCTGGCTGGTGGTGTGCCGACGAGTGCCATCATCAAGCGTGTTCGTGATGGTGGAGCGCGTGCGATCGGCTTTGCGCCTGCGCTGGCACTTGGCAAGCGTCTGGTAAAACTTGGTATCGAAGCGCTCATCATCGAGGGTTCGGAAGCTGGTGGCCATGTCGGCCCAGTTTCCCTGACGGTTCTGGCACAAGAAATTCTGCCGCACATCAAGGACGTTCCTGTCTTTGTGGCGGGTGGTCTGGGCCGTGGTGATGCCATCGTGTCCTACCTTGAGCAGGGCGCTTCCGGTGCGCAGCTTGGAACGATCTTTGCTGCGTCTGAAGAGAGCATCGCGCACGAAAACTTCAAGAAGGCGTTCCTGCGGGCCAATGCCCGTGACGCTGTGACATCCGTGCAGCTTGATGAGCAGTTTCCGGTCATTCCGGTTCGTGGTCTTGCCAATGCTGGAAGTCGTGGCTTCCTGAAGCATCAGGCAGAGACGATCCGCACGTTCCAGAGCGGTGGTGTCAGCAAGGAAGATGCTCAGCTTTCCATCGAGCACTTCTGGGCTGGTGCACTTCGTCGTGCCGTAATCGAGGGTGACGTCGAGAACGGGTCTGTCATGGCTGGCCAGTCTGTTGGTATGGTCAAGGAAGTCCGTCCGGTTTCCGAAATCATTGCCACACTCGTTGAGCAGGCTGTCGAAGCCATTGCGAAGCGGGAAGATCGCGTTCACGCTTCTGCCTGATCAGGTTTTATCAGCCATGTCTCCTCCCTCCGACCGTCCGATGCCGCTTCGCTCAGATCAGCCCAGTGTTGGCACGATTCTGCGTACGCGACGGGAGGAGTTGGGATGGCAGATAGATGACGTTGCGCAGTGGTTACGCATCCGGGCGCGTCTGCTGGTTGCGCTTGAAGCTGATGATCTCTCGTCTCTGCCAGGTGTGGCGTATGCTGTCGGCTTCCTGCGGACGTATGCCCACGCCATGCAGTTAGACGCAGATGGGTTGGTTGCCCGTTTCCGTCGAGAATATCGCGGGGTCGTCAATCGGAAGACGGATCTCGTCTTTCCGCAGCCTGAGGGTGAGCGCGGGCTGCCTATTGGTCTGCTGGTTGGAGCAGGGCTTGTTGTTGTCGTGGCGGCCTATGCGGGATGGTATCGGTTTGCCTCGCATGACAGTCCGGCAGACCGCCGCATTCCTGCTGTTGCGGAACTGATGCCAGGTGCCGCGACGTCTGCGACCACGTCTCCTCAGGTGGCGTCTGTTATGCCCGGCAGGGCACCAACTCCCGATCCCTCTCTGCCGCATGATCCACTTCCTGCGTCTGTCGCTCCAGTTGTGCCGGCTCCGGCACCACAGCCGGTTATTGCACCGACTGAGTCTGCAACGCCTGCAGCATCGCCAGCACCTCCTTCGCCGAGCACAGAAGAGGATGACGGCGCGCCGAACAATACGGATCAGTTTGGCCCTGCTACAGATGTTCCTGCCGAAACTCCCGCTCCAGCCGTCCCTGTCGGGGCTGTTGTCGTGCGTCTGTTGGCGCCTGTCTGGATGCAGGTGAAGGACAAGGACGGTCATGTTCTTGTGTCTCGCGTGCTTAAGGCTGGCGAAAGCTGGCAGGGTGACGCTTCTGCAGCGCCATTTCGCATGTCTTTCGGCAATGCGGGTGGTGTTGTCCTTTCGACAGATGGCTGCACGAGCGCGCCTCTAGGTCGTCAGGGCGAAGTGCGCCGGAATGTTGAAGTTACAGCGGATGCCATCCGTTCAGGTGCATTCGGCAATGGTGTTGCTCTTCCGGCACAGCCGTCTGCCGTGGTGCCTACGCCTGCAGAGCAAAATGTTGACGGGTCGACTGCGGGCGCACCAGATGACTCGTCTGCGGCGCCTGCTGTGAAGCCTGTAATACGTCGCCCTAAAAAAGCTCCTACGCCTTCCGCAGAAGTTTCTGCTGACGATCTGAATGCCCGGCAACTGGATCAATCGTCTCCATCGCATTAAACAGGGGGGTAACGCCCCTGACCCAAAGGACCCGGTTATCCCGGGCACGAAGAGGTAAATCATGAGCAGCTACCGCCCCTATCAGCACATCGAGCGTCGCAAGTCGCGCCAGATTCATGTCGGCAAGGTTGCGGTCGGTGGTGATGCGCCGATCTCCGTGCAGACCATGACCAATACCCTGACGTCTGACGCGCAGGCGACGATTGACCAGATCCGTCTCGCCGAACTGGCAGGTGTGGACATCGTTCGTGTGTCCTGTCCGGATGAAGCCAGCACGGCCGCTCTGAAGGAAATCGTTCATGAAGTGAACGTGCCGATCGTCGCTGACATTCACTTCCACTATAAACGCGCGATCGAAGCCGCGAAGGCCGGTGCGGCTTGCCTGCGTATCAATCCGGGCAATATTGGCAGTGCCGAGCGCGTGCGTGAAGTTGTGAACGCCGCCAAGGATTACGGCTGTTCCATCCGTATCGGTGTGAATGCTGGCTCGCTGGAAAAGCACCTTCTGGAAAAGTACGGTGAGCCTAACCCGGAAGCCCTTGTTGAAAGTGCTCTGGAGCACGCAAAGATCCTTCAGGACCATGATTTCCATGAGTTCAAGATCAGCGTGAAGGCGTCTGACGTGTTCATGGCGGTTGCCGCCTATCAGCAGCTTGCAGACTGCTGTGACCATCCACTGCACATCGGCATCACGGAAGCTGGCTCCAAGCGTGCTGGTACGGTGAAGTCTTCCATCGGTCTGGGCAATCTGCTCTGGGCGGGCGTGGGTGATACGATGCGTGTTTCGCTGTCTGCTGCACCGGAAGAAGAAGTGCTGGTGGGCTGGGACATTCTGAAGTCCCTTGGCCTGCGTCATCGTGGTGTGAAAATCATTTCCTGCCCATCCTGTGCCCGTCAGGGGTTCAACGTGGTCGAGACGGTCCAGACGCTTGAAGATCGCCTCCAGCACATCAAGACGCCGCTGACGCTCTCCATCATCGGATGCGTTGTGAATGGTCCGGGTGAAGCCCTGATGACTGATATCGGTGTGACCGGCGGTGGCTCGGGCCGTCACATGGTCTATTCCGCTGGTCGTCAGGATCATACGATGCCAGCCGTAGACATGATCGAGCACATTGTGGATCTGGTTGAAACCAAGGTTGCCGCCATTGAGGCAGATAAGGCTCAGACCGAAGCTGCTGCAGCCGCTGAAGCAGCCAAGCAGATGGATCCGGCGAGCCACTGATGTCAGGACTGCAACCGCCCCGCGGCACACACGACCTCATTGGCGATACCATGCGCCGCCATCACCATGTGGTGGAGACGGCGCGTTCGGTCCTCGAGACCTATGGCTTCGAGGAATGGAGCACGCCGATCTTCGAAGACACGCGGGTTTTCTCCCGCACGCTCGGTGAGACATCCGATGTCGTGTCCAAGGAAATGTACACGTTTGAGGATCGGGGTGGCGAGAGCATCACGCTGCGTCCCGAGAACACAGCCTCAATCTGTCGTGCGCTTGTGACGAACGGTTTGACCCAGTCCTTACCTCAGAAGGCGTTTTATCACGGGCCGATGTTCCGTTATGAGCGCCCGCAGAAGGGGCGTTATCGCCAGTTCCATCAGATTGGTGCGGAGCTGCTGGGCGCAGAAGGTCCTCTGCGAGACGCCGAAGTCATCACAATGGCCTACGACATTCTGAAAGCGCTTGGTCTTTCGGAGCATGTTGTTCTGGAAATCAACACGCTCGGGGATATTGCGTCCCGGCAGGCGTGGCGTGAGGCTCTGGTGGCGTATTTCCGTCAGCACGCAGATGCGCTTTCTGAAGAAAGCCGTGTGCGTCTTGAGGTAAATCCGCTGCGAATTCTGGACAGCAAATCCGAGCAGGATCGTGCGCTGCTGGCCGATGCCCCGGCTTTTGCGGATTATCTGAACGATGAGTCTCGTAAATTCTGGGACGGACTGCGCTCCTACCTGACGGCATTTGGCGTGGAGTTCGTCGAAAACCCGCGGATTGTGCGTGGCCTTGATTATTACAGCCACACGGCCTTCGAGTTCGTGACGACGAAGCTGGGTGCTCAAGGCACTGTTCTGGCTGGGGGACGCTACGAAGGGCTGGTTGAGCAGATGGGCGGTCCTGCTGTTCCGGCAATCGGCTGGGCTGGTGGTATCGAGCGTCTTGCCTTGTTGCTTGAGGACGCGCCTGCTGTTCCTGCTGGAATTGCAATTGTTCCTATGGGAGACGAGGCTCTTCTCAAAGGTGCTGCAATTGCCCGGTCCCTGCGCGAAGCGGGACTGCGTGCTGAAATTGAGACACGTGGGAACATGAAGAAGCGCATGGAGCGCGTCGTGAAGTCCGGTGCATCTCATGCGATTGTTCTGGGTGATGAAGAAATTGCGCGCGATGTCGTGCAGCTTCGTGATCTGGGAACGCGTGATCAGCAGGAGGTATCTGTTGCGGATCTGGTTCAGGCACTGAAGGGCGCCTGACACGTGGCATTTGACGACAGGCTTGAGCGAATTGTTGCGCGGTCGGAGGAAATTCAGGCTCTGATGTCCGCAGGTGAGGCGACGGGGGAAGAGTTCACGCGCCTCTCACGGGAGTATGCAGAACTCGAGCCTGTCGTTGCTTCAATCCGGGCCTGGCAGGACGCCGACACACAGCGCGATGGCGCCAAAGCTCTTCTTTCTGACCCGGAAATGAAGGAACTGGCTCAAGCTGAGCTGGAAGAGATTGAAGCCCAGATTCCTGAACTGGAGCACAATCTCCGACTCGCTCTTCTTCCCAAAGATGCAGCGGATGAACGCAGCGCTATTCTGGAAATTCGTCCGGCGGCAGGTGGTGATGAGGCGGGGCTTTTTGCCGCCCAGCTTTTCGATGCCTATCGCCGGTTTTCGGAGCAGAATGGCTGGCGTTTTGAAGTCATGGAATATGCCGAGAATGAAGTTGCAGGCCTGAAAGACGGCATGGCGACAATTTCCGGCCGTTCCGTGTTTGCTCGCCTGAAGTATGAGTCTGGCGTGCATCGCGTACAGCGCGTCCCGGCGACTGAAAGCCAGGGGCGCATTCATACGTCCACGGTGACGGTCGCTGTTCTGCCGGAAGCCGAGGAGGTGGACGTCACGATTAATGACGACGATCTGCGAATTGACGTTTATCGTGCGTCGGGCGCGGGTGGACAGCACGTCAACAAGACGGAAAGTGCTGTTCGCATTACGCATATTCCTACCGGCGTCGTAGTGGCGATGCAGGAAGAAAAGAGCCAGCACAAGAACCGTGCCAAGGCTATGAAAATCCTCCGTGCACGTCTGTATGAGCGGCAGCGATCAGCTGCTCATGAATCCCGTGCCGCTGATCGGCGCTCTCAGGTTGGAACAGGGGACCGGTCAGAGAGGATTCGGACGTATAACTTCCCACAGGGGCGTGTGACGGACCATCGCATCAATCTGACGCTCTACAAGATCGAACGCATCATGGCGGGCGAGTTTGATGAGATTATCGATGCGCTGACACGTGAAGAACAGACAGAGCTTCTGGCCGCTGAAGGCTTTTAAAGCCTCAGCTGCTGGGAACCGCGCAAACAGCAGCCCGTCCATGCCGATGAGTGGCGACGGAAGGGTCGTTGTAGTCTACCAAAAAAAAGTCTGTGAAATTATTGCTGCCAACAGCATCCAGGGCATGGTCTTGCGGGCTATGAAGCTGGCCGTCGCTGCTGACCTGATGCGTTTCCTGATGTCCGTTGTGCATGATGGTGATTTCGCCACACAGGGCATAGTCAACATCGTTGCGTCCGGCAGGAAGCGTGATGGTTTGGGTTTCTCGTGATTTGGATAAGCCGAGGCGGAAGGTCGCCACCAGGTTACCGTTCAGGTAAAGGCGAGAGACTTCGGAGATTTCTTCAGGAGCACGTTCATCGGTGACGGTGAAGGTGCCAGGAAGTTCAGACTGGGCGCTGGCTGAATGCAGGGCGCATCCCAGAAGAAGGACCGAGAAGAAAAATGCACGTTTGGACTTCATGATCACAGGTATAGCAGGTTCACTGACAAAATGACTGCAAAAGATGACATTCTTCAGCGTGCAGCGGTGGTCTTGCAGCAGGCTGGACTTGAAGATCCTCGTCGTGAAGCCCGATTGCTGCTGTCTTGGGCCACGCATCGTGATCTGGCTGGATTGTTCGCTCTGAACGTTCTTTCTGAGGATGAAGCGAATCGCTTTGAGACGGCTGTTCAGCGGCGTGCGTCTCGCGAACCTTTGGCTTTCATTACGGGTGAAACGGGGTTCTGGACTCTTGATGTCTTTACGTCACCAGAGACGCTGATCCCCCGGGGAGACAGTGAAGCTCTGATAGAAGCGCTCCTGATCGTTCGGCCGGACAAGGCGGAGGCTCTTACCATGCTGGACCTTGGAACGGGGACAGGGTGCCTGCTGTTGTCCGCGCTTTCAGAATATTCCCGGGCGTGGGGGGTCGGCGTTGATCTTGCACCTGAAGCGGCGCTTCTGGCCCAGCGGAATGCGGTTCGGAACGGACTGGAAAAACGCAGTGCATTTTTGGCAGGGAACTGGGATTCTGCCCTGAACGGGCAGTTTGATGTCGTGATTTCCAATCCGCCCTATATCGAGAGTGCTGACGTGCCCGACCTGATGCCGGAGGTCTCCCGCTATGAGCCCGCCCGGGCGCTGGATGGAGGAACGGACGGCCTGGATGCCTATCGGTTGTTGTGTGACGCGTTACCCCGACTGCTTGTTCCGGGGGGACATGCCATTCTGGAAATGGGCATCGGGCAGATCGATGCTGTGTCCGAACTGGGGAGCCGGCGAGGGCTGAAAGAGGTCGCGCGGCATGATGATCTGGGGGGCATTGCACGCGCTCTTGTTCTGCAGCGGACAGAAAACTGAGGAAAGACGTTGGCTTCAGGGCCGAGAGTTGGTATGACCCAAAAGCTACGTTTTGGAGTGAAAGCCGTAATGGCGGTTTTTTCCTCACGGAGTTGCTCCTGTTGGCCGTCTTTCAGTAAGCCGGTAACAGATGAGAAGGCTGGCCAGTGTCCAGCCACAGCGAGATAGACAGACGTCTTTTCGACAGCGGCGGATGCATCCTTCTGCAAGGGCAGAAGAGGGGCCCGCCATCAGGAAAGTGCATCACGGGTCGATGAATATGAAGCGTATAAGAGGCCGGCATCATCGTGCAGGCGGCGGGACACCACGCACAAGTAGTTCCCAGACCCCTCTGAACCGCAACCATGTGTTTGACAGCAATGGCCCGGACCTCAGAATTCGCGGAACTGCTCAGCAGCTTTTCGAGAAGTATCTCCAGCTTGGTCGGGATGCCACCGGAACCGGGGACCGTATTCTTGCGGAAGCCTATTTCCAGCATGCCGAGCACTATTTCCGCATTCTTAATGCGATGAATCAGGCGGCCCAGCAGAGTCAGCAGGAGCGCAACGAGCGTCAGGCGCAGCGTCAGCGCGCTTATGAAGATCGTCGTGAGCCACATGGCGAAGAAAATTATCAGGGCGGCGACCGTGAAGGTGGCGAACAGCCTTCCTTCGAGGCCCAGCGGCCTCAGGACGCTTCAGCCGACGCTGAATAAGATTTGAAAAAGAGCCGGTCCTGAAAAGGTCCGGCTCTTTTTTATATCCGCCCTACAAACCGTTCGGGGAGGTGCCAGAGCTCGGTTCCATTGATGTGGAGGTCGAGCCGGTACTGGTCATGATTACGGTCAATTGCGCTTTGTTCGACCGCATGACGCCAGTTCTTTAGCCGCTGGTCCTGCTGATCGAATGTTGGGTGGACAATCGGGAGGCCTGCCATGTTGCGGAGCATGTTCTCCCAGTCCTGATCAAGGAGGCGCTGGTGCTGGCCAGCATTTTCTGAGCTCCAGGGTTGCGTTCGGGTTCGGTTCAGACGCCTGAGGCCTGAGGCAAGGTCTGCGTAACGCAGGTGGAAAAGAAATAGCGGTGCTGTCAGCTGAGGACTGACTTCTTTGCAACAATGAAAACCAGGAGCCCACGTCACCGCGGCGCGGATGAGTACCGGCTTACACATTGCACTCGAAAATCGTAAATGCTGCCTCTGGATTGAAACCGGCCGACTATAATCGAAGTCAGTTTCGCTGTTGGGCAGATGGATGACGTCTAGCCCCGTGGCTGTGACAACAGGGCTACTATTGGCAACGGCAAAATGGGTGAGGGACGGGTAAATGGCAGGATCTGCCAAGAGAAGCTCATCTACATCACTGTAAATGACACTGTCATACCATTCGAGAAGACTGGCACAGAATGCGCCAACGGCACGCGTACGTCGTTCGTCATCCTGAGGAGAGCGGGGAATTCGGATCCTGTTGACCTGACCAAGATGATCCGTCGATCCGTCATTGGAGCCATGGTCAATAACGTAACATGACGCTTCACCGACCTGAGCGCCATAATGCCGACGCCAGATCTGAAGATGTTCTGGTTCATTATAGGCCATGGTGACGACGGCAAGAGGCTTCTTGATCATGTCACCATGATACAAAAATGCTTTCAGATCAGATACCTGAAAGATTTTTATTTAATTTTAGGAAAATAAGGATGGTAGCGGTGGACGGATTTGAACCGCCGACCAAGGGATTATGATTCCCCTGCTCTACCACTGAGCTACACCGCCATCCCACCGGGCAACCCGGCGTTGAGGCGGGTTTTTAAGGGGGATCTGTTGGTGTGTCAACACGTTATCAAAAGGAAAATGCAGGATTTTAGTCACCGCATTTTTCACAATGGTCATATCTGTTATGGTTTTCTGAATCCCTCAATTCCCTCTTGATATGGAGCTTCCTGCCTAGTGACGCAGCACTTCGTCAGCACGCTGTTTGCCGTAAGGTCTTATTTTACGTGGCTTCCGGCAGCCGTTGTTTCTGTTCTGATGCTCGCGGTCGTGGGTATTCTGGCTTTTTATTGCGGTAATCTCGTAACGTCCCTGACGTTGCGGATCCCCGGCTCCCGAAGTGGTGCGCTGATCCGCCGGATCGTGGCTGCGCTTCGGCGTCCAACACGGATTATGATCGCACTGCTTGCGATGATTGCGGCTTTGCCTGCCGTGACAGGCTTTGCCTACGAGACTGAACAGAACCTCAGACTCTTTTTCCTGTTCCTGCTGGTTCTGACGTTTGGCTTTTCTGCCATTATCGTTTTCCGGATCATGACGGAAGCGTATCTCAACCGGCTTTCTTCAAGAGAACAGACCGACGACATCATGATTCGTACGCATCAGACGCAGATCCGCGTTCTGAGGCGCCTGACGGAAATCATGGTGGGCATTGTGACCGTGGCGTCGGCCCTTATGCTGTTCCCGTCTGTGAAACAGTATGGTGTGTCGCTCTTTGCTTCGGCTGGAGCCGCATCACTGATCGTGGGTCTTTCTGCGCGTGGCTTGCTGACCAATCTGATTGCAGGCGTGCAGATTGCCGTGACCCAGCCCATTCGTATGGAAGATCTCGTCATCATCAATGGTGACTGGTGCTGGGTTGAGGAAATCAACGCGACCTATGTTGTGCTGCGGGTGTGGGACTGGCGCCGTCATATTGTGCCGATTTCTTACTTCCTGGAGAACCAGTTCGAAAACTGGACGCATAATTCTGCGGCGATCATCGGTGTTGTGTTTCTATGGCTCGATTATGAGGCGCCAATGGATCGCATCCGGGAGATGCTCAATGAGATCATCCGCACATGCCCACTTTGGGACGGTAAGGTTTTTGATGCGCAGGTGGCGGACTGTAACTCTCAGGTGATGTCGATCCGTATTATCGCCAGTGCGCGCAATGCTCTTCAGAGCTGGGATCTGCGGTGTGATATCCGGGAAAAGATTATTGCGCGGATCAGGGAAGAATGCCCGGAGGCTCTGCCGCGGGCACGTTTTGCCATGATGCCACCCCGGCCGGGGGTTGAGGCTTGGCCAAGCGAGCTTTTGTCTCCAAAGATCGATCGGCCGCCGCCGGGGAGTTATATGGGTCCTGGAACGCCGGGAGCCTGAGACAGGAACCATCGCTTCGGCGGTGGTTTTTTCTTTTGAGGGACGTAATCGTTCTGCATCTGGCCGGATCAACTGATGGCTGTTACGTCGGATTTGAGTGTTTCTGCTTGAAACATGAATGCCGGATCTTGTGCAGGACTGAAGAAGATATGTCGGAACATCCTCAAACCATTCAGATCTTTCTTCCTTCAGGTGACCCGCAGGGCATTCGTACCGCAGCCATTACCACACGTATTGTGCAGGTGATTGAAATTCCCCGAGTGCGCCTTGAGGCCTTTTTGGCGATGCCTGAAGCCGGGTTTGTTGGTGTGTATGTTCTTTTTGGTGAGAATGAACAGACTTCCGCGCCCATGGCTTATGTGGGGCAAACAGGGAACCTGGGTACGCGCCTGAAGCAGCACAATGAGAAGAAGGATTTCTGGAACCGTGCAGTTGTGGCGTTATCTTTGACGCAGAGCCTGACGCTGACGCACGCTTATTATCTGGAATGGTTGTCAATCACTCGGGCCGCGAAAGCGCAACGCTTTGAGTTGGATAACGGTACGATCGGTACCAAGCCGCATACGCCACAAGCGATGGAAGCCGAATGCCGGGAAATCTTTGAAACATTCGATATTTTGCTAACGACGCTGGGCCGCCCGCTTTTTGATCCATTGATCAGGGCTCGTGTTGTTCAAACTCCAGTCATCACTCCGCATCACACCTATAATCCTGTGGCATCGGAAGATGCGGAACAGGAATTTTATTGCAGAGCATCCGGAGTGAATGGCCGGGCGCGGTATACTGAGGAAGGTCTTGTAGTTCTCGCTGGATCGTACGGGAGAACAGAGGTTTCCGAAGCGTTTCTGAAAAACGGATACTATCAAAAGCGGCAGGGCTTAATTGATCAAGGCGTTCTGAAGGTGGAGGGAAGTTGTGTCATCTATACGCGTGACACGCTTTACAAATCCCCCAGCTCATCCGCCGCTTATTTGCTCGGGCGGTCGGCTAATGGATGGTTTGAGTGGAAAAACAGCGTCGGTGTGTCTCTTGGAGAAGCCATGGGCCGCTATGGTGCCACGGAAGAAAGCGTTGCCGAATAAACGCTATTCTACCGTGAAACGAGACTTTCACCCTGCCATTGTGGAATTGCGGCGTCCGTAAAATACATATGTGACGATGCCGAGAATGACGTAGCCGGTGAGGAGAATAAGCGGCACGGGATTACCGTTGGCAACGGAGTGGATCATATCCGTGACGAGCGGAATGGTCATGAACAGGCAGAAAATAATCCCGAGCAGTGGTGTTATACCAATCCAGAAACCACGCACCCGGAACCCGCCCAAGGGGACACTGAAAGGCCGATACAGATCCGGCCGTGTGTTCCGCTGCCAAATGACCGTAAAGCACACGATACCAAAAGCCGCCGCTGTACCGATTGAAACCAGATCACTGATAATGTCGATGGGAAGCGTTGCCGTCATAATGGCAACGATGATTCCCAACACGATCGTGCCGAGCCAAGGGGTGCGGAATTTGGCATGAACCTTGCCGAACAGCGAGGGGATCAGGCCGTCACGGCTCATTGTCATGAGCACACGCGACTGGGCATACATCAGCCCCATCAGAACGGAACACAGTCCGATGGTTGCGCCCACATTAATGAAAATGGACAGCCAGGGCGTGTTCATTACGCGCACAGCGATGGCCAATGGGTCCGGAACGTCCAGATCTCGGTAAGGGACGATCCCGAGAAGAACCGCAGCAACGATGATGTATACAATCGTGCAGATCAGAAGGCTGCCGATAATCCCGATGGGGACATCCCGTGTCGGGTTCTTCGCTTCTGCTGACGCAGTCGAGACGGCTTCAAATCCGACATAAGCGAAGAAGATGATCGACGCTGCCCGGAAGATCCCTTTGACACCGTAGTGAAAGCCACCTTCGTTGGGCGGAATAAAGGGGTGCCAGTTTGCGGGGTGAATGGCATGGATGCCGAAGGCAACGAACAAACCAAGAACACCGACCTTCAGGATAACGATCAGCGTATTAACGCGGGCAGATTCCTCAATGCCACGCACCAAGAGGCCGGTTACCAGAAAGACTGCCGTCAGGCCGATAAGATCCAGTCGCCAGCCGGCGCTAATGGCAGTGCCGTCCGAACCGGGAACGGGCTGCAACGTCGCCTGAGTAAGGCTGAGGGGAATATGGACACCAAAAACGGCAAGGAGAGACGATGCATAACCGGACAGTCCGGCGGCGACGGCTGCACAGGAAATTCCGTATTCCAGAAGGAGCAGCCACCCCACGATCCAAGCCACTTTCTCCCCCATGGAGATGTAAGCGTAGGAGTATGCCGAGCCTGACACCGGAAGCGTGGATGACAGCTCGCCGTATGAAAACGCGGTGAACAGGCAGGCGAGGGCGGCTACCACGAACGAAACAAGAACAGACGGCCCTGCATATTCGGCAGCAGCCGTTCCAGTCATGACGTAAATGCCTGCGCCGATGGTGGAGCCGACGCCCAGCAGAATAAGCTGCGTGGCCGTGAGGCTGCGTTTCAACCCGTGCGCTTCATTCTCGGACATGATCTGTTCGAGACTCTTTCGACGGGCAGCCGTGGCTGAGGCGGATGAGCTGGATTGTATCGGAAGTGGCATGATCCCTAATCTGCCGGGAAAAGCGGCGTCTGGAAAGGTTTATAGAACGATGAGAACGCCTGCCACCAGGCCGGCAGCAATGCAGTAGATGCCGAAAGGCTTGAGAGCCCATTCGTCATGATTGCGGAAGAAGCGCAACATCAGGAGAGAACAGATAAGAGCTGTGATGCCGGCAGCGATGGCTCCCACCACGCACTGAAACATCACGTCGTGGGAAATCGTCATATGGCGCATCTGCCAGCCTTCCTTGACGGTCGCTGCCAGAACGACCGGCTGGGCCATGAGCAGGGAGAAACGGGCGGCAGTGCCGTGATCCAGTCCGCGCAGAAGACCGCCATTCATGGTGGCGCCTGAACGCGACAGACCAGGGAACAGGGCAAGACACTGCCAGAACCCGATAATCAGAGCATCCTTGGGAGACAGGGAAGAAATCGGACGGTGATCCGCCTGTCCGCGCTGTCTGCGGAGCCATTCCGTGACCAGAAGCAGCAGGCCATTCAGAACCAGAAAGCCTGCGACGGCCAGAGGCGCCCCGAAGATGGAGCGCAGGCTATGTTCAAAAAGCCCACCGAAGATGACGGCGGGGATGGTCGCGATGACGAGAAGGCCAAAAACCCGAATCGATTCAAGCTGGTTGTATCGGCCGTGCAGACCCAGCATCCCACGAAGGATGGCCATCCAGTCGCGCCAGAAGACGCCGGCCAGAGCCACCAGGGTTCCGACGTGCAGCATTGTCAGGAATGGCAGGAACATTTCCGAATGTTCGTCCAGGTTCCAGTGAAGGATGCCGGGCAGCAGAACGGCATGGCCGAGACTACTGACGGGAAAGGGCTCAGTAATGCCCTGAACGATGGCGAGAATGATGGCCTGAAAAAGCGTCATGGAGCCTGCACGGATGGGCGGAAAAGGAAGTCACTTGCCTGATGGCGCGAAGGGACGCAACCTTGACCGTGCTGTGGGGGAAGACTAACTCGCCAGCTTACCGGGTTTTTTGAAAGTTGAGGCACCACATGAAGGCAGGATACAGCGGGCGCGGTGGCGCCATTCTGGCAAGCGGTCTTGTCCTTCTCGTTGCCGGGGCTTTTCTTGTTTATGGCGGTGAGCTTCGCAAGGGGCCGGTTCAGCACAGCATCGTCATGCATGCGCAGTTCAATTCAGCGAATGGCTTAAAAGCTGGCGCGGATGTTGATCTCGCCGGGGTGACTGTGGGGCGTGTCCAGTCGATCAGCCTTAACCCACAAACCCAGATGGCGGACGTGACGTTTTCCGTTGATCAGCAGCTCAATCTTCCGGTTGATACGGCCGTCGGTATCGGTGCGCCGAGCATGACGGCTGATAACGCGCTTCAGATTGAACCGGGGAAAGACCCTAAGACGCTGTCTGCTGGCGGGGTCATCAAGGACACCCGCGACCAGCTTTCGTTGGAGCAGCAGGTCAGCAACTATATCTTTGGCGGTGGTAAGCTCGGGAACTGAGTTCCCTTAGTCGTTCATTGGATAGGATGCCAGCAGACGGCGCTGCTTGCGCCAGGAGTGCAGCATTCCGAAAGCGCCTGATGTCTTCCATCCACGCGCCTTGTTGGCCGCGCCGATAAGGAAGGTCTGGTGATAGTGTGAGAACTGTGCCCGATACGCTTCCCACAGGGTTGTGCGGCGGTCCCAGATATGGATTGCTTCGGAGCCGACACCGTTAATTTCGATAATGCGAAGGCCTTCTCCGCGCTGCAGGGCTTCAACCGACGGAACCTTCACGTCTACACGGCCGAAATAGAAATCCGGGACGTCTTTCATGATGGCGTCCAGGCGCGCGGTCAGCTCTGGGGTGGTATCAGCCCGGCCATCGCGAAAGACAGACCCTTTGCAATGATTGCCAGCAAACACGAGGGGTAGAACTTCCCCTTCTGCCAGAACGGACTTTTCCCGCCCCGCCAGACGCGGAAGATAGATTTGCGGAACCTGCCCCATGCGAGGATCACTCATGATGAGTTCTTCGATGGTAGAATGTCCGTCGCCCGTGAGAACCGGGGCTTCCTTGTATGTTACCGACGTGATGCGGCCTTGCGGTTGATCAGGATGGCGGATGTAAAACAGGCCGGCTTCGACAGGATAGTCGATGAGTTCCTGTACCATCAGGTCAACGTCGTTCGGGAACTGAGGGAGAACGCTTTCGAGTTGCTCCCGGGAGCGGACAAGTTTCACGCCCGTTCCGTTGCAGCCAATATCGGGTTTGACCACTACCGGAAATGACAGCTCCTTCCGTTCCATCGCGGCCAGCGCACGATCCAGCGCGCCCATGCCACTCGCAAAAACAGCGTACGGGGCAATAGCCTCCTGGGCGATTGGGCCAGCCATATCGAGAATGGAAGACTTGCTCTCTCCGCAAAGACCACCGGTCTCAATGCGCGGATTTGCGGCCGTCGGAATGCTGAGATCCCGGTACTTCAGGCCCATTGCGATCCAGTACAGGACGATGGGCGTGTAAAAGATGGAACCGGGCCAGAATTCGAAAAGCGAGAGGGGATTTTGTTCAGTCTCTGTCTTGGACATTCGGTTACTGGCTCACGGTCTGGATACGGGCGATCAGGCGCCCGACAACAACAATACACAGAACAAATCCCGCCAGTCCGGCCCAGCGCCAGCCTCCCTGATGCGCCAGAAGCCAGCCGCCAATGCGCATGGCCAGCAGAAACAGCAGTGTTGTCCACACAAGGGTGGCGAGCACTGCTGTCAGGGCAAACCGTAGGAACGGTGCGTGGAAGAAGCCGCAGGCTGTGTAGAGCGGGAGGCGCGCGCCGGGCACGAAGCGGGAAATGGCGACGATGCGGATGACGTTCTTGGAAAACCACTCCTGCGTTCGTTCCTGCTTGGGAAGCGTCAGGAAGCGGCGAAGACGGGGCCAGCGTGCACCAGCGGCCCCTAGGCCATATAGCCCGAGATCACCGATTGCGACGCCAAACCAGAGTGCACCCAGGGCCAGAGCGATGCTGACATGCCCCGCACGCGCAGCCACTCCGGAAAGAACGGTTGCCACGTCTTCGAGGATAAAGGTCCCCACAATGATGCTGACTGCTTTCAGCCAGGCAGGCTGTGACGCCAGGGCGGGGCCAATGGCTATCATGCCGCGGGATGTTCCATGATCATGGAACGTTGATGTCGCATGTCAGCGCGCTGGCGACAATCTCACGCCGGGCGTTTTGACCGGAGAATGCTCGAAAGGTTTTGCGGAAGACTGGTAGGGAGCATCACAGGTTGCTAGCGTGCGCTTCAAATGAACCACCCTCTGGGGGCTGATATTCCCGTGCTTAAAAGACGTCATCTTCTTGCTGCCTTTTCCTCTGTTGCCGGAGCGGCTGCGATGGGGATCCGCTCTGCTGCAGCTGAGGACTACGGTGCATTTCTCGCCGGCGTCCGATCACAGGCACTGGCGCAGGGGCTTTCTTCCAGCATCGTCTCCCGTGCTCTGGCTTTGACGCGAGAACCCAATGCCAAGGTTCTTAAGCTCGATCGGCATCAGCCGGAGTTCACCCTGACATGGGCGCAGTATCGTGATCGCGTGCTGCCGGAGTCGCGTTTTCAGAAGGGCCGTACTGTCTATTCGGGCGTAGAGAACGTCATGGCACCTGTCAGTGAACGCTTTGGGTGTGACGATCGGGGCGTGATGGGGATCTGGGGTCTCGAGTCGGGTTTTGGTGCGCATACCGGCACTTTCTCTGTCGTGGATGCCCTTGCGACTCTGGCATTCGATGGACGGCGTTCGACGTTCTTCCGTGGGGAGCTGATGAAAGCACTCCAGATCCTGAATGATGGTGATATCGCACCGGAAGCCATGATGGGCAGCTATGCCGGTGCCATGGGGCAGGCTCAGTTTATGCCGAGCGCGTATCTGCGGTATGCGGCTGATGGTGATGGTGACGGCAAGCGTAATATCTGGACGTCCCAGCCCGACGTGTTTGCGTCTATCGCGAACTATCTCGGGAAATGCGGTTGGCAGCCTTACGAGCCATGGGGACAGGAAGTCACACTGGCCAGCGCGTTAGATAAAAGTGAGATTGGCCGGACCAATACCAAGTCACTGGCAGAGTGGATGTCTCGCGGCGTGCGGCGGGCAGATGGCGCGCGTTTCTCCCGCACGGACGTAAAAGGCGCGATTGTGCAGCCAGATGGTCCGGGGACGCAGGCCTTCATGGTTTACCATAATTTCAACGTGATCCGTCGTTACAACCCGTCTGATTATTACGCGCTGGGCGTAGGTCTTCTGGGAACCGGCATTGTTTCTCCGTAATTTCGCGCCACTTCTGGCGTTCTTGCCCCTGGTTGGGGCGTGTCATCAGGATGATGAGCCTGCTAGTGCGCCGCATCCCCACTATGAGCTGGGGAACGCGTGGCATGGCCCGCAGGGCTGGTTTTATCCCAATGAGCAGTTCGACTATCGGGCAACGGGTCTGGCGACACGTGAGGCGCCGTTACATGGGCAACTGGCTTCTGACGGAGAGGCTTGGTCTTCGGGTGGAATGACCGGGTCACACCAAACCCTTCAACTGCCGTCGATCGTGACGGTCCGAAATCTGTTGAATGGGCGGGTGGTTCGGATCCGACTGACGCGGCGGGGGCCGGAAAGTGCAGGGCGCGTTGTCGCGTTGTCTCCAAAGGCCGCAGATCTGCTGGGCATGACGTCTGATACGCCTGTTGAGATTGTTGAAGACGAAACCGCGAGCCGTGCCGTTATGGAGGGACTGACGGGTGCACCGCATCTGGACGTCCAGTCTGCTCCGGTTGGGGAAGTTCGCGCAGAGTCGCTTGATGGTGGCGCTTCGAAAAAAGTCTATGGCAGCGACTCGTCTGTGGGTGGCCAACCGTCCGCTGCGCTCA
Organism: Gluconobacter cerinus; assembly: GCF_002723935.1. GTDB lineage: Bacteria > Pseudomonadota > Alphaproteobacteria > Acetobacterales > Acetobacteraceae > Gluconobacter > Gluconobacter cerinus. The sequence goes on from NZ_BEWM01000003.1 coordinate 252,512, forward strand.
CGCCGTTACCTGTAACGTGGTCTCAGGGGATGACAGGTCCGCAGGGGCTATATGTTCTTCTTGGAAAATTTTCCGGGCATGGGGCCGCCGCAAGTGTGGCTGTGCGCTGTTCCGGCGAGGTTCAGCGTGTGCCAGATGGAGCAGGGCTGGACTGGCGCGTAAGGTCCGGACCCTATACCGATACCACCCAGGCCGATGCGGCACTGGACCGGACCCATGCGTGCGGGGTAGAGGGCGCGCGGATCATTGTGGAATGACGGCCGTGACTAAGGCCGAACAACTGGGGACGAACGTGCGGACTAGACGCTCTCTTTTCGGTGGTGTTGCGGGCTTTGCTGCCTGTGCTTCTTTTGGCGGGCCGCTGAGTGCGTTGGCACGCCCGCACCATCATGCCGCAGCTCATGCAAAAGCCGCTGCCGCCGCTTCGGATGTTCCGGCTGCTCCGGTTGGGACGCCTGCCAATACGCCGATTGGTCCGTTCGATACCGTTGCGCGCTGGGCTTACATTGTGGATTCCAGCACGGGTGCAGTTCTGCTGGATAAATCTGCAGATGAGCGGATGGCACCATCGTCCCTGACGAAAATGATGACGGCCTATATCGTATTCGGCATGCTGGCGACCGGACGTCTGCACCTGGAGCAGGGGCTTCCGGTCAGTGAGAAAGCCTGGCGGACGCAGGGTTCCAAGATGTTCGTGCCGCTGGGCGAGAGCGTACTTGTCTCTGAACTGATCCAAGGCATGGTCATTCAATCAGGCAATGACGCTTGCGTTGTTCTCGCAGAAGGGATCGCCGGCTCTGAAGAGCGCTTCGTCGCCATGATGAACGAAGAAGCTCCGAAGATCGGTCTGACAAATTCGCACTTCATGAACGTGACCGGTCTGCCTGCTGAAGGGCACTACATGTCCGCGCATGACGTCGCGACCGTGGCCATGCACCTGATCCGTGACTTCCCGCAATATTACCATTTCTTCGGTGAGACGGAATTCACGTTCAACAAGATCCGTCAGGGCAACCGTAACGTTCTGGTCGACAAGGGACTGGCTGATGGCCTGAAGACGGGTCACACCGATGCTGGTGGGTTTGGTCTTTGTGCCAGCTCCAGCCGGAACGGAAATCGCGTGATTGTCGTGATTAACGGGACAGCGTCCAGCAATGAGCGCGCGCATGAAGGTGAACGCCTTATGTCTTGGGCGTTTGCAAACTTCGAAAATGCGACGTTGTTCCGCAAGGGGCAGGTTGTGGATCATGCGCCGGTCTGGATGGGGGAACACAAGGCTGTACCGCTTGTCGCGGGTGCTGACATTGTGATGACCATGCCGGTGGGCTGGCAGCAGCGCTCCCATATTGCAGTGGATTATGCGTCACCAGTGATTGCACCGGTCGTTGAAGGTCAGGCCTGTGGTGCGATCGTAATTTCAGCGCCGGGCATGGGTGATATTCGTGTGCCGCTTCAGGCTGGTGCATCCGTTGCAAAACTCGGACTGGTTGGACGTGCGATGGCGCGCCTTGGTCATGGCCCTGCAAATTAAAAACGGTTTGTTCGTTACGCTGGAAGGTGGCGAGGGCGCGGGGAAATCCACACAGGCGCGCCTTCTGGCGGACCACATTCGCGGACTAGGGTACGAAGCCATTCTGACGCGCGAACCGGGTGGAACGCCGGGCGCAGAGGCAATCCGGCACCTTCTGCTGTTCGGAGAAGAAGAGCTGTCCTGGCGGGCAGAGGTGCTGGCTCATATGGCAGCCCGCTGTGACCATCTGGATAACCTCATTCTTCCGGCTCTTCAGCGCGGCGCAGTTGTAGTTTGTGATCGGTTCCATGATTCGACACTGGCTTATCAGGGCTATGGTGTTGGGCGAGGATCAACGGAACGTCTGGACTTCATTACTGGCGCGCGACGTCTTGTCGGGCGAGAGCCTGATCTGACCTTGCTGCTTGAACTCCCACGCGAACAGGCGCTGGAGCGGCTGGAAAGTCGCGGAGGTCGGACAGACCGATACGAAGGGCAGGCTGAGGCTTTTCATCAGCGTGTCCTTTCTGGCTTCGATGCGATTGCCAAGGCAGAACCAGGGCGCGTGAAGCGTATTAACGCTGGCCGCACTCCTGAAGCTGTCAGCCGATCCCTTCTGGATGCTGTGTCGGAGAAGCTCGGTCATACGGCGTGCGCGTCTGACGCGTGACGGATCCACGGCACACATTCGACCTGCGAGGCCACGAAGCGGCTGAAGAGACGTTTCGTGCTGCCCTTGCATCTGGGCGATTACATCATGCATGGCTGATTTCCGGCCCCGCCGGGATTGGAAAGGCGACGCTCGCGTTCCGGCTGGCGCGGATACTGCTGAATGGAGAAGATCCAGCATCTGCAGCTGCACGGCGTATTACGGCTGGGACGCACGGAGATCTTTTGGAAATCTCGCGTGCTGTGGACGAGAAAAAGGGTCGGTTGCGGGGCGAAATCACGGCTGCAGATGTGCGGCCGGTGCAATCCTTCCTGCACCACACAGCCACAGAAGGTGGGTGGCGTGTCGTGATCGTGGACGGCGCGGAATATCTGAACCGTTTTGCCGCAAATGCGCTTCTGAAAATTCTGGAAGAGCCGCCCCCGAAAGCTATTCTTCTGCTGACAACCGCGTCTCCCGGACGGCTGCTTCCGACCATCCGCAGTCGATGTCGCGCGCTTGCCCTTTCGCCTCTGCCTGACGCGGATATGCGCGTGCTGGTTCCTGATGTTCCGGAGGATGTTCTTGCGCGGTCTCATGGTTCTCCAGGGCGCGCATTGTTTCTTGCTCAGGATCGGGATGGAGCGATTGCTGCGTTTGTGGCGGAAATACTGGCAGGGAAGACGCTTACGGCTGATATGCTTCCTCTCATTGACCGGATTGCCCGTGAGACGGAAGGTTTCGCATTGCTCTGTGATTTGCTAGGCGAGGGACTGGCAGACCGTGCACGCTCGGCAGCACGACGTGGCGACCTGCCTGTTGCTGATTCTTCTGCCCGTCAGTGTTCGGAACTTGATACACTGAGGCGGCAGACAGACGGTTTTAATCTGGACAAGGCCCAGGCCATCCGTCAGGCAGTGGAACTCGCTGCCGGAACGTGAATGGCTCAGGCATGACAAGACGAGTGGACATGACGCGGCGCTTCACCATTACAACTCCGATTTTCTACGTGAACGGCGCTCCGCATATCGGGCATGCCTATACGTCCATCGCGGCTGACGTTCTGGCCCGTTTCCATCGCCTGAATGGTGAAGACGTCCTGTTCGTCAGCGGGACGGACGAGCACGGCCAGAAGGTCGAGCAGACCGCGACCGCTCAGGGCATGGAGACGCAGGCCTATGCCGACAAGATTTCTGCGTCTTTTCGCCAGATGCAGCAGGACATGGCGATCTCCACGGATGAGTTCATCCGCACGACGGATGAGCGTCACAAAATTGCTGCAAGTGCGTTGTGGGAGAAGGTAGCGGCCAATGGTCACATCTATCTCGGCGCGTATGAGGGCTGGTACTCCACACGCGATGAAGCGTTCATTGGTGAAGATGAGCTGGTCAAGAAGCCAGATGGAACGATGGTTGCTCCATCCGGTGCGCCAGTAGAGCGCGTCAAGGAGCCGTCCTATTTCTTCAAGCTGTCCGAGTTTCAGGACCGTCTGCTGAAGCTGTATGAAGACAATCCCGAGTTTATTGGTCCGCATGGACCGCGTCGGGAGATCGAGAGCTTCGTGAAGCAGGGGCTGAGAGATCTTTCCGTCAGCCGCACCAGCTTCAAATGGGGTATTCCGGTTCCGAACGATCCGGATCACGTCATGTATGTCTGGTTCGATGCGCTCGCTAACTATCTGACGGCTGTGGGCTACCCGGATCTGAATGATCCACGTGCGAAGTTCTGGCCGGCTGACCTGCATATTGTTGGCAAGGAAATCGCCCGCTTCCATTGCGTGTACTGGCCGGCTTTCCTGATGGCTGCGGGTATTGAGCTGCCGAAAAGCGTCTTCGCCCATGGCTGGTGGACGGTCGAAGGCGAGAAGATGAGCAAGTCTCTCGGCAACGTTCTGGACCCGAAGGCGCTGGCTGATGAGTTCGGTCTTGACGCGCTGCGGTTCTTCCTGATGCGAGAAGTGCCGTTTGGTGGTGATTCAAACTTCAGCCGTCGTTCGATGATTACGCGCACGAACGTCGAACTGGCGAACGATCTCGGCAATCTGTGCCAGCGGACGCTGAGCCTCGTGGCGCGCAATCTTGGTGGCATTGTCCCGGAACGCGGGCCACAGACGGAAGACGATCTGGCCATTCTGGCCACGGCGCAGCTTCTGCCGTCTCTGATGAACGAGCAGATCGAGCGCAAAGCCATTACGGATGCGCTTGAGGAAGTCTGGAAGATCATCCGTGCGGCCAATTCTTACATTGACCGTCAGGCACCCTGGGCGCTGAAGAAGACTGATCCGGAGCGGATGGCGCATGTTCTGCGTGTGTTGCTGGATGTGATCCGTGCGATTGCGACGATGCTTCAGCCCTATATGCCCAACACGATGGACAAGATGCTGACCCAACTTGGTGTGGAAGAGCACGAGCGGACATTCGCCGCTCTTGAAACGCCGCTTCCAGGTGGGCGCACATTGCCAAAGCCGGAAGGGCTGTTCCCGCGCTTCGTCGTCGAGGAAGCAGAATGACGGGACTGATCGACAGTCATTGCCATCTTGATCGTCTGGACGATGTGCCTGCCGCGCTGGAGATCGCGCGGCAGTCTGGTCTAGCTGGCATGATTACGATCGGGACGCGCTTTTCACAGGCAGAGATCCAGATTGGTCTGACGCGCTTTGACGCGCCAGGCCTTCGCGTCTGGTGTGCCATCGGCACGCATCCGGATCATGTGGGTGAAGAGCGTCGTCCTTCTGTGGAAGAGCTGGTTCAGAAAGCCGAGCCATCCTGTGTGGTGGCCATTGGTGAGTCCGGGCTGGATTATTTTCACAGCGGAGATGAGGCGAAACCGGCGCAGCACGCTGCATTCCGCACACATATTGCTGCGGCTCGTGAGACAGGCTTGCCGGTCGTCATTCATACGCGACAGGCAGACGATGATACGATCGCGATTTTGCGCGAAGAAAGCGGGAAGGGTGCGTTTCCTTTCCTGATTCACTGCTTTGCCTCGGGACCCAAGCTCGCTGAGGCTGCGCTTGAACTCGGGGGCTATATCAGCTTTTCCGGGCTTCTGACGTTTCCGAAATGTGAGGCAATCCGGGACGTTGCGCGGATCGTTCCTGAGGAGCGGCTGCTGGTTGAAACGGACAGTCCGTTTCTTGCGCCCGTTCCAAAGCGCGGTAAGCCGAATACACCGGGATATGTGGCCCACACAGCTGCGCGACTGGCGCAGGAGCGGGGGGTTTCCGCTGAGAAAATCGCGGATATCACCACCGAAAACGTACATCGTCTTTTTGCAAGGACACGCCTGTGAAAGTCACAATCCTTGGATGTGGAGGTTCTGCGGGCGTGCCAATGCTTGGTGGTCAGAACGGCTCACAAACGGGGATCTGGGGGCACTGCAATCCGCAGAACCCCAAGAACAGGCGTACGCGTTCTTCGATTGTTGTTGAAGGTGAGGGTGGGTTTCGGCTTCTGGTTGATTCCGGGCCGGATTTCCGCTCTCAAATGCTCAATTGCGGTCTGAGCCACATCGATGCAGTGCTCTATACGCACCCGCATAGTGACCATATCGCAGGACTTGATGATCTGCGGGCCATCAACCGTGTGATTGATAAACCACTTCCGCTTTTAGCCGCGCAAAGCACTTTGGAAGAGCTGCGGCAGCGGTTTGCCTATGCTTTTGCGCCTTGGAAAGGCCCGGATTTTTATCGTCCAGTCTTCAATGAGCAAGTCGTTACGGCTGGCGAAGACGTCGATTTTCCCGGTCTGGAAGGGCATATTTTCGAGCAGCGACATGGGCGGATCACGTCTCTGGGGCTGCGGTTTGGAAAATTTGCCTATTCCACGGATGTTGAAACATTGTCCGAAGACGCTCTGACGCTTCTGGATGGTGTGGATACGTGGGTTGTGGATTGCTTCCAGTATGAACCGCATCCAGCTCATGCCTGGCTGGAGCGTGTGCTGGAATGGCGCACGAAAATCAGGGCAGGGCGCACAATCCTGACTCATATGGGCACGGATATGGATTACGACATTCTATGCCAGACACTGCCGCCGGATGTGCGTCCGGCTTATGATGGAATGGTTCTGAAATTTTGAAAAAACCGGGCAGGGTGGTCTGCCCGGTTTTTCTGGGCTCAGAAGGTGATCATCGCGCCCGCTGACATGGTGTGATCGCTTTCATGGTTCGGGCCATGAGCATCGGATTCCGTGTGGGCATATTCACCCACAAGGAACATCCAGTCTGTCAGTGTGTAATAAAGTGCCCCGACTTCGGACTGATTGCGACGGACCAGCGATGGATTGTCTTCGCCCGCAGCCTGATAAAGATTGCTGACGCCATAGCTTCCAACCAGCTTCAGGCGTGGCAGGATCTTGTAGGAGGCCTGAACGTAATAGCCTTCCGAGTTTCGTTTGCGGCCGGACTGGGAAATGCCGTCAAACAGCAGGCCGGTCGTGCCCAAACCATTACCGTAATAGTAATAAGCCACGCCTTCAAACGGTCCGCGGGAGAGCTTGACGCCAACATCGCCTGCAGCGACGGTCGCGCCTTTGCGGCTGTCTGTACCCAGGGTTGAGCTTGTCAGGTTCTGGACGTGCTGGGTCAGGAAGCTGGCCCAGAGGCGTGTGGTGAAACCTGCAATTTTTGCGTCGTAGGTAACTTTACCCTGAACCATTGGCGAGCTGTGCTGCGTGCTTGTCGCAGACAGTCCACCGCCAGCATAGTTGAACGGATCCAGCGGCGTCATGATGCCGACAGATCCCTGAAGACCATGCCACTTTGGGGAGATGTAGGTGATCTGTGGAAGCCAATCCGTGTAGACGTAACCCACACCGATGCGGCCCAGAGACGTATTGGCCGGGTTGGCATTGCTTCCCGTACTGCCGACACTCAGCAATGTTGCATCATTCAGAATGGCATCAGATGCGAACAGGGCAATGTCACGACCGATCTTGATCGTACCAAGTCTGTCGGTGCCAGCTGTCATGTACACCTGACGGAAATCAACGCCCGCTGTTCCGAGGCCCACGGGGCTGCCACCGGAGTTGGCGTTGAACGCGCCGACATCTGCGTTGTTCAGTCCCGGATACATTCCGAAGACCGCGCCAAGTTTGATGCCATCCTGAACCGTGTTCAGTTTCAGGATGAGGCCACCAGGAAGCAGGCCGTTTCTGACGGATGAGGAATCAAATCCACTGGAGCCGGTGGAGACGCCACCTGCGACGGGCTTGCCGCCACCAGGGCTGTTATACGTGTAGAAGCCGTTAACGAAGCCTGAGAGATTGATCTCGATCTGGCCGGCCTGAACGGTTACGCCTTTGCCTGCGACGTAAGGTTTGACGCGCACAACGCTATCTGGATCGTAGCTCGCGCGCGCCTGACGGAGCATGGAACGTGTGTCACGTGCATCAGCCGCAGCTTCACTGGCTGCACGGCGTGCGGCCTGAGCGGCAGCGATGGTTGTGACGTCGGGGGGCTCAAGGCTGCCGTCATACTGAGTTGGATTGTATCGGCGGTATCGGTTGCGTTTTGCCGGGGGGCTTGAGGTACCATCCTGATTGGAAGATGCCTCGGATCGGCTGTGTCGCAGATGGTGTGCCAGAAGGCTGTTATATTCTCCGTGTGTCAGGCTGCCTTTGGCCCGAAGGATATCAAGAAGTTCGGTGTAATCGTCGGCGTGTGCGGTTGCAGGAAGAACCGTGAGAGACCCAACAGAAAAAACGCAGCTCAGAAAAGCAATCTGGCGCAATGAAAGGCGTGGCATGCAACAACCGCTCCAGCGGAGGATCCGGTTCACGACAATGGGTTCGTGCACCAGAAGAATTGATCTTCGTTTCACGTTAGCGCCAAAAATGACATTCTTCGCAACAAGTCATCGTGTATCACGGATATGTGAGTTTTCCGGCTGTTTTTGATATTCAAGTTGGCATAATATATCTTATACGACATGTATGTGAAGCAAAATATAAAACCTCTTCCGCATTTGCAGACCCAATATCAGAGACTGAAATCGGCTTATTCTCCACGATTTTGGCCTAGTTTGACGTTCTTTGCATTGAGTTAAGTGATTTATGGCATTTTGCCACTTCGTCTGATGCTTGTGGCTCTCTGGCATATCGCCGCGTGCGAATTTTCGTTTAGTGGCAAAATGCCATGATGACTGATCGCGGTTTGTTGATGGCATTCTGCCATAAGTTTTTCAGCCTCTTTACCCATGGTCTGATTGGCCTTTACCCATGGTCTCTCCTCTCTTCAGGCTGTGAGACTGTTTTGACCGAAGTGATTCCGAACGACCCTGTGGTCGATGCCGTGAAAGTGCCGTCTTCCATAGATTTGTTTGGGCATCCCAGAGGGCTTTGGGTCCTGGTGCTGACTGAAGGCTGCGTAGCATTCTCGCTTTACGGCATGCAGGCCATTCTGGTGCTCTATCTGGCGGACTACCTGCTCCAACCCGGGCATGTAGATCATGTGCTGGGTATGAGCGCGCTGAAGTCTTTCCTTGGCGCGCTTTACGCACCAGTCGGGACACAGGCTACGGCAGGTGCGATTACTGGCCTTTTTCTGGCGCTGATTTACGCAACCCCTCTTCTCGGCGGTATCGTCGCTGACCGGTTTCTCGGTCGAACCCGCACGATTTTCCTCGGTGCGATCCTTATGACAATCGGGCATGTTCTCATGTCTTTTGACTGGAGTTTTGTCATCGCCATCACCACGCTCCTATTGGGGCTTGGAGCGGCTGGTGGTCTACGCGCGCAGGTTGGCGCTCTTTATGCACTGGACGATCCACGGCGCTCAGAGGCCTATCAGATCTATTCGTTGGGTGTTCAGGCTGCGGTCATCGCAGCTCCTGCCCTATGCGCTTATCTTGCCATCAAGGCCTGGCACTGGGGCTTTCTGGCTGCCAGTCTAGGGATGCTGACGGGGCTTTTCGTCTATATATTGGGTAGGCGCTGGCTGCCGGAAGACGGCCATTCCAAAGCAATCATCCCTCGCCCATCTTTGACCCCTGCGGAAAAGAAAACAACAGTTCTGCTTTTGGCGCTTCTACCCGTTCTGGCTCTAAGCGCCCTGCCAAATTCCGAAATTTTCGATGGTTATTTGTTGTGGGGTCGTGAGCATTACCAACTGACACTTCTGGGGCACCCGTTTCCGGTCAGCAGTCTTGTGTCGCTGGATGGTCTAGTCAGTACTGTTTGTACGATTTCTGTTCTTGGTTTCTGGAAGCTCTATAATCGCCGCCGCCCGGACCTCGCGGAAATCACAAAGGTTGCCATCGGGGCCTTTATCGCGTCGTGTGGCCCGCTCGTTCTGGCCCTCGCATCGTGGCTTTATCCTGCGCCGCATCAGGTCAGTCTGCTATGGGGCATTGCTTTTCATACGATCAACGATATCGGCTTCAGCATGAGCTACGCGATCGGTATGGCGTTATATTCCCGTGCTGCTCCTGCGAGCCTCAATACTATTCTTGTCGCCTGCTTCACCCTGCATCTTTTTCTGGCAAACCTGATGATCGGGAAGCTTTCAACCCTGATTGGCCATGTCGCAGATGTTCCGTTCTGGCTTATTCACAGCGGGGCGTGCCTGCTGGCAGCCTGTATTCTGTTGGGATGCTCTTGCCTTTGGCGGGATCTGCTGGCGCCTGAGAAAAGAGCATCGTAATTGAACGTAGCATGAGGCCGGAATGAGGCTCAGGAAGACGCAATTCCCTTGAGCCCCTGAGCGGGAGCAAGCCTCACGCCTTCTGCCGTTTTCACGACGTATGGGTCCAGAAGGCCGTCTGCGCGCTTATTGCTGCGAGCGATGATGAGGCGCTGGACAATCGGGTAGTCGGTGATCAGTTTTTCGAATACCGGCTTGGGGATTGCCAGAAGATGGCTGAACTGAAGCGACCGGACTGTGCCCTGTAGCCTCTCGCCGCGAATGACAGAGGCAGCGCCGATCAGATCTCCGCTGCCAAAGAGGATTTCACGCTCTGGAAGATGAACTTCGGCCAAGCCCGCAACCTGTGCATAGACAACCCGGGCTTTTTGCCCACGCTTGAAAAGCACTTCGCCTGGTGAAACGAAACGCATCGCGACCTTCCGGGACAATGTGTGCAGAACACTGTCAGGCACGCCATTGAAAGCTGGGAAAGCTCGCAGCCGCTGTTCAATGCCGCTCTTGAGATTAAAGCGCAGCGGAGCTTCAAGACGCGCGCTCCGGCGTTCAATATCCCGGTGTAGTTCCCGATGCAGCTCCTCGGAAATGAGATTGTCAGCCTGAAGCGCATCGTATTCTTCGTCTTCCAGGCGCAGCGCGATCTGACGGAGAATACGGCTTTCGAGAGCTTCCGAGTAACCGGAATAATGCAGACGGAGTGTTTCCAAAGCATCGTCCAGAAGCTTGCGCTGACGTCCCAGAACCTCGGACACGATTTCCGTAATACGCGGGCCGAGGGTTGGCTCCATGCGCTGCCTCACAAAGCGCTGCAACGACAGTGACACGAGATGCGCGATGATCAGCATCTCGAAGCGTTCCATCATCGCGTACATCAGAGGTTCGTCGAAATGGAAGCGGCTGTGCAGTTCCTGGGCAACCCGGAATCTCACCGGCGGCTGTAGTCGGCGCTTCAGGGCGCGGACATAGCCATAACGCCCTTCAAGACGCGCGCCATCCGCCATGGCTTCAGCCGTCCGCAGGAGCGTTTCCATGACACGACGCGACAGGCCCTGAATGCGAAACAGGTCCAGCAGAAGGGAGCGTTCCTGATTGGCAATCGTGATGAGCGCGATATTGACGCGAGCGCGGTCGCTCAGGGCAGATTCAAAATTATTGGCCGCCCTCTCCTTTTCAGCGCGCTTTTCGATCCGGCTGATGACACCAATGCGCGTCTGCTCGCTAAAGCCCAGTTCATCAGACATCACGCGCGTCCGTTCCGCGACTTCACCAAGACCGATCCCTAGGATCTGTTGGCGGATCGCCTGATCGATCGGTGACAGTTGATCAAGCTTCAGGAACAGGACGAGTGAACGCAGGGTCGTCCCGTTAACCAGTAGGGTAATCAGCACAAAGCCTGTTGCGATGATACCGATGAAGTGCGCTACGGGGCTTGAGACGCTCTGGTTCTCGGTCACGGCCAGCGCGAGCGCCAGAGTAATGGCGCCGCGCAGGCCGCCCCAGACCATGGTAGCCTTGAAAGGCGTTGGGACAGGTGGCGAAAGCTTCGTGAACGCCAGGATCGGCAGCATACCGAACACAACGGCACCGCGCGCGACCAAACCTGCCACGCTCGCGATCAGGATGAGCACACAGTCCCACTTGGTCATGCCAATCAGGAGGCGCGGAACCAGCATGGAGGCAAGAAGGAACACGAGAGAGCCTGCCCAGAAAACGAGCTGCTGCCATAGCTCGTTCAGGAAGCGCCAGACTTGCGGACGGAAGGTGGACGGTCCATAAGCTGAGACTGTCAGGCCGGCTGCTGCCGTGGCGACAACGCCGGAGAAGCCGAGCATTTCGTCACACAGAATATAGACTGTGTAGGGCAGAGCGAGGGTCAGGGTGATTTCTGCTGCCGGGGCGCCGCCCAGGCCTGCAATGAGCAGCAGGGTCAAGCGGCCAAGGCAGACGCCGACAACGATGGCGCCACCAAAAGCCGACGCAAAATCAACGACAGCCTCACCGAGATGGATGTGCCGGTGGGATGTGACGGAGGCCAGCAGGATTGCGAAAATCGCAATCGCGGCGGCATCGTTCAGGAGCGCCTCACCTTCAACAAGGCGCGTCAAACGTGACGCAGCGCCGATCTCCCGGAAGATGCCTGCCACGGCTGACGGATCAGTCGTGGCGACAATGGATCCGAGAAGAAGGCAGACCACCAGGCTCTGATTGGCGAAGGGGTAAAGCGCCAGACCAATGGTGGCTGTGGAAACCACAACCGCTACAACCGCCAGCAGAAGCACTGTCGCCGTTTCATGAGCCAGACGACGAACATCAATGCCCATGGCACCCTGGAACACCAGAATGGGCAGGAAGATCAACAGGAAGGCCTCACTGTTGATCGGGAAATAGATCAGGGCTTCGGCGGCGCCATCCAGCAGGTCCGTTGCGGAGGAACGAACAACAAGAGACGCAGCGCCACCCAGAACGATGCCAGCAAGGGCCAGCAGAACCGTTTCGGAAATCTCAAGCCGTTTGGCCAGAGGCTGAATGATGCTGACGAGCGTGAGCAGGAACGCAATCGCGAGAAGAACGGCTGCAAGGCCTGTCACCATCATTGTATTCCGTACTCCCTTGGTTCGAAAACCATCCTAGAGACGGTTGCCGCCCCACGATAGCTCTGTCTTGCAAATTATGTGTCAGCGGCGGCAAGCCACTGTCTGACCTGGCTTTCCGGGTCTTCGGCACGAATGAAATCGCTTACGGCGGCAACGCTGTCTGCCCCTGCCTTCAGACAGGACGGCAGCCGATCGAGCGTGATGCCACCAATGGCCACCAGAGGAACATCGCCGCTGAGTTCACGCCACTCGGTCAGGCGCTCAACACCTTGCGGCCCAAACGCCATCTTCTTCAGTTTCGTTTCCCAGATCGGACCGAGTGCAACGTAATCGGGCTTGCAGGCCAGCGCACGCTGCAGTTCTTCATGGCTATGGGTCGAGATGCCGAGGCGAATGCCCGTCTGGCGGATGGCCTCAAGGTCTGCGGTCTCAAGATCTTCCTGCCCCAGATGCAGCCACTCATAGCCCAGTTCGATTGCCAGTTCCCAATAATCGTTCAGCACGAGGGCGACATTATGGCGGGCGGCCAGTTCCTGGGCAGTTTCAGCCTGCGCCCGGATTTCTTCAGACGGCATGTCCTTGAGGCGCAGCTGAATGAAACGCGCCCCTGCTCCGCCGAGGCGTTCGACCCAACGAGGATGATCAACGACAGGATAGATTTTCGAAGGCAGACGGGACATTTACAGCATTTCTCCACCGAGGCTGCGGGCCAGACCGAGGGTCGGGGTCGAGGGCACCGCCATATCGCGTTCTTCCATAGGGTCTGCAGCAAATCCGGCAAGCCCGGCTTCACACGCCAGGCGAAAGGCGGTGGCCATCTGGGCCGAGTTTCCCGCTTTGGCGACGGCCGTGTTGATCAGAACGGCATCGTATCCGAGCTCAAAGGCTGCCGTGGCATGAGAGGGCTTTCCAATGCCGGCATCCACGACCATGGGGATGTCCGGGAAATGGCTGCGCAATGCGCGGAGGCCGAAGAGATTGTTCAGCCCCCTGCCCGAACCAATTGGTGCGCCCCATGGCATCAGCACCTCAGCACCCGCACGGAGCAACCGTTCAGCCACAACCAGATCTTCCGTTGTGTAGGGGAAGACCTTGAAGCCATCTTCCGTCAGGATGCGTGTGGCCTCGACCAGACCAAAGACATCTGGCTGAAGCAGGTCTCCCTGGCCGATCACTTCCAGCTTGATCCAGTCCGTTCCAAAAACATCCCGGGCCATCTGTGCTGTGGTGACAGCTTCCCGAACCCCATGACAACCTGCCGTGTTAGGGAGAATGGGGACGTTCAGGCTCTGGATCAAAGACCAGAATGCCTGTCCTGCCTGAGCGCCCGCAGCTTCGCGACGCAAAGACACGGTGACAACACCTGCCTGAGCGGCCTTTACTGCGTCTGCGAGAATGGCGGGGCTGTCATATTGGGCTGTGCCCAGCATCAGCCTTGAAGAGAGTTCAGTGCCGTAGAACTGCATGTCAGCCTCCCTGCATGGGAGCAAGAATTTCGAGGACGGCACCCTCTTCTACCGTTTGTGCACTCCGCTGGGTGGCTGGAATGAAAAAACCGTTCAGGGCCGTCGCCACGCGCGCCTTGCCGTAACCCAGTTCATCAAGGACCGCGCCAAGTGTTCGCGCGTGAACTTCATGGAGTTCGTCATTCACGGTGATCTGCATGATGTCTCTCCCATCCAGGGGTATAAGAGGAAGAAAGGGTCTCAGGCCCGATCTGTTCCGAAAATGATGTCACAGACTTCTTGTGCACGCGCTGGCGATAGCAGGAAACCGTGACGATACATGCCATTGAGGGAGATGCTCTTCCCGTTCTGCTTCACCCTCGGAACATTGTCAGGATAGGCTGGTCTGAGGCCAGCATTAGCCTCCAGAAGCTCGGCTTCCGCGAAAGCAGGATGCAGCGTATAGGCCGCATTGAGCAGTTCGGTCATGGCACGCACCGTAATGCCGCGCGTATCATCACTCTCGACCATAGTGGCCCCGACCATGAAAACGCTGTCTGCCCTCGGGACAATATAGACCGGAATGCGCGGATGCAGCATGCGAACAGGTCGGTGAAGGCTGATTTCCGGGCAGCGCAGCAGAATCATCTCCCCGCGCATGCCTCGAAGGTCATTTTGCATGGTCCGGGCTGCTACGCCCGTACAGTCAACAACCCAATCGAATTCATCATCGTTAATCGCCTGAACAGTCAGGACCTGGCCACCTTGTTGCTTGAGGCGTTGAGCCAGAGCCAGCAGGGCCTTGCGAGGATCGACATGACCTTCTTCCGCAAAGAAGAGCGCCTTATCGAAACGGCCTGCAAGATCTGGCTCCAGCGCATCAATCTGGGGAGCGTTGAGGATTTCGAAGTGACTGGTGCGGCGTCCAAAGCGGTTTAACTCTGGCGTATCGCGAGGTGGCGCGACGACGAGGCTGCCTGCCCGCACAACGTCTGGAACGTGGGATTCCCACCAATTAAGCGACGTCAAACTGTCCTGAGTGACCTCGTCTGGTGCTGATTCTGCTTCACACCAGGGCGCCAGCATGCCGCCTGCAAACCACGAGGCACCAGCGCCAACCCGGCCGCCAATGTCATGAACTGTGACGTGCGCGCCGTGTTCCGCCAGTGCCACAGCGGTGACCATTCCGGCTACGCCAGCCCCTCGAACCAGAATGCGAGGTCCAGTCATCCATGTCCTCCTCGTAAAAGCGGGACGTGTTTAACATGGCTTGACTGTTTGGTCAGGAGGCGCGCACGGGGAGATGATCGGCAGGGTACAGAAAGATCGTATAGCGCCCTTCCGTCAGACGTTTGGCCGGAGTGCCAAATGTTCGCAGGGCCTCGGCTTCCCCGAAGGTTTCTTCCGGGTGTGGGATCAGGACGAAAAAGGCTTTTCCATCAAAGCTATGCCAATCCATTTTCTTGCGAATGTGCACGAACGGCGCAACCGTGCCGTCTCCCTGCTTCATCCCGGGGTAAATATGCATTTTTCCGAGAGAGGCCACTTCCAGGTTGCCGGAACTCCACCAGGAACCAACACCATCCGGTGGGAGATTGCGCTCAAGTCGGCTGAGAAGCTGGTTATCATCGGAACTTAGAAGGCCAGTCGAATGCGCTGGGAGGTTCCGGTAATCCGTAATGAGGGTGACGACCAGGATCATGGCTGCCAGACTCACGGCTACGCCTTTCTTTGGCCAGACAAGCGCTGTGAGGCAGGCCAGATCAATCCAAAGCGGAAAAAGATAGCGCGCGACAGCAATGGGGCTGCCATCCAGAGCGATGCGGTTGCTGAGAGCGAGTGCCACGAAATTCAGGGCGGCGGACAGAAGCAGCATCATGGGGAATGCGGCAATCTGGCCCCTGCTCTGCCATCCTGATCGGGCAATCTTGAAAGCCGCAGTAAGAGCGAGGGCGACGAGAAAAAGCCGGAGGCATTCCGGTATTGTGGATGCTACGGCCTGCCCGAAGGGTTCTGCTCCGTAGAGAAGAAGAATGGAGCGAACGGATGTCCCGAAGTTGCTGCCCAGTTGTTCCCATGGTGCGAAGCGGGTTTCCAACGGCTCCGTGGCAAAGCCGCCGGTCACGGCATTGATGTGCAGAATGGCTTTGGCCAGCACGGTTGCTGCCAAGGATGCGAGGACCAAAAGCCCACGTTGGCGAAGAGCAAAGTCCTGAGCCAGAAAAGCGTAGGCGATGATCGCCCCCGCTCCTGTCACTGCGAGTAACGGGTCTCCAATCACCCCGAGGCACAGTAGCACTGCGAAGGCCGCCAGTGACCGGTAGAAGCCCGATGAGAGAAACCGGTCAGCCCAGTGAAGTGCCCAAAGACCGTAAATCAGCGCGCCCATATGGATGGCAGAGAGCGTGATGAAATACGCCATCGGAGAGCGCATCAGGGGAAAGGCAAGCACTGGCAAAAGCAGGGTCGCTGCCCCGAGGCGTTCCTCAATGCCTCGTAAGCGCAGAAAAACCACCGAGAAAGCTGACGCGACAACGCCGACCCATAGGATTGCGGGTTGCACCATCAGGAGAAATGGGCTGCCTGCCGGTCTGCCTAACAGGTGCCATAGTCCACTCAGGAGGGCGCTGAGCGGGATATCGGACGTCCAGAAATCCGGCGGGGTCAGAACCCAGTCATGCAGGCGCCAGTTTCCATGCAGTACATCCAGCCCGGCAAGGAAATAGGACGCCTGATCCGATGTCTTGGGCCACAGCGAACAGACGTAAACCGCTAGAACGAGATAAAGCGTTAGCCCTATGATCGAGGCAATAAAATAGCCGTTTCTAAAAGAAAAACTTCCAAGAAATATTTTTGATATCATTGAGTTGAGACGGCTTTCTCAATTTTTATCTGAAGGTGAGATACGAGTATTTCGACTGGATGAGCAGGCCGCCGTCCGGCAAGACGCTTCGTCTGGCAACGACAGGAGAAGCCCGTTGCCAGAATATTGCCTTCCGCCTTGCTGGCCCAGTTCTGGGCAAAAATGCTGGCGGACAGATCGGCGTGTTCCTTCTCATGGCCGAACAGGCCAGCCATCCCGCAGCAACCAGCTTTGCCCGCATCTGCCTGAACGCCCAGATGTCGCAGAATGGCCTTCCAGTCCTCGGCACTTCCCGGGCGTACAGCCTGCTCTGTGCAATGTGAGATGATGGTCAATGCTGCTGTGTCAGGTTTTACCGCATTTGAAGGTATGATGCCCTTGGTGATCTGGCGTTTCAGAAAGGCTTCCAGTGAAAGCACGGTTGGGATGGCTTCCGACCCTGCGACATCCCGATATTCCTGCTCAAACATCAGACCTGTAGCGGCATCCAGAGAAATAACGGGTACGCCGTGACGAGCGATATTCTTGAGCTGCTTCAGGGTCTTGCGAGCAGTGGCTGAGAAGCCTTTACGAAATCCTCGTACATGCCGGGCCTTGCCATTATCCCACACGGACGTGACGCGCGGGTCCATCCCAAGAGATTTGAGAAGCGTATATGCGCTTTCGATGACACCGCCATCAAAGCTTCCCGTAAATGAGTCCTGAATCAGAACAACCGACCGGTCATTGTTTCCTGCTTGTTCAAGCCATTCTGTGCTGACCTGCGTGATTTTGGGCAGTCTCGCGGGGCTGATCTTCGGAAGATCGACAAGCCCCAGCTTCTTGAGAAATACAGTCGAGATCGGGTTCTGCATCAGAATATTGGCGAGCGTCGGCATCTGTCGGCCTACCTTCAGGAGAGGCTCGAGCCAATACACGAGATAGTCCCTCACCGGGCGGCGATGCTTGAGGAAATAGAGGTCCAGAAACTTCGACCGCATGGATGGAATGTCCACCCGGATCGGACATTGCGTCGCACAGGCTTTACAGGACAGGCATGTGTCCAGACTGGCTTTGAGCTCGGCTGTTAGCTCGGGAAGCGCACTTTTGTCAGCGGCAGTATCTGGGAGCGAATTCAGTCGCGCCCAGCTTCGCAGCAAGGTCGCTCGGCCCTTAGGTGACTGAAGCCTGTCCTTGGTAGCCTTGTAGGACGGACACATGGCCATGTCAGGTTCGCGATTATAGCAGGCCCCATTTCCATTGCAGCTCACAGAGAGGCTGAAGTCATCTCGCAGATCTGAGGAAATCTGCTCGTCAAACTGACCTTTGAACGGGATGCCATCTATCCGGTCTACTGGATATTTGACGCCGACCGGCGCAAGCTTCCCACGATTAAAAATATCTTTGGGATCAAAGACTTCTTTAATGCGGCAGAGCTCTGCGAAGAGTGTCTCCCCAAAGAAAAGAGGCGAAAATTCTCCACGGTAACCACGCCCATGCTCCCCCCACAACAACCCACCATGGCGTTTGGTCAGGTTGGCCACGGCGTCAGAGATCGGGCGGATCAGGGCTCGATCATGTTCGGACAGCATATCCAGAAAAGGACGGACATGCAGACAGCCAACATCGGCATGCCCGAACATGCCGTAAGACAATCCGTATCCGTCGAGAATGCCCCGGAACTCAGATACATAATCAGCTAGGGCTTCCGGTGGAACGGCTGTGTCTTCGACAAAAGCCACGCCCTGTTTGTGGCCATCCGGACGACCGAGAAGCCCCACGGATTTTTCACGCAGGGTCCAGAGCTGATTAATGATCGACTGATCAGAAACAGGTTTGTAATCAATGACTTCGTAAGGAGAGCTTTCAAGGAGAGTAACGGCTTCCTGCATTTGTTGATGGAGATGGTCTTCGTCATCTCCAACGAACTCAACAAAACTCATCCCTCGCACCGGTTGCTCTGAACGGGCACCAAGAACGCTTTCCAGGGATTGCCAGACAATATCCTGTGACGCTTTCTCCAGCACACGGTCATCCAGCACTTCCACTGCTGAAGGATTGGCTGGAAGAATGGTCTGGACGTCTCGGAGGGTGCTGTCGAAACTGGCGTAGCGCACGACGAGAAGCTGACGATATTTCGGAAGCTTCCGAACACGCAGCACAACACGCTTCGTTAGGGCCAGCGTTCCCTCTGAACCCGCCAGCAGGCGAGCCAGACTGAACTGGCCGTTCTCAAGAAGAACGTTTTCGAGGTTATACCCGGTCAGTCCCCGGTTCATGTCTGGAAAGACCCGACGGATCTCGCCCGCCTGCTCCGTCACTACACGGTACACTTCGCGATAGACCCGTGCGGAGAGATCGCTACCAGTCTTCTTGTGCTCAAGAGCGTCGCTGGTCAGTTTTTCAACATGGAGATTACTGCCATCCGATAGCACCACATCCATGGTTTCAATGTAGTCAGATGTGCGGCCGTAAATGCGAGAGCCCTTGCCGGAAGCATCGGTCGCAATCATTCCGCCGATCGTGGCGCGGGTCGCAGTTGAAACTGTAGGCGGGAAAAAATAACCGTGGGGCTTAAGAAAGGCATTCAGTCTGGCCAGAACAACGCCGGGTTCGACGGTTACGTGCCCAGTGTCAGGGTCAAAATCCAGAATGCGATCCAGATATCGGGCCACATCAACGACAATCCCTGCAGTCAGGGATTGACCGTTGGTTCCTGTGCCGCCTCCACGCATGGCGAGTGTGAGAGAGCCGTCTTCTGCCGCACGCACGGCACGGTTCAGGTCTTCGGCTGTTCGGGGGTAGATGACGGCCAATGGAAGACGTTGGTAAATGCTGTTGTCTGTCGCCCCGACTAATCTGGCAGAGACCTGAGGCGTGACATCCCCCTCAAAGCCTTCGGCAGCCAGTCTGGCGAGGAAAACATCGCGGATGTGCAATTCAGATGCGGCAAGATAGAGGCCGGAGCGTCCGGCCACACCTGTCAGATCTGCATCGCCACCCATGTTCGTTTCTCCCCGGTCGTATAGCGTGTTGGAAGACTATCCTCGACGAAATGAAGCGTCTTGGAAAGTCCTCCTCACGGAAAGAAAATGTCCTTATTCCACCGTGACAGATTTCGCCAGATTGCGAGGCTGGTCTACGTCCGTACCCTTCAGAAGAGCGACTTCATACGCCAGAATCTGGACTGGGATAGCATAGAGGATGGGGGCAACGAACGCATCGACGTCCGGCAGGATGACAACATGCTCCGCAACACCTTCCAGACGCTTGGCGCCGGCGGCATCTGTAAAGGCCAGAATACGGCCGCCGCGAGCCTTGGCTTCCTGAAGATTGGAAAGCGTCTTGTCGAACAGGATGGTTGATGGAGCGATCGCGACAACCGGAACGGTTCTATCGATCAGGCTGATCGGACCATGCTTCAGTTCACCGGCCGCATAAGCTTCCGCATGGATATAACTGATTTCTTTAAGTTTTAGAGCGCCTTCGAACGCGATCGGTGTGCAGATACCACGACCCAGATACAGAACATCGCGAGCTTCCGCGACAATGCGCGCCATTTCCTGAATGGCCTCAACGCGTGTGAACACTTCGGCGGCCCGAGACGGCAAATCAAGTAGGCTTGCTGTCAGGGTTTCTTCCCGTGTCTTGTCGATCGTTCCGCGGGCTCGTGCAAAATCAATAGAAAGAGCTGCAAGAACAGAAAGTTGCGCCGTAAAAGCCTTGGTTGAGGCTACAGAAATTTCCGGACCAGCAACCATGCCCAGGACGAGATCGCTTTCGCGGCCCATCGTCGAATGCTCGACATTTAGAACCGACACAATGCTCTGTCCTGCCTTCTTGAGGCTGCGCAGGACACCAAGCGTATCTGCCGTTTCGCCAGACTGGGAAATCAGCAGTGCCACGCCCTTGTCTGGTTGCGGTGCATCGCGATAGCGCATTTCAGACGCCACATCGATTTCCACCGGAACGCGAGCGAGGGATTCAAGCCAGTAGCGCCCGACCATGCCCGCATAGAAAGCAGACCCACAGGCTGTAATCGTGACGCGGGGCACCTGTGCCGGATCGAAAGGCATTTTCGGCAGGGCAATTGTTTTGGACGCTGGATCCGTAATGCGCTGAAGCGTCTGGCCGATGGCGACCGGATGTTCGTGCAGTTCCTTCTCCATGTAATGGCGATAGCCATCCTTGCCGACCTGCCCCGCCATGAACGCAATGTTCTGGATTGGACGGCTGACTTCCTGACCGTCCCCGTTGAAGATGATGACATTTCCGGGCGTCAGTTCGCACCAGTCTCCATCATCCAGATAGGTGATGCGGCTTGCCAGAGGTGCCAGGGCGAGGCTGTCGGAGCCAAGGAACATCTCGCCGTCGCCGTAACCTACAGCGAGAGGCGCACCGTGCCGTGCGCCGATGAGCAGACCATCATGACCCTGAAAAATGATAGCAATGGCATAAGCGCCTTCAAGACGCTTGATGGCCGCGAAAGCGGCATCACGCGGTGCTTTGCCCTGATCAAGGTAGAAATCGACGAGATGGGCGACTGTTTCTGAATCCGTGTCGGACAGGAAAATCCGGCCTTCACTTTCAAGCTCGGCCTTCAATGTCGCAAAGTTTTCGATGATGCCGTTATGCACGATGGCAACCCGGCCTGCCGCATGGGGATGGGCATTGGCTTCTGTCGGTGCGCCGTGTGTGGCCCAACGCGTATGGCCGATGCCTGTGGTGCCGGTTAGCGGATCAGCCTTCAGAACAGCTTCAAGATTATCAAGTTTGCCAGCAGCGCGTCGGCGATCAATCGTGCCGTCGGCTGTAAGCGTGGCGATGCCTGCAGAGTCATATCCGCGGTATTCAAGCCTGCGGAGAGCTTCAAAGACGATCGGGGTGGCTGGACGATGGCCTACAACGCCACAAATTCCACACATCAGCCCTGCTCCTTTTTGGCTTTAAGGGTCTGTTTGATTTCAAGTCCGCGGTCTGGCTTGATTGTCTGGCGAGCGCGCCCGAAAGCGAGTGCACCGGCCGGGACGTCTTCCGTGATGGTGCTTCCCGCAGCGATCAACGCGTCATCGCCAATTGTGACGGGGGCCACCAGAATGGCATCAGAGCCGATAAAATTGCGGGCACCGATCGTCGTGCGATGCTTGAAGTATCCATCGTAATTGCAGGTGACAGTCCCTGCTCCGACATTGGTTTGTGCACCGACGGAGGCGTCACCCAGATAGGTCAGGTGATTGGCTTTTGCGCCAGGGCCTAGATCAACATTCTTCAGCTCAACGAAATTACCGACATGGGTATCGGCAGCGCAGATTGTTCCGGGTCTTAGCCTTGCATAAGGGCCGATCATGGCGCCCTCGCCCACGGTGCAGCCCTCAAGATGAGAGAAAGCACGGATCAGGGCACCGCTGCGAACCGTGACGCCTGGGCCAAAAAAGACATTTGGTTCAACGACGACATCCGGCTCCAGGCAGGTGTCGGTGCTGAAGAATGTGGTTTCTGGAGAGACAAGTGTGACGCCGCCTTCCATCGCAGAAATGCGCAGGCGCTGCTGAAGCGTGGCTTCTGCCTGGGCAAGCTCTACACGTGAATTGACGCCAGCCAATTCAGTCTCGGGCGCTTCCACGCACTGGACGCGGCCTTCCGAAGCGGCCATTGCGACAACATCGGTCAGATAATACTCACCCTGCGCATTGTCATTGCCAACAGCTGCCAGCCACCGCCGGAAATCTGCGGCACCTGCGCACATGACGCCTGCATTGCAGAGTGCGATTTCACGTTCCTGCTCGTTTGCGTCTTTGTATTCTACAATTCGGCTGACGCGGCCCTGCTCTTCAACAATGCGTCCATAACGACCTGGATCGGCCGGGCGCATCCCAAGGAGTGCGAGGCTCGCCCCGCCCTGCCGGGCTTCCGTGAGACGACGCATTGTATCGGCTGTGATCAGCGGGTTGTCTGCGTAGAGAACCGCGATATCGCCGTCTCCGAACAGGTCTTTTGCAGTATTGGTCGCGTGTGCGGTGCCCAGACGTTCGGTCTGAACGACTGTTCGGTATGGCTGAACGGCTTTTTCCAGTTCAGGCATATCCGGTCCGACGACGACAACGACGTCGTCAAAGATTTCTCGGGCCGTATCGATGAGGTGTGTGATCATCGGGCGGTTTCCAAGGCGATGCAAAGCCTTGGGAAGACGTGATTTCATCCGCGTGCCGAGGCCCGCTGCAAGGATGATGGCTGTGGTGTGGCGTGCGGTATTGGTCATGTTCCGTTCCGGGTATCCAAACCACGCCAATCCGTCAAACGATGGTTGAGTTAAGCTCCATCACTTCCGATTGCCATTTATTGCGAAAGGACTGCGGTGGATTTTGAAGGTGGAAGTGGCTGTTGCATGACAACAGTGACGTGCCCAAGCTTGGGATGATTGAATTCGATCCGCACTGGGACAAGTCCAGCACCATCGATCTCTTTAAACCAGGCTGACCCGGGCTGTGGCGCGGCCATTTTCGAGCGATTTGGAGAGTCTTTTACAAAGCCTGCAATCTGTTGGCCGACAAAGTCGCAGCGAAGCGCCGGACCGGAATAGGCCTGCTTATGACTTTGAGGAATGTCAGATGTAACGGGACCATGCACCGTCATTTTTGTCAGACGCAGCCCATCAAAAATAACGCCAGATCCCTCACAGCTTTTCGTTTGGGTCAGGGTTTCAAGAAGTCGCGCCATTCCACTGAGCGTATCAATGGTATGGGGGAGATCGCTGTCCGGAATGGGATCGCGGTCTGTTTCCGCAGGCTCCAGAATGTCTACATGCGGCGTGTTGCCATTGTAGGTCAGCAGAACACGCCGATGTTGGCCCCGGGATAGCCCTCCGCTGTCATAACGGATGGGTTTGACGTTGCCGCCCGGAACGAAGTCGCCCTCGACGCGGGAATGAATGTCCATCGTCACGAACCAGCTGATCAGGCCTGCCGGTCTGATATGCGTCGTTCCGCCATAGCCCCAGGGCTCGATCTGATACGAGGCATCCGCGTCAAGCACATGAAGTCCGCGCATATAAATGGCGAACGTTGTGTTGACCTGTCCGGCCGCATGAGCTGTAGGCGCGAAGCCAGCCAGCAGCATTCCTGCTGCGGCCAGCGCGCGAAGGCCCTTAAACGTCAAGGTTGGCAACCTTGAGGGCATTACCCACAATGAAGTCTCGGCGTGGTTCGACCACGTCGCCCATCAGCGTGGAGAACACCTGGCCAGCCTCTTCCACATCGCCAACCTTGACCTGCAGCAGGGTGCGGGTCGAAGGATCAAGTGTGGTGTGCCAGAGCTGCTCATCATTCATTTCGCCAAGGCCCTTGAACCGGTTGATTGTTAGACCACGACGGCCCTGAGCAAAAATCCGGTCCATGACGTTGGACGGGCCAAACAGCGGAAATTCCTGCGTGTCCAGACGAAGTATGGCTGGCGTCATGAAGTCACGTGCCAGACGCTCGCCTTCCGAAGCAAGCCAGCGTGCTTCAGCAGATTTCAGAATGCTCTGCTCCAGACGGTAGATCTCGCTGACGCCACGTACAGAGCGGGCACATTCAATGCCCGTGCTGGAAAGTGAAACTTTCCAGCCACGTTCATTGGCAGGTGACGCTTCTTCCAGGTGGCGCTGGAACTCTGGAATACGATCGCTGATCGCTGCTGGATCAATATCAAGCACGCGGGATACAGCCGCCTGCTCCAAAATCCACACTGGGATTTTGGTTGCGATATTTTTCAGGTTCTGTGCCGCTGCAATCAGGAAGCGGACTTCTTCACGAAGCTCTTCTCCCGTGAGCTCAAGGCCATCGCCGAAGCGTAGCGAAGCATTTGCCAGAGCCTTGT
The DNA here is from genome assembly GCF_002723935.1 of Gluconobacter cerinus. Classification (GTDB taxonomy): domain Bacteria; phylum Pseudomonadota; class Alphaproteobacteria; order Acetobacterales; family Acetobacteraceae; genus Gluconobacter; species Gluconobacter cerinus. The sequence continues at coordinate 277,050 of NZ_BEWM01000003.1, forward strand.
CGAGCAGATACTGCTCCAGCGCAGCATCATCCTTCAGGTAGCGCTCTTCCTGGCCACGCTTGGCCCGGTAGAGTGGCGGCTGGGCGATGTAAAGATACCCGTGTTCAATCAGTTCTGGCATCTGCCGGAAGAAGAACGTCAGAAGCAGCGTCCGAATGTGGGAACCGTCCACGTCGGCGTCTGTCATGATGACGATCTTGTGGTAGCGCAGTTTGGCAGCCGAGAAGCCACCCTGATCGACTTCACCACGACCAATGCCCGTACCGAGCGCCGTGATGAGTGTGCCAATTTCCGCAGACCCAAGCATTCTGTCGAAACGGGCGCGCTCAACGTTCAGGATCTTGCCGCGCAGCGGTAGGATGGCCTGGAAGCGACGGTCACGTCCCTGCTTGGCTGTGCCACCTGCAGAGTCACCCTCAACGATGAAGATTTCTGCTTTGGACGCATCACGCTCCTGACAGTCAGCCAGCTTGCCAGGCAGCGAAGAAACGTCGAGCACACCCTTACGGCGCGTCAGTTCACGCGCACGACGGGCAGCCTCACGGGCGCTGGCTGCGTCAATGATCTTGGCGACAATCGCCTTGGCTTCCTTTGGGTGCGTCTCAAACCAATGTGAAATCGAGTCAGCTGCCGTGGCATGAACGACCGGCTGAACCTCGGACGACACCAGCTTGTCCTTCGTCTGGGACGAGAACTTCGGGTCCGGAACCTTGACGGACAGGATGGCAGTCATGCCTTCACGCATGTCCTCACCCGTCAGTGAGCCTGCTTCACGCTTGGCAACACTTTCTGCATATTTGCCAACAACACGCGTCAGTGCCTGACGGAACCCAGCCAGATGCGTGCCGCCGTCTCTCTGTGGAATGTTGTTGGTGAAGCACAGCATTGTCTCGTGATAGCTGTCGTTCCACGTCAGAGCGAACTCGACGCGGATACCGCTTTCAGTATGATCAATGAGGCCGGTGATCGGCGGGTTAACAATGGACGTCTTGGAAGCGTCAAGCCATTCCGCGAAAGCACTCAGGCCGCCCTCGTAGAAGAACCGAAGTTCCTTGCTTTCAGCGTGACGCTCATCGCGCAGGATGATTTCCAACCCCGAATTCAGGAATGCCAGTTCGCGAACGCGACGTTCCAGAATGGAAAGTTCAAAATCGACCCTCGTAAAGGTCTGCTTGCTTGGCTTGAACGTCACTAATGTGCCACGTGGCTCGTCTGACGGCCCTACAACCGTCAGGGCTTCATCGCGTTCACCGTGCTGGAAGCGGATCTTGTGCTCCAGACCATTCCGCCAGATGCGAACTTCCATCCACTCGGACAGAGCATTCACTACAGCGGCGCCCACGCCATGCAGACCGCCGGAAACCTTATAGGAATTCTGGTTGAATTTGCCGCCAGCATGCAGCTTCGTCAGCACGACTTCAGCGGCGCTGATGCCCTCTTCCGCGTGCATGTCTGTGGGGATGCCGCGGCCATCATCACGGACGGAAACGGAGCCGTCTCCGTTGAGTGTCAGGATGCAGCGGGTGGCGTGTCCGGCCTGGGCTTCGTCAACGGCATTATCGATGATTTCGAACACCATGTGGTGCAGGCCGGAGCCATCATCCGTGTCACCGATATACATGCCGGGGCGTTTGCGGACAGCGTCCAGTCCCTTCAGTACCGAGATCGAGGAGGCGCCGTAATCGTCACCGTCTGCGCCTGGAATCTCCGGCTGGTTCTGGGTCTCTGACATGCGCGAGGCGGTCTCCGTGGAACTCTGAAAAACTGTTGTATGACTATAGCGTGTCACAGGCCGTGAGGCCAGAGCACACGCATCATGCGGGCTGGATATGACCATCCTGAACGCTGAAAAAGCCCGCTTTTTCGATCAGGCTTGAAAACGGATCAGGATCTGTTCCGGTCAGGAGAACCGGCGTTTTCAGCTTGCTTAGACTGGACAGAAGCGCATCCCGTCTGGGCTCATCCAGATGAAGAAGCGGTTCATCCAGCAAAAGAGCAGGTGCAATGCCCCTGCTCTTTTCGATCAATGCAGCATGACACAGAACGACCCCCAAAAGCATGGCTTTTTGCTGCCCGCTGCTTGAGAGTTCGGCAGACCGTCCTGTGGTGTGATCAAAAAGAAGAAAATCCGCCTTATGGGCACCCAAAGATGTACTGCCTTTAAGGCGATCATCCCGCCGACTGTCCCTTAACTTTGCCCGCAACCAGTCTTCCACCTGCAAAGCCGGGCTGATCATCAGTTGTTGCGTAATGGCGCAGTCAAGATGCAGGCGGCTTTTCGGAAAATCGGAACTGTCGAAGGGGTGGGTGTTCATGCTTTCCACAAGCGCCAGCCGAGCGGCTGATGCGGCGACGGCATGGCGGGCAATGGAATCCTCCAGCGACGTGAGCCAGAGCCCCTCGTCCGGTCTTTCCGACAGCAAGCGGTTACGACTGGAAACTGACCGCTCATGAGCGGTCATTTGCCGGGCATGATCCGGCGAAAGCGCCATGACCAGACGGTCAAGGAAGCGTCGTCTGCCGCCCGCGCCTTCAAGAAAAATCCGATCCATCTGTGGCGTTAGCCAGACGCAGGAGAAGATTTGAGCAATTTCTGCCTGAGACCGAACGGAAGAGCCATCAAGTTGAAATGAACGTCGGCCGTTCTCGGAGAGGTTTGCTCCAGTCCCAAGAACAGTCTGGTCGATCCCATGAGAGAACGTTGCAGCAACGCCCCAGTGATCGGCATGTGTGCGGCACAGCGCTTGAAGAGGCGCGCCTCGTAGGCCTCGTCCAGGAGCCAGAAGCGAAACGGCTTCCAGAAGATTGGTCTTTCCAGAGCCATTCTGGCCGGTCAGAACGGAGATATTTGTCTCAGGCTTCCAGACGGAATGCCGGTAATTCCGGAAATCCGTCAGGGCAAGGCGCGTTAGTCTCAATGCGGACCGATCAGACCCGCATCGGCATCAGAACATACAATGCAGAAGGTGATGCTGTGTCACGAACCAGCGTTGGAGCTGAGCTATCTGCGAAAGCAAACTCGACTTCAACATCGATCTGATCCGTGATGTCCGTCAGGTACCGCGCCTGAAAGCCAATTTCGATCGGAGGCGCGTCATACGTGACCGTGCTGTCGTCCAACTCTTCCTGTGCCACGCCCTGATCGGGGCTGATGGCCGACAATGTCAGCATGTTGTGCGTGACAGAGAGCTTGACTGGGCGGGAGCGCTCTTGGCTGATGGCAGCAACGCGACCTACCGCAGCAGCGAAATCCTTTTTCGTGATACGCAGAATGCGGTCATTGCCCTTGGGGATCACGCGCTCATATTCCGGGAACGTGCCGTCAATCAGCTTTGACGTCAGCAGGACAGGTCCAGCTTGGAACTGAATACGTGTATCTGAAAGGGAAACCTCCAGATCGGCCGCGCCCTCGTCCAGCAGCTTGCGAAGTTCAGCAACGGTCTTGCGCGGGATGATAACGCCCGGCATGCCACGTGCGCCTTCCGGAAGTTCGGTCTCGACGCGCGCCAGGCGATGTCCATCCGTTGCGACGGCGCGGAGCATCGGGATGGCGCCGCTTTCCGTAACGTGCAGATAGATGCCGTTCAGGTAATAACGCGTTTCTTCGTTGGAAATCGCAAATTTCGTCCGGTCGATCAGGCCACGTAGCGTTCCTGCAGGAATGCGGAAGCGGTGCGGGAGATCGCCAGCAACCATGGCCGGAAAGTCATCAACTGGAAGAACGTTGAGGCTCGTCGCGTAACGGCCCGCACGCAATGCGAGGGGCGCATCGCTCTCAGGATGATCGAACTCGATTTCCACGCCGTCTGGCAGTTTGCGCACAATTTCGAAAAGTACGGCTGCGGGGACTGTGGTGGAACCTAGGCGCTCACCTGCTGCCGGAACGTCTTCGACGACCGCAATTTCCATATCCGTGGCCGTGAGGCGAAGCACATCGCCTTCATAGGACAAGAGAACATTCGCCAGAATGGGAATGGTGTTCCGCTTTTCTGCAACGCCATGAATATGCGCCAGGGCCCGTTGCAGCAGGGTGCGGTCAACCTTGAATTTCATCGTTTTTTTCCCTGGGTCGGCAATCTTTAAGTTTTGCCGTTTCTTAGCAGACAGCCGTCTCCGGTGAAAGGCACCGAAGGCGACTTGTCGTCTTCCTTAACCTTCGAGCATCCGGCGCAGAAGTTCGACGTCTTCTGCAAAGGACGGATCCTGCTCCATCAGTTCACCAACGCGATTAACCGCATGCATGACGGTTGTGTGATCACGATTGCCAAACTTGCGTCCGATCTCGGGAAGAGAGCGGCTTGTCAGTTGCTTTGCGAGGAACATTGCCACCTGCCGTGGGCGAGCAACAGCACGTGCACGGCGCGCAGAAGACATGTCCGTCAGGCGGATATTCCAGTGCTCGGCAACCTTGCGCTGGATTTCCTCGATTGTGACGCGACGATCATGCGCTTTCAGCATGTCTTTGAGGACATCCTGCGTCGTATCCAGTGTGACAGGGCGCCCGACCAGATCGGCGTGTGCGACAAGGCGATTCAGTGCGCCTTCAAGCTCACGAACGTTCGATGTGATCTTGTGGGCAAGATACTCAAGCACCTTTGACGGAACATGCGTGCCTGAGGCTTTCGCCTTGGCTTCCAGAATGGAAATACGCAATTCAAAGGTGGTGGCATGAATATCTGCGACCATGCCGCAGCCGAGCCGCGTTCTCAGGCGGTCTTCGAGCCCCGACAGATCGGATGGGCTTTTATCGGCGCTGACAATGATCTGACGTCCGGCATCAACAAGGGCGTTGAACGTATGGAAGAACTCTTCCTGCGTATTATCCTTGCCGATCAGGAACTGAAGATCGTCGATCATCAGGACGTCCACGGAACGAAGCTGTTCCTTGAACTCCATGGTGGACTGCGAGCGGATCGCCGCGATGAAGCGATACATGAACTTCTCAGCTGACATATAGGCAACCGAGACATTGCCCGTCTTCGTCAGTTCAGACCCAATGGCATGCATAAGATGCGTTTTGCCGAGGCCGACGCCACCATACAGGAAGAGCGGATTAAAACCGGGGCTGGATGGCTTTTCGGCCACACGACGCGCGCAGGCATAGGCAAACTCATTTGGCTTGCCGACGATGAACGTATCGAAAGAAAAGCGTGGGTCCAGCGGAACAGCAAGATCGCTGCGAACCTCATGACTGGTGGCAACCTGCGCTGTCACTTCCTCGATGACGCTGTCACCGTCCGTCTCAACTGATGGAAGGACTTCAGGTAGGCCACGCTTGACCTGCAGTTCAATGCCCTGCACGTCCTGTCGTTCGGTACGCCACAAGGTCTGGAGACGCTCTTCGTATTGGCTGCGAACCCAGTCTCTCAGAAAGCGCGTCGGCAGATAAAGGATGAGTTCACCATCCTCCAGTGGGCCAAGAACGATCTGACGAAGCCAGGTGCGGTATTCGACTTCACCGACCTCGCCCTTCAGCTTCTCGCGAACCCTGTGCCAGGAAGTTTCCAGCGGGCTCGACGAGCCGGGGGCGGAGGCGCTGGCGTCCAGATACTGAGCGTTTTCCACCTATGGTACCCCCTTTCATTTCGGCCCCGGGACTTGCGGGGCGTCTGTCTTGATTCCCTGCGCGCAGGGTGAATACGTCCTCAACGGGAAGTGACCACACAAGCTGCATGGCGCTTCAGAAAAAGCTGACGCTTCCCGGAGAAAACAGAGCCTCTGGCACTGACTTGATCTGACAGGATAGGCGTCTGGTCAGACCGAAGCAAGCTGGAACACGAAAGGTTCAGAAGTGCTGCAGAGGGGTGTTGCCATATAGTCAAAAAAGAACGCGCTCCCGTGAGAGAGCGCGTTCTTCAGTTCAAACCCTGCAAAGGGTCTCAGGCCGTGGCGAGAGACTTGATGCGGGCAGAAAGACGGGACAGCTTGCGGCTGATCGTGTTCTTTGCAACGACACCCTTACCGGCAGCGCGCTGCATTTCAGGCTGTGCAACCTTGTATGCTTCGGCAGCAGCCGTCTTGTCACCGGACTGGATGGCCTGTTCGACCTTCTTGATGAAGGTACGCATACGGGACATGCGGGCGACGTTGCGCTCGCGGCGACGTTCGTTTTGACGGATGCGCTTACGGGCAGAAGCTGTATTTGCCATGGATCTTTCGGTTCAGTTAGCGGTCTTGTCGCGGAAAATGATTGGCGCCCTCTACCCGTCATGAGCGGCGGCGTCAAGCGTTTTACACATTTTATACACACTGCCACCAATGGGGCGGAGGCCACTATTTCTGGCAGTTTGCACAGAAAAATGTCGAGCGCCCCGCCTGGGTGATGCGTGAAATGGTGGAGCCTGCCCCACATTGGCGGCATACCTCGCCTTCCCGCCCATAAACAAGGTGGAGATCCTGAAATCCCCCTTTCGTCCCGTCAGCCTGAACGTAGTCTCTTAAAGAGGAGCCTCCTGACGCGATGGCCTCTTCCAGAACAGTTCGAATGGCATTCGCAAGGCTGTCGGCTTCTTCCTCTGTCAGCGTTGTGGCCGCGCGTGCGGGATGGATATGGCTTCGGAACAGCGCCTCACACACATAAATATTGCCGAGGCCCACAATCAGCTTCTGGTCCAGAAGCGCTGTTTTGATCGGCGTACGGCGACCCTGCAGGACCGTATGAAGATACGGGCCAGTCATATTCGTGGATAAAGGCTCGATTCCCAGGCCGCTCAGAAGGCGATGTGCGTTTTCCTGGTGTGTGGGAACCACATCCACCATGCCGAACCTGCGTGGGTCAACGAGGCCAGCGCGTGCTCCGTTTTCCGTTTGCAGGACAAGGTGCTCATGTTTTGGCGGAGTCGTATTCATGCCTGACTGCCCAAGGAGCAGTCTGCCGGACATTCCCAGATGGAGCATCATGCTCCATCCGTTCTCGACGCGCATCAGGATATACTTGGCGCGACGATGGAAGGAGAGCACGGTCTGCCCTTCAAGCCTTTCCCGGAGATCCAAGGGAAATGGCCACCTCAGGTCAGGGCGGTTGACAGTAACGTGACGGATCCTCTGCCCCTGAAAGGCATCCTGGAACCCACGCATGACGGTTTCGACTTCTGGAAGCTCTGGCATGACTGGTCACAAAGATATATCGATTGCCCCATGACCGATAGCGCTGAACATAACGTCCCGCCCTTCCCGTCTTCCGAGCAGACCGGAGACACCACGGATTTTGGTTACCGCAATGTCCCGCGGAACCAGAAGAAGACAATGGTCAGGGAGGTGTTCGAGAGCGTCGCTGGCAAATATGACATCATGAATGATGTCATGTCTCTGGGGATCCATCGCGTTTGGAAGCGGATTTTCGTGGGCATGCTCGGTGCCCGTCCGAACATGAAGCTGCTGGATCTGGCTGGCGGTACAGGTGACATTACATTCGGCTGGCTTCGTGCAGGCGGTGGGCCGGCCATTCTCTCTGACATTAACTCGGCAATGTTGTCCGTCGGGCGCGACCGCGCAATTAAGGCTGGTCTGATTGGCCAGATTGAAGTGTGTGTCGTTGACGCCGAAGCGATTCCCCTGCCCGATTGTTCTGTTGATCGCGTGACCATCGCTTTTGGTCTGCGGAACTGTACGGACAAGGATGCAGTGCTTCGTGAAGCGCGTCGTGTTTTGAAGCCGGGTGGACGCTTCTTCTGTCTTGAATTCTCTCGTGTCGAAATTGCGGCTCTCTCGCCTGTCTATGATACGTGGTCTTTCAAAGTTCTTCCTAAAATGGGGCAGTTGATCGCCAAGGACGCTGAGAGCTACCAGTATCTTGCTGAGAGCATCCGTATGTTCCCGGACCAGGAAACACTTGCTCAGATGATGCGGAATGCAGGTCTGGAGCGTGTTCAGTATCGCAACCTGTCTGGCGGTATTGCTGCCATTCACTCTGGTTGGCGTCTGTAATTGATGCGCCGCATTCTGCTGATTGTTGGCGGAGGAATTGCTGCTTATCGGGCGCTGGAACTGGTGCGCCTGCTAAAAGCAGACAATGTTTCCGTGACACCGGTTATGACGGATGCGGCAAAAGCGTTCATAACGCCTCTTAGCCTTGAAGCTCTGTCTGGGGAGCGGGTGCATGATGCGCTCTTTGCTCCCACGCAGGAGAGCGAGATTGGCCATATTGCTCTGGCACGCAGCGCAGATCTTGTTGTGGTCTGCCCGGCTACAGCCAATCTCATGGCCCGTATGGCGCATGGGATGGCCGATGATCTGGCCACAACGCTCCTTTTAGCCACCACGACGCCTATACTGCTGGCTCCTGCCATGAATGTGCGCATGTGGGAGCATCCCGCGACACAGGCCAATCTCGCCCTTCTGAAAGAACGTGGCGTGCGGGTCGTAGGCCCCGATGAAGGCAGTATGGCGTGTGGGGAGTTTGGTCCGGGGCGTTTGGGCCAACCTGACGTCATTCGGGACGCAATCCTAGAGGCGCTAGCGTCAGATCATTCTTTGGCCGGCAGACATGCTCTTGTTACTGCGGGGCCAACAGTTGAACCTCTGGATCCTGTCCGGTTTCTCTCCAATCACTCTTCTGGCAAGCAGGGCTATGCGATTGCCGCCGCTCTTGCGGCGCGAGGCGCAAAAGTAACACTTATCAGTGGTCCGGTTACTCTGTCCGTCCCGGCAGGTGTCGTCTGTGTAAAGGTTCAGACGGCACGTGAGATGTTAGGGGTATGTGAAGCCGCGCTTCCTGCCGAAATTGCCGTTTGCACCGCCGCGGTCAGTGACTGGCGCGCAAAGGCCGCGGCTCAGGGTAAAATCAAAAAGACCAGTGAAGGGCCGCCTGTTCTCGAACTGGTGGAAAACCCGGATATCCTTGCAACTCTCTGTCGACTGGCAAACCGGCCGAAACTGATCGTCGGCTTTGCTGCTGAGACTGATGACGTGCTCGACAATGCTGTTGCCAAGCGTCAGCGCAAGGGGTGTGACTGGCTGGTGGCCAATGATGTGCGTCGCGGTGTCTTTGGAGCAGACAGAAATTTGGTCAGCCTGATCACTGAGACGGGCATCGAAACCTGGCCTGAAATGGACAAGTCTCAGGTTGCCGGGAAACTGGCACAGCGGATTTCTGACGTCTTCGTCTCTTCAATCCCCTGAAAATCCAAGATAAGAAAGGCCCCATGATGACCGATCTTATTGATGTACGGATTACACGCCTTCCTCATTCCGAGGGGCTGCCTCTGCCAGCTTACGCCACCTCTGGCGCCGCTGGTTTTGACTTTGTTGCTGCAATTGCAGAACCCATCGTTATCGCACCGGGTGGCCGTGCACTTGTTCCCACAGGGCTATGCATTGCCCTGCCCTCTGCCTACGAACTTCAGATCCGCCCTCGGTCTGGCCTGGCCCTGAAGCACGGCATTACACTCCCGAATTCTCCTGGCACGATTGATGAAGATTATCGTGGGGAAATTGGCATTATTGTCATGAACGCCGGGAGTGAGTCCTTCACGGTAGAGCGTGGCACCCGCATTGCTCAGGGGGTTTTGGCGCCGGTTTCCCGTTTGAAGTGGCAGGAAGTTTCTTCTCTCGATGAAACGGATCGCGGTGCACGCGGTTTTGGCAGCACAGGCCACTGAGACGCTTCGGGACATGCAGAAAACACTTGAGCCTCCGGAAGAACCTTCCTTACTCTCGGTCATCATGAAACCGGGAGGACAACAGTCATCATGACGGGCAGCCCGCTGGCCATGCCCATTCGCGTCATGCATCGCTGGCGACAGCGTATGAGTGGCGTAGAGTTATCAATTCTGTTTGCCATGACGGGTCTGTGCCTTTTCTTTCTGAAGAGCGCAGTCTGGGTGCCAGGCACCCTGCCCTTGCCACTCAAGCCAGCATTCCCGATCTGGCAGGAAGTCGTCTGGACTGTTTTCCACGCGGCGCTGGCTCTGACGACAGTCGTTGTGGTGTCGCTCGTGCTGGCAGGTACGGCGCGGCAGTTTCCACGGTTTCGCAGTATTCTGGTGCCTGCACTCTCTGTTGCGCGCGCTGTTCCGGGGCTTGGCCTGACGGGGCTATTACTTCTATTTTTTCCTCCCTTTGTCGTGATTGTAGCGGCAGCGGCCTTCAATATGATCTGGCGTGTTCTAACGGCTCTTCTCGATGCCCAGGACACGCTTCCAGCCGAGCTTGAAGAAGTCGCCACAGGCCTGCGTATGACGGGCTGGCAGCACTTTTGGCGGTTGCAGGTTCCGGTTGCCATCCCTCTGGTGACGTTCCGCGCTGTGCAGGCCATTCCGGGGTTATGGTTTCGCCTGCTGTGTGTGGAGGGTCTTATGACTCTTCTGATGCGGCGTGACGTCGGAGGGTGCGGGGCGCAGGCACTGGTGGCGCTTGAAACCCATCATCTGAGCTGGTTTCTGGAGGCTGGTGTCTGCGCGGTTCTTCTGATCGTAATCATGGACCAGTGTCTGATCAGGCCTATGACCGGATGGGCGCAGCGGTACAGGCTGGATGGTCCTCAGCCACAAAAAAAACGTACGCACTCCTGGATGCTTCAGTTCTGGAGAGAAACAGGTCTACTGAATGGTGTTAGCGTGAGCTTGCACACGCTCATTAGCGGGGTTGGTAACTGCCGGATCGGCCGGACGATGCGTTACGTTCAACCTTCCTCCCCGAAATCCCTGCCGGTGCCTGGCTGGCTTATTCCCGTGGCCTCCCTGATCTTTCTGGGTGTCGCCGTTGCGCAGAGCCATCTGGCGACACGTTTGCCGTATGATGTGCTTGAGAGTGTTTTGACGCTTCTGCATGTTTGCGGGGCTCTTATCCTCTGCATCGTGCTCTGGTTACCGCTGGCTCTATTTTTCTTTGATGCTGGAGCCGGTATTTTTCGGGGCAGTAGGATGATTATTCTGGCAGGCTCGCTTTTCCCGGCCGTTCTTCTTTATCCTGCCTTCCGTGGGCTGGATGTCGTTCCCACCGCTGTTCTTCTGTTCCTTGGTGCGCATTGGCTCACGGGTGGGACGGTACTGGATGCCATTCAGGCTATTCCGGCGCCGTTCAGGCAGGTTGCGCGCGGACTGCGGCTTAAAGGCGTTCTGCTGTGGAAGCGTCTGATCTTACCAGCAATTGCACCTGATCTGTGTGGAGGCCTGCTTTTGGCCGCTGTTCCGATCTGGGATGCCGTGATGGTGGCTGAGGCGTTTGTGCCTTCTGATAGCGGACTGGGTGCGACGCTGCTGGCCGATATGCTTCAGGGGCAAATCGGCGCACAGATCGTTATTCTTATGCTTCTCACGCTTCTTTCCATGCTGCTTGATCGTCTTGTCCTTCAGCCCCTCGCGGTTTACGCCGCACAGAAATATGCAATCCGATGATCTATTCCCTGCTTAGCCTTCAGGACTGTCGCCAGATTTACCAGAAGGACAGCAATGCTGATCTTGTGGTGCTTGATCAGGTCAGTTTCGATGTGCGTCCTGGTGAAATCCTTGGGCTTCTTGGCCGGTCTGGTTCCGGAAAGTCTTCCCTCCTGCGGATTATGTCCGGACAAACGCCTCCTGTAGAGGGAAAGGTCTATTGGGAAGGCAAGCCGGTAGCTGGCCCACTGGAAAAGGTGGCGACAGTTTTTCAGTCGGGGGCAATGTTTCCATGGCTGACCCTTCGACAGAATGTGTTGCTGGGGCTGGAAGCGCAGCGCTTATCCCGTTCTGAGCGGGAAACGCGTGCCAGTGCCGCGATTGAGGTCATGGGGCTTGAGGGATACGAAAACGCCTATCCCAAGGAGTTGTCTGAAGCCCTCAGCCAACGTGCCTCGTTTGCACGAGCACTGGCGCTTCAACCTTCTCTTCTCATGCTGGATGAGCCTTTTTCTGCCCTTGATGTTCTGAGTGCGGAAAATCTAAGAACAGACCTGATTGAACTCTGGGCTGAGAAACGCCTCTCCTCGCTCAATGCGATGATACTCGCGACGCATGGCATTGAAGAAGCCGTGCTGATGTGTGACCGGATCCTAATTTTCTCGTCCAGCCCAGGACGGGTGACGCACGAAATTTCCGTTCCGTTTCCCCATCCGCGGAATCGGGAGGGCGCTGATTTTCGGAGTTTCGTGGACCAGATCTACACCCTCATGACACGACGTGCGCCGATCGTCTCGGAAGTCGATACTACGGTCGGTGTGTCGGCTGCTGCGTTGCCGCCTCTGTCCATTGTATTGCCGGACCTTCAGATTGAAGTGTTGGTTGGCCTTATGGAGGTTCTGAGCGGAGAGCCGCTTTCAGGACGCGCTGATCTACCGGAACTTGGTCAGCGTTTGCAGATGACGCTCGATGATCTTCTGCCGCTGGGAGAGTCCCTGCAACTGCTTGATCTTGCAGAACTGGAAGATGGAGACATTCTTCTCACGGATGATGGGCGATCATTCGTCGAGGGGGACGCCGATGCCCGCAGGGATATTATGCGCACGGCGCTCCTGCATTATCTGCCGCTCCTTCGCGTCATTCGAAGCACGTTGGATGAGCGGCCGAACCATGTGGTGGATGCCAATCGCTTCCGCAAAGCTCTCGAAGAGAACATGTCTCCCGATTATGCCCAGCAGACACTGACAACAGCTATCGGCTGGGCACGATATGCCGAACTGTTCGATTATGATGAAGAGTCAGACCGCTTCCATCTGGAAACGGAAGAATAGGATCTGCTTCTGCCCTTCAGCAGAAGCAGAAAACCCTTCAGGCCGGTGTCTTAAGACGGTCCCGGTATAGCTTGCGTGCCTTGGCAACCTTGGGCGCGACAACAGCCGCACAATAGGCCGTTTCCGGATTGCGGGCGAAATAGTCGAGGTGCTTTTCCTCGGCGCGCCAGAAATGCGCCGGGCCTTCAATAGACGTGACAATCGGTGCGGGCCAGATTTGCTCTGCAGTGATCTCGGCCTTTACCTCCTGTGCAACACGCTGTTGGTCGGCATCTCCGAAAATAACAGAGCGATACTGCGTCCCGACATCATTGCCCTGCCGATTGAACTGCGTGGGGTCATGGGTCGTGAAAAAGACCCGCAGGACATCTGCCAGAGAAATTTCCGCTGGATCAAACACGACCTTCACGACCTCTGCATGTCCGGTGTTCCCGGTGCAAACAGCTTCGTAGGACGGATTATCGACATGACCGCCTGCATAGCCCGGGTCTGCCGAGATAATGCCGCGCAGGCCGGTATAGACGGCTTCCACGCACCAGAAACAGCCTGCACCAAGAAGAATGGAAGAGTGTGCACTCATAAACTGAGTCTCCTGAGACGATAGCCTCTTCATATGGGGAGGCCTCTTCCTTATTTCACCACTGGTAACCAGATTGCGCTGGCAGCATTACCACCGCGATGAATAGTCTGGGTTGCAGAGTGATAGTCCGATGCTTTCGCGTCGAAGATATTCTGAACGAAGCTCTGAGGGTTGCGGTCATAAAGCGGGAACCAGCTGGACTGGATCTGGATTTGAATCCGATGGCCCTTCTGGAAAACATGGTTCACCGCCGGCAGCGTGAACTTGTATTCCTGAATCTGTCCTGCGGGTATGGCCGATGGGTGCGCGAAGTCATTGCGATAGCGCCCACGGAAGATGTCCATCGAAACTGGAAGCTCATACCCGCCCATTTCCGGACGATCCGGCGTAACGCCAGGCTGTACGTCGATGATTTTTACAACCCAGTCGGCGTCCGTGCCGGTCGTGGAAGCAAAAATATCGGCGGTCGGGACACCTGACACGCGCACAGGCGCGTCCAGAACGGGAGTTTCGTAAGTCAGAACGTCCGGGCGGCTCTCGGCAAAGCGCTGGTCCGTAACAAGCCATGCTTTCCAGCGGGAATCCCCTGCGTTGTAGGGGCGCGGCATGAAAGGAACAGGATGCGCAGGATCAGAGATATAAGCATCCGTGCCGGGGAGCGTCCGCTTGAATGACAGGCCGTGGTCAGGCTGAAGATACAGACGCTCTCCACGCATCATGCAGGTCGTGTCACACTCTGCGAGCCAGTTGCGGAAATGATCCCAGTGGTTTTCGCCCGTGTTGTAGATAATCGCTTCATCAAGATGCGGGTCAGCGCCATCTTTCAGATAGTGATCGAAGAATGGCCGCATGACGTTGGAGCGGTACCAAAGGGCCGTGTCACCTTCAAAGTGCAGTGGACCCAGCGTCGATCCATCATAATTGACGCCACTATGGCGCCATGGTCCCATAACGAGAACATTCGGGACCTGTGTGTGGTGAGCCTTGAGGTTCATCCAGGAATGGATCGCGCCCCACATGTCTTCCTGATCCCACAGGCCCTGTTCCCAGATTGTCGGGACCTTCAAAGGCTTACGGACCAGGATCTGGTCAAGCGCCTGTTCCTGCCAAAACGCATCGTAGGATGGGTGTGCTTTCAGGCGGTTCCACCACGGATACTGGTTCAGCCCTGCTTTGGTTGCAAATGCCCCCGTTGAGCCAGCCTGCAGGAAATTGGTGTAATCGTCGGCATCTGCGCGAGGAATTGTCGGCCCCTCGCCGGCTTCGCTCATCTGCATGGTGAAATAGTCGAGGCCAGGCTGACGGAACGCGCCGTAGTGGAACCAGTCGTCACCCATCCAGCCATCCACCATCGGGCTTTCCGGAGCGGCCACTTTGAGGGCTGGATGCGGGTCCAGCAACGCCATCACAACGGTCCAGCCTTCATACGAAGAGCCAGTCATGCCAACGCGGCCATTGCTTTCGGGAAGGTTTTTCACGAGCCAGTCGATCGTGTCCCACGCATCGGTGGTATCGTCTGTCTTGGTTGGGTTGAGGGGCCCGATCGGCGGGCGGGTCATGATGTAGTCGCCCTGAGACCCGTACTTTCCACGAATATCTTGGAAAACGCGGATATATCCTTCCTCGACGAAGACCCCATCGCCCTGAGGGCAAATTTCACGCATGGTTGGCGCGTTGGGAATTCGGTTCAGGCGCTCACTGGCATGATATGGTGTGCGCGTGAGCAGGATTGGTGCGTTTTTTGCTCCCTTGGGAATGACAATCACGGTATGGAGCTTCACTCCGTCCCGCATGGGAATCATGATGTCACGCTTGATGTAGTCCTGCTGATCAGTTGGCAGGGCGGCATGAGCTGGAATGTCGTTTCCGGTCTGGATCATGTCTGGCGTTACGGCGGGTCCAGCAGATGCCGGGGCAGCCAGTGCGGCAGGGATACAGGCAATGGAAAGAGCCGTTCCAAGGCTGAGAAGATAACGTTTCACAAAAGGCTCCTGATCTTTGGATGGATTTTGGCCTTGTGTGTTCCCATCTAGCAAGAGCGGGAGAGAATGCTTTTCATATCTTTCCTGCGCTGGTCTTTTTTTGTTTGATTCGCTATGGAGCATGGCTCCTTCTGTTATGAAAGTTCTGTTCTGATGCCTGCCTATCGTTCCCGCACTACGACCCATGGCCGCAACATGGCTGGCGCGCGTGCGCTCTGGCGCGCAACGGGGATGAAGGACGGTGACTTCGGAAAGCCTATTATCGCGATTGCCAACTCTTTTACCCAGTTTGTTCCCGGGCATGTGCATCTGAAAGATATGGGCTCTCTCGTAGCTTCCGCCATTGAGGAAGCCGGTGGCGTCGCTAAAGAATTCAACACGATCGCTGTGGACGACGGCATCGCCATGGGACACGGCGGAATGCTGTATTCCCTGCCCTCACGAGAGCTGATTGCTGACTCCGTTGAGTATATGGTGAACGCGCACTGTGCGGATGCCATCGTCTGCATCAGCAACTGCGACAAGATCACGCCAGGTATGCTGATGGCCTCCCTGCGACTGAACATTCCTGTTGTGTTCGTGTCTGGTGGCCCCATGGAAGCGGGCAAGCTCAATGGCCCAGGTGTTGAGCGTAAGCTGGACCTCGTAGATTCGATGGTTGCTGCGGCGAACCCGAACGTGACGGACAGTGAATCTGAACAGATCGAGCGCTCAGCCTGCCCGACCTGTGGCTCATGCTCCGGCATGTTTACGGCCAATTCCATGAATTGCCTTGTGGAAGCGCTGGGCCTTGCGCTGCCTGGTAACGGGTCTCTGCTGGCAACCCACGCTGACCGTCGCGATCTGTTCCTGAGGGCCGGTCGTCTCTCAGTTGAGCTGGCACGTCGCTGGTATGAGCAGGACGATGCCTCTGTGCTGCCGCGGAGCATCGCAACCCGGAGTGCGTTTGAAAATGCCATGGCGCTGGATATTGCCATGGGTGGATCAACGAATACCGTATTGCATCTGCTGGCTGCTGCCCGTGAAGGTGAAGTGGATTTCCACATGGCAGACATTGATCGTCTGTCCCGCAAGGTGCCGCATCTTTGCAAAGTCGCGCCTGCCAAAGCAGACGTTCACATGGAAGACGTGCATCGTGCAGGTGGTGTTCCAGCCATT
This sequence comes from Gluconobacter cerinus, assembly GCF_002723935.1. Taxonomy (GTDB): domain Bacteria; phylum Pseudomonadota; class Alphaproteobacteria; order Acetobacterales; family Acetobacteraceae; genus Gluconobacter; species Gluconobacter cerinus. The sequence continues at coordinate 293,416 of NZ_BEWM01000003.1, forward strand.
CTGGGCGAACTCGATCGCGCAGGTCTGCTGCAAACATCTCTTCCAACCGTTCATGCTCCCACATTGGCTGATGCCCTTCAGAAGTGGGACATCATGAATGGTGGCGAAGAAGCGGTTAAAATGTTCAAGGCCGCTCCTGGTGGAGTGCGCACCGTGCATGCCTTCTCACAGTCCAGCCAGTACCATGAACTGGATACGGATCGTGAGAAGGGCGTCCTGCGAAGCCGTGCTCATGCCTTCTCGCAGGATGGTGGGCTGGCCGTTCTGTACGGCAACCTCGCGGAAGACGGCGCGATTGTGAAAACCGCCAGCGTAGCCAAAGACATTCTGACCTTCACGGGTACGGCTCGCGTGTTTGAAAGTCAGGACGATGCTGTTGCCGCTGTTCTTGGGAACAAGATCGTTGCTGGCGATGTCGTTGTTATCCGCTACGAGGGGCCGCGCGGTGGTCCAGGGATGCAGGAAATGCTGTACCCGACCAGCTATCTGAAATCCAAAGGGTTGGCTGAAGTCTGCGCTCTGGTGACGGATGGCCGTTTCTCGGGTGGTAGCTCAGGCCTCTCCATTGGGCATGTCTCGCCGGAGGCTGCTGAAGGTGGTGTGATCGGCTTGGTAGAAGATGGTGATCGCATCGTGATCGACATTCCAAACCGGACGATGCGTCTTGATATTTCAGATGCGGAAATCTCGAGCCGTCGTGAAGCCATGAATGGCCGTGGCGAAAATGCCTGGAAGCCGAACCGTACGCGTGTCGTATCCCGCGCCCTGCAGGCTTACGCGGCGATGACAACAAGCGCTGCCAACGGTGCTGTTCGTGATCTGTCTCAGATTATTGTGAAGACACGCGGCTGATCACGCGCTCTACGGCCTCTCTCAACTCGGGAGAGGCCAGCATTTTTGGTCCGTCATGCCCCGTGTTGGGCACGATATCGATGTCCCAGTTAAAAGGGACATCAAGCCTGTAGGCTTCTTCTCTGGCTTGGGCATAGGCCCACTGCCCTCTCTCCAGGCGATTGCGGCCTTGTCCCATGGCTTGGGCAATGCGGCCTGCCTCGAGAGTAGTTTCCACATCGTCCGAACCAAGCAGGATGGTGAGATGTTCAGCCAAATAACGCTTGATGGATTGCTGCTGGGTATTCTCCGGCCAACCATTGAACCCATAAGGGACTGGACTGTCAGTCTCTGGCTCCACGTATGTTGCCGGGTTCATGAGGATAATTTCGACCTCATTTGCCGGAGCATATGCCGCCACGCGGTCCAGAAACTGCGCGCCAGCTGAGTGGCCAATCAGAATAATGGGAAGATCTGGCTGCTGGGTTTCCTCCCATGCCCATTGTTCCATGGGCTTGATCAGTGTCGCAGCCGGGATTTCGTCCTGACGTACAGGAAAACCGCCGCGCTGATATTGCCAGGTTGGAAACTGCTTCAGAGGAAACGACGGTGAAAAGACCACCCCGCAAACAGCGCGTGCAAGCGGGATGCTTTGATCGCGGTATGCCTCGTTATCACGGTCTTTTGCCGCCAACACGAACAGGATAGCTCGTAAACGACAGCCGGAAGGTCGAAACGCGTCAATATCCAGCGACCGACCATACAGAATGGCTTTCTGGGAGCTGGGTCCGACAGGAAGCTCTGTGGCCCTGGCAACTGATGTCTGTGAAAGCATCATTGCCAGGGCAATCAGGAAAAGCTTGGGAGGCTTAGCCAAGCCGCGCAAGTGCAGCCTTGAGGCGTTCGAGATCATGCTCGAAGGTTTCAAGGCGCTGACGGTTTTCTTCAACCACTTCCGGCTTTGCACGTGCAACAAAATCAGCGTTGTCCAGTTTGCGACGGACCTTGATGATCTCACTGTCGTTCTTGCTGATCTCTTTTGCAAGACGTCCCCGTTCTGCATCGAGATCGATCAGACCCTCCAGCGGGATAAAGATCGTCGCTTCATCAAGAACGATCTGAGCGGCGTTTTTGGGAATTTCGCCTTGGAAAACATCAACGTCCGAGACGCGTGCCATGCGGCCAATGGCTTCAGCCCATGTTTTTGCACGAGTGAGGTTTTCTGGCGAAACATCGCGGAAAATCAGCGGTGCTTTCTGCGCTGGGGGGATATTCATCTCAGAGCGAAGCGTACGAAGTTCGCTGATCAGACGTACGACCCAATCCAGTTCTGCACGGGCTTCTTCTGCGTTCTGTACCGGCATTTTTTCCGGCCAGCGAATTGCTGTGAAGTCACCGGAATAGCCCAGTTCTTTCCAAAGTGTAGCTGTTACAAATGGTGTCACAGGCTGCATGAGGCGCAGAATCAGTCCTAAAACATGGGCACTGACCGCGCGAAGTTCGATGGTCTCGTCATTTTCCGCCGCGAAAACGGGTTTGGAAAACTCTACGAACCAGTCACAGAAGCAGCTCCACACGAAACGATAGCAGCAGTTAGCGTACTCATCGAACCGATAGTTCGAGAGTGCCTGCTGTGCATCCGCAATGGCGGTGTTGGCTTCCGAGAGGATCCAGCGCCCCAGACTGCTTTGAACGTTCGCCGGATCGAAGCCCTCTACGGGCTGTGCGCCATTCATTTCAAGGAAACGGGACGCGTTCCAGAGTTTCGTGACGAATGCACGATGCTCTTCAACGCGCTTGCGACCGAGCTTGATGTCGCGGCCTGAACCTGTACCCGCGCAGATTGCCAGACGCGTTGCATCAGCACCAAACTCTGCAATCAGGTCCAGAGGGTCCAGCCCATTCCCCTTGGACTTGGACATTTTTTGCCCTTTTTCGTCCCTGACAAGGCCGTGGATCAGGACCGTTCGGAAAGGCACGTCGTCCATGAAATGCAGGCCCATCATCATCATCCGGGCGACCCAGAAGAAGATAATATCAAAGCCTGTGACGAGGACGCTCGTCGGGTAATAGTGCGCAAGCTCGGGCGTCTTGTCCGGCCAGCCGAGAGTTGTGAAAGGCCAGAGGCCGGAACTGAACCACGTGTCGAGAACATCTTCGTCCTGCGTCAGTGGAACGCCATCACCGGCCTGGGCCTGGGCCTCAGCTTCTGTATTAGCGACATAAACACTGCCATCCGGGCCATACCAGGCCGGAATACGATGCCCCCACCAGAGCTGGCGGCTGATGCACCATGGCTGAATGTCTCGCATCCAGGCGAAGAACGTGTTCTGCCATTGTCTGGGCTCAAAAACGATTTTACCACTTTCCACGGCCTCTACTGCTGGGCCTGAAAGCTTTTTTGCATCGCAGTACCACTGCAGGGTCAGGCGCGGTTCGACAACCGCGCCACCGCGCTCGGCATAAGGAACCTGAAGCTTATGTGGTTCAATTTTTTCAAGCCACTCAAGACGCTCGAGTTCGGCGACGATGCGCTTGCGTCCTTCTTCCCGGCTTAGGCCAGCAAGCGCTTCCACAAACGCTACTGACGACAGGCCGTCGACATCAGCCAACTCGGCACGGATTTCGTCGAGCCAGATATGGGCTGTCTCATCCAGCATCGTGGGCGCAGACAGATTGTGTCTTTTACCCACTTCAAAGTCATTGAAGTCGTGAGCAGGCGTAATTTTTACGGCGCCTGTTCCCTTTTCAGGGTCGGAATAGAGATCTGCCACAATAGGAATACGGCGACCCGTTAGCGGGAGCGTGACAAACTTGCCCACCATGTCGGCGTAGCGTTCATCTTCAGGGTGAACGGCAACGGCAACGTCTGCCAGCATCGTTTCAGGGCGCGTGGTTGCAACCGTTATCGTACGTCCATCTCCAAGTGGATAACGGATGTACCACATGGATCCCTTGGTTTCACGGTTCTCAACCTCAAGGTCGGAAATCGCGGAACGGAAGTTCGGATCCCAGTTTACCAGGCGGCGATCACGATAAATGATCCCTTCCTCGTGTAACTGTACAAAGACCTTGCGGACGGCGCGTGAAAGCCCCTCGTCCATGGTGAAGCGTTCGCGGTCCCAGTCTGCCGAAGCACCAAGTTTGCGAAGCTGCTGGACGATCTCCCCGCCGGACTGCTCTTTCCACTCCCACACCCGCTCAAGAAAGCCTTCACGACCTAAAGCGGTTCTGCTGACGCCTTCTTTATCCAGCGAGCGTTCGACAACCATTTGCGTGGCGATGCCAGCATGGTCAGTTCCTGGCTGCCACAAGACATTGCAGCCCTCCTGACGCTTCCAGCGGATCAGAATGTCCTGCAGCGTAAATGTCAGGGCATGGCCGAGATGCAGTGTCCCTGTGACATTTGGTGGAGGAAACATGATCGAAAATGGCGTTCCCGGTGCACTCGGGTCGGCACGGAAAGCCCCGTTGTTCTCCCAGCTTTCGTAGAGAGACGTTTCATGATCAGCGGGAACAAAACTTTTTTCGAGCATGATAATCCAGAAAGTTCAGCGGCAAATGTTGGTAAAAGAAGGCAATCAGTTATTCGGGCGCAGGCGCGCAATCTCGGCGCGCACCAGAATTTCTACAAGCGAAGGCAGGTGAGCATCCAGCCACGTCCGTACCATGGAGCGCACTTCAGTGCGAACCATGTCTTCAATCGTCATGCCGCTGCTTCCGCTCACGACGGTATCGGACGGGATTGATTTTCCGTTATTGCTGAATGCGGTCTGCAGGTTATTGAGCGAGTGCTCTGCAGCAGCAATGGTTTGTGCGCCCATGAGATCATCCTGCGGCGCGGAGTTGCCGTGCTCTGTTTTTGCAGGCGACACCATCATGGATGGTTCAAGGGTCAGTTCGTCATTTTCAATAGCTGACGTCACGAGTGTGCTCTCCACTGTTTTGTTCAAAGTCTTGTCGTCCTTCAGGATCCGGCGGATCGAGCTAAGGACGGTGTCGATTGTATCGTCAGCGGAGCCACGCTGCGGCTCCGGAGATGGAGAGGTCATGACGTATGGGGCATCTTAAGCATTACAGGAAAAGCATCAGCGTCCAGGCTGATTGATCGCGTAGTCGCTCGTGCCCCACAGTCTGTTCTTGACCGCATTGTAATAGGCTTTTTCATCGTAGAGCGGGACACCCAGCTTGAGGTCAGATGCCGTCAGTCTTCCGATCGACGCTGCCACCGCATACGAGGAGATGACCAGGTTAGACAGGTGCTGAACCAGTGTCTGCTGGGCCTGCAGGAGTGTCTGCTGCTGCTGGAGAACGGCCAGTGTTGTGCTGGTCCCGACCAGAGCCTGACGTTCCACACCATCTAACGCAATTACGTTGGCGGAAATGGCCACGCGGTCACTGTTGATGGATTGCTTGAAGGCAACCATCTGTTGCCAGCTCGCCGCTCCTTTCTGAAGGGCTGTACGGCGCTGCACATCCACTTCACGATGGGCTGCCTGGGCCTGCTGGCGTGCACCGCGGATGGCAGAATATTCAGAACCGCCCTGATAGATCGGAATCTGGAAGGCCAGCATTCCATATTTATTATCTGTCAGAGAGCGGCTGTAACCCTGATTTATGGAGTGCTGAAAGGCAAGCTCAGCGGAAACCTTGGGCATAATCGCCGAGATCTGCACAGACACATTGTCTTTTTGCTGCGCTTCAGTGAAGAGCGCATTCACAACGTCTGGATTGTTCTGAACTGCAAGGGCCACGACTTCGCGCTCACTTTGAACGGGCAGCTTGAGTGGCTGTGGCGCTTCAATGTTTGGAGGCGCGGCAATCCCCACGACCTGCATATAGGTTGCCTGTGCTCCCTGAAGAGTTCCTTCCGCCTGCTGTCGCTGCGCTGTTGCGCTTGCAAGAGCTGCCTGCGCCTGAGCGACGTCAGTTCTGGTAATTTCGCCGACGTGGAAGCGTTCTTGCGTGGCCTGGACCTGCTGCTGGAGAACGCGCTCGTTATTGATGGCGAGCTGCAAAAGCTGCTCGTCCTGAACGACGCCTACATAGGCATTGACGACATTTGTGAAGACTGTCTGCTCTGTCGAGATCAGTTTGGCGCGTTCAGCCATGACCTGATTTGTCGCTGCGTGAATGCCAGCAACAGTTTTGCCGCCTTCATACAAAGGCTGGGTAATATTAACACCGCCGCTGTATCCAGGCGTCTGATAGCGCTGGTTCGTCCCCAGATTACCGCTGCCGGCTGCATAGTTGGTCTGACCGTCGTAGTAGGTCAGGTTCATTGTTGTCTGGATGGTCGGGTGCCAGCCCGCCATTGCGGTCGGAACCTGCTCATCTGTTGCACGCAGGCGGGCACGCTCCTCTCGGAGAGTGGGGTTTGTCAGATAGGCAGTGGAAAGAGCTTCCTGCAAAGTATGTGGGACGAAGGTCGGGGACCCGCTCCCGTCATACTTCTGAGCCAGGGCTGTTCCGCTCAGGAGAAAGCTCAGAAGACCCAGTCCCAAGGGACCAGATAGAGCCTTTGTGCCGTTGCATCCTGAAGTCATGAGATATCCTGCCATCTGAACACTGTATCGCAGCGTTTCGTGAATCAGCCCTTAATAGCCTGATCCCTCTCAGAAGAAAAATCCTCATCGAGGCTGAAATATCTCTCTTGACCAAAATGTCCTGAAAGACGATATAGCCCCTGTCTCCTCCGAGGTCCGGTGGCAGAATGGTGATGTAGCGGACTGCAAATCCGCGAATGTGGGTTCGATTCCCGCCCGGACCTCCAGAGAGACTACTTCCCCCGCAGAAAATAGCCGTTTTTCCTGATATTCTAAAAATCAGAAATTCGATTTTACCATTTTCAAATAAAGCATTGGCTTTTTTGATCGGCTGGCTGTGTGTATCGCGTCGCGTTAGCCAGCCGTCTTGCTCAGTCTGTCAGGAGTGAGCCTCTGCATAGGCTGCGGCTGCCCCAAAGAGGCCAGGCTGGGGATGCGTGATGATTTTGACAGGCATTTCGCTCATCATGGTCTCAAAGCGCCCTTTTGCGACGAAACGTTCGGCAAAGCCGGATTCACCGAGAATATTCGCCAGGCGCAGTCCTAGGCCGCCGGCAATCACAACGGCATGGGCGCCGTGTGCCAGTGCCAGATCACCAGAAACGGCACCAAGGCTCAGACAGAAACGCTCCAGAGCTGCGGCTGCAATCGTGTCGGAGCCTTCCATGGCGTTCTGCCAGAGCGTTCTGTTATCGCGTAGCGTAATGGGCAGGCCCTGCTGTTCAGCAATGACTTCGTAAAGGTTGGTCAGGCCGGGGCCAGACACGATGCGTTCTGCTGAAACGCGCCGGAAACGCTGGCGGAGCGCCTTGAGGATGTTGTCCTCAACTTCGTCGAGTGGTGGGTAGTCGAGGTGGCCGCCCTCGGTCTCCATGACAAAGTATTTTTCTCCACGGCGTAGCAGGCAGGCTGCTCCCAGACCTGTGCCTGGACCGACAATCGTGATGGTTCCCTGCGATGGCAGGTCCACATCAGGGCCGCACAGATGTCTCATGTATGATGAATCAACCTGAGCGACCGCATGAGCCACGGCACCGAAATCGTTGACCAGAACGAAGTTGTCGAGATGCAGACGGCTGGCAAGCTGCGTCGGATGGATGACCCAGGGATTATTGGTCATCTTCAGGATTTCACCTGTAACCGGACAAGCTACGGCAATCCCGGCTTCCCTGGGTAAAGGGCGGTCCAATGTTCTGCCAAAAGCTTCCCAGGCCAGAGCCAGGCTTGCGTGTTCCGCGCATTTCAGGGTGACGGCTTCACCCAGTTCAGCGACGGTTCCGTTTTCGATGCTTGCGATTGCAAAACGGGCATGGGTGCCGCCGATATCGACCGCAACGATTTCCCTCATGACAACTATCCTCTGGCCTGTCTGGCATCTGTTGAATGTGGAAGCAGTCGCCTACCGGCAGCATGCCGTCAAGTTAGTGAGAGGCGGCTTTTCTTAATTTGCAGCACGTTGTCGCACTTCGGCGGAACGCAGCAGGCGATGAACGATTGGCCGCGGCACCAGCATCTCCAGAAGTCGGGCCAGAGCGAAGGGCCATGGAAACAGAAGATGCGCCCGTCCTTGGCCGATGGCGCGTGCGATGAGGCGCGCTGCTTTGGTGGAGGACACCAGGAGCGGTCGAGCCCCTTCCAGACGCTGGCTCATGGGGGTGTCGACATATCCCGGAGAGACAAGCGTCACATGTACATTGTGCGGTGTCATGGCGGCATGAAGCGCTGTGCTGAAACGGGCAAGGCCAGCTTTTGAGCCGCTATAGGCCGTTGCGACAGGAAGATCATGGAATGCAGCAACAGAACCGATGAGGGCGATATTTCCGCCTCCTCGTGGAGCCATGCGCCGTGCCATTTCGGTGGCCAGGGTCACGGGCGTCGTGAAGTTGACGAGCGAAATGGTTTTTACCTGCTCCGGGAGTTCCGTGAGTTCATTTTCCGGGCGGATGTCTCCCAGCCCTGCACCGAGAACGAGAATATCAATCGGGCTGACGTCGTCGGCTTTTCGTAAGGCAACAAGGGCCGCGTCTGTGTCACACAGATCAAGAGCGAGAGTTTCTGTCGTGGCGCCGTGGCGTTGGGCCTGCGCTGCGACCTTATCCAGTCGCTCTTGGTTGCGGCCCCATAGAACAAGATGTGTTCCTGCCCGCGCATAGTGAAGTGCGAGTGCCTCACCGATGCCGCTCGAGGCTCCGGTGATCAGAATTCGTGACTGAGGGCCGCGTCTGGAAAGCGGAAAGGTTGCCATGCGAGAGATATCCACGTTGAAAGTCATGGTCGGATTGGTAATGGGAGGGTATAGCCTTCCGGTGCGAAAAAATGCGACCCTGTGCTGTTAAGGCATATTACTCCATTAGCTCTGAAAAATTTTTCAACCAGAGGTGCAAGGCCCGACCCTATGACATCGCCCGCTCCGCAAGATGATCTAGTAGTCCGTCCGGTTACGACGCGGGCACATTTGAAGCTCTTTATTACCCTGCCCCGCCGTATTTACGCTGGAATGCCCGGGTTTGTTCCACCACTGGACATGGAACAGAATGACCTTCTGAACCCCAAGAAAGCTGCCATTTTCCGTCATGCCAGCATTCGCTATTTTCTGGCTTGGCGTGGTGACACCCCTGTCGGGCGTATTGCTGCGATTGTTGATCATCGTGCGATTGAATTCTGGGGTGAGAAAACAGGGTCTTTTGGCGCACTGGATGCTGTGCCGGAGGCGTCCGTTGTTGCAGCTCTCCTGAGTGCTGCCCGTCACTGGCTTCGCCTTCAGGGCATGGATCGCGTGCGTGGTCCGGTTACGCTGAGCGGGAATGGTGAATCCGGGCTCATGATCGAGGGGCAGGATCAGCCACTCATGATTGCGATGCCCTGGCACCCCAAACTTCTGGGGCAGCTGGTTGAAGGCGCTGGCTACGAACGAAGCGAAGACCTTCTGAGCTACCGTTTCGATCTGACGGAAGAAAACAGGGCCAACTTTCGCGTTCCGGGTGATTTGAAAATCGGGGAAGGTCGTCTCGGATCCATTTCCGTGACGCGTCTTTCCAAGAAGCAGATCGCAGCGCAGGGTGAAGTCCTGCGGACGCTCTACAACGATGCCTGGAGTGGAAAGTACAATTTCGTGCCTTTGCAGGACTACGAAATGAAGGCGATGATCAATCAGCTCAAGCCGCTGCTGAGACCCGAGCACTATGTTCAGATTGATCAGGACGGTGAGCCGGTGGCCATGGCTCTGGTTGTACCCAATCTTTACGATATTGCAGGCGATCTCGGTGGTGATCCTACCCCGCTCGGTTGGATCAAGCTTGCTGCCCGTCTGGGACTGCATCGCTTCCATTCTGCGCGTGTCATTCTGTTGGGCGTCACGCGCAAGCTTCAGGGTACGATGCTGGGCTCCCTCCTGCCCTCTTTGGCAATCTCGGAACTGCTGCGTCGCGGGCGCTCTTTACCCTATTCCTGGGTAGAACTTGGGTGGATTCAGGAATCTGACACAAGAATGAAGAATTTGGCGGAAGCTGTAGTTCCGCATCCGTACAAGCGTTATCGCCTGTATGAACGCTCAGTCCAGGATTGAGCTCTGAAAGGGGTGCCAGCTTTAGAAGTGCTGCCACCCTTTTTTTTGTATTCCCATAACCTGTCCCTCGGCATTTAGAACGTGCACTCCCGCTCCTGAGCGGATGGCCCCGATACGAGTGACGGGCACGTTTCTTTGAGAGCACGCCTGAACCAGCATGCTCTCGTTTTCAGGGGCACAGCTTAAAAGAAGCTCGTAATCATCGCCGCCTGTGAGACGTTGTTCGAGCCATTGTGACCCAAGGGTATTGGCGGCCGAAGACGCCGGAACTGTGTCTGCCAAAATATCTATGGCCACACCGGATTCTGCCGCGATATGACCGCAGTCCTGTATCAGGCCGTCGGAAATATCCATCGCCGCATGCACAAGCCCATTCAGGTTCAAACCCGTTCGTGGACGGGGCAAACGGTATCTCTCTGACAGGAAACCTGTTGGATCAGAAATTTTCCCTTGGAGGGCTAACAGGCCAAGCGCGGCATCACCGATTGTTCCGGTAACCCACAGGCTGTCACCAGCTTTGGCTCCGCTCCGGCGAAGAGCAGTGTCTTTTTTCAGCCGTCCAAAAACTGTTGCAGACAGAACAAGTGGACCCGCCGTCGAGGTCGTGTCTCCCCCGAGCAGCGTTACGCCGTAGAGCTTCTGATCCTCCGCCAAACCCGCAGCAAACGAACTGAACCACACGTCATCGTAGCGAGATGCATGTGGGATGGTGACGTTCAGGGTGTAGGCATAGGGCTCTGCGCCCATGGCGGCGAGATCTGAGAGATTGCAGCGGAGAAGCTTGCGTCCCACTGTTTCAGGGGGATCTTCCGTCAGAAAATGGACGTTCTCGACCATAGTGTCGGTAGAAATGGCCATCTCCTGCCCCGAGGGGCAGGAGATCAGCGCGCAGTCGTCTCGAAGGTCGAGACTTTCCGGGCCAGCGAGCTGCCGGAAATGTCGGGCGATGAAACTGAATTCGCCCGACATGCTTCAGGTGTTGCTTTCGTTGCGCCGGCTGACGGCATCAAGAATGCCGTTCACCATCTTTGGCTCATCCCCGAAGAAAAAGCCGTGCGCAACATCCATATATTCATTGATCACGATACGGTCGGGTGTATCGGTATCAGCGATTTCGAATGTTGCGGCCCGGAGCAGTCCGCGAAGAACGGGATCGAGGCGCGTCATGGGCCACTGCTCGGGCAGCAGATCACTTAGCGTGTGGTCGATCTTGTCCTGATCGAGCGTTACGCCACGAACAATTTCCTGCATCAGAGTCAGGTCGGCATCAGGAATGTGGCCGTCTTCGAAGGATGCTGTCGGGCTGACGCGGCGGTGACGGAGAAACTGGCCGAGAACGGTCTCCGCATTGTCGCCGGACTGTTCGCACTGGAACAGAGCCTGAACGGCTGCAACACGGGCAATTGTCCGGCTGCGGCGCGTTGGTCGGCTGTTGGGCGCGTCTGATGCGGTCATGGTGTCTCCTGGGAGTCGTTTTTTCCGGGAGACGCGTCTGCGTCCCCGGTTATGGGGTTCATGTCGGCGAGGATCTTCGAGAAAGCCTCGACCTCGCGGAAGTCGCGATAAACGCTGGCGAAGCGGACATAAGCCACACCGTCCACCTCGCGCAATGCGTCCATCGCAAGTTCGCCGATACGATGTGAAGAAATATCCTGCTCTCCGGACGCTTCAAGCTGCCGGACAAGCCCATTGACCAGGCGTTCCTGTCGCTCTTCTTCAACGGGGCGTTTGCGCAAAGCGACGCGGATCGAACGGCTGAGCTTGTCCCGATCGAAGGGGACACGCCGGCCATCTGCCTTGATAACGTTCAACTCGCGAAGCTGGACACGCTCTACAGTTGTGAAGCGCTGTGTGCAGACCGAGCAGACGCGCCGACGTCTGATCGCGGTCCCGTCTTCACTGGACCGGCTGTCCTTTACCTGAGTGTCGTCGTGTCCGCAGAAAGGGCAACGCATGAACAGTCCTGATCGTTCGGGCCTTGTCGGGGCCAGGAAAATAGGAGCAGTTTACCGGATCATCCGTTCTGGCCCAAATGGGCCTGTCCGTTACCGGGAGACTATCGTTGAAACGGGTATCTGCGGCTTTTGCTGTCTTATTATCGCTCTCTGCTGTTCCTGCTTTTGCGCAGGACACTGGCGCTCTGCCAGTTGCACAGCATAATCGCCAAAAAATTGTCGTTCTGGATGGAACACTTGCCCCGTCGAAGCATGATGACACACGGGCCAATGCGTATTTCACGATTCGCAATGATGATGACAGTGATCATCTGTTGAAGGGCATCACGTCACCGGCCTGCTCCACCATCACGGCGCATCACACGAACCAGGAGCAGACGCAGGCGACGAATGATCTGTTTTCGCATCTGGCCCTGCCCCATAACTCAGACATGATATTTCCGGTTTCCGGTTATCATCTGCTGTGCGGTGGTGTGCAGCAGGGTCTTCAGATCGGACAGAAAGTACCGTTTACCTTCGAGTTCCTCGATGGTGACAGCATAACGATCGGTTTTACGGTCGAAGCGGCCAAATAAACTGATTTGGAGATCTCAGGCCATGATGGTGGCTGAGATCTCCTTGATAACGGCCAGAACCGATTCGCCGTACCGGTCGAGTTTCGAGGCCCCGACCCCTTTGATACTGCCGAGTTCTTGATGGCTGACGGGGTGTTCTCTTGCGATGTCCCGAAGAACCGAATCGTGGAAAATGACGTAAGGGGGAATTTCCTGCTCCCGCGCTTCTGAAAGGCGCCATTGTCGCAGCGCATCGAAAACAGATTTTTCTTCTGCGGAAAGATTGTCGTTTTCCGGATTGGTGGTCGGAGACCGAGCAATAAGGCTCTGCTTGGCGTCCAGTCGCAAAGAGACCCTTTCTTCCCCACGAAGGATTGGCCGCGCAATCTCGCTCTGAAGCGCAAGGCTTCCATGTTCGCCGTGCGTTCGGATTGCACCGCGCGCAATGAGCTGTCTGACTACGGCACGCCACCAGTTCTCGGTCTGATCCTTCCCGATCCCGAACACTGAAAGGTGCTGATAGGCGTGACGTTCGATGGTTTCGTTGGTTTTGCCGCGTAAGACGTTGGTGAGCTGGACGGCGCCGAGGCGTTGCCCTGTGCGATAAATGGCTGACAAAACTTTCTGCGCGGCCTCGGTGCCATCGAATGTGGACACGGGATTGATGCAGTTGTCGCAATGGCCACAGGGAGAGGACAGATTTTCTCCAAAGCAGGCAAGAAGCGCTTGTGTCCGGCAGCCTGTGGTTTCCGTGAGGGCAATCATGCTCTCCAGACGGGACTGCATGACGCGCTTTTCGTTGTCAGGCGCGCTTGACTGCTCCAGCCAGTGTCGCGCGCGAGCCATATCCTCACCGCCATAAAGCAGGAGCGTGTCTGACTTCTCACCATCACGCCCTGCCCGTCCAATCTGCTGGTAATAGGCTTCCGGAGAGGATGGCATGTCCAAGTGTACAACACAGCGGACGTCCGGGCGATCAATGCCCATTCCGAACGCTACTGTGGCAACAATGACCATGTCTTCGCCAGAGCGGAACCGCATAAGGGTCGCGCGTTTTTCAATGGGAGACAGACCTGCGTGAAACGGAAGCGCAGTCAGGCCTTTGCCCCGCAGCATTGTTGCTACACGTTCGGTCTTGTTACGGCTTCCACAGTAGACGATGGCAGCACCGCTCCGATGGCTTTCCAGTGCCTCGGTCAGCTGCTTGCTTTCGCCTCCCTTTGGGCGGGCTTCCATGAAAAGATTAGGCCTGTGAAAGCTCGCCATCAGGACGCGTGCATCGGGCATCCCGAGAACATTCAGGATATCGTCGCGTGTGCGTGGGTCAGCCGTTGCCGTTAGAGCAATACGGGGGACGTTCGGGAAGAGTTCAGGAAGCGACGCAAGGGCTCGATATTCCGGTCGGAATTCGTGCCCCCATGCAGAAACGCAGTGAGCCTCGTCAATCGCGATCAGGGAAATACGGCGCTTGGAGAGAAAGTTGCTGGTCGCGGGCTGTAAAAGCCGTTCCGGCGAAATGTACAGGATGTCGATCTGATTATTGCGAAGATCCTGATGCAGGATGTCGCGCTCTTCAGCGTCCAGCTCGGAATGAAGGGCTGCGGCACGGATACCGAGCTGCCTCAGGCCGGCTACCTGATCGTCCATCAGGGCAATCAGGGGAGAAATAACGAGACCCATGCCGTCCCGACATAATGCGGGAACCTGATAGCAGAGGCTTTTTCCTCCACCTGTGGGCATCAGGACGAGAACGTCTTCGCCCCGCATGACAGTTTCAACGGCCTCTCCCTGGAGGCCGCGAAATCCTGGAAACCCGAACACGTCTGCAAGGACCTGTTCGGGAGATTGGCCCGGTCTGGCCGCAGGGTGGTTTTGTCCCTCCGTCACTCCGGGCTCCGGCTCAAAGACCCGGTGTGATCGTGATGGAGACGCGACGCAGCGCAACGTGGGAGGCGTCGATGGTTGTCTCTGGTTCTGGCTTGATCTCGATTTTCGCACCATTCACGCCGTCATTGGCAAGCTGTGTTGCAACGGCCTGCGCGCGGCTGTCTGCAAGCTCCTTAAGAACGGCCGGATCACCGTTCATGCCAGCAGAACCGGAAACGCGGATGCTCTGAGCGTGCTCATTGCGTGCTGCTGTGGCAGCTTTTGTGACAACTGCCTGAGCAACCGGGCTCAGTGAGACGGAATCACGGTCGAAAAAAACAACGTAGCTGTCGCGTGTCGGCTGGTCGGCACAACCGGCCAGAGCGGCGGTCAGGACGAAAGCCGGAGCCGCAATACGGATGGAAGAAAGGATACGAACCATGGCGTTACGTCCTGAGAGAAAGAATTGAGGCTCCTAGGTGCCTTGTCGGCAGAGTCTGGTCAACCTGCGCTTGAAACTACCTGTCCGTTCTCAAGGCGCCAGATGCGATCCAGCCTTTCAACGCCTGTCAGGCGATGAGCTATCAGCAGAACGCTGCGGCCTTCTGCAACGTTGTTCAGGGTCTCCAGGAACGCCTTCTCGGTATCCGCATCGAGGCCTGTTGCAGGTTCATCGAGGATCAGTATCGGGGCGTCTGACAGCAGGACACGGGCGAGTGCTATGCGCCGTCCCTGCCCGCCGGAGAGTTTCGATCCGCTTTCACCAATCCATGTATCCAGACCTTCAGGAAGGCTGTGCACCAGATCCGCGACTTTCGCCTGATCGAGAGCATTCCAGAGTGCGGCTTCTGGAATATCGGTGCGACCGAGAAGAAGGTTATTGCGGATCGTATCATCAAAAAGGTGGCTGGACTGCGAGAGCCACGCGACCTGAGAGCGCAATGCGTCGTTGTTCAGATTGGCAATATTTTCGCCACCCAGACGAATTTCTCCGCGTTCAGGTGCAACAACTTTCAGAATCAGCGCTGCAAGACTACTTTTTCCGGCACCTGAGGGGCCAATCAGCGCTGCGCGCTCGCCCTGCCGAAGAGAGAGGGTGAGATCGCGAAAAACTGGTTCCCGATTCGGAGTCCATCGAAAGGTTACCCTATCGACTTTGATGTCTCGTCCAGATGGAAGCGGCGTTGTTCCCTCGGCGACAGTCGGGGTCTTCTCGGCCACTTCCATGATGCGTTCAGCACCGTACGAAACCTGGCCATATAACAGGCCTGCACGAGAGAGGCCCGTCACGCCTTCCAGGGCGGTAATGGCGACAAAAAGTGCTGCGATTCCAGCAACTGGTGCGGCCTGCTGGAAAATCAGACCTGCGACTGCACAGAGAATGATAGCGATACCTGCTTTGGCGACCAGACCAGCCACCAGATTTGTCAGCGCCATGCGGATGGCCTGTCTGCGCTGGGCAGAGAACAGGGCTTCCTGGCGTTCAGTCACCGCGTTTGCAAGGACGTCTTCGGCGCCAAAAGCACGAGCTTCTCGGAGACCTGACGTCAGATCAAGAGCTGCTACGCGCAGATCCGCCTCAGCGTGAAGAATGTCCGGGCCAAAACGCCGTGACACTCGGGTTGCCACCCAAGGCATGGCGAAAGCAAGGACCGCGAATAGTACTGTTGTGAGCAAGCCGGGGAGTGTTCCAGCTTTAAGCCAGACAAACGCGGCAACTGGCAGCGTCAGAACAGCGGACGCCATCGGGACTAGAATGCGCAGGTAGAGATTGTCGAGCGTCTGGACGTCCGAGACCAGACGAGACAGGAGATCTCCAGAGCGTTGGAAGCCAAGGCCTGCTGCTGCGCCTTTTGCGAGACGGCGATAGAACCACACGCGCAGGTCTGACAGGGCGCGGAACATCGCATCATGCGTATATAGGCGTTCCAGATATCGCAGGACGATCTGGGAGGCACCGGCTGCCTGTAACAGCATCGACCCAGCAGCAATCCCTACGGCTGCAGCCGCAACGCGACTACCGGCCTGCCCCATCAGAGCCAGACTGGAACATACAGCCAGTTCTGCAATGACGATGCCTGTAATCAGGCGGCCGTAATGTGGCTTCCAGACGCGGATAATACGCGAAAGAGCCGTGCTGTTCTCCGGGCGCTGCGATTGAAGAGAAGCGCTCATGCTGCTTGCTCCGTATAGGAGATAACGCGACCCTTGCTGAGAACAAGGTGGCGACCATGGAACTTCTGGGCCTGCGCAGAATGTGTACAGAGAACCACTGTTCGCCCCTCAGCCAGACGATGAAGGCTGGTCAGGATGTCTGCCTCTGTCGCCGGGTCCAGATGTGATGTGGGTTCGTCCAGAAGCAGAAGTGGCGCGTTCTTGAGGAAAGCTCTGGCAATCGCAATGCGCTGGGCCTGTCCGCCTGAAAGACCAAACCCGCCTTCTCCGATCCGCGTTTCCAAGCCTTCGGGAAGATGCGGGATATAGCTATCCATTGCTGCGTGAGAAATTGCTGACTGCAACTCCTGGTCGGAAGCCTCAGGTTTAGCGAAAAGAATGTTCTCGCGAATTGTTCCTGCAAAAAGGACCGGTTTCTGCCCGATCCAGCTAATGCGGGATGAAATCTGTCGTGGCGTCAGGGTGGCCATGTTTGTGCCGTCCAGAAGGATGCGGCCCTGTGTCGGGTCTACAAAACCCAGAAGAAGTTCGAGAAGTGTGGATTTGCCCGCGCCCGATGGCCCTTCCAAAATCAATGTCTCGCCGGCCGGGAGCGTGAAGCTCACGTTTTCGATCACGGGACCGCGTTCTTCGTTCCAGGAAAACGACAGGTTTTCAGCGGTCACGGTGAGGCCACGACCATTCTGTACAGCAGCAAGTGCGGGCGTTGACGACAGTTCTTCAGGAAGGTCAGCCAACTCATGCATAGCCTCGGCGGCTGCTGTCGCATGGGCGCGATCCTGATAAGCCGCAGACAAGGCACGAAAAGAGGCGAATGCTTCTGGCACAAGAAGAATGGCGTAAAGGGCTCGTGTCAGGGCAATTTCAGGCGTCGCGCTGCTAAGGCTATGGCTCTGGGTGATGACGATCAACACCAGCGCTACGACCATGGCGATATCTGTCGTAGCGGATGCAATGAAGGCAATACGCAGGACCTTCATGGTCCGTAGGCGGAGATCATCGGCACTCGCTGCCAGCGCCTGGGCTTCACGTTCCGTGCTGCCAGACAGAACAATCGTAGCAATTCCCTTAACGCGATCCAGAAAGCGCGTCTGCAGACGTGTCATCGCCAGAAACTGACGGCGGGACGCAACGGCAGTGGCGATCCCGAAGAATGCCTGAAAGACCGGAAGGGACGCGCAGCAGATTGCGAGGATGATGCCCGCACGATGGTTCTGCCAAAAGACAGCCGCAACAACGATCCATTGTGAGACGAGCCAAAGCGCAGATGCCGGGAGCCAACGTGCGAAATACCCATCCAGCGCTTCCACGCGATCCACAAGGGTGGAGGCGATTGCCGAGCTGTGTTGCCGACGCAGAAGCGCAGGACCTTCGCCAATAATGCGGGCCATGATTTCAGAACGAAGTCGGCGGCGGGCTGAAAGACTTGCGGACGATGCTCTGATGTCCTGCACTGCCGTCAGGCCTACGCGGATCACGCTCACGGCAATGAACATTCCGATAGCCGGAGGTGCGTTGCCCGGATGTCCGGTCAGAATGGCGGCAAGTGTCCGGGCCAGAGCCCATGCCTGCAGAAGACCCAGGAGAGTCGAGAGCAGTCCGAGGATCACTATAACGGAGGTCAGGGAACGGCTGGCACGCCCCTGAGCTTTTATCCACGCTTTTGCGATTGTCTTGTCGGCCTTCATGATCCCTGCATATAGGTCGCAAAGTCGCCACAAGACAGTCTTTGACGCATTTCTTGCTGCTTATTTAGATTTTAAGTGGTTATTTCAGGAGTCGGACGGGCTGCCGGAGCCTGCGGACGATGGCGACTCTTCGCTGTGGATTGCTTTATGGGCAATCGCGACAGCTGTTGGCGACGGATCTGCGGGTACGAACTTCATGTTGTACCATGTGCCGTCCTCATTTGAGATGAGAAGATCCGCATTGATCTGGCGGGCAAATCCCCGGATCAACTGAATGCCAATCCCTTCCCGTCTGTTCCGTGATTCGGTCGCGCGGGACGCTTCGAGCCCGATCCCGTCATCTCCGAGCTCAAATTCTACCAACCCGGATTTGTCGGCAGGCGGATTTTTGACGCGATGAAGCGAAATGCGAACGACGCCCGCACGATTTTCTGGAAAAGCATAACGGAGAGCATTGCTGACAACTTCAGTCACGATCAGAGCAACAGGGACTGCTTGATCGGGTGAAATCAGGACATGTTCGATGTCCAGCTCCAGCCGAATGCGTGTCTGTGTATTCATGCTGTGGGCGGAGAAGAGAATGGAACACAGCTCTTCCAGAAAACTCTGAACATCCAGCGCGGAAAGGCCGTTTTCGGAATACAGATAACGATGCAGCGTGGCGAGCGCGCGGACCCTGTCCCGCACTAGTCTGAATTCTTCGCGGGCCTCATGGGACCGGATGCGACTGGCTTGAAGATTCAGGAGAGATGCAATGACCTGAAGATTGTTTTTAACCCGATGATGAATTTCCCGGATGAGCATGTCCTGATGGTGTGCGGACTTCTCAAGGGCGCGTTCATGTCGCGTGAGCCGGCGCGTTGCTCTCAGAAAGGCACGCTCAAGATGACGGATTTCCAGAGGGATAGAACGATTGATACGCGGGTCGAATGGCGCCCCTCGCCGCCACTCCGCTACGGCCAGGGCAAGCCTTTCCAAGGGTTCTACAAGGAAAGTCCGTGCAGCCCACGCGACGATCAACAGCTCCAAGACTAGGAGCGTCGCAATCAGACCCACGCGGATCAGAAAAATATTAAGTGCCCGACTTTCTTCGCGGGTCCGCTCGGTAGCAACAAGAAGGCTGACCGGGCCATAGGCGTTTTGCAGAACGTAAGTCGTGCCGTGAAACGTGAACGAGTCATGCAAAGCATGATTCGCAATATCTCTTTTCAGCCGATCATGAACAGCCGTGGGAAGTTCTGGAATATTGGGTCGATCTGGAAAAAGCGAAAAGATCGATCCATCCCCCATCATGAGGAGGTTTCTCGCATTGTCGTTGACACCGAGGAGCAGTCTTCCATCACCAGCTGGGAGATGGCTGCGCTGCCAGCCCAGTGTCCTTACCGCGATGATATAGCCTGCGATCGTACCCTGATTCATCAGGGGAACGACGAATCTTATGAGAGGGCCACGCCCCCCCTTGATGACGTCAACACCGATATTAGGGCGTGCGCCATTCTGGTTCAATGTCGTAAGGAGTTGCCCGGACGGACAGATCGCCGGGTCTTGAGACGACGGTGGAGGAAGCACAACTGACGGATGCCCCTGCGCGTCAGTCAGCATTAGCGAGCAATAATGATGCTGGGAAATCGTCTGGACGAGGCCGAATTCACGGAGAGCCGTTTCCGCGGTGATGTCCCTGTCAGCCAGCATGTCCAGCACGCTGTGGGTCTGGTCCAGATCGCTTGATAATTCGGAAAGCGCTGCCTGAGCGTCGCGCTCGGTTCTGGCCAAAGCGTTGCCAACGTTTTCCTGGTAGCTATGCCACGCCAGAAGACCCGCGATTGTCGCAAGGGGAAGCGTTGTCGCGACGATCAGGGCCATAACGCGAGCCCCAACCGTATCGAACATGCGAACGCTGCGAAAAACCATTCTGCGATAAGGAATGACGAGACCCTTTATGACCTGCTGCCCAGGATCTCAGGCCAGGTTTCCTGTGCAATCACTTTTTCCGGTCTTCTTCGATCAGCTTTAAAAGCTCTTCAGGGATAGGTTCGCTCGCAACATCGTCAAAGAGCTGATGAAGTCCGCGGCTCAGCCAGATACCAAAGGGAGAATCCTGATCATCGCCTTTGGATTTTCCGGATGAGGATTGGGACTTGTCTCCTCCGGTCATTGTCTAGTCCTGAGCCTCTCTGTGACAACGCAGAATAATCGCCTCTGCTCCCTGCAGATCGCCGTGAGGTTCTGAGGCTGTTCGAAAGCTACAGACCTGCACGGCGGTAAAGAACTGTTTACAAAAACGGCTCAGTTACCGCAATCGCTTCAATTCCAAAATGGGCGAAATACGAACGTTTCCGAGAGGCTAAAAGTTCAATCCAGGCTTACGAGAAAAGCAGATCATCTGCTGACTGTCCGGCACGATGGCGCACATCGATAGCATCACGCAGGGCCTTCACCTTCACGCGCAGCTTGTCGTTGCTCGGCATATCGCCTGTCATCCATGCTTCAAGCTGGCGGCGAGCACGGAAAACGCGGCTTTTAGCTGTACCAACAGCGCAGTCAGTTGCTTCAGCCAGAGCTTCGTAGCTCATGCCCTGAATAACGACCATAACGAGTGCCTCGCGCTGGTCAGCCGGCAAGCGAGAGAGTGCCAGCGACAGATCCTTCAAAGCGAGACGATCTTCATGTGTTGCCGGGCTTGCGAATGTTGATGCTGGCACATCGTCAATGTCGGTCGTCTCACGACGCTTGCGCAGGTCGGAGATGAAGCGGTTACGCAGGATACGATGCATCCACGCTGAGAAATTCGTGCCGGGAATGAAGCTGTTCTGGGCGGCTAGAGCATTGCACACGGCGTCCTGAACAAGGTCCTCCGCAGCAGCGCGGTTACGCGTCAGGGACAGGGCCTGCACACGCAGCTTCGGTAGGATTGCGATGACCTGATCATGGAACGTCATGGAAGTACTCCTGGTTTCGTCCTGTTTCATGGGATCAATGAACGGAGTTCCAGGATCGTTGCATCAAAAAGAGATTTTTTTGATATTTTTTAAAAATTATTATTTGTCAGTTGGTTAGAGAGTCATTTCCTGATGATTTTTTCCTTCGGCCAACATGGAAAGTTGGCTTCTTGCTCGTGAGACGCGTGCTTTCATGGTTCCCGATGGAACATTGCAGATGCAGGCGGCTTCTTCATAAGACAGCTCCTGTGCGCCCACGAGGATGATAGCTTCGCGCAGAAGGTCCGGAAGTTTCCAGATAAGTTCTCCGAGATCCGTTACGGCATCTCGGGCACTTTGCATGGAGGGGATTTCGGACGACAGGGGCATGTCCATTTCGACGTTCTGCATGATCTCCTGTTCGCGGGAAGATCGTCTGCGCTGCTCATAGAAGGCATTTCTCTGAATTGTGAACAGCCACGCTTTCAGCGTCGTTCCTGCCTGGAACTGTGCTTGCGCAGCGAGTGCGCGAACAACTGTGTCCTGCACCAGATCGTCTGCTGCGACGGCATCACGTGTCAGGAACCGTGCGAAACCACGGAGGTCTGGCAACGTCTTCAGGAGTTCCTGATGAAAGGAAACGCCTCTTTTCTCCTGTGGAGCCGTTTCAGGCTCGGAAACAGGTGCCGTCAGAGGGAGGTCCTTTCAGGAAGGTGAAGTCTGCGGATGCAGACAGACACTAGGCGTATCCGGTCGCTCGTGTCATGATTATTCAATCGCCACAAACGGATAGTCCTTCATAAGGTTTCCGCGCGGCTGTCCAATATTAAGAGGCTGAGGATCCATGGCTGACACGTCACGTCACGAACTCATTGCGGCGCTACCCTATGCTCGCCGTTTTGCCCGTGCCCTGACTGGAGATCAGGCTCAGGGAGACCGGTTGGTAGCCGGTGCCCTGAAGGATTTTCTGGCAGCAGAGAAATCAGATCTCCCTCCCCGGCTGGCACTATACGGCAAGCTCGTGCAGGAGTTCTCGAAGGAGAATGCTGATCGGCCAGACATGACTCTTGTTCAAAGGGCTCTCATGCTTCTGACCTCGCTTGAGGAGCAGTCGCTGGCGTCGGCCGCTCGGGCTCTCTCCATTACTGAAGAGGATGCCGCTGCAAATCTGGCGGTAGCTCGGCAGGCTCTTCAGGGCATTGCGCAGACGACGGTTCTTATCATTGAAGATGAGCCGATCATTGCCATGGATATTCAGGATCTGGTCGAGCGCTGTGGCCATAAAATCGCGGGTGTTGCGTACACGGAGGCTGATGCCGTGAAGCTGGCTGCCGAGACAAAGCCAGGTCTTATTCTGGCTGATATCAATCTTGGCGGCGGCGGTGATGGAATGCACGCTGTTGGGCGTATTCTGAAAACACATGAAACGCCTGTGATTTTCGTCACGGCTTATCCGGAGCGCTTGTTAACCGGAGAAGCGCATGAGCCTTCCTTCGTGATTACGAAACCATTCGAGCCGATGGCGCTGGCCGTAGCGACCTATCAGGCCGTAACGGGTGGCATAAAATCCGTCTGAGAGAAAATCCGTCTTTGGGTGCCTTGCGGGCAAACGTTCCCTGCGACACATAGGGGATATGTCGGCACCCATTCTTCTTCTTCAGAATATTACTTACACTCTTGGCGGACGCCCGCTCCTTAATGGCGCCGAGCTCGGCGTTCTTCCGGGCGAACGCATCTGCCTTGTGGGGCGGAATGGCTCCGGTAAGTCTACACTCCTCAAAATAGCGGCTGGCGACATCGTTGCTGACGACGGGACCCGGTTTGTACAGCCGGGCGTCAAGGTGCATTACCTTGCGCAGGAGCCTGATCTGACGGCCTACTCCTCCACCTTCGATTATGTCGCAGATGGGCTGGATGAGACGGAGCACTATCGGGCCCGATCCATGCTCGCTGAACTTGGCATGACGGGTGACGAAGGGTGCGAACGGTTATCTGGCGGCGAGGTTCGCCGCTGCGCCCTCGCCCGCGCCTTGGCTGCGGAGCCAGATCTTCTGCTGCTGGACGAGCCGACAAACCATCTGGATCTTCCGACGATTACCTGGCTGGAAAAAGAGCTGGCCGCGTCGCGCTGCGCCATGATTGTCATCAGCCATGATCGACGCCTTCTTGAGACGTTATCCCGAAGTGTGGTGTGGCTTGAGCAGGGCAAGACGCGGCGTCTGGACCAAGGCTTTTCGCGCTATGAGACTTGGCGGGACGAAGTGCTGGAGCAGGAAGAACGTGATGCCCACAAGCTGGATCGTCAGATCGCTCGGGAAGAGGACTGGATGCGCTATGGCGTGACAGCGCGCCGGAAGCGTAACGTGCGCCGTGTTGCTGAACTGGCGTCCTTGAGGAATAACCGTCGAGAAATCTCCGCGCGCGGCACCAGCACGCTGCGCATGTCTGCGACAGAAGCAGATGGCGGCGGCAAGATTACGATCGGTACGGAAAGCCTGGGGTGGGCATATGGGGATCGCACGATTGTAAAAAATCTCGATCTCAAAATTCTGCGCGGAGACCGTTTGGGATTGGTTGGCGCCAATGGTGCAGGAAAGACCACTCTTATTCGTCTTCTGACCGGTCGCATGCCCCCGCAGGAAGGATCTGTTTATATCGGACCGTCTGTTGCCATGGTGACGCTGGATCAGCAGCGTGAAAGTCTGGACCCTACCAAGAGCCTTTCTGACACGCTTACAGGCGGCAGTGGGGATATGGTTCAGGTCGGGAATGAGAAGCGTCACGTTATCGGATATATGAAGGACTTCATGTTCCGTCCGGAACAGGCACGTACGCCCGTTGGAAAATTATCTGGTGGTGAGCGGGGGCGTCTTGCTCTTGCGTGCGCGCTGGCCAAGCCATCCAGCTTGATGGTGCTCGATGAGCCCACCAATGACCTTGATCTGGAAACGTTGGATCTGTTGCAGGAAATGCTGGCGGACTATGCGGGAACCGTTCTTCTGGTCAGCCATGATCGTGATTTTCTTGATCGTGTAGCGGGGTCTGTTCTCGTGTCCGAGGGGGATGGACAGTGGATCGAGTACGCCGGCGGCTACTCGGACATGCTGGTTCAGAGGCGCGGTGAAGCTCCTGCCGAGCGTTATTCAGAAGATCGGGGTGAGAATGACCTTGTATCGAAAAATACTGTAAAATCAGAAAAGAAGCAGACGAAGCTTAGTTATAATGACAAGCGGGCCCTTGACCTTCTTCCCGGAAAAATGACTAAACTGGAAAAGGCTATTGTCACGTATCGCGAGGCATTGTCTGACCCCGTGCTTTACAGCAAGGACCCAGCAAAATTCACCAAAATCAGTGATGCCCTTCAGGCGGCAGAGCGTGAATTGACTGATGCTGAAGAGCAATGGCTTGAACTGGAAGCCAAAAAAGAAGAGCTGGAAAGCCAGTAAAAAATAAGGCTCTCAGGCCTTATCTGCTACCGGGATAAGGCCTGAGAGCTCCATTGCCTTGCGAGACGCATGGATGCTTTCGGTGACGCGGATTGCCGCATCGAGCGCTCGGATTCCAGCTTGGGCATCAACCAGCACTGGTGCACCGTTAAGGCATGATTCAGCAAAAGCTTCGTGCTCTACGGCAAGGTTGTCGTGGTCATGCCAGCTGATGGCTTCGCGTTTGAAGCCTCCAGTTCCCGGTAGAAAGAGGCCACGTTCTCTGCCAATGAAGCTGAGTTTGCGCTCCATGAAGTCTGCTGACAGGTAGCCTTCCTGTGAGAAAAGTCTCATACGGCGTTCTGTTTTAAGGGAAATTCTGCTTGCCGTGATTGTGGCGACGCATCCGTTCTCAAAGCGGACCCGCGCGTTCGCGATGTCTTCGTGTTCGCTTGAAACGGCTGCTCCAATGGCATCGATGTCCGTAATCGGGCTGTCTACAATTGCAAGAACCAGATCCAGGTCATGGATCATCAGGTCCAGAATGACAGACACATCTGTCCCTCTCGGCTTGAAAGGCGCGATGCGTGTGGCTTCAATGTAAAGCGGCTTATCGATGCGCTCTGTGATTGCCCTGTGCTCTGCGGAGTAGCGCAGCAGATGGCCCACCTGAAGAACTTTGCCCGTCCGGGATGCGAGATCCGCCAGATTGCGAGCTTCATCCAAAGTGGCTGCGATCGGCTTCTCAACGAGAACATGGCGGTCCGCGTTAAGGGCCTCGCTGGCAAGTCGGAAATGATGTTCGGCTGGAGCCGCAATGATCACAGCCTCGACCGAATTCAGCAGAGCCTCGTAAGTTTCTGCAACGGCACAACGTGCCTCACGCGCGACTGTTGTCGCACGTGCCGGATCAGGGTCGAAAAGCGCCACCAGATTTTCAGCCGGATTTGCGGCTGATTTGAGGGCGTGAAATCGCCCGAAGTGACCGGCACCGACGATGCCGACCCGAAGCTGTCGCCGAGTGTTCATGGGTGACAGGATTACCAGTCCATCACGGCTTCGCAAAGCCGTCAGGGGCGGAATGTTGGTGAAAGGTTGCATCGGCATTGCGGAAGCGGCATGGTCCCGCGCAAGAAACTCGAACCGTCCAAACCCGCCGAGGACATCTCGACCCGTTATGATGTATTATAGCCGGCTCAGACTGCTGGGCGTCGCAGGCATCTGCCTGATCGGCCTCCTGTTCTGTCTGCCCAATTTCATGCGTGCCCCCACGCAGTCCCTGCCCTGGCGGCAGATCCACCTTGGCCTTGATCTCCGTGGTGGTTCTTATCTGCTGCTGCAGCTTGACCTGAAGTCCCTGGAGCATGACCGCCTGCAGTCCTTGCAGGATCAGGCACGTCAGACCCTTCTGGACAAATCTCTTGGTTACCGTGATTTCCAGAAGGATGATCAAACGGCCAGCCTGAGCTTTGAGCCACGTTCCGATGCGGAGCGCGCTGTTGCCCTGAAGACAATGCAGGATCTTCCTGTCGTTGTGCCTGATGAATTTCATGTCACTGAGGCCAATGGTCGTATTGTGCTTACGCTTCAGCATGATGCCATGTTGGCGCGTGCCCGGGACGCTGTTGCTCAGTCCATTGAGATCGTTCGCCGCCGTATTGATGCCACGGGTGCCATTGATCCAAGCATTGCCCGTGAGGGCGATGACCGGATCGTGGTGGAACTGCCTGGTGTCAGTGATCCAGAGCGGATCAAGACTCTTCTGGGAACAACTGCCCGTCTGACATTCCGTCTACTGGCGCCAAACCCAAGTGTTGCCAGCCCCGGTTCGGCGATGCTGGAAGACATCAGCACTCATTCTCAGGTCGCCGTACAGGACCATGTGGATGTTGATGGTACGGATCTGACGAACGCAGGTGCGGTGATCGATCAGCAGAGCGGTGGCTGGGCCGTGACGTTCCAGCTCAATAGCGCTGGTGCAACAGCTTTTGCCAATACGACCCGCGCCAACGTGGGTAAGCGGTTTGCGATCGTGCTTGATAACAAGGTTATCGAAGCGCCGAACATTATTAATCCGATTACGGCAGGGAGTGGTCAGATCACAGGTGGCTTTGATGCCCACAGTGCGTCCGATCTCGCGCTTCTGCTGCGTGCTGGTGCTCTGCCCGCTCCATTGGCTGTTATCGAGCAGCGCACGATTGGTCCGAGCCTTGGCGCTGCGTCCATCCATGCTGGCATTCTTAGCCTTGCGGCCGGATTTGTTTTGGTCGTGGTGTTCATGGTGCTCTTCTACGGTCGCTTCGGCCTGTATGCGGATATTGCGCTGTTCGCCAACCTGATCCTGATGGTCGCGATCCTGTCTCTTTTCCAGGCGACGCTGACGCTGCCAGGTATGGCGGGTATGCTGTTGACGCTTGGTATGGCTGTGGATGCCAATATCCTCATCAATGAGCGCATCCGAGAAGAAGTGAAGCGCGGGCGTGCGCCGCTTCAGGCACTGCAAGCTGGCTTCGAGCGCGCAACCAGCACAATCGTTGACAGTAATGCGACGGCGTTTCTCGCCCATGTCATGCTGTTCGTGTTCGGCACGGGTCCCGTGCGGAACTTCGCCCTGACGATTACCATCGGCATCGTGACGACCCTCTTCACGACCCTGCTGCTGTCACGCTTCCTTGTCGTGCGGTGGTATGCCCTTGCCCGTCCTAAAGAACTGCCGGTCTGAACGTCATGCTGTCACGTCCCCTTCTCCGTTTTGTCCGTGACGATCGGCGCATCAACTTCATGCGCGGCCGTCATATGGGGCTTATCGTTTCGGCGGTTCTCTCCATTGCTTCTGTCATCCTGTTTTTCGAGCCGGGCCTGAAACTCGGCCTCGATTTCCGGGGTGGTATCATCGTCGAAGCCCAGACGCCGGGAGCCGCAGATTTTGGCAAGCTGCGCTCTGCTTTGGAAAAGGCAGACATTCATCCGGATGCTGTTCAGGCCTTCGGTTCTCCGCGGGATGTCCGCATCTCAATCAATGCGCCGGAAGGTGCGGATCGTGAAGCGCAGACACAGAAGCTCGTCGATGGCGTAAAGACCGCCATCTCAGCGGCCGAACCCGGTACGCAGGTTCTGCGGGCTGATGCTGTCGGTGCGTCGGTATCTTCCGAGCTTTTCCGTGATGGCCTGTTGGCACTCGGTTTCAGTCTGGCCATGATTCTGGCTTACATCTGGATCCGCTTTGAGCGTGAGTTCGCCATTAGTGCTGTGGTGACACTTATTCTGGATCTGACGAAAACCGTGGGCTTCCTCGCCATTACGCGTTTTGAGTTTGATCTGGTGATGGTTGCCGCATTGCTGACGATCCTCGGATATTCCACCAATGACAAGGTGGTTGTTTATGATCGTATCCGTGAGAATCTTCGCAAATACCGTACGATGCCGCTGCGGGAGCTTCTGGATCTCTCCATTAATGAGACCCTGAATCGTACGCTCGGCACCTCCATGACCGTCTTTCTGGCGGCCCTGCCGCTGGCTTTGTTTGGTGGCAGCACGCTGACCGGGTTCGCAACGGTCATGCTGTTCGGTATCGTTGTTGGTACATCGTCTTCCATCTTCATCGCTGCTCCCCTGCTGCTTTTGATGGGTGAAAAGCGACTTCGGAAAACTCCTTCCTCCGATACGGAATGATGCTCTGAAGACTTTATCATGCACAAAAAAACCGGCTCAGTTAGAGCCGGTTTTTTTGTGCCGTGAGGCGGAATGTCTAGCTATCGAAGCTGGTCAGAAATGCTGCGATTGCGGCGTCTGCCTGACTATTTTTCGATGATGTCTGAAGTCTTGTAGCGTTCAGAACTGCTTTTTGAGCATCATGGTCGAGGCTTATGAGCTTTTGAACATTCTGAGGGGTAACTTTTCCCCTCATTAACGCCCCTCGTGCCATGCCGTGAGCAATCAGATACGCATAAAGTCTGGCATTCGGAGATGGGGGCACGCCTTCGAAAGGACGTGCCACGCATCCACAGAGCAGGCTCCCCACCAAAACAAAACCTGTCAGTTTGCGGGTGAAGGTTGCTCCGAAAGGAGCCTGCCGTGACATCAGGAAGCCTTGGTGGCCAGAATGTCGCGGATCTCTGTCAGGAGAACTTCTTCCTTGGTTGGTGCTGGCGGCGCTGCTGGTGCAGCTTCTTCCTTGCGGTGAAGCTTGCCGATGAGGCGCACAACCCAGAAAATGAAGAATGCCACGATCAGGAACTGAATGACAGCATTCAGGAAAACACCAAGATTGACGGTAACCGCACCGGCCTTCTGTGCTTCTGCAAGGGTATCCTTGACCGGGCCCTTCAGGGTGATGAAGAGGTTAGAGAAATCCACACCACCTGTCAGGAGGCCGATGAAAGGCGTCAGGACGTCTTTGACGGCGCTGTTCACAATTGTGGTGAAGGCCGCACCGATGATGACACCGACGGCGAGATCCAGCACGTTTCCGCGCATAATGAATTTCTGGAAGTCGCTCAGCCAGCCCGGAGTATGCAGGGCATGTTTCGTTTCGCTCATATTTCGAACCTCTCTTGGGGGAACCCGCATCACTGCGGTTGCAGGCCGGAAAAGCGCTACCTGCATCGCCCAAGGGATAAACGGACTCATGCGATCCCGTAAAGTGTACTTTCATCCTTGAGCGGTTTCCGTTATACGCGCCTCATGATTCGCTCCGGTCGGTATCGGAGCTTTTTTCCTGGAGTAGAGAATTCATGAAATCCGGCATTCATCCCGACTACCACGAAATCAACGTCATCATGACCGATGGCACCGAGTACAAGACCCGCTCCTGCTATGGTCAGCCTGGTGCTACGCTGCGTCTCGACGTTGATCCGAAGTCCCATCCGGCCTGGACTGGCGTGCAGCGTATGCTCGACACAGGAGGCCAGGTTGCCAAGTTCAACAAGCGCTTCGCTGGTATCGGTACCCGCAAGTAAGCTTGTCTGCCTCCACGCTCCCCTCTTGAAGGGGCGCAGGACAGGTACCATCTGGAATATCGGTCATGATGCCTTCGGGGTCATGGCCGGTAAACCAAGAGCAGTCTGCCAATTGGGGATTGCATCAGATGAACCCTGCCTTGAGGAGGTTTTCATGACATACGATTTTACGCCGCTGTTTCGCAGCGCAATTGGCTTTGATCGCCTTGCCCGTATGGCTGGCAACGCTGCCAATGCTCAGGCTATGCCGAGCTACCCCCCCTACAATATCGAAAAAACTGCCGAGACAGACTACGCCCTGACCATGGCTCTTGCCGGTTTTGGCCCCGATGATGTCGAGGTTCTCCAGGAAGACAATACGCTCGTCATTCGTGGCAGCGTTCCCGAAAATACCCGGGATCGTGAGTGGCTTCATCGCGGTATTGCGACGAGAGCTTTTGAGCGGCGCTTCGTGCTTGCCGATCACACAGAA
This sequence comes from Gluconobacter cerinus, assembly GCF_002723935.1. Lineage (GTDB taxonomy): Bacteria > Pseudomonadota > Alphaproteobacteria > Acetobacterales > Acetobacteraceae > Gluconobacter > Gluconobacter cerinus. The sequence goes on from NZ_BEWM01000003.1 coordinate 323,369, forward strand.
ATTGATCAGGCCGAGCTTCAGAATGGTCTGTTGACCATCGTAGTGCGGCAGGTTGTTCCTGAAGCTGTCCGGCCGCGCCGTATTCCGATTGTTACAGGGAATGGTGTTCCTGGTCATCAGAACGTAGCGGCATCCACATACGCTGGCACGCAGCACGCTGCATGACGGAGGATCGGCAGGGCGGTTTTTGGATTTGCCCTGCCGTTTCGACCTTGACCAGATGTGTGATGGTGCCCCATACCGTTTCTCATTATCGCCGTGCATCCAGCAGGTGCCGCGATCATATCCCGAGCGGCCTTTCGTTCCTCTCCGGGTACGCCAATCGGTGCCTGCGCTCTCGCCGGCCCCTTAGCGCCCCAAAAGGAACGCACTGACATGACCCTGCCTTTGATGCCCAAGGCCACGGCCGTCTGGCTAATCGAGAAAACCGGCCTGACCTTTACTCAAATTGCTGAATTCTGTGGCATGCATCCGCTTGAAGTTCAGGCAATTGCTGATGGTGAAGTTGCAGCCGGAATCAACGGTTACGATCCCGTCAAAAATCATCAGCTGTCTGACGCCGAGATCAAGCGCTGCGAAGCGAACCCGGACTCCAAGCTGAAGATCCTGTCATCTGGCAGTCCGGTGAAGCGTCGCGCCAAGGGCGCGCGTTATACGCCTGTTGCAAAGCGCAATGACCGCCCTGACGCCATTGCGTTTGTTCTTCGTCAGTTCCCGCATCTGACGGAAGCTCAGATCGTAAAGCTGCTGGGCACGACGAAGGACACCATCATTAAGGTGCGTGACCGCCAGCATTGGAACAGCGCCAATATCAAGCCGCGCGATCCCGTCATTCTCGGTCTTTGCACCCAGATGGATCTGAACGCAGCGGTCTCAGCCGCCAACGACCGTCTTGCCCGTGAAGGTCAGACGCTTCCTGTGGTGAGTGCTTACGACGCTCATGAAGACAGCGCTCACTGAGCTGAGATCAAGGATGTAGCTTTTCACGAAGCTGCATCCTTTTTTTATTGGTGCGGGCCTGACTGGTTTAGGCCGCCTCAGCCGTGATATGGATTCATGACGATGGACGGAATGAATTCTGTTCGTCATCATGCCGTGACAGAGTTCCGGGACCGATAGCAATGATGACCGATAACAATGCCATGCTCCGCCGCCTCCACGAACTCCGGAGCGAGCATCGCGATCTTGATACGGTTATTGAGCGCCTGGTGGACCATCCCCTCAATCAGCTCCAGATCCTGCGCCTTAAAAAGCGCAAGCTGCAGCTAAAAGACGAGATTTCCTGGATCGAGACCCGTCTGATTCCGGATAACATTGCCTGATGAGCCAGATTCTTTCTCCGAGCGAGACCATTCAAGCAGAAGACGCTGTGCGCGTTGGTGTCATTATGGGGAGCCAGTCTGACTGGGAAACCATGCGGCATGCCTGTGACATTCTGGACGAACTGGGCATTGCCCATGAACGTCGGATTGTCTCTGCGCACCGGACGCCAGATCGTCTTGCGGACTATGCGCGTACGGCCCGCAGTCGTGGATTGCATGTCGTTATCGCTGGCGCGGGTGGTGCTGCCCATTTGCCCGGCATGTGCGCGGCGTGGACGTCCCTTCCCGTTCTTGGTGTTCCGGTGGAAAGTCATGCCCTGAAGGGACAGGATAGCCTGCTGTCCATCGTTCAGATGCCAGGTGGCGTGCCTGTTGGAACGCTGGCGATTGGCAAGGCTGGGGCCAAGAATGCTGGCCTGTTGGCGGCTTCCATTCTCTCTTTGGCCGATCCGGAGCTGGCTGCACGTCTTGATGCGTGGCGCGGTACTCAGACGGCAGCTGTTGCGGACATTCCTGTCGAATGACGGCTCAGAATAATCAGGTTTTTGCACCTGGAAGTACAATCGGGATTATTGGTGGCGGCCAGTTGGGACGCATGTCAGCAATGGCTGCGGCCAAGCTTGGTTATCGTGTTCATATCCTGAATCCGGCAGCCACGAGCCCGGCTATTGAAGTTTCAGCCTCCGCGACGGTCGGATTTTACGATGATCCCGTAGCGCTGGAAGATTTTGCTTCTCGCTGTGACGTTGTGACGTTCGAGTTCGAGAATATCAGCGTCGAGGGGCTGTCACTGCTCGAAAAACGTCGCCCCGTCCGTCCAGGTGGCGAGATCCTCAGGATCAGTCAGGATCGTGTTCTGGAAAAGACCCGGCTGGCTCAGGCTGGGGTGGAGCTTGCCCCGTGGAAAGAAGTATCCGGACCGGCTGATCTTTCTGCTGTGGGAGAGCTGGGTTTCCCTCTCATCCTGAAGACAACCCGTTTTGGTTATGACGGGAAAGGACAGTTTCGGGTTGAGAATGCGGAAGCTCTCTCGGCTTTGACGGATCTGCCGTATCCGCTTGTTGCGGAAAAGATGATCGACTTTCAGCGTGAGCTGAGCGTGATGGTTGTTCGCGGAAGTGACGGAACGGTACGGTGTTTCGACGCGGTGGAAAATCGCCATCGTGACGGCATTCTGGACATCACCCTTGCTCCCGCGCGCGTCATGCCAGAGGTTGCAGAACGCGCTCAGGCCATTGCAATGCGTATTGCGACAGATCTTGGGCTGGTTGGCATCATGGGGGTGGAGATGTTCCATGCCGCTGATGGTCAGTTACTGGTCAATGAAATTGCTCCCCGGCCCCACAATTCAGGGCACTGGACGATGGACGCCTGTCTGATCGACCAGTTTGAAATGCATATTCGGGCTGTAGCGGGGCTGCCCCTTCCACCCGCGCGCCGTCATTCGGACGCTGTCATGCATAATCTTGTCGGGCCGGAAGATATGGCGCGGGTTCCTGCCATACTGGCCACGGACGGTGCATCACTGCATCTCTACGGCAAGCACGAGGCGCGTCCGGGCCGGAAGATGGGGCACGTCAACACGCTCTTTCCGCGGGGTGCATTGCCGGGAGAACTGGCCCTTGAAGGTTTACTGCCTCCGCGGGGCTGAGAGTGGCTTGTGCTAGATCAGGCCAAGCCGCTGGAAACTGGTATGTTTGCCGTTACCGATGATGAGGTGATCCGTGAGTTGGACGCCCACAACGTCCAGAGCGGCCTGAACCTGCTGGGTCATCTGGATGTCGGCTTGTGAGGGCGTTGGGTCACCGCTTGGGTGGTTGTGCACCAAGATGAGGGATGCAGCTTCAATTTCGATTGCGCGGCGGGCGACCTCCCTGGGGTACACAGGGGTGTGGTTGACCGTACCGCGCGCCTGAGCTTCATCAGCGATCAGGCTGTTTTTCTCATTGAGGAAAAGAATACGGAATTGCTCGATGTTTTCTCGGGCAAGTCTGGCCGTCAGATAGTCGAGAAGCTTCTGCTCGCTATCGAGAATATCAATTTTGGGTAGCCGCTCACGATTATAGCGAAGTGCAGCTTCATGCAGGACCCGGATCATTGGGATCATGTGTGATCCCATATCCTTTATGCTGGCCAATTCCCGGTTTGTGGCTGCCAGGATGCCCGCCAGTGATCCAAATCGCTCCAGCAGTAACGGGCTTAGGGTCTCTGCTTTTGCTTCGTGGCTGGTGAAAAGAGTGACGACCATTCTGAGAAGAGTATCGTCATCCAGATGACGACCTCGTCCGCTCAGTAAGGCCCGGGGCGGTTCGGGGAGCTCGACCGATTGCTGCGTGGCTACAGCTACGGACTTTATGGTCTGAAGCAGTTCACTATTCAGAACTTCAGAAAATCCGTCTTCGGTAGCCAGGGTATCGTCCATGCGTTTTTGTGGCATTTCCCAAGTGTTGTTATCAAGCCAACGGATATGAGCCTATGCCTCTTAGGCCACCTTGCAAAGTTACAGCAGGCCTTCCTGACGAAAGCTGCGAACTGCTGTGTTGGGCGTATCTAACAGAATGTCATGCAGAACAATCGAGAGCGGCCTGAGCGCTGTTTCCAGCGTTCGGGCTGCGGTTGAAAGCGCGACGGGCTTCAAAGCTGGTTGAACATGAAGTCCAATGACGGCGGTGGCGTGCAGGGCGAGTGCGCGGATTGCGATAGCGCGATTCAGGAAGGTAATATCTTCGAGTTCTGGAGCTGCTTCATCGGATAAAAGACGATTGCGATTGTCTAGGTAAAAAAGGCGGAATTGCCCGCGGATGGCTCCCGTCAGGGCGGTCTCAAGATATTTCATCAGCTGAGGCCAATCCCCCAAAACGGGTCGTTCGCGGTGCTCGGCAGATGCCAGTCGTTCTGCCGCAACGGCTGGCAGTCTCAGTGCACGAATGGTGTCGTCGTTGAGGCCTGCGCTTCTCAAATCCTGTGTGGGCGCGCGGAAGACGTCGATCAGGCTTCCGAAATGGCTGATGAGGCCTTTTGCGAGCGGCTTGGTATCCTTACGCGGGATGCCCAAGAACAGCAGCATTTCCAGAATTTCGTAATCTGCAAGGGTTTCTGCGCCGTTGGTTTCAACGCGTGTTCGCATTCTGGCGCGATGTCCCTGCGGGCCTGTGCCGCGTGTCAGGTCGATCCGGGGAGATGATGTGTTGGCCATAGGGCCATCACACTCTATATCGGGAGTGTGCCGCAAGACCCTCTCATCCCCACCCCCGAGTATCTCTCCCGCTTGAACCCGGAGCAGAGACGTGCCATCGAGACAACCGAAGGCCCGTTGCTGATTCTTGCCGGTGCAGGAACGGGAAAGACGCGCGTGTTGACGACGCGCTTTGCCCACCTCCTTCTGACCGGACGGGCTTACCCCAGTCAGATTCTGGCCGTGACATTCACCAACAAGGCTGCGCGTGAAATGCGCGAGCGTGTTGGTGCTCTTCTGGGGGAGCCTGCTGAAGGGCTCTGGCTTGGCACATTCCACGCCATTTGCGCGCGGATGCTGCGGCGTCATGCGGAATATGTGGGCCTGACGAGCGGATTCAATATTCTGGATACGGATGATCAGCTTCGTTTGTTGAAGCAGATCATGGAACCCTTCCGGCTGGATACGAAGCGTTGGCCGCCTAACCAGCTCATGGGCATCATCCAGCGCTGGAAAGATCGTGGCCTGACGCCGGATCGCGTGACGCCTGCCGAAGATACGGATTTTGCCAATGGGCAGGCCTTGGCCATCTATCGCGGATACCAGCAGCGGCTACGCGAACTGAATACCTGCGATTTCGGCGATCTGATGCTGCACATGGTGGAGATTCTGCGGTCCCAGCCGAATGTGCTGGCGCAGTATCATCGGATCTTCCGCTATATTCTGGTGGACGAGTATCAGGATACCAACACGATCCAGCATCTGTGGTTGCGTTTGCTAGCGAAGCGCGAGCAGGGTCCATCCAACATTGCCTGCGTGGGGGACGACGATCAGTCGATCTACTCCTGGCGCGGTGCCGAAGTTGAAAATATTCTCCGGTTTGAGAAGGATTTTCCCGGTGCCGCTGTTGTCCGGCTGGAGCAGAATTATCGTTCGACGGCGCAAATCCTGGCGGCGGCGGCGGGATTGATTGCTCACAATGAAGGACGGTTAGGCAAGACGCTCCGTCCCGGCCGCGAAGATGCGCAGGGCGAGAAGGTTCAGATTATCGGGGTTCGGGATTCCGATGAGGAGGCCCGGATTGTTGGTGGCGCGATTGAACGCCTTCATGCCGATGGTCATCCGCTGTCTGAAATGGCCATCCTGATGCGTGCAGGCTTCCAGACGCGGCCATTTGAAGAGCGCCTGATGACGATAGGCATACCCTATCGGATTGTTGGCGGTCTGCGGTTTTATGAACGCTCGGAAATCCGGGACTGTCTGGCTTACATGCGCGTTCTGTCGCAGCCTTCGGACGATCTGGCGTTCGAACGGATCATTAATGTTCCGAAGCGCGGCGTAGGGGCTGTGGCTGTGCAGAAGCTACATGGTGTAGCGCGCACCCTGCCCGGCCCGTTAACTGCTGGTGTTTTGACGCAGATTGAACAAGGTGCGCTCAAGGGAAAGTCCAAAGAGGCCCTGACCAGTCTGATGGAAGCGTTTCAGCGCGCGAAAGCGACGCTTGAGACGGAAGGTCAGGTGGTGGCTGTTGAGCAGCTTCTGGAAGACAGCGGCTATCTGCAAATGTGGCGTGATGACCGCTCTGTGGAAGCTCCGGGCCGACTTGATAACATCCGTGAGCTTTTGCGGGCGATTGGCGAGTTCGCGACGCTCGAAGGTTTTCTGGAACACGTCGCGCTTGTCATGGATACGGAAAGCGAGACGAGCGACGACAAAGTTAGCCTCATGACGTTGCACGGCTCCAAAGGGCTGGAGTTCGATACTGTGTTCCTTCCTGGGTGGGAGGAAGGCGTTTTCCCGTCTCAGCGGTCCCTGGACGAAGGCGGCAACCGGGCGCTGGAGGAAGAACGGCGTCTGGCTTATGTCGGGCTGACACGGGCAAGGCTTCGGGCGATCGTTGTTCATGCGGCCAGCCGCCGCATTTATGCGAACTGGCAAGCCTCGATGCCGAGCCGGTTTATTGAGGAAATTCCGTCCGAATACGTTCAGACGAGCGGGCAGTCTCTTGAGAGCCGGAGGCAGGCTGCGGCAGCGCCTTCCATGTTTGCATCCGGCCCGTTTACGAGTACGCGTCGTTCTTCAGGGGGGCCTCAGACCCCTCGCCCGCGCGTTACGGACGTGCAGCCGCAGGCGAATGTTCCGGTTGGCGCGACGGTTTTTCATCAGAAGTTTGGCGAAGGCACCGTGGTTGCGGTGGATGGCAGCCGACTGGAAATCAACTTTGAAAATGGCGGCATCAAGCGCGTCATGGCAAATTTCGTGGAGATCAGATCGTGATGGCACCCCGCAGCATTGGCCGACGCCATGCCAGTGCGCTTGAAACCCTGTCCATTACGGTAGAGGAGGAATTTGTTCCTCTTTTCGAGCAGGCCCTGATGTGTGTCTGTGAGACTGTCGGGATTTTTGAGGCTGATGATGCGCAGAAATACTGGCGCATCGAAGGTGTCAAAGACACTGGTTACAAGGAAGACGAGCTTGAAAGTGCGTTGTCCGTTGCGCGTCTTCTGACGGGCTGTGAGGCAGAACTGCTTCGTGAGGCAACGGAAGCCGAAGGCTGGCTGGCACGAACCTATGAATCCTTCCCGCAGCAGGACGTTGGCAAACGTTTTGCCATCCGAGGGACCCATCTGCATGGAGAGCCTGACCGCTCTCGCCTGACCATTACCCTTGATGCCGGTATTGCCTTTGGGTCGGGTGAACACGGATCAACGCGAGGATGCCTGCGAGCACTGGAAATGGTGGCATATCGCAAACCTCATCATATTCTGGATATGGGGTGTGGCTCGGGTATTCTGGCAATGGCTGCAGCGAAGCTGTTGCATCGCCCGGTTCTGGCTGTCGATATTGAGCCATGGTCTGTGCGGACAGCTAAAGCCAATGCCCGTCTGAACGGACAGGGCAACCTGCTGGACTGTCGCTTCGGAAATGGCTGGAACACGGCTCAGGTGCGCGTCAAGGCGCCGTATGATCTTGTGTTTGCCAATATCCTGGCGCGTCCCCTCTGCCGGATGGCGCAGTCTCTCGCCATCAATCTGGCACCGAACGGCACGGCCATTCTTGCTGGGCTGTTATACACACAGGCGAATATGGTTCTGGCTGCGCATCGCCGTCAGGGGCTGGTTCTTGAGCGTCTGTTGCGTGAAGGCGACTGGGCGACCCTGATTTTGCGTAAAAGAGGCTAAGATGTCTGTCGTAATCCGCGAGGTTCAGGAGGCCGACCTTCCCACAATTCTGCGGATTACGAACGATGCCATCGAGCGTACCGATGCACTCTGGATCAGCACGCCGTTCACGATGGAGCAGCGTCGAAAATGGGTTGCTGATCGACAGGCCCAGAATTTTCCGGTTTTCGTGGCCGTTGATGGCAATGGCGTGGTCTGTGGGTACGCATCCTATGGGCCGTTCCGGGCTTTCGAATGTTACGCAGGCACGGTCGAACACTCCGTATATGTTTCATCCGAGTGCCAGGGACGCGGACTAGGCAGGCTTTTGCTAAATCAGTTGATCCAGCACGCAAAACGGGCCGGATTTCATGTGATGGTGGCCGGGATTACGGCTGGCAACGAGGCCTCCATCGCGCTGCATCATCGCTTAGGCTTTCAAAATAACGGTATTTTGCCTCAGGTTGGACGAAAGGGTGGCCGTTGGCTGGATCTTTTGTTCATGACGCTCTGCCTTGAGGCTGTTTCCAAACCGGAAAAGGACTTTCCATGACCCTTTCCTCCATTCCGCTCAAAGAGCGCCCTACTCTTGTTCGCAAGGCGTGTGAGGCGCTGGGCGTTGCAGGTTTCATCATCCCGCGGGGGGATGAATATCTTGGGGAATATGTTGCCCCCTGCTCTGACCGTCTGGCCTGGCTGACTGGCTTTACGGGGAGCGCGGGTCTGGCGGTTATTCTTCAGGACGCTGCTGCCGTCTTCTCGGATGGACGATATACCGTTCAGATGGAGGAACAGGTTCCCCATGATCTCTGGGAGCGGCGACATGTGAGCATGGAGCCTGCGTCCGACTGGCTGGAAAAAAATGCGCAGGGTGCGCGCGTTGGATATGACCCGAAACTGGTTAGCCGTTCCATGCTGGCATCCTGGAGTGCTCCCGGGGTTGAACTGGTGCCGCTGGCATCTAACCCGATCGATCAGGCATGGCTCGACCGCCCTGCTGCGCCGGCTAATCCCGTCATTAATCACGGTGTGGAACTGGCGGGGGAAGCAAGCTCAAGTAAGCGCCATCGCCTCGCTGCCGGGGTACGGAAAGCTGGACAGGATGCTGTGGTGCTGGCGGACTGCACGTCTGTCGCCTGGCTCCTGAATATTCGCGGTAGTGATGTCCCGCTAACGCCTGTGGCCCATGGCTATGGCCTGCTGCATGCTGATGGTCAGGCAGAGCTGTTTGTGGACCCCGCCCGCCTTGAAAGCGGATTGGCTGCAGCGCTTGGTGAAGAGGTCACTGTTCAGGCACCAAGTGCATTGGAAAGACGCCTTGCTGCGCTGGGTGGCAAAGTCGTACGGCTTGATCCTGTGACGACGCCAGTCTGGTTCGAAACGACCCTGAAAGCCGCTGGCGCTTCGGTGGTTGATGGGAATGATCCCTGCACGCTTCCCAAGGCTGTCAAAAACCTGACCGAACAGGCTGGTGCACGTCAGGCGCACCAGCGCGACGGTATTGCGATGGCACGTTTCCTCCATTCCGTTTCGATGTCTGCTGCGGGACAACGGGAGACGGATCTTGTGGAGCGTCTTGGGATGTTCCGCCAACGCTCTGCCGACTATCGGGAACAGAGTTTTGATGCGATTTCGGCCTCGGGACCGAATGGGGCATATCCGCATTATCGTGCAGAAGTCGGGAAGGACCGCGTGCTTCCGGCCAATAGCGTTTATCTAATTGATAGTGGTGGACAGTATCCGTTCGGGACGACTGACATCACACGGACGCTCTGGGTTGGGCCGGAGTCAGCTCCTCAGGACGTCAAGGAAGCGTTCACGCGTGTTCTAAAGGGAAATATTGCGTTGTCGCGCGTGCGTTTCCCCTCGGGGACCACAGGGCATCGTCTGGATGTTCTGGCGCGTGCTGCTCTTTGGCAGGTTGGGCTGGATTATGATCATGGGACCGGACACGGCATTGGCAGTTATCTGTCCGTGCATGAGGGCCCGCAGAATATTTCCCCTGCGCCGCGTCCAACAGCCTTGGAAGCGGGGATGATTGTCTCCAATGAACCTGGGTATTACGAGCCCGGGGCTTATGGCATCCGAATTGAAAATCTGATGCTTGTTAAGCCTTCCTCCTATCAAGGGGCGAAGGGCGTATTTCTCGAATTTGAAATCCTGAGTTACACGCCGATTGATCGAGAGCTCATTGATGTGACGCTACTCGATGATGCTGAACTCGCATGGCTTAATGCGTATCACGCAGAGGTTTTGACGCGCGTAGGACCGGTTGTTGAGTCTGATGTGCAGGAGTGGCTTGAGAAGGTCTGTGCGCCGATGATGCGCGAAACGCCCGGTATTCAGTAAGCGTTTATTCATTTTTCCCGGTCATAAGGTTGGTATGACCGGGAAACTCCTGTTTTTTCTATTCTGCATAAGTGTTGCCACCTCATCGGCAGGCGCCAATGACTGGGATATGGCGCGGGCATGTAGCGAGGCCGTGTCTGTTGCAGAGCCACAGGCTGGTATTCCGAACGGTCTTTTGGGGGCTATCAGCCGTGTAGAGAGTGGTCGTCGTGACCCTTTATCGGGCCGGACGGTCGCTTGGCCATGGACTGTGAATGCTGCCGGAAAAGGATATTTTTATCCCTCAAAAGTCGAGGCTGTTGCTGCGGTCGAGGCATTTCAGAGTGCAGGTATCACATCGATTGACGTCGGTTGCATGCAGGTTAATCTTCATCACCACCCGAATGCATTTCTCTCGTTAGAAGAGGCTTTCGACCCCCTCACCAATGTCAGATATGGGGCTTCTTTTCTAAAGAATCTTTTTACGCAATTGCGTGGCTGGAGTGCGGCAACGGCTGCCTATCATTCTTTAACGCCCGCTTTGGGTGCGGAATATGAAGAGCATGTCATGGCAGTCTGGAATGGGAAGAATGACATTTACAGGCCGCCAGACTTCCTGCCTCAGGTAGTCATGACTGGTTCCGGTCTGCGGGTTATTGTGCCGCAGTCTGATGAACGAATAGCAGCCAATGTGCCAAGAAGTTCCTTGTCGGCGAGAACGACTACTTCTAGCAGCTTTCCGCCATCAACTGTGAGCCATACTGCTTACGCTCCTCCTCCGCGCATTATTCACCATGTGATAAGTAACGGAGGAGGAACTGAAAGCCATGGCCGCGATCTAATGTCTTATCGTGCAAGTCCAGTCAGGATGGCCTGGCGACAGAACTGACGTGGCTTATTACCTGCCGGGTGCTGTCCAGTTATTATGTTTGTATCCAGAATATGGACCTGGCGTGTCGCCCTGACGCCAATGGGTGCGATCAACACGATCGGAGTGATGGTCGTGGGCGCAGGATGTTAGCCCAAGGACCAACAGAACAGGCCCCAGAAGAAAGCGGAACCTCATAATTTCTCTCCACGATATAGCCAGCCTAGCAGCAGGAGGCTGACGACAACGCGTTAGAGGGGATCAATGTTGCGGGGAGAAACCTGTCAAAAGATGATAGAGATACAGCATAAGCCAGTAGAGTTCTTTCAGGAGCACCCAGAAAGCACGGAAGACCTCAAATGGATCAAAATTTGCGCTAACTGACAGATGGCTGTTCCTTCGGGCTTCAAAGTTGCTTTTCGATAAACGAAAAATATCTCCCTAAGAAGCCTGCGTATGATTTCAAAGCGTTCTGAAAGATTTCATGAACGTAACAACGGATTGAGATTTTTTGGAGGGCTTGAGGTCAGTAGCTACCCGATAGTCTTTTCCCGTTGCCTCGCTTCACATAGTGTTTGGAGTTTTGCTCAAAATGCCTTTTCGAGCAGTTGCTGCGCGCAGGCGAATTTCGCTACGGCATACAACTCAGGAGTAAATTCCCTGATATATCTAAACGGCATCAGGCCAGAATTATCTTGGCAATTCCTTATATTCAACCGCCCCAGAGGGCGGTTTTTTTATGTCTGGAGACTTGTATTCTATGCGTATTTTTAATCGCCTTGCAGCTCTTGGTCTTTCATTTTTCTTGATGGCTACCACGGTAGCATGTTCTACCAACGGCAATATCACCACGTTCGATACCGCGGCCCTCAATAAAGATGCCACGGCAATTGCCTATGCCGTACAGGTTATCGAAACGATGCCGGGTGTGGTTGATCACCTTTCGGCTGATGACAAGGCCAAGTTCGATAGTCTTGTTGCTCAGATCAAGAGTGTTACGGCCTCTATTGACGCCAGTTCGGACGGTGCCGTCACGGTTGATACTGGCAAAGACTGGGCTAAGTCCCTTGGGGCGGATCTGAATACGCTCTTGAGCCTCGCCAGCCCGATTGTACAAACTTATTATCCATCTGCCAGTTCATATATACAGACCGTTCAGTCTATGATCCCTCTGGTAGAAATGCTGGCTGGTCTGGTTGCAGCTCCGTATGAGAATATGTCCCCAGATAATGCGGATTCGATTAGGGCTCGTGTTTATCGCGGGGTTTGATCAGACATTTGAGGCCTACCATAAAGGAGAGCAGGCCTACCTGTTCTCTTTTATGGTTTTTGGAAATGCTGGCAAACTTATAAAGGCGCTGGTGAACCGGGCTATATGTTCACGATTTGCGATGTTTCGCGTTGGGTAGGGCGGCCGTTTTTATTATGGAGGCCAGCGCAGTTCCGGCAATGTGGCTTAGAGTGTTCTAGTCGATAAATGAGAGGCATGGAGCCTAATGAAAGAAAGCAAAGCCAATATTTCTGGTTTTCATCACGTAGCAATCATTGCTTCGGATTATCAGCGCTCCCGAGCTTTTTATGTCGATGTGTTGGGGGGCACTGTTGTTGCTGAAAATTTTCGGGAAGAGCGGAATTCTTGGAAATGCGATTTGCAGGTTGGTGATGCGCAAATCGAGCTCTTTTCTTTTCCGCACGCACCGCCAAGAGTTTCTCGTCCAGAAGCCTGTGGTCTGCGCCATCTTGCATTTCGTGTTCAAGATATTGCTGCGACTGTCGGACATTTGGAGAAGCATGGCGTTGCCTCCGAACCAATCCGAATGGACCCTTATACAGGGCGGCAGTTCACTTTTTTTGCCGACCCGGATGATCTTCCGCTCGAACTATACGAAATATAGTTGAATATGGGTTTTCTTAAGTTTTCAAATCCTGAAGAAGCCTTGTGTCATTTATTTAAAGCGAAATGAAACGAGAATGGCGCGAAATCTACTCATTTGGATGGCGTTACTGAGGTGCCTTGTCTCCACTGGGCACAAGGAATACATGCCGTGAATTCAGGTCGAATTAGGCTAGCCCTATATCAGTCAGGATAATGAGCACTAAGTATTTTTTTAGGGGAGATTTCTGACCGGATCGGGTGGTGGGCGCAACAGGGATTGAACCTGTGACCCCTACCATGTCAAGGTAGTGCTCTACCGCTGAGCTATGCGCCCCCGATCCGGTGAGGCGGTGTTTAGCTGTCTCGAATGGGCGTGACAACCCCCCTTTGAACAAAAAAATGCACTGAGGTTATGACCACCCCTACCCCCTATCCTGCTGTAATCATTCAAAAGCCTCAGAAAACGGCCATTCCTCTGGTGGTTTCCTCTCCGCATTCCGGGCAGAAATATTTTCAGGACTTTTTGCAGAGCAGTCGTCTCTCGTTATGGGAGCTGCAACAGACGGAAGATCGATTTGTCGATCAGTTGTTTGGGTGTGTTCCGGTCACGGGGGGCGCATTGCTTTCAACAGAATTTCCCCGGATCTGGTGTGACGTAAACCGGGACTGTCGAGAACTGGATTCGGGAATGTTCAAACCTCCCCTTCCTCCTTCTGGTCTTCTGCAGACTTCCAAAGTTCGTGCGGGTTTTGGTGTTATTCCCCGTTGTGCCACGCAGGGTCGGCCAATTTACACGCATTGCCTGCCATTGGATGAGGTCCAAAGGCGGCTGGTTACGTCTTGGGTGCCTTATCATGAGGCCCTGCATAATCTTTTGCGCGAAATGAAGGAGCAGTTTGGCTCGGTCATTCTTCTTGAGGCTCACTCCATGCCTCGCCTGCATCAGGCGAAAAGCTGCGACATGGTTTTGGGAGACTTGCATGGGAAATCCTGTTCCCCTGCCCTGACGGACTTTGTGGAGCAGTATCTTTCAGGGCAAGGTTATGCTGTTCGCAGAAATGTGCCCTATGCGGGTGGTTACATCACGCGGCATTACGGTCGGCCATCTGATGGAATCCATGTTCTTCAACTGGAAATCTGCCGATCCCGGTATTTGAATCCAGCGACGCTCCAGCCGTCGCGCGGTTTTGAGCAGGTTAAAGCGGATATGGAAGGTCTCGTTCGGGAATTGGCTGACTTCGTATGTCACTCTTTTGAGGCGGCCGAAGTAGAAGCAGCCGAATGATCCTAATGGCTTTTTTATGGTTTTCTGCTGAGAAACGCGGTCACTAAATTGTGCCCTGATTATTCTCCAAAACTATGCGCTAAGCTCCAGATTTTAAACTCGGGTTTGGGACATAGGCATGTTTCTGGGAATTGATGTCGGAACTTCCGGAATCAAGGTTCTGTTAGTGGACGAAAACCAGCAGGAAGTTGCGTCCCATACAGAGGGATTGACGGTTAGCCGGCTGCACGATGGCTGGAGTGAACAGAACCCTGAAGACTGGTGGACTGCGACCTGTCGCGGCATCGACGTTTTAAAGTCCAGAGTTCCGGACGCTGTTGCTGCGATCCGGGGAATTGGTCTTTCTGGCCAGCAGCATGGTGCGGTTTTACTGGATTCTGCGGGAGAGGTGCTGCGGCCTTGCATTCTATGGAATGATACCCGTGCAGAAGCTGAATGCGTCCTTTTTGAAGAGCGTTTCCCAGGGAGCAGGGAAATTACAGGCAATGTGGCAATGCCAGGCTTTACCGCTCCAAAAATTCTTTGGGTCGCACGACATGAACCTGAAATCTTCGAACGTCTTCAGCATGTTCTGCTACCCAAGGCCTGGTTGCGCTACAAAATGACGGGCCAGATGATTGAAGACATGTCTGATGCGTCAGGCACTCTCTGGCTGGACGTGGGAAAGCGTGAATGGTCAGTTGAGGCCTTGAAAGCAACGGGTCTGACGCGCGCGAACGTGCCGGAGCTCCGTGAAGGAACCGTGGCCGCGGGGTATCTGAACGACGAGCTAACAAAACGGTGGGGAATGGCCGCCTCTCCTGTCTTCGCTGGAAGCGCTGGCGATAATGCTGCGGGTGCTGTCGGGTTGGGTGCAATTCGCAATGGCGATGCGTTCATTTCGCTGGGAACGTCCGGTGTGGTTTGGGTCACGACCAACGTATTTCGTCCCGAGCACCAATCTGCCATCCATGCGTTCTGTCATGCGGTTCCTGAGACGTGGCATCAGATGGGTGTCACCCTCTCTGCTGCGGCCTCACTAGCCTGGTGGGCGAGAACATGCGGAATGAAGGAGGTTGATTTGCTGGCCGAACTGCCTGAAAAGCCTGCTCACCCTTCGCCTGTCTTGTTTGCGCCTTATCTCTCTGGCGAAAGAACGCCTCATAACGATGGTACTATTCGTGGGGCCTTTATCGGACTTTCACAAGATACAAGCCGTGCTGAACTGACCCAGGCTGTGCTGGAAGGAGTAGCATTCTCCTTTCGGGACGCTCTTGAGGGCCTGAAAGTGTCAGGATCTTCCATTCAGGAAGCTGATGTGATTGGCGGAGGTTCACGAAGCCCATTCTGGATTTCCATTCTGGCGTCCGTGTTGGGACTAAGGCTCCATTGTCTGGCACATGGTGAGCATGGTGGAGCATTCGGCGCCGCTAGGCTGGCTCGTATCGCGGCAACGGGTGAAAGCGTGGAGAGCGTTTGCACGTCTCCGGAGCGTGTTTCGGCGACAGACCCTGATTCACATCTTCAAAATGAGTATGCGACGGCATATCGCAGATACCGAAGGATATATCCTGCACTTCGTAATATTCAGGATGCGTGAATTAATTTTGGCGCTGCGAGAAGAAGAGGTTTTTTCTGCTGCAAACGCGTGATAGGGCCCATGTCTATGCAGACAAAACTTCCTTCCGTCTATCTTGCTGGGGATTTGGTCTTCCGACCTGAGGCCCTCTCCATATTTGAGCGTCTCAAAGCCATTTGCGCAGACTATGGGCTTGAAGGAGTTGCTCCGTTCGACGGGCAGGCAGAGGCTCGCCTGATGCCGCCAGGGCGGGAGACCATTCTGGCATTTGTTCGCGCTGACCGTGCCCTGATGGATCAGTGCGATGCAGGCTTGTTCTGTGTGGATCCTTTTCGCCGTGCGGCGGATATGGATCCAGGGACTGCCGTAGAGATCGGGTATATGCACGGTCTGGGGAAGCCGATGGAGGGCTATACGGTTGATGGACGGCTGTATCCCGAAAAAGTTGAAGCCTATTGGGGGAAATCCTGGAAACAGACACTTCGCCCACGGGTAGAGGATGGTGCGCCAGCATCAGGAAGTCAGGAAGATCCGGATGGAATGCTGGTTCATTCTGAAGGCCTTTTTCAGAATGGGATGGTCGATGGATTTATTGGTTTCTCGGGTGGAGAAATTTCTGTGGATCCAGATTTTTATGAAGCATTTCGAAAAGCAGCAAAACGTCTCTCAGAGCGCCTTGGGAGTTAAAGTGTATTCCACTCTTTGGTACAGGATCTGAACAGGCTCGCCAGCAGGCTTTAAGATCAAAAGCGGTGCGCCTATCATTCTGAGAGGTTACCGCCTTGCAATTTCACAGACTGACCATTGTCTGTTTCAGCATCCTATCCGGGTGTGCTTCTTCACCTCAGAAAGATGCCCGCGGGGATCTTTTGAAGCCTGTTCATTCTGCATCTCCAGAGAGTAATGCGATGAATGAGTTGAAGGATGGCAAAGTTCATGGCTCCATGTCGATGAGTACGGGTTTTGGAGCCGGTCGCGCCCCTAATGGAGTGGGGAACGCTGGGCCGTTGGGTGGCTGGTAAAAGACACAATTATTAAAAGTGATTTTGTTGTTTTTCTATTTCGGGAAACATGACAATTTGTGTTTGTAGGTCTTTATCAGGGTATTTACGTACGCCCATAAGCGCTTCTTAATGGTTTGGAAAACATGTTTGATGCAGACTTCAAGAGGTCGGCTTATTGTAAATCTGGGATAGTTTGATTTTTCATGCTTTTACGTCTGACAAAAAAATGTCCACCATTTCTTTTTGTCGGCGTCGTTGTATTTGTTGCAGCAACGATTGGCATATCTTCCCGCTACATCGGGCAGCTTGCCCAGATCTGGCCAGCAAACGCTTTGTTGCTCTGGCTGATGATCACTTACCCGCGCTTTAGCCAAAAAAGCTGCTGGATTAGCGCATCTGTCGGTTTTTTGCTTGCCGGGTGGATAATGTCGGATCCACTTTTCGTAAATATTTGGCTGGCCATGGCTAATCTAGCTGGCGTCAGTGTAGGGTATGCTCTGTTTCGACGATTGGAGCGACAAGAAAAAGAGCTGGATGGCCCTCAGTCTGTTCTTGCTTTGCTTCTCGTTTGTTCTGGTGCAGCCGGGGCGGCCGCGTTAGTAGGAACTGGAATAGCATTTTCCCTTCCCGGTAGTACGCCGTGGGGCCGTTTCATTCTGTGGTTCAGTAGCGAACTGAACCGATATCTCGTTTTGCTCCCTGTCTGTTTTGCAGGGAAAAAATGGTTTTCAGATCTCGTACATGCGGGCTGGCGCAGCGTCCTGTCAGCGCAAAGCTTCAATATTGCTCCGATTGTAAGTTTGGCAGCCTCAGTTGTTCTTGCGACCCTTACCGGAGGCCCCGGTGCTATTGCCTTTCCCGTCCCTGCCCTGCTGTGGTGTGCCCTCACTTATAGCGTGTTGCCAATGTGCCTTGTCGTTCTGATTTTCAACGTCACGGTGATGGGAATTGTAGAAGCTGGCCTGCTGAATTTTCATCAAACGAACGAGACTATTGGCGTCACTGTTTCTTTTCGGCTTGGGCTCTCTTTTTTAGTGCTTGGCCCACTGACAGTGGCCGCCATTATGAATACCCAGCGTGCTCTGGTCGCTCGGCTGAATCAGTCCATAACCTGGGATAGTTTGACGCACGTTCTGAGTCGCCAAGCTTATCTGGAGAGAAGTGCGGATCTGATAAAAAATGTTAGGGAAACGCGGAAGGATGAGGGCGTCGCCATACTGATGCTGGACCTCGATCGCTTCAAGGATATCAATGACACGTATGGCCATTTCACCGGAGACGCAGCACTTGTTGCTGTAAGTGCGGCTATTTCTGATGCTTTGTGTGCCGAGCAAATATTTGGTCGAGTGGGTGGAGAAGAATTCGCAATTACTATTGCTGCCATTGATGAAAACATGGTTCTCCATCTGGCTGAAAAAATCCGCCAGACCGTAGAGAATGTTTCGTGCTTTATCTCTGACGTAGGCTTGCAAATGACGGTGAGTATAGGCGTTGTTTATCGAAAGGAGGCGGACGTTATAGATTTTCAGTCTCTTCTGACGCAAGCCGATGCAGCTCTGTATGCGGCCAAGACTGCTGGCCGTAATTGTGTTGTGAAGTACTCGACTTTAAATGGAAATTGATTTTTTAACTGTTTTTAAAGTATTATTTTTTGAAATTTAAAAAATTTTTGTAAATTAACACTTGTTAAAAAGAAACCCAGCCGAAGCTGGGGTTCCAAATTACATGCCGCCGTTGGGACCGTTGCCGCCGCCCATTCCGCCGCCACGGCCTCCACCTTGGTTGTATCCACCACCGCCATTGCCGCCCGGCCCATTACCATAACTGCCTTGGCCGCCCCCGTGATGATGGCCACCACCATGACGGCCGCCCATACCATCAGGTCCGGGACCCCAGCAGGCTGACAGAGCAAGTGCCAAGCTGATGCCTGTACCAATTTTTACAATCTTGTTCATAGGTTCCTCCTGACGCCATTAACGCACGAACTTTGGAGCAGAGGGATGGCGAACTTGAAACAAAAAGAAACTGAGGCACTGCCTTTATCATGCTGAATCTATTGAAATAGATAGGCTTCTTGTATGTATGGACAAACGTCTAATGCTATTTTCTTGGATAGCTACATAAAATGGCCTTATGAAATTCTTCTAAATCACTTTGCTCGGATTAAAGGAGGATTTTCCAACTTTAAATGCTCGCAAAAAGCCCTCTATATCGTCGTTCATCAAGAGTTTCATTCTTGTTCGGATAACGTCTTCAGGCCAATCCCACCACGCAATTTCCAAAAGCTGTTCTATTACTTCTTCAGGAAATCGATATTTTATAACACGTGCCGGGTTTCCCCCAACAATGGCGTAGGGGGGAACATTTTTGGTCACCACTGCAGCAGTGGCAACGATTGCACCAGAACCAATGGTGACACCGGACATTATATTAGCGCGCGCTCCAACCCAAACATCATTTCCAATAATGATATCTCCTTTTGTGGAGTGGTCATCAACTGCATCGGCAGCTTCTGGCCATGAAAATGAAATATCTTTGAATGGATATGTAGTAATAGTATCGTATCTATGATTTCCTAAAATCATTAAAACTTCACTGGCGATGGAGCAATATTTTCCTACGTGAAGTCTGGCATATTTTTCCTCTATAATTATAGGAGACCCTTTGGCTCCATATGAATGCTCGCCAATTTCCCACCCCCATTCTTCAATCTCATATGCGAGAGAATGCCGGAGGAGTAGTGAGAAGATATTGTTACGGCGTAGCATGGATTTTTGTTCCTCCGGGTAAGAGTTTACAAAACCTATAATCGTCTTTCTATCGTCTCACAGATATCTTTTTACTGAGAAATTGGAATGATCTCAATTGTGCAAATGGGGCATCTAATTCTGAATGTTTCACCACGTGTTGAGTATCGAGATGATTGAGAAGAGCTTTTAATCGGATGACATGAAGTTCATTATGTCGCGCATTCATCGTGCGACGATGACATCCCCGCGAGAAGCGGGGCATGGGCAGCAAGCCTTCGGGATATAAATTCGGTGAACAATCGCACGCGTTTTGTCTTGCGTGCCTCTCCTTGTGTCAGAAGCCACAGTGCTCCGTGCCCGTACAACTCGGTGTTAGGAACCCTGACGAGCGAGGGGTCCACATCCCCCACGAAGCATGGGAGTTTCGTCATCCCAATCCCCTGCTGAACTGCAACAATTTGCGTTTCTGCATCCGGAGTTCTGAACAAAGCCCCAGTGGTACGCACCTCTCCCTCGCGCGCCCACCCCGGTTGCCCTTCGGTGTTTGCGACGATTCAGCGCATGGGGGGCGGCCTATCAGAGCGCCACGCCACCAGAAGATCGCGAGACATGTAGATACCGCTGGATACAACAGGGCCGATCAGACCGTGAAGATTAAGTGGCAACGTGTCACGGTTCAGCACGATGCGGATGGCGACATCGGCGTCCCGGTTGGTCAGATTCGCGACTGCACCTGTTGGGACGACATTCATCTCGATGTCCGGATGCAATCGTGAAAACTCGGCGAGATCCGGCATCAGGAGATGTGTCGCCAGAAACGGCGGCAACGTCACGCGTAAGAGGCCTCGTACGGTCTGATCACGTCCCAGAACGCGCGTCTCGAGTTGATGAGATGATGCCTCCATCTGGGCTGCAAACTCGATGATTTCCCGACCGGCCAAAGTCAGGCGGTAGCCTGCAGGCAGCTTTTCGAATATTTGCGCCCCAAGGCGTTCTTCAAGCTGGGCGATGCGGCGCAGTACCGTCGAGTGATTAACCTTCAGACAGTTGGCTGCAGATCGCACGGAAACACCCCGTGCTACCGCAAGAAAGTAACGAACGTCATCCCAGTCAATCATGGTGCACTCGGGCACCACGAAGCGGCTCTTTCAAAACCATATTCGACATTTTTTTCTCCTGACCATCATTTGACCTTAGCGGCCCCAGACAGCCGTCGCTGGGTCTTTCGCGAGTAAGGTCTAGGGACTCGATTTGCGTCAAACGGAAGTCCGGATCGATTTTGCACCACCAATATGCACGGTTGCGCACTCACAGGTCCATGAACAGCAGCCCAATTTGAGTGGCACGGGGCAGTCCCGGACAACCAAAGACAAAGTGGAAAAAACTCATGGGAAAGCTTGAAGGTAAGGTCGCCGTCATCACAGGTGGATCAAGCGGCATGGCGCTGGCGAGCGCACAACTGTTTTGTTGAAGAAGGCGCCTATGTTTTTATCACGGGCCGAAGGCAGGAGACCCTGGACGAGGCTGTTAGGCAGATCGGCCGAAACGTGACGGGCGTACGTGGAGATGCCGCCACTCTTGATGACCTTGACCGTCTCTTTGAGACGGTCAAACGCGAAAAAGGCACGATCGACATCCTTTACGCCAGTGCAGGTACTGGTGAAGCCCTCCCATTGGGCGAGATTACCGAGCAGCACTTCGATACGACTTTTAACCTGAATGTGCGTGGCACGCTGTTCACGGTGCAGAAAGCGTTACTGCTCTTCAATGACGGTGGGTCGATCTTTATGACCGGGTCCGTTGCGGCGCTCAAAGGTTTTTCTGGCTACAGCGTGTACGCGGCGAGCAAGGCCACGCTGCATGCCTTTGCGCTCGGGTGGCTCAATGACTTAAAGGGCTGGAATATCCGTGTGAACGTGTTGCATCCGGGGCCAATCGCCACGGCAATGCAGGATCAGGTTCTGACCCCGGAAGCCAAACAGATGTTCGAATCCCTGATTCCGCGCGGAACGATGGGTCGTCCTGAGGAAATTGCCGCTGCTGCGCTGTTTCTCGCTTCAAAGGATTCAAGCTTCGTGAGCGGTATGGAGTTCTGTGTCGACGGTGGTTTCTCGGCCATCTGAGCTACGAACCGGAGGGTGGAGCGTGTTCGCTACTGAACATTTTCCAGTCTCCAAGATTATCGTCGCGAATAAAAATTGGACACATGATAATGAGCTACGCCATCATCGGGTTTGGCAGGATTGGCCAAGCCCTTGCCCATGCTTTCGCCCGTAAAAACATCACCGTGGCTGTCGCAAGTCGTCAGTCGCCTGAAGTACTGGCCCCCCTCGCCCAAGCAATTGGTTCTACGGTCGTCGCCTCCTCGCTACAGAATGCGCTGCAAGCCGAAACTATTATTCTCGCAATTCCGTTTGAGCAGCATGGTGAAGTGGCGAAGAGCCTTCCAAATTGGGAGGGTAAAACGGTCATCGACGCGATGAACTCGTTGGCACCTCTTGGCGAGATGGACGGCCTCCTGTCATCCGTTTACGCCATGAAGGCCTTTGCAGGTGCAAGGTTTGTAAAAGATTTCAACCATCTGATTGCTGCCACCCTGGCGACTGATCCGTGCGTCGAGGGCAGCCATCGGGTTGTCTTTTTGTCTAGCGACGAGGAAGATGCGATCGCGCCTGTCGCGACTTTGGCCAAGTATCTCGGGTTTGCTCCCATTAATCTGGGGAAGCTTAACGAAGGTGGCGCGTTGGTCCATGCACGTGGGCGCATCTGGGGGCCGCTCATTTTCCAGGATGTGTTCAAGAAAAAGCAGTAACTGAGGCCCGGTGGGTAAGATACGCTCGACCCGCCGCCTCTATCACAATGATAATAAAGGCGGCTTCTAAAGTGCGCAAAAGTACACGCATTTATTTATTTCTGTTCTGAAGGTGCAGAGCGAACCCTGTGACGCCCGGCTCTTCAAGATTAGGCAGAAGTTGCATCGTGGGGATCTGATAGTCGCCGCCGTTCTGCTGCCGATAGGCGATAGGAGGCGTCTCGGTCAGAGCACTCATCCGCATTCGGAGGTCTCTTTCCAAGAGAGCAAATTTCGCATCGTCAGTGCGATCGGCACGATAGGCCACGAACGGCGGTAGCACTGTAAAGCCCGGGTAGAACAGAATGCCGTGGTGGATCGGGAATAATAAATCGTTGATCGGACCGTTGATTCCACGTGCAGAGTAATGCTCCGGCCAGCCGCCGGTGGTGACGATGAGCATGGCGCGCTTTCCGGCCATGACGCCTTCGCCATAACGGTCCCCCCAGCGACTGTCGCTGTGTTCCCCAACCCCATATGCGAAGCCGCAGGCATACACCCGATCCACCCACCCCTTAAGAATTGCGGGCATCGTGAACCACCACAGAGGAAACTGAAGTATCACGGTATCAGCCCAGAGCAGCTTCTCCTGTTCTGCTTTGACGTCGTCCGTGAGTGTACGGGCTGTGAACTCCTTTGATGACTCTGCCGCAACTTTCAGGCGGTCCGTGGTTTTGAGCCCCGGAAAATCGTCACGGTCGACGGTTGCTTTCCAGTTCATGGCATAGAGGTCCGAGACCTGAACCTGGTGGCCTTGGGCATGCAGTGCGCTGACAGCGACATCCAGCAGGGCACCGTTCAGCGACTGCCTCTCAGGATGGGCGAACACAATCAAAACATTCATGAGTGTTTTCTCGCTCGATAGAGAATTGAAACGCCCACTCAGAATAGGAGACCGGATATTGTTCCTCTATAGATATGGTATGAATAGGACTATGCCATTTTATGGAACAATCTGACATCACACTCGATCGAATGCGGACCTTCGTACGGATTGCGGAACGGGGAAACCTGACAGCTGTTGCGCGAGAGTTCGGTCATGGCCAGTCAACCATCACACGGCATCTCCATGAACTGGAACAGGCGCTTGGTGTGTCCCTTTTTACCCGGACGACGCGACGTGTGGCGCTGACCGATGAAGGTCTGCGCTACTATGAGCATTGCCTGAAAATTTTATGTCTCGTGGAGCAGGCCACTCAGGAGATGCGGGAAACGCGCCAGGCAACAGCTGGCACAATCCGGATATCATGCACGGCAGCTTTGGGAGTCTTTCATATCAGCCAACTGATCTTCGCTTTTCAGGACAAGCATCCGGGTATCCGTGTTGAATTCAACTTGAACGACGAACGGATCGATCTCGTACAAGAAGGCGTCGATATTGCTCTCCGGCTCGGTCCTCTGACGGATAGCGCGATGAAACTGCGCGCCCTCGGGGAAAGCCATCGTGTATTGGTCGCCTCACCTGCGTGGTTGGCGGATCATGGCAGGCCTCAAGTGCCAGAGGATCTTGTCGGTCTGGAAGGAATTCGGCTTTCACGGGTGCAAGGCTCTGACAGGCTTGTTCTTCATGGCCCTGACGGCAAACGCTCAACCTTGCCATTTAGAGGGCGTTTGACTGTCGATCACGGGCTTGCAGCACGAGAGGCATTTCTGGCCGGCCGCGGATTTGGTCCTGCACATCGTTGGCTGGTGGAAGATTGTCTCGCTGACGGGCGACTTGAGCGCGTCCTGCCAGACTACGAACTGACGTCTTCTCCGCTTAGCATGTTGATCTCTCCAGAACGGGCAAGCCTGAACCGGGTCAGACTCTGCGTGGATTTTCTAGCCGAAAGGATCGCGAAAATTCCAGGGATCGTTCGATGATCTGTACGATGAAAAAATCATGGCCCGCTTGCGGAGCGCCAGAATAATAAAAGATTTTCGTAAAGGAAGGCGGCTTAGCTTTCAGCTAAACCGTGACACGTCCAAAGCGTGCCTGATGCTTTCTATGACCGAGATGTGACTGTCGCCTATACTTGTCCACATTGCTGATCAGAAAGACCGTCTGGCAAGGATAGGGGCCGGACAGATATTGGATTTATATTCTCCAAGTCGGAAATACCCCTGTAGTAGTTAATACATTAATCACGTGTATTTTTTCTATTTCTCTTCAAAGTAACTACCATTCTATCTTGCGTTGTCTTTATAGATAATAGAGAAAATTGTGTCAGACGAGTTAACATCGAATTGGATGGTAAAATATATACAGGTATATGCTCTAGAATAGCACTTATGGCCGTTTCTCCTGTACCCATCAAGATCTTCTCAAGAGTGGCACGATAGCCGCTGATTAATATATCAGCTTTCTCTTCAACGTTAAGAGCCTTAATTGCCCCGTGCAAAGCCGATGCCCAAGTATTTTGCGTAGGTGCTTTTTTTTCTGAAGAATTCAAAGTAATTTTACCGATGATAATTTTTTCAATTGCAAACCCAGAAAGGTAAAATTTAGCATCACGATATAATAAAGATGCTGATAGCTGGAAGTCGGTTTCCGCTGTGAATATATTTTTATCTGCGCTTACTGCAGTCGAGATATGTACGCGGTTGTTTTCCATCAATGAAATTAAAACCTCAGATATTTGGAGATCGAAACCTCCCACCTCGGTTGCAATTGGCAATGCTGCATTGACAGATTTTTGGATTGCAAAAGCAGGAATTGAAATAGAAAACTGCCGTTGATAGATCCATTTCCAAATGAGGATTGCAATGCCTAATGTGCTAGCAATTACAATAATCAAAAACATCAACATGTTATTAAAATTTAGCACTTAAAGAGTCCATTTTTGGTTGTAACCGCCATTGGTTACGGCGAATGTTTGACCCAGCGTTCCCAAGACCGCAACTCCTGAAGATTTGCTGCCAACATTAGGTTTTGCGCGAATTCTCGTCACTCGTGCATGCCAGAATCATGGTCATACTACTACATTTTAAGGTTGCTAAAGTTGGTTTTGAAGCAATATCCTATATCCCGCATTGAACTCATGTTCTCAGTCCGATCCGTAATGGTAATAATTGAGAAATACAGCGATTATAACGAAAATATTATGTTAATCATTGGCAACTTAACCGCCAATGATTAACTTTTTCGGCAGAACCAATCCACCCGCTAGAAATCGGCGCTCGACTAGCCCTCTAAGAAGCCAAAGTGCGTGGGATTAAGGACCAGTGGGCAGTTATAGAAGCCAGAAAAAACGAGCTTCTTCTCTACCGCTGCATTCTCTACGCAGGAACACATATCTAACCTGTTAGTCGGAATTTTGTATTCGGGAAGAGAACTCGTGAACGTCACAATTACGTCTTTGCCGTCCTCTTCAGGACATTCCGAAAGGGGCAGAACACCCATCTGGTTAGTGTTGTCGTTCCATTTCGCCTCAGATCCAGCCCATCGCATGGAAGCATCCGAGAAAAGCTTCTCCGCCTTGTCTGGAGACTGTCCTGTTTCGCGCAATAGCTGCGCCTCGACGACGGCAGCAAAGCGGACCTGTGTTTCGGCAACGCTAGACGAAGTGCCTGTTTCTGACGGATTGGAATGCGGATAATTAGTTTCTGCATTATATCTGTAAATTTTAACTAAAATAGTACCGACGATCGCTACTAATGCACCCGCCACGGCCAAGCATAGAGTCTCACCGCCTCCGGAATTATCCATTGTTTTCATCCTATTTGTTTCTTTTGAGAAATACTGCGAATCAAACGACATCAGCGCCTCCTAGCGTTTCTGCCTGTTTCCACTCAGGTAAATATACTGAAGCATTCAAAAGCTTTATAAGGACACTCTTATGCTGTTTCAGAGTTTGAAGCTCGAGTTCTTTCTTCTGGTCAACTGTATCAATACTCTGGTCTATAGCCCTTTTATAGCCATCAATGCCTTTTTCGATCTTGTTTGTTACATATTTTGAAAAAACATCGACAAGAGTATAAATATATTTCTTAAAAGTTTCCACGAGAGGTATAATTTCCGTGCTTCTATGAAACCCAGCGAACAGGTCACCTAATCCGGCGACTGAAATGCCTCTTATCTCGTATTCTTCATTCACACATCTCTCTACTTCATGAACATAAAGATAAAGAGTCCAGATTGATCTTTCGTGAGAAATTTCTTTTTTTTCACGTATTTCGGTGCGATGCCAATTTTCGATTTTTGGGATAAGTTTAATACCTGTCCCTTTGAATGAAGGGAATGTTATTTCACCGTCGAAAATGGTTTTTAGGCCCGGAAAGGCTTGTAATTCCTGCTCAAGGGCTTCACCGCCTTTCTTCTCGATTCCATTGATAAGCAGAGAGGCGCATTCCTTAAAGACGATCCCGATGCGATCCCCGGATTGATTTGCAGCAACGGGAATAATGAAATTGATGATTATGGATAATTGCTTTCCAAATTCGTTCAAAGCAGATTTGACCGCAGTTCCATCTGAGCCTTCTGAGAAACGGCCTCCACTCTGCCAGACCCTTCCGTAAGGGGAAGCCTGCAGCTTTTCCAAGGCTTCTGTAAACTCAGCAAGAGTCGGAATTCCTATCATGAGAGGTGAAGGAACGGGAGTTTCTCTCCTCATAACGATTTTAGCATAATCCGCGAGATCATTGAGAGGACGTTTAAAGACGTCATCAGAAAGATTTTTGATCGGCGCCAAAAGACCCGGCTTGCCCACACTGCGTCCTATGTAATCAAGCGCCTCACGAATATCCAGAAATGTACTCATGGCTGATATTTCTAATTCGGGTTTGTGACTGATATTGAGCTTTTCAAGAAGCCTTATGGCGTCTTCGGCTTCTCGCGTCAGTAAATCCTCGATTTCCGCCAGACGCTTTTTTGCAGTTGCCGCTTCTTCCTCTGTCCGCGTCATATGTGCTTCGAGTGTTTGGTCAAGTGCGATCAGGAGTTCATTGGCGGCCTTTGATACTGCATCCATTGGTCCTGCAAGGGCGATTTCCGGTAGATTGGCGGCAATATGCTCTCCCAGACGTCTTTCGAAATCACTGGCATGAGAGTAACGCAAGGTGTCGGCAATGAGGTGCCGGCGCAAATCGCCCGTTAACTCTTCAAAGTCACGTGGATAAGTTTTCCAGTAACCCTTTGGGAAAATGGTCTTGAAATTCGCTTCAATTTTTTCCAGACGGTCCTGCTGCTTTTCCGGAGTGGATTGAAAAAAACCGGCCTCGACAGCCCAAAGCGCAGGAAGCGATGAAATGGTGGCAGGCTCTATACCGTCGATTATTACTTTTTCTTCGGGTAGCTCATTTATCAGACCGCCGCGAAGCTGCTGTGTAACGTAGCTCCTAAATTTATTGAGACTTGTATCTGGGTTGCTGTCATTGCGACTGAAGGCATCGATCCGGTTGAGTAGAAACAGCATCCTTCCTAGAACAGAGGAGGTTTTCCGCCATGATGTGACTTGGTTTATGACCTGATTGAGCAGTTCCTTTTGCTTTCTGTCGTCAGTTTCCTCTGCATTGTAAGCCACAAGGCAGAGCGCCTGGGTAATGTTCTTACGAATGATCGGGCCATTTCGCTCATCGTTCATCGCTTTCAGCCCCGGCAGATCCAAGATCGTGATGCGAGTGCCTTCAGGTAGGCCGAAGCGTACCTTTTCCCCGGCGAGACGGATAGGCCAGTCAATCTCGAAATGGACTGCTTCGATAGAAGGATTTTCTTTCTCCGCAGCCCGGAATTGTTCCATGGTTTCTTCAAGGCGAGCGCGCAATTCCTCTGCGCTTAGGTCGTCCCATTCACCAGTGTCCCAAGTAGCGCCGCGCGTGGATGCAATTTTCAACGTGTGACGTTGATCGTGATGCCGTACCGTTACAAGCCCCGCGCTCATTTCCTGTACGGCAGATGGCAGGAGACTGTCACCAATCAAGAAATTTGCCAAAGTGCTCTTACCCGAGCTTGTTGTGCCGGTCGTAGCCAGAATGAGTTCAGGAGATTTCACATGCTCCAGAAGCGTCTGAACCGCATTTCCCAGAGCCTCGCGCTTTCTCGTCAGACTCTCGCGCCTCGCACTGTCCAGCCTGTCAGAGAGGGCTTTCTCGATGTCATCGGCGACGGAAGTGATCTCTATGGTGCGCTGCTGCCAGTAAGCAGCACAATCTCTGAAAAGCCCCTTGAGATCGAGCGTTGGGTGGGCAGTTTCATTCATGGTCTGGATTTCCAAGTTGTGTTGAAAGAATGTGTCGGTCAGGAAAACGCTTGGGCAAGAGCGAGACGGTTGTTCTCGATCAAGGCAGGCGCTTCGCGCATGAGTTCAAGAGCGGAGGCACCAAGAGTGACTTCTGCGGGGATGCCCAGACGGTGACGGAGTTGCGTCATCGGAATTTCATTCACGTTCGTTCCCCTCGGCAATCCCATTAGCTTCTGCCAGCCGTGTCTGTCGTCGAATGTCCTGACCGGCAAGACAGATAGAGGCTCTTCCGCCTTGGCGTACTCGATCAGATCCCTTGCGCGCTGGAGACCGTCGTTCCAGCCGATCAGCGTAAAAGACAGGGTGGCGGGGACGAGGTTGTCGTCCGTATCGATCTCGAAAGTCCTCTGGGAGGAAGGCATCTTGATGAGCGTGCGGCGGAGCAGAATATACTGGCCAGTCAGCCACGAGTTTTCCTGAGCCAGCTCCCAGAGGGTAGCGCACCCGGTCAAAGCATGAAGTTCTCGAAGTGCCAGTTCCGCGAAAACGCGCGCGCGCTGGAAACACATCTCAAGCCCGTCGCCCAGTGCGTTCCGGGCGTCGCGCCATGTGCTGAGTGCAAAGGTCATTCCAGTCAGGAGTGGCAGGCGAGCCGGAGAACCGGGACGTTGATCGTTGAAGCGCGTCTGGAATTTACCGATAAGTGAACTTGCCAGTTCCTCAATTTTTTCCAGATCACGCTTCAGTGGAAACTCACCTCGCTCCAAGATGGCGGCGCAGTCGCGATAGTTTGCCAACAGCTCATTCAGATTTTCCTGAAGCTGCCGAATTGCACTGAGTTCGACGCCTTCTAGTTTGGCGAGATGGATGGTGTCATGCATTTCTGCGAAACCAGAACGTAATTGGTTCCTGATTTCAGCCAGCATGGTCATCTGACGTTCCTGGCCGTCGATGACGCAATGTAAAAGCGCGGTATTTTCCCGAACCAGACGCTCGACTGACGCGAAGCCTGTTCGCATAGTCGAGTTGAGGCTCTCAATCCTGTTTTTTATCTGTTCCTGTCCTTGTTCCACGCGGCTCAAAGTAGTTTCGATGCGATTAAGCCTACGGTTGAAATAAAGCGCCACACCGAGGGGAGGACACGCAACGAAAGCAGCAAGATCGACGGCAGGCGAGTTCGCAATGTCAGTTAGGGTGTCAATGCTGCTCTTCAGGTTCTGCCAGAAAATTCCGGTGATATGGGCGATCTTCTGATAGGTAGCATCCGTGAAGTCGGCGATTTTGTGCGCGATTTCGACTACTTTTAGTACGAGTGGCGAGTTGTCGATTGCATAAGCGAGTGTTACGCTGATCATCCCGCCAACAGCTGCACCTGCGAATTCCGACAGAACCTCACGCAGAAAACCCGGCAACACGGAAGCGTATGTCATGATCAGCTTGTCGATCGCCTCGGAGATGATCGGCTGAATTACCGCACCGACGGCAATGGACAGAAGGCGCATTACAGCAGCGAGTTTTTCTTCTTGGCCGAGGTTGTCAGGATTATAGATAAGGATGCGGAGAGAAGTGACGATCGCGCTCCAGAAACTCCTCAGCATCTTCATGGCTTTTTTGGCTGTGCCGGTGAAGATGTTGATGATCGTGGTCACGATCTCAGAGAGCACGCCAGCGGTAAAGCCGCTCTTCATTTCACTCCAGATGTGACTCAATCTCCCTTTTATGCGCTCCCATGCGTTGCGGAGCACGGTGGCCACATGTTCGAGAATGGGTTTCAGATCAAGCTTTTCCTTCCAGGTCGGTGTTTGCTGCCATCGCTGGATAAGTGATGGGAATTCTTCCTGCACAGCGACTGAAAGTTCGAGCAAAACCACGCCTAGTCCCTGCCTGGCACCCATCTTAAAACCGGCAGCTAAAGCATGCTTGGATGTAGCGCCAATAAAGTCCTTACTCGTATAGTAAGCGACGTTGTGTTGCCGTGACATCGCCCTCTCTGCGTTGTGCGTCGCTTCTTTCAGTTTTGTCTCATCAACAACTAGTTTGGCTTCGAGCGATTTAAGTTTCTTTTCTGCGCCATCAGGAGCGGAGCCGTCCACAATTGACTTTCGCAGGCTTGCGGCTTCGGCAAGATTTGATTCCCGCTGTTTTTGTAGTCTTATAAGAAATACTTCAGCAGAGTCGGCTTGTTTAGAGCGGTTTATTGAGCGATCTGTCGGTTGAAGATTGCTACTTTGGTTGGCGAGATCCACTCCATTCAGAGAAGACAAGGCTCTCCGTGGATCGTCATGAATTGTTTTAGCTGCAACCACATGGTCACGGTCATATTTGTCGCCAGGTTTTATAGTCTTGCCTGTGTAAGCATCCCTTAAATTGCCAGCATCGCGTTCTTTATTCCACTCTTTGCCTTTGGCAATATACGCGGAATCAGAGTGATATTGCGCGCTTTCGTATTCTCCGCGTCTGGCATATGCATCGGCATGTTTCGTTCTTTTGAACGTCGGATTTTCACCATTTTTCGCGCTCTTGGCAACGTTGTGGATTGTGTCCACATGGCCGTTCGCTTCATCATTGCTAAATAGCAGGGCGTCCAGACCGAAGCTAGTAATGACGCTCGAAAACAGCACCTCTCTGTAACGCCCAGAGAGTTCTTGGAAAACAGACGGACTTTGATCTGGAACAGCCGACATACTTTCACACGCCCTTTCTACAACATGTAAACGTGATACATGCTGTGCTAATGGTAACCCTTTGATGCAAAAGCGTAGCATATGGATACACAAAGAGAACCCTTGCTTTCGCCCTTTGAGAGACCTTATATCTTGATAGGGTGTCAAAATCTGTCATGAGAGCTGTATGTCATTCGCAAAGGCGCAGGATATCCTCCAACTGGCTATGATGGCCACCAAGCAGGGGGGCGTTGCTCTCGAAGAGATCGCGGAAACGTTTGGTTGCTCCCATAGGACCGCTCAACGCATGACTTCGGCCCTTGAGGCTATTTTTCCTCAGGTTGTATCCATCCAAGGACAGGATCGCCGTATGCGATGGCTGATGGCGGTACGGACTATTGCACCGTTACTTACGCCCTCGTCAGACGAACTTATAGCGCTATCAGAAGCTGTGACACTGCTTGATCGTGCTGGAATGAAACACGAGGCTGCACGCGTTCGAAATCTTGAGTGCAAAATCAACGCTCTTGTCCCGCCAGTTCAGCGGACGCGTCTGGATGTTGATAAAGAGGCGGTGCTTGAGATGCTCGGATATGCTACTCGTCCGGGTCCTCGTCCAGCGGCAGCAGACGATGTAATCAAAGCGATTTATGAGGCACTTAAGGGGCCAAATCTGCTTCGTATTCTTTATCAAAAACATCGGGAAGATGTGCCGCATGAACGAATTGTGGCTCCCTATGGCTTACTTCTAGGAGTGCGCCGTTATCTTGTCGCTCGAGATGTAAAAAAAGGAATGGATGCACAGATACGACACTTTCGCGTGGAAGAACTCCATGAAGCCAAAGTGCTTGATCATGCATTCGAAATCGATCCTGATTTCGATTTGAAAAAACATGCGGAACGTGGATTTGGTTCTTTCATAAATGATGCTGAGTTCGGAGAGGTTGTCTGGTGTTTTCGCCCCGAGGCAGCAGAACACGCACGGCGCTACGTCTTTCATCCGAACCAGACAACCGAGACAACTGAAGACGGTTCTTTGATTGTGAAATTTAAGGCTTCAGGCCATCTTGAAATGGCGTGGCATCTTTATTCTTGGGGGGAGTCTGTCGAGGTTCTCGCTCCGGAAACGCTGCGTCAAATGGTTCTTGGTTATCAGAGGGTGTTTCGAGCTTTGCCGTGAGGCCAACCGATATAAGGTTTGACCTGGACGGATAGGAGCATCATTATTGGGATTAATGGCGTCTCGCTGGTTTTCTACAAGGTTTTCCGAATTCCGCCAGGCGGAAGCATGTCGGCATGTTGTATATCCGGTGTGTAGGCTGAAGCTGGATTTTTACCAAGAAAGTAGTTTACTCTGTCAGTTTCGAAGTTAATTCATAAATCTCATTATCGATTTTCCGGACAGCAGTAATCACATAGATAACGATCTGTTCGCCGATGAACTGATAAACAAGGCGCTACTCATCTTTTGGAAGTATTGATCTGGTAAAGTTCTGATAAACCGCGATGAAGCAAAAGATGGCTGATACCGATGTCTGCTTGCGAGAAACAAGATCGGCCTTCGGAAACGGCAAAAAGTAGGCGAAAGCACCCGGTCCGCTTACGCCTTCATGCTGGCCGTTCGATCGAATTTCGTGCCTTTCCGAAGCCAGACGTGATTAAGGCCCCGCACCCAACGATGGGCTCGTGCCAGAACGATTCAAAATACTTGATTCAAGGAATATTACTAATTTGATGGAGGAGCAGAAAGCACCTTGAGACTGGCGTCTCCGAATCTCAGGAAAACGCTTCTGATAGTGGTTTCTTCCTTGTTCTGAACCATGTTCGAAATGGTATCAATGAGCTGGTTCCCAGCCTGTGAAAGAAGCTCCTGAATCTGCCCAGTTTCTGGCCCGCTCGCCCGGAACAAATAGGAGAAAAATGCTAAAGGGAAAAAGAAAAGTGTGAAGATGGACGTATTACCGTTTGATGCTTCAGCTTTCTCTCGATGCTCTCGAAGATGGGTTGTGACGAGCTTGGCAACCTGCTTTACATCATTCCCGTCATTTGCAACGCCGAATATATAACAGATCCTGATATACATAGCCGAAATAATGGACGGAACAATATCTGCTTCGTCCGCTTTGTTTTGCAGAATTATTGTACGTAGTGCTGTAGCATTATTTGCGCTGAATTTGGCGACAAAACTACGGGCTTCTTTTTCCCTGAGTTCTTTTGCTGTTTTGTTCAGGCCTGAGATAACATTCGTAAAAGCCTGACGCTGGGCTTCTGGGATAAAACGATAAGACATCGAGATGAGGTCATCAAGGCCCTTGACTTTATACCTATGGACAATTGGATTGCCGTCATCACCTTCGGCCTCTTCGTCTTCTTCTTCGTAGGCCAGCCCTCTGGTCATTACGATGCAAGCGACATAAGGACCAAGGATTTTTTCGACCTGCTCCAAAAAACTTTTGTCCTTGAAAAGCCGAACCTTTGTCAGGACCACAATGACTTTTAGCCCAAGGTCAGTCAGAGCTTTTGCCAATCGTATTTCAGCATCTTCAATACGGGCAGAATCATTGCTGATACAAAGCCATGCCACATGGACATAGTCGTCCGGGTCTGCACCGCGACGACGTTTCACTTCGTCGATAATTCCGCCGAGGATCGTTGCGTAATCCGCGAGCTCCAAACCTTTTGTATCGAGGATACGGATAGGGTTGGGGGGATTCTCGATGAGTTCAATGCCTTGGGTAACAGGTTGTCCAATTCCCGTCTTGGCAAGATGATCACCAAAAACAGCATTAATGAGGGTACTTTTACCCACCCCCGTCTTGCCGCAAATCAGGATATTGGCAGCATTGTTGCCCGCCAGAAATTTCTTGTAGAAATCCCGTGTCTGTAATTGGAAGTCCTCAAGGGTTTTTCGCGCTTCATCGCTCAGACCATTATCGACTTTGGCGTCAGTCATAAATTGATATTCCTAAAACCCTTACAGACCGATCTTGTTTTTGAGGGCATTGAGGGCTTCCCCTAGTTCCAGCGGACGGCCTTCTTCAGTCAAGCTCACTAATACATCTACATAGGTCGAGCCCATAGCAGACGTTAGACGGTTGGCAACTGTGGCCGACAGGGCTCCTCCAATGAACGAACCAAGACCCGGAACCATTTTCATAATGCCGGTCACGACTGTTTTGCCCACTAGTGTGGCAGTTGAAGAGCCAATCAGAGTGGTCAGGACAGGAAGAACGCTGCTTTTTGTGACTGACATCCCAAATATAGTCGAGATCTTCACAATCATCGTGGCTTGGACCGGGAACAGCAGAATTGCGTCTGAGAAAGGAATGGGGGTCGCTCCAATAGCAGCTGCCGCAGCGCTGGAGACAGTGATAATTTTGGCTGCTTCCTCCTTCTTTTTCTGAAGGCCTTCTTTGGTCTCGATATTCAGGGCATTGGCAAATGCCTGCTGCTGGGCTTCCGGGATAACCTCGTAGGACACATGGATAAGTTCGTCGATGCCACGGATATTGTAAGCGCCCACAACATTCTCGTCATCGTCATAACGAGGCGTTTTAATGGCCCGGGTCTGAACCACAGCGTGTGCGAGCCCTTCAAACTTAGCTTTCACGATGGCAACGAACTCATTGGCCATAATAAAGGAATGGGATTTCGTCAGAACGACAATGACCTTCACTCCAAGTTCGTGCAGATCCCAGGCGAGCTGAAACTCAGCATCTTCAATACGCTTTCCTGGTTCAGCAATGCACAGCCAGGCCACATGAACGTAGTCATCACCATCATGCCCGCGTCGACGACGAACCTCGTTGATGATTCCGTCGCGAATGACTTGATAGTCTTCAAGCTCAAGGCCCTTAGTATCTAGAATATTCAGAGGTACACCATCGACACTAACCACGCTGAGCTTCTGCGTGACGGGACGTCCAATACCAGTTTCGGCCAGTTTGTCCCGGAAAACGGCATTAATGAGAGTGCTTTTTCCGACACCGGTCTTGCCGCAGATAAGGATATTAGCCTTCTTATGCTTTTTGGAAATTTCATCCCAGAAACCAAGGGCATCATCCTTGAGTTTCAGTATAGAATCTGCAGATGGAATAGACCTTACCACAATGAAGCACTCACCTAAATTCTTTTCCGTTACAGGATTCAATCAGATAATCGCCTGAATGACAATCTATGTCACAAAAACTTTCGAGAATGTTTGTCGCCAAAATTACGTTTTACTTGGCATGAAGGTCGATAATATGAATGACGGCTTTCTACTCTCGTTGTCTAACAGCAGACATACCGCTCCCCCCCCCCGCCCAAGAGCGACATTTTTTGAATACCACTTGCCCTACGACATACGTCCGGAATCTACACGCATTTCCACGCCAACGCCGAGCAAGTATCAGGCTGTCGCGTTTATAAATCGCGCATTACCCACCAAGCTTTACCTCCATAGCGCAAGCCTCACAGCCGCCCGGCCTCCCGGCATATCCCTAGAAGATGCGCGAGCTTCTGATACAGCACGGTGCCCAGAACAATGACGCCTTCCAGAATGTGGGCCGCCTCACTCTCGGCCTTCAGACCACCGAGCCGGCTGCAGAGCAGATAATGCTGGAGTTCCACCAGTCGCATCACTTTATGCAACCCTGCGTGCAACTCCTCCAGTCGAGGGTCCCGGTGAGAGGACAGGGACAGGCCATGCGCATCGTCGGTTATGAAAACCCCTTGGACAGAACAGTCGGGATATGCGGGCATCCCGCGATGACCTACGAGGCTCCGCGTCACCATTTGATGCAGAAACATACGTTTATTCGACTATATATTAAAGCGTATTTTCGCCTAAATACAGACATCTCTGGTTCAGGATGTTTGCATGGCCCGATCACGCCTTCGAAAGCGCCCCCTCATGGATGACCAACTCACCCTCCTCCGCGAGCGCGGCGAGCGCCTGCGTCAAGCCGCCCAAAGCATCGGCATCACCCACGCCGCCAAGGCCGCAGGCGTCCCCTATACGACCCTGAGGGATTATATGGGCGGTAGTGAGATGAAGCTGTCGGCTGTCGCTTCCCTCGCCCGGGTTTGTGGCGTCTCCCTGGACTGGCTTGCTTTCGGCGTTGGGGATGCCCCCATCACAACGGCTCATGTAGCAGGCTCCTCTGAAGCCCCGACGCGTGGCGGCCACCAGACTGTCATCCCCTGGATCGATGATCGCGATGAGGGTCTGCGCGTCAGCAAAGCCTGGCTTGAAGCCACCGTCGCACGTGAGACGACCGGATTAAGACTGATCAGCGTGACAGGCGATGCCATGACACCCACCCTGCGGGAGGGCGACCTCGCCATGATTGATACGGCCAGCGTCACCGTTCAGGGCGGTTCTGTCTTTGCCTTACGGGTCGAGGGCAACATTCTCATCTGTCGTCTTGAGCGATGTCTGGGCGGCGGGATCCGTGCACTCGCAGATCATGATCGCTATCCCCCGCAGGATCTCTCACCAGACGAAGCGCAGGCCCTGACACTTCTGGGGGAAGTGATCTGGTCAGGCGGACCGCTGGTCAGTTAGGCTTGCCCAGGCAGATAGAAACGTCTTATGCGATTAATCGCGCCATTCTATATACGAATAATCATTGACTAAGGCGATTCGTCGCCTATTATGGCCTGAGATTCACCGCCCTATCGGGTATCTCAGGAGGCCGCCATGATCGTTATCCTCTCTCTCCCCTGCCCGCTGACCGAGCTGTAACGCTCCTCCTGCCCTTTCGCCATTTCACGAGAGCATGCGGAACGTCTGTTTCGGAGAGCGTCATGGACCAGAAAGATATCGACTTCGAGAAGATCAAAGAGCGGCTTGTGCTCTTTGCACGGCGGCCTGAAGACCTCCTGATCGCCTCCGTGATCTGTGTCATTCTGGCCGGACTTCTGCCCTGTGCCCACCGCCATGTCGAACGCGATATGGCGTCCTATCAGCAGATTGGCTTCAGCGGCTTTCATGTTCTTGGCTTCCTGCTCTGGATCACGGTTGCCGCTTTCGCAGCCTCCACCCTCAGCCGGGTACGGGCAAGCTTCAATGTCCCACGTCATTACTGCGATCGCGCCTGCTATGCGCTGTCCCTGTTCTGCCTGGTCAGGATCTACATCTTCCTGCAATCCGCCCAGACGACCACAAGCGGATTTTTCTTCTTCTTTTCGACCTTCCAGCTTTATTTCACGCCCGCCATCGGTGCTGTGTTTCTCCTGATCGCCCCGGCCCTGCTCTGGCGGGCCACGCATCTCGAGAACGAACAGGTGCAGGCGATCTCGCAGGATCAGACGCAGATGTCCCCGCCCGAAGGTCCTGACACCTGACCTGACGCTTTTCGACCCATCAGATCTCAAAGACCCTGAGTTTCCAGACACAAGGATTGGCAGAGCCGGATCCTTCCCAAGGCCTGCTTCCTGAACGCGCCCACACAGCAAAATGGTCCGGTTTCGAAATGGTTTTCCTCATTTCTGTCGGACATAAGTAAAGGAACACACCCTCAAAATATCCCCTCGCACTGCCTGGTCTGCTGATGATGGCAGGCTGCACACAGATGCAGCCCAATGACGCGATCGTGCCGTTGCAGGCTGCAACAGCACAGATGATCGGACTGGCCTCTTCCGATGAACTGACGGTCAGCAATGTTCAGGCCACCAGCCCCGACGGACTGGGCGGTCAGCAGTTGTCCTATACAGCCACAACAGTGCGTGGACGCGTCTTTTCCTGCTCTGCGCTGATGACGCCAGGCCTGCTTACAGAACCCCCCAAAGTGTCAGCACCCCACTGCACGCCCGTCCTCGTCCATCAATGATCCGGCGCTGAACCGCGTCGGACGACGTCTGATGACATGCCTCCCCTGAAACACGACGCCTTCACGCCCAAAATGTAAGGTTGCTCTCCATGTCCGATATTTTTCTGTCCTCAGGTCAGTCTTTAAACACTGTCACGATAGGTGACGGTGACAGTGTCTATGTCGGTTCCGGGGCCAGCACCTCGGATCTTCAACTGGAGCCTGGTGGCAACGAATATGTCATGGCAGGCGGTCAGGCCCTTGGGACCGTTGTCAGCGCAGGCGGCTTTCTTTTTGCAGCAGGCGGAACCGACGCAGCATCAGCCATCGTCTCCGGGGGCACAATCGACGCAGGCGCCGAGGCGATACTTCATGCGCCGTCGTTGCGAGCCGTTGAGCTATACGAAAATGAACAAGCCCCCGTATCAGCATGTCTGTAAGGTTTTTCTGCTGGCTTAAGGCCACGCAAGCTGAATATCCGTCAGCATCCGATACCCCAATATATACCCCGACGCTGCATGAGCTTAAGGGCTATCACAGAGCGAATAAAATGACGGGAAAATACCAGATCTACGACACTAAAAGCGCTATGAAATTTTATAGAATATATAGAATGGCGGGGGGATGTCAATGTATTTGAACGGTTAATTGTATGATTTTTCAAAGAGAACTTTCGATAAGCATTTTATAATACCCCTAATTATACCCCGGCTCTTAATCCAACATATTATAGTGGCAATTTGAGAGGGTTACGGAGCTTATAAATGAAGAAACCTGCCTATCTCACATGGCGTTTGCAAACCTGCTTTTTCCTTGCGGAAGATATTATAATTGTACATCAAACGTTGTTTTCCAATGTGATTTCTCGTCCGTGATCCCTAATCCCAGTCTACCACCGTGACCTCTGATAATTTGGCGCGCGAGAGGCAATCCGATTCCGTTTCCTCCAGATTTGAATGACACAAACGGCTCGAAGATTTGGTCCCGTAGATCCATATCTATACCCGGTCCATTATCGCGAACACGGATAGCAATTGTGTCATTCACTGCTTCGACAGCCAGTTGCACATGAGGATCAGGCTGTGTGAGAGCAGCCTCCGCGCCATTGTTCAGAAGGTTTAACAGCGCCTGCTCCATCTGCACGGCATCAAGCCGAACCATGATACGGCCGGACGGTACAACGACATCCAGCGCCACGCATTCCTTCCATCGCGCAGTAAAAATTCGGACAATCTCCTGAACCAATGCACCAAGATCCGTTAATTTCAGATCCGGCTCTGGCAGGCGGGCAAGATCACGGTAACCACGAACAAAACGATCTAACCCTTCAGTACGGCGACGGATTGTCCCAAGTGCCTCGATGATCAGATCGTCTGTCTCATAACGCTCTCTCTTCAAATTGCATTGTTCGGCAAACAGATCCTCTGCCGTCGCCGACAGAGAAACGATGGGTGTGAGGGAGTTCATGATTTCATGACTCAAAATCTGCAACAGATCACGAAGTGCCTGTGCTTCA
Source organism: Gluconobacter cerinus (assembly GCF_002723935.1). GTDB lineage: Bacteria > Pseudomonadota > Alphaproteobacteria > Acetobacterales > Acetobacteraceae > Gluconobacter > Gluconobacter cerinus. The sequence continues at coordinate 362,678 of NZ_BEWM01000003.1, forward strand.
GCAGCGTTCAGTCCGGCTTCAACGTCTGTCAGTGCTAGATACGCCACGATGCCTCCGGCGCCCCCACCCTTCCCCACTGATAACGCGTAGACCCGGGATGAGCCTCCGCTGGACGCCAGTCGGATCAAACGTTTCTCTGGCCCCGTCGCGTCATTTTCTAATGCCATTACAAGTGGTGGTGGTGGATCGCGGAGGACACCTTCCGTCATGAAGAGACGCCGTGCCGCGCGATTGGCAGCATGCAGGGTGCCATCAACATACTGGATCAGCAGCGGAACCGGAGCATGGTCCAGCAGCGCCCGATTGCGTAGTTTTTCCCGATCCACAGATCGCACGACAGAAGGTTCCTGTCGTTTCAGGCGTCGCGCCATACGGATCTGTGCATCTACGACAGAGCCAGCACAAAACAATCCCAGGCACGATAGCAGAACAGCCGTTGCGTAAAACCCGTGCTGCCACGCCGGAGCCGTGATCAGACAGGCCGCTACGATGCCGGAAAGCAGCAGAAGCGTTTCAATCGCAACCCGCATTTAAAGCCCATACCTTGCCATCCGGCGGTAGAGCGCCGGTCGTGTCAGGCCCAGCTCCCGCGCCGCTTGTGTGACATTGAATCCGTGTTTGTGAAGAGTTGCCTCGATCAAGGACCGCTCTGTATCGCGCAATGTAGGCGTGCTTTTTGAAGCCGCGTCCTGCCCGTTGGATGATGTCCAGCTCCATCTTCCCGTGAGGACCGCCCGCTCAACGGTTGCACGAAGGCTTCGCACGTTTTGCGGCCATGCTTCTCCACAGAGCAACTGACGCCGCTCTTCATCTATCACTGGCTCAATCAGCCCGTGTCGAACTGAGGAATAGCGTGAAAAATGTCCGCTTAGGGCAAGGATATCCTCCGGTCGCTCGTGAAGAGGCGACAGCGGCAGTATTACCATCCCAAGATGCAGCATCAGTCGCGGGTCAAGAGCAGCCTTCAAACCAGTATGATCCACAGATGAAAGGGCAATGACCCGTGGGGGTGCGGGTTCATCCAGCCTGTCTGCCAGATGTCGTTGCATAGGTGCAGACAGCGCTTCAAAGTTGCGAAAGATCCACGTTCCGCCTTCTTCCGGCAGTTCCTCGCAATCTTCCGCGCGGATCGTCACTGCAGGATTGCTCTCCTGAGAAAGCGCATGAATGCGCCGTGCAAGCAGCATCTTTCCAACCCCGGACGGCCCTGTAATGACCAGTGGAGCACGAGTAATGGCCAAGCGGTCGGCTTCAGTGACAACACGGCGCAGTTTTTCCGATGCCACGATCATAACAGGATCGGTTTCAGCCGCCTGATCGGCCCGACGCCCCTTCAAAGTTGTGCCAACCAGCGCAAGAAGGCGCTCATTATTCCAGGGCTTCATAACGAAATCAGCAGCGCCTGCCCGCATCGCTGCAACCGCAATCGTTACGCCGCTATGGCCGGTTACGACGATCACGGGCAGATCCTGACGGAGAACCAGGATATCTCTGAGTAAGGCCAGTCCCTCTGCGCCGCTACTTTCGCCCTTCCTGTAATTGAGATCCAGCAGCACAAGGTCCACAGGGAAAGATGCAAGCTGTGTCAGAGCCTCTTCCGCTCCATACGCGGACAGCATCTCGATCCCACTTTTGCGAAATAATAGCCTCGCAGCAATCTGCACATCGCGATCATCATCGACGAAGAGAAGACGGGGCACTAAGGACTTTCCTTCTCCCGATTCGTTGCGGAAGTCATTCATTTCGATCTTGACAGGCCTTTCAAAGGTGTCCGGTTCCGGACACCACGTTCGAAACCGGACATATCCTAGATAGATACCTTAATTTCTCCCTTATTTGTCAATGAGATAAATTCGATAATCTCCATGATACACTGTTTGCCAACAGGAGAAACAGTGCATGGATCAACCCGTTTCCAAAGCGTCGTCGAACACTACGATGCGCCCGGCATCAGGCGCAGTTATGGATCGGGTGGTCCCTCCTTCACGGCGTAAGGTCGTACTCCGGAAGACCCTGCGTTATGGCGCTCCCGTTGTAGTCATCGGTCTTCTCTGGGCTGGATGGCGTCTCGTACCCGCGTCGGGAACGCTTTCGGTATCTCAGGACCAGCTGACAGTCGCGACAGTACAGTCCGCACCCTTTCTCGATTACCTTCCAGTTCGCGCCACCGTTGCTCCGCTCAACGTCACTTTTATCGACGCCATACAGGGCGGAGAGGTTTCTGAAGTCGTGGCAAAGGATGGTGCCCTCGTGAAAAAGGGGGACGTTCTGGCACATCTGACCAATCCTCAGCTCCAGTTGGACGTCACATCCAGAGAAGCGCAGATCGCAAGCCAACTCGGTGCAGTTAGTGCCCAGCGCCTGACCCTGCAACAGACGCGCACAACCGAAGAAACGCAGCTCGCCGAGGCCCGATATAATCTCCTCAAGGCCCAGCGCGAGCTTTCCATCCGCCAGCAACTTCACGGACAAGGCTTTGAATCTGACGCGAACGTTCAGTCCTATCGTGACGAGGCTGACTATTACGCCCAGCGCCTAAAACGCCTTGAAAATGCACTGACACTGGATCTGAAGGTCGCGGATCGGCAGGGAAACGAGATCGACGAAGAAGCCCAGCGGCTGCGGTCCAATCTGGACGTCGTGGAGAGCAGCCTCAATGCACTCGTCCTTCGTGCGCCGTTGGATGGCCGACTGACCAATTTTGACCTCCAGCCGGGGCAGTCACTGAAAGCTGGAGATAAGATCGGTCAGATCGACAGCGAGGGACAGTATCGTCTCGATGCAGACATTGACGAGTTCTATCTAGGTCGCGTCGCAATCGGCGAACGGGCCGAGGCTGATCTTGGCGACACAAAACTGCCAATGACCGTATCCCGCGTGCATCCACAGGTTACGAACGGCCAGTTTCGCGCGGAACTCACGTTCGACCGTCCTCCGCCAGCAGGGTTAAGGCGCGGAGAAAGCGTCGATCTGCGTATCACGCTCGGTGAAACTCATCGTGCTCTCGTCCTGCCAAATGGCGCATGGCTGGAGGCGAGTGGCGGCTCTTCGGCCTTTGTCATGGCATCCGGAGATCACAGCGCTGACCGAGTTTCAATTACCTCCGGGCGTCGCAATCCCGAGCAGCTCGAAATCACCGGCGGGTTGCATGACGGCGATCGGGTGATCGTCTCCTCCTACAATTCCTACAAGAATTTCAACCATCTCTCGATCCACTGACAGGGCCGAACATCATGCTGATCGAACTCTCTCATATCCAGCGCCTCTACCGTTCCGATGAGGTGCAAACCACGGCCCTGCAGGACATCGACCTTCAGATCGAGACCGGCGAATTCGTCGCAATCATGGGGCCTTCAGGCTGCGGCAAATCCACCCTGCTCAATATCCTCGGCACGATCGACCGGCCAACCGGTGGCTCCTATCGCTTCGGCACACAGGAACTGACCGCAATGAACGAAGCAGAACTGGCCAAATTCCGCCGGGAACATCTGGGATATGTATTCCAGAGTTTTAACCTGATCGATGAGTTGACGATCGAAGAAAACATCGAACTCGCACTCATCTACCGTGAGATGCCAAAAAGCGAGCGCAGGGAGCGCGTTGCGCATGCGATGGACCATGTCGGCATCGCGCATCGCGCACGGCATTATCCTTCTCAACTCTCAGGCGGCCAGCAGCAGCGCGCGGCCATTGCGCGCGCCATCGTAGGCCAGCCCAGCCTGATCCTCGCTGACGAGCCAACCGGTAACCTGGACACCGATAACGGCGCACAGGTGATGGATATCCTCCAGCGCCTCAATGACGAAGGCGCAACCATTATCATGGTCACACACTCTCCCAGCCACGCCGACCTCGCCCGCCGCCGCATCGACATGCTCGACGGTCAGGTCGTGGTCTCCGTCCGCAACGCTATCTGAGGTGGAGTAAGCGTCATGCTCATCACCATCTTGCGCAATATCGTTCGTCAGGCCCGGCGTCAGCCTCTTTATCTGGCTCTCAACGTGATCGGGCTGGGGCTCGGTATGGCGGTCTGTCTCGTTCTGACGTTGCAGGTTCGGTATGAATACAGCTTCAACGCATCCATTCCTGACGCTGCGAATGTTCTGCGCTTGGACGCTCATCACATGAATCCCGGAAACGCCCCTCAGGAGAACGCCGATGTGCCGTTCATCGCGTTTCCGTTCCTGCATACGGACTTCCCTCAGATCCTTGCCACGACACGCTACGAAACAGCGGATTATCAGCTTCGTGCAGGCGATCGCAGGGTCACAGCCGACACCGCTATGGTCGATCCATCTTTTTTCGATGTCATCACTCTGAAGCTCGAACGCGGCAATGCACGCACGGCGTTGACCCGGCCGGACGCGATCGTCCTTTCAGCCAACACGGCACAGGCCCTGTTTGGCACGACGGATGTGCTCGGACGCATCATCACGACAGACCATGAAGGCCACCGCGTCAGCCAGACGGTAACGGCCATACTCGCCCGTCCAAGCGGACCTGTGACGATTAGACCAGACGCTTTAACGCCCATTCCCGCCTACGAGATGGAAAAACCGCAATTCACACGCTGGGGCTCCAGTGCAGGCGATATTTTCATTCGGGTACATAATGCCGTCGATCGCGGTGTAATCTCACAAAACCTGACCCGTTTTGTGATCGATCACGCATCCGGAGACGCGAATGACGATAACAGCGAAGGTGTCCATCCCGAACGCCACTTCGGCCTTTCACTGGTCAGCCTGCGCGAAACGCATTTTCACGATCTACAGGTCATTGGCGGAGATGAGGCAACCGACCGCTCGGTCGTGAATATTCTTGAACTGATCGGTGTTCTGGCGCTCCTGCTCGCCGTTTTCAACGCCGTCAATCTCGCAACGGCGCGGGCTGGTCTGCGCGCACGCGAGGTGGCTATCCGTAAGACACTGGGCGCCACGCGAATGGTACTGTTCGTCCAGTTCGTAGGGGAAGCCATAGTCAATACCGCCGTAGGGGGCGCACTCGCGCTCGCCCTGTGTGAAGTTGCCCTTCCTTTTACGGCTGCCCTCACCGGTACGACCCTGCATATGGACTATGGCTTTACGCTTCCCTTCCTTTTCGGGGTCGTATTGCTGACTGGCCTTGCCTGCGGCCTCTACCCGGCGCTCATTCTTTCGTCCTACCAACCGGCACACGTCCTTGCCGCAACCCGGATGCCGTCCGGCGGCCGCAGCGCGGCGCGTCTGCGGAATGGGCTCGTCATCATACAGTTCGCATTCGCCGTGGCCTTCGCGATCTGTACGCTCGTGGTGAACCGGCAGGCCAATTTCATGCAGACGCTGGATTTAGGCTTCGTACGCGAAGGCGTGCTTATCAGTTCCGGCGACATGGCGAATGATGCCGGAAAGCAGCGCGCCCTCATCGAAGCCCTGCGTCACACCCCGGGCGTGGTGTCCACATGTCTCTCCGAACTCACCCCGAATATCGACAATCGTCACCGATTTGATGTCACACCCGTGGGCTCGCATAGCGGAGACATTCACGTCCTTGGAGATACGATCGTTGGCGACTATGCCACGACGTATCGTCCTCGCCTGCTTGCCGGGCGCTGGTTTGACAGCAGCCACGGGGAAGACGACAGCCCCGGGGACGATGCATTCTACAAGGCGCCAGGTAAAACCTGGAACGTGGTCCTCAACCGTACTGCTCTGTCCCGACTGGGGTTTGTGAGGCCTGAAAGCGCTGTTGGTGCTTTGCTTAAGAGCGGAAGTGTCACGTTACGGGTCATCGGCGTGACCAAAGACATGCTTTTCATTTCCGCACGCGAAGACGTCTCACCCCAGATCACGTTCTATTCCACCGCGCCTCAGAGCTATCCGCACGCATCGGTCCGCTTTTCTGGTGCCTCTGAAAACATCATGAGAACACGCCTCAAGTTGGCATGGGATCAAGTTTTCCCGGATGCCCCTTACGGCTTCGAGACGGTTCAGGAACGTATGTCCACGTTCTACATCACGGAACAGCGACGCGGCTGGCTGTTTTCCATCGCCTCAGGGATTGCCGTCACTATTGCGTGCCTCGGGCTGTATGGGCTTGCGTCCTTTATTGCACTTCGCAGAACGCATGAAGTTGGCATCCGCAAGGCTTTGGGGGCGACGAGCCAGAAGGTCCTCACGCTCATGTTGCGTGATTTTCTGCGCCCCGTGCTTGTTGCCTGCGTCCTCGCCGCTGTCCCGGCATGGCTCGTGGCGCAGTCCTGGCTTTCAGGCTTCCATCAGCGGATCGCCGTCTCATGGCTCGATTTCGCGATTGTCGTCAGCGTAACCATTGCCATCGCGGCCCTCACCGTCCTTGGACAAACACTACGGCTCGCTCGCGCCGAACCGGCCTGTGCGCTCAGAGCGGAGTAAGCTTCATGCTGTCCCATATCGCCCTGGTTTTCTGGCGCGGCATCGTCCAGCGCCGTCTGTTCACAACACTGAACGTGCTTGGCATGGCACTCGGTATGGCAACGTTTCTCACGTTGGCCCTGATCGTGCGTTACGAATTCAGCTTTGACCGCTGGATTCCACACGCTGCGGACATTTACCGGCTGGACGCGTTCGATGACAGCGAGGCTTCCGTCTCCAGCATCCGCCTGGTCGACGCACTACGCGCCGAACATCCGGACTGGAACGCGACCGCCGTCCTGCGAGGCTTTTCCGGAGCGACCATTCGCGTCAATGAAAACGCCTGGGACGTCTTCATTGCGCGCACCGACCCGCATCTCTTCGATGTCTTTGCCCTGCCGCTTCTGGAAGGAGATCCCGCAACTGCTCTGGTCCCAGACGGCGTGGTCCTCTCACAGGCAGAAGCACTACGCTTCTTCGGGACCGACCATGGCATTCTTGGAAAAACACTCGACCTGACCCAGAAAGGGCAGACTCACAGACTGCATGTCACGGGCGTTCTGAAGGAACTTCCCGCGAATACCACACCACGATTTGACATCATTGTTCCCTCTTCGGGGGCAGCCCTGCACATCAATGATCTCTGGCCAATGGCCACATCTGAGATCTGGGTGCGGGTCTCGCCATCGGTCGCATCTCAGTTCCCCGCCCTCCTCCAAGGTCTCGTCCAGCGACATGCCGCAGGGCTGTCGGAACAAGAGGCTAAAAAATATGTTGTCCGCGGGCGTGCTCTCACCAGTTTGCACTTCTTCGACGCCACCATTGGTATGCGAGGGACTGATAAACGCCTGCCAGTGATCCTAGGCATCGTCGGCTTGCTAGCGCTCGGCGCCGGGCTGGTTAACTTCGTCACACTGTCCACAGCTCTTGCGGCAACCCGGGCCCGTGAAGTCGCTATGCGCAAGGTGTTGGGAGCAACGGTCTTGATGCTGGGGCTGTCGTTTACGGCAGAAGCCATCGGGCTGGCATTGATCGCGGCCTTTGTCGCCCTCGCCCTGACTGAACTGACGCTGCCCTGGATCACTACGCTGAGTGGCTGGCCCATCCGGCTCGATTTCGGCTTTGCAGTGCCTCTCCTTATCATTACCTCCGTCATCGGAGGGGCCTGCGCAGGAGCCTATCCCTCATGGGTCCTCTCACGCTTCCGGCCGGCTACGGTTCTCTCCTCAGCCCGCCTGCCAGGAAGCGGTCGCCTCGGGAGCCGCCTGCGCGAAGGGCTGACCATCGTTCAGTTCTCCTTCGCTGTGACACTGACAATCTGCACGCTGGTCATCTGGCGCCAGACGCACCTGCTCCAGACCATGGACCGTGGGTTCCATCAATCCGGCCTTCTCGTAAGCCATCTGCCGAATGACCCGACCGAGCGTCTGCGCCAGCAGCGATTAAGCGATCTTGTACGTGACCTTCCAGGCGTCACTGGCGCCACGGTTTCAGATGATGCACCCGGTGGAGGCAGCGCAGGTATAACCTTCGACACAACCCGCCCAGGAAATGCAACGCCTGCCATACTGGCTGTGATCGGAACACAATCCTCGACGCTTCCTGTCTGGGGGGCACACCTTCTCGCCGGGCGCCTGTTCGACAGCTCTCATGATTACGACAGTCGCCCTATGCCCGCGGCCCCATTCGACAGTTTCCTCACCGGCCAGGCGTTGGCGTTCGGCACACATAATGTCGTTATCAATGAATCCGCAGTGCGAGCGCTTGGGTTCGCTAATGATGCAAGTGCCATCGGAACGCCGATCACATTGCATGGCAAGGACGTCCAAACGATCATCGGCGTCATTGCCGACATGCGTTTCAAGGACAGTCGGGCCAGCGTCACACCTGCGCTTTACTATGCCATATCAGGACCGATTGGGTACGGCGTACTCTCTGTCCGCTACAGAAACGCTCCTGAAAACACAACGCGAGCAGCAATCGCTACGATCTGGAAGCAGGTCTACCCGGAAAGCGCGCTGAATCTGCGCAGTGTCGGTGACATCATTGATGAGGATGTCCGGCCAGAACAGCAGCGCGGAATGCTGATGATTGTCGCCTCCTTTGTGACTCTCTCTATTTCCTGCGTCGGGCTCTACGGCATCGCCGTGTTCAACGTCCGCCGCAGATTATTCGAAATCGGGGTCCGTAAAGTGCTTGGCGCAACAGCCCAACAGGTGACGCGCCTTCTGATCCTTCAGTTCCTGCGGCCCGTCATGATTGCGAACATCGCCGCGTGGCCGGTTGCCTGGTGGGTGATGCGTAACTGGCTGTCCGGGTTTGACCGGCGGATCAGCCTTTCTCCGCTCTATTTTGCTCTGACTGCCCTGATCGTACTCGCGCTCGCCGTTCTCACCACTCTGTTCCAGATCCGCCGCGGTGCCCGCAGTGCACCGGCCATCGCTCTGGGCTCTTCATGAACCGCTGCTCTACTCACCACTCAGGACTCTGCCCGATCATGAGACACAGCACGCCCCTCGTTCTTGCCCTGCTGGTCGCGTCCACGGCTGCTTTACCAGCCATTGCAGATGCTCAAACGTTGCAGGAAGCTTTGGCTCTCGCCTACCGAAGCAATCCGACACTGCGGGGTGAGCAGGCCAATCAGCGCGCCATTACCGAAAACTCAGCGCGAGCCAGGTCAGGCTGGAGGCCCACCGTTCAGCTGAACATGGATGCTTCCTATCAACAGGGGCCATACACCAGCGCCTTTGCGCTTGGCTCCTATACGTCCAACTCTGCTGAAGGTTATGTATCGGCCAAGCAGACGCTGTATTCATTCGGCCATGTCGCCAATCAGGTCCGTGCAGCGGACGCCCGCTCCGAGGCGGAGCAGCATCAGTTGAGGCTCGTCGAGGCGCAGGTCTTCACCAATGTCGTCACGGCCTACATGAATGTATTGCGAGACCGAAACATTCTCGACGTCCGTCGGGCAGATCTGGAGATGCTGACAAGGCAGGTCCAGTTGACAACCTCGCGTTACAATCTCGGCGGACAGCCCTCCGAACAGGTCACGCGCACCGATGTCGAGCAGGCGGAGACGCGCCGACGGTCAGCAGAGGTTGCCGTTACACAGGCTCAGGCCACGCTTGCCGCATCCGTGGCCCAGTTTCGCGCAGTTATTGGCGCAGATCCCAGTGAACTCACAATGCCAGATAGCCTGCCGGGCCTGCCTGCAACGCTCGATCAGGCGCTGAAAACTGCGCTTACACTTAATCCACAGCTCGCCCAGATGCAGGAAACAAAGAAAGCCACGTCTGCCGACATCGACACCGCCCGCTCACAGTGGGGGCCACAAATTCAGGTTCAGGGCACTTTCGGAACGATCGGTCCCGCCTCACCGTTCCGGGGTGGACAGTATGGCGAACAGGTGACTGGCGTCGTGCAACTCGTCCAGCCCCTCTACAACGGAGATCTGTACAACTCCCAGATCCGGCAGGCTCGGAACATAGACGAACAGGCCCGGGAGAACATTGAACTCGCGCGGCGGACCGCGCTTCAGGACGTGGCAACCAACTGGCATGCCGTTGAAAACGGATTACAGGCTATCAGTGCCGGAATTGCCGAAGTCAAATCCGGTGAAACGTCTCTCAAGGGATACCAGATCGAATATGGCTACGGTCTGCGGAGCACGACCGACGTCCTTTATGCCGATCAGAACCTGCGGTCAGCCCAGGTGGAACTCGCCAGCAGTCGTCATGATACCATCGTCGCAGAAGCAACACTTCTTGCCGCGATGGGGCGGCTTCAGAGTGATGATCTCCTACCCGGAATGCCTCATTATGACGCTGCGGCAAAATTTCAGCATGCGCGGACACGCGGCTGGGAACCTCTTCAGGCGCCAATCTCCGCTATCGACAAGGCTGGCTGGTAAGAAAGGAGAGCCTGATTATGTTCGCCGATACTCCCAGAGCCACCTAGCGTACTCTTACCGGTCAGAAACGCTATACATTTCTCAATCTCGCGGGCCTCGCACTCGGCATTGCCGTGTTCCTTACGATGGCACTGATCGTGCGTTACGAAAATAGCTACGACGCCAGCGTTCCTAATGTTTCCCACCTTTATGTTCTGAACGGAGTATTTCGACCTACGGGTCATGCGTCGTCCGAAAGCGATGACGTCAGTTTTGTTCCTTTCCCATTCCTTAAGCAGGATTTTCCCGAAATTGGAGCAGCCATACGGATGCTGCAAGAACCGCTGGTTGTTCGGGCGGGGCTGACTCTGTCACAGGAAAAAGTAACGCTGACGGACCCCGCTTTCTTTTCCGTCTTCAAATTTCCCCTCCTTGCCGGGGATAGCTCTACTGCGCTGGACGGTCCGGGGAAGGTCGTCATTTCGACGGATATGGCTCGTAAATATTTCGGGACCGAACAGGCTTTGGCAAAGCGCCTGCGGATCGATAATGGTCAGACGGAAGCGATCGTAAGCGGCATTCTGGCGCAGCACGATGTCCACAGGCTGGTTTGTATCACTGGCATGGGGGCCGGCGACAGCCGAGGCCATGGCGGCTTCCTCTATGATTGTCTGTTCCTGCCGCTGATGCTGCGAAAGGTCTATGAAGACAAGGATCGCCAAGAAGAGGCAATCCGGGCCAGCGCGCTCGACTGGACGATCGCGCGCGCCGATGTCGCCGATTTCGTCGTGCAGCAACTCATCGCGGATACCTGGCTGCGCAAAGCGCCGCTTATCACCTGGTAAGATCCGTGGCGGGTCACATCTCCCCCAGCAGCTTCGTTAAAGGAGCACGCTCAACGCTGCGGAATCCATTGATGTACCTAGCAGGGCATCTTTCTGGGTGTTTAGTCCCGGGGGTTGGTGGTGTGATATTTTCACGTGAGTGGAAGGAAGCCTTATGGGACAGATACGTCATGGGAGCACCACGACTACGCACGCCGTGCGAGCAGCCACTACAGCGATCGCAGGCTTCGCTCTTGGCGCTGAGCGAGGAGTTCGGGATCAACCCGAAAACAGCGGCGAAAATCCAACCCATTAAACCACTAGCGAGAAGCCACGCGTTGATCTGCTGCATTTTGCAGATGCCACACGACTATAATGTTTTGACAAGAAAGAAATTCAATGTCCGGTTCGGGGAACTATTCCATCTGCCTGAACGACCGCCACGAGGCGATTGTGTTGAAAAAGTCCCGCTGGAGTTTCCACTCAACATTTAGGTTCGATATCATAACGTATAGAGCGCTGTAATCATGAGGAATTCTCATTCCCAATTGCATACAAAATCCTGAGCAGACACCTCAACCTGACTTTTTCAGCACAATCAGGCGATAACGGCCATTCCATCTGGTTTCCGTTGAGCTTGCAGCCAGCATTTTTTGGGAACGAGCGGACAGACTGCTTTCGTTCACTTCTATCCACAAGGCGCACATCGCCACAAATGAACCCGATTAAGCTCGGCCATCGTAGGTAGATTGAGCAGCATTGATCATCTCCATGTTCTCAATTGTCCATCCGTATAACACTGAGAAAGGCCCCTCCAACGAGTGTCCCAGAGGGGTCAAGGCATATTCGACGCCGAGTGGGGATCCGGGCAATACACGGCGGGTAATCATACCATTGCGTTCGAGCTTACGAAGAGTTTGGGTCAGTACGCGTTGGGTTATGCCGCCAAGCCGACGCTTTATTTCGTTAAACCGCTTTGGCTCTCTCAGTACGAACAGCGCCATCATCGACCATTTGTCGGCGATCTGATCAAGAATTTGTCGACTTGGGCAATCTACCCTGAAGTGGGGGTCAATCATATCATCCATCGGTATGCTCCTGCATCCCTAGTATACGCAAAGTGCGTAATTGACACTAAGTATCTTATGAATACTTAAAGAATGCCCTTTTCACGGAAATCGGAGTTCCGCATGTCTGCTTTCTACAAAACAATTATTATCTCGGCCCAAGGCGGCATCGCCCGTGTCACGATCGACAATGACCCGGTCAATGTCCTCTCGCTCCAGATGATGGCTGAGTTGACATCCTTCCTTGAAAACGTAAAGGACGACGAAACAATCAAAGTCGTTATTTTCGACAGTGCCAATCCGGATTTTTTCATTGCACATGTCGATATGACAATTGCCGAAGATCCAAAGGCTTTTGAGACGCTAGCTGCCTTTGCTCTCCCGGGCCTCAACCCGTTCCAAACCCTCTCTGAGCGTGTTCGTCGTCTCCCACAAGTCACAATTGTTCAGCTTGAGGGAGTGGCCAGAGGGGGCGGCGCTGAGTTTGTTGCTGCAGCCGATATGAGCTTTGCCGCGATCGGTCGCGGGGCACTCGGTCAACCCGAAGCCCTGATGGGCATTGTTCCAGGTGGGGCCGGAACACAATATTTGCGGCACCGCGTAGGACGAAACAAAGCACTCGAGATCCTCCTTGGGGCCGATTTATTCGACGCGCAAACGGCTGAGCGGTATGGCTGGATTAACCGTGCCATACCAGCCGACACGATTGGCGCATTTGTGGATAATCTAGCGCAGAATATTGCCGCGCTACCCGATGGCGTTATTGCGGCAGCCAAGCGCGTCGTGCCAGCAGACGACTACGGCGCGGGCTTAGAAAGTGAAAATACGGCTTGGGCAAGCCTGTTCACACAGCCCCCAGCGGGACAACTGCTTCTTGGAGGCCTGAAGCGGGGAGCGCAAACGCCCGAAGTAGAACGTAAAATTGAAGTTATGCTCCGTGAACTGGCAACGGAACTCCAATAGCACAAGACATATCCTGCTGGCGGAGCGACAGGAACTTGTGCCGCCACTCTCTGCTTAATCTTGCACATGCAGGCATCTTTTGAAAGATCGAAAGCAGAGCCGCTGACAGTCGAAATAAAAGCGTTAGACGATGCGCGACAGTACGCTTTGGTGTGCCGACACATCACTGCCGGTTGCTGTCTGCGTGTCATGAAGGTGCATCCCTAGCCGGGTGTGCACTCAGTCATGAAACGAATGCCAAGCGCCATAAAGGTAATTCCCGTGCAGCGATTAATCCAACCTCGGCACCGCGAAATGATGCCGAAACCAACTCAAGGCTCAGCACCATCGTGACCAGAGAAAACCAGCCCAGGCACATAAATTTTGAACATTCTTTCGCTCAACTCAAGCATCTGACGACGCCCGGTTTCGGAAAAGCACTTCACGGTTTCAAAGGTCTAAGGTGAGAGCGACTAAAGCCTGTGTGCTCCATTTCGGTTAAACCGACAGGGATTTTGTGCCAACCGCTTATCGCCTGGGAGGTACAGGCGGCCATTCCAGTCCTCTATCTGAGCGGCAGAAAGAGGTCTGCGATCGCTTCGTGCTCGGGCACCTCTGGAAAGAATGTGATGCGCTGGCAGTAGAGGGGGAAGTCGCGGGCTTCCTCCCCGCTTTGCGGAAGCCAGTCGCGGTAAAGATAGAGAGCCGCGTTTTCCAGATCGTCGGTATTACCTACGACCCGCAAGACGGCGCACCTCCCGCCTGGAATGGTGCTGGACATAATGCCCTCATTGCCTGCTTCGAAGACCCGTTCAGTCCCAACGCATAAATCCAGTCTGTAATCGCTCGGGCTTGTAGCCCGCGGGTCACAACGGAATATGTTGAACGTCTCGCTATTCCGCGGCACAAGCCCGACCGCTTTTCGCCATCTGATAAACCGCTGAATAGTCGTCCCGATCGTGGCGGGAGGTCCACGATGCTCCATGATTGCCACCCGAATGGGTGACCCCTCTCTAATGGTCACATCACTTGTATTGAAAATCTGTTGCATGCGCTTGTTCCTCGCATTGATGAGAGGCTCGAAGGCCTTAAGCCACGGCTCCCATTCAGGAGATTTTCGGAACGATGACGGCGACTGCCCGAACCGTTGCCGAAAAGTACGGGCAAAAGCATCCGGGGCGTCGTAACCGGCATCCATAGCGATCTGCGTGACACTCTGATCATCACGATAGGCCAGCCGAAACGAAGCGCGCTTCATTCGACTAAGTTGAATGTAACGATGAACTGACAGTCCGAAGATCGCCGTGAATTGCCGGTGGAAATGGAACTTCGAGAATGCTGCGACCTTACTTAATGCTTCCAGGTCCAGCTGATCGTCGAGATGACATTCGATATGATCGAGCACCCGCCTCATTCTGGCATGGTAGGTTTGGAGTGCTGGCGTCACTATGGGCTCCATCGTGGCGACAGTATCTAGACATGTAGCTGCAAAGACCGCCCGACCGATCTTGCGGTTCGACATGAGACTACTCGATACACTCTGGCATGAGAGCTTCTGGCGCTTGAAGTGTCGAAGTGGAGCATCCGAGATAAAGCGGTATTATTCTGACGGCAGTTTCTGCATTCAGGAACAACGCATTCGCTTGATGGGATAGTGATCCATTTGCCCGTCTTCCGAAAGAAATGTGGCGTGTTCAGCTTCCGCCTGCGCCATCAGGAGATGGTCAAACGGATCACGATGATGCAGAGGCAAAGACATCAGGATCTGCAAGTGTTCGGGCTGTATTGGCAGCAGAGAGAAACCTTCCTCAGGAATGGCTGCCAGAATATCGTTCATATTCGCATCCAGCTTTCCGATACGGATTTTGATCGCAATCTCCCACAGTGACACGATACTCACCAGAAGATCGTGGGCCGGATCTGCAATGATTTCCCGTGCATGCTCACCCAGTCGGTCGGAGTCCGAAAGCCACCAGAGCAACGCATGCGTATCGAGTAAAACCTTCACAGGTCGCGTTCCATACTTTCAAGAACGTCGAGAGGTGTCTGATCAAAATCTTCGCTCATTCTGATCCGCCCTCGTAATGCGCCGGGTTGACGACGGGGGCGATAGGAAGGAGCTGGCGGACGCAGTTCAGCAACGACCTGATCGTGAGACGTCACGAGGATCGTACGGCCCTGTCTAACCTGACGCAGATACGCTGTCAGGTTTCCCCGGAACTCCCGAACACCGATTTTCTGTGGGATTGGCGCGTTATCTGAGAGATGCTCGCTCATGGTCTCCTCCTTGTGTGTCATCATACCATGTACACAGAAGGAGGAGATAGAGAATTCCTGATGCCTATTCGATTTCAGAGGTCAGTGGCTTCCGACAGTGCCAGCGCGTCCTCGACATCAACCCCAAGGTACTGAACTGTACTATCCAGTTTTGAATGGCCTAGCAGGATCTGCACGGCCCGGATGTTGCCGGTTCGTTTGTAAATCATGGCAACCTTGGTTCGGCGGAGCGAATGAGTTCCATATTCCCCGGGGATCAGTCCTACCGCCTGAACCCATTGATCCAGAAGCCGGGCGTATTGCCTTGTGCTCAGGTGAGCTTTGGCGCTTTGGCGGCTAGGAAAAACATACTCATTCAAGCCACCACCTCGATGCTCCAGCCACGCCCGCACGCTTTCTCGCGTTGTTTGCGTAATCTCGAACTGCACAGGCCGCCGGGTTTTTTGGTGGACAACCATAGCTCGGTGGCGCACCTGACCGCTGATCACGAGGTCTCCGATACAAAGGCTGACAAGGTCGCAGCCTCTGAGCTTGCTATCGAGAGCAAGATCAAACAGAGCCTTGTCTCTGATACGCTGTTCGCTCCCCAGCCAGAACCGAATAGCCCAGACGTGCTTTTCTTTGAGCGCCCTCTTGGCGCCAACCATTTTTCCTGTGTTTCAAGGCACGGACGCTTTTAACGTAGGCGATGGAAAACGAGTTTTCTTCTCCATGATATGTCCTCCTGATCAGCTGCACATGCAGCAATCAGAAGTTTGAACGAGGATATCGGCGGATAACGAGGACGTTGCAGACCGTCCGCTTTCCGGAAGCTTGAACGGCTCCGCTTATTACCGACATGAAGGCGTGAGCAGCAGGTCCGCTTACGCCCTCATATCGGACGTTGACGCTTGGACACGCGCTCCCGTACAGCGGACGTAGCTCACGGCTTACATAAAATTGCCTACCCCAATCCCGCCACAGTTTAGGCTATTGACAAGAAATTTCTCTCAGAAGAATGTTTCTTTTTATTGCGAAGGAGGATGTCTTGTCAGCGACACTAAGTGACGAAGAAATAAGCAATATCAAAGAAACGGCCGGGGCTGAAGTAAAGTCAATTCTTGATAAGTTAGAAAAAGATTACCCTGGCGTAACAGAGGGGCTGGCGACGGCGGTAGGTGCAGGTATTGGTGGTGCAGGCTCTCTAGCCGCTCTTTCCGCTTTAGGATACTCGGGTTTATCAGCTGCGGGTATTACCTCCGGACTAGCGACAGCAGGAGCGGTAGTAGGAGGCGGTATGGTGGCCGGAATAGGGGTTCTAGCCGCGCCGGTCGCTGTCTTGGGCGTGATTGGTTATGGGGTGGCAAAACGCTACAAGAGTGCAAAACTAGCAGCGGCTCTAGGGCAAGCAATTGGCCGACTTTACGACATACAAAGCCGCCTAATAGCCAATGCCGAGTTTTTTAAAGAGGAAATCGCAAGCATTAAGGCGGTTATTGATACCCTCAGCAGAAAAAAGGCCAGCGAGTAATATGCCGTATCAACAAGAAATTAAGGGAATAAAATATCTTCAAAATAGATCGAAAAATATAGAGCAATCTCATGATCAAATAAAATCATCCTTATCTGATCTTCGTAGTTTGCTAGAAAATATAGATATAGGCGAAAAAAATTTTGACAATACGAAACACCATAATCCTCCTGATGCTTCCGATGAACCCGTTTTCGTCCCGTTGCAGACCACTCCTCTAGATCAAATTTTCGCTGAAGCCGAAGCCCAATATCCCGCCCCGTTGGGGCTGGAAGATATTCTCAGTATTCAGGATTTTGCTGAGGCGGAGAAGAGAGTTGATGCTCACGTAATGGAGTTCAATCGACGTTATGGTCTAGATGGCTGGGACTATGCTATTGCTTCTAGCTGCGGTTTATTCGCAGCAATGCTAGATATATTTTTTGTCTCTGCACCACTCAAGCCTACAGCGGACTTTAGTCGTCATGTTGATGGCCTGTTCAACCGTGGCGTGCAGGAAGCATTCAATAAGATAATACCGCCTGATATCAGCAAAAAATTAAGTAAAAAATTTCCTATCGGCGCCCCGGACACATCTATAATTACCGATCTTATTGGTGCACCTGATAAAGTATTAAATCCCACAAATCATCGCTTGAGATCGTTGGCTCACGATCCATTACTGGGACTATTTTTCGGCATATTCGACATGATAAATGGTACGTGTACTACTGTTGTTGATGGAAAAATACTCAGCATTCCGAGTTTGAAAGGAACGTCTGAAGGAAACTTATTTCAGCTAATAGGACGCATGTTAGGTCATCTACTGTCTGATGTTAATGCCCCCACAGCCAATGGTAATCGTGGGATGGGTCTGCCTGCTCCATTCATGGGTTTGTTACGAATGTTCGAAAAAGTTCCGGTAGGAGATTCGAATTTTGGCCGACAAATTGAGTGGATGTTTGCAAATGGATACGACTTCCGGCAATTTGCAGCTACCAGCGTACCAATGCTGATAATGGAAACATTGGTGAGGGTATTCTATACTATTAAACAGATGAAAATTCACGGAGCATCATTTGGAGAAACCATCCTAGATACAATGCCGGCGAGAATTAATCCTCGTTTTCGAATTATGTTGGCAATCTCTTATGGTGCAAGCAGTGCAGTCAACGCTGGAAAAATATACGTCACGGGTAATATTTTAAACGCGAATTACGCTTCTTGGATGGGACTGACTTGGAATGGATTTCACGCTCTCAAGTGGTCATTATTACAGCGTCATTTGAATCTTTGGAGCGAAGTTGAGGCAAAAGAAATTTCCGAACTGGAAAATCTTGTCTCTAAAATTGATGGCTTGGGCGGCCGAGCCGGACAACTGCCGATTTCTCAGTGAGAGAAACGGTCTCCTCGTTCGAACAGTTTTCTGAGCTTGATAAACTACTTTTTCGCCAGGCCACCAGTCTGACGGCATTACGGTTGACCGTTTAGTTGCGGGTCAAATCCTGACCCAATGTCCTTGTCGGACCCGCCGGGATTGACGGGCAGTCCGTTCTGCATGTTTTTCGCCTCAAAGTAGACTGACCGCCTCCCCCCCCCCCTGATCTGCCTGTCCGCTCAATGATACAAGAGAAGATAGGCGGAATGCCCTCTTTACCGTCATCCCAAGCCTGTTAACGTCATCCTGCAAGCACAATTCGATGTAAATGGTGGCTCTGTGCAAATAGGGGGATGATAACGTTGGAAATCGATTCGCAGTCATGCGGCGAAGCTAAAGTTATCCGTCGGCAGTTGGATGCCTAATAGTGCACGTGACATCGAAGCCTTCAGAGCATTCTGGGCACTAGATGCAGGAGCTTCTGCTGGGCCAGATACTTTGTTTACTTCGTGTGCGGAGGCCATCAGAATTCGACACGTGGAACGCTTTAAAGATCCAGATCTGTTTGCCAAATTGATCAGCAGGGTGGATGTGGGTGGACTAGCGAGAAACCGTGAAGTTATGACCCGCAGTTTCCCCGAAGGACGTGGTGCGCTGACTATCTTGCATCGCTTTGATTTATTGTGGTTGTGCGAGTATTCTAAACAGCCATTCGCTAGCAAGCACCCGGGACGTGACAAGGGAAAACCGGTTAGCCCCGGAGTTCCCAACACAAGGAGATGTGTCCATGCGCGAGGCTGAATTCCGTGCCGGCTTAGAAAGGCGTCCTGGGCCTGGCGTGCCGTTGACCAAGGAGACCCCTAGTCTGACACGTGAGTCCGTGGAAACGGTCATGCGTGAATTTGATCAAAGCAGTGACGCGTTTATGCGCCAACACGGGTTTGCGGCGAATTTCGATTACGTCGTTTTCCGTCCGGGCGAACAGCAACGTTATCCGGCCAAAGCGGTATTTTTAGTTGCCTATAGTTCAATTCCCGGGAACCCCAATCTGACTGTTAGAGACCAGCGCGATACGTTCCGGGACACTAAAGGCGGAGCAATTCATACCGAATTTCGTCGCTTGGGCTACGAGGTCGAAAACCGGCGATTTGGTAGCAAGGAAGTTCTCGCTGAGCGTATCCGCCAACACTTGATCGCGCACTATATCGCCCCTGCTCGCCAGCGCGGCGACCACCTTGTCACAATCCGGGCGGGAGATGTTCACAAGGAACTTGACCTGACCAACCAGATGCCCAACGTGTGTCAGACGATCGCAGGCAAGAAATTTCGTAACGCGGCGAACCTGGGTGAGCCTGAGATCCTTTCAGGCCCTGTCCGCGAGCGCGGCGGTAACATGGTTTACCGTTTCATTCTGCTCCCCAGTCAAGAACAGGGGGTATCGCCTGGTGACGAACAGATCCTTGCGCGGTTCGATGGTAATCCAGAATTTCGCGCCAGGCGCCCTGACTGGACCCGCGAACAGCGGGCTGCATTTTGCCGGATGGCGCAAGCCGTTCATGCGGTCGGGCTTGACTGGTACCAGACCGACATTCCGCAGACCCGGTTCGGACGAAAATCGTCTCAGCTTAGACAGGCCGAGGGTACGCTCGGTGCATTACTGTGCAGAATGACGGAACCATTCCTGCAGTTCACGCACCAGAGTAATTCGCTTGGTCTGGCGGGGGATTACCCCCTTGATGAGAATGGCGCTGAACGATTTGAACGAATTATTGCCGATGCTGAGCCAGTCATCCGAAGCTGGCAAGAAAATCGGCCGGAGCGTCAAGGTAAGTGGCCCGATGAATATAGCCAGCCTAACCAGGCAAGCTCCGGAAGCACAGACATGAGCATGCCAACCAATCTGATACTTTACGGGCCGCCTGGCACCGGAAAAACCTATAACACGGCACTGGAAGCGGTGAAGCTGTGTGATGGCACCGCCAGCGATCCGGAAACCAAAGAAGGTCGCTCTGCTCTGATGGCGCGGTACAATGAACTGGTCGCCGACAAGAGGATTGCCTTTGTTACTTTTCACCAAAACTATGGCTACGAAGACTTTGTTGAGGGTCTTCGCCCTGTACCCATTGGGAACAACGACGGGGAATCTGTTGGATTCCATCTGCAACCAGAGCCGGGCATTTTCCGACTGATCGCAGAACGTGCAGAAACAGGGAGTCTTGTTGTAGGCAGCGAGCCTTTGAATGTCGTTGATCGAGCGGTTTACAAAATGTCGCTGGGAGAGGTCGCTGATTCAGCTGATGATTTTGTTTTTACGGAATCTATCAAGAATAATTACTGCCTTTTCGGCTTTCGCGACATCGACTGGACCAACCCGCGTTTTTCGGATCGGGAAGAAATATTCTCAGAGGTGAAAAAGCAATTTCCCGATGAGGACGTCACCCCGAACAAGGGTATCGTGCAATCGCCCGATGTATTCCGCAATCAGCTGCAAATCGGCGATATTCTCATTATCTCCAAGGGCAATTATAGGTTCAGGGCCATTGGAATTGTCGAGGGCGAATACGAATATGCGCCTCGTCCCGATGGCCGGTACTGCCATCGTAGGAAAGTGCGATGGCTATGGCACAACAAGGACGGTCTGGAGGTCAGCGAATTGTACCCTCCAAAGTTTATCCAAAAAACGCTTTACCGGCTTAAGGGCGCGGAACTCAACCGGGCCCTGATTGCACGACTGATTTCAGAAAGCGGTGGTCAGGGCACGGAAGGCGATCCGTTACCGCACGTTCTCATTATCGACGAAATCAACCGTGCCAATGTGTCGAAGGTCTTTGGTGAACTCATCACGCTGCTGGAGCCTGACAAGCGGGCAGGTATGGAAAACGCGCTTTCGGTGTCTTTGCCCTATTCAAAACGGCAGTTTTCCGTTCCTGCCAACCTTCACATCATCGGAACAATGAACACGGCAGACCGCTCTATCGCACTTCTGGATACGGCATTGCGGCGGCGTTTCAATTTCCGGGAAATGGCTCCTGAGCCTAGTTTGCTGGCGGCCGCTAGTAAGCTGACAGGGATCAATCTTGCCCACGTTTTGGCCACCATAAATGATCGCATTGAATATTTGCTCGACCGGGAACATCGCATCGGGCATGCCTTCTTCATTGGTTGTGAAACTGCTGAGCAGGTTCATGATACCATGCGCGACAAGGTCATCCCGTTATTGCAGGAGTATTTCTTCGAGGACTGGAGCCGCATTCAGGCGGTGCTTGGCGATGGCTTCATCGGCAGCCGAATACTCAAATGCCCGGTTGGAGAAGGTGAGGATAAACCTAGCTGGTTCGTTCAGTCTGAGTTCAGTCTCGATGCTTATACTCGCAAACTTGGCCTTACCTCGACCGACCTTCTGCAGGAGGCAGAGGCATGAATGTCCATATGCTTATTTTTCACAAAGGGCTGACCAATCTTACTGATCGGGTTATCGCTCGTTTCCATTCATGACGCATCTGACTATCCATGAATGGGGACGGACGAGCGTTTATAATGGCACCGGCTCCGCGCCGAAGGAGTCCTTCACCCGCAGCCAAGCCAATACTCTGCTGCGGGCTGCGCGATCACATGCGCTGGCCAACCAATTCGGGAGCAATATTCTTGTCGATCGTTACAGCGAAATAAGAGCCCAGCAGGTTGTCGGCGTTATTGCCGCCCCGGGATGCAGTCTTGAAATTCTGCCTAAAATCGATGCCGCATCAGATGAGAGCGATGAAACACTCCGCACCCGGCTTGTTACTATGCTCGATGTGGCGCTCGGGCTCAAAATCGGAGACGGACAGGCTCTAGCCATGGCGCGCCAGAAGGAAACCTTTCTCGACATCCTGATTCGATTGTTTGCTGATCGCTTTTTGGCCGAGGCGCGTCGTGGCCTGCCCCGCGGTTATGTCGCACAAGAGGAAGATCTCGCAACGCTGCGCGGGCGGCTTGATGTCATTCGCCAGTTCACTCACCATGCAGTGCGTCCCGACCGCTTAGCGTGCCAGTTTGATATTCTGATACCAGATACGCCTCTTCTGCGTGTGATGAAAGCTTGCGTTGTGACGCTGCGCCGCTACGCTCGCGTATTGGAAACGCAGAGACGACTTGATGAGCTGCGTTTTCTTCTTATGGATGTCGGGGATGTTCCAATTAATGCTTTGCCTTGGAGCCAAGTGCGCATCGACCGGACGAGCCGCCGTTGGGAAACACTCTACGTATTGGCAAAGCTGTTCCTGAAACGCGAATGGCAAGGGACCAACCACGACGCCAAGGCTGGTCAGGGAATCACTCTGTTATTCGCCATGAACGATCTGTTCGAAGCCTATATTGCCACCTTGTCTCGCAAGGCACTGCAAGGTAGCGAGCTGACGGTTCATTTACAGGGTGGATTGCTCTATTGCCTAATGGAAGAAAGCGAGAATGGCCGGGCACGTTTCCAAACGTCACCTGACATCCTCATCAAGCACCATGGACAGACCCAGATCGTGATAGATACCAAATGGAAGCTCATTGGTCGAAATCCCGAAGATAAGAAACGCGGCGTTTCGCAATCCGACGTCTATCAGATGATGGCGTATGCCCGCCTCTATCAGTGCCGCGATCTGCTCTTGCTATATCCCCATCATGTCGGTCTTGGCTCCGATGCTTTGAATGCTAGTTATGCCATTATGGCGGGAGATGAGCGTTTGCGGATCGCAAGCGTCGATCTTTTGCACGGATCGGCTGCAGTTGCACAGCGACTAAGAGAGCTCATTTCTCGATGATGAATTACATTAGTAAGCAACAGCTAGACGAATGTTTTGATGATCTTGCCATGGTTTGGTTACGGCAGCTTCGTTGGGAAGTGTAGGTTGCCCGAAAGTATCAAGGATTATTGAGGCGATCAAAGCGACGTGAAAGTTTTTGCGCTGGACATATATGTACATGTCCGGTTTCTTGATTGCCTTACAAAAAGTGGTCGTTCCGTTTCCCCCGCTTGGCAGACGCTGGACGTTTTTCTGCTGCAAGGATTGAACCATTCCTTAGCGCTTTAAACCCGTTCCAATAACCTCATCAGACCCGCTTGAATCCGCATTCAAGGCTTTCGAAAGAAAACAGGCAACGTCTTTAGTGCTTCCTGGGGCTGCCATCTCCAGAAGTACAGCACCCTCGACGATGCTTAAAATCGCAGCAGCCCGACCGGTCTCAGTGTGGCCTGGCGATGGCGCTAGCTTGCTGTCTATCCAATCGGTCCATGATTTCACAGCGCCCGGTCCAATGCGATCATATGGCGTTTCGCCACGTGCGCTTCGAGCTATAACCTCCGTCCATAGCTTCATGAAGGGAGCTATTTCAGGGTCATGGACCATTGCAAGAACGCGCATGAGAAATTGTCCCGGTGACGAGCGAGCACCATCATTAATCCGCAAAAGTAGAGCGGACAACCTTGTGCTGACTTGTTCAAGGACATCAACAATAAGCTGGTCTTTTGTTCCGAAATAATAGATCAGCATACGATCGCTTGTGCCAATCTTCGCGGCCATACCTCTGAGACCAAGCGTAGCAATTCCCTCTTCAAGTGCCAGGTCCGCAAGAATACTTGTAAACTGGACTTTGCGGGACCGCACCTCATCGCTTGATTTTGATGGTGGTGCAGACGGCGAGGGAAATTTCAGCGTTTTCATCCGAATTATGTAGCACTCGCTTCATAAGGAAGATACGTAGTGGGTGCTACATATGAGAGAACTTGATATGTTGCGCCCAAAGCAATTTGCAATTTGTGCTCTCCTGGCTGCTTTCTTCTGGGGATACGGCCTTGGCGCCTGGATCGCGCTTGCAATGGCGAGCCGTTCAATACGAGCCAAGCAATCAACGCCAGTACCGTGAGCAATGCAAACGCTCCGCCCCACGACGATAGAGGAGCAAGGCCCACCAACGTCTGGTTTTTTTCTTCTCGCGCGATACCAGACGTTCTACCTTCTCCCTCAGAGCTGTATGCAAGCTGGAAGCACGTACCGTGCTCAGAAATCTGAAATTGAGTGCGAATATTTACGGCCGTGTCTCACGGAGCAGTCTTGTTGATAACGGTTACAATGAAAAAACATAGAAAAATATTATCATTGGTATGTAGAGAAATATAAGAAATCTATTTCCAATAAGTGCAAACAAAAACGGAGATGTCGTAAGCGTCAAAATGGAAATCGCGAGAAAATACCTGCCTTTCTTTGTCTGGTCCTGAGCGATGCCGCAGCCATTTTTGCGACGAGAAAACCAATATTTATTTTCGCTGAAAGCAGTGGTGGCGTCATTGTTTGACATTTTCTCGTCTCCTCTAAAGCTATTTAGCGGGGTGGTATTTCTCTGACATGTTAGCGCCTTATCCTGGTCTTTGTTCTTTCTTCCAAAGAAGCCATGACAGTCCCCAAGAGAAGGCTGCAAGCAAGAGGACAACGGTCAGATAAGTATGGTGTGTTTTGTGGGTACCGAACATCCCAAACCCGACTGCGACCAGAACAGCACCAGCAAGAATGAAAACCGGCCCTGATGCCCGATGTGTCCGGTCCCAGACCCGGACGCTGGCTTTCGTCCAAGGTGTCCGGATACCGACAAGCGTATTGGGTCTGAGTTTCCCAAGGCCATTGCCGACAACAATCAGGAATCCACCCATCATGATGTCAGTGAGGGAACCCATGGCAATTTTGATGCCCAGAGCCTGCTCCATGGATGCGATGGCCAGGATACCGAGCATGGCCGTCAAGGTGATCCATACGGCATCATAGACGGACACAGAGGCCTGAAAACCTTCGCCGGAGCCCCTGAGGGATGGAAGGCCATACATCAAGGTCCATAATCCGAGCTGAAGTCCGATCCAGATGATCACTCCCTTCAAGGGAGAGACAAAGTGATCCGGAACCCATTCCCGGGAGAAATGAACAGGCACCATAGCATTTGGCGGAGCCATCCACAGGATACCCAGGCTGATTGCCAGCGTTGTCAGGATGACTGCGAAGGAGACGAAGGGGCCGTATCTGTCCTGCATAAGTCTGTTTCCTCTCCCAGCCGCATGGAAGACGCCAGACGAAGCCATGCGTCTTCCAGCACTGAAAGCTTCAGGTGATAGATCAGGGTGGTGCCGACGCGCTCACGATGCACAAGATTGGCCGCAAGGAGTACGGTCAAGTGACCGGACAGGGTCGGCTTTGCGAGCGTGAAATGCTCCGAGATTTCGCCCGCTGTCATTTCCCGGTCACGCAGCATCTCCAGGATGGCGCGACGCGTTGGATCGGCAAGGGCTTTGAAGACATCACTCATAATTCGTTATTTAGCGAAATAACGAATAAAAGGCGACTAAATTTTTCGTCTCTTAAGGTTCGAAGTCCGCTTTCGTTTATTAAGAGCTAAAAGCAGACGTTCCGTTCACCCTCCTAAACAGTCTGTCTGCTCAACGAATGGCAGCGGACAGGCTGTAGTCGCCTCAAGCCAGACGTTCAATCGATCTATTTGTCTTCGACAAAGCGGACATAAGCGTTGTCCGAATGATACTTGACGGCATGCTCGATATTTCGGTGCAGAGCAAAACGTCAGCTCCTTAAGCTGATGTAAGACGGGACGGCTATCCGTTTATTTTTCAGGATATTCCTATGTCACTTCCTGACATGCTCATCATTTCTCCCTCCGTCCTCTATTTCGGTACGCCTGTGGCACTCGTTTGCACAGCAGACAGCCACGCTAACGCGAATATTTCGCCCGTTTCCTCACTCTGGGCTTTGGGACAGACCATTGTGCTAGGGCTGGGTACAACCGGATGCGCGCTCGCCAATCTTCGTGAAAGAGAAGAGTGTACAATCAATCTTCCATCGGCTGATCTGTGGACTAAAGTCGAAGCGATTGCTCGAACGACGGGAAGTTCGCCCGTTCCCCCGGAGAAGACTGCAATGGGGTATGTCCACCATCCGGACAAGTTCGCCCTGGGAGGCTTTACACCCGTGCCTTCCGAGACGGTCAGGGCTCCACGCGTCGCCGAATGTCCTCTGCAACTGGAGTGCCGCCTTTCGGCGCTTCATGGTGATGAGTCCCGAGGATTTGTCCTCGTCGACCTGACGGTAAAGCGCGTTCATGCTCATCGCGATATCGTCGTCGGCGGGACGCATCATATCGACACAAGCCGCTGGCATCCCCTCTTCTTTATTTTTCGAGAATACTTCGGCGATGCGCGCCCCTTAGGTCGAAATTTTCGTGCAGGCCGCTGAAAGCGTTTCTCAGGAACACGCCCAGAGATCGGCCACCCGTTGTGCTGCTTCAGGCCTGTCCGTAACCAGAACAAGCCGGTGGTCATGATCGCTATAAAGCGTTTCGATATTGACGCCTGCGTCAGCCATGCGCCCGGTCAGAATACCAAGCTGCCCCGGCACGGCCTGTTTGAGAGGCAGAAGAACAACCTCCCGGACACGCCCGACCGTTATTCCTGCGTTGCCCAGAGCCTTGCTGGCTGCTGCCCCGTCTTCAAACAGGAAGTGCGCCACGCCTCTGCCTTCGGTCACTCACGCACCTCCCCCTTCAACGCTGATCCCTGCCTGGCCGAGGGCAGTCCCCATCCGCCCCAAAGAACCAGGACAGTCTTCAAGAAGAATTTCCACATCAAACATGATCATTCTCCACGGCTGCATGGACTACCCTGCTATCAGACGGTGCTTCCTCCCGGTCGCTCAGCCCATAATTCCGGACAACCTGCGCAACCTGCAAACGATAATCCGAAAATACGCCGCCCCGCCCTGCCGCCTGTGCCATGCGATGCGCTGACAGACTTCTCCAAGCTGCAACGGCGTTTTCGTCCTGGAAAAACGATAATGACAGCAGCTTGTCCGGGTCAGTCAGACTCTGGAAGCGCTCGACTGAAACAAACCCCTCGACGGTCTCAAGTTCGGCCTTCAGATGCGCAGCTAACGACGCATACTGCTTTTTTCCTTGCCGCGTGGGCCATGCTTCGAACAGAACAGCGATCATACTGGGTCTTCCGGTTGTTTCGGGATGATCTTAGGAGCTTGCGATGTTCGGATGTTTCGGTGCAGATCAAAGCATGAAAGACGGTCCGGACATCGCGCGAATTGCGGCTCTGATTGGCGATCCTGCACGCAGTAACATTCTGACAGCCCTCATGTCTGGCAAAGCCCTGACCGCGACCGAACTGGCCTCTGAAGCAGGCATTTCAGCGCCGACAGTCTCAGGTCACGTCCGGAAGTTGATGGATGGTGGTCTGATTGTTGGATGCAACCAGGGACGACATCGTTATTTCCAGCTGGCCGGTTCCAATGTTGCGAACCTGCTGGAAGTCATCATGGGATTTGCAGCGTCTCAGGGGCATTTGAGAACGCGCCCCGGACCCAGAGATCCCGCCCTACGAGCCGCGCGCATCTGCTACAGGCATCTGGCAGGTAAAGCGGGCGTGCGGATGTACGAAAGCCTTCTGGCTCGGGCGTTTTTGGTTCTCGATGAAGACGCGTTAAGCCTCACCCCGCAGGGAGAGAGTTTTCTTCTTTCACTGGGAGTGGACCTGACAGCTTTATCGAAGAAGCAGCCCCCGCATTGTCGGAACTGTCTGGACTGGAGTGAACGGCGGTATCACCTTGGAGGTCCATTAAGCAGAAGTCTTATGGACTTCATTTTTCAAGAGGGGTGGGCAACCCAGCTTCCCCATAGCCGAACGATCCAGTTTACTCAGACGGGACAGAAGGCATTCGAAAGGATGTTTCCCCTTTAAAGCACGGTGAAAAACTAGTTTTTCCCTCAACTGAGACATTCGGCCCCGTAATATTACCCGTCTGTTGATCGGGTTAATTCCTCCCAGTCCATGATTTCTTTTTCGAGCTGAACGAGACGTTCACGAACCAAACGCAGAGCATCGCTACCCAAGAGGAGTTGCGGTGGAGGCATGTCCGACGCAACGAGCTGAAGGACGGCGGCGGCGAGTTTCGTCGGATCACCCAACTGCTTACCGTCCTTCTCGTGGCGAGCGGCCCGGATCGGATCGAACAGAGCATTATAGTCTGTAATTGAGCGCTCGGTCCTGACCATTGAACGCCCGGCCCAGTCCGTGCGGAATGATCCAGGGCATAGCGCGGTGACATGAACCCCAAAAGGCGCCATTTCCGCGCGCATGACCTCCGAAATGCCCTGCAAAGCGAATTTGCTACCACAGTAAGACGCCAGGCCCGGCATCGTGATCAGACCACCCATCGACGTCACGTTCACAATGAACCCGCGACGGCGCTCGCGAAAACGCGGCAGGAAGGCCTTGGCAATCGCAACAGTTCCGAAGACATTGACGTCGAACTGGCGGCGCATTTCTTCGAGAGGAGATTCCTCCAGAACCCCTTCATGCCCATAACCGGCATTGTTGATGAGTACGTCGACTGGACCATGGTCTTCTTCTGCCTGTGCGACGATGGCGGGGATACGGTCGAACTCGATGACGTTACACAGGACCGCTCGAACATCCGGCAGTCGCTCCAGTAAGGACACTCTTGCGGCTTGCGACCGGACCGTACCAATCACCCGATGACCGGCCTCAAGGGCAGCCTGGGCAATGGCTAACCCAAATCCCGAGTTGGCACCCGTGATAAAGAAGGTTTTTTGTAGCATGGCTCTGCTCGACTGGATTTCGTTCATGCCTTGACCAATAATAGCGTATTATCCAGCGTGCTCCTGCGGTTTCTCTAATATCCTTGCCCGATCCTATGAATTATCAATCAGATACCTCTTCGCTCCTCGCACTGGCTGCGGAACTCGCACCGCGATCTGGCTACAACGCCACGTCTTTGCCGAGTGTCCGTATCCTGCGTTCCGAGACCATCCTTGAAGATGTGCCGGTTCTTTATCGGCCTGGGGCGGTTTTCGTCCTGCAGGGATTCAAGCAGGGTTTCCTCAATGGCGAGATCTACCGATATGATACCGAGCATTATCTTGCTGTTTCGGTCCCTGTGCCTTTCCGGATGGCTTCGCAGGCCAGCCCTGCTCAGCCTCTGCTCGCCATTTACTTCGATTTTGACCTGCATCTTGCTGCTGAAATAGCGACGACACTGAAGGGACAAGGCGGTCATGACGAAAGAATGCAGGCACGAAGTCTGATTTCAAGTCGAATGGCACCCGCCATGACGGATGTACTCCAACGCCTGCTCCATGCTCTCCACCACCCACAGGAACTCGCTATTCTCGGCCCGGGGCTATTGCGTGAATTGCATTACCGCATCCTGGTCGGGCCACAGGGCGGATCGCTGATGGCAGCGTTGCGTCGTAATGACACAACAGACAGGATCGTGCAGAGCCTCGCGCTGATCCGCGAACGCTACAAGGAAGGCCTATCGGTTCCGGAACTCGCTGTAACAGCCGGCATGAGCGTTCCGTCATATCACGTCGGCTTTAAGTCCCTTACCGGAAACACCCCGATCCAATATCTCAAAGCGCTGCGGCTGCACGAAGCAAGGCTGATGATCGCACGACGTCAGGGAACACTTGCAACGATCGCCTCAGAAGTCGGCTATGCCAGCCCTGCCCAGTTCAGCCGGGACTTCAAACGCCATTTTCATCGCACCCCAAGCGAGGAGGCCAAATGGATGCGAGAACATCTGGGAGAGCCGATACAGGCTTGACGCGCAAATCCCGCGTTGAGGTGGGCTGGTTATTTGCCAGCGCTTAGCAGACAGACGGTAACTCCTCCTTCGAGACACTGACCTTATTGATGCGCCAACCGAAAAGCGGACACTTCTCATCCCGAGTTGAATTAAACCGCACCCTGCGGGGAATTGTTCGACACTTCTTATGTGAGCATCATTTCTAGGGAACGAAAAACTCTTTCATCCTCGCATTGCGTGACATTGAACCGCATGAAGGAAGATGCAGACTGGCTCACACTGAAGACGTTGCCCGGAGCATGAATGATTTTATCAGCCATGCTTCTGAGCGCGATGTCCGTTGAATCCTGTCCATCCGGAAATCTGCACCACAAATAGAAGCCTGCTTTCGGGACTGTCCACGGCGATATCCCTAGCGTCTCCAGTTTGCGAATAACCGTCTTTCTGGATTTTTCTAGCCGCCGCTTGATCTCCAGCATGTGCTTTCGATAGCTGCCCCCTTCCAGCACATCCGCGATCACTTCTGTGATTACAGGACTGGGGCCACCAAAACTGGTCGCGACCTGCAGGTCAATCAAACCTTCAATCAGATCTTTCCGGGCCGCGATGTAACCACATCGTACCGACGCAGACAGGGTCTTTGAAAAACTTCCGATCCGGATGACATGCTCCAACCCCTCCATGACCGCCAGGCGGGGTGATGGCGCAATCTCAAAATCTGCAAAGATATCGTCTTCAACAATCAGAACACCTGATGCGGCTGCTGTACTCAGAAGACGAAAGGCTGTCTGCGGAGAGAGAGTGGCTCCGGTGGGATTGTGGAGAGCAGAGTTGGTGATGTAGAGGCGCGGCTTCTCCTGCAGAACGATCCGCTCGAAAGCTTCGGTATCCGGACCGGTCGCGGTGTATGGCACTCCGACGATCCGGATTTCATGCGCCTTGAGCAAAGCCTGGAAATTGAAGTAACACGGGTCGTCCACCAGAACCGTATCACCCCGACGCACCAGCAGGCGACAGATCAGATCGACCGCCTGCGTGCCTGAACCCGTCAGCAGAACCTGATCGGGGCTGATATCAAGCCCCTCTTCGGAAAACTGGGAGGTCAGGAGACGGCGCAGGCGCAGTGCGCCTGTGGTGCTGCCATAGTCCGACAGGATGTTCCCTTTCCCTCGCGCCACGGTTCTGAATGCCTTGCGCAATGCTTCATTAGGCATCCAGTCCGTTGGAAGCCAGCCGCATCCTGGCTTCAGGACAGTTGGATCTGAGTCCAGAGACTGACGCGACACCCAGAACGGATCAACGGCCCGCGCTGCCGGGGTGTTGGCACCCACCAACGATAATGGCGGAAGCGCGCGTCCCTTGACATAAAACCCCGAGCCCTGACGTGATGCGATGACCCCCTCGGCTACCAGACGGTCGTAAGCCTGAACGATCGTAGACGGTGAAGCCTGCATGATTTTGGCAAACTGCCGGATCGATGGCAGGCGATCGCCAGACACAAGAGCACGTGTCGCGATGCGCTGCCTGATCGCCTCCATGATGGCGGATGTGCGCGTCTGTTGATCTTCCACTACCGACCTCAGGAATTGTATGTGTCTTGTTACCAATACAGTTTTTCATAACTGTACTGAAGTGTAGCTCCCCCTGACAATTCCATCCTCATAAATTCAAGCGCATTCAATTCATCACGATATCAAGGATTTTCGTTTGTGAAACGGACGACAGAAGGATGGGGTAGCGGGTTGCTAGGCGTTATCATTTTCAGTGGCTCTCTGCCCGCGACACGTGTTGCGGTCGCTGATTTTTCGCCCATTTTCCTGACCAGCGCCCGCGCCGTCATAGCAGCCCTTCTGGGAAGCCTCTTTCTGTTGGCACTGCGTCAGCCCCGCCCGGTAAAGCAAGACACTGTTCCTCTTGTCTTCGTCGCTATCGGCTGTGTCGTCGGCTTCCCATTGCTAACGGCACTCGCACTCCAACACATTACGTCAGCCCACTCCCTTGTGTTCATCGGCCTGTTGCCGCTGGCCACGGCCATTTTTGGTGTGCTGCGGGGAGGTGAACACCCCAAACCTGCCTTCTGGCTGTTTTCCACGATCGGCGCGGCTGCTGTGGCGGGGTTTGCTCTCTACGGCAGTCAGGCGGGGAATGTCACAGGCGATCTGCTGATGGTTGCGGCCATTCTCGTCTGTGGTCTGGGTTACGCGGAAGGAGCCACCCTCTCCCGTCGTCTCGGGGGATGGCAGGTCATTTCATGGTCCCTGCTGCTGCCCCTGCCACTCATGGCGATTATCGCCCTCGCTTACCTGCCGACCAGTTGGGGAAACATCCATCTCTCCTCATGGATCGGTCTTGGCTACGTTTCGGTCTTCAGCATGCTGATCGGTTTCATCTTCTGGTATCGCGGCCTGGCTCTGGGCGGCATCGCTGGCGTCGGGCAGCTGCAGTTGCTGCAACCCTTCTTTGGTCTGCTGCTTGCGGCACTTTTCCTGCATGAACCGGTTGCCTGGACCATGGTTGTCTCGACACTCATCGTCGTTCTGTGCGTGGCCGGTGCGAAACGTTTTTCATGATCCACAAAGACTAACAATTCTGACTTCTCAACCGAGGCAATCATGTCCGACGACTTCTACCGGCTGAAACTGCTACCACCCTATGTGATTGCTGAAACCAATGCGATGCGGGCCGCAGCACGCTCGGCCGGTGAAGATGTCATTGACCTCGGTATGGGCAATCCCGACCTGCCACCGCCCGAGCACGTCATTGAAAAGCTCGTTGAGGTCGCACGTCGACCCGAGGCGCATGGGTATTCCCAGTCCAGAGGAATTCCAGGGCTGAGACGGGCACAGGCCAACTATTACGGCCGCCGCTTTGGCGTGGAGGTTGATCCCGAAACAGAGGTGGTCGTCACGATGGGGTCGAAGGAGGGCCTCGCCAGCCTCGCCGCCGCCGTGATCGCCCCCGGCGATGTCGTGCTGGCCCCGGACCCGTCCTACCCCATTCATACGTTCGGGTTTGTCATGGCCGGGGCAGCCATCCGTGCCGTGCCGACGACGCCTGACGAGCATTATTTCGAGGCGCTGGAACAGGCGATGAAAGCACCCGGTCCCCGCCCAAAGCTGCTGGTCATGAACTATCCGTCCAATCCGACGGCAGAGAGCGTCGAACTGCCGTTTTATGAGCGGGCCGTGGCTTTTGCGAAGGAACATGGCCTGTGGATCGTCAGCGATCTGGCCTATTCCGAACTGTATTATGACGGAAAGCCGACCCCCTCGATCCTTCAGGTCAAAGGCGGCAAGGATGTTGCGGTCGAGTTCACGTCCCTGAGCAAGACCTACAGCATGGCCGGCTGGCGCATTGGCTTTGCCGTGGGTAACAGGACGCTGGTTTCAGCCATGAGCCGGGTCAAATCCTACCTGGACTATGGCGCGTTCACACCCATTCAGGCGGCGGCCTGTGCTGCGCTCAATGGTCCTCAGGACATCGTGGAGCGTAACCGGCGGCTCTACCATCGTCGGCGGGACGTGTTGGTCGAAAGCTTTGCCCGGGCCGGATGGGACATTCCCCCTCCTAATGCTTCCATGTTTGCCTGGGCACCTTTGCCTCCGGCTCTTGCACATATGGGAAGTCCGGACTTTTCAAAAACAGCTTCTGACCCACGCCAAGGTGGCGGTTGCTGCAGGTGTCGGATATGGCGCAAATGGTGAAGGCTATGTCCGGATTGCTCTGGTGGAAAACGAACAGCGCATCCGCCAGGCAGCCCGCAACATCAAACGCTATCTGAAATCGATGGGCGTCAATGTTCCATCCGGTAATGAGGTCTAACATGTCGATCTTTCACGGCCTTTCGGCTTTCCCCATTACGCCAGCCAACGAACATGGCGTGGTGGATACGGAGGGTGTCATGCGCTTAACGGCGCATCTGTCTGCCAACGGGGTGGATTCCATCGGCCTTTTGGGCAGTACCGGAACCTATGCCTATCTGAGCCGTACCGAGCGCTGCCGCGCCATCCGGGCAGCCTTCAAAACAGTCGCGGGTAAAACGCCGCTAATCGTAGGGATCGGCACGCTGCGCACCGACGATGCCCAGAACCTTGCACGCGATGCTGCGGCCGAAGGTGCCGACGGGCTGCTGATGGCTCCTGTGTCCTACACGCCCCTGACGCAGGAAGAAGCCTATCAGCATTACAAAGCGGTCGCCGAAGTTACGTCTCTGCCGCTCTGCATCTACAACAATCCCAGTACAACCCATTTCAGTTTCAGTCGTGATTTGCTTGAACGGCTGGCGGACTTACCCAACATCGCCGCCGTAAAAATGCCCGCTCCGGCAGAAGGCGCGGTTTTACAGGAACTGGCCGCACTACGGTCCAGCCCGGTTGGAAAACTCGCTATAGGCTACAGTGGAGACTGGATTGCGGCCGAAGCCCTGCTCGCCGGAAGTGATGGCTGGTTCAGTGTGCTGGGCGGTTTCCTGCCAAAGCTAGCCAAGGCGATGGTGACAGCCGCACATGAGAGCGACGCCCGTGCCGTGAACCAGTATCAGCAGGTACTGGAGCCGATGTGGGCACTTTTTCGGGAATTTGGAAGTCTGCGTGTTGCTTATGCTGCAATCAATCTTCTCGAACTGTCTTCCGCGCAGCCTCCGCGTCCAATTTTGCCTTTAACATCGCAAGACCGGAGGCGTGTAGAGGATGCCCTGAAAGCATGCACCGCACTTTAGGATAAATAGCGATGTCTGCTTTGCGACTGGTACAGTCTAAGAGCAAAAATTCCGCTTTCCCTCCATAGCGACCGGAATGCTTGCATTGTTTATCCGTAGAAAAAGAGGTTCGAAGCAAATCCATCTGATGAAAGCTTCGATTGCCGCGCACCTGGGATTAATTCTGACTTTGGATTTTAGAAATTAGCTCCAAGCCTGTATCAGGATTTCTGCATAGGGGACGTGGTCGCTAGATCGTGCGCATAAAAGCGACACCGGTAACGGGCTGGAGAAAGTCCGGTTGCAGTCCGGAAATGCTGACGAAAATTGGTTGTTGTGCCAAAGCCTGCGTTATGTGCGATCTCATCAACAGAGAGAGTCGTCTCCTCCAGAAGATCGCGAGCATAAGCAATGCGTTGCCGCTTGATCCACTCACTTGGCGGCAGCCCGGTTGCTTCACAAATATGGCGATGAAGCGTTCGGCCGCTGACATGAGCGATCTCGGCCATACGCTCAAGAGTCCACTTTTCGCCAATCCTTTTCTGCACCGTCTCAAGGAGTTCCGAAAGCCGTGCGCCTGACGGAGGAGGAACAGAGCGTTCGATGAACTGCGACTGGCCGCCGTCTCTGTGTGCTGCGACGACCAGTCTGCGCGCTACGCTGTTTGCAGCTTTCGCTCCAAAATCTTTCCTGACAATATGCAGACACAGGTCGAGACCCGCAGCACTTCCTGCAGACGTCAGAATGTCTCCTTCATCCACATAAAGCGCATCTCCTTCAACCACGATGTCAGGATATCGGGATGCTAGTATTGAAGCATAATGCCAATGCGTCGTCGCACGTTTGCCTGCGAGCAGACCGGCTTGCGCCAGCACGAATGCTGCACCGCAAATCGAGACGATTCTGGTTCCTGCCGCATGTGCCCGACGGAGCGCGCCGAGCAATAAAGGAGGTGCCACAGTATCTGGCCCCCGCCAGCCGGGAATGATGATCGTGTCAGCGCGATCGAGAAGCTCTAGTCCGCCGACTGCTTCCAGTCGCAGACCGCCTGCTGCACGGAGTGGCTCCGGTTCAGCGGCGGCCGTAAGGCAGCGATACCAGCCCGGCCCCATTTCAGGGCGTGAAAGGCCGAATACCTCGAAGGCGCAACCGAATTCAAAGGTGCAGAGCTGGTCATATGCAACGATGACGACGAGAGGACTGGGACCGTTTGGCATGATCCTTATGTTAATTGCCAATCCGGCCACTTACAACACGGTCGTCTGCTCGTTAGCGTCGTCGTAAACGGGATCACGGATCCCACAGGTAAATCATCTCGAACCCAGGATTGATCCCATGAAGCTGATCGGTATGCTCGACTCTCCTTATGTGCGCCGTGTCGCCATCTCCTTTCACCTTCAGGGCATAAGCGTCGACCACCAGCCCCTATCCGTATTCTCGGCGTTTGACACCTTCGCCACGGTCAATCCGGTCGTGAAGGCACCCACACTGGTCACAGATGATGGAACCGGGCTGATGGACTCCGGACTGATCCTTGAACTGGGTGAGCGACTGGCACCACCGCACCTCAAGCTGATGCCCTGTGATCTGGCGACTTACATACGGTCGCAGCGGATCATCGGCCTTGCACTCGCAGCCTGCGAGAAGACAGTACAGATCGTTTACGAGAGCAAGCTTCGTCCTCCCGAAAAGCAGTACCAACCTTGGGTTGATCGCGTTCATGCCCAGTTGATAGCTGCGTATCGGCTCCTTGAAGCGGAAGTTAGTCAGACCAGCGCCTGGTTGTTTGACGAGCGGCCGCTTCAGGCGGACGTCAGTAGTGCCGTCGCTTTCCGTTTTTCTCGCCATATGCTGCCACAGATCATCGAAGCCCAAACCTATCCAGCCCTTGATGCTCTTTCCGCCCGTGCGGAAGCAACAGAGAGCTTTTCCGCGTTTCCTTTCGCGTGACACATTGAGCGGATATATGAGCGACTTAATCGACCTCTATTACTGGCCGACACCCAATGGCTGGAAAATCACCATCATGTTGGAGGAGCTTGCGGCTCCTTACAGAGTGAATCTCGTTGACCTCGTTAAGGGTGAGCAATTCGAGCCTGCATTTTTAAAGCTCTCTCCAAATAACCGCATTCCGGCACTGATTGACCCACGGGGACCGAACGAAGAGCCAATTTCGGTTGATGACCTCCCTCCCCTGAAACACGACGCCTTCACGCCCCAGATGCAAGGTTGCCCGCCATGTCCGATACCTTTCTGTCCTCAGGTCAGTCTTTAAACACTGTCACGATCGGTGATGGTGACAGTGTCTATGTGGGTTCCGGGGCCAGCACCTCGGATCTTCAACTGGCGCCTGGTGGCAACGAATATGTCATGGCAGGCGGCCAGGCCCTTGGGACCGTTGTCAGCGCAGGCGGCTTTCTTTTTGCAGCAGGCGGCACCGACGCGGCATCAGCCATCGTCTCCGGAGGCACAATCGACGCGGGCGCCGAGGCGATACTTCATGCGTCGTCGTTGCGAGCCGTTGAGCTGTACGAAAATGAACAAGCCCCCGTATCATCATGTTTGTAAGGTTTTTCTGCTGGCTTAAGGCCACGCAAGCTGAATATCCGTCAGCATTCGATACCCCAATATATACCCCGACGCTGCATGAGCTTAAGGACTATTACAGAGCGAATAAAACGGCAGGAAACTACCAGCTCTACGACACTAAAAGCGCTATGAATTGTTATGGGATATATAGAATGGCGGAGGGGATGGGATTCGAACCCACGATACGACTTACATCGTATAACGGATTAGCAATCCGCCGCCTTCAGCCTCTCGGCCACCCCTCCGCGTGGAAAGCAGTTTTTATACTGCGTTCGTGAAGGCGTTCTTAAGGGGGAACGGCCTCGCCGTCAAACCCCTTAAGAACAATTTTTTTATCTCATTCGGAAAGAAGCTTTTTCAAGGTTTCATTCACCAGAGCCGGGTTCCCTTTACCCTTCATGGCCTTCATCGTCTGGCCAACAAAGAAGCCGAAAAGCTTGTCCTTGCCGGATTTGAATTCAGCAACCTTATCCGCATTTGCTGCCAGGATATCGCGGATGGAGCTTTCGATGGCTCCTGTGTCCGTTACCTGACGAAGACCTTTCCGCTCAACAATAGCAGAAGCCGATTCGCCGGTTTCTACCATGTCTTCAAGGACTTCCTTCGCAATCTTGCCGTTGATGGTCGAATCCGAGATCAGGCTTAACAGCTCACGCAGTCCTTCTGCACTGACCGGACTGTCTTCAATCGAGCGGCCGGTGCGGTTCAGGGCAGCAAAGAAGTCTCCGAGCATCCAGTTGGTGGCAAGGCGCGCATCGGCACCCTTTGCAACGGTCTCGTAGAAGTCAGCAACAGCTTGCTCTGCGGTCAGGACACTCGCTTCATAGCGACTGACACCGTATTCGCGCTCCAGGCGGTCCCGCTTGGCTTCTGGCAGTTCGGGAAGAGCAGCTTCTAGTTCGTCAACCCAGGACTGCTCGATGATGAGCGGAAGAAGATCCGGGTCCGGGAAGTAGCGATAATCGTGCGCGTCTTCCTTGGACCGAAGCGAACGTGTTTCGCTGCGGACATGATCGAACAGGCGCGTTTCCTGATCGACTTCGCCGCCAGCTTCCCAGATCTCGATCTGGCGCTGTGCTTCCACTTCGATTGACTGCATGACGTAGCGGATCGAGTTGACGTTCTTGATCTCGCAGCGGGTCCGATACCCCTCCTCGCCCGGCTTGCGCACAGACACGTTGACGTCAGCGCGCATGGAACCTTCTTCCATGTTGCCATCGCAGGTATCGATATAACGCAGGATCTGACGGAGCTTCCGCAGGTAGGCTCCGGCTTCTTCCGGTGAGCGGATGTCTGGCTCACTGACGATTTCCATGAGGGCGACGCCTGCACGGTTCAGGTCAATGAAGGAACGCGTTGGGTCCTGATCATGGATGGACTTGCCTGCATCCTGTTCCAGATGAAGTCGCGTCACGCCGATTTCACGTGTGCTTCCATCCGCAAGATCAACCAGCACCTTGCCCTCACCCACAATGGGATGAGCAAACTGGCTGATCTGATAGCCAGTGGGGAGATCGGCATAGAAGTAGTTCTTGCGATCAAAGCGGCTGAAAAGATTGATCTGCGCGTTCAGACCGAGGCCGGTACGTACTGCCTGCGCAACGCATTCCTGGTTCAGAACCGGGAGCATACCCGGGAAACCCGCGTCAATCAGGCTGACATGCGTATTTGGCTCGCCGCCGTAAGAGGCGGAGGCGCCAGAAAACAACTTTGCTTGGCTGATGACCTGGGCATGAACTTCCAGCCCGACGACAATTTCCCATTCGCCGGTATTGCCGGTGATACGATAGCTCATGCCGACACTCCTGCATGGATGGCGGGTCTGTGGGTGAAGGACGCAGCCTGTTCGATGACGTGTCCTGCTGCGATCAGTGTTTCTTCGTCAAAGAATTTGCCAATGAGCTGAAGGCCGAGCGGAACACCCTGTGCGTCCAGACCGGCTGGAACAGAGAGCGCAGGAACGCCTGCCATGCTGGCTGGAACAGTGAAGATGTCATTCAGGTACATCTGCACCGGATCTGTCGGCTTTTCGTCTTGGGCGAATGCACTGGACGGCGCCGTTGGCGTCAGAAGAAAATCCACCTTCTCGAAGGCATTCAGGAAGTCCCGCTGGATCAGCGTACGGACCTTCTGCGCGCGCAGGTAATAGGCATCGTAATAACCCGACGACAGAACATGCGTGCCGATCAGGATACGGCGCTTCACTTCTTCACCAAAACCCGCGGCACGGGTGGCTTCGTACAGTGCATCAAGGGAATCCCCCTTCACACGTTCGCCGAAACGCACACCGTCATAGCGGGCAAGGTTTGAAGATGCTTCTGCGAGAGCTGCGATATAGTAAGTTGGAAGGCCGTACTTCGTGTGCGGAAGAGAAACTTCCACAACTTCAGCGCCAGCGGCCTTCAGCCAGTTGATACCCTGCTGCCAGAGGGCCTCGATTTCGGCTGGCATGCCCGGGGCATGATATTCCTTGGGAATACCAACGCGCAGGCCTTTGACGCCTCGCGTCAGCGCTGCTTCGTAATTCGGAACAGGCGTGTTGACGCTTGTGGAATCCCGCTCGTCAAACCCAGCCATGGATTCCAGCAGGATTGCGCAATCCTGAAGGTTGCGAGCCATCGGGCCAGCCTGATCCAGCGAGCTTGCGAAAGCGATCGTGCCGAAACGGGAGCAGCGGCCGTAGGTCGGCTTGATGCCAGCAATGCCGGTGAAGGCGGCCGGCTGGCGAATGGAGCCACCCGTATCTGTACCGGTAGCGCCCAGCACCAGACCTGCGGCTACGGCAGCGGCAGAGCCACCAGAAGAACCGCCCGGAACCAGCTTGGCGTCAGAGCCATTGCGCTTCCAGGGGTTTTCTACCGGGCCAAAGGCTGAGTTCAGATTGGCGGACCCCATAGCGAATTCATCGAGGTTCAGCTTGCCAAGGAACACGGCGCCGTCACGCAGAAGATTGGACGTCACCGTGCTTTCGTAAGGCGGGACGAAATTTCCGAGAATCTTGCTGGCGGCTGTCGTGCGGACACCGTTCGTGCAGAACAGATCCTTGATACCGAGCGGAATGCCGGTCAGTGCGCCGCCCTCACCTTTCGCCAGAATGTCGTCTGCAGCCTTCGCTGCTACGCGAGCCTGATCGGGCGTACGGGTGATGAAACTGTTGAGGCGACCATCCAGACGCTCGATGGCATCCAGGTGGGCGTTCGTCAGTTCAACCGCGGAAATCTTGCGAGCCTTGAGGGCATCCCGGGCGGAAGCCAGCGTAAAATCGTGCATGCCGGACATTATTCGACCACCTTCGGAACCGTGTAGAACGGACCTTC
Source organism: Gluconobacter cerinus (assembly GCF_002723935.1). Lineage (GTDB taxonomy): Bacteria > Pseudomonadota > Alphaproteobacteria > Acetobacterales > Acetobacteraceae > Gluconobacter > Gluconobacter cerinus. The sequence continues at coordinate 403,147 of NZ_BEWM01000003.1, forward strand.
ACGGTCCGGAGCGTTTGACAGCACGTCATCGCGGCGATTGCCGTCCGTGACGCGGTCTTCCCGCAGGCGTGGCGTGGCGAGGCCTGTGCCAATCATGGGAGGGACATCTGTGACGTCCACTTCGTTAAGCTGTTCCACCCAATCGATGATGGAACCCATGTCCTTCCCGAGAGAGTCTACCTCCCCCGGTTCGAGACCAATTCTCGCCAATCTGGCGATGCGCGTGACCGTTTTCGCGTCGAGCGACATGAACATTCCTGAAAAAGAGGAAATTATGGTAGCTTTTCAGCCGTCAGACAGATCATAACGCCGGGTTATGTCCCTGTTCAATCCACAAGACCTCCGTAATGTTCTTCAAACTGATCAGCGTATCCTTGGGCTGGACCCTGGATCGAAGACGATCGGCGTCGCCCTGACAGACGTTTCTCTCATGCTCGCCTCGCCATTTATGGGGTTAAAACGGCGGAAATTGGGGGAAAATGCCAAGGAATTGGCAGAGATCACGAAGCGCCAGAACGTTGGGGCGCTGGTGGTCGGCTTGCCCCTGTCATTGGATGGATCTTTTGGCCCCGCAGCACGCGCAGCGTCGGACTGGACAACAGCTCTTTCCGAGCGGTTGGGTATTCCTGCGTGTCTGTGGGATGAGCGGCTATCATCCAGTGCGGTCAACCGCTTCCTTATTCAGGACGCTGATATGACGCGTGGGCGACGCGCTGAAGTCGTCGATAAAATGGCGGCCGCCTATATGCTGCAAGGCTGGCTGGATGCGACGAAGGGCAAATCTGAAAAGACATTTTTGTGAAAAATGTCTCTGGTTGGTCCGAGTTATATGAAATTTAGGCCAACCAGAAGCACCAGAATGGCAATCCCAACAAAAATGCAAACCGGAAGCATAATGGTGGAGAGCAGAGATTCTCCCTCCTCCGTCGCTTCAAGAGCAATTTCGTCTTCGGTATCATCAATGTTTCTTTGGTCGGTCATACTCAAACAGTACGATATTGCCTCGTCCGAGGCGAGAAAATTATTTTATTGTTTGGGTAGGGGTTTATTTTCATAATTATTAAAAATAAATCTTCATATATAAGAAAATAATAGAAATAGCATAATAATTTTTCTTATAGGTAAATATTTTTTATCTTAATTATTTCTGCGGAAATATTTATCGTTGGAATTATATTTTGTGATGATTCTTTCCATGAAAAATTGACTTGTACTTGGCGTTTTTCTTGGAAAATCATCAGATCTGAATGTCGCGTACAGACTTCGAGCATTGCCGCATGACGGGAAATGCTTATCCGCTCATTCAGAGCATCTTTTCTCAATGAAGGGTCAGACATGAATTTGGTCCTTCCTTAATTTGGACCAAAATTATCCTATTTTTCGGGCTGTGGCAATTAATACTGTTTTCAAATAAGCTTTTCTCCTCACAGGAGGGCCCTAAAATGGCTGATGAAGAAATTGCTGGCTACCTAATTCGCCGTGAACTCGAAAACGGAGACGACGAATTCTGGAACCCCACAGAAAAGTGGGTTTCTGATCCGGGCGACTCAGAGCTCTATGAAGATGAGGACGAAGCAAACGCTGTCGCCGATCTGCTGAGCGAGAATGACTCATTGGTGATCACCGTTGAAGAAGTGTATTTCGACGACGGCGAAGAAGAAGATGAAGCCACCGACGGAGAATAAGCATCTCTCCTGAAGGAGACTGCGGCCGCGCGGCTTTTTGTAGCGCGGCCCTTTTCTTTGTTTTGTACGGCCGCTCTTAGAGCCGTCATTCGACATCTCTTGCTAACGCGCGTTAGTGCCTTACAAACCTGAGGGTTACGTCATGCAGCGGAACGATAACGACGAAGACGGTATCGGATCAGAAATCCACGAACTGATGAGTGAACTGCAAAGCGATGCGGAGCGCCTGAACATCGCAGCTGATAAATCTTCAACTCCTGATGATATCAAGCATATGATTGCTGCACTTGCTGATAAAATTGATGGACTTGCTTCCCTGGTCCGATAAGTCCTCGCAGAAACCTTATCTTCTGTGAGTAAAGATTTGTTTTTATGTTTTCGAGTATTTTTACCTACAAATTTAAAATAGACCTCTAATCATCATATAGTCTCCAGCGACTGCAATAAATATAAGTAGAAGAATGGCTGGTATGCAGAGGGTTAAAAATAGAAAACCGAAAATGACAGGTTTTTTCGGTCTGTTCGGATCTGGGTAAGGGCCGCCCAGAAGATTCATAATATATTTATAGATTATCCAGAGACCAAAATTCGCGGCCCAAATCACAGATAAAACGAAAATCATAAAGTAAAATTTCTTTTGGCTGTTTCGACGGGAGAAAGAGGAATGCGCTGTTTCACAGTATTTATGAGATGCTTCCACGTGAACCAATAGACAAAATATTTTTTCTGGTAAGGCTAATAAGCCTCATTTCCTCACGGCCTCGTGATACTTCTCCCCCTCTCTCCCAGCATATTACAATCCAAAAAATCCTAGGATTTTGGACTTAAGAAAATCTTGCGAATCAAAACGCGGATAGATATGGTCTGCGTATGTCATTTTACGGCGCTAGCACTGAATACGTCCTGCACAGCCTCCTGTGGCTTGTCGACAATCCTGAGCCTGTCAGCAGTCTCGATCTGGCGGAGCTTCAAAATATTCCGGCAGCATTTGTTGCGAAGCTTTTGCCCAAGCTGGAAAAGGCTGGTCTCCTCAATGCTGCTGAAGGGTTGAAGGGTGGCTACACGTTGGCAAAACCTGCCGACGAGATCACTGTTTTGGCCATTGTTGACGCAGTGGATGGTGAAAAGCGCCTCTTTAATTGTCAGGAAATCCGCGGACGCTGCGCCCTCTTTGACGAGAACCCACCTGGATGGGCGACGCAGGGGGTATGCGGAATTCATGCAGTTATGCTGCGAGCTGAAAAGGCGATGCGTCGGGAGTTAGCCCAAACATCCCTCGCCGATTTGGCCAAATCAGTTCGGGACAAGGCGCCCTCGCCTTTTCTTGGAGAGGCACAGACCTGGCTTGATGAGCGTGTTCAGACCCGCAGGACGAACAAGGTCCGGCAGAGGCGTCGTTCGGACAGTGCTTGAGCGGTTTCAGCTAACAAAAAGGAAATATCCCGTGCGTAAATTTACTGTCCTGGCAGTTTTAACTGCTGGCTTCTGGGCCTCTTCCCTTCACGCAGCGACAACAGTCACGCCTTTGATGAGCCATGAACTGCCAGGCCTTTCAGGAAAGGAAGGGGCCATGGTTACAGTGGACTACGGGCCAGGAGATTCCGACCCGATCCACAGGCATAACGCAGCTGTCTTCGTTTATGTTCTCAAGGGCAGCGTCATCATGCAGGTTAAGGGTGGGCAGCCAGTCACTTTGAAAGAGGGGCAAACCTTTTTTGAAGGCCCTAATGACGTGCATGTTGTAGGGCGGAATGCCAGTCAGACCGAACCGGCTAAATTCATTGCGTTTTTCGTCAAGGACAAAGCCGCCCCGTTCGTCTTTCCTGCACACTGAGCTACGGGATATTCGCTATGAAAATTTTTGTCGCCGGTGCGAGCGGAGCGCTGGGGCGCTGTCTGATTGCGCGCCTCAAAGAGGCTGGACATGACGTCTGGGGGATGGCTCATCGGGCGGAAAGCCTGACAGCTATCGAGATGTTGGGAGCTCATGCGGTCAAAGCTGATGCTCTCAATAGGGAGGCACTGTTTGCAATAATCGAGAAGCTCCGCCCTGACGTCGTGATTGATGAACTTACGTCTCTCCCGGCAAGTCCTTTTGATCTTCCAAAGCATCTCCCGATCGATCGAAAACTCCGTCTCGAAGGTGGTGGCAATCTTTTCGATGCGGCGCAAACATATGGCGTAAAGCGCTACATACAGCAGTCTTGCGGCTTTTATCTGGACGCTGGTCATGACCTGGCGACAGAAGCATCTTTTCTGAGAATTAGCGCGCCGGGGAATATCGGGGAAAGCGCTCGGATGTATGCAGCTCTGGAAGCGCGCGTCACTAGCGCTCCCACAATGGAGGGTGTCACGCTGCGATACGGCTTTTTCTACGGCCCAGGGACGTGGTACTGGCCGGATGGTGCATTTAGCGCGCATCTTGCTCGTGGTGAGGTCTCACTGATTGGTGCGGGCGCCAGCACATTCTCTTTTGTTCATGTAGATGATGCGGCACAGGCAACTGTATCAGCACTTACAGCCAAGCCTGGCGTTTACAATATCGTTGATAGTCAGCCTCTTCAGTTCGAGAATTGGCTGAAGGCGTATGCGCGATGGGTCGGGGCACCGGTGCCGCCGTGCATGACTGAAAAGGACGCTGTTCTGCTGATGGGCGAAGAAAGCGTCTATTACCAGAATAGCCTGACAGGCGCGTGCAATCGTAAGGCTATGGCTGCGCTCGGGTTTAGTCCACGAAAAGCCCCGTGGCTCAGTACTGTAGGCTAGAGCTGCCGCCGCATATTTGGATATGAGGGTACGGTATTTATCTGCGCCCGTTTGGGAAGAAAATGGGCCAGCCAATAGAACGATGCAGGCCATTCGCTCAAGTGGCGCAAACAACATCAAATATTTTCAAGGAGTTCGAATGGTGGGCGCGACAGGGATTGAACCTGTGACCCCTGCCGTGTGAAGGCAGTGCTACTCTTCGGTAAATAACTAGTTTGATTATACTTTTTTAGATGAAAGCCAAACACTTGCATGATTTTTGCAATTTAAGACTTCGATTCTAGAGCGCAGATGAACGTCGAGCATTTGTTGGGTTATGTTGACAAAAGGCTTGTCGGTTTGAGGCAAGATCTGATTCACTATTTTCCTCAGTGAAGGCAGCGCAGCAGCGCTATGGACCGAGTAGATCTGATGGATCGGGAATGGGCGATAATGATAATTGGTTCGCTTCTGCCGCCTGAACGCGGATGTTTGGTCCGACTAGACGGGGACAATCGCAGGTTTCTCAATGGCATACTGTATGTTCTGCACACTGGTTGTCCGTGGCGGGACATGCAAGAACGCTACGGCAAGTGAAACTCCGTCTATGTCAGGTTTCGCCGTTGGATATGCATGCGCAGATTATAAAAATATACGATATAGATCGGGGTTATCATTTTGTTTTTTAATTGTCTTTGGAATATAATAAGAGAATTCCCTTATTCCATTAGGGATGATTCAATATTATTAATAATAATATTATCTATAGTTTTTGTGTCTTATATTTCTTTCAATTTTATGAATGTATTGACTGATGGTTTTTTAAAGAATTCTGTCGTTATTTTTTTCATCATTATTCTTTACGTTATTTTATTTTATCTTGTTTACTGCATGGTTATATTCCTTGCGCCATATTAGGTTTTTCTTTCGGCTTGGTCGCCCGAATCTGAGTGTCAGTGAGTATTTTGCTATATCCGGTCTCTATCTCAATTTTGCCCGACCGATACCCGGCTCACGACGAGACAGGACGGAACAGAACAAGAATACTTGAGACAAAAGAATGGCGCAAAACGCTTGGAGAACCAAGTCTTTGAGACAAGATTAGATTGTATGAGAAGGAGACCTGGTGGACGAGAGTTTCTTTCATAAAATCCTATTAAGTTACTGATAGATTTATATTGTTTTCATATAGTTGATATTATCGTACCCGTGTTTATACCCGGGCTTTATCGGCATTTTCTCTAAGCAGCGTTCGTAAGCACACTTCCAGATGGAAGGCGATATTATGCAGTCACCGTCGCCCGAAGCATTGAAACACCCAAGAAAAATAGCCCCCTTATAACAATAATTTAGCCAAGAAACCAAAAATGGAATAACGATAAAATAACGATAAAATAATATCATATTGGAATCAGTACTGACTTGCGTCACTCAAAGAATCATCCGATGGTTATGCAAATGTTGAAGTCTCAAGGCCGCATTGAATGAACGTCGATATTGAATACGTAAAACAAGCACTCAAATGCCCGAATCACCACATCTCTTACGAAATAGACGACGACGGCACCTTTCTTATAAAAAATGCCTCTCATTTACCCGGCTTCAACTCACAGTCATTGGTTGATCTCGTCTTGAAAGGCTGGCTCTATAGCTACGAACATGATTCTCTTCTCAAGAGAGTTTAATGCGTTAAGGGCATAAACCATGACTGAACCTGTCCGGCTTGTTATTTGGGATCTAGATGAGACATTCTGGCCCGGCACTTTGACAGAGGGCGGTATCAACGAAGCCGAACATTTAGGGCATGTTGTAAGGGCATTAGCTGAGCGAGGAATCATTAGTTCCATCTGCTCAAAAAACGATTTTGAAGAGACAAAGTCAGTTCTGGAACGTCTAGGTGTATGGGACCTATTCGTTTTCCCAAGTATATCATGGGAGCCTAAGGGCCCTCGCGTTGCCCATATCGTCGAACAAGCCAAGCTGCGTGCGCCAACAATTATGTTCATCGACGATAATCCGATGAACTTAGCTGAAGTTTCAGGCGCGGTACCAGGGATACAGGTATCCGACGAAAAGCTTGCTCCATTCTTACTCGATAATCCTCTTTTCGTCGGTAAAGCCGATCCTGAGATGAAGCGATTGCATGATTATAAGCTTCTTGAAGTTAAGTCGGAGGCAAAGGCGAGTGCCGGTGATACCTGGCAATTCTTGCGCGAAAGCCGCATCACTGTTGAAATCTGCTATGACTTGGAGGCTAACCGCGATCGCGCGATTGAACTGATTAATAGAACAAACCAGTTAAATTTTACAAAAAAACGCCTTTCTGAAAACATTGACGAGGCGAGGAACCAATTTGACGAAATTGTTAATTCAGGAATTTTCCATCACTCAGGCTTAGTTCGCGTTCGTGATAAATACGGTGATTATGGATTTGTTGGTTTCTTCCATCAAACAAAACATAGTCAAGAAAACATTCTACACCACTTTTGTTTTTCTTGCCGTACACTAGGGATGTATGTCGAGACTTGGCTTTACAGGCAACTTGAGTGCCCAAGTATAGAAGTCGTTGGAGACGTTCTCACTAATCTGTTTGACGAAACAAATCCAGTAGACTGGATCTCTTATTATCGCGAAGAAGTCGAGGAAGGCGCCGAAGTGCACGATTATCCGAAGCTTCCTATCCAAATCTGCGGCGGCTGCGATATGGACTCCGTCCAGCATTATCTAGCGCCAGCCACAGACGATTTCAGATTATTCACTAACACTGTACGACAGCAAACCGAGATTCGACGCGACCATTCCAGCATGATCCGCCGTTCGATCGAAGGATCGACTGAAGAAGAATGGAAGATTTTGAGTGAGATCGGCTTTATTGATGCAGATTTTGATACAAAGCTTAAAGACATAAAAAGTGGATTTCTAATTTTTAGCTTCTGGGCAGATATATACTATTCAGATTATGAAATTGTCGGGTGCAAGGGACACACAACCTTTGCGATGAACCCGTTCAATTATCAAAACTTAGATAATGAGTATGAAGGAATTCTGAGGCATCAAGGGCGTTCAAAGGGCGAAATTGAGCAATTCAGAGCCGCAAAAGCAAATCTAAAATATTCTGGGAAAATGAACGAAGGTACTTTTAAGGATAATCTGAATTATATTTTCAGCAATATCTCTACAGACGTAGATATTATTCTAATAAATTCAACAACAAAATTCCACGAAACAAACCCTGAATGGGGATTGATGGACCGACATTTGAAATTAAATAAGTACCAACGAGAGATTAGCAACAACTATGATAATGTCTCAGTAGTGGAAATGGATGACTTCATCCTTTCTTCCAGTGACATCGTAAGCTCCACTCACTTTACACGCTCAACGTACCAGCGGCTTGGTACCGCCTTGAAGAAGCGAGCCGTGACGGGGATGCAAGACCGTGATAAAAATATTGAATATCTGAAGCGACGTATTTCTGAATTGCAGGCGGAGAACGATCGACTCAAATCTGGCGCAGTAGTTTGAGATAGCAATGTAAACCTGCGACACCATTTTCGTGCCGCAGGTTTACGCCTTTACGCGCCACACGCTTTCCTGACCTGTTCCATCTGGCGGGCCGCTTCGATAAGATTTGGGCAATTCTGCCGTTGCGCCCGGATCTCGGCCGCCATCCCCTTCTGGAAATCGGCCGTCCAAGGATGCAAGGCAGGACAAACCACCTTCAGTCGTGGCTGCGCACATCCGGCCAGTACCAAGCACAATAAAACAGCCCGCATTATCCTCTCCCCTTGTCGAGAGCATTCAAAAACTCATCCACAGTCTGCGGAGCCTCAGCGCCGCGCTGCTCCATTTCCTGTTGTTGCGCTACCTGGGATTGAGCGTCTTTGACGTCCTGTTCGGCCGTATCGGCTTTCTGCGATTTACCCCCGGCTTTATAGAGCCCGAGGGCCGACGCCACGCCCACAAGGAGCATGGCGCCAAGAATCGCCAGATTGGCGGTGCTCACTGGCTAGGCGCTTCCATCGCTGGCTGAACGGCCGGGCCGGCAGCGATGACACGCTCCAGTTCCGTGGCACCTTCCAGCGTTTTAGTCAGAGCAGCATCGAACGCCGTGATATCGACATGCTCGGCCAGCTTCGACATAGAGGCCGCCAGAACACCCTGGAGCACGAGACCGCCGACGCTGATGCCCTGCTGGACCGAGGGTGTATCAGCCTTGCCCAGAGACTGGTTCACAAGACCTTCAAGGGCGGTAACACTACTAAAAGCCATTGGTGTTTCTTCCATAAAAAAAGCCGCCTCGATGGGCGGCATTGCATCCGACGGTCTGACAGCGGGAGTGCTGCCTCCTTCGGAGATCTGAGGAATGAGGATAATCGAGCCGGGACCGGCTGAAGGGCTCAGTCAGGCATCAGGCTTCTTCCTGGTCAGAACATCGACACCCGCATTGGTGAGGATGTCTTTGGCGCTGTTCTTGTCCTCATAGGGCACCATCAGCCCGGTCCGGCCGCACTGAATACGATTGGCGGCTTTGCCAAAATTGGCTGCGCCATAGTTGATCGCCACGTACCAGGCCTTTTTCAGCCCATAGCGTGGCGTACCAGGCTTCGGCGGAAGCAAGCCGACTGCAATCAGATTGCACAGACCTGACAACGCCAGAAGGCCGAGAGCCACCCACAGAAGATATGCGGGAGGGACGACCAACAGCAGCAGGGAAACAGGGTCCACAGTTCAGTCTCCAGACATAAAAAAACCGCCTCAAGGGCGGTTTGCAATACGATGACGGGCATGTCGGCCCCATTCAGTACGTGAGCGGAGCACCATTCGCGAACCAGTGCTTCTGCATGGTGCAATAGGCTATCACGCCAGTTCCAGCCCCCGCAGCTTCACCTATATTCCGACCGTCCGTGACGAAAACCGACGATGCGGGAACGCAGGAGCCGTCCGGACGTAACATTGTGGAGGAGGTGTACTTGGCCAGCGAAAGCCCGCCGGACGATACAGCCAAATTCCCTTCAGTATCATTGACGAGATAGACCACCTGATTTGCACCAGCAGGATCATTTGCACCGAATGAAATGTAACTGGTACCAAACATATTTATGACACCAGGAGTCGTTGTATCATTTCCCGAAGAATCAACCGTATGACGCATGTGAATGTTTTGCTCTGAGCTTGAAATTTCTTTTGATACAGTTATTTCGTCCAGATTTTGATTGCCAAATCCAACACTCAACGTCTGATTGTTCCCGAGGCCAGACCACAGGTTATCACTCCCAAAAATCGGACCACCGGTCTCATTTTTATATCCACCAGAAGCCCAACATTTGTTATCTGAAATCAACATATTGTCTGTGACACCAGTTTTCGGGGACAGGTCAAAACAGGGTATGCTTGAACTTGGGGAAAGGCCGGTTATATTATTGCCAGTCGCGACGACGTCCCCGCCGAGTACGACTGGCGATGTCGTCTGTCCTCTCCCATACGAGTCAATCGTGTTACCAATGACCGTGCCACCAAATTGACCGAGCGCGTGGATTGCTGACCAGTTGGAAACGGCTCCGATTGATGGAGTGTCGAAGTTTGTGTTGATGATGTGGAACAGGCCAAGGTTATCCGCACTAATGCCGCCAAGATACCCTTCGAGATAGCTGTTTCGCACCTCTAAGGCTTCACTATAGTTCTGCGGGTTGCCGTTTCCGGATCCGATGGCCTGAACGCCCCATCCGCGAGCTTCCAGCGTTGAAAAATTATCCAGACGTGCGCCCTGGACTGCGTTCCCTATATAGGCGCCTGTACCATATATCACTGTCGTACCGGTTATTGTGTTATTTGCACTAAACTTGGATTGGGCCGCTGTCCAACCCGACTGCCATGTACCTTCGATATAAATACCGTATGACTTGGCGCCAGAGTCTATGGAACTATCAGCGTCGATATGCACATTGTTGATGCGCTGCTGAGACGTGTTGAGTAGGGCTATCCCAATATGGAACCCTGAAATACTGACGTTATCGATAATACCACGGAATTTTCCACCGTTGATGTTGATGGCCGTTCCAAGAAAATTATTGGCGGCTTTCATGATCGTCATATTCCGCATATCGAAACGGACACGCCCAAAATCCGTGTCAGACGGATTCTCGCCTACCAGCGTAAAGACGTCGCTATCTGCGGTATCGATAAACACTGTACTGTTTCCGATGAGGGTAAATGCCGCAGCAGAGGGCGGGACGACGATCGGTGCGGAAATCAGGCACTGGCCCCCATGAAAATTGATCGGAGATCCTAGTCGTGCTGCGACATTCACGGCCATCTGGATCGCGGCAGTGTCATCCGTTCCAGAAACAGCATGCGTTGTCGTATTCAGAGACGCATCACATTTAATTCCAAAGTCGTGACTGTTGACGATATCGGAAAAATGCTCGGCATTCGTCCGGGCCAGTGGCGCACCGTCAGCCTTAATGACAGAACCAGTCACGTCCAGTCCTGGCGCTGTACCTCCCTGGATTTCCGGATTTTGCATCTGCCCGTTGAGCGCATCCACTTTCCTGCCAATACTGGCCGCAACGTCAGGAGAGTGGACAATATCCGCCGGATTTCCGGTCTGAGTATAGGATCGCCAGTTCGGCACAAAATTGACGGGATCGGCCACTGCCTTCCCCATGCAAAGCAGCCATAAGGCAGAGACGAAAATTGTATCGGCGCGTTTCATGTCTCAGACTCTCCTCATGCCGCAATTGCTGCTTTGAAATGCAGGATATTGGCCCGTTCGTCGGCCTTGCCCCCTGCTGTATTATACACACGCTTGTGAAACGCGCTCATGCCCACCGGGTCGTTCCAGGCCGGAAGCGGCCCGCGATCACGCCAGCATTTAATGCGAGCCATGGCAAAGGCATAGGCATCATTGTTGATCATCAGATCTGCCTCCGGGGTCAGGTTACCGATGAACCCACGGATCACGTGCGCGACCTGCACTTGCTGCGAGAAATTTAGCCAGTTGGCCCAACAGTCGTCGTGCGTCGCGGGCTCCATCTGAGGTAGCCCGCGTGCTGGACCATATCCAGAGTTTGTCAGCTGCCTTTTGTAGCGCAGCTGGCTTTCTGCCATTGCAATCCCAAGCATGAGATTGATGGCGGCCAGACTTGCAAACTGGCTTCCCATGGCTGTCAGGGTGGGAATGACGGTGAAGTTTTTCACCTGTCCGGGATCTAGGCCGTAGCGGTTATCCATCACAGGTGCCCCAACATGTGGATGAGCGAGTAGATTCCAACCGCCACCCCACCACCAACACCTGAGCCCCCAGCAATAAACATAGCCCGCCTATTTCCGGCATCTGCAATTTGATTGGAAAGCCGCGTGAAACCATCAGTTACTGCCGTTTCTAAGCGTGTGACCCGATCAAATAGGGACTGAACCGTTTCCTGTCCGTGCTCCTGTTGTGTCTCCAAGCGCACAACACGCTCCAGAAGCTCTTTGATGTCGCCTTGGGTAGCGCAGTCGTCATCGGCCATCCGGCCCTCCAGATATAAAAAAACCGCCTCAAAGGGCGGTCGTCTCAGTCAAAATATTCCGGGGATCAGACGGTGATCGTCTCTGAAGCCAGATCAGCGCGGATCAGCGCAGCCATGGCATCGAGCTCTGCATCCGTCAGAGTAGTGTTCCAGAGGAATGCACGTTTGATTTCGATCGGCTGAGTTTCCCCGAACATCGGAAGATAATCAGCCCCCAGCATGATCGTCGGTGTCTCGGCAGTCTTGGAGTAAAGCGCTCCCGCCCAGTTCTGAACCTGTTCTGTTCCGGCTGTCAGCGCCTGAATAGTCGCTGCAATGCCAGTACCGCCGGACGAACTGATGCGAGCCGCGTAAAGGCCCCAAGCCCGCGCCTGGGCAGCCGTGAGGGCAGCGCCGCCATACTGCGTTGAGAGTGTGCCGTTCACGTCATTGCAGAGATAAAGCGAAGCCAGCCCTGAGCCGATGCCAAACGTCAGGCCATTCCATCCACTCAGGCTGGTGGAATTGTAGAAGTTCGCTCCCATGACGCCGATATTGCCGTTCCCGCCAACAGGCGCGTTTGGCAGTCGCGCGACAAACATCAAGGTCATATCAGCGCTTTGAGCAACAGGCGTCTGAATGGCCACAGGTGTCGGCAGACTGCGCCCCAGGGTCACCTGTCCCGCAGATGCGGCTGGAACCGACAGGAATGGAGCAGCAGAAGCGCCGCTTTCTGCCAGGTTCTCCAGCGCGGAGGAGAACCGGCTGGCATAGGCAGGCTGCTGGCTGGTCGGGAAAATGACGCCAAGCTTACCGCTGGCTGTCTGACCCGCAATGGTATGCGTCTGAACTTTGCTCATGCGTCGATATCCTGTGCGATGAATGCATTTACGGACGCCCCGGCAACCGACGCCAGCGTGCGACAAGTGGGCGGGAACGGATGGATGCTGTCTGGGTGCCAGAGCAGAGGATCATAATTCCCGGCCGCATTAACCGCGAGCGGAAGCCCGTTCAGGAACGGCGTCAGAAGCGTGATGTTCGGATGCTGGCCAGCCGGGAAATACTGCCAGAACCAGTCCATATCGCCTGTCTTGGCCTCGGAGATGACCCAGACGTGCTTGACGCCAGCCGCCAGAACAGCGGAGGCAATGGCCTGGACGTTCTGAAGCGTTGCGGCCTTGTCTTTGCCATGGCTGAAATCGTTGATCCCGAGCCAGATGGTCGCAAGGTCGTAGCCGCCTTTTCCAAGTTCCGTAATGAGACCCGGCTGCGTGTTGGGAATGAAGTCCGTCGTCTGCGACCCGGAAACAGCAAGGTTGAACACCTCCAGCGGCTGATCCAGATAGTCCCCGATCATCCCGGGCCAGTTCTGGCAGTCCGTATTGATGTAGCCAGCCGTGCGGCTGTCCCCAATGCAGAACAGGCGCGGCTTGACCTGCGGCGTGTAATTCCAGCGCAGCGTTGCCGATCGGTTCGCGCGCTGAATGTCGGTGGTCGTGGCGGCACGTTTGGCAAGAACCACACCGGTTAGAACGCCGTTGCAGGCATTTCCCAGCCCTGAAGAGCCAAGCGTAAAGCCTGCCATCGTGCCAAGCGCGGAAGCCGCGACCGTGACTGCGTTCGATGTCTCGCCAATCCACGTTGAAACCGACGTGCCACCGGCCGCACTGATGCCTACCATGGACGGATTGCACGGCTGATACTGGCTACCCTGAACGTAGGACGTGCCATCATAGACGCCGAGCTTGCCGTCTTCGTTGATGCCGCTGATTGTCGAGACGGACCCGACCGTCAGAAGCTGAATGCGCTCATCTGATGCAGCGTTCGTGCCAGCCCACCGGCCAAACGCCAGAGCCGTGAACGTGCCGGACGCAAGAGATACCGCGGTATTCTTCAAAGACCGGGCAGCCGAAGCGCCAGACGTATCGAAGGAGATGGCCGGAAAGCCGTTGACTGTGACCACACCGATTTTCGGGGCCGATCCGTAGGAGCCCGTCAGGTTATGACCGGCACCGGACTGGTCGTACAGCGTCGTGACTTCAGCTGTTGTGCCGTCATCGCGCTCGATCAGTGCTCGGGAAAGAATGCCAGCGTCATGCTTGCCGCCCGCGACAATCGGCACCGTCGTGACAACCGACGCACCCGCGACAGTCGTCGTGACATCGAAGGCAGGTCCCGTGAAACCGGCAACAACCGCATCCACGCCCCAGGCACCGACAAGGTCAGTTCCGAACACATCGCCCGGGCAAGCCGGTGCAACGTCAGGCGTCAGATCCCAGACTGCACCGCCAGCGCCGTTTCGGAGGCAGGTGTAGAGCTGCTTTCCCGCCTGCCAGATATCGTTCGGGGCGTAGCCGACGACACTATCATCGAGATAGCCAGGCGCACGTTTGGCGACATCTTTACTGATAAGCCCGCGTGTCGCATTGGCAAGACCAGGAAACGTGAGGGTCGAACGGTTATCAACGACACGCCCAGCCTGATCCAGCGTCACAACGCCAGAGCCAGACAGGGCGGACGTTGCGATTTCGGATGGTCCGATCAGAGCGGATGCACCGGGAAACTGCGGAGAGCCGTCCGCAAGAATACCGGCAATGATTCCTCCCAGGGCGTCGAGCCACGCAACCGACCAACGGGACGAGCCAGGCGTGCGGATCAGGCTGTCACCGATCGCCACGGACTGAAGCGCCGTCAGGGTCTGCGCAACCGCCGCCCATCCTGCGCGGGCAAAGTATTGCCACTTGCCACCCGTGAACCATGCCGCATCGTTTACGGCCCATGACGCATTTCCATCCAGCGCCGTACTGCCTGCAACCGATACGACATAGAGGTCACCCTCAGCGCCGGTTCCGTTCGCGAGTGCAGGGCTGTTCGTGGACGCGTTCCAGTATCCTCGATAATTCAGGGGGGCTTGGCCATTGATAGCTGCGGTCAGGAGTACCTTGGCCGCATTGGCGTCAGCCGTAACACCTGCCACGGCATTCTGAGCTGATGCAGAAACGCCTTCGATCTGCGCCTGCGCCTGCTGTGTGCCCGTGAGAATAGTCGCCGCGTCCGAAGCCGATTGCGCAGCACTTTGCGAATTCACACCGGATGCAGCGCTGGCAGCAATGGCCTTATTGGCCCCCGTCTGCGCAAGTTCCGCAGAGGCCGCAGACTGGGCTGTATATTGCCCCAGAGCCGTGCCCGAGAGGGCTGTGTTCAGGTCCTCGGTATGCACAACGCTGTCAGGTAAGCCTGCCGCCACCAGATCCGCCACCGCTCCATTAAGGACGGCACCGCCAAAAAGACCCGTGACCTTGTCCGTTGGCAGGATGGTTTTTGCCACCCCCAACGCCGAAAGCGACTGCCCGCCAGAGGCGCCAGTCGTTGTCGATCCGCTCATATGATTTCCAGTGGATTATTGGGAGAGCAAAGCGCTTCCCGCGTCGGTTGTCAGAGGCGTGCCATCGGGCAGCGTGAGAATATTCGGTGCGATTGCCTGAGGCTTCCCCGAGAGCAAAGCAGGGACCGGCAAAACAGTTATGTTAGCCGTGACAGAGACCGTTCTGCCGGTGCTGGTCAGGGCCGTAACCTCAACAGTCTGCGCCCCGGCAGTCACCCATGTGATCCAGGCTGTCGCAATTCCGGCAGTGAATGTCGGCTTTCCAGACCAGCCGAGTGTGCCCCCGGACACGGAAAATGCGACATCAGCCAATGTCTCCCCACAGCACAGAACCGCAGAGAAATCGACACTGTAATCGGCTGAGCCGTTCAAAGCGGCATTCGGCCATGATAGAAAGAGCGGCGCGTTGATTCCCCGAACCTGAAAGGACGGAGGCACATCCGCGCGCACGACGCGCTGACAGGGTGGCCACGTCATGATGCACTCGCAGTGTAGGTGCTGCCGATCGGATACTTCCGGTCAGGATCTGCAACAGCAGCTTGCCCGGATGATACCGTCGGCGTCATGGTGTTCTCGCAAACGATATTGTTGATTATGTAGCCTGCGGGGTAAGCGCTGGTGGCTGCCGTTAAATAAACGGCATAAACCTCAGTATTCATAAATCACCTCGCCTCCGACCCCTGCTCCCCCGTTCCCAACCCCGGTTCCGCCCGATCCGCCGCCGCCAGACTGCCCCGAGATGCCAACTGTATTCTGGCCGGTAACCTGCACGAAGGACTTCCCAAAAGACGCAGCCCCCACGCCTCCCCAGCCCTGACTGACACCCGCATAGATGCCATAGCCCCCGCCGGCGCCATTTTCCGAGGTGGAGCCCATCACATTCGTGATTTTCGAGGCGCCTCCAACCCCACCTGCCCCGACACCGCCTTGCGTTGCATTGGCCCCGCCAGAGCCTCCGGTAACCCGACAAACTTCGACCCCCGAGACGTAAACGATTGTGTCGCCGCCCGACGTGCCGGATGTACCATTGTTGATGCCAGCCGAGCCGCCAGCGCCGACGACCCACGACACAATGCCTCCAGGCTGAACAGAGAGGATGACTTCACACCACGCTCCAGCCCCACCACCACCACCCGCCGATACCGCGCTATCTGAATTGCCCCCTCCTGCGCCCCCCCCACCTCCGCCTGCGCGAATACGCATCTTGATTCTGTAGATGCCAGAAGGAACGACGAAATTTCCAGCTGCCTGAGTTTGTACAAGAACAGTTGGTATGCCAAATAGCATTTGAGCGGCAGTTAAGACCTGATTTGTCCGGCTTTTGTCCTGATCTTGTCCGGATTTTTCAAGAAATGCCATTAGCTCTTCTTGAATACTATTGCACCAATCGTCAGTAACTATCGTGGCGGATGAGCCTGTCGCCGGATTTCCCGATGTAAAATATCCGGGAGAGCCAATTTTATCCATTGTCGGCATTGATGCTACTGCCGTGTCATTATCAATCCTATGCATGTAACTTACTCCTAAATGATGTCTAGTCCAAAATCAGAGAGTAGGTTTTCCCCGTTTTGCGCGAAAAGAACGATGGTATGCGCCGGTAAACGGCTTCGTATTTCACATTGCAAAACTGCATTCCCCCACGCTTGCAGGGGCTGATCAACTGCGCTTTCACCAACTCTGAAATAAACAGGAGAATATCCGGGAAAAGAGACTGTCCAAGCATATGCCCAGTCTCGCCCATTCAATGGATCGCCCACCCTTAGCTTTCCCACGCAAGCGGGCGTATGCTCTAATATCGTGATCTTAAAGCCCAGAATTTCTGCAAATGCAGTAAAATATTCCACAGACGAACCACCACTATCGGTCAGCCTTGCAAGGACTTGATCACGACGCTGTTCCAGCGTCGGAGAGGTGCCAGCGCATGGATCTGGCAGGCCAGTCGAATTTTCCCATTCCTGAAGCAACTCCACCGTGGAAGCCGGAAAAGCGTCGGTGAGGAGATTTGTTGCGCGCTGCGAATTGCGCGCAAAAGTTTGCCCCCAAATACCCGCCAGCAATGAGGGTAAGTCGCCCTGATCACGAGACCAGATTGCGCCTCGAGGCAGCAATCTCAGAATTGCCTGACGAAAATCATCCGCCAGAAAAGACGGCAGGCTCATAAATCAGGACCCAAAGGTCACGTTGCCCAAGGTTGGCATGTAGCCGACCCCTGTCGCAACGATGGCAGAAGAAGGAGAGACCACACCGAACTGACTGAGCCCCAGAGCTCCCAACGCCTCACTCCAGGCATTCGGGTAAATTGTTCCGCCAGGCTCAGAAAGGCGAACAAACATATCCGCCAGAGCCGCCTTAATAGCGCTCTGATTGGCTGTCGTGTTGTTATCTCCCAGGTCGCCTACATCAAAGTCGATAGGCTGAGCTACCGGAGAAACGACAACAACAAGGGCCGTAACTGGCCTCTGGCCATAAATGGCATTGGCAACAACCAGCTGATCGCCCGTTGCGGGCAGATACCGCTTCTCTTGAGTGGCCCCGCCGTCAGCCCCCTGCGGAAATCCACCCTGAGACGCACGGACACTGTCGAGCATAATGTAGACGACGACAGAGCCAGCCCCTGCCCCTAACGGATTAACCCATGCCCGGGTAACTCCTGAGACCGCCGTCGCCCATCGAATATAATCAGCGCTACTTCCGTTTTCGCCACCTTCCTCGAAAGCAGTAAGAACACGTGTACGGAGCTCTGAATCCGTCTCCTGATCAGAACCCCCAGAAAACGCTGTCGTCACGATACCGGATGTCTGAACACCAGCCACGGGGCTCGAGAGAACCACACTGGTACCAGCAGCAAGATTAGTCGCCGCTCCGGTGGCGACCGCAGCGCACTGGATGGTTGTGGTCCCTCCGGAGGTGACACTGTCTGCCGTTGCAATGAGTGCAATATTGCCCGACGCCTGAAACTCGGTTCCCGAGGGAATGATCCCGTCAGATGAGACAGAAAAACTGAGCGCTCCCGACCCGGATGTGGCGGCCTTTCTGACTACCCCTTTCAGGGCGCCCCACGCCTCCAGATATTCTCCGGTCGCAGTCCATGGAACAGCCTGCTTGGAGATCCAGTCCAGAAAACCGTAATGCAGGTGCGAAAGCCCCGCCAGAACCATAGCCAGGACATAAAGCACGGAAAAACGGAGTAATCGCGTAACTCCGGGTATGCCCCCATTCTGAACGTCCTGCAGAGCCTGCTGTTTGAGCTCCGTGAGCGTTGGACGCGCATAAGGCATTTAGAGACCCTCCCAGGTCCACGAAAAGAGAAATGTCTGAGGTTGCGCAGCAGTTGGCTCCCACAGGGAGACCGAGAACTCAGCCGTGGAGACGTTCATCACTGACCAGGCCGTCGCGACATCGATGCTGCTGACGACCCCGTCATCAATCAGCCACTGCAGGGCCTCACGGATGATCTGTTCGAGCTCAAGTAGGATTGCCTTCTCACCAACCTTGATTGCTCTTCTGAGCTGCCAGATGCGCGATCCGATAGGGACATCAGCACCAGCATCACCCCACCACCCTCGCCTGTCCTGCCGACCGCTATTGGCTGCATTGCCAGGTGGAGTGATGCCGACCTGTCGATCACTGGCCGACGGCTGTTCCGGTGCCGTGCGGTCCGTAAACAGACTGATCATAACAGCGGACCGAAGAGGATTATCGAGGGCCAGATCACCGGACACGATGGCCCATTCGCCCCGAGCCTCGAGAACGTTCCAGTTAATCGCGATGTCCATTTCAGTCCTTATCCGGAAACCGGCTTGCCTGACGTTCCCTGCCCTGACTGCACTTCTGAAGTGAGATGGTTCTGCAAGGAAACCTCATCGGCTACGATGTCACCCGTAGCTATCATCGGGCCATCCAGCTGGAGCTCTGCGGTGATCTTCAGCACACCGGAAGCCGGAACAATTTCTATGTCTCCGTTTTCCGCCAGCAGGATCTTCGATCCCGTTCGTGGATGGTACACACAGACTTCACCGGGCTTGAGATCTGTTATTCGCCCACGCTGATCACCGGTCGCAACAGCAACACCACGCGTTCGATCACCAGCCATGAAGACCGTCAGAACATCACTTCCTGGAACAGGACGGCTATGGAAACCGTAGTGCTGGAGCAAAGGGACATCTGATCTGACTTCACCACCAGGCAACGTGACCTGAAGCGTTGGCGTATTCGCAGTTTCGTCGGTGTCCGAGCTCTGCCTCCCCAACCCAAGAGCCATGGCGACACGACGCGCCAGGCGCGTGAAAGGATCTGCCATCAGACACTAGCCTTTGAGAGCAACATTCAGCTCATTATTGAGAAGCGGATTGAGAACAGGCTGCGGCTGATAGGCGCTTGGCGGAGCCAGTGTTACATCTGCGCGCGTGCCAGACCGGGAGCGGCGGAAGACAATTTCGCCGATCAGATAGTCCGTCGAGACCCCGGCCGGGTCTGTGAATGAAGCAATCTTGTTCGGAAGCCAGAGATTTCCCTCTTTATCCCGCCAACTATCGCAGGTGAGCATAACAGTGTTAGCCCGGCCATATCGGCGATTTACTTCCCACTGCACCCGCTGCTGAGCGACTTTCTGGTCCGTATCGCCAAGTTCAACAGGTATCAGCAGAGGGCGAGTACGGTTGATCGCAGCATCCTGAGCCTTGGCACCTGAAGAAATTGCCTCCATTTCGGTGACATAATTGCTTTCCGTGGGCTCCGTGAAAAGCATCACCGTACTGGCCAGGATCGCCGTGACCGTTGAATAGCGCCCGAGATTTGATCTTACCCGGGTCCAGTCCTCTACGTTTTCGCCAACAACGAAGCCTGAGGACATCCGACCGGTGCCGACACCAGAAAGAGCAATGCTCCCGTCAGGCTGGTCATAGAACAGGACACAGGCGAGACGGCAGACCCGCTCGATGATTTCATAAGCCGTTTCGGTGAGGATCGCACTGAACTGCTGGACATCAATGTTTCCAGCCCCATTGATCGAAGCGACCTGAATGCCAGCGAAAGCAGAAACCTTCCGCGCGATCGCCAGCGCGTTGGTACTATTCATCTGATAGGTTGAAAACTCAGCTGAACAGTCTGTCAGATCGATACTCTTTGCCGTGATCTGCACGCGAAGCCCGTGACTGGACGGACCTTCACTTTCCACAACAGACAGGACATATCCGGTCAGAAGAAGATCAGACCCAATATAGAGCTGGGCTTCATCGCCAGGATTGATCGTGACGTTCGCGCCAGTAGCCGGCTGATAACTGGTCAGAGCCAGATCAGCCGTCCAGGGCATCAGTTCAAGACCAATCCTGATCTCTTCCTCTTCCCATCCGGTGATGATCTGGCCGCCTATAACGATGAGACTTTTCTCAGCCGCCGCTCCTTCATAGCCAAGGATCGACTTGATCTGCGACAAGATGCTCATGCTGAAAGAGCCTCAAATTGAAGGGGCATGAAAGCCGGGTGGACAGGGTCAGCGCGCGTAATCAATTCGTCGGATCGACCGGCATCCGCATAGAGCTGCTGGCCAAGAACAAGCGCCGGAAGTGATGCATTGCGAACGATGGTGACGATGTCCGGCAGACGCGCCGCTCTTTGCTGCAGGTCTTCGCAGATCTGGACCCTAAGCTCTCGCAAGGCTTGCCATGCGCTGTCATCCCCTTCGTCACCAGAGACCGTCTCTTCAGCTTCAAACAAGGATGTAATGGCGGAAATCATGTCCTGCGCCTGATCAGAAGACGCTGGCTCCCATTCAGAACAGGCGTTGCCGATCGATGCCAGACCTGCGCGCCGACAGAGGGCAGCAGTCTCAGTCTGAGCAGTTGCCAATGCTGCGCCGATAGGCGCTGTCGAAGCGATCACACTGGCTGAATAGGACGCGAGCGGCCAAAGAACTGCGATCTGAATTGCCGGGTCCGCAATGGATGACCGAAGCGTTTCCGTTAACGCATTGACCGCGCTGGCCAGCGCATCTTGATCGTCCACCCCGGCCATTGCCGAAACATCAGCTTCCAGAGCGTCACGCCCTGCAGTCACAGCAGCCAAAACGGACGTTATCGTGGCAGTGCCGTCCGTTTCGATGCCGCCAGTGCCGATATACCGGCCATAATTCCCGCTCAGAACCGACGCGCCGCCAGCGATAACCTGCGGTGACCGGCAGACGGACGTGATGGTTCCGGCCCAGTCTGATGCAACAGCCCTTGCGGCTGCCCCTACCGATCCGCCGACTGCCCAACTGGTACTGACACGCTTGGAATAGCTGGAACTTGAAGCCGACTGTAGCGCCAGAGACGCGACGGCAACGGCCGCATGCAAAGCCGTCACAATCAGGCTCGAGAGCAGGTCTTTCTGCTCGACAAACTCAAATTCCAGATCGATGACGTTTCTGTATCCGGCCCTCTCCTGCCATTCGTATCGCGTCACGGCGGCCTTTATGAGACCGACCGACGGATGCATGAGCAGCCCGGGACCGGCCTGTTCAGCCGCGATGATGAGCAGATCTCGCTGCGTATAGCAGAAAGCCCCTACCAGCACGCCAACGATACGATAGCGACGCGCGCGTTGCCCCATATCCTCAACCGAGATGCCATCACGGCCTGGATAGTCGTGCTCAGCCTGCTTTCGACCGTTTGACCCGCCGTTGGCAACTACAGCGAACGGAACCCCCCTGAACGAACACTGAAGATATTCAGAGGCCGTTCTGGCGAGAGTTCCGCTCATGTTAATTTCCTACGGCTGAATTGAGAGGGTCCATGGCCCTGTGCTGACGAACCGTCTGCACCTGAAGGCCCGGGCTTGTGCTTTTGACCTGAACACTGGAGCCAGGAGGCGCATTCTTGTGGTCGATTTCGACCCTGAGACCGGCCATTGTCTTGTCTGGCGCCTGAGAAGCTGATGGCGGAGGTGGAAGGACTGCTGGCCCCGGAGAAAGCTCATCAAACTTTCGTCCCCACTTTTCAGCAATATCACCCCGGATTGAGGCTTCATTGTCGCGATCCCGCGGGCTTTCGTAGAGCCGGGAGACGATAGCCGCTGCCTCCCGATCAGATCGAGCACCTCGGAGTGCCTTGCCCGCACCCGTGTAGCTGCCCTTCGTCAGTTCCCACTGAACAAAAGCCAGCTGCTCATCATCAGTGGATTGATGGATATCGTGGCCATACAGACGCTTGAACTGATCCTGCCTAGGCTGGTGCCATTGAGCGAGACCGTACGCCTCATATTGGCCTGTCTTCTTATTAAAGTCCCCGGGTCGGTTCGAAACAAATGCGCTCTCTTTGTCGAGGTTAGCGACGATCCCCGAGGCCTGTTGAGGTGACCAGCCTTGACTACGAAAATATTGCCAAGCCTTCTGCGCAGGCTCAGCGTCCCAACCAAGGAACCTCCGGACGCCCGTTGCAAACCGATTTTCTGGACCCTCCTTCGGGTCTTTAATCGATTTCCAAGTTTCGTATCCGATTACTGCCGCAGTCGCAGCGGCTGAGATTGCCGCAAACCCTGCAGCCACTGGACCTAAGGAGGCAGCCAATAGACCCAGTCCAACCAGAACCGGTGCGGCATAAATCGCAGCTATAGCCCCAAGAGCTATTTCTCCCGCTGTTTTCCAACCGCCCAGACCATGAACGACATTCAGCGCTTCGTTGTAGACGCCCTTAATGCCGCTTTGGATCTTGTCCCAACCACCATTTTTGAGCCAGCCGACAAATTGATGCACATATCCAGTGATATCTTGAGATATCCATTCCCGGTTTGCCGCGATCCACTCAGCCATCTGTTCGATAACAGGCCTAATTGCAGGCTCTACAGATTGAGCAAGTGAATACCCGAAACCCTCAACCGCCTCATTTAGCTGCGTCAGTGCATGCTGCAGTCGGGCTGCTGCTTCGACCCCCTGCTGATTCAGTAATCCGTATCGCTCAGCTTCACGAATGTTGGCTTGATATTGAGCCTCTGTCTGCTGAAGGATCGGCATCAGCCCCTGAGCAGCGCCGCCAAAGATCTTTGTAGCCGCAATAACGCGTGCGGCCGGGTCCCGGATCTGCCTCAAACGCTTTGTGATGCGCTCGAAGATCTGATCCGGGCTGGCGTTTTTCAGCTCTTCCAGGCTGATCCCGAGAGCCTTGAACTGAGTCGCAGCCTCCGGAGCATAGCCATGAAGAGCTTCCCACTTCGTCTGGGACAGGTTCTGAAGAGCCTCCCCCATAGCCTCGCCTGAGCCACCGGCAAGCCGTGCAGCATTCTGCATAGCCATCAGGCGACTTGGGGCCATCCCCATATTGCGGGCCGCCGTCCTGATATTCGTTCCGGCTTGGGCCCAGGCACTCGCCAGCTTGTAAATACCTGCGAGGGATGCCGCGCCAGTAATCGTCCCGAGTACGGGAACAATCTGAGAAAGCCTCCGGAACATACCCAACCCGGCACGGGTAACCCCCATAACGCCGCTGCGCAGTCGGGTCAGGCCCGTCACATTGGAGAACCGCCCGAAGGCTGCCATGGTTCTCCGGACAGGCGCCTGAATAGCCGCAATGCGTGCATTGATCCGCTCAAGTGTCTGCGATGCACGATCAACAGCGGAGATCGTTACCTTAACGCCCTGATTGGCCACGCTTGGCGTCCTTTTTTCGCTGTTCGGAGATCCGGGACGCTTCCCCGGCATAGTACCAGAGGTCAGCCCCGTTCAGACTCTCCAGCTCAGTCCGCGTCCATCCGGTGAAAAACTGGCCAAGCTCTACCGGGAGAGTTTCCCAGTTTGCTGGCCAGCGATAAAAAAACCCGTCAGATAATCAGCGGCTTCAACGAATTTGCTCATAGGCAAACGCAGCAAAGCGGCACGGTTCCAACCGCTGACGTCTTCGATCAGCTGCATCTGAGCTTTCAGTCCGTCCTGAACCGATCCGCCGCCCTCAACAGCTTTGAAACGCCTGTGTTCGGTCACCTGAGGTTCACGAAGGCGCATATCACTGTATTCGCGCCCACCACCTGAAATGGGAACCTTGAAAAGGATCGTCTTTTCCGGCCGGAGATCCAGGTCGGAGATCTGAAAATCTTCGGGCCGACGCACATCATCCTCGAATGCCATGACATACGACACAGCTTCATCCAGGGCACGGGTCGGAAATTGCTTTACGACTTTCTCCGGAATGTTAGCCGAGAGAGCCACAAGCTTGATCTGACTGTCGTAGATCGTGGCCAGAGTTGGCCGCTTTCCAATCACCTGAGAAGCGGACATGGCATGATACAGCGTCGGCTCAGTGAGGTTGATTCGATCATATTCTTTATCGCCCTCAGTAATCGGGTGATCCAGAACAATCAGACCATCCTCACGGGCGCCCTGATCCTCATCTACGGAAGAACCAACAATTTCAAGCAGTTCTGCATCCGGGATTTCGCGTCCATTCATGACACTACATCCACATATACACTGTCACTTTCGATGTGGATCTCGAACGTACCCTCTTGGGTATTGAGCGAGATCGTCTCGACCTGCCAGCCGTTGTCCACTGTAATGACCTTGCCGTTTGCGAGCTGGCCAATGACAGTCAGACCACTTGCTCCCTGATACTGGAAACAGTCGACGTCCCGACGGTCACGCAGAGTGGCCTGGATAAATCCCTGCCCAGGCATGGTCGCAAAACCCTCGACCGCAGACTGGCCCTTGAGCGTTTCGTTGACGTTGCCTGATGCCTGGAACTGTAGTTCGCCCACGACATTCCACACCTCACCATTGATGGTGAGGGTTGCGGCACCCGCGAGAGGGCCGCGATAAACAGAACCGGACATGCTGGCCCCTTACGATTTGGTAAACTGGACGTTGCCAGCAATGACGCGAAGCTGATTGGCGAAGTCATAGGGCAGCAGCAGCTTGACCAGGCCGTTCCCGGCATTTTCCGCAACAAGGTTTTGCGCAAAATTATCCGGGTTCTGTACCCAGAACTGTGTTGCCTGAAAGCGATAACGGGACGCCGCAGCTTTCCCGATCAGGGCAGCTGTTGTCGCCTGCGCACCAGCAGGGATTTTCGTGTTGTCAGCCACGAGAATGCACCGGCCATAGTGACTGGCCAGATATATCCGCATGTCCTGCATGCAGATTTCAGCCGTCAGCAAAGTCTCGATATCGAGATAGCTGTTGTCGGCCACACCCGACGCATTGGTCTGATATGTCGTGACCAGACGCTCAATGTAGACCGTCCCGCTATCATCAACTGTAAACGTTGCCAGACCGTCATACAGAAGGCTGTTCCGCTCATCCCGAATGAACCGGCCAGCATCAGTAGGCGGCATGACCGTCAAGGACAGCCCCGTCACCGGCAACGCAGGATTTGTGCGCATGCTGATGGCAACCTGCGCACCGATCTGAGCTGCCCAGATGAGTGGCGAGGACGGGCTGTCAGAGATCGGCATAACCGTCTCATGCGGATCATTCAGGGTCTGGCCGAATGCCGTGGCCTGTCCGTACGTGCCGCGATAGGCCGTGATAGCATGCCCATAGAGCTGAGCAGTCGGTGCCCAACGACCAGACGTTCCATCGAGCCAGTTTTTGAATGCCGTCAGAGATCCGCTATCGGTGTATGGATGCAGGATCAGATCGTAGACACGCTCACCTTGTGAGGAGAGGACCGTTGCGAGGTTGGTCGGGTTTGTCGTGCCACCCTGCATGGAAGACGCAACAACACTCAGACCCGCAGGAATGGCTTGGCCGCCTCCTGTTCCCAGAAGGGAAACACCGAGGAGGATATCATTCCCGGACTGGCCTTTATTGAGCGCCGTGAATGTGACAACTCCCGCCGCAGCTTTCGCGCTTACTGGCAACCCGGAAACATTCAGTGCGGCCGCGACAGCGTTGGCCGCCACAGTCGTCGCAGTATCGCCAGAGGCCACCCCGACACTGACCAACTGATCACCAACGTACAGAGACAGCGTCCCGGCAGAAGTAGCCGTGCCCGAGATCGTGAACGTCCCGGCTGCAGACTGCCCCGATTCCTCATCAGCAAGCGGGAGCACCCAGAGCTCGCCTTGCGTATCGATTTTGCGATACGCCTCGACCATGGCCGCGCACTGGGACGAGGCTCCATACTTGGCGACAGCGTCTGAATATCCACCAGATATAGTTGCAACGCCCGCAATGCCGATCCCAGCAACCATCTGAGCAACAATCAGGACACGCCGCGCAACACTTGCGGTATTGGCCTTTGAGTTGTCGAGATTGAAATAAAAGCCGGGGACGCGGTTGCTATCCGAATATCCCGGAACCGTCACAGTGCCGCTCATTCTGCGTGCCCCTCATTGTTTTCTGGAATTGGCTGCGCCACCGCATCAGCCTCAGGGAGGACTTCCACCTTTTGAGCTGGAGTAGCGTCCTCGACGTCACCACGGACCTTGGCCCGCAGCCAAAAGGCCGTATCCGGCACAGTTTCACCGTCTGCAGAGAGCAGACGCATGGTATCGGGACGGCGCACGGCCCTCCCCCCAACCGGTTTCACAAACATGGATTTCAGTCCGTTGGAAAATCCACCCGCATCCCCGCAAAAGCCGGGTTGTCTGGCGAGAACAACGTGGCATCTATTTCAGCCAGCGGCGTTCCCGGTGGGGGATAGGTTTCAATATATTCGAGGCCGAGGATCATCCTCAACTCGCCGATATGTTCGCTCTGGTCACTGCTCACGACGATCGAGGTCGAGAGTTCAGTCACCTGCGTTATGGCCGCCTGCAGATCAGCATCTGTCATCAGGGCCAGTTCGATCTGTTCCGCAAAGCCTTCAAGCGCAAGCTCAACATCGAATGGCGTTCCCGCCTGGAGCTTTCCACGAATTGCTAATGTCGCAACGCGCGTGAATTGAGGCTGAAAGCGGCCAGCGCTTTCCCCGCGATCATCAGGAACCTGCAAATAAATGACAGGCAGAAGATCTGCTCTTATTGGAAGAGAACGTGCAGTCAGCACGTTCTCGCCAGCGATGGTATTTGCTGCCTTAAGAGCTTCGGCAGCCAAATCCCTCAGGATACTTCGGTAGAGCATCGCTTTCCCTCGCAGCATCGTTGAGAATAAGGAGGAGACCGCCGCGCCCGTCTGGCTGCGTTTCGTGTATCCGGAATGTACGGCCTCGCACCTTGATTAAGTCGGACTGCTCAGGCTCGCATCCGTAAATCGCATACTGCGATTGCTGAACGCCGAGGACGGGCTTAGCGGAAGTGATATGCGATCCAATAATCCCATCCTCGGCCCCGATGAGATCAACGGGCAGATAGGCCTCATCATAGATCCCGGAAATATCATTCCAGACCCCAAGGCGCCCAGATTGCCACTGCGCAGGCTCAGCAAAGGCCTCCATACAAGGTGAAAGCGCCAGTTTATCAAAGTCGATCATGGCTGAGATTTCACCCGCTTGGGATTATGTCTTTTCCTGGTCTAACAGGTCCGGACTTTTTTCCGCATCTGAAGCAGGGGGATCTGTTTCGTCCGATCCGTCGGTATCCCCCTCTCCAGAAGAGTCGCCCTCCTGCGTCTTCGGATGATCCAGATCTTCATGATCCTCGCCAACGTCATCACTCTCGGATGCATACCGGCAATGTCCGGCGGCAACCATTTGAGCTGCCTCCGTGGGGGAGAGAGGCAGGTCTTTGCCCGCCCCTACGCGGCGACCATTGTGCCGGAAATGTCTTCCCGGCAGCACTGTGACCCAATGGGGTTTTTCCGTTGTCATACTCAGTCCGCCGCGGATGTGACAGTTGCAGCAAGGCACGCATTAACCCGGCTCGGGATAACAAGGGGCGCTGACTGCATCATGAGAAAACGCTGCGCAGGATCTTCCTGCATCCATGACTTTGGAGCGTACGCAGTCGCCACATAGCCGAGTGCAGGGTCTTTGATGGCACCATAAGCACGGCTACCGTTCAGCTGATCAGAAACGGCAAGCACAGTTCCGTCCGGGATCATGGGCCGTTCGACATTAGAGTCATCAACGTACCAGTCGTTATACAGCCAGACACGATACGTGCCCCAGTATCCCATCAGCACGGCGCCAGGCGCTGCCACAGGACCCTGCATGAGGCGTGTGTCCTCATTTGCGCGGATGGCAGAGTTCAGAATGGCATTCTTAACCTCATCATCCTTGATCAGAGCGTTGTAAGGAGAATTCGTGAAGATAAGGTCAGTGATCTGTGCACCGCTGGCCTTGAGCATCTGCACCGACCACTCACGAACACTGTTCGTCGGGTTTGCGATGGTGCCTGCCGCGTCCCACAGTCCAGTTCCGGTCTCTACAATGGTCAGGCCCGGGTCACGCTGGAAATCGATGGTCGAGGTTGGGAAGCCGTCTCCCGAAACAGTCAGCTTGCCCGTCACCAGAGCCTGCGCCGCCATCCATTCCTGACGACGCTTGAGCATGTCTACCTGATCAGCAAGCTCGAAAACCAGGTTGGCCTCCATTCGCTCACCGGCAGACAGCGGAGCGCCACCATTGATCAGCTCACCACCCGCGATGCGCTCACCGAGCATACGGCGAACAGGACGCATCAGGTCCGGAGCGCGCTTGTCCTTGATGTACGGCGGCTCAAAGACGTTCGTCTGAATGCGACGCGCTTCGACCAGTCGTCCTTCAACAAGCGGACTGACGAACGGCGACATACGACGCTTGCCGACATCGACGTCAATCGACACATACTGCGTGTCGCTTTCCACAATATTCGGGAAGAAACCGTCCAGCAGAAAGGTCTGGGCAACCTTGAGGTTGGCGACGACCTGAATGAGGACGTTTGTATCAAAGATGGAGATCGTTGGATTCACAACGCTGTTCCTCAGGTCGGGTCAGCCGCGCTTACGGCCGATTTCAGGTAAATATTGTTTGGACGGAAAGCTGCCTTCAGGGTTGCTGCCGTCCAGCCAGTTCCCATCGTGACGGCGTTCTCATTGAACTCGCCCGTCAGATAGACGCCCGCCCCAACCACGTCAGCACTCGTGGTGTCATAGGTATCCGCCAGGATCGCCACCGGCGTCTGACTGCCATCCGTGGCCGCCGAAAGAGATGGGATATACTTGCCAGTAGCTGTTACGAGCCCGATTGCGGTTCCACGAGCCACGATGCCATTCCCGCTTGCGAGCGTGACATTGTCAGTGACCCGGGGATAGACGCCAGCGATCAGCTGGTCGGGCTGATAGGTGGCGTCGAACATGGCAGGCGTCTGAGGATAGATGCCGTTCACGGAGTTTGTGTCGCTCATGATATTTACTTCCTGAAGGAACGGGCGCGCTGGACCATACGGGCCGCGACAGCACCGGGTGACAACGGGTCAGGACGCCCCTGCCGCTCTTCTTGAGCAGGAACCGGCGCACGGCGCGAGCGCGACATCCTTTGATCGAGGGTGCCGATCGAAGAGGCGTGGCTCTCGTCATCGAATTCTGCATCGACAGCTGCAGCGCGTGCGGGAGCCCCACTGCCAGAGGCCATCGAACCGTTCAGGATGCTGATGGCCTTGCGGCGCGGAAGATTTGTCGTAAAGGCCAACTGCGCTGCCAGTGCTGGATTTGCCGCTGCTCCAGGGGCAGAGAAAATAGCTGCTCCACGACCACGCTCACGAGCACGAGCAGACGCCTTTTCGTCGTCGTCCTCGTCTTCTGCGTCGGTCTCGTCGTCGCCCTCGTCTTCGGCGACATCATCCTGGCCATCCGCATCGTCGTTATCGTCATCTTCTGCGCGTTGAGACTTTTTGGCCTTTTTCGCTTTCTTGGCCTTCTCAGCGCGACGAGCTTTGCGGTTTTTGGGCTTTTCTTCCTCACCCTCGCCTTCACCGCCGCCATTTTCTTCTGAATTGGCGTTTTGATCGTTGGTGTTTTCATCATCTTCCGAGGCCCGAACAGGCGCGCGGAAAAGGTGGGCAAACCGGGAAGGCTTGGCCATAGACTGTCTCCCAGACATGAAAAAGGCCCCAGAGGGGCCGGTTTTTGAAGTTCAGAGCTTGAGAAAGGCGGCTATGGCCTCTTCCGGCGTGGCAATTTGGTCTGCCAGGCCGATCTCCACCCCATGCCGCCCTAAAAAGGTTCCGGCCTGGGTATTCCTGACGACATCCGCTGACATGCCGCGGTTTCGCGCGACTGTCTGGACGAAGAAATCGCCCATTTCGTCGATGTCAGCCTGAGCTCGCTCCCGAGCAGGGTCCGACATGGGCGTGGTCGGATAACCGTCCGTCTTGCGGACGCCATACTGAAACGTCGTGACCTTGATACCGGCCTTATCCAGCGCATCCGTGATATCGACATGCATGCCGACGCACCCGATTGACCCCGTTCCGCCCATTTGCGGAACCGTGATGAAATCAGCTGCTGAAGCGATGGCATAAGCTGCCGAATAGGCTGCATCGTTCAGGATCGCCCAGATCGGCTTGTCGCCGCGAGCCTGGTAAATCATCTCGGCGGTGTCGAAGCACTCGCTTACCGTTCCACCAGGCGAATTGACCATCAGGGCAATTCTGCTGACAGACGCGTCATCAAGGGCTGCGCTCAGGGCTTTGCGGACGTCCTGATAGTAAGTCGCCCCCGACCAGCTCCACCCCCGTCCCGGCAAGAGTACGCCTGATACAGGGATCAGAGCGACGCCCTGGACAACCTCATAGGATGCGGCGTCAGCCTCCCGCTCTCCAAAGAAGGCCTCAGCCCCTGCGCCTGATTCGAATGACCTCTTCAGTAACGCTGATCGCGCACTGGAGAGCATCAGTGGTCGGTTCAGGAAGAGAGATGCAGCATGTGTCATTTCGCGTCCTCCTCCTTTGGTTGGGCAGCATCTTCCGCCGCTACACCGCTAAGAGCCCACTCCGGCGGTGTAAGCCCCAGCTCTCTAAAGCGATTGACCTCGACAGCACGCTGATCGACTTTTTCTTCCCAATCTGCACCGCTGTTTTCGGCAATTTCGTCTTCCAGCGTCGTGAGACCTGCATCGATCCCCATGATCGAGCCTTTCCGCTCAGCCACAGGATCAATCCACCCTCGACCTGGACCAAGCCAGTTGCATCGCGAAAGCGGCGTCCTCAGCCGTGGGAAATACTTGGACAGGAAACCGCGAGGCGCCCCCATCGGCAGTGGGAGATCGTCGTACAGCGCAACACATTCCTCCAGCCATGCCGCCCGCATAGGAGACGCATATCCTTGAGCGAAATTTTTACGCCTGCGATCTAGTGTCTTGTATGCCTCAAGCATTGCGGCGCGAGCCGAGGAATAGTTCACGTCCGACCAGTTGTTACTCACCTGCATGGATGAGACCCCAGCTCCGGATGCAACGTTTCGAAGAACAGCGCTCTCGAAAGCGGCAAAGTTAGAATTGGGGCGAGCGGCATCAACTGTGTTGATCTTTTCTCCAGGCGCGAGCATTGGCATCCGGACCCCTCCCAGCATGACACGATTTTCCTCATGGAAGGCTGATCGGACATCCTGATAGGCCATCACACCGTCCCCTCCGCCAGCGCCGAGAGCGTCTGCGACCATTTCCTGATCGTACGGGGATTCAACGTATGCGCCGAAAATGGAGTTGACGATTGCTGCATCCAGCTCCGTGCCATCATACTTGATAAGCATTTTGAGGCGCTGAACTACCGGAGCAAGGATTCCAGCACCACCGCGATGCTGACCCGCCCTTTCTGACTGGAAGTGATGGACCATATTGGCGCGCCCCCAATCGGTCTCTCGCTCGATGTAGTCCCACTCCTGCGTCTCGGCCGCAGAGAACCAGTCTCCCTGGTGAGCACGGCGGATATGATACCCAAGAGGCGCGCCCCATTGGTCAATCTGCACACCACCCCGGCAATATTTCAGATCCCAGTTGTTTTGCGGGACCGACAGCCTATCGGGATCAATCAGGTTGAAGCAGGTGGCATATTCCGCTTTCCCCTCTCCCAGACGCTCTGGAAGCCAACAGACCTGCGCGAGGCTGTCACCATCGATGAGATCATGACGCATGGCAGTCCAGCACATCTGCGTGAATGTTAGACGCCGGCCAACATCGCAATACCGGCCGTCATCATCAGCAAAAGTCCGCCAATGGCTATCAATCGCCCTTCCCCATTCATCTGCCCAAACGGCGTCGAAGGAGAGGCCTGTCTTAACACGGAGCGCGCGGTAGTCCGGCTTGCTGATTGCGCGGAAAGAGCCGCCAATAGCGTTGTCCAGGACGCGAGTAATCGTCCCTGAGGCCCAGCCATCGTTTCGGACCAGGTCCCGGATACGGGAGACAATCCGATCACGATAAACGTTGAGCTCGACGTCCGGAGACCACAGAAGCGGGTTCCATGCTTCCATGTGTGGGCCGGTGATATCGGCAGCATCGTAAGGTGTCTGTCCCCATCCTCCAGCCAAGCCCATCGCGCGGCGACGACGAGGCAACGCAGGCGTCCGAGGCATTCCTTTTCCGTCAGGCCCCAGGATGACTGCGCTACGTTCTGTCATCGAAATACGAACCTCATTGGACGGCGTCGGGAAATCCCGAGCTGTTTCTGGAGAAGCTGAATGTATTGGGTCAGATCAGTCTTATTGGCGGCGGTGTACGTTACGGATCGCGAGCCGTTCACCTGGGAATAGGAGACCGCAACCGGCTTTCCACCAATCATCAGGTCATTATACGCTTGCTGAGCAGTCGCCAGATTGGCCTGCAATTGAGCAGTCGTGAGACCTGACAGTGTGGTTTGTGGTGGCTTCCGGACATACTGTCCGCGCCCAGATAGGGTTGTCATCGCAAACCTCTTTTACGGAAAACCTTGATGATTTCTTCGTTGACGATGCGGTCCTGCCGACGGGAAATCGTCTCATTTACGATCTCCTCCACGGGCAGCCGCGCCTTGTAATGCGGGGCAGAGACAAATCTTAAGATTTCTCCCACCTGCCCCTTGGCCAACAGCTTGAAGATTCCGCGTGGACGCCGATTACCGCGTTCGTAGCCAACGAAATATTCGCTCCGTGAACCGCGGACATTTTTGAGTTGCCTTGCGATCCGCCGAGCCGTTTTGTCGCCAATGTTAGAGGTCGGATCCTGCATAAGGCTCATACGGCTAAGGATCTGTATAATAACGCCGCGCTTGATGTTCCCATTTTCATCAAGAGGGCAGTCCTTACCTGGCACAACATACTGCCCTCCGGAGACCGACCGAAGGGCCTTTTCAAAGCGCTTCATATCTCTGTCCCCGCCGTGGATTTGCGGGCCGAGATAGGTGATCGCAGCAGTTCCTCGACGCGCATAATCTCGTGTCGCGACCCATGCTTCCAGATTTTTCCCTGTCGCAGGCCGCGTAAAGAAACCGTTCAAAGTAAACGCACTCGGCCGATCGAAGACCTCCCTCATGCGGTCGACAACCTGCAGGCGAGCCCCGGTGGCCAATCTATTAAGAGCTGATGCCGCGGCTTTCGGGATTTCTTTTTCAGCCAGAGCACTCAGATCACGCTGAAGAGCCTTGGCATCCAGGCCGACTTTAAGATCAATCGGCATCTGACTGTTCCTATCCAGGTAAACGCTTCACCAGACGCTTCAAACGCTCCTGTCTGGACTGATTGCTGCCCTCAACAGGGAGACGTTCATTTGGGGCGTTTTCACGATTAAGACCGCCGACTACCTGAGTAACTTTTGCGAGGCTCTCGGCCAGAATTTCAACCGACGACACAACGTAGCTGTTTTCATCCCAAGGGGCCGCCCAGACAGGGGGCGATCCCCAAGGCATTCTGGAAATACCGAACAGGAATGCCAGTGCATTTGTCATGACCATCAGATCGAGCGCTTCATTTCGGGCCGATGGAGTCACCTTCTCCCACTTTCCATCCGGTCGTCTTTGCTCCGCTACCAGCTGCTCAAAAAATGGATGCGGCGCTTCCTTGGCGAGCAGAGCCGCAGGAAAATGAACTCGCCACGCCCCAATGTCAGCGACCTGAAGCTGAGATGATGCATCATCCTTGAAGCGATTAGGGTTAAAGAAGCCCACTGGGATCTCACCCCTGGCCGCAGCAGCCCTGTCTTTTCTTTGCGTGTCCGGATAGGTCACGACCAGCGTTGGCGCGTTAAGGGAGCTTGCACCCTTCAAAGGCAGGATCGTCCAACCGTCACGACCATCAAAACGACCCATCCGCCGTGCTGTACGGCGTTTTCTCGCCCTTCTCCATGCTCCGTAAGCCTGAAGCGTAACGCCGTCTTGTCCGCCACTATCATACCCAATTGCAAGGATCTTCATGGCCCGGTTTGAGTCGTCGTCTAGGGGATATCTAGCCTCTTCAAGAGAGGTCAAAAGATCGTCCCAGTCCTTCTGACTTGTCGCTGGATCAGCCGTTACCTTGCGATAGTCGATAATCCAGCTCTCACCGTCGACACCCCATCCACGGACCAAAAGCTCAAACCGGTTGGACTGGACGTCCACGGCGGCCGTCAGGAAGCGAACGCCTTCCGGGACGTATCCCAGACGCAGACCAGGTTCAGCCCTGTTGGCTATCGCTTGCGAGTCCAAAGACCCGGCTGCCCGTGGTGGCTGATAAGGCAGTCCCCAACGCTTTACTGTAACGGCCCGAAGATCTTTGTCGTCTTTTGTCGTTTCATAATCACGCTGCGCCTTGACCATGTCATAGGCAAGCGAACCCATACCCCCAATAATGAAGGGCGACATGAGGCCAGTGATCCAGAATCCCGCCGTGGTGCTGGATATCAGTTCGCCGCTGACCTCCCCGTCCCGACTGATGTCCTGTCCCTTTCCGACCCAGATCCCGTCACGGTTCATGGCGCGCCGCCATTTGTCCTCGATCAGAGTCCCGCAATGTGGACACATAAGCGCCGCGCTATCCCGGATTTCATCCAAGGGGGCGTCTGCATCCCAGTGCAGCGTCATAGGTACCGACGCCGTAGGATTGGGGCTGGAGAAGCCGTTGCAGTGGGGACATGGCCACCACCAAATGCGGCGGTCGCTGTCCCGATACAGCTTCATGATTCCATTCGTCCACCGAGATGGATCACTGCCAAGCGCCGCATCAGGATGGCTCTCAGCCAGCACCATGCTCTCTTGTCCGAAGGTTTCCCGTCGGATCGATGCCAACGCGTAAGCATCACCGAGATTGGCCGGGTAGGCATCAATTTCGGTCATGATGATCCGCGGCGCGGATTTGTTAATCAGGTTGTTATAGGCGGCCGCAAGGAACTCGATCCACATGGACCTGAAGCGTTTGAATTTTAGCGAGTTGTCGACCGGCCGCGTGCCCAGCTTTTCCTTCATAGAAGGATGAGCATCGATCATCGGGGCGATTTCGCGCTTAACATAACTCTCGATGACGTCGTCTGTCTGGGCATAAACCAGAAAATCTGCGGGATCGACGTCTACGGACTGAAGCAGCCAGTTCTGGCCAATCGTCGTCTTGCCCGATCTGGCAGGGCCCACAACGGCAGTTGTGAGGAACTGCTTTTCTGTCAGGGCCTCCATTGGACCAACCAGATAAGGAGCCTCGTCGTGGCTCCAGCGACCAACAAATCCGCCGCCTCGATTGTCCAAGATGCGATATTTGGCCGCATAGTCTGCGACATTGATCTGTTCCGCAGGACGGTATGATTCAATCGCTCTGGCAATAAGCGCACGCGGATCGGCAAACAGCACTTCCTCAGGTGAGATGAAGCTGTCGCTCATGTTCAGTGTCGGTATCCTGTTTCAGCATTGCCAAGACGCTATCAACGGACTTGGCCTGCATATCTTTCATACGGCTTTCAGCCTGCCTGAGAACGGCGTCTGGCCAGCTCTGATCACGGGCGAGTTGCCGAAGAAAAGCCCCCATATCCCGTGACAACGTGGCAAATGCCGTGGCCATCATGTCCTGCATCTGATCGGCTATAACCAGCTTCGCGCACCTTTCCGCTTCTTTGCGCTTAAGGTCGCGTAATCGCCATATATCGATCTGTTCTTTGGTAGACACCAAGCTGGATCGGGCGGGCGCTTCTTCCTCTGCGAAGAGGTCATCGAACTGCAGCTGCAGCTCCATCAACTTCTCATCGCGCCCGATCGTGGCTTTTTCTTCCTCTTCCCGCTTTGACGCCAGGAAGTCGAAAACAGCATGCGGATCAAACCGCCAACTTTTCCCGTTAGTGCCGCGATGCTCCGCTGGAAAGTCAGGCCAGCGATCAATCCAGTTGGTTAGCGTGGGAAGGGAAACCTTCAGGCGCTTAGCCATCTGAGCTTTATTCAGGGTGACGGGCTCTTGCAGCTCCATTGCCGGTTCCTCTTGAGACGACAACAACAACAACACCAACCCATTCTGAAATTTACTCGAAAAGTGCCTCTTACCGGGGTGCGAATTACCCCCGGACGGCTACCCCTCCAGGAGGGACCCAAGATTAATTGGCTCATTAAATTTTCGTGGCATTTTTGTCACACCTGACCGCCCTCCGAAAGACGACGAAGGCGGCCTGAGGTTCCCCTTCAGCCGCCTTCACCACCCGCTCACCCCGAACGAGAAAGGGGACGACACCCTTGCGAGCATACGTCCCCTCATCATGCCAACTACATACGTTCAAAATGGCGATAATGGCGAGAGAAAAATTCAGGTAGGACGATTTTTCTTGCTATCACGCGGCATGCCTCGTGATGCCGGGCCTTTGCTGTCTCATGGCCGATCCCCAGTTTTCTGCCTATTTTCCGCCATGTCCATTGGTGCTGCCCCGACATGGGATGCACAATCAGCCTCATATTCACAACGGGCCGCAGTATCCGATTCTCGTCAGCAAGCAACCCTAACCATTCAAGCGAGCAATCCATGCGTTCGATTTCATCTGACGATGGAGGCGGTGGCTTCAGATCACTCTCAAGTGGCCAATCTAGGTCCTCTCGATCCGGAACCATCTCAGGCCAGTAAGCACGCAGCCCACCAGGGCGGCATCCGGACGCCGGAAGGGCAGCCAACGTGTACGCAGCGTCGTCCAGCCACTGCTCCACCTGAGCTGGAATATCCTGAGCAAGGTTGATCCGCTTGACCTTTTTCATGCTGCCACCTGCCCCACGAAGTCAGACAGCTCCGGACGACGCAGCCCCGTCTCACCACAGGCGCGACGCTGATTGTAGTCCGCCATAGCCTCTTCCCAGGCACGCTCACCCTTGATCTGATCCAATGTCTTTGGCTCTTCCGGCACATCGCCGCGAGCAATCGCCTGCGTGACGGCCTTGTGGAAATACCCGAAGCTGATGCCGTTGCCCTTGGCCCGTTCACGCGCCGAGACCTCGCGAACCACGAACAGGACCAGCCGCTCAATCTCGGCTTCCGTCAGCCCCTTGGCCAAACCATCCGCACACCACTGCCGGGCAATGCCGTAATTTCCCATGTCGCGAGCCGGATCGAGATCAGCCGCCTCATAGGCCTTGGGTCCAATGCGATTGAATGCCGCATCAAGCTTAAGCTTATCTTCTGAAGAAGATTTAAAGCTAAGCTTAGCTTCCGCGCGCGTACGTGTAGGCCGGGTTTTTTCTAGGTTTTCTTGCGCCACGTCTTTGCCTCCTGAAATGGGCAGCATGATACTGCTCTGACGATTGTCCTGAACCTTTCCTTTCTTGGCTTTTCCCGGCGGTCTACCGCCCTTTCTTCCATTTTCACGGGATGCGATCTGGCGAGCGGTCGCGCCCAGATCAGACGGCAGACTGATGGTTTTCGCCTGCTGGTCCCAGGTTATCAGTTGGGTTTCCGCGTAGGTTTTCAGGTAGGTTTCGATTAGGTTTTCGTCGCAGAAAACCTTGGTGCGGGCGAGCGCAGACAATGCACCAGGGAACGACACGTTCAGGACGCCGTCCGGGCAGTTCAGGATCAGATAGGTGCAAAGCCGCACCCATGACAGAACCATCACGGCATCAAGGGCATTCAGCGCAAGGTTCTCGACCTGCATCAGGGCGATCTTGGCGAGCTGCGTGCGATGTGTTGCGCTGACTTTCACGTCAGAAACTCCTGAACCCGCAGCAAGGGCGGGATAAAAAACCTAGAAACTCAGTAGGATTTGAGACGGAAACCGGAACCCACTGGCTCCATGACGTCGCACTGGACCAACTCACTGACAGCGGATCGGACGACATCGGTATCTGTGGCCAGATAGCGGGCATAATCCTCGACAGAGACGCCCGTGCGGCCAGGTGCTCGAACAGCAGGGACAACATCCCCGACATCCGTACTACCAAGCCACAGGGCGCGCGCCGCCAGCGACAGAAGCGGCCAGCGACGATCGGACATCACCGACCGCGCATGCTTGCCGGGACGCTGGCGACTGCTCATCAGGCGCTTGCCAGTTCACGGCCCCATGCGGGGCTGCGCGGATCTTCACTTTCGTCACGGAACCAGGTGGTCTCATCATCGAACAGCATCCGGCAACGGCCCTCCGGGCCATGACGGTTCTTGACGATATGCACGTCACCCCTGCCCCGCGCCTTGTCCAGGCGATCATTGAACTCCTGACAGCGCAGACTGAACTGCTCAGGACTTTCACGATCACGCCGTGTCAGCTCACCGGATGACGCCTCTTTCTTGAGATAATAGTGCTCACGATGAATAAGGCCGATGACGTCCGCGTCCTGTTCCAGAGCGCCGGTATCCCGAAGATCCTGCATCTGCGGACGCTTGTTTTCGCGCTTCTCTGATTCACGGTTGAGCTGCGCCAGGACAATGACCGGCACATCCAGTTCCTTCGCCAGAACCTTCAGTTCATTGCTGATTTCGGTCATTTCCTCATATCGCAGGCGACCACGCACACGAGGCGATCCGCGCATCAGCTGGACGTAATCCAGCACGATGGCATCGAGACCCTTCTTGGAGCGCTTCATGCGCCGCGCGCGCGACCGCAACATCGCAACCGACAAGCCGCCGCGCGTGTCTGTTTCCAGAGCCAGATGATAGGCCGCGTCACAGGCACGATTGAGCGCGGCCCACTGCCAGTCTTCCAGCGGTGGCTGCTCGCCCGTCATGGCTTCTTCAGGAACATCCCAACGACGCCCTGAAAAGACCGATCGCAGGTTCAACCCACTCTTGGCCGCACCACCGCGCGCGCCGAGCTGGTCAGCCGTCATCTCACCCGACCAGAACAGGACGCGGGCACCGTTGGACGCGATCCGGAGCCCGATGCCCAACCCCAGAGAGGTCTTGCCCATGGCAGGCCGCGCGCCGAGGACGTACATATTCCCGCCGACAAGACCGTTCGTCAGACGATCAAGCGACTTGTATCCCCAAGACAGACCCGCAAGCGCAGATCCACGCGCAACAGCTTCTTTTGCTTTCGTAACAGCCGTGCAAAGGGCCTCATGAAAGGTGACGTTCGGTTGGGTTTCCGTATTGCCAGAAGCCAGATGCATCAGGGCCGCTTCATGCCCTTCAAGAATCTCTTCTGCCTTCTGGTCTTCCGGCTTGCAGCACGCATCAGATGTCTGCTGACAAAGCGCCATCAGGTCACGGCGCATCGCCGTTTCCCGGATTTCCCGCGCGTAGTCATAGGCAAGCCGGTCACTGACGTAAGCGGCGGCCAGCTTGCTAATATAAACCTTGGGATCGACCTCGCCCCAGAGATCCAGATCAGGGTGCTCGAAATGACGGATGATTGTGAAGGGATCGACAGTTCGCCCTTCATTGTAAATCATCAGGGCCTTTTCATAGATCACACCATTCAGACGATCATAGAAATGCTCTGGCCGCAGAATTTCCTCCACGGCTTCCATGGTCTTCTTGGACTGCATGAGGACAGAGCCAAGAAGCGCACATTCACAGGACGTGTTGTTCGGAACTGACCGCATGGCCCCGCCGAACAGACCGGGATTAAAGTCACCACTCATGCTGCGATAGTCCGTTCTGCGCGCCGACGATAGCGAATGAGGCGACGAAATCCTGCCGCCCTGACAATCGCATCCGTGGCACTACGTTCATTATCGAGGAACTGCGCAACACTGGTCGGCGGAAGGCCATGCTTCCTGCACCAAGCGCGCATTGACCCGGACTTGCGGATCACCGTTCCCACTTCTGTAAAAAATTGGAGTGAATTGAGGAGCGGAGCCTTTTCCTCGATCCCAAGCGGGCGGTAGCATTCAACGCGATCGTAGCCAGCGGCATCGAGAAATTTCGCTGAAGGCATCAGCCGCCCGTTGATAACTGACGACACTGTCGCATTCGCTTTGCCGATACTCTCGGAATAGGCAATCTGCGATGGAAACGCCGCAATGTCTGTTCCCAGATTTGCATAAAGTCCGATCAGATCGAGAAGATCATTCATGACCCGATCCCCATTTCGCAGGCATCCGCATCGCACCACCGCGTGAGAACGTGTGGCCGGACGCCGTGCGGCGCACCTGATTGGCTAGATCGGGACGAACCCGCGCGCTCTCGCGAACCGCTTTCGCATTGAAAGGCTCAGGGAACCGGAGAAATCCAGTGCCAACTGGTACGCGCCAATGACGAACCTTGATCGGCGCTTCCTCAGATAACTCCATCACTGAGGAATAATCAGACATTCGCCCCTCCCAGGGACAGACCCATGCCGACCGGCAGCGGGCGACGAACCGGACGGCGCACAGCCTTGCGCGGCTGAACTGGCCGCACCAGGCCAAGGCGCCCGATCATGGCGTGAGCACTGCCAACAGAAATGCCCGCATGTTTTGCAATGATGCGCGCACCAGCGCCACCTGAGTGCAAACTGCGAACCATCGGCTCAATTCTGGAGTAATCGTGGGAAGGGCGAGCCATGCGATCCTCAGAGCGTTCTGATCCAGCCCTCTAGGCACCGCATCACCTTTTCGACGCGGCGCTCACGGCGCTGGAGGTTGCTGATTTCCCGCTCGACCCACCACTGAACCACATAGATGACGACAGATTTCGCCTGAAACCTGACGTAAATCACCCATTGCTCAGCAGCTGGCCCGAACAGGCAGATAATGACGTTCAAGCGGCACCTCGATCAGTGTCATGAAGACGCTCCAGCTGCTGCTGAAGATGAGATTGCCGCACTTGCAGCGCCTCAATCCGACCGCGCCGAACAGATTCCCACTCCGCCGCACCTACGAAACGGACTTCACCATGCCAGCAGGCACGGACGCGCCGTTCCGTGATTCCGTAAACGCGCGCGACCTCACGGAACGCAGCCTTGAGGCCACGCCCGCGGCGATCCTCAATCTCGTCACGAACAAGAGTTTGAAACTGATCGGTGAGCGCGTCAGACATGGCGCCACCACTTGCCTTGGGTGAAATACCCAAGCCCGCGGATGTAATACCCGACACCTCGGACTCTCCCTTCCCGTATGACTGTCCTTGCGAGGGGACATCTTGGAATTGAGGAGAGGACCGAATGATGAAGGACAGGAGCGCGGGCGATCATCACGCAGCGCGCTCCGCTTTTTCCGCTAACGTCAGCGG
Organism: Gluconobacter cerinus; assembly: GCF_002723935.1. GTDB lineage: Bacteria > Pseudomonadota > Alphaproteobacteria > Acetobacterales > Acetobacteraceae > Gluconobacter > Gluconobacter cerinus. The sequence continues at coordinate 444,823 of NZ_BEWM01000003.1, forward strand.
CTCAGGGCCGAAGACGTCTGGACGGATGATATGAACGGAAACGCCGGAAAGCTCGGAAATAACCCGGGCATGACATGGCGGGATCTTATCCCAGCCACAGACTGTCGAATGATGGCGGTGAATCACTTGGCTTACGCGAAGTGGCCCCCCAGCCTTTCGAATGATCTCTTTCGTGTTCATAGCCAATATGTGGGACATTCCCACCATTGGTGTCAATCGAAATGTGGGAAAATCCCGCCCTCGAAATCCTTTGTTCGGCCAAAATCCTTCTATGAAAACATCTAATCTGCAATCTCGATTGAGAACATTAAGAGAACAAAAAGGCTTGACGCAAGCTGCCGCTGCGGTGGAGATAGGGATATCGCGCGCCCATCTCACAAAAATAGAGACTGGAGCTGATGCACCTGGGAGAGCAACGCTCGTGGCTATTGCCAACTATTTTGATGTCTCTTTGGACTGGCTAACAAGCGGCAACGGGAACATGAAGCCCGCCCGCGCACTCAATGCTGGTGAAGCCGCATTGTTAGATGCATATCGTCGCATGCCAGAGACTGAGGCAACTGCCTTTTTGCAGTACGCATTAATCAGAACTCAGGGAGCGAATGATGCCTAGTATAACTCCTTATAATCAATTCCTACTACATACTTAGTAGCTCCATATATTGAGTATGCAGCACAATGTATCTCTCGTTTTTGTATATCGGCTCTGCAATAACCATCTGTCACATCAAGTTCTCTATTATCTACCCATAAATGTATTGCTTTCCCCTGTCCGTCTTTATCCGGAAGGTAGGTAAATCCATATATTCCGCTACTTCCTGAAAATTGGACCATCGTACGCCCACCCGAGAAATCTTTCAGAATCGCACTGTCGCAGCGAATGGGGACAGCCGTTCTCGCTAGATCGTCTTCCACGCCGCCATGTGCATAATTGGATCCTTTGAGACACGATCCATTCGACGTGATTATTCCCCCAGCGTGAGCTAAGGGGCTCAGCATCAGCATGATATCGATGCTCAGTAGAAAACTAAGTCCGCGCATAAATCCTTCCCTTTCGCAAACATGACGAAGTGCGAGAAAGGATTTCGCAACTATCAAAAATATTACTGTGGGGAATGCCCACAAAATTATCTTGACTTCATTGTGGGACAATCCCACATTCTCTCCATCGCCACCCGCGATGGAGAGATTTCATGTCGTTCGGATATACGCCCGAGCAGATCCGACTGCTCATTGGTCCTGAAACCCGTTTTGTTAAGGCTTATGACGCAGCGCTTTGGCATGTGACGCATGCTCCAGTGGCTTGTGCGCTTGCTAATCAGCTCGCGAACAAGAACGAGGCCATTGCTGCCCTTCTCGATGTCACCAGATCGCGTCACACGCGCTTTGAATGGCAGATGCGCGCTGAGCTGCACCGCGTTATCGCCACAGCTTTCCGCTGCAAATCCCCGAAATTCCAGATCGCATACGAGGGAGCCGCAGCATGAAGCGCCCCCTACCCCCAATGCTGATCTTCACGCGCACCCAGAGAGCGTTTGACCACTTCCTGTCTGAGAACATTGAGCCGGAAGCTCACAATCAGGCCCGGGATATCCAGATCCGCCTTCAGCATTGCCGCAACCTCGCTGCGAATGCCGAGCACGAGGGCGACAAGCGCATGGCCATGATCTGGGATGAAAGCGCATTCGGTCTTGAGGATCAGCTGCAACGCCTGCTGATGGCGAACCGGCTTCCGGAAGATGTCCCGGAAATTCCTGCGCCGCCCGCCCTCCGTCCGATCGCTACGGAACTCTTCAGCCAGCCTGAAATCAATCGCGCCCAGACCCTGAGCGCCTGGTGCGCAAAGCAGGTGGAGCATCTCCGGGCAATTACCGTAGGCGCAGCCATAAGGAAGTACCCATGAGCGGAAAGAGCATCCTGGCATCAGGGGCCCTCTCCGGGACCTTTGCCCTGATTGGGGTCTTCATCGGCTCACGCCTGGTCAAGCCTCCTGCTCCATTCGTCGCCCCCAAGGGAGCAGGGATTGTCGTCCCAAAAGCGAATGGAACAAAACCGATGCCTCCGCCGATACGGCGGGAGGATGTCGCACCGAAGCCGGTTCCCAGCACAGGGAGATTTTCCGACCTGTGTCTTTGGAAATCCTGCAACCGAGGTGGTGAGCTATGACCAAGGCAAAGCGCCCACCTTACGGGATTTGCGACAACAAGGGCCGCATCGTCATGCGCTATGCCACACGTCAGGGCGCAAACGTGGCCGCCTTGAGCTGGGCTCAGTGCAAGCGCGGCCCCGTGTCGATTAAGCATGGCCGGAAGGTCATCGCCAGGGCCACGCCTCACTGGCCAGATCACGCGACCCTCGACGAAGGGTTTACGCCGGATCTCCCGCTATGACCGGCCGCTCTTCCGCAAGCAATGCAGGCCGCAAGCCTAAAGTGGACCCGGAGCGCGTCCTCAAGCTGCTCGAACAAGGCATGCCCTTAAAGACGATCGGACAGCGCTTAGGCCTCTGCCCGACAACAGTGGGCTGGCGTCGAGATCAGTTCATCAAGCAGGGCCTGCTTTCCCCCGTTGCAACCTCTCACCGAGGCAAGAAAAATGGCTGACAAAACTGTTTTCGTTGAGGGTCGCGCCCTCGCCTTTGTGTCTTTTGCAACCGATCGTCGGTCCTGCCGCAGCCCCCTGCGCGGCATGCGCATCGAGCATCACAATGGCCAGACGATTTGTGCAGCGACCGATCGAAAGATCATGCTTTACGCTAGGTCCCGCGATGTAAATGAGTCGTTTGATCCGTTCTACATCGATACGCACCAGGGCGAGCGCCTGATCCATATCTGCCGCGACCGCGATATCGATCATGTGGCCTTCGAACTGACAGGCGAACTCATGATTGTCTGGCTCGCCCTGTCTGCCGACAACATCGAGATCGAGCGCGGGTTTATCCGTCTGATACGCCCGTCCGATATTCCAGAATGGGATTGGAGGTCCGCGCTCCCGTCAGAACCGTTCATGCCTGCGGAATTGCTTGAGGTGCTGAACCCCAGACCACTCAGCAGGGTCTGCCGCGCCATCGATCGCTACATTCGTGACGGGAGCGGATCTGTCAGCATCGTGTCCTGCGGCTCATTTCGCCCCGCCCTCATTTCCATCCAAAGCACCGATGACATCGGCGGCGCGATAACATCAGAGCAGACGAAATGGGCCGGGCCTCGCTGCCTGCCCGACTTCACGCGCCCGAATGCCGCGCTGCCAGATGCCCGCGAGGTGGCAGCATGAGCAAGCTTCCCATCACGAAGGCAGGCCAAAGCGCGCTTGCCGACATCATGACCAAAGCAGTCCAGAAAGCAGTGCTGGAGGGAGATGTAGATCAAGACCTGATCATCATCTGTCTGATCGCGCTTTTGATTGGAGGACGGTACACGGATCGAGATCTGTACGAGCCCATCCTGAAACATGGGTGTGTGCTGGAAACCTGCGAAATCACGGGCCTTGCGCTCCAGGTCATCGCAAGACATGCCGTGGTGGTTGCCCCACATCGTCGCACCAGTACCTCAAAAAACGATCAGAGCTATCAGATTGGCGAGATGATCGGGCGAATACTTGGAGCGGACGACTATATCGATCGGATTGATACCGCGTCAGTGCTTGAGCATTTCAACGGCAATGAGCTCTGGAAGATCGCCATTGATCAGAGGCTAGTGTCCGATCCGATTAGCGACGAAACAAAGCCTGCGAAGTATTCGGCCATCAAGCTGCGAGAGGCGATGGTCGGGAAAATGCCGAACTGGCGTCCGACCAGCTTTGCCACGTTCACGGAGGATCTGTCGTGAACGGACTTCATTCAGACATGCGCCAGCTACGCAAGCAGGCGGCGGCCCTTGGCTGGAGCGCTGGCCGCAGCAATGGCGGACATCTCAGGTGGACGCACGAAACAGGCGGGATTGTCTTCAGCTCATCCACGCCAGGCGACGTCCGATCAATCCGCAACACTCTCGCCCAGATCAAGCGCAGCACGCCGAAAGGAGCCGCGAAATGACCCAGAACACGGAACAGAACGTGCGGACTGTGCGCGAACAGGACGGCCAAGTTCAGGAAATGCACGCGGATATGGTGAAAGCCGTTTGCGGTCGTCGAAGCGATTACCCTGAAGATGTATTCCGGGCATACCTGAAGCGTCATATCGTCCTGGCCGAAGCCCGAGGCGCGGAAGAACAGCGCCGGAAGGATGCGGAGGGGGATAGGCCTGTTGCTTGGCAGGTTCGTGATATGCGCGGCGGAGCATGGCCTTGGAAACAGTGCTCCGAAAGCGCGCATGAAGAATACAAAAAGCACAGTACTGTTGAGACACGGGAGCTATTCTCCCGCCCCGCCAACGTCGCCGCGCTGGAAGCCCGCATTGCGGAGCTGACTGAAGCCGAGCAGCTTGCGCGGGCTGATGCCGAGGCGAGTAAGGCGCGTTACGCCATTCTGCACGCTGCCGCGCTCTCACTTGTCGTCTCCTGTGAACAGGACATGTGCGGTGAGGCAGTAGCGGACGAATTGGACAGCGAACCAGTTTCTTTCTTCCAGAAAGAGGACGGGACTATCGGCCATAGTATTCTGACGTTCGGACATATTCGCAACGCCCGCGCCGCCCTCACACGCGAGGGAGGGGTGTGATGGACAAAAACGTCATGGACGTCGCTACACGCGCCATCCGCATCCAGATCGCAGATGAACAGCGAGGCATGGTGCTAGCTCAGGAGCGTATCAACGCTCTCACAAAGGCAGAAATTAGAGTTGAGCAAGCTATAGCCGACTTTGAAAAAGCACAGGCACGCAAGCCCGCAGGAGACCCGGCATGAAGGCGAATGCAGTAGGAAAAGTGCGCCACAAAACCGCAACGATGCTGTCAAAAGCCTTCGAACGTGCGGGCGTAAGCGTCCTGCCATTCGATGGAAGCAATCTCGTGCCTGCAACAGGGTATTGGAAGAAAGCAGATTGTTTCCGGTGGGAAACTGTTGGTTTGAAAGCGGTCAATCCGGCTTCGGGCAACGCGATGGGACTTTCTGTAGGCTCATGGGACACTATGACTGACATTCTGAAGGCGGGGAGATTGGACCTTACTCAAGAGCGCCTCGGCGGCTGGGAAGCTCATGCGCGCGCAGGAGACCCGGCATGAGCGGGCGGACGGATACGGATCAGTACGTCATCGTGGATCTGCGCCGAGAGTGGGCACGGCGGCGGTTCCTGACATTCTGGCGCCCCAACTGCGCAGGGTACGTATACCCGCTTTCATGGGCTGGCGATTACGCCAGAGCTACAGTGATCGAGAAAGATGAGTACCTGACAAGGCGTCGATATTCTGTTGCGACCGGCAAGTACACTGGCAAATGGGAGCGCTTTGCTGTCCTGCGATCAGTCGCAGAAGCAATTGCCATCGCCCCACCACCTGGTCAGATCGATGGGAACGCAGGACCTGTCGTGGTCAACAACAAGAAGAACCGGGATCACCTGATCGCAAACCGGCTGCGGCTACCGCCGACCGAGCGCATCCGTAAGGCTTGGACAGTGCGCGTGGCCTGGTGGGATGAGGGTGATGGCTGCATCCTGTATGGACCCTCAGCCAGCAAGGTTCGCGCCAAAGTACAGAGGGATGTTGACGGCGTCTCATTTGCAGGCATCACAGTCCGGCGCTGCAAAGAAAAGGACATCACTCTCCCTGCTCCAGGTGAAGTTGCCCTGGGACTGACACCCAAAGAGCGGCATGCGCTCCTGCATGCGCATGGATCGACTTGTGGCGATGTCATGAAGGCAGGCTTCAGGGATTATTTCTACACGAGCGCAAACGATCCTGTTCTTTGCTCCCTAACGGAGAAAGGACTGATGCGGAAAACAGGAAAAGGTTGGGGAGATGAAAGCGTGTATTTCGTCACGACAGACGCGGGCAAGCACTGCGCGAACTCCCTTACGCCGGAGTACAACCCATGAACGAGCCTACAGATACGGAGCGACTGGATTGGCTGGAAAAGCAAGCAGCGTTCGCAGTTCTTGACGGCCATAGCGAATATTATCCCATTGACTGGGAATGCGCTCGCGATTCTCGAAAACGGATTGATAAAGCCATGGACGCGGAGTGGAGGCGATGAGTGATATCTCCTATCCATTGACGAGTGTATTTACCGTAAATGACGTGTTGTCTCACCTGAAAGGGCGCATCGGACGCAGGAAGCTCATGGATCACCTGCGCGCCACCCCATCTTTCCAGGGCGGACCAACCCATCTGCGATGGCCAAACAGGATCGTGTTTCGTCCCGCTGATTATGAACGTCTTTTGCTGAGCCTCGAATGTCCCTCAAAATCGTCAACCGCCATGGAACGCACCGCCTCTACATCCGCGGCACCGTCAGCGGACAAAGCATTAGCGAAAGCACGGGAACTTCTGACCCAGTCCGGGCGGAAGAATACCGCGCCAAAAGGGAAGCCGAGCTCTGGAAAGAGGCAGTCTATGGCAAGCGCGCTGTAGTCACATTTGCCCACGCTGTAGGCGCCTATCTTGAAGACTGCGAAAGATCCGAGACCACGAAATTTCATCTAAGGCGTCTTCTGGATCACTTCGGGACAACCCGTTTGATGGAGATCGCGCAACCCCAGGTCGATGAGGCCTACAAAGCTATTTTGCGAGATGGAGCCCAGGCTTCCCCCGCGACAAAAATGCGAGGAGTTTTGACTCCACTCAGGGCAATCATGGAGTTTGCAGCAATTCGCCAATGGTGCGAGAGACCCGCTTTTTCAACGCCAAAAATTCCCAAGCGCAGGACGAACTACTTACAGCCCGATGAAGTAGATCGGCTGATCAGTAGCGCCGCCCCTCACCTACGCCCGCTGATTATCTTCCTGGTCGGAACAGGCGCAAGACTATCCGAGGCCCTGGAACTCGAGTGGAAAGACGTCGACATCCGAGGGAAGCGCGCCGTTGTCTGGCAGAAGCAAGGCAACGAGCGCCGTATAGACCTGCCCCCTAGAGTGATTCGAGCGCTCCTCACCTTGGGATACCGCGACGGTCCAGTCTTCCGTCCAAGGATCAGGCGGCCTGATGCTCTTGGCGTGATCAACGACGGATATGCCAGTAAAGGACGCCTATCAGGCGGCCAGATCAAAAGTGCATGGGCCTCAGCTTGCAGAAAAGCGACGCTTCCCGGCCGGATTCGGGTTTGGACACCAATCGGCAGCAATACCCAGAAAAGCGCCTTTGTCCCCGAAATCACTCCTCATGATCTGAGACATACATGGGCAACCTGGCACTATTGTCTCCATCGAGACATCCTAAGACTGAAAGAAGATGGAGGCTGGGCAACAATTTCGATTGTCACGCGCTACGCAAAAAAGATGCCAGATGAGTACAGAAAAGATGTGGAAAACTGGCTTTCTCAGGCTGATTGAGCGTACAGAACAAAGTCAGAACAAACTGTACGGATTTTTGCCAATTCACTCCGAGTCTTGCGCGCGTTCAGGCGACAACCGGATGCACACCCAAGCAATATCCCGAATCGTGAAACCGGGAACAATATTGAGTATTTTCATGGAGTTCGAATGGTGGGCGCGACAGGGATTGAACCTGTGACCCCTGCCGTGTGAAGGCAGTGCTCTACCGCTGAGCTACGCGCCCATTCGTTGAGCGGGCTTTTAACAGTGGCGATACAGTCTGACAAGACGATTTTTTGGCCATGCCATCGCCTTTGTTTGAACTCATTGCGCCGTCAGAAATATTTTGTCTGACTGGGAGCGACAATGAAACGGAATGCAGCTTTGGATTGTCTGCGAGGAGCAGCAATTCTTTTTGTGATCAGTAATCATATTGGAATACGCATTCCCCTCTCTCATACGAGGTTGGCCAGCTTTCTGCCGCGTTGGTTCCTGGTGGGCCTGAACTATAATGGCGGTGAGGCTGTCAGCATTTTCTTCGTCTTGTCCGGCTTTCTGATTGCGTCCCGAATTACGCAGACCTTCGGTGCTTTGGATCGGATACAGCCGGTCAGGTTCCTCATTCATCGCGCCATTCGTATCCTTCCCTGCCTCGTGTTGCTTGTGAGCGTTCTGGGAGTGCTCGACTATGTCGGCTTTGAAGATTATCGCTTCTCAAAGCCGGGTCAGAGCTTCCTAGGCGCGACAATGGCAGCTTTCGGGCTGTATTTGAACGTGTGGCAGGCGCGGCATGGTTGGAGTGTTGCAGGCTGGACGATCCTTTGGTCCCTGTCGATTGAAGAGCTTTTCTATCTGCTGTTCCCGTTCCTCTGCCGATTGAATGTGTGGTTGCGTGTGGGCGTGCTCCTCCTGCTGGCTGTAACGGCACCCGTGTATCAGGTAACGCTTCAGGGCAATGAAATCTGGCGAGAGCAGGCCACCCTGACCGGTTTGGGAACCATTGCGCTGGGTGTTCTCATGGCAATCGTGGCAGCGCGGTATCGTCCTAACGGAAGCTGGCCCGTTGCGATGGGGGGCGTTGGTTTGCTGATGATGCTGTCAGAGATGTTTGGTCCGCCATCCTGGTGGCATCTGCTGTCTGACGGCTGGTTTGCCGTCCTTTATGGAGGCATTGCCATGCTGGTTTTGGCCTGTGGCTGGCGTTCATTTGAAGGTGGTCGATGGAGTTGGTGGATCCGTAGAATGGGGCAACTGTCATATGAGGTCTATCTCACTCACATGTTTGTTGTCATGGCTGCTGTTCGGATCTGGAGGCATAATCATTGGCCGCAAAGCAATGGATGGATTGTCTATCCAGTCTGCCTGATCGTGATCTGGGGGCTGGGCGAAGCTGTCTCGCGGCTCTTTACCAAGCCCGTTACCAAGTTTCTTGATCGAGCGTTGACGTCCCGGATCTATCAAAAAAGCCGAGTGACAAGTTCGGTTCAGCCGGAAGTGGGATGCTAATAGTCCGCCTCCGGCTTAGATGCTTCTTTTCAGAACGCGCGCAGTGAGTTGTCTCAGAACGCTATTTTTACTGTTCTTCCAGCAAGGGAGGTGCGGCCAGTGACAGGTAATGCATACGCTTCAACTCGCGTCGACCCAGTGTGATACTGTCCAGGATCAGGCCGCAAACCAGTGAGAGTGCTGCAAGGATCATACTGCCTGTGGCAAGGAGCGCTGTAGGAAGGCGTGGGACGAGCCCTGTGTTGAGGTAAGTCACCACGACAGGAATTCCGAGGATCAGACCGACAAGGGTAAAAAATAGTGAGAGCGCTGCGAAGAACATCAACGGGCGTTCCTGCTTCACCAGATTGATGATGGTTCTCAGGATTAGCAGTCCATCTGAGTAGGTGCGCAGCTTGGATGCTGAACCGGGCGGACGCTCGATATAAGCTGTTGGAATTTCCCCAATCGGCATGCCGAGTTCGAGGGCATGGACCGTGAATTCGGTCTCGGTCTCAAAGCCTGCAGAAAGAGCCGGGAAAGATTTTACGAAGCGCCGGGAAAATACGCGATAACCTGAGAGCATGTCACTGAGGCGACGGCCGAAGACGAGCGTTACCAGTCCTGTCAGTACCTTGTTGCCCAACACATGTCCGCGGCGATAGGCGGCTTCGCGGTCTGTTATGCGCGCACCATTTACCATGTCCAGCCCCTCTGACATGGCAGCATGAAGCATGCCGGGTGCTGCTGCAGCCTCATAGGTGGCGTCACCATCAACCAGAATATAATAGTCTGCCTCAATATCCGCGAACATCCGGCGGATAACGTGTCCCTTCCCTTTCATCCGCTCCGTACGGACAATTGCTCCCGCAGCTTTGGCGACTTCCTTTGTGCGATCTGTCGAGTTGTTATCGTAAACGTAAATATCTGCGCTCGGCAGTGCTGCACGAAAATCCTGCACAACCTTCTGAATGGTCACTTCTTCATTATAGCAGGGCACAAGAACAACCGTGCGAGAAGAAGAGAGATGCGCGTTGGAAAGCATTGAGATGGGACCAATATTCAAAATGTGTGGAATATCATCTTACAGAAGTATAAATTTATTCTGCGTAAAATTCAAAGGCCGATGGAAGCTAGTGGGTTCACTGCGGACGGACATGGTTTCGTCAGCTAGCGTAAGCCGCCGTGTTTCTTGTTGAAGAAAGGACCGTAACCCATTCCTCAACAAGAGGCCTGAAAGGTTTAGAAGCCGAACATGTGATCGAGGGAGAAGCCGCCTTCCCCGTTTTCAAGGCCATGGTACCCGAACAGGCGGCATGTGAGATCGCGGATCAGGATATATCCACCGACACCGGCTCGCTCCAGGTGGGCGCTCTCAAAAAGTTCATGGGGACGAACCATGTAGGAGCCTGATGGCTGGATGCGGATACCCGTCTCGGCCACCAGGGTGCCGTCAGCGGCATGAAGCAGCAGAACCGTTTCGGATTCATCCGTCCCCTCAATTGAGGCGGGATGAATCAGGCAACAGAAACTACGCAGATGATCATGCCCAAGCTTCAGGAAGAGACGCGTTGTCAGGCCCGGCGGTGGACCGGAGTAGGATTGCGGCTCGGAACGCCATGTCATGAGCGTGTTAAAGATGTGCGCTCCAAAGCTGGTTTCTGCCGCATGATCGGTCTCTCGGTTGCGATAGCGCATGAGCGCATGAAGCCAGCCGTCAGCTTCCCCTCCGTCTCGGAAGTCATATACCAGATCTGCATGCCCTGGCCGGTCTGTCAGGTCATGCAAGGCGATGGCTGTTGAGTGGCTGCGCGGAAGATTTCCAAGGAAGTGGGAGCCTACCGGCTGTCCGGCATCATCGAAAATATCCAGCCGCACAGGAAGCGTTTCCAGTGCCTCGGACATGGGGTTGGGTTGGATAAAGCTTTCAAATTTTGCAGGGTCCAGAATGGGAAAAGGCAGCAGAAAGCCTCGGCCTAGCGATGGTGCAAAATTTCTGATGGCTGGGTCCGGGCGAATATTGTCCCGCTCGATATTCAGGTGTGCAATGCGTGTGCGTCCACGCTGCGTTATTTCATAGCGCGGGCGAACCAGATGACGTCCTGCGCGCATTTCGAGCTGGGCAGGCCATGCGAGTTCGGGAAAGATTTTTCCAACATCGACCGCGATGGTCTCAAACGGGCCGATCGCCCGATCAACGCCACGATGTTCTTCCACGCCCATGGGGTTAAAGGTAATGCCTCCCGCCGGGATCGTGGTGGCATGGCTGTTCTGGACCCAGACGGTAAGGGTCTCATCTGCTTCCGGAGCCGGTAGCGTGGCATAACGGACAGATGGCCAGGCATTGGCGTCATGCGTGACGGACAGGCTTGGGTCACCGTTTCTGCCCCAGACATCCAGCGCGTACTTGACGACGTCATGCCCGCGCGCACCGATCACATGAATGAAAAGCTGCCCCATAAACGGCGGCAGGCTGAAACGTTCACGGATTTGGGCGCTATCGATTGTGATGCCTGCGCCAGACTGGGAAACGGGCTGCTCCCATTGGGCGATGACCTGCCCGGACTGGTCATAAAGACGTAGCCAGTAACGCAGATCCTGCGAACCATAATTGGACCAGTAGTTGGCCGTCACGATCCGCGTGGAGAACTGATCGTCATCCCGGAAAAAAGCAAAATTTGTCGCGAAATTGAGCTTGTCGAGATAGGGGCGACCACGGACGATCATATCATCGGGCAGGCGTGCCGGGGCGAGAGTGTGTAATGTGCGCCCGTTCAGGAGCTTGCCCAGACGACCGCGCATTTTCGCGTCATCGAACGAGAGCGCCAGAATGGTATCTGCCTCAGTGTTGGGCAGTTCCAAAAGGGCTTGCTTCGCCCCACCAAAGCCGTCGGGTTGGCCAACCTGCTCGGTATCATGAACCAGAACGACAGAAGGTTTTAGTCCGGGATAAAGGGCAACCAGCGTTCGGACGGTGTCTTCGGGGTCGTAAATGACGATTGTCTGCCCGGCGAAAGCCTTCTCCATGCGCGTCAGCGCTTCGGCTGCTAGCGGGTGGGCCAGCGCCTTGTAGAGCACGTTTCCACCCTGTGGACCGAAAGTGCGGATATCGAGCATAGAGGGCCCTTTCAGAGCTTCAGTCGTCGGCGCATTTCTCTCGCCACAGTGGGGGTGTCGTCAAGCGGCTGGACAGACCATGATGTCAAGGTCGGGTTGAATATGCGGACGCGCCCTGCTTCCTCAAGGGTTTGCACAAACCTGCCAATGCGGGCTGACTTGCCCGGAAGCGGAAGAACCATCACCGGTGCAGTCGTAGCGGCAGCTTCAGAAATCATGGAAACACTGTCTGTAGTCACGGCAATCATATCTGCGCAGGCAAGCATCCCGAGATAAGGATTGTTATCTCCCTGCCCTTCAAGAATGCGGATACCGGCTGGAACAAGCTTTTCCTTCAACACGGCAAGAGCGGCTGGGTCCGTCCGGCGTGAAGGGGTCAGGACAGCCTGCATTCCATTCCGGTTCACGAAAGCGATCAGTCCTTCTGCCATTTTGACTGCTTCCGCCGCCCCAAGAGAAAAGCGCCCGTTTGTGCCGCCGACCAGAATGGCAAGCAAAGGCCGCTCGTCACGTTTCAGACGATCAGCCCATAAGGCACGGGCATAATCCAGCTTCTGGGGCGTGACGGGGTGCAATGCATTGCGAGAGATCAAAACATTCGGGCCATTAATGCCGTCGTGACTGTTGGCAACAATAAGATTAAATTTTGTGAGGTCAGTTCGGGGATTTTGAAGCTGCACCACGGGCAACCCTTCCCGTTTGGCAACTGCTGCCCCTGCAATGCCTCCCGTTCCACCAATACTGATGATCAGTTTTGTGTCAGGCGCTATGGTGATGGGGGCAATGCGCTTTAAAGGGGACGGCCAGTATCGGGCCGGAATATGATTCCAGGGTTTACGGATCAGAACGGGTTGAAAGTCCCAGTCCATTCCTGCTTTCTCCGCGAGACCGGCACCTTGCGCACGCATCCCGGCGAAGTCTTCGGCGATGATCGTGGCCTTCATGGTTGGACTCCGAAAAAAGACGCTATTTCCCGAAACGGAAGAAATTTGGCAAGAAGCGGATATGACGATGCCTGAAACACCTTCCATTTCCAATTCTGACGGTTTTGCCGAGTTTGGACTGATCCCCCCTCTTCTGGCCACGCTGGAGCAGGTTGGGCACAAACGCCCGAGCGCGATCCAGTCCCAGGCCATACCGCCGCTTCTGGCCGGGCGCGATGTGCTTGTCGCATCCCAGACAGGAAGTGGCAAAACTGCTGCTTTCGTGCTCCCCATGCTGCAGAAGCTGAATGAAGGGGAAGCTGCGCCGGGCCCGCGCGCTTTAATTCTTGAACCCACACGGGAGCTGGCCGCGCAGACTGCGGCGGTCTGCCGTCAGTTAGGGCGTCGCCTGTCTTTGAAAACGCGTGTGATCTGTGGCGGAACACCACGTGATCAGCAGTTGCGCACGATCCGCGATGGCGTTGACATTATTGTGGCCACGCATGGACGGCTGCTGGACCTGGTGATGCAGGGTGAACTGGTTCTGGAGTATTTGACCTACCTCGTGCTGGATGAGGCTGATCGCCTCCTGGATGAAGACTTTTCCGAAAGCATGACGGCGCTGACACCCTATTTCCCCGATGTGCCGCCGCAAACCGTCTTCTGCTCTGCTACGTTGCCGGAGCCGGTCATGGCTCTGGCCAAGCGTGTAACGCGTGATCCGGTACGGGTGGATGTTGCTGCTGAAACCTTCACCCCAAAGAAAATCCGCCAGCGCGCGATGTTTGTAGAAAAAGACGACAAGCCTGAAACTGTCGCACGTATTCTGGAGAGGTTTCCGGGCCGCAGCATGGTCTTCGCCCGCACTAAGGTGAATGTCGATCTGATGGCGAAGGTGCTTCGCCGTCATGACATTAGGGCGGAAACCCTGCACGGTGATCGGACACAGGGCGCACGAAACAAGGCTTTGGACCTGTTTAGACAGGGTCGCGTGCCTGTGTTGGTGACCACGGATATCGCCTCACGGGGGCTGGACATCTCCGATGTTGATCTTGTCATCAACATGGACATGCCGGAAACGCCTGAATCCTATGTTCACCGCATTGGCCGGACGGCCCGTGCCGGCAAGAAGGGCGCTGCGTTCTCTCTCATCAACAGTGATGAGCGTCTGTTCCTGCGCGATATTGAAAAGCACATTGGCTATCGCATTCGTATCGCAACAGAAGACGCACTCGACACTTAAGGGAGATAGCGGTCGAGAATATTTCTCCCCAGTTCCTGCCAGGCCAATGTACTGTCAGGAACTGGAAGGATTGGTGGTGGGTTTTTCAGAAGGCTGGTGATTGCCTCTGCGATAGCCGCTGGCTCCGGCTCACACAGTACCGCCTGTGAATTGTCAGCGAACTGCTCCGTGAGGCCACCCACATTCGTCGCGACGATATAACGCCCTCCTGCCGCGGCCATTGCGCCCACGCCACTTTGAGAGGCTTCCCGATAGGGAAGCAGCAATACGTCCGCCCAGCCAATCAGTTGTGACAGTTCATTTTCCGGAACCCACCGATTTTCGACCTGAACTCCGTTGATCTTCTGAAGCTCGGCTAGTTCAGGGCTATCGGGCCCCTGCCCGATAACGCGACATTCGATAGGAACATCAACCTGCGGGAGTGCCGCAGCCAACAGGTCCAGTCCCTTATAGGGCAGAAGACGTCCAAACATCAGTAGCTTGGGTTTTCCCTGATGGCTGAAAGGCGGAGCGGCGTTCGTCCCGATAAATGGTGGATGGGAAAGCGAGAGGATCCTTTTTCCCTGACACGATGCATCGCCTGAAAGTGTTTTGGCGACGTGCTGGCTAAAGGTGACCAGACTGGATGACTGCCTGATCAAAATGCGTTGAAGAAACATCTGTAACGGGTAACCGTCTCCCGGGTGGGCACGGGCATCGTGAATGATCGTGATGACCGGTACCCCGGCCCGCCGCAGAGCGTGCGCCATGAGAACATCAAGTGGCCCTGGCATTGCACAGATGGCAATATCGGGTCTGTTGCTCAGGATAGCCATGAAAAGACGTGTGATAATCACCGGTGCCTGCAGGAATTTGCAGAACAACCCGAACGCAGAGCGATACGTCCTGAATGTCAGGACATTCGCAGGAGCGTGATGGCTATGAAGGATTTCCGCTTGGTCGGAAAGCGAGAGCTGAACACTGGTTCGGGGAAGTGCAGCAAGCCCATTGGCAAGGTCCACCGCGATTCGTGGCCCCGCGCCTCGTTTTCCCCACTGCCAGACAAAAACTTTCCTGGCTGTCACCCCTGAACTCCTCCCGCCTGTACCGCTTGCAGAAGGCTCTGTCCGTTCAGTCGATCCTCCACACGCTTCATGGCGGCATTTCCCAGGCGTTCCCGAAGAGCGGGATTATCAGCGGCTTCTTGTAATGCCTGTGCTGCGGATTGAACGTCAGGGTTGGCCCAGCTGGTTTGCGGCATGTCGAGAACCCCCCGTGGATCCCGGGCGGGAGAGAGACTGTAAGCGACAGGAAGCCCGCATGAAGTATCCATGAACTCCGCCGTTGCAGACCAGTCCGTGGCGACAACGCAGCACCCCAGCGCCATGGCTTCCGCCACAACCAGTCCGAACCCTTCGCTCCTGTGAAGGGAAAGAACGATATCAGCGCAAGCCATGAGCGCCAGCGTGTCTTCGCTGCTGTAATGCGCTGTATCGAGACGAATATTAGGAGCCCCGCCGATCGCGGCCTGAATGGCGGCCATATCGTCTGGGTAGTTCTCTGTATGGCCAATCTTCAGCAGTAAAATCCGGTCAGAACGGATGCCGAACGCTTCACGAAAGGCCCGAATGGTATCGATGGGGTTCTTCCGAACCATACTGGACGCAAGATTAAACGAAACAAGAACAATGAGGGCATCATCTGGTAGGTTGAATGCCGCCCGGTCTTTCTGAGAGGGTTTTTGACCCGCGAGCCCAACAGGGTGTTCCACCACACGAACCGGGACTTTGAGGGGCGCGATCGCATCCGCGGTAAAGCGGGACGGTACCCAGATTTCATGAACATGTCGCCGGGCGTATGTCCATGTCTTTGGAATGACGGGCAATTCCCATGCCCAATAGCCGATCACTTTCCGGCCGTTCCGAAGAGAGCGCGGCATTCTGAGAAGGACAGAGGGGAGCATTGGCGCATTGACGTGAATGACAAGAGGTGCGCCTGCCCCGACTGCGTCCCCTTCAAGTCGCCGGGTGTCTATATCCCAGGTCGCACAGGGAATGTTCAGCTTGCGCAGAGCCTTCACCATCAGACGGGCGCCTTCGCCCAGTCCTGAACTGCGGCTCAGTTCTCCAGTCACAATAATGCCGGAAGCACGGGATGGATAAGTCTTGCTGATGCTGGGCGCGACGAGGGCTGTTGCCCATGCAAAAAACCGTCGTCTCGGTTCCTGGGGCAGTTTTTGCCAGACCCTGTGAGCAACAGAAAGATCAGGGTGGCTCACGGCATGTCCTTCAAGGCGTGTTTCGTACGGAGAAAAATCTGTTTCAGTTTAAAATCAGCTGCCGTCACGCCTGCTTCTTTACAACATGTTTCCTGCCTTGAGCATCAGCATCATAAAGCCGTTACAAGCTCTATGGCGACTGGCCAGGAACGTGCTTACACTACAATCCATGACCGATCCACGCACCATTCCTCCCCGGGTAGAGACGATTCTTGCGGCATTGGTCTCGTTTGATACGACCAGCCGCCATTCAAATCTTTCGATTATCGAATGGATCGAAGGTTATCTGGCTGCCCATGATGTCTCTTTTACCCGGTATCCGGGTGGAGATGACGGGAAGTGGAACCTGCATGCCGTTATCGGTCCAGAAAAAGCTGGGGGAATGGCATTCGCCGGGCATGTGGATTGTGTTCCGGTTGACGGTCAGGACTGGTCCTCGGATCCTTTTGTTCTCAGGGAAGAGAACGGCCGCCTCTATGGGCGCGGCGCCGCAGACATGAAGGGCTACGTCGCCTGCATGCTGGCCGCAGTGCCCGATTTCAAGGCCATGGATCTCCCCAAGCCCATCCATCTGCTTTTTACCTGCGACGAAGAAATTACCTGTGATGGTGCACGACACCTGATTGAGGACATAAAGCAGGCGCACTTGCTTCCTGACCTTTGCATGGTGGGAGAGCCAACCATGATGACGCCGGTGATCGCTCATAAAGGACGTTTCGCTGTTCGCGTCCGGCTGGTTGGAAAGCCTGGGCATTCGTCCCTGCCTCAAGGCGGAAAAAATGCCTTGCATGCCATGGGGCGAGCCATCGCCATTTGTGCTGATGAAGCTGACAGGCTTTCAATCAAGGGGCGTCGTGTTGACGGGTTTGTGCCGCCTTATACAACCATGCAGGTTGGCCTCGCATCTGGTGGCAGTATCCTCAATATCATTCCTGAGCAGGCCGAATTCGATGTTGAGTGGCGGAATGTTCCCGGCGATGAAGGCTCCGTAGAGTTTGAGAAGTTAAGTGAGGCCCTCTCTCCGCTGGATGAAAGTCTGAGAGAGGATAACCCCGGTGGAGGCATCAGCTACCTGCTGTTGGTGGACCTGCCTCCCTTGGCCCTGTCCGCCGACCATCTCCTGACAGAACTGACGTGCCAGATCACTGGCAGCAACACGACGGGAAAAGTGTCTTATGGAACCGAGGCTGGGATCTACCAGCGTGGAGCCATGGAGAGTATTGTCTGTGGTCCGGGAGATATTGCTCAGGCTCATCGTCCGGACGAGTTTATTGCGAAGGAACAGCTTGAACGCTGTGAAACAGTCATTCGGGATTTTGCACGGAGAGTAAGCGGGGCGGCATGAGTTGTAAGGCAGGACAGAGGCACCATCCGATCCGGCTTCGTCAGCCGCGCCTGACTGAAGACCTGCCCGGAAGCGGCCGTCCGCCTTTCCCACTGACCGTTTGTCTTGATCCACCAGATCTTTCGGCCTGGATTAGTCCCGCATCTGGAGTTCCCGGTGTCATGGTTTTTGACTCCGGCCAAAATGGCCCGGATGTCGTGATTACCGGTATGGTGCATGGGAATGAATATGCTGGTGGCCATGCCCTGGAGAGACTTCGACGTACTGCGCCTGTTCCTGCAATAGGACGGGTCACTCTTATTCTTGCCAATCTGAAGGCGTTTGATCGCTTTGATCGCTCCGCTCCGATGGCTTCGCGCTACAAGGATGAGGATCTCAACCGACTTTGGCATCCATCACGTCTGAACAGTGAGGAGCAGTCCAATGAACTGGAGCGCGCACGTGAGCTTCGCCCATTCATCGAGCGTGCGGATCTGTTGCTGGACCTTCACTCGACACTCTGGCCATCCAATCCGCTTTTCATTGTCCCGCCCAGGCGGCGGTCCAGTGATCTCGCCTGCGCCTTGGCCTCAGAAGCTGGATTGCCGACGCTGGTCCTGACAGATCTTGGGCATCATGGCGGTTCTCGCCTGATTGAACATGCACGTTTTATGGCCGTCGGCGGTACCGGGCGATCCTGTCTGCTGGAAGCCGGGCTACATTGGGAACCACAGACCGTTGATGTCATGGAGAAAGTCAGCCGTCGTTTTCTGGCTGAAGCCCTGAATGTGCATCTACAGGGGGTGGCTCAGGATAAAACGCAGCCAGTGAGGCTTGCGGTGGTGACGGATAATGTTACGGCAAAAAGTGCAGAGTTTAGTTTTGTTGAGCCTTGGGTTGGAAACACCTGTATTCCAAGAGCAGGAACGGTGATTGCCCGGGATGGCCATGACGCTATCTGCACGCCCTACGATGACTGTCTGCTCATCGTGCCCAACCTTCGCCCCAAGCAGGGGCAGCTTGCGGTGCGTCTGGCCAGACGCACCGCAGTCCACCTTAACTCTTAGGCAGAAGCGCGATCATAGATCGGGAAGCGACGGCAGAGCGCCTTCACTTCTTCATGGACACGGTTGGTCGTGTCATTGACGTCGCCCTCTTCCAGAGCTGCCGTCAGAACTTCGTCCATCATGCGGGCAATGGTGCGAAACTCGTCTTCGCCGAAACCACGTGCCGTTGCAGCCGGGCTGCCCAGACGAATGCCAGACGTGACGAACGGCTTTTCCGGATCAAACGGAATGGCGTTCTTGTTGGCTGTGATGCCAGCGCGTTCCAGAATTTCTTCCGCAAGCTTGCCCGTCACCTTCTTCGGGCGAAGATCAACCAGTACCAGATGGCTGTCTGTGCCGCCTGTCACGATATCGAAGCCACGTAGCTGAAGTTCGTCGGCCAGTGCTTTCGCATTGGCTACAACGCGCTTCTGGTAGTCACGGAAGTCATCCTTCAGGGCCTCACCGAAGGCAACGGCTTTGCCAGCGATGACATGCATCAGCGGACCACCCTGAAGGCCTGGGAAGACCGCAGAGTTGATCTTCTTGGCGAGCTCAGCGCTGTTCGTCAGGATGATGCCACCACGCGGCCCACGTAGCGTCTTGTGAGTCGTGGACGTCACGATGTCAGCATACGGTAGCGGGCTCGGATACAGGCCTGCGGCAACCAGACCGGCAAAATGCGCCATGTCCACCATCAGATAAGCGCCAACTTCGTCAGCAATCTTCCGGAAGCGCGGGAAGTCGATCACGCGCGGATAGGCGGAACTGCCTGCGACAATGATCTTCGGCTTATGCTCACGCGCCAGCTCTTCCATCTGATCGTAGTCGATCAGGCCATCCTGCGCGCGCACGCCATACTGAACGGCGTTAAACCACTTGCCGGAATAGTTCGGAGCTGCACCGTGGGTCAGATGTCCGCCAGCCGCGAGGCTCAGGCCCAGAATGGTGTCGCCCGGCTTTGCCATTGCCATGAAGGCTGCCTGATTGGCATTGGCGCCGGAATGCGGCTGCACGTTTGCAAATTCTGCGCCGAACAGCTTCTTAAGGCGCTCGATAGCAAGAGTTTCAACGCGGTCCACGTCAACGCAGCCACCATAGTAGCGCTTGCCAGGAAGGCCTTCAGCGTACTTGTTGGTCAGAACAGAGCCCTGCGCTTCCATCACGGCAAAAGATGCCATGTTCTCGGACGCGATCAGCTCGATACCATCCTGCTGACGGGTCAGTTCGTCATTCAGAATTGCGGCAACTTCGGCATCAGCCTCTTTCAGAGGCGCGTGGAAAAAAGGATTCAGCGTGGACTGGCTGGCGTGTTCCGACATCGTGGTCCATTCTCCAGGGTGAGTTCGCCCCGTCACTACCGCAGAATGCGCGCGTCGGCAAAAACAATCCGTGTTTCCAACGAGGATCTTTCATGACCAATCCGCTCTGGCGGACCAAGCCTGTGTCTTCCGCTGTGTCTGACAATACAGGCCTGAAACGTGTTCTTGGCCCCTGGCACCTCATCGCACTCGGCGTCGGTGTGACCATCGGTGCCGGCCTGTTCTCCCTGACAGGCGTTGCAGCAGGCCAGAATGCAGGCCCTGCCGTTACGTTGTCCTATCTTATCGCCGCCCTCGCCTGTGGATTTGCCGGCCTCTGTTACGGCGAACTGGCTGGCATGATCCCGTCCGGCGGGTCAGCGTATTCCTATGCCTATGCGTCCATGGGCGAGTTGATCGCCTGGATCATTGGCTGGGATCTTGTACTGGAATATACCGTGGGAGCGGCCGCTGTGGCCTCGAGCTGGTCGGGCTATGTGTCTTCCCTGCTATCCGGCTGGGGCATTACGATTGATCCGCGGCTTCTGGCGACGCCCATGACACCCGTGACACTAGCGGACGGGTCAGTGGTCAGTGCCTGGTTCAATTTCCCGGCTGTTTTGGCTATCTGGGTCGTGACTGCTTTGTTGATGCGTGGTGTCAGCCAGTCCGCTGCGGTGAATAATGTCATCGTGGTGATCAAGCTGGCAGTGATCGCTCTGGTGCTGGTGTTCTGCATCCCGCATATCAAGCTGGCCAATTATCATCCGTATATTCCGCCGAATGACGGCACCTTCGGGCATTTCGGCTTCTCTGGCGTGATGCGCGCCGCGGGGATGGCATTCTTTGCCTATCTGGGATTCGATATCGTCTCCACAACCGCGCAGGACAGCAAAAACCCGGCCCGGGATATTCCGGTCGGCATTATCGGAAGCCTGCTGATCTGTGGCGTTGTTTATGCAGTGTTCTCGGCGGTTCTGACGGGCGTTGTGAACTATAAGGTCATGGCGAATGATCCAAGCCCGGTTGCAACAGCGATTGATGCTGCGGGTGCCCCCTGGCTCGCCAGTCTCGTCAAACTGGGGATTACAGTAGGATACGTTTCTGTCCTGTTTGGGCTTCTTCTAGGTCAGGCGCGTGTATTTCTGGCCATGTCGCATGACGGGCTGTTGCCGAAAGTCTTCGCGAAGCTGAACACGCGCACGCATACACCCTGGACGTCCCACCTTTGCTTTGCTGCCCTGACAAGTGTTCTGACTGCAGTGCTGCCGATTGGTGAGTTGGGCAACATGACATCCATTGGAACGCTGCTTGCGTTCATCATTGTCTGCGTCGGCGTTCCACTCTTAAGAATAAAAGAGCCTCAGGCCCCACGCCTTTTCCGTGTGCCAGGTGGGCCGATTATTCCGGTTCTGGGCGTGCTGTCCTGCGGTGCGGTTATGGTGTCTCTGGATCTGCTGACCTGGGTCAGGCTGGTGGTGTGGCTCGTGATCGGGCTGGCGATTTATTTCTGTTACGGAGTACGTCACAGCCTGCTTTCCAGATAGAAAATATAGGAGCATGATTGGGGGCATGACGAACGCATCATTCCCCCTCTTCCGCCCGCGGCGTAATCGCCACGATGCCTTTACACGTCGGCTGGTTCAGGAAAATCGACTGCACGTCGATGACCTGATCTGGCCGATTTTCGTTTGTGAAGGCGAAAACCAGCGCCAGAAAGTGTCCTCCATGCCCGGTGTTGAGCGCGTCAGCCTCGACAATCTGGTGGAGCATGTCCGTCCGGCTGTTGAGCTTGGCATACCGGCGGTTGCCATCTTCCCCATCACGCCCGTCGAACTGCGTGATGCAACCGGCACTGAAGCCCTCAACCCGGACAATCTGATGTGCCGCGCATCACGCGTCATCAAGGAAGCCTTTCCGGAGCTTGGCGTCATTGGTGACGTGGCACTCGATCCCTACACGGATCATGGCCATGACGGTGTTATTAAGGACGGCCGTATCCTCAATGACGAGTCTGTCGAGATCCTGCGTCAGCAGGCGCTCAATCAGGCCCGCGCTGGAAACGACATTATTGCGCCGTCTGACATGATGGATGGTCGTGTGCAGGCGATCCGCGAAACACTTGATGCCAACGGCTTCGAAACTGTCCGCATCATGGCTTACACCGCAAAGTATGCTTCTGCCTTCTACGGGCCATTCCGTGATGCTCTGGGATCAGGTGGCCTTCTGACGGGCGACAAGAAAACCTATCAAATGGACCCGGCCAATTCGGATGAAGCTCTTCGTGAAGTCGAGCAGGATATTCGTGAAGGTGCGGACATGATCATGGTCAAGCCGGGAATGCCGTATCTGGATATTATCCGCCGTATCCGTGACCGTTTCGCTGTGCCGACCTTCGCCTATCAGGTGTCCGGAGAATACGCGATGCTTGCCGGAGCTATACAGAATGGCTGGCTTGAGCGGGATCGGACCATTATGGAGAGCCTTATCGCTTTCAAGCGTGCTGGCTGTAACGGCATTCTGACATATTTTGCGATTGATGCTGCCCGTCTTCTGAAAGAAGACCGCTGATTAATCGCCATGCACGAGGCGTTCAGGCTTATTACGGAGGCCTGAACGCAGAGGAAATCGCAAGGCGCCATATGGTGGAGGCAGGGCTGGAAATTCTGGCTCAAAGGCTCAGAACGCCATATGGCGAAATCGATCTTCTGGTTGCGGATGAAGACTGGCTTATCGCTGTCGAGGTAAAAAGCCGTTCCACACTCAGGGATAGCGTGGAAGCCCTTCGCCCTCGTCAGGCTGCGCGGCTGATGGCAGCCTTCGAGTATGTCCTTGCGACCAGACCAGACTGGTCACGCCCGAACACGCGTTTTGACGTTATTGCTGTCAATCGTGAGGGGCAGGCGCGGCGCATCATGGATGCGCTACGCCTCACATAATATCAGGTGCGACGGCTACGAACGTGGCGATGAGCTGTTGTTGCAGCAGCTGCATGCGGGCGGTAAGCCACGTTACGGATCACAGCGCGATGTCCGCTCCATGCCATTGAGTGGCTTGCGGAGTGACGAGCAAAGTGAACAACCGGACGGTGGTAAACCGGGGTAGCTGTCAGCGCATCAAATGTCAGCTTGCTGGCTTCGTAATCAGTGATGGCTGCACGGGCATGAGCCTTTCCGGCTCCCATGCATAGTCCAACGCCCATAATGCCGAGAGCAATTCGGCTAGCCCACTGTCGCGCCATTGATGTGTTTCCATCCCTGTTTTGATGGAACTACCGTATGACGTAATCAGAGAGTTCGACAACCCCTATGGGAAAAGTTTTAGAAAAAATCAAGGTCTTGCCACTTTTGGACACATCATGGCTGAATTGTGGCATCTGCAAGCCTTGAAAAAGGTTGAATTCCGGCCGTTTCAGCGGCCGGAATTAACGAAATCAGACATTCGCCGTAGCGATTCCTTTTTCGGTCAGCAGAGTCTCAAGTTCACCGCTCTGGTACATGTCCGTCACGATGTCGCAGCCACCTACGAACTCACCTTTGACGTAGAGCTGCGGCACGGTCGGCCACTGTGAGAAATCCTTGATGCCCTGACGAAGCTCAGCGCTTTCAAGAATGTTGCAGGTCTCGAACGGCACGCCGAGGTGGTTCAGGATCTGCACAACGCGTGCAGAGAAGCCGCACTGCGGGAAGAGTTTGTCACCCTTCATGAACAGCATGACCGGGTTTGCGTCGATCAGGTTCTGGATATGCTGGAACACGGTCTCAGACATTGGTTTTTCCTTTTGTCGGCATCAGGGAGAGGCAATGCCCTCCCTGGCTGTCAGCAGTCACTTCAGAAGGGAATGATTCCCCCTGAGTTCAAGGGGTCAGGGTTTTGAGAGCCATCGCAT
This sequence comes from Gluconobacter cerinus, assembly GCF_002723935.1. Taxonomy (GTDB): domain Bacteria; phylum Pseudomonadota; class Alphaproteobacteria; order Acetobacterales; family Acetobacteraceae; genus Gluconobacter; species Gluconobacter cerinus. Next base: position 468,808 of record NZ_BEWM01000003.1, read on the forward strand.
GCAGCTCAGTACCCATGCGGGTTCCGAACGCATCATAAACCAGTTTGTGCTGGCGTACACGAGAAAGCCCTTCGAATGCCGTGCTGACCACGGTGCAGGCGTAGTGATCCCCGTCCCCGGCCAGATCCTGAATTGTGATCTGGGCATCGGGAATAGCGGCGAGGATGGTCCGTTCGATTTCGGATGCTGTCATCGGCATGTGTCAGGCGTCCTCACCCATGAATTTCGGGAAGAATGCTGCGTTGATGTCGCGCAGTCTGCTGGCTTTTAGTGCAATACCATCCGCAAGCTTCAGTTCCTTGCCGCCGGAATGACCCAGTTTGCGGGCGGGAACATGAGCTTTTTCGGCTGCGGCAAGAAGAGCCTGAGCGCTTTTGGTCGCCACAACATAGCACGCCTGATCTTCACCGAACCAGAAGGCATGCAGTGGAATGTTGGATGGGGGTGCATTCAACACGCATCCAACATCTCCAGCCATGACCATCTCAGCCAGTGTCACAAGAAGACCGCCATCTGCAATATCGTGGCAGGCTGCGACCAACCCGGCTTCAATCTGTCCGCGCACAAAGTCACCGTTCCGGCGCTCTGCAACAAGATCAACATGAGGTGGGGCACCGTCTTCGCGATGGCAAATCTCACGGAGCCACAGGGACTGACCGAGTTCACCACGGATTTCGCCGATCAGAACCAGATCATGGTCTGCAGGCATGGAGAGTCCGATGGACCGCGAAGCATCTGCGAGAACACCCAGAGCGCCGATCGCCGGTGTCGGGAGAATAGCCTGGGCCAGACCTGATGGTGAACGTGTCTCGTTATACAATGAGACATTGCCACTCACGACCGGGAAATCCAGCGCACGGCACGCCTCACCCATGCCTTTGATGGCTTGAGCAAACTGAGCCATGATTTCCGGGCGTTCCGGATTGCCGAAGTTCAGGTTGTCCGTCACGGCCAAAGGCTTCGCACCTGTTGCCGTAATGTTGCGCCATGCTTCGGCAACAGCCTGTGCTGCTCCGGTTTTCGGGTCAGCCTGACAGTAACGCGGGGTGCAGTCTGTCGTCAGGGCGAGGCCCAGACGCGTTCCTTCCACGCGCACAATGGCAGCATCTGCTGCACCTGGGCGACGCGCCGTATTGCCGCCGACCGATGCATCGTACTGGTTCCAGATCCATGCGCGGGACGCCAGATCCGGGCAGCCGATCAATGTCAGTAGAGCATGCTCAATCCCTACCGGGTCTGCAGGCGGCTGGATGTGCCCTGGGGCTTTTAGCGGAACAGTCGGGCGATTGTAGATCGGGGCTTCATCGGCCAGCGGTGCTAGCGGAATATCCGCTTCGACCTTTCCGTTGTGCTTGATTGTGATGCGGCCACTATCTGTCAGTTGCCCGACGATCGCGAAATCCAGTTCCCATTTTTCAAAGATGGCCCGGGCCTGCTCGGTGCTTTCAGGCTTGAGAACCATGAGCATACGCTCCTGGCTTTCAGACAGCATCATTTCGTAGGCTGACATGCCGGGTTCGCGCTGAGGAACGGAATCAAGGTCAAGCTCAATACCGACGCCACCCTTCCCTGCCATTTCAACAGCAGAAGACGTCAGGCCAGCCGCACCCATATCCTGAATGGCCACGATCGCATCGGTGGCCATCAGTTCAAGGCACGCCTCGATCAGCAGCTTCTCGATGAACGGGTCACCCACCTGAACGGTTGGGCGCTTGGAGGCGGCCTCATCGTCGAACTCGGCGGAGGACATGGTAGCGCCATGAATACCGTCTCGACCGGTTTTGGAGCCAACATAAACAACCGGATTTCCAATGCCTGCAGCAGCAGAAAGGAAGATCTTGTCCTGCTTGGCAACACCGACTGTCATCGCGTTGACGAGCGGGTTGCCGTCATAGGCCTTGTGGAAGTTGACTTCCCCGCCGACTGTCGGAACGCCGACGCAGTTGCCGTACCCACCTACGCCGCGAACAACACCATCGACGATACGGCGCGTTCCCGGGTTCTTTGGGTCACCGAAGCGCAGGGCATTCAGGTTGGCGACCGGACGCGCGCCCATGGTGAACACGTCACGCAGGATACCGCCCACGCCTGTCGCTGCGCCCTGATAAGGCTCGATGAAGGACGGATGGTTGTGGCTTTCCATCTTGAAGACGGCAGCCAGACCTTCGCCGATATCAACAACACCCGCGTTTTCGCCCGGCCCATGAATGACCCATGGAGCCTTGGTTGGCAGCGTCTTGAGATGGATGCGGGAGGATTTGTAAGAACAGTGCTCGGACCACATGACCGAGAAAATGCCAAGCTCCGTAAAGCTGGGCGTGCGGCCCATGATGCTCAGGAGCTTGTCATATTCCGCAGGTGTCAGGCCGAACGACTGGGCCAGTTTGGCGTCGATTGTAACACTCATCCGACGAGAGCCTCCACCAGGCCTTTGAAGAGCGGCACGCCATCAGTCGCGCCGATTTCCGGGTCAGTCAGGTTTTCAGGGTGCGGCATCAGGCCACACACACGGCCATTTTCACTCAGGATACCAGCGATCGAGCGCGCGCTGCCGTTAGGATTGGAGTGGCGATTGCCGTCTGAGACCTGTCCATCAGCGGCACAATAGCGGAATGCAACCCGGCCCTCTCCTTCGAGACGCTCAAGCGTTTCAGGTGAGGCCGTGTAGTTGCCATCGCCATGCGCAAGCGGTGCACGGAAAATGTCGCCGCTCTTCCATCCTTGCGTGAATGCCGACGTGGCATTTTCAACTTTCAGGTGGCAGTCCTGCGACAGAAAGCGCAGGCCAGCGTTGCGAAGCAGTGCGCCTGGAAGAAGATGCGTTTCCGTCAGGATCTGAAAACCGTTACAGACACCGAGAACATGGCCACCCTTCTCAGCGAAAGCTTTGACTTCGCGCATGATCGGAGAATGAGCAGCCATGGCACCACTGCGCAGATAATCCCCGAAGCTGAAACCCCCTGGCAGAACCACGAGATCCAGATCACCAAGGGATGTGTCCCGGTGCCAGATCATCTTCGGGGTCTGGCCGGAAACCAGCTTCAGGGCGTGCACCATGTCGCGCTCCCGGTTCGTGCCAGGAAATACGACGATACCTGCCTTCATTTCTGAGCCTCCGGAGCCGTATGGCAGGGGTAAGCGTCATGCAGGGCGCGGTAAACGGCCTTGCCGCCCGACTGCGTCAACGCATCATTATGAGCGTGCAGCCAGGAAATCAGCTTGCCGCGGACCTGCGTTGTCGTTTCGCTGACCGGAACACAAAACGCGACAGGCGCGCCAGCGTCATCGGCGTAGCTGTCGTATTTCTTGGACCAGACTTCGCTGTCCATGACGCCTGCGAGATACGCGTCACAGAGAGCGGTGGACTTGCTGGCTGAGCACATGTTGCCCAGAGCTTTTCCGGAGACCTTGGAAACGCGCTGTGCATGAGCAGGAGCCGCGGCTACCGTCACGAGACCGGCAGCCAGAAGAGCAGCGGAGAAGAGCTTCATGCCGCCACCTCGACGCTGAAGTCTTCAATGACTTCGTTAGCCAGAAGAGCGCGTGCCATGGCCTCACCCTCCGCAAGAGCTGCAGCATTGTCCTGCGCTGCAACGTCCAGTTCGATCACGCGGTTAACGCGGACTTCACCAACACCTTTGAAACCCAGAGACTCAAGAGCATGGCCGACGGCTTTGCCCTGCGGGTCAAGAACACCATCTTTCAGAGAAACGAAAACGCGGATTTTCATTATACTGCCTCCGGACCCTTGAGGTCTCCATTACTGGCTTCGGGCAGGATCCCGAGACGCCGTGCAACTTCCTGATAAGCTTCTTCGACCCGGCCCATGTCCCTGCGGAACCGGTCCTTGTCCATTTTCTCGCTGGTTTTGCTGTCCCACAGGCGGCAGTTATCGGGAGAGATTTCGTCAGCGACGATAATCCGCATCTCCTCGCCTTCCCAGAGACGGCCGAATTCCAGCTTGAAATCAATGAGGGTGATGCCAACGCCCATGAAGATGCCCATCAGGAAATCATTGGTCCTGAGAGCCAGCGTATTCATGTCGTCCAGGTCCTGTGGTGAGGCCCAGTCGAACGCGGCAATATGCTCTTCAGAGACCATCGGGTCCCCGAGAGTATCGTTCTTGTAGTAATATTCGATGATTGTGCGCGGCAGACGGGTCCCTTCAGGGATGCCAAGGCGCTTGGCGATCGAGCCCGCCGCAACATTGCGGACCACCACTTCGAGCGGAATGATCTCGACTTCGCGGATCAGCTGCTCACGCATGTTGAGACGGCGAATGAAGTGCGTTGGAATGTTGATGTCGTGCAACTTCATCATCAGGTATTCGCTGATGCGGTTGTTCAGAACACCCTTCCCTGTGATCACGCCACTTTTGGCGCCGTTTCCGGCGGTGGCGTCATCCTTGAAATACTGCACGAGCGTTCCGGGCTCGGGCCCTTCGAAAAGAACCTTGGCTTTGCCTTCATAGAGCTGGCGGCGGCGGGCCATGAGCAATCCTTACTGCGTTGCGCCGTCCCGTTTGTCAGGGATGCGGAAACGGCTGGTCCAGCGACGGTTTTTCGGTTCCATAGCATTGCGGAACCGGAACCGCGAGAGTGCGGGAAAACTATTCCCGCCCCCGTTTGTCCAGATTAACCGAAAATGCGGTTAAAGATGCGATCAACCTGGCTGAGATGCTGCGCCGGATCGAAGGCCCGGTCCAGAACTTCCGCACTGACACGGCCGGCAACTTCCGGATCTGCCTCAAGATTCTCGCGGAACGTGCGGAAGTCAGGGTGGCCCAGCTTCGTCCATGTCTCCATGGCGTTGCGCTGGACGATCCGGTAGGCGTCCTCGCGGGAAATACCAGCGCGGGCCAGAACCAGCAGCACTTCGCCGGAATGAACAACGCCACCAAGGCTTTCCATGTTGGCGATCATCTGGTCCGGATAGACCATCAGCTTTTCCATCATGCCAGCCAGACGCATCAGAGCGAAATCAAGCCCGATCGTGGCGTCAGGGCAGATGTTCCGCTCCACGGCCGAGTGGCTGATGTCACGTTCGTGCCAGAGGGCAACGTTTTCCAGTGCAGGCGTAACATGGGAGCGAATCAGGCGGGCAAGGCCTGTCAGATTTTCGGATAGCACCGGATTCCGCTTGTGCGGCATCGCGGAGCTGCCTTTCTGTCCCTTATGGAAGAACTCTTCCGCTTCGCGCACTTCCGAGCGCTGCAAGTGGCGAACTTCAACAGCCAGACGTTCAATACCGCTGGCAATCACGCCCAGGGTGCAGAAAAAGGCTGCGTGGCGGTCACGTGGGATAACCTGCGTGGAGACGCTTTCGGCAACAAGTCCCAGTTTGTCGGCAACGTATTCTTCAACGGCTGGGTCAATATGAGCATAAGTGCCGACCGCACCGGAAATGGCACAAACAGCGATTTCTTTGCGGGCCTGAAGCAGACGCTCTTTGTTACGCGCGAATTCCGCATAATGGCCAGCCAGTTTCAGGCCGAAGCTGGTAGGTTCCGCGTGAATGGCGTGGCTGCGGCCGATCGTCACGGTCAGCTTGTGCTCGTATGCGCGCGTCTTGAGGGCAGCGAGCACGCGCTCCAGATCTTCAAGAAGAAGGTCGGAAGCCTGTGTCAGCTGAACGGACAGACATGTGTCCAGCACATCCGAAGACGTCATGCCGAGATGAACGAAACGGCTATCGGGGCCAACTTTTTCTGCCAGCCATGTCAGGAACGCAATCACGTCATGGCGCGTTTCCGCCTCGATCTCGTCAATCCGGGCCAGGTCAGCGTCGGAGAATGCGGCCATTGCGGCATCCCCCTTTTCGCGGATCGTTTTGGCTGATTCGGCAGGGATTGCGCCCTGTTCCGCCATGGCTTCACAGGCCAGGGCTTCAATTTCGAACCAGATACGGTAACGGTTGGCGGGCGACCAGATTGCGGTCATCTGGGGGCGGCTATAACGCGGAACCATGAGAACTCCGGAGGCGAGTGGGGCTTTACGGAGGCTGCTTAGACCAAATACGAGGATATTGCACGGACCCCTTTTGGAAGAATGACAACCTTGCTCCCTGATACTTTCGTTCACGGCCTGTTTGCGCTGGCGCAGGTCACCCTCATTGATATCACGCTCGCGGGAGACAACGCTGTTGTCATCGGGATGGCGGTTCGTAGCCTTCAGGGGCGACAGAGGCGTCTGGCCATTCTGATCGGCACGGCGTTTGCAGCTGTCCTGCGAATTGGACTGGCACTGGTCGCAGCCCGTCTACTGGCTATTGTGGGCCTGACGCTTGCAGGCGGCTGTCTGCTCCTCTGGGTCTGCTGGAAAATGTATCGGGAACTCCGGCACAGTGATACGGACGTGGAGGTTGACGCCCCTTCCCGTCTTGGGCCTGCCATTCTCAAGATTGTCATTGCCGATCTTTCCATGAGTCTGGACAATGTCCTTGCTGTCGCAGGGGCTGCTGTTGATCATCCATGGATTCTCATGGGCGGCCTTGCATTCTCTGTGTTGCTGATGGGCGTTGCCGCGTCGTTCATTGCCGGGCTTCTGGCCCGTTACAGCTGGATCGCATGGTGTGGTCTGTTTGTCGTTCTGGGTGTGGCGATTGAGCTTATCATCCGCGGCGGAGGAGAAATCTGGCATCATGTTGTGCTGCCGAACTGATCGACCACTTCTGCTGGCTGCTGCCCTGTTTCTTGGGGCGGCAGCTCCTTTGCCCTCTACACCCTCGGTTCAGGACCGATTGGCTCAGTGGCTGTCACTTGTCGCGCCTTTAGCCACAGACCGACCTGCGGACGACTATGCCGCCTTTCTTCTGCAGACCCCGGTCTGGCCACAACGCGCCAAAATTCTGTGGCGATATCAGAATGCCCTTACGCATACGTCTGATCCTGAAGCTTTAAACCGTCTCTGCCCGGCTCTTCCCCTGACACTCGTCTCGGCGTTCCTGAACTGTCAGGATCATCTCCCCAGTGCAGTGAATGAAGCGCGTAGGCTTTGGGTCTCTGGCGCGGGAACCGCTCAGGAAGAAGGTGCTCTTCTGGCGCGATATGCCACTGTCTTCAGTGCGGATGATCAGTGGCAGCGTTATGCGACTCTTGAAGCCAAGGGTCAGCTTTCAGCCGCTGGACGTCAAATCTCTCGCCTGCCGCCCGAGCGTCAGGCTCTTGCACGCGCGAGACTCGCTGAACGATCCGTCTCCCCGGATGCCGACAGCGCATTTGATGCTCTATCTCCTGCTGAGCGTGCAGATCCCATTTTAATCCGCTATCGCTTGCGGGCTCTTCGGCGCGGAGACCGCCTGGATGACGCTTTGGCGCTCTGGAATGATGCAGGTTCACGTCTGCAAGCTGCGGCTCCTTCTCATGAATGGTCCAGTGAAAGAGCAAGTCTCGCTCGCGCCCTACTCCTCGCAGGTCGTGTGCAGGACGCTTATGCCCTGTCGCAGGACACAACACTGCCGCTCACCGAAATCGACCGTCAGGAAGCGCAAAATCTCTCGGGCTTTATTGCTCTTCGGCTCTTGAATACTCCCGACCAAGCGGAGGAGTTTTTCAAGCCGCTCCAGCAGACTTCCTCACTCGCGATGCAGGCTCGAGGCTGGTACTGGACCGCGCGCGCCCGCCAGGCCGCAGGGCATTCAGGAGACGCGCAGAACGCATTTGAGCATGCGACACGTTTTCCCACGACGTTCCATGGCCAGCTTGCTCAGGCGGCTCTTTCCGGGGAGCAGTCTTTTATTTTGGCGGGGGCGACGTCTCAGGAGTTCGATAGTGCGCTCCAGCAAAGCTTGCACTCTCTTCCATCGGTGGCATCAGGAGACTTGCAGCGACAGGATCTCGTCGAGGCTGCCACCGACCTGATGCAGTCAGGAGATCAGGAACACGCTAAAGACTTCCTTTTGCTTCTTCTGATCGCTAATCCGACGCCGCAAGGTCAGAAAGCTGTGGCAGACCTTGGCTCACGCCTTAATGTTCCTGCCGCTGAAGTCTTTGCCGCTCATGCCTTGTCACGAAAAGGCGTTGCCCTTTATCCGCAGGGTTTTCCTAATCCATGGCCGGAAGCATCGACTGTCCCAGATGGTTTGCTTCCAGCCGTCATCAGGCAGGAAAGCGGGTTCGATTCTGCCGCCATCAGTGGGGCTCATGCCATAGGACTGCTTCAGATCTTACCCGGGGCTGCGACGGATGTTGTGCGACGGGCCCATCTGGGGGGCATGAATGTCTCCGCAGCGGCCCTGCTGGATCCTCAAACCAATCTGACCGTCGGGAATGCTTACGTATCCCAGTTGCTCGCGCGCTTTAATAACGTCATTCCCTATGCCTTGGCTGCTTATAATGCTGGGCCGCATCGGGTGGATCTGTGGCTCAAAGCAAATCCACCTGCCGATCCTTTATCTGAAGATGGCGTTCTCGATTGGATCGAGCGTCTCCCTTATCGGGAAACGCGAATGTACATCGAAAATATCGAAGCTAACATGATGGTTTATCGAGTGAGTGCTTCCAATGTCGGAAACTGATTTTCGATCACTTTGTGAACAAGTGCTCGCGCATCTGGCGGCAAGAAACCTTCGCCTTGTGACTGTGGAAAGTTGCACGGGCGGGATGATCTGCGCGGCCCTTACCGATATTGCAGGGTCGTCCAGCGTGATTGAAGGCGGCCTTGTGACCTATTCCAACGCCCTGAAAAGCAGCGCTGCTGGCGTTTCTGCAGACACTCTTGCTCGATACGGCGCAGTCAGTGAAGAGACGGCACGAGCCATGGCGGAGGGCGCATTGTGGCATGCTGCGGATGCGACAGTAGCGGTTTCTGTCACGGGAATAGCTGGACCAGACGGCGGAAGTGCTGAGAAACCTGTGGGAACTGTTTGCTTCGGGCTGGCTGTTTTTCCCGGAAAGGCAATTTCAGAACGACATTTTTTTTCGGGAGATCGAGCTGCAGTCAGAAATGCTACGGTGAGACATGCTCTTGAAATGATCCTGAGGGCCTGAACAAAAAAAGCCCCCACCGATCTGGTGAGGGCCTTTATGGCAAATTGTGCCAACTGACGATTTACTGACCGTCAGTCGGGGCCGTTGCTGGCATTGTTGATGCCGCTGGCGGTACGGTCGGGACCGGCGCCGTAGGAACAACCGCAGACGTCGGTGCCGTTGCAACCGGAAGTGGAGCCGCTGGAGCCTGTGCCTGAACTGGCGTCTGAGCCTGCTGGAGAGAGCGGGCGTTCAGAGCATCTGTTGCAGACGCTTCATCAGACTTCTGCATGTGCGAAGCCGATTTTTTGCCATGGTGATGTCCATGGTGTTCGGCCATAGCCGGGGAAGCAGCAGCAATCAAAGCCGAGAAGGCAAATGCGCCGAAGGTAAATTTCTTCATTGCGTAATCCTTTCATGACACCATTCGGTGCTTGGGGCTCAAAACGCCACATGCGCCAAATGGTTCATGACGTATTACGAATTCTTTCCTGTGCTCAGGAAAGTCCCGGCTGCGGAGTACGGGTTTGTGGCGTCTGTACGCCATAGATATCACGAGCCCGCTTGATGAAGGCTGAGACCATCAGACGAACGCCTTCATTGAACACAACACCCATCGCATTCTGAAGCAGACGAGACCGGAACTCAAAGTCCACAAAGAAATCCACCAGGCAACCACGAGGGTCAGGTGTGAATGTCCAGACGTTGTTCAGATACCGGAAAGGCCCTTTCTCATAGCGGACGCGGATACGCGAAGGGCATTCCAAGGTCACACGGCTCGTAAAGGTTTCACGGAACGGACCGAACCCGATTGTCAGGTCAGCTACCAGTTCATGCTCCGTCTTGGATTTGATAGTCGCTTTGACGCACCATGGCAGAAACTGCGGATATCTTTCCACATCTGCGACCAGATCAAAAAGTTGCTCCGGCGTGTAGGCAATCAACCGTTGCTCGGCATGTGTCGGCATCAGGGACTTTCTTTCAGACGGCTGTTTCGCGCAGCCTGCAGCTTCGCGAAGTCACTGTCCGCATGATAGGAGGATCGTGTCAGAGGGCTTGCACTGACCTGGAGAAATCCTTTGGAACGGGCAGCCGCAGCATAGCCGTCAAATTCTTCCGGGGTAACAAACTTTTCGACCGATGCATGCTTTACGCTCGGCTGAAGGTACTGTCCCAACGTCAGAAAATCGACGTCAGCGACCCTGAAATCATCCATGACCTGCCATACTTCCATCTTCTCCTCACCAAGGCCAAGCATCAGGCCGGACTTGGTGAAAATGGATGGATCAAGCCTCTTCACACCGTCCAGCAGACGCAGGGACTGATAGTATCGCGCACCCGGACGAATAGTGGGATAGAGACGTGGCACAGTCTCGATATTGTGATTGAAAACGTCCGGTCTGGCTTCCACGACAACCTCAAGAGCGCCTGGCTTCCTCAGGAAGTCAGGAGTCAGGATTTCGATTGTCGTGCTCGCTGAAGCCGTGCGGATGGCTTTGATCACATTGGCAAAATGACGCGCCCCGCCATCGGCGAGATCATCACGGTCCACCGATGTAATCACAACGTGCTTGAGGCCGAGCTTTGCTACAGCTTCTGCCACCCTGCGAGGTTCGTCCTCGTCCAACGCCTTGGGCAAGCCGGTTGTGACGTTGCAGAACGCGCAGGCGCGCGTGCAGATCTCTCCCATGATCATCATGGTGGCATGACGCTGAGACCAGCACTCCCCGATATTCGGGCAAGCAGCCTCTTCGCACACCGTAACCAGATTCGCTTCCCGCATCAGAGCTCGCGTCTCGTGATAGACGGGATGATTGGGCGCCTTGACCCTGATCCAGGACGGTTTGCGCTGGATCGGGTTATCGGGGCGATGCGCCTTCTCCGGATGACGGGGAGAAGGCGCTGACCGATGATCAATGGTGATGCGCTGGGACATGATGCTCAGATATGGAGCGGGCCATCGAAGGCCGCCAGAGTCGCTTCATGCATCGTCTCGGAGATTGTCGGATGCGGGAAAACCGTCTCGATCAGTTCTGCTTCCGTCAGTTCACTGGTCCGGGCGATAACGTAACCCTGGATCATTTCCGTGACTTCGGCACCGATCATGTGAGCACCAAGAAGCTCTCCGGTGGTCGCATCAAACACGGTTTTAACCATGCCTTCCGTCTCACCCATCGCTACGGCCTTGCCATTCGCCATGAACGGGAAGCGACCGACGCGAACCTTGTGACCAGAGGCAATAGCCTTCTCTTCGCTCAGACCTACCGAAGCAATCTGGGGACGAGAGTAAGTGCAGCCCGGAATGTTCAACGCATGAAGAGGCTGCGGCGAACGACCGGCAATCTTCTCGACGCAGAGAATACCTTCATGGCTTGCTTTGTGAGCCAGCCACGGAGCGCCTGCAACGTCACCGATAGCATAAATGCCCGGCTCTGCCGTGCGGCAGAAGCCGTCCGTGATGATATGAGTGCGATCGACCTGGACTTTGGTGCCTTCCAGTCCAAGATCTTCAACGTTCCCGACAATGCCGACAGCGCAGATTACACGATCCACCGTCAGATCAATTGTGCCAGACGCACTGTCAATCGTGGTGGAGACTTCGTTTTCGCCCTTCTGCAGCGCTCCAACCTTTGCGCCGGTGATGATTTTCATCCCCTGCTTCTCGAAGGCCTTGCGGGCAGCGGCGCTGATTTCCGGATCTTCGGCAATCAGAATGCGATCCGCAACTTCAGCAATTGTGACTTCGCTACCCATGTTGCGGTAGAAAGACGCAAATTCAATGCCGATAGCTCCAGAGCCAATGACCAGAAGACGCTTTGGAAGCTCTGCAGGGGTCATGGCTTCACGCGCACCCCAGATCAACTTTCCGTCTGTCTCAAGGCCTGGGAGCTGACGACCGCGCGCGCCCGTTGCCAGGATCACGTTGGGCGACTTGATGACTGCGACTTCAGCGCCGTCTTTGGTGATGGAAACCTTATGTGCTTCCCCTGCCCGTCCAGCCAGTTTTGCACGACCGTCAAAGGTCGTGACCTTGGCCTTCTTCAGCAGGTGAGCAATTCCGCCGCCCATACGGCGTGCAATGCCGCGGGACCGGGCGACAATCTTCGGAAGATCAAAAGAGACATTTTCGGCGGAGAAGCCGAACGTGTTCAGATCATGCAGAAGATGATGAATTTCCGAGGAGCGCAGGAGCGCCTTGGTGGGAATGCAGCCCCAGTTGAGGCAGACACCACCAAAATGCGTGCTCTCCACGATGGCAACGCTCATGCCGAGCTGACTGGCTCGGAGTGCTGCAACGTAACCGCCAGGACCGCCACCAACAACGATCAGATCGAAAGTATCGGACATGGATCAGACCACCAGAGTGTAAGGGTTCTGTATGATGTCGCGCAGGGCGTTCAGCCACTGTGCGCCAAGCGCGCCATCAACGGCACGATGATCAACAGAAAGTGTCGCCGTCATGACGGTTGCAATTGCAAGCTGGTCTCCACGAACCACGGCACGTTTCTCGCCCGACGCAATAGCCAGGATACCAGCCTGCGGCGGATTGATGATCGCGGCGAAATCGCGGACGCCGAACATCCCCATGTTGGAGATCGAGAACGTCCCACCTTGGAATTCTTCCGGCTTCAGCTTTCCTGCGCGGGCACGCTTGGCCAGATCTTTGGCTTCGCGACTGATTTCGCGCAGGGACTTCTGGTCCGCATTCCGAATAATTGGCGTGATAAGGCCATCTGGAATGGATACAGCCATCGAGATGTCCACATTATCGAAATGCAGCGTCTCTGAGTCTGTAAACTGGACGTTCAGACCCTGCACCTTCTTGAGTGCCAGCCCTACGGCCTTGATCATCATGTCGTTTACAGAGAGCTTGAAGCTATTGTCTTCAGCCGTCGCGTTCAGTTTGGAACGAAGCGCAAGCAGAGCATCAAGTTCGATGTCCACAGATACATAAAAATGCGGCACCTGCGTTTTTGATTCCGTCAGGCGTCGCGCGATGACTTTACGCATCGTGGAATTCGGAACGCGCGTTACGGAACCCTCACTAGCAACAGGTGCTGCGGGCGTAGCTTTCGGTGCGGTTGTAGTCGGTTGGCCGCCCTTTTCCACATCGCGCTTTAGAATACGACCGTTTGGTCCCGTTCCGTTGAGCGACGTTAGAGCAATTCCACGCTCTTTCGCCATACGCTTTGCAAGCGGAGAAACAAAAATACGCTCAGAACTCTCTGCCGTAACTGCTGCCTTGGTGACTGGCGTAGGTACATTTACGGGAGCAGCAGGCGCATCAGCGGCAGCTACTGAAGCCGGTGCCTGTGCTGAAGAGGCGGCTGGAACATCTTCGCCTTCTTCGACAAGAATGGCGATAGGTGTGTTAACAGCGACACCTTCCGCGCCTTCCTGAACGAGGATACGGCCGAGAATTCCTTCATCTACCGCTTCGACTTCCATCGTGGCCTTGTCGGTCTCGATTTCAGCGATCACGTCTCCGGCAGAGACCGTGTCTCCTTCGTTTTTAAGCCAGCGGGCCAGCTTGCCCTCAGTCATTGTCGGCGACAGGGCCGGCATCAGAATATCGATTGCCATTGTCGGTCAGTCCCCGAACTGCTTGCGGACCGCTTCCACAACCCAATCGGGTTTCGGAAGTGCCAGTTTTTCAAGATTGGACGCGTAGGGCAGCGGCAGGTCAAGCCCGCAGACGCGCGCCGGAGGCGCATCAAGCCAGTCAAAAGCCTGCTCAACGGCGACCGTGCAGATTTCTGCGCCGATACCCGCAACCGGCCAGCCTTCTTCAACGGAAACAATCCGGCTCGTCTTCTTGACGCTCTTGATGATCGTTTCAGTATCAAGAGGCCGCAGCGTACGAAGGTTGATGACTTCGGCTTCAATGCCATCTTCTGCCAGCTTGGCAGCGGCATCGAGCGCAACGCCGACCATGATGGAGAACGCAACCAGGGTCACGTCTTTACCTTCACGCTCGATCTTGGCTTTCCCGATCGGCAGGATGAAGTCTTCATCGGTAGGGCATGGGAATTTCTGGCCGTACAGAATCTCGTTTTCCAGCACGACGACCGGGTTCGGATCCCGAATAGCCGCGCGCAGAAGACCCTTCGCATCGGCGGCAGACCACGGAGCAACGACCTTTAGGCCAGGAATATGAGCATACCAGCTTGCAAAGCACTGGGAGTGCTGAGCGCCGACGCGTGCCGCGGCACCATTCGGGCCACGGAAGACAATCGGGCAGCCCATCTGTCCGCCGGACATGTAAAGCGTCTTGGCGGCAGAATTAATAATATGATCAATGGCTTGCAGCGAAAAATTCATTGTCATGAACTCAACGATAGGCTTCAGGCCCGTCAGAGCCGCACCCACGGCCATACCAGTGAAGCCGTGCTCGGTGATTGGCATGTCGATCACACGCTTTTCACCAAACTCGTCCAGCAGACCCTGGCTGATCTTGTAAGCGCCCTGATACTGGGCAACTTCCTCGCCCATCAGGAAGACGTCTTCATCACGGCGCAACTCTGCAGCCATCGCGTCCCGAAGAGCCTCACGAACCGTAATGTTTTTCGTTTCGCCCCAGTCTTTCTCGTCGTCGGCCTGCTTGATAGCAGGAGCTTCGACAATGGCAGGTGCAGACGGAGTTTCGACAGCAACTGATGCGCCAACAGCTGGATCGGCTGAACGCGTCACGTTTTCGGCGGCGGCTACGTCTTCGCCATCTTCAAGAAGGACAGCAATAGGCGTGTTGACAGCTACGCTCTCGCTGCCCTCGGGCACGAGAACCTTCCCGAATACACCGTCATCAACGGCTTCGACTTCCATCGTGGCCTTGTCGGTTTCAATCTCGGCGATCACATCGCCAGACTTCACTACATCGCCAGGCTGACGAAGCCAGCGTGCAATTGTACCTTCGGTCATGGTCGGCGACAGGGCCGGCATCAGAATCAGAGATGCCATGGAAATCAGGCCTCCACCAAAATGTCAGTCCAGAGTTCGGATGGATCCGGCTCGGGACAGGTCTGTGCAAATTCAACAGCGTCCGCCACGACGGCTTTCACTTCGGTTTCAATGTCCTTGAAGATGCTTTCTTCTATGCCGTTGCGCAGCATTTCAGCCTTCAGGGTTTCAATCGGATCACGTGTCCGGCGCATTTCTTCAACTTCAGCACGGTCACGGTATTTGGCCGGATCAGACATGGAGTGCCCGCGATAACGGTAGGTTTCCATTTCTAGCAGGAAAGGTCCCTTCCCGGAGCGGCAGTGTTCCATGGCTTCCTGCGCAGCCTGGTGGACGGCAAAAATGTCCATACCGTCGACCTTGCGGCTCGCGATGCCCCAAGGCTCAGCATTGCGAGAAAGGTCTTTGGAGGCAGAGGCACGCTCAATGGACGTGCCCATGCCGTACCTATTGTTCTCGATGACGTAGATGCAGGGAAGTTTGTGCAACGCTGCGAGATTGAAGCTCTCGTAGACCTGTCCCTGAGCTGATGCGCCTTCGCCAAAATAGACGATGGAGACTTCGTCCGTGCCCCGATACATGTTGGCAAAGGCCAAGCCCGTGCCTAGAGCCACCTGCGCACCGACGATGCCATGGCCGCCGTAGAATTCTTTTTCGCGGGAGAACATGTGCATGGAGCCACCCTTGCCGCGTGAATAGCCGCCTGCACGTCCGGTGAGCTCTGCCATCACGCCGCGGGGTGTCATGCCTGCCACGAGCATCTGGCCATGGTCACGGTATGAGGTGATGGATTTATCACCCTGCTTCATATTCAGACCGATGCCGGCCACAACCGCTTCCTGCCCGATGTAAAGATGGCAGAAGCCGCCAATCAGGCCCATTCCGTAAAGCTGGCCAGCTTTTTCCTCAAAACGTCGGATAAGAAGCATGTCCTTGTAGGCTTGCTTCATTGTTTCCGGCGAAAGGGCCGGACCATTGCTCCGGTAGGAAGCGGACGTTGTCTCGCCCATGGCAGGTCTCCTGCAAATGCACAAATCTGGGGAAGCTCTTACCGTCACTCGACCCGGAAGGCCAGAGTGGCCCCAGTTACATCTCCGAAAGGAAAAGCAGGAGGGCGTGAGCTCAATGCGGAATGACAAGGCTGAGAGGGGAAGATCGCCCTCTCAGCAAGAAAAATTAGACGAAACCTAAAAGACGGCGCGCAGCCTGGCCTGGATCTTCTTCACGAAGGAGGCTTTCTCCGACAAGCACGGCACTCGCGCCGACTTCTCCGACTTTCAATAGATCATCCTGGGTTTTAATGCCGCTCTCGGACACAACCAGACGATCAGGTGGAACCATAGGGGCCAAATCAAGCGTTGTCTGAATGTCTGTCTTCAGGGTGCGGAGGTTTCGGTTGTTGATGCCGATCAAAGACGTGTCGAGCGCCAGAGCCCGGTTCAGTTCGTCAGCATCATGCACTTCAACCAGCACATCCATGTCCAGGCCACGCGCAATCCCGATAAGTTCCGATGCCTGAGTTTCTGTCAGGGCGGCCATAATCAGAAGGATACAATCCGCTCCAATCAGACGACTTTCGTGGACCTGCCAGGGATCAAGAATGAAGTCCTTGCGCAGGATTGGAAGGCTGCAGGCCTCGCGAACGGCACGGATATCATCTGTGCTGCCGTGGAAGCATGATCCTTCCGTCAGAACGGACAGGCACGTTGCACCAGCAGCCTGATAAGACAGTGCGATTTCAACAGGATTGAAATTCGGGCGGAGCACGCCAGCGGATGGAGACGCCTTCTTGATTTCCGCGATCAGTCCAACCTGTCGGTCTGCTGTCAGATGCTGGAGGGCTTGACCGAAGCCTCGTGTCGGCGCCGTGACTTCACGCGCGCGCAGCGTGATCTCCTTAAGAGACATGATCTGTGAACGCTGTTCTACATCCACCCGTGTGCGGGCACAGATGCGAGCAAGAACGTCGCTGCGATCGGTTGTCTCGACGGCGGGATCCTTGATGGGCGGCGTGGTCGTCTCCGGAACTTCCGGGTCAGGAAACTGCTCTACCCCTTCAGGTGCATAGGTCATCGCGGGTCGCTGATGCATGAAGGTCATGATAGTCCTGCGTTTGTTTTTATAAGGGTGGAATTTGTCATGGCCGCTCTGTCCAGAGCTGCGCGCGCGGAGCCATCGTCGATGGCACTCGCTGCCAGAACTACATTGTTACGAAAAGCCTGTGCGTTAATTGTGCCGTTCTGCACGACGCTACCTCGGCCTGCCACATGCAAGGCAGCTGCAGCATTCAGAAGTACAGTATCACGATACGGGCCGGGAGCGCCATTGAGGAGTGCGCGCAGGGCGACGGCGTTCTCTTCAGCGTTTCCGCCGCGAACGGCAGAGATTGGCGTTCTAACCATTCCCGCCATCTCGGGCTCGAATGAAAGGGAGAGAACTTTCGCATCTTCAAGGCAGACAATCTGAGCTGGGCCTGCCAGCGTCAGTTCATCGCTGCCGCCCTCATCTGTGGTTCCGTGAAGAGCCCAGACATGCGTGCTGCCAAGATTAGCCAAAGTCCGAACGACAGGTTCGCACCAGCGGGCATCAAAAACACCGATAAGCTGGCGATGAACCTGCGCAGGATTGCACAGGGGGCCAAGTAGATTGAAGAGAGTTCTGAAGCCAAGAGCTTTCCGGATCGGGGCGGCATGACGCATCGCGGGGTGATGAAAAGGTGCCGCCAGAAAAGCCAAATTGTTTTCACGTAGCCGCTCGGACAGAAGCGTCAGGTCATCGGTCGGGGGAATACCCAGAACTTCCAGTACATCCGTGGCGCCGGAGCGGGATGAAAGTGCCCGGTTGCCATGTTTGGCCACAGGAACGCCGAGGCCTGCCAGAACGAATGCAACCGCAGTGGAGACATTGAGCGTCCCTAGCCCATCTCCGCCCGTTCCGCAGACATCCAGGGTGTTATCAGGCACATCAGGCAAGGTCGTCATATATCGTCGGACGGCCTGAACTGCGCCTGTCAGCTCCGCTTCTGTTTCACCGCGAACTTTGAGAGCTGTCAGAAATGCGGCAAGTAAAGGAGCGTCTACGGAGCCAGCCATAATGGCGGAAAATGCGGCATCAGCTTCGTGCGATGCCAGAGATTTGCCATCAGCAACCTTGCGAAGCACGGCTGCAAAATCTGTCTTTCCTGTCATGCCGCTTTAGTAGCTTTGTGCTGAATACCGGCAATGGTCAGAAAATTAGAAAGAAGTTCACGGCCTGCAACCGATGCGATGCTTTCAGGGTGAAACTGTACACCGTGAATGTCATAGTCCCGGTGGCGAATGCCCATAATCACGCCATCTTCCGTAGAAGCGTTGACGATCAGTTCGGGAGGAATGGTCGCGGGATCGAGCGTCAGGCTATGATAGCGCACGACGTGTACGGGGTTCGGTAAGCCTGCAAAAACGCCCGTCCCGTCATGATTTACAGGGCTGATCTTTCCGTGCATCGGCACGGGCGCACGAACGACAGTAGCGCCAAAAACCTGACCGATGGCCTGATGTCCAAGGCATACGCCAAACACGGGAAACTTTCCGGCTGCTGCCCGGATCAGTTCACAGCAGATCCCCGCACCGTCTGGTGCACAAGGACCTGGCGAAATCACAATGGCAGACGGGTTGAGCGCAAGTGCTTCGTCCACGCTCAGCGCGTCATTTCGTCTCACATCACATTCAACACCCAGTGCGCCCAGATGGTGGACGATGTTGAATGTGAAGCTGTCGTAGTTGTCGATGAGCAGGATCATGGCAACAGGATGGCCTTCACGTTTCGTTACGTCAAATGCAACATTGTTTCAGGATTTTGCTGCGTTGGAGACAGCAACTTCGGCCGCCCTGAAAAGAGCCCTCGCCTTGACCTGTGTTTCACGAAATTCGGAGTTGGGATCGCTGTCCGCGACCACACCACAGCCGGCCTGAACATACATCTGGCCATTTTTGAGAACGGCCATACGAAGGCCGATGCAGGTATCCATTTCTCCGTCTGCTCCGAAATATCCGACGCATCCTGAGTATGGTCCCCGGCGGGTTGGTTCCAGCTCATCGATGATCTGCATGGCGCGGATTTTTGGCGCTCCGGTCAGGGTTCCTGCCGGGAATGCCGCGACGAGGGCATCCATAGCCGTCTTGCCTGCTTTGATCTGCCCTGTGACGGTTGAAGAGATGTGCATCACATGGCTGTAGCGTTCGATCACGAACTGATCCGGCACTTCTACTGTGCCAAGTTCGGAAACACGTCCGACATCGTTGCGGCCCAGATCAATGAGCATCAGATGTTCAGCCAGCTCTTTCTTGTCGGCGAGCAGTTCTCTCTCGAGTGCCAGATCATGTTCCCGATCTGTTCCACGAGGGCGTGTCCCGGCTAGCGGACGAACCGTGACTTCCCCTTCCCTCAAGCGAACAAGAATTTCGGGGGAAGATCCGACCAGCGCGTAATCTTCTAGCTCCATCAGGAACAGGAACGGTGCTGGATTGACGCGGCGCAGGCTGCGATAGAGGGCAAGCGGTGAAAGTGGAAACGGTGTCGTAAATCGCTGGCTCGGGACAATCTGGAAGGCATCTCCAGCCGCGATGTAATCCTGTGCCTTGCGGACGTTCGCTTCAAACTGCTCCTGCGTCATATTGCAGGACGGCGGTGCCAACTCACTTCCTGCTGGAAGTGTCTCGCTGGCATTTTCCAGTGGAGCAGCAAGGGCTTCACGCGCGCGATCCAGAAGCGCATGGCCTTCTGCTTCCGTCATTGAGCCCCGGATAGGCACTGCCAGGGTCAGCTCATCACGCACGGAATCAAAGACCGCGAAGAGCTGCGGACGGATCATGATCCCTTCCGGCAGGTCCAGATCGTTGACGGGAGCATTTGGCAGAAATTCCATCTGCCGCACCATATCGTATCCCAGAACGCCGAAGACCCCGCCGATCATGGGAGGCATATCGACCGGCAGCGTCATCTGGCTCTGGTCGATAATGTCCTTCAGGGTCTCCAGCGGGTTGCCCTCCAAGGGCGTCCCATCCAGAACCGCTTCACCGTTACGGCACTTCCAGACCAGATCAGGCAGAAGCGCAATCACGGAATATCGACCACGCGCGGCTCCCCCCTCCACACTCTCCAGAAGCATCCGATACGGATCATCAGAGAGGCGTGACAATCGAAGGTAGGCTGAGACAGGCGTTAGAAGGTCTGCGGCTTCAATGCTGTGAACGATGCTCATCACTGCGCTCCGCCTGCGTTCCCCGGTGACGTGGACGCCACGACCTGATTGAAGAGGTTGGTGTTCAGGTGCGACACCGGCACTGTTTTTTCAAGGCTGGCGTCCAGGGCCGCAGGGATATCAGCCTGAAGAGCCTGAACGTACTGGGCCGACAGCTCCTTTTGCAGAGAAGCAGCATCTGCTTCCGCGCCCGGCTTCTGCCCTGTCACGTTGACGATCCAGAAAGCATCCGGCCCTTCATACATGCCTGTTGTGCCGACCTTCAGGCCGAATGCTGCACGAAGAACATTCTGAGGAAGAGACTGGTCCGGGTGGATGCGTGAAATTGTCACATCCTTGCGAAGGCTGGACGCTTCAGTCTGACCGTCGAGTGCCTTTGCCAGTGTGCTTTTCTTGGCTTCCGTGAACAGGGCCGTGGTGCGTGTGTCAGCGGCATGACGCTGCTGCTCGGCGGTCCAGGCCTGAACGATCTGATCCCGCACATCAGCGAACGGGCGGCGTGTTCCAGGATGGACTTCGTCTACCACTACGGCGAAGGCAGAGCCATCCGGGCCGTTTACAACAACTGGCTGGGCATCTTTCTTCTGAGAGAAGATATGCTGAACGATGGACTGACGCAGGCCTGCGTCGCCCGGGATTGGTGCCGGGGTTCCGTCCTGCATCAGGCCATGGGAATCAAGTGAGCCAGCTGCTGGCACCGCACCAAGGTTGGATGGAATTTTCTCAAGCGTTGTGGAGCCTGCAATCGCGTCCTGAAACTGCTTCAGGCGCGCCTGAAGTGCTTCGGGAGCTTCCTGCTTCTGGACCTGATCGCGCAGTTCAGGCTTAGCCTGCTCGAAAGTGGTCTGATGAGGGGCGACGACATCCGTGATGTTGAATACGACCCAGCCTGCTGCCGTTTTCGTCGGACCACTGATCTGATTGGCGGGCGCTCCAAAAGCTGCCTTGGCGAGTTCGGGGTTAGGAATGTCGCTCTCGCGGACGTGCGGAAGAGCGACAGCCGCGGCATCCGGATAGGCCTTCTGGATCGCGTCCCACGCATTGGTGTTGCGCCATGCCGTAGCCGCAGCATTGGCTTTGCTTTCGTCCTGGAACGTCAGAACCTGGAGCGTGCGTGTTTCCGGCATGTTGTACGTGCGGGACTGAAAATCATACAGCTTGTGTAGAACGTCATCCGGCACTTCAATCGTCTTGGCGACGCTGTCCGCCGTCATTATGACCATCTTGGCATGACGATATTCCGTGGTGCGGAAATCCTGCGGATGATTGTCGTAATAGCGATGAAGCTGCTCGTCGGTTGGGGCCGCTGACACTGCTGTTGAGGTGAACGGAACGCGCAGGACATCCATGACGCGCTGATCTGCATCGAAGGCGAACAGACGGTTCAGAAGGGACACTGGTGCCTGAACGGAAGCGCCCATTCCCTGAAGCAGGGCACGGGAAATGATGTCCTCGCGAATCATCTGGATCAGGCGTTTTTCTGTAATGCCAATGCGGGCCAGTCGGTCATTCAGCATGCTGCGATCAAATTGACCTGCTGCATTGTGAAAAGCCGGGATTGCGAAGATTTCTTCACGGATCAACTCATCTGGCACAACCATGCCGGCACGCTCGCCTGCAAGTTGTACCTCATTTTGGATCACGAGATTGTGAAGAACCTGACGCGCAATCTGCTGCTTCGTGCCGTCCGGCAGATGCGACGGATCAGATAGTCCCATCTGCTGGGCTGCCGCTGGTAGCTGTGCGGAGAGTGCCCGTGCAAGGTCATCCGGCGTGATCGTTCTGTTCCCGATCGTGACGATCGTATTGGAGCTGCTCGTCCCCATATTGGAATAGACGTCTCCTACACCCCACCCGATGAAGGCCAGGAAAATCAGGATTGCGGCGGCACGGCCGGCCCAGGAGTCAACAAGGAGGTGGCGTAGGGTGGTAATCATAGGGTCAGGACGGATCCGGATGGCGGGATGGTGCGGACGGGGAAGGCCCGCTAGAACTTGCCGCACCATAATGTCGTGAGCCGCGCTTGACCAGAAGCTGACAGGCCACCCCCAGGAGGAAGCATGAATGTAACGCCGAAACTCGTCATCGGGAACTGGAAGATGAATGGCTTGCGGGAGGCGTCACTGCAACTTGCAACAGCTGTGGCCGAAGGTGCGCGTTCGCTGCCTGACGATGTACGGATGGTCATTTGCCCACCCTTCACGCAATTGGATCGTGTGGCTGAGGCACTTGAGGGCGCAGGAGCATCATTAATGCTGGGAGCGCAGGACTGTCATACTGCGGTTTCCGGTGCTCACACAGGTGATATTTCGGCTGAAATGCTCGCCGATACAGGCGTGCGTTATGTTCTTCTGGGGCATTCGGAACGTCGGCAGGCCCATGGTGAAAACGACGCTTTGATCAGGCAAAAGGTGCAGGCGGCAGAAGCTGCCGGGCTGATTCCTGTTGTCTGTATCGGGGAAACGATGGCCGAGCGGCAGGATGGTCGTGCGGCAACAGTTCTGGCCAGTCAGATTGACGGTTCTTTGACCGATAATTTCAATGGCGTGCTGGCGTATGAGCCTGTCTGGGCGATTGGAAGTGGCGTTACTCCATCCCGGGAAGAGCTTGAACGGACGCTGCTTTTGTTGCGTGGTCTGTTGCAGTCCCGTCTCAAGATGGATGACATTCGCGTGCCAATCCTGTATGGCGGCTCCGTAACACCGGCCCAGGCGCCGACTATTCTTTCCATCGGGGTGCTTGGCGGAGTGCTGGTTGGTAGTGCCAGCCTGGAGGCCAGAAGCTTCCTGCGCATTGCCGAAGCGGCATCGCTCCGTCTCTCATCCCAACCATTGTCCGGACCATATCGTTCATGACCACTTTTCTGCTTGTCATCAATCTGCTGGTCACACTGGCCCTGATCGGTACGATCCTGATCCAGCGCAGTGAAGGCGGCGGCCTCGGCATCGGTAGCAGCCAGGGCATGGGCTCCTTCATGACTGGCCGCGGCACGGCAACGCTGCTGACGCGTGCGACATCTGTGCTCGCTGGCGTTTTCATGCTGCTCTGCCTCGTTCTGGCCCTTCTGAACCGCGGTGCTTCCTCGGGTGTCGGCGGCCATGATATCCTTGCAGATCCGCCTGCCCCGGCTGCTGCAATGACGGCTCCTGCTGCGCCTGCAACCCCTGCTGCTCCGGCTCCTGCCGGGACGCCTGCTCACTAACTGAATCGGGAAGCATCTCGACGCTTCCCCTCGCCCCCACCTTCGGTGTATGAGGAGCGCCCATGACGCGCTTCGTATTCATCACCGGCGGTGTGGTATCTTCTCTCGGCAAGGGCATCGCTTCTGCGGCTCTTGCTGCTCTCCTCCAGGCACGCGGTTACAAGGTCCGCATGCGTAAGCTGGACCCTTACCTGAACGTGGATCCGGGCACGATGAGCCCGTATCAGCATGGTGAGGTGTTCATTACTGACGACGGGGCCGAAACCGACCTCGACCTTGGTCATTATGAGCGCTTTACGGGCGTCCATGCCCGCCGTGCAGACAACACCACAACAGGTCGCATCTATTCCGATGTCATCGCCCGCGAACGTCGCGGCGACTATCTGGGCGGAACCGTTCAGGTCATTCCGCACATCACGGACGCTATCAAGGATGTCGTGGTGGCTGGGACGGAAGAATATGATTTCGTTCTGGTGGAAATTGGTGGAACGGTTGGCGACATTGAGAGCCTTCCTTTCCTTGAAGCCATTCGTCAGCTTCGCAATGATCTGGGGCACAACCAGACTATGTGTGTGCATCTGACGCTGCTGCCCTACATCCCCTCAGCCGGTGAGTTGAAGACGAAGCCGACGCAGCATTCTGTCAAGGAACTGCAGAATGTCGGCATTCAGCCGCAGGTGCTGCTGTGTCGTTCGGATCGTCCGATTCCGGAAAACGAACGCCGCAAGATCGCGAACTTCTGTAACGTCCGTTCGGAAGCTGTGATTGCGGCGCTGGATGTGGATACGATCTACGCGTGCCCGATTTCGTACCATAACGAAGGCATGGATCGCGAAGTTCTGCGTTACTTCGGTCTGCCGTTCGAAGGTTCGCCGGACCTGACACGCTGGGAAAAAATCGTCCACGCGATTCGGGAGCCTGAGGGCGAGGTCAAGGTTGCTGTCGTCGGCAAGTACACGGCGCTTCTGGATAGCTACAAGTCGCTGGCGGAAGCCCTGCTGCATGGCGGTATCGCGAACAATGTGCGCGTCAAACTCGACTGGATCGAATCGGAAGAGTTCGAGAAGTCAGGTGATATTGCCGAGCGCCTGAAGGATGCGGATGCCATTCTGGTTCCGGGTGGCTTCGGTGAGCGTGGCGCAGAAGGCAAAATTCAGGCCGTCCGCTATGCGCGTGAAAACGGCATTCCTTTTCTTGGTATTTGCTTCGGCATGCAGATGGCCGTGATTGAATGCGCCCGTTCGCTTGCTGGCCTCACGAAAGCGTCTTCCACTGAATTCGGCCCCACAAGTGAGCCGCTGGTTGGTCTCATGACGGAATGGGCAAACGGCAATGAACTGATGCGCCGCCGTGAAGGCGGTGATCTTGGCGGTACGATGCGTCTTGGCGCATTCCCGGCCAAGTTGGCTGCCGGATCACGCGCTGCGGAGATCTATGGCACGACCGATATTCGGGAGCGTCACCGTCATCGCTGGGAAGTGAACCTTCACTACAAGGATCGCCTGGAAAAGAGGGGTCTGCGTTTCTCCGGAATGTCTCCGGACGGCGTTCTTCCGGAAGTGGTGGAATACCCGGATCATCCTTGGTTCATTGGCGTGCAATATCATCCGGAACTGCTGTCCAAGCCGTTTGATCCGCATCCGCTTTTCGCCGGATTTATCGGGGCAGCTCGCAAGCGGGCTGAAAGCAAGTGAGCTTCCAGATTGGAAAGCTCGAGATTGGTCAGGACCGGCCCTTCACGCTGATTGCAGGGCCGTGCCAGATTGAATCCCGAGGTCATGCCGTGGAGATGGCAGATGCTCTCTCCACGTTATGTCGAGAGCTGGATATCGGGCTGATCTACAAGAGCAGCTATGACAAGGCGAACCGTAGTTCCGTGAATGCGGCCCGCGGTGTAGGCATGGAGATGGGGCTGGATATTCTGGCTTCTATCCGTGAACGCTTTGACGTTCCTGTTCTGACGGATGTTCACGCTGCCGAGCAATGTGCTGTCGCTGCGGAAGCGGTGGACGTGCTTCAGATCCCTGCTTTCCTGTGTCGACAAACTGATCTGCTGCTTGCTGCCGGTGAAACGGGTCGTGCCATCAATGTCAAGAAGGGTCAGTTTCTGGCGCCTTGGGATATGGCAAATGTCGCGGCTAAGCTGGCTTCAACCGGTAACGAGCGAATCATGCTCTGTGATCGTGGCACGAGCTTTGGTTACAACACGCTCGTCAGTGATATGCGCGGCCTGCCAATTATGGCTCAGACGGGCTATCCGGTTGTTTTCGATGCCACCCACTCTGTGCAGCAACCGGGGGGGCTAGGGGCCTCTACGGGCGGACAGAGGGAGTTTGTTGAACCCCTCGCCCGCGCTGCCTTGTCTATCGGTGTTGCGGCAGTTTTCATTGAGACACACCAAGACCCGGATCATGCTCCGAGTGATGGTCCAACAATGGTGCCGCTTTCAGAAATGCGGGCCTTGTTGACCCGCCTTAAAGCGTTTGACGCTTTGGCCAAATCCTACAGCGTATAATTCTGTAAAGGTGCCAGGGCTGCCATGAGGAGACTTATGACAGCCCCCACCGTCAGAACGCCTCTTAGGGGCATGTACCCCGGTGGCAGCGCGCCATTCTTCCAGGCCATTCGTTCTACAGCAAACGTTGCCAGAAAACCGATAACCTCAAGCAGGTATCCGGCGCGCAGTCCTCCAAGCAGTCCGACGCACAGTGAAAGCCATGCCCAGAGTGCAGGGCAGACTCCCAGAAGGAGTCTCTGGCGGTCGCGATCTGCTGTTCCCTGAACTGTGATGATATCTGGCCGCTCCATGGCGAGGCCCCAGTGGACTGCACCGAGAAAAGACAGGATGCATGCCCCATAGGCCAGAAGAATAACGGTTAGGTGCGGGAGTGGGGAGAAAAGTCCGGCGAGGAAAATCCACCCTCCAAGGGTCAGGAAAGGTATAAGTCCTGCCAAACCGAGGATCAGGGCGAAGAAAGGAAGACGCATGTCGTCGATTGACCTTGTGTTCTGATTTTGAGACGAGACGTGTGGTCCGTCCCGAACGGTTATGAGCCACCCCCGGTTCACGCATATCCAGGAGAGCTTCCATTGAGCGCCATTGTTGATATCACCGCCCGCGAGATCCTGGACAGCCGTGGTAACCCAACCGTTGAGGTTGAGGTTGAGCTGTCGTCTGGTGCCCGCGGTCGCGCCGCAGTTCCTTCCGGTGCTTCCACTGGTGCCCACGAAGCCGTTGAGCTGCGTGACGGGGACAAGTCCCGTTACAACGGCAAAGGTGTTCTGAAGGCCTGTGGTTTTGTCGAAGACGAAATCCTTGAAGTGTTGCAGGGTGCCGAATCCGAAGATCAGATCGCAATCGACAACGCGATGATCGAGCTGGATGGCACACCGAACAAGTCCCGCATTGGTGCGAATGCAATTCTCGGCGTTTCTCTCGCGGTTGCCAAGGCGACGGCAGAAGAGCTGGAACTGCCGCTCTATCGCTATGTCGGTGGCGTTTTCGCGCACACGCTTCCGGTTCCCATGATGAACATCGTGAATGGTGGCGAACACGCGGATAACCCGATCGACATTCAGGAGTTCATGATCCAGCCAGTTGGTGCGCCGACGTTGGCTGATGCCGTGCGCATGGGGTCTGAAATCTTCGCTGCTCTCAAGAAGGGTCTGTCTGCTGCTGGTCACAACACCAATGTTGGTGATGAGGGCGGGTTTGCTCCGGGGCTGAAGTCTGCTGATGAAGCTCTGAGCTTCATTACGAAGTCTGTTGAGGCTGCTGGGTATCGTCCGGGCGATGACGTGACGTTTGCCCTCGATTGTGCAGCGACCGAGTTCTACAGCAACGGCCGTTACAACCTGAAGGGTGAAGGTAAGGAGTTCGACTCTTCAGGCATGATCTCCTACCTCGAAGATCTCGCCAAGAAGTATCCGATTGTCTCCATTGAAGATGGTCTGGCTGAGGATGACTGGGAAGGCTGGGCTGAGCTGACGTCCCGTCTGGGTGATCGTCTCCAGCTCGTTGGTGATGATCTGTTCGTGACCAATCCTGAGCGTCTTCGTCGCGGCATCAAGGCCAAGACAGCGAACTCCCTGCTCGTGAAGGTCAATCAGATTGGCACACTGACGGAGACGCTGGAAGCAGTCGAAACAGCGCACAAGGCTGGCTACACCTGCGTTATGAGCCATCGTTCTGGTGAGACTGAAGACGCCGTCATTGCAGATCTTGCTGTTGCTACGAACTGTGGTCAGATCAAGACGGGTTCCCTCTCCCGCTCTGACCGTACGGCTAAGTACAACCAGCTGATCCGTATTGAGCAGCAGCTCGGAAGCGCAGCCCGTTATGCAGGTCGCAGCATTCTGAAGTCCGTCTGATCAACGAACGCCGGCCTCCATTTAGGAGGCCGGTTTTATATGCGCGCTAAAATAATCTACTGTCTTGAACAACAGTGATTGTTTCGCAGCCTCTCTCTGAGCTAGATTGTTGGGAAGTTTTCAAGCCAAGGGAGCCTGTTACCCCGCGTGAGACCCGTCAGACTTATCAAACGTGCCATCCGCGCGGTTGCTCCCCCTGTGCTCTTTCT
Organism: Gluconobacter cerinus; assembly: GCF_002723935.1. GTDB lineage: Bacteria > Pseudomonadota > Alphaproteobacteria > Acetobacterales > Acetobacteraceae > Gluconobacter > Gluconobacter cerinus. The sequence continues at coordinate 496,755 of NZ_BEWM01000003.1, forward strand.
GTCCCTGACCGCTTATTTCGGGTGGAACGCCCTTCACGGCGCTCATGGTATCCGTGCCTATCAGGATCAGCTTGTGCTTCAGCAGCAGGCTATCCAGGCGCAGCAGGATGCCAAGGATGAACAGGCGGTGTGGCACCGTCGCGTGCTGGCTCTGAAAGAGAAAGCTCTTGACGCTGACATTCTGGATGAACGTTCCCGTGCCATGCTCAATCTGACGCGTAACGGTGATATCGTTATCCCCTATGGTCCGCACGACAAACTATTTTAAGAGCCGTTCTCGGCTCTTTTTTTTATGTTCGGGAAAGTCTATTCGTCAGAAATTGAGCCAATAAAAAAGGCGACCCAAAGGCCGCCTTTTTTAACGTCGTATGATCCGCGAGATCTTACTTGATCTTGGCTTCGCGGAAGGTCACGTGCTTGCGGGCAACCGGGTCATACTTACGGACTTCCATCTTGCCCGTAGCAGAACGTGCGTTCTTCTTCGTGACGTAGAAGTAGCCGGTGTCAGCCGACGAGACGAGACGGATCTGAATAACGTTGCTTTTTCCCATGATACCCTCGGGCTTGCGCCGTCCTGATGCCGCTCGCAAGTGCCAAAGCAGCAGGTTGATCTAGTTCGGCGCAACATGCTGATTTGTATGTCCTAGGTCAAGGCTTTCTGAAGAAAATCCAGGGATAAGGTGCATTTTTCCGCAAAAACCGGGGTTTTTAGCCAGATAAAAGCTTTGTTGATGCCTGGTAGATGTTCTTGCAGGTGGACGAACGGGAACCTATAAGGAACAAAAGAGCGTCGCATAAGTTTATGCAGTGTCTCAATCTTCAGATTTTGCCTCCACCGAGGCGCATGGGAGCGCCTGTATGCTGACGCGTAAGCAGCACCAGCTTTTGCTATACATTGACGAACATCTTCGGCGGACGGGCTATTCCCCTTCCTTCGATGAAATGAAGGACGCCCTCGAACTTCGTTCCAAATCAGGAATTCATCGCCTCATCTCCGCCCTTGAAGAGCGTGGCTTTCTGAGACGGCATCACCATCGTGCAAGAGCGCTTGAAGTTCTGCGTTTGCCGCATATGGGGCTTGAGGCCCCGGTTGTGGATGCTGTGGCTAATCCGGCGCCTTTCGTTCCAACAGTTGTTGAGGGTGGTCGTCAGGATCTTCCCGGGACATTTTCTGAGGCGCCCCGCTCTCCCGTTGAGAACACAAGCGTTCAGCTTCCACTTTACGGACGTATTGCTGCCGGCCTCCCTATTGAGGCCTTGCAGGATGATAGCGCACAGATTCAGGTGCCATCGTCCCTGCTCGGCACCGGAGAGCATTATGCTCTTACAGTCGCGGGTGATTCCATGATTGAAGCTGGCATTTTGGACGGAGATGTTGCCATCATCCGGCGCGGCGAAGTGGCGGATAATGGTCAGATCGTTGTTGCGCTGATTGATGATCAGGAAGTGACGCTCAAGAAGCTGCGCCGTCGTGGTTCTACGATTGCTCTGGAAGCCGCTAATCGGGAATACGAGACACGTATTCTGCCTGCTGCGCGCGTGCGCATACAGGGACGGCTGGTCGCCCTTTTCAGGCAGTACTAAGAAAGCCGCCTTGCCGGATTAATGCTCCGGCAAGGCAGATAATTTCTGATGATTATTTATTGGGAACTGACGGCACGCCGCGTACAACGCGGACTTTACCATCCGGAGCAATAAGCGTGCTCGTTCCATCCCCATTCGGGATGATGATGGTTTTGTCAGGGTTTTTGTTCAGGAAACGACCAGCATTATCCGGAACGCTAGTGGGAAGCGTCGGGACAAAGTGACTGCGATCTTCTGACACACCACGCATCGCATCGATTTTTTCACCGACGGACATGGTGTCGCCTGGCTTCATTTGAGGGCCAGAGACGCCGAGAGCACCGGTACCAGCAATGCCACCGCCCATGAAATTCTTGTCGAGCGTTGCACCGCCAAAATACGTAGCCGGATCGCCAAGAGACTTATTAAAGACGCTGTCAGGGTTCACAACATCTTTGAGGGTTGGCAGAGGCTGAGGTGAGCCGGGCCACATGTTCCCGCCTTCTGGCAGGATTGGTGCAGCTGCTACGAATTCACCGCGTGCCCTGCGAAGGTTTTCACTATCGCCATGGGGAGCATTAGGGTTGCTTCCCGACCACAGCGCGGTGTCATTGAAAAACTTGCCCATGCCCGCACAGCCGCTCAGGGCCAGAGGTAATGCCAGTAGAGCGGCCTTACGCATTGTGTACTCCCATAAGGTCGATCCCTGAACTTTACCTGTCATCGATTAAAAGCGCCAGATGACGAGCTGATAACTGCAATAATAATCACAGATAGTCCAGATCAGGAGACGATCTTTGAGGACTTGCGAGGCTCAGAGGCCATCATTCTGGAAAGTCCGGCGGTGAGATAGCCCCACCCACTTAGAACTGTTGGAATAACTGAAACCCAGAGAAGAATACCGCCGATTAGTGTGGCCGGCAGGAATGAAAGGTGAAGCGTAGCCGCAGCTTTATCTCCGCCAATCAGGAAGCCGATCGCAACCATCTGAATTCCGGTCTTCCATTTTGCAAGGCGGGTGGATGGAAGGGTTGCGCGTTGGGAGGCCATGTATTCACGCAAGCCACTGACCAGAATCTCGCGCAGCATGATGATGATGGCAGCGTAGAGCGAATACACTGGAAGTGTGGTCAGGCCAGCGAGTGCGAGCAACAACGCACCGACAAGAAGCTTGTCGGCAATCGGATCCATCATCCGACCTAGTTCGGATAGCATTTGCCATTTCCGTGCCAGAGCACCATCCAGATAATCCGTAATGCAAGCAGCCGTGTACACAACGCAGGCTGCGACGTTACCGAGTGCGGAATGCAGCGCCAGCAGGGCAACCAGAACAGGAATGGCCGCAATACGGAGCAGAGTCAGGACGTTTGGCAGATCAGTCAGCATCACGAAGCAGTCTAGAACAGTTTATCCGTCTCCGGTATGCGCCAATCCGCTCTGAATGTGTGTATTTTTTATGCCAAGCTAGCGTTCAGGGCGTGACCTCACGGAATTGTCAGCTCTGTGTCCGAAGCCATTCGGGATGAAAGTGCCCGTAGATGGCTCTGGCGGTTCCAGAGCTGATTCCGGGTGCAGTTTCAAGCTCTTCGAGACTGGCCTGTCGCACGGTCTTGGCTGACCCAAAGTGATTCAGAAGCGCCTTCTTGCGGGCCCCTCCGATTCCCGGAACATCATCCAGTTCAGATTTCCGAAGTCCTTTGGAGCGCCCTGCCCTGTGTGTCGTAATGGCGAAACGGTGGGCTTCGTCTCTCAGGCGTTGAAGATAATAGAGAACCGGATCTCGAGGTGGGAGCTGGAACGGTGGCTGTGTTTCTGTGAAAAACCATTCGCGTCCAGCATCACGATCCGGGCCCTTGGCGATTGCCACAATGGGAATTCCCGTAACGCCAAGGTCTGCCAATACGTTGCGCACTGCGTTGAACTGACCCAGGCCGCCGTCAATTAGCAGCAGATCTGGCCAGTCTTCCGGTCGCTCGCCATCTTCCCTGTTTTTTCCGAAGCGGCGTTCCATGACTTCCCGCATCATGCCGAAATCATCACCGGGAGTGACCGGGCCCTTGATGGCGTATTTTCTATAGGAGCGCTTTTCAAAACCTTCCGGCCCACCCACAACCATGACGCCATAAGGTGCCTGACCCATGATGTGTGAATTATCGTAGGTTTCGATCCGCTGGGGTGTTTCAGCGAGGCTGAAAACCTTCGCGACGCCCTCCAGGAGTTTGCGCTGTCCGGTATTCTCCGCCAGCTTTCGCTCCAGTGCTTCACGCGCGTTCAGGGTCGCATGGTCTACGACACTTTTCTTTTCGCCGCGTTGAGGACAGACAACCTCGACTTTCTGCTCCCTCTTGATGCTGAGAGCTTCTTCGACGAGCTTCTGTTCTGAGATCTCCTGATTCACCAGGATGACAGGTGGTGGAGGCTTGTTGTCATAGAACTGAATGATGAAGGCGGAGAGCACGTCAGCCGGGGTCTCTTCCTCCGCATGCACGGGGTAGAAGGCACGGTTGCCGTTATTGCGGCTTCCACGAATGAAAAAGACCTGAATGCAGGTTTGCCCTGCGGCCTGCCAGATTGCCACGATGTCGGCGTCGTGAATGGAGGCCGGATTGATGATTCCTGAATTCTGGATGCTGGAAAATCCACGAATACGATCCCGAATGGCTGCAGCCCGCTCATATTCCATGGCTTCGGAGGCGCGTTCCATTTCAATAGCAAGTTCCTGCTGCAGCTCGGTATTTTTACCCGAGAGGAATTGCCGAGCCTGTACGACCAGCTCGCTATAATTTTCTTTGGAAATGCGATCCACACATGGGGCAGCGCAGCGTTTAATCTGAAATAGCAGGCAGGGCCTTGTCCGGCTCTTAAGAACAGCGTCAGAGCAGGAGCGCAGTAGAAAAGTTCTCTGCACAAGGTTTAGAGTCTGGTTCACCGCCCATGCGGAAGCAAAAGGTCCCCAGTAGGTGGCGCCTTTCACGGGTTTTCCACGCTGTTTGGTGATCTGGGGAAATTCGTGATTTTCAGTGAGCATCAGCCACGGATAGCTCTTGTCATCCCGCAACAGGATGTTGAAGCGTGGCTTCATACGCTTGATGTAGTTTGCTTCCAGTAGAAGCGCGTCAGCTTCCGTCCGGGTAATGACAATCTCCATCGAGACCGTCAGAGACACCATACGGCGCAGACGCTCTGGCAACTGGGTCGTGCGCGTATAGGAAGAAACACGTTTCTTGAGGCTTAACGCCTTGCCCACATACAGAACCTCCCCTTTCTCGCCGAGCATGCGATACACGCCAGGGCTGTAGGGAATGGTTTTCAAAGCGTCCCGAATAGCCTCGACGCCCTGCTTTTTCACAACGGGAACAGGAGCTTCTTCAGGTGTCATTGAGGTTTCTGTCTCTGTGGGCGTAGGGTCAGTCATGCCAGTTCTTCAGTCATCCACTGATCCTGTGGACAAGTCTGTGGGTTGCTCCATGACAGAATCATGAAGGCCAAGGTTTCCCGGCCTTGTCATCAGATTGCCTAATTTTTAATCAGTAAACGTAAGATATTGAAAATAATGGAAAATATTTTCCGTTCCGTCAGGGTGCGGAAAAATTTCTAGTTTGCGGTTCGTGTTGAACGGGACATGACAGCTTTCCGAAACATCGTGGATGAGTGCACTCCACATTAAGTCTGAATGGTCCCGTTCTGTTCCCGTTAGGGCGCACTTTTTTGCTGAACAGAGCTGTCTTTTCAGGCTGAAATTGATGCTTGCTCAGCCTTTTCCATCAGGCGCAGCATATTACCACCCCAGATAGCAGTCAGCTCTTCAGGGCTAAACCCGGCCTTGAGGAGCGCCTGTGTCACAGCTGGTGTTTCAGTGGCATCCTGCCAGCCCGGTATACCACCGCCGCCGTCGAAATCTGATGACACACCAACATGGCGAACGCCCACCCGCTCGGCGACATAGGCAACATGGCGCGCGAGGTCTTCTACGGTCCCCCCACCACCCTTACGCAAAAAAGATCCCATGGCGGTAATCTGGATCAGTCCGTCGGTTTCTTTCAGGCGATCGAGTTGCTCGTCGTCGAGGTTGCGAGGATGATCGCAGAGACTTCTGACGCAGGAGTGGCTGGCGAATACCGGCGTGGTGGAAAGTTCTGACGCTTGCATCATGGTGGATTTTGCCGTGTGTGACACATCCACCAGCACACCGTGGCGATTCATCTCGCGAATGGTCTCGCGGCCCAGTTCAGACAGTCCCCCATGAAGTTCAGGACTATCATTCAGGTCTTTTCTCGGAATGGCGGCATCTGCGAGAGCATTATGCCCGTTGTGGGTCAGGGTCAGGTATCGGACGCCATACTCTGCGGCCAGTTGGCCGATCCGGGACGGTACACCACCAAGCGCATGGCCATTTTCAATGGCGGGAACAATAGCGAGCGCTCCTGACTGGAATGCTGAACGGACATCCTCCGCGGTTCGACAGACATTTGCGCTCAGTCCGTCCTGATGTCCGCCGAGGGCGTTGATGACCTTGAGCATCGCCTGAACACGGTGCCAAGCCTCTTCGTGGCCCGCTTCATCGCGTGGTCCCTGCGGAATATAGGCGGCAAGGCAGACAGAGCGAAGTTTGCCCTGATCGCATTTTCTTACATCGACTTTTCGGTCCGTGTGCAGAGACCAGGCATCCGCCTGATCGGGCCATGGAATGTCGATATGGGTATCGAAAGTCAGAAGCGTGTCGTGCAGTTCAGTCATGATCCGTCCTAGATCGGGTGTGAGCGGGTCTGACGCAAGAGGTGCTTGTCAAAGCGCTCAATTCAGACGATCCAATGGTGATGCGTCTGATTACATGGAACATCAACTCCCTCCGGCTTCGTCTGCCGCTGCTGAAGAAGCTCGTTGAGGAGGAAAATCCGGACATCGTCTGCCTGCAGGAGACGAAAGTTCCCGATCCGCTCTTCCCGGCCGAAGCTCTCGTGGAGCTTGGCTTTCCGCATCAGCTCTATCGAGGAATGAAGGGATACAACGGGGTTGCGATCCTGTCCCGCCTGCCCCTCGACTCAGTTACGAATACGCCTGACTGGTGCAGCCGGAGCGATTGTCGGCACATCGCGGCATCGATTCAGACACCTGGCGGGCCAGTGATGCTGCATGATTTCTATGTCCCTGCGGGGGGCGATATCCCGGATCCGGAAGAAAACGAAAAATTTGCCCACAAACTCGCGTTTGTAGAAGAAGCCGCGAAATGGTTCACGGATAGTCCACCAGTGCGCAGCATTGTGGTTGGAGATCTCAATATCGCTCCGTTGGAGCATGATGTCTGGAGCCATCGTCAGCTTCTCAAAATCGTCAGCCATACGCCGCCGGAGACCGAGCGACTTAATACGTGGATGGCGGCAGGGTTTGAGGACGCCATGAGGCGGATTACGCCTGAGCCCACCAAATTGTATACATGGTGGTCCTACAGGAACAAGGACTGGAAAAAGTCAGATCGTGGAAGGCGCCTAGATCATGTCTGGCTTACGCCAGATCTGATGCCAGGCCTTCGAAATATTCGTGTTCTGCGGGATGTTCGCGATTGGGACAGCCCTTCAGATCACGTGCCGGTCGTGCTGGATTTCGATCCAGCCTGACCGGCAGGGCCTGAGTATCAGGCTGTCAGTGATTCGGCCGTAGCAACAGTGCGGCCTTCCGGGTCAAGACGATACCCGCCACCCTCAGTGATCAGCAGGGACGTCTTGGTGGGGTCTGGCTCGATTTTCTGGCGAAGACGATAGATATGCGTCTCAAGCGTATGGGTCGTGACTGCAGCGTTGTAACCCCAGACTTCGTTCAGAAGCACCTGACGGGCGACAGGGCGCTGACCGGCCCGGTAAAGATACTTGAGAATCGCGGCTTCTTTTTCCGTCAGGCGAATGCGGCGATTACGGGCCGTCTCAACCAGAAGTTTGGCCGATGGACGAAACGCGTAAGGGCCAATTTCAAAAACGGCATCTTCGCTGTTTTCAAAGATCCGGAGCTGTGCCCGAAGCCGCGCCAGCAGTTCCCCGATACGGAATGGCTTTGCGACATAGTCGTTTGCGCCTGCATCAAGCCCGCGGACAACATCGCTTTCATCGTCTGAACCGGTCAGAATAATGATCGGCATCCGAACGCCTTCGCGACGGAGTTCCGCGCAGAAGTCGCGGCCGTCTCCGTCAGGAAGGGTGATGTCCAGCAGCATGGCGTCGTAACGGGCACCAGGCTTCTTGAGGAGCTCCCTTGCTGTTGCCACGGAGACTGCTTCCACAGCCTCAAGTTCGCCACCGTGCTGGAGTTGCTCTGTCAGCAGGCTTCGTAGCGTATCGTCATCATCTACCACGAGGATGGGCCGGGGACCTGCCATAATACCTGTCTCGTTTTATCTAGGCGGAAAACGTCACATCCGCATGTGTTCGCGTTAATAGGCCACGCATCCAATTCTGCCTATCCTGCACCGCAGGACCAGCAGCACACTTGCCATCTGAGATATGACAAATACTTATCCGAAAGGGAACAGCAACATGACTAAAGCTATTTTGAGAATCACTGAGGGCCGCGCTTTTCTTCACTTTCGTAATGTAATCATTCCGGCTTTGATCGGGGCTAGTGGTATTCGCCTTGACAAGCGTGAAGGTGATCACGCGACCCCTGTAGGTGAATTACCCCTCCGCCGTATCCTGTATCGCGCAGATCGTGTGGAAAAGCCTGTTTCCGGCGCGGGTTTACCTATCGAGCCAATAGCTGCTTCGGATGGTTGGTGCGATGACGGATCGCACCCGGATTATAACCGTCCGGTGACACTTCCTCACCCTGCATCATGTGAGAAAATGTGCCGGGATGACCATGTCTATGATCTCTGCATTGTGATGGGGTGGAATGACGTCACCATCGAGTCGGGACGTGGGTCTGCAATTTTCCTGCATTTGCCTCCCGCCAGCGGTGTGACGGAAGGCTGTATTGCATTGCAGGAAAAGGACCTGCGTTATGTGCTGGAACAGGGGCTGACAGCAGTTGTCGTGGAAGCGCCTTAAGCTGCCTCTTCCTCTGTGTGTGGAGTGTCAGTCGGTGGTACCATCGAGATCATCAAGTCCCCAGGCATCGGGGTGATGACAGTTGGATCTTCGGCCGAACGAATGAGAATGGCAGAGCGTCTGCTGACAAGGATATCGAGGCGATTGTCGTCCGCTCCAAACCCTGCCGCATTGGCCTCATTGGCTGCACGGGAAACGAAGCGCCAGCCTTGCTCGAACAAGGTATCGAACAGGGTGTAATTCCAGGCGGGTTCTCCCAGAACCTTTCCTCGGGAGTCACGGGAAAGCCCATGATAAAAATCCAGTCGGGCGACACCCGGGCTGATCTGGAACACCCGTTCCCGCCCCATGGCTGGCGCGAGATGTCCGCAGATCATCCCGTTGTAGATGCCGTCTCCGGTCGTTGCGATCAGGTAGTCTGCCGGTCGTTCTTCCAATGCTTCCTGCCCGTGCTGGGACAGCAGTTCAGTTCTTAGAACTGGAATGTCGAGTTGTGCGGCTGCCATCAGCGCACTGGATCTGTTGTCCACGAGAAGAACGGGTATGTTTTCCCTGTGAAGGCAGGCTGCAAGGTCGATAGACCATTTGCTCGCCCCCAGAATGGCAATGGCCGGATCGTTAGAGAGCGTGAGCTTGAGCGCGCGCGCAATTGGGCGAAGCGAAAAGCCATGAAGGATCATGGTGACAGCAATGACGGCAAAGACCGCCGGCATAATGAGGTCAGCTGACTGGTAGCCCGTTTCTTTCAGGCGAATACCAGCGGCGCCGGCAACGGCGGCGGCGACGATGCCTCGTGGGGCAATCCAACCGACGAAGAGGCGTTCTTTCCAAGGCATACTGGTGCCCAGGGTGGAAAAGAAAATTCCAACCGGACGGACGACGAACAGTACGACAAGCGTCAGCATCAGAATGGGAATGGAAAGATGCTTGAGAACGTCGCGATGAAGATCTGCCGTCAGCAGGATGAACAGTACCGACACGACGAGGACCACCATCGATTCCTTGATGCGCCTTAGTTCTGCGACGCCTGGAATGTGGAGGTTGGTCAGTGCCATGCCAAAAATAGTGACCGCGACCAGGCCAGCGCCCTCCATTTCCAGATTGCAGGCCGTGAAAATCAGCAGTGCCATTGAGATGAGCACCGGAGTTTTGAGAATTTCCGGCATCATGTCGCGAGTGAAGAGATAACGGATCAGATAGGCTGGAAGAATGCCTGCCGAAATCGACTCAGTTGCAGCAGCGAGCAGATCAGGAAGTGTGTGCGTGAAAAAGACGCCGGTATGCAGGTCAACGTGCAGAAGCATGAGCTGCAGCACAACCGCTGCGAGAATCGCTCCCAGCGGATCATTGACGATCGCTTCCCATCGCAGGAACGCTGCGACCCGGGGTTGAAGCTTGGCGCTTCGGAGAAGCGGGAGCACCACGGTTGGGCCTGTGACGACAATGATGGCGCCAAACAACATCGACGTGCCCCATTCAAGGTGGGCAACGTAATGGGCCGCCAGCGATCCCAGAACCCAGTTGATGGGTAAGGCCAGCATCGTCAGGCGTGCGACACCTTCCCCGGCCTCACGGAGCTGCCGGATATCCAGAGCCATGCCGCCTTCAAACACGACAATGGCAACCAGGAGGGAGACCAGTGGTCTGAAGACCCAGCCCATCGTCTCTGAGGGGTGCACAATGCCCAGCCCCGGGCCGAACAGAAGCCCAATGGTGAACAGGAGCACGATTGCGGGAAGGCGAAACCGCCAGGCAACCCACTGGGCCAGCATTCCGGCCCCGAAGGTCGAGGCGATGCCGATGAAAATATCATACTGCATGTGTAAGAGCGCGTCGGTCCCGTGCTGATTTTGGAAACCGTATCATAACCCGGATAATGTGTTGGGCCTAACTGCGTGATTTTGAGAGTGTTATCCGATGGTTGAAACGATCCTGACCATTCGTCCGGCACAGTCCCTGGACCGAGAGGGTATCTGGCGCTTGCTGGCACCTGTTCTCAAAGCTGGGGAAACGTACGCTCTGCCGCGAACGTGGGGCCGTCGTCAGGCCCTGGCGTATTGGATGGCCGTCGAGCATCGTGTGTATGTGGCCGAGACAAAGACAGGCCAGATTGTGGGCACATTCTATGTGCAGGACAATCAGAAGGGCGGCGGTCAGCATGTTGCTAATGCTGGTTTTGTGGCAGCGCCGGGATATGGTGCGGGAACGCAAATGGGAACATATGCTCTGAAAGAGGCTCAGGCACTCGGATACAGGGGGATGCAGTTCAACTTTGTCGTTAGCACCAATCTGCGAGCCATTGCGCTTTGGAAGCATCTTGGTTTCAGGGTGGTTGGAACGCTACCCGGTGCGTTCAACCACCCTGAGCAAGGGTATGTGGATGCGCTTGTTATGTGGAAGGAGCTTCTTCCTGTGACGTCTCAACCTTCTGTTCAACCCGCTGAATGACGCAGGCAAAGAAGCCATCCGTTCCGTCACGAAGGGGCGTCAGGGAAAACTGAGCCTTTTCGCGAAGTTCGGCTGGCAGAAGATCGGGTAGGTCTTCCGTAGCTACACGAACAAAATCTGTCCGACGCTTCAGGAATGCATCAATCTGCTGCCCGTTTTCAGCGGCCAAAAGAGAGCACGTCGCATAAATCATCCGGCCGCCTGGTTTAACCAAAGATGCTGCACGATCAAGGATTTCTGACTGTTTGATAACAAGTTCCTGAATGTCTTCAGGTGTCAGTCGCAGGCGTGCATCCGGGTTGCGGCGCCATGTGCCGGTGCCCGAACAGGGTGCATCCACCAGAACGCGATCGAAGCTTGCTGCCCGACGCTTGGCCCATTTGTCGCCTGTGGTGAGCAGGTGTCGCTCAACATTATGCACCCCTGCCCGACGCAGACGTTTTACAGCCCCTTCAAGGCGCTTTTCATGAACGTCACAGGCAACGATATGGCCCTTGTTTTCCATGGTCATGGCAAGGGCAAGAGTCTTGCCGCCAGCGCCGGCGCAGTAATCCAGAACGCGGTGTTCCGGTTTGGCGCCAGCGGCGGCGACAACGAGCTGAGAACCTTCGTCCTGAATTTCTACCAACCCGTCTTTGAAAGCCTGTGCTGCCGTAACTGGCTGACGGCCATCGAGACGCAATCCCCATGGCGAGAGCTTTGTTGGGACGGCGTTCAGTCCCTCGCTCTTCAGCGCACGCAGACCGTCCTCGCGAGTGCCCTTGAGGAGGTTCACGCGAAGATCCAAAGTCGGGGTTCCCAGCATGGCTTCCATTTCGTCAGCCATTCGGGATCCGAAAGTTTCGCGTAGGGCTGGCTCAATCCAGTCCGGATATTCGAGGCGGACTGCTACAGGTTGCTTCTGGGTGGAAAGTTCTTTTCCTTCCAGATGCTTAAGGTTCACATCTTCACGCGGCGTCAGAGGCTTTTGAGCATAACGCTCGCCACTGAACAACATGCGAACTTGATCCATCGTCGTGCCGGTTAGCAGCATGGAGGCGGCACATAGCAGGCGTGGGGAAATTTCGCCCTGGCTGCCTTCCAGGTGCCAGTGCAGACGCCGCCAGCCACGCAGCACATCCCAGGCAAGCGTGGAAATGGCGCGCCGGTCTCCGCCGCCTATATAACGGCGTTCACGGAAAAAAGCGTTGGCGGTAGCGTCTGCGGGACGGCGGGGCGCATTCTGGATCGCACAAAGCAGATCAATGGCGCCGGAAAGGCGAGCTGCGGGGGTCATATCGCCCCCGTAGCCGGTTTGGCCTCTCAAAGCGAGAGGCCAATGCACAGGAAATGTCAGTCCCGGCGATAGTTCGGAGCTTCACGCGTGATTGTCACGTCATGAACATGGCTTTCACGAAGGCCCGCATTTGTGATGCGACGGAACATGGTTCGCACCTGAAGTTCCGAAACCGTGGCAGATCCGGTGTAGCCCATGCCAGCTTTCAGGCCCCCAACAAGCTGGTGCACGACTGGCGCCATGCCACCTTTATAAGGAACCTGCCCTTCGATCCCTTCCGGCACGAGCTTCAGCGTGTCACGGACTTCTGCCTGGAAATAACGATCCGCTGAACCTCGGGCCATGGCACCAAGAGACCCCATGCCACGATACGACTTATAGGAGCGCCCCTGATACAGGAACGTCTCACCCGGGCTCTCATCCGTACCGGCCAGCAGCGAGCCAACCATCACGACGTCAGCACCGGCACCAATGGCCTTTACAATGTCACCGGATGTCCGGATACCGCCATCCGCGATGGCCGGAACATCAAGCTCATGACAGGCTGCTGCCGTCTCCATGACGGCGGAGAACTGCGGAACACCGACGCCTGCAACAACGCGGGTTGTGCAGATGGAGCCAGGGCCAATACCAACCTTGATGCAATCTGCGCCTGCTTCAATAAGTGCGCGCGCTGCCTGTGGGGTCGCGACGTTACCTGCGATGACCTGAAGACCTGGGTGACGCTCCTTCAGTGTCCGGACGGTGCTTAGAACGCCGTGGGAGTGGCCATGAGCGGTATCAACCACAATAACGTCCACACCGGCTTCTACGAGGGCGGCAGCACGGTTCAGGCCATCTTCTCCAACGCCGACAGCCGCGGCACAGCGAAGCCGTCCCTGCGCGTCCTTGATGGCGAGCGGATGCGTTGTCGCCTTGTCCATGTCCTTGACGGTGATGAGGCCGATGCAGCGGCCGCCCTCATCAACGACCAGCAGCTTTTCGATGCGGTGACGATGCAGGAGTGCACGAGCTTCTTCAGGGGCAGCGCCATTGAGAACCGTGACAAGATTGTCCTTCGTCATCAGATCACGGACGCGGGTGTTCAGGTCCGTGGTGAAACGGACGTCACGGTTGGTCAGGATGCCAACCAAAATGCCAGTTCCCTCTTCCACAACCGGAAGGCCGGAGACACCGTGGCGCGCCATGATGGCGTTGACTTCAGCCAGCGTCTGGTCCGGGCCAACGGTGACGGGGTTCACCACCATGCCGGATTCAAAGCGCTTGACGCGACGAACCTGCTCAGCCTGCTCTTCAATGGAAAGGTTCTTGTGAATGACGCCCATGCCACCCTGCTGAGCCATGGCGATCGCCATGCCATCTTCCGTCACCGTGTCCATGGCGGAAGACATCAAGGGAATGTTCAACTCGATGGTGCGTGTGAGGCGTGTACGCGTCGACGTCTGGGCCGGAAGCACGGACGATTCAGCTGGCTCGACGAGAACATCGTCGAACGCCAGTGCTTCACGTATGCGTGCGTTAAAATCAGTTTTGCAGGAAGAGGATGTCATGCCCGCTGGCCCCCGTTGGTCATGCGTCGTGGGACGCTTGAAGTCTGAACCGGGGGCCAAGAGGCCCAGCCGGCCGTTGGCGGGTCCTCATAGACTAATTCCCCCCTGGAGGGGAAGTCTCTTTTTTGCGGTAGATTTTAAGGAATTTGTTGGCTGGGAGACCTGGATTCGAACCAGGGCTGACCGGGTCAGAGCCGGTAGTTCTACCGCTAAACTATCTCCCAAGCGGTGAGTGGGTGTTTACCCATCACGGCTGAGTGACGCAAGGGGGTCTTTCCACTTTTTTTGAAAAAACTGATATTTTTCTTGCGGTAAGACGTTTTCCCGTCTCATGCTGCATATTCAAGGTCCCAGCACGGGCAAAATCGGGAGCCTAAACAAGATGATGAGGCAAGGAACGGAGCAAAGGCTTTCAGGTCAGGCGCAAATTCGCGCGTCTGGTGCCCGTCAGGCCGGTCCGTTCTTTGGGGCCATTGATCTTGGGACGAATAACTGTCGGCTGATGATTGCCGCAGGCACACCGAATGGGTTTCGGGTCGTGGACAGTTTCAACAGGTCTGTCCGGTTAGGGGAAGGTCTGCGTGTCAGCGGCCGACTGGCTGAAGAATCTATGACACGCGCGCTTGATGCTCTGCGCATTTGCGTCGAGCGCATGCGGCAGTGGCCCCTCTCCCACGTTCGCGCTGTGGCCACCGAAGCCTGCCGTCGTGCCGTGAATGGTCGCGAGTTCCTTGAGCGTGTGCAGAGTGAAATCGGCCTGACCATTGATATTATTACGGCGCGTGAGGAAGCAGAGCTCGCGCTGGAGAGCTGTTCTCCCCTCTTCCGGATGCCGTCACGGCCACCTTCTCAATCCGAACGTGGCGTTCTGTTTGATATTGGTGGTGGCTCCACTGAAGTTGCATGGGTGCGTGTTGATCAGGAACGTAAGTCTCAGACACTGATTGGGACAACCAGCATGCCTGTGGGTGTAATCACGCTTCAGGAGATGTTCGGTGAAGGCCATGGCTCGTCCTATGAAGAGATGGTTTCTCACGTGCAGAGCCACCTTGTAGGTTTTGAGAATGTTCACCGCATCCGCCGTGAAGTCGCGCAGGGAAATGCGTGCCTGCTGGGTACGTCTGGTACTGTCACGACCCTAGCCGGTGTCGCTCTGGCCCTGCCCCGTTATAATCGCGCGGCGATTGATGGCCTGACTTTGCCGGGGCAAATCATGCGAAGTGCCATCGACACGCTCCGTAGCCTTTCGCGCGATCATTTGGCGATGCATCCCTGTGTCGGACAGGATCGCGTAAAGTATGTTCTTCCCGGATGTGCAATTTTCGAGGCAATTCATCGGACATGGCCTATAGAAGAGGTCACGATTGCCGATCGGGGGTTGCGTGATGGCATGCTGCTGCGTATGGCCCGCGATCATGGTCAGCGTTTCACTAGAGAACGCCGCAGGACCCATCGACATGTAACGCCCCGTTCGAGGGGCCCTCTCGGGAATTACGCCACGATATGAAGCCGCCCAGATCCCGCTCCGGTTCTTCCAAAAAGGATACGGGACCCAAGCGCATCCCTGGAAAAGCTCTCAAGAGTGCTGCCGCACCAGGTGCAGCTGACGCTACTCAGGACGCCTCTACTTCACAGACGGCCCGTAATAAGGTCGTCACCCTCAGAACAGCCCGTGGGCGCACCACGGCACAGCAGCGCTGGTTGAACCGGCAGCTCAACGATCCCTATGTTGCGGCAGCCCGTAAACAGGGCTGGCGTTCACGTGCAGCCTTTAAGCTGATTGAAATCGATGACCGGTTTCACATCATCAAGCCGGGTGCACGCGTCATCGATCTGGGAGCGGCCCCAGGCGGCTGGTCTCAGGTTGCAGTCAAACGTGGTGCTGGCAACATTGCAGGTGTGGACCTCCTGCCTGTCGATCCTGTCAGCGGTGCCGAGATCATTGAAGGTGATTTTACGGATCCGGAAATGCCTGATCGCCTCAAAGAAATTCTCGGCGGCCCAGCAGACCTCGTCATGTCTGATATGGCTCCCAACACAACGGGCCATGCCGCAACAGACCATATGCGGATTATGGGACTGGCAGAGGGTGCGCTGGATTTTGCAGTTCAGGTTCTGGCTGAAGGTGGAAGCTTCGTGGCCAAGGTCTTTCAGGGTGGCTCTGAAAAACAGATGCTTGAATCCATGAAGAAAGCCTTCTCTTCGGTCAAGCATGTTAAGCCGCCTGCCTCTCGTAAGGAATCAAGCGAACTTTATGTCATTGCCACGGGTTTCCGCCCTGAGCGACTAAGCGACGAAGGCTGATCGTTGAACTGACGAGCGCTTTTTTAAGGGCGCTCGTCAGTTCCGGTGCTTGACCGGATCACGTTCCACCTACAGAACGGACAGGATGATCCAGAGCCTTACTGTCATCCTGCTTTACCTCGTGTCGTTGCCGCTTTTTGCGCTCACTCTGGCGCGGCAACCTCATAAAGATCTTCCGCCTTGGGCTATCTGCCTTTCGTTAGTTGCAACCGAGACGTCCACACTGACGATCGTCAGTGTTCCTGGCGTGGCATACCTGCATGGATATGTTTTTCTGGGGTTGGCAGTCGGGTATCTGCTCGGACGCGTGGCTGTCGCCTGGTGGTTTCTGCCTCTGCATGAGCGGGGTGCGACATCCATCTATCGGTATGTCGGTCAGCGGTTCGGAATACGTCTTCAGAAACTGGTGTCTGGCACGTTCCTGCTGACGCGCCTTCTTGCCGAAGGCGTGCGTTTGTACGCCGGCATGATTCCGGTTTCCCTGTTGTGTGCGAGTATCGGCTATCCCATTCCGGATATTGCCCTCCTTATGGGGATTGTCATTCTCACGCTGGCTTATACGCTGGCGGGCGGTCTGAAAGCTGTCGTCTGGTCCGACACGCTTCAATTGCTTCTTTATCTCGGCGGCAGTGTCGCGTGTGGGGTCGTGCTGTTCAGCCGCTCAGGGACTGATATTTTTCATGTAGCTCCCATGTTTACCGCGGGATTGCCAGCCTTCACGAATCCTTTTTCCGTAGCCGGAGCTGTTGTCGGCGGCGCAATTCTTTCCCTTGCCTCACACGGTACAGACCAACTCATGCTTCAGCGTTGCCTTGCAGCAAAGACGCTCAAAGGCGCGCGGGCAGCGATGATTGGAAGTGTGTTTGTCGTGGCGTTGCTGTTCGCCCTGCTCTCATTTGTCGGGGTGGGGTTAAGAGCACTTTGGCCTGATTATCATGGTGCTCCAGATGCACTCTTCCCGCAGTTTGTTCTGACATTGCCCCCTATTCTGCGCGGACTGCTCGTAGCTGGCATTCTTGCTGCGACAATGGGATCTCTTTCCAGTGCCATGAATTCAATGGCAGCCGCCACAAAAAGCGATTTTTTTCCAAAGAAGAAGCTGTCCCTGCGGACGGCGACGTGTTTCTGGGCCGTTCTGCTTGTTGTGACCGCGCTCTCTTTCTCTCACCCGACTGGCTCTGCCGTCGTGTTCGGGCTCTCAATCGCGTCTTACAGCTATGGTGCAACACTTGGAGTGTTTTTGCTGGCTATGGTCGGACATTCACGAGATGAGGCAAATGGGATTGCCGGTTTTATAACAGCCGTTGTTGTTTTGGCCGGTCTGGCGATGGTCAGAATTGAAGGTCATCCCATCGCCTTCCCTTGGCTGGTGCCCGCAGGCGTTCTGGCGACTTTTGCGGGAGCTAGGGTTTTCTCACAGCTGCGGCGGATGGGCTTCCAGAAATAAGGCCATTGCTTTCTGCGCCATGGCAGCGTCCTTGCCCAGCTCGATGAGCGCAGGAATCTGCGATGGCTGCCTGACGAGAGAGGACAACAGTCCGCCAAGATGGATGGCGCCATCCTTGAGGCCATCCCGTGCAGCTGGCGGTAAGTTTCGTGATGAATCGTCGCAGACGACACGAAGGACTGCGAAAGGCTTGCCGGTTCTGGCTATTGCGCCGCTTTCCATATCGACGGCGATGCAGCCTGTAGTCTCGTAGAGACGGGATTTTTCTTCCGCCGTTTCGATGAGGCTGTCGCTATGAAAAATGCGCCCTTGACGAGCATGGTCTGCCCCGAACTGCTTGCTCAGACCCGCATCGGCCTCGTAACTTGTACCGGTCATGACAACACAATCTGCCACGATAATCGTGCCCGGTTTTACGCTGGTTGATAGTCCGCCAGCGCATCCGAAAGATAGCAGACGTGTTGCTCCAGCGCGCAGAAGCCTCTCGGCTCCTGCCACAGCGCCTGATGCTGTAGCATTGCTCAAAGCAATCGGTGCGTCCGGCAGGAAGCGGCGAATGATGCGCGCTTCCTGCTTCATTCCCACTAGAACACCTAGCATCAGAAACCGTATTCCACGCGACCGGTGTTGCTGGTTCCCAGATTGCGGTAACGCGAAAGAGCCTGAAGCGGGAAGAACTGCTTGTAGCCGTGATAGCGGAGGTAAAATACCTTCGGGAAGCCAACAGCGTTATAGGCGTCTTCCTGCCATTCGCCGTTATCATCCTGCTTTGATGTCAGGAAGTTGATGCCACGCTTGACGGCTTCACTGTCACGGCGGCCCACAGCCATCAAAGCGAGAACAGCCCAGGCGGTCTGTGACGGCAGGCTCTCCTTGTACGTACCTGGAGGCGCGCCTTCATAGGTTGCGCAATCTTCCCCCCATCCGCCATCTGCACGCTGCACGTCTTCCAGCCATGTGACGGCGCGCTTCACCATCGGGTCATCATAGGAGATGCCCGCAATGTTCAGAGCGCAGAGAACAGACCAGGTGCCGTAGATATAGTTCGTGCCCCAGCGACCGAACCAGCAGCCTTCTTTTTCCTGCTCTTTGCGCAGGTAATCCAGTGCCTTGTCGATGACTGGCCGGTCTTCCGGATGGCCAAGCTGACACAGGAAAGAAATGCACCGTGCGGACACATCGGCAGTTGGTGGGTCCAGAAGCGCGCCATGATCCGAGAAGGGAATATGGTTCAGCATTTCGAGATCATTATCGATGTCGAACGCGCCCCACCCACCATTGGTGCTTTGCATTCCAATGATCCATTCCCGTGCGCGTTCAATGGCTTCACGGTTCTCTTCAGGATCAACGCGATGCAGAAGCATGCCGACAACAGCCGTATCATCCACATCCGGGTAGTAATCGTTTTCGTACTGGAAAGCCCAACCACCCGGACGTAGATTGGGTGTGTTGACTGCCCAGTCTCCTTTGACATTCAGGATCTGGCGGTCCCGCAGCCATTCAGCACTTTTCTTGAGCTTCGCGATGGTTTCGTCCCGTTTGGTGGGATGAGCACCGGATGCCGCTTCCATCATGGCAAGCCCTGACAGTCCTGTATCCCACACAGGTGAGACGCAGGGCTGACAGTAAATTTCGTCTTCTTTCTGAACAAGAAGGTCCTGAATGGACTCCCATGCCGTGACCACGCGCGGATCGCTGTCGGGCACGCCAAGCGCGCGATACATCATGACCACGTTGGCCATGGCAGGGTAGATCGCTCCAAGGCCGCCACGACTCAGGCGTGGTTCGATAAAGCTGATGGCAGCCTTGATGGCCTTCTCATGGATGCGGTTAGGGATGAGCGGCAGGACAGGCCGAAGCGCAGAGTCCAGATGTTTGAAAGCCCGTCCCCAGATTGAGCGGTATGGACCCCGGATCCAGTCCTTGACCAGCTCAGGTGGTTTGACGAACAGTTCCTGAATATGAATGCCACGTGGATTGATGGCAGTAGGCTTCATAGCCCCCACTGCCAGCATCGGCGCCAGCACACATCGTGACCAGTACGACATGTTCCAGACTGAGAAGAACGCCTTCCGCGGGAGCAGCATGAGCTCAACCGGCATGACAGGCGTGGCATCCCAAGGCACTTCACCATACAGGGCAAGCTGAATGCGTGTGAACACATTGGACCGGGCGGCCCCGCCGTGGTCCAGGATGGCTTCGCGGGCGCGACGCATATGTGGCGCGTCTATACTGTCCCCGATGGCCTTGAGCGCGAAGTAAGCTTTTACACTTGCGGACAAGTCAAAGCCGCCGCCAAAATAAAGCGGCCAGCCCCCATGTTCGCCCTGAATACGGCGCAGATAAACGCCGATCTTGTCCTGCTTTTCCTGATCAATACGATCAAGATAATGCTCTAGCAGAACGTATTCGGCAGGAATTGTAGCGTCTGCCTCAAGTTCAAAAACCCAGTGTCCGTCGTCTTTCTGGCGATTGCCCAGAGCGGCATGGGCCCCCTCAATGGCGCGGTTGACGTTTTCGGCGTCGACAGGCTTGTGGGAAAGGGTCTCGCTCACACGGTCCTCCTTTTCATCAGGATAGATCAGCATTGTTCAGGTCTCCCGGGACATGCAGCCCTCATTATCGGGAGTTGTGTTACAGCCATGGTTTGGAGAGCACTCATCACGTTTCCGTGTTTTTCACGGCAGAACGGAAACCCAGAGCGCTGACAGCTGCCAGCCCGGATTGAATGGCCCCTTCGATTGTTGAGGGAAGCCCCGTATCCGTCCAGTCTCCCGCCAGCGCCATATTGGCGGTATCTGTCTTCGCTTTGGGGCGACGCCGGTTTTGCTCTGGTGTCGCGGCGAATGTCGCTCGTTTTTCCCGTAGCAGCCGAGCAGGTGGCATCGCGACAGGGAGTGGCTGAGGCAAAATGGGATCCAGTGCGCGCCGGATTTCAGACCAGATCGTGGCAAGCATCTCGTTGCTGTCGCGATCTGCGTAGCGATTAGCGGCGCTAACCGTGACGGAAAGGACGTCGCCTTTCAGAAAGATCCACTCCGAAATACCACCCACGAGACCTACAAAGCCTGCCTGAGCGACGACACCCCTCGCCTCTACGGGCGCGGCAAGTTTGAAATGCGCGTTTGCAATGCTCTCGAACGCGTCTGGCACAACCAGTTCCGGCAATAGGTTCTGGGTAACCGGAGCGGGTGTAGTGACAATGACGTGGTCTTCTGGGCCAAGCTCAATGCGGCCTTCCGTCGTCTCAATGGCAGTCGCGCGGCCATTCTCTCTGATGATGGTACTAACACGGACGCCCGTGCGGACCGTCGCATGATACCGGTTCAGGTATGAAATCGCTGGGTCGACCAGTGTTTCAGATAGGCCAATTTTTGGGAACCAGGGGCAGCAAGCCATACCGCCTTGTGCCAGAGACTTCCGGATGACGTTTCCCAACAGCAGTGCACTACCAGTGTGCAGGTCTGTGTTCAGAACCGAGATGGCGAAAGGCTCCAAAAGGCGCCGGCTTAGCTGACCGGGCTTCAGGCACTCTTCCACAACGGTCGTGTCATCAGCTTTCAGGAAGCGCCCGAGGGATGCCAGTTCGGAAAGCTTCATCCCTGGAACGCGGCGACCGCCGGGTAATGCCCAGAATGGGACTTTTCCTTTGGAAAGCCGAAGTGTCCAAGCCAGATCTTCTGCCAGATCATAGTAAGGAAAGATCGGAATACCGGGGCCTGCCAGTGTGTGACGGGCGCCGAGAATATCCAGATACCGGAATGTCAGGCCGTTGGCCGACAGCAGCAGATGGTTGCCGTTGTCGATCAGGGTATCGAGCGTGCGGTCATGAAAAGAGCGTGCGCGTCCGCCACAGGCAGGGCCCGCTTCGTAAATCGTGACCTGGGCCTGGGCGGCAAGTTCTACGGCAGCAGACAGGCCGGACAGACCTCCGCCAATAATATGAACGTGGCTCATGGGGCTTACTTCACGTATGCCGCCAGAGCGCGGACTGCCCTCCAGCCCTTACTGACTTTTGGAGAAAGCTCCGGATTTTTCCATCCACGCTTTTCGAGTGCGTTCAGGACTGGCTCATAAGACGCTGCCATCATGCGTGCTGGACGCATGGCGGTGCTGTTGCATTCTTTCATTGCACGGCGCGCTTCCCGGAAATGATCATGAGCACGGCGGCTCAGGATACGGGCCACATCATCCAGGCCATGTGCGTACAGAGCTTCTTTCGGATTGGTGGGTACGTTGAAGCGTTCCAGCAGTTCTGACGGAAGGTACAGCCGGTCCCGCGCTGCATCTTCAGCAATGTCGCGCAGAATGTTGGTAAGCTGGAGAGCGCGACCCAGATGTTTGGATACACGGTCAGCAGCGGCGGAAGAGTCGCCGAAGGCACGAACCGAAAGGCGACCTACGGCTGACGCAACGCGATCGCAATACAGATCCAGGGTTTTCTCGTCAGGTGCAACAATGGGGGCACCGCAGTCCATGGCCATACCGTCAATAACAGCATGGAAATCCTTGGCCTGAAGCTGGAACCGGAAAATAGCTGCTACCAGAACACGATCGAGTGCGTCCTGCGTTTCCCCCTGATACAGGCGGTCTATACGTTCATGCCATTCCTGCAGGGCCTGTGCGGGGTCAGCGACATTTGTGTCACCATCCGCAATGTCGTCGACCTGCCGGCAGAACGCATAGATTGCAAACATGGCCTGCCGTCTCGCAGCCGGTAAGACCTTCATACCTCTGGCAAAAGACGTCCCGGAAGCTGTGACAATGTGCGCAACATGGTCAAGATCGGCCTGCGCGCAGGGAAGACCAGAAAAAGCACGCGCCCTGCTGAAAACCATGTCTGTCACCTGTTCTGTTTCAGAAATTCTGCGTTCTAGCCCCAAACCGGGATGTCACAAAGCCGACACGAACGGAATGGGATCCCATACGTTTGTATGATGCCAAATGGCAACACTCTGCCCAAAGGAGTATCTGATGAATTTCCGTTTGTCTCTGATCCTTCTGTCCTGCCTGACTGCGGGTTCAGTTGCCCATGCAGAATCGTCGACAGCCACCGCCCATGCTGATCACCTGCTGAACGCATCCCATTCTTGGAACGGAGTAACCTACACGCCGTATTCCACCTCTCAGCCAGAACTGAGTATGATCCGGCTCACCATTCCGCCTCACACGGCCCTGCCCTGGCATGTCCATCCATTTCCAAACGCTGGTTATGTCCTGCAGGGAACGCTGAAAATTGAAGACCGTGAGAGTGGCAAAACCAGAACCTTTCATCAGGGCGAAGCCTTTGCGGAGTCAGTGAATGATGTGCATCGTGGTGTGTCAGGAGATGTCCCGACCGTTCTTCTGCTGACCTATGCGGGCGTTGAGGGGAAGCCGACCTCTATCCCCGTGGACAAGCAGAAACCGGAATACTGAAATCCGATTTCATTTCGGGCTTTGACAGACAGATCGTTTCGTTTCTAGTATGTTTTCAGACACACTAGGAGCGTGAGCCGAGCATGACCGACTGCCTGTCCCCTGAAGCAAAAGACGATCTTCTCTCACGCGGTTATTCCCGTCGTAGTCTGGGCCGCGTGGCTGCACTGATGAGTGCAGGCATGGCAGTTCGGTCCCTTGTTGGGCGCGCGGAGGCTTCCCCCCTCACCGCGCTGCCGCCCGGTGATGTCACCAAAATGGTCCGCATCGGCAGCAATGAATGCTGGACAGGTCCTTTTCCAGCCGCTGCCAAGGCGGGTGCCGCTGCCGTTTTCGAAGGAAACCGGTATGATCCGAGCGGCCATACCCGCGAAGATCTGATCCGCACAGCCGCCAAGATCGACAACGTTCCAGAAAATTGCATTCTGCCATGGGGCGGTTCGTCCGACCCGCTCTGTCGTACGATCGTGACGTTCTGTTCCCCGACGCGTGGTCTGGTCACCGCTGACCCAAGCTACGAAGCCGGATGGGTGGCTTCTGAGTGGCTCAAGATTCCGTTGGCCAAGGTGCCGCTGGACGCATCGAACGGTTATAAAACCGATGTGAAGGCGATGCTGAAGGCTAATCCGAATGCCGGCGTCTACTACATCTGCTCACCGAACAACCCGACCGGCACCATCACGCCGCTGGAAGATATTCGCTGGCTCGTTGCGAACAAGCCGAAAGACTCCATTGTTCTGGTTGATGAAGCCTACATCCATTTCTCTGACGCCCCGAGCGCCGTTTCGCTCGTTGCTGAAGGACGCGATGTAGTTGTCCTGCGGACCTTCTCGAAGATGTTCGCGATGGCTGGCCTGCGACTTGGCTTCAGCATGGCTCCTCCGGCCCTGCATGAGAAGATGATGCGCTATGATGGTGTGAACCAGACTCACATGCTGCCGATCCCTGCGGTCATCTGCGGTACGAAGAGCCTGACCATGGCGTCGGATATTGCGGCACGCCGTCGTGAGATGGATGCGGCACGCGCCATGACCTATGAGCACCTTCAGAAGAAGGGCATCAGCTTCATTCCGTCTGATGCGAATATGTTCGTTATTGACTGGAAGCGCCCTGCTGCACCGATCAAGGATGCTTTCCTGAAGGAAAACATTATCATTGGTCGCTCTTGGCCGATCTGGCCGAATGCCTCCCGTATTACGGTCGGCTCCATGAGCGACATGAAAAAGTTCTGTGCAGCGCTCGACCGTATTATCGGCTGATCTGCCTGAGGGAAGGTCTGAAGCCTTCCCTCATCCTATTTAGTTCGACGGAAAGTATCGCATAGCCAGAAGCAATGCCTTTACGCCGTCTGATTTCGTAAGGGACACACGTTCTGCGACAGGGTCCTGACGCCTTAGTTTGCGCGTCAGAATATGCGAGAGCTCTACGATAACAGCAGCTTCAAGCCGCATCCGGCGATCCTTGATCAGCATCGGTAGTCCGCGGGCTTCGCGATTCAGCGTGTCTACGCCATCCAGCATTCTATCAAAAACGCTGCGCAGACCTGGTTTGCTTCGAACAAGCCGAAGATCGTCGATTGTTACGCCTTCTTCTTCGAGCCAGGGAAGCGGAATGTAGCATCGATCCAGCGTTTTCAGATCTTCAGACGCATCTTGAAGATGGTTGATGATTTGCAATGCGGAGCACAAAGCGTCTGATGGCGCCAGGGTCTCCTGCCCTTCTGCGTGTAGCAGCAGAAGAAAGCGCCCAACCGGGTTGGCCGAATACCGGCAGTAATGCAGGAGTTCCTGCCAGCTCTCATAACGTGTCTTTTCTGCATCCATACAGAATGCTTCAAGAAGATCCGTTGCCGTCTCCAGAGGAACGCCTGTTTTGAGAAGCACCTCTCTTAATTTTACGGCTGTCTGTGCATCTGCTCTTTGAGGCGCCTGAATTTCCCCCCGAATGACGGCAGCCATCCCTTTCAGCCGCGCAATTTTCTGCTGCGGCGTCAGGTCAGGAGTGTCCACCATGTCATCGGCGACGCGGGCAAAATTATAATATGTGTGAACATATGGGCGCAGGCGCCGGGAAATCAGTAGAGAGCCGACGGGAAAATTTTCGTCAGTTTTGCCTTTGGCGGAGGTGACGTCTTTCGTCCCCCAGATGTCTTCTGTCACGATGCCTCATCCGTATAGGAACGATTTTTCCAGCGTACGCCGACGCCTCTATGGTGGTCTATGGCAGAACCAACGGTGGCAGCCATATAAAAAGCCGCAACGAATGGCAGCGGTAATGCTCGCCATAACGGAAGACCGAACCGCTTCAAAGTCGGCAGGAAGGTTGCGCAAGACACGAGATAGGTCAGAAGTCCGACTTTCCTCGTACGCCCCTTGCCAAAAAGTGCCAGACCGACAGGGAGAAGCCAGATCAGCGTCATTCCTAGAATGGTCGCCAGCAAAAGTAATGGAGACTGGCGAAGCTGGACGTAAGCTGTCCGGGCAATCATTTCCCAGATGTCTTTGGCTCCCCGATAGGGACGAACTGACCATGCAAGCTCGCTATGACCCAAATAGAGCCTGCCCCCCGATCGTTTGACATGCGCTGCGAGCGTGCAGTCATCAATCAGCGCGCCACGGATGGCTTCGATGCCACCGATCCGCTCCAGAGCGCGTCGACGGAGAAGGATTGTTCCCCCTGCGGCTCCTGCAATGCGTGACCGTTCACTGGCCGTCCATGCAAACGGATAGAGCATGGCGAAGAAATAGACGAAAGCCGGAACAAGAAACCGCTCGGCTGAACTTTCGCAGTTAAGGGCAACCATCTCTGAAACCATGTCGAGATCGTCTTCACGCGCCTTGGCCAGAAGGGTGGCCAGGTGCTGGGGCGCATGCATGATGTCGGCATCGGTAAACAGAATGTAGCCGTAAGGCCCAATATGGTTCAGGGCCTTTTGGGCGCCCTGGTTAACTGCCCACAGCTTGCCACTCCATCCGGGTGGTCGTGGGGCACCAGTAAGAACAATAAGCCGGTTATGAGGATCGGGAACGGCGCGTGCCAGATCTCCCGTTCCGTCCGTGCTGTTGTCATCTACGAGAATGACAGAAAGTTTGCCGTCGTAGTCCTGCTGCAAAAGAGATGTCAGACACGACTGGATAGACTCAGCTTCGTCACGCGCCGGCACCACGATTGCAACATCCGGGGCGCATGGGGGCGACGAACCTGCTTTGAGAGTTGGGCCACCCTGCCAGAATTTTCCATGGAAGAGTGAAAGATAAATCCAAGCCCCAAGACTGGTAAGTGCGCTTCCAAACAGCATTATTTCATACGTCCATGCAGGCGGAACCATGAAATCGCATCCGCGATCGCATCCCGTGCAGGGCGCGGCGCATAGCCCAGTTCTCTTTGAGCCTTGAGCGATGAGAAGAACATGAGCTTCCGGGACATGGCGAGTGTTTCGCGCGTCACGCGGGGCTCAATCCCGAATCCTCGTGCGAGCCATTCAGAAACGACCGCGACTGGATAGAGCCAGGATTGCTTGAGCTTGACCCGAGGCGGCTTGACGCAGGCAATTTCGCTGGTGAGCCTAAAGAGGTCTCCCAGCATCATGTTCTCGCCACCGAGAATATATTTTTCGCCAATTTTTCCGCGTTCCAGAGCCAGAACATGGCCTTCTGCGACATCGTCTACGTGAACGATGTTCAATCCGGTCTCGACGTATGCGGGCATCCGGCCGGAGGCGCAGTCAAGAATCATCTGCCCGGTGGGGGTTGGCTTGATATCGCGCGGACCAATCGGCGTGGACGGATTGACGATAATCGCTGGAAGACCTTTTTCCCGGACCAGCTTCAGCACTTCTTGTTCCGCACGATACTTGGACAGTTTGTACGTGCCAATGACACTGGTTTCCGTGACGTATGTTTCCTCGTCAGCAGGTGTGCCGTCTTTGCTCAGCCCAAGCGCCGCTACGGAAGAGCAGTAAACGATCTTTTCTACCCCGGCCTCAAGAGCTGCGAGCATCAGGTTCCGTGTGCCGTCTACGTTCGCTTTCATCATGACCGAAGGGTCCGGGACCCAGAGTCGGTAATCGGCAGCGACGTGAAAGAGGATCTTCACACCTTTGAGAGCGGCAGGAAGGGTCGTCGGATCAGACAGATCCCCGATGGCAAGTTCCGCGTCGAGCTCTGCAATGTTGGAACGGTCCGAGTTTTCCCGAACGAACAAACGCAGGCGGTGCCCACGTTCCCGGAGTACGCGGGCAACAGCAGAACCAACGAACCCGGTAGCCCCTGTAACGAGTGTGACATCGTTCATGGTGGCAATCTTCTCCTCGGCTCATCAGCAACAGGTTGAAATTTTTCGGCCACCATACTGCCGGTGGCTTTCGGGGGAAAGCATCTGCAAGGCTGGAATATTGCAGAGCTGTGAGTTAGAGCGTGTTGCGAACGGTATGTGACGAAGACGTTGAAAAAAACTCTCCCTATTATTCTCTCCCTTCTGGGTGTGGCTCTTTTCACATTCATTGCCGCCAAGGCAGGCATCCAGCCAGTCATGGAAGCTCTTGGAAAAGTTGGCGTCGGAGGTTTCTTCCTTCTGGTGCTGATCCAGCTTGTTCTGGATGTCGGTCTCGGCCTCGCCTGGAAGGCAGCCGTACCGCAGATTGGTCTGGCACGATTGACCGGCGCGCGATTTGTCCGCGATGCAGCCGGTGCCTGCCTGCCCTTTTCCCAGCTTGGCGGAATGGTCCTCGGCGTTCGTGCAACCCTGGCAGGGCATCAGGCTCGGGACGTTGATGGCGAAGATCTTCACTGGCCGGAAGGTGTGGCGGCCAATCTGGTCGACATCACAACAGAGGTTCTGGGGCAGATCGCCTTCATTCTTGTTGCGATTCTCTGCCTCGTTGGTCATCAGGGAGCCGCGCGGTTTATCTGGCCTCTGATGGGCGGCATGGTGCTGCTCTCTCTCGGCATTGCCGGTTTCATCTGGACGCAGCACCGCGGCGGATCGATGGTACGCAAGGCCGCCATGTTCTTCGGGCGTCATATCGCCTCTGACTGGCGAGAAAGCCTCATCGGAAATACAGACATTTTTCAGGCGCGGCTGGAATCGCTTTGGGGGCGCCCGGATCGCATTATGCTGGGCGCGATCGTGCATTTCAGTTGCTGGGTCGGTGGTGCAGCAGCCACATGGACGGCTCTGGAGCTGTTAGGTGCTCACGTCGGGTTTTTGTCTGCTCTCGCCATTGAAGGCGTGGTGTGTGGGATCATGTCAGCAGGCTTCCTTGTTCCGGCGGCTCTTGGTGTGCAGGAAGCCGCCTATGTGGCGCTCGGCCTCATTTTCGGAATAGACTCACAGATCTCCCTCAGCCTGTCTCTGCTCCGCCGTGGGCGTGATATCCTGATCGGTATCCCCGTTCTTCTTGGATGGCAGGTTGTAGAGATGAATCGTCTTCGCAAAGAACGGGCTACCCTTGCCGGCACTCCTGACGACACCGTTACGTCGGTGCTGAAAAAAGCCAGAACGTCTGCGATGGCTGGGGCTGCGGGAAAAGACGGATCATCTCATCAAAAAGCTGAAAAAGAGGACGACGCCGCTTTCGCAACCGCGCCGCGCGTTCTGTGATGCCCCTTTTCCGTTCCCTGGCCGTTATTGGTCCCGGTCTGATCGGTTCCTCTGTCCTGCGGCGGGGGAAAGAAATGGGCACGCTAGCGGATACGCTGATCGCGGCTGATATTAGCCCTGCCGTTCTTGATCGCGTCCGCGAGCTTGGATTTGCAGACGTTGTTACAGACGATATGGCGCTGGCAGCGCAGGCTGACTGCGTGATGATCTGTGTTCCCGTCGGTGCAGTAGAGGCGACAGCGCGCGCTATTCTGCCTCACATGCGACCGGGAGCAATCCTCACGGATGTTGCATCTGTACGCGGAAAACTCGGCCCTACGATACAGGCACTCCTGCCCGCCGGTGTAGACTATGTCCCGGGTCACCCCATGGCTGGAACCGAGCACTCAGGGCCGGACGCTGGTTTTGCAACGCTTTTTGAGAACCGCTGGTCGCTGCTCGTGCCGCCAGAGGGCGCAAATGAGCTTGCTATAGGAAAGATCCAGAAGCTGTGGGAGCTTTGTGGCGCTCGCACAAAAATTCTTCCTGATGACAAGCATGACCGTATCTGCGCCATGGTAAGTCACCTTCCCCATCTGCTGGCTTTTACGATCTGCGATACGGCGGATAATCTTTCCGAAGAAATCCGCGCAGCCGTTCTGGACTATGCCGCCTCAGGTTTCCGTGATTTCACGCGTATTGCGGCTTCTGATCCCGTCATGTGGCGAGACATCTTCATCGCCAACAAGGATGTCTTGTTAGAGACCTTGGATCGCTTCGTTGCAGATGCTCAGGGTATGGCGCAGGCGATACGTGCAGGGGATGAGGACGCAATTACAAGCCGGATTGAGCGAGGTCGAGCAATCCGGCGGACACTGATCGAAAATCGACAGGCTTGAATATTTTCCCTTCCTGAAAAATAGCAGGAAGGGAAAATTCTTTAAAATCAGGCCGTTGTGATGCGAAGCGTATTTGTGCTTCCAGCCACGCCGTAAGGAAGCCCTGCCAGAACGATAACGTGGTCCCCGCTGCGACAAAGCTTCATGGACAGCGCCATGGCAGCCGTCGGAGCTGCCAATTCCTCAATGCTCTGAGCAATGTGCTCTTTCTCTACGACCTGAGGGAAGACACCCCATACGACACAGAGACGGCGAGCCACTTCCTGATGAGGTGTAACGGCCAGAATCGGGCAATGAGGACGTTCACGAGCCATGCGCAGGGCGCCACCACCGCCTTGTGTCCGAACGCCAATGGTCCGGGCATTCAGCGCGGTGCTAACTTGCCAGGCGGCCTGAACAATTGCGTCCTGAACCGTTCCTTCCGGCTTTGGGCGGGAGCGGTCCATGCGCAGACGCCATTCGACGTCCTGCTCAACACGAGACGCAATACGCGCCATGATGGACACTGCTTCGATCGGATATTTGCCAGCAGCACTTTCAGCCGAAAGCATCACAGCATCGGCGCCATCATAGACAGCGTTGGATACGTCGGAAACTTCGGCGCGTGTTGGCGTTGGGCTTTCGATCATGCTTTCCAGCATCTGCGTCGCCACGATAACCGGACGGCACTGACGACGCGCTTCAGCAATAGCGCGCTTCTGGGCGACTGGTACTTCTTCCGGAGGCAGTTCAACACCAAGATCGCCACGCGCCACCATGATCGCGTCTGAGAGACGAACGATCCGCTCCAGGTCATCCATTGCCTGTGGCTTTTCGAGCTTCGTCACAATTGCTGCGCGGCCTTTGGCAATATTGCGTGCTTCTTCGACGTCTTCAGGGCGCTGTACGAAAGAAAGCGCAATGAAATCCACACCGAGAGAAAGCGCGAAGTCAAAGTCCTTGCGATCTTTCTCGGTCAAAGCCGGAATAGGAAGCGTCACGTCAGGGACATTTACGCCCTTGCGTTCAGACAGCTTGCCGCCAATAACCACTTCCGTTTCCAGAGCGCCTTCAATGACGTTGACAACGCGCAGCTTGAGCTTGCCGTCATCGAGCAGGAGGTGGCTGCCTGGCTTGGCGGCAGAAATGATTTCAGGGTGTGGAAGGCAGACGCGGTCTACCGTGCCGGGTGTTCTGTCCAGATCCAAACGGAACGGCTTTCCTTCTTCAAGGATAACCGGACCATTTTCAAAAACACCTACGCGCAGTTTCGGCCCTTGAAGATCGGCAAGAATGGCGAGTGGTCGACCAACTTTTGCTTCTGCTGCCCGGATCGCCGCATGACGCTCGCCGTGGTCTTCATGGGCGCCGTGGGAGAAGTTGAGACGGAAGACATTTACCCCTGCTTCAGCCAGAGCAAAGATCATCTCAGGCGAGGACGATGCCGGGCCAAGAGTTGCGACGATCCGCGTACGGCGATGATGGGAGCTGGATGTCATGTGTTGGCGTCCTCGCAAGAAAAATCAGTTGGATTGAATCGTCTCTCCTGGGAGAAGTCCCCAGAACAGACGACGTGGCAGCCATCCCTCGTAGCCTTTGACGACGACGTGGCACCATTGAGAACTTTGTGGGCAGGCTTTGATGTTGCCCACGGTTCCCGGCTGGAGGACAGCAACCACGCTACTGTCTTCCTCCGGATGGCTCATGAGGAGAACATCACTTTTATGCGCGCGGGCTTCGTCCTGCGTCTCGACGTGACCCAGAACGCGTGCATCTGCGCGGCCGATGTGGTCTCCGTCCTTGGCGGAAGCCTCTCCCGTCTGAGCTTTCACGCCTTCAGGCGGCAAGCCCGGAATAACGAAAGTTCGGCTGCCGTACAGCGTTGCCTGATGGACCCATCCCTTCTGGCCGTCGGAGTCTTCGACAAGTCGCCAGACATCGAATTCACGCTCGATCTGAACAGGGAGGCCACGGCGATGATAGACCCAGTCGATGGGATAGCGATCACCCGGGCCACGCCGCATATAGACCTTGTCCGCACGTAGAGCAGCGTATCTGGGGAGAGGTAGCCCCGTGTTGCTCCCTTTATCGGTCGGGTCGGTGGGCGGCACATCTGGCGTTGCTGCTGCGGTTGCGGGCTGGCTCGCGGCCGCAGCGGCTGCTGCCGCCCCGGCTCCGGCCGCCGTTACAGGCGCGATATGCTTGCCCGAACCGTGATGCGATGCGTGATGAGTCGTCTTGACGGCCCCTGCATTGTCATTTTTGGCTTTTGCCGATTTCTTTTTCGCATGGGCTGTCTTGGCAGCGGCAGAGGTGTCGGCTTTAGCCGTGTGCTCATGCTTGTGATGGCGCGCTTCTGCGGGGTGAATGGCCAGCAAAGCTGTGCCAGTCGTGACAGCCAGCAGAAACTGACGGCAGCGCAGTGTTCGGGACAGAGGGGTGACAAGCGTTCTCATGACCGCATCCCTGCCAAGGGTGAAGGGTTTCGGCAAGTCACCAAATCACAAAACTTCCGAATTGTCCGTATGTGGAAACTCATAGTGCCGTGATCGGGCGGTCTCCCGCCTGCTCCAGAAAGGTTACGATACCCCGGACAGAAACGGTTTCGACAAGGGCGTCTGGTTCGAGGCCGGCGAGAGCCAGGCCTGTTTCACATGCCATCAGTGTTACATCGAATTCGATCAAGGCGTCCCGCAACTCACGAAAACCCGGCACACCACGAGCGGCGAGTTCATCATCAGGAATAACGCCTGCAAGACCTGACCAGTCTTTCGCCAGCGCGTGAACACTTTTGCCGCCAGCAAAAATTGTAACTGCACGCCCCAAAGAGAGCATTCCAGCCGCAACGATAAAAGCATAGTGCGCGCGTTGCCAGGAATCGTCTGCCAGCGTCAGAAAAACAGGAGGTTTCACGCTGGTGTGCCTTCGTTATGGGTGTGGACTGGACAGGAGGGATCCCGGGCCAGAGCAAAACTCCGCATGGTTGCGCCCAGAGCATCCCAGATCATGAGGCGTGTTTCATTGCGCCCTTCAAGCTGCATAAGTTCGCGCATTACCTCAACAGCCATCAAACTCCCCATGACGCCTGTTGCCGCACCGAGTACCCCGGATTGGCCACATGTCGGGGCCTCGGTCTGTGCGGCTTCGGGGAACAGGCAGCGATAGCAGGGGCCGCCAGTCTGAGGTCTGAAAACGGCCAATTGCCCGGAAAATCCCTGAACGGCGCCAGAGACAAGTGTTCGGCCATATTTTACGCAGGCATCTGAGACAGCGAGGCGCGTCTCAAAATTGTCAGTGCCGTCGCAAATGAGGTCGTAGTGCGGAACAAGCTCGTCCAGCGTCTCTGCTGTTGCACGGGTGCAGTACGCCGTGACGCGAGATAACGGATTGAGCGCTGCAAGCCGTTCTGCGCCCGCTTCAGCTTTAGGGCGGCCAATGTCCTGTGTTGTGTAGAGAACCTGACGCTGAAGGTTGCTGAGCTCCAGATGATCGTGATCCATCAGGCCAATATGCCCGACACCAGAGGCGCCCAGTTGCTGCGCCAGAGGAGCACCTAGCCCTCCTGCCCCAACAATCAGGACCGAGGCCTGCCTGACCCGAGCCTGCCCCGTGGCGCCAACCTGCGGAAGTAAAATATGACGGGAATATCGCTCAAGTTCGGCATCAGAAAAATCAAGGTTCATCAGTACAAGATAATTGCTGACTTTTCAGACGGAAAGACGTTAGATTCACGGATGTCCACCTTCCCCTGATTTTCAGGGCCTGTGCGGAGGCTTGAGCGTGAAAAATTCTTTTTGGAAAATATCATACCGAGCCCGGCAGGGACTGGGTGTTACAGCCGGTGCGGTGCTGGCAGCTTACGCTGTTTCTCCGTTTCTGGCGCTGTGGGACATTGACCGTGCCATGAAAGGCAACAATCCCGCCAGATTGATTCCGCATGTGGACTGGAGTTCCCTGACGCATTCTCTCAAGGAGCAGTTCAGACC
This sequence comes from Gluconobacter cerinus, assembly GCF_002723935.1. Taxonomy (GTDB): domain Bacteria; phylum Pseudomonadota; class Alphaproteobacteria; order Acetobacterales; family Acetobacteraceae; genus Gluconobacter; species Gluconobacter cerinus. The sequence goes on from NZ_BEWM01000003.1 coordinate 530,239, forward strand.
GCCCGTCCCTGCTTCAGACGATGATCTTCCGGATTTTGGGAGTTCATTTGCGGGCAATGCCATATCGAATGCCATCGATACAGAGCTTTCGCCCGCCACCCTCATGTCAACGGCGCATCAATTGATGCCAGCAAGGTCTTCCAGTTATTCTTCGGGAGGGGGCTGGCCAGTGCTTGGTGGCCTGCATGCTCATTTCGTAAGCCTGAACAAATTCGAGGCACAAGTTGACCAGCCCGGGCAGACGCCGTTCGTTCTGCACATGAAGTTCGAGCACTGGGGCTGGAAAATCACGCGATTTGAATTGCCGCAGTCTGCCCCTCGGCCCTAAATAAGGGCTGTTCAGGCCGGAGGAAGATCTTCCTCAAGAACTGTGATGTGAATGGCGTATGAGACTTCGCCTTCATCTTCGTCACGATGAACCGTGCCGATAACTTCACCTGAAACGGCAAGTTCAACACTCATTCCCTTACGTGCAGGCTTAACGACTGCGAGCTTCGGCGAGCCCAGAAGACGCTGCAGCGTCGTTTGAAGGCGTGTCACTTCGGAAAGGGTCATATCGGCCATGAGTGGCACTCCTGTGTTTGGCAAGGTCTTGCCCTGTAGCTCATCGTTACCCTTAAAGGAACCCGTCTCCCCTACCCTGAATGGGTTTCGTGTTGTAGAAATCGGGCTCTTTCTATTTTGCCCTGTCCATTCGGTCCTGTCCGGATTGGTTTAGGGCAGTCCATCCTGACCCCGCGCAAAGGAGACAGAATGCGCCCCTTCCTCTTCCGTACACTCGGAGCTCTCGCCACAACGGCAGCTCTTTCCGGATGCGGTTATTTTGATTCCCGTAATGCTCACAAAGCCCAGTTCGAGATGGTCGGCATGACCGGATATGATCTTCAGGCCTGCGCCGGTCTTCCAGGAAGCACCAAGAAGCTGAACGATACCACCGAGATCTGGCAGTATGATGGTACGCAGAGCACACCTACCATTTCTTCTGACTCAGGTCTGATTCCTGCACAGTCCATTATCAGCATTTATCAGTCTGCTTTTGGCGGCGGCGGCACAACTTGCCGTATGGTCCTTCGACTGGACCATGATCGTGTTTCCGAAGTGCATTATACGGGAAATGACGACGAATATATCGGCACTGACGGTATCTGCTCCATCATCACCCGTGGCTGTGCCCGCCAGAGAGAGTCGACGATGCATCGCGTAAATGCAGGTCCATTCGGTCCGGTCTCGGCCTTCCACCCACCGGCAACACCGGCACAGAGCACCTCGGCTACATACTCCGACCAGTCCGGAAAATATGTGCCGAAATTCACCGACGACAAAACACAGTCGGTTATTCAGCCAGCCAAGTAAGAACGAAAAAGCCGGGATTTATCCCGGCTTTTTTTATGGGCAGTTGATCAGATATTTCATTTTACGAACGGCTGGGCCCAAGCCATCGAAAACCGCCTGGCTGATCAGGAAATGCCCGATATTCAGTTCGGCTAGTCCTGGAAGTTTGGCTACAGGCGTCACGTTGTCATAAGTCAGACCGTGACCGGCATGGAGTTCCAGTCCGCAGTCTGTGACGATTCCAGCGGCATGCTGAAGGCGCTCAAGTTCTCCAGGCTGGTTGTGGGCATAAGCGCCTGTGTGAAGCTCCACAACCGCTGCGCCAAGCTCCGCCGAAGCTTCGATCTGGCGCTGATCCGGATCAATGAACAGAGAGACCCGAATACCCGCGTCTTTCAGGCGCGCAATCCGCGGGGCCAGTACTTCGCGATGTCCTACGACGTCCAGACCGCCTTCCGTCGTCACTTCCGTACGTTTTTCCGGAACCAGACAGCATGCGTGCGGCTTCAACAGGCAAGCGATCCGAACCATTTCCTGCGTTGCTGCCATCTCGAAATTCAACGGTGCTGCGAGTGCTTTGAGGCGCGGCATGTCTGCATCACGGATGTGTCGACGATCTTCCCGAAGATGCGCGGTAATGCCGTCTCCTCCCCATTTAAGGGCAAGCTTCGCGGCTTCTACAGGGTCTGGGTAAGCATCGCCGCGTGCATTTCGCAGGGTGGCAACATGATCGATATTAACACCAAGACGAATCATCGGTTGTCTCCCTTTTTATGACGGGACATGGAATCTGCCAGTCTGAGTGCTGCGAGAAGGCTGGATGGGTCAACCTGACTGTCTGAACGTCCTACCGGGCCCGCAATATCGAAGGCAGTGCCGTGATCTGGAGACGTCCTGATAATCGGCAAGCCAATGGTGACGTTCACGCCCTCAGCCATATCAAGCGTTTTCAGGGGAATAAGAGCCTGATCATGATACATACAGATCGCTGCGTCATAGCCCGGCCTCGCTGTTGCGCTGAACATTGTGTCTGGTGGGAACGGACCCATTACGGTCAGTCCTTGGGACTTCAATATGGCTATAGCTGGGCCGATGATGGTTTTTTCTTCCGTGCCCATCATGCCCTCTTCGCCAGCATGGGGGTTTAGGCCAGCGATCGCCAGGCGCGGCTGAGTGATACCAAAGTCACTCTGTAAAGCCTTGTGCGTGGCGAGCGTGACCGCAACAATCCGCTCAGTAGTCAGGCTCTCGATCGCCTGGCGTAGAGACACATGGATCGTCACTGGCACAACCCTAAGATGAGGGGACGCCAGCATCATGACTTCCTGCCCATCGCAATGACAGAGCGCTGCCAGAAATTCTGTGTGCCCAGGAAAGGAAAATCCTGCTGAGGCCAGAATATGCTTGGCAATTGGGTTGGTCGTGATGCCTGCCGCCTGCCCGCTCTGAACATATCGTACGGCCTGTTCAATGCTCGCAATGACTGCAGAAGCATTGCGTGAATCCGGCGTTCCAGGGACGACGGGAGCCAAACATTCAACTGGTACAACAGGCAAGGCATCGGAAAACACGTCTTGAGCATCTTCCGGCCCTTCAATCAGCTTGAAGGGTATCGCGTCGTTGAGAAGCGCTGGGTCACCAAGCCAGAAGAAAGTTGGCCCCGTTTCTCGCAGGGCCGTCCAAGCCAGGGCGGCCAGCTCCGGCCCTATCCCAGCCGGATCACCGAGGGTCAGGGCAATCGGAGCGTTCATGTCAGCCTGCGTCTGCGAGGGAAGCGATGATACGCGCCCAGGACCTCACACCTTTGTGGAAAGAGTCTAGGCCATATTGCTCATTGGGAGAGTGAATGCGGTCATCAGACTGTGCAAAGCCGACCATGAGCGCATCCAGTCCTAACGCGTCCCGTACTTCGCCAGCCACTGGGATGGACCCACCGCAGCCGATCGTAGCGGCAGGGATGCCCCATTCGTCAGTTAGAGCTTTCAGTGTGGGAGCAAGAAAGCGACTGTCACGGGAAACTTCAAAGCCGGGTGAGCCGCCATGCGCTGTAAATGTAACCTTGGCGTCTGCTGGCAGGGCAGCATTCACATGCGCGCGGAAGGTTTCGCGGATTTTGTCTGGTTCCTGCCCCGGCACAAGCCGGAAGGACACTTTCGCCATTGCTTTTGCGGGAAGGACTGTCTTGAAGCCCTCGCCTTCGTATCCGCCAGAAATACCGTTAATTTCGCAACTTGGGCGGCACCAGGTCTGCTCAATGGCGGTATAGTCCTTTTCCCCGGCCGCGACGGATAGGCCAGCTTCTTCCAGTAGGGCCGCATCATCTGGAAACAGTGTTTTCCATTGTGCGCGTGTCTCTGGGGACGGGTCCTGAATGCCGTCGTAGAACCCAGGAAGGGTTACACGTCCGTCAGCATCGCGGAGTGAAGCCAAAATCTGACACAACAGGGCAATAGGATTGGCTGCAGCGTTGCCGTAGATGCCTGAATGCAGGTCATGAGAGGCACATTCGATGATGATTTCTTCCGCCATCATGCCTCGGAGTGAAGTCGTAATGCCGGGGGTCTGCCGGTCGGCCATCGACGTGTCACATACCAGAGCGACATCGGCCTTCAGCTCGGCAGCGTTCTCCTGAAGGAATGGCAGGAGATTGCTTCCTCCGCACTCTTCCTCACCTTCCAGGAGCACACTAACCTGCACCGGGATGGACCCGTGGACAGTTTTCCACGCCCGGCAAGCCTCTAGGAAGGTCATGACCTGGCCTTTATCATCGCTTGCCCCACGTGCCACGATGACCTTGCGTCCAGACGGTTCTTCTACAAGCCGTGGTTCGAATGGAGGTGCCTTCCAGAGATTTTCCGGGTCAGTCGGTTGCACGTCATAATGGCCGTAGAACAGGACATGCGGCTTGCCTGCCTGGGTAGTATCATGAGCCACGACCATCGGGTGTCCGGGGGCTGCCCAGCGAACTTCACGTATATCCGCGGTGAGACCCATGCTTGCCATATCTGCCTGAAGCCACTCCGCTGCTTCACGGCAATCTGCAGCGTGTGATGGCTGTGTGGAGATGCTTGGAATTCTCAGGAGGCTGAAAAGCCGCTCGACAGAGGCATCAAGCGTCGTGTCGATATGTGAGAGGACAGCGTCCAGAGCGGAGGTGTGAGAAGTGGTCGTCATTAGGTCAAAGTTCCGAAAGCGGTAATGAAATTCCGACGCGCGGGGCGAGCGTCTTTGCCGACGCTACGTCACCGTGATCTTCGTCATCAGAGATTGGCGCGGGTGTCGGGGTGTCAGATATTTTACGGGGTTGCAGCCGGATCGGAGCAGGCGCAATGGGCCCTGCAGGTTTGTTCTGCCGGATCATGCGTGGCGGATGGGTTTGAGCCGGCAGAGCGTCCTGGCCGCTTGCCAATGCCAGAATGGCATTGAGCTGCTGGTCGAAGCGGATTGCTTTCGACGTCTCGGAAACTGTGTGACGAGACTGATTGCTGATTTCGTTCCAAAGTGCCTGATCTTGATACAGGCGCACGATTGCATCAGCAAACCTGTCGGGATCACAGAAACCGCCAGATACGCAATCTTTCCCATCTTCCCAATTCAACTGGGCTCGTGTTGTTTCTGTCAGTACTGCCGGTAAACCTGCAGCCGCAGCTTCAAGAATTTCCTTGGCAGAAGCGCTCATGACGCGTGATGGATCAACCAGGATGCGGCGAGAACGATACAGAGCGCTCATATTCACAAGGGACGGCAACGGCTCGACAAGCGAGGCACGTGTGTAGGGTGTTAGATCGACATCATCCCCAATCTGGCCCGCGATCAGAACTGTTGCGTCTGGCGGAAGCCGTCCCTCGAGTTTCTGAATAACGTCGAGCATGAACCAGTTCAGGCCGTCATGTACTGCATTTCCAGCATCAAGTACGGGTAAGGCAAACAGAATGCCGGAGCGTTCACTGAAGCCCGGCGTACTCGCGAGAGGGGTAACTGGCAGTTGGTCCAACTGCCTGACATTGCCGTAGCCAAGTTGACGGAGACTGTCTGCTTCCGCCTCATGGCTGGTGACCAGGACCTGACACATCCAGGCATCTGCAAGTTCCTGATCGAGGTCATCGAGCATCTGCTCACGGTCATCAACTGCTCCGACCCGTTTGCGGAGATATGTTTCTTCCGCGCCTGTTCCATCCAGGTCCAGAACGATGTTTAGTTCAGGCAGAGTAGCGGCATGTGCGCGAAGAACTGTAGCGGTACGTCGCAGCGCGCTGCTGCCACTTACCCAGATCATGTCAAAAGATCCGCTGCGGTCGCGTAGGAAATCAGACAGCTCGGTAATATCGCTGTCGTTCATGATTTCGATGTCGGCCGGAAAATCCAGAGCGGTCGTTACAGTATCCGTGACGTCTCCGTCGATTGGAAAGACCGTAACGTGGTGTCCCTTCTGGCTTAGCGCGAGAACAAGATCCTGCCGTCGTAGATGGGGAGATCCCAGTGAGCGATGTGGCAGTCTGTCGCACAGAAAAAGAACGGTTGACACGCCAGATGCAAAACGTGCCTTGAACAGTGAACTGCCCTGCATGGGGTGTCTGGAAAGAAGGGACGAGAAGCGCCGCCGCAACCAGTTCTGATTGCGTGTCAGGAAATCGGCTGGAAGTGCGGTTGGGGGTCTGGTTCGATCAAGGATTGACGGGTCATAAACGATTTTCCCGCCGTGTTGACGTAAGGCCAAGCAGAGGGAAAGCAGTCGTGCTTCCGAGCCGATGCAATTCTGATCAATGCTGCCGCATTCTGCGAGTTTCTGCCGACGACAAAACAGCATGCCAACCGAAATGGCGTCTACCTGACGGCAGAACCCGATTGTGGGTTCGTTTGCCTTGGCGCCGGTGCCAAAGCGCAGTGTAGAGGCATCACGCCATACCACTGTTCCAGCTTCCAGCACGCGCCCATCGAGACCGAGGGACTGTCCACCAACGGCCCAGATATCAGGTGTCTTAAAGGCCTGAAGGGCGGCTCTAATGGTCCCCGGAAAGGGCTGCGTTCCCGGTTCTATCAGGAGTACAATTGGAGCGCGCGCTGCTTCTACGCCCAGATTGACCTGTTCGCTGCTGCTTGCGCGGAACGACGGACGCAGAACGCGGATCCCTTTGACAAAACGCTCGATCTGCGCGGTCTCATCCGTTGATCCGGCGTCAACGATAATGACATCGAGAGTGCCTGCGCCGTTGGCATGCAGGGCCGCGAGACTGGAAAGTGTGTCCAGAAACTGGTTGGCCACCGGGATGATGACACTGACTTCCGCCGGGCGAATAAGGCGGAAATCAAGGGGCGCTCTGACGATGGACGGAATAAGTGTTTCGGCGCGTCGCAGGTCCAGATTCTGGTACTGCTGTGCGGTGGCATCCGGGATGTCTTCTTCTACACCAAGGGTGCTCTGTGATTGTACCCAGAGCGCAAAAATGTCTCTGAAATGCCGTTCCCTGAGTTTTCTTTGAACGCCAGGGTGGTGAGCAAACGCCTGGAGATCTACCCCCGTTTGCGGGACACGCATTTCCCGTGCGCCAAACCGGATGAAATGCTCGTACCCGTTCCGGAAGCCACCGTCCGCTACGATCGCGGCGACATCTGGATACAGCTGAGCATAGTGCGCTTCGCTGAACCATTGGTTCGGACTATACGCGACGGGATTTGAGTTTGTCAGATAGTGATGAAGAGCGTTGAGAAAGAGGCCCTGCTCTACTGCTTTTGCGACATCGGGATATGTAGCGAGATACCACTCCGGGTCGAAATACCAGGAACTACGGCATAGACCTGCTTCAGATGACATCAGGAACTGCCGAAAGTCTCCCTTTCCGTAATCGTATGACAAGCCTCGGCTCAGGCTCGCCATCCGGAAGACAGAAGTTTCGAAAAAGGGATGTGCCTGTCTGTGCTCGTGTTCGCCGTCGGTCAGGTAATGATCATATCCGTTGCTGAACCCCTGAGAGATCAGGACAGGCAAACTGACGTCTGGATTGCGGCTAAAGTAGTCCGTTTCTGAAAACAGCCAGTGCGGCGAGCGGCTGCGAAAGCCACTTTCACAATAGTGCAGAAAGCCACAGCTGAAGACGCCGTAACTGATCCCGTCTCGAACGTCCGGATTTTGACGAAGATACCATTCCTCATCAAAGAACCGGTTTGGTGAAAGGCCTTTGCTGGCGCCTTTTTCAAGCCAGTGAGTTTCCATCGCCTCATTGCTGAGGTTCAGCGGCAGACCGTCATCGCTCAGAAGCTTTTCTTCGCGCAGAACGTGAGCATAGCGTGTCCGGTACCATTCCGCATCAAAGCGTCCCCACACGGGGGGACGGCTACCGGAAAAAGCCGGGGAAGCTAGGATGTAGTCTTTCAGGCTCATGCGGACCGTTTCCTCTGCGCGAAACTCTTACTTCAGTGCCAGCAGTATTTCAGTTCTGTTGAGTGCGGCGGCTTTGCCAGAGATCATGGAAGTTGATCGGTTGGATATTGCCCACAGGGAAGCCTGCTTCCCGGATCGTATTAAGCAGGATCATTCTTGCGGACGGGAACAGATACCCAGGAGCATTGACCAGCAGCAGAGGTTCGACATCTGCCTGTGTGACCAGACCAGAAAGCGCAAAGAGACCCGCATAAGCGATCTGAAGCTCATAAAGCGTACGGGCATTGTGTGTGGCTGACTGCGGGGCGTCCAGACCCTGAGCACGGATCACCAGCGTGACTTCGAAATTCGGGTGCCCTCCCGGAAGCTGCCGGGCTGTCACGTCGACTGTCATGCCGATATGGGGCTCGCCTGAAATATCGCGATAGATGTCAGGCGTATTCTGTACGTCGATGGACAGTGTGCGAAGGTATTGAGAGCCAAGGACGAGTGTAGGGGCAGCAGCCGGGCTTGCAGAAACGCCCGAAGCGCCCTGAAGTGTGTCTGCGTGATCGTGATCGTTCATCCTGACCTTACCTTGTAAGCTATGCACGGTGTCCTGCGTAGTCGTCTGAAAGCGCAGCAACATGTCTGAAATAGTCTTGTGTCATGAGGGCGGCATTTTGGCTACCCGGCAACACTTTCTGCTGATCTCAAATGAACCTGCCACGTAGCATTCCCAAAGCTGGCAACGGCGCCCATCGTTTGGGTAATTCGGCCCGGCGTATGCGCTCGATATGATAGACGGGCGGTGGTTGCTGCTCACTGATAAGAAATCGCGAGTAAGTCCTCACCTGAGCCATGCGCCACTGGCAGTCAGCTTCAGCGGCCTTTTGGGATAGATGAATATCTGCGACGACTTTGCGCTTTCCCTGTGAAGCAATGACAGCCCAGAGAAGATCAGCTTTTGGAAGTGTCGGTCGGAGGGGGATGACTTCGGACACAGCTCTCCCTTTCAGTGAGGCGCTGAGAATGTTATCGCCTTAAAGGAACGTCAGCATCGGTGCTTGGTTATGTTCCAGACGCAAGCACATCATGAGTGCTGACAGGAAATCAATCCTCCCGTGGTGCGGTTCTTGCCTCACGGGCAGCACGAATAGGACATTCCTATGCTGAGACTTCTTTTTATTGTCATCTTTCTGGCCGTATTGATCGTATTCGCCCTGAGCAACACGGACCTTGAGCCGATCTGGCTGATTTCTTTTGGCTGGCATCTGTCCGTGGGTACGCTCGCGCTGGGCATCGGTGTCGTGGGACTGATCTTCGGGTTTCTCACGGGCTGGGTGGGTGAGTTTCGTCAACGCTCCCGAGCTCGTCGCTCCGAAGCGCACGTCCGCACTCTGGAAAGCCAGCTTGTTGAGCTGCACCAGCGCCTTGATCGCCTCCAGACCCCGCCTGTTGCTGCCACGACAACAGTGTCCTCACCTGAAAACCGGATCTGACTTCACCCATGACCAAGCGCACCCGGCTGATTGCCGCTTTTGATACAAACAGTCGAACGCAGGCAGAAGAGTGGTCTTCAAGTCTTGGGCATGCTGTTGATGCCATCAAGCTTGGCCTCGAATTTACGTATGCCTGTGGTCTGGATGCCGTTAAGTCCGTGTCTGCCGGGCATGAGTTGTTTCTGGACCTCAAACTGCATGATATTCCCAATACTGTAGCTTCGGGACTGTCCGCATTGGCGCCATTGCGCCCTGTCCTGACAACAATTCACGCCTGTGGCGGCACCGAGATGATCTCACGGTCCCGCGAAGCCTTGGAGCAGGCTTTTCCGAATGACGAAAAGCGCCCCAAACTGCTAGCCGTAACTGTTCTGACGAGCATGGATGAAGCTGGACTTAGAGAAACCGGCGTTGAGGCTACGCCACGGGAACAGGTTCTGCGTCTTGGTAAACTGGCCATTCGTGCCGGCGCGGATGGCCTTGTATGCTCGGCACATGAGATTACTCTTTTGCGAGACGCTTTGGGCGATGATCCGGTTTTGGTTGTTCCCGGCATTCGGCCAGAGGGTAGCGCTTCCAACGACCAGAAGCGCATCATGACGCCCACTCAGGCAGCAAAAGCAGGAGCGGACTGGATTGTTGTAGGTCGCCCGATCACGCGTTCGCCCAATCCCGCAAAAGCTGCGGCAGCTATTATGGCTGAGCTTGCGAGCGTATGACGAAAGTTAAAATCTGCGGTGTGCGAGATGTCGCGACCATGCAGCTTTGCGCCAGTTTAGGCGTCGACTGGGTTGGCTTCGTCTTTCATCCGGCATCACCGCGATACGTTTTGCCGGAACAGGCCCGCCGGTTGCATGAGAGTGTGTCAGGCGGTCTTACACCCTCTCGTGTCGGGTTGTTCGTCAAAGCCGATGACAAAACAATTGAGCACACTCTGCAAACAGTGCCGCTCAATGTTTTGCAGATTTACGATTCAGTTGAGCGTGCAAAAGAAATCAGAAGTCGATTTGGACTTCCCGTCTGGTTGGCACGCGGGATGAAGTCCGCTTCGGATCTTCCTGTTCGCGCTGAGGTTGACGGATATGTCATTGAAGCCCCGCGGCAGGATGGAGACGATCGTCCGGGCGGCCTTGGGCGCACATTCGATTGGGCCTTGACCCAGGAATGGAAGGCTCCAGCCTTCTGGATGTTGGCAGGTGGCCTGACGCCTTCCAATGTTCAAAACGCTATTAATGCCAGTTCAGCGCCCGCTGTGGATGTGTCTTCGGGTGTTGAAAGCCGTGTGGGTGAAAAATCTCACAAATTAATTGAACAATTCGTCGAAAAAGCCCGCATAAGGGGTTGATCTTCAAACAGACCTTTCGTAAACACCACCTCGCTCGACAGGAGAGATGGCCGAGCGGCTTAAGGCGCACGCTTGGAAAGCGTGTGTACGTTAATAGCGTACCGTGGGTTCGAATCCCACTCTCTCCGCCAACTATACCCCCACTATTAGTGACCGTTATTGACCAAGGGCAGCCATTTCTGCCCTTTTCGTTCATCGGGTTTGTCCATTAATGATGAGAACAAAACACGAACTTTAATCGTGATAGGGGATACCTATGGGGGTATCGTTTGAGGCGTGGGAGTATCGGTGCTGACAGACGTAGCAATCCGCAAATCTTTCCCGCGGGAATCTTAGTATAAACTCAGCGATGCGCAGGGTTTGCACCTTATTGTTCGCCCGAATGGCGCTAAGATCTGGTGACTGGAATATCGGTTCGGCGGAAAAGAGAAGACACCCTCGTCCAGTGTCTATCATAAGGACGGCTGGAGGTTCGAAAAACCCCTTGGTTTTAAGGTTGCCTCTGTAATTCTGTTTTCCTCCGCGTACATTGGAGAGAGGATCGCATGAAGCAGGTGGACTTCTTTGATGTTGTAGAGCAGCTGGCTCGCCTGCGTGGGTTTGTGATTAACTCGAAGCCTTTTCCCGGACTGTGGATTTTGAAGTGTTCCGCCCGCCCTGACCTGAAAGGGTCTTTGGCCCATGTGGATGGGGGAAAAGCGGACGGTCGCAGTTTGACCCGGTGTTGATGTTCAAAATTCTGGTGATCCACGCGCTGAACAATTTGTCCGACGAACGAACGGAATATTTGATCAACGATTGCCTATCCTTTACGCGTTTGCTGATGCTTGGGCTGTCGGACCGCGTGCCGGACGCCAAACGGCCTGGCTGTTCCGTGAGCGATTCAGTTGAGCCGGTGCTATCGACATGCTGTTCAACCGGTTTGATGCGATCCTGCAGGACACCATTGATCTACCGATGTCAGGTCAGATCTTGAATGCGACATTGGTTGCAGTTCCAAAGCAGCGCAAGACAAACGCTGAGAAGACGGATCTCCGGTAAGGCCGGCTCCCACAGGACTGGCAGAACAAACCCTCAAAGCTGTCTCATAAAAACAGCCATGCGCGCTGGATGCTGAAGTTCATCAAAGCGACAGGATGATGGAACATGTCGTGCAACGGATTTTGCCATTCCCGTTCATTGGTTACAAATCGCATATTTCTGTTGGCCGGAAGTTCAGGTTAACCCGGGAATGGACAGCGACCGATACGGCAGCCAGTGATGGCGCCAGGCTACGCGAGCCAAAGACCCCTGTCACAAACCGAAATTTTCAATCATCTACAATATTTTAACCATATAAAATAGTTAAAATATTTAATAACTATGAGTTTGACACAACAAAAGAATCACCACACAGTTTATTTGATATTCAATAATAACGAAACGGTATAGTTTTATGTTTGTCGTGTTGGCCAACTCCTGTCCTCCGATGATGCCGGGCTCTCCCCTGCTTTCACTCCCTTTGTTCGGACCGCACGCCACAGGTAGACACCATGACCTACATATCCGCTCCTCTTCCTAATCTCTCCCTTCTCTGGGGACGGGATGCGCGTGAAAATACTCCGCTTCACGAGCGGTTTTCTGCCGTTTTCGAGAAAATTCGGAAGCAGGCTCTTCAGGCCGAACTGAACCGCGAACTTCCTTTCGAGCAGATCCGCCTTCTCAAGGAGAGTGGTTTCACGGCGCTCCGCGTTCCCGTAGCGCATGGTGGCCTTGGTGCCAGTCTTGAGGATCTGTTTTCTCTTATTACAGCGTTGGCCAAGGCCGATTCAAACGTTGCGCAGGCGCTCCGAGCCCATTTCGGCTTCGTTGAGCATCTCCTGTTCGAACCCGATGGCCCCTATCGTACGAAATGGCTCGATCGGCTTGGAGCCGGACAGACCGCAGGGGCCGCAGCGGCTGAAGGCCCGGCGTCCAAGCGTGATCTTTTCAGCACGACCCTGTCCCAAAGAGATGGCCATTGGGTCATTAACGGCTCGAAGTTCTTCACGACCGGTTCGCTCTATGCCGACTGGCTGACTGTTACCGGCACAACGGAAGATGGCCAGACCGTCAAAACACTGGCTGCCCGCAATGATCCCGGCCTGGAAATTGTGGATGACTGGGACGGTGTTGGGCAACGCCTGACCGCCAGCGGCACGGCACATTTCCGTGACGTCCATACCGAAGACGCCGATCTGCGTTACGGCAACACGGCCTTCCCGTATTCCCAGGCATTTTTCCAGCTCTATCATCTGGCTACTGTTGCCGGGATTGCGCGCTCTGCTGCAACGGACGTCGCGGATGCCGTGCGTCGCCGCAAACGCACCTTCAGCCACGGGAATGCAGACCTTCCCGCAGAAGATCCGCAAATACTCGAAGTTGTCGGTCATGTCTTCAGTGGCGCCTATATCGCCGGTGCAGCTGTGGAACGCGCTGCCCGCGCCATTCAGGCCGTTGCGGATAGTCCTGCCTCGGAAATCGAACTTGCGGTTGCGCGTGCCGAACTCGAAGTCTGGCAGGTACAGGATCGAATTTTGCCGCTGGTTCTGGAAGCCACGACGGCTTTGTTCGACGCGCTAAGCGGTGGTGCAACCTTGCGCGTCGTCGGATTGGATCGACATTGGCGCAACGTTCGCACGCTGGGTAATCACAACCCCCGCGTCTATCGCACACGCGTGGTTGGGGACTACGCTGTCAATGGAACCCTGCCCCCCGCTCAGTGGCGCGTGGGGGTGGCGTAATGGGACAGCACATCATCCTCAACGGCTTTACGATGGCCACGGTCTCGCACCTGAATTACGGCCTGTGGCGCCATCCCGCTGACCAGACACATCGTTATAAGGACATCAGCTACTGGACTGAGCTGGCACGCACACTCGATGACGCTGGGTTCGATGCCCTGTTTATCGCGGATGCCCTCGGCCAGATTGATGTTTACGGCGGTCGTCCAGACGCTGCCCTGAAGCACGGTATCCAGTCCCCGCTGATTGATCCGCTTCTGTTGGTGTCCGCCATGGCCGCCGCGACGACGACGCTTGGTTTTGGCATCACGCTGTCCACGACTTACGAGCACCCTTATCTGCTCGCCCGCAAGCTGACGACGCTCGACCATCTGACGAAGGGCCGTCTGGGCTGGAACATTGTGACGTCGCAGCAGGAAAGTGCGGCTCGCAATCTTGGATTAGACCATCAGATACCCCATGACGAACGCTACGACCGTGCGGACGAGTTCATGAGTGTTGTCTACAAGTTGTGGCTGAAATCCTGGGAAGATGGTGCTGTCATTCGAGGCCAAACGGCTTCAGGTGAGTGGATCTACACCGATCCGGCAAAAGTTCACCCTATACGGCATGATGGCCAGTACTACCGCGTTCCAGACGGCCATACGGCAGAGCCCAGCGCGCAACGGGTTCCCGTTCTGCTTCAGGCAGGCGCTTCAGCCCGGGGTGGCGCATTCGCGGCGCGACATGCTGAAGTCATTTTCATCGTTGGTGCCGGCGCAGAAGGGACACGAAAGAATGTCCGGCGTATTCGTGAGGACGCTGCTCGCGAAGGTCGCGATCCAGGCAGCCTGCGCTTCATTTGCGCCGCAGCAGTCGTAGTCGCGGAGACTGAGGAAGACGCTATTCGCAAATTTGCGGAATACAAAGCCTTCTACGATGCCACCGGATCGCTCATCCACTACTCCTCAATGACGGGTGTGGACTTCTCGAAGAACCAGACAGACGAGGTCCTGACCTATCGTCCGACAGAAGCTAGCCAGTCTGTCCTTGAACAGTTTGACCCTGCCATCAGCGGTCGTTCATGGACTATTGCAGAAGCCACAAGCCCGGCAGAAGGCTTTGGCCGTGCCAAAACTTTCGTCGGGACAGGTGAAACCGTCGCGGATCAGATTGAGCAGTGGCTCGAGGAATCCGAGACCGACGGCCTCAATCTGATCCAGCTCGTTAATCCGGACAGCTACAAAGACTTCATCCGCCTCGTTCTGCCGGAACTGAAGCGTCGTGGCCGTATCAAGCCCAAGGACGGCAAGACGCTGCGTGAAAGGCTTTTCCCGCAGAATACGTCCGCACACCCAGCTCCCGACCATCCGGCCTGGCGCTGTTGACCCTCCCAAGACCTGAAAATTCCCGTTTCCTGTATCTTGTGAGTGTATCTCCATGCCCGCATTTTCATTTTCCAGCCGTAGCGCCAGTGGCTCCGTTTCTCTGATTGCCCTGCTGACCCTCTCGGTTAATACCTACGCTTTCGCTGATACTGCTTCTCCGGCCACCAAGATGGGCACAAATCCGCGTCACGGCACGCCTGCACTGCCTGCTCATAAATCGGCTGCATCCCGCGCCATCAGCGCCAAAGCAACCGAGAGCATTGGAGTGGAAGGACACCGGCAGGCTAACTGGGTGTCCAATCCGGTTTCTGCTGTTACCATTCGCGAATATGCCGCCGGGACCAATCCGCTCAAGGCCCTCACCCGACTACCTGGCGTTCTGTTCAATTCCGGTGATCCGCAGGGCGTGAACACCTGGCAGAACTCCTTCCTGATGCACGGCTTCGATCAGAGCCAGATCGGCATGACGCTGGATGGGATTCCGCTTGGAGACCAGCAATTCAGCAACGTTAACGGCCTGAGCCCGACCTCCGCTATTTCATCTGAAAATATTGAGCGTATGGATGTTTCGGCGTCTACCGGTTCGGAGAGCGTGGCCAGTACGTCCAATCTGGGCGGTACGGTGCAGTTTATTTCACGCGATCCGTCTCACAAACGTGGGGGCAGTGTGAACCAGACCTTCGGGAGTAATGCGACCTACCGGACGTTTGTGCGTCTCGAAAGCGGCGATCTGAACCGTCAGGGAACGCGCTTCTATGTCTCTTATGCCCGCAACGACACCACCAAATGGCGTGGTGGGCAGGACCAGTTCATGCAGCAGGTCAACGCCAAGGTTTTGCACCCTATCGGCCAGGACAGCCGCATTACAGCCTACTTCAACTACACCGATATGCAGATGCAGAACTATCAGGACTACAGCCTGGATATGTTCAATAATGGTGGCTACGCGATCGATAACTTCATCGGGCAGCCCGGCGGCTATGAAAAGGCATATCGTCTCGCTCTGGCCCAACGTGGGCTTCCGGGAGGGCAGGTTCCTGCAGCCTATGCCAACCTCAAGAGCCCTTACACCGCGTCTTATTACGAGGGCGCCCAGATGCAGCATTCCTATGTTGGGGGTGTATCGGCCGACCTTGCCCTGACTGATCGCTTGCGCTGGCAGAGTACGGTCTATGGGCATCGCTCCTATCAGCGCGGTTCAGTCGCAAGCCCTCTGATCTCGTCCCCTAACGGAGCGCCTCTGATCGATCAGGTTACCCAGCCCGATACGAACCGCTTCGGCTTCACGACGTCCCTGTCCTATCGCATCGCGCATAACGTGCTGAATGCAGGTCTTTGGTATGAAAATACCCATTTCGACATTAGTAAGCCGCTTTACCAGCAGCCGCTGCTGCAGGACGTCCTCGACGGGACCGCAACACCCGTCAACGGGCTCGACAACCTCAAGAACCCTTTCCAGAATGGCTACCGACAGGTCTTTAATACCAACACGTTTGTCGCTTATTTCCAGGATACCTATCACGTTACCAGCACCATCGCGCTCCATGCTGGTTTCCGATCCGTCCTGAACACGACCCGCGTCGGCGCGCTGGCCAACTGGGAAACTTACACCCGCACGACCGCTATCGCTGGTGGAGACTCACTTACGTCCAGCAAGCCTTTCCTGCCGCATTTCAGTGGGGAATGGCGTTTCGCTCCGGGCCATCAGCTCTATTTCGATATCGCGGAGAACGTGAAGGTTTATCCCGTCTCGGGTTATAACAGCGGATCCTCGCCGTTTTCGACCTCACAGGCCGCCTATCAGGCCTCCAAAAGTACGCTGCGTCCCGAAACGGACTGGAATTTTGCAGGAGGCTATCGTTATACGGGCCGCCTCGTCAGCGGTTCGCTCTACGGCTATCACACGATCTTTTCCAACCGGCTGCAGCGCATCTCCACCGGTCCAACAACCCAGCCGTACACCACCATCCAGAACGTCGGTGGTGTGACGATGACCGGTGTGGATGGTGCCGTCACGCTTACACCCGTTAAGGGGCTGAGCCTGACCAACAGCATCAGCTACAACCACGCCGTCTATGACAACAACATTACTCAGACCGTCAACGGATCGCGGGTGACTTACAATATCCGCGGCCAGCAGGTCGTGGCCTATCCGCGTCTCATGTATCACGCTGACCTGTCCTACACCTGGCATGATCTTCAGGCGCATATTGAAGCCCAGTATGTCGGCAAGCGGAATCTTAGCTACACTGGCGACACGAAGGTCCCGTCCTACTGGCTGACTAATTTCGGTGCACGTTACGACCTGAGCAAACAGTTGCACCGCTTGTCTCACACGGGCTTTCTCCAGCACCTCTCGGTAGACCTGAACGTCTATAACCTGACGAACGTAAAATACATCTCCACCATGGGGCAGAACGGTTACCCTATGGCTGGTGATTACCAGTCTGTCGTCCTCGGTGCGCCACGCCAGTATTTCGGCGCTGTTCATGCGGATTTCTGACATGCAGACGACATTTCCTGCCGCTCCGCTTCTGCCAGCCAGCCGCTTGCCCCGGAGCTTTACCCTCCAGTATGCCGGCCTTCTGGTCTTCATGATCGGGGATGGCGTCGAGGTCGGCTATCTGTCGCCGTTTCTGGTCCAGACAGGGCAGACGGAGCACTTCGTAGCTCTTCTCTTCACAGCCTACGGACTCTTCGCTGCTTTGGCGGCCTGGTTCTCGGGATTGCTGTGCGACATCTTTGGTAGTCGCGCCGTCATGACGGCTGGTCTGTTATTCTGGATCGTGCCGCAACTTCTGTTTCTTGGCGTTGCTATTCCGGCTCATTCTTCAGCCTTGCTACTCTTAACCTACGGGTTGCGAGGAGCGGGATATCCGCTGTTTTCCTATGGACTGCTGACCCTGCTCGTCACCACGATCCGTCAGGACCGGTTGGGTCGTGCTGTCGGTCTGTTCTGGTTCTGCTTTACCTGCGGTCTGCCCACGGTTGGTTCTATCGTGGCGCAACTCCTGCTTCCCGTTTACGGCCAGTACATTACACTCTGGATCGCCCTTCTCGGGGTGGGAGCAGGTGGCCTTCTTGCCGTCCTGCCGCTGCCTACTACGCCACGCGCAGAGAAAGGCAGCCTGAAAGACATAGGCCCTACCCTGCGCGAAACGGTTCGTCAGATCCGTCACAATCCGGGCGTCGGTCTGGCGTGCATCGTGCGGGCGGTCAATTCCAGCGCTACGCATGGCCTGATCGTCTTCATGCCGTTCTTTTTCACGGGCCGTCTGGGCTTGTCCCAAGATGTATGGATACGCTTTCTCGAAATCATCTTCGCCAGCAACATCGTCTTTAACCTGCTGATCGGTTTCGCCAGCGACTATATTTCATGGCGGCAGACCATCATCTGGTTTGGCGGTATCGGGAGTGCCGTGAGTTGCGTTGGTTTGTATTGGATCCCGCTGCTGTACGCCCACAGTAGCCTGCTCGCGGTTTATGGCTCTGCCGCAGTTTTTGGCATGACGCTTGCCGGATATGTGCCGCTTTCGGCTCTGACACCGTCTCTTCTGCCGGATCACAAAGGTATCGCCATGTCCCTGCTGAACCTTGGTGCAGGGAGTAGCGTCTGGATCGGGCCTTTCATTGTTTACCTTTTTGAAGGCGCTGTCGGCACGCAGGGAATTATTCTCATCTATGCCGCACTGTTCCTGGCTAGCGCAATCCTGACCTTTTTCATTACGCCTCCGTCTCTCACGCGACCTGACCGCACCAGTAGTCAGGCACTCCCCCAATCCGAAGGAGTTCCCTCATGACACAGCTTACGATCGAAAAGGTCACATCCCGTATCGGCGCCGTCGTCCATGGGATTAACGCCCGCGAACTTCTGCCTGAAGCACACAAAGCATTCATCCATGATGCTCTGCTGCGCCATAAAGTGATCTTCCTGCGCGACCAGTTCCTTGATGATGCCCAGCATGAAATGTTCAGTCGTGTCTTCGGAGATCCAATCCTTCACCCGACCATCCCGGCAGCCGCAGGGACGCCCTATACGTTCGAACTGAACTCCCACAACGGTCGTTCCACGGATTCCTGGCACACAGACGTCACTTTCGTGCCTGCTTATCCCAAAGCCTCGATCCTGCGCGCTATCACGATCCCGCCTTATGGCGGCAGCACACTTTGGGCGAACACAGCCACGGCCTATGACGATCTCCCCGCGCCGCTGCAGCAGCTTGCCGACACACTTTGGGCCGTTCATGGCAACGACTACGATACCAATTTCTACAAATACGACACGCGCCACGAGGAAATTGCGGACTTCCGCGCTCGTTTCATTTCACGCCTTTACGAGACAGAGCACCCGGTCGTGCGCGTTCATCCTGAGACCGGTGAGCGCACCCTTATTCTGGGCCATTTCTTCAAGGAAATTCGCGGCATCCCCACGCAGCATGCCAACCGGCTGCTGGAGATCTTCCAGTCTTACATTACGCAGATTGACAACACCGTTCGTTGGAACTGGAAACCGGGTGACGTTGCCATCTGGGACAACCGCGCTACCCAGCACTATGCCACAGCCGATTTCGATACTCATCCCCGGCTCCTGCGTCGTATCACCGTGCGTGGCGATATCCCTCTCAGCATTACCGGAGAAAAGAGCCGTCTGCTCAAAGGTCCCGATAATGGCCAGGATCTGGATCATTAATTCTAGGGGCGGGTAAGCCGACAAATAATATAAAATCAGGACGACGTGCGTGGGAAGAAGGGCGTGGCGTCAGCACTGTCACACGATAAAAGTAATATTTTCAGAATACCTCCCAATAAGGAGTGAATATTCCCTATCTTGTATTAAAAATTCCTAGTGAGTGAGGTCACAGGTTCTATTCCGATGTCGATTGTCCGCAGGTGGATGTTTTTTGCCGGAAGAACACAATCGTATGCGCAAAGATGTTCGCCTGCGGCCTTTTAGGGAGCTTATAAAATTCACATTACTTCCTGACGAAACCCAATAAAATTTAAAAAATTTATTGGAAAGAGAGCATGCCTCAAGATCGTCGTGCGTTTTTAAAGCTTTTGGGAACTGGGTTTGCCGCAACCGCTCTTCAAAGCAGTATTCGGAACGCAATGGCTTTGCCTGCTAACAACAGAACAGGATCTATAAAGGATGTGGACCACATTGTTATCCTGATGCAGGAAAACCGCTCTTTCGATCATTATTACGGTACGCTTTCGGGGGTTCGAGGCTTTGGAGATCCACGCACTGCGCGGCTACCCAACGGAAAACCTGTTTGGCGGCAACCACATGGCGATGGAGAGCTCCTTCCCTTCAGGCCCAAACAGGAAAATCTTGGGCTAAGCTTTATTGGAGATACCCCTCACGACTGGAACACAACACATCGTGCCTGGAATGAAGGACGATGGGATGACTGGATCGCGCATAAAACCACTACGACGATGATCCATTTCAATCGGACGGATATTCCCTTTCATTACGCACTCGCAGACGCTTTTACAATCTGCGATGCCTATTACTGTTCCGTCATGGGTCCTACCTACCCTAATCGTAATTACATGTTCACCGGATGGACCGGTAATGACGGTAAAGGTCATGGCCCCCAACTTGAAACCGATGCCTTGGTCTGTGATTGGCCAACTTATCCTGAGCGGCTGGAAGCAGCAGGACTATCCTGGAAAATCTATCAGGATAGTGGATCGGGGCTGACGGCGGAAAATGGCTGGGGAGATGACCCGGATCATTACATCGGCAATTCTGCCAACAACACTCTTCTTCGCTTTGTCAAATATCAGACCGCCCTTCCTCACGAGCCGCTCGCTCTGAAGGCTCGCACCGGAACTAATATTGCCGTTTCAGGGACTTTGTTCGACGACCTGCAAAAGGATGTCACGGCCGGTACCCTGCCTCAGGTTTCCTGGCTGATGTGTCCCAATGCCTACGATGAGCATCCAAACTGGCCAGCCAATTATGGCGCCTGGTTCATATCACGTGTCATCGACACTTTGACCTCCAATCCGGAAGTGTGGAGCCGGACGGCTTTGTTCCTGACTTACGATGAAAATGATGGCTTCTTCGATCATATTGTCCCTCCTGCCCCACCCGTAAGCCCGGCTCATGGTCAGTCTACAATTTCTGTTGACCATGAGATTTTTGCTGGCAGCGCAACTCACGACGCAGGACCTTATGGACTGGGCCCGCGAGTACCGATGCTGGTGATCTCGCCATGGAGCAAAGGAGGATGGGTCAATTCAGAAGTTTTCGATCATACGTCCCTCATCCGATTTATCGAGCGTCGTTTTGGTGACGAACATCCGGAGCTGATTGAGGCGCAGATTACACCTTGGCGCCGCGCGATATGCGGAGACCTCACATCTGCTTTTGATTTTTCAAACCCGAACAGCTCTTTGTCATCGCTTCCTCTCACAGCTTCATATGAGCCGCCAGATCGTGTCGCTCACACCAACTCGGTCGTGAAACTGCCGCTCGAACAAATCATGCCTCGTCAGGAAGCTGGCACACGACGGGCACGGGCGCTTCCCTATGATCTCCACGTTACGACATGGCTTCTCCCGTCGGAGCATCAGTTAAAATTGAAATTCCAAAATTCAGGCAGCGCAACAGCCGTTTTTCACGTCCGGGATCAATCAGGGATGACGCGCCCGAGGTTCTATACCGTTGAGCCGGGGAAAAGCCTTGAGGATCACTGGCCGATATCGAAACCTGGCCATTATGACATCGATATTCATGGCCCTAATGGTTTTTTTCGTCAGTTTTCAGGGCAAGTGACTGATCAAAAACAAGCCTTCAGGCTGACAAGCGTGTCCAAACCCGCATCACAACGTTTGCTTCTGATTTTCGATGCCGCGTTGGCGGATTTCTCGGTGGAAGATGGGTATAGTCAGCGCAAGACATCGCATACCGTGAATGCCACTCCCGCCCAAATCGAAATTGACACAACAGACGCGCATGGATGGTACGATCTAACCATAAGAAGTAATGGAATGATCTGTCGTCTTTGCGGTCATATTGAAAATGGCCATCACAGCATAACTGATCCTGCGATTGGTCAACAGACCGTCTGAAATAGTCAGAGCCCGAAAGCGTACAGCTGCTTTCGGGCTCACAAGTTTGCAACTAAATCATCGGGTAGTTAGAAGTCTGCCGCGAGCGTCACAACTGCAGTGAATGCTGAGCCGACCACGTAAGTTGGTGTTGAAGCACTGACAGTATTTCCAAAAATACCTTTCTGTTTTACAGCGGTCAGTCCAAAGCCACTGATAGATGACAGGTAATTCACGCCTCCCATATTGACGAGGTTGAGCATGATTTTCGGATGAACGCGCGTGTTGAAGGACGGGAGAGTGCGACCAAGATTCAGGTCCGCAGTCATATACCCAGGAATTTTCTGATCGTTCATCAGTGTTGAATACTGTGCGCCCTGATAACGCAGGTTGAAGTTACCAAAATAGACGCCGTCGTCATATGTCAGGCCAATAGCGCCGCTCCATTTCGGGGCACCAGGATCCTGCTTTCCCTTTGTGGGCAGGTAATCTGTGCCGGCATCAACATTGTTGCCAATGCGGGTATGGAGAAACTGGCCAGAGGCATAAGCACTGATGTGATGCCATGGGCGTGTTCCGATTTCCCCTTGGAATCCCCATGCCTCTTCACCGCCAGCGGCAATCTGCGTGCTGATAAGGACGCTGGTTCCTGGCAGGTAAGATGAGCTACCGATCTGGTGATTGGTCAAGTTGTAGTGGAACCATGACGCAGAAACATTGATGGGCCCATTATGTCTGTAACCTACCTCCTGTCCAATGAAGTACTCTGCACCAAGATTTTTTGACGGTGTGCTCGAAGGGGTTGCTGACGTCATTGAAAACTGTGGAACGTAAGGGCTCCAACCGGCCGGCAATCTGTAGGATGTCGTCGCATTCATGTAGACTTGATCGTTCTTGGTGATGTGGTAACTGGCCAGCAACTGAGGGGTAGGTTCAAAATAGTTCTTCCCAGCCTTGTAGGGATCAGCACCAGGAAGGTTCTGTGTGGCACTGACGGACGCCATGGAGGCCTTGAACCCGGCGTCTATAAGGAGCTTGTCTCCAAGCAGGCTAAGTTTGTCGTCCAGCCCGATTGCATTGACCTGTTGAACGGTATTTTCCTGATAACCCGTAATGGCCACACCGTTAACCGTCAGATATTTTTGGCTATAGCTCCAGTCTCCAGACGGAGACAACGCATATTGATGCTGGTATTCGGTATGGTTCCCGTATGAATACCAATAAAACAGTGAAAGTGTGTTATGCTTTGTCTTCCAGTCAAGATTGGTTGTGAAGCCGCTGGTGTTTTGCTTCCAGGGATGCACGCTCTCGACGGTGACTTTACCGGATTGACCCTCATATCCGTCCAAGGTCCCATACTGCTGGGTACCAAGATAACCGCCTGCAATGGGGATGGTTGATCCGTAGTTATTGGGGCCTCTCTGGAACGTCGTATAGGGCTCGATGTGGAGCGTCAGTTCGTCAGAGAGTTTGAAATCATTATGCATTGCGCCGAATACGACGTTGGTAAAGCGTTCGTTTATTTTATAATAATTCGTATCTCCCGCAGTGTAAGTTCCAGTATAATTGAAGCTTGTTCCATACTGCTTCCACTGAGACAGGCTCGGGTTTCTGTAAATATTCTGATGTGAACGTGTGTAACCAAAAACGATGTCTGTGCTGCTTCCCGGGGCCCACCGCTTCTCAACGTTGGCATCCACATGATAGCGCTCGATCTTGCCCGGCCCCCTCCATACGTTAGCAGCTGAGTGAGAGAAGGACGCAAATGCGCGGACGTCACTGTGCCCGATTTCACCTGTGTTCAAGCGGAGAAACTGCTTTTGCAAGCTGTGCGTTCCGCCTGACAGGTCAATATATCCCCCGAATTTATCGGTGGGACGAATTTCCTGCATCGAAACTATTGCTCCGTCCGCATTGTAGAGCGGAGCAGTAAGGTCAACCGATCCTTGCGTGACCTTGACTGAAGCAAGGTTCTCGTTGTCGACCATGGATGTCGCCCACGGCGCATAGCTGAAGGCATCTGAAACGGGTACACCTTCGAACAGAAACCCGATCTGAGACTGGTCAAGGCCCCGGATATGCATGGTTTCAGTCTCAGTATTGATAGGGCCTTCGTTCCCAGCCTGAACGCCTGGCAGACTGGCAATTAGCTGCGTGGGAGAGATAGTGGGAACCTGTTTGGAAATATAGGCGCGTGACACCTCACTGACCGAAACAGGCGCGCTTTGCCTGACCAGAAGGCCCCCTCCCACATTATGCTGCTGAGCACGTACATTGAATTCTTCGGCCTTGGACCGCGATTCAATCTGATGTGTGGGGACACGCCGACTGGATGGTGTCTCCGCTTTTGGATGGGGTACCACTTTATGATGCGAAAGAATTTTTGTTGGGGCCCCGGCAAACGCGTCCCCATCAATAACGGTGAGACCACAGGTCACCATGATGCAGGAGGAAAGAAGCCGCCGTCGGAAGAGGCTATGGGAGGCCTTTGAACGTTTAGTGGTCATCGTTATCCTGGAGAGATCAATGTCTCAGAGAGCGAGCGTCGTGGGCGCCCACGACATCGTTCGTAATGAACGGGCAATCTTTTACGGGAGGCGTAAATCTCTGTGTGTGATGCTTTTATGATGGTCTTATGATGCTTTGTTGAAATCCACCTTCTGTCTCACAGAGTGGGTTTCAATAAGTTCAGTTGCCTCGTAGGGTTTCTGAATCATGGTAAATTAACGTGTTCTGCTGTCGGAGATGCCCGCTTTGAAACGATATCTTCTTCAAGCAGGCAAACCTGCTTTGGCTTTATTCAGCATTTTGATTACCCTGCTTTTTTGTGCCCTTGCAGGTATCTACCTGACAGTCACTCCACCTGTGCAGCCAGCTCTTGATCACGACAGTAAAATTCAGGCGCTGCAGGACGCAATATTCCCTCGCCTTACGGGTATCATGACGAATGCGGCATGGGAAAAAGAAGTATTTTCTTCTCCAGATATTGTCGCGTTATTTCATGAGCGCCATCAAAGATTGAGAGATAACTTAAACTGTACGCCACATCCCGTTTGCATGGTCCAATCATGGGAAATTACCCAACATGAACGAGAAGTTTTTGGGGCGATTTTGCAAAGAATCCCCAAGCATTCCCAGTTGCAATATGATGAAATGCAGTGGAACCGGGACGCAGACGCCATCAATTACATTCTGTCGGTGTATGGTGAAGGGCGTGCCCCTCGGTATCCAAAAATAGACGCCGCCTCTGTGGACGTAACAGCAAAAGATTTTTTTAATCTTATTATGGGAATACAAACCAAAATTTTAAGTGACCAATCTCAGCACCAAGGTATCGCTTACCCATTTTTTAAAGAAGCCCTATTGAATGCCGTCTTTCTTTTAGACGCGAATGATAGAATGGACGCCGTTCGCTTCTCTGGTTTGTGGAACACCTGGAATGCGCCATCTTTGGTTTTTGCACGCCGTTTGAACTGGAAAAGCTACCCATACACAGCCATTATTGTCCCCGGCGAAGGCCCCGAAGATCCACATACGCAACTCTCGGCGTTAGGAAAATTCCGTCTCACACTGGCGGTTGAGAGCTTTAATCGACAGCTGGCTCCTTTCATAATTGTCTCTGGTGGGGCAGCGCATCCCGCCCATACGAATTTCGTGGAAGCGGATGAAATGAGACACTTTCTGATTGAGCGTTTTCATATTCCCGAAAGAAGCATTGTCACTGAGCCTTATGCGCGTCACACAACAACGAACCTACGCAACGCTTCGCGGTACCTGAAAATTCTTGGAGCACCAGAGAATAAACCCGCACTGATCGTGACGGATCCGAGTCAAAGTGATTATATTTCAAGCACAGTTTTCTTTAGCCGAAATATGACTGAGCTGAAGTGTGAGCCAGGAGAGATCGGTCACAGGCTTTCACCGTTTGCGACGATTTTTATTTCTAACAGAGGGTGTAATAAAACAGATCCTCAGGATCCATTGGATCCGTAATTTATAATAAATATATTATTATAGTTTATGTCGGAGAATTTTTTTAACTCATTGTCTATTATCTTGTACTATAATGTCTCTTCGGCGGGGAAATGTATTCAGAAATTTTTACTTCTGAGACCTCCCTTCAACACTAAAAATTTCCATGTCACACAACGTTATTTCCACTCTTGAAAGAGTAAAGTCGGAAACGACAACCGTCGTTCGAAGGCGAATAAATGCTATGCGTCGAATTAAAGAAATATTTTTATGACGATGGTAACTAACTTTCAAATCGGGCGTTATGTTTTGGATTGGTTCTGTTTTTATAAATATACTAAGCGCACGCATTAAATTGCGTATAATATATTTATAAAAACAAAGATGAAAAAGACTAATTTTTTAGAAACCTCTCAGAAAATTTACCTGATGATAAGTGGATAATTTCCGCCTAAAGGATCAATGAAAATGGCCATTTTTACTAAAAAAAATGCGGCCACGTCGTTCCGCTTTCATGATGAAAGGGTTATCTGCTCTGATCTCTTTAGCGAAGATCGACTTTTACAGCATGCCCGCAGTTTGTCTGAAAGTCATGGAAACATTCATTTTCCAAAACGCAATAATACATTGCCAGACCGACTGAGTGAGAACGCTGAATTTCTTCTGGAATCAAATATTTCATTATCAAAAGCCGCTGAAAGGGGTGAGCAAATTACACCCGCTGGAGGATGGTTGATTGATAATTATTATCTGATGAATACTCAGATTCAAACTATTAAATTCGACCTTCCTCCGCATTATTATAAAGAGCTTCCTGAGCTATCCAGCGGGCCTTTCTCTGGTCTGCCAAGGGTTTTTGAAATAGCCTGGGCTCTTGTAGCTCATACAGACAGCCGGATTAATCCAAACACAATATGCGATTTTTTAAGTGCATATCAGGAAGATAGAGCTCTTCTCATTAGAGAACTTTGGGCTATTCCCACCCAGATCAGAATAGTTTTGATTGAGAACCTTCGGCGAGTAGCAGATAAAGTTTGCCAGAATCTACAAGCGCAAAAACAGGCTGATAATCTTGCCAACACTTTGTTTTCAGATGCTTATTATAATAACACAAAAATTCTTGAAGCGGTTACCAAAG
The DNA here is from genome assembly GCF_002723935.1 of Gluconobacter cerinus. GTDB lineage: Bacteria > Pseudomonadota > Alphaproteobacteria > Acetobacterales > Acetobacteraceae > Gluconobacter > Gluconobacter cerinus. The sequence goes on from NZ_BEWM01000003.1 coordinate 557,077, forward strand.
TAAATACTGAAACATTATCATCCGCTTTTATTGTGCAATTTTCGCACCGCTTGAGAGGGCATGATCCACAGAAAGATCCTGCATCTTTATGGATGGAGGCAATATTACAGGAAAAAGGTACAAATATTGAAAAAATTGTTCATGAAGAATTGCAGGAACAAGGTGCATTAAATGCCACTGTAAGAAATATTATTACAAGTATGCGTTTGATAGCAACTCTAGATTGGAACGGTATTGTTGAGAAAACAAGCCCCGTAAGCCAAATATTTTATCGTCATATGGGCTTTTCGGATATGGATCCTCCTACCCGGAATTTATATAGCAAAGCTGTTGAGGCCCTTGCGAAAGGGTCAAGTTATACAGAGTGTGAGATCGCACAGAAGGTCACTTCTCTTGCTGCAATGCAAAAAGATCTCCCAAATTCTGATCTTCGCAGATCAGATCCTGGTTACTACCTTTTAGCAGAAGGTCGGGAGTGGCTTGAAGCAGAGTTAAAGTTCCATGCTCCCTTACGTGTAAAAATCGGAGAGGGTTGTCGCCGCCTAGGCATAACCGGTTACAGTTTGGCTGTAACAGTGCTGACTTTACTCGCCCTGACCGCTTTTCTTTCTGCCATGAATGGTCAGTTGTCAGGTCGCGCCGCGTTTGCGCTGATTGTTCTGGGATTTATTCCTGCCACTGATGCGGTAGTCGCCGGTGTAAATCGCTTTCTGATGTGGGTCATCAAAGTATCCGAACTCCCTGCGCTTGAACTCAGAGGGGGAGTCACCGCATCGCTGCGGACTATGGTTGTTGTCCCTACCCTTCTGACAAAAAGATCTTCCATTGTAGAAATGGTAAATCGTTTAGAGAAACATTACCTTTCCAGTCGAGATGGTGAGATCTACTTCGCCTTACTTACAGATTGGACAGACTCTCCAACCGAGAACCGGAAAAGCGATCATGATCTTCTGGATGTGGCTATCCAAGAAATGGGGAAGCTAAATCGGACTTATGGAGCGGGCTCTGCTGGTACAAGATTTCTTCTCCTCCATCGCAGGCGTCTTTGGAGCATTAGTGAAGGAAAATGGATCGGATGGGAGCGAAAACGCGGTAAGTTGCATGAATTAAACCGTCTTCTGCGCGGCGCAACAGATACCAGCTTTCTTGATCTGCCCGATCAGACGATTCCTCAAGATGTTCGGTATGTTGTTACCGTAGATTCCGATACACGTCTTCCGCATGAGGTTGTCAGGCGCCTTGTCGGTAAGATTGCCCATCCGCTCAATAATGCCCGTTTTGATCCAGAAAAAGGCCGCGTCACGGAGGGATATGCGGTTCTCCAGCCACGTGTGACGCCTTCATTGCCCGAAGCTCGGCAAAGCACCCTATTTCAAAGAGTGTTCTCAAGTCCCAACGGGATAGAACCTTACACAGCTGCAGTATCTGACCTGTATCAGGATATGTTTGCAGAGGGGTCTTTTGCAGGCAAAGGCATTTATGAAATCGATACTTTTGAAGCAGCCTTAGCTGGCCGGGTTCCTGATGGAACGCTTCTGAGTCACGATCTTTTTGAAGGTGTTTTTGCCCGTGCCGGCCTCGTAACCGATATTGAAGTTATCGAGGAATACCCAACGGACTATTTGGTGTCTGTTGCCCGTCTTAATCGTTGGGTCCGTGGAGATTGGCAGCTTCTTCCGTGGATCTTTTCATGGATGGGCCATTTTCCAACCATACGTATAAAAACCCGCCCCCTTACGGGCATTGCGCGCTGGAAGATGCTGGATAATCTGCGTCGCAGCCTTTCTGCGCCAATGGCAGTCAGCGCCCTCTTTGCCGGCTGGTTTCTTGAGTTCCATAATGCCGCGGTCTGGAGCCTTTGCATTGTTTTAACAATTGCCGTGCCTGCAGCGTTGCCTCTTCTGGTTGATATTATCAGGCGCAGAAGAGGAGAAACATTTCGCAGCTATTTTTCCCTTCTGACAATTGACCTCAAACGGACGGTTCTCACCACAGCTCTCTGTTTTGTGTTCCTGGCCGATCAGGCCTGCCTGATGGGGGACGCGATTAGCCGAACATTGGGGCGTGTTTTCGTTACTCGCAAGCACCTTCTCCAGTGGGTTACGGCCGCTCAGGCTGCGGAAGCTCCACGTGAGCGGATGCAGGGATATTTCCGTCAGATGAGTGGAGCCGTTTTAACTGGTCTTCTCGCGGCGGGCGTTATGGTCGTGGCCGGTCTCTGGGTGTGGCTCATCATCCTACCATTCGCTGTGGCTTGGTGCCTGTCACCCGCAATCGCGTGGATGGCCAGTCAGTACCGAGCGTCTGCTCGCAGGCTTGAAGCTACTGAGGCTGAGACGGTTTTTATGCGTATGCAGGCCCGGCGGACATGGCGGTATTTTGAGACATTCGTCACTGCTGCGGATCATATGCTTCCGCCGGACAATTTTCAGGAATCCCCTGCCCCTCTCGTTGCCCATCGAACCTCTCCAACCAACATGGGACTTTACCTCCTGTCTATTGTCGCGGCATGTGATTTTGGGTGGATTGGCGTAGCAGACGCAACATCCCGTTTGAGTGCCACCCTTGAGACAATGCTGCAGCTGCCGCGTTTCAGAGGGCATTTTTACAATTGGTACAGCACCTCTGATCTGTCTGCGCTTTCTCCTATTTATGTTTCGACAGTGGATAGTGGCAATCTCGCTGGCCATTTGATGACGTTGGCGGGTGCCTGCGAAGAGTGGGTTCAGAAAGGAAGAAAATCTGACATTTGGCGTGAAGGTATAAGAGACGCCCTGAATCTGGCGCTTGAAGAAGCGACATCGGGAAACGGTATCTTTCGGTCATCCGAACTCGCACAACTTATGGAAGCCCTTCTCCAAGACATGAAGGACGGCCACGCCAGCCAGATCACACTTACATATAGAGTACAGATGCTCGTCAGTCAGGCAGAGGAACTGGCGCATCTTCAACAAAGACGTGCCATGGCCGGAAGTGCAGGCAAAGGCATTCCCACTACAGGTGCCGAGGACCTCCTATTCTGGCTGCACGCGGCACAGAACTGCCTGCGGAGTGAACGGAAAGATCTCGAGGATAACCCTTCCCTCCATGATGAACTCCGTAAAATTGCACAAATCTCAAGAACCATGGCTTTGGACATGGAGTTCGGCTTTTTGAGAAATGCAGATCGAAAACTGCTCTCGATCGGGTTTGCCGTGAATGAAGGCACTCTCGACGATAACTGCTATGACCTTTTGGCATCCGAAGCGCGGCTCGCTGTCTTCTTTGCTATTGCAAAAGGCGACATTCCTGCCTGGGAGTGGTTTCGTCTGGGGAGGCCTCTCGCTGCGGTGGCCCATGGCGAAGCTCTGGTTTCCTGGTCTGGGTCGATGTTCGAGTACCTCATGCCGTCCCTGATCATGGCCGCACCGTTCGATAGTCTTTTAGAAGAGACCAGCCGGCAGATTGTCCACCGTCAGATTGAATATGGCCAGTTCTGCGGTGTGCCATGGGGTATTTCGGAATCTGCCTATAATGCGCGCGATCTGGAATATAATTATCAGTATTCCGACTTTGGTGTCCCCGGACTGGGGATGAAGAGAGGACTGGCCCAAAATCTTGTTATTGCACCTTACGCCACAGCTTTGGCTTCGATGGTTGACGCGCGTCTGGCAACAGAAAACTTCCGGGCCTTGCAGGCTGCAGGCGCTCAGGGAACCTACGGATTTTACGAGGCGCTGGATTATACAAAGGCGCGACTGCAATCGAACCAGACCGTTGCAATCATTCACTCTTACATGGCCCATCACCAAGGCATGTCCATTCTTGCAATAGCGGATACGGTCCTTAAAGGCCTCATGCGAACCCGCTTCCATGCAGAACCCATTATCGGAGCGGCAGAACTGCTCTTGCAGGAGCGTGCACCAACAGGTGGAGCTATTACCACCCCGCTGAAGGAAGAAGAGTTCGCCCCTCCTGCGCTGACCGTACAGATGCAGGCCGGTGGCCGCCATTTACAGACCGCGGACACGAGCGCCCCTGTTACCCATCTGCTTTCGAATGGACGATACAGCGTAATGCTGACGGCCGCTGCGTCAGGATATAGCAAGTGGGGTGATCAGGCTGTTACGAGATGGAGGCAGGATCCCACGCTCGATAACTGGGGGGCATACATCTACCTTCAGGCGTCCGGAGACAGTCACTTCTGGAGCGCAGGATTCCAACCATCTGGAGCTAAAGCTGAGAGCTACGATGTAGAGTTCAGGGAAGACCGCGCAACATATACGCGTCAGGACAACAAGCTGACGACGACAATGGAAGTCTTGGTTTCAGCCGAAGATGATGCAGAACTTCGTCGTATTTCAGTTCAGAACTCCAATTCTTCAACGGTTGAGATCAACGTAACGTCTTATGTCGAGCTGGCGTTATGCCCGCCTGGTATGGATCTCAGTCATCCTGCTTTCGCAAAAATGTTTGTCCAGACGGAGTATCTCTCTTCTTACAGGGCAATTGTTGCCACACGGCGGAAAAGAAATCCGTCTGATGCAGAGATCTGGGCAGCGCACCTGATCATTGGCGGCGATAACCTTTCCATTGAGACGGATCGTGCCCGATTTATCGGTCGTGGCAGGGATTTGCGGGAGCCGATTGCCGTTATTGAAGCGGGCCCTCTCTCTGGATCAGTGGGGACGGTATTGGATCCCGTTTTCGCTGCGCGGTGCAAGCTCACAATTCCCGCGCGCTCCACTCGGCATGTATCATTTTGGACGATTGTTGCGTCAACACGCGAAACGCTCATCCAAAGCATCGAGCGTCATCACGGTGGAGCGGATCTCGATCGTGCCCTGACCCTCGCATGGACCCATGCTCAGGTTCATTTACGCCATCTCGATATCCAGCCTGTACAGGCAGACCTCTTTCAGAAGCTTGCCGGCTATCTTCTGTTTCCAAATTCCATTCTTCGCTCGTCTGCGGCCCGTATAAAACGAGGCGCTGGCAAACAGGCAGATCTCTGGGGACAGGGCGTTTCCGGCGATTTACCACTCCTGTTGTTGGTCATCACAGAAAGTGAAGATTTCGACCTCGCCCGGACCCTTCTCACAGCACATGAGTACCTGAATTTCAAAGGTCTTGCTTTTGATTTTGTTATTCTGAACGACCATCCGACGTCTTATGCGCAGGATCTACAGCACGCACTGGAAGCCCTTGTTCGATCCTCCGGGCAGACGGGTACAGTCCGTATTCTTCGCGGCGCGCTTATGTCAGAAACAGTCAGAGACCTTCTGTTCTCCGTGGCTTATGTGGTGCTGACGGGTAAGGGAGGAAACCTGCAACATCAATTAACCCGTATTGAAGTCATGCAGGGCGCAAAAATCTTGCAGGCAGCCATACGTCCCTGCCGCCCATACCGTGGAGCAGCGGAAACTCCCATTCTCCCTCAGCTTGAACTGCCAAATGGATATGGAGGCTTCACGTCTGACGGGAGGGAGTATGCTGTCATCATCCGTGGGAAAGCGCGTCCCCCTGCCCCTTGGGTCAACGTTATCTCCAGTCCTCATTTCGGGTTTCAGGTCTCCGCAGAAGGCAGCGGTTATACCTGGTCGGAGAACAGCAAGGAGAACCAGTTGACGCCTTGGTCTAACGACCCGGTCATGAATCCAACTGGGGAAGCTTTCTATTTGTGCGACGAGGAAAAACGGCAGTTCTGGTCTCCTTTGGCAGCCGTTTGCCCAGATGACAGTGCTGTTTATGTTTGCCGACATGGACGCGGATACAGTCAGTTTGATCGGCACACCAACGATATCGCTTCTACCTTGCTACAATATGTGCCGCTTGAAGATCCGGTAAAAATTTCCAGATTGAAACTGACCAACACATCTTCCCGGCCCCGGACTTTGAGGGTCACGACCTATACCGAGTGGGTGCTGGGACAGTCCCGCAGTACGACTGCCCCTTTTGTATTTACAGAGCAGGATAATGACACTGGCGCGCTGTTTGTCAGGAACAAGTGGGGCGAGACGTTTGGTGACCGGGTCGCCTTTGCGGATATGTCGGCTCAGCAGACATCAAGCACGGATGACAGATGCACATTCCTGGGTCGAAATGGCACTCTTTCTGCCCCTCAAGCCATTGTCCGGGGCGGCCCGCTTGAAGGTATTGTCGGGGCCGGAATTGATCCGTGTGCCGCCTTGCAGACTGTCATTACGCTTGAACCCGGAGAAAGCACCGAAATTGTCTTTCTGCTAGGTCAGGGGCAAAATTCAGACCATGCTCGTCAGATTGTTCGGCGATACAGAAATGCCAATCTGGATGCTGTTCTGGATGAAGTGCATCGCAGGTGGGAGGCGATTACAGGAGCCGTACAGGTTCATACGCCTGATCGCGCCATGGATATCATGCTGAACGGCTGGCTGCTGTATCAGTCCCTTTCCAGTCGCATCTGGGCACGGGCAGGCTTTTATCAGGCCAGCGGTGCTTATGGATTTCGAGATCAGTTGCAAGACGGGATGTCGCTCGTTCTGGCCGCTCCTCAACTGGTGCGGGAGCACCTTCTGCGGGCGGCATCCCGACAGTTTCCAGAGGGAGACGTTCAACACTGGTGGCTCCCTCAGAAAGGAAATGGAGTTCGCACAAGGATTTCTGATGATTGTGCGTGGCTTGCCTACACAGTCGCACACTATGTTCGAGTCAGCGGTGACGCGACCGTTCTGGATGAAGAAATTCCATTCCTGGAGGCGGCAGTTTTGGCTGAGGGGGAGCATGAGCGTTTCCTCCAGCCTGACGTGACGGACAGAACGGCGTCGCTCTATGCTCACTGCGTCCTTGCTCTCGATCACAGTCTGCAGAGAGGAGTTCACCGTCTCCCGCTGATGGGAACCGGGGACTGGAATGATGGGATGAACCGAGTGGGCGAAGCAGGACGCGGAGAAAGTGTCTGGCTGGGATGGTTCGTGCACGCCACTTTGGCAGCCTTCCTGCCGCTCGCTCAGGCCCGACAGGACACAGAACATGTGGCGAAGTGGACGCGGATCATGAAGGAGCTTGAACACGCGTTGGAAGCAGCATGGGACGGATCTTGGTACCGGCGTGCCTATTTCGATGACGGCAGCCCTTTAGGCAGCCATGCAAACCCTGAGGGACGCATTGATGCCATAGCTCAGTCCTGGGCTGTAATTTCAGGAGCAGGATCTCCCGAGCGAGCAAAACAGGCCATGAACGCTGTTCAGGACCAGCTTGTCGATCTGAACCGGGAAATCATCATGGTTTTGACCCCACCCTTTGATACCTCAGAGCCTGACCCGGGTTATATTCGGGGCTATCCGCCGGGTATCCGAGAAAATGGCGGCCAATATACGCACGCAGCTCTATGGACAGTTATGGCAACTGCCCTTCTTGGAGACGGCGATGTGGCGCATGAGATGTTTTCAACGCTCAATCCTATTCACCACTCCCGCGATCAGGACGCGGCAGACCGCTACAAGGTTGAGCCATACGTCGTCGTCGCAGATGTTTATTCTTCCAGTCCTCATGTCGGCCGCGGAGGATGGTCCTGGTACACGGGATCGGCGGGTTGGATGCAACGCGTCGGGGTTGAGACGTTACTGGGCGTTCAGATCGAAGGAAATCGACTGTCGCTCAATCCCCGCATTCCTGCAAGGTGGTCGTCATATGAAGTTCGGGTGCGCTGGAAAACATCAGAATATCATATCCAGATAAAAAATCCTGATGGTGTCTGTGAAGGAGATCTCTTTATGCTGATCGATGAAGAATTCACAGCATTCACTCAGCCGATTTACATGAAAGATGACAGCCTTACACACAGCATAAAAATCGTTCTCAGGAGAGAAAACGATTTCGGTTTATCTAATTAAATATTTTTTATGGTCTGTGGGATTTTATATTAATCTCATCCATGAGGTGGAAAAATAAAAATGAAGCATACAAAGTCTGAGTATTGAAATCGGCATAAAAGGGGAAGAGGTATTTAGAGCGCCATTTCCTTTGTCTAAATGCAGTCCTGACAGAAGGTCTATCACAATAAGCGCCGGGAAGAGGAAAATCCTAATAAAAGATATTCGCCCGAAAAGGTTCTCCTGAGCCTAAGCCCGACCATCCTCCTGTTCTTCCGGAAACACCTGAAAATCCAACAAAGTTAAGCTTTGTATTTTTCGGGCCGGAATAAGAAGAAGTCTGAAGCGACGAGTAAGCATATGGAGCAGATCAAACCATTTTCTTTGGTTGCACATAATAGCACCGGGGATGATACCGTTTTCTATAAAAATAAACCTGGAGGTTTCGCAAAACCCTCTGGTTTTGAGGCTGCCTTTGTGATTCCATTTCCCTTGCGTTGATTGGGGTATGGGTCATGAGGCAGTCCGGTTTTTTTTTGATGTTGAAGAGCGCTTGGCCCGCTTGAGCAGGCTTGGTGATCAGCTTGAAGCGTTTTCCCGGACTGTGGATTTTGAAGTGTTCTGCCCTGATCCTGAGAAGGCTCTGGCGTATTCTGACGGAAGCAAGTGCGGACGTCCTCGGTTTGATCTGGTGCTAATGTTCAAAATTCTGGTCATCCAGACGCTGAACAATTTGTCCGACGAACGGACGGAGTATCTGATCAACGACCGTCTGTCGTCCATGCGCTTTCTGGGATCGGGGCTGTCGGACCGGGTACCGGATGCCAAAACGGTCTAGCTGTTTCGTAAGCGTCTGACCCAAACGGGGGCCTTTGAAAGACTGTTTGACCGATTTGACGCGACCCTGCGCAATGCCGGTTACCTTCCGATGTCCGGCCAGATCCTGAATGCAACACTGGTGGCTGCTCTAAAGCCGCGCAATACCAACACTGAGAAAGTGGTTCTCTGGGCAGGACGTATTCCGGAAGACTGGCAGGACAAGCCGGCAAAGCTGTCGCACAAGGATCGTCATGCGCGCTGGACGCTGAAAGTCACGAAAGCAAAATGGCAGGATGACGGAACGATACCCTCCACAGATCTCGCTATCCCGTTCTTTGGATACAAATCCCACGTCTTCATCGACCGGAAGTTTCGGTTCATCCAGAAATCAAATGCTGGAAAGTCAGTGATACGCTCGCGTGTCGAGCATGTTTTTGCCGACCAGCAGTCTCAGACGGGGCTGTTCATCCGAACAATCGGCACCACCCGGACCACAATGAGGATCGGACTGGCCAATATCGTCTATAATATGCGCCGCTTCCTCTTCCTGGAGCGGATCGACGCGAGCGCGTAGCAATTTTGCGAATGAAAACTCCAGATCTGCGATAAACGCAGAGCGAAAATCAGCTCCAGAAACCAGAAATCAGGACACAACTTTATCAACAAACGGTGCTTCGATCCCTCTAGCTCGAAAAAAAGACATCAGTCGTCATCCAGATTTCGCCACATATGGCGAACATTCTTAGATAAAGTCCAGCCACTCCCGTCCACCGGACATCGCGAGGATGCCATGCGACTTGTCAGTGCCATAAACAGATTCGGCTGGGGCCAACGAGAGAGCGGCTCTTCCGACATACCTCTCCGGGAATGGCTTTCCCGTCAGCTCGATGCACCTGACACGGCCATGTTCAGGACTGTCGGTCCATGCTCGGACGGACTGATCGCCCTGCGGGAACAGCGCAAGGCCAAGCTACAGGGCGACCCTCTGGTCAAACCGATCTTTCAAACGGAAGTCACAACCCAGCTCGACAATCTGCTTGTAACGGACCAGCCTTTCCGAGAACGGCTTGCATGGTTCTGGTTTAATCATTTCACGGTTAGCCTGCGTCAGGGCGGCACAAGGGCAGTCATTGGCGCCTATATGCGTGAGGCCATTCGCCCACATGTAACCGGGCGCTTCTCGGACATGCTCCTCGCCGTGATGCGTCACCCGGCCATGCTGATGTATCTGGACAGTGCATCGTCCATCGGCCCCACCAGCCCGGCAGGGCGTAAAAGCCATCACGGACTCAATGAAAATCTTGCCCGTGAATGTCTGGAACTGCACACGGTCTCGTCGGCCTCTGGCTACACCCAAACAGACGTCACGTCCTTCGCAGCCATACTGACTGGCTGGAGCATCGACATGAAGGCCGAACAGCCCGGCTTTGTGTTTCGGGAAAAGGCCCATGAACCGGGCGAAAAAACCGTCATGGGTCATACCTTCCCCGAAGGCGAAGACGGCGGCGTGCAGGCCCTGCACTTTCTCGGCACACATCCTGCAACGTACCGCCATATCGCAACCCAGATGGTCGGACACTTCATGTCCGACACGCCTTCGCCACAGGATATCAACCACATTACATCTGTTCTTCGGGACAGTGACGGAGATCTGCGGGAAGCCTCTCTCGCCTTGGCAGACCTTCACGATACAAACCGTTCTGGCAGCAAGTTCCGCTCCCCCATGGACTATGCCACAGCCGTCATGCGAGCCCTATCTTTGGGAGGCGAACCCAGCCATCCGGACGATTCACATTCCCCCGCCCATCAGCTTTACTCAGCCTTTGCTTCATTGGGGCAACCGTTATGGACGGCCCCCTTACCCAACGGCTGGAGTGATAATGCGGCAGACTGGAGCGCGCCTGCGGACATGCTGGCCCGCACGGACTGGGCCTGGCGAATGGCGGCTCATGTCCGGTCGGGAGACCCGATGGAGATCGCCCATATCGCCATCGGCCCGGCGCTCCGACCACAGACACAACTCGCCATGCATCATGCCGGCTCCCGTCAGGATTCACTGGCTCTGCTTTTCTCTTCACCCGAATTCCAGAGGCGTTGACCCATGATGATCCATCGTCGCACTGCCCTGCTGGGTCTGGCTGCAAGCTGGACACTCGGGCGTTCCTCTCTCGCGTTTGCCGGTTCACCTGGCGGTCCGGATGATCCACGCTTTGTGGTCATTATCCTTCGTGGCGCACTCGATGGCCTGTCGGCTGTCACCCCATACGGAGATGCCGATCTCAGAACACATCGCCGGGACCTTGTTCTTCCTGAACCTGGACAGGAGGGCGGCCTCCTTGATCTGGGTGGCTTCTATGGTCTGCATCCGTCTCTTCAGACGCTTCATAGCCTCTATGGCGAAGGCCAGATGCTGCCTATCCATGCCGTAGCAGGCCACTACCGCAGCCGCTCCCACTTTGAAGCGCAGGACTATCTGGAAAGCGGTGCCGATAACCGCCTGAGCAGCGGCTGGCTGAACCGGGCCGTTTCCGCCCTTCAGGGAAAGGCCAACAGACCGGATGGGTATGGACTAGCCATGGGGCTAACGGTTCCACTTCTCCTGCGCGGGTCTGCCAAGGTCGGAAGCTACGCACCAGCAGGAAGCCAACATCCGGACGAGGATCTTTACAACCAGATCGTGGCCCTGAACGCGTCCGACCCCATCACGGGCCCCGCTTTCAGGAATGGCCTGAAAGCCCGGGGTTTTTCGGACGCCACCATGACGGGAATGAAAAACGCCTTTGAGACCGGGAAACCCTACAAACCCGATGCCTTCACGCAGCTTTCAGCCGCCGCAGGGCAAATGCTGGCCACCCCCCATGGCCCCCGGATCGCCGCATTGGAAATTGGAGGATGGGACACGCATGCCGCTCAGCTTGGACGACTGGGAAACCCCCTTACCCAGCTTGATCGCGGAATTGGAGCGCTGCGTCAAAGCCTTGGATACAGCTGGAAACGCACAGTAGTCCTTGCCCTGACAGAGTTTGGCAGAACCGTCCGCATGAACGGAACAGGCGGAACGGACCACGGTACCGGCACTGTCACATTCCTTGCCGGAGGTGCCGTTGCGGGAGGAAAGGTTGGCGGCACATGGCCCGGCCTGCGCCCCAACCAGCTCTTTGAAAACCGGGACCTTGCACCGACGACAGACCTGCGCGCTGTAGCCACAGGTGTGCTGTGCGACCATCTCCACATGCCGCCGCAAGCGATTGGCACGGTGTTTCCGGGGCCGAAGACTGATGCCCAGAAAGGCCTGATCGTGTCCACCTGACCAAATACTGGCCAAGTTACGCGCCTACCAGGACCTCAGGATGGAAGCGTTTATTCTATCTGGATATCCTCATCAGAGCGAATGTGATCTATTCGCCAGGCATGTCTTGCCGCATCTGAACCATGGGCCATTGTCCCGATTTGACTGTCCATCGCCGCCATAATTCCGTACGCAATCAGCAAAGTTAGGAACTTCTCATGAGTTGGACACCAAACCCATCCCGTTATGAAGCGGCAGAATTTCGTCGTTGTGGCCGTTCGGGCCTTGATCTGCCGCCAATTTCTCTCGGCCTGTGGCATAATTTTGGAGGTGTCGACGTTTTTGAGACGGGGAGAGCCGTTATCAGGCGTGCCTTTGATCGAGGGGTTACTCACTTCGATCTGGCTAACAACTATGGCCCTCCTTATGGTTCTGCCGAAGAAAATTTTGGCACGATCCTAAAAAAGGATTTTGCGGCCCACCGTGACGAAATGATCATCTCGTCAAAAGCTGGTTGGGATATGTGGCCCGGCCCGTATGGAAATGGCGGATCACGTAAATATCTGTTGGCGTCGCTTGACCAAAGTCTTCAAAGAATGGGGCTTGAGTACGTCGATATTTTTTACTCACATCGTCCAACGCCTGATGTGCCTCTTGAAGAAACGATGGGCGCTCTGGTGCAGATGCATCGTCAGGGTAAAGCGCTTTACGTCGGTATTTCGTCCTATGGGCCGGAGCGAACAAAGCAGGCAGCAGCTATTCTGAAATCTGAAGGCGTGCCGTTACTCATCCATCAGCCGTCATATTCGATGTTAAACCGCTGGGTTGAAGTTGAACTGCTCGATACGCTTGAGAGCCTTGGAGTGGGCTGCATAGCCTTCTCTCCCCTCGCCCAAGGTCTCCTGACTAACAAGTATCTGAATGGTACGCCGGAGAACTCACGTGCGACGGCAGGTGATTCTTTTGCGCGTGCGATGCTCTCAGATGAAAACATCGCCCATGTTCGCGCTCTGAATGATATTGCCCAAAAGCGCGGTCAATCCTTGGCACAGATGGCCATAGCGTGGATCTTGCGCGACCCGCGTGTCACGTCTGCGCTTATCGGTGCCCGTAATGTTCAGCAACTTGATGATTCATTGGACGCTCTGAAAAATTCAGCATTCCAAGCGGAAGAACTCAAACTTATCGATCAATATGCACGCGAAGGAAATATCGATCTCTGGCGTAATCTTTCGGATTGATACCTAAAAATCGTTTGATTTTTTAGGTATTGCGGCGCAGGTGGCCAAGAGCATGACTATTGGCCACCTGTCTGAGAATTTCGCACAGGCCTGTTGCTTGTCCTACGATTAGATAGCTCTGGCATGTAACGTCTTCGGTAAGAAAACTCCGGGTCGTTTCTACAGTTCGCGATGTAGTGGAGCAACTTAAACCCCCGTATATCTTATGAGAGGCACTTTCCGTCGGCTTAAAAACGCTGATCTAGCCTGATTGGGTGTGCCGGTTCCGCGGCTATTGTCAGCTACATGGATAACAGTGTGCTCTCGTTTTTCTGACATTATGCTCGCGGCTCTTGCTCCAGAACCATTGATATGCGCCGCATTGGGGGCTCCAAAAAATCTCAATTTTAATGATGTTAATCACATCTCCTTGACGCTGATTTAACACCGTGCCGGATAATCCGTGTAAGTCATTAAAATATATCATTTTATTTATGCGGATGTAATTTTGCATATCGAAAATATATGGATAGCGCGTTTTTATACGAATGGATGTTAAGACTCTTTTCTTCCAGACAATGCGTTAGGCAGTCCGTAAAAAAACCGGATTTATGGAATTTTGGAAGAAGCGGCTGCGGAACGGCAAAAGCCGCAACGGGGGAGTTGCAATGATTATTTCAGCAGCGACAGATTATCGAAAAGCCGCCGCTCGGAAACTTCCACCTTTCCTGTTCCATTACATTGATGGCGGATCGTATGCCGAGCATACACTCAGACGAAATACTACAGACCTCGCCGATCTTGCTTTAAGGCAGCGTATTTTACGCAATGTCTCCGATCTGGATACGTCTATCGAATTGTTTGGACGTAAGCTGGCTTTTCCAGCTGCGCTAGCCCCGGTGGGCTTGACTGGCATGTATGCTCGCCGAGGCGAGGTTCAGGCAGCTCGGGCAGCAAGTCGCAAGGGTATTCCGTTTACGCTGTCCACCGTATCGGTGTGTCCGATTGCGGAAGTACAGGCAGCAGTTCGAGAGCCCATCTGGTTTCAGCTTTACGTTCTCAAGGATCGCGGCTTCATGCGTGACGCTCTGGAACGTGCAAAGGCAGCGGGGGTGACCACTCTTGTCTTCACTGTGGACATGCCTACTCCAGGAGCACGTTACCGCGACGCTCATTCGGGTATGTCCGGGCCGTTCGCCAAGTGGCGTCGCTATGCGCAAGCCGTGACGCATCCACAATGGGCGTGGGATGTCGGTCTGCGCGGACGTCCGCATGATCTGGGCAATATTTCGACCTATCGTGGCACGCCAACGGCCCTCGAAGACTATATCGGTTGGCTCGCTGGTAACTTCGATGCTTCGATAAGTTGGAAAGACTTGCAGTGGATCCGCGATTTCTGGGACGGACCGATGATCATCAAGGGGATTCTAGAACCTGAAGATGCAAAGGACGCAGTAAAATTCGGCGCAGATGGGATTGTGGTATCCAACCATGGTGGCCGCCAACTTGACGGCGTTCTTTCGACAATTCGCGCCCTGCCCCCGATCGCAGATGCCGTCAAAGGCGATCTGAAGATCCTTGCTGATTCAGGAATTCGCAGCGGTCTAGACATCGCGCGTATGATTGCATGCGGCGCTGATTCAGTTCTGCTGGGTAGAGCGTTCGTTTACGCACTTGCCGCCGCGGGAGAGCGTGGTGTCGCGAATGTCCTGGATATCATAGAAAAAGAACTGCGCGTCGCGATGATCCTGACCGGAGCGCGCTCAATCTCGGAGATTACATCGGACAGTGTAGAGAAACTCGCGCGAGAATGCTGACTTTATAATGACTCGGTAATACTGTCTTTAGGTATGTCGCGTGGCATATTGACTGCGCGCTTATCTGTTCATTGCGTCTTCAAGAAACACTATATGTTTCGTTTATGGAACGTAATAGCGATGTTGCATGTTTTTTCCGAATGCTGGAGGCCGTCGTTATGCGACGCTGGAAGCAGAAAATGTTTCCGAACCATCTGGTATTCAGCGGTAATGCTGTTGACGGTCTTGATTACAGCTAATTCTGCGAGAAGTGCTCCTGATGCCTCAGGCGTTGTCAAACAGGCGCGTGCAGGAAAGAGCAGTCAGGCGGACAAGAGCGCGTCTTCCCAATCGAATGGGAACAAAGCTTTAAGAACGCATGTGGATCTTAAGCGCAGTGAGCACCTTGCGGACCCTAACCAACTTGAAAGTCTTTTCAATACTGAGAGTTTGTCTGCGCTCCTCAATCATAGAGATGATGCTTTAAGAGAACGTGATCTTTCAGCGGGCTATTTCGTGCCCGCTCAGGCTTTCGGTAATCTGGTCACGCAGTTGTCCCCTGCACGGGCATGGCTCTCCAAGCGCGGTTACACGTTCCAGTTTGCTTACAAAGGAGAGGCCTTGGCGAACGTGAGCGGCGGCCTGAGCAGAGGCATGTCTTACGCTCATGAACTGACCTGGGTGAACAACTTCGATCTGGGCAAGTTGCTTGGGTTGGATGGCTGGATCTTGCATGGGGTTTTGATGGAACGAGCCGGCCGTCAGATCAGCTTTGATCACGTTGGAGAACGACGCATTCTGCTATCGGAAGTGTACAGTCTTTCCGGCCACATGGCAGCGCATCTGGCTGATTTTTATGTGGAAAAAGCGTTTCGTCGCAACAGCATCAACATCAATCTCGGCCGCATTACGCTCACACATACCTACGGCACGTCGCTGTTGTTGTGCACCTTCATGATTCAGTGCTCGGCTCCAGTGGGTATCAAAGGGGTTCAAGGATGGAGCGTCTATCCGAAAGCAACGTGGGGCGGCACGATCCGCCTGCGCCCGACACGTGATCTTACGTTGAGAACAGGTGTCTATGCTTCCTCTGTCCTGACATCCAATCCATCAGGCTGGGCCTGGGGTAGCGAAAAACAGACGGGTGTGATGTTGCCGATCGAATTGACATGGGAACCGTTCATCGGACCCCGGAAGCTACCCGGCCATTACAAGCTTGGCTTCGGCCACGATACCAGTGGCTTTGCCGACATGATCGGCTCCGTCCCCTCTTCCATGGCCTTGCGATACGCGGTGCGGAGACCTCAGCCGCGCGATACATTTTACATTGAGGCTGACCAGATGATTTACCGCAGCCATGGTTTGCATCAGATGGCAGGAGGCTACCTGATGGCGGGCTATATTCACAATACACCGCAAGTCTCTGTCTTTTCTGATCAGTTTTATATTGGAACGTCGCTTCTCGGCATCATCCCGTTCCGTCCTCTCGATCGCTTCGGCGTGATGTACTCCTATTATCAGATCAGTAAGCGACTGACGCTTGGGCAGCATCTCCTGCAGGATGCAGGTCTGCCGTTCCCAGCGGGAGTGAATAACCCCCAGACGCATACGGCAACACTGGAAGCCTATTACGGCATCCCGGTTGTGCCTGGTGTGCTTCTTCAGCCGTCTTTTGAATATCAGATGCGACCCGGAGAGACATCAGTCATCCCGAACGCAACAGTCATCGGCCTCAAAGTTATCGGAAATCTGTAGACCCCCGCATCCAGGGCCGGAAACCGGCATGGATAAGCATTAACGACACGACGTCAGGAGAATTGATCCATGTCCCCCTGGAAGCAGATATACGATCCCGCCGGAAACATTCTTGTTTCAAGTCTGGTCGCCCTCATCCCGATTGCATTTTTCTTCGTTGCGTTGCTGGTGCTTCGCATGAAGGGGCATGTCGCCTGTACCATCACGGTCATTCTTACTGCCATCATCGCTGTGGCTTTCTATGGGATGCCGATACCGTACCTGATTGCGACAGGATTATATGGTTTTATCTACGGTTTGTGGCCTATTGCATGGATCATCTTGGCTGCGGTCTTTCTCTATAAACTGTCAGTCAAAACCGGATACTTCGACATCATTCGCTATTCGATTGTCACAGTTTCGGACGATCAGCGTATCCAGATCCTGCTCGTTTCGTACGGTTTCGGTGCTTTCCTCGAGGGGGCTGCTGGCTTCGGTGCTCCGGTCGCGATTACCACAGCTCTCCTCGTCGGCCTCGGCGTGCCTCCATTGTATGCGGGCGGACTTTGCCTCCTCGCCAATGCCGCGCCTGGTGCTTTCGGGGCAATGGGCATTCCGGTCATTGTCGGCGGTCAGGTGATCGGAGCTGACCCGTTTTTGATCTCTCGGCTTGCGATGCCCATGCTTGCTGTCCTGGCGTTTGTCATTCCGTTCCTTCTGGTGATGATCGTGGACGGCCTGCATGGCCTACGAGAGGTCTGGCCGATTACCCTCGTTGCGGCGCTGACCTTCACCGTCACGCAGACTTTGGTGGCTGTTTTCGTGGGGCCGGAACTTCCTGATATTGCGGCGGCTCTGGCAACGCTGCTGGCTATTCCGCTTTTTTTGAAGTTTTGGAGGCCCGCAGTCAGTTTCCGGTTTTCTCAGGGAAACAAAGAGGCGTCCATCACCGGGGCAGAGCAGCATTACAACCGAAGTGACATTATCCGGGCATGGATGCCATTCGTCATTCTAACCGTTCTTGTTGCACTTTGGAGCATCGCGCCATTCAAAAATCTCTTTAAGTCTGGCGGCCCGCTCGCTTCCACGGTCATCACCTTCCCCTTCCCATATCTTAATGACCTAATCATTAAGATGCCGCCAGTCTCGCTAGAGCCGGCGCCTTATCACTCGGTATTCAAGTTTGATCTTCTCTCCTCAGTTGGCACGAGCATCATGCTAACTGCCATCCTTTCGACATTTGTGTTGCGTGCGCGTCCCCGTGATGCGGTAGTGATCTTTCTGCAGACACTGAATGAACTGAAGATTCCGATCTATTCCATCGGCATGGTCCTCGCTTTTGCTTATTTAGCCAACTATTCCGGCTTGTCTGCGACGCTGGCTCTCCTGTTCGCGGCGACAGGGTCTGCATTTACGTTTCTTTCTCCAGTCCTCGGTTGGCTCGGTGTTTTCCTGACAGGATCGGACACGTCCTCAAACGCGCTGTTTGGAGGGTTGCAAGCCGCGACTGGCCAGCAGATCCACGTCAGCGGCCCACTTCTCGTTGCCGCGAATGCCGTTGGAGGTTCAGTTGGGAAGATGATTTCCCCTCAGTCGATCGCTGTCGCCTGCGCTGCTGTTGGCTTGGTCGGAAAAGAAGGGGAAATGCTAAAATTCACGCTGAAATGGAGTGTTCTTCTTGTTCTTATGGTGAGTTGTCTTCTTACGGTGTGATTTTATTTGGTTTGATTATTTTTATCTATTTCCTATTTTATATATTTTTATGTTAATGTGTATAAAAATTATATATTTATATAATAAATATTTATTTTTACCATATATTATAATCTTTTTTATTAAAAATAGTTAGATAATTGATTAATTTTATTATCTGTAATGAGAGTTTCTGGATGGAAATAATTAAGGATTATGTTGGTTATTGGTGTCATGAGGTTCATATATTATCATAAGTACATGACAAGTATGACGCGATATAAGATGGACTGGAAAGCAGTGGGCGTTTATCACAATATTGTTATAATGTGATATAATTTTAAATACTACCGCACTTGATATGTTTTTTGGAGAAATCTTCAGTAAGAAAAAACTAAATTTTTCCTTTGGAAGTAGGTGAAGTATTTATTTCAGTTTTAA
>NZ_BEWM01000004.1 GCF_002723935.1 Gluconobacter cerinus
CCTTGCCGCCGCAAGATTTTGGAATAGGTCTTTTATCAACATAACCTAGATTATATTATGTATTTAATACCCTTTATGATCTTTGGGCTCGGGGGCATTGTAACTGGTCTGTTTACACGAAGCATGCCGAAAACTTATTCAGTGCCTTCAGATCAGACATAATTTGAGAAAGAAGCCCATACTTCGCTGACGTTCATGTGCTTACTCAAAAGAGTGACCACATAGCGTGGTGTTGAATTGAAGCCATCAGCCGCCATTCGACGTTCCTGTACGAAAGCGTGAAGGAATGCTCAGGCATGTCGGTTGCAGATCAGAGCGCATACGTTGAGGGGCTTGCTCTTTTTAGGGCCAGGATGCAGTGCTTATTTGAGGAATGGAAAGCCAAACCATTTTCTGCTCCAGAAAATCAGTTCCCTGTTGAGCTTCTAAATGCACTACGCACAATGGGTGCGTTTGACGCTCTTTTTTCCGTGGAAGACAATGGGCTCGGGCTTTGCCAAACATCTGAAGGAGGCCAGGTTCTTCTGACTTTACTGAGGAGAATAGGCTATCTGAGTCTTTCTCTCGGGCGATGTTTGGAAGGGCATGTGAATGTAGTCCGTCTCGTAGAATTGTACGGCACGAGATTTCAACGTCATGCCCTAAAGCTCCAACTGAAAAACGAGAATTTGGCTGGCATCTGGGTTACGGACGGGAGCTCTGCTGTCAGCATACAGAGGGAAGGGCCGAGCTACAGGCTCTCGGGGATCAAAGGTTTTGCCAGTGGCGTCAGGCAGGTTAGCGTTGCATTGATAACCGCCATACCTGAGCACGGCGAAGCACTCATGGTTCTAGCTCCTACAACAGACCTTGAACGCCAGCGCCCCGGTCCGGGAGCACTGACTGGCATGCAGGCCAGCGGAACGGGAGCCTATGATTTCACGGGCCTCCAGATCTCACCGGATGACATTATTGGCTCACCAGGTGACTATCTGCGGCAGCCTGAATTTTCTGCGGGAGCCTGGCGAGGGTCGGCGGTTGCCTTAGGCGGGATGGATCATTTGATTGATCTACTCAGGGAGGAGTTACTGGAACGCGAGCGTGCTGGTAGTCCACATCAACTCGCCCGGATCGGAGAAGCACTTATTCTTCAAAAGACAGCAGCGATGTGGGTGCACGAGGCCGCTCAAGCTGCATATTCTGCGCACATGAAATCAGAAGACGTGACGTCAATCATTAATCTGGCTCGGTTGGCAGTCGAAAAGGCTGCTCTTGAACTGATCACGCTCGTTCAAAGAAGTCTGGGCCTGTCGGCCTTCATCAAAGGAAAAGCGGTAGAGCAGGTCATGAGGGACCTTGCAACTTATCTCAGACAGCCCGCGCCTGACGAAGCTTTGACGGAGGCTGCCGCATGGTTCGTCCATCATGACTGGCCGGAGGCAGGTCCATGAATATTCGTGAAACTCTGGAAAAATTTGCAAGTTTCCCATTTGCCTCATTCGATGCCGTTGCTCCCGGCACATCACTGGTGCTGGCGCCCCATCCTGATGACGAAAGTCTTGGATGTGGGGGATTTATAGCCTCGGCAGTGGCACATGGGCGACCGCCCATTGTTGTGATCGTTTCAGACGGCTCCGCATCTCATCCGGGCTCTCGTTTATGGCCACCCGATCGGCTGGCGCGACAGAGACAGGAAGAATGCATCCGTGCGGCAGAACTTCTGGGTCTTTCTGCTGATAGACTGATATTTATGGGCCTTAAGGATACGAGAGTTCCGGTGGAAGGGAGCCAGTTTGACTCTACTGTCCGTGATTTGCTTGATCTTCTGTCTCTTCATGACTGCGAAAATCTACTGGCCCCTTGGCGGTACGATCCTCACTGCGACCATGAAGCTGTCTGGCTGATTGGCGAAACGCTAAAAGCTCTGAAGCCAGAGCTTAGAGTTCTGGCGTACCCGGTCTGGGGTTTAACACTTCCTCCTGAAACGAAGATTCCGGAAAATGCCCTTATAGGTTGGCGCCTGAATGTTCAGTCTTTTTTGGAACAGAAACGACAGGCGGTCCACGCGCATCGAAGTCAGAGAGGCTTGATCGTAAAAGACGATCCAAACGGTTTTGTTTTACCGGAGCATTTACTGGAGAAAATGCTGCAACCCTATGAAATCTTTATCGCGTCATGAGGAAAGAGACATGGACAGCAGACGTTTTTGAAAACCTGTTTCAGCAGGATCCTGATCCATGGAATTTTGAAAGCAGCCCGTATGAACACAAGAAGCTTCAAAGGGTTCTACAATGTCTGCCATGTTCGCCGATTGCATTCGCTGTAGAGCTCGGATGTGCCATAGGGGTAGGCACATTGGCTCTAACGCAGCGGTGTCAACGTATCCTGGCAGTAGATGCTTCGGAAACTGCGCTTACCAAGGCAAGACAGCGCTGCCAGGAATATGCACAAGTCAGCTTTATCAAAGCCTTTCTACCTAGTGCTTATCCAGTTGTTGCGGCAGCAGGCTGTGATCTCATTCTTATTTCGGAAATTCTTTATTTTTTGAGTCAGACAGACATTCAGGAACTGGCTTTTCAAACGACCACAAGCCTGAAAACAACTGGCCATATCCTAATCGTTAACTGGACTGGAGAGACAGATACGCCCTGTACAGGAGACGAGGCAGCAAATTGTTTTATCCAGGCATGTCTTGCCCACGGTTGGGTGCCTGATCTGAGTGAGCGAGGTGAGGGATATCGAATTGATCGATTGAGTCACTTAAGCAATCACGATGAGAACGATGTATCATTTTTCTAAGATGATCTAGCACCCGTTGGGCTCGTTTATGATGCTTTTCCAAGTCATCACGGCGCACGCGCATTTGATAGAATTCCATGCAGGTGTCTTCAAAAGGAACGAGTTGATTTGCGTGCTTACGCAGACGTCGCATACGAAGTAACCTTCGGGAAACAGGCTCGAAAATATCATCTATATATTCGTCCTGTACGTGTAATCTGCGTGCCAGCGTTTCGGCCATTCCTCCTTTTGCCCGACCCACCAAACGAGCGGACACATACACCTTAACGTCCGGTGCATGACGAACACGAATTCCGTTTTCTCGAAGCACTTGATAAAACGCACGGTCTTCCGACGTTGGTACGGCAGGCATTCCACCAACCTTACTCCAGGCCTGATAAGTGACCGCGATACTGGCGCCGGAATGCTCGGTATGCCGTGGCCAGGGATCATGAGATTCCGGACAGAGCAGCAGTGTGATTTGATCGAGAAGAGCCCCGTAAGCCTTTTCTGCTCTTTCATCTTCATGCAAATTGAATGGGATTTTCCTGGCTTCCTCGGGGAGGAGAAGAGTCCTGCCAAACACGGCTTCAACAGGATAATGCGTAAAAGCGTTTAGAGTACGACTTAACCAATCCTCAGCAGCTTCACTGTCAGCATCAGTGGTCACTAATAGGGCACTAGAAGATGCATACTGAGCCGCATGGGCCATTGCATCCCTTCTTGCCAAGCCTGCGCTTGCCAATGCCGGGTCGTAGATAACTCTGACGATCTCCAGTTCGAACGGTAATGTGTTCGTTAAAGATGCTACTCGCTCATGTGTTTGATCAGTAGTATTATTGATCCAGAGTACAACTTTGTCAGGCTGTGTCTCTTGTCTCGCAAGAGCTAAAAGACACGGGACAATGTGCTCTTCTTCATTGCACACTGGAATAGCAACCAGTATATACTTTTTTATAACATCATGTTTATTTTCATTGAGCCCGGTCTTCTCCCCGGTATTGTTGTGTCCACTCAAAGAAAATGGCTTGATCTGTCCCATAGGTTTACTCGTCGTCCCGGCCTGAAAATCCGGAGCTTAATTTGTTGGATTTTCAGGTGCATCAGGAAGGACTGGAGGCTGATCAGGCTTAGAATCTGGATAGCCTTTTTCAGGCGCATAACTTTTACCGGGATTTTCCTCTTCCGGGGGCTCATCCGTGATCGGGCTTTTGTCAGGATACGGGTCAAAAGGCTCACGTTCATCAGGCGAGCCAGGAGCTTTAGTCGGATTTTTTGGGAGCGTACTGCTACGGAAAGACATGATAGCCTCCATTGGTAAGACCATTAAATGGATAGCTAGGCAGGAAGTTCAGATCACTTAAAAAAGACTGAGAGAATTTGACTGGGGATATTATTTTGCAGTCTTTTATGTTCAATAAACACTTATATTTATTATTAAAATATCTAATAACTTAAAAATGTAGCGAAATAAATAATTTATTTAAAAATTTATTCGAATTATAATTGATTTTTTATTATAGTAAAATATATCCTGATATTACATCCATTCACATGCAGACATTCATTTTCACCATGAAAAATTAAGATGGTTGGTAAATATATATGTGTTAGAAAATCACTACCGACCGGATATAATAAATTACAATATTTAGACTAAAGAACAGCATGTATCTTCAATCCTACAGCATCGACAGTCGGTTTGTTCTTCTGAAGATTTGTCCGCCAGATACGCTGATAATCAGGTTGGATGGAGAGACCACGAAACGCATGGATGTTGTAAGTGACCTCTAGGGTGGTGATATGGCTTTGAGGGTAGGTCGTGTTTCCGGGGAGAGGCAGTCCCTGACGATAGCGTATCCACTGCGAAGCAACCAGTTCCGGGCTTGCCATCGTTTCAGACCACTCAACGCCGAATGTATCCTGGGGACGAGTGGAAATTGGCCCTCGATCTACGAGCCCCGCATAGATCTGATAGGTGTAAGGGCTGTTCTTCCCATCACTTTTGGCAAAACCGGCAAGCGCGTAAAGACCGTGTAACGGACCGCTTCCGTTACGGATTAACATCTGGTCTGCCTGAAGCCATATTTGTGTTTTTCCATTCGTCCAGCGGTAAGGGAGACCAGTGGCAGCAGCAGCATTGCCATTATTGTCGTAGTAGACATCCCGGTATTGAGAAGAATCATAAGCGAAGCCAAATTTATAATGGCCGACAAGATTGTTTTTTCCAAAATGAGGGATGAGGCCGATTTCAACAGGAGTATAGACGCCTGTATAAAGGTCTGTACCCATTTCAAAGCCAGTCCGATCATACTTGTTTGTATTCAGGTATGGATTGACGCCATAAAGACCCGCTTGAATATAGAGACCATGGAGCGGCCAGTAACGAATTCTGGCTCCCCATGTTGACCCTGGATATGTCGCATATCCCGCTGCACCGCGGGTCAGAGATTTTGGTATCCCACAGTTCGATTTGTTCATAAACGTGCAGAACAAGGGGGAATTAGCAAAATCAATATTCACGGGCATTTTTCCAACGGCAATCTGAATGCGTTTTTTATACAGATCCTGAGTTCCATAGACATAAACCAGGTGAACGCCGACATTGCCGCCACCGCCGAAAATTTCCTGAAACCCATTCAAAGAGTGATCGCCCAGATCTGCTGCGAGGTTATGGCCTGCGCGGTTAACGAAAACTGCATGGGTGATAAATCCCTTCCAGCCAATAATTTTTTCCCAGTCCAGATCAAGTTCCACACCGATCTGATGGGCATAACCAGCGTCCCCGCCATGCCCTGCATTTAAGGCGATGGCGCTTTCGCTGGTATAGTCCACGACAATACCGATCCCTTTCTTGTTCAGCTTTTTGATCAGCCTATCCCAGGGAAGGAGCATGTTCTCTACCGGTGGCGTGAAAGGGGTGTTGTCGTAGCCGGTCGGCGTATCCAGGGCGAAAAGAGGAGCTGTTGCGGAGACTGGCCCCCGGTATTGTGCCTCTGCTTTGAAGGAAAAAAACACGGCGCATGAGAAAACGCATGCCAGAAAAATTTTTGTAGTGGGGGATAGAGAGCGCGGCATCGAAGTGCTCCAGACTGAAGCAGTTTCAAATCACGGGGGTCAGGAGCGGGGCACCGCAGAAATGTGCCGCAAGGTTGGCCGTGACCAACTGGCCCATCTGTCGGCGTGTTTCTACGGTTGCGCTGGCACGATGTGGCTGAAGAACGACATTGTTCATGCCGTAAAGGGCAGCGGGGATACTGGGTTCGTTCTCAAAAACATCAAGCGCGGCTTTGCCGAGTTTGCCATCTTGCAACAGGCTCACCATGGTCTGTTCATCCACCACGCTTCCACGAGAAATATTGACCAGCAACCCGTCCGGCCCCAGTGCTTCCATGACGTCCCGGTTTACAAGATGCCGGGACTGAGGTCCTCCCGATGCCGCGACGACAAGGATATCGCTCTGTTTCGCCAGTGCGGTCAGGCTGGGAATGAACGGGATGTCAGGAAGTTCAAGATTGGTACGGCTGAAATAGGAAACGGGCATGTTAAAGCCATGCGCCCGTCGGCTGATGGCCTGTCCGACTTTTCCCATCCCAAAAATTCCGAGTTTCTTGCCGGTGACCTTGTGGGCCAAGGGGAGGAAGCCCGTGCCCCACTGACCGTTGCGGACAAAACTGTCTCCTGGAAGCAGGTCGCGCGTTGCCGCAAGGATGAAAGCCATGGCGAGATCTGCCACGTCATCTGTCAGGACGTTCTGCGTTGTCGTAACGCTGATACCACGGCGGCTGGCCTGAACGAGATCGACGGCATCAGTCCCAATTCCATTGATGGAAATGATCTCCAGGTTAGGAAGGGCCGTCATGATGTGGGAGGGGACACCGGTTCCGCCGCCAGTGACGATGCCCCGAATGCGCGGTGCGATGTCCGTCAATATCAGCATTTCATTATAACGGTGAACAACATACGCGGCGTCCAATGCCTGCTCGACTTCAGGCATCATGGGCTCGATAAGAAGAATTTCCGGTTTCATGATCAGAGAACCTTACACAGCCTGTTTTATGGAAGAACGACGGAGACGGGGGCCAGAGATCCGATTTCGACTTTTGCGGTCGTGCCTGCGGGTACGAATTTCGTGCCTGTCATGGATCCGGTGGTGACGACGGTTCCTGCTTCCAGGGGAAGGCCGCGCTTCGCAGCATGATTGGCCAGCCAGACAAGAAGACGGATTGGATCTCCAGCGGAGTTCCCTCCGGCATGTTCAATGGCAATCTGGTCATCAAGGACAAGCTTGACCTGTTCGGTTACAGGTGTGAGCTGCTGCCACGTTGAAATTCCGGGTCCGTAAATCAGGGCGCCGTGGTTGCCCTGATCGGCCAGATGCACCAGTCCGTCCTGGGAGCCTGCCTTGCAGAAGCGGGTGTCAAATATTTCGATAGCGGCATGAGCACTGCCGATTGCGTCGCAAACTTCGGTCTGCGTCCAAGGTGTTTCCCGAGAGAGTAGGTCTTTCCGGAAAATATAAACAATCTCCGCCTCAACACCGTAAAGGCGGCAAAGACCTTCCGGGAGCTTGGTATCTCCGGAAAACAGGGTGGCCTGATGCAAGGGTGCGCAGAATGGCTCGCTTTCTGGCGTCGGAGCTCCGACTTTCCAACCCTTGATGGGGCCGAGGGAAGCCGTCAGAGCTTGTGCGACCTGATCCTGAACAGAATACGCTTCTTTGGCGTCATGTATCTTGACGGTATCGGGAAGGCTATCCAAGCAAGGTTTACTTTTCCTGGCAGCAAGAAAGATCTCTGCACACTGAGTCAGTGCGGGGTTTGGAGAAAGAGATACTGTATCGTTCATGATAAACCTCGAGCATAGAGAGGCCGTTATGCGTCCGGAGCACGGGCGCATTTGGAATGAGCTGAAAGAAAGTGACGTGTGTGTTAGGAGAGGCCCTTAGAAGACATCATCCTGTGACATGAGATCACGGCCTCTGGGTTCAGGAATGAAGAACGTGGCTGTGATGGCCAGACAGGCGAGGAAGACCACGTAAGTTGCCAGTGGAATCCAGGCAAACTTACCACTGCTGACACCGCCAATATTGAACCGTGCAAACATGGTGATGAGAAATTGACCCACCATGGGGGAGACGCCTCCGGCAATGACGGAAGAGAATTCACGGGTAAAGGATACCGCTGTGTAGCGATGACGAACCCCGAACATCTCGGGAAGAAAGGCGCCCTGCGTTCCGAACATTCCCCACGTCGCAATACCAAGAGCGAAGGAAAGCGCGATCATGGAGAGAACTGGATTTCCCTGGCTAAAGACGTACCAGACGGGAATGGCGCTTACGGCCTGAAGAATGGCAAATCCACGGTAAACCTTTACCCGGCCATATTTGTCACTAAGCCATCCTGCGCCGGGAATGGTGATTGCACCCACCAGTGCCGCTCCGATCAAGGCCAGCGTGCCCCATTTGCTGCTCATGCCAACCGTATGAACCAGATAGCTGATAGACAGCACCTGATAGATGGAAGAGCCGCCGTTTTCCGCCATCCGAAGCCCCAGACCCGCGGTAATTGGACGCCATGAGCCGGTCAGTGTCTGGCGCAGAGGCATGACTTCTTCATGCTTTTCTTGCTCACGCAGCTTGGCGAAAGCGGGTGATTCCTTGAGGCGTAGCCGCATGTACAGTGCAATGACAAGGAGGACGGCACTACCGAGGAAGGGTACGCGCCAGAGCCAGGTGTCGGCAATGTTCGCAACGCCTGTCATCATCCCGAAATAGATCAGGCCCGCAGCTACTGTTCCCATCTGGATACCCAGAAATGGGAGCGCGGCAAAGTATCCCCGACGTTCACGCGGGGCGGACTCCGTCATCATGACCGCCGCACCGGCCTGTTCTGCGCCCGCACCGAAGCCTTGCAGCATGCGCATGAAAACAAGCAGGAGAGGGGCGGCAATACCGATGGTAGAGTAGGACGGAATAAGCCCTATGGCGGAGCTGGCCAGACCCATAAGGGTGACCGTCATCAGCAGGACCTTTTTACGGCCATGCCGGTCACCGAGGCGGCCAAAGAAAATTCCGCCGATAGGTCGTACTGCAAAGCCTATAAAATAGGTCGCAAAGCTCGCGATCAGGCCCATACCCGGGATGGTGCTGGGGAAGAAAAGCGGACCAAACACGAGAGCCGACGCGAGGCTGTAGAGTGCGAAGTCGTAGTACTCCATCGCGCTGCCAACCGAGCATGTCCAGGCCGCGCGGCGAAGTTCTTCTGTGGTCATTTCGGGGCGCTCAGAGAGCACGTCGTTCGAAACCGTTGCGTGTTCCTGATCGAGGGAGGGAAAGCTTGTCATTGTTGTTGCAATCATGACTGCGACACCTTGACCTGATGACCAGACTGGACTGATTCTTTCAGGGCCAGAGCGATCTTGAGTGAAGCCACACCGTCTTCGCCGGTTGCTGCCGGAGAACCATGCCCGGCAATGCTGTCACAGAAGCGTCGGACACTGTAGCGGTAAAGATTATGATGTTCGATGGCGATGGGATGCTCTCCGTCACCATCTCGCAAGGACAGACTGCCGATCGGCTTCTGGCTCATGCAATCCCGAGCGATCAACGCCGCGTTTTCACCATAGAGTTCGACGCCTCCGGGCGCATATGGCACGGCATATGATCCGTGGATCTGTACGAGGACATCTCCGGGAAAGCGCATGACAGCCATCAGGCCATCTTCAATTCCCCCGACACTCCGTCGACCGCTTTGCGTCATGGCAAACACATCAATCGGGTCTGCTCCTAACAGGAAGCGCAGGGTATCGATGTCATGGATTGTACTATCCAGAATGAGGCCACCCGCTGCGTCATTCAGGCGCCAGCCTTCAACCGCTTTCGCCAGGAAATTAGCGTGGAAGACGCGGACGGTATTCAGTTCGCCGATAGCGTTGGTCTTCAGGTGATGTCGGAGCGCAATATGGACGGCCGAGCATCTCAGATGATGGTTTGTGCCCAGAATGACACCGGATTCACGGCAGACCCGGACCATTGCCTCTGCGTCTGTCAGGGAGAGGGCCAGTGGCTTCTCGCACAGAACATGTTTACCTGCTCGGGCTGCGGCCAGCACCTGATCTTTATGAAGCTCATTCCGGCTGCTGACATACACCACGTGTACGGAAGGGTCCTGAAGAATGTCCTCAAGCTCCGACGTACTGTTGGGAATATCGTGAGCGGTGGCAAATTCTTGCCCGCGCTGTGCGTCCCGACTGAAAACAGTCCGGAGTGACGCATCCGGCTGTGAACGAATTGCATCGATCATCCACTCTCGGGCGACGTTACTGGCCCCGATCAGAGCCCAACCGATAGGCGTTTTCATTCTTCCTCCTTTGACCCTGCGACCACAGAGGCGAGTTAAAGGTAAAAATTAGATCGATCTAAAAGATCGCAGTTGCATATCTCAACGTTATTTCCGAAAGAAAGTCACGCAAGTTTAGTGATGGAAATATAAAAGATATGTGATTTATCGGCAGTATATCACGAAACACGTGATAATCATGTCAGGGAAGGGAAAGCGCTAGCCTATCCGAGGGGTATTATGAGGTGCGGGTTTCAGAGCTGGCCCGTATAACCAAATTTGCGGGAAGAATGATCCGTTCTGTAGGTCGGTCTGGTGCTTCCAGGCGCTTTTGCAGCAGGGTAGCCGCAGCCTGCCCAATCATGCGCGGGTTCGTCGCAATCGTCGTTAAAGGAGGATAGGCTGCCGCAGCCTGCGGTAAATCATCCATCCCTATAACGGCAAAATCATCGCCAAGCGTATAGCCGCGGCGTTGAAGGTGACTCATGAGCGCTAGAGCCATAATATCATTATAACAGATCGCGGAATCTGGCGGATTGGATCCTAGAAGAAGCCGGTCGAGTTCAACTTCATCATAAGTGTTACCCCATTTGCCGGCGACCACCATATCGTCAGGCAATTGATGAAGCGCCATAGCTCTATGGAAGCCATCCAGTCGGGCCACGGCAGCGGAATGGACGGACATTCCTCCCACGAACATGATTTTCTGCCGACCGGTTTCGACGAGATGTCTTACGGCTTTTTCGATACCTGAAGCATAGTCAGCCGCAACATAGTCGCCTGAACCGTAAGGGACATGGCGCAGAACCTGAACATACGGCAGGCTTAGACGTTGAAGATCTTCCAATAACGTGTCGTTACTGCCGATTGCAGGGCAGATAATCACGCCATCAACGTTATGCTCTCTCAGTCGCTGGATCTGACGCGCCTGGCGTTCGGGCGACTCAACACTGTTCGCGATGAAGCAGACAACATCATTGGCATCGTTAACGTCATCGACCCCCGCTGTCAGTTCACTGAAGAAGGGGTTAGCAATGTTGGAAAGAACCAGACCAATCGTATGCGTTCGGCTTTGACGCAGATTGGCTGCACCACGATTGTAGATATAACCGAGTTGTTTCATTGCTTCCAGAACGCGTTCACGCGTTGGGGGGGCAATAAGTGGGCTACCTCGCACCACGAGTGATGCCGTCGCCCTGGAAACGCCAGCAGCTCGGGCGACGTCCAGAAGATTGACAGGCTGTGGTGCTGGACTTTTTTTCATATCGCGAAATTACAATACACAAACTGGTCTCAATAAGATCAATATTTTTATGAATCGGGCCTATTCGATCAGGCTTTGTCCACTTCAGACACCCACCATAAATTGGCGGCTGAAAATCAAGATTTTCTCGCTTCCCTACAGCCCTCAGAACAATATCGCACTTGGTCCCAGGTCTTCGCCCACTTTTTGCGCCAACTGAATGGACGATCACAGACTGGACAGACTTTCACGTGAAGGTTTTGCTTGGCAGGCCCGCGTTCGATTTTTCCTTTACCGCGCGACATCACGACCGACACCTGGTCTTCTTCATCCTGAAGATGACTGTTGTAAAAATCGGCATCCCTAAAATGAGGGCTCTTCCCGCAAATCCGTGAGGACCACTCGCAGCCAAGATACCGAACATCGCAAGGAAAACTGCAAAACCAATCGCGACAATGTATTTTCTCATCATTATGATCGCGTCGTTTGTATTAACTCTTGTCGCATCTGGCAGGCGCTTTTGATTTTCTCGTTCTGGAATACTGGTTTTTATCCCTGTGTCCACTGGGATGTCCTTGTGGCCGTCGCCTTCATAGCTTTCCGTAGGCATTGGCTCTTCGGTAATGGCGCGCTTCTGTTGGCTTTTCCCCCACGAAATTTACAACGACTATTTTCTGCGAAGTAATTGACCCCACCCTTATATAAGGTTTTGGGATCGATAATTTCCTATTGCGGTTGCTAATGTCATAACCATAACGACAGAAGCTGCATTGGAGCGAAAGCCGTGAAAGTCAGCTTCGGCGACCTGTAGCCACATTCCGGATTTTGGGATCACCGGGCTGTTTTTATTATCGGTCAGGGAAACAATAGGGACGCCGCGTTCTTCCAGTTTCTGGAACAGTTCGACGGTTTTCGGGGCGTAGGAAGCGTAACTGATGATGAGGGCGGCATCAGTCGGGTTTGCGGTGAGAAGGGCTTCTTCTTCCATGCCGCTTTCAATTCCGATGACCTGATGGGGGATAGCCATTTTTGCCAGTAGATAGGCGAAGTAACGCGCTACGGGCATGGAGCGGCGTAATCCAAGAATGTGAATGCAGCGTCCGTTTGCTAGGATGTCGACAGCTTGGTCCAGTAGCAGAGGGTTTGTCTTTTCCTGAAGGCTATTTAGGGATGTGATGGCAGCTCGATGAAAGCCTGTGAGCAGGTTGATTGTAGAATGCGCAGCATCGTCCGGGTTCTTTAATGTCTGCAGACGCTCGGGGTACGATGAAGCCAGTCCACGGAGCCTTTCTCTGAAAATGGCCTGAAAATCAGAATATCCCTGGAAGCCGAACGTTCGTGCGAAGCGAACGACCGTCGATGGTTGAACATTGGCATGAAGCGCGAGAATACTGACCGTCCAGTGTGCGACGTCGTCAGGATTGCTAGAGACCAGATCGGCGAGTTGCTTCAGGCGTGGGGGGAGGGATGCGTATCGCTCTCCAAGCTCTGCTGAGAAAATTTGATACCGATCAGTCATGGTCGTTCAGCTGCGCCTTTCCTGTCATCATCATGCGCAATGTCTTGGTGATGATCGCATTTTTTGGCGGGGCTTGGAAGAAAGCTTGAAAAATGCCCTCACTTCAAATGGAAAATATATTCCATTGAGCCCTCCTGATCGAACCGTCGGTGTGTTTTCAGTTGAAGATCACGAGATATGTAACGTAAAAAAAGGGAATATATCATTTAAAAGTGATATAAATAACGAAGAATCGGATTGCAGGTGCGTTAAAGGTGTGGAAAGAGAATAAACATTCCATTTCTCAGGGAATGTTCAGACACGATGAAGGTGTATCCTGCGATGTCTCCAGATCTTGATGTTATCACCATTGGCCGTGCTTCCGTGGATCTCTACGGGCAGCAGATTGGCAGCCGGCTTGAAGATATGGCCAGCTTCAGCAAGGCGGTCGGCGGCTGTCCGGCTAATATTGCGATTGGAACAGCTCGTCTTGGGCTGAAGTCCGGCATCATTACCCGTGTCGGGAACGAGCATTTCGGGCGTTTCATCCGGGAGCAGATGGTCCGCGAGGGTGTTGCGATCGACGGTGTTCGTACGGATCCGGACCGCTTCACGGCTCTGGCGATCCTAGGCGTCAAAAACCGGGATAGTTTCCCGTTACTGTTTTATCGGACCGATTGTGCGGATGCCGCGTTGAATGAAGATGACATCGATCCAGCGTTTATTCAGCGTGCAAAAGCAATTGTCGTAACCGGAACCCATTTCGCACGACCGGAAGCTGCCGCCGCACAGCGTAAGGCGATGAAATTAATCCGGGAGGCGGGCGGACGCATTGCTTTTGATGTGGATTATCGACCTAACCTTTGGGGACTGGCTGGGATCGGAGACGGCGAGGCGCGTTACGTTCGTTCTAAGAATGTGACAGCGCATCTTCAGGATATTCTCCCGGATTGTGATCTGATCGTTGGTACGGAAGAAGAGCTGCATATTGCAGGTGGCAGTGAAGATACGCTGGAAGCCATCCGGAATATTCGAGCTGTTTCCGACGGTACGATTGTCTGCAAGCGCGGACCGATGGGCTGTGTCGTTTTTGACGGCGTCATACCTGACAGCCTTGAAAAAGGAATTAGTGGTCCAGGCTTCCCCGTAGAAGTTTACAATACACTTGGAGCCGGGGACGCATTTATGTCTGGCTTCTTGCGTGGCTGGCTTAAGGATGAGGCACTGTCTGAGTGCTGCCGGTATGCGAATGCGTGTGGTGCATTCGCCGTTTCACGCCTTCTATGCTCGTCTGAGATCCCGACCTGGAAAGAACTTCAGTATTTTCTGTCTCACGGATCGACGTCCAAGGTGCTGAGATATGATGACGCTCTAAATCATCTGCACTGGGTTACGACGCGACGGGAACAGGCTTTTCCAATTATGGCACTTGCCTGTGATCACAGGCTGCAACTGGAAGACATGGCCCTGGCAACAGGGGCGCCCTTCAACAAGATCTCCCATTTTAAAATTCTCGCTATTGAAGCCGCCGCGCGCGTCGCGAAAGGGCGAGATGGTTTTGGGGTTTTCATGGACGGCCGATACGGACAGGACGCTCTGTTCCGCGCCGCCGAGGAAGGTCTGTGGACGGCTCGCCCTGTCGAGAAAACTGGGTCACGTCCGCTGGATTTTGAAGGGCAGGGGAGCTTGGGAAGCTCGCTTATCGAATGGCCGAAAGATCAGGTTATCAAATGCCTGTGCTTCTATCATCCGGACGATAGCGACGATCTGAAACTGCGGCAGGAACGTGAACTTCGTCGGGTGTACGAGGCATGTCGGCTGCAAGGACGGGAGCTGTTGCTGGAAATCATTGCCGGGAAACATGGTGAACTCAAGGTCGATACCGTTTCTCGCGCACTTGAGCGGCTCTATGACATCGGCATTCAGCCGGATTGGTGGAAGCTGGAATCCCAGCCGTCGGAAGCCGCGTGGAAAAATATCGGCAATGTCATTGAAAAGCGTGATCCGTTCTGCCGGGGTATTCTGCTCCTTGGACTTGATGCACCTGTAGCGGATCTGGAAGAGGCATTCCGTAAAACCACAGCAACGCCCTGGGTCAAAGGCTTTGCGATCGGGCGTACCATTTTCGGAGATCCGGCGCGTGCATGGCTTGCGGGCAAGCTGTCGGACAGCGAGGCCAGAGACGAGCTGGTGCGTCGTTTCGAGCATTTTGTGGCGGCCTGGCAGAGCAGGGGACGTCCTCTGCCTCACCAGAGCGCGGCCTGAGCGAATGCCCGAAAGGATATCACAATGAAAACGATACGCCTGACGATGGCTCAGGCTCTGGTGCGCGCCATGATCGCACAGAAGACCGAAATAGACGGCCGGATAGAGCCATTTTTTTCGGGCGTCTGGGCAATTTTCGGGCACGGCAATGTTGCCGGTCTCGGAGAGGCGCTCCATGCGTCCCGTGATGAACTGGTCACCTGGCGTGCTCATAATGAGCAGGGCATGACGCATATTGCGACGGCTTTTGCCAAGGCATCCCGTCGTCGTCGTGCCATGGCCTGCACAAGTTCGATTGGCCCGGGGGCGTTGAACATGGTGACGGGCGCGGCCGTAGCGCACGTCAACCGCCTACCTTTGCTGCTTCTGCCGGGGGACGTGTTCGCCAATCGTATTCCGGATCCTGTGCTTCAGCAGATCGAGGATTTTGGAGATGGCACCGTTAGCGCGAATGATGCGTTCCGGTCTGTGTCGCGTTACTTTGACCGCATCACGCGACCGGAGCAGATTATTCCGGCGTTTAATCGCGCTATGACGGTGCTGACTGATCCCGCTGAGTGTGGGCCGGTCACGCTGTCTCTATGCCAGGATGTTCAGGCAGAAGCGTTTGATTATCC
The DNA here is from genome assembly GCF_002723935.1 of Gluconobacter cerinus. Lineage (GTDB taxonomy): Bacteria > Pseudomonadota > Alphaproteobacteria > Acetobacterales > Acetobacteraceae > Gluconobacter > Gluconobacter cerinus. The sequence continues at coordinate 15,721 of NZ_BEWM01000004.1, forward strand.
GGAAAGCTTCTTTGCGGACCGTATCCACCGTATCCGCCGGGCTGAACCTGACGAACGTGAACTGGCGGACACTGCGGCGCTGATCCGTGAGTCCAGCAAGCCATTGGTTATCGCAGGGGGGGGCGTCCTCTATTCTGGCGCAGAGCGGGCTTTAGCGGAGTTCTGTAACCGCCACGGCGTGCCATCTGGTGAGACGCAGGCCGGAAAATCCTCCCTGCTGCCGGATCATCCTTTGAATATGGGTGGCCTCGGGGTGGCTGGGACTTCAGCGGCCAATGAACTTGCGGAAGAGGCGGACCTCATTATCGCCGTGGGAACCCGTCTTCAGGATTTCACCACGGGTTCCTGGGGGATTTTCCATAATCCGTCCGTGAAGATTGTGACCCTGAATGTGCAGGTTGCAGATGCCACGAAGCATCTCGCCACCCCACTAGTGGCGGATGCACGCGTGGGGCTGAGGGCGCTGGAGAGCCACCTCTCGGGCTGGAAAGCTGATCCGGACTGGACGCAGAAAGCTAAAAACGGTTTGGCTGGATGGTTGGAAAGTTCCCTGCGCTATCAGGCTGAGCCGTCTGTTTCGCAGGAAACCCTGCCGAGCGATGCGCAGGTGGTTGGGGCTGTTCAGCGTGTGGCTCAGGCGAGTGATGTTGTTGTTTGTGCTGCCGGAGGACTGCCGGCGGAACTCCAGAAACACTGGCGCCCTGGGATGCCGGGTGGGTATCACATGGAATACGGTTTTTCCTGCATGGGATATGAGTTGGCAGGCGCGCTGGGCGTTAAAATGGCGGACCCCAGCAGGGATGTGATCGTCATGCTTGGGGATGGCTCTTACCTCATGCTGAATTCCGAGATCGCGACATCCGTGATGCTGGGTCAAAAGCTGACAGTCGTCCTCCTGAATAACCGGGGCTATGGCTGCATCAATCGGCTGCAGCAGGCGCTTGGTGGGGCGCCGTTCAACAACCTGCTGGAAAACTGCACGCAGGTCGTGACACCGGAAATCGATTTCATCCAACTGGCGCAAGGTCTGGGGGCCCGGACAGAAAAAGTCTCGGGAACCGCAGAACTTTCGGGAGCTGTGGAACGGGCCAGAACGGCAGATCGTACGACGGTGATCGTTATCGATACTGATCCCAAAGCGATCACGGATGACGGCGGCACATGGTGGGATGTGGCAGTTCCGGAAGTGTCATCGCGCGAAGCGGTCCGTGAGGCGCGCACAACTTACGAACGGTTGCGTGCTGGTCAGCGCATCGGGAATTGAAACTGAACACAGGAAGTGAGGCCTTCAGGGAAGGCCGGGAGTCTTCAATGGCTATTAGAATTGGTGCCAATCCCATCATCTGGAGCAACGACGATATGCCGTCTTTGGGGGGTGATATTTCGTTGGAAACCTGTCTGTCCGAAGCACGGGAGGCAGGGATTGAAGGAATGGAGCTGGGGAAAAAGTTTCCAACTACGGCCTCTGAGCTGGAATCTGTACTTGCGTCATATGGACTGGAACTGATTTCCGGCTGGTATTCGACGGAGCTTCTGGTTCGAAGTGCGGAAGAAGAGATCGAGCGGATGCAGCCGCATCTACGGCTTCTCAAAGCGCTGGGAGCCCCGGTCTTCATCGCTGCGGAAACATCGAATGCCATTCATTCAGATGTCAGTATTCCGCTTTCCCGACGCCCTGTTCTGGCAGAAAAGGAGTGGCCGGAATTTGCACGTCGCATGACGCTGATGGCTGATGCCGTGGCCGCCGCAGGACTGGACTTCGTGTACCATCATCACATGGGTACCGTTGTTCAGTCTCGCCAGGACATAGATGCCCTCATGACGCTGACCGGACCTTCTGTGAAGCTGCTGCTTGATACGGGTCATGCTCTTTGGGGTGGTTCGGATCCGGCAGAACTGGCGAAGGTCTATCGTGATCGTATTCGCCATGTGCATGTGAAGGATCTGCGGGCCGCCAATCGGGCGACGGCGGATGCGGAAAACTGGAGCTTCCTGCAGGCGATCATGGGAGATGTCTTCACTGTCCCGGGTGATGGCTGCATCGACTACGGCAAGGTGTTCGCGGAAATTCCAGACTATTCCGGCTGGGTTGTTCTTGAGGCGGAACAGTATTCGAAAGAAGTCAGTCCGCTGACCTATGCCCGGATGGGACGGAACTATCTGATCAATATCCTCTCACAGACGGGGCATCTGTCATGTCTTCGCGCCTCCTGATTCACGCCCACCCACGCGATGAAAATCGTCGGATTATCAACCTGACGCCAGAACAAGCTGGGTGGGATTACATCGGCTTTGAAGTGATGTCACTCAAGGCCGGTGAAACGGTTTCGGAAGCTACGGACCGAACCGAGGTTTGCCTCGTTCTGGTGAGCGGTCGTGCCCGTATCGAAGGTGCGGAGCAGGATTTTGGTGTGCTGGGAGAGCGGATGAGTCCATTCGATGGGCTGCCGTGGTCGGTGTACCTTCCTCCCGGAACGGTGTGGCGTGCTGAAGCCGAGACGGATGTGGAGCTGGCAGTGTGCCGTTCCCCTGCGTCTGGAAAATATCCGGCACGACTTATTCCTCCGGAGGAAGCGGGCGAGATTGCACGGGGCACAGGAACAAACGAGCGGCTGATCCGGAATATCCTTCCCGATACGGCACCGGCGGAAACGCTGCTCGTTGTCGAAGTCATTACCCCTGGCGGTCACTGGTCAAGCTACCCGCCACACAAGCATGATACCGATGATTTCCCCAATGAGAACTATCTTGAGGAAACGTATTATCATCGCTTGAAACGGGGCAGCGGTTTTGCTCTGCAGCGCGTCTATACGAAGGACGGTTCTCTCGATGAGACCATGGCTGTTTCCGATCGGGATACCGTTATGGTTCCGAAAGGATATCACCCGGTCGGCGCGCCGCATGGGTTCGACCTTTATTATCTCAATGTGATGGCGGGCCCGCGTCGGGCATGGAAATTCTCCATGGATCCCGATCAGGCACATCTTCCATATTGAGCGCTAAAAAAAACCTGCATGACAGGGTTCTTCAACAGGAAACGACAAGGCCAACCAATCACCAAGAGAGAAATGCTTCTTAGTGATGGAGTAGAAATCATGGCGAGTATCAAGGATGTTGTGTTCGTTCAGTCAGAGCGACATGACGTAAAATATGTTCTTCGTATCTGCGCCGTCGCAGCGCTCGGGGGTATCCTCTTCGGATACGATACGTCCGTCATTTCGGGCGCAATTGATTCACTGCGCGACTACTTCCAGCTCTCTCCGGCAGAGACGGGATGGGCGGTTTCGAACGTGGTGGTTGGCTGCATCATCGGTGCTGCATTGTCTGGCTGGATGGCGCACAGGCTAGGGCGGCGTGTCACGCTGTTTATATGTGCCATCCTGTTCACGATTTCTGCTCTCGGCGCAGCGCTCGTTCACAGCTTTCTGTGGTTTGTTATTTACCGGATGATTGGTGGTGTTGCGGTGGGCGTCGCTTCGGCAGTCTCACCGATGTACATGTCGGAAGTCTCACCTAAGGACATGCGTGGTCGTGCTCTGACGATGGAGCAGTTTGCCATTGTTCTTGGCCAGGTTGTCGTCTTCATCGTGAACTATCTGATCGCGAGAAGTGCCTCGACCGAATGGCTAAGAGACGTTGGCTGGCGCTGGATGATTGCATCAGAAATTGTACCGTGCGCCATTTTCTGCGCCACGATCTTCCTGATCCCGGAATCACCCCGCTGGCATGTTCTGCGTGGGCGTGACGAAGAGGCACTCACGACGCTGAAGCGGATTTCCAATGAACAGCATGCTCATTCGCTGCTGGGTGAAATTCGTGAGTCCGTCTCCAGCATGGAACTTGATGCACGCAACAGCGTGTCCGTTCTGAAGCGGGACGGCGCAAAGTGGATTATCTTTGTAGGGGCGATGATTGCACTGCTTCAGCAACTCACGGGCGTCAACGTCATCATGTACTACGCTCCTATGGTTCTGAAGAGCACCAGCGGCGGCATTCAGGCGGCTTTGTTCCAGACGATCTGGATCGGCGTGGTGTCTGTTGCCGGGGCTATTCTGGGGGCGTGGATCATTGATCGCAAAGGGCGGTTGCCATTGATCCGTGTGGGATCGGTTGCGATGTGCATCGGGCTCTTGATCGTATCATGGGCACTTTACACGCAGACAACCGGTCTTCTGGCGCTTACCGGAATGCTCCTGTTTATGTTTGCCTACGGTATGTCCTGGGGCCCTGTCACATGGACGCTGGTTGCTGAAGTCTTTCCAAATGCCATCCGTTCCATCGGAATGAGTATTGCAGTTTCCTGCCAGTGGATCATGAATTTCGGCGTCAGCCAGACCTTTCCCATGCTGAGCGACAACAAGTTTCTGAATGATCATTTTCACGGTGCATTTTCTATGTGGCTTTTTGCCGGACTGTGCCTCGTGTGCATGTGGTTTGTTCTCAAGTTTGTGCCTGAAACAAAAGGCGTATCGCTTGAGAAAATTGAAGCCGTCATGCTCAGCCGTCGCCCAGGAGGAGCGCCGTCTCAGGTCTCTCCTGTCAATACCCCAGTTGTTCCAGCCGTCTCAGGCCAGGAGTGAAGTTTGTGAATACATTGAAGATTGGTCTGATTGGCACGGGTTTTATGGGAAAGGCCCATGCTCTGGCCTATCAGGCGGCAGGAAACGTTTTTGACGACATTTCCCGGCCAGTCCTGCACAGGATCGCAGATATTGATGGGGAGCGTGCGCGTCTTTTCCAGCGGCAGTTTGGTTTTGCATCCAGCACGCAGGATTGGCGGGAACTCGTCAATGATCCGGAGATCGATATCATCTCCATCACGACGCCTACACTTTTGCATCGTGAAATGGCATTGGCCGCTATTGCCGCAGGCAAGCATGTTCATTGCGAAAAGCCGCTGTCCCCGACCGCATCTGAAGCCTGGGAGATTGTTCAGGCGGCTGAAAAGGCTGGCGTCAGGACGCAGAGTGGCTTCAATTATCTGAAGAATCCTCTCCTGAAATATGCTCGTGAATTTATAGCATCGGGAGAACTCGGGGAGATTTACGCCTTTAACGGGATCCACGCGGAAGACTTTATGTCTGATCCTCTGTCTCCTTATAGCTGGCGTTGCGATCCGGCCGGCGGAACGGGCGCGCTGGCAGATGTCGGAAGTCACATCATTTCGATTGCCCGTTTCTTACTTGGGCCTGTGACGTCGATCTTTGCCCAGCTTGATACGGTGGTGAAGCAGCGTCCTGCTTATCCGGGAGCTTCCGAACTTAAAGATATCAGCGTGGATGATGTCGCTCGAATGATCGTCAATTTTGAACGGGGATGTTCGGGAACCATCCAGGCTAACTGGTTGGCAACAGGGCGCAAAATGCAGCTGGAATTTGAAATTTCCGGAAGCAAGGGTGCGCTGTCGTTCACGCAGGAGCGCATGAACGAACTACTTTACTACAAGGCGGGTGACGATAGCCGATCAAACGGGTTCCGACTGATCGAGACTGGCCCGCAACATTCGCCTTATGGCGCGTTCTGTGTTGCGCAGGGTCATCACCTTGGCTTCAACGATATCAAGACGATCGAAATGGCAGAGTTCATTCGTGCCATTGATCGTGGCGAGCCCAGCACTCCTGACTTCCGGGAAGCATGGGAAATTCAGAAAATCATCGATACAGCTGTTCGTTCCCACCGGGAGCAGAAATGGCAGACGATTTCCTGAGCTTGTTCAATTAAATCTGGAGAAAATATCATGCCATTACTTCATTTCCACATGCTTGAAGGCCGCACGGATACGGAAATCAAGACGCTTCTGGACGCCGCCCATGAAGCCATGCTGGAAGCCTTCGAGGTTCCACGCGGCGACCGTTATCAACTTGTGTCTGAGTACAAGCCTTCCCGCATGATCGTGGAAGATACCGGTCTGGGAATTCCTCGCACTGAAAAGGTTGTGGTGGTCCAGATGTTCAGTCGTCCAAGAGGTGAAGAAAAAACGGCTCTGTTCTACAAATTGCTTACGGAATATCTGGAAAAGGAATGTGGTATTTCTTCCTCAGACGTCATGGTGTCTGTGGTCGAGAATGAAGACGCTCACTGGTCCTTTGGGCTGGGAAGGGCTCAATTCCTGACAGGGGAGCTTGGCGGAAAATAATTTTTTAGATTTTCCAGATGAGTAAATACGGACCGCAGATGTATTGAAAAATACAATGCGTTCCGTATTTTTGAACAAATGATTCAATTTCATATTTATTTTTTACCAAAAGAGTTTTCTATTTTATTCTTGCACCGATTAAGTGCCTCTCGGAATAGGGGAAGATTTTGCTCAAAACGAAAAAAGGGAACAGTAATTGAGATGGCGTATGGCCTGTGGCCAGGAAGAACGATAGGCGTGGCGATACAGCAAATTCCTTCGCTATGCTCCTCAAAATCATAAGCGTATCCCGTCGCCTTTACGGTCTCGATTTCGTTAAGAATATCTTTCACGTTAGTTTTTGTATGTGAGGTCATTTTGAGTGGTTGTGAACCAATAAGAGCCTGTATTTCAGATTTTGACATAATAGACAGCATGGCTTTGCCGTTTGACATCGCATGTAAAGGCATTGGGCGCCCGGCTTTGGGGACAACGCGAATTTCCTGATCGGAATGAATTTTTTCAATATACGTTACTTCTTTTCCATACACCGTACTGAAATCGACAGTCTCGTGCGTTTCCTGAAACATGGTTTCGATCGCGCTTCTGAACTTGTCGAGCAGGCTGGACTGCGCTGCCTCCGCTAGTCGCATGATTCCCCAAGACAGCGAGATACCGTCATTGGTGACTTCTACCAATTCCTCAACGGCGAGAGCGTTGACAAGCCGTTGAACAGTCGACCGGGGAAGCCCTGTTGCTTTTGCAATATACCCCAGACTTACGTGAGCGCTTGAAAGCACTCTAAGGATCGCCGCGGCACGGCTCACGCCCTGCATGCTGTTTTCATCGCTTTTCAAGGACTGCTCTCCACACTGTGATTTAACGGCCCCTGTTTTGGGGCAGGAATTGATTGATATTCACCCGCTGGGTGATACAGATAATGACCACTGACTGGTTAAAAATCATACCCATCGCACCCTCCTTTTTGGGGGTAACTTGCGAAAATGTTTGTTGTCCATGGCCGTTTCCGCGCCCTGAAGACCGAACACGTCCAATGGGATGTTTCTAGACCAGACCGTAAGAAAATTTACTGTCGTTGATCCCGTGCATAACGGGATGGGAGAAGTTCCTGATGCGCACCTTGGAAATAGCAGCCTTTTGGGTTGTTGAATTTTTAGGCGTAGTTCTAGGTTTGACATTGGTTTTTGGCGGCCTTTGGTTGCTCTTCCTCGGAGGATCACCATTCTATTTATTAGCAGGCGCGGCCATTATTGCCATTAGTTTTGGTCTTTATAAACGTGCTGCATTCGCTCTTTATACAGCGCTTGCATTGCTCGCCGTCAGTGTGCTCTGGGCACTATGGGAGGTCGGGTTTGATTTCTGGCAACTCGTGCCCCGTCTTCTGGCGTTCATCATTATTGCGTTGATTGTCACGGCCCTTGCACGTCGACTATCGCGGCAAGACGGCCGTCCGGCACTGCCGCGCGTGGTTGCAAACAGTCTGGGTATTGCCCTGCTTGGCTCACTGGGTGCGTTTATTGTCGGGATGTTTTTCCCGCACCCGACCATTGTGGCTGAGTCTTCCGGGCCTGCTCCTGTCATTCAGGCACAGGCAGGGCAAGACAGCGGGAATGACTGGCCTGCTTATGGACGGAGCACTGCGGGTAACCGTTTCGCTCAATTCGATCAGATCAATAAATCCAACGTCAAAGATCTGAAGCTGGCCTGGACCTACCATACGGGTGATCTTGCTATTGATGGATCAGAATATCAGGTTACGCCGCTCAAGGTCGATAACACGATGTATCTTTGCACACCGCTCAATAAGGTGATTGCAATTGATCCGGTCACCGGTAAGGAGCGGTGGCGCTTTGATCCCAAGCTGCGGATTACTGACAGCAATCGAGGGTGGAAACGTTGCCGTGGCGTTGGATATGCTGATATTTCCACGCTTCCGCCTGAAGATGTTCAACCTGCTGTGGATCAGACGGGAACGGATCAGGCAGCTCCTCCGCAGGACGCTGCAGCTCTACCGGCTGCATGCCGTAAGCGAATTGTCTCCAACACCAATGATGCTCGCCTTTTCGAAGTAGATGCCGAAACAGGCAAACCATGCGAAGATTTTGGCGATCATGGTTTTGTTAACCTTCTTGAAGGTCTGACGGACGCTCCAGAAAATGGATCGTATTATTTGACCTCTGCACCGTTGGTCGCAGATGGCGTCATTATGGTTGGCGGCAAAATCAACGATAACATTTCTGTTGGCGAACCTTCTGGCGTCGTCCGTGGCTATGACGTTCGCACAGGCAAGCTTCTGTGGGCCTGGGATGCTTCCCGCGGCGCCAAGGACAGCACACCGCTGCCTCCCGGCGAGCATTATGCTCCGCAAACTCCGAATTTCTGGGGCACAGCAGCTTATGATCCCAAGCTGGGCCTGGCTTATTTCCCAACGGGCAATCAGACGCCAGATTTCTGGAACGGTGATCGCTTCCCTTATTCGGATGAATACACGGACGCCATCGTCGCGGTTGAGATCAAGACCGGCAAGGAGCACTGGCACTTCCGTACGGCGAATAACGACCAGTTCGACTATGACGTGACGTCCCAGCCTATCCTCTATGACCTCCCGGGCAAGGATGGCACTACGACGCCGGTCATTATTCAGCTGACCAAGCGTGGTGAAGTCTTCGTGCTGGACCGTCGTGATGGTAAGCCAGTTGTCCCGGTGGAATATCGTAAGGTTCCAACGGACGGTATGCCCGGCATGCGTATCTCTCCAACACAGCCTTTCTCCGCGATTTCGATCGGCACAACGCCGTTCAAGGAATCCGATATGTGGGGCGGTACGATCCTTGACCAGCTGTATTGCCGGATCCAGTTCAAGCAGATGCGCTGGAAGGGCGAGTTCACGCCTCTCTCTGACAAGCAGCGTACTCTGATCTATCCGAGCTATTATGGTGGTTCCAACTGGGGTGGTGGCGCAATCGACGCTTCGACCGGAACGCTGATCGTCAACGATATTCGCATGGCGCAGTGGGGCCGTTTCATCAAGCAGGATGAAGCCAAGCGCATTGGTTTGAAGCCGAGCGCTGAGGGTGAATACTCAGAGCAGATCGGTACGCCGTGGGGTGTTGAGCGCTCAATGTTTGTCTCGCCTCTGGGCGTTCCATGCTTCAAGCCGCCTTTCGGCAGCATGACAGCGATTGACCTGACGACAGGAAAGACCAAATGGCAGGTTCCGATGGGTAGCATCCAGGATGCTCCTGTCCACGGTATTGTCCCGGGTGTGCGCATTCCACTAGGCATGCCAACGATGGGCGGACCGCTTGTTACCAAGGGTGGCCTGACCTTCTTCCATGGCACTCTGGACTATTATGTCCGTGCTTTGGACAACGACACAGGCAAGGAACTGTGGCGTGACCGGCTTCCGGTTGGCGGGCAGGGAGCTCCGATGTCCTACATTGGTCAGGACGGTAAGCAATATGTTGTGGTTGTCGTTGGCGGTGCTACGCGTACCGGCACCAATGCAAACCGTGGTGACTACGTGATGGCTTACACTCTCCCATAATATTGGCGGAACAAATACTCTTTAATAGGATCCGGGAAGTTCTCTTCCCGGATCTGAATAGGTATTCAAGCCAATATTACCTTGAATATATAAGCTCTAAGTAACAGCGCAATTTTTGTGCGTTTCCCGAAAATGTAGAGGTAATCTCATGGACCGCTTCAGCGTTTCCCGAGCGTTGTCGTGCTGTGTTGCTTTGTCTGTCGGCATATTTGGTGAAGCCATGGCCGCAGAGCCAACAAATGGCAACGAAAGCGACGATGCAAGCTATTCACTGTTTGATAATGGTCCAAACTCCCTTCCCACAATGACAGGAGAATGGGGGGGGGCAAGGACATATCTGCGTAATAAAGGGGTCGAACTGGGAGCCAGTTGGACGAACGAAACTGCTGGCAATGTCAGCGGCGGGGATCGGCGCACTGCCGCACAGACAAATCAGATTACTGCTGGGCTTGATGTGAATGCCGAAAAGCTCCTTCATTGGAAAGGGGCATCTTTTAACTTCACCTTTACCTGGCGTTCTGGTCGTAACCTGATTACCGATGCAGGTCTGTATACGTTACAGCAGCCTCAGGAAGTGTGGGGAAGAGGACAGACGACCAGATTAACCCAGCTCTGGTATAACCAGAACCTGGGAGGTGGCTTCAGTTTCAAGGTTGGGCGGCTGCCTACCGGTGCGGATTTTGACAATATCCCCTGCTTGACGATGATTAACTACTTCTGTGGCGCAACCACGGGGAATATGGATGGAAGTCGCTGGTATAACTGGCCAGTCAGTGTATGGGGCGGCCTTGTAAAGTATAACAATCCGCATTGGTATTTTCAGGTGGGTGCGTATGAACAGAATGATCGAAACCTCGATAATTACCTGTTCATAGGTTATCTGCATGGCGCAACCGGCGTTCTGCTCCCATTTGAAACAGGTGTACGCGTTCATCTTGGCTCGCACGGTTATCCAGGCGCCTATCGCATTGGGGGATGGATCAACACTGCTGCGGCACCGGACGTGCTGTTGGCAAATGATGGAAGGCCTGCAACTCTGGCGGGGATGTCAATGCTTCAGAGGAGTGGAAGCCATGGTGGATATCTGTGGTTCCAGCAGCAATTGACGGGCACATTCACAGAAAAGCCAGGGGAAGATGCTGTTGTTACACAAGGCCTCACAGCTTACGTCACATTGACAATGGTGGATAAGGAAACAGGGCCTGTGTCGTCTCAGGTGACAGCAAGCCTCCGTTATCTTGGTCTTCCCGGCCGAAAGAATGATGCTGTCACACTCGCGTTCGGAACCAACCACGTTAATTCCCGACTGGCGACTTTATATTGGTATCAGGACGGCAAAAAAGGGCCGAGACGTAATTCGGAATTTGCGATTGAAACGGATTATACGTTTCAAGCAACAAAATGGCTTTATCTCGAGCCTAATGTTCAGTTTTGGGTAGATCCTGGCGGGTACACTCAGAAAAATATGATTACTGTGTTTGGAGTAAAAACTGGTGTGACATTCTGACAAGTAGACAACAAAAACATCGCAAAAGCACCCGTCTTCAGTATCCTGTAATCCTGAAAATCAGTTCACCGAAACATCAAGCAATGGTTTTCTTGGTCCGCGTTAAAAAGGGCCAGCATTGCCAACGGTGTACCTGAATAAAAAAGGCAACTCACCGGGGCACATGGCTTGGTCTGATGATAAATGTATGCCTAGAAATCCGATACTTTACCCCAAGCGGATTTTTTAAAGCGGGCAAGTTTGTATTGCTCGACTTCGGTAATTGGTTCCCGACCCAACAAGAGATCGGCGATAAGATGTCCAGCACCGGGCCCAATGCCAAAGCCATGCCCAGAAAAACCGGCCGCAATGAAGAGACCGGGAACGCCACTTTCAGGGTCAATAACAGGAACCCCGTCTGGCGTACTATCAATGTATCCTGCCCATTCGGCCTGAACAGACACATTTTTCAGGGCAGGCAAGAGTGCATGGGCGTTTTTTAGGGTCTTACGAATGGTTCCAGCATCTGGTTTGGGATCCAAGATACGTGTTTTTTCCATAGGTGTCGGCCGATCAAGTTTCCATTTGGCGATGGTGTCGAAACCATAACGCCAACCCTGAAAATCGCCAGGTGCAAGGTGACGCCACCGTCGTGCGAACATTGGAAGAAATTCTATGGCGCTTTTCAATATCCCGGGAGTGGGATCTACACGACCGTTGCCGGAAATAGCGAGGGTGTAGCCACCATCACCGCGCCTTGTGACAGATGCATCGTGAGTATGAAGAGCGTCTGGAAGGCCCAATGCACCTGGTTTAACGGAAAGAATTGACGACCGGACAGACGCTTGCGGCAGGTTAACCCCAACCTGATTCAGGAAAGACCGCGCCCAAACACCTCCAGCCATGACAACCTGTGATGTGCGAATGGTTCCACGTTCCGTCACAACGCCGCAGATAGCACCGCCTGATAGTTCAACGCCGCGAGCCGCGCAGTTCTGAACGACGTAGCCACCGTTTTTGAGGACACCTTTGGCAATCATGGGCGCAGCGAGTGACGGGTCCGCGATGCCATCAGTCGGCGACCATACGCCCCCAAGCCATTTTCGGTGTGTGGCGTTCCCTCGCTGTGCGGCTTCACTCGCGTTCAGCATTCTGGTGTCCACGCCTTCGCCTCTGGCAAATTCGCCCCAGCGAGCCCATCCGTCCAGTTCAGCCTGACTGTTTGTCAGATACAGTAATCCACAGCGGCGGAAGCCAAGATTTTCACCGATGTCTGCTGTCATGTCTTCCCAAAGAGAAAGACTTCGGGTGGACAGGGGGAGTTCGCGTGCATCGCGATTTTGCTGGCGACACCATCCCCAGTTCCTGCTGGACTGTTCAGCCCCAACCGTGCCTTTCTCGAGGAGAACGACCTTCATTCCCGCCCTGGCCAGCCAGTAGGCTGCTGAAACTCCCACAATTCCAGCGCCGACAACAACAACATCCGCTTCTGCTGGAACGCTGGAACTGGTCTGAATCAGATGCAGTGGGGCAGGCATGAAAGTCTCCGTGCTGTATGCGGACGAGTGTAGGGGCATTCAGGCAGTTTTTGACACCGCAAACCCTGTGCTGAATGGCAGAGTATTGCAAAGTTCAGCTCTGGTTCAGTAGGACAGGGCATATGGTCATTCCACGAAGACATAGATCTTTTTGACTGTTTCGATAGTTTCCCACGTTCCAACGAAACCGGGCTTCATAATGAAGCTGTCTCCAGCTTTGAAGAGATAGGACTCTCCTTCGTTTTCTGTGATTCTGACAAGGCCTTCAAGGATATGGCAGAATTCGAAAGCTTCACCCTTAATGGATTTGGTTGTGCCGGGAGTGGCTTCCCATACGCCTGTGCGAACATTTCCATTACGTGACGTATCCAGCGCCCATGTCTTGAAAGCTGGAGAGCCTGAAATGAGACGTTCTGGAGTCGATACGGATTCACGTGGGGTGAAGTCCGGGCTTGTCTGAATAGGAAGAAGCAGGCTCATTGAAGATCTCACACAATGGGGATTTGCAGATCTAATGTGCTGCGTTCTGCGCCGGTTCTGATCCTGATTTTTAAACCTGGGCAGCAGAGCGTGCTGCATCCTCGTTTGAATATGAAATTTCCTGCGTCAAACAATAAAAACCTGATAACGACTATCGGCCTGAAGGCGGCATCATAACGATTATGCCAGACAGTAATGGCCTCACAAGGAATCGTATATGACCTTCCGTCCCAAGTTCATTACCTTTGACTGCTACGGCACTCTGACATTTTTCGATATGGCTGGTGCGGCCCGTAGGATCTATGGTGAAGTATTGAGTGAGCAGGCAATGCAGCTCTTCATTAAGAATTTTGCCGCTTACCGGCTCGACGAGGTGCTGGGCGCATGGAAACCCTACGCAGAAATTGTGCACAATGCTCTGGAGCGGACGTGCAAGAAGAATGGCGTGACGTTTCGTGAGGAAGATGCCTTGCAGATTTACAATGAGGTTCCAACCTGGGGGCCTCACCCTGATGTGCCCGCGGGTCTTGCCAAAGTTGCCAAAGAAATCCCCCTGGTCATTTTATCCAACGCCATGAACAGCCAAATCATGTCGAATGTCGAGAAGTTGGGTGCACCGTTTTACAAGGTCATCACGGCGGAGGAGACGGGGACTTACAAGCCTCAGATGAACGGTTTTGAATATATGCTTGATGTTCTCGGCTGTGGGCCAGAAGACATCACTCACGTATCATCGTCTTTCCGTTATGATCTTATGACCGCTTACGATCTGGGGATCCGGTCAAAAGTCTGGGTTAACCGGGGCCATGAACCAGCTAATCCCTTTTATGAATATGAAGAAATTAAGGACATCAGCGGGCTGCCCGGCGTCTTTGGCCTATAAAGATAGCAAGCCTGCGGGAGGATTACTCTCCCGCAGGTTTATCTGAAAACATTAGAGATATCTGTCCTTGGCACGATAATAGGCACCCACGACGGGCATGAAATGCGTGGCAAGTCCGTAAGCTGGGATGGGCTGCCATGGACGGTTCCACACAGGAATATCAACCTGTTCTCCGGAAAGCTTTTGTCCTAACAGATGACCAAGATGGACGGACATCTGAACACCATGTCCGCTCAGGCCCATCGCATAGGTGACGCCATTCCATTCACCAGCATGTGGTAGGCGATCCACGCTCATGTCGACGTTGCCCCCCCAGCAATAGTCGATTTCAGTGCTTTCCAGTTCAGGGTAGATCTCCGTTAGCGCTGAATGAAGGATCTGCCCTGACTGAATGTCAGACTTTTCGCTGGATTGCGAAAAATTGGCCCGGCCGCCGAAAATCAAGCGTCGGTCTGCGGTTGTTCGAAAGTAGTTATGGATATTCCGCGTTGTGACGACATTGCGGCGTCCGGGGAGAATGCGGGAAAACAAATCTTCCGACATGGGTGCCGTGGCAACAATGAAGCTGCCGACTGGCATGACGCGTCGCCGGAACCAGTTTGGTGCTCTCCGGCTTGTTCCCGTTGCCAGTAGTACATTCTGTGCCTGAATAACGCCTGAGGAAGAGGAGACTTCAAACACGTTGCCCGCACGGTGAAGGGCGGTCATAGGCGTATTTTCGAAGATTTTCGCACCCGTGGACATGGCGTTGGCTGCAAGCGCACTCCCAAATTTTCCGACATGCATCTGTGCGCTTTTGCGATATAGCATCCCGCCTTCGAATGTTGTCGAGCCACCGATTTCCGCGGCGACGGCGTCGCGGTCGAGAAGATCAGTTTCCGGGTCAACATGCTGTTTTACGGCGTCCTGATCCGCCCGCAGACCTGCCAGATGCTTTTCCGTCCAGGCGACTTTCAGCTTTCCACATCGACGGAAGTCACAGTCGATGTTTTCGGACGTGACGATCTGCTCGACCGTATCCACAGCATCATCAAAGAACCGATACAATGCAACGGCCTGTTCCAGGCCATATTTTCCGACCATGCTCTGAAAATTTCCAGCCGTCCCGTTGTTGACGTGTCCGCCATTTCGGCCTGAGGCGTGGCATGCAATCTGGTCTGCTTCGAGGACGACAACAGTCTTGCCGGCCTTGGCTAGGGTTCGAGCTGCTGAGAGGCCGGTAAAGCCGCCGCCTACAACCACGACATCTGCACGGGTAGGGAACTCAGACAGAGCAGTACCTGATACAGGTGAAATGCTATCCAGCCAGTAGGGAACAAGTTTCATGGAATGATCTCCGTCAGGAGGCACAGATGGAAGGAGAGGGCGGTTGAGTCTGGGAAGGAGGTTCTCCCAAGGACGCATTCTTTGTTTCTGGAGCCCACATCCAGCTGATGAGCAGTCCTGCCAGCATGAAGCTGGCTGCTATGAGCATCATGGGTTGCATCCCAAATTGCGTATATCCCAGAGGAAGAAGAAACGTTCCAAGTGCTGCGCCCAGTCTGCTGAAGGAGCAGGCCATACCGACCGCACTGGCCCGGATGGCTGTTGGAAACAGCTCGTTAGGATAAACAAACTGCAGGCCGCTTCCTGCTGCTTCGGACACCGAATACAGAATAAACCCGGAAAAGATCATCCAGCTGGCAGGGGTGGCTGAAACTCCGAGGAGCAAAAGGCCCAGCATGCTGATTGCAAAAGTGCCGATCAGTAACAGGCGCCGCCCCATCAGATTGATCAGCCCCAGAGTGACGGGCAGGATCCCCAGGATGGTCAGTCCGGTAATGCAGAGAGATCCGAGAAGTGCGTTCTGGACGTGATACTGATGCAGGAGCTGAGCCTGAAGGGTGTGGATGGCAAATCCCGGAGCGCTTTGCAGGATCCAGAATGCACTGACGAACACGAGTGCTCCGCGATAGGGAGATCGAATGATCTGAAGCAGGGAGAGCTGCCCCTGATGTTCTACACTGGGGAGAATATCAGCCTTCAGGTGCTCGCGTATAATGTTTCTTGCGTCTTCGGTCCGTCCCTGCTGAACCAGCCAGCGGGGAGACTCAGGCAATCCCATACGCAGGCAGAAGAGCACAATTGACGGAACAGCGCTGGAGACCAGCATGATCCGCCAAGAGATGTCGGGGAAGAAGGAAAGCCCATAGCCCACGGCGTAGCTCGCGGTATATCCAACCCACCAGGCGAGAATTAATCCGGAAAGAACTGGGCCGCGGAGTTTGCGTGGCATGAATTCTGCGACGTAAGACGTCGCAATGGGATAATCCGCACCAACTGCTACACCGAGCAGAAAGCGCAGGGTTACAAGTAGCACAAGGCCGGAGCACGCTCCCTGCAACAGGGAGAAGACTACGAACGCTGCAATATTTAGCGTAAAAAGAGGCCGTCGCCCAAGACGATCCGAGACCGCGCCCCCCAGCATTCCGCCTGCCAGAACGCCCAGAAGGGCCGCGGCCCCGACGAGGCCTGTCTCCGCGCCTGTGAGATGAAGTTCCCGCACGATGGATGGGAGAGCAATACCGATGATCCCGAGGATGTAGCCGTCACAGAATGGTCCCCCGGCAGAAATCAGGGCCAGTTTTGAATGAAAGCCGTTAGCAGGCAGATCATCCAGGGTTGCCGGTCCAGTTGAGGAAACTTCAGGTGTCATGATGGGGCAACCTTCTGTTTCCTCCTCTGGCGTAATCAGGCTTTGAGAGCGCTGGCGACGGCCGGATCTTCCATCACGCGGTCCAGTACCGAGACAATGCCGTCACAGAGCTGATCCATTTCGGCGATCGTGCTGCACAGCGGTGGGGCAAGTCCGATCACATCGTCGCCAAAGGCCCGGAAAAGAATACCCTGCTCATATCCATAGCGGCTGAGCTTTCCGGAAATTCCTAGCTGGGCATCCGGCTTGGTTTTGGTTGTCTTGTCGGTCACGAGTTCGATGCCGGCAAGCATTCCAACAGACCGGGTTGTGCCGACGAGTGGATGATTGCCTAGACCGCGCAAGCGCGTCGCAAGATGCTCACCAACACGGGTTCCGTTTTCAAGCAGGCCACCTTCATAGAGGTCCAGGACTGCGAGGCCGATGGCCGCACTGACGGGATGGGCGCTATAGGTCTGCCCATGTCCGACGGAGACACCTGGCGGCGTCTTGTCACGGATCGTTTCGTAGATCGTATCAGACATGAAGACGCCTCCCATCGGGGCGTAGCCGGCCGTCAGACCCTTTGCGACAGTCATCATGTCCGGTTCGATGTTCTCATGCGCGCAGGCAAAGAGAGGACCAGTCCGCCCGAAACCTGTGATGACTTCATCAACGACGAACAGAATATCCAGCTCGCGGCAAGCTGCCTGCATTGCCGTTGCCCAGCCCTTTGGCGGAATAATGACGCCGCCGGACCCTTGAACAAGTTCGCAGTAGAAGGCTGCAACATGCTGTGGACCGCCAATTTTAGCGATTTCATCATGGAATGCCTGTACCGAGGCCTGGATGATGGCTTCAGCGTCCGGTCCTGCAGGATGGCGGTAGGGATCGGGGCTGGGAATATGATGCTGCCACGGGAGTGGCACATCTGCATCACGATGGAAGACCGGAAGCGCGGTCAGGCCTGCGCCGACGAAGGACGAGCCATGATAGCCTTTCTGTAGCCCGATGACATGGCGCTTTTCGGGCGTACCCCGTGCGTGCTGATAGTAACGGATGAAGCGGAGCGTACTGTCCACGGCATCGGAGCCACCAAGAGCGAAATAGATGTGATTGAGGTGCCCCGGAGCATGCTGTGTCAGCCGCGCTGCCAGTTCGATAGCGGGCTCATTTGAAAAGCCGAAATATCCCGTCGCATAGGGAAGCTTTTCAAGCTGACGTCGACCTGCCTCGATAACGCTCTCGCAGCCGTAACCGGTATTGACGCACCAAAGCCCAGAAAAGCCATCCAGAAGACGGTGGCCTTTGCTGTCCGTCAGCCAGACACCTTTGCCAGATTCGAGGATGGTCGCCCCACTGGCTTCGTGTCCCTGCCATGACGAGACGGGATGGATGAGGTGTTCGCGGTCAAGCGAGACGAGACGTGGCGTATCCATGATGATTCCTGTCCTGATCCTGAATGTGATCATCGCGCAAAGCCTGCGATATGTAATGCAAGAAAAGCCAATATTCGGAGCATAAAATGCTGTTGGTGCGGCCGGAATAGCAGGGATATTCAAATGTGCCACGTGAGTATTTTGCCGTTTGCTCCACACGTACGGCTGCGCACATTGTATCCCTCCCACAATGGTCTTTCGCAGGCATGAATGATGACAGGCATTACCTTTGACCCCGCCCTGGTGGCGCTGCCAAACGCGCATTTTGTGGGTGGAAAGCTTCTGAAAGGTGAGGGCGCCATTCCTGTTCATGCGCCCTCGAATGGTCGGTTGCTCTGTCATCTACCGGAAGCCGGGGCGGATCTGGTGGATTATGCTGTCTGCTTGGCGAGAGATGTGCAAATGCGTTCTGGTTGGGCGACCTGTGCCCCGCGAGAGCGGGGGCGTGTGCTGAGACGCTGGGCCGAGCTTGTAGAAGATAATGCTGTGGAACTGGCGCGTCTGGAGACAGTCTGCTCGACGCGCCCTATCGCAGAGACAACAGGCTGGGACGTGCCTTTTACGGCAGAGGGCATCCGCTTTTTTGCTGAATATGCCGATAAGTTGGGCGGGGAAGTCGCTGCGACCCAGAGTGACTTGTTAGGCTTGGTCCTAGCTGAGCCTTATGGCGTCATTGGGGCCATTGCTCCCTGGAATTTCCCTCTGGTCATGGGGAGCTGGAAAGTGATTCCTGCGCTGGCGGCCGGAAATGGTGTCGTCCTCAAGCCGTCAGAAATGACTCCTTTTTCGATTGTTCGTCTGGCGGAACTGGCTGTCGAAGCTGGTGTTCCGGCCGGCCTGTTCAACGTTGTGCAGGGAACGGGTCGGATCACGGGAGATGCTCTGGCACGACATCCGGTCTGCGGAAAGCTGACATTCACTGGTTCCACAAGAACTGGCATCGAAATCATGAAGGCGGCAGCGGAGAGCGGCCCCAAGCCTGTCACGCTTGAGCTGGGCGGGAAAAGTCCGCAGATCGTTTTCGATGATATCCGTAATGTAGATGCCATTGCTGACCGTATCCTGCGAGCCTTCACGGGAAATGCGGGGCAGGTCTGTGTTTCCGGCTCGCGTCTTATCGTTCAAAGGGCGGTTCATGATGCCCTTGTGGAGAAGATCGTTGAGCGCGCGCAGGGCCTCGTTGCTGGTGCGCTTGAAAAGGCCGAAACACGGTACTCCCCGATTATCTCAGAGCGACAGGCGACATCCATTGAGCTTGCCGTTCAGGATAGTGTGCAGGCGGGAGCCTCAGCGCTTCTTCCTCTCGGCCGTCTGAACGGCTCAGAAGGGGCATTCCTTTCACCGTGCATTCTGACCAACGTCACGCCGCAGACGCGGGCCGTAAAGGACGAGCTCTTTGGTCCGGTTTTGACGGTCCAGACATTTGATGACGAGGCTGAGGCACTCTCTCTGGCGTCTCATGCGACTTACGGTCTCGCTGCCGGCGTTCATACGTCTGATCTCGGGCGTGCGATGCGGGCTGTGCGCAATCTGAAAGCTGGCACCGTCTGGGTTAATCGGTATGGCCGCTCATCAGACTTCGTGATCCCTACTGGCGGGTATGGTGGTTCCGGGATTGGCAAGGATCTGGGGCGTCAGGCTGTTGAAGCCAATCTGCGCTATAAAAGTGTTCTCATGGCGTTTGAGGGCTGACGCCATGGATCTTGCTCACCTCGTTGCCCTGCGAAAAGATCTTCATGCTCATCCTGAGCTGAGGTTCGAGGAGTTTCGAACATCCGATATTGTGGCGGACGTTCTCACGTCTTTGGGGTACTGCCCCTCCAGAGGATTGGCAAAAACCGGAGTTGTGGCGTCTCTTCAGGGGAAGAAACCCGGTCCATCCATCATCTTACGCGCAGATATGGATGCTCTGCCGATCAATGAGCAGGGAGATCATCCGCATATCTCTCGCCATCCGGGGCGCATGCACGCGTGTGGGCATGACGGGCATACCACCATGCTTCTGGGGGCTGCTGCCGCGTTGGCTCTTAACCCGCCGGAATGCGGGACAGTGCATTTCGTTTTTCAGCCCGGGGAAGAAGGGGGTGCAGGCGCCAAAATTATGCTGGAAGAGGGGTTATTGGAGAAATTCCCCGCCGGGCGTGTTTTTGGAATGCATAACTGGCCTGGCCTTCCAACAGGTTCTATGGCGACCCGTACCGGGCCGATCATGGCTGGTGGTTGGCGGTTTCTGGTCGATATAAAAGGGAAGGGATCACATGCGGCCCAGCCCCAATTGGGACGGGATGCACTGACTGTTGGCGCGGCATTCGTTCAGGAGACCCAATTACTGGTGGCGCGCCGTTCAGACCCTTTGGTGCCAGCGGTTCTTTCCATCTGTACGTTCCATGCGGGAACTACGGACAACATTCTTCCTGAGACTGCCACGCTTCGCGGCACGATCCGCGCTCTGGATGCTCAGGTGCTGAATGACCTGAAAGACGGGATGACACGTCTGGCCGCAGGGATTGCCATCGCGCATGACGTGACCATCACAGTACAGTTTCACCAGCCATATCCTGTGACGGTGAACTCTGCGAACGAGACGGTATTGGCGCGTGCCGCTATGGCGCGGGCCGTTGGCGCGCAGGGCACGGTTATTCCTGACATGACGCCCAGCATGGCTTCCGAGGATTTCGGCTTCATGCTGGAAGAAAGGCCAGGCGCGCTTGTCATGCTGGGAAATGGTGCTTCCGCGCCTTTGCATGCGCCAGACTACGATTTTGACGACACAATCATTCCGCAGGGCATCGCCTATTGGGTGGCACTCGCCCACATGTGCCTGCGCATCAATCAGGACGTTTGACCATGCCAACTTACAAGATTGCTGTTCTGTCAGGAGATGGAATTGGCAAAGAGGTAATGCCGGAAGCCATCAAAGTGCTGGACACTGTCGGGCGTCTTTGTGGGATCGGGTTTGATTATACCCACTTTGACTGGAGCTGCGAGACCTGGCTGAAGACCGGGCAGATGATGCCCGAAGATGGCATGAGCCAGTTGGCGCAGAACGACGCCATCCTGTTGGGCGCGGTGGGTTATCCGGGTGTTCCGGATCACCTGTCCCTATGGGGGCTTCTTCTCAAGATCCGCAGAGAGTTTGACCAGTATGTAAACCTGCGTCCTGTGAGGCTTTTACCGGGGATTCCGTGTCCCTTGGCTAACAAGCAGCCGGGAGACGTGGATTTTTGGATCGTTCGGGAGAATGTTGAGGGCGAATACTCTCAGGTCGGAGGCCGGTTTGCAGAAGGAACGGAGGCAGAGGGCGTCGTTCAGAGTGCTGTCTTTACGAAGTTCGGTACCGACCGGATCCTGCGATATGCCTTTGAACTGGCGCGGAAGCTGGGCCGTCCGCATGTGACATCCGCCACCAAGTCGAATGGCCTGTATCATTCCATGCCATATTGGGATGAGCGCTTTGCCGCGATCGGTGCGGAATACCCGGATGTTCGTATGGATCAATATCATATCGATATTCTTGCCGCGCGTTTTGTGATGTCTCCAGAGCGATTTGATGTTGTTGTGGGAAGCAATCTGTTCGGGGACATTCTGTCTGATTTGGGGCCGGGAATGACAGGAACCATTGCTGTTGCTCCGTCTGCCAATATCAATCCTGAGAAAAAATATCCGTCCATGTTCGAGCCTGTTCATGGGTCTGCTCCGGACATCTTCGGGCAGAATATTGCCAACCCGATAGGTCAGATCTGGGCAGCCTCCATGATGTTGGATCATCTCGGAGAGGCCGAGGCAGCCGCTCTGATTTTGAAAGCCATGACAGACGTTCTTTCAGACCAGAGTGCTCCGCGTACGCCCGATATGGGAGGCCTTGCCAGGACGTCTGATGTAGGGACTGCCATCGCAAAAGCGCTGACTTCAGGCATTTGATAAGCACTGAAGATTAACATGGGGAAACCGTTCCAATAACGGAATCATATGCCGCTCAAAGAGGGGAAACGGGAGAATGAACTGAACCGAATATGCAACGAATTGTCTGACAGAAAGAATGCGAATACGGTTCTCTGAGAATTCGAGGAGAGCCCGCTACCGATGGGAACAGACATGTCAGATTTAGCGCAAATGTTCGTTCTTCAATGTTTCGGTTCCAAGGCGCTCTCAAAAGCGGCAAAGAAGCCGGGACGCCTGGTTCTCCTCACGCTCTCAACCTGGCTGTCCATGCAAGGAGCGGTCGCTGCAGACGTTACTCATCACCGGCATGCCCACCCTTCCAGCAAGGCCGTGCACCGTGGTGTAAGCCCCCTTAAGGAAAATAATACTCCTGCAGCGGCTCCTGTGCATCATGATGTTGAGTCTCACGCAACGGAAAGCGTCGTAGTCCACAGGGGCGTAGCCTCAGCTACAGGTGTGACGAACACAACGCCGGGAGGTGGTCTGATGCCTCCGCAGACCGTGGCGAAGTCGCGGAGTGGTATCACGCGGGACTTCATCGCAAAGCAGAGCCCGACGGCAAACCCTGTGTCTATGGTGGCCAGTCTTCCAGGGGTTGTTTATTCTGGGAATGACCCTCTGGGCACGAACGATGATCAGCAGGGGCTGAGTGTTCGGGGTTTGGATCAAACGGAAATCGGATATCTTTACGAAGGTATTCCTACTGCTGCTCCGGTCTATCTCCTGCCATATACGTCTTCCACAGCGGATAACGAAAACATCCAGAGCATTACTCTGACGCAGGGATCGCCTGACATCACGTCGCCTCTATACAACGCGGTGGGGGGAGAGCTGACGGAAAGCCTTCGTGACCCGTCACACAAGTTTGGCAGCCTTGCCAACTTCTCTTACGGCTCTTTCAGCCTGAAGCGTGAATTCATCCGTATGGATACCGGAGATATCGGCCATACAGGAATTCGTGGATTTCTATCCTTTTCGGCAAGAACAGCTGATGAATGGCGCGGTGTTGGTCAGACGCGGCGTTATCATGTGGATGGGAAATTCGTGAAGGAATGGGGAGAGGGGAACAAGGCGTCCTTCGTCCTGTCCTATAATGATCCTCTTCAGTACTATCTGCGTGCCCCTACAAAGTCGCTGTGGCGTCAGCAAGGCGTGAACTACAATTACGCAGACAAGTATACAAAAGGAAGCTCAGATTACTATAAGCTTCAGGAGAACGTGCACCGCACGCTTATCCTCGGCGCGCCGGTTAATCTGAATCTCGGTCATGGGCTGAGTTTCAATACAACGCCATATTTCACCTACGCTACCGGATACGATAACGGCGGTACGACACTGTCGAGAAATGGCAGCTATTACGGCAATCAGCCTGCTGGAGCTCTCCAGAACACAGGAACCAGTAGCGGGAGTTCTTTTTCGGCGGTTTCAATCGATAAGTATGACCTGTATTACAGTGGAATAAATACAACTCTCTCCTGGACCAAGGGGAATAACACGCTAGCTGTTGGATATTGGTATTCCTACTTTGACCAGTCCGAGCCGTCTCTGTACGAAGCGCTCGGTCCGGATGGGCAGGTGTCCAGTATGTATGGCCAATGGGCAGTTAAAACGCAGGATGGGTCACTTCTATCTCAGTATAATATTCATCTGATCCAACAGACAAACTCTCTGTTCATCAACGACACTTACAAGGCTCTGAATGATCGTCTGACTCTGACGGCCGGTTTCAAAGAAACAATGGTGACCCGTAAGGTGACCCAGAATATTCCGGGTGCGAATTATCAAAATGGGCAGAGTGATGCTGCGCCGCTGCCTCAGGTCTCCATCAGCTACAAAATTACGCCCCATGACCAGATTTACGTTAACGGGACAACATCCTTTCGTCTGCCAGCTTCCATTATGTCATATGTCGATCGTTATAGTGTCTCTACCGGAGTGCAGACGCGGTCTCATACTGTTAACCCGAAAGCTGAATATGCGATTGGAGAGGAAATCGGGTATCGTCACACGGGTCTCGTCAGTGTCGCGCTAGCACTCTTCAACTATAACTTCACGAACCGACAGATTAATACGACGACGTATGCCAGCGGTACGCCCGTGACAGAGTCTATCAACGGTGGTGGTCAGACAGCTCGTGGTGCACAAATCGAGTTGGGACTACGCCCTTGGCATCATTTCAGCCCGTATGTTTCAGCACAGTATTTGCATGCGACGACGGACAACAATCTACAGGTTGGTAATGACTACGTCCGATCTGCTGGAAAGATTGCCGTTAAAAGCCCGAAGGTCACGGTTGCGGTTGGTTTGTCTTATGACGATGGAAGCCTCTTCGGGGCCTTCAATATGAACTATGTTAGTAAACAGTACTCAACGTTTATGGATGATGAAAGTATTCCATCCTTTGAGACGTTCAATCTTAACTTCGGATATCGCTTTCATAGTTATATGTATCTCAAGCATCCACAAGTTCAGCTTAATCTTATGAATATTGGTAATAACGGGTTCCTTTCCGGGGTAAGTGGCCTCAGCACGAACGCCAAATCTACAAAGGGTGTTTACGGAACTACCATAGCCGGAAGTTCACCGACCTATTTTGTCGGCGGTGGCTTTGCTGGAGTTCTTTCCTTCACAACCGGGTTCTAATCAGCTTTTTCCAGGAAAATTCAGATCATGACACGCAAACCTAAAGTTCTGACATTCGACGTGGTTGGAACGCTGATCGATTTTGAAAATGGGATGAAAAATGCCCTGCTGAAAATTTTGGGAAAGGAGGGTGCAACACTGGATTTTGAAGCATTTCTAACGGAATACCGGGCTTTACGGAACCGTCCAGACAAACTGCTGTTTCCAGAAGATTTGGCACCTATCTATCTGATCTTGGCAGAAAAATTCTCCCTTCCAACGGGGCGGGGAGAAGAGAAGGCGTTTGTCCAAAGTGCTACGTCATGGCCGGCCTTTAACGACAGTGTGGAGGCTTTGAAGAGATTGCAAAAACATTTCCATCTTGTCGCCATGACGAATGCACGGAGATGGGCATTTGATGGTATGGACAAGACGCTCGAATACCCTTTTTTCAAGGGGTTTACGGTAGACGAAAGTGGCTGTGAAAAGCCTGACCCGCACTATTTCAGCTATGTGCTGGAACAGCTTGCGCCAGATGGCTACATCAAGGAAGATGTACTGCATGTTGCCCAGAGCCAGTTCCATGACATCGGAATTGCACGGGAGCTAGGTTATACCGTGTGCTGGATTGAGCGGCGGAAGGCTGTTGGTGGCGGTTTCGGGGGGACTGTGGCGGTGCAGGAACTGACGACACCTGATTATCATTATCATACCCTTGCTGAACTGGCTGATGCTGCAGACCGCGGTGAACTTGTCATGGTTGCCTGAGGGCGCCGTTGAATCTGCTGCATGGTCAAAACCATTCAGCAGATTTCTCTGCAATGAAAAGCAATTTGAGTAAAATAATTAGCCAATCCGTGTTTCTATCGAAATGAAAGCAACCCTCCGACGAGGCTTGCATGATGGCAACGGAGACTTGAATGACTTCTTTCAATCAGATGTTTGGCTCTGTTGTTTTTCATGCCTCGTCGCTCACGCGCTTCGCTTTCTGAGGAACGGAGATGCAGGCAGCCTCTGTCCTTCATCGGCGGTCCGTTCTGAAAGGGGCAGGGCTTCTGGTTGCTGGAATGACGTCTCAGTCCGTGAAGGCAGCTCCTGTTTCTGGTGGGCATCTGAAAGTGGCCGGGGCGGTAGGATCGGCTTCAGAGACTCTTGATCCGGCACGTCAATCCATGGCTACGGACTATATCCGAGGTCATCTGTTCTACGATGGCCTGATCTCGCTGGATGACAGGCTTAATCCCCACTTTGCCCTCGCTGAAGCGTTGGACAGCAACGATTTTCTAACCTGGCAAATCCGTTTGCGCCGAAATGTTCAGTTTCACGATGGAACTGCCCTGACAGCAGATGATGTCGTTTTTTCTTTACGGAGACATCAGGACCCCGGGGTAGGCTCGCAACAATACGCCCTTGCTCGCACTATGCAGTCTGTGCGCGCGGTATCGCCGGTTTTGGTAGAAATCGTTCTAGACGCACCCAATTCGGATTTTCCAGCCATTCTGGGGATCAGTAATTTTGCTATTGTGAAAGCGGGCACAACAGATTTCAAAGTTCCAAACGGTACAGGTCCTTTTCGGTGCCAAGAATTTACACCAGGTATCAGAACAGTAGCCGTCAGAAACTCGGAATTCTGGGGTGAGAGACCTTATCTGGAGAGTGTTGAACTGATTGCTATCCCGGATGAGATGGCACGGCATAATGCCCTGATGTCCGGGGATGTGGACCTGATAGCAACTGTCAACCCGCGGCTTGTTCAAATGCTGAAGCAGGGCGGTTTCGGCATTGTGGAAAGCCCCGTGGGGACTTACACAGATTTATCTATTCGGTTGGATCAGAGGTATGGACGCTCGCCGGACTTTGTCGAGGGCATCAAATTCCTTCTTAATCGGGAGCAGATCCGGCACTCCGTCTTTCTGGGCTTTTCTCGGGTTGGGAATGACCAGCCCATTCCACCGGAAAGTCCATACTTCAATCATCAATTGCCCCAGCGCTCTTACGACCCGGACAAAGCGCAGTTCCTACTGAAGCGAAGTGGGTTTCTGGGCGAAACAATTCCGCTGGTCTGTTCTCCTGCTGCATTGGCATCCGTCGATATTGCTGTTGTCCTGCAATATGCCGCATCTCAAATCGGGCAGAAAATGGCCGTGCATCGTGTTCCCGCAGATGGCTATTGGACGCAGTACTGGATGAAGGCCCCCTTGGGCTTTGGCAATATCAACCCGAGGCCAGCGCCCAGCCTGACATTTGAGCTTGGTTTTGCCAGTACATCTCCGTGGAATGAATCCCGCTGGCGTAATTCGCATTTCGACAGCCTCCTTCGGGACGCCAAATCGACGCGGGATAATAGCAGAAAGCGTCAGCTTTACTGGGACATGCAGGAGCTTGTGTCTTCTGGATCGGGGGTATGTATCCCGAATTTCACGAATAGTCTTGATGCTTATGCTCCGCATGTCTGTGGGCTTCGCCCCAGTCAGGCTGGTCAGTTGATGGGCTATGATTTCGCGCGCTCGGTCTGGCTCAATGAAAATCGGGGGAAGAAGGTTTGAACAGCCAGACCCTGAAGTTGATTGGTCGGCGTTTCTTTGCCGCTGCAATGTCGCTTATTTTCGTGATCGTGACTGTTTTTGCGATCACAAACGTCCTTCCTGGCGATGCGACGGATGCGGTCTTAGGCCAAGGCGCGACGCCGCAGGCGGTAGCGGTCATGCGGCATGATCTGGGTCTCGACCGGTCTGTATTTTTCCGTTTCTGGTTCTGGCTCTGGGGTGTTCTGCACGGCGATTTTGGGCACTCTCTTCTGAATGGTCTATCCGTTGCGGATGCAATTGGGCCACGTCTGCACAACTCGCTACTGCTTGCGGGCGCCTCTGCTGCGGTTTCCGTCCCTGTCTCGCTCTTTTTGGGCATCACGTCTGCCATCTGGAAAGACACGGTCTATGATCGTGTCGTGTCGATCATGACGCTGGGGATGGTATCCGTTCCTGAGTTCGTGATCGCCACGATGGCTGTGTATGTTTTTGCTGTGCGGTTACACCTTTTGCCTGCACTGGCGGACGTCGGAAGCGTTCATTCGCTCAGACAGTTTCTCTCTGTCTTTTTTATGCCTGTTGCCAGCCTTGCGCTCGTAACCCTCGCGCAGATGGTTCGCATGACGCGCGCTGCGATGGCCGATACGTTGTCCGCGCCCTATATCGAAATGGCGCTCCTCAAAGGCGTCGGTCCGATACGACTAATCCTTGTACATGCCATTCCCAACGCGATCGGACCGATCGTCAATGCTGTAGCTCTGAGTCTTTCTTCCCTGCTTGGTGGGGTTGTCGTGATTGAAGTTGTGTTCACATACCCTGGAATTTCTGGCCTTATGGTGGATGCTGTCAGTTCACGCGATGTTCCGACGGTACAGGCCTGTGCACTTGTTTTCTGTGTGACTTATCTCTTTCTCACAACGTTTGCCGACGTTGTTACGATCCTGTCTCTGCCCAGAGGGAGAAAAGCATGATCGCCATGATCGGGAAGTTCCGGAGCAGGCACGACCGGGTGCTTCTGTTAATTGTGTTCTGGCTTCTTCTGGCGCTTCTCGGGCCGCTGTGCTCGTCTCACGATCCGGGCGCGATTGGTAGCCAGCCTGTCTTTTCGGCTCCTTCAGCCGCTCATCTTTTGGGAACAGACTATCTTGGACGGGACACACTGGGGCGGTTGCTGAACGGTATTCGGCACACAGTGCTCCTGTGCTTCGCATCTACGCTAGTGTCTTGCTCTGTCGGCACATTCCTAGGGATTGCAGCGGTTACGGCCAGACCGTGGGTGGAGGCCCTGACAGGAAGGCTGGCAGACGGATTTTTGTCCATTCCCAGTCTGCTCTTCGCTCTGCTGGTTATTGCCGTATTTGGAACATCGACGACAGCTCTGATTGTGACGATGGGAGTCATTTACACGCCCGGGGCATATCGCACGAGCCGTGCGTTGGCTCAAAGGATCGCACGGCTCGATTTCGTAACCGTGGCGCGAGCCAGAGGCGAAAGCACGCCCTATATCATCCTTCAGGAAATTCTTCCCAACATGACAGGCCCGATGATCACAGACGTGGGGCTGAGATTTATCTACGCGGTGCTGCTGCTCAGCAATCTCAGCTTTCTCGGGATTGGTGTTCAGCCGCCGGAAGTTGATCTGGGCTCCATGGTCCGAGAGAACATGCTGGGCATGGCATATGGTTCGCCTGCGATGATCGTGCCGGTCGTCGTGATTGGAGTACTGACGGTAGGCATTAATCTTGCGCTGGATTCCAGCAGTGGAAGGCGCTGAAGATGGCTGCCACCATTCAGGTCGAAAATCTCGAGATCGTTGGGCGCCGAGGGAAGGGCGCGGAACTTCCGATCGTCCGTGATGTCAGTTTTTCGGTCCAGCGCGGAGAAATGCTGGCGTTGATTGGGGAATCCGGCTCCGGCAAGACCACGGTGGCACTCTCACTGCTCGGCCACATCCGGAAAGGATGCCGGATTGCCGGCGGGATGATCCGGGTTGCCGGATAT
This sequence comes from Gluconobacter cerinus, assembly GCF_002723935.1. Taxonomy (GTDB): domain Bacteria; phylum Pseudomonadota; class Alphaproteobacteria; order Acetobacterales; family Acetobacteraceae; genus Gluconobacter; species Gluconobacter cerinus. The sequence continues at coordinate 44,997 of NZ_BEWM01000004.1, forward strand.
GACGTGACGGCTCTAAGCCCGCATGAATGCCGCTCCATCCGAGGGCGAGTGATCAGCTATGTCGCGCAGAATGCCGGAAGCGCCTTCAATCCGGCATTGTCCATCATGCGGCAGGTCGTAGAGCCAGCTTTGGTTCATCGCACTCTGCCCAGGCGGGATCTAGAAGCCCGGGCAGTTTCCCTATTCCGGGCGTTAGCGCTTCCTGACCCCGAAACAATCGGTGAAAGGTACCCGGGAGAGCTGTCGGGTGGCCAGTTGCAGCGGTTAATGGCCGCCATGGCTCTGATGACAGACCCTGAAGTCGTCATTTTCGATGAGCCGACAACAGCTCTGGACGTCACGACCCAGATTGAAGTGCTTTCAGCCTTCAAAGCCGTTTTCGCAGAGCGCGGCATAACGGGCGTGTATGTGACGCATGATCTGTCAGTTGTGGCACAGATTGCCGATCATGCCGTCGTCCTCAAAGATGGAGCTATCCGGGAAGCCGGAACGGTGTCAAAGATCCTGTTTCAGCCCGAGGATCCTTATAGTCAGGCCCTTCTTGCCGCTGCGGAACCCCGTTCACGACAAGCGGACCTTGCCGGCCAGCCTGAGCAGCGTAGCCTGCTGGACGTGCGTAATCTGGTGGTGGGGTACGGGCAACGCACCGCCGCTGGACTGCCAGAGAAAGTGATCGTCAATCATGTCAGCTTCAGTGTTCCGAAAGGGCGTATGCTGGGCGTGATCGGGGAATCCGGTTGTGGAAAGAGCACCTTGGCGCGCGCGATTTCCGGCCTTCAGCCCTGGGCAGCCGGAGAGCTTCTGCTGAATGGAGAACCGCTGGCGGGGAACGTGAGAGAGCGTACGCCTGATCAGCGGCGCCATCTGCAGCTAGTGGCTCAAAACGCAGATAGCGTGCTGAACCCTTCGAAGCCCATAGGACAAACCCTTGAGCGGGTTGTTCGTTTTTATGGTGGTTTACGGGGGGCTGCCGCCACACGGCGTGTGAATGAGTTGCTGGATATGGTTCGCCTTTCGCCCTCACTCGCATCCCGTCTGCCTTCGGAGCTTTCTGGCGGCCAGAAACAGAGGATCAACTTCGCACGGGCGCTGGCAGCTGATCCGCAGATCGTACTGTGCGACGAAATCACAGCGGCCCTGGATACGGTTGTGGCGGCTGCCATCCTGGATCTGATGAAGGAATTGCAGCGTGATCTGGGGCTTTCGTTCATCTTCATTACCCACGATCTGCATGCTCTTCAGTCCATCTGTGATCGTGTTGCCGTGCTGTATGCGGGGCAGGCCGTGGAGGTTGGTCCAGCTATGGCATTGGGGAAGGGCGTGCATCATCCTTATACCCGGCTACTGCATGATTCCGTTCCTCTCATGGAGCCAGGGTGGCTGGAGAGCACACGAATCAAGCGCGCGGATGAGGCCATGCCTGCGACCCTATTAAATTCACTCTCTCATGATCCGGAACTATGCTGCTTTCTTGAGCGGTGCCCTGATCGTGTGAGCGGCCTCTGCGACAGGGTTCCTCCTCCTGTTCGCTCTGTTCCAGAAGGCCCCAGAGTTCTTTGTCATTTGCCTGCGTCAATCTGTTCGGAGTTTTCGACATGACATTTTCCCTGAATGATCCAGATCTTTTCCGTCAGACCGCCTTTCTCGGAGGAGACTGGAAAGCATCCACGAGCGGTAAGAGCCTGACGGTCGATAACCCTTCAACAGGTGAGATCATCGGCAGTATCCCGGCCTGCACGGCTGAAGAAACCCGCGCTGCCATCGAAAGCGCGCGGATTGCGCAGGGCAAATGGCGTCGGAGCTCAGCGGCAGAGCGTGCAGGTCTGCTGATGGCGTGGTACCAGCTGATGCTGGATAACGCAGATGATCTGGCCAAGATCATGACACTTGAGCAAGGCAAGCCTCTGGCAGAAGCCAAAGGAGAGGTTGCTTATGCTGCGTCTTTCCTCAAATGGTTCGCGGCTGAAGCCGAGCACGTACAGGGCAGTGCACTGGTGCCGACAGCCGACCGCCGGGTCATCATCCTGAAAGAGCCAGTGGGAGTGACAGCGGCCATTACGCCTTGGAATTTCCCTCTTGCCATGATTACCCGCAAATGTGCACCGGCTCTTGCCGCAGGGTGCAGCATGGTAATCAAACCGTCCGAACTCACACCGTATTCTGCTTTGGCTCTAGCCGTTTTGGCAGAACGTGCAGGCCTTCCAAGAGGGCTTCTGTCTGTTGTGACGGGCTATGCGCAGGAGATTGGCCCGGAGCTGACCGCAAGTCCCGTTGTGCGCAAGCTGTCTTTCACGGGCTCTACGAAAGTCGGGTCGCTGCTGATGCGTCAGTCCGCGGACACGATCAAAAAGCTCAGCCTTGAACTGGGCGGAAACGCTCCTCTCATTGTCTTTGATGACGCCGATCTTTCTGTTGCCGTGTCCGGAACAATGCTGAGCAAATTCCGGAACGCCGGGCAGACCTGTGTCTGCGCGAACCGCGTTTACGTTCAATCCGGAATTCATGATGCGTTTCTGGAAAAACTCGCAGCAGAGGTGATGACCTTGAAGACGGGCGACGGATTTGATCCGCAAACGCAGATTGGACCGCTGATTAACGAAGCTGCCGTCGCCAAGGTAAAGGAACATGTAGAAGACGCTTTGGCTAAGGGCGCTCGCATTGTGGGTAAACCACTGGATATTAACGGTCGGTTTGCCTCTCCCGTGCTGCTGGCGGATGTGACGTCCGAGATGCGGATTGCACAGGAAGAAACGTTTGGTCCGATCCTGCCCGTGTTCCGCTTCGATAACGAGCAGGATGCCGTGCAGCAGGCCAATGCTACTCCCTTCGGTCTGGCGAGCTATTTCTTCACGAATGACATCGCGAGAGGTTGGCGGGTTGGCGAGGCTCTCGATTTTGGCATGGTAGGACTGAACACTGGCTCCATCTCCCTTGTGTCAGCACCTTTCGGGGGCGTGAAGCAGTCAGGGCTCGGCCGGGAAGGGGGCGCGCTGGGCCTCGAAGAATTTCTGGAAGTGAAAAGCTTTCACATTGGACTGCCGACTGCACAATGACCGTCGTTGAAGAGAGAATGGCCTGACTTATGGCAATCGCGCCCAAGCTTGATCGTATTGATCTTAAAATCCTTGCTCAGCTGCAGAAGAATGGCCGGCTGACTAATGTGGAACTGGCAAACCGCGTTGGTCTGTCTGCCAGTCCATGTCTCATTCGCGTCAAGCGGCTGGAAGCAGCCGGCTACATTGTGGGATATGGGGCGCAGATTGCCCTGCAAAAAATCTCAAGCGTCATGACTGTCTTTACAGAGGTCACACTCTCAGATCACAGGCGGGATGATTTTTTTCGCTTTGAGACTGCAATGCAGAAAGTGGAATCTCTGGTGGAGGCGCATCTTATCAGTGGTGGGTACGATTACCTTCTGAAATTTATGGTCAGAAACATTGATCATTATCAGGAAACAATCGAAGCTCTTCTGGATCAGAATATCGGTATCGAGAAGTACTTTAGTTATATTGTTATAAAATCTCCCATTCTGAAGCCAGCATTTCTGATCGAAAGTCTTACCAGAAACACGGAGCGTTCGTTATGAGCCTGGAAAATGCGAATGTACGTGAACAGACGGCCATTAACCTCCGGAGTATGACCGAGGAAGATCTGGGGGCGGCATCGGGTCTTTCAAAGGTATTGGGGTGGCCACACCGTCTCGAAGACTGGGATTTCATGCTGCGTCTTGGTCGTGGGTTAGTGGCGACGTTGGAAAGTGGAGAAATTATTGGCACCATTGTGTGGTGGTCGTTTGGGGAGCGTCACGCCACAGTCGGGCTCATTATTGTCAACGGGGCATGGCAAGGGCACGGGATCGGCACAAACATGCTGACCACGGTGCGTAGGCTTCTGCCTGGCCGTTCAATATCCCTTAATGCGACGCCGGCTGGCCAGCCGCTCTATGAAAAGCTAGGTTTTGTCCCAACTGGGATTGTGGAACAGCATCAGGGTAATGGTGTGTCTTCTCCCATCATCGCTCTGGATGCAGGCCAGCGGCTGCGGCCAGTTGTTCAGTATGATCTTCAGGATCTCATAGCGTTCGACAGCGCCGCTACTGGGATGGATCGATCGGCGCTTATTGAAGAGCTGGTACAGAACGCCAAAGGCGTGGTGATCGATACGGAGGAGGGGATCCGAGGATACTCGTTCTGCCGCCGGTTCGGATGGGGATGGCTGATTGGTCCTGTCGCAGCGGAAACGGCAGAGCAGGCAAAGGCGCTCATTTCTCATTGGATTGGTACGTATGGTGGAGAATTTATCAGAATTGATACGCCGACTTCATCTGCTCTCTCAGGCTGGCTGGATGAAATGGGGCTGATCCGCGTGGACGTCGTCAACACAATGTCGACCGAGCCTGTGGTGATCTCTGAAAATGCTCCGCAATATTTTGCTCTGACCAGTCAGGCTCTCGGTTAAGGATTATTGAAATGTCTTTTGTGCTGAAATCTACTGAAGAGCGTGCACGTCTGTGGAAGCCAATGTTCGCTAGCGAGTTGCCTGAACTTGCGTTTCATGTCTGGCCTGAGACCGGCGATCCGCAGAAAGTTCGCTATCTGGCCGCGTGGCAGCCACCGGAAAATCTGGCAGAAAACTTTCCTAATCTTGAAGTGCTCTTTTCTGTCGGTGCAGGTGTGGATCAACTGAACCTTGCCTCAATCCCCGAAAATGTCCGGGTCGTCCGTATGATGGAGCCAGGCTTGGGGGAGGGAATGATAGAATACGTCCTCTGGGCTGTTCTTTCTTACCATCGGAATATGTTCCAGTACGCGCGTCAGCAAGCGGCGCATGTCTGGAAAGGTGCGCCAAACGTATCTTCAAGCCTGTTTCGGGTTGGGGTGATGGGCATGGGAGCGCTTGGCACGCCTGTCCTGAAAAAGCTGTCGCAGTTCGGATACGTCTGTCATGGCTGGAGCAGAAGCCGACATGACATTCCTGGAATCAAAAGCTATGCAGGGCCCGAAGAACTGGATGATTTTCTGGCGGCCACAGATGTCCTTGTCTGCTTGATGCCCCTGACTGACGCTACAAAAGGGATTTTGAACAAAGAATTATTCGCCAAGCTTCCCAAAGGGGCATGTCTTATCAACTGTGGGAGGGGCGGTCACCTTGCACAGGATGATCTGCTTTTAGCGTTGGATGAGGGACTATTGAGCCAAGCCGTTCTTGACGTGACCGATCCGGAGCCCCTTCCTGAGGACCATCCGTTCTGGAACCATCCGTTGATTACCCTTACGCCGCACATTGCAAGTTCTTCGCATGCTGAGACAGGTGGAGAAATGATTTTGAAAAATATCTTACAGTTTGAGAAGGGAGCGGAAATGGTTGGAGAAATTAACAGGTCTTCTGGATATTAATTTCTCCCTAGCGCTGGAATGAGGCAGAGGTCACTTCCCTGTCTCCTTCTGCACAATTAAACTATTTTGTTAAAACTAAATGCAGGTGTTGTGATAAACAATATCAGTCGTTCCAATTCTTGTTATGGACTTATTGACGCCAATTATTCAAATTCATGTTTTTAATATATGTTTTTTGATCGAGAAAGGCGCGTTCGACACGAGATTGACCCACTGAGTTTTCAGTATTTGATCTAAGCATCGGGAATGGGAGGCGGCTTTTTCCTATGAACCTTTGAGGCTGAAGTCTTTTTTCCAGATAAACTGGCTCGACCACTGTCGTTTCCAACTGTTGAGACGCACGAAATTTCCGATCGTTGAAAATGCAAAATTTATAGAAAAAATGATATAACGATATTTGTCGACGGGATTGTCTTAGCTTGGCGGTGCAGAATTTTTGCACCCATCCCCAGAAAGACACTCAATTGCGGCCTGTTTTCTTCAGTGTCTCTGCGCTGTTTTGCGCGGATTTTATTTTCATGGGGTGCCTAGCCAATGCAAAAGGGCCAACCCTGCTCCTGTCAGGTCGCTTTAGAAAATAAAGACGAAGAGTTTTATTTCTTATTTCCCATAAATAACGTTTTCACGTTTTTACTTTTTCCCACTGCGTGAAGTAGAGGGGCCAACTAATCAATAGAACCTGAACCTAATTTGGTTTTCGTAATTTCCCTGAAGTCGCTCAGTTACTGAATGCTGCACCCATCCGGGTGAAACGGGCTGTCAGACAGTGAAAACACTCCCATGATTTTCACAATCAATGTGGCTTTATAATCGCTAGATGCCTTGGACAGATTATAGAAAATTTTTTCCAGAAAACTTTATAATTAATAAAACCAATAAATACACTTATCAAAAATACGATTTTACATCTTCTGGCTCCGTCCGTTTTTCAGGCTTGCGGGGTCCAAAAATCCTCATATTCCCCAAATTTTTCCCTCTCAAAAGGCGGTGCGGCCACAAAAAATACGAATTGACTTTATGACTTAATTAAATTTATAACATTCGAACTTAATATAATTAAGAAAACAAATGTGAGGTCGGCACCAATGTCTGGGGGTAGGGTTTCGGGCATTTCAGAAGTCACACGCAAGGCATCACCGACGTTGGCTATCGCGGTCGCATTGGCGGCAGTGGCGGCTGTCCTGCTGGTCTTGCAAATGGGGCTTCTGGCGCAACTCGTGGATGACCTTGCCTTCAAAGGCTTGTCGATTAACGCAGATGCTAGGCCGTTCGTTGGTTTTCTTTGTGTCGCACTCATGCGCGGTTGTGTGCAGTGGGTTTCGGATATGGCAGGAGAGGTGGCTGGTCAGAGAGCGGTTACTCTCTTCCGCCAAGAAATGATCCGGCATGTGTTCCGAGTGGGCCCAGTCGGGCTGCAAGGCATGGAGACCGGGCGCCTTGCAACATCTCTGACGGATGGCGTAGCGGCCTTTCAGCCCTACATTGCGCAGTATATTCCACGCGCCGCGGCAATGGTTGTTCTGCCTCTCCTCATCTTGGCAGTCGTGGCAGGGCTGGATGGATGGAGTTTTCTGATCCTGGCTGTGACGGGGCCACTAATACCGGTTTTTATGGCTCTGGTTGGTTATAGCGCTCAAAGCCTGATGGATCGGCAGTGGACGCGGCTTCTGCTGCTTGGTGCGTCTTTTCTAGACGCAGTGCAGGGACTGACAACGCTTCGTCTGTTTGGGCGCGCGCAGGAAAGCGTGAAAATGGTGCAGTCCATGGCAGAGGCGCACCGGCTGGCGACGATGCGTGTCATGCGCGTTGCGTTTCTGACATCTGCTGTTCTGGAGTTCTTTTCCAGCCTCGCGGTCGCGCTTGTAGCAATAGTTCTCGGCTCGCGTCTGCTCTCAGGGCATGTCGATTTTTACACAGCCTTCTTTGTTCTGCTGCTGGCTCCAGAGTATTTTGCACCACTCCGTAATTTTTCTGCCAGCTATCATGCTCGTCAGAACGCACTGTCTGCCATGGACGGGCTTATGGCATTCATGCGTCTTCCGGAACTCTGTGTCGACCGGGGCAAGAACCCTCATCAGGCCACGACAGGGGCACCTGAAAAGCTCATTTTCAATGATGTTTCCGCTGGCTACGGACAGGGTCCAAACGTTCTGTGTGGTATTTCCTTTACTGCTCATCGCGGCACCATTACGGCGGTAACGGGTGCCAGTGGTAGCGGGAAGACCACGCTTTTGCGGGTTCTGCTCGGGGTGATGCCAGTCCGAGCTGGCGGTATTGTCGCCGTTGATAGTACGGGCAACCACATTGCCGCGCAGAACTGGCGTATTGGTTGGGTTCCGCAGTCTCCATGTCTTCTAAACGGGACAATTCGGGACAATCTGCATCTGGCAAATCCGGATATTGATGATGCCGGGCTGCGGTCTGTTGCGGCTTTGGCTGGAGTCCTCTCCTTTATCGACGCATTACCCGACGGATTAGATACCGTAGTGGGCGATCGTGGCACGGCGCTGTCTGGTGGCGAGATCCGGCGGCTGGCGTTGGCGCGCGCGTTGATGAATGCGCCGGATATTCTGGTTTTTGACGAGCCAACCGCTGATCTGGACGCGACGAATGCAACCATGATTGCAGCCGCCATCAAACCCCTGGCAGCCGGTCGCATTGTGATCGCGGTCTCTCATCGCCCAGACATTATCAATCAGGCCGACCAGGTTCTTCACCTTCCAAAAGGTGTCATCCAGTCCCATGAAATTCAGCGAGCTGTAGCATGACGGAGCTTCAGTATGCCTTTCGCCTGATTGCAGTTGCGCGGGGGAAGATGATCTTTGGTTTTTTCCTTGCCTGTCTGGCAGCTCTCTCCGGGTTCGGGCTGCTGTTTCTGTCGGGATGGCTGATTGCCGCTGCGGCCGCGGCGGGTCTGGGTGGCATAGTAACGCGCAATCTTTTCAACCTCTTTTTGCCTGCGGCGGGCGTACGGTTTTTTGCGACCGCCCGCATCCTGACACGCTACGGGGAACGACTGGTAACGCATGACGCAGTACTGGAAAGTGTCAGGGTTCTGCGGGCTCGGGTGTTTGAACGCCTGATCCCGCGTTCGACTCTCCTGACAGACCACCGCAGCGGGGATGTTCTAGGAAGACTGGTATCCGATACCGAGATTGTCGGCCAGTTCCCGATTAATGCGCTTATGCCATTCGGCGTGGCGGCAATCTGCGGGACGGTCAGCGTTGTCATCATATCCGTGTTCTCACTGCAAGCCGGGCTGCTTCTGGCTCTGGCGCTGTTGCTCAGTGGAATGGCTGTACCAGTTCTTGTTGGCCGAAAGGTTGATAATGACATGGAGCGCCTGGCAGGGCTGGGCGACAATTTCCGTGCGGATCTCGTGGAAGCTGTGCAGTGTGCTGGCGATATCACTCTGTGTGGCGCAGCTGTACGGACGGTAGAGGCGCTGAATGCCACGCAGTCTCTCTTCGGCAAGACGCAGTTGCGTTCTCTCGCATGGTCGCATGCATCGCGGCAGGCAGGGGCTTTTATAGCGGCCCTGGCAGTTGCTGGGGTGCTGATGATCGGTGCGCGCGCTTTGCAATCCGGAGCCCTGAGTGCTCCCGAACTGCCTATGCTCATCCTGGGGGCCTTGGCGGCAATGGAGTTTGTTTCGGGCGTCGTTCCGGCCCGGCAGGCTCTGGCTCGGGCGCGGGTTTCAATACGTCGCCTCATGACACTGTGCGAGGCGCCTCTGCCTGTTGCTGAAGCGGCAAACGTTTGGGAAGGCGCTGATTTCACTCGGCTTGTTATGCGGGACGTCCGGTTTGGTTATGCCGGTAGCCGGAAGATAGTACTGGAGGATTGCTCCCTAAGCATCCACGCCGGAGAGCGTGTTGGGATTGTCGGGCCTTCAGGGGCAGGAAAGAGCTCTCTTATTCGTCTGCTGCTTCGGCTGGAAGAGTATCAGTCGGGTTCCATCCATTGGGGTGGAGCTAATCTGAAACAGCTCGATACGCAGGCGCTTTCAACGCAGATCAGCGTTCTGTCGCAGGATTTTCATCTGTTTCAGGGCAGTGTCCGCCGCAATTTATTGCTTGCTCGCTCAGATGCAACTGACGAGGACATGTGGGCGGCATTGTCCAGCGCCTGCGTCTTCGAGGAAGTCCGGCTTATGGAAAACGGGCTGGATACCCTCGTCGGTGAGCACGGTATGCGACTGTCTGGGGGGCAGGCGCGGCGTCTGGCCGTTGCGCAGATTATCCTGCGTCGTCCGCGCTGGGTCATTCTGGATGAACCGACCGAAGGACTGCCTCCTGAAAAAGGCAGAGACCTGATCGCGTTCCTACTGGCAGCGCTGCCCCAGGCAACAGTGCTCTGCATCACCCATCGCCCCGAGCCGCTGGAGTTCATGCGGCGTGTTCTGCGACTGGAAGACGGCCGACTTCATGAACGGGAGGGACTGCCGTGATCCGACGATGATGCACGCCGGATACCGGCCTTTCGTTCCTTTTTCTGTCCTGTTCACAGGAGGATCCCATCGTGGATTTCATTAACCCGCAGGTCGTCGATCTTTCGCGTCTCCAGTTCGCGCTGACGGCCCTTTACCACTTCATGTTTGTGCCTTTGACGCTTGGGCTGACATTTATGCTGGCTGCAATGGAGACAGTGTATGTTGTTACCGGCCGAAAGATTTACCGGGACATGGCCCAGTTCTGGGGCAAGCTGTTTGGTATTAACTTTGCCATAGGTGTTGCAACCGGCCTGACCATGGAATTCGAGTTCGGCACCAACTGGTCCATGTACTCGCATTTCTTTGGGGACATGTTCGGTACGCCGCTCGCCATCGAAGGTTTGATGGCCTTTTTCATGGAATCCACTTTTGTGGGTCTTATGTTCTTTGGCTGGGATCGCCTCAGCAAACCTGGACATCTGGCCATCACTTATCTTGTGGCGCTCGGATCCAACCTTTCCGCCCTCTGGATCCTGATTGCCAATGCCGGAATGAACGTGCCTGAAGGCGCGCATTTCGATGCAGATACGATGCGCATGCAGTTTGACAGCTTTGTGCATGTTGTCTTCAGTCAGGATGCGCAGGCCAAGTTTGTGCACACTTCAGTGGCTGGCTATGTGGCCGCGTCCATGTTCGTCATGGGGATCAGCGCATTCTACCTGCTTCGTGGACAGCATCGTGAACTGGCCGCCCGGTCTTTCCGTATGGCCGCCCTGTTTGGCATCATTTCATCGGTTGCCGTTATTACGCTCGGCGATGTGCTGGGCCGGATGGACTACGAAAAGCAGCCAACGAAAATCGCCGCCATCGAAGGTTTGTGGCACACGACGAAGCCACCTTACGAACCGTGGATCCTTGCAGCTCTTCCGGATGATGAAAAACAGGTCAACCACTTCGAAATTAATATTCCCTACGTTTTAACGCCACTGATCACGCACAGCTTCAATCAACCCGTTATAGGGATGTATGAGCTGGAAGAGCAGGCAGGCCCGCGCATTCGCTCCGGGATTATCGCTCTGACGGCACTCCGCCGTTATGGCGAGACGCATGACAAGGCTGATCTGAACCTGTTCAATGCTCATCAGGACGATATGGGTTTCGGCTTTCTTGCGACGCGCCATGCCCCTAATCAGGATGTGACGAATATCCCTGCGGATCAGCTTGATGCGGTCGTAAAGCAGACGCAGCCTGACATTCTGCCGAACGTGTTTGTGACGTTCTGGTCGTTCCGGTTCATGGTTTTCCTTGGCGGCTATTTCTTCGCAATTTTTGCCGTGGCAGCGCTCCTGAGCCTGAAAAATCGACTTGAAGCCAATCCATGGCTGCTGAAAGCAACCATGTGGTCCATTCCGCTGCCGATCCTGGCAACGGAATTTGGCTGGATCACTGCGGAAGCCGGTCGTCAGCCCTGGACCGTCTTTAATAAGCTGCCGACCTTCCTGTCTGCTTCAGGGCACAGCACGGGATACATGGTGTTCTCGCTGGCCGGTTTTGCGCTGCTTTACAGCGTGTTTATCGCAGCTGAGCTCTACCTGATGTTCCGTTTTGCCCGCCTCGGTCCGGAAGAGCATGGAACGCATCACGACGAAACGGATGCTCTGCTGTCCCACTTCCACGGGAGCCACGCCTGAAATGAACGTCCTTTTTCTTTCTTTGAAAAACCGGAGGGTCTGACATGGAGACCTATGCACTTCTCAAACTGATCTGGACGGGAATTCTCGGTGTCCTGTTCATCGGGCTTGGCACCATGGTCGGGATGGATATGGGCGTTGGTACGCTGCTGCGGTTCGTGGGTCGTAATGACGGGGAGCGTCGGACGGCGCTCAACATCATCGGCCCGCACTGGGACGGCAATCAGGTTTGGTTCATTCTCGGTGGTGGGGCGATTTTTGCGGCATTTCCCACACTGTATGGCACGTCGTTTTCCGTCTTCTATGTTGTCATGATCCTGCTGCTGTTCAGCATGATCCTGCGCCCTGTGGCATTTGAATATCGTTCAAAAGCCGATAGCAGACACTGGCGTGCAAGCTGGGACGTGACCTTCCTGATTTCCGGTTTTGTACCCATGTTCGTTTATGGCGCGGCATTCGGAAATATTCTCGAAGGAGTGGGCTATCACTTCACCTGGACGGGCCAATATGTTCAGGATGAGTCTTTCCTGAGCTATCTGATCAATCCGTTTGCCATTCTGTGCGGCTTAATGTCCGTTGCCCTGAGTGTGCAGCAGGGCGGTGCAATGCTGATGCTGCGCTCGGAAAACCCGATTTATGGCCGAGCACGGGCTTATGGTTCCTTGGGTGGATTTGTAGCTGCTGCCTTGTTTGTCATTGGCGGTTTCTGGATCGCTCACGTGCCGGGTTTTGTTCTGACGTCCCTGTCTGATCCGGCAATGCCTGCCAACCCGCTCCATGGTCAAACCGCGGCAATTCGCCCCGGTGCGTGGCTTGGCAATTACTATGCTCATCCGGTTCTCTGGCTGTTACCGGTTCTTGGTACGGTCTGCATGGTCGGTGAAGCGCTTCTTCTCCGTGCCAATCGTCCGGCCTTGGGGTGGTGGCTGGGCGTAGGGGCCTGGGCTGGAACGATCACGACGGTTGGGGCCGCGATGTTCCCCTTCCTGATGCCATCCACGACCGCACCCGATCAAAGCATCACGGTCTGGAACGGTACCGGAAGCCTTTATGGCCTGAGCTGCATGCTTGTTGTGGCGGTCATCTTTGTCCCGATTATCCTGAGCTACACGTCATGGTGCTACCATGTGATGCGTGGCCGTGTGCGGGTTCAGGACGTCATGAATGACTCTCATAGCTACTGAGGAATTACGCTCCATGAAAATCTTCAGATTGGCCGGCCTTGCTCTGGCCCTCGTTGTTGCGCTGCTGTTCGCCGTTTTTGTCGGCGATCAGGGACCTTGGTATTTCGCATGGGTCATTGGAACGGTCATGATCGTTCTGATTTCCGGGGCTGGCGCCGTGCTTCTTGATGCTCAGGAAGACGGCGTTGCAAACACGGAGAAACTGTCATGATGGGTGATCTGGAAGGTGCTATCTTCTTCATCCCGTTCTTTTATATGGCTATTTATCTAGTGGCTTATGTCTGTATGAAAAGGCGTTTACCATAGGCAGACGGTTTATAACCGGGCCATGATCGCTGCTGCGCCGCAGATGGCTGAGAAATAGAGTGTCAGGCATCTATGGTAACGGATTACGGTATGTAGCTAGCTCCTGATCTGAGGGAGAGACTCTCCAAGCAGAGAGGTGCTAAGGCCCTGAAAAACAGGCGATAAGCTTTTTCAATCTGGCAGCCGTTCGTCTCGCGATCTGCGACGCCATATCGAAGAAAGCTGCGGACGAGTTATTTACTCGTCCGCAGGCAGTCTATTAAATTTCCCTAAATCATCGGAAATTTAAAATTACAATAAATGAGCATCAAGAACTACAGCGTAACGTTTACACCGAACTGGAACGAACGCATGACAACGCCATTTTGAGCCCAGGAAGAGTTATAAAGATAGCCGCCATATGTACCGAAGTCATACGGTGCTCGGAAGCCAAGAAGATTGTAGACGTTCGCGTAAATATTCCAGCGACGGTTCACCTGATAGTTGACCGTCAGATCAACATCCCAGAAACCTTTTACATGACACTGGGAGGGATAGTACGCACTGTTGGAGATTACGTTAGCGCAACCGCCGCTTGTGCCGGCCCCGGAATAGTCGTCCGCAGTCAGGCGATAACCACTTGTGTAATATACGGTCGGTGTGACGGAGAGCCCCTTCCACATGAAAGTATTGGCCCAGTTCGCGCGCCAGCGTGGTGTTCCTGAGGAAGAAACTGCACTGTAGGGGCCAAGTGTTCCTGCAAAGCGCTCTACACCGCCGCCGGATGAGGCAGGTAGATAGATATTGTAACGATGGACAAAAGTCGCTTCGCCCTTACTCACCCAGAGAACATCATGTAGCGGGCCGGGAAGGTGCTTCTGTGCCTGGATTTTCAGGTCAAAACCATCCGTGATCAGCTTCTTCGTGTTAACGTAGCCAAGGTTGATCAAGCCAGGGCGTAGCTGTCCACTTGGGTTCTGCGTGTCAGCAACGTCAGGGGTCACGGTTACGCCGCTTGGGAGAGCATTTCCCTCTAGATAGTCGGTCGCCATAGCAGCGACACCATAGGGATTAGGCGCAATATAGTGGTTTTTGCGAATATAGTAGTAATCCGCGCTGATTGTCAGCCAGTCGGTTGGTTTGAATACTGGTCCCCCTGAGAACCCAGTCGATGTTTCTGGACGAAGATTTGGATTGCCAGACGTATTTTCACCGATTGAATAAGGCTGGGCGTAGGTATTGGCTGAGCCGTCAGCACTCCGATGCTGATTGACGAAAGATGTGACAGCAGACGGATCATAGGTCACGTAACCGACGTTCGAGCCACCGGTTTCAGAGAAACTTGGAACTCGGAAACCTTGGTTGAATGTTCCCTTAAGGGTCAGCATTTTCGTCGGTTTGAACTGTAGGCCCACTTTGGGAGAAAAGTGGTGGAAGCTGTTGCCCGTGCTTTCGTTGTAATTGTCGTAACGGCCCGAGACGTCCACATTGACCATTTTATGGAATGGTAAGCCGACTTCAAAGAAGCCAGATTCAACCCAACGGCTTCCTTTTGCATTCACCGGATTGATCGTGCCAACGTACTGTGCTCCAGGATCCGCGATATTTAGCGGATTGGCCGACGGATCGTTCAATGCTTCATGGCGGAAATTGGCGCCAATTGCGAGGTTGGCTGTGCCACCCGGAAGCTTGAAAAGACCTTTGTTGGCTGTCAGATTCCCAGAATACTCAGATGTTGTTGCTGTAATAACACTCCGAGGAGCCAGCGCGTTTAGAACGGCCTGTGAGTTTTGCGAAGGATCGACGAAGTTATAGTCGCCGCTTGTAATCGCGTTCTCAAGACTGTTGATCGTAGGGACGCCCGTGATGGTCTGGGTCAGACGCGTCGCCATGCCTACGAAATCGGCATTATAATGCCAGTCTGAACCCCAGTCAGAGGGCTCCCAGCCTGCGTAGCGGACGGACCCGCGGAAGTTCTGATTAAATTCAGTCGTTGTTGGAAGAAGGTCTGCAAAACGGTAATCGACCTCCGCGGCTTTGCCTTCGGCAGCGAACGGATCGTTAGGGTTGAGCTGTCCGTTTGGAAGATAAGCGGGAATTGGCGTGCTGAGCGTGTTTGCCAGCTCAGCCTGACTGTAAGTTCTTGTGGTTGTTGGTGTTCCTGTAACAGTCGTCATGGCCTGTGAGTAATTGAACATGGCCACGAGCTGGGAACGCGGTGTCACGTTCACCGTAAGATGCGCGGTGGCATTGATACGGCGAATGTCTGGCGCCACCTGAGCATAACGCTGCGAATTCATGGTGCAGGTCTGGCTTTTACCATTATCGCCGCTCACGACACTACCAGTAACAACCGATCCAAAAGAGCCGCATCCAGCAGAAGGATTCAGAAGCTGCCACGCCCCTGTTCCGCTGTTTGCTCCATCGCTACGTCGGACAATAGCCGCAGGCGTTACACCGAAAGGACTGATCGTTCCATCCGGGAGCAGGGTGTTATAGTTGGCGTTTCCACCTCCAATACCTGTCAGGTCGCCACTATTGTATGGAGACTGAAGCTGACGGTAGTAGAGAGGGTCATCCTGCTGATATTCGGAGTTGATATAGAAATTGTATCCGTCACGGTGTAGGTCGCCGTGGCCATATGTTGCCCACAGACGCTGATGACCGGCATCGCCACGCTGGGACAGACCGCCCTCAGCATTTCCCTCAACGCCTTGAATTTCCTTGCGTGTCACCATGTTGACGACGCCTGCGACAGCGTCGGCACCGTAGGTGGCGGAGCCACCGTCTTCAAGAACGTCGACCGTTTGCATGATCGACATCGGGATCCAGTTGGTATCAACGAAATTGCGCTCGCCATCGTCAGCGAGGCCGTAATAGGCGAGGCGCTGGCCGTCTATGAGCGTCAAAGTTGAGTCGGTAGAGAGGCCACGAAGCGACGGAGCAGACCCACCAGTTGCGAAACCACCACCAGCAGACCAGCCGTTTGTCAGATTGCCTGCGCCATTCGTTGACAGGGACTGGAGCACGTCGGTCACTGTCTTGAGACCGCGCCGCTGCATGTCCATTCGGGTGATGTGTTCAATCGGCGACGCATTGGTCGCGTTTGGATCACTGAAGAGCGTTCCTGTTACAACAACGTTCTCTTCTCTGGACCGAGGCGCGGCTCCTTGCGCCTTCGCATCAGCAATGACGCGCCTGTTGGCAGCGTTGTCAGTCGTTATTGCGGAGCCTGCCGGGGCTTCGGCACCAGAGGGTTTGATTGTTTGTGTGGGTGTTTTTTTCTTGCTGGCACTCTTGCCGCGATGATGAGGGGCAACCACGGCTGGATTTTGGTTTCCAGCAGTGCCTGCGCCCTGGCTGACAGTCTGTGCTTTTGACGCACCCGCGTACATAGAGGTTGATGCCAGCGCAGTAGCACCAAAAAGCATGATTGTACGACGTCGCTTTCTGCTTCGATACACCATGGGTTTCTTTCGATGACGGTTGGGATCACGGATCAGCCGTCCGGAACACTACATTTTGTTGCTGATTCAATATTAATTGCAACCAAGCAAGCGGTTCTGATGCAGAAACGAATGATTTATGAAATCGTGTGTATTTTTTTGGCAACAGTTTGATGTGGTAACGATTTTTTGAGCATGACGAAATAGGGAGGGAAAAATATATGAGAGTGATAAACAAATAGAATAAAAATATTTTTATAGTTCTATATCTTATGGTTATTTATGGCGGCTATGATTATCTTGGTTCGAAAATGATATACGTTTTTTTGTATGGCAATGATATTTAGAATAATTTTTCTCCATTCAAAGAGGGTGAGATGTAGTTTAATTTTGTAAAAACTAGATATGTATTGTGGAAGTGTTGGAATTTCGCAGGATAAAATGCGCGCGTTGTTGGCGATTGGTAAAAATCGTAACAACGCGCAATGAGAATTTTAAAGCGCCACTACTCTTTAAGTGAAATTTGACAGTCCTTCCAGCAGGCGAGCTATGGCTTCCGCTCCTGGGTCAGGGATATTCTTGAGTTGTTCTTTCGGAACATAAGCTGCCCGGCCAGCTCGTGCTGGCATCTTCCGGGTGGCATCAGCACCTTCACGAGCAGCCTTTGCAGCCTGTTGGAGATTTCCAGTTTGAAGTGCCGTTATTGCTGGAAACAACGCATCGAGCATTGTTCTATCTCCTTGAGACGCTCCACCGTATCTGTGCATACGGTCCAGACCTGCCTCAAGCCCGGTGCGCCAATCCTGCTGTTGTCCTGCTGTGGCGAACATGATGGACAACAAAACGCCGCTGGAGCCACCAGCATTGCGCGCGAGAAGCCTGCCTATCGTTTCACAGAGATGTTGGGGAGAAGCGAGGGGAAGGCGCTTGATTTCTTTGAGAATAACGCGGCTCGCCTCAGCGAAAGTTGAGCCTGCATCTCCATCGCCGATCAGAGCATCAAGCGCGTTGAGATCTTTCTCGTTGTCTATGAGAACCTTTGCGCCGTGAGTTATCAGGCTCTCTACATAAGTGTCGGATGAGGGCTCATAGGAGAAAGTTTCAGGCAAGGCTGGAGTTTGCCTTGTCTGTATCCCCTTAAAAGGGGCTAGGCCTGGCCAAGCCCAAGCCTCAACAGCAGATTTCAAGGCCTCGACGAGGTCTTCTCTTACAGGTATGGCGGATAAAGAAAATCCATACATATCCAAGGAAGTCATCATCGGGGCAGGCCCGATAATAAATTCTATGCGGTCTGCAAATGCGGTTCTGGAGAGAGCATCAACTATGGCCTGAGCCTCCAGAACTGGAACTGCGCCCAGCATGTTGACCATAATGATTTGCTTATCATCTGTCAGATTTTTTTCGAGTGTATCTACGGCTTTGTTAACTAAGGCATCTAATTTATCTACAGAGATCCGCTCAGCGCCAGGTTCGCCGTGAATGCCAAGGCCCAGTTCCGCCTCTGAGTCATTTAGCCGCGTTTTATGCTCCACATCGTAAACATTGACGTCTGATAGAGCGAGGCCAATCGATGCTGTTGATTGGATGGCATCAGTGGCAGCCTGTTTTACCTCTTCCAGGCTAGATCCCGTTTCTGCCAGATGGCCCGCGATTTTCTGAACAAGGACTGTCCCAGCAATACCTCGGGCATGAGGTCCGCGGCCAAGTGCGATGTCATCGGCCACAATGACGAGTTCAACGTTCTTTCCAAGAGTGCGGGCCTGTTCTGCGGCAAGGCCGAAATTCAACCTGTCTCCCGTGTAATTCTTAACAATTAGGAGGCATCCTGCTTCGCCTGTAACTTCAAGGATGGCGGCAAGAATGGCATCCACATTGGGGGAGGCGAAGAGCGCACCGCAGACTGCTGCCGTCAGCATGCCTTTGCCAACAAAACCAGCATGGGCTGGCTCATGGCCTGAGCCTCCGCCGGAGATGATAGCCACTTTCGACTTATCCCAGCCCCTTCTGAGAACGACGTGGATATTCTCGTGTCCTTCAAGTCGGCAGAGATGATGACCGACGGATGACCTGAGAAGACCGTCAAGGCCTTCTGTAACAAGAGTGTCGCGGTGATTGTAGAAGCGCTTCATCGTATTTTTCGTCCTCAGAGGATCACTGAGGAAAAGAACGCATCAGTATGCTTTTTAGTTTGATCACCTTCGAGCGAGCCCCTTGAAGCGTTCTGCTATCAATGTTGAATCTGCGGTGTTTGATGACGGATGAGGTTAGAAAAACCTCTATTTTCCTATGAAGACTTTCTGCCTCTGGAATTATAGAGAGACGGAAGAAATGGAATAGAAGATTGAAAGTATTTTTATGTGTACTTGTGGGGAATAATTGTATTTGGTTTCGGGTGCGAGTTTATGAATTCGCACCCTCTGAAATTTCAAGAAATATTGAGAAGGTGTGTAGAATTAGGGTCTATAACTATATCGAAATTTTACTCTTCGGGAATTCCGAACTGATCAGGATAGGGCATAGCATTTCGGCTGAGTTTCTTCTTTTTCCATTCAGCTAGTGCTCTGTTGTACTCGACATGACGAAGCACGAATTGGAGCGCCTCTACGTGCTGTTCATTGCCTGCGTCCATCATATTACGACGCCATCCGGCCGCAATTAGCCAATATTCACCGGCAAGTCGCCAAGATCCGGCCTGATGAAGCGCTACGGCCTGTCGTTCAAGTTCGTGATGCTTGCTATTCGGGTTGGCAAGGGCTTTTGCCGTGATGATAAAGTCGTCGTTTTTCCATAGATACGTCGACTTCATGTAGGGGAACTGCCGCGTAAGAACACCCGGGTCTCCGAAATGTTCTTTGATCAGCATTGGAACCAGCCTGTCATAAGATCTACGCCACTCGCACTGCACAAACTAACCCTTGAAGACCCGGTTGAAGAATGTTGCCTCTATAGCGAATGGGTATATCAAAGTCGATTTTTTCTAGGCGTGCTCATAGTTTGCGTGAAAATATCCAGATAATATCTGTTGTGGGGTAAGCCGCTCTACGGCACCTCAGCGTTTTCGAGATAGTGATCAAAAAATCGAATGGTCCAGCCGTATGCTGTCAACCAGTCTTGCTGCCGAAGAAATTCGTGTCGTTCACCTGGGAATATATGATCCTCGTGCGTTACACTTGACGCAGTTAATGCCTTGGACAGCAACACCGATTGCTCAAATTCCACGTCATGATCGTCATCTCCGTGGACAAGCAGGACCGGCGCGCGCCAGTGCGCGATGTCTGCCAGAGGGGAGGACCGCCATTCCGTTTCATGTTGTTTGCGGTTTTCTTCAGGGGACAGACCGGGATGATCTGGCTCTGTCATGTCATGGACGCCATGGAAGTCTGCACCGGCAGCGAACAATCCACTATCGCGGGCCAGTGCTAATCCGACAAGGTAACCACCCCAGCTTCCGCCCCAGATCCCGATATGCTTCGACGCTACGTCTGGTCTTGCCCGCAGATACTGCGCGGCGGCACGAACGTCCTGGTATTCGCTGGCTCCCGCGCTTCCTATTTTGTCGGCCTCACGAAACGCCTGTCCATAGCCTGTACCGCTGCGATAGTTCACGGACAATACGACGTAACCGTGTGCGGCGAGGGTCTGGTTCATCATGTAGGCGTTGGAATAGTATCCCATGGCATTGAAAGCCGGAATCATCTGCCGATTGGGGCCTCCGTGGACGAATACCAGCGCTGAATGAGGTCCATGCATTTCAGTCGGCGGGAGGAAAAGCTGACCGTGGATGTTGATTCCGTCTTCGCTTCGAAACTGCACACTCTGCGGTGCAACGAAGTTGGTATCTTTAGGGAGTGTCGGCGTTACCGGCACCTTCCATTGTCCCTCGTGGTGAAGGATAGGGTGAGCCGTCTGAGTGGCGCTTGTGACCATCACTGCCAGGTCCTCGCCAGCCATAGCAAGCGAGCCTGCTTCTTCTGTTGCATCCGTCAGAGCGGCTGCATTTCCGTCCAACGGCTTGGACCATACGCGCCAGTGATCGAGCTCCCCGACATTGGAGGTATAGAAAAGCGATTTGCCGTCGGGTGACAGGAGGTAGGACGAAACCTCGGCTTGTTCGGGGGTTAGACATTGTGGCGTTGTGGCGCCAGCAGCAGAAATGGTGCATATCCGAAGCCAGCCGCTTCCCTCCCAAGGAAACAGGATGCGTCCGTCTGGCGTCCATGTAAGATCAAGGTCGTCTGCTGCCCAAAACCTGCTTCCAGGCCCTTTTGGTGGTGTCCAGAGCAGTTGTTCTGCACCGCTTGTCAGGTCGTAGCTATGGAGGGACCAGAACTGGCCGTTTTCTGGATGCGTCAATAATGGAGGTTGCTGTACACGGACGAAAGCAAGATGCTTGCCGTCAGGCGAGAATGTGGGTAGCCGGTCGAACCCTAAACCTGGCGGAATAAAGCTGAGAACGCGGTGCTTCGTGTCCCATAATCCAATCATGCCGTGTGAACCACGATTGATCTCCAATGCGACAAACGTGCCATCCGGGGACCAATGGAGGGCCGTGATCGTTCCGTCCGTAGTCATGACCGCCCGGGCAGAAGAGCCGGTTGCCCCGAGCAGCAGAGTGCCTCCTTGTGCAAAAGCGAGTTGCCGCCCGTCGGGAGAGAACTCTGGAAGATAGCCTTGGCCTGCAATGATGTTTTTTTTGCCATCGCGAACGACATGGACTGTGGCCGTAGGGCGATAGGCGGTATTATCCGGGTTGGGAGCAGGGGCTGTGAGGGCTTCTGGATCGCCGCCTTCTACATAAGCCAGGGCCTTGCCATCCGGTGTGAGCGCCAGGCCCCAAAGGGGGGTTCCGTCATCCTTTAAGTAGGTTGTGGCCTGATGGGGGGCGTTCCCGGCATCCGAGATCATGACGTTACGCACGCCTTTGCGTTGTTCTACCCATGCCAGACGCTGCGCGTGCTTTGCTCCCACCATATTCGTCGCGAATGGCATCGCCATTAGGTTGGAAAGGCGTGACTGCGTCGATGCGTCGTCCTGAGCGTGGGCTGTCCAAGAGGTGCATGAGAGAAGTGACAAGACCAACGCGCATGTGCGGCTATGGGGCATGGTAATCTTCATTGAACCGTTCCTGAAACAGACCCTGCGTTTAAAAGCGCGCTAAAAATTTCTTCTTCGACATTGGTAAAAGACGATATTTTTCCTGGCTTTTCTTTGCCGTCCTCAGGAAAACCATCGGCAATGAACAGATAGCCATCGCGCGTCGCTGGATTGAGCCAGAACCCAGACCTCAGACCGTAGGCATCCCCAAGGTGCCCAACCAGGCCGCCTTGGTAGCCACGCCATGGGGTTGTCGGGTGCCCTGATGGGTCGCGCGCGCCGGTCAACTGGATGGTCGCCAAACCGTAGCTTGCGATGGGATAAGGTCCTTCGCCATTATGACCATCGTAATGCCAGCCCGAATGCAGCATCGTCTGAAGCGACTGGGAGGAAAGGACTTTCACCCCCTGAAGCGTCCCGTTTCCGAACACGAACTGCGACAGACGATAAAGACCATCAAGGGAAATACGGAGGCCACCTTGTGGTGAAAAGATCGTCGCGTTCGTCCCGATCCGATATTGGGCGGAGACTTCTGGAGCGAAATGCGTGTCACTGTCTTTGGCGGCTTCGTAGCCGGTGGTCGTATGATGATAGAGCGTTGCGAGACGTTCAGGATGGGAAAGAAGCGCCGGGTCATAGCCGCCATCAATAGCAAGTGGCGTTAGCACGTGCTTTTGCTGGTAAAGATCAAAGCGCTCTCCGCTCACCCGCTCAATCATGGTGCCGACCAGGCCGTAACACAGATTACAATAGCTGAACCATGATCCCGGCTTCCGTCCGGGCAGGAAGTGGTAGTTTGCGGTTCCCGGGCGGCGGGACGCATCGAAAAATTCTGAAACGGTGTGATCTGCGGGTATTACATAGTCGTCTGCGTCTGCGATGCTTGCCGTATGGCTGAGCAACATGCGTGTTGTAATCGGTGTATCTGGAAAATCAGGGTTCCGCAGCGGGAAGCCAAGGTACTTGGAGGCATCGGCGTCCAAATCGATCCGCCCTTGATCCACCAGTTGCATCAGACCGATCGTCGTAACAAATTTCGAGACAGACGCGATGCGAAACAGGGTATCTGAATGGACGGGGGTGACGTCAGCGCCATTTTTGCGCGCAAAACCGCCCACATATCGGTAGGACACGGCACCATTATGGATGCGCAGTGCGGCGAGTGCTGCCAGCGGGCGGGCCTCCCCATTTGTTAAAGTGTGCGTCAGCAGTGCGTCTGTGGGAGCAGGGGGAACGGCATATGCTGTGCCAGCGCTTGCCATAAGCAGGAATGCAGAAAGTCGACGACGTAGGTGTGCATTCATTTCTAAACTCCATCGGTATGAACGGCGGCGACTAATTGGGCGATCCGCACTGCTGAACCGGCAGCAAGTGTGAAGCCGAGCGCGCCATGACCTACATTGAGCAGAAGGTTGTCACATTTGCTCCGGCCGATAATGGGGACACCCGTGGGAGTGGCAGGTCGTAGACCGGCCCATGGAGAGTCAGGGCTATGATCTGTGCTTGCCTGCGGGAGCGTTTGCCGTACGAGCGCGCGCAGCGATGCGAGACGCTTTGGGTTAAGAGATGTATCTTCCGCCCCGATATCGACCATCGCGGCAACACGTAGTGCGTCGCCAAGGCGTGCATAGACTACTCGGTTGTCGTAGTCGGTAACGCTCACAGACGGTAGCGTCTCGGGTAAGGGGCGGAGTGTAAGGCTGTAACCCTTCAGGCCATAAAGAGGCAGATGGATGCCGAGCGGGGCAGCGAGCTTGCGTGAGTTCAGGCCCGCAGCCAGGACAATCTGATCTGCTTCAAGATGTCGGCCGCCGACAATCAGCATGCACGTGTTGTTCGTGTCAGGTGCGAGCGTGGCTTTTTCCTGAAGGTATTGAAATCCAGGGGCATCCAGAAGAGCTGCCTTCAAGGCCTTGCAAAAGAGGTGGCTGTCCGCGACTTCATCTTCCGGTGAAAAAATGCCTCCTGCAAGATTTGGGGTCAGGTGAGCGAAAGCTGGCTCTATCTCAGCACATTCTGCAGGAGAAAGAGCCCGTTCCAAGGTTGTGTTCTGTATTCCTGATACGGCTTTCCTGAAAACGGCTTCATTCCGATAGAGGACAAGCTTTCCTGGTTGTCGCCAAAGGAAACCTTTCAATCCCTCTTCGCGCCATATTTCCATTTCGGCCTGTCCTTCAAGGCCCAGCTGTAAAAGCACTTTCGCATTTCGACGGTTTGTTGTTCGAGTGCAGGCGGAGAGAAAGGACAGCATCCAGCGCCACTGTTTCGGATCGGCCCGAAGACGAAGGGAGACCGGAGAGCCGGATTTCAGCATCCAGCGCAGGGCCTGACGCGGAATACCAGCATCAGCCAGAGGAGTGACGTAGCGGTAGCTGAGCTGACCGCCATTGGCATAACTTGCTCCCAAGCCGACATCTGCGTTCTGTTCGATCAGAGTTACACGATGGCCCGCTCGGATGAGGGCATAAGCCGTCGAAAGCCCGATGACGCCACCGCCGATAACCGCAATATGCTGTTTCACAGGTGAGCCTCTCCGTGCGCTGTCTCTACTTTACGGGGGTGGAGGTCCTGTGCATCGAAACTGAAATCAGACCCTAAAAGCTGCATCTTCATACCCGTCACTTTGCCCGTGACGTCGCGTTCAAACTGGACATACGCGTCATCTTCGCTGTCTTCGTCTCGGTTGTCCCAGCGTACGACGAACAGGTCATGCGGAAGAGCCTTTAGGGTCCCCGCCAGGCCATCAGCCTTGGAAAATGTTAGCCGCAGGTCTTGACCGCGCTCAGTCACGGAGATCGGTCCGCGCCAGTGATCCAGATAGTCGCCCATATAGTCCTTTCGCTGTGACGTCTGGAGTGTCACGAAAGGACGAGCAGGCGATCCGGGGCCGGTGGAGATCGCAACTGCGCTATCGTGCGCTTTTGCTTCGTCTTCCTTGTGTTTCCAGTAACTGATCCAGTCAGCACTGTGACCGGTTGCGATGCGCGCGCTTAACGTGGTCGCCAGGGCGTAGGTTGCATTGTGGTCATCATGATTGGTCAGGATCACGACGGCACTTTTTAGTTCCGGCAGGAACGTGACGTAACTAACCATCCCTCCGATCGTACCGGTATGCCAGACGCGCTTGTGCCCGAAGAAGTCCTCCATGAACCACCCGTAGCCATAGGCGCGAAAATGCGTTCCGGTTAAAGCCGCCATGTCCGGCAAGGGAAGGAGAGCATGGGGCGTCCAAAGCGTGTCGCGGCTCTCGCGACTGAAAATGCGCTTTCCCTCTGGCGTTTGTCCTCCTCCGAGATAGATCTGGGCCCAACGCGCCATTCCTTCTGCGCTACACCAGATGCTGCCTGCCGGACCGACTGCTGGAAAACGGCGCGCTGCTTTTTCGGGGAGGGGGGCGTGATCCCCTTGGCCGGTCGCAACGTCTGTCTCGCCCTTATATGGTGGTGTTGACTGACATGCTGCCAGCCCGGATGCCTCGATGAGGCGGGTCTGAACGACATCTTCCCAGCTATGGCCTGTTACCCGTTCCACAAGCGCCCCAGCCACCACGTAGAGCAGATTGTTGTAGGCGTACTCCTTCCGGAAAGGAGCCGTAAAAGGCATATATGCAAGCCCGGCCAAAACGTCTTTGCGAGTGAATGTGCTGTGGGAGAAAAGCATCAGGTCTCCCGCGCCGAGACCTATGCCGCTATGGTGAGTCAGCAGATCCGAGACACGGAAATCGCGTGTGATCCATGGGTCCGAAACACGAAATTCCGGCAGGTGATCAATCACGCGATCATCCCACTTCAGCTTCCCGGTATCTACAAGCTGTGCCAGAGCGGTGGCCGTAAATTCCTTTGTATTTGACCCAACGGCGAACAGAGTGTGGTTATCTACAGGCGCGCTATGGACATCCTCCGCGCGGCGTCCGTAACCGCGGTTGAAAACGATTTTTCCATCCTGCACGACAGCAACAGCAATACCCGGCACGTCAAAAGCCTTACGTGCCTGCTCTACAGTTGCATCGATATATGGAGCCGTTAACCCAGATGGTAGCTCTGCGGCTTGAACTCTATATGCCGGACGGAGCATCAGTGCCCCTGCGAGAAGAGCAGTTCCATACAGGGCGCGACGCTTGTTCATAACTGCTCGAAAACTCTCATCTTATATTGGTCCAGAAACGAACCTCTGTGTCAGATAAGAGAAATAAAGCATGGAATCAGGGGAGTGTCCCGTGACGAGATATACGTAGGTGATAACCTGAAGCTAAACCATTGCTTCCAAATCCTGCAGATCTTTGTCGAGTTCGTGCCTTAAAAGGCCGAGAATATCGCGCGAAATATGTGAAAGAGCATAATCCGCACGGTAAAGGACTGTGCATTTGATGCTGAGAGGGGGAGAGAGTGTGCAAGGGCGAGGAAGCCCCGGATGATGAAGGACTGTCAGGGCATCTACGATAGCGCAACCAACGCCTAATCGAACGAGTTCTGCCGCCATGAAATGCGTCCGCACTCGAATGGCTGGGGTCGCGGATATGCCTGCTTCGTCAAGTGCCATATCAAGCAGGTCAGCAGTCGGATCTTTCTCGGACAAGCCGAGATAACGGTTCTGATCAATATCCGTCAGTGCTACGGGGCCTTGATCCTTCTCTTTATCAATCAGGACCAAGGGAATGTCGCCAATGTGCTGGGCCGTCAGGCCTTCTCGTGAGTAGTTGCCAAATACAACGCCAAGATCGAGATCATGGTTGAAAATTCGCGAGACGATCTCTGAACCATGCAGTGCATCAATCGTGACCTCTGTATCGGGATGATCAGCACAATAACTGCGGACCACACGGGGGATGAGGCTCAGGCCCAGGCTTGGCACGCACCCGATACTGATGGAATGCCCTGCCCGGGCATAGCGCAGATTATGGGTGAGGCGCCGCAGGTCAGAAAGTTTGCCGAAAATGGCGTTCACATGAGGAAGCATGATCTGCGCTTCCCGTGTGGGGACAAGTCGACCACCTTTGCGCTCGAATAATGCGAAGCCAAGAGAATGCTCAGCATAACGGAGAACCTTGCTGGCAGCCGGCTGCGAAACATTCAGGACTTCTGCGGCTTTTCGGAGCGATCCCGTCGTCATGATCGCATAGAAGACTTCGATCTGACGTAATCTCACAGTGCATATTCTCCTGAGCGCAAACGAGTAACGGTATTAACCCACCTAATGGGAAGAGGGCCTTCATATCCCTCTTACAGTCATTTGGAAAATATTGCGCGAGGGGGGCATTTTTTGATTGGAAAGGCTTAATGCTCGTATCTCGTGGGTATTTTTCGGTCTTGCGAAGCCTCGATGATGACGACGAGTTAACCTCAGTCTATCAGCTACGAAAATAAAGCAATATGGACGCGCAACATATCGGACACGTAACGTAACTTAATCAAAGTCTTTCCAGGAGTGCGGCGGATGTGTGTTGTGAAAACGTCAGGTAAGCTGAGAAGAAGATCTCGTTATCTGTTCACGACGAGCATCCTCAGCATGGCTGTTGCAAGTGTGGTGTCTACGGGAGCGGATGCTGCAACGAAGTCGCACCATCCTACGAAGGCCCGTCCTTCTTCGCCGCGAGCCGTATCCCAGGTTGCTTCAAAGCCCCAGCGACATCATACGGTTGAAGGTGCTGATCCGGAATCGATTTCGGTTAGTGTGTCCCGTGTACGGAGTCACGGGCCTGAAGTTGCTGTCACGCGTAAAGTCATGGACAGGTTTGTTGAAGGCACAAACCCCATGCAGATCCTCGCGATGACTACGCCGGGTGCGAATTTCACCTCGACCGACGCCTTTGGTCTCGATACCTACGGCAACACGTTCTATGTGCGCGGATTTACCCAGATGCAGATCGGCGCAACGCTTGATGGCATACCATTGGGGACGCAGGGTTTCGCCAATAATAACGGTGTCTCAATCACTCAGGCGATGATCCAGGATGATGTTGGCGGCATGACAATGTCGCAGGGCGCCGGGGCGCTGGATTCATTTTCTGCTCAGAACCTTGGCGGCGCCATGACGTACACGTCCTCTGATCCGAAGGACAAGGCAGGCGGCAAGATCAGCCAGACGTTTGGTAGCTACAATGCCTACCGAACGTATGTTCGTGCAGACAGCGGTATCCTGAACTCTACGGGCACAAAATTCTATGCCTCTTTTGCGCGCACTGACACGGACATGTGGAAAGGGGCAGGGGGACAAAGCGAATTACAGGCTGATGCCAAGATTGTTCAGCCTGTGGGCGAGCATGGAAAGCTCACGGGGTTCTTCGGTTATGGCAATTTCCAGCAGATGAATTATCTGACGCTCACCAAAAACATGTGGCGGCAGATGGGACGCGATACGACCTATCTGAAGCCGGACTACGAGAAGGCCAAACAGTGGGCCTATTACGCTCAGTACACTTCGGATGTTCCTCCAGGTTATGAGGGGAAACTGTCCAATGATGAGATTGGTGATTATGCTTGGGACGCCTCCCAGGTGCAGAGAACCTATCTTTCGGCCGTGACGGGTCATTTCGATCTCTCCGAAAAAATTCACTCGGACACGGTTGCTTATGGAAATGTCAGCAGTGGTCTGTATGGAGGAACCAATAACTTTGTGACATCGCCGAGCTATGGCACGCCCTCGTTGCAGGCGGACGGGTCGGTCACGGGGGTTCCCATGGCGCTGGGCATGTCACATGCCGATATGCGACGACTGGGGTTCACGCAGAAGTTCTCGTATGAAGCCCCGCATGACAACTATATTGAAAGTGGCGTCTGGTATGAAAATAGCCGCTGGATATATGATTCCATGCTCTATGAAGACGGTCTGACAACTGGTCATAATCCGCTGTCCGGGTTCAAAAAAGGGACCGGCAGCACATGGTATAATGACGCCTATAATACCAACACGTTTCAGTTCTTCCTCCAGGATCGCTGGAAGATCATGCCTGGCATGACGCTGCTTGCCGGTTTCAAGTCACTGACACAAACGACCCATGGCGGTACAAAAAACGATTATACAGATCAACTCGCTGCTGAAGGGTGGAACACGTATTATCGTCATGCAGCAAGTGGTACGCTGACAGCGTCAGGTGCATTCCTGCCTCATTTCAATTTTGATTATCATTTCCTCGATCATCATGAAATTTACTGGGATATCGCCGAAAACCTGCGTGCCTACGACTACTATTCACAGACGTCCAGCGCGACGCCGTGGGGTGGTCTGGGCAATTCGTCTCAGTCTGCTCAATCCGTGTTCGATGCGAATAAAAAGGTCATCAAGCCTGAGAGAACTTGGAATTATATCGTGGGATATCGATATGATTCCCGCTTTTTCTCGGGGAGTGCAGATTTTTACCATACCGATTACTATAATCGACTGGCATCTATCACGGAGGGTAGCACTGCGACCGCACACAGCGCTTATCTGAACGTTGGGCGGGAGACCATGAATGGTGCTGACGCAGTCGCCACGATCCGCCCGTTTCGTGGGCTGGAAATTACGAACAGCTTTAGCTGGAACGACGCCGAGTATCAGACGTCTTCAATTAATTATAGCGGGCGCACATATAGCCTGAAGGGTAAGCACCAAGTCTATTATCCAAAATTCATGTATAAGGCGAATTTGAATTATACATGGCGTCAGGCAATGTTTAACTTCAACGTCAATTACGTTGGTGCGCGTCCGATGACCTACCTCAACGACCAGTATGTTCCCTCTTATTGGCAGGCAAATCTTAATCTGGCTTATAATTTCGGCAAAGTTGGCTTTGCACAGAATTTAAAAGCCACCTTCGGTATCACCAACCTGTTTGACACTAACTACATCGGCGGAATTTACGGGGCGGCATCAGTCTCAGGCGACAATAACGCCAATCTCTTCGTCGCAGCGCCGCGTCAATATTTCGGCACAGTCTCTGCTGAGTTCTGACGTGACATGATGGTGCGGTGCAATCGGGTGTAATATACATGCCACCTGCACCGTGCGCGTCCTTTATTCTTGGAACGATTATGAAAAAAATTCTTATGGTGTCGGCTTGTGTGCTGGCTTTCTCGCAGTCTGCTCTGGCCCAGCAGGCTGACGGCTCAGTTTACACGGACATGCCGGCTGAATTTCATATTTCCGATGCCAGTTTCGATTATACGCGTCGAGACGTCATGATTCCGATGCGGGACGGCGTGAAACTACACACCGTTATCCTGGTTCCAAAAGGCGCGCAAAACGCTGGAATGCTGATGACGCGTACTCCTTACAATGCTGCGCATATGGCATCGCTCGGCTCAAGCAATCATTTGGCGTCGATCCTGCCCGGTTATGACAATATGCCGGATGTCATAACCGAAGGGGGCTATATTCGGGTTCTTCAGGACATTCGTGGAAAATACGGTTCTGAAGGTGCTTTTGTCATGAACCGCCCGATGCGGGGCCCACTGAACGGCACGGACGTCGATGAGAGTACCGATACCTGGGATACTATCGAATGGCTGACACATAACGTTCCGCAGAGTAATGGGAAGGTCGGCATTCTCGGTGTATCCTATGACGGATACACGGCTATCACAGCTCTGTTCCATCCTCATCCCGCATTGAAGGTGTCTGTGCCGATGAACCCGATGGTTGATGGTTGGATGGGGGACGACTGGTTCCATAACGGTGCGTTTCGTGAAGAAATGCTGCCCTACATTTACGATCAGGGAGCTACTCGGAAAAACACTGTCGAATGGTGGAACAGCGCTTATGATTCATACACGCTCTTCCTGAACGGTGTTTCCGCTGGGGCTGTTGGTAAGTCACGCGGTATGGATCAAATTGGCTTTTTCAAGCAGATACTGGCTCATCCCGCGTATGATTCATGGTGGCAGTTGCAGGCCCTAGACCGACTTCTGCCTAAAGAGGGTCTGAAAGTTCCGACGATGCTGGTTCACAGCCTCTGGGATCAGGAAGACAACTATGGCGCCATCGCGATGTACGACGCGTTGCGTAAGAATTCCGATGCACGATCCAATCTTTGGCTGGCAATGGGCCCGTGGAATCACGGGGGCGAAATTCATGCCGCCAGTACGCTGGGGGTAGTGGATCTTCATTCCGATACCGGACTTTACTTTCGGAAACATGTCCTGAGTCCGTTTCTTGCGCATTATCTCAAGGATGGAACAGTCCCGTTACCCGCGCGTGTGACGGCTTATCGGTCAGGCGAGAACGAGTGGGAGACTATGGATGCTCTTCCTTCGCCAGATTGTGACAGCCGATGCTCGATCCTGCATTTCCAGCCTGATCATGGACTTGGCTTTGGCAAGCCTCCGGTTAATGCGGGGCAACTGAGTTATGTTTCTGATCCTGAACATCCGGTGTCCTATGTTTCCCGTCCTGTCATCTCAAAAGGGCAGGCAGGCTCCGAGTGGCGCTGGTGGTTGGCGACGGATCAACGTAACGCTGCTGCGCGATCCGATGTTCTGTCTCTGACGTCTGACGTTCTGACGAAGCCATTCACGATAACGGGTCAGCCGTTGATGCATCTGACTGCCGCCACGACAGGAACGGACGGCGATTTTGTTGTGAAGCTGATTGACGTGTACCCAGATGAAGTGGCTCAACAGCCTGCCATGGGCGGCTACCAGCTCATGGTTTCTGGAAATATTCTTCGCGGGCGGTATCGGAAAAGTTTTGAGCACCCCGAAGCGATCCCTGCGAATGTGAAGCAGGTCTATCCAGTGCGCTTGCCGATGGTGAATCATACGTTCCTACCGGGACACCGGATCATGATACAGGTCCAGTCGAGTTGGTTTCCGCTGTATGATCGAAACCCTCAGACTTATGTAGAAAACATCATGCTTGCGCCCAAAGAGGCTTATAAGCCAGCGACGATTTCGGTGGATGTTGCGGGGAGCTGGTTGGAGCTCCATGGCGGCACAAAACCAGCCTTGTGAATGACAGAATGCTATTCCCCTGTCGCTAAAGCAGGGGAGTAGCGTCTATGCATCTACACAAGAGCAACGAGTACTTCTGAAGCGCGACATGTCTGACACCGCGATATTTCTTGATGTGATCATCGCAGGGTAACATTTTTAGTAATATTAAATTGCCCTGATTTCAATTCTATTGACCTAATGCTGTTGTGAGATCTACTGCATTGATGAGTCGTGCAGTTAGTGTTCCTGTACGGTCATTCTGAAATTCTATATTTGAAATCTTTGACGTGAATAGATCTTTCTGAGCAATCTCTCCGCGGTGATACAGTTTTTCAAGAATTTGACTCTTTTCTTCTTTTTCTTCGGAGAGAGAATTCTGGCTTTTGTGCCGTTTTTGTAGAAGTGTGCGGTTTGCCAGAAGATTTTCGACCTCGACCCATGCGTTTAAAACAGTACTCTGGTAATAAAGTCCTGCGCTGCGCTGCTCGGAGTGACGGAGTTCCAGCTGTCGAGAGAGGCGTCCGCCATTAAAGATAGGAAGGGAGAGGGTTGGGCCAAAGGATGTATTCCGTGCATTCCATCCGAGTTCTGCAATTGTCAGGGCATCCAGGCTGAATTGGCCCGTGAGCGTGAGCTGCGGGTAGAAGTCGGCCTTTGCCATACCGATCGCTGCTGTTGCTGCGTGAAGGCGTGCTTCTGCCGCACGGATATCAGGGCGCTTACGCACCATTTCCGAAGGAACACCAGCAGAAATTTCTGGAATTTTGATATCATGCAATGAGGCCTTGGCGTCGAGCTCTGGCATTGCGACATCGGGTCTGCCTGCCACAAGGGTGCTCAACGCCCGATAAAGCGAGGCTTTTTGCGCAGTCAGTTTGTCGCGTTCAGCCTGGGCGGTGCGGCAAAAGGTATTTTGTTCATCAAGGTCGATAGTTGCGAGAAGCCCATGTGCACGCACTGTCTGAGTGATTGAGAGTAATTTTTGTGCGATTTTGAGTGTTTCTTCTGACCGTCCGAGGCGCTCGTTCGTGTCGAGCCATTGGAAATAGGTTCGAGCAATTTCAGCCTGATTGGAAAGGCGCATCGCATCTGCGTCGGCTTTCACGGCTAAAAGCTCAGATGCAGCGGCTTCCTGCAAGCGCCGTTGGTGGCCCCACAGATCAAGTTCCCACGACGCTACGGCACCAATGTTATAGTTGTTGTAGGACACACCTTCAGGCTCATTGCCCGTAGTGCTGGAAGAGAGACCAAGAAGTGGTTGAAGAACCTGCCCGATCCCCGCTGTTGCAAGCCGTTCACGGCTGTAGGCTGCCTGTCCATTGAGTGTAGGAAGACTTTCCGCAGATGCGGCGCCACGCTGTATTCGGGCAGCTCTGATCCGCTCGCGGGACATGGCGATGTCTGGGTTGCCGCTTTCGGAACGACGGATCAGGGTATTTAAGCAGGGACTATTAAAAACAGTCCACCATTGAGGTCCCGCTTGCTGATCGCTCGGGGGAGGAGCCGCGTTTTGCCAATGGTCAGCCAAAACCGGCTTCGGGCTGACGAAATTGGGTCCCATGGTACATCCGTCCAAGCCAATGATAGCAGCACACAGGACGATAAACGCTGCTTTTGATCCAAAATGTGGTCTAGGCATGAAGTGAACCGTTAGATGATGACGGTGAGCGATCAAACAGAAGCGCATAAAACGCAGGAAGGGCGACAAGCGTCAGCAGAGTACCGCCGATAAGGCCGCTAATCATGACAATGGCCATAGGCCCCCAGAACACGTTGAAGCTTAAAGGGATGAAGGCCAGAACAGCTGCTATGGCTGTCAGGCAGACCGGTCGTGCACGCAGTAGCGTCGCTTTGATGATTGCATCATGGAGCGAAGTCTCGTGGGTATGGTTGGCCTGGATCTGATCAACGAGAAGGATCGTGTTCCGCATGATCATGCCCGCGAGAGCAATCAGCCCAAGCAAAGCGACAAATCCGAAGGGCGCACCAGATATCAAGAGGCCAGCCACCATGCCGATGACGCCGAGCGGAGCTGAAAAGATGACCAGTAGAGAACGGCTGAAACTCTGTAACTGAAGCATCAGGAACAAGAGCATCAGGCCGCCTGTGACCGGTAACAGCGCGAAGATTGCGTCATTTGCCGTTGATGAGAGTTCTGCATCTCCACCGATTTCAATGCGATAACCTGCCGGAAGTCTTTTTTGGAGCGCATTCATCGCGGGAGCCGCAAGCTGCAGGACGCGAGAAGGCTGTATATTTCCAGTCACACCGGACTGAACGGTCATGCAGAGTTCACCATTTCTCTGCCATATGATCGGAAAGGCGCTTGTCACCTGTATTGTTCCAAGCTGACCAAGGGGAAGAATTCCAGCGCCTGTCATGATTGGCATGGATTGCCACTGCCCTGGATCGGAACGCATGTCTTGCGCTGCGCGTACAATCACGGGGATGGCATGGTGATCTTTAGAAATGTCTCCTGCGTTTTCACCAGAAATACTTGCTTGGAGCTGCGCAGCAAGATTGGCACGGTCTATTTGGAAGCGTGCCAGTTTGTCAGGATCCGCTTCCAGCGTCAGGGTCGGAGCTTTGCTGCCCCAGTCGGATTGTACTGAGACTGCTACGCCAGTCGCAGCGACGATTGCGTTTACTTCATGGGCGATTGTAAGCAGCTTGTCTGCGGCAGGGCCTATGATGCGGTACTGTACAGGGAAATCGGCTGTAGGGCCTAAGGACAGGCGCTGCACATGGAGGTGTACGGCGATAGGAACCGGAATTGTCGTAATCTGACGAGCGAGCTCTTCCCGGGCATTCAGATCTTTCGCGACCAAAAGCAGGGTCGCATGTGCGGCACTGGGGGTAGCGGGAGCGTATGGAAGATAAAAGCGGGGCGCACCGTCTCCGATATGCGCTTCCATGTGACGCAGTGAGGAGAGACCGGCGAGATGACGCTCCAGAAAGCCGACGGCCTGATCTGTTTCTTTGATGGATGTACCGGGGGGCATTGCGACGTCCACAATGAGTTCCGGACGATCAGACTGTGGGAAAAACTGCTGATCAACGAAGAAAAAACCACCACATGCCAGGGCAAGAAGACTAATCGTTCCTGCCGCTACCGCTTTTTTATAGTTCAGAACGAATAAGAGGACTTTCTGGAGCTTTGCTGCTCCCGGAGAAATCTGCGGAATATCGTTTGCTGTATGTTTTGGTTCTGGCAGAAGGTGAACACCTAGAAACGGAATAAAGACAACCGCGACGATCCAGCTGAACAGGAGCGCCGCACCGCTCACCCAGAAAATTTCACCGGCATATTCGCCAGTCGTGGATGTGGCCAGGCCGACAGGCAGAAAGCTGACAACAGTCAAAAGCGTACCTGTCAGCATGGGGAAGGCCGTGTGTGTCCAGGCAAAAGAGGCTGCTTCTTCCCGGTTGCTCCCCTGTTCCAGTTGCACCACCATGGCCTCAATGCTGATGATGGCGTCATCGACCAGAAGACCCAGAGAAAGAATGAGGGCGCCAAGCGAGATGCGATCCAGCCCGATATGCTTCATGCCCATGTAAAGGCTGACGCCAGCGAGTGTCAGGGGAACGGAGCAGGCGACAATGATGCCGGATCTCCATCCCAGGCTTACGAAAGCCACCAGAAGAACAACGATGAGCGCGACCGCAAATTTTATTAGAAACGTGTTTACAGCCTCTCCAATCACAAGGCTTTGGTCTTCAACCTGCGTCAATTTCATGCCCGCAGGGAGATCAAATGCGCTTGTGACTTTGCGGAGTGAGGCACCAAGGGTAAGGCCGTCTCCGCCTGAAGACATCGCGACAGCAATGATGACTGCTGGCTTTTCTCCGTACCGGATCAGGGAGGGGGCAGGGCTTGCATAATCGCGGCTAACCTGTGCGACGTCCTTGACCCGTACCGAGCCAGCCTGGCCAGCTATGGGCGTATCTTCGACAGATTTCAGGCTTTCCAGGTTCCCGGAAATGCTCAGTGGAACGGTCGTTGTAAAGTCTACTGACCCGGCAGCCCCTAAAACTGATCGTTGCCGGAGCGACCGTGCGATATCCTCAAGAACTAGTCCTCGGGCAGCAATTTTTTGTAGATCAAGGTCAACATTGATCTGCTGGGGAACTTCGCCACTGATCTGAACTTTTCCAACGCCGTGGACGCGTTGAAATGCTCTCTTCAATGTTTCTGCCGTTTTAATAAGTGTCGCATTCTCTGCGCCGGTCAGGGCAAAAACATACCCGTAGACATCTGCATAGTCATCATTGGCTGCTAGCGTAACATTTTCTGGAAGGTCGGGTGTGAGGTCCGTCAGTCTATTGCGAATTTGTTGCCAAATTGCTGGAACCTTTTCTTTGTGCTCATCGTCTCTCAGGTAAACTTGCGTGACACAGGCTGATGATACGCAATAGGTGCTCAGAATATCGATGGCTTCAATGTTTCGCAGGCTCTGTTCCAGCGGCTCTGCAACGTGTCGCTGCATTTTTTCAGCACTGGCACCTGGCCACTGTGCCGAAACAATCATGTTTTTAAGGGTAAATGCTGGGTCTTCTGCGCGCCCTAGGTTCAGAAAGCCGTACCCGCCAGCCATGAAAAGGCCGACCATCATGAAAATGATCAAAGCTGGATGGCCGACAGCCCACCGGGAGACGTTGAAACGGTCCATCATTAGCGTTCACTTGTAATGCTGGAAATATGAACGCGTTCTCCTGCTTGGAGTGAGTCTACGCCGCTGGTGACAATCCGTGTTTGTGGCTTTAGGCCGTCAATAAGGGCATCTGCCCCTCTTAATCCAATGATGATGACAGATGTCTGAACAAGCTGTGGGGTTTTTTCTTCTGTGAGGCTCCAAAGATGCGCGTGGTTCTGATCATCCGAGATAAGTGCTGTGAGAGGAACGCGAACTGCGTGTGGCTGAACGGGAGGAGCCAACGCAACAGTGACGAGACTGCCTAAGGGCACAGGAAGAGAATGATCCGGCCGGATGTAGACCTCCTGCATTTGGGAGGTCTCATCAATAGGGCCAAGTTCTCTGACTGTGGCATGCACAAATTGAGCGTGTTGATCTGATTGATCGGTAACTTCAGCCGCATCACCGACCTTAAAGTGAGACCGGGCAGGCACCTTGATGTGAATATCGGGCACTCCGGCTGCTAGTCGTAAGACTTCAGTTCCTGCATCTTCAAGACGCCCGGCTACGCCTGAAACGCTAATGACCCACCCATCTTCCGGCGCGCGTATATCTGCTTCTGCTAACTGGATTTGAGCTTGATGCAACGCGGCTATGGAGGCTCTGTATTTTCCTTGAGCGGCCTCAGCTAAAGCGGCACGTTCTTCCAAAGTGCCGGTTGAAATCCCCCCCGCAACATCCAAGCCCTGACTTCTTCTGAGCGTGGACACAGCTTGCTTCGCGTCCGCACGCGAGGCGTCGACTTCGCCTTGGGCCTGCGCTACCGCTTCCAGTAAGAGCCTGTTTTCCAGGCTAACCAGTACATCTCCTTGGTGCACATACTGGCCGTTAACAACTTTTATCGTTGCTATCCGGCCTGCTTGGCTTGGGCCCAATGGGATCGGGCGCCTTGTTTGGTACGCGCCAATGAAGGACTGAGCTTCCAAATCGGCAGCCTGTACTCGCATCGTTTGCACGGAAGGAGACGTTGATGGGGGCGCTGATGTATTGGCCGGTTTGCACCCTGCAAGCCAGAGAGCTGGTATTGTTGCTATGACCCGAGCCATGCGAGGAAAACGACAACGAGCAAGCAGCGTATTTTCCAAGAGAGAAAGGTGGGTCATCCTGTCACCCGCGCACGCGCTATTACCGAAATTCCTAGTAAAATAAGAACAATGCCAATAATTTGGGATGAATCCAGTCCTTCACGGAAGTAGATCCAGCCAGCAAGATTCGCCATGACAATAGCAAGTCCGGCTGATCCTGCGTAAACTGTTCCCATAGGGACAAGTCGAAGAGAGAGTGAGAGAAATGTAAATGACGAAACGTATCCTATAACCATAATGGCCGTAGGAATTATCTTGGTGAAGTCATCCGTTTCTTTTTGAGCCGTGGTCGCCGCGACTTCAGAAAGAACCGTAATGAAAATATAGAGATACCCAAGCATTTCAGGAATTTTTCTCTGATTGTCCTGTAAGTTCAGTCATAAGCTTTTCCAGATCTTCACGGCTCTTTTGGCTTAGAAGATCGGTTTCAAGAATATCCCAGAGAGACAAGCCATCCATCGCTAAGCATGCTAGAAGCTGAGGCGTAGTGATGTTCTCGAAAAGCCCAATGGATTTGATGGTTTGCCAGTAATGGTGTGTCCATTCCTGACTGATTTGCGGATCAATCAGCATGGCAGCTAAAAGATGACGAATAATGACTGGCGGTGCGGATGTAGGGGCTTGTCCGATGCCAATATAGGCACGTGCAGCACGGCCGACTTTGACGGGATCATTTTGCATCGTTGCAAGAATGTGCTGCCGAAAGGCCTCCATTTCCCGGATGAAAAGACCATCGAGGAGGGCCTTTTTATTGCTGAAATGATGCAGAAGACCCCCTTTGCTCACGCCCGCTTCCTTCGCTACCAACTCAAGTGTGAAGGCCTGAATTCCCCGTGTTGTCAGGATCTGGGCGGCAGCATTCAGAAGATCGCTTTTCACGGCTTCCGGGCGGTTGGTGCGTTTGGGAAGGTTTGCCATAGATTTTCAAATACCGTCCGGACGGTATGTTTTCAAGGCGTTCAGCAAAAATTTTGTAGCGATGAGATTTATTGGTTGTGATGGGGGTGTCTTTCGTTGTTCAAAATGCGGGTGAAAGCCCTGTTATCAGAGCTCATTTCGGATTTCATAATCGGGATATAGCGCCTCGAAAAAAAATAAGCTTATACACCCCGTTGATCATGATCACTTCAGACCTGTTTCTGCAGAGAGCTAAAGCAGGCCTGATTACACGGAAGAATAGAGCTTTAATGCCTATATGCTCTAAGCTTTCTCGGAAGCCTGTCTATATTATCCGTGCTTGGGACTTCGAGAGACAGCCGCCAAAACGGCAGGTAACGTCTTCTGGAAAAGTTTGAGTTCGTCTGGCGTTGCCGTTCCCACGCGGATCCATGTTTCATAACCCGGAGCATCGAACGTCCGGATATTTACGCCCCGCTGTGCAAGCGCTTCTTTTACTGCCGAGGCGGATCTTTCGGTGTCGATATAAACAAACGTTCCTTGGCTTTCGAGGTACGAAAGTTTGTTCTCGTCACAAATCTTGTAAAGCATGTTTCGGCAGGTTTTGAGGTATTCAATCGCACCGGCTAAGTAGTGTTCATCACCAAGGCACGCCATTGCCGCGGCGTATCCAGGCTGATTGCGAGATGTTGTTGTGAGACCGTAGAGCTGACGGACGCGCGCTGGTTGCGCCAGGACATATCCAATTCTGAGGCCGGCCATTCCATAGACTTTTGAAAACGTCCGCGTCACAATGATATCCAGATCAGATTGGACGAGTGATGCCATTGTCTGCTGCATCGCGGCGGGAAGCAGTTCAAAGTAAGCTTCATCAATGATGACTGGAATGCTTTTTGCAACTTCGCGGCAGAAAGCTGTCAGCTGATCGTGTGGGATCATCTGACCTGTCGGGTTATTGGGGTTGCATAAATAGACTAGGGCCGTTTCTGCGTTGATGGCATTTTTCATGGCCGCCAAATCGACCTGATGGTTTTTCAGTGGAACAAAACGAGTTTTAACGCCGCGACGTGCAGCATACGATAAATGAGTGGAATATCCGGGTTGAGGGGCAATGATATGACCTTTCAGGCCGATATCGGTGCAAAGAAGAGAGAGAGCATCCAGTGAGCCGTTGGAAAGCGCGACTTTCTCACGCGGTAGATTTTCCCGCTTTCCAATAATGTCTCGCAGGGCATGTTCGTCTTCCACGTAGTAAGCGGCTTGCGAAATGCTCTGTGCAATGGCGCGTTTTGCGGCAGGAGAGGGGCCAAAAGGATTTTCTGTAACATTAAGCCGCGCATGTTTCAGCTCTGCGGCATGTGCAACCGATCGCGCTCCGATCGTGGCGATAGCAGGAAGGACGAGGCTGGCAGTCTGCAGTAGAGTGCGGCGATTGCAATGTGACAAAGTTGGATCTCCCGGTATTTCTCTGGCTGAATGCAAGCATCAGGATTAATTTAGAAATATAAATCGATAATTAATCAAGAAATATTATATAATATAACCTGCGGTTTCATATTTATTTCATCCTTTTCGCAGCAGGTTGGCTGTAGGAGAGCCTGGTTCACTGACCGCTGGTTCCTGCCTGGAAAATGTCTTCATGAAAATCAGAAAATCCCTCTTTGTAACTTCGTGCCTGTTTTCGTCGCTTTTGAGTGCAAGCGCCTACTCAGAAGATGCTGCGGGCTCCTCGAAAGCTAAGTCTGCGCCCGTAAAGCAGCATTCCGCAAAAACGAAGCCAGGTCATTCTGCTGAGGCTGGTAGCAATGAGACGCTGATTGTCACGGGAACACACGCCACAAATCGTAAAGCCCGGCAGAGCACAACGCCAATTTCCGTTATCTCGGCCGAGGTGTTGCGTCGTTCCGGAGAAATGAACCTCGCTCAAGCCATTACACGCACATATTCTTCCATCAACGTCAGCAACATGGGCAATGATGCGGGAGCTCTGACATCAGCTTTTCGGATGCGTGGGCTAAATCCCAACCAGGTTCTTGTTCTGGTAGATGGCAAGAGACGTCATACGACGGCCAATATCTACGCAGATGCGGGGCCTGCCTTCGGGGCGACGCCGGTCGACCTCAACATGATTCCGGCCGCCGCGATCGACCATATCGAGGTTCTGGAGGATGGTGCGGCGGCGCTCTATGGATCTGATGCCATCGCAGGTGTGGTGAACATCATTACCAAGAAGACAAATCACGGCCTGAACACCAGTTTTCAGACCGGCGCCAATGCTTATAACGGCGACGGGTGGCAGTATCAGGCCAGTGTCGACGGTGGCTTGTCTTTGGGGCGTGATGGATACCTGCACATCAGCGGTCAGCTGTATCATACGGATCATATGGTGCCGTATACTGAAGATCATCGCCTGCTGAACTACAAACCCGCAGGTGCGGGAACCTCTTTGTATACCGGCTCAGTCTCCGTGCCCAAAGATTCAAATAAGGTGACGAGCACGCCAGAGGAAACCCGACAGAACCTGAGTATAGATTTTGGGAAGAAGCTAACCGACGGTATCGAAGGTTATGGTTTGATTACGTATGCACATCGGCATGCTGAATCTTATCAGAACTATCGCGTTCCCAGTACACTCCCGTCGGTCTACCCTTATGGTTTTTCTCCGCTCGAAACGATTGAAGAAAATGATTACGCGGCAACTCTCGGTCTGAAAGGGAATAATTTTCTCGGCTTTTCATGGGATCTCAGCACCACATACGGCGCAGACGAGAACGATATAGGCGATAAAAACAGTATTAACGCCGGCATGTTGAGCAGCAATTGCCTTGTGCGTTCCGCGAACCCTGGGAGCACAAGTCCCTATCTTTCGACTGATGGCTGTGGATGGTCTCCCACGACAACGCGCGCTGAAACGTACCGTATGGCGCAATGGACGAACAATCTCGATTTCAAGAGAAACTTCAACATTGCTTCCAGAGTTCCGGTCACTGTCGCGTTTGGCGCAGAACATCGCCTTGAGACTTACAAAATCGAAGAGGGGACGCCACCCTCTTACGAAGCTGGCGGAATGGCAGGATATGTAGGCCTTCAACCGCAGAATGCTGGCAACTGGAGCCGCGATATCTGGGCGGGATATCTGGATGGTGACTTCCACCCGACGAAAAACTGGGACCTGGATTTCGCAGGTCGGTTTGAGCATTATACGGACGTTGGAAATACCGAAAACGGAAAAATTTCGACGCGCTATGATATTACGCCGCGCATTGCCGTTCGGGCGACAATCAGTAACGGATTCCGCGCGCCAACGCTGGCTGAACAGCATTTTAGTGCCATCAATGTTGGTGCAACCAGTGTGTCAGGCCTGCTACCCGTCAGCTCTGAATCTGCCCGTATTCTTGGTGCCGCCGCTCTTAAACCTGAAAGATCCACAAATGCCAGTGGAGGCTTTGTTCTGCAGCCTCTGAAAGACTTTCATGTCGAAGTGGATGCTTACCAGATCAATGTTCGCGATCGTATCATTGCGGGCGGTTCGACCAATGGGCAGACGGCCATTAATGCCGTTCAACAGTTAGGCTTTGTGCTGCCGTCTGGCCTCGACCCCAATGCTGTCAGTACGTACTATTTTGCGAACGGGGCCAGTACGCGAACGCAGGGTCTTGACGTAAAAGCTGATTATCTTCTGCATCTGCATAACTACGGAAATTTGGCGCTCTCTGCTTCACTTGATCTAAACCGGACGCGTCTGAGCCATGTAGGAACTACAACCGTCAATGGCGTGACGACACCTCTTTTGACGGCCGCCAGCGCTAGCTACATCACGACGTCTTATCCCCGCAGTAAGCTTATCCTGAATGCTTACTGGACGGTTGATAACTGGGATATCAACCTGCGGCAGACCCGGTATGGTGAAACAACGGCGATGCTGGCGTATCAGGACTGGACCCCGAGCAGTGCCCAGTGCGTCAGCAACGGTGTTGCTAGTGCATTACGGTATTCCAATAAGTGCTTTGCTCAATTCAAAAATACGCCACGGTGGCTTACCGATCTTGAAGTCGGATACCGTGTTAATTCGCACTGGCACCTCACTGTGGGAGCGAATAATATTTTCAATATCCGCCCTCGTCGGGTTAACGACCTAAACAATAATTATGGAGCGAGAATCTATGATGCTAATTCCGCTCAAGTGCCAATGACTGGCGGATATTACTTCGGCCGAATTGACGCTCACTTTTAAGGTTCATCAAAAATGGAGGGCGGGAGGAATTAAACCTACCCTCCATTCTTATGTTTACGTCTAAGCAGCGTACTTTTCTCGCAAATTTCAGTATTTTTACTTGTGGTTACTTATTATCGTCAGAACCGCGAAATCATGCCTGAAATTTCCATATCGATGCATCTTAGTAAGGATAAGATCAGCTTACGCTGGGGCGGAAAAAAACATACATTCCGTTATCGTTTCAAAGTCCGTTAAGTTTTCTTCCAGAGTGATCGGCGAAATGCGGAGGATCACTGGAGAAATGCTCTGAACTCTCTGATGTCTGAATTGGGCGACGGGCAGGGGGCAGATGGACGGGAAGAACATCAGCGATGAAGAAACTCTCAATTCCTCTTGGTGTGATGTTGCTCACATGTACGGCGAGCCAGTTAGTCGCTATGCATGCTTATGCAGGCGATATGAAGCTGCATGGCGGAGATGCTCAGTCTCCTAAGAAAGCGAGCGTTCATATTACCTTCAAGAAGAAAAATGTCTCTCGCCCTAAAGAAGACGAGACGCTGATTGTTACAGGAACGCGTGACCCTCACCAGACTGTCCGAAAAAGCGCCAGCCCTATTCAGGTTGTGACGTCTGCAGAAATTTCCAGAACCGGTCAGTCCGACCTTCGTGACGCCCTCACACAGCTGACACCATCTCTGACGCGTGCTCCGCTGCTGATCGGGAATGCCAACATGGTGGATGTGCTTCGTCTGCGTGGCCTATCTCCAAATCATACCCTTATTCTTGTAGACGGGAAGCGTCGGCATTCCACTTCGGTCCTTTCGAACAATTCCGGGCCGCAGCAAGGATCAAACGGCGTCGATATCGACATGATCCCGATTTCGGCAATAGACCATGTGGAAATCCTTCAGGATGGTGCTGCGGCACTTTATGGTTCGGACGCTGTCGCAG
This sequence comes from Gluconobacter cerinus, assembly GCF_002723935.1. Classification (GTDB taxonomy): domain Bacteria; phylum Pseudomonadota; class Alphaproteobacteria; order Acetobacterales; family Acetobacteraceae; genus Gluconobacter; species Gluconobacter cerinus. The sequence continues at coordinate 88,276 of NZ_BEWM01000004.1, forward strand.
GTGTCATCAATATCATTCTCAAGCATCGCAAGTCTGGCATCACGATGCAGTCCACGAATGGTGGTCGTTATGCAGGGGATGGCTTTCAATCAGGTGAGTCGATCAATGCCGGTTTTGACCTGATGGGTCATGGGTTTTTCGATCTGAGTGCAGAATACAAATACCAGGACCATACGATCCGGAATTCGCCGGACAGTCGTACCGGAAAATACGATTTTAAAGATGAGGGAGACCCGCGGCAGCATCGGGGAACTCTGTCCTACAATATGCAGTATGACTTTCTTCCTGATCTGTCTCTGTATTCCTTTTCAACGTATGGGCATCGCTACGGCGAGAGTTACCAGGACGCGCGCGTCGCCTCCACGGATTGGCCCATGTATCCCAATGGCTTCAGCCCAAAGGAGAGCGTTACCGAAGATGATTACAGCGTAACCTTAGGTCTAAAAGGAGAGAAATTCGGCTGGAACTGGGACCTCAGTACGACGTATGGCAGTGATCATACATCCATGGATCTCTTTAACACCGTCAATCCGTCGCTTTATGCTGCGACAGGTGCGTCACCGTCTCGGTTCCATGAAATGGCGTTTACAAACACGCAATGGACAAACGATTTCGGAATTCATCGCAGTTTCCACACGCCTCTTTTTGCTGGTCCGATTAATCTCGCGATGGGCGCGCAGTATCGATATGACGAATTCGATATTATGGCGGGTGATGCCAACTCATATTATGGCACGGGACCGCAGGGTCTGCACGGACTGAGCCCTCAGAATGCGAGTGAGAGCAACCGTGATGTGACGGCAGGCTATGTCGAACTCTCTGCGCGGCCACTTAAAAACTGGCAGGTCGACTTTGCGGGCCGCTATGAATATTACACGGATGCCGGAGACACCACGACGGGTAAGGTCTCGACACGCTATGATTTCAATAAATATTTCGCTCTGCGGGGTACCATTTCCAACGGCTTTAGTGCGCCGTCGCTCCTGCAGGAGCATTGGTCCAACCTGTCTGTGGCACCGACTTATGCGACAGGCTATTTGCCCGTTAACTCCGCTGGCGCGCGTTTAATTGGGGCGAAGCCACTCCATCCTGAGCATACGATGAGCTACAGCGCCGGGTTTACGCTGGATCCACTGCCGCGATTGCACATCACTGTTGATGCGTATCAGATTGCTATCAAAAACCGAATTCTGGCAGCTGGTGTCTATAACGGAGCCAATGCCATTGAAGCCCTGCGTCTGAATGGCTTCTCCGTCCCGTCCACACTTGAGTCCAATGCTGTGACAGCATCCTATTATGCGAATGCAGCCAATACACGGACACGAGGGTTGGACGTCACAGCGCGTTATCAGACGCGGCTACAGAACTGGGGAAAGATTGACTGGGACGTAGCGCTCAATCTTAACGAAACCGACCTGACGCATGTTGGCAAAGACGGGAACGGCAATAGCCTTCTCAACTCCCAGCAGGCGGCCTACATCACAAGCTATACACCTAAGAACAAGCTGATTTTTGGTGGAACGTGGCAGTACAAGAAGCTCGGTGTCTCTGCGCATGAAGTCCGCTACGGACATGCCACATCGTCGCTGACTTATTACGAAGGGCCACTGGCCTACTCAAACACTGATTTCATGCGATATGTGAATAAGGCGCGGTTCGAGACCAATCTTGCCCTCTCCTATCAGGTCTTGCCGCAGCTTGGGCTGACGCTTGGGGGAAATAATGTCGGCAATGCAAAGCAACGCCGTATCCCAAAGGAGTTCCGTTATCTTGGAGCATTCCAATATGACTATCAGATCGAGCAACTTGGCTATAACGGCGGATATTATTATCTACAGGCCAATCTGAATTTCTGAGAATAAATCCCACCCGGATGATGTTGCCATTGTGGAAAAATGCATGATGCGACATTGTCTTTGGGGAGCAATGATCGTCTTGTGAAACGACGAAAGCGCATGTCAGACAATGGGAGAGGCTCTCTGACAGATAACAGTGTCCGCCCATGTCCGCAGAGGCGTTCTTTGATTGTGGGTCTTGTATTGATCAATGGCCTGGTATGGCTATTGGCCTTCATTTTCTTCCATGAAAATTCGCTCCTGCTGGGTGCAGCGGGTCTCTCCTATGGACTGGGGCTGCGGCACGCTCTCGATGCAGACCATATTGCCGTTATCGACAATGTGACGAGAGCGGCTTTGCGGGAGAAGAGAGAAGCACGCGCCGCAGGTCTCTTCTTCTCGCTTGGGCACTCCACGATTGTCTGTCTGGCGACCCTCATCGTTGTTCTGGCCGGCCAGCGTTATCATACGCAGATAGACGCATTCGCAGTACACGGCGGCCTGTTCGGAACATGGGTTTCGGCGCTGTTCCTCTGCATGGTGGCCGTCATGAACGCACTGACTTTCCGCGATCTTTGGCGCAGACGGAACGGCAGGGTTAATAATGGTCCAAGAGGACTATCTCGTATGCTGGAGCCTGTAATGCGTCAGGTGTCCGTCAGTTGGCATCTCTATCCAATCGGGTTTCTCTTTGGGCTAGGGTTTGATACGGCTTCCGAAATCAGCTTGCTAGGCATTTCCATCGTCCAGGGTGAGCATGGACTGCCGGTGTGGGAAATCATGATGTTCCCACTGCTTTTTACAGCCGGAATGGCGTTGCTGGACACTGCGGACAGTATGCTGATGCACGGTCTTTACAAAAGAGCCGAGCGTGGGACGGCCTCCAATCTCGCTTTAACCTTGGCATCCGTTATGCTGGCGTTTGTGATTGCGCTCATTGAAATAACCAACTTTTTTGGGGATAAGCTGCACGGACTGAGCATGCTCACAGATTTCGCGGGTTTCGTGTCAGCGCATTTTGAAATGATTGGCGCGTTTGTTTTCGGTGCGTCTGTTATTGGATGGATCTGGCTGAAGCCAGAACGTGAGACAGGACTGGAAGACATGCGTGGGAATATCTGAAATGCAGATTGACACGTCTTTTTGTCGACCAGGAAAATGCGGGAATTTCGCATGACTGCTGCGGTTCTTCAGCGTGCCAGAGGGTGGTTTAGCCTGACTGCGAAACTGCGAGACGGAGCGACCGTATGCGGTGATCTGGAGCAGGGAGGATGTTGCCGTCTCTTGTTTCCGCGCGTGGATAAAGGCGCTCTGGAGGCGGTCACGGTCAATATTTCCGGTGGTATCGCAGGCGGAGATCGGATCGAAGGACGCATTATCTGTAGCCCCGACACGGAACTACTGGTCACATCCCAAGCTGCAGAGCGCGTTTACCGAGCCCGCACAGCAGACAAGCCCTCAGAAATTCTCACCTCTTGCCATATCGCCACGCAGGCACGTCTGGACTGGATACCTCATGGAACGATCTTTTTTGATGGTAGCCAGTTGCGACGTCATATGACGGTTGAGATGGAGGCTTCCTCCAGCTTTCTTTTTCTGGAAAGCCGTATGTTTGGGCGTATCGGCTCAGGAGAGGTCATGCAGGTGCTAAATCTTCGTGACCGGTTGACGGTTCGCCGGGATGGCCGTCTGATTCTGGAAGATCTTCTGCGGCTGGAGAGTTCGGATGTGGCGCCCCTCCTGGCACAAAAAGCGATAGCCAACGATCAGTTTGCGGTGGCCACACTGGTGCTGGTGTCACCTGCCGCAGAAGGGCTTCTTGTGCCTGTCAGGGAAAAGCTGGAGGCTGTCGGGCCGCATGAGTTTGCCGCATCAGCATGGAATGGCATGCTGATCATTCGCGGAGTAGCATCCAGCGGATGGTTGCTGGAAAAGACGATCAGACAGATCCTGCCGGTCCTGCGGGACGGGCGCCCCATGCCGGCCACATGGCGGTCATGACACAGAGTTCGGAACGGAGCAGGACATGAAACTTACCCCCCGGGAAAAGGACAAGCTGCTGGTGGCAATGGCGGCAAACGTCGCGCGCCGTCGGCTGGAACGCGGTGTCGTGCTCAATTATCCGGAAGCCGTGGCCCTCATCACCGATCACGTCGTCGAAGGCGCCCGGGATGGCCGGAGCGTTGCTGAACTTATGGCCAGTGGCGGCCGCGTTCTGACGCGTGAACAGGTCATGCAGGGTGTGGCCGAAATGATTCATGACGTGCAGGTGGAAGCGACCTTTCCCGATGGCACAAAGCTGGTGACCGTTCATGACCCGATACGCTGAATCACTCGCAGCCGGTGCCATACCTGGAGAAATCCTGCCCGCCGAAGGCGAGATCGTGCTCAACGAAGGCCAGCCGCGCCAGACGCTTCTGGTGACCAATACTGGCGACCGGCCGGTGCAGGTCGGCAGCCATTATCATTTTGCCGAGGTCAACCCAGCCCTGAAATTCGACCGCGCGCAGGCCACAGGCTGGCGTCTGGACGTTGCGTCGGGCGGGGCCATTCGGTTTGAACCAGGGCAGGACCGCGAAGTCACGCTCGTCCCCCTGCGCGGCCTGCGGCGCGTCGTGGGCTTCCGGGGCGATGTCATGGGGAGTGTGGATCAGTGATGCGTCTTTCCAGACCTGACTATGTCGGACAGTTCGGCCCCACGGTCGGCGACCGCCTGCGCCTCGCCGATACAGCCCTTCTGGTCGAGATCGAGCGCGACTACACGACCTATGGCGAGGAAGTCCGCTTCGGCGGCGGCAAAACCATCCGCGACGGCATGGGCCAGTCGCAGGTCACGCGGGCCGAAGGGGCGGCGGATACTGTCATTACCAATGCGGTGATTATCGACCATTGGGGTATCGTCAAGGCCGACGTTTCGATCCGCGAGGGACGGATCGCGGCCATCGGCAAGGCAGGCAACCCCGATATCCAGCCAGGTGTGGACATCATTATTGGTCCGGGCACCGAAATCATCGCGGGCGAAGGCAAGATCCTGACCGCCGGCGGGATCGACAGCCACATCCATTTCATCTGCCCGCAGCAGATCGAGGAAGCACTGGCATCGGGCATCACGACCATGCTCGGCGGCGGTACCGGCCCTGCCACCGGCACGGCCGCCACAACCTGCACACCCGGCCCCTGGCATCTGGCGCGGATGCTTCAGGCGGCGGAAGCCTTCCCGGTCAATCTGGCGTTCGCGGGCAAGGGCAACGCCTCCCGCCCGGATGGGCTGGAGGAAATGGTGCGCGCCGGGGCCTGCTGCCTCAAACTGCATGAAGACTGGGGCTCAACCCCCGCCGCCATCGACTGCTGCCTGAGCGTTGCGGACCGCATGGACGTGCAGGTCATGATCCATACCGATACGCTGAACGAAAGCGGCTTCGTCGAGGACACGATCGCCGCCTTTCAGGGCCGCACGATCCACGCCTTCCATACGGAAGGCGCGGGCGGAGGCCATGCGCCGGACATCATCCGCGTGGCAGGCCTGCCCAACGTGCTGCCGTCTTCGACAAACCCCACGCGTCCGTTCACCGTCAATACGCTGGACGAACATCTGGACATGCTGATGGTCTGCCATCACCTGGACCAGCGGGTGCCGGAAGACATCGCCTTTGCCGAAAGCCGCATCCGTCGTGAGACGATTGCTGCGGAGGACATCTTTCATGACATGGGCGTGCTGTCGATGATGTCATCAGACAGTCAGGCCATGGGACGTGTGGGTGAGGTTCCACTGCGGACCTGGCAGACGGCGCATAAAATGAAGGTCCAGCGCGGCGCACTTCTGGGGGATGGCGCTGCGGATAATGCCCGCGTGAAGCGCTATATCGCCAAATACACCATCAATCCCGCTATCTCCCATGGACTGTCCCATGAAGTCGGATCAATCGAAGTCGGCAAGCTCGCGGATCTGGTCCTGTGGGAACCCGCTTTCTTCGGCGTCAAACCCGATCTGGTCATCAAGGGCGGCGCCATCGTCTATGCGATGATGGGCGATCCCAACGCCTCGATCCCCACACCGCAGCCCGTGCATGGCCGCATGATGTTCGGCGGCTATGGCGGCGCGCTGACCCATACCAGCCTGACCTTCGTGTCACAGGCCGCGCTGGAAGACGATGTTGGCAAAAAGCTGGGTCTGCGTCGGCCGCTCTCGGCCGTCTCGAACGTGCGTGGCGGGATTGGCAAACGCAGCATGATCCATAACGACGCCATGCCCCATATTGAAGTCGACCCCGAAACCTATGAAGTGCGGGCCGATGGCGTGCTCCTGACCTGCGAGCCCGCCGAAGTCCTGCCCATGGCCCAGAGGTATTTCCTGTTCTGATGACCCAAATCCTGGATATCCTTCCCGCCGGAAGCTGGCCCGAAACTGAGGCCAGCGGCACCTTCGTCGCCGATTATGAAGGGCGACACCGTCGCCGGATGATGCTGACCCTGCAAAACGGTGAGAAAATCCGGCTGGAGCTGGAACATGCCCGTTTGCTTCAGGCCGGGGAAGGGCTGCGCCTGGAGGATGGCCGCATCATCCGCGTGGAAGCCCTGCCCGAAGAGCTGATGGAAGTCACGGCCCATAGCCCCCTGCAACTACTTCAGCTTGCGTGGCATCTGGGCAACCGCCACCTGGCCGCCGCGATTGCCGAACATCGCATCCTCGTGCGCTACGATCACGTCATCGCCGACATGATCCACGGTCTGGGCGGCCATGTGCGCCGGGTGGAAGCACCGTTCGACCCGGAAAGCGGGGCCTATGCTTCCCGCTCGGGCGGCCACGAACCGCACCATCACGGGGACGGGCACCATCACCACACGCATGACTGAAACCCCGCTCCCGCAGACAGGCGCCGCCTTCCTGCGCCTCCTGTCATGGGTGTCGCCAGCCTTTCCAACGGGCGGATACGCCTACAGCCACGGTCTGGAATGGGCGGTGGAAAGCGGAGACGTCACGGATGTCGCCACACTCTGCGACTGGATTGGCTGCCTCCTGGAGCACGGCGCGCCGGGCAGCGACCTGATCATCCTTCAGGAGGCCTGGAGCGCCGCGCACGACATGCCCCGCCTGCGTGCTCTGGCGGAATTTGCCTGCGCCTGCGCCTCATCGCGGGAGCGGTATGACGAAACAGTCTATCAGGGCGAAGCCTTCCTCAAGGCCGCATCCGTCTGGCCGGTCACGCCCGATCCGTCCGAACTGCGCGGCACGCGCTGGCCGCTGCCGGTCGCGCAGGGGCTGGTCTTCCGGCGCGGCGGCATCACGCGCGAGCAGGCGCTGCTGTCGGGTGGATACACCACCATCGCCGCCCTTGTCTCCGCGGCGGTGCGTCTGGTCCCACTCCCACTCGGGCAGACGGACGGCCTGCACGCTCTGGCCCGGCTGGAACCGCGTCTCTCACGCGCCATGAATGTTACGGAACATCGGACCCTGGACGATGTCGGGGGCGCGTGCTTCCGCTCCGACCTCGCGGCCATGCATCACGAAACCCAGACAACGAGGTTGTTCAGAACATGACAAAAGCAAAACACGGGCCGCTGCGGGTCGGCGTCGGCGGACCGGTGGGGACGGGCAAGACCGCCCTGATGGATGCCCTGTGCCGGACCTTCCGCGACGAGTACAACATCGCCGCCATCACGAACGACATCTATACGCGCGAAGACGCCGAGTTCCTGACCCGCGCGGGCTCCCTCCCGCCGGAACGGATCAAGGGGATCGAAACGGGCGGCTGCCCCCATACGGCCATCCGCGAAGACGCCAGCATCAATCTGGCGGGCATCGCCGAACTGACGGAACGCTTCGAGGGGCTGGATCTGGTTCTGGTGGAAAGCGGCGGCGATAATCTGGCCGCGACCTTCAGCCCCGAACTGGCGGACCTGACGATCTATGTGATTGATGTCTCGGCAGGGGACAAGATTCCCCGCAAGGGTGGGCCCGGTATTACCCGGAGCGACCTTCTGGTCATCAACAAGATCGATCTCGCACCCTATGTCGGTGCCGATCTGGGTGTTATGGACCGCGATAGCAAAAAGATGCGCGGTGCGCGGCCGTTTGTTTTCGCCAATATCCGCGCTGGCGAGGGCGTGCCCGAAATCGCCCGTTTCATCGTCGAGCAGGGCGGCCTCTAAGGCCTGATCTGGCTGCCTCGTGGAGGCAGCCAGAATACTGTTTCAGGGCGTGTCCGTGCCCTTGGAGCGCTGAAGCATCCCGAACAGATCGCGCGGATCATCAGGATCGGCCACCATGTCGAGCTTTTCGTACAGACCGGTTGCTTCCAGCTTGTCGCGAACATAGCGCAGGGCGGAGAAGTCCTCGATTGCGAAACCTACGGAATCAAACAGCGTGATCTGGCTGTCACTGGCGCGGCCTTTGGCCTCACCGTTAATGACCTGCCACAGCTCCGTGACGGGATGGTCTTCCGGAAGCTGCTGGATTTCACCTTCAATGCGCGTCTGAGGCGGATATTCCGCAAAAATCGTGGAACGCAGCAGAATATCGCGCTGAAGTTCTGTCTTGCCCGGGCAGTCACCACCAACGGCGTTAATATGAATGCCAGCACCGACCATATTGTCGGACAAAATTGTTGCGCATTGCTTGTCCGCTGTGACGGTCGTGATGATGTCGGCGCCTTCTACGGCCTCCTCACTGGTCTTGCAGATTGTAATGTCAAAGCCCTGTCCGCTCAGGTTACGGGCACATTTTTCCGAAGCTGCCCGGTCGAGATCATACAGACGCAGCGCTTGAATGCCGACAATTTCGCGAAAGGCCATGGCCTGGAATTCAGACTGTGCGCCGTTTCCGATGATGGCCATTGTCTTGGCGTTTGCCGGAGCCAGATATTTTGCTGCCATGGCGGATGTTGCTGCCGTGCGAAGCGCGGTCAGCAGTGTCATTTCGGACAGGAGTACCGGGTAGCCAGATGCGACATCCGCCAGCATACCAAAGGCCGTTACGGTCTGAAGACCTTCCTTCATGTTCTTCGGATGGCCGTTGACGTATTTGAACCCGTATAGGCTGCTGTCGCTCGTGGGCATCAGTTCGATGACGCCTTCGGCGGAGTGAGCGGCTACACGCGGGGTTTTGTCGAATTCAGGCCAGCGCTTGAAGTCAGCCTCCAGATATTCTCCAAGTTCGCGCAGAAAGGTCTCAATCCCGATCGTATGGACGAGCGCCATCATGTTCTGGACCGACACGAACGGCACAAAGGCGAGATGTGAAGGGGCGGGAGCAGAAAAAGGCATCTCAATAGGTCCTTGTTTTACGTTCGAGAACACGGCGGCCGAAGAGGCTGGCGGCCAGATCGGTCATGAGCAGGGCGGTTTTTGCGCGGACATCCAGGAAGGGGTTGAGTTCCGCCAGATCCAGCGACGTCACGAGGCCACTGTCGTGAAGAATTTCCATGATGAGGTGTGCTTCGCGGAATGTTGCCCCGCCGCACACCGTCGTGCCAACGGCAGGAGCAATGTCCGGATCAAGGAAATCGACATCAAGGCTCACATGCAGGCGCCCGTTGGCAGCCCGGACGCGGTCCAGAAAGCTGTTAAGCGGAGCGACAATTCCCTGTTCGTCGATCGCGCGCATGTCGAAAACTGTAATCCCGATTTCCGCTACATGGCGTTTTTCAGCCTGATCGACCGAACGGATACCCATCATGCACATGTTGCGGGGATCAACGGGGGCGGCAGGAGCTGGGAAGCCCTCGAAACCCGACTGACCTGTGAAGTAAGCGACAGGTGTGCCGTGCAGATTACCGCTGGTCGTCGTGTGAAGGGTGTGCAGATCTGTATGTGCGTCCAGCCACAGGACGAACTGCGGCTGATCCAGATCCTGTGAGTGACGTGCGACACCGGAGACTGTTCCGGCTGACATGGAATGATCGCCACCTAGGAAGATAGGAAAGTCGCAGGCTTTGGCCATTTCATAGGCCCGCTCGCCCACACTTTTGGTCCAGGCGATGATCGCATCCAGATTACGCACAGCGGGATTGGAATGGCTTACGTCTGGCATTTCTGTAGGCACGGCATCTCCCACATCCGTTACGGTCCATCCAAGGTCCTGCAGGATCTCTGGAAGACCGGCTATGCGGAAGGCTGTCGGGCCCATAATGCATCCTCTTTCGGATGTTCCACTTTGCGTGGGAACACCCAGGATCTGACACGTCTTCATCTCAACTCCTTTCCGACACACGGTCTACTGACCGCATGATGTGCTGTATTCTGTTACAGGGCATCAGCCCGGCCGGGAGAAATGGCTGATAAATCTGTCAAAGCTCTCATCCATTCCACCTTTGAACAAGTCTTGCGGGCTTCCCTGGGCTCGAACGGTGCCTTTTTCCAGGAAAACGATCCGGCTTGAAACATCCCGTGCAAAGGCCATTTCATGCGTCACAATGAGCATGGTTCGGCCTTCTGACGCCAGATCCCGCATGACTTTCAGGACTTCACCCACCAGTTCCGGGTCCAGTGCGGAGGTCGGTTCGTCGAACAGCAGGACACGCGGGCGCATGACAATGGCGCGCGCAATCGCTACACGCTGCTGCTGGCCGCCAGAAAGCTGGGACGGGTAATACTCTGCCCTGTTCAGCATCCCGACGCGGGCCAATGTTTTTTCAGCTTCATCACGGACTTCATAGCGGTTTCGCCCCTGAACGTGGATCGGGCCTTCCATAACATTCTGTAAAACCGTTCGGTGGCTCCACAGGCAAAAATTCTGGAAAACCATACCAACCTGCGATCGCAGGCGATTGACCTGCCGCGCGTCAGCAATGTGCTGCTCGCCTCTTTTGAGCCGGAAACGAATATCCTCACCCAAAATATTAAGAGCGCCGCCTGAGGGAACCTCCAGAAGGTTCAGACAACGGAGGAAAGTCGATTTACCTGAACCTGACGCCCCCAGAATGGAAATGACCTCCCCTTCGTGGGCTTCCAGATCAATTCCTTGAAGGACGTCTAAAACGCCGTAGCGCTTCGTTAATCCGACGGCTTTGATAACGGTTGCGCCGGGCAGCGGGGCTGTTTCTTGCGGGAACGGTTCCATGAAAACTCCGGAAAAGACGGCTTGTCTGGGTCAGACCCGGCGACTGGGGTTAAGATGGCCTTCAAGCATATGGACGCAGGTGGCGATCACAAAGGTCATCGCAAGGTAGATCAGGCCCGCAACAGTGAAGATTTCTTCCGAACGGTAGGTCTTTGAAACCAGTCTGTAGGCGAGACCGGTGACGTCCATCAGCGTGATCACGCTGGCCAACGATGTAGCCTTGAGCAGCAGGATAGCTTCGTTCCCGTAATTGGCCAGTCCATATCGCAGAGCTTGCGGCCAGATAACTCTGCGGCGCAGAAGAAGCCCTGCCATCCCGATCGCACGTCCGGCTTCGATTTCACGTTCAGGAACCGCCGCGATAGCTCCACGGATAATTTCTGCCCCATACGCTGATGTGTTGAGCGAAAGGGCCAGAATGGCACACCAGTAAGCCTGCGCCAGAAGAGGCCATGCAAAGGAAGAGCGGAGAAAGCTTATCTGTCCGAACCCGTAATAAATAACAAAGATCTGCACCAGCAGGGGCGTTCCTTGAAAGAGCATGACATAAAGGCGTGAAAACCAGCGCGCGGGAGCAAAGGCGCTTTCTGCTAATGTCGCTATGCAAGCAGCTAGAACAAATCCGGTGCAGAGTGCCGTTGTCGCCAGTTGCAGCGTAAGCGGAACGCCTGCGAGAAGCGTTTTGAGTGTTTCGAAGAGAAAGGACCAATCCATCTTATCGGCCCCAGCAGCGGGAAAAGCGCTTTTCGACGGCCCTGATGCCGAGAGCCGTCGTCTGCCCCATGATGAGATAGACGAGGGCCGCCACCCCATAAAACAATAAAGGCTGCCGTGTTGCGCCGGATGCAATCGTGGATTGTCGGAGAAGTTCTACAAGTCCGATGATGGACAGAAGAGCTGTTTCCTTCAAAACGGACTGCCAGATATTGCCAAGAGCCGGGAGCGCAAATCGGAGTGTCTGAGGAGCTATGATGCGCCTAAGTAAGACAGTAGACGACATCCCACAGGCCTTGCCTGCTTCGATTTGCCCACGTTCCAGACGACAATATGCACTGCGAAAAGCTTCCGTCTGATAGGCGCCGGAAACCAGAGCGATGGCAACGACCCCGATGACGAACGACGGGAGTGAAAAGAAACCGGGGAAGCCTGCCAGATGCATTAGATGCGTCAGGGCAAGTGATCCCCCAAAATAGAAAAGGTAGACGACCAGAATTTCCGGAATGCCGCGGAACAGGGTTGTGTAGAATGTTCCTATCCAACGCAGAGCATGGTTTGGGGCAAGTTTTAGAGCTGCGCCGACAGTCCCGAGAAGACTGCCGAGTGCGAAGCTGCACACTGCTGCTGCCAGTGTCAGACCCGCAGCTAACAGCAGAAGTTTCCCCCAACCGTCTGGGCCAAACCCGACGAGAGCCAGACTTTGTGTGTTCATCCTGCCCCTCCCGTATTAAAGCGAGCACAGGAAAACGGCGTCAGAAGCGGATCAACCTTTCCGCTGACAAGCGATCGGCTGACGACATGGCCAACGGCTGGGGCAAGCTGGAAGCCATGACCGCAGAACCCGAAGACATTCCAGAAATCTGACGTGTTTTTGCCTGGCCCTATGAAGGGAATTCCATCAGGCGTGGAGCCTTCGAGCCCGGTCCATGTGCGCAGGACTGGCACGTGCGCCAGCCCGGGAAAGGCTTCCAGAGTAGCCGCGGCACCCTGCGTCATCCGGTCCATCACGGTGAAGGAGGTATCATGGTCCGCGCAGGGCTTTCCAAGAATTCCTCCTCCGATCACCAGCGATCCGACGGCGCTCTGCTTGAACGATAGCGGACGGTCAATCCCGATCACAACGGGTTCCAGAAAGGGTTGCGTCCGCGCCGTAACCATCATGGAGGGGGCAACGACTTTCAGGGGGAGTGTCTGTCCAGCCATGGCTGCGATCTGTGCTCCCCAAGCCCCGGCGCAGTTAATGAGAACGCCAGTTCCATACGCACCTGATGAGGTTTCAATAGCCCATCCGCCGCCGGGTGCCCGATCCAGCCCCAGAACACGGCAGTTTTCGACAATCTGTGCACCCGCGGCGATAGCTGCCTCTCTAAAGGCACGGGTACTTGCCGCCGGATTTGCGTGTCCGTCGCCCCTCGATACGAGGCCCCCTAGGGCTTTGTCTGTAAGGCCGGGTAGCATCTGTCGGACGTCTTTTGCTGACAGGAGTTCCTCTGCGCCTAATCCACGTTCTTTCATGTCCTGAGCGCGGTTATACGTCCAGGAAAGCTCCGCCTCATCAAGTGCGACGGCAATTTGACCAACTCCAAGGCGGACTTCACAGGACGCTGCGGCGTCTTGTCCGACGAGCTGGTCAAGATGTTTCCAGTGGTGCATGGCCAGTTCGGAAAGAGGGTATTCCCGCCAATCGCGCATCAAAGTCCGCAAGCCCCCGGCATTGACGCTGGACGCATGGCGCCCTGCGATATTCTTATCGAGTAGCGTCACGTTCCAGCCCGCTCTGGCCAGGAACAGCGCAATCGAACAGCCTTGAAGTCCGGCGCCAATTATAAGCGCGGTTTCATTCTGCCGGAACATCAACCGTCTCCTCTACGCCATGTTCGGGCTTGTCTTCGAGTGTCAGGCGTATGGTGGCTCTGGGGTCAAGGCCAGACAGGTTTGCTATTGCACCTAATGGTATGGGACGGATTGGGGGGCGTCCTCTGAACGTGGGTGGACAGGCGGTAGCGTGAGTATGTTCCTGAAGCAGGCGGGCGGCTGTCACCATGCAACTGCGTCCCTGACATGGACCCATACCACAACGCGTTTCACCGCGTAGCGCATCCATGTTTCTGAAACCGGAGCGTATCTTCTCCCGTAGATTTCCAGCTGTCAGTTCCTCGCAACGGCAGACAATCGTGTCGTTCTCTGGAAGGGCACGAGACAGACCGGGTGGAAACACAGCATCCAGAAACGGTCGTACTGAGAGGGACTTTCTGACGGAACGAACAGCCTTGCTGCATGGTCCTGTTCCCCGACCCAGATCAGCCAGGATAGATTGGGCTGCCAGTCTGCCGTGCGCCATTGCGGCATCTGCCCCTCCGATCCTTCGGGCATCCCCCGTGACGCGAATGACGCAACGTCCGGCATACAGTTCTGGCGGGAGAGACGAGGCTGTCTGGCCGTCAAAGGTTGTATCCGGGCGCCAGCTTGCATTCGCTTCGTCCCACTGAAGGCGAAGTCCCGCGCTATTGGGTATATCGATGGATGGCACAATGCCGTCATGGACGATCAGCAGGTCGCAGGCTTGCGTTTGCTGTCTGCCGTTCGCGGTAAAACTGATTGCTTCGACTTTCCGGTGTCCATGTGCGGCAAGGTCCTTCAGTCCTGTCACAGACTTCACACCCGCAGCTTTCAAACGCGCAACCCATCCGAGCCCCTTTATGAGGGGAAGTAGGCCACCCGGCCGCAGATGGCTCACGCCGGAAAGCGCATCAGCAAAGCGATCAGTACGGCCAATCAATGCTGGTTTGATGCCCAGTTGATGCAACTGGTTTGCCAATAACAGCAACAAAGGGCCTGTGCCAGCAAGGACAACGTTGCCGGTAGGTTTGAGGTGTCCTGCCTTCAGAAGTGTCTGGACGGCCCCAGCTGTCATGACGCCGGGTAGCGTCCATCCCGGGAATGGGACGGGCCGTTCCATAGCGCCGTGAGCCAGAAGAACCTGACGTCCTCGCACATAGCCAGCATTTATGCCCTGTAACCAGCCGACGGTTCCGTCAGGCCGCACTTCCCACACGGTTGTCTGGGGGCGATAGTCAATCCCACGGAATGTCCGGAAGCGCTGGATCAGCTCAGCGCCCGCTTTATAGGCTGGTCCGAGGGCGTCCAATAGCGTTTGTCCTGATGGGCTACTGTCGCGCAGATTAGCCTCAAGGTTACGGAAAATCTGGCCGCCTGGGGTCGGCTGCATGTCCAGAACAATGACGGAGCAGCCCGCCTGAACAAGCTCGACAGCCGCCGTCATTCCGGCAGGGCCGCACCCAACGATGATAACGTCTGCGTCGTACGGAGGAATGTTGTCTTGTGTCATACTTCAGGGTGTTTCAAAGCCAGAGGCGCACCCAACTGACGGCGGATTTTCATGCCGTCACGTACGACCGTCAGGCACGCCTGTTGATTGGCAATGCCGTCAATCTCCACAAGACATTCGAAGCAGTGTCCGATCATGCAGTACGGCAAACGCGGGGCACCGGAGACAGGGTTCAGACGGTTATAGGGAACGCCTGTGCGGAGTATGCAGACGGCGACAGTATCACCTTGGCGAGCAATGATCGGTTGGTCATCCAGAAATAGAGTGATGGCGTCTGGGACCGGGCCGAGTGCGGCGAACAGCTTGAAACCTGTATCAGCAGAAAAGGATTGCTCAGCCGTATCCGGAGCAGATGTCTCGGGCGGCGAGACATGCGTTTTGATGTCATTCATGAATCGAAATATCCGTGCCGAACCATTTTTCAGAGAGCGCCTGATTGGTTCCATCGCTGTTGACGGATGTTAGAGCTGCGTTGAAGGCGCTGCGCAGGCTGTCATCATCTGGTCGGAACGCGATATTGGTCGTGTCTGATCCCAGTACGCCTCCAGAAAATGTAGGTCCGGTCAACACGAGTGCGCCCTTGGGAGCCCCTTCAATCATCGTCTTGAAGGTCGTCACGTTGGCGATGGCAATGTCGATGCGGCCGGCCATTAACTCAAGCCCTAACTGGTCGACGGAAGAGTATTCCATGACTTTCAAACCCGGCAGATAAGCCTCGGCAAATCCTGCGGCTGTCGAGCCTGTTTGAACGCCAAGCACTTTCCCTGCGAATGCAAGGTTCAGCTCTTCCAGTGCAGCTTTGGCATCTTGGGGAAAACGGGTCAGATCCAGAGGAATGCCAGCTCTGGGCAAATGGGTGAGGGCGCTCGTACCAGAGGTAAGAAATCCATTTGGAGCATGGGTGTAGGGGTGCGAAAATGAGACAATTTTACTGCGCTCATCTGTAATGCCCATGGAGGCAATGATTGCGTCGTATTGCCCAACGCGCAGCCCGGGAATAAGGCCGTTCCAATCCTGTGTAACGATTTTACAGGTTGAATTCATTCGCTGACAGAGGGCCTTCACGAGATCCATTTCATAGCCAGCGTATGAGCCATCCGGCTTTGCAAACGCCCATGGTGGATAGGTCCCCTCCGTAGCGATTGTGATGTGGCGAGGATAATCTTCTGCGACGACAGACGGCGAACACGTCAGAAGCAGAAACGGAATAAGGAGACATGTCGCACGAACTGGCATTCATGAAGTTTCCGCTAAAGGCGCGTCAGGAAAGGCTCACTGGATCGATTTAGAATTTTAAATGCGATATCGGAATATATTTCTTCTTGGCAGAAAGCATAAGCTGAGCTTACGCTTTAAGGATGCAGTCGTATCGTATCCCTTCCTTGAACTGGCTTCGCGTTTTCGATGCCGCAGCGCGACATCAGAGTTTTGCCTCTGCAGGGCGTGAGCTGAACATGTCTGCCGCTGCCGTCAGTCAGCAGATCCTGGCGCTGGAAACCTATCTCAAGAAGCCGTTGTTTCTGAGAAGTGCCAACAAGGTTCGGCTTACGCTGGAAGGAAATGAGTTCCTGCCGACCGTGCAGGTTTCTCTTAGGGCTATTGAGGCGAAATCTGCGTCTTTGTTCCCTCGGCGTGAGCTTGAGCGTGTTTCGCTTGTTGCAAGTCAGCTTATGGCTCTGAGCTGGTTACCGCGGCGCCTATGTGCTTTTGAAAAAAAGCATCCATCCGTGCGCGTGGATCTGATCATCGAAGATGCGCAGAGGCACCGGGAGCCAGACCTTGTCATCCGTTTTGATTATGCCATGTCCACGCGTGAGCATCCTGGCTGGTTAATGGGAATAAGCCATGTGGTGGTCGGCCAGCCGGAAGACGTAGATCGTATTACGACTGCAAACGCGGTAGCAGATTTCAAGCTCCTTGATGTGAGGTCACATGCGGTCGGGTGGAACACACTCTTGGCTCGTTATCCCGGTGTTTTTGAAGACACGTCTTTAATGATTGAATCTGTGGACACAACGCCTCTTGCTCTCATGATGGTCAAGGAGCGGTCTTCTCTGGCTCTTGTTCCCTGGCCGGCGTCCCAAAATCTGGTTGAGGCTCTTGGGTTGGTTGTGTGCAGCGCTTTACCTGCGATCTCTGGGTTGGGAAATTACTATATCGAGCAGTTTTCTGGTCACGGCGTACGACCTGTCATTCGCGCGCTTTTTGAAGAGCTCCGAAAGTACAGCAATCCTACCTAACGGTGAGAGGCCGTCACACCAAGTTGACGGCGATTGTTTGCGAAGAAGGCAATTGAGTCATACTGTCAGGCTCTGAAAACAATGCCTTTATTTTTGGCGCTCGCGGGTATTCTAAATATTAGACGGCCGTTTATATCGAGGTCTGTCCAAATATTTCTTCTGATGTTGATAATAATCTGAATCCGTTTTCATCTACAATGGATTTTTAAATGCCTATATATTGAAATTTTTGGTTGGGTTGATCTCAAATTAAAATATACATTACTTGTACGGAATAATTATTGATTGGTGTTGGGAAATTTAATTTAGAGCCAAAGATTCCATTTTCATTATTAATTGTCCAATTTCTTCATAGTATCACAAAAAAGATATTCACGGTCGATTGATGAGAAAAATGAAAATTTTCCCTTAAAGGAAATGACGTGAAATAAATACGGAGTCAATAATATATGATATGTATGTTTCATTAATGTATCTGAAAATACGAATTATTCATATTGAAGGAAAAATTACTGTTTCCTCATACGGTGGGTAATTTTGTATTTTAATAATTAGGAAAATTATCTGCCTGATATTTCTGAATAAGAAATAAATAAAGGAGAAAAAGTAACTGAAGAAAAAATCTAAAAACCAGAAGATGAAATTATCAGATTTAACGCATAGCGTTCACATTGGAGGTAAAATGTCGAGCGATGTTCAGGAAAAATCAAGACCATGGGTGATAAGTGGACTGATTTTCGTAGTGAGTTTAACCCTGGTTATCGGGGGAACAGAGCTTATTTTCTTGGGAGGAAGTCCGTACTATCTAGTTAGTGGTTTAGCATTGGCTGCGAGCGCAGTTCTTGCCTGGGCCAGGCGTGGTCTCGCTTTATGGATTATAGCGCTTACCATATTAGGCACCTTGATCTGGTCGATCGCGGAAGTTCACCTGTCTTTCTGGGAGCTTGAGCCACGGCTTGTTGCGTTCATTATCTTAGGCCTTTTGACGCTGCTCCCATGGTTTAGAGGTCGGCTTTCACCGATATCACGTGCCGCGACATATTCAGTCGGAGGGGTTACAACCGCCGCATTTTTAACTCTTGTAATTGCTGCGCTTCAGCCTACCGGGATCTCTGGCAGTGCGCAGTTGGCGTCTAATGGAGCAGAGGGTTCTGATACGTCTGTTCCTGATCAGGACTGGCGATATTATGGCCGAACGCAAGGGCAGGACCGTTTTTCTCCTTTGAAACAGATTAATGCCAGCAATATCAAAGACCTAAAGCTGGCATGGAGTATGCACACCGGTGACACCATGCATCCTGGTGAAGATCAGGGCGGCACGGATGGTGGCCATGAATTCAACTTTGAGAATACGCCCATCAAGGTGGACGACACTCTCTACGTCTGCACCGGTCATAGCTGGGTTGAAGCGATTGATGCTGCGACGGGAAAGATTAAATGGAAATATGATCCCAAGGCCAATACCGGACCGGACGTATATCTCGCATGCCGCGGTGTTGCTTATTACAAGGCGCCTGAAGGGGCGAGTAGCGAGTGCCCGGAACGGATCATCGCTCCAGTTCTTGATGCCCGGTTGATGGCCCTTAATGCCAAGACAGGTAAGCCTTGCGAAGACTTTGGTGATCACGGTTTCATTTCATTGACGCAGTACCTGGGGCACGTTCCTGACGGGTTTCATTTTGTGACGTCGCCCCCGATGATCATCAGTGATCGGGTCATTACGGGAGGATGGATTTTCGACAATCAGGCGACGTTTGAACCATCCGGTGCAGTTCGCGCGTTCGACCCAGTGACAGGCAAGATCGTATGGGCATGGGACGTGGGCCATAATCCACAAACCTGGACTCCCGGGCCTCATGACGAGCTCACCCGTGATACGCCGAACGCGTGGGGCGTTTATACGGCAGACCCGAAACTTGGTCTTGTCTATCTGCCCACCGGCAACGCACCACCTGACTATTTTGGTGGTCACCGGCGTCCATTCGATGACAAGTTTAGTAGTTCCATCATTGCGTTGGATGCAAAAACCGGTGAATTGCGTTGGCATTTCCAGACCGTTCACCATGACGTCTGGGACATGGATGTTCCGGTTGGTCCATCTTTGATTGATTTGCCGGGCCCTGACGGATCAACGATCCCGGCGCTCGTACAAACTACCAAGCGTGGCGAGTTCTTCATGCTCAACCGCGAGACTGGAAAACCAGTGGCGGAAGTTCAGGAGAAAAAGACGCCACAAGGGGCTGTTCCGGGCGACTGGACAACACCTACACAGCCGTATTCGGTTGGGCTTCCCTCTGTTGCCCCCAAGGATCTGACAGAAAAGCATCTATGGGGCGCTACGCCGATTGATGAGATGCTATGCCGGATCGAATTCCGTAAGGCCGCGTATCAGGGCCAGTTTACGCCGCCACAGCTAAAGGAAACGATCGTTTATCCGGCGTTTGATGGTGTTGTGGACTGGAATGGCGCGTCGGTCGATCCGGTCAACAAACTTGTCATTTCCACAGCCAACTACATTCCCTTCATGTTGCGTATGGCGCCGCGTGGACCGGTCGAAAAGGCGGGTTTTGTGCCGACATGGGACGGGGGCGGCAACGAGCCTCATGTAAAGGGAGGAGTATATGGCCCGCAATATGGTACGCCCTATGTCGGGTACGTTCATCCATGGCTCAATCCGCTTATGGTTCCTTGTGACGCACCACCTTGGGGTACGTTGACGGCAATCGATCTTGTCAGCCGGAAAATCGTCTGGCAGCACCCGATTGGTACGACCCGTGATACGGGGCCGTTTGGAACCCACACCAATCTTCCATTACCAACCGGTATGTTCAACATCGGCGGTACGATGGTGACGGGAGGTGGACTGGTCTTCCTCGGTGCGACGGCAGACGATTACCTGCGGGCTGTTGACGAAAGCACCGGCAAGGTTGTCTGGAAAGCACGTCTGCCAGCGGGTGGGCAGGCAAACCCGATGTCCTACATGATCAATGGCAAGCAATACATTGTTATTGCCGCTGGAGGCCACGCCGGCATGGGAACACGAACAGGCGATTATATTCTCGCCTACGCTCTTGATGATGGGCAGACGTCTCAGGCTCATTGATCTGTTTTTTAGGTCGGGTTTCTATTATGGAAACCCGACTATCATCATGAAACTTCGTTATTTTCGTGAAAACAGATCAAGTAATGCTCTATGGACGTATCAAGGGAGGTTCCCTAACGCGGCGCAGTCATTCAGTATTTTAGATAGAGCATGGAGGCTGAATATCAGTCGTCCTTTTTCGTTTACAATCAGGATGCTCTCGATCCGGCAATAAGGATGTCGACGAGGCGTTTTGCGCTTGTTTCCCACCCGGGACCGGCTGAAAAATTCGACACGCCAGCCAACGCTCGGAGCAGGTCGAGCGGTTCGATCTCAGCGTTGAGATCTCCACTTGCAACAGCCGCCGCTACAAGTGTGTCAATCGCTCCTTGAAGCACAATCCCGGACTGGGCATAGAGCGCACTTGTGCCGCCAACCAGTCCGTTAAGTGCAGGTGCAATGACCTGCTTTGCGGCAATGTAATCCACGAACAGGCGCATCCATGCGCGAAGCGCTTCTACTGGCGGATGCTGCGTGGCTAGGACAGGTGCTGCGTCTGCGAGGCGGTCGAGTTCAACACGGTAGACAGCCTCAATGAGAGCATCGCGGTTGGGAAAGTGCCGATAAAGCGTGCCGATCCCGACACCTGCACGCCGCGCAACTTCATCCAGGGGAATATCGACTTCCCCCGCCGTGAATGCGGTTTTCGCCACATTTAGCAAGTGTTCTCTGTTGCGCTGACCATCGCTGCGCGGTCTGCGTCGAAGTTTTTTGTCCTCAGCCATTGGCTCCCTCTTGTTAAACGGAGGATGCCTCCGCATATGTAAAGCGGAGTAATACTCCATGTATCATCTCGCGTGTGGTTTCACCACGCCCAGGAGTTTCACGAATGACGAAGATTTTTGGCGCAAGATCAACAACCGGTGATGTTCTCTCTGGTCTGTCTCTCAAGGGAAAACGCATTCTCGTAACAGGCGTTTCTGCGGGCCTGGGCATCGAAACTGCACGTGCTCTTACTGCTCATGGTGCACATGTTGTGGGGGCAGTGCGCAATCTGGATAAGGCTGAAAATGCGACTGCTCAGGTTCGTGCAGACGCCGAATCTGGGGGAGGACAATTTGAGCTGATTGCGCTGGATCTTGCAGATCTCGGCAGTGTCCGGGCGTGTGCGGACCAGTTGAACAGTATTGGTCTATCTTTTGATCTGGTCATTGCCAATGCTGGCGTCATGGCTACCCCGTTCGGGCATACGAAGAACGGGTTCGAGACACAGTTCGGAACCAATCATCTTGGTCACTTCGTACTCATTAACCGGATAGCGGGGCTTATGAACAATGGCGCCCGACTGGTGAACTTGTCGTCCGCGGGCCATCGCTTTTCAGATGTCGATCTGGAAGATCCGAATTTTGACCACACGTCCTATGAGCCATTTGTTGCTTACGGGCGCTCCAAGACTGCCAATATCCTCTTTGCCGTGGCGTTCGACGCGCGTCATCGTGCTCGTGGCGTGCGGGCTACAGCCGTTCATCCCGGCGGTATCTTGACTGAACTCCCTCGTCATATGCCTGCAGGAGCAATCGAGGCTATGGTCACAGGCATCAATGAACAGGCGGCCAAGGAGGGAAAGCCACCATTCCAGTTCAAGACCATCCCGCAAGGCGCCGCTACATCAGTTTGGGCAGGGATCGTGGCGGATGCAGATGCTATAGGTGGTCGCTACTGTGAAGACTGCCACGTGAGCCCAATCGTCTCTGATGATCAGCCGCTTGGTCTGGGGGATGAGGGCGTGCGGTCTTATGCGCTCGATCTGGCTCATGCCGAGGCTCTTTGGAAGAAGAGCGAAGAGATGGTTGGAGAGAGCTTTTCCTGAAATGTAAGCATGTCTCATGTTTTGAGATCATGCGTAGTTTTGACGCCCAGCACATGGACGCAGTGAATATTTCTAAGCCTGAGAGGCGATGGGCGTCTCTTGGTGCTTTCATGCAAGGAGGCTGATTGCCGTGCGTGTTGTTGTTTTCGGTTTGCCCCTCCTTGTCGTGATCCTGAACTGGCTCTGGCCGCTTCCGTTGCCTCTCGCTGCGAAAATGCTCGGAAGCGTTCTGGTGATCGTCGCAGCGCTTTATCATTACTGGTCTAGGCTCTCGTCGGGCTCCGTTTTCGCTCCGGAATTTCCTCGACCTTTCGTCGTCCTGTTCAACTGGGGTTTTGGGGCAATCCTGTTTCTCACGCTGTTCCAGATCGCGCTTGATGTTGGTGCACTGGTCTTCGCTCTTGCGGAATGGCAGCCAGTCCATATCTCCGCTAGTGCGCGAGAGGCTATTGGCGGGCTTGCGGGATTTTTGGCTGCTGTGAGTGTTGCGAATGCTTTGCGCGTACCGCCAGTCAAAGATGTGACGATCACCATCCGCGGTCTGCCCAGGGTGTTTGATGGATACAGGCTGCTCCAGTTGAGTGACATGCACATCAGTCGGCTGTTTCCGGCCACGTGGGCCGCAGCAATGGTCGAGTGTGCCAACTCGGCAGCAGCAGACATGATCGTTGTGACGGGAGATTTTATCGACGGATCTGTGGAGATGCGGCGTGAAGATGTGGCGCCACTTGCCCGGCTGCAGGCGCGTGATGGTTTACTGGCAATTCCCGGAAATCATGAATATTTTTTCAATTATTCCAACTGGATGCAACATCTGTCGGGATTAGGCTTCCATATGCTGTTGAACGACCATGCAGTGGTTACCAAGGGGCAAGATCAGTTGGTAGTTGTCGGCGTGACAGACAGGTCTGCGCCCGGCCATGGTCAGCCTGGCCCAGATTTAGAGGAAGCCCTTAAAGGGAGCCCGGACAGAGCGCCGGTCATATTGCTCGATCATCAACCTGGGGATGCGCGTGTGTCAGCCGAATATGGCGTTGCCCTGCAGTTATCCGGTCACACGCACGGCGGAATGATTTTGGGGTTAGATCGTTTGGTGGCACGCGGTAATAACGGGTTCGTCTCCGGGCGCTACAGTGTGGGTAATATGATGCTCTACGTCAGTAATGGGACCGGGTTGTGGCCAGGTTTTGCACTACGGCTTGGCAGACCATCCGAGATCACGTGTTTTCATCTGCGGACTGAAGAAAATTAAAATCTGAGCCTCTCATGGAGGCGTCAGACGAGCGAACCTTTGAAAACGATACCCGCCCCTTGGCGGGTATTGGGGTGCCAAGGAAGAGGCTACGCCGAAAATAAAAAATCAACGCCTGAAAACCGGCGACATTTGAGAGTTGGTGGCTATAGGTTTTCTGAATGCTATTCGATCTTCCTGACCCAGACACTCTCTATGCCGCTCTGCTTGCCCGGAACGAATATTTCGACGGACAGGCATTCGTCTGCGTGTCGTCAACAGGGGTTTTTTGTCGCCTGACCTGTCCGGCCAGAAAGCCGAAGCGCGAGCATTGTACGTTTTACCCGACGATTGGGGACTGTATTGAAGCGGGTTTTCGTCCATGCAAGCGCTGTCATCCTCTGCAGGCTGCAGCGCTTGCCGACCCAGCGATTTTGGCCCTTTTGCAGGCTTTGGATACACGTCCTGATGTGCGGTGGTCCGAAGACTGTATTATCAGATTGGGTTACGACCCTTCTACAATCCGCCGGAGCTTCAAGCGACAGTTTGGAATGACATTTCTGGAAATGGCGCGTCAGAGGCGTCTCAGAGAAGGGTTCGAAGCGTTGGCCGAGGGTGGCAAGGTCATTACGGCTCAGCATGAGGCCAGCTTTGAGTCAGCAAGTGCGTTTCGTGCGGCTTTTTCTCGTCTGCTGGGGTGCGCACCGGGAGAATTGCGCCCCAATAAGCTTTTACAGGCGACATGGATACCCACACCTTTGGGCGATATGATGGCTGTCAGTAGTCGCAGTCATCTGCATCTTTTAGAGTTCGTAGATCGAAAAGCGCTGCCCGCAGAGCTCAAGAAACTTAACAAGGCCTCGCCGGGAGGAATTGGTATCGGCCGCATGCCGCCATCGGAGCAGGCTAAGGCCGAACTCGAAGGCTATTTTTCCGCCCGATCAGACAGTTTTCATACCCCTCTTGCTGTGAGCGGAAGCGCCTTTACACAAAAGGTGTGGGAGGCATTGCGAACAATTCCTGCTGGTGAAACCAGAAGCTATTCTGACATTGCACGGCAGATCGGCCGTCCCGCCGCAGTGAGAGCTGTTGCGCGCGCCAATGGTGCCAACCAGATAGCGCTGATGATCCCATGCCACCGCGTTATTGGCGCGGACGGCTCCTTGACGGGATATGGTGGTGGTCTCTGGCGGAAACACAGACTTATTGAGATCGAACGCGAGCTTAAAAACTCGAAAATAGAATAACCGATTTTCAGGTTTGATATTTTATAATGTCATAGGTGCACGGAGAGTATTTTTAGTTAATTACTTCATATGAATTGTATTATGTTTATTGATATCAAATATCTTGAGGCAATCTCTGAACGCGACTGCGGATTACCTGTTCCTCGTAGTCGAGTTCACGCTGAATGTCCCATTCCGTCTGATCATTGATGTCGCGTGCGTCCACCAGCGCATGAAGTGTTTGTCGCTGCAGCCTCAGGACAATCAGGCGCAATGCCAGTTCGATCCGTTCACGGCGCAGCGCCGTCGTCCGCGTCAAAACTGGGGACTGGGTTGGGCCATCAATTTGGCTGAGGCGGTTTTCATAGGTCTGTAGCAGGCGTCCGAGAACCTCCAGCCTCATATCTTCGTTGCTATGATCACTGTCTGCCTGGTCAAGGGATTCACTTCGGTCTTTCTCTGTGCGGCTTTGTTCACGGTGCAGAAGCTGCAAAGTCGCTTGAAGCAGGCGCTGGCGGGCAAGACTTTCTTCCTGAGCGTGCTTGTCTGCCATATCGCGTGGCAGATATCGGATACACAGCGGAATAGCGATCGCTGCCATAACGAGGGAAAGAACAATTACCCCAGTTGCGACAGTAATTACAAAGCTGCGTTCAGGAAACGCTTCCGGGTCAATCCCGATAGCCGGCAGTGAAAGCACTGCTGCCAGCGTAACGGCGCCACGGACGCCCGAGAAGGCGAGCAACACAACCTCGAGGATATGTGGGAACGCGAAGGTGCGATGTGACATCCGGGCAGTTGCCCATCTGCGAATGATGGAAACCCAAATTCCGCAAAATCGAATAATGAACATAATGGCATAAACACTCGCGACCAGTAACGAGAGTTGCCAGAAATGCGCGCTGTGCTCGTGAGCCAACTCGACGCCAGCATCAAGTAGCCAGGGGAGTTGTAGCCCTAGAAGAAGGAAGATTAAGGCATTAAAAACATAACTGACAGTGTCGAGAACCGTGCTCGCCTGCAGTCGGGTCGAGGTTGCAGCTTCGTCTGATACTCCTGTCAGTTTGATAACCATACATCCGGCGACAGCTGCCAAAATGCCTGAAGCATGTGCTGTCTCGGCTGCGAGATAGATCCCGAATGGCAGGAGCACGATCATCAAAACCTGCATGAGAGGATCGTCAAATCCGCGGCGAAGCAGGATGCGCTCAGCGCGTACGGCAATCCATGCCAGTCCAGCTCCGATGGCCAATCCTCCGAACGAGACCAGCAGGAACGAACTGAAAGCATGACGGTATGAAAATTCTCCCGTCATTGCGGCAATCATTGCAAAATGAAAGCAGACAAGGCCTGACGCGTCGTTGAACAGAGCCTCGCCGTTTAGGATATGGATCAGCCGCTCAGACACCCGGCGCCCTGCAATAAGGCTGGAGACTGCAACAGTATCTGTGGGAGAGAGTGCGGCAGCCAGTGTAAAGCATACCGCGAGACTAACGGCCGGGATCATCCAGTGAATTGCATAGCCGCAAAGGACTGTCGAAATCACAACTAGGCCGAATGCCAGAAACAGAATTACGCTACGGAGTTCTGAAAACTCACGCAACGGCATACGAAAAGCGTCTGTAAAAAGGAGTGGGGGCAGGAAAACCAGCATGAACAGGCTTGGCTTCAGTCCGATATGCAATCCGAGAAGAGACGCAATAATACCGAGCAGGATCTGAACCAGAGGGGCAGGGACACGATTGGAAAGCGCCTTAACTGCCAGACTGCTTACAACGATCATGGCGAGGAGGACGAGAGTGGTTTCTGCTTCCGACATACATAGTCTTTCGGCCAATTTTCAGAAGCAGGCAAATGTTTCGTGATTTTGAAATTTCTGAGGATGTCGCATCATTATAATTATTGGCGGTCCAAGTATGTTGGGAGCTTATCGGTGCACCGTATATTTCTTCATCCTAAGTAATGGATTTTATTCTAAAAAATCTCCTTCAAAGACGGGAAGTTTCACTGGAATATGAGTTTCCCGTCTTCTTTAAGTGCCTCGTGAAAGATCTCTTACAACTTTTAAAAAGCTGTTGAGACCGTGCCTGTAACTGTAAATCTGGGTTCCAGAATAAACTGTGCACCAGAGCCCGGATTAGAGAGATTTCCGTTCATAAGGCGGACCTGGCTGGCATTTGTGCCGACGCCAACAACTCCTGTTCGCAGGATTGCACCGGTAAGATTGGTAAAGTTTAGTCGGATTGTTGGTGACTTTGCGTGCCAGAGAGGCTTGAAGTGATAACCGAGTGAAAGCGTATTTGTGAAATAACCTGGCATCCGCTGGTCCCCCGCAAGCGTTGTGGATTGCGGGCCAGTATAGTGAAGGGCACCGTTCGCAAAAATGCCTTTATAGGTATACGTCAGGCCAAAGTTTGCCATGAAATGTGGAGCTAACGGGGCTTGCTTTCCTTTACTCGCAAAGGCCGTAAGACTTCCGTTAATATCTGAAGCAGCAATATTGGTATCAGTTGTGGCGTTGAGATATTCCATAGAAAAATAAGGGCTGAGCCCGTGAATAGGCTGTGTTGATACCATCAAGTCCACGCCGCGAGCGGTTTGGTTTCCGGCATTCACGACGCCAGTCTGGTTGTTTCCGACATAAGTGGAAAGGAGGCGATTTGTGATATTGTAATTGAACAGATCAAGATCGACGATGAGGTATTTATCGTTATAACGATAGCCGAGCTCTTCTCTGATCGAATACTGATTTTTAGGCAGTGTTCCATCGATATTCGTGTTCGCTACCGCAGAGGATGCGGGCTGTCTGAAGTCACCTTCTGCATTCATGTAAAGTTGATGGTGCTCATTGAAGTGATAACTGATTGACACATGCGGCAATGGGGCAGTCAGGTTCTGTCCAAGCTTTTGCTTGCTTGGATAAACGATATACCAAACATTCGACATGACATATTTGAAGCCAGCATTAACCAAAAGGTGGTCGTGGAAGTATTTTGCGGTATCCTGAAAAAATAACGAATGAATTTCAAAGCCTGCCGTGTTGCCTGGGTAAACGCGGCTGCCGTTTCGATAGATCTGATAAGTAGAATTATTGGGACTTGGGTTAGCGCCTTCGGCAGTCGTCACGCTGCTTGGAAAATGCTGGGTGTAATCTTGATTTTGGTACCAGTAGCCAAGTTCAAAGTGATTGTGCTTATCGATATCGTATCCAAGAATTGCTGTTAGGCCGACGCTGAATGCGCCATCCTGCAAGAAAAAGCTGGTTACGGGAGTTCCGGTGGCGACAGGTACTCCGGATTTATAGGTATTGCCGCTCGTTGCGCCTGAAAAAGCGCCCGCGCTTCCGCTCCAGCCGCGTCCCCAGTTGTAGTAGGGGCGGAGATCAAAATGGAGGTGTCGTGTGAGGACAACATGCATTGGCGCAGTCAGGAAAAGCTGCATCCAGTGGTTGATGTTGTTTTTCCAGTAATCGTTACTGGCCGCATCGAATTCAGCCTTCCGGCCGTAGCTATTTCCCGTCCGTTTAAAATCATAAAACTGATTGGCGGTGCCATATCTGTCGACGACAAAGTCTTCGAGGTTCCATCCCATGAATGCGCGGGCATATGAGCCATTGGCCCAGTCTTTTCGCACGCCGACATCCACGTGAATCTTCTCGTTGCGTCCTCCGCCAAACCATGAGCGTGCCTGGGTATGGGCGAAGGAAACAAATCCTCTGCTTCCCGTGTTTCCAACGTCTCCTGACTCAAGGCGGATGAACTGGCGTGCCAGATTGTTTGTACCGTATGAAAAATCCATCGTTCCCCCAAATTTGTGTGAGGGATCATGAGTGGCCTGATTTAAAACGCCAGCTGCTGCTGATGTTACTGGAAGATCGATTGGAGACGAACCCGGCATCATGCTGACGCTGTCGACGTCTTCGGATTCAACGTTTTCTGCCATATACGCCGCGCTGGCTGCAGGGCCGCCATCAATCATCAGTGCCATATCAGCATCTGTCAGGCTTCGGCTTTGAATGCGCCCACCTTGCAAGCCAGACGTATCGGTGACTGCAATGTTAACGCTTGGAAGATTTCGAACGAGTTCGAGGGCAGTACTTGTGGGGCTCCGCATATCAATAAACGATTTTGTAATAGTCTGTATTGCGTATGGGGCAGTTTCAACACGCATCATCCCGCCGCCTCGGCTCCGCTGTATGCTGGACACGTGAACAGTTTCATCCGCCGTGGAATTAATTTCCGTACGCGCATGTCGGGGTTTCGGATGTTCTGACACGCTGGGAATGTCGTGACGACGTGAGCGGGTCTCCCGATGAGGAGTAGATTTCTCCGCCTCCTGTTCGGTCGCAGCGGCCTGTGCTTCCGAGAAGGATGTGGCGTCAATGATTCCGGCTGGTAGGCTGGTTCCCAGGCAAGTCATGACGAGGAGGCGCCGATTTAACGAGCGAATTTTCGGAGCACGAGAACGCATCACATGGCTTCCTTTCATGTGGAACCAAGTCGTTTTTGTTTCTTATCATTATGGATTTCGACCAAGCGATAATGCCGGTTTAATCCATAACGGAAACGTAACCTAAATTGGTTTTTAAAATAAAACGGTATTTTTAAATTTGAAATTTCAAATTATGTTCTTGAATGTTGCAATCAGAAATAAAATAATAACAATTAGTAATTTATCTTATTGTGGAATTTTTATATTTAGTAATATTTACTTATATAGGTGGATTTCGCCCCCTGTGTCTGACAGAGCCACGCCTTACCAGTGCGATCGGTGTTCTGATTTCCATGGCGGGACGTGCTGGGTGACTCATGGTTGCCAGCAATTGGCGTACACCTTCGCGTCCCATGGTCTGTGCATTCTGTCGAATAGTCGTCAGGCGGGGTGTGACCATGTCAGCCGGAGCGATATCATCAAATCCAAGAATGGACAGATCACCAGGCACTGTAAGGCCTAGGTCAAGAAATCCTTCGATCAGGCCAATCGCAATATAGTCACTGCCAGCGAAAACCGCATCAGGTCTGGGGTGCATGGCAGATAAAGCTATAGCCGCCTGACGACCATAATCACGGCTATAACGGCCATTCAGTAAAAGAGTGGGGTCAAATAGGAGGTTCGCGTCCTCCAGAGCCTGTCTGTAACCCGCAAGTCGTTCACCCGCGCTCATCAAAGCAGATGGGCCGCTCACGTGAGCAATACGTCGATGCCCTGTGCTGATAAGATGTCTGACGCCGTAGAGTGCGCCCTGCACGTTGTCGCAGAAGACTTTGCTTGCATGGCTGCCGGGAATATCTTCATCGAGA
Source organism: Gluconobacter cerinus (assembly GCF_002723935.1). GTDB lineage: Bacteria > Pseudomonadota > Alphaproteobacteria > Acetobacterales > Acetobacteraceae > Gluconobacter > Gluconobacter cerinus. The sequence continues at coordinate 118,184 of NZ_BEWM01000004.1, forward strand.
ATAACAATATTCCGGTAGCGATTAAGGTGATCTCGGAGTTGTCCATCATCCGGTCGGTTTGAAACGAAGAGCAGACCATCAACCATGTGAGTGTCGAGCCATCGAAGAAAATCAATCTCGCGCGATACGTCATTGCGGCCAATTCCCAGAATCAGGCCATAGTTGGCTGACGCGGCTTCGAGTTCAGCACCTTCGGCAAGTTCGGCAAAAAACTGATCTGAAATTTCAGGCACAACTAGCCCGATTGTTTCGCTTTTCCCTTGGCTTAAGCGTTGCGCAAAGTGGTTTCTACGGAAGCCAAGGGTTTGAATGGCTGCCTCCAGTCGCGCCGCAGTTTCGGCAGGCAGCACGAGTTTGTTGTTCAGATAGCGAGAAACGGCGCCTTTCGAGAGGCCAGCTAAAGTGGCGACGTCACTGATCGTAGGGCCTTTACTCATCTGAAGCTCAACTTGTCGGGCATGGGGTTGGTACGATTTAGAGCTGCATCTCAAGGAAATGAGGGTATGCAACTCCAGATCGGAATCGTTATGTTGCTTATTGACAATGATATGATCCGAAAGTTAGTCATTGTAAACCGGTTTACTGACAAAGTGAGGTCCCGTGTCATATATGGCTTTCACCGCCCACATCCCTGGCGCTCCAATTAAGAGTAGTTCGGTTGTGGATGCCATTCGGTTGGTGGTGGAAGATTTTCATGACCGGGGTACCAATGTTGTATCAGGGAAGGGAGGAAAGACTTTTTCTTTTTTTCCGACCTCTGTAACGGATAATATTCCTCCGCTTTCCCCTGAACTGGCGGATGCTATCTGTTTGCTTTCTCGTCTCCATATAGCGCACGCAGACGATGCGACGCTGGGTGTGGGGGAGGAGGATAGAGGCGCTATGATCACTGCGGATATTCTGCGGCAGTATCGTCTCCCGCGCACCCTTGCACGTTGGACGCCTTCAGGTGCTCCTGGGGAAGTTAAAGTCCCATTGAGTAACGAGTATCTCGCAGAAGGGTCCACGGATCTGTACCTGAATGGTGTCCGCCCTACGGACCGTATTATTCTGATCGACGACCTGATTAGTACTGGAGGAACACTGGTTTCGCTTATTCAGGCGATCACCACCGCCGGGGCCGAGGTCCTTGAAATTTTTACGATCGGCGAAAAGACTGAGAACAAAGGCCGGGATTTCATTGCGCAGCAGACGGGACTGAAGGTTAAAACGCTCTTGGCGACAGATCTGCATGATGATGGGCAGGGTGTTCGCTCGCGCGTCATGCACGTCAATCTTGGAATGCTTGACGAAGCCTGTTTTGCTCAGGTCTCTCAGCATTTTCCACCTGGCTTTTGTCGCATTGGAAGTGGTGCCGAAAGCCATGCAGGGGCACACTCATGACGCAAGTGAAGCCCTATCACGCTCGCTGGTTCCCCAGGTCATCTTTAGAGGAAGCGACAATATACTCCGAGAGCTACCCTGTTCCGCTAAGGGACGGTTCGGTGCTTCAGCTTCCCCTGCGAGCGCTTCCAGGTGGAGAAATGGCAATTGCGCTTCTTATGTCTAATCAGACAAGCTTTGCTGTCGAGCATGAGATCATCCGCCTGCTGACTGATCTGGTTCATGATCTTGCCCCTGAAGCCATCGTAGGGGTGCCGACGATGGGTCTGGCTTATGCGCGTCCTGTAGCTCAGAATATTGGCTTGGACGATTATGTGGCACTCGGGCATTCGTGCAAATTCTGGTACGATGAAGAACTTTCTGAGCCACTGGTTTCTTCAACCAGCCCACTTCACAACAAGCGGCTTTATCTTGACCCCGCGCTTGTAGAGCGCGTGCAAGGGCGGCGTGTTGTTATTGTGGATGACGTCATTAACACGGGTCAGACCGCCGGGGCGGCCATCAGGCTTCTACGCAAGGCGGGGGCAGATATAGTTGGCGTTGTGGCGCCTCTGACCGAAGGATGGGCCTGGTACAAGGCTTTGAACGAAATCGGGCCGGATCTCCCCGCGCTGGTTCAGGCGATAGGGCATATCCCCATGTTCCGTCTGGCGGGGCAGGGTTGGTCCCCTATCGAAGGGACGTGTACAAATGACCGTCCTTCTTCCCTGAACGGATGACACGGAATAAAGCAAGTTCTGTGAACGGGCGGCTCTGGCGCAAGTGGGCTGCTGCTGGTGTCTCAGCATGTTTCTTGCTGGCGTGCTTGCCCCCAAAAGCGCGTGCTTCAGAAAGTCTGCATCATGTCCGCCTGGTTTATTTTTGGCCGGTACAGGGCTTCCTTCTGATTCCTATCGTCGTTGCTCAGGAGCAGGGCATTTATCGACGATATGGACTGGATGTATCCATTGTTTTGCCGCCAGATGCTCAGACTACGGCGCGTATGCTCGCAACAGAGCAGGCCGAAATTGGCATGGAAGCGCGGACGGATGTGGTTTTTGCGGCAGAGGTTTCACTGCCGCTGGTCTCCATCGCCAATTACGATCAGCATAATAGCTGGTGCGTTGTCGGTAGACCGGGCGAGCCCATAGATCTCCGCACCCTTGAAGGTAAGAAAATAGGAATTTTTATCGACTCATGGACAGCGGTGATGATGCATCTGCTGTTTGAGAAGAGTGGCGTGAAAGATGCGGAGAATGTCCAGCAGATCATTACACAGTTTGAAGATTTGCCATTACTGCTTTCCGGCCGTCTGGATCTTGCCACCAATGCGGCGTCCTTTGCGATCGCGGCGTCCATAGCGCAAGACGGACAAATGCCTAGTCTGGCATGTCCGAATGTTACCGGGGTGCCAGACATTCCCATCTGGTCCTTCACGGCAACGCCTCACTGGCTGAAACTGCATGGTGGGGATGCCAAGGCTTGGCTGGCTGCGACGCGTGAAGGTCTTCTCTGGGCGATGTCTCACCCGACCGAGGCGGCAGCCCTCTTCAGCAAAATTTATCCGGAAGTGGATAGTCCGCTCTACGATAAAGCTGGCTGGGCGGCGGCTGTCCCTTATTTTGGAAATGGTGACACTGCTTTGAGCCAGACATCGCAGTCCTGGTCAGAGCTTGCGAGTGAAATGCATCGCATTGGTCTGATTTCAAAAGTTCGTCCGCTGGCCACTTATTACACCAACGATTTTCTGCCGAGGTAGATCATGACTGCATCACTTCCCTCAGATCTGAGTCACTATACTGCTGCACAGGACATTGCTCGTGCAGTGTTGACCGATATTACAGCCCATATCGTGCCCGGCGCATCTGAGGTGAGTGTGCACAAGGCATGCCATGACCTCATGCTTGCACACGGAGCAACCGATTTTTGGGGCAATACGCCCGCTTTTGTATTGGCGGGAGAGCGGCTTCGGCTGTCTGTTTTTGATAGCAGTTATGTTCCGTCTCCGAAGCTGTTTGGCGAAAACGAAACCATTACGATTGATGTGGGCCCTCGCATTGATGATTACTTCGGAGATAGCGCACGAACCTATTTCCTACGTAACGGGATTATCGTGTCCGCCGCTGAAGCCGGCGAGGAAGAGGGGGAGGCCATGGATTTTGAAGCCTATCTTCATGGCGTCTTCATAAAGACTGTTCAGCCAGACATGACATTCGGGGATGTACATCAGAAGATGTCGGCATTGGTTTCTGAAAACGGGTATGAAAACCTCGATTTGCTCGATGCGTATGGTCACAGCATCGCTGCTTCTACCGATGATTTCATTATTATGGAGAAGAGAAATGAACGCCTTCTTGGGGATGTGAACTATTTCACATTCGAGCCTCATATCGCGAAGGTTGGTAGCTCTCTGGCCGTAAAATATGAGGAAATTTATTACTTCGATCATGGCTTAGTTAAAATGGTCTGACGGTCATACACGATCACCGTGCCGGGCTTGACTGAGGCACGCATTGGATGCGCCTTCAACAGAAAGACCTCATGATGCCCAATACCCCCGAAGCACTCTTTTCGCAGGCGCATACCGGTGCGAACGGGAATACTCCAGGTCGTGCCGTCAAGCTTTCTATTGATGGGGTGTCGCATGCATTCGATGATAATCTCGTGCTGGACAATGTCAGCCTCGATATCGCACCGGGAGAGTTTGTATGCGTTCTGGGAGCATCTGGCTGCGGAAAAAGCACGCTGTTTAATGCGGTGTCCGGCTTGTTGCCTATCACTAAGGGCAGCATCAGGCTTGATGGAGAAGATATTGTCGGAAAGCCTGGTAATGTGGGTTATATGCTACAGAAGGACCTCCTCCTTCCGTGGCTGACAGCGCTTGATAACATTGTTCTTGGGGCATCTCTCACCCGCGGTGCCACTCAGGATGACCGGCTTCGGGCTACGGCGCTTGCCACGCATTATGGTCTTGGCGCCCATCTGAACAATTACCCCACAACTCTCTCAGGAGGGATGCGCCAGCGTATTGCACTTATGCGGACCATTACGGCTGGCCGGGATCTTATGTTGCTGGATGAGCCATTTGGCGCACTGGACAGTCAGACGCGACTGAGTATGCAGCAATGGTTATTGCAGGTCTGGGCTGAGACAGGACGTACAATCATGTTTGTCACTCATGATGTGGATGAGGCGATCTTCCTCGCAGATCGGATCGTCGTGTTGCTGCCACGGCCGGGACGGATCGGTCGTATTCTCAACGTTGATCTAAAGCGCCCTCGAGATGTTTCATGCATGACGTCCAGCACCTTCATATCGCTAAAAGCGGAAGCGCTTGATCTCCTTTATCGTTGACCCGTAGCAGAAATGAATTTTGGAATGAGCCTGATCCGGTCGATTTTTATTCATCCTGTGGTCAAATCCATGGGTTCTTGGTCTGTGGCCATGCTCATGCTTTTGGGGCTGTGGCAGGCCATTGTTTCCGTGTTCCACGTCCCCGCTTTTGTCATTCCGTCTCCAGTCGCCACAATAAGTGCCTTGTTCCAGAATGAGGTCATGATACGCGGACTGTTGTGGCAGACTTTCAAGGAAACGTTGGCAGGCTATCTTGTCGGCGCAGCAGTTGGTGTGCTCCTGGCCGTCGTGATGTCACAGTTGCCGGGGCTGGGGCGCCTGCTATATCCGGCACTTGTTACATCCCAAGCCATTCCAATTGTGGGTATCGCAGCGCCGCTCGTAATCATCTTCGGCTTCGGTATGACGCCAAAGCTTATTATTGTGGCCTGGATCGTCTTCTTTCCGGTCGTGGTCAATATGATGGACGGACTGGCGCATATAGATCGTGACCAGATCAATCTCGCTCGTTTGCTTGGGGCGACGCGCCTTCGTACATTTCTCTACATCCGCCTGCCAGCCTGTCTGGGACCGCTTTTTTCCGGCCTTAAGATCGGCGCTTCTTACGCGGTAACGGGGGCGGTGATCGGGGAGTGGACAGCATCTTCAAAAATGGGACTGGGAACCTACTTGCTGGCGGCGAACGCGCAGATGAATTCTGTCGGGGTTTATGGTGCCATGCTTCTGATGACGTTGATTGGCATTGGCTCTTTCGCAATGCTGCTGCTGCTGGAATACATCGCCATGCCATGGCGGCACAGAGCGACATCACCTTGGCGGCGTGCCCCACACCTTTGAGGGGCAGGGTACTTTTTGTCGGGGTACAGGACTTGCTGCTTAAAGGACTACCCAGTGCCCCAATAAAGGAGCATACCAAAACGCTGGGACCGTGCTTATAAAGTAGGCAGAGACCCAAGCCTGAACGAAAGACAAGATCCCTGACCGTACTGACATCTTATGGGTGGAGCGCTGAAACTGCGTTGGCCTTCCAGCCTTACTCCGGAAGTGAGCTGATTCCTGGGCGTGTCGTTGCGCAGCAACGAGGCCTTCTTGGTGTCATTACTGAAAGTGGTCTGATTCAGGCTGATACTGCAGGGAAACTCCTGCATACGTCGGATCCATTGGATCGGCCGGCCATTGGTGACTGGGTGGTGTGCCATCCGAGGTTTTACGAACGACGTGGCACCATTCAGGCTGTTCTGCCACGCACGACCTGTTTTGTCCGTAAAGAAGTCGGGAAGCGGACGCAGTCGCAGGTTATTGCAGCCAATATTGATGTCGCATTCCTGGTTATGACAACCGGGGCAGATTTTAACCTGTCCCGTCTTGAACGGTATCTGGCGCTCACAAGAGAAAGCGGCGCAAAGCCTGTCATGGTCCTGACCAAGGCTGATCTGTGTGAGGATATTGAGCAAGTCGCCAATGCTGCCCAGACTTGCGCCCCTGGGGTTGATCTCAGGATCGTATCTTCTCTTGTGGGTACGGGGCTGAGCGAGATTTCGGCATATCTCGACGGGCATCGCACTGGCGTCATGGTGGGAAGCTCTGGAGCAGGAAAATCTACCCTTCTCAACGCCCTAATGAAAACCGACCATGCTGCAACAGGTGCTGTCTCCGAGTATGACGGGCAGGGTAGGCATACAACGACCCACAGGGAAATGGTGAGCCTTCCTTCGGGTGGGCTGCTGATCGACACGCCAGGAATGCGTGAACTCGGCATGGTGAATGCCGCGGAGGGTCTCGCCGCCGCATTTGGGGAATTCAATGCTGAAGTCGAAGAGATTGCTCAGCAATGCCGCTTCCGGGACTGCAAACATGAAGCCGAGCCCGGTTGTGCGGTCCGGAAGGCTCGTGAAGATGGGAAGCTTGATGAGCGGCGCTGGAATAACTGGCTCAAGATGAAGCATGAAATCCTGCTGCAGGAGCAGAAAAATCCAGCGGGACGAAGAGCGGAGCGGCGAGAGCAGTTGCGTCTTAATAGAGAAGCCCGGAAAGCGAAGCGTCACGACTGAACTGTGGGCGTATACATAAGAGCGCCACAGTTTTCAGCGTCGGAAGAGATTTACGAATAATTTACGAGTGAAACGAGATGCATGCTCGTTGAAGCCGTTTTAAAGCGGTGCGCGCCTATCTGCTCGATAAGTAAACGACCTGTAGTTTGTCACTCTACTTCGCAACAGCGCCATTAAAGCAATCATAAAGAGCAAGCCGCGCAGCATCGGTTCGTGCTGTGCGCCTGCGCGCATGTCGCATTGTAATGGCTCTGAGGTCGAACACTCGGCTAATTTGATATGGATCAATATGCTGCATTAGCGTGGAAGAAATTGAGAATGATGCCGAGAATTTTACCTTGACCCATACCGTATGACGATTAATTTACGCCGAAATTCGCGGAACGATAACCGATATCGTTAATCGATAGTTATTTGGTTTTTTTTATATCAACATAACCAATGATTCCTATTGATTAAAATTAACGTCCTACCTTATGTTCGATTCCGGCGCTGAGCACGGATTAACAATTTATAATTCGTTAATAAATGCTTAACGCTTCTAGTGATGGAGGAATTAAGCATGGCTGGCGGAACAACGTATAATAGTACTCGGCAGTACTCACTTGCTAATGGTGGGACAATATCAGGCTCTACATCGACAGATATTTTTGGAGATGTGACCGTTAATGAATCCTATTTTCTAATAAATAATACGCTTTCTGGTTCTACTGCGGCGCAGTATGGAGCTATTATAGCTCAAACTGGCGACGTCGGAACAAATCTCTCTGCGACGTCCGCGGGCGCTCTGCTTGCTTCCGGCGGGACCATTACTGGCGCAACGGTTGGAAACTCTGCCGCAGTTCTGGCCTTTAACGGTGGAACCGTTACGAATTATAATGCAGCAGCAGGTGGCGCAGTTTTTGTTGGCGACCAGTCGCTCAACACGTCTGCTTCTGCGATCCTGACGTCCAAGGGACTGACAAATCTAAGTGGGCCTGGCATTGTCTCGGCTGGCACCTTGCATGCTGGGGCACAGGAAATCATCACGAGTGGTGGTACTGACCGGGGATCCCTGATCCAGGGCAGTCAGTATGTTTCTGCCGGTGGTCTCACGATCAGCAACACTGTTAACAGTGGTGGCGTTCAGAACCTGTATAGTGGTGCTATCACCAGTGGGACGATTGTTGCCTCTGGTGGTACGACGGTTGCGAGCGGTGGCGCCACCATCAGTGCGACAAACATTTCTGGTGGTGTTGTTCAGCTGAATGCTGCTGCTATTCTCCGCGGTGCGGTCGTAAGCGCCGGGGGGAAGCTTACTGTCTCAAGTGGCGCAACTGCATCCAGCGTGACTGTATCGTCTGGCGGTACGGAGAGCGTGCTGTCTGGTGGTGTCATTTCTGGCGGCACAGTGCTCAGCGGCGGCAAGGAATCTGTTGCTTCCGGTGCAACGTCTTACAACGTCACAGTCTCGTCCGGCGGCTCGCTCACAGTTGTTGCTGGCGCTGTCCTGTCTGGAACACAGGTTGCTCAGGGTGCAGTTATCGATGTCGATACGCTGACCTACGCTTCGGGCGGCACTGTTAAGCTTGACGGTAACACCCTTACGATTTCCGAAGGTGGTTCCACCTGGCAGACAACGTTTGGTGGCACCTTCAAGAGCACCGACTATTTTGTGATTGGCCGTGACACCGATGGCAGCACGATTGCAACGTTCGTTTGCTTCTGTGCCGGGACGCTGATCCTCACAGAAGACGGCGAAAAGCGCGTCGAGGACCTTCGGATTGGTGACCGCGCCATCACATATGTGGCTGGTCGTGAAGTCATCGAGCCTATCACTTGGGTTGGTCATCGCACGGCGCAGGTTCGTACGGATCTGCCGGTTGATCAGGCTGGATATCCTGTCCGTATCCTCAAGGACGCTATCTCTCTTGGCGTGCCTCATCAGGATCTCGTGGTTACTCCCGAGCATTGCCTGTATTTCGAAGGGCGCTTCGTCCCGGCACGTATGCTCGTTAACGGTCGTAGCGTTTTCTACGATCTGACAATGACGAACTACGAGTACTTCCACGTCGAGACGGAAAATCATTCCATTCTGTGGTCCAACGGTGCCCTCAGCGAAAGCTATCTGGACACTGGAAACCGTCGTGAATTTGGCCAGCAGGGTGGTGTTGTCCGTCTTGTCAGTGGTCCGGTTCGTGAGTGGAGTGTTGATGCAGCGGCACCGCTGGCAGTGACGCGTGATCTGGTTGAGCCAATCTACCGTGCACTTGAAGAACGCGCTGTAGAAATGTCCATTCCAGACCAGCGGAAGCCCGTTGTTCTAACCGAAGATGCCAACCTGCATCTTGTGACGCCTGCTGGTCATCGGATTAACGCGGCACGTCGTGCAGAAAACGGCGACTTCGTTTTCATGCTTCCAGCTGGCGTTGACGAAGTCCGTATCATGTCCCGTGCATCTCGTCCGGCCGATGTCTTTGGTCCGGTGGTTGATGACCGTCGTTACCTTGGCGTTCTGGTCGGGGGTATCAGCCTCTGGGCAGGTAACGGTCAGAAGAGCCTGACTGCACACATCACGGAAGACGAACTGTCCGGCTGGAACAACCGCGAAGAGGGCGGCGTTCGGTGGACGAATGGCAACGCTGTTCTGAAGCTTCCTGCGCGTCAGGATCTTTCGATTGCTGTTCTGACAATCGAAGTGAAGAACGCAGGGCCATACCTGCTTGAAGATGAGACTGACAACGTAGCTGTCATCGCATCCTGAAAAACTGCTTAGAAAGTTGAACGAAATGGAAGTAACGTGCGTTTCAGGAACGCACGTTACTTCCTTCTTTCTATTTGCAGGATTTTCATAGAGTTCCGAGGAATAGGTTGACGCAATATGTTTGAACGTCTGGCCCTGAAATATGCAGCCGGACATCCGGCCTCAATTGCGATGAGCTGGTTTGAGGGAGAGGCAAGCTTCGATCAGCTTTCCCACGATGTCAGCCGAGTTGCCAACGCACTTTTTCAACTTCGGGATCTTCTCCCGTCAGTTGTGGCCATTCGATGCGTACATCCATACAGACACTGGGTTTTCATTCTTGCTTTGGCCCAGCTCGGAATACCCTCGGCTTCGTTGCCGGGATATGTGGATGCGAACTTCCACCGCTCTGTAAAAATCCTGTCTCCGGACATCATATTGCTTGATGAGCCTGTCGACGGGCTCGAGCAACAGGTTCTGGTACTGAACGACGCCTGGTTTGAGCATGTCTGCCAGACCGGGGCAGAATGTGCTGAAACCATCACAGTTCAGCCTGACGACGTCGTGCGTTTCTCTGTAGCCGGCGGGACAAGCCAGGATGCGCGTCGTATCGCCCTGACATCGCGATACGTAGAAACAGCGGTTTGTCATCTGCTGTTTCAGGATGTGTTGTCCCACACCCATCGTCCTGAAAACCTGCGCGTCTTACCGACGCTGGGGGCGGAGACTTCTAGCGGCTTTCTCATCATTCTCTCTGCCCTGGTAGCCGGGACGCGTTTGCAAATGATGACGGGTTCCGAGTTAGGGCTCGTCTTCAGCCAGGATATTCCGACAGTTGCCGTTGTTTCTCCTCGGCATGTGGAGGGCATACTTTCTCAGCTACCACCCGGCATGAGTCCCTTGGACAATCTGTTTCTGACGGTTGCGGGAGGGAAGTTACCAAAAGCGCTTTGTGCCTCCATCCGGCAAAAGCTCACCCCGAATGTTCAGGTTGTTTACGGCGCTGATGAATGTGGAGTGATTACCATTGTCTCGACGGACGCTCAGTCCAGCGATGATGAGGTCGGACAGCCACTTCCCTGGGTTGGACTGGAGATCGTGGACGAAAATCATCAGCGTGTTTCTGCCGGTGAGGTGGGGCGCATTCGTGTCAGTGGCACCGGGGTTATCGGCGGATACGATCTGGACCCGGTTGCGACTGCAGCGCAATTCCGGGACGGATGGTTCTACCCTGGTGATACCGGTTTTGTGGACGCGAATGGAACGTTGCACCTGCGGGGCCGCGCCGACGATCTGATCAGTTTTGGCGGGGATAAGTTCGATCTGGAGAGGTTGGACGCGCGGCTTCTGGCATGTGCTGGTGTCAAGGATGGTGCGATGTTTGTTGTCCCTGACGATCAGGGACTTCCAACGCCATGGGTCGCTCTCGTGACAGAAGATGATTTTAACCTGGAACTGCTTTCAAAATGGATGAGGCAGGATTTTCCCAATCTGCCGGATGCGGCGGCTGTGTGGATTGATGCTCTTCCCCGGACCGAGAACGGCCAGCCTGACAGAGTGGCTTTACAGAAGGCAGTCAAACCCTCCTGAACAATAATATTTCATATGCTCCGTTCCATACAGATTAGAAGACAAAAAGCGGGTTTTAAATGATCGATTACGGACATGAAGTGGCAGTCGTCGGGATCGGATGTCGCCTTCCCGGGGGAATAGAGACAACCGAGGCTCTCTGGCGCTTTTTGTGTAAACAAGGCGACGCCACATCCGATGTTCCGGCCGATCGGTGGGGTATCAAGCGTTTTTACGATCCTGAATACGAAACCCCCAACAAGACCTATATGCGGCGTGGCTCATTCATTGATCAGAAGATCGATGAAATGGACCCGTTGTTTTTCGGTATTTCGCCGCGTGAAGCCACCCTCATGGATCCTCAGCAGCGGCTTCTTTTGGAAGTCGTTTGGGAGGCGATGGAAAATGCCGGAATTCTTCCTGCCACCTTGGCAGGAACCCGCACCGGTGTCTTCATCGGAACGTTTTCTCTGGACTGGCTCGTTGCTTGCGGTTCCCCTCTTAACCGGCCCCTGATCACGGATCACTTTGCCGCAACTGCTGCGTCAGCCACGATGCTCGCCGCGCGTGTTTCGCATAATCTTGGTCTTCAAGGACCATGCATGTCTATCGATACGGCATGCTCATCATCATTGGTTGCCATTCATCAGGCCCGTACTAGCCTGCTGAATGGGGAAAGTGATGTCGTCGTGGCTGGTGGCGTCAACATCATGGTTGCTCCACCAGCTTCTATCACCATGTCCAAAGGGCACTTTCTCGCGGCGGATGGGCGCTGCAAAAGCTTCTCTGCTGATGCGGACGGCTATGGGCGCGGGGAGGGCGCGGGCATCGTCTTGCTCAAGCGACTTGCGGATGCAAAACGGGATGGAGACGTTATTCACGGTGTGGTCGCGGGAACGGGCGTCAATCAGGACGGTCGTACCCTGTCATTAACGATGCCCAGTGAAGATGCTCAACGTGCGCTTATCGAAGAGGTAGCCCAAAAAGCGCACGTCGATCTCGCCGCGATTGGATATGTAGAAGCACATGGTACCGGTACACCGGTTGGCGACCCGATCGAAGCGCGTGCGTTGGGAACGGCAATTGGTCACAAGCGTGCCTCAGACAGCCCCCTGATTGTCGGGTCCATCAAAGCTAATCTGGGACATTTGGAAGCCGCGGCCGGTGTTACTGGGCTTATCAAGGCGCTCCTTTGCCTGAAACATGGCGCTATCCCGCCGCAGGCGAACCTCACACAGGTTAACCCTGCAATCCCGTTCGCGGATCTTCATTTGAAGGTCGCTCAAGACACTCTCACCCCGCTGAAGGCTGAGGCCGGAACGGTGTATGCAGGTGTGAATTCGTTTGGGTATGGCGGAACAAACGCAGTTGCGCTTCTCAGGGCACCTACGGAAGCTGACCAGCCTCAGAAAAGGCTGGCAGAGATCGTCAGGATGCCATCTGGTCGTTTCCTGCTGCCTGTGAATGCACTGGTAGACGCATCTTTGAAAACACTTGCGCGATCGTATGCAAGTCTTCTGGCATCTTCTGCCGCTCCGTCCGTAGCCAATGTCTGTTTTTCTGCAGCAACCTACCGGACGCGTCTGCCAATGCAGGCCGTGGTGTCTGGCCGGGATCGGGAAGAGCTGATTGCAGGCTTGAAAGCGCTCTCTGAGGGGCAATCTTCACCAGCAGTCACGGTGGGGCGGCGTCGAAATGGTGAGATGCAGCACCCTGTCTTTGTGTTTTCAGGAATGGGCTCCCAATGGAAGGGCATGGGGCAGCATATTCTCAGGCATGCCCCTGAACCTGTTTCCAGCACTATTCAGCAGATCGATAGCCTGTTTTCTGCGCTTGCAGGATGGTCCATTCTGGATGAAATCCTGAAGCCTGCGGAACATTCACGCATTGATGAGACGGTTGTTGCGCAGCCGGCCATCTTTATGGTTCAGGTTGTTCTTGCAGAGCTCTTCCGTTTTCATGGTGTGACACCCGTGGCGATCGTTGGCCATAGCGTGGGTGAGGTTGCTGCGAGTTACATCGCTGGCGCCCTGTCTCTTGAAGACGCTGTAACTGTTATCTTTCATCGGAGCCAGCAACAGGCGCGTTTGGCCGGGCGCGGTGCGATGCTCGCGATTGGGATGTCTGGCAGGCAGGCTGCCGAAAAATTACTTCCAGGCTATGAAGACCGGGTGTCAGTCGCCGCTCTTAATAGCGCGAAGTCTGCGACGCTTGCGGGCGAAGAGGCCGCACTTAAAGAGCTTGCTGCGCGATGTGATCAGGATGGCACGTTCAATCGCCTTCTCAGAGTTGAAGTCCCCTATCACAGCATCCTGATGGAAGAGATCCGAGATGATCTTCTAAACCCGCTTGCCGCGCTCGCTCCGATAAACCCGAACATTCCGCTCTATTCAACAGTAACGGGTACGCGCTGGGCGGACGATGCTCTTCATGATGCGGAATACTGGTACGGAAATGCACGGCAGCCCGTCCTGTTCCATGATGCTATTCAGAACTTAATGGGTGATGGGCACCGGGTTTTCCTTGAGATTGGTGCACACCCGGTGCTTGGCGGTTTGATAAGGGAAACAGCGCAGCAGGTTGACGGGGACGTTACCGTCATTGCCAGCCTGAGCCGCAAAGACGCGGAAGATACAGCCATAGCGCGCAGTATCGCCAAACTCTACATGGCCGCCGTGCCGTTGGACTGGTCTCTGCTGACGGGAGGGCATCGGACGGACCTTCCTCATTATGCCTGGTCTCGAAGCCGGTTCTGGTCTGAGACTGAGGTTTCGCGCAAGGATCGGCTGGACGGAACCGTTCATCCGGTTCTCGGTATTCCAGTCAGCGCATCCCGGCCGGGTTGGCTTGCGGACATCAATCGCAACTATATGCCGTGGTTGCCCGATCATAAAGTGGACGGGATCTGCCTGTTTCCGGCTGCGGGCTATATTGAAGGCGGTCTGGCTTTACATCGTCAGATCGAACGCTCTGATGCAGCAATTCTGGAAGATCTGGAAATTGGTCAGGCTCTCCTTCTGGATAGCCTCACGCCACCTGTTGTCGAGTGGGCATTTGATGAAGAAACGCGCGTTCTGACGGTATCATCGTCTCATGGCGACGATGGTGAAGAAGAGTGGATTCAGCACGCTAAGCTCCGTGTTTTGGCAAGTGTGCCATGGGCAGCAGACCCGGTGGCTCCTGAGAGCTTACAAGCCGATCTCAAACACGAAATACTGCCAGAAACGTTCTACGCGAGACTTGCAGAGCATGGCTTCTCGTACGGCCCGTCTTTTCAGACAATCAAAGAGCTGAAGGCCGGTGATGGTATTGCCTTCGCGCGTCTGGAGTTGGCAGATGCTGAGAGCATCGCAGAGTATTTTCTTCATCCAGCATTGCTTGATGGCGCTTTCCAGGCATTGATCGGTGCCGGATACAGCGCTGCGGAAGAAAGAGTTTTCGTTCCGACAGGCGCGCGGCAGGTCGTCTATCGTGGAGGACACCATAAAGTCCTTCTGGCTCATGCCGCTCTAACACGTCGTTCCGAAACCGGCATTGAGGGCGATATCCGGCTCTTTACAGAAGCGGGTGAACCTGTTGCCGAAATCCTCGGCTTCAAGGCGCGGGCTATTCGAAAGTTGGTCGCTGCAGGTATGGGGGCGGAGAATGTCCGTCGTTTCTATCGCCCGGCGTGGGTTCAGACGGAGTTGCTTCCGCATTTTGCGGAGCCTCTAACAGCACTGGTTTTGGGGCGTGATGGACCTCTGCTGGAGCAGTTCAGTCAGGTTTCTGCTGGCCAGGGGATTATGGTTGATACCCTGAAGATCGATGATGTGGATCAGACGGCCCTGGCAGAGGCGCTGGCTCAAACGAATGATGCAATCCTTTATCTGTGCTCATTCACTGAAGACGCAACCGGAAAACAGGGTATTGCAGAGATCTTGCGTCTTGTCAGAGCGATCAGGGTTTCGGAAGACGGTGAAGCTGCGCCGAAATGCCTGATCGTCACGCGCGGGGCGGTTTCTGCGGAAGCGATTCAAAGTGATGATCTGGATACAGGGCAGGCCGCTATCCGGGGTTTTGCAAGAGGGGTCGCATCAGAGCGGCCGGATCTTGCGCTTCGCATCGTCGATATCGGTCGTGTGGTTGACGAAGCCACGTTGCAGCAGCTCTGTGCGGAAATTGTTCAGCAGGATACAGAGGACGATATCGTTCTGCGCCCTGGCCTGCGGGCTGTCGGGCGACTGACTCCGTCGGAAACGAAGCCAGAACCTGTACCGACGCTTTATCATCCCAACGAAACGGCGGATGGACGGCTCGTCGGGGTCCGTCTTGTGAGTGCATCGAATGGTTCGCTGGATCGGCTACATCATGAGCGGTTTGTCGCAGGTCCTCTGCAACCAGGTCAGGTCCTGTTTCGAACGCTCGCTGCAGCACTGAACTTCAAGGATATCCTGAAAGCGACCGGCCTTATTCCGCAAAGTGTTGTGGATGATACGTTCCATGGCGAAAGCCTTGGCATGGAAGCTTCTGCTGAGGTGATTGCTGTCGGCGAGGGTGTAACGGATTTTGCGCCGGGCGAACGATATCTCGTCTCCTGGCCAGGGTGTTTTGCGTCTCATTTCACTGCTGACGCAGAAAGCATTTTTGCGCTTCCCATTGAAGGGCTTGGGTCGCCACTTGAAGCCGCCACGCTGCCTGTGGCTTTCATCACGGCGTATTATGGTTTGTGCCGTCTCGCGCATCTTGAAAAGGGTGAAACAGTCCTGATCCATTCCGGGACTGGGGGCGTTGGTCTGGCGGCAATCCAGTTGGCGAAACGGGTGGGAGCCCGAATTTTTGCAACTGCGGGAAGCCCTGAGAAACGGCAGTATCTTAGAGAACTCGGATGCGAGGGCGTTTGGGATTCCCGTTCTCTGGAATTTGCAGAAGGGATACGAGCCGTCACGCAGGGGCGCGGTGTTGATGTCGTTCTGAACTCCTTACCCGGAGAGGGGCAGACGCACAGTTTGTCGATCGTGGCTCCCTATGGCCGATTTGTCGAAATCGGGAAAAAGGACATCATTGAAAAACGCGGATTGCCCCTCGCTCCGTTCAATGAAAACCTGTCTTTTTTCTCACTCGACCTTGATCGGATGATGCTGGAGCGGCCTGCGCTGATGCGGTCACTCCTGTCAGATGTGGCTGCGCTATCCAAAAGCGGAGACGTGCAACCTTTGCCGTTGGAAAGCTTTCCTGCGCGCGATGCCGCCGGAGCGTTCCGCCTGCTGGCGTCTACCAAGCATATGGGCAAGGTTGTTATTGATTACTCCGATCTGGACGACCTCAAAGCCTCGCCCTTGCCGAGGCCACAGCCACAGGTGTCGGATGGCAAAACATATCTTATTACAGGCGGCCTGAGTGGCTTTGGCTGGGCAACCGCTGAATGGTTGATTGAACAGGGCGCTCGTAACTTGGTTCTGCTGGGTCGCAGAACACCGGAGGAAACCGGGGTTAGCGAGCAATTGGCAATCCGGCGTGCCGCAGGCGTGCACATTCATACCATCCAGGTCGATGTCTCGCACGAAGAGGCTATGCAGGATGTCTTCGAGGAAATTGCCTTTACGAGCAATCTCCCACCAATTCGTGGCATTTTTCATTGTGCTGGAATTTTGGACGACGCGCTTGTCCAAAATCTGGACGAAGCGCGGATTGGCCGGGTTCTTGAGGCAAAAGCCCAGGGCGCAATCATCCTTGACCGTTTGGTTCAAGGCATGGACTTGGATTATTTCGTGCTGTTTTCGTCTGTCACTACGGTGCTGGGGAACGTCGGCCAGAGCGCTTATATCGCCGCCAATGCCGTTCTGGGTGCGGTAGCGGCCGATCGCTGGAAAGATGGAGAGGCAGCTCTCGCAGTTGATTGGGGAGCGATTGCAGATGTGGGCATGCTAAGCCGGAACGAGACTGCGGCTCGGGCTTTAGAGGCCGCCGGTCTTAAGGGAATGCCGGCTCATGATGCGTTGGACCACTTGCCGGAAATGCTTGCGCTAGAGTTGCCGGAAGTTGCCTGTGTTGAGATTGACTGGAAGAAATGGGCGCAGATTGTTCCCGGGGCAAACGCGCTGGCCCGCTTTTCACTTGTTCGCCTGGCGGATGCCAGTAATGGAGCGACCAGTGAGCGGCTCGCAACGCTCTCGGCCTTGCCGGAAGATGAGCGTCTTCCTTATGTTGTAGAGCAGGTGAAGGTCCTAATTGCCCAGACATTGCATCTGGAGCCCACAAGCATTGATGACCGTGCACGCTTGTCCGAACTTGGGATCGACTCTTTGGCCGGCGTTGAACTTCAAACGGCTCTGCGGGTAGAGTTCGGTGTCGAAGTCTCCATCCTTGTTCTCGCACGTGATGAAAGTATCCGAAAAATGTCCCAGTTTCTTTTGAACAGGGTCAAGATCGGCCAGACGGCGCAACTCCCATGACACAGTCCTTTGCCACGGTTCTTGCCGCTGATGGACAGGAAATACTGGATTGGCAGCGGAGCACGATCGTTGATGCGCTGTTCTTTCATGCCGCCAGAACGCCGGACCTCAAAGTCTACACTTTGCTCGGAGACGGCGAAAATGAAACGGATACTGTAACGGCGTCTGAGCTTGCTGCGCAGGCTACGGCGTTGGCTGTATGGCTGAAGCGAATGCTTGAGCCCGGTGCTCGGGTGCTTTTGCTGTATGAAAGCAGCCTTGATTATATTCGGGGGCTTCTCGGGTGTCTGTGCGCGGGGCTGGTACCGGTTTCAGGCGTGTATCCCAAAGCGTTTGGCGCGCGGGACCGGTTTGTCGCGCTGAGAGATGACGTTGAGGCTGCGGCGGTTATCGGCAATCGCAGCATCCTCACCGAATTTCAGAAAGTTTGCCCCGACAAGGTCGATAGTGCGCGGTTTCTATGGATCCCGACGGACAAGATCCGCTCGTCTGCAAAGCACGAGAGTGTGGCACATCCTTTGCCAACGGATGTTGCGCTTATTCAGTACACGTCGGGCTCCACACGGACACCACGGGGTGTTCTGCTCACGCATCGCAATATCGCGCATAATCTGTTCCGTCAGGCAGAGGCTTTTGGGTATCGGCAGGGCGATTGCGGCGTTAACTGGCTTCCTCTCTCTCATGACATGGGATTGATTGGGGGCGCCCTCATGACACTGGCAACTGGAGGGCGTTGTATTCTGTTACCGCCAGAAGCTATTGCTGAAAAACCGATACGGTGGTTGCGGGCTATTAGTCGTTACAGGGCGACGCTCTCCGGCGGCCCGAATTTCGCATATGGAATGTGCGTGCGGTCTATCGCCCCTGAAGACGTTGCATCACTGGATCTGTCTTGCTGGGAAGTGGCGTTTAACGGGGCAGAATATATCCGCGAAGAGACGATGCAGTCGTTCACAGAACGTTTTGCGTCATCCGGGTTTGATGAACGTGCGTTTTTTGCATGTTATGGCCTTGCAGAAGCAACCTTGCTGGTCACGGCCAGTGAGCGTGGGCAAGGCGTGTCGTTTCGGGAGTTTTCCCGTGACGGTCTTGCGCATGGTCATGCACTCCCGCCGCGCGATATCCTTGATAGGCGCCTTTTAGCAGGCTGCGGCGAACCACCATCTGACATTATCGTACGAATTGCCAATGGGGACACTGAAACAGCGCTTCCAGATGGAGACGTCGGAGAAATTCGTATTCATAGTCCCGGCGTCGCAACCGGGTACGTGAACCGCCCTGTAGAAAACAGTCGGGTTTTCGAAGGGCATGTTGGGGGCGAAGAAGGGACGTTTTTACGGACAGGGGACCGTGGTTTTCTGCTGGATGGAACGCTGTATGTCACTGGCCGTCAGGATAATCGGATCAAACTCGGCGACAGTGTTCTTGATCCTGAAGATATTATCGCTTGTCTGGGAGCGTTCGAAGCCGATATTCGGCTGTTCTCAACGGCAGTCTTTGATGAGACCATTGGAGACAAAACGTCGCTTGTTCTTGTGACTGAACTCCCATCGGGATCGGATGGTGATCTGACGCAACTGGGTAAAGCTATCGGCGAGACGATCTGCACACATTTTCCGACGCGGCGTTGCCGTGTCGTTTTCCTGCGCGCCAGTGCGATCCTGAAAACGCCAAGCGGAAAAATCAGAGTGGCGGAAACCAAGAAGGAGCTTCTTCAGGGCAATATTGCGATCCTTGGTGAATATACTCATAGTCCAGCAGGATCTGGCCAGGTGCGCATTCTAAAAATTGCAGAGGGGAAAATGTGAGCATTAGCAGCCCCTCAGCGCCTCCAGTTCAACCCGCGTCTATTGTGCCGACGCAGGACGGGCCGGGAGGTATTCGCTTCGATTTTAACGATGGATGCCGCGTTCTTTTGCCTGCTGGTAATTGGCATGTTGTCCTGAAAGATCTGGATACGCACACGATTTTATTTTCTGAGGATGTGTCTCAGGGGATCGTACAGAGCATAAAAAGATATTACCTGCGCTATCAGATCGAGATTACAAAAGACGGCGAACCCTTCTTTACGTATGAAATGGACCTGAAGGATCAACCCATTCTCGTCCGAATGCGGGAAGGCGGCATCGGTGATCATCTGGCTTGGTTCGGGCAAGTGGCAGAGTTTGCCCGCAAACACGAATGTCGCCTGACATGTATGGTGCGCCCGGACATCGCCAGTCTGCTCATTCCGGTGTACCCTTATATTCGGCTTGTTTCGACTGAAGAAGAGGCAGGAAAAGACTATTATGCCTCTTATAAAGTTCTGATTTTTTACAATGACGTTGCCCGCAACCATAGCCCGGTGGATTATCGCGAAGCAGGCCTGGAAAATAATGCGGCTCTTATTCTGGGCCTTTCGAGGACATCACGTCCACCCGATGTTGACGTCATGGAGGGAGGGAGGCCTCTTGCGGAACGATATGTCTGCATTGCGACCCAGGCGACATCCCAGAACAAATACTGGAACAATCCGTTCGGTTGGGTGGAGACGATCCGCTTCCTAAAAAATCATGGCTATAGAGTCATCTGTATCGACAGGAGCCGGGTCAACGGCGTCGGAACCATCTGGAATAATATCCCGTATGGGGCGGAAGATTTCACAGGCGCGCTGCCTCTTGCTGAACGTGCGAGATGGTTGCGGCATGCAGAGTTTTTTATTGGGCTTTCCAGCGGTCTAAGCTGGCTTGCTTGGGCAGTCGGTACGCCTATTGTACTGATCAGCGGCTTCACGCGGCCTGACAATGAGTTTGAAACACCCTACCGCGTGATTAACTGGAATGCCTGCAATGGGTGTTCCAATGATATCCGGTGTCAGCTTGATCCAGCCGATTATCTTTGGTGTCCGCGGCAGAGCGGCACTGACAAACAGTTCGAATGTACCCGACTGATTTCTTCGCAGCAGGTAATCGACACAATCATGAAAATTCCCGATTTTGAGGGAGTGTCAGAATGACGACTGCAAAAGCGAATGACATCTTCCAGTCGATCATGCTTGCTGGACATTCCAGTAAGCCTGTTGCGACGCCGCCTGCCGTAGATCCGTCTAATGAGACTGATAGTGTCTCGAAATTAGATGCGGCTGCCGGTTCTGCGTCATCAATCGAGACCGCGACATTTCCGAGCCCTTCAAGCCTAGCAACGCAGGAAGGTTTTGCGGGTATTCGTTATGATTTTAACCAAGGGGTCCGTGTCACGGTTCCCAAAGGGATATGGCGCGTTCGGCTTACTGACCTTGATACGGACGCGGTTATTTTTGACGGTGAGGGGAGTAATGCGACCTTTCAAAGCCGAAAGAAGCATTACTTGAACGCAAGGATCGAAGTCTTCCAGGCGGGGATGCTCGTTTTCTCTCACGACTATAACGCGCAGGGTAAAAAAATAGCCATTCTTATGGCTGGCAATACGATCGGCGATACGGCTGGTTGGGTGCCATATGCTGTGCGTTTTGCACGAGACCATGCATGCGAACTCACAGTGATGGTATCGGAGCAGATGAAAGAACTGCTTTCCGCGTCATACCCAGATATCAGATTTGTTGAAAAGCATGAGTTCAGCGCGTTAAAAGACGAGTTTTACGCCACGTATTATATCGGTTTGTTCTTTGGGGATGAAGACAACACCTGGCAACCTGCCGACTTTCGGATTGTTGGATTGCACAGAACAGCAGGCTATATTCTCGGAGTTTCTCCCGAGGAAGAGCCTCTGCATCTGGATATTTCTGACGAAAGACCGATTGAAGAGCCTTATGTTGTCATCGCCAGTCAGGCCAGTGCCCAGTGCAAATACTGGAATAACCCGACGGGTTGGTACGATGTCGTGGAGTTTCTCAAGAGATCAGGGTATCGCGTTATCTGCATCGACCGAGAAATAAAATATGGGCAGGGCCTTCATTGGAACCAGATCCCGCATAACGCGGAAGATGAGACTGGAGCCCGGCCCCTCCGCGAACGTCTTCAATGGCTAAAGCACGCAGAGTTTTTTGTGGGCCTGTCGAGCGGTCTCTCCTGGCTCGCTTGGGCGGCTGACACACCCGTTGTCATGATTTCCGGATTTACACATCCGATAAACGAATTTCAGACACCGTACCGGGTTTTTAATACCAACACTTGCAACAGTTGCTGGCACGATATTCGGCATCCGTTCATCCATAGTGACTTTCTTTTCTGCCCCCGTCATGCGGGCACCAGTCGTCAGTTTGAATGTACGCGGAATATCACATCTGGTCAGGTCATTCGGACTATCAAAGCAGTGATGCTTGAGCACCCGCTAGAGAGCGCGCATCGTCCTTCAGAGTGAATTATAAAACGCTTTTCCTGAGCAAGGGGAAGCTCAGGTAGTCTTTTTTACCCCCCCTGGAGCTGTCCCGCTTGCGCTCTCCCTGAACCGCGTTACTGTTCCGGTTCTTACGCATCCGGAAGAACCGGGAAGCAGGAGGCCAGGTTGCTTTATTCATTGACCAAAGAGCGCAGCAGTCGGCGTCAGTTTCTGATCGGCGGTGCGGCGCTATCCTGTAGCGCTCTGGTGGGATGTGCCTCTTCCAGTGAGGGAAGGTTCTCCAAAGTAGACGCCCTGGCGCGACAGGCCGTGAAAGACAAAGAGACTCCCGGCGTTGTTCTTGCTGTTGGTCATAATGGCGAGGTTACACATCGTTATGTGTATGGAAGCCGGGCTCTGGTTCCTACTCGTGAGCCCATGACCTGGGACACGCGGTTCGATATGGCGTCGCTGACCAAGCCAACAATGACGGCTCTGGCTGTCATGCAGTTGGTGGAACACGGAAAAATCAATATTGACGATCAGGTCATGCGTTATCTTCCAGAGTTCGCAGCCAACAAAAAATCGGCTGTCACCCTGCGGCTTCTGCTGACCCATTATTCGGGCCTTCCCCCGGATGTGCCGCTTGATACTCCATGGAGCGGAAAAGCAGAGGCTGTCCGTCTTGCCATGACATCGCCGCTTGCCAATCCGCCGGGGACAAAGTTTGTCTATAGCGATATCAATTACATTACGCTGGGTCTGATCGTGGAAAAGGTTACAGGTCAGCCCCTGAACCAGTATGTCGCTGACAATATTCTAACGCCTTTGGGAATGTCGCACTCCGGTTACCTGCCGGACGCTGTCTTACAGCCTGATATTGCGCCTACGCAGTATGATGACCAACATCACATGTTGCGCGGCGTCGTGCATGACCCGACCGCCCGCCGCATGGGGGGCGTTGCAGGGCATGCGGGGCTTTTCTCGAATGCGCAGGACATGTGCCTGTATGCACAGGCATTACTGGATTGTCTCGCTGGTCGTCCCAGCACGTTTCCGCTTCAAAGAAGTACATTGGAGTTGATGACAACCCCACAACAGCCCGCTGGGAAAACTGACCTGCGAGGACTGGGATGGGATATCGCCACGCACTATTCCTCCCCAAGGGGGGATCTGTTTTCGGCGAGATCATTCGGCCATACCGGCTTTACGGGGACGTCGCTCTGGATTGACCCTGAGAGTGACAGTTATGTGCTCATTCTGACCAATCGGGTTCATCCGTCCGGGGGTCACAGTGTCGTGAAACTCCGGCATGATATTGCCACAGACGCTGCTCGGGCACTGAGCGTAGCAGCACACGCCTGATCATGTTCTGAATGGCGGACCTGTCAAAGCTCAAAAATTGACAGCTCCGCCTTTTAGTATCGCTTTATCGTCAAGACGGAATGGTGTTAGCCATGCGTCTTGTTGATGAAGTTGACAACATTATCATGAAGCTCGGTGAGGGCTGGTGCATGGGCATAGACCATGTGACCGGATTCATACTGATGAATTTCGATGTTTGAGGCCAGCTTGTGAGGGATCGGGAGATGCTGCATCTCGTATATCCCTTCGAAGAAGGGCGTCCCCAGATCGTAGTATCCCTGATTGAGCATAATCTTCAGGCTCGGGTTCTGCTTCATGGCGCTTGCAAGGTCCGGCAGGACGTTTGGCGCGCCCTTGGCTGGCCGACCGGCTCCTGGCTGCTTATGCACAAAGGCCCATTTGCCGATTGAATGGGCGCTGACCTTGTATTCTTCGTAGCCGTCATTGAAAGCCGGGTTTGTGCCGTAATGCAGTGTATTGCGCGCATAATCGTTGAAGGCGGACACATACGCTGACTGCATCGCGGCAAACTGGGGGTCATAGTCAGGGGTTTGCGCCAGTGGATCAATGGCAGGCCCGGAGAAGCGACTGTCCAGACGGCCTGTATCCATTCCGTCATCGCCGAGCAGGGTTTTGGCAAATTCGCCACCACTGACGCGTAGGTCAGCTTTCTTCAGGTAGTCGACGGGAAGGCCCGTATATTGGTGCAGTTTCTGGGCCGTTTGTTCCAGCTTTTCGTCTGAAATGGCGATGCCGTCCTGGAGGGCGCTGGTATAGTCCGTCAGAGCAAAATGTTCGACTTCGTTGAGGAACGTTTTCAGGTCTTTGGGCTGCGTTGGCAACTTATGATGATACCAAGCCGTGGCAGCGAAGCTAGGCAGGGCAAGAATATAGGGCTGATCAACACTGGGGTTTGATTTCACGTTGTCGATCGAATTGTCGTAATCCAGAATCTGCGACAACAGCATAACGCCATTCAGATCGATGCCTTTTTCAGAGGCTAACTGGTTGGCGACGATTGCTGAGCGCGTCGTGCCGTAGCTTTCTCCGAACAGGTATTTGGGAGAGTTATACCGTCCGAAACGGGTCAGAAACTGAGCAATGAAGTCCGTGAAGGCCGCGGCGTCCGGATCTGTACCGTAGAAGGCTTTTTCCTTATCTTTGCCGACAAGGCGCCCAAAGCCAGTGCCGGGCGCATCAATAAAGACAAGATCCGTGGCATCCAGCGGACTGTCATTGTTATCAATCAGTTTGTACGGGGCAGCTGCGGTGTGGCTGTCATCTGCGGTGACGATACGATGTGGGCCAAAAGCACCCATATGCATCCAGACACTCGAGGAACCGGGACCACCATTATAGACAAACGTAATCGGGCGGTTCTCTGCATGCGCGCCCTTCTTGAAATAGGCCACATAGAAAATGGAAGCGACGGCGTCCGGGTTTTTCTTTTCAGCTTTTGGATCGCTGGGGCCGGTATCGGAATCATCCCATCCTTGGGCATGGACAATCAGCGTGCCGGTGACGGCCTGATAAGGAATGTGCTGACCACGAATGGTCACAGCCCCGTCTGATACAACCTTCTGGGGTGTTGTCAGAAACTGCGATGCCGTTTCAGCCTGTTTGACGTTGTCAGAGACCGGGGCCTCCGCATAAGCTGTGAGACATGTGGCTGCCAGCAGGCTAACAGCAAGAAAAGAACGGGTCAGGATGCCTGAACGCATGGGTAACTCCTTACAGATTAAAATGATTTTGTAAGGAATACGGAACCGTTACAAGTTCAGGATCTGGTGAGGGAAATGTGGCACCTCTGAACTGTCACGTTCTGTCTGACGAAACAGGGGCATACCGCACTCTTTTCGTGGAAAATAATATTTTCGCAATCTTCAGAACGATGGTTTTCCGTTAGCGGAATGATGATCCAGACGGATGTCCAGATCATCGTTCAGCTCTGTTTCAGGCCGCGGGCGTCAAACGCTGGATGCGCATGGCTTCCTTGCGATGAGCCCCAAGGATATCCCCCAGGTTTTTCAGCACAGGCTGCCCGTTCTCAACCAGAATTTTGCCGTTGACGATAGTGGTTCCGGCAGTCGCCGGGGCGCAGCGAAGCCACGCCTCCACCGGGTCCGTCAAAGCTCCTGCAAGGGAAATGTCCGACATCTGCCAGATAACCAGATCCGCACATGCTCCGGGACGCAGATGCCCGATCTCATCATCCCAGCCCAGGCAGGCTGCTCCACCGCGTGTGGCCATATCCAGAGCGTCTCGGGCCGTCATGGAGTGTGGGCCATTGCGGAAGCGACCCAGAAGGAGCGCCATGCGGGTTTCCAGCCAGAGCGATGCATGGTCTGTCGATGCTGAACCGTCACAACCAAGCCCCACACGCATCCCACGACGCCGCATATCCATGGCATCCGCAGAGCCGCCTCCAATCATCATGTTGGAGCAGGGACACTGCGCCGTGCAGACGCCAGCATGCGCCAGACGGTCGATTTCGTCAGAGGAGGGGTAAATGTAGTGTGCTACCCAGGAGCGAGGGCTGGCCCAACCTACACGTTCGAAATATTCTGTTGGTGTGCAGCCATAGACCTCCGCACAATAGCGGTCCTCATCGTGATCTTCTGCCAGATGGGTGTGTAACCGGAGGTCATATCTGTCTGCCATGGCAGCAGATTCTGTCATGATCCGTTCGGAGACACTGAAAAGAGAGCAGGGCGCCAGAGCCACCCGACCCATCGCGCCTGGAGAGGCATCATGATAGGTTTTTACCAGCCTTTCGCTGTCTGCCAGAATGGTCTCTTCGTCCTGCACAACAGATGCGGGTGGAAGTCCTCCATCCTCTACGGATCGCGTCATGGAGCCGCGAGTGGCGTGGAAACGAAAGCCTATATCCCTCGCCGCACGAAACTGGGCGTCGATCAGAAAGGGCTTGGGATGGACATACATGTGATCCATGGATGTCGTGCACCCCCCCATCAGCAGCTCAATCATCGCAACCGCTGTTGAAAGGTAAACAGACTCTTCGTCCAGTCCGGCCCAGAGCGGGTACAGTCCCTGAAGCCATTCGAACAACGTCCCATTGGTTACGGGGGCATAGGAGCGTGTGAGATTCTGATACATGTGATGGTGGGCATTGATCAGGCCCGGAGTTACCAGCTTTCCATTAGCCGATATGATTTTTTCTGCTTGTGGAGCAGCTTCTCCGGAGTGGCCTGCGGAATGAACGCGCCCGTCTTTAATGGCGATCCATCCATTGGGGATTTCCCAATTCCGATCAATGTACAGAGAGGCATTTGTGATGAGGAGGTTGACCGTCATTGCGGCATCCTTTCCCAATAACCATCAGCAAGCCATGATCATTCATGGCTTTCGCAGAAGGCCCTGTTCCGGAGATGCGAAGTCCGGATCGTCATCAAACTTGCTTTGAGCGGGCGAGGAAGGCTTATCGTAGCATCAGGCTCGTCCTGCTGTCACGAGCCATGTGCCGCCCAGAATTCTGCCTGCAATGCGGCAGCTTCCTGTTCCAGGAGGGGACCCACAACGTCCACTGGCTGTTGGCCAGCAGCAAAGACGGTCCTGCAAGGGAGATCCAGCGTGGGATTTTCCGCGTGATTGCCGGTCATGTCTTTCAGGTCCTTTTCGGACTGGCCGTAAACCACGCGTCCGATCCCGGACCAGTAGATCGCACCTGAGCACATCGCGCAGGGTTCTGCAGAACTGTAGAGCGTGCACTGGCGCAGGCGTTCTGCCCCATAAGCTTTGCTCGCCCGGCTGGCGAGGAGGCGCTCGGCATGGGCTGTCATGTCGCATCCTTCTGCGCTGTAGCCATTACCCTGCTCCATCAGAACAGTGCCTGTCTCGTCCACGAGGATAGACCCGAACGGATGATCCCCGCCGTCACGTGCTTTTCTGGCAACATCGAACGCCATACGGAGGAAACGCAGGTCGTCTGTTTCTGTAATCATGCAATCAGTTCCTTATTCCTTGACCAGACGGCCATTGATCCAGACACGATCAATCGTCTCAGGCGAAGCATGACAGACAATTTTCTGGGCACAGCTGGCCGCACTGCCTTGCGACGATAATCGCAGACTGCCTGACGTGCAGCGAAGCTCTAGCGCATCGAACGCCTGTCCGGGCAGGAGTTGTCCACTTGGCACCCCGAGAGCCTCCGCGCCGCCTCGTGTAGCAAGCCAGAACGCTTCCTGAAAATCTATCCTGTGGTTAGGCAGGCCGCGTTTTGCCGGAGGAATTTCGGGGTTTGTCCCGCTTTCCAGCATCCGGGACGCCAGAACGGCCTGCCGTGCATTTTCAAAGATGGACGGAGAATACCCGCCGGAAATGTCTGTTCCCAGCCCACAGTGAACGTGCTCATCAAGAACGTCGCGAACGGGCAGGGCCGCGCCTGCAAAAAAGGCGTTGGAAATCGGGCAGTGGGCAAGTCCGGCGTTGCGCTCTTTAACCAGGGTTCGGTCATTCTGGTTTAGGAAACCTGCGTGCGCCAGAATGGTATGGTCTCGCAGGAGACCAAAAGCATCCAGTGCAGACGTGTCTGTCTGGCCTGTTCTCTCCAGAACATGATGGTGCTCCCAGTCACTTTCTGACGCATGGGTCTGCACTTTGACATTCATTTCTGCGGCAAGTGCGCCAAGACCATTTAACAGTGCGTCGGAGCAGGCAGGAATGAAGCGAGGCGTAATAACGGGCTGGACCAGACCGGCCTCGTTGCCTGGCAAGGCTCGGACGGCATGAATGAAGCGCCGAGTTGCATCGAGGGCATCCTGAGCGCTGGCCTGACGATAGTTTGGTGGACACAGGTCCGGATGATCCATTGCCACCAGTCCAACGAACCCGCGTTGCCCGTATTTGATGCATGTGCGGGCAAGAACAAGACTGGCTTCTTCGTGGATCGTGGCAAAATAGAGCGCAGTGGTTGTGCCGTTTCGCAGAAGGGTTTGAACCAGGTCCTCATAAACCGTGGCTGCAAAGGCTGCGTCCGAATAGCGGGTCTCTAGAGGGAAGGTATATGTGCCCAGCCACTCTTCCAGCGGACGATCCAGAGCCGTGCCAGCTT
This sequence comes from Gluconobacter cerinus, assembly GCF_002723935.1. GTDB lineage: Bacteria > Pseudomonadota > Alphaproteobacteria > Acetobacterales > Acetobacteraceae > Gluconobacter > Gluconobacter cerinus. The sequence goes on from NZ_BEWM01000004.1 coordinate 146,408, forward strand.
GAGGCCATTGAGGCGCATGAATGTGTAGATCTGTCAGGCCGGGAACGAGGAGAGTGTCGTCTGGCAGGTGAACAAGCGTTTCACTGCTTTGCAGGTCTTGATAGGCCTGTGTGCCGCAGATTGCGCGACGCTGAATGATCCCGTCGTCGGCAACCAGCAGAGCCACATTTTCCAGAACGGTTTCCTGCGGCGTTCGGGATGCCAGCGCCCGGCCGGTAACGACAAATGCACTCACGACAGCGCACCATACGTCACGCCTTTTCCTTTAAGCCAGCGCCGGTAAGCCACGGACGAACGATCTGCCATGGTCGGAATTTCATATTTTCCGTCCAGTGGCATCAGGCGAGGGCGCTGGTTTTCAAGAATGATCCTGTCCTGAAGAAAAATGAATTGCTGGAATTCAACCAGCCCGCCCAGTGAGGAACTGTCGTCGATCAGGAACATCACTGGGTGCGCTCGGGAACGGGTTGCGGTCACCGGTTGAACAAACAGAGCGATAACGTCCTGTCTTTCGGGAGAGGCCGGGCAGGTTTTATAAAGAAGCGTGGAGAACGGGGCGGCAACTCGATAGGTATAGTCAGTTAAAATCCCGCCGGACGCGGAGAGTGCCGCTTGAGGCTGGAAGAATGTACAGTCGGTTGCCCAGATTTCCGCACCGTCTTCTCGTGTTTCGATCTGATATCGCCGCACCTCGGTTTCAGGCTCTGCCCCGAGGATATTGGTATGAACAAAGGGGAAGTGGGCCATATCGAGGAAGTTTTCGACGACCCTTAGGCCTGACGAATGTACGGCAATAGACCCGCAACATACCAGTCGGCGGTCTGGCTCAGCGGCCTCGGGAATGGCGGGGATATCTCGGACGGGCTCTCCAAGAGACGTCCAGAGATAACCGTAGCGTTCCTGCACGGGGAGGGGACGATTGCCGCAGAGCGCCTGAAACGCATTGTTTTCGTCGCGGGAGATCTCAATCAGCCGGTCGAGCAGCATGGTCTGGAAAGTCACACTTGTCAGATCCCCGACCATAGCCACAGGATACCAGTGTGATAACGTCTCTGGATCGGGGCTGGTCATGGCACGGGCAACCTGCTGCTGGTGACGGATGGGAAGAGTTAATCATGCTCCCCGGCATTGATGGAATACAGAATATTGATAAACCGGAAAATTCTTATTGTGAAATGAGATAAGAAAGGCATGATCCAGTGGTTCGGGAGATTCGTTTCGAAGGGCGCTTTGATCCCGAGCTGTTCCGGGATTTTGCTATTGCCCGGGCGCGCCTTCTGGCCGTGGAGATTACAGACATGTCTGTTTCAGATCATTGTTTTTCAGTTCGGCTGGTGGGTGAAGAAGCACTTCTCGGAATGTTCGAGATGGCGTGTCTCCTCGGACCAGCGGGCTGTATTGTGACAGGCACGGAGAGCCTCGGATGACAGGATGGTTTCCAGTTGCTCTCACTATGGATGTTCCCGCTGGAACAGCAGCTCCGGCACGCTTGTCTGGCAAAGAGATTGCTCTTTGGCGTGGCGTGGATGGTGAGATCCATGCCTGGGAAGATCGCTGCCCACACAGAGGAATGCGGCTGAGTTTCGGTTTCGTGCGGAACGGAAATCTGGCTTGTCTCTACCACGGCTGGCAGTTTGGAGCAGATTCAACGTGTCGCCACATTCCAGCTCATCCTGAACTCCGTGTGCCGGGCACCATTCGCGCGACAGCTTATCAGGTGCAGGAGCGATGCGGAATGATTTGGGTGAGCCTCGATGAGACGCCATCACTTTCGCACCTGCCGGAAGGCGAGGCGTCAGGCGTTCGGAGCTTGCTGGTTCAGGTGCCTTTGCAAACTGCGCGGACGTCTCTCAATATGGAGGCTTCGAACTGGAAGCAGCAGGATAACTGTCTTTTCGCTGTGCATGAACCAGCAGTTGGCCTGACCATGTTGCATGTTGCGTCATGGACTGTCGCCGGGCAGCGGGAGGCTGCGCGACAAGCTGTGCAGTTACGGGACCGTCTGGAAGCCATCAAGGAGACCGTTTTAGCATGAGGTTACGAGACTGGGCACTTGATGACAGATGCTATGCCGTTCGGCTGGGAGCGTCCCTGATGGGAGTGAAGCTGCCTACGGTCACGGATGATAGTGCCTTGGAAAGTGGCCCGGCCCTTGAACTCGTCGACGATGTTCTTCATGGCTCGTTAGATATCCTGAAACGGCTCGTAACGCTTCCAGACGTCCTGCAGGAATGGAATTCCGGAACGGACGCAATGACGTGGGCAGCGAACGCCTTGGACAGCTTTTCCATCATGCGCAGGACGGTCATGCTGGCGTCTCTTCCTGTTGAAAATCCCGCCCAGCTCGCGATGCCATTGATGGGCGAGATTGAAGATCGGCTTGCAGAGAACCGCTTGGACGGTCGATGCTGGGTGTCAGGGGATCATCCAGGAGTTGCCGACATCATGCTGTTTCCAGTTGTTGCCTTGAGCCAGGACCTTGAAGTTCCTTTGGATCTTTATCCGGCAGTTCGGAACTTCATGAGGCACTTCAAGGCGCTGCCTGGGTTCATAACGATGCCGGGAGTGCCGGAATGTCACTGAAAAATCCTCTGATGCTCCCGCGGCGTTCGGTACTGACTGCTTTGGGCAGCTCGCTTGTGATGCCGTCGGCTCTGAAGGCAGCGTCACGTCGTTTTGCGCCCATTCGGGAAGAGGATCTTCTGATTGGCTTTGGGCACACCAGCCCCATCACTGACGGCGGATGGAGCCACGCTCATGATCTGGCGGTTCAAGCCGTCAAACGTGCCTATCCAGCCGTCAAAACCCTCTTTGTCGAGAGCGTGCCTTACTCCGCAGATGCAACCCGCATCTTCCGCCAGTTCGTGGCGGAAGGAGCGCAGATGGTAATTTCCACGTCCAATTATGGAGACTTCATTCGCGACGTTGCGGATCGTGCTCCGGACGTTGCGTTCATGGAGTGTGATGGCCATGCTGTCAGCAATAATCTTGGCTGGTATTATATCACGCACTGGTACGCCAGTTATGTCATTGGTATCGCCGCAGCTCGTCTGAGCAAAACCGGCAAGCTTGGCTACGTGGCCTCTTTCCCGGTTCCTTCCGTCTATGCCAGTGCGAATGCCGTTCTCTTGGGTGCGCGCTCGGTGAATCCACAGGCGACGATGCGTGTTATCTCCATCAATTCGTGGTTTGACCCGCAGGCTGCAACGGAAGCGGGGGCTGCTCTGGTAGACAGTGGCTGTGACTTTCTGTGCGGGATTATGGACGATCCGGGCTATCTGCGTGTCGCGGAGAAACGCGGCGTCTGGGCTGCGATGTGGAACACCGACATGCGTGAGTTCGGGCCCAATGCATATGTCAGCTCTGTCGTGCTGGATTTTGCTGACTATTATATCCAGCAGGTGGGTGCCCGGATCCGGGGAGAGTGGGCGCCAGAGGGACGTTTTCTCACATTGGCCAAAGGCGTCGATCGGGATCGCTGGGGGCAGAATGTTCCTGAAGCTGTACAGAGAGAAGCTGACGCTGCGCGGGACCGGATGCTGGCTGGATGGTCGCCTTTTCAGGGGCCGATCTATGACTCTGAGGGAACGCTGCGGGTTCCAGCAGGCCATGTCATGACTGACATGGAGATGTATAACTGGTCGTGGCAGGTTCAGGGAGTGTCTGGTCTTGGCTGATGTCACGCATGCGTCAAACGCGCCTCCCGCTCATCTTGCAGCAGGAACACCGCCCATTCTGGAGCTGGTGAATATTGCGAAATATTTTCCAGGCGTCATTGCGAACGAAAATGTTTCCCTGAATGTGTTCCCCGGTGAAATTCACGCCCTGTTAGGAGAGAATGGTGCAGGGAAGTCCACACTGATGAACGTGGTAACGGGCCTGTACCAGCCCGATGCCGGGGAGATCATCATTGATGGATATGGGACCACGTTTCCGGCCCCTGACGCTGCCATCGCTGCCGGGATTGGCATGGTTCACCAGCATTTTCGTCTGGTTCCCCGTTTTACAGTCGCTGAAAACCTCCATCTGGGTTGGTCTGAAACACCTCGGCGCCTTTCGGGGAAAGACATTGAAGAACGTGCCTCCGCACTTTCCAAGAAGTTTGGCCTCCCCATTACACCGTCGGCTGTTGTGTCTTCTTTGTCTGCGGGCGAGCAGCAGCGTGTTGAAATCCTTCGTGTTCTGTCTCGGGGCGCGCGGCTTCTTATCCTTGATGAGCCAACGGCTGTTCTCAGCCCCGTTGAAGTCGGCGAACTGTTTTCCGCCCTTCGTCGGTTTCGCTCCGAGGGAGGGGCCGTCGTTATCATCAGCCACAAGCTTGATGAGATCATGGCGCTTGCAGACCGGGTTTCCGTTCTGCGGCAAGGGCGACTGGTGGGCACGCATCAAACGTGCGATGTAACGCCTGACAGTCTCGTAACGGAGATGATCGGACGCCCTGTTACACTTGCAACTTCTTATCCACGGCAGTCTCCTGCTCCGGCAGGCGGTGAGGCTGAACCTCTGTCTCTGAAACAGGTGACGGTGCGGGATGCCGCAGGCGTAGTCCGTTTGGATGATGTCAGTCTCGCGCTTCGTCCGGGGGAAGTTCTGGGGATTGCAGGGGTGACGGGGAATGGCCAGCCCGAACTGGCAGAAGTCCTGACCGGATTGAAGGCGGCTGAGAGCGGGACGGTCTATTTGAATGGCAAGGCTGCCAATCGTGCAGACCCGGCAATGTTTGCGCATGCGGGTGTGGGTCACGTACCGGAAGACCGACTGAAACGTGCCCTGATGCCGGGGCTGAGCGTTGCGGAAAACATGGCACTTCGGGAGTATGACCGTCCGCCGATTGGCGGACGGTTCAGCTTCTCCATGGCGCAGGCGCGCAAATTTGCCCAGATGCTCGCAGACAGGGCAGGGGTGAAGCTTCCGGGAACACAGGTGCAAATTCGCGGATTATCCGGCGGCAATCAGCAGAGGCTGGTTCTGGAACGTGAGATCAGGATTGCCAGTCATGTTCTGGTGGCCAGTTATCCCAGCCGTGGTCTGGACATCGGAGCTATCTCAGCCATGAGGGATATGCTCGCCCGTGCGCGTGACGCAGGTGTTGCCGTGGTTCTGATGTCAGAAGATCTGGATGAAATCTTTGCCCTGAGTGATCGTATTGCTGTTCTGTATGCAGGGCGCCTCATGGGGGTCATGGATCGTGCAGATGCAGATCGGGAAAGCATAGGTGCGCTCATGAGTGGCCGTAATCTGTCGGAGGCCGCATGAGCGCCGTATCCCCTCGCACGCGTCTTACGGTTGTTCCGTCTCATCGTATTGCCGTTGGCCGCGGGCTCTCCATCCTTGCGGCTCTGGGCATTGTAGCAATCACGCTCGCCGCGATGGGACGATCTCCGATCGAACTCGCCGGGCTCGTCGTTCGATCGACCGTCGGGTCGCGCTTTGGCATTGAGGATCTCGCACTCTTCATGACGCCTCTGATGCTTACAGGGGCGGCAGTTTGGGTCGGGATCCGTGTCAATCTCTGGAATATCGGGGCGGAAGGGCAGCTTTATGCAGGTGCGACGGCAGCGACGGCTGTTGGTCTGTTCACGCATTGGCCCGCGATTGTCGCACTTCCGGCGATGGTTGTAGCTGGCGCTCTGGCGGGAGCGGCATGGATTTTTATTCCCGCTGCGGCCCGGGCCTGGCTTGGAGTCAGTGAAATTGTTACCTCTCTTCTTCTGAACTTCGTGGCCTCGCTGCTTGTCTATTATCTGGCAACCGGACCGTGGGCTGATCGCGTGACTGGTGCTCTGGCCTCAACTGAACGCCTGCATGTGGCACTTCCGGAACTCTGGGGAGCGGTTCATCTGGGGTTCTTGCTCGCATTGGGCATTGTTGTTGGCTTGGGAGTAGGCCTCGCGAAAAGCCGGTTTGGTTATGAAACGGCTGTGTGTGGCTCCAATCCTCAGGCTGCGCATTATGCTGGGATTAAGGTCGCTCCCCGTATTCTGGCTGTGCTGCTGTTGTCAGGCGCTTTGGCCGGGCTGGCTGGTGTGTTTGAAGTCGCGGGAACCGTTCACCGGCTTCAGGGTGGCCTTGCCAATAATTATGGATATCTGGGCATTGTCGTGGCGCTTCTGGCTCGTGGGTCGTGCTTTGCCCTTATTCCAGCAGCGCTTCTGATGGCACTGATTCTGGATACGGGGATTGTTCTCCAGACAACCCAGATCAGTTCTTCCGCTGTTCTTGCCATTACCGGTCTGCTGGTCCTTGCCATCGCGGCCGGAGACGAGATGGCAGCCTATGTCCGTGTGAACAGGAACTGATCATGGCACTTCTCAGCGACCTTCTTGGTCACGCCGTTCTGTCAGGCGGGGTTCTGGCGCTTGGTGCCCTCGGCGAAGTGATTGCCGAACGCGCAGGTGTTCTGAATCTCGGAGTGGAGGGGCTGATGTCCCTCGGGGCCGTCGTTGCAGTCATGACTGTGAACGCGACGCCTCATCCATGGCTGGGTCTGCTGGCAGCAGGACTGGTGGGTGGGCTGGGAGCAAGTGTGCTTGCGCTCTCCAGCGTTGTACTTCGTGCCAATCAGGTTCTGTGTGGCGTGGCGATCACCTTTCTGGGGCTGGGTCTTAGTTCTGTAATCGGGCGGTCCGTTGCCGGTGTTCCGGTCTCTGCTGTGTTCGAACCAGTCTCCATTCCGGTTCTGTCTGCCATTCCTGTTATCGGACCTGCCTTCTTTAGCCAGAATATTCTCGTTTACCTGATCTATCTCGTCTTTCCTGTCATGGCGCATTTCTGGCTGTTTCGGACGCGTTCGGGCCTGGATCTGCGGGCCGTGGGCGAAAATCCGGCAGCAGCAGACGCGGTTGGGGTGCCCGTCATGAAGTACAGAGCTCTGGCGGTGATTGTTGGTGGCGTTCTGGCCGGTGTGGCAGGCGCTGATCTGACGCTCGCCGTCGTACCTGTCTGGTCAGACGGGATGATCGCCGGACGTGGCTGGATTGCAGTGGCGCTGGTGATCTTCGCGGGATACCGCCCAATTGTTGCCGTCTTGTCCGGCCTACTGTTTGGGCTTGTAACGGCAGTAGGGTTCATGGGGCAGGCCAGAGGCTGGCCAGTTGCACCCGCAATCCTAAATACGCTGCCATATCTTGGGACAGTTGCCTGCATTATTGTGCCGATGCTGGCGTTCGCAAAACTGCGCTCTGCCATGGCGGCTCCCGCGGCGCTCGGGACGCCCTATTATCGAAGTGGAAGATAAGCGAACCGGGTGTGGAGTGGGGCGCCAGCAGGCGTCCCAAACACTTTGGTTTGCACCTTTTCCCCATAATCGCGTACTCTGTCTCTTCATTTAGGCATAGAGGGGAGGCTGATGACAAACATTACGGCACTTATTGCAGACGCCGCAGTTTTTGTTTTTCTTCCATGGGTTGTGTGGAGGATACTGAAGAAAACAATACCGATTGTGGTTCTGCCAATACTTGTCGGTATATTGATTTCTGTCTGGCATATTCCTGTAAAATCACTTGGTATTCCATCTGTTTATGGAGGCGATATTGGCTGGGTTGCCGTTCTGGTTCTGGCGTTTACTGCCGGTCTTGAAATGTGGCAGTCCCCGGGAAGCGTGGCGGACGATCATGCCCTGCCAGCGCCGACATTGGGGCGTCTGCTAACGGGTGCGGCCGTTGCGCTGGGTGGTCCGCTTCTGGTGGGATCCATACTCGCCTACGAATTTTTTCTGCCACTTCCCGGATGGCATCCGCCACATGCACAGCCTTGGGTCGCCGCAGCGTCTATCGGCCTGTGCATTGCCGTCAGTGCTTTGCCCGTTCTGATCGGCGTGGTGCGTGAGCTTAATCCGTCTCAACGTCCGTTGGGTCAGTTGGCACTTAAGCTGGCCGTTGTCGACGATGCTGCTCTCTGGATTGGTCTGGCAATGCTTCAGGTTGCCGAGCGTGGGACAGCTGCCCTCCATGGATGGACGGGCCTCGAAGTCCTCGCGATTGCGCTGCTGGTGGGACTGGCCGTTGCCGGAAACTGGGCTTCCCGTCATTTCAGGAATCCGCCTTCAGCTGTTATCTGGATTGCTGTGCCGATTTACCTTGCTGCCGGTTCGTGGGCCAGCATGCAGCTCGGTCTGCACGAATTGATTGGCGCTTACTTTGCTGGCGCGATCATGCCGCCGTCGTGGGTTCGGCGGTTGCCTGTTGAGAAGGTGGGAACGTTTTCACTCATCTGGCTCGCCCCGATGTTCTTTGGTCATAGTGGCCTGAATATCGATGGTGATGCTCTGACATGGCCCTCCGTGATCGCTTCTCTGTCACTCGTTGCAATCTCAATCGTGACGAAGATTTTGGCGGTCTATATTTACCCGCCTGCATCCGGCCTGAGCAGGCGTCAGGCGTTGAGCGTCGGTGTTCTGTTGCAGTGCAAGGGGCTCATGGAAATTGTTGCTGCAACGATTTTCCACGCTCAGGGCATGATTTCAGAGTTCGCTTTCGCATCTCTGATGGTTCTTGCCGTCATTTCCACGGTCCTGACAGGGCCCATGTTCAAGCTGGTCGCGCCCCGATCTTCTGCGGCGTCTTAAGGGCTTGAAGAGGAGAGGGGAATTAATCCCCTCTCCATAATCATTCTTCAAAGCAATCAGTGATGCGTTGCCAGCCAGTCGTGGATTTGTTCCTGAGTGGCTTTAATAGCATCCTGACGGGCATTAATCGTATTAACCGCTTTTGCTGTCGCGATTTTTGCACCTGTCGTTTTCGTTGACCACGGATCGTTCTGGAGGGCTTCAAGGACCTGTGGGTCATTGGAGTGTGCGGCGATCGAGGCCAGGAAGTCATCCTGTGACCAAGGAGCCAGATGCGTGCGAATATCTGCCTCATGCTCCTTCACCAGTTGCCACACCAGATCAGGATTTTCGCTCGACGCTGCAATGACGGCCAGTGAGCGTGCAATCCGTCCGTTCGGGATGGCTCCGCTATAGGCGAGGGCCACGTTCTTGCGGATCAGATCCGGGTTAGTTGCGCTGGCAAGAGCGGCGAAGTAGCGCAGTTTGAGTTCTGTCGCCTGGGTGGTACGAACTTTGTCAGCCATGAAGTCATATGTCTGGCCATCCGCCGTCTTCATGGCAATGGTCGTAACAGCACCGACAAGATCGGGGCGGAGAGAGGCTGGGTTTGCCTTCCAGAGCGCAAAGCGACGCTTGGCTTCCGCAATAACCTGCGGATCGTTGAATGTTCCGAGTGCGCTGATCACCGATGGCCGTAGCATCGTGTCGAGAACGTTCTCGTGCGGTTTTTCGTCCCAGCCCAAACGCGCCAGAACCGGTGCCAGACGGCTGCGAGCATATGTCTGGAAGTCATCACGATCGGCATTGCCGATTTCGTACTGATCAATCGTTTCAAGGCGGCTGATGATCTCTTCCAGAACCGCAATGTCGTTCTCATGCGCTGCGGTCAGGCTATCGACCAGATCCAGATAAGACCCAAGTTTGGCCTGTCCTGACCGGAAGAGGGCATACTGGTCCCCAAGCAGGTTGGCGCGATCAACGGGAGCAAATTTGCTGAGGGATGTTGCAAGGGCGCCGAGTGCGTTCTTGTCATAAGAAACACGATAATAGCCGCTCTCGCCAAGATTGAGTTTGAAGGCCGTATCGCAACGGGGTGCTGTGATAGTGACGGGTTCAGTGCCCAGAACAAGGGTTTTTGTCGGAAGTCCTGGTCCGCCAGCCACAACCGGAACGCTCCATGTCAAAGGCTGAGCCTGCGGGTCATGGATTGTGAAGCGGCTCTGGGTGAGTGTGTAGGTGGCCTGATCGTTCTGACAGAACGATGTGACGTTAACCTGCGGGATACCCGGCTGCTCCGTAAAGCTGCGCGCTACCTTGGCAACGTCTTCGCCGGAGGTGGAAGAAAGGGCATTCCACAGATCCTGACTGGTAGCATTGCCGAAGGCGTGTGCTTTCATGTAGGCCCGCATGCCATCACGGAATTTGTCTTCACCCAGCCAGCCTTCCAGCATCCGGATGACCAGCTCGCCTTTGCCATAGCTGATGCTGTCAAACGCTGAATTTGCTTCACTGACGTTGTGAATCGTCTGCTGGATCGGATGGGTCGTTGAAAGGGCATCAATGCCCATCGTTTCTTCGCGGGTCTCATGCTGGCGTGGCCAGATGTCCCACTGTGGGTTCAGCTTGTCCGTGACCTTGATTTCCATCCAGGACGCAAAGCCTTCATTGAGCCAGATGTTGTTCCACCAGCCCATCGTCACGAGATCGCCAGACCACTGATGCGCCATCTCATGCGCAACGACTTCGTGAATCAGCTCGCGTGTTTTGGGTGTGCTGTTTTTTGGGTCAAACAGAAGCACATTGTCGATGTATGTGAGAGCGCCCCAGTTCTCCATCGCACCGGCCTGATAATTTCCTGGAATAGCCAGCATATCCATTTTCGGGAGAGGATATTTTACCCCGAAATAGCTGTTGTAATACGGCAGAATGCGCTGGGCTGACTCAAGAGCATACCGACCCTGTTCCTCAAGACCGGCTGGGGCATAAACACTCAGGGGCGTGCCATCAGCCTCTCCATGAACGGCTCCCATGTCACCGGCAATAAGTGCCAGCAGGTAGCTGGACATGCGAGGTGTTGGGGCAAAGGAAACGCGCTTGGTCTTCGTGTCCTGCTGCGTGGTGCCGATAATGGGCATATTGCTGACAGCAACATCATCAAACGGCAACGTCACATTCAGCTGGAAGCTGGCCTTGAATGCGGGTTCATCCCATCCGGGGAACATCCGGCGGGCATCAGCAACTTCGAACTGTGTCACCAGCATGCGGCGTGCCTGACCGGTGGCTGACGTATAATCGTTGATGTAGAGGCCATTTGGCGTCTTGAGGATTGGGCCCGTGTAATTGATGGAAAGAGTATGTGGGCCCTTGGGAACACGCTGTGAGAAATGCAGCGTGGCAGTTTCTGCAGCGTCATCCTGTGTGATGGTCGCATGCTGCGTACCATCCAGAACAGCACCAGACAGCTTCAGTCCGGCCTGATTGAGAACAATGTCCTGCGTATCTGTCAGGACCGTGACGTCGATGGTTTCCTGGCCCTTGAGGGTCAGATGCTCCGGGTCTGTTTCGAGATCGATGGCATAGGAGGCAGGAACAACAGTTTTGGGAAGTTGGCCTGGTGTCTGCTGGAAGGAAAACGTTCCTTCGGCATGCGCCACCATGGCAAAGGGAAGACCGGCAAGAAGGGTGCTGAAAGCCAGAAGGCGGCGCATAACGATGCGTATCCTTAATCAGTCAGAATATTGAAGAAACAGCGTAACGCTTTGTTTCAATGGTGGCGCAAGGGTCGCACACTCGGTCCTGACATGAAAGTGGGAGGCAGGTTTGATGCGTCTGTCTCTGTAAACCAAGACCTCCCACCGCAGCCTGTATGACCACGATGGAAGTGTGTCTCGTGTTAGGGCGTGAATACTAAACCGTCGCCATAAGAGCTGCATTTCCGCCAGCAGCCGTCGTATTGGTGCTGCAGGCCCGCTCCTGAACCAGCCATTCCAGTGGGTAACGTCCGTCTGCGTCTGGTGTGTGCAGGCAGACTACCGGTCCGTCTTTACGTTCCAGTGCTGCCAAGACCTGCTTGCGGTCTGTTGCATCGCCACTGCACAGCGCCACATCCACCTGAACGTTTGTTGAGAGTGGTAGGATAGAGTCTCCCAGGGCCGCAGGCGGTGGGGGCAAACGGCGCCAGATTTCCGCAGGGATCGCACAGGCATTCCCAGTGGACAGGGCATCTGTGATTTGCTGACACAGATCCTCAAGTGTAGGCCCTGCACACAGCACGGTGCCTCGTGCTGTCAAAGTGTAAACGTTGTCTTCTCCGACAGGGCCGGGGAGGGAAAGGGTTGTTCCCAAAGGCGTTCCGGCAGGCACAACGGCTCTGAAGTCTGGTGCTATGGCCTTTAACCACTGCCCGGCAAAATTCAGGACAACTGGTAGGTCATGGTGCGCCAGAACGCCCAGTTCAGGGCGTCGGGACAGAAGGCGGCGCAGGTAAAGCGGGCCACCTGCCTTCGGACCGGTTCCGGAAAGGCCATGCCCCCCAAACGGCTGAGACCCGACTACAGCACCCACAAGGTTACGGTTGACGTAGATATTTCCCGCATCTGAGATGGCTTTAAGGTCTTCAATCGTACTGTCGATGCGTGAGTGAACGCCGAAGGTCAGGGCATAACCGGTGTTGTTGATGGCTGCCATCAACTGCGAGCGCTCTTCGCGGCGATATCTGACGACATGCAGAACCGGCCCGAATACCTCGCGGCGCAGAGCTGACAAATTGTCGATTTCAATCAGGGTCGGCGGCACAAAGGTCCCGTTTGCGCACTCTTCAGAAATTGCAGACTGATGGATCGAAAAACCACGAGCGCGCATGTCTTCAATATGGCTGAGAATTCCGCTCTGAGCCTCTTCTGTGATGACCGGCCCGACATCTGTCTTCGGAAGAGCTGGATTTCCCGTGCGTAGTTCTGCCATCGCCCCTTTGAGCATCGTCAGAACACGATCCGCGCTATCGTTTTGCAGGCACAGTACCCGGAGTGCGCTGCATCGCTGCCCAGCACTGTCAAAGGCGGAAGATAGTACATCCCCGACGACCTGTTCGGACAGAGCTGAGCTGTCCACAACAAGCGCATTCTGGCCGCCCGTTTCCGCAATCAGAGGAATAGGTGTGCCATCCGCATTCAGGCGCCCGGCAAGCTGCTTTTGGATCAGTTTTGCGACTTCCGTCGAGCCCGTGAAAAGAACGCCAGTTATGCGGGGATCGGCGACGAGCGCCGCTCCGATTTCGCCGCCACCTAGCACAAGCTGTAAGGCTTCTGCTGGCACTCCGGCATCATGGAGAATGCGGATAGCTTCTTGCGCAATGAGAGGCGTTTCTTCCGCAGGTTTGGCGAGAACGCTGTTCCCGGCTGCCAGGGAAGCAGAAACCTGCCCCAGAAAAATGGCGAGAGGGAAGTTCCAAGGGCTAATGCAGACGACGGGACCCAGTGGCGCAGCATTTTCAGCAGTAAATTCACGGCGGATCTGGGCAGCATAATAGCGCAGGAAGTCTACAGCCTCGCGGATTTCAGACACCGCATTGGCAAGGGTCTTTCCGGCTTCCCGGATAATCAGTCCCATCAGTCTGGGCATGTCGTCTTCGAGGCTCTGAGCGGCCTTCTCCAGACATGTAGCGCGTTCGGAGACTGGTGTGTTCTTCCAGACATCAAAACCCGTTACGGCTTTGCTGATGACAGCCCCTACGCTTTCGACAGCCGTGGGTTTGATATACCCAATGACATCTGACTTGTCGGCAGGATTAACGACATCGTCCCCCACTGTTTCACCAAATGAGGCCTCCTTATTCAGGGCAACACCAAGTGTTTTCAGAGTGTTTTCGTCTGCAAGATCCAGCCCATGCGAGTTTTCACGCTCAGGCTGGAAAAGGTCGCTCGGCTGGCGCAGTGTGCTGGGGAGGGCATTGGCGGAGAGCGTGACGGGGTCGGTAATCAGCTCTTCCACCGACACTGCCGGATCCTGAATTCGGTTCACAAAGGACGAATTCGCGCCATTTTCCAGTAGGCGGCGTACGAGATAGGCCAAGAGCGTTTCATGCGTGCCCACAGGAGCATAGACGCGGACAGGCCGATTCAGCTTTTCCGGACCAACAACTTCTCTGTACAGCGTTTCTCCCATGCCGTGCAGGCATTGAAATTCATAGGACTCAGTCGTGAAATTCGGTCCTGCCAAGGCGTGAATGCTGGCCAAGGTCTGCGCGTTGTGCGTTGCAAACTGTGGGAAAATGGCGTCTGGAGCAGCCAGAAGCTTCTTGGCGCAGGCAATGTAGGAAATGTCGGTGTGGATCTTCTGCGTGAAGAGCGGAAAATCCTCCATCCCATCGACCTGGGCACGTTTGATTTCACTGTCCCAATAGGCACCCTTAACCAGCCGGACCATCAGGCGGTGATTTGTGCGACGTGCCAGATCAATCACCCAGTCGAGTACGAATGGTGCGCGCTTCTGATAAGCCTGAACAACGAAGCCAATGCCCTTCCAGTCTTTCAGGGCTGGGTCGAAACAAAGCGTTTCCAGCAGGTCCAGAGAGAGCTCCAGCCGGTCTGTCTCTTCAGCATCGATGTTGAAGCCGATGTCATAGTGACAGGCAAGGCGCGCAAGTGCTGTCAGGCGAGGGCCCAACTCGGCGAGAACCCGTTCCCTCTGGAGGCGGCTATAGCGCGGGTGAAGTGCAGACAGCTTGACTGAAATACCCGGGCCTTGATAGGCGCCAGCGCCTGCTGATGCCTGGCCAATGGCGTGAATAGCTGTTTCATAATCACGGTAATACCGATCAGCGTCCGCCATGGTCGTGGCAGCTTCTCCCAGCATGTCGTAGGAGTAACGGAATCCCTTTGCGACGAGGGGTTTGCTGTTTTCGAGCGCGTTCGCGATGGTTTGGCCGGTTACAAACTGCTCACCCATCATGCGCATTGCCATATCGACGCCCTTGCGGATCACAGGCTCACCGCACCGTCCGATCAGGCGTTTGAGGCTTCCCGGCAGCGCTTTCGTCTCTTCGGTCGACAGGACCTTGCCTGAGACGACCAGTCCCCAGGTCGCCGCGTTTACGAACAGGGAAGACTTGCGACTGATGTGCTCATGCCACTGACCGTTCCCGATCTTGTCGCGAATGAGAGCGTCACGTGTAGGAAGGTCAGGGATACGAAGCAGGGCCTCCGCCAGGCACATCAGGGCGACACCCTCCTGAGAGGAGAGATCGTATTCCTGCACCAGATCCTGAACGATGCCGCTACTGCGGCCTTGACGAAGAGCTTCGACCAAACGCCTTGCTGTCTGACGGGCGAGGGCAGCCTGATCGTCCTCAAGGCGAGCCTCACGCGAAAGCGCCGTCACCCGCGGGGCTTCCGCTACCCGGGTGTGGTCGGTGATGGCCTGACGTAGCGGAGACCGCGGCGGAACGATGGCTGCAAGGGACGCGAAAGGTGAGGTCATGAGGATACCGCTGTTCTGATGGTCTCTCACAGATATTGAAACGTTTACGAAACAGGTGCTGGTATTTTAAGGGAGACGACGAATTAAATTCGGTTTATCGAATTTATGGAAAATTATATTTAGCAGGTGGTGCGAAGTGGATGACATAGATCGCAGAATTCTGAGGTTTCTTCAGAAGGATGGCCGCATCACGAACATTGATCTGTCACGGCAGATTCATCTGAGCCCGGCCGCTACGCTGGAGCGCGTCAAAAAGCTGGAGCAAAGCGGGGTAATCCGCGGTTATATGGCCCGTCTTGACCCTGAAACCGTCAATCTTGGGCTACTTGTTTTCATTCAGGTCACGCTGGATCGGACCAGTCCGGATATTTTTGAAGCCTTCTCCAAAGCACTCAAAACCATTCCTCAGGTCAGCGAGTGTTATATGGTTGCGGGCGGGTTCGACTATCTGGTGAAGGCGCGGGTCAAGGACATGACCGCATATCGTAATTTTCTGGGGAAAACCCTGACCCGGCTCCCGGGAGTTCGGCAGACGCACACCTATACCGTCATGGAAGAGGTCAAGGCCGATCCCGAATTGCCGATCTGACGGCTATCTTTTTCCCAAGTGGACAGGATGACGGTATGAGGAACGTTACCTTACCTGTGTTCTAATAATGGAGACGCTCCGCCAGATGATGACGCGCCTTTTCCCGGTCTGGGCCATTCTGGTCTCGCTGGCAGCCATCGTGCTTCCCGCGCCGTTCCTGAAACTGTTGCCGGTCATCACACCGCTTCTCGCGTTCATCATGTTTACAATGGGTGTGTCTCTGACAGTGCAGGATTTTTCCCGCATTGCCCGGCGCCCTTATCCTGTTCTGGCAGGTGTAGGATTGCATTATTTCGTCATGCCTTTGGCGGCATGGGGGATTGCACATCTGCTCGATATGCCTCCCGGCTTAGCGACAGGCATGGTTCTTGTGGGCTGTGTCTCTAGCGGCACAGCCTCCAATGTGATGATTTTTCTCTCCAAAGGAGATGTTGCGCTGTCCGTCAGTATTAGTGCGCTGTCTACTTTGGTAGGAATTTTTGCAACACCATTACTGACACGGCTGTATGTTTCTGCGGGTGTCTCTGTTGATAGCTGGGGGCTGTTCCGAAGCATCATTACCATGGTTGCGTTACCGGTTTTTGCCGGTGTGATCGTCAACACGCTGTGGCATCGGACCATCCAGCGGATTGAGAGCGCCTTGCCACCCGTGGCCATGGTGTCCATTTTGCTGATCATTGGTTGCGTAGTCGCTGGCGCCGGTCCCTCCTTGGCTCAAGCAGGCCCCCTTTTGATCCTGGGCGTTATTCTGCATAACGCTATTGGTTTGTTGGGGGGATACTGGGGCGGCAGGCTTCTGGGCTTCGATGAGTCCGTCTGCCGAACGCTTGCGCTTGAAGTCGGGATGCAGAACTCGGCGCTCGCCGCAACTTTGGGCCGTCTTTACTTCTCACCCCTTGCAGCGCTGCCAGGAGCAGTCTTCTCCGTCTGGCACAATGTGTCCGGCTCCGTTCTGGCGGCATACTGGGCCGCGCGGCCTCTCAGTAAGGGCACGTCACGGATCAAGGCACCTTGAGATAATCCTGTATTCGCGGAACCATGAAATCAAGAAAGGCACGCACTCGCGGTGGGCTCTGATGTCCTGCAGGGAAGAGGGCATGAATGTCTTCTTCGTCCTGTATCGTGGCATCACTCAGAACTTCAACCAAGCGGCCAGTCTTCAGGTCTTCACGAACATGATATTCGCCAAGCCGTGCCAGGCCGACGCCTTGCAGGGCCATACGCCTTACCGTTTCACCATTATTCGCCAGAAGGGGGCCATGCACGCGCCGGTCAATCAGCCGTCCTTTTTCCTGAAATGGCCACACAGGGGTTGTGCGCTGGAAGTTGAACCCAAGGCATTGATGGCTGTCTAAATCCGCAACGGTCTGAGGCGTTCCGTGTCGTTCAAGATAGGTGGGTGAGGCTACAATCCTGCGTGGCACCGCTCTCAGGTGACGGACTGTGAGGCCTGAATCCTGCAGTCGGCCGACACGGAAGGCGACGTCTGTCCGGTCAAGGTAAAGGTCCGTTACGTCGTCAGAAAGTGAGAGATCAATCAGGATTTCTGGATAGGCATTCCAGAACGCGGGGAGGAATGGCTCCAGTCCAAGGGTGCCGAACGCAACGGATGCATTGACCCGGACCGTCCCTCTGGGCTGCATGGTTCCCGTTGTGAGGCTGCGTTCAATATCATCGAGATCAGCTATCAGGCTGACAGCGCGCGTATAATAGGTCTGTCCCTCCTGCGTTACGGAAAGGCGGCGGGTCGAGCGTTCGATCAGGCGGACACCCAGACGGGCTTCAATTCTGGCGATGAGCTTGCTGACGGTTGACGGCGTCATGACCAGCAGCCGGGCGGCTTCCGAGAAACTGCCGCTTTCGACTACCCGTAGAAAAACCTGCATTTCGCCAACGCGATTGTCCATCTCGATCTCATTTATGAACGGGTTGCAGGGACTTTCTTCAAAGCGCGCAAATTTTAAGGCGTGCATGATGCCAAGCGTGGATTGTTACCTGCTTGAAGAAGGCCGCTGGAAATGTTCTTCGCTACGCAGCGGATCAGGAAATTTCCACAATATATCGTTTAAAATCAAAATTCAGGCGACTCTTTCTCCGAGCCGCCTGAACCTGAAGTTTAGTGAGCCGAACGAACGTCGTTGCTCTTTTCGCGGATAGCCCGGAACTCGGAGCCACCTTTCCACGTGGGCCAATCATGCGAGAAGGCCGCATTATATCCGACCTGGCGGACAACATCGACGTCCTGCGCCGCACCTCGGACGTCCCAGTCAGGGCTCCAGGCATCGCAGGCCTGATGATAGCAGGCCATATACGCCGTCAGCCATTTGCTGCCTGCGGCTGTTCCACCCTGAAGAAGATCGAACGGGCCAGCCATATCCATAACCGCGAGAACGGGCACGCCAGCCCGAGCGAAGGGCAGATGGTCCGCACGGTAGAAGGCTCCGCGCTCCGGCATGGCTTCCGGCTGGGTTGTACGGCCCTGCTTAAGGGCTGCGGCTGCGAAATCGTCCTGCAGAGTGTCCTGTCCAGCGCCGATAATGAAGGCATTATGAGCGGGGCCTGCCATCTGAAGCACATCCATCGTCAGGTTGGCCGCAGTCTTGTCCAGTGGCGCCAGCGGATGGGCGACATACCAGCTCGATCCCAGAAGACCGCGCTCTTCACCGGTCCAGGATGCAAAACTGACAGTCCGTTTTGGCTTTGGCCCGTTCTTGAAAGCCCGTGCGATTTCCAGAACGGCTGCAATACCAGAGCCATCATCAATGGCACCACGTCGAATAACGGTCTTGCCAGAGGCATCGGTGCTTTTGCCAAACGCATCCCAGTGCGCGCCGAACATCACAGTTTCGTCGGGATAATCCGTACCCGTGATCTTGCCGATGACGTTCTGGCTCTGGAGGTGATCGACCTTGACCGGCATGTCCACTGAAAGCGTCGTGTCATGAATGTTGACCGGATGGAAATCCGGCGAACGCGCCTGACGACGCAGACGGTTCAGATCCAGCCCGGCGCGCGCAAACAATGTTTTGGCTGCATTGCCTTCGATCCAGCCGATCATCGGTACGGACTTCAGATCCTTATCGTCGTGAAGGATGTCATACTCTTCACCCTGAGGTGCGACGACCGTGCTCCAGGGATAGGATGCGCCCGGAGTGTCATGAATGATCAGCGCTCCAGCTGCACCGCGACGGGCTGCTTCTTCGAACTTGTACGTCCAGCGACCGTAATACGTCATGGTCTTGCCGCCAAAGCGGCCAGCAACAGGCTCCTCTGGTCCAGCATCGAAATCAGGATCATTCACCAGGAAGACCGCAATCTTGCCGTGTAGATCAACTTGCTTGAAGTCATTCCAGCGACGTTCCGGCGCCGTCACACCATAGCCCACGAAAACCAGAGGGATGTTTGACAGCTGAAGGCGTTCGATCGGCTGGAGCGTCGACATGACGATATCTGTCAGCTGATGAAGCGGCAGAGCAGCCTGACCCCGTGTCTTGATCGTGGCGATTGCTTTCGGATCAGGGCGGGTACGGATCATGGGGACATTCTGCGTCCATCCGCCATTTTCGCCGCCAGGTTCCAGTCCAAGCTTCTGGTACTGATCAACCAGCCACTTGACTGTGACGGCCTCACCCGGGGTGCCAGGGGCGCGTCCCTCAAATGAGTCGGAAGCCAGAACCCGCATTGTCTCCGACATCCGAGCCGGGTCGATAGGGCCGGAGGCGCCTGCGTCAGACGCTGCATGGGCCCCGGAAACGCCGATTGCGAGCGGAGCTATCGCGAAAGCGGCAAGAGCGGTAGCCAATTTCAGGCGGTTTCGAAGGAAAGATTTGTGCATCATGTCCTCAGTCTTTGTCATAACGCGTGTCTGATGAGATGAGGCACACCTTACACATCGGATTGCTGATCAGGAAATGGCATAAAATCATCGGAGTGGCTGGTTGACGGAAAACGCGTGGCACCCCCATCTACGATTAATGACCACTCTCACCATTCCGGTTCTCCTGTCCCGCCATCCCCCCGTTGAGGGGAGTGAAGGCCTTTGTTATGGGCGAAAGGAAATGGAGCTCAGAGCGGGGTGGGAGGCCCAGGCCGCTGGTCTGCTGACCCTCGCAAGGGGCGCCGGTTGTTCAGTCATCTACACGTCACCATCGGCCCGGTGTCTGTCTGTCGCGCGAAGACTTGAGGCGCAGACCGGGTGGCCGCTGCGTTTGGATGACCGGTTACTGGAGCTAAATTTTGGCCAGTGGGAAGGGCTATCCTGGAATGTTGTGCCGCGTGTGGCTCTCGATAGCTGGGCCGAAGATCCAGAAGGGTTTTCTCCCCCAAAAGGTGAAAGTGGGCGAGCGCTACAGGAGCGTGTGCAGTCTTTCTGGGTAGACCTCGTTCATGCCGGAGAGGCCGCATTAGTCATTTCGCACGGCGGCCCACTTCGTCTCCTTGATGGGCTTGCCAAAGGAGAAAGGGCGAACCTGCTAGCACCTTCAATGCCGCAGGGCAGCAGCAGGCTCCATTACGTCAGCGTTTGATCCACTCACGTCGGTCCGGGTTTCTTGTTTCCCAGCCCATGCGCTCCAGTTCTGGCGTTTTGGCATGGGCTGCAGGATATCCGATGCAAAGATACGCGATAAGGTTCCATCCCGGCTCGGCATCGAGAAGGTCTGACACGTGCTCGGGCTCAAGAATTGAGACCCAGCCCAGTCCAACACCTGCCGCCGTTGCAGCCAGCCAAAACGTATGGATAGCCATCACAGCGGACCACGTCGTTGTTTCCGGCATGGTCGCACGTCCAAGACCATGCCCTTGATCCGGGAATGTTTCGCAGAAGACCGCGACATGATGCGGGGCATCATCTAATCCGGCCAGTTTGAGCGTCGCATAGGAAGCTGCTTGTTCGCCTTCATATCCCTGAAGGGCTTCCTGGTTACAGGTTTCGAAGCTCTTCCGAACGGCTGCTTTTCGCTCTGGGTTTTCAACGAGCACGAAGCGCCAGGGCTCACTCAAACCAACGGAAGGCGCCAAAGTCGATGCATGCAGGAGATCGTTCAGAACCGATGCGGGCAGAGGATCACGTTGAAAATGTCGCGCATCCCGACGCCATGTGAAAAGGCGCTCCAGATCTTTTCTGAAATCGTCTGAAAAGGCTGGTGCCGTCATGGTTTATCCGTTGCGTGCAAAAGGTTTGTCAGCGCCCGCCGTCAGGACACGGGATGCCAGAGGCCCGAAGAGCAGTCCGATCGTAGCCCACAGAACGATCTGCATCCCCAAGGCTGCCTCGCGGAAACGCCAGAGCACGGTTGCCGGGAAATCTGTTGGAACTTCATTGATATCAGGCATACCGGCTTGTACGGCGGCCACCAGAATGATGAAAACACCAAGAGAGGCTAGCACGCCGTTCCAATGACCCAGGCGCCGGATGAGTGGTCGGCTGACCATATAGGATGCCGCTGCCGCGCAAAGCGACAGAGCGATCATACCGAAATAGGCGCCGGTTCGTAGGCCAATGGTCGATGGAAGGCCAACGGCAGGGGGATTGGGAGCATATTTCAGGTCTGGCACCAGCACGAACACAACAAATGCTGCAGCTGCCAGAAGTGCTGATAAGGCCCGCGGCGAAAAGCGGCCTACGCGACCATATGCAAAAGCAAAAATAGTCGCGAAGATGCCGCCGTAAGCCGCGCCATACATAACGGCAGCGGTGAGAAGCCCGAAAGACGCCTGTATGCTTCGGCTGATAATTTCCGGTTCAGGCGGCTCGCCAGCAGCAAGGTCTTTCGCGCTCTCGAATGCAATCGCAAGATTGACCTGCGGCTCTCCAAAAAAACGCGCAAACACGAACGCAAGCAATGCGGCAGCAATCCCGGCAATCATGCCGCGGCTCAAAAGACGACCTGTCATGAAACTATGCTGCGTTTAGTGGCAGGGGAAGCCGAGAAGATGGCGCCCATCATGAACAAATTCATGGACCGCATGCCCTGAAATCAAAGACGTCGCACCTTGTTCTGCACCAACAAAATAAAGCAGCAGAAGGCTGAGCACGACCGTAAAGGCAGCCCATGGAAGGAGCGTGCGGATTGGCAGCGCAACCGGTGCGGCGATGCTGGCGGGCAGGTGGGACGGGGAAAGGCTCTGGCTCATAATAGGCTCCGCTGGAAAAGCGCGTTCTGCGGTGGAAAATTGATAAAGGAGGTCTGGCTTCGCAACGTGATTTCACGAGCATTACAGTGGCGCGACCGCACCGGATTTGCACCGGTTTCTCCCTGCTTTCGCTAACAGGCAGGATGTAACCTTTCATGCGGGAGTGTCAACTTTTCCATGCTGAGGCTAGCACTGTCAGGAGAACGCACTCAGCGAGACTGGCCGTTGCTCCGAGTACGTCTCCTGTATAGCCGCCGAGCAGTTTCCGGGCTACGGCACGAACTCCAAGCATCGTGCACAGTGCAGCAAGAATAGTCTGGAGGCCCAGTTGTGCGGGAAGGCAAATTACCGTCATGCAAAAGCCGGAAAACAAGGCGCCCAGCAACTGATCCCGTGTCAGGGTGGAGAGCTGCTTTGCCAACCCATTGTCACGAGCAGGCTTTGTGAGGAACGTCAGGAGGGGCAGGATAGAGCGGGAAAGTGCTCCCGTTACAGCCATTGCCGGCACGACCATTGAAGGAGGCACCGCTGCTAACGTCGTAACGCGGACGATTAAGCTGATGCCCAAAGCTAACGCCCCATAGCTGCCGATACGACTATCCCGCATGATGGTTAGGCGCTTTTCGGCAGTATGACCGCCACCACAGCCGTCCGCCATATCCGCCAGTCCATCTTCGTGCAGCCCCCCGGTTAGGAGAATTTGTAGGCCAACGCTCCAGGCTGCTGCTACCAAAGAGGGAACATTCAAGGCACTCAGCAGCAAGAACATTGATGCGCTGAGAATACCGACAAGTGCCCCAACCAGGGGCCAGCACCAGACAGACCGCGCCAGAGACCAGTCCTGTCCGCTGACGCGCAGCCATCCCAAGGGAAGGCGGGTCAGCAGCCCTGCACCACAGGCAATGTCTTCTCGGATGGCGCGCCAAAGCCTCATTGAATGGAGACGTCTGATTGGGAAACGGCAGCCTCTGCGAACGTCGCCATACCGTTGTGGCAGGCCAATGCCGCTCTGAGGACGGGAATGGCAACCGCCGACCCAGATGCCTCTCCGAGGCGCAAGCCCAGGTCCAGTATTGGTTTCAGCCTGAGGGCATCTGCCAGCCTGCGGTGACCAGCCTCAGCGGAACAATGCGAGAGCTTTGTGTGGTCGAGTGCTGAGGTAGTCAGTTTGATCAATGGAAGCACGGCTGCGGTACAGACGAAGCCGTCAAGCAGAACCGGGATACGATGGTGTCTGGCGGCCAGAACACTTCCCAGTATGGCGGCCAGTTCGTAACCACCCAGACAACGTGCGGCATGCAAGGGGTCGTTAAGTGACGCCGCGTGCAGACACAGGGCCTCATCAATAACAGAAGCCTTGAGGTTGACGCCTGCCTGATCGAGACCTGTTCCACGGCCGGCCCAGTCCGCGCCTGTACCCCCCAGGAGTGCTGCGCAAAGTGCGGCGGAGGGGGTTGTGTTGCCAATACCCATTTCGCCGGGGCAAAACAGATCCAGTGTGGGGGATACGGCGGTGTATCCGACCGAAACCGCATCAAGGAATTCCTCTTCGCCCATAGCTGGGGTCGCGGTAAAATCTGCTGTGGCCATTAGATTTCGGACGGGCACAACAGCAAGGTCCGCACCTGCATTTCGGGCAAGCTGATTGATTGCTGCGCCGCCACTCTGGAAATTCGACACCATCTGGGCCGTAACATCCGAAGGCCACGGAGATACCCCCCGGCGGACCACACCATGATTCCCTGCGAAAATCGTTATCTGAACGTGCTCTAGCGTTGGTTTCTGATGGCCCTGCCATTCACCGAGCCAAATGGACAGCTCTTCCAACCGCCCGAGGCTGCCGGGAGGTTTGGTCAGAGTTGCATCTCGCTCCCCTATCAGGGCGGCGACTTTTGGGTCGGGGTCTGGAAGTGACAGGCAGGCATTGCGAAGTTCTGCCATGCTGGCGAAAGGAGGCTGACAGAACGAGGGCATGATGTGCGGTGGCATGACAGGTCTTTTGTGCTGTTATCAGGGACCATGCAAGAAGAAGGCGCAGGAGACATTGTGGCACAGACCATCACGCAAACAGGACTACCGGATGTGTCACTGGTCCTCGGGGGCGCCAGGTCAGGAAAAAGCAGGATCGCTGAGGCAATCATCACTGGTCTTCCGGCCCCTTGGGTTTATCTCGCGACCGGTCGGGCTTTTGATGAAGAAATGCAGGCCAGGATAGATTTGCACCGTACCACCCGTGGGAACAAAGGCTGGCGTACAGTTGAAGAGCCGTTTGATATCGCGGGTGTTTTACAGGTCGAGCAGGGTGCGCCGGTTCTGGTTGATTGCCTGACTTTGTGGCTGACAAATCTCATTCTGGAAGATCGTAATATACACACCGCGACGAAAGACCTTCTCGAGGCGCTTCAACGACGAAAAGGCCGGACCGTTCTTGTGGGTAACGAGGTAGGGCTCGGAATTGTCCCGGACAATGCCCTGGCTCGTCGTTTTCGCGATGAAGCGGGTCTTCTTCATCAGAAGATCGCCGCAGTCGCCGGAGAAGTTCTGTTTGTGGCGGCGGGTTTGTCTTTGAAAATGAAATGAGCCCATTTCTCGGGCTTTGACACGCTTTCATCCCAGAGATAGGAGAGGGTTTGATGGTTCCTCTGAGAAGAGGATGAAAAGGGAAGCTGGTGCGGCCTTAGAAGTAGGTCAAACCCGGCACTGCCCCCGCAACTGTGGACGGTTTTCTGTCCTGCCAGTCTTTCTTTCAGGAAAGGCAGCCACTGGATTTCGATCTGGGAAGGCCCGGTGGGAGAGGAGGTGCTAATGGCGCCTCGGCCGTGAGTCAGGAGACCTGCCATCTGAGCCAAGTGTCATGATCCGGCGGGGTGCCCGGACTGTGAGGGCGCGCCATCATGTGCGTGTCACTTTCGCGATTGCGAAGGCCTTTCATCGCGCCTTTTGTTATGCCGTTGTGGCTGCAAGAGAGACGAAACCATGGCAGATACCCTGCCTTATCCTGACGCGGGCCAATCATCCGTTTCGCCAGTTTTCCACGTCTGTGTGACGTGTCGTCGCGGTCTCCCGGTTGGGAATGACCCTGTTCAGGGGCGGCAGCTCTACGATGCCTTGCTTGGCCAGGCTGCTGAATGTGATTTCAGCGTCCAGCCCGTTGAATGTATGGCAGCCTGTAGTCGAGGCTGTATTGCCACGCTTTCCATGCCGGAAAAATGGACTTTTGTTCTAGGTGAACTTGGTCCGGAAAAGCTGTCTGACCTGCTGGCTTACCTTCAGCTTTACCGGGCATCGAAAACCGGAACAGTGATGCCGTCAAAGCGACCTGCATCGCTTTCTGATATGGTTATCGCCCGTCTTCCATCTTCATTGTCTGCTTCACAGGAACTTTCATGATGTCCCAGACTGTTTCAGGCTCCGGTCGCAAGATTCCGGTTACGATCATCACGGGTTTTCTGGGGGCAGGGAAAACAACCCTTCTGCGAAATCTTCTCGCACAGGCTGATGGACGCCGTATCGCGATCGTTGTGAACGAGTTCGGTTCACTTGGGATCGACGGTGAAATCCTGCGGTCCTGCGGGATCGAAGGATGTGCTGACGAGGATATTGTCGAACTCACCAATGGATGCCTCTGCTGCACGGTTGCAGACGACTTCATTCCGACCATGGAGGCTCTGATCGATCGTCCTGATCCGCCAGAGCACATCGTGATCGAGACATCTGGCCTTGCGCTGCCCAAGCCTCTTCTCAAGGCATTCAGCTGGCCCGGGATCCGTACCCGCATGACCGTTGATGGTGTGATTACGCTGGTGGATGCACCCGCTGTCGCCGCTGGTCGCTTTGCGGACGATCCGGAAGCTGTTGCTGCACAGCAGGCTGCTGACCCTTCTCTGGATCACGATAATCCGTTGGCTGAAGTCTATGAAGATCAGTTGAATGCGGCGGATCTGATTGTTCTGAACAAGACTGATCTTCTGGACGAAGCCGGGATTAATGCGGTTGAAAAGGGCATTACGGAGGCTGTGCCGCGGAAAGTTATCACGCTGCGTGCAGTAGAGGGACGACTGGACCCCGCTGTTCTGCTGGGAATTGGGGCCGGTGCCGAAGACGACCTTCAAGCGCGCCCGTCCAATCATGATGGCGCAGATGACCACGAACATGATGACTTCGAGAGTTTCGTCGTGGTCCTTCCAGAGCAGAAAAGTGCTGAAGCATTACTCAAACGCCTGAGCGAGGTTGCGGGGCAATTCGATATCCTCCGCATGAAAGGCTTTGCAGCCGTGCAGGGCAAGAAAATGCGATTGGCCGTGCAGGGTGTCGGGACCCGTTTCCGTCATGAATTTGATGTGCCTCTCGCAGATGCAGGCCGGGACGGGCGCCTCGTCGTAATTGGCCAGACAGGCCTGGATCGCGCAGCCATCGAAGCCGCATTGCTGGCGGACTGACCTGATGCATCTGCTTGTCCGGGAACGACACGGAATAGACGATCAGGACGTGGCCGAGGATCTCGGTCATGCGCCTGCTGACGTCGTGTTTCTGTCCTTCTCGGATAGCGATCTTCTGGCGCTTGAGCGGGCGTACTCCAATCTGAATGAGCAGACCCCGAACGGCGCAGGTTTTTCGCTGCGGCTGGTCAATCTTGCTCGCCTCCGACACCCCATGTCGGTCGATTTATATATTGAGCAGACCATAGCATCGTCCCGATGCGTCATCGCACGGCTTCTTGGTGGGGTGGATTACTGGCGCTATGGGGCGGAAGAACTCCGGAATTTTTGTAGCAGGAACAGCATTCCACTGGCTCTGTTGCCCGGAGATGCCCGTCAGGATGCACGGCTTGAAGAGTGGTCGAGCGTCGAAGCCGAAAAGCATTCCAGACTTACGGGGTTTCTGAGGGAAGGTGGTCCTGAGAATGCACGTCGTGCCCTTTTGCTCATGGCTCATCTTGCCGGATATGGAGATGACGTTTCAGGGCAACCCGCGGCGCTCCCCCCAGCTGGAATTTATCGCCAGACGACAGCGGATTTTTCTTTAAGAGCCACAATCGTTTTCTACCGCGCTCACCTTCTGGCTGCAGATACAGCAGCGATTGATGGTCTTGCCGATGAACTGGAAAATTCCGGGGTCGCGATAGATGTTCTATATGTCGCATCGCTGAAGAACCCGGATGTTGCCGAGTGGATTCAAACCCGCCTGATTGAAACTCAGCCAGACATTATTCTGAACGCGACTTTCTTTTCTGCGCGCGGAAAAGAGGGGGCATCTCCTCTTGATATTGCTGCTGTTCCTGCTCTTCAGGTTTTGCAGCCTGGTGTGACAGTCTCGGCCTGGGCTGAGAGCGGGCGCGGTTTATCGCAATCCGACCTCGCGATGCAGGTCGTTTTGCCAGAACTTGATGGGCGGATTTCTTCGTCTCCGATCTCCTTCAAATCCGAAACAGTCCCGGGGGATGCGGCAAGGCATGAGCCCTTTCAACCGGGTATTGCCGCTGCTGCAGAGCAAGCTCTCGCATGGGCAAGGCTCAAGAAAACACCGTCGCGCGAGAAGCGTCTTGCGATTGTCCTTTCTGATTATCCCGGTGCGGATGGACAGACTGCACATGCCGTCGGGTTAGATACTTTTGCCAGCCTTGAATCCATCCTGCAGGCCTTGAAACAGGCAGGGTATGACTGTGAAGCTGCGAAAATTCCCACCAATAGGGCGTTGGTGGGAGCTCTGTGTGAAGACCTGCCGCAGCCCTGCTTGTCTCTGAACGATTATAACGAACTCTTTGCGCGCTTGCCCGCTCCCTTCCGGGACGCTGTGACCCAGAGTTGGGGCACCTCTGCGGAAGACCCCGCCGTTCAGGACGGTTCATTCTGTCTTAAATTCGTGGCGCTTGGTAATGTTGTAGTCGCTGTCCAGCCCGATCGTGGCAGCGCGCAGGATCGTAAAGCCCAGTACCACGACCCTGATACACCCCCACGCCATGCCTATATTGCGTTCCACCTCTGGCTACGTCATGTCTGCCAGACAGATGCCATGGTTCATCTTGGAACGCATGGCACACTCGAATGGCTGCCTGGCAAAGCTGTGGCGCTTTCCAATCAGTGCGCTCCCGCCGTTCTTCGCGGCGCTTTGCCGGTTCTTTATCCCTTTATCGTCAACAATCCGGGAGAAGCAGCTTCGGCGAAACGTCGTCTCGGCGCAGTCACCATCGGACATATGACACCGCCTGTTATGAAAGCCGGACTTGATCCGGACATGGCAGAGCTGGAACAACTGATCGATGAGTTTGCAGAGGCGGATGGTCTGGACAGGCGTCGTGGCGCCATTCTGAAGCGTGATATTCTGGACCGAGCCACGCGCATGGGACTTCTAAGCGAAAGTGGTGTCAAAGCGGGGGAAGGCGACGAAGCAGAGGCTCTGGCGCGGCTGGATGCTTATCTGTGTGATGTGAAGGACCTTCAGATCCGTGATGGTCTGCATGTTTTCGGTCAAGTAGCACCACATGCCGAGAAACTGGCCGAAATGGTGTCTTCTGTCGCACAGATGCCCCAGCAAATGGTTGCTACTCTGATCGAAGCCAGCGCAGATGCGGAAATGAAGGCACTTCTGGCCGGGCTGGAAGGACGGTTCATTCAACCCGGGCCGTCTGGTGCTCCGACACGTGGGCGAGTGGATGTTCTGCCGACCGGCCGCAATCTTTTCACGCTTGATCCGAGAGCTGTTCCGACGTCTTCTGCGGTAGAGCTTGCCCGGACGCAGGCAAAGCAGATTCTGCTGTGTCATTTGCAGAACGAGGGCGAGCCGCTTCAAAGCATCGTTATAGATCTATGGGGTTCTTCCACCCTGCGCACGGGAGGAGAGGATCTGGCACTGGCTCTGATCCTGATGGGAGTTGACCCCACGTGGGATGCGTCGAGCGGTCGGGTATCAGGATTTGAAATTACACCGCTGGCTGTTCTCGATCGTCCGCGTGTCGATGTAACACTTCGAATTTCAGGATTGTTCCGGGATGCCTTCCCAGCACAGATTTCTCTTTTCGATCAGGTGGTTGAAGCTGTTTCCTGTTTGGAGGAAGGCGAGGAATGGAACCCGTTGTCTGCCCGTGTGAGAAATCTGGAAGGTGAGGCTCGAAAAATTGCTGGAGCGCGGATCTTTGGTGCAGCGCCCGGTACGTACGGGACAGGCATTGAAGACGCTCTAACGCGGAGTAACTGGGAAGACCGGTCTGAGCTCGGCCAGTCTTATCTGGACGACAACGACTGGATGTATGGCGGCGGCCGTGACGGGACACGTAGCAGCGCAGCATTGGCCCAAAATCTGGCACGGGCAGATGCAATCCTGCATGTGCAGGACCATGCAGAGACGGATATCCTCGAAAGTCCGGATTTTGCTGCTCATGAGGGTGGGCTTGCAGCGGCTGCCGCTCTGCTTGGGGCCGATCCCGTCCTTTGGCATGGCGATACGTCCTGTGCGGACGCGCCCCGTCTTCGGAGAGTTGAAAACGAAGTGAAGCGCATCGTTCGAGGGCGTCTGGCCAATCCCCGTTGGCTGGCAGGGATGCAGCGGCATGACTATCGGGGAGGTGCCGAAATTGCACGGGGACTGGACGCGCTCTGCGCTTTTGCCTCGACCCTTTCTGTTCGGTTTGACCAACAGTTTGACCTAGTCTTTGCCGCAACGCTTGGCGATGACACCTGTGATGCTTTCCTGAAAAGCGCTAACACTCAGGCACGTCAGGCAATGCGCACGCGGTTCCAGGATATGATCCGTCGAGGCCTTTGGCACCCGCGCCTGAATAGTGTCTCTGCGATGTTGGAGAGTGGGAGCGAATGACAGTTCCCCCCCTTGTTCGCGGCTGGTGTCCGGATATGTTCGCGCCGATGGAAGCACGAGACGGATATCTGGTCCGTATCCGTTCCCCGCTCGGTGGTTTTGAGGGGCCACAAGTGCTGGCTATTGCAGAGCTGGCAAGACGTTTCGGAAACGGCGTTGTTGAACTGACCAATCGTGGCAACGTGCAGTTGCGAGGATTTTCTTCGACGAGTGCAAAACTCGCGTTAGAAAGCGCACTGGCAGAAGGGCTTGTAGATCCTGATCCAGCAAAAGAGCGACGAAGGGCCATTCTGGTTTCACCCCTTGCTGGTTGGGATCCTGCATGTAATCCGGAAACATTGGACGTCGCCCAGTCGCTTCAGACGGCGCTTCTTGAAGAAAACGCATTGTCGGCGCTGAGCGGCAAGTTCGGTTGGGCCGTTGATGGTGGCGGGTATGTTCCAGAAGGAACGTTATCAGCTGATATTGCCCTTCAGTCCCGCCCGGATGGATGGTCAGTTGTCTGTGGCGCTATGGAAACCGGAGTGCTGGATAACGCTCGGGCTGTCAGAGCAGCCGTGGTGATGTCCCGGGTTTGTGCAGAAAATTCTGACCTTGGCCGACCATCGCGAGACACCGATATAGCAGCATTCGTCCTCGCGAAGGCCGGGCTAGAGGGCATTCCGTGCAAACGGCAGGGTACTCGTCCGGTGTCTCTCATAGGGCCCCTGCCGGGGAAGGTCATGGGTGTTGGCCTGCCATTTGGTCGATGCCATGCCAAAGACTTGGAGGTTCTTGCCGAACTCGCCGGGACATCACGGCTGCGGGTTACACCTTGTCGTAGTGTTCTCCTGCCGCAGCAGGACGGAACATGGCCCGGCTTCATCACCAGTTCGGTAGATCCATTGTTGAGAGTGGAAGCCTGTATTGGCCGTGCCGGATGTGCGAAAGCCACCGCAGATGTTGTCGAGACAGCCTTGGCTCTGGCATCTGATGTGCCGCCCGGCTGTGTGCTGCATGTTTCAGGCTGCATAAAGGGGTGTGCGCATCCCCGTGCGGCAGATATGACGCTTGTTGCTGATGACGGGCATTATGAGGTTGTGCGCAATGGGCGCACAACAGACACGCCATCATGGCACGACAGGGATATTCCGCAGATACGGGCCTTGTTGCGTCATGAATTGAAGGAGACACAGGTTTGAGCGCCGGACCCTCTTCCTACGACTATATTCGGGATGGCGCGGCCATTTATGCCCGGTCTTTCGCAACGATCCGCGCAGAGGCCGATCTGTCGGGCTTTACGCCCGAGCAGTCCAAAATTGCAGTGCGCATTATCCATGCATGCGGAATGGTGGAGGTCGCAAGATCAGTCGCCATGACGTCTGATCTTGTTAGCAAAGCGCGTGCAGCGTTGCAGGCGGGTAAGCCAATCCTATGTGATTCCGAGATGGTCGCCCATGGTGTTACGCGCGCCCGGTTGCCAGCCAATAATGCAGTTATCTGCACGTTGCGCGATGAACGGACGCCAGACCTGGCCAGACAAATTGGTAATACGCGCTCTGCCGCAGCTCTTGATCTTTGGGGCGATCAGATTGAAGGAGCTGTTGTAGCGATCGGGAATGCCCCGACAGCGCTTTTTCATCTTCTTGAGCTCATTGATGCAGGTGGCCCGCGCCCCGCGGCAATTATCGGTATGCCCGTTGGCTTTGTGGGGGCCGCAGAATCCAAGGACGCACTGGCGGCTCGCTCTGACCTTGCGCATGTCATCGTACGAGGACGGCTGGGCGGAAGCGCCATGGCTGCCGCTGCCCTGAACGCCCTTGCCAGCGAGGCAGAATGACAGCTGCAACAGTTTACGTCGTCGGCGTAGGGCCGGGTGATCCGGAACTTATGACGCTCAAGGCAGCGCGGGTCATTTCAACAGCTCCCGTCATCGCCTATTTCTGCCGTCATGACAAAATGGGTCATGCGCGCAAGATCGCTGACTCGCACATTAAGCCGGGCACGAAAGAGCTGCGTTTTGCGTATCCCTTTACGACGGAGCGCCTCGTTAATGATCCGTCCTACCATCCTGATATGTCGTCGTTTTACGATGAATGTGCGAAGCAGATTGCGGTCGAAATAGAGGCTGGCCGGAGCGTTGCTCTTCTTTGTGAGGGGGACCCGTTTTTGTATGGGTCCGCCATGTATGTGTTTGATCGGCTTGAATCTGTCGGGCCTTGCGAAGTCATTCCCGGAATCACAGGAATGAGTGGATGCTGGACGCAGGCGGCACTCCCTATGACGCATGGTGATGATGTCTTGTGCGTCCTGCCTGCCACTATGCCGGAAGATGATCTGGCTCAGTGGCTGAAGCAGGCTGATGCGGCCGTTGTGATGAAACTGGGACGCAATCTTCCGAAGCTTCGCACAGCACTGGAACGCGCGGGGCGATTGCAGGACGCTGTCTATGTGGAGCGGGGGACGCAAGAAGAGGCTCGTGTTCTACCGTTGAATGACATGAACGGTGCGGCTCCTTATTTCTCTCTGGCGTTGTTGCCAGGGCGCCGGGGTGTCCGGTGAGCCAGATCTTCGTCATTGGTCTCGGGCCGGGAAAGCCCAGCCAGAGAACCCCTGAGGCTGAAGAGGCACTTGCTCAGGCAACAGACGTCATAGGATATGGTCCATACGTGGATCGTGTGGATCTGCCAGCGCATATCACTCGCCATCCATCGGATAATCGTGTCGAACTGGATCGCGCTCGCCATGCTCTTGAGCTTGCGGAGCAGGGGCGTTGTGTGGCGATCGTGTCAGGCGGGGATGCGGGCGTGTTTGGCATGGCAAGCGCCCTGTTTGAAGCCATCGATCACGAACCGGATCGATGGAGTGATATGAATGTCACGGTCATTCCCGGTGTTTCCGCCGTTCTGGCTGCCGCAGCCCGTATTGGCGCGCCCCTCGGGGGAGATTTCTGCGTCATGTCCCTGTCAGATAATCTCAAGCCCTGGGAGACAGTCTGCCGACGTCTGACGTTGGCAGCGCAGGCGGGCTTCGTTATTGCGCTCTACAACCCCCGTTCAAAGGCACGTCCCCGGCAGTTGGGCGAGGCTTTCGAAGTGCTGCGTCAGGAATTGTCTGGAACTGTGCCTGTTGCCTTCGCAAGGGCTATTGGAAGGGCCGATGAACGGCTGCATCTGACGGATCTAGACCATGCTGATCCCGAACTGGTGGATATGAGTACACTTGTCCTGATCGGGACCACTCTGACACATCGCATCGAGCGGCCGGATGGACAGGCATGGCTTTACACGTCCCGGTCTGTGCCCGCGTGATCATGGCGCTCCAACCAGTCCAGCGCGTCTTCGACCGTCGTGACACTCTCCGCTGGCGGAAGCGTCGGGCGGTCAATCATGATAACGGGCAATTTCAATGCTCTGGCGGCAATCAGCTTGGCAGCCGTCGCGTCAGCTCCAGCATTCTTGGTGACGAGAACCTGCACCGCATGATCTCTCATGAGCGCGATTTCGCTGTCCACCGTGAATGGAGGGCGGGCGAGCAGAAGCGTGACGTTAGACGGCAGGGACAAGGGATCAGGCTGGTCTATACTGCGCAGAATGTAGTGATGATGCGGAGCCTTCTGGAACGGCAGCAGGTCCTTGCGGCCCGTCGTCAGAAAGACTGTCTGTGCGGCGGTCCCCAGCGCTTCTACGGCGGCATCAATACTGGGAACGAACGTCCATTGGTCGTCAGGTTGGGCTTCCCAGCTAGGGCGGTCTATCCGCAGCAGAGGAAGGCCCATTCGCACACAGGCCGTCACGGCGTGGCGGCTCATTTGTGCGGCGAACGGATGGGTCGCGTCCACCACCGCATCAATGTTCTCTGTGGCCAGGAACGTTTCCAACCCCGAAATGCCGCCAAATCCGCCAATGCGCACAGGGATTCCGGGAAGAACTGGATTTTTCGTTACGCCAGCAAGAGAAAAGACTGGCTCGAAATCCTTTCTTTCCGCGAGGTGCTGCGCCAGTTGGTTGGCCTGTGTCGTGCCGCCAAGGATCAGAACGCGCATGGATTTGGTTCCTTTGCCGGAGCAGGCCAATGAAGACCCCATGGCTGAGCGTTATCGGAATTGGTGAGGATGGTGTCGAGGGGCTTTCGTCTCTCGCCCGTCAGATCGTTCGTCAGGCCGAGTTTGTGATTGGCGGTGAAAGGCATCTTGAACTGGCTGCGAGTTTGATCTCCGGGCAAGCTGAACCTTGGGGTTCACCGTTTTCATCTGGAGTGCGCCGTGTTCTTGAACGGCGCGGACAGCCCGTCACCGTCCTCGCATCCGGAGATCCGTTCTGCTTTGGTGTGGGAAGCACGTTGGCACGTCATATTCCGCCAGAGGAAATGCTCTGTGTGCCCGCGCCGTCTTCAATATCCTGGGCCTGCGGGCGCCTTGGATGGGCTGAACAGGACGTGCGTGTCGTATCGCTCTGTGGGCGACCAATTGAGACATTGGTTCCGCACCTTCATCGGACTATGCGGCTGATTGTTTTGTCAGAAGACGGTAGCACGCCGAGAAAAGTCAGTCAGTTTTTGACTGGGCGAGGCTTTGGACCCTCTCGCATTCATGTCATGGAACGGGTAGGCGGCCTCAATGAGCAGTCGCGTGTAATCGTGGCTTCGGACGGGCTCGAAGATGTCGATCCTCTAAACCTTATGGGAATTGAAATCGAGGCGGATCCAGGGGCGAAGATGATCCCCCTTTCCAGTGGTTTAGAGGACGATCTGTTTGAGCATGACGGGCAGATTACCAAGCGCGAAATTCGTGCGGTTACGCTTTCAACATTAGCCCCGCATCCCGGAGAACTCCTCTGGGACATTGGTGGAGGGGCCGGGTCTGTGGCTGTTGAGTGGATGCTTCATCATCCCGCCAATCGGGCCATCGTCATTGAGAAAAATCCACTACGGGCGGCGAGAATAGCGAGAAATGCCCTGAATTTAGGTGTGCCAGGACTAAAGATTGTGGAAGGCACTGCGCCTGATGCTTTGCCTGAACTTGAAAGACCAGACGTCGTTTTCATAGGCGGAGGGCTGGCACAGGTGGATATTTTCACGCAGGCGAGAGCCGCACTTCCCGTTGGCGGACGTCTTGTCGCCAATGCCGTAACTCTGGAAGGGGAAGCGGTTCTATCCGCTCAATATACGCGCTATGGCGGGACGCTAACGCGGATCGGCGTTGAGCGGCTTGATGCTGTCGGTGGGCTGCATGCTTTCCGGCCCGCCATGCGCGTGACGCAATATGCGACAGTGATTTCTGAGGACAGGTTATGATCGTCGCGGGTATCGGCTGTCGACCAAAAGTGGACGAACAATCCCTGCTGGACCTCATCATGCGGGTGACGTCTGGCCGCAGGTTCGATCGGCTTGCTGCTCCAGAGTTCAGAAAAGCGGAGCCAGCTATTCCAGAGCTGGCAAAACGTTTGAATGTTGAGCTTGTGTGGATTGATACTGAAAGCCTGACGGAGCGTCAGGTAGAGTGCGAGACCCATTCCGCAATTGCTTTTGAAAAGACAGGATTCAGCTCGGTGGCGGAGGCTTGCGCGCTGGCTGGTGCCGGACCAAAAAGCCGTTTGATCGTTATGCGGCAGAGTGGAAAAGACGTGACCTGTGCTCTTGCGCAGTCAGTTGAGACATGAGGAAAGAGAACGGATGACGGTTCATTTTATTGGTGCAGGACCGGGCGCCGCTGATCTTCTGACGCTGCGAGGCCGCGATCTTCTGGCCTCATGTAAAGTCTGTCTATATGCGGGGTCTATCGTCCCGGCGGAAATGCTGGAGCACTGCCCGCCAGATGCCCGAAAGGTGAACACGGCGCCGTTATCGCTGGACCAGATCGAGCAGGAATACATCCGGGCACACGCTGAAGGGCAGGACGTCGCGCGTCTTCATTCTGGGGATCTGTCTATCTACAGCGCGGTTGCCGAACAGACGCGCCGCCTGGATAGGCTCGGTATTCCCTGGACAATGACGCCGGGAGTGCCTGCATTTGCGGCAGCAGCATCTGTCTTGGGCCGGGAACTCACTGTCCCTGAAGTTGCGCAGACCGTCGTGCTGACCCGCGTCAGTGGCCGAGCGTCTTCCATGCCAGCGCGTGAAACGCTCTCAGCCTATGCTGCTACCGGCGCTACACTGGCCATTCACCTGGCAGTGCATGCGCTGGACCGCATCGTCACTGAGTTGCTGCCACATTACGGAGCAGAATGCCCTGTGGCGGTGGTGGCACGTGCAAGCTGGCCGGACCAGATGACCATTCGCGGCACGCTTGGGACACTTCTTGAAAAAGCGGCAGCTAACCCAGTGGAGCGCACCGCTCTGGTTTTGGTTGGTCCCGCGCTGGCGGTTGATGAATTTCGGGAGAGTGCGCTCTATGACCCGGATTATCAGCGCCGGTTCAGGTCTGGATCATCAGCCAGATGACTGCGTCCTACGCAGTTGCCTTGTCGGTTAAAAACCATAACGTCCAAAGCGATACTGTTGTCTTCCAGAACGCTGCTGGCGAACTGGTACGCAGCCCGGGCGATGTGATTACCCAGCGGAATATTCTGCCCGGAAGCAAGAAGAAATGCTTCTGCGACCGTGGGGGAAACTACAATAGCATCGGCCAATTCCGCGCTCGCGCCTGCCTGCGTTGCCAGGGCCGCCAGAGCCGGCATATCTGCGGCCCCTCGCTTGGAATGCAGATCCATCCGGCCCTGAGCCAACTTGGTCATCTTGGCGATGCCTCCGCCGATTGTAAGGCGAGGGACCGGGTGTCGACGAATATATTTCAGGACGCCACCTGCAAAGTCACCCATTTCGATCAGGGCTGTTTCAGGCAATCTGTAGAACGCCTGAACAGCGCGTTCGGAAACATCTCCTGTGGTCGCGGCCAGATGTGGCAGGTTCAGAGCGCGCGCGACGTCGATCCCACGATGAATGCTGTCAATCCAGGCCGAACAGGAGAAGGGCACGACAATTCCCGTTGTACCCAGAATGGACAACCCGCCGACAATGCCCAGCCGACTATTCAGGGTTTTTCTGGCCAGCGTAACGCCATTTTCAACACTGATTGTGACCTCAGCGGAGGCACCCTGAAGTGCGAGACGGATCATCTGGCGGGGGACGGGGTTAATGGCCGGTTCCCCCGGCAGAAGGGGAAGACCCGGGCGCGTAATTGTTCCAACACCATCGCCTGCGCGAAAAATAATATCTTGCCCCTCCGGCAATTGGCGCACATCTGCCCGGATAAGGGCGCCATGCGTAACATCGGGGTCGTCTCCGGCATCCTTGACGACCGCTGCCCAGGCGCCCGTTTTGTTCATCCCATGAGCAGCCAGTGCAAATGCCGCCTGTTTGCCGCCAGGCAGCTCGATGGACACGGGATCAGGAAACGCTCCAGTCTGGAGCGCTATCCATGCAGCTTTGGCCGCTGCGGTTGCGCAGCTTCCAGTCGTCCAGCCATATCGCAGAGGGGAGCCTTGGGCAGTCATCGAAGACAGGATACGATATTTCATGCTGAAAGCGAGACATGCCATCAGAAAGGATCGCTGATATGACCCGTGCGATCATGATTGCTGCGCCTCGCTCAGGGGGGGGTAAAACGACCGCCACGCTTGGTATTCTGTCAGCTCTGAGGGCCAGAAATATCGAAATTCAGGCCGCCAAGACAGGCCCGGATTATATTGATCCAGCGTTTCATGAGGTTGCAACCGGGCGTTCCAGCTTGAACCTCGATAGCTGGGTGATGACGCCTGAGCTTCTCGAGAGCATGCTGGCGCGTGCGGCCGAAGGTGCGGATCTTTTGGTCGTTGAATCTGCTATGGGGCTGTTCGACGGCTTGCTGGGGCCTGCTGACGCGCGCGGTGCACCGTCCGATATTGCGGCTCGTTTCGGTATTCCAGTTATTCTTGTGCTGGATGTATCAGGGCAGGGTCAGTCTGCCGCGGCCATTGCTCACGGTTTCGCCACGCTCGATCCCGCTCTGCATGTTGCTGGTGTCATCCTCAACCAGGTTGCGTCCCCACGACATCTGGCTATGGCTCGCGAGGCCATTCTGGCCGCAGGTATCCCTGTTTTGGGTGCATACATGCGGGACACCACTCTGAAACTTCCGGAGCGACATCTTGGCCTTGTGCAGGCACGGGAACAGGACACACTGAAAGACCTTCTTGCTAGCCTGCGGGAGAGGACGGAAAGTTCGCTTGACCTCGATGCCATCATGGCCGCGGCAGCACCTCTCACTATTGAGGATCATGGCTGTGTTGCCATAAGCCCTCCGGGGCAAAGGATTGCGGTTGCCGATGATGCCGCGTTTTCGTTCCTTTATGGGCATGTGGCGCAGAGTTGGAAGAATGCAGGAGCCGAGCTTGTTCCGTTTTCTCCGCTGGCAGATCAAGGGCCAGATGAAGACTGTGATGTCTGCTGGCTTCCGGGGGGATATCCAGAATTACATGCTGAACAACTGGCGGCATCCCGTCACTTTCAATCCCGTCTGGTGAAGTTCTCGGAGACACGACCAGTTCATGGAGAATGCGGAGGCTTCATGGCGCTGGGAGAGTTTCTGGAAGATGCAAACGGTGTGACGCATAAGATGGTGGGCCTTCTGGGGCACGGAACCAGCTTTGCAAAGCGTAAAATGAATCTGGGATATCGTGAGGCGATACTGGCAACAGACTGCGCGCTGGGGTCAAAAGGCAGTATCTTTCGGGGACATGAATTTCATTATGCCCGCGTGATCCAGGCCGGAACGGACGAGCCTCTCGCAACCTTGAGAGATGGCTACGGCAATGATCTTGGGATGGCTGGAGGTTGTCGTGGGCTGGTGTCCGGATCATTTTTTCACGTGATGGCACGTAGAGACAGGAAGTGAGCATGAACACCACGGATGATGCGGCCCGGCACCGGGAGAAAATGCAGAAACGCAAAGACGTGCAGGACAAAGAAGTCGCGTCAAAGACTGTCGAAAAAGGCGTTCTGGCGGTTCACACAGGCCCGGGGAAAGGTAAGTCTACCGCAGCCTTTGGCCTCGCGCTGCGTGCGCTGGGCCATGGAAAGCGGGTTGTTGTCGTGCAGTTTATCAAGGGCGCCTGGGTGACTGGAGAGCGTGCTGCGTTGGAACGCTTTGACGATCTGGTAGAGTGGCACACGATGGGCGAGGGGTTCACCTGGGAAACGCAGGATCGCTCAAAGGATATTGCTGCCTGCGCCCGGGCGTGGGAGGTGGCGCAAGCTGCCCTGAAACGCGACGATGTCGCTCTTGTGGTTCTCGATGAACTGAATATCGCCCTGCGATACGACTATCTGCCCTTGGAGCAGGTTCTGGAGGACCTGAAAGCGCGTCCTGTCATGCAGCATGTCGTCATAACCGGGCGCAATGCTAAACCAGCCCTTGTGGACGCTGCGGATCTGGTGACGGAAATGACACTGGTAAAACATCATTTCAGTGCAGGCGTGAAAGCTCAGGCCGGGTTCGAATTCTGATGACGCAGCGGAAGGGCCCCAGGGCTCTCATGTTTCAGGGAACGGGCTCCAGCGTTGGGAAATCTGTGCTTGTTGCAGGGATTGCCCGAGCCCTGACACGACGTGGCCTCACAGTGCGTCCGTTCAAGCCTCAGAACATGTCAAACAACGCTGCCGTGACCAGAGACGGGGGCGAAATTGGGCGCGCCCAGGCTCTTCAGGCTCGTGCCTGCGGGGTTCCTCCCACCGTGGACATGAATCCTGTGCTGTTGAAGCCGCAGAGCGAAACAGGATCCCAGCTTGTCGTTCGAGGGAAAGTGCGAGGAACCGTGCGGGCCCGTGCTTATCAGGACGTTAAAACAACTCTCATGCCAGACGTGTTGTCCGCGTTTCGCACTTTGGCGGCAGAAGCTGATATCGTTTTGATTGAAGGGGCCGGATCGGCTTCAGAGGTCAATCTGCGGGAAAATGACATTGCCAATATGGGTTTTGCCGAAGCCGCCGATGTGGACGTCGTGCTCATTGGTGATATCGACCGGGGGGGAGTGATTGCCAGCCTTGTCGGAACCAAAATGGTACTGTCAGAGCAGGACGCAGGGCGGATCAAGGGATTTATCGTAAACAAAATGCGTGGAGACGCCTCGCTTTTTACCGACGGCATGAACATTATTTTACGCCAGACGGGGTGGGAAAAGCTTGGTCTTGTCACACACTGTGCGCATGTTGGTGACCTGCCCGCTGAAGACGCATCTGATCTTGTGAACGAAACGCCAGTAGGCGACGGCTTACGGGTTGTCGTGCCGCAGCTACCCACGATCGCCAATTTCGATGATTTAGACCCTTTGCGATCTGATCCGGGCGTCACTCTGGAGATCGTGGCACCTGGTCGGCCACTTCCAGTTTGTGACCTTGTAATCATACCAGGCTCGAAGGCGACTATTTCTGATCTGGCATTTTTCAAGAAACAGGGATGGGACATAGACCTGAAGGCGCATACCCGGCGTGGCGGTCGTGTTCTTGGCATCTGCGGCGGATATCAGATGCTTGGAAAATCTATTGAGGATAATGAAGGGATCGAAGGCCCCCCGGGTCTCGTTGAGGGCTTGAGCGTACTAGACGTGCAGACAGTCCTGACGAGTGACAAGCGTTTGACCGAGGTAAGGGGATTACTGGTGCCGGAGGGCGTCCCGCTCACGGGCTATGAAATTCATGTCGGGCGAACGACTGGTCCGGCTACTCAGAGGCCATTTGCAACGATAGACGGTGAGCCTGAAGGTGCCGTTTCGCCTGACGGTCGTATTTGGGGAACCTATCTACACGGGGTTCTGTCTGGTGGAAACGCGCGGAAAGCTCTTCTTTCACGTGTAGGGCGCGCCGGGTCTGACCTTCAGGACCATGATGAGCGGGTTGAGGCTGCGCTGGATGCCTGGGCGGATCATCTTGAAGCCTGTATTGACCTGGATGCGCTACTTGCATTGGCCCGACCTGTCTGATCCTTCAAATGCAGAATAGACCAGAAAGAACGGCCAGAGCCACGCCCTGAAAAATGCACGCCCGACGGTAGAGTTGAAGCGCACGCCAAAGATCATTAGCAGTCGCGGTGGCGCGTCCGTCGCCCATCCATGAATCATTGACCAGAATACCGTCATAAACTCTGGGGCCAGCTAATTTTAGTCCTAAGGCTCCTGCCATAGCAGCTTCTGGCCATCCGGCGTTGGGGGAGCGATGATTGCGCGCATCACGCCGAACGGCACGAAATGCATTCGTTGAATTGGCACCGGGGATCGTGAAAGCCGCCAGAAAGATCCAGAGAGCGGAGAGGCGGGAGCCTGGGAGATTGACCAGATCATCCAGCTTCGCAGAGGCCCATCCGAAGGCTTTATGACGGGGGGTAAGGTGGCCGATCATGCTGTCTGCTGTGTTAATAGACTTGTAAGCCGTTGTGCCCGGCAAGCCAAAGAGGGCAGTCCAGAAAAGCGGCGCAACAATTCCATCTGAAAAATTCTCGGCCAGACTTTCAATGGCGGCCCGTATGACGCCAGCTTCATCCAGCTGTTCCGGATCGCGGCCAACAATCATGGACACGGCTTTCCTGCCCGCTGCCACACCGCTTTCCTGCAAGCCCGTGTGAACTGCCCTGACATGCTCCCACAGGGAGCGCTGGGCAATCAGAGTGCTGCCCACAGCGCCTTCGATCCCCCAGGCAACGAGAGGAGGAAAGAGAAGGTCCAGGGCCTGAATGGCCGTGTAGATAATCAGAGTGGGAAGACCGAAAAGAATGGCCAAACTTACAATACCGCCTAGACGTTGCCGGAAAGCGCTATCGTGTGAGCGGTTGAGTGAACGATCCAGTCGCGCGATAAGGGCACCAATCCACATGACTGGATGGCCAATTTTGCGAAAAAGCCAGTTCGGGTAACCGAAAGCGGCTTCAATCGCACAGGCCAGACAGGCGACAGAGAATGTGTGGGACAGGGGAGAGAAAGTCATGGGCCTGCGTGTTTCATCCAGATGCCGTGATCTAGCATGATGCCTACGGTGCTGGAAAACATGCCGATCCATGGTGGCCAGGTGCGGCAGGTTATGAAGCGGTTTCCCCACGCTCCAAAGCCCTTCATCGATCTCTCCACGGGTATCAGCCCGTACGAATACCCTCTTGCCCCCTTGGATGTCGCGGTTCTCACTAGGCTGCCAGAAGCAGCGGACGAGGAAGCGCTTTTAGCGGCCGCTACGACAGCCTACGGCGTACCGAATGCAGGCATGATTGTTGCGGGGCCAGGCACACAGCTGCTGATTGCGTTGCTGCCCTTGGCTCTGAAAGCGGAAAAAGTCGTTATTTTTGGTCCCACTTACTCCGGCCACGAACAGGCGTGGAGAAATGCGGGAGTGGGCGTGTCGATCGTGACGGATCTTCAGGCATTCAGGGCTGCTGCAGGACGAGCGGGGACTGTATATGTCGTCTGTAATCCGAATAATCCAGACGGACGACGCCTGCCTGTCGAGATACTTTTAGAACTCTCGGATCGTTGCGCGACATCCGGTGGCTGGTTAGTCGTCGATGAGGCGTATGCGGATTTCGATCATGAAAGTGCTGCCTCGTCTTTTCCTCGGGCAGGACTCTTGGTTTTGCGCTCTTTTGGGAAAACCTACGGGTTACCCGGTGTCCGCCTTGGTTTTTTAATCGCCTCTGACGGAACAGCGGATCGACTTCGGTCCATGATGGGGGACTGGGCGGTAAGCGCTCTGGCTCTGTCCGCGGGACGGCAAGCACTGTCGGATCAGGAGTGGTTGAACAGCACCAAAGGTCGATTGGAGCGGGATGCCAAGCGCCTTGTAAACCTACTGAAGGGATCGGGTCTCGTCGTTAAAGGAAACACCCTTCTGTTCTGCCTGGTGAGTTTGAATGAGGCTGCTTCGCTGTGGACCTTCCTCTGTGAACGCGGGATCGTGACCCGTGCGTTCCCTGAGCGGCCAACGGAGCTGAGGTTTGGTTTGCCGCGGGATAGCGCGAGTTGGGACCGCTTGGAACGCGCGCTCCATGATTGGTCAGAGATCGCAAAATGAAGCTGTTCTGCTTTGCCCTTCCATCGCTCCCGTCTTCGAAGCGAAGCATTTTTCCACCGAAAGACGAACTGCGTGATGTGACGAGTATGGAACCTGCGTTCTGGCCAAAATCTCTACCCATCCTGATAGGGCGTGCGGCAGATGTTGAGTGGATTGAGGCGTATTCCAAGTGCGCTGTCACCGTGGACGAACGGCTTCGCGGCCGTGATTACGGTGACTGGTGCGGGCAGAGCCTTAAAGCCTTATCGCCTGGAAGTCTGTCAGAGTG
This sequence comes from Gluconobacter cerinus, assembly GCF_002723935.1. Classification (GTDB taxonomy): domain Bacteria; phylum Pseudomonadota; class Alphaproteobacteria; order Acetobacterales; family Acetobacteraceae; genus Gluconobacter; species Gluconobacter cerinus. The sequence goes on from NZ_BEWM01000004.1 coordinate 189,242, forward strand.
GATGACAGACCCCGATTTTTCGCCGCCTTCCGGTGAAAGCCATAAGGAGATGTATGTCCGTCTTGCAGAGTGGCTGTCGAATATCCGTGACGCGGAAAAGTCTGTGATCCTGGGTGTGGATGCTGATGTTGTGCGGGGGCTTGTTCTGCTAGCGATGGGCTTGAATGCAGAAGCGGCAGGGAAGCTTGATATTCTCCCGCAGAGCTGGAACGTCCTGTCTTTTTACAGGACGTGGAGGGTGCAGGCCCTTTCGGTTCCAGACAACAGAATAACGTCTGAAATTATTTTCGGTTCAGAAAGCGATCGTTAATCCAAGCTGCGGCGCCCACGGCCACAAGGATGGGGCCGAGAATAAAAAGTACCGCTGCAAGGGCTACTAAAATAATAATACCGAAAGACATTTTCTTTTTTCCTTATTCAGGATGAAAACTGTTACGCTCTGAAGCACGTTTGCCATAGTTCATGCGCATATTCGCCAAGTTTATGCTTCACAATAACCTCTGAAAAGGGGAACGATATGCGTTATTTTCTCATGATTCTACTCGGGGCTGTCGTCACCCGCTTCTGGCTGCGGATAGCCTCCGTTCAGACGGTTCCGCGTGTCTCGTCACCTGTCCGGGCTCTTCCAACTTTATGACAGTTATTTCTGTACGACAGGAGTATAGGTCAACCTGTAGAGCGACCCGGAAAAATCGTCGCTAACGAGGATACTGCCGTCGGGCATCGGCTGAACATCCACTGGGCGGCCAAAGGTCCGCCCATCGCGATGAAAGCCCCAGATTAACTTCTTTGGCTGTTGCGGATGGCCCTCTTTATCAAATTTGACGGAGACGACCTGATACCCTGATGGAACACTTCTGTTCCATGATCCATGCTCCGCAATCAGCAATGCACCTGTCAAAGAGCGCGCTGCGGCTGAGCCATCGTAAAATCGCAGCCCCAATGCGGCGACATGGGCTCCAAGCTTCAGGGCAGGCGGAGTAAACTCACCGCACGAGTGGCCTTTTCCGTAATGAGGGTCCGGGACGTCTCCCTGATGGCAATATGGATAGCCGAAAGACTGCCGGGGCTGGGTAAGGGTGTTTAGTTCGTCAGAAGGGACGTCATCGCCCATCATGTCCCGGCCATTATCCGTAAACCACAGGTCTTTTCCTGTTCGCCGCCATGCGAGACCAACTGAATTGCGAATGCCGTAAGCAACGTCCTGCCTGTCCGTGCCGTCGGGATTCATGCTGATGATTTTTCCGAGATCGTGCCCCACGTCGCAAACGTTGCAAGGTGCGCCAATGGTCACATACAGCCTGCCATCCGGCCCGAAAGCGATAAACTTCCAGAAATGGTCGCCGTCTTTAAAAGGCAGGTGATCCGTAATGACTTCCGGTTCGGGCGGATTGTCTAGGTAGTTCTCGATATTTCGTAGAACCAGAATGCGTTCGGGTTCCGCGATGTAGAGATCTCCATCATGGTATGCCACGCCTGAAGGGGTTTCGAGGCCGCTGGCAAGTGTCCTGATTTGAACGGGACTGCCTGCATCACCCACTCCAGAGACTGCATAGACCTTTCCGGGCCCCATGGAGCCAAGGAAAACAGTTCCTCTGTCTCCAAGGGCGATTTCACGTGCTCCACGGACCTGTGCCGATATAACGTCCAAATGAAACCCGGGCGCGACAGACAGGCCTTCAGACAAAGGAGCACCCCATGCAGGCAGGGTCAGGCACGAGCCTATCACTGAGAATAGCAAAAGTTGCCGGAGCATGATGCACCTCATCAATGTGAAGCAGGGCTTGAAGGACAGCGCTGGTAACCGCAACGGACGAATGGCTCAGAGGTTTTCAGGTGTTCAGTTACTCTTCCATTTGAAAATGTGATGTCACGAAGAATGTCTGGAGCTCCAAAGCCCTGATACTTCCTCGGTTCTGACGCGTTAGAGGTCCAGTTGCTGCCTTAATGAACGCATTCTGTCCGTCTCTCTGAACATGTTCACCATGTTGGAGAGCGAGTGAGAACAGTCATGGGAGTTTCCAGGTCTATGGTTGACACTTCCCCCCGTAAGCCGCGCGCAGCAGAAGCCGCACTGCGCATGCTGGCACTTGATCTGCATTGGACATGGAATCACGAGGCGGATCTGCTGTGGCAGACGATCAATCCGGATCTTTGGTCCCGAACGTGTAATCCCTGGATAACCCTGACCCGAACACCTAAAGCACAACTGTGGGAAGCTCTACAGAACCCGGATGTCCGCAATCTATTGAAGGCCAGTATGGAGCGCCGGAAATATGAGTTGGAGCGTTCCACCTGGTTTGCGGAGAAATATGCGGACGCGGAACTGTCTGAAGTCGCCTATTTCAGCATGGAGTATATGCTGAGCGAGGCACTTCCCATCTATTCTGGCGGGCTCGGGAATGTTGCTGCAGACCAGCTGAAAGCCGCGAGTGATCTGGGTGTTCCTGTTGTTGCGGTCGGGCTTCTCTATGCGCAGGGTTATTTTCGCCAGGTTATTACTCCGGCAGGTGAACAACGGGCGCTCTACCCATTCAATGACCCTGACCAGCTTCCGATACAGCCCGTCCTCACGCCGGATGGGGACTGGTTCCGGCTCTCTGTCCAAACGGCAACCGGAGAGATCTGGCTTCGCGCCTGGAAAGCCGTCGTAGGTCGGACGACACTGTACCTTCTGGATACGAACGATCCCTCCAATCCGCCCGCTGTTCGCTGCATCACGACCCAACTCTACGGCGGAGATGCAGAACTGCGGCTGAGGCAGGAGATGGTTCTCGGGATCGGGGGGTGGAGGCTGCTTCATGCTCTAGGGCACCGGCCGGATATTTGCCACCTGAATGAGGGACATGCCGCGTTTGCAGCTCTGGAACGAGCTCGGTGTCTTTCCGAAGAAGAAGGTATTCCTTTCGCGCAGGCGCAGGTCATTGCCCGCGCGGGAACGGTCTTCACGACACATACTGCCGTGCCAGCTGGGTTTGATCGTTTTCCGCCTAAGCTGATTGAGAGCCATCTCACGTTCTATGCTGAAGACCGTCTGGGCATGCCAATTCAGGACTTTCTCGCGCTAGGGCGTCTTGATCCGGCGAATAAAGATGAATTTTTCAACATGGCTTATCTCGCCGTTCGGTGCAGCGGGGCCGTTAATGGCGTGAGCCAGTTGCATGGAGCTGTGAGCCGGTCCTTGTTCACGCCACTTTTCCCGCGTTGGCCGCAAAATGAAGTCCCGATCTCTCATGTGACGAACGGCGTGCACACCCCGACGTGGGATTCAGCATCTGCTGACGAACTCTGGACCCAGGTGGGGGGAAGAAGCAGGTGGGAAGGAGATCTCGAAGGGCTAGGCGATGCCGTTCGTCATCTTGATGACGACACTCTTTGGCGCAGCAGGTGCAACTCCCGGGCGGAGTTTGTTCACGTACTGGGGCAGGAGCTTTCCGCAAGGCAATGCATCGTTGGCGAAGAAGGGTTATGGTGCCTGCCTGCGCCGTCGTTGAACCCGGAGGCGCTGACAATCGGATTTGCGCGCCGGTTTGCCACCTACAAGCGTCCAGACCTCTTGTTGTACGATGAGGAGCGACTTGTCCGGCTGTTGCGGGACGCTCATAGGCCGGTCCAGATCGTTCTATCCGGCAAGGCCCATCCGCAGGATCTGGAAGGGCAGGCCATGATCACACGCTGGGTCCAGTTCTGCCAGCGTCAGGATGTCGTGGGAAAAGTGGTATTCCTCGCGGATTACGACATGGCTCTGGCCCAGAAAATGGTTCAGGGGGTGGATCTGTGGCTGAACACACCGCGGCGTCCCTGGGAGGCCAGCGGGACCAGCGGAATGAAGGTCCTGGTAAATGGCGGGCTTAACCTGTCAGAACTCGATGGATGGTGGGCCGAAGCCTACGCGCCAGAAGTCGGCTGGGCGTTAGGGGACGGCTTAGAGCACGCGGGAGATCCGGCCTACGACCATTCTGATGCACAGGAACTTTACAGGCTCTTGGAAGAGCACGTTCTTCCTGAGTTCTACGAACGCGATGCTGGCGGAATACCTAGGGCGTGGGTCGCGAAGATGCGCGAAAGCATGGCGCGTCTGACGCCTCAGTTTTCCGCAAACCGTACAGTTCGCGATTATACTGAACAGTTTTATCTGACGGGTGCGCAGCGCTACAGGCGTCGCCTGTCTGACCATGGGGTGAGTGCTGGAACGGTTCTCGACAGGCAAAACGCCCTCTCTGCTGACTGGAGTGGCCTAAGGATCGGAGAGGTTATCATTCCTGAGAACGGGGGGGATCAGAAAGCGCATGCCTTCATTCATCCCGGAACTCTCGATCCTACATTGCTGCGTGTTGAACTCTACGCCGACGCTCAGGATGGGCACCCGCGCATCAAGTCCCTGACACAGGGAGAACATCTTCCGGATGGCTGGATTGCCTATACTCTTGAGACTGAGCTTCCTGCCCCCGCGGCAGAGTGTACACTGCGGATCATTCCAGCCGCGGAGATCATGAGTGTTCCGCTCGAAGCGCCTTTTATCCTCTGGCAACGGTAGGACATGAAGGCTTACGCTTCATGTGTCGCCATGCTGGAGGAGAAAGAATAATGATCCGAAGCCTTTTGCCGCAACGTCTGACATTTCGCTTTCTACCAGAAGCATGGCCTCTCGTTCGTCACCACACAGGCATAGCACCCGCTTTGAAAAGCGTGCGACCGAGGCATCGGATCCGGACATTTTACGATACCGCATCCGGCATATTGTCTCGCCACGATTGGGCACTCTCCACCGCGCGAGAAGGCCGTGCGTCAGTTCAGGTGCTTGAGCCTGTTTCCTGGGCCGGGTTACTCAACATGACGCGTCCTGAACAATGGGTCTGGTCCCGGAGAGGATTACGTCCAGATATCAAGCTGCTCGAAGGGACTGAAGCTGCAAAACTCGATTTTTCAGGCATAATTCTGCCAATATACCGCACAGATTTTTGGCAGTTACAGGGGGAGGCAGAGGTTGGTACCAGCAGCCTCAAGGTGACTCTGTCTCGCGGGTCAGTTCAGGCTGGAGAGCAGGCGGAAGCTGTTTGTGCACTGGATTTGACGCTCCTGAGCGGTGAAGCGCGAGATCTGTATGCGTTTGCACACACTTTAAATGATCTTCCCATATGGCTGACGGGCGAGACGCTTCCCATGAGGGGAGTGCGGCTGGCGCTTGGACAGTATGATGAGGATGTCACAGTTCAATCGGCGCTACCTTTCGCGGGAGATATGACGGTTGGGAAAGGGTGGAGCCAGTCTGTTCGTGCTTTTCTGACGGTATTTCTTGCTGCGCAGCCTGCGGCTGAACACGGGAGCGTCGATGCTGTGCATGAGATGCGCGTCGCCGTCAGACGGCTTCGAACGATCCTGAAAGCTTTTCGCCCTCTGTTCCCTAAAGGTGCGTTAGCGAATGAGATGTCAGTTTTTCAGCAGATTGGACGGTTTCTCGGCAATGTTCGAGACTGGGATGTTTTTCAGACCGAAATTCTACCGGCTTATGTGAGCGGGGATATTGCGAGTGAATTCGTTCAGTTAGCCAAAGAAAAGCGAGTGTCTGCACTGGCGGAGATGCGACAGAAACTGACTGATCCGAGCATAACGTCTACGTTACTTTCTCTTGGACACAGCACGGAAGACCCGGCAGCTCTTTTCGGAGCCGAGACTGCTGACGCGCTTTTGGAAGACCATGCCCCTGTTCTGCTCGATCGAATGGCGCGTAAAGTCCAGCATCGGGGTCATCACATCGGGCACCTGTCAGACCGCCAGTTGCATGACGTCCGTAAATCTCTGAAGGGGTTGCGCTATAGTATTGAGAGCATTCTTCCTTTGTATAACGGGAGCCGCGTTGAAACCTATATGGGCCATTGCAAGGATTTGCAGGACCTGTTTGGTCGTTTCAACGATGCAGCAACGGCAGAGGCTCTGGTCAGGCAGGCGATAAAAGAAAGGCCTGACCTCACCGAAGCAGGAAATGCGATCGTTCACATGGCGCATCGGGAGCGGAAAAAGATCCTGAAAAAACTTCCCAAGCGATGGAAGATTTTTTCGAAGGACGTCCCGTTCTGGTGTCAGTGAGTTATTTCCTTGTGTGTAGCGGAAACCTTGGGTCCAGCTCTGATTTATGATCCAAACGGGCAGCCAAAAAGCGTGACTGATTGCCGCAAGGAGCAAAAATCATGGAAAAACGCTGGGTTCTTCTGACAATCATTATCCTGATCGCCGGGCTTATCATGATACTGCTGTGGGCCAGACAGACCGACCCGGGCACGATTGGCCCGGACACCCATACGGAAAAGACGGCCCCTCAAGCTTTGAACGCGGCACATCCATATTTATGGAGCCCCGCGTACAATCAAAGAGTTTATGAAGTTGGCTGAGATTTGCTTCAGAAATTAGAACGGAGCGTAAACATGAAGTTCCGCGGCTCTCCGTAGTAGTTGTAGTAATACAGATTTCCCAGTCGCTGATAATATCGTTTGTTGGCGATATTGTTCAGTGTTGCGGAGAGGGAAAGATATTTGTTCCATTGGTATCCAGCCTGGATGGACCCAATAATGTATCCGCCCTGCGTCACGGTGCGGTTTGTTCCGAATGTACTTGTTTGAGCGTTGAACCCGCCGCCGATACTCCAGACATTCTTTTGTGCCCCGCGATATGGCTCGAACCGGTAGTGTGTCCAGAGCTTCCACAGATGCTTGGGCGAGTTGCCAGCATAGGTTAGGCCAGACTGTGTGGCGCTACCGTTATTGACGATCCGGTTGTCGTTATAAGTATAGCTGGCATTGATATCCCAGCCCTCAAGAGGACGGCCAATCAGCTCTGCTTCAGCACCTTGGCTGCGTGTCTTGCCTGTCGCGACGTAGCAGTCATCCACGCCACCGGGTCCACAGATAGCGCCGATGGTGCCGTTATAGATGGCTTCGTTTTTCTGAATAATTTTGTAGCCGGACAGGGTCATGCCCAGGTGCCCGTGGAAGAACTCTCCCTTGATACCACCTTCGAGCTGATTGCCTCGGACCGGTGCGAGGCGGCCGGTGGTATCAAACGCAGACTGAGGCGAAAAAGTCGAAACGTAGCTGACATAAGCCGTGACATTCGGCCACAGGTGCAGAACGCCGCCGATGTAAGGGGTCAGGATGCCTTGCTGGTCGATATCGGTGCTGGTGGCACCAACAGTTGGGGAAATACGACGTGTTTTGCTGACATACCCGCTCACCCGGCCACCAATCAGGATGGAAAAGCGTGAAACAGGCTTGATCTGTGCCTGACCATACACGCCCCACTGCGTGGATGGCTCCCAGTAGCGGTTGGTAATGGTAGGGAGAGCCAGAGACGGAATGGCATTGTTCGCATTAATCGGGATACCGGCCAGCGCCGTGTAGGTCCGGGAGTTTGCACTGGCACCGCCGCCTTCATAGAGATAGCGATCGTAGTTCGCTCCCATCATCAGAACATGTTTCTGCCCGAAGAGGTGAAGCGGCCCGGTGACGTAGGCGTCCAGGCCATCATTCGTCTCGTCATACCGTGTATTGGCTGCGACGAAATTGCCAGTCTTTGCGGACGCGTTATACGCGTTGAGATAAGCGTATTGCAGTGTGGTGGCTGCGGTTCGGTGACGGTAGTTGAGGCGCCCGCGCCAGCCATGAGAGAACAGATGCTCCAGTTGTGCCTCAACTTCAGTCATCGGGACTTCGGATTTGCCCCAGTTGGCACCCACCAACGTGCTCGTCGGCAAGTTCAGATCCGCGCCATTACTGGCACGGGGAAGCCCCATATAACGGGTTGTATCGTTGCTTTGAGACGTGACGGAGACTGTCAGGGTATCATGCCGCGTTAAGTGCACATCTGTGACGCCATAAATCGTCCAGCGACGATCATAGGCATTGTTGTAGAACTGGTTGCGGTCGGTGCCTGCGACGACAAGTCGTGCCGAGACAATTTTTGAGTGCGCGAGAGGGCCGCCGACATCAAGGGTGGCATGGTAATTGTTCCATGAGCCAGCCGAGAACGAAGCATTGCCCTGAAAGTCATCGGTCGGGCGCTTGTGGACGAAATTGACACTCCCGCCGGGTGTGCTGGAGCCCTGAAGCATGCCGTCTGGTCCACGCAGGACTTCAATACGATCGTAGATGGCCAGATCATACTGTTGGCTTAAAGTCAGCCCACTCATGGACGGAACACCGTCATACTGGGCCTGTAACGAGAAGCCGCGGGCAGTGTATCCGCCCGTTCCGTCGCCATACATATTGACGTTCACGCCCGCGACCTGTTTGAGCGCAGCATCAACCGTATTGAGGTTCTGGTCTTTCATCTGCTGGCTGCTGAGAACCGAAATGGATTGTGGAACGTCCAACGGTTTGAGGAGCATTTTCGTCGTAGAGACCGCAGAAACCGTGTAAGTGCCGGTACCATCCGTAGAGGCATTGCGGCGATGACCTTGCACCAGAAGCTGCTCAATGCTGCCGGGGGTCTCATCTTCTTGTGACGCGTGTTTCTGTTGCGTGCGCTGCGATTTTGATGAAGCGGAACGTTCCTCTTTAAGACCGGTCGTTGAAGCTGATTTCTTACGAGCTTCTGGAGATACGTCATCGGTGGTGGCGGCAAAGGCGCCATTCCACGTGCCTGACAGCAAAAGTGCTGTAAAAAGCATTGGGCCTAGATGTGTACGTTGAGGAACGTTCGACGCTGGAAGTCTCATGGAAAGGGCTAACTGCCTCCTGGAAAATGAATTTTCACGAGAATTTCAGCTGACTTTCCCGCATTTCTAAAGTTACAAATGATATTCATTCTCAGAAACTTCAATCTTTAATTCACGTACCTTCGCAGTTGTTACATTGTAGGCAGCATTCCTGCGACGTTGAGCGGGCAAGTCGTTCGTACAAAAAAATAATTATGAAAATGGGTGTTTTTTAAGAATCGCTTCGTAAGAGACGTTTTCCTGTCGATTCAGCTAAGAATTGGCCTTCACGGTCTGCCTTTGAATGCCAAGCCCTTCGATTTCCAGCTCTACGACATCCCCTGGTTCGAGATAGACTGGGTGAGGCTTGATGCCCATTCCGACGCCGGCAGGTGTGCCTGTAGCAATAATATCGCCCGGCATCAGGGTCATGTAGTTGCTGACATGTGAAATGATGCTGCGGACGTCAAAGATCATGTTGGAGGTATGCCCCGTCTGCCGACGGTGTCCGTTGACATCTAACCGCATGGAGAGTGCTTGCGGATCGGCGATTTCATCGGTCGTCACAAGCCATGGTCCCAAAGGCCCGAATGTGTCGCAGCCTTTGCCTTTGTCCCACTGGCTTGTCTGCATCTGAAATGAGCGTTCAGAGATATCATTGGCGACACAATATCCCGCAACATGCTCCAAAGCCTTCTCCGGGGAGACGTAAGACGCTTTTGTGCCAATAATGACTGCGAGTTCGACTTCCCAGTCCAATTTGGTGGCATGTTGGGGGACCAGAATACCATCGCTCGGACCCGTCAGGGCAGAGATGGCTTTCATGAAGACGATTGGCTCTGAGGGGAGGGGAAGGCCTGCTTCCTCGGCATGATCCCGATAGTTCAGGCCAATGCAGATGTACTTTCCGGCACCGGAGAACGGAATACCGTAGCGTGGTGCTTCTGAAACGACAGGGAGAGTGTTCGGATTAATCGCCCGCAAGGCGTCAAGCTGCTCTGGAGACAGGTGGCCAACCGTAATATCAGGCAGAATCCCTTTGAGGCTTCGCAGCATGCCAGTGTCATCAATGAGTCCGGGTGTTTCCTGATCCAAGGGACCAAAACGACAGAGCTTCATCCTGCGACACTTTCTGTCCAGAGTGGGGAAGCATGAGATTAGGCATGTTTTGGTTTTTCTTCCAAGGATCGAAGGGCCTCCATTGTTCAAATTGATAACTTCAGTTATTGATATGTTATAACATACGTGTTTGACTATATGGGAGTTTCGGTTATGCCCCTGCTCAATGATGGTTCCCCGGAAGGGGATGAAAAGGGAACGCAGTGAAATGCTGCGGCTGCCCCCGCAACTGTGAGCGGTGAGGCTGATCACGATGGGTTCTATGAACCCGGCCACTGGGGCGTCAGCCTTGGGAAGGCTCGCGATTTGCCGATGATCCGCAAGCCAGGAGACCTGCCATCGAAAATGGTCATGGACGAAGCGAAAGGGCGGGGTGCACCTGACGCAGCAGGATGGTTCATCCTGCTCATCGTAGTGACGCATTGTTGAGTGAAGTTTGCGTTATCTATGAGGAAAATCAGTTTTGTCGGTGTGTTGCCCGTCGCAGCATTGACCGTTTTTCAGCCTGCGTTCGCCCAGACAGAAGACGTCAGGAAGGCGGCGGCCAAAGCGAAAGAAGAACACATTACGGCGCATGGTCGGGCGCAGCCGCTGAAGGATAGTGCTGTTATCGGGGGCAGACTTGGGCTGACGGTTCAACATAATCCTGCGACGATCAATGTGATTCAGCGCAGCGTGATGGAGCAGCGCGGTTATGCGCACGCTGAAGACGCCGCAGACAGTGCACCGGGTGTTTCTTCCGGTGGATCTCCAGGAAGTCCGGCGCAGATGATGATGCGCGGCTTCAGCGGAAATCAGGTTCTGATCCTGCGAGATGGCATTTATTACGGCCCGACCACGATGGTGAACCGTCCGCTCAACAGCTTCAATCTTGAGAGCGTTCAGGTTCTCAAGGGGCCGTCGTCTGTTCTGTACGGGCAGGGCGCTGTTGGGGGCACGGTGGACATGCGAACGCGTGACCCTGCGTTTGATGGGCCGCATGCTAATGCTCTGGTATCTTATGGCAGTTTCAATACATGGAATGCTGGTGTTGGCAGTTCGGTTCCCATTACTGACACTTTGGCCATTCGAAGTGATTTCAGTCGTACCTCGTCTGATGGATACGTTGCTGGCGCAGACCCACACAGCAACGATTTCACGACAACGTTGCTCTGGCACCCTTCGAAGAAATTTACAGCTCGCTTTGGCGTCGACTATCTGACAGATCGCTTGTCGACGTACTATGGAACCCCTTTGGTCCCGCTGGCGCAGGTCCATGATGGCGTGGGCGGCCTGCTGTCGTCTTCCAAGGGATTAGGCGTAAGCCGATCATCGCTCTGGCGGTATTACAATGCCAAGGATGCAAAAGCTGGCTCGGTTAATGTGACTCCGACGCTCCATCTGACGTGGCAGCCAACGGAGAACATGACGTTCCACAATAAAACCTATGTCCTTTATGCCAAGCGCAACTGGAATAACGCTGAATCCTACAGCTATATCGGTTCAGCCGGGCAGACGGACGCAGCGGGAAATGCCATTGCACCCGGTCGGGTCGGCCGGGATCGGTTCTATGTTTATATGAACCAGCACCAGGTGGGTGACACGCTGGATGGTCAGTTTGATTTTCATGTTTTCGGAATGAAGAACCGTCTGGTCGTCGGTGGAGACGCGTATTATGTGCGGCTCATCCGGAACCGTGGTTTTCCGGACGCGACATATGCGGACAGTGTTTCTCTGAGTAGTCCTGAGAGTACGGCCGTTGGGAGTTTTGCGGGGGAGTATCCATATACCAAATCTCCCACAACCATGGTGGACGCAGGCATTTTCATGGAAGACGTCCTGACCGTGCGGGACGATCTGCGTGTAGTGGGTGGATTTCGCTATGACTGGCTGAAACTGGACCGTCAGAATTATAGCCAGACCGGTGCGTTCAATCCTGCGACCAGCTTCAAGGGGAACTACAATCCTGCCAACTTTAGGATTGGCCCTGTTTATGATCTGACAGACAACATCAGCCTCTATGGCGTGTACACAACGGCTGAAGATCCGCCGGGCTCCAATATCTTCCTGGTTAATAAAGGGCAGTTTTCACGCCTGAGTCAGTCCAGGCAGGGAGAAATCGGCGCCAAGGGTTCTTTCTGGAAAGGGCGCCTGTCCTCTACGCTGTCTCTGTACGATATCCGCCGTACCCGAGTTCTCGTTGCTACCGGTGTGGACAGCGTGGCAACGGCGGGCGTTCAGAAGTCACGGGGTTTGGAATGGCAGGGAGACCTCACGCTGGGGAAACACTGGAGCCTGTCGGGAAATGTTGCCTATACGTGGTCTCGTTATGGATCATTCCATCCTTCAGCGTCAGTGAATGCTTCCGGGAACGAGGTCCCGAACGTTCCGGCTGTAACGGCTAACCTGTGGGGTGTCTGGTCCCGGGTTGCAGATCTGCCGGTCGATCTGGGGGCTGGTATGCGTTACGTATCTGCCCGTAAGGGCGATTACGCCAACACCCTGAGTCTGAAAGACTATGCGCTCGTCAATCTTTTCGCGGCATGGCACGCCTATCGTGGCGTGACGGTTTATGGCCGGGTAGACAATGTGGGAAACAAGCACTTCATTCAGTGGGCTGATACCAGTTATCCGAGTGAAGTGATGTTGGGGGCGCCGCGGTCCTTCTCGATCAGTGTTCAGGCCGGTTTCTGATCGTGCCTGAGGTTGTGCTTCAGACACATGGTGCCGGGTATGACTGCATACTCTCTTTGACGGATCTCTCCGTCAGGGAGGGTGAGCATGTTGCACTTATTGGCCCCAATGGTGCTGGGAAAAGCACGCTTCTGAAGCTCCTTGCTGGATTAATTTCGCCCACGGAAGGGGAGATATTTCTGGAAGGAACGCTGCTCAGCACCCTGTCCAGACCAGCGGTAGCGCGCGAGATTGCATGGCTTTCCCAGACCGATGATGTAACTCCTGAATTCATAGTTGAGGATTATATCGCACTTGGTCGTCTCCCGTTTCGGGGCACTGTCCAAGCGCAGCAGGATACTGCGGCTCTGCAAACAGCAATCCAGTATTTCCGTGTCGAACCTTTTTTAAAACGGTCGATTGGCAGTCTTTCTGGTGGCGAGCGTCAGCGTGTGATGCTGGCGCGATGTCTGGCCCAGACCCCCAAAATACTGTTGCTGGATGAGCCCACCAATCACCTGGACTTTGCGGCGAGAGCAGAACTGTTAAGTTTGTTGCGTGACCTTCCTCTAACAATCGTGGCCGTCCTGCATGACCTGTCTTTCGTGCCTAATTTTGCGCCGCGAGCTCTCTTGATGAGGGACGGAAAAATCATTCTGGATGGGGCGTCTTCTGAGGTTCTGCTCTCTTCGGAACTAGGGCATGCGTTCGGCTTGAATGTTCATCCCGTTCAACTGGATGATGGCAGCACGACGTTCGTTTTTAGGCCGCGAGGCGCATGAAAACGCCTGCCTTTATGCTGTTTCTGGGGATTTGTGGCTTTGCCCTGCAAACGGCTTTCGCCTACCCGGTTACCGTGCAGAGCTGCGGGAAGCCCGTAACGATCACGCATCAGCCAGAGCATGCTGTCATCCACGACGTTAATATGGCGGAAATGGCTTTTGCTCTGCATTTGCAGCCCTATATTCGTGGTTTGACGGGGATATCAGGCTGGAACAAATACACACCGGGTTTCAAAGCTCAGCAGGGCGATATCCCGGAAATTGCGACTCATTATCCCAGTCTCGAACAACTGCTTGATGCCGGAACAGATTTTTTCTTTGCCGGCTGGAATTATGGGATGCATGTCGGTGGAGATGTGACACCCGAGACCTTGGCAATTCAGGGTATCCCGACGCTTGTTCTGTCTGAAAGCTGCTTCCGGGCCGGGCACTCCACAGCTCTCCCGACATTAGACCTTCTGTATGGCGACGAAGAAAAACTTGGAGAGGTTTTTGACCGGGAGCAACAGGCTCGGCAATTGGTCGAAGGCTGGCAGAGGCGCGTTCAGCACATTCAGGATCGTCTCAATGGCCATCGTCCGTTACGTGTTTTCCTTTATGACAGTGGACGCGATCGGCCATTTACAGCTGGCCAATATGCCCTCGCGACAGAGCTGATCCGGCTGGGCGGGGGCGAAAATATTTTTCGTGATTTACCAACAAACTGGGGTGCTGCTTCGTGGGAAAACGCGGGTTTGCGTGATCCTGAAGCTATCTTGGTGATGGATTACGGGGCAGGTGTTTCAGACAGTCTGAAATTTCTGCGAAGCCAGCCATTGCTGACGGAAAGTACGGCCCTGAAGACAAACCGTGTTTTGGTTGTGCGCTATGATGAAATGACGCCGTCTCCCGCGAATATCGATGTGATCGAAAAAATTGCAGCCTTTCTCCACCCGGACGCAGCACCTTGATGAAGCGCGTTCTTAGCATCAGCGCTTTACCGGCTCTGAGTGTGCTGGCATTTTTGGAAGTTACGCTCGGAAGTGCTTCTCTTCCCTGGCATTCGTTGCAAGCGGGACTTTTGGCCGGTCCCGCCAGTCATGATATTGCCGCCCGGATTATCTGGTCCCTGCGAATGCCAAGGCTGGTTCTGGCCTTCTTGACCGGAGCAATTCTTGCCGGTGCAGGAGCACTTCTTCAGGCCGTAACCCGCAACCCCTTGGCAGATCCGTTTCTCTTCGGGTTATCTTCGGGCTCAGCAACAGGGGCTGTTGCTGTCATCGTATTGTTGGGGGACGTTTTCGGCGTCTGGACGATCGCTTTTGGTGCAGTCGGTGGGGCATTTGTAGCAACCTTCGCACTTCTATTGCTAGTATCGTTCAGATCCCGGTCTGGCGCACGGGTTTCAACGGAACGGATGCTGCTGTCTGGTCTGGCGATTTCCTTTGTCTTCTCTACTCTGACAAATCTGCTGATTTTCTGGGGTGACCGTAATACGGCGCAATCCGTTCTGTTCTGGACGATGGGCAGTTTTTCCGCCGCTCGCTGGTCGGCCCTGCCACTTGTCGTGTTGGGGCTTCTGCCCGTGATCTTCGGTAAATGGGCTTTTGGCGCTGATCTGGATGCCTTGATGGCCGGGGAGGAAACCGCAGCGTCCCTCGGGGTGCAAACAAGAAAGCTACGGCTTTGTGTTCTCGGCCTTTGCGCCTTTAGCTGTGCAACGACAGTGGCTTTGTGTGGGCCGATCGGCTTCGTCGGACTGATTGTGCCTCATCTCATAAGGCCCTTCTGGGGACGGTCTGTTCGAAATATCCTTATCCCCGCTATGGTCGCGGGGGGGATGCTGACAATCCTTTCAGATCTTCTCAGCCGCTGTCTTTTGCCGTCTCAGGAGCTGCCGGTTGGGATAGTCATTTCTGCGATAGGCGCCTGTTTCCTGATGGGACTTCTGACACGGCGTTGATGTGTCCTTGGCGCGTTTGCCTCAGAGAGACACCGTGATACCGCCGTCCACATACAAAACATGGCCATTCACAAACGACGATGCGCCGGAAGCAAGGAAAATACAGGCCCCCGTCAGCTCATCAAGCTGTCCCCATCGACCCGCCGGTGTTCGCTTTTCCAACCACGTTGAAAATTCTGCATCATTTACGAGCGCAGCGTTGAGAGGCGTATCGAAGTAACCCGGCGCAATGGCATTGCACTGAAGGCCGTGTCTTGCCCACTCGGTCGCCATCCCCTTCGTCAGATTCCCCACGGCACCCTTGGTGGCCGTGTAGGGGGAGATATTCGGGCGGGCAAGGGCCGTCTGGACGCTGGCAATATTGATGATTTTACCCTGCCTACGGCCTAGCATATGTCTTGCAACAGCCTGTCCAACATTAAAAATGGACGTCAGGTTTGTCTGAAGAACCTTCTGAAACATTTCTGGTGGGAAGTCTTCCAACGGCGCGCGGTGCTGCATTCCTGCGTTGTTGACCAGAATATCAATGGGCCCGGTATCTTCTTCGAAGCGATCGACTGCCGTTCGAACAGCCGCGTGGTCGGTCACGTCAAAAACAAGTGTCTCGACACCTCCCAGTTCCTCGGCTGCGGCCGAGAGTTTGGAAGCATCCCGCCCATTCAGAACGACTTCAGCCCCGGCGGCTTGAAGTCCTTTGGCCAAACTGAAGCCGATACCTTGAGACGATCCCGTAATCAGAGCGCGACGTCCCGTCAGGTCAAAAAAAGATATACTCATGGAAAATCCTTCTTCCTTTGCTGTGTCAGCGCTCTGTCAACGCGGATCAGATGAACATTGAAATACCAACGCAGAAGACCAGTCCCAGAACGGCAATGATCGTTTCCAGAACTGACCAGGTCTTGATTGTCTGCGGCACGGTCAGGCCAAGATATTCTTTCATCTGCCAGAAGCCCGCGTCGTTCATGGGGCCGAAAGCTACGGACCCTGCGCCGGTGGCAATCACCATGAGTTCTGGCGATACGCCCTGCGAGTGCGCGAGGATCGGACCCGCAATGCCGGAGGCCGTACTCATTGCAACGGTAGAAGACCCGCAAGCGACGCGGACGATCGCGGCCAGAAGCCATGCGAGCACGAGAAGTGGAACGTGCGCGCTGACGGCCGCGTCCGTGATGGCTTTTGAAACGCCACTATCAATGAGTTCACGACCAAAGCCACCGCCCGCACCAACCAGAAGCATGATCAGGGCCGTTGGGCCAAGACACTCATTAGTGAAGCGAAGAATGGTTTCTCGTGAAAAGCCGCGGGCCAGCCCCAGCACGTAAAACGACATGACGGTTGCCAGAAGCAGCGCAATGTCCGTGTTGCCGATGAAGTGCAGGAACATGTTTGCTGCGCTTCTCGGCGTCGTAAACATGTCCGCGGAAGAGCCGATCAGCATCAGAATGACCGGGCATGTGATGGTCAGGACGGTAACCATAAAGCCTGGGAGGTTTGTCGGGATTTCACGCTGTACAAACTGTTCTGCCAACGCATTCTTTTCTGTGATGAGAACACGGGGGCTGATGAAGCGCGCAAATAGCGGGCCTGAGATGGCCGCAATCGGTGTTCCCAACAGAACGCCCCAGAAAATCGTTGTGCCCGTGTTGGCGTGATAGGCCGAGAGGGCGAGCAGCGTTGCCGGGTGAGGCGGGATCATGGCGTGCGTAACGGAAAGCGCCGCACCCATGGGAAGGGCCACTCGCAGCAGCGATGTTTCCGTTCGGGCTGCAAGAACGAAAGCGAGCGGGAAGAGCAGGACAACGCCAACTTCGAAGAAGACTGGCAGTCCCACAAGCAGGCCAATCACCATCATCGCCCAGTCAATCCGTTGACGACCCGCGCGCTCTGAAATTGTCAGGGCAATCCGGTCAGCACCGCCGGACTCAGCCAGCATTTTGCCAAGCATGGTGCCGAGCGCAATGATCGTGCCAACGTGCCCGAGGACGTGTCCGGCACCGGCTTCGAAAGATGCGACAACCTTGTCCGCAGGCATACCCGCGCAAAGAGCCAGCAGAATAGAGACGCTGAAGAGAACGATGAAAGGATTTAGACGAAAACGCGCAATGAGTACGACGACTGCAATGATTGCGGCTGTTGCCAGCAGAATGGCAAAGGTTGTTGTCATATGGAACGCAGCCCTGTCAGAACGAGGAAACAGTTCAGAAGCGGAAACCAGAAAAAACCGTTACGTGAGAGGCTCCTGCAGAGAACTGAAACTTTCTCAGACCCATACGCCGATTGCCTCAAAGAACGGATGTAAAGTCTGCGTCATGATCTCGGCAGAAGGCTTCCACCATCGCTCAAATGCGTGCGTTGAAAAATATGAAAGCTGTGAATTTTTAAATTATTCCTGCATTTTTCGGTCTTGGCTCGACAGTAATGAAGCGCCTGAATGACGGGAACTTGAACGCAACGCATCAGTGAAGTGCCGCGTCAGGAGTCTGTACGGTGACAATGGCTACGGCTTTGTCGGTTCGTGCTACGATGCCGCAAGTCTGAACGCATTGACCTCAAGGACCACACAATGATCCCGTTTTCTGTTCTTGATCTTTCAATCATCACACGGGGCGCAGGCCCTCGTGAGGCGTTCAGGAATACAATCGATTTTGCCAAATTAGCAGAAAATCTGGGGTTTCATCGGTACTGGCTGGCTGAACACCATTCAATGCCGGGAATTGCGTCTGCGGCAACGGCTATTCTGATTGGTCAGGTGGCTGGGGCAACGACCCGTATCCGAGTGGGCTCTGGCGGGATCATGCTCCCAAATCACTCGCCCCTTGTTGTCGCAGAGCAATTTGGAACATTGGAGACGCTCTTTCCTGGCCGCATAGATCTGGGTCTAGGCCGGGCACCAGGGGCTGATCAGAGAACAGCCCGTGCTCTGCGGCGCGATCCATCAGCACCTGACAGGTTTCCGGAAGATGTGGTTGAGCTTCTGCATTACTTCGAGCCCATGGCGGCGGAAGATACGCATTTGATACGTGCCATTCCCGGAATGGGCCTGCGCGTTCCGGTCTGGATTTTGGGATCGTCTCTGTTTTCGGCCGTTCTCGCCGCCCAGTTAGGGCTACCGTATGCCTTTGCATCTCACTTCGCGCCAGCACAGATGGAGGAAGCCATTGCCCTCTATCGGTCGCGGTTTGAGCCGTCTGAGAGGTGTGCGCGGCCTCACGTGATGCTGACCGTCAATGTCATTGCAGCGGATGAGGAAGCGGATGGCAAGCGTCTCGCGACGTCGCTATACCAGTATTTTATGGCTTTGCGCCGCGGGCGGCCTATCGCGTTTCCACCTCCTGTCAACAATATCCTGTCGTTGTGGTCGGTAGAGGAGCAGGCGTTGCTTGAGCAGACACTGGCTTATACGTTTTCTGGGTCCAGAGAGAGTGTGACGGGACAACTGAGACATTTCTTGGAACGCCACAAACCTGACGAGCTGATGGTGGCAGTCCCGATTCATGATCAGGACAGTCGCAAGCGTTCGCTTGAAATTACAGCCAGGATCAAGGCAGACGTGGGGGCTTGATCAAGCCTTTGACATGCGCCGCTTCAGGTCCTGATGGATTTGAATGAACAGGTCTCTCTGGGCGTGACTGCCACCAATGTCCTGCAAGTGAGGAAGCGCAGCGTTGAAGGAGAGCAGGGCTGAAGCGTTTTCATTGTGAAGATAGGCGTTTAGCCCACGGGCTAAAGGAATGCCCACCAGATCCCACGCTCGCTGATCTGGTAGGCTTTGCCCGGAGAGGCCCTCGATACGGCGCAGCAGATGCTGCCCTTCCGGACGATGGGCGCGGAGTAGTCCGTAAAGATATTGCAGGGTCAGAAAGGGCTGACTGACATCGTCTTGCCGTGAAGCGAGCCAGTTCGCAAGGTCCGTCCATCGGTCCTCGACATCAGCTCCCGCCAGCTCCAGACGGACCAGAAGGGATACTGCGCCAACCTGATCCTGTGAGAAGCTGCGTTCTCTGGTCCAGCAATGCTGGTCATAAACGGAGACAGCGTCGCTTACCCGATTGCGTGCAAGGTAAAAGAGAGCCAGATGCCACCATAGGTGCGTGTCCATGAAGGAGGTCAGCGTTTTCCAGCCAGCACACCGCTCTTCAAGAAACGCGGTACCTTCATCAATGCGTCCCTGCGTCAGGTAAACATGAGCAAGGGCATGTTGGGCCCACGGCTCCGATGCATCCATGGCAAGGGCTGTGCGGGCAGAACGCTCAGCAGCAGGTAAATCGTGGCACTGCTCATAGGCAAAAGCCAGCATACCGTGCAGGGCGGCAACGTCTCCGGCGGCATCTTCGCTGCGTAACGCAACGGCCAGCATGTCCTCAAAGCGGCCTCGAATGAAATCGTGATACTGGCGAAGCTTCAAAGTCACCAGATCACGCGGCCATTGGGAAAGAATACAATCTGTCAGGCGAATAATAGCCTCTGGATCGTCCGCAATAGAGGCCTCCAGAACTGAAAACAGAAGCTTTTCACGCGGAAGGGCATTGGTAACGGATTGAGCTGCGCGTTCATGATATCGGCGCGCTTCCGACGGAACATCACCTGTTTCAGACAGCATCCAGAGCAACCCGGCATAGGTGTTTGCCAGACAGTCTTCGGACTGATCTGCAACTTCAAGAATTTTGACCAGACGCAGGTCATATCCAAGGTAACCAAGGATAAAATCATTGATGCCAGCGATCGTGGACGCTTGGTCAGCAGAAATATCGTTGTTCAGAACGTCCTGAGTCATGGCGCCTCTCCGGGAGAGGGGGAAAGTCGCTGAAGTTCTTTTTCAATGTACTGGTTTACGACATCAGGCTGTTCCAGCATGATTTGATGACCACAGTCTGGCAGGATATCCAAGGTGCTGGCGGGAAGGAAATCATCTACTTTTCTGACTTCCGCCAGAGGGACGATGCCATCGTTCTGACCCGCAAGAATATGCACGGGTTTGTCAAAATGGCGCAGGATTTCCGTATTGACCGGGGCCGCACCTGAACGGACAGCATTGATCATGAACAGGCTGTTGCGCTTCGTCGCCTGACGCTCGGTTTTGAGTATCTCTGGATCTACGTCTGGAGCCCATGCCAGCTTCTCGAAGCGCGCCTGTAAAGCCGGTCTTGCAAACGAGGCGATCCAGAAGGGCAGACGGTCCATCCAGTTTCCAAACATCGGTCCCTTCAGGGACGGGGCAAGAGATGCTGGCCCCAACAGAATGAGGCCATCAACGGGTATGTCCTCTCCAGCAGCAAGTAATCCGGAAATCCATTCCAGCGTGATGCGGCATCCAAATGAATGAGCGACGATGATACGTTTGCGCGAGGGGAACGCTGCCAGAACAGCGGCAAGGTCTTGTACCGAAAACCGACTGGCAAAAACCTGTTCGTGCTTGGAGCGCGCACTCTCGCCATGTCCAAGCGCATCCCATGCGACGAGATTGACAGGCTCTTTGGAAAACCGGTCCCATTGCAGCCGCCACTGCTGACGGTTCCCACCCAATCCGTGCACGAAAAAGAGCGTTGTGTCACTTCCTGCCTGTTTTGAAGAGACGGCAAGCCTGCGGCCTGGAACGCGGAAAAATGTTTCTGCTGGTGGAATTGTCTCAGTCATGGCTGGTATTCCTCCCAAAACGTTCCTGCCACGTGGGGCGAGTGGGCTCACCCGGCAAGGGCGATGCCTCATAAACGCCGCGCGCGATCGCTCGGGCTGTGACCTGCGTGGCCGTATGCAGAATTTCGGTCCACTCCTCAATGGAAGCGGGCGCGGGTGCATCGCCTGTAGCGATGCCGAACACTGCGTCTCCATCCTGTGGGAGATGCGCGGGGAAAACGCCCCGTGCGACGCCATCCTGCGCCAGAATGGCCAGCCGTTTGGCTTGCGCTTTCGTCAGGGTGGCATCAGTTGCAATAACGCCGATTGTGGTTCCAGCGACGTAATTCGGCTTCATGCGGAGTTTGAGGTCATCTGCTGTCAAATGAGGCGGGAAACCGAGCCCTCCGAATTCCGCGTCCTGTTCGAAAGGCGCGCTCCAGAAGTGCGGTCCGTCTCCAACTGTGGCCGTCCCGACAGCATTGACGACCATAAGCGCTGCGACCGTGTGCCCGCTGGAGGTTATGGCGCTGGCTGATCCAAGTCCCCCTCTCACGGTCGCGGTGGTTGCGCCCGTTCCGGCGCCTTCGGTCCCTAGTTTGAAGGGACCGTGAGATGCTGTTTGTGCGGCCTGATAGCCCAGTTCCGCATAAGGCGAGTATCGCCCCCAGTCTTTATCCCCTCCGTTCACGAGGTCAAAAAGACTGGCCTGCACCACAATAGGCACACGGACCTGGCCTTCCGGCGTAGGAAGAGCGTCAAACTCTCCCCTTAGCCATGCCTGAACGCCGGCAGTTGCATCCAGACCATACGTCGATCCACCGGAGAGTACGATGGCGTGAATGCCATCGACCAGCATTTCTGGCTCCAGTAGCGCGTTTTCCCGAAGTGCAGGGGCTCCGCCAAGAAAGCTGCCTGAAGCGACAACTGGCCGGTCGAACACAAGCGCCGTCACGCCAGTTCTTTGTTGAACATTGCGCACATTTCCGACGCGAATGCCCGGAATGTCCGTGATGAGATTATGGCGAGTTCTGGAAGTCATGGTGGTGTGATTTCAGAGGCTGGCGTTGATGAGGGCGCGGGTTGTTGGGTGTTGAGGGTGCGTCAAAACGTCCGCTGCAGGCCCCGTTTCGACAATTCTCCCACCATCTAAAACAGCAATACGATGTGAAATGTGTCGGATTACAGCCAAGTCATGGCTGACAAAAATATATGACAACCCATGACGCTCCTGCAGATCCAGCAAAAGGTTCAGAACGATGGCCTGAGTGGAGACGTCCAGCGCCGAAACAGCCTCGTCGGCCACGATAACATCGGGGCGGGTTACGAGCGCGCGGGCAATTGCGATACGCTGTCTCTGGCCACCTGAAAATTCCCTCGGATAGCGGCTGATGGCGTCTTCCGGCAGAGCTACGTCCGCCAGAACGTCAAGAACACGACGGTTCCTCTCTTCAGCATTCAAACCGGTCTGATAAAGAGGTTCTGCGACGATTTTTTCAACGGTCTGCCGAGGGTCCAGAGCTCCTTGTGGGTCTTGGAAAATCATCTGGATGTGGGGTCTGAAGCGGTGTCGGGCAGTGCCGGTGGGGGAGGTAATATCCTGTTCTTCAAAGAAAATCAGACCACTTTTGGCACCGACCAAACCCGTAAGGATACGAGCCAACGTGGATTTTCCGCTCCCAGAGGACCCAATAAGTCCCAGTGTTTCGCCCCTATCTACGTGAAGCGAGACATCTTGTAGAATGGTCCTCGGTTTCTGGGGGCGAAACAGCGATGTTCCCCGGCCTGCAACATCGTACTGGATATTCCGGGCTTCCAGAAGGTGGCTCATGGCTCCACCCCAGACGCCAGATTTTCTGGCACTGGCAGGCGTGTCAGCGGCGGATGGTTCACTCCGTGCAGGGACATGCTCAGTAAAGCACGTGTATATGGGTGCTGAGGTGCTGAAAAAAGTGTTTCCGTCTTTGCGTTTTCCACGAGTGTCCCGTGTTGAAGAACCAGAACATGACGGGCTTTATGGCGGATCAGGCCCAGATCATGGGAAATCATCAGAATGGCCATCTGATTTTCAGAAGCAAGATCCTGGACCAGATCCATGATCTCGGCTTGGGTTTGGCTATCCAGTGCGGTTGTGAACTCGTCAGCAATCAGCAGTGCTGGTTTGCACGCGATTGCGATAGCCAAGAGCACACGCTGTCGCTGACCGCCTGACAGCGTGTGAGGGTAGTCGCTGGCTGAGATGCCTGCGCGACTGAGGCCAACACGATCCAGAAGCTGATGAACGGCCTCTTTGATTTCGCGACCTGTCATGGCGGTGTGCAGTCGGAACGTATCCCCGATTTGCTGACCAATCCGACGGATTGGGTTAAGCGCGGTCATGGGTTCCTGAAAAACCATGGCAATCTTCTGACCGCGCAGGCTTCGAAACTGGTGCTCCGGAAGAGAAATGAGGTTCTGGTCTTCAAACAGAGCCTGACCTGACGTTTCAAAGCCATCAGGGAGCAATCCCATAAGCGTACGGGCAAGCGTGGATTTTCCCGACCCAGACTCTCCTGTGACAGCAACGGTTTCACCAGCGTTTATGGTGAAGGACAAAGGATGCAAAATAGCTGTGGAGCCAGCATGGACTGACAAATTTTGAACGGACAGAAGGCTGGTCATGACGGCTGTCCTTTCAGCCGATTGAAAGGGCGCTCCAGAAGGTCACGCAGGCCGTCGCCAAGCAGATTAAACCCGAGCACCAAAACCATCACGGTCACACCTGGAATTGCAACAAGCAGGGGATGGTCAAAAATATGGATTTGATAAGACGCGAGCGTTCGTCCCAGATCCGGCTGAGGAGGCGGTGCCCCAAGCCCCAAGTAGGATAGGCCGGCCTCTGAGAGAAGGGCCAACGCCAGAGAGGTCGAGGCATGAACGATCAGGATAGGCGCGATGTTCGGAAGAACATGGCGAAGGATCGTATCGATTGAGTTCAGTCCGGCCATGCGTGCGGCTGCAATGTAATCGAGCACAAGAATGGAGTGTGCAGCCTGGCGTGTAATCCGGATCTGGGCTGGAATGCCGAAAAGGGCAATAGCGAGAATTTCGCCCGTGGCAGAGGCGCCTTGCGCTGTGACGAGCATGGCGGCGATCAGAATAGGTGGAAAAGCCAGTCCCAGATCTGCTGTGCTCATCACGGCTTTGCCGCGCACACCGCCGTAAGCCGCGACGAGCCCCAAGGCTGTCCCGATGACTGTCGCGAGTGTCACCGCAATTACGGCGATTACCGTGCTGTTGAAAGCCCCTGTCAGGACATAACTCGCAATGTCACGTCCGAACGGGTCCGTCCCCAGCGGGTGGGAGAAAGAGATCGGAGCGTAACGATGCGCGATATCAATCAGAGGAGAGCGGCCACTCCGCCAGATCCACGTAAGTGTTGCTGGGACAAGGCACGCCAAAAGAAGGGCACTTCCAGCAATCAAACTCCTGTTCGTGCGAAGCCGGGTCATGCCCTTTCTCCTGCAAGGCGCGGGTCTAACCAGCGCACAACGATGGAAAGTGCCAGATTGAGCAGCAGGACACCCGCGACAATCAGCATGACAAGGTTTTGTACGACCGGAATGTCACGCTGGTTCACGGCTTCCAGAAGCAGTTTTCCGCAACCGGGAATATTGAACACGCTTTCGACAATGATTGCCCCAGTCACCAGAACGGGAAGCTGAATGCCGATCAGTGTTAGAACTGGGATCAGTGCGTTTGGAATGGCGACTTTCCAGAGAACGCCCTTGCCGCTGTAGCCTTGAGCACGTGCTGTCCGGATAAAGTCCTGATTCAGAACATCGATGAGAGAGGAGCGCATGAAGCGTGCTGTGATGGCTGCCTGGGGGATGGCCAGCGCGACTGTGGGCAGGAAAAGAGCTCGCAGTCCGGTAAAAAATCCTGCGTTCCAGCCCGTAAATCCTCCTGCCGGAAACCAGTGCAGCGTCAGGGAAAACAGCAGCGTCATCATCATGGCCAGCCAGAAATCCGGAATGGATTTGAGGAACTGCAACGTTGCCATGACGGCAAGATCAAGACCTTTTCCACGATGAGTGGCTGCGATGGCGCCCGTGGGTAACCCAATGAGAAGAGCGAGGCCCGTAGCCAGCAGGATCAGAGGGAGGGTGCTCTGGAAGCGCTCAAAGATCAGCCCACGAACGGGGACATCATAGGCGTAACTCGTGCCAGCCTCTCCGTGCAGCAGGCCAGAAATCCAGCGCACATACCGTGTTGCGGGGGAAACATCGAGGCCTAGCTGGTGATGGAGAGCCGCAATGCTGTCCGGGCTTGCATCCAGCCCAAGCATCACTGTGGCCGGATCCCCCGGAAGGAGGTTCAACAGAGCGAACACGATCACACTGGCGACTGTGAGCACCACCAGTCTTCCTGAAATGGCAGAGGCAAGATTGGTCATCATGGTTGCCACGTCACATCTGCCATAGGGCAGGCTGCGATCTGCTGGTCGATCCATAACCCGGAGATACGCCGGTTCAGAACTGTGTCCCGAGGGCGGGAATACAGGAAGACGTTGGGCTCGTCCTGCGCGAGGCGATCTTGCAGGGCGACGGAAAGCCGATGCCGATCCTCCGCGTTGTCACTGGCTTCATACTGTTCGAATAGCTCATGAAACTGCGGGTTCTTGTAATGAAAGTAGATGTTATCCCGATCGTAGATTCCGATGTCATGCGGCTCTGTATGGGCAATGACTGTCATGTCAAAAGAGCCCTGCCCAAAAACGCGTCCCAGCCATGATGGCCATTCCAGCGGTTGCAACGTGACGATCAGGCCAACCTGCTCCAGATAGGCGGCAACGATTTCGCTCGTATCGCGAGCATAGGTGATGGGCGGGTAAGAGAGCGTCAGCTGCGTTCCCGGTTTGATGCCAGCCTCTTTGAGAAGCTCCCGTGCGCGCTCCGGATTATATGGATACCGATCGGGGAGTGCAGCATAGTCTGGGTCATTGGGAGCCATATGAGATTGCAGGACCGTTCCGTCTCCATCGGCCCCAGCCTGAATGAGGGCTTTTCGATCGATAGCGTAGGCAAGAGCCTGACGGACGCGTAGGTCATTGAATGGCCTGCGCGCATTGTTCAGTGCCAGAATGGCTTTGAACGGAAAGGTTCCACGTACGACCTTGAGGTTCGGGTTTCCTGCAAAACGGCCAAGAATTTCAGGGGCAGGGAATGACGGATAAGCATCCAGTTCTCCCGCCAGAAGCGCATTGCTGGCAGCAAGCGGATCAGGCATGAACCGGAATGTGACAGCCTTTAGTTCTGGCGCCTTTCCCCAATAATCGGGATTACGAAACAGCGTGACATGATCGCCTCTTTGCCAGGCTTGGAAGAGAAACGGACCTGTCCCTATGGGATGGCTGGCGTTCTTGTCTGCTGATGAGGGTGACAGGATGGAGGCATCATTCCACGTAAGCTCATAGGTGAAGCTGCCATGGGCTTTTTTGAGTGTGATATCTGCGTGGGTAGTGTCGGGGCAGCTCACATCCGCGATGTTTGTAAAGAATGTACGATCGGGGTTTGTGCTGGACGTTGCTCCCGCACGTAAAAGAGAGAACCGCACATTTTCACAGGTGAGAGGAGTTCCATCATGAAAATGAACGTTCTCTTGCAAAGTAAAGTGATAAACGCGGCCCTCGTCTGAGACAGTCCAAGCCCGTGCAAGCAGAGGTTGGACGTGCCCGTCACGGTCTAGCCGGGTCAGGCCTTCAAAGACGTTGTTATATGTGATTGTGCCGATGGCCTCGCTTGGGCTGCGGGTCGGGTCCAGGCCAGGCGGCTCAATGGAGACGCCAATGCTCATTGTATCGCGCGTCTGGGCCAGTGCGGACGTACCCAGACTCAGACCAGCCATGGTTAAAAGCGCAAAAGATGACTTCATGGGGTCTCGCCGGGAGCCGGACGCTTGAGGCCCAGGTGCTCGCGCAGGGTGGAGCCCTCATAGGCTGTACGAAACAGGCCGCGTCTCTGAAGTTCTGGCACCACATGATCCACAAATGTTTCAAGGCTCTGCGGCAGAATGGGAGGCATGACGTTAAACCCGTCTGCCGCACCTTCCACAAACCACTCTTCAAGCTGATCTGCAATCTCCTTTGGGCCACCATAAATGGACCAGTGGCCGCGAGCGCCGCTGACCTCCAGATACAGGTCTCGCAGGGTCATGTTGCGCTTTTTGGCCATCTTTACCAGAAGTGTCTGACGGCTACGGTTTCCGTTGAAGTCCGCGGGGGCTTCTGGAAGGGGCGCATCAAGGGGCAGACCACGCAGATCTGTGCCCGTCATGCCTCCTAGCAAAAACAACCCGACGTCAGGATGGGTAAGTTCATCAAGTTCACCCTTCAGATCTTCTGCTTCCATCTGTGTGCGACCAACGAGCGGATATACGCCTGGCATAACTTTCAGAGATGCAGGGTCCC
This sequence comes from Gluconobacter cerinus, assembly GCF_002723935.1. Lineage (GTDB taxonomy): Bacteria > Pseudomonadota > Alphaproteobacteria > Acetobacterales > Acetobacteraceae > Gluconobacter > Gluconobacter cerinus. The sequence goes on from NZ_BEWM01000004.1 coordinate 216,487, forward strand.
GCCCGATTTCTTTCATGCGGCGGTGGAGATCAAGGCGAAAAGCTTTTGCTTCCTCAAGGTCTTGCTGGGCGGTGAAGACCATTTCGGCAGTTTCCGCAGCCAGTTGGCGCCCCGGCTCGGAAGAGCCCGCCTGCACGAGAACAGGTCTGCCCTGCGGCGAGCGGGGAATATCGATCTGCCCCGCTGCAGAGAGAAACTCGCCTTTGAAATCAAATGGACGCCGGCCTTCAGGCGCGAAGAATGCTCCGCTTTCTGTATCTCTCAGGAATGCATCGTCGGTCCAGCTATCCCAGAAATTCTCTACAATCTGTGCAAATTCGCGGGCCTGACGGTAACGGTCTGCATGCGGGACATGGCTTGGACGCCCGTAATGAATGGACTCCTTGACGTTGGCTGTCGTGACAAGGTTCCATCCAGCGCGTCCGCCGCTGATCTGGTCAAGCGAGAGGAACTGCCGGGCGAGGTGATAAGGCACCGAATAGGTGGTGCTGACAGTACCAATCAGGCCGATCTTATCTGTTGTGGCAGCCAGTGCGGAAAGGAGCGTCAGAGGTTCGAAAGACGCCGCATATGTCATCCTGCGGAAGCCATCGATTGTCGCTTCGTCAATGGAGCTTGTAAAATCAGCGATAAACACGGCATCAAACAGCCCCCGTTCAGCGAGGCGTGCCTGTTCAAGCTGGCGTTTGAAATTGCTTCCTGCGTCAGGGGCGGATCCTGAATGGCGCCAGGCTGCCGCATGATGGCCGGTCGGGAGAAGAAATGCGGCGAGTTTCATCTGGGGAGCCATGGATCTTGATCTCTTGCTTATATCGCGGTCAGAAACACAAAAAATTGTTGCATCCACAACATAACCTGTTGTGAATCGTTTTTCTATCCCTTAAACGCAATTAAATAGTTGTTTCTATTAACAACTAAAAAACTTAGTTATTAGGCGGAACCGATGCACGACGTACTTACTGCTCCGTACCGCAGGAATGCCCTCCTTGTTCGTGGGCGTATTGCACTGATTTCCAGCGTTGCATTTCTGCCGCTCTGGAATGTTGCTGCGGCTGCGGACGAGAATGCCCAGACGAAGAAGCCTGCTCAGGCTACGTCACGCAAGGGCAGCGCGCTTTCTGCAAAAGCTGCTCATGCACCGGCTGCGCCTAAAGTTCACGCATCTGAAGCCTCCCGCGTGGAAAACGTTGTCGTGACGTCGGAGCGCAAGGCAGACAGCCCACAGAACATCGGTACGTCAATCAGCGTCGTTTCCGCAAAGATGCTGGAAAATCGGAACATCAACAATGTGTTCGATCTCCAGTACGCTACGCCCTCGCTTCAGATCCAGCCGTCCTACGGCAGTGGGCAGTTCACTTATACGATCCGCGGTGTCGGATTTAGCAATTACTCCAGCAACAATTCCCCGACTGTGGGTATCTATATTGATGAGGTAGCGAACCCGGTCCCGTTCGGTATCAACGGAATGATGTTTGATATGCAGCGCGTGGAAGTTCTGCGCGGGCCGCAGGGCACGCTGTATGGTCGGAATACGACAGGCGGTGCGATCAACTATATCACGAACAAACCGACCGATAAGCTGGCGGGAGGCGTGAGTGCCCAGTATGGTCGTTTCGATAGCGCCAAGATCGGCGGATATATTTCCGGTCCAATCAACGACAAGCTGAAGTTTCGCCTGTCTGGCGAAACACAGCAGGGCGGGGCATGGCAGTACAATCCTGAGGCTCAGGCCCATCTCGGGAACGTCAATCGTGGCGCGGCTCGCCTGTTGGTGGATTATACCCCGTCAGAGAGCTGGAAGGTGGAGTGGAACCTTCACGGTAGTCGGGATCGCTCTGACGGAACGGGCGTCTATGCGTGGGAGCCTATCACCAGCCTCAGTTCCACCAATCCAATGCCTGCGTCCACCAGTCGTTATAATACCCGCTGGGGGACTTCGGAGCAGTTTGCCAAAGAAACTGGTCTGACGCCGGATCAAAAGCCATACAGCCATATCGATACAGGTGGCAGCAGTCTACGGGTTGAGAAGCATCTCCGTGATTTCACGATTACGAACCTCGCCAGCTACGATTACATGCAGCGCGACGAATACGACAATTTCGATGATTCCTCATTGTCTCTGGCGGACGTGAAGTTCAATACGCGGGCTAATGTCGTGGCCGATGAACTGCGTTTCTCATCCAATACATCTGGTCGGCTTCACTGGATTGGAGGCATTTACTACGGTCATCAGTGGCTGAATGACCGGTACCAGTCGGGGTTTGAGGCTCTTTACAATACGGATGGAGACGTCCGTTATTCGCAGACGGTCAATACAATCAGCGGTTTTGGTCAGGTGACGTATGACCTTACGCCAAAGCTGCAATTGGTTGGTGGCATTCGCGTCGAGCACGAGAAGCGCACCCTTGATAACGCCTATGCTCATTACCTCGTCGGCGGGGTGGTGACGAACCCGCAGAACGCTGTCGCCCAGCAGTCGCAATCCTATACGTTGCCATCTGCAAAATTCAGCATTCAGTATCATCCGTTCAGCCATGACATGACGTATTTCACCTTCAGCAAGGGTGTAAAATCCGGTGGCTTCACGGTGTACAATTCATCTGACGTTACGCAGATGACCAATCCGTTCAAGCCTGAACAGCTTTATTCTTTCGAAGTCGGAAACAAGCTGATCCTGCCAAGGTATAACCTGCGGGTGAATGCTGACTTCTTTTATTATGATTATTTTGACCGTCAGGTTCAGTCCATCGCCTACAGCCCGACGACAGGCTCCGCGATTGGTCTGTTCGTAAATGCGCCGCGCTCCCATATGTTTGGTGGCGAATACGAAGTCGAATGGTCCCCGATCCCGGGGCTGCACGTGGCGCAGTCTGGGGCTTATGTCGAAGGTGCCTATGACAAGTTCAGTGCTGTTACGAGCTCAAAGCAGGTCAATGGTGTTTGGGTCGGTGTCACGCAGGATGTATCTGGACGTGGAATTGAGGTGCCTCATTTTACGGCCAATGGTTCCGTCGATTATACGTGGCGCGTTGGAAAATATGATCTCGTTTCAGGTGTGGATTACAGCCTGCGCACCACGAGTACGGCTCTGAACTCAGCCAATACCATTCCAGGCTATACGTTATGGGGCGGGTATATTTCGTTTGCGCCCCATAAGGGCCATTGGAAAATCGAGGGTATTGGTCGCAACATCACCGACAAGCACTATGACGTGACACGCGGCTATTTTGTGGGTGGAGACAACATTGCAGTTGCTGGCCGACCAGCAACCTGGGAAGTCCGTGTTCGCGCAGACTTCTAAAAATGCGAGGGATGGCGTTTTTTGCCATCCCTCTGACGTTTTTCAGAACGAGGCCGCCACCGTGCCAAAGAACATGCGCGGAGGTGTAGGATAACCCACATACGTTGAGCCATCTCCCGCGGTGATGGTGGACCAGGAGCGCGTGTTCGTCAGGTTGCTGACGTTGAACTGGAGCTTCAGGCTCTGCATGTGTGGGATATGCTTGAATGTATAACCAGAGCTGAAACCAAGCTGGAACCTTGGTGGCACCATGACGGTATTCGTGATTGTACCTGGACGAACACCCATATAGGTTCCGAAGAGCTGAGCGTTGAAGCCTGCCTGATTGTAGTTGATGGCGAACTTGTCAGACCAGACGGGAATAGCCGGGACTTTCTCGCCTTTTGTTGCGTAAAGCGTGGTGCCGTCCATGAAATCGCTGCCATAAATGCTGCTGACATAGGATACGGCATCATAGATCGAGAAGTGCTGCCCGAACCGGAGTGTGAAGGACAGATCCATACCATTTGTTGAAACGCTGCCCAGGTTGGCTACAGTGCCACCCACGCCGGAAATTCCCTGATTAGGCGGCTTGATCGAGCCAAGACGATTGAAGAAATCGACATGGTAATACTCAAGCTGACCACTGATCCCCGTGAGTGGGCCAAGAAACAGCGGCCGATTGGTTCGGATGCCTGTTTCATAGGTCCAGGACGTTTCCGGTTTTCCTGTTTTCTTGAAGTCTTCGAACGCTTCCTGGCTGGTCACGGCCCAAGGTGACGTGCTGCCATATCCGGTCTGGGCAAACGAATTCATGTTTTCCTGAATGTTGGCAAATAGCTGCTCATGGGGCGTGAAGCTCCACAAGGCACCAAAAGCAGGAAGAAAGGGTTTGTAAGACGGGATCGTTCCACCAGCCACTGTGTGAGTGCTGGTATCAACAATCGTTTTTGCACCTTTAACCGATGCTGCAAGTGACTGTGGCAAAGCAGCGACGGGCAACGTGCCGTTGGTATAAACCATCTCGGACTTGAAGCCTGCTGTCAGGGTCAGATGGGGCGTTACGCGCCAGCTATCCTGCAGGTGTGTGACAAACGTGTTCGTGTAGAACGCATTCATCCACTGAGTAAAAAGAGGATTGGTCGCGCGCTTATAAGGCGTCAGCGTGTCCGTTGCGGTGAGCGGATACCAAAGACGCCCTTGTGTATTGTTGTTGCGTTCGTACCATCCGCCAATCTCAATATTATGGTGGCCCAGATGATAGTGCAGGGTGCTGGTCAGGCCTCCGCGATAGTCTTCATACTCCGTCGTACGAACAGCAAAACCCGTCCCGCCGGTTGCATTCCAGACCTTCGGGTCAATTCCGGCATTGCTATACGTAAACTGACCATTCTTGATGTATTTGGATCCAGTCGGGTCCAGGTAGCTCCCAAGGATCGTCAGGATAGCGTTGGTGCGAATAGACGTTGCGACCACGCCCGCGCCATCGTCATAATGAAAATAAAGCTGGTTATCCCACGTCAGATTTGGGGAAAATTTGTGCGAAATTTTCAGATAGGTGAAGTAATCGGTTCGCTGCGCTGCTGAGTAATAGTATTTATTATTGGGTGTTCCTGGAGCAGCGGATTTGGAGGTCATGGCAGGATAGTTGGCCATGGCAGCGTTCAAATCAGGGAAAAACGCACCGCGAGCATAGAGGTCTGTAGGCGCCGTCAGTCCTTGTGTGTTGGGCTCTGCCTTGTCCTGCCAGTCAAAATACGCCGTGATGGTGGTTTTTTCACCTTTATGAACAAACTTGCCATTTACCTGATAGCCACCCTGATTGTTTCCTTCACCAAGATTCCAGGGTCTGGCGTCCTGTCGTGAGAAAGAGACATAGGCCGCGTTTCCATTACCAAAATTACCGGTGTCTAGGCGGGCATAGGTGCGAAACGTGGAATAGCTGCCGAAAGTCTGCCGGATTGTTGCGCCGGCTTTTGCTTTCGGGTCCCGCGTATTAAACTCAATCGTTCCGCCCAGGTTACTGGTGGACGCTGTTCCGAGTGCGCCCGCCCCAGAGGACAGGGACGTTTGGCCGATATTTTCGCTGATGGCTGCTCGTTGCGGGGAAAGGCCATTATAATTGCCATAAGCGCCTGCACCGAGCGGCACGCCATCAAGGGTGTAGCCAAGCTGGCTGTTGGAAAAACCGTGAACGTAAATGCTTGAGTTCTGCTCGTTGTTGCCCCAAGGATCAACATTGGTGAACGTCACGCCCGGCAAGAGATCCAGAGCCTGCATCGGGTTCTGACCCGGCATCATTTCCTGCATCTGGTCGCCGCTGATGCTCAAGACAGACCGCGTGCGATGGCCTGTTGCAACAATCTGCTCAATGTCGCGCTCATCCCGGGTCCGCGATGCGCGTATGTGCTTTGGGAGGCGTTTTGTAGCGGCACCACGTCGAATGACCATGCCGCCGCCTGGAGCAACCTCGGCAACCAGGCCGCTCCCATTGAGCAACCGTGTTACGGCTGCGTCAGCTGACAGGTCGCCATTAACGGACGGAGCCTCAAGGTGGTCCACCAGTTCAGGGGAGAAAATGACGCTCTGTCCGGTCTGTTGGCTCAGGGATTCCAGTGCCTGTGCCATTGGCTGACGATTAATGTGAATATTCGCTGTGGCTGACGGTGTAGCCAGAGCAGAATGGGTCAGAATGGTCGTCCCTACAGTCAGAAGCAGAGCTGCGCGAAGGGGGCACCGGACGTTGACGGCCATGTATTCTCTATCCTGTTGGTGATCGCAGAAGGCGGTCTCAACAGGAAGACAAACGAAAACTGAAAAACCTCAGCATTGTTCAACGGTTTTCATGAAACCGTCATAAAGCACGAAAGATGAAAACGTTTCCCTGTTCCTGGAGCGTCAAGGGAAGAAGGCGCGGAAGCATCCGCAAAAACATCTCGCCCTGCGACACAAAATAAACCCCGCTTAACCGCATATTTGAAACAGTTGGCGACGCTAGGATGATCTGACGTTGGCTATACCGTCGGATTTCTGAAACAGCCTCCTCCAGAGGCGTATTGCGAAAAATCAGACGTCCGGTCTGCCAGGAAAGAAGCGCTTCGATGTTGGGATAATCGATGCTCACCGCACCATTCTGGGCGATGCGAAAGCGCTGCCCCGTGCGGATCCAGATATCACGCGCGGCAGTTGTTCCGCTTCGGAGCAATATCCTGCCCCGCAGCGCCGTGATGTCTGTGCAGTTCTGTTCCATGCGGACATTCGCTGAGGTCTGTCGTGAGAGCCGAACTGTGACGTTTCGAACTGAGAGGTGAAAATCTGATGGGCTTTCAGGGGAAAGCAGCACTTGTCCGTGTTCCAGTCTCGCGCGGTGCCCATCTTCAGACAGCGTCATTCGGCTTCCTGAATCCAGAAGACATGTGCCGTAATCAGGCAATGCAATGCGCAGAGTATGCCCAGTCGATGCCTGCAGAACACGGGATGCCCGAGCAGTCTTGTTCATCGGCACAAGTGCTATGAGCGCAGCTGAGGCAAGGGCCAGTGCACTTCTACGCCCTAACGGAAAACCATGCGTATCTGAGCGTTTTGCGGGCGTTGCAGGAATGCTTTGTGTTTGAACGCCGCCGCCAAGCTCCCAGTAATCCGTCAGGAGTTCAAAAGTATTGGCGTTACAGGTGTCCTCACGCATCCACTGTACAAAGCGGGCACGGTCCGTGTCGTTACAATCATCAGCGTGCAGGCGCGCAATCCAGAGGGCGGCCTGTTCCCGAACTGCGAACTGCTTTTCGGAGGGCATTAATGGTCCATCCAGGAAGCAAGGAAGACAAGGGCTTTTGCAATATGCTTTTCCACGCTGCTTTCGCTCATTCCCAGCGTTAAAGCAATCTCCCGATACTTCATTTTTTCAACACGATTGAGAAGAAAGGCCTGCCTTGTCTTTTCGGGAAGCTGTCTGCAACCCTCGTGAAAGCGATCCATTCTTTGGCCTGACGCATAAACGTCTTCCTGGGATGGCCCAGGATCTTCTATTTCTAATGTAATATCCCGATCATCGCTGAAAGATTGTAGGCGCGATGAGGCTTTTTTCAAATCATTGAGATGCAGGTTGAGCGCACTTCTGGTGATGTATGCCTCCGGATGCGTCACGTCGTCTTTGGCGCGTTCATAATAATTCGCCAGCGCCGTCTGCAGATGATCTTCCGCATCGTCGCGATGCGTCAGGCTCTTGATGCGGCGGCAAAGGCGCAGCCATTCCTGCTGACAGGGAAACCAGTTTTCCGCCAAAGCTTCTATCATCCTGTTTTAAAGATGGACTGCCTGAAGCGCTCCATTACGGATTTTGGCGGGGTGGGTCTGTGACAGTTTCATGAAAAGAGGCTGAAAGGCATGGGCAAACGCTCTCATTCGCTGTCTTGGAAAGAGTGCGACCGCTCGATTTCAGCGAAAGATTTTTCATCATGCTTTTAAACCGCCGACGGGTACTGACAGGTCTGGGAGCCGGGCTCCTGTTTTCCTACCGCCTGAAGCAATTGTCTGCTGCCGCCCCGCATAATCTGGACAAAACTCCTGAGTTTGATGCATCGCCCTTTCAGTTGGGTGTAGCATCCGGAGATCCGGCACCAGACGGTTGCGTAATATGGACACGCCTTGCGCCGCACCCGCTGGAAGAGGCAGGAGGAATGAAGCGCCTGAAGCCCGTTCTGGTGGACTGGGAAATCAGCGAGGATGAGCGTTTTTCAACACGCCTGCGGTCGGGGCAAACCATTGCTCACCCAGAACTCGCTCATTCCGTTCATGTTGAAGTTGATGGGCTCCTTCCAGATCGGCCTTACTGGTATCGTTTCCATATTGCCGGACATGAGAGCCCGATAGGTCGTGCCCGTACTTTGCCGATGCCCGGTGCAAGCGTGCAGCGTGTAAGGTTCGCCGCCGCAGGGTGTCAGCACTACGAATTTGGATATTACAGTGCCTGGCGGGCTATCGCGAACGAGAACGTCGATTTTGTTTTCCACTACGGGGACTATATTTACGAAGGAGCCGATATCGGCGCAGGTGTACACACCGTTTATGGAAAGCCATTTACGGCGGTCCGTCGGCACATCGGGCCAGAAATCTATTCCCTCGACGAGTATCGCCGCCGTTACGCGCAGTACAAAATTGACCCGGATCTACAGGCTGCTCATGCCGCTGCCCCCTGGCTGGTGAGCTTTGATGATCATGAAGTTGATAATAACTGGGCAGGGGATACCGATCAGGACGGTACTCCGGCGGATATTTTCCGTCTGCGTCGGGCATCCGCCATGCAGGCCTATTACGAACATATGCCCCTTCGTATCAGCTCTCTTCCGGACGCCAGTCACATGCAGATGTACCGAAGCTTCCGCTTTGGTGATCTGATGAATACGTTCGTGCTGGATACCCGTCAGTACCGGAGCGATCAGGCTTATGGTGATAAAGACGTTCCGCAGGGACCGGATGTCTGGTCACCCGAACGTACCATGATGGGACAACAGCAGGAGGCCTGGCTTTTCAACGGGCTGGGACAGTCTGACACGCGGTGGAACCTGCTGGCGCATCAGGTCATGGTTATGGATCTTGCTCACCGCAAGTCAGCCCATTCGGAGCTGCTTTACAGTATGGATCAGTGGTCCGGTTATATGCATAGCCGTAACAGACTGCTTCAGTTCATCGGAGAGCACTGCCCCGGAAACGTGGTCAACGTGACAGGCGACGCACATCGGCATTATGCGGGTAATCTCGTGATTGATCCCGCCAAGCAGAAGCCAGTGTCGGTGGAATTTCTGGCGACGTCCATTTCGTCAGGCGGTGATGGCGTGGGGGATAATGACGCCCATAGCCAGTCGGTTCGGCGTGAAAACCCGCATCTTAAGGCAACGACAGACAAGCGTGGCTATGTGTTGTGTGATGTTGGCCGGGATGTCTGGCGAGCAGATCTTAAAACTCTGGATCAGGTGAGCAATCACGACGGGCAGCTCTCAACCTACGCCAGTTTTGCAGTTGAGCGTGGTAACCCAGGCCTTCAAAAGGCCTGAACGGATATGTCGACCATCAGGGCGTTTCGTCCTGATGGCTTGAGGTCATGCGAAAGCAGGTCAGCAAGCCTGCAAGAGAGGTAAAGAACAGAACCAGTCCCATCGGTAAGGCACTGGTTTTGCTCAGTCCGACGAGAGGAGCAGCAACGCCGCCAACCAGGAGGTTGAGAGAGCCAAGGATGGCACTCGCACTTCCTGCACGGTGGCCCTGCTTGGCAATGGCGAGAACAAATGTGGCCGTCAAAATCATGCCGATGCACATCATGTAAAGGAAGATGGCTGCCACTAACAGGAAGAGCGGTCCTTTCAGTGTCGCGATAAGTGTGATGAGTGCGGCTGCGGTGGTGATGCAGATCACAGATGCCCGAAGCATTGTATTGGTTCGCGCCATGCTGCCTGCACGGCCAATCAGCCAGCTCCCCCCGACGAGTGCCAGACCATTGATTCCAAACAGAAGACTGAATGTCTGGGGCGAGACGCCGTAGATGTCCTGATAGACGAACGGCGTACCGGCCACATAGGCAAAGCTGCCGCCATGGATCAGTCCCACAGTCAACGCATGCCCAATGAATTCCCGGTCCGTCAATAGACTATGGAATGTCTCTAGCGTCGAGCGTGCTGAATTGGGGAGGCGACGGTGTAATTCAAGCGTTTCATTCAGGCGCCCGCCGACGAGACCTAGCGCCACGACGCCGAAGCCTGTCAGGAACCAGAACATGGTGCGCCATGTTGCTGATGGCAGGGCCAGAATGGCTCCACCCATCATTGGTGCCACCATAGGGGCGACAGCATTGATGATCATGAGTCGGGAAAAGAAGCGGGCAAGTTCCGGTCCATTAAACACGTCTCGCACCACCGCCCGGGACAGAACCAGTCCGGCTGATGCTGTGAGGCCTTGAAGAAAGCGGGCAACGATGAACGCTGTGATGCTGGATGAAATGGCGCAGAACAGGGATGACAGCGCAAAAAGCGCCATCGCTGCTAGCAACGGCCCTTTCCGGCCACGTGAATCGCTGAACGGGCCCACCATGAGCTGTCCCAGAGCCAACCCGATCAGGGTGCTGGTCAGGCTGAACTGAACCGCGGTCTCTCCAGCGTGGAAATCATGCCCGATACTGGGGAAACCCGGCAGGTACATGTCGATGTTAAGCGGACCGAGACAGGTCAGCAGCCCGAGGATAAGGATAAGATCCCGTTGGGCGGGACGTGATGTCTCGGTAGTGGGATCAGTCATGGACTGGAACCTTGATAATGGTGACGCCAGAGGCAGTCATGCGGGTGAGTTCGTCTGTTGGGGCATCATCGGTAACGATCAGGGTCTGGACAGTTTCAAGAGGGGCAACAGGGAAGCGCCCCCCGGACCCGATCTTGCTTGCTTCGGCCATGATCACCACGCTTTCGCTCCGGCTCAGAACCTCACGTTTGAAGGCGGCTTCCTCATGATCCCAGACACTTGGTCCTTCGGCGGAAATGGCCCAGACGCCCAAAGAGCAGAGATCAAAACGGTAATGCTGAAGAGCCTGGACGGCGACCGAACCTGTCACGCCACCCGTTGTTCCTTCCAGACGTCCGCCAATCATAATGGTTTCAATCTGGTCTGCGTCGCTCAAAGCAACAGCAACGGCGGGACTGGATGTGACCACAGTCAAAGGTGTATCGCGGGGAAGCGATCCAGCCAGCGCAATATTGGTTGAACCTGTGTCAATGAAGACAACCTGCCGTGGCTTGAAAAGCGTTGCGGCCTGCCGTGCGAGAGCGTTCTTCAGCGGAACTTTTTCGCCCATTCTCGCCCGGATATGAGACGCATTGGGCTGTAGCCTCAGTGCACCGCCATAAACGCGGCGACATTCTCCTGCTTCAGAGAGCTCACGCAAATCGCGCCGGATCATATCGACCGGGACGGTCCATTCCGTGGCCAGATCAGCCGCGACAACACGGCCGTGGCTTCGCAGACGGGCCCGAATATGGCTGAGACGTTCGTCCTTGAGAATGGGACTTTCTCCGAAACGGGTTAAAACACGCGCAAACCGTCATAAACGCGCACAACCTGTCAAGAAGTTTTGCATGTCTCTCTGTTTTGAAAGGGAAGGTGTGGCAGATCAGAAACTCAGGACAGCATCCAGATTGAACCACAGCATGTTGTTCGTCCCGTTATTCACCGTTCTGGAAGAGACTGTGCCGGATTGATTGAAGGGGTGTGTTCCATTCAGGGATTTGTCCAGACGGATTTCAGGTCGGACGGTCAGGCTGGCTGGACCCAGATGTCGATTGATGAAGCTGGGCCGGTATGCCACCCCAACTGTCAGGTCTCCGTATATGGTCGGCAGGGCGTTATAATACCCGAACGGGCGGTTTCTCAGCGAGTTTGTGTAGGACATGTCGCTGGAATACTGGTTGATGATGCCGCCAGTGTTGTCTCGGAAAATCTCACCTCGGACGTTAAGTGTGAGGGATGGCCGGATGTCCCACGATAGATATGAAGAAACGCCATACGCATCGTCGCGCGACGCATCGTCGTGCAGATAGAGGGCTTCTGCCATGACGGACAGGGCATCTGTCACGTGATAGGTGGCGAGAAGATCCGCGTTATACTGCATGAGATCGTTGGCGGACCGCCCGATGCCTGCACTGCTCCATCCAGCGGGTGAGACGATCGTGCGGCCATTATTTGCCTGCGGGCCGAAATGGCCAATGGCATGGACATTCAGCTTGCCGCCCATCAGATTATTCCAGGCAAAGCCAAAGTAGCCTTTGGGTCTGCTGTTGTTTCCAGCGCCTCCGAAGGTTGTGGAATTGCCTGCATCGATGCCAAGGATCCAGTCCATGTGATGGCTTAAATGCATCGTGGCCACGACGCCTACCGTCTCGAAGGGAACGATATAGTCGGCAGCGTAGTTGAAAGAATAGAACGGACGGGCGAGGGCTGGCGTGCCTTCAGCGCCCATCAGGCCGTACATTTGACCGGCCTGGAAATCGATGCCGTGATGGAAAATCCATGGCGTATGGATGTCGATATGGGCCTGTGTGGGTGCCCACTGGTACAAGCCGCTAATCGTGCCGTCGCCCATTCCGATCGTCGGGTCGAAACGTGAGTCAGATCCGTACATCATCTCTACGACAAACCCGATCCCGTAACCGCTTCCGATGGAGGTGACGGGATGGGAGAGAGAACCCATGATCTGGTTAAGGGTCACGGTATTCGCACGATCCAGATAAAACTGCCCGAAATTGCGTCCAGATCTCGTCCACGGGTTCCCGCTTATACCAGCTTCGACCGTGAGATGTCCGACCAGCCCATCCCAATAGGTAAGGGGACGTCCTGCTTTGGGAGAGAAAAGATTTCCGGCTTTCAACGCTGGAAGATCAGGATCTCCGGCATCGTTGGTATGGGATGCTGTTGGCGGTGGTGTAGGGTGATTGGGGTTGGGCGTGCCGTTTGGTGTGATAGTCGTGTTTGAAGAGGCCGCCGCCTGCGCATAGGCGAAAGACGGCAGGGCGGTTCCGGCCAGCAGACAAAAGACTGCCATGACGTGTTTTTTTGACACGCGAAATTCCGTTCCTGAAGGTTTCGGAAGGGTCGTGAGGAAAAACGGATCAGATTTCTGACGCTGCCTGCTTCTGCCTGTTCTGGTATTTCCGCATGAAGAAGAGGCTCAGTATCGTCATGAAGGCCACGTAAATCAGGCAGACTTCTGGGTTGTAATACGTGACGGCGACCAGAAGGATCACAGCGCCTGCCAAGGCAACGCCCGGAAGAACGGGGTAGAGCGGGGCACGATAACTGCGCGCAAGATCTGGTTCCGTCTGGCGTAGGCGAAACAAGCTTACCATGCTGAGAATGTACATCGTCAGGGACCCGAAGACGGCCATGGTGACAAGCGTTGCCGTCAAAGACTGACCGTGGATCGAAATGACGTCATCAGAGAAAATGGCAGCAATGCCAATAACGCCACCGGCAATCGTCGCGGTGTAGGGTGTGTGGAAGCGTGGATGCACCTTGCCGAGAACAGCGGGCAGAAATCCTGCTCGCGCCATTGCGAAAATCTGGCGCGCATACCCCATGATGATCCCGTGCAGAGACGCGACAAGTCCAAACAGACCCAGCCAGACCAGCATATGCAGCCAGCCGCTATGTGCGCCGACAACATGCTTCATCGCCTGAGGCAGGGGATCATTCAGGTTGGCTAAAGCGTGCCAATCTCCCGCACCACCAGCGAATACCATGACGCCGAAAGCCAGTGCGACCAGCGTCAGAACACCCGCAACGTAAGCGATGGGGATGGATCGGCGAGGATTGCTGGCTTCTTCCGCCGCCATGGCGACGCCTTCGATCGCCAGGAAGAACCAGATGGCAAAAGGAATGGCCGCGAAGATGCCACCCATGGCCTCCAGTCCGAAATGAGGTGCAACGCCCCATCCGTCGTGCAGGAAATTGTCCCATGAAAAAGCGGGAGCAACGACGCCCATGAATACCAGCAGTTCTATGATTGCGGCGATTGTTATGAACAGTTCGAACGTGGCGGCAATATGGACCCCCACGATATTGAGCGCCATGAAGACGATATAGGCGCCCAGTGCTGCCACCTTTGGGTTCAGATGAGGAAACTGAACGTTCAGATAGGCTCCGATGGCAAGCGCGATGGCTGGCGGTGCGAAAATGAATTCAACCAGTGTGGCCAGACCCGCAATCAAACCACCCCAGCGGCCAAGCGCACGCTGGCTGTAAGCGAACGGGCCCCCTGCCTGCGGGATGGCACATGTCAGTTCCGTGAAGCTGAAAATGAAACTGGTATAAACGAGCGCGACAAAGACTGTGGCAATCAGAAAACCTAGTGTTCCTGCTGTTGCCCAGCCGTAGCTCCATCCAAAATATTCACCCGAAATGACGAGACCAACCGCAATTCCCCAGAGATGAAACGCACTAAGGGACTTGTTGAGATGCGTCGGAGCAGTGCTCATTGGTCATTGTCCTTTTCCAGGGTGGGAGTGGTGTTTTCAATCAGAGGGGCATCTGGCGCCGCGTCTTTGAGGCCGACGCCAGTGAATTTCAGATGGCGGGCTTCACGCATGAGCCAGGCCAGCTTTGTCGCAGCGGCCGGGATGGTCATGCCATGAGCATGAATGTTGGAGAGGCAATTCCGTGCTGAATCCGGGCAGCCCACAAAAGGCGCATATGTCAGGTACACGCCCAGACTATCCGCGACGCTGAGACCGGGTCGCTCGCCAATCATCATCACAACCATTTTCGCTCCGAGACTGGCGGCAATGTCGTCCCCCAGAGCGACGCGTGCTTGTGTCGCAATAACCAGCGGGGCGATTTTCCAGTCCGGAAGGCGGCTCTTCATGGCCTGAAAGAGCGGGATGGCGTTTTGCTGGGTGGCAAAAGAAGACAGGCCATCGCCCGCGACGAACACCACGTCCCAGTCTCCTTTTGTGAGAGTGCCGAGCGTTTCTGGGGCCAGCCGGCGGCCAAGATCGGGGCGACGCAAATAAGTGGACCGGTCTGATGCGCGGCTATGGACGATCAGATAGGGCTCAGGCCTTAAAGTCGCTGTCAGGGCTGAAACGTCCAAAGGTGTGTGGACCGCGTCGCGGGCCTGAGCATGAGAGGCCTGAAAATCGAGCACATCCCCGGTTTTCAACGCGTTTCCGGTGCGACCCAAGCCGATCCGGGCACGGGTCAGACGCCGCAAATCCTGCCAGAGGTCTGCTGTGTGCAGTGGGGCGGAGGGCGCGTCGCGATCATCCGTCATGGTCAGCGCGCCATTTCACCAAGAAGGGTCTGGCCGGGTGGAATATCCAGCATGCGCTCCGTTTGCGGATCATAGAGGCCCATTTTTTCCAGCCAGCCAGAAAATTCCGGAGCGGGCTTGAGGCCCAGAAGCTTCCGAAGGCTCAGAAGGTCGTGGAACGACAGGCTCTGGTAATTGAGCATGATGTCATCAGCTCCGGGCACCCCGATCAGAAAGGTGATCCCGGCAGCTCCAAGAAGAACCATCAGGTTGTCCATATCATCCTGATCCGCTTCGGCATGATTGGTATAGCAGGCGTCACACCCCATCGGGACGCCCAGCAACTTCGCACAGAAATGATCCTCCAGCGCGGCACGGATGATCTGCTTTCCATCGTACAGATACTCCGGCCCGATGAATCCGACGACGGTATTGACGAGAAGGGGGTCGTAGGCGCGAGCCACAGCATAGGCGCGGGCTTCTACAGTCTGCTGATCAACACCGTGATGGGCATCGGCGGAGAGTGCAGCACCCTGACCCGTCTCGAAATACATGACATTGTTGCCAATCGTACCGCGGTTCAGCGTTCGAGCGGCCTCATGGGCTTCCTTCAGAATTGAGAGGCTGACTCCGAAACCTTCGTTGGCTTTCTGGGTGCCTGCGATGGACTGAAACACCAGATCAACCGCGCCGCCACGGTTCATGATCTCGAGCGTGTTGGTGACGTGCGTCAGAACGCATGTCTGTGTGGGAATGTCATAGCGCTGGCGGGCATGGTCCAGCATCTCCAGCAGGGCAAGACCATTGGAGACGCTGTCTGTCGCCGGGTTGATGCCAATGACGGCATCGCCCATGCCGCGCAAAAGACCATCAAGCGTAGAAGCGGCAATACCCCTCAGATCATCTGTAGGATGGTTGGGTTGCAGCCGTGTGGACAGACAACCTTCGAGGCCGATGGTGTTGCGAAACTTTGTGAGGACGCGGATCTTGCGCGACACTGTCATAAGATCCTGATTTCTCATGATCTTACTGACGGCAGCGGCCATTTCCGGTGTGATGCCTGGAGCTACGGCTGCCAGTGCTTCTGTCGTGGCGTCTTCGGACAGCAGCCAGTCCCGGAGGCCAGCAACAGTCAACGATGAGAGCCGGGAGAAGGCGTTCCGGTCATGTGTATCCAGAATCAGGCGCGTCACGTCATCCGTTTCGTAAGGGATGAGCTCTGATTTCAGGAATGTGTCGAGGGGGAGGTCTGCGAGAGCGTAACGGGCGGCAACGCGTTGAGCATCGGAAGAGGCAGATAGGCCCGCGAGTTCATCACCAGAGCGGGCAGGAGACGCTTTGGCCAGCAGCGTCTTCAGATCATCAAAGGTGTACTGTTCCCCTCGCAGGGTGCATCTGTAAGCCATGGCCAGAGTCCTCTGCCTTTGCTCATCCCAAAAGTCGGAATTGGGAGAATCAAGGTTTTGTCCGTTATCGCAATTATATCTCTTTCGGACCGAGTTTGACTTGACCCGAAACAACAACGTTTTGACATTTGACGACAATGCGCCCAACACTCGTGTCAAGTGAGCAGCAACAGGAAGACACCATGTCATCCTTTCCCAAGTCTTCCGGATCAGACGTCTATGTCTTGGCGGCCGCCGCTGCCGGTGTGGAAAAATTCCTTACGGAGCAAGGTGGAGACATGGACCGGATCGCTGGGCGGTCGGGTCTTTCAACGCATCAATTCGCCATGCCAACAGATGCATTGAACCTAGGCGCGTACTGCCGTCTGTTTTCCGAAGCCGAAACAGATACGCACGACGGAAACATCGGTCTGCATTTCGGGCAACAGTTCAGACCGAGGCAACTCGGGCTGATTGGTTACATCGCGCTTTGTTCAGAAACAGTGGGGCAGGCGGCGCAGAATCTGGCGACTTATTTCGGGTACCATCAGGCCCAGACCATTACACGGTTTGTTGAAGCGGATGATCATGTCCGGCTCGAATATATGATCGCAGACACGGCCATTCAGGACAAACGTCATGATGCCGAGCTGACGATGGGCATGTTTGCCAATATTTTAAGGGCTGGTCTTGGTGCAGACTGGTGCCCGCAGGCCGTTCTTTTTGCTCACGAGCAACCGGAACAGGCTTCTGAACATCGAGAAGCGTTTCAGGCCGATATACGCTTTTCCGCCGGGATGAATGCTTTAATGTTCCGGAAAGAGGGGCTGAAAAAGCCAATGCCAGACGCCGATGCTGCCCTGCTGCAGGTGATGAAATCTTCACTTGTGACTTTGGCACGAGGGGCAGGGCACACGGTGCCTGATTCAGGGCAGAGCCTCAAAGAACAGGTTATGGTTCAGGTTCGCAAGTCGATGCGGCAGGGCAGCTCTGAATTCTCTGACGTGGCGGAAAAACTGTCCCTTTCGCCCTGGACCCTTCAACGCAGACTTGCCCAACTCGGCCTTTCATATTCCGGGCTTCTGGATGAGACACGTCAGATCGATGCGTTGCGATATCTGGCAGAGCCGAACAAAGATGTTAGTGAGATTGCGTCTCTCCTTGGATATACTGAAACCAGTGCTTTCAGCCGTGCATTCAGACGATGGTTCGGGGTGTCTCCGCGGGTCTGGAGACAGCAGAACAGCGTTCCACCGATCTAACTGATGGTCGCACGTTTAGCCGTCTGTGTGGTATGGCAGAGGAATGAGTGTTGAAGTCATGCCCGGCCTGTCCCTGCGGGAAGAGGATCTAAGAGTTACCTATATTCTGGCGTCTGGCCCAGGTGGTCAGAACGTCAACAAGGTTGCAACTGCCGCCCAGTTGCGTTTCGATGTCTCCGGTTCTGCTGTTCTTTCAGAGCGGATACGAACCCGCCTTTTGGAAATTGCGGGAAGTCGTGCGACCCGGGATGGGGAGATCGTTTTGACCGGGCGGCGTTTTCGGACGCAGTTACGCAATCGGGAAGATGTTATCGAGCGTTTGGCAGAAATGATCCGTGAAGCTGCGCATCGACAGGCCTACCGGGTGCCAACACGCCCCGGAAAAGGGGCGCGGCAGCGCCGACTGGATGGCAAAGCCCATAGGGCCGGGATCATACGCAATCGTCGCATCCGGCTTGATGATTGAGAGGGAGAACAGACACATGACCTTCCAGCTTTCTGCTTTGGAATGGGGCGCAGGACCCAAGGTTCTTGAAGTCTTTCTGGAACCGACCTGCCCATTTTCCGTCAAGACCCTACGCAAAATACCAGATCTCCTTCAACTTGCGGGGCAAGACCGCCTGACGGTTCGCGTGCGGCTCCAGTCCCAACCGTGGCATATGTTCTCCGGCGTCATTGTACGGGCCATTCTGGCTGCGTCTTCGCTGGACGAAGGCCGGGATGCTGCCTTAGCCGTCATGATGGCTGTTGCAGATCATCGGGAAGAGTTCGAATTTACCGATCACTGCCGTGGACCGAATATGGACGCTACACCGGCAGACATTCTACGGCGTATCGAGGTTTATAGCGGCGTTCCGCTTACTGAGACCTTTGTTCGTCCCGAGGTGACGGCAGCGGTCAAATGGCATGCTCGTTACGGTCGCCAGAACGGTATCCATGTCTCGCCAACCTTCATGGTGGATGGTCTGATTGATCCAGCCTTCAGTAGTGGCGACACTGTGGACGAGTGGGGAGTCAAGCTGTTTCCCGTAAAGGGCTGACGAGACAGAGAGATTGGACGTTATGCGGCTTCTTCAATACAGTCGCCATAACGTTTAGCAGTCAGGACTTTTCAATGACTTCCAACCTCTGGACCAGAGCGGCTTTTGCACTCTCGTTTGCCGCGCTCGTTGGCACTGAAGCACATGCTGCCGCAGAAAATCCGTTCTTCAGCGCCAGCACGCTCCCCTATCAGGCTCCCCGTTTTGACCTGATCAAGGACAGTGACTACGCGCCCGCTTTTGAGCGCGGTATGGCAGATCATCTGCGCGAGATCACAGCGATTGCCAACAACAAGGCCGCTCCGACATTCGAGAACACGATTGTCGCCATGGAGAAGTCTGGTCGCTTGCTGGATCGTGTGCAGGAGACGTTCTTTGGTGTTTATCAAGCCAACAGTGATGCCGAACTGGACAAGGTTGAAAGCCGTGAAGCGCCGCGTCTGTCTCAGCATGAAGATGAAGTCTATCTGAATGAGCGGCTGTTTACGCGCGTAAAGGCAATCTACGATGCTCGCGCAAGCCTGAATCTGAATGCCGAGCAGGCGCAGCTTCTGGATGTTTATTACCAGCAGTTCGTCCATGCGGGCGCCCAGCTTTCCAAAGCGGACAAGGTCAAGCTGCGGGCCATCAACACGAAACTTGCTAATCTTGAATCTGCCTATCAGCAGAAGCTGATTGCCGCTGCAAAAAATGGGGCTCTCGTCGTTGATAGCAAGGAGGCGCTTGCAGGACTGGATGACGGGACGATCGCCTCCGCGCAGAAAGATGCTGAAAGCCGCAAGCTTTCCGGTAAGTGGGTTCTGCCGCTCCAGAACACAACGCAGCAGCCAGCGCTGGAAAACCTGAGCAAGCGTGAAACGCGTCAGGCCTTGTTCGATCAGAGCTGGAACCGTGCGGAGAAGGGCGACAAGAACGATACGCGGTCCACAATCTCAGAACTCGCCCAGCTTCGTGCGCAGAAGGCGGCTCTGTTTGGTTACCCGAGCTTTGCGGCATACACGCTGTATGATCAGATGGCCAAGACGCCGGAAGCTGCCGAAAATTTCATGAAGCAGCTTGTTCCTGCGGTTGCAGCTGAACAGAAGCGGGAAGCTGGTGTCCTTCAGGATGCCATCCATCGGGATGGTGAGAACTTCACACTGAAGCCCTGGGACTGGAGCCGTTACGCGGAGCAGGTGCGTCATGAGAAGTATGCGCTCAACCAGGATGAAGTGAAGCCATATTTCGAACTGAAGACCGTTCTGACAGACGGTGTTTTCTTTGCTGCCAACCAGCTTTACGGAGTGACCTTCAAACAGCGCACTGACATCCCGGTTTATAACCCTGACGTCATGGTGTTTGAGGTTTTTGATAAGGATGGTTCACAGCTTGGCCTGATGTATTTTGATTACTTCAAGCGTGATACCAAATCCGGCGGCGCATGGATGTCCAACTTCGTTGGTCAGTCCACGCTGTTGGGCACGAAGCCGGTCATCTACAACGTAGCCAATTTCACAAAGGCCGCACCAGGTCAGCCGCAGCTCATCACGTCTGATGATGTGACGACCATGTTCCATGAGTTTGGGCATGCCTTGCATGGACTGTTTGCCAGCCAGACATATCCTTCGATTTCAGGGACCAGTGTCGCACGGGATTTCGTTGAGTTTCCGTCTCAGTTTAACGAGAACTGGGCGCTCGATCCGAAAGTGCTCTCCCATTACGCTCGGCACTACAAGACTGGCGCTCCGATGCCGCAGGAACTGGTCGCCAAGATCAAGAAGGCTGCCCGTTTCAATCAGGGCTACGCCTTGGGTGAGATCGTCGCTGCAGCAGAACTGGACATGAAATGGCATGCTCTCCCGGCGTCAGCACCACGTCAGGATGTGGACAAGTTTGAAGCTGATGCCCTGAACAGCATGGGACTGGACGTGGCCAACGTGCCACCGCGCTATCGTTCCAGCTACTTCCTGCATATCTGGTCCAATGGCTATTCTGCTGGATACTATGCGTATCTGTGGACCGAAATGCTGGATCAGGATGCCTTTGCCTGGTTCACGCAGCATGGTGGCTTGACGCGTGAGAATGGTCAGCGTTTCCGCGACATGATCCTCTCCAAGGGGCACACGATGGATTATGGCCCGATGTTCAGTGCATTTTACGGGAAAGACCCGGACATTGAGCCGATGCTGGCGCATCGCGGGCTGACGGCTGATAGCCAGAAGTAAGATGTTACGGACGGGTGGGAGACCATCCGTCCGTAAGCGTCTTTAGAAACTGGATGATTTGACTGCGCTCCTGAGGTGTCAGGGCAGGCAGGTCATTTGATTTTCGATCCATCGGTGCGTCAGTGCGATCAAGGTTAGAGCGATACTGAGGCGGGATATCATCCGGAACCTGAAGATGGCCGTGTGTGTCACGGCTGTAGAAGCGTTCTGGGTGGATGTCTCGCAGGACGTAGAAATCCAGAACCTGATGAAGGTCATGAAACACGCCATTGTGGAAGAATACCTTGCGTTCTGCCACATTGCGGAGAGTTGGCGTGGCGAACACACCGCAATAGGCCGATGACGTTTCGACCCCTCCCGGCATGACTTCACACAATCCCAGATCGAAATGCCCTGTGTCGTACGGCCCCATCAAAGCCTGATTGCGCGGGGCGCCTAGTGCTTCGTATTGGCGATCCGTGAAAAGTGGTGGGAGATTACCGGGAAGCGGACGATCCAGGTGACAGGCTGCGCAGTTGCCTTTTGTCGGATCGTTGAAGAGCCGATATCCGGCACTCTCTTCCGGTGTAAAACGAGCTTTCCCTTCAAGCCACGCATCGAACTTGCTGTCATAGGCATGAAAAGACGGGTCTTCGATCTGGTAGCGCGCAAGAGCAAACAAGGCTTCAGACAGCAGCAGGTCACGGGATGCGTCAGTCGCGGGCCCGCCTAGAGCTTTTAGCCGTTGGATGTACCGGGCATTTTCAAGCCGATGAAGCGCAATCTCCGGGGTAGAGGCCATTTCAGCCGGATCATAAAGGGGGCCTGAAGCCTGCTGCTGGAGCGTATCGGCCCGACCGTCCCAGAACATTCCTCCTTGAGGCACCATACTGATCGTTGGGGACGCGGCTGCATTCTTCGGTGACCGATTAGCATCGGGTGCTGCCGAAGCCAGAACGGGAGCAGTCTCACTTTCTGGATTATCCGGGCCAATGCTGAAATTTGGCACGTGCTCCAGATATGTCAGGGACGGAATGGCTCTGCGGCCATGGCTTGCCAGTGTTGGGCCTCCCAGAAACACGGAAGCAGCACCGGAAGGCCCGTAATGATGTTTGGGGCTGTGGCAGGATGCACAGGACAGACGTCCTGACCCTGAGAGCAAGGGGTCGTGAAAGATTTCACGCCCGATCTTCGCCATCTCGGAAAGCGGTGCATGAGCCGGCCGATGTAATTCGACCGGACATGGATTGCTGCCGTCCTGGGTTGGCAAACATTGATCCGAAGCGACGGCTTGACTGGCCAGCATGGCGGACATCAGGCCGCCAGCCAATACGACTGTGAAAGAACGGAGTGAGACGGTCAAAGCGGTGTAGCAGGAGCGTGCTTAACAGGTTCGCCTGTCTCAGGGTTCAGGAAAACGGGTGTAAGATGCGGGGTTTGCGTGAAGTCGAACAGATCAGACATATCAGTAGCATCTGCGTCAAATGATCCCTGTCCAAGGCGCTGACTCTGAAGCCAGTTATCTTCGATAAAGCGCGTGATGGAACTCTGGGTAATCTGGATATGGCTGACGTAGTTAGGTTTAGCCCATGGAGATAAAACGATCAGCGGTGTTCTTGTTCCTGGGCCACAACGGCCGTTTACAGGCTGACCCGAAACTCCGCTCGGCGCCGGGGCTGTGCCGCAGCGGCCAGGGCCGTTGAGCTGATCTGCCGGATTATCGTAGGAGCCATGCGACGGCGTGACATAGGCATGATCGTACCAGCCATCGGAATCATCATAGGCGATGATGATGGCTGTATCGTGCCATTGCGGGCTGTGCTGAATAAGGTTGATGGCCTCTACCACGCCATGCTGCTCGTCCAGTGGGTCCGAGTAACCGGCATGGCCATCCTGAAAGGCTGGCATTTTCAGGAATGAAACAGCAGGAAGGTTTCCTGCAGCGACAGTTTTGTAGAAGTCTTTCAGGTCATACTGATGGTTGGCCGGGTCCCGGTGGATACCGTCCTGCTGAAAAGTACGGCCAATGACGGCGAGAGAGGATGGTCTCGCATGTGTCGGATTTGATGTGCTGGCGTAATACTGAAACCAGTTGTGGTGAGGGATATAGTCAACCACATTTTGGGCCACGACAGATGAGTAGGTCTGGCGGTTGCAGCCTGTCGTGCCGTCAGGGTTGCGAGCAGTCAGATCGAAGCCACCCATGAAGCCGCCCCAGGTCAGGTGCTTGTCGTTCAACAGGTCACCGATGTTTTTGCTGGTCATCATGACCTGTTCGGTCGGGACGGAACAGACATCTTCAGCAGGGTCGATATCGTTGACCATCGTCCAGCCCCCTTGTCCGTCCGGAATGAACGGAGACTGGACTGTCAGGGTTGACCGTCCTTGAGCGCTTTTGACGATCTTCATGCCGTTGGTTTGTCCGGAAACCACTTCCAGAGCACCAGGAGTGGATGGACCGTATGTGTCCGTATAGGCGGCGTCGCTCATGGCGAAATTCTGAGCGTAGTTCCATAGGGCTGTGACGGTGTTACCGTCAAAATAACCCATCACCTGGCCGCGTGTTGAAAATGCTCCGACGCCACCCGGTGCGCCGCGACCGGTGTGAAGAGGGAACAGGTCTGCCAGGCCATGATGATAAGCCTGTTGCTCAGCAGTATAGGCGTGGTTCTGATCGGCGGTGCTGGCTTGTGTCCTGTCCAGACGGAAGGGCAGAGCTGCATCCCGGCCGTTTTCAGCGCGCGTATTGGGGTTTTTCAACAAAAGGTCAGCCGCGATGAGCGTATTGGCCTTTGGGGTTTCTGCCGCGGCATGAAAAGCGGGCTCTCCGGCAGGGTTCGCTGCGGACGGATATGTTCCGAAGTAATGATCAAAGGAGACGTTTTCCTGATAGATCACAACAAGATGGTGAATTGGCGTTGCAGGTTCCGGAGCCTGCGTTTCCGCGGCTTGAGCCGGAGCAAGCAGGAACGGAATGAACGTCGTGAGGAGGAGAGCTGAACGTAAAGTCATGCAGGCAGAAATCTAGCTTCTCTGGTGAGACTGGGAAGTACGGCGTTTGTCAGCCTGTTCTGTACTGGCAAACAGGAGGTGGAGGCCAGAACTTTTGTCCTGCCCGATCCGGTCGTTCCAGGCGGTCATGAGTGTTTCCCGCCAGAGTTCGTGAGGCTGCTTTTTCGTGGGCTGGTTCATTGGAAAGCCTTCTGGGTGAAGCAGGCGACAGAGCCAATGGCACCATAACGGATTAATGGACGGGGAAATATTATGGTTCGGTTAAATATAAATCAGTTTCAGGGTGTGATGAAACTTTCATGAAAGAAGTTCCCTGGATCTTTAGTAAAATTACCGAAACAGCTACCAGATTAGACATACCTTTATTTGGAGATGGCATCCGGAATGCTGCACTTCGCCCCAGAGTCAACATGGTCAATCATTGCGCTTGGGATCTGCTTCCTGCTGGTCTGCGTATTTGAATTTGCCAATGGCTTCCATGATACCGCAAATGCTGTTGCGACAGTCATTTACACGAATTCCCTCAAACCGAAGGTTGCGGTTGTCTGGTCCGGCCTAATGAACCTTCTGGGTGTGTTGCTCGGCGGTATTGCCGTTGCTTACACGCTCGTAGAGTTGCTGCCGCCGGATGTTTTGTCTCCGCCGAATGGAAATCCGGCAGTTCCAATGCTGGTCGCCCTGTTTGGCACAGCTCTCGCCTGGAACCTTCTTACATGGTGGTTCGGTATTCCGAACTCTTCCTCTCACTGTGTGATTGGCTCCCTGGTCGGTATCGCCATTGGTGATTCCTTCCTGCATGCCCGCGACCTGGGGCACAGCGTGGACTGGAACCAGATCTGGAAGGTCCTGACGACGCTGGCCGTATCTCCGCCGCTCGGCTTTATTGGGGCAGGCATTCTGTTCCTGATCATTCGGAAATTCGTGCATCTTCCGGCCCTTTATCAGCGCCCTGAGCCGCATCACAAGCCGAACCCGGTTGTTCGTGCTCTGTTGGTCACCACCTGTACGCTGGTCAGCTTTTCGCATGGTAACAATGATGGGCAGAAGAGCATTGGCCTGATCATGTTGACGATCATCGGTCTGATGCCAGCGACGTTTGCCCTGAACCCTCAGGTGCCGGTGCAGTACGATATTATTCGTCAGGACGTGCAGGCTGCTCGCCCGCTTGTTGCTGAGTTTGATCGTTATTCGTTCAAATCGGATGCCCTTGCATCCATTGATCGACTGGAAAAGGGCGCGGAAATTCATGCCAGCCCGGCTGAAACACGCGGGGACATCTATCAGGTTCTGTCTGGCCTGCGTTCCGTAGCGTCTAATCCTGCTGCATCCAACGAGCAGAAGAAAGAAGCCGGATCTCTGGCCAAGAAGCTTCGCCCCACAGTGGAATACGCGCCTTTCTGGGTTCGACTGCTGAGTGCACTTTGCCTGGGCGTGGGAACAATGATCGGTTATCGCCGGATTGTTCAGACACTGGGTGAGGGCATTGGCAAGGCACACCTTACGCCTGCACAGGGCGCTGCTTCCGAAGTTGTTGGCGCAGGCCTGATCATGACGGCTGGCTACACGGGCCTTCCGGTCTCCACTACGCACATCATTACATCAGGTGTGGCTGGAACCATGGTTGCCTCAGGCTCCGGGATCAACATGCACATGTTGACCAAGATTGCTCTGGCTTGGCTGTTTACACTGCCTGTAACGATCACTGTCTCGGCGATCCTTTTCTATATTCTCGCTTGATCGTCAATTTCACAATAAGACAGTATTCAAGAAGGATCTGCCGTGAGGCAGGTCCTTTTTTTATAGGTGAACTGCAAATTGTTAAAGTGGTGTGGCAATGTCTTGAAACGATCACAAGACACAAATGAACCGTCTGCATAACGTTCCCGCGAATTCACGGGCAGTGCCGTGCCCTTTGCAGGAATACATTGATGAAGCTGATGCTTGCACTGACGACTTGCCTGAGCGGCGTTTTCGTCTTCTCCAGTGTACAGTCTGCCTTTGCAGATGATCTGAGCCCGTCACAATCTGCCCGTAAGGCCGCTCCGTCGAGTGTGCCGGTTAAGAAAGCATCAGCAAAAAGGACGGTTGCGCAGCCTGTTGAAGCAACAACGTCGGAATCCGTTGTCGTCCTCGGAGCGGGCGCCGCTCGCGAAACACAAACCGTGTCGCGCCGTGCCATTCAGGAGATGACGCCGGGAACCAGCCCGTTCAAAACACTCTCCAAACTGCCGGGCGTCATGTTCACGTCGTCTGATCCCTTGGGATCTTACGAATGGTCTCAGCAGATTGTCATCCGAGGTTTTGACCAGAGCCGTCTTGGCTTCACGATGGACGGCATTCCGCTCGGTAATCTTGCTTATGGTAATGATAACGGCCTTTCGATCGGGCGGGCCCTTGAAACTGAAAATAACGGGCCATCAACCCTGACACAGGGCGCCGGTGCTCTTGGTGTGGCAGCATCCAACGATCTGGGCGGTGCTCTTCAGTTCACGTCTGTTGATCCCACAAAGAAATTTGGCGTCGATGTTGCGGGAACGATTGGCTCTGCTTCGACCTGGCGCACATTTGCCCGCATTAACAGCGGAGAGCTGAAGGGTGGCGGTCGCTTCTACGTGTCCTACAACCATCAGGATGCCAACAAGTGGAAGGGTGATGGCGTTCAGGTGCAGGACCAGGCGAACGCCAAGTACATTCAGCCGTTTGGAGAGCATGTAAAGCTTACGGTTTATGGAGACTGGTCCAAGCGTAAGGAAAACGATTATCAGGATCTCTCGCTCGCTCAGATCAGCAAATACGGGTATAATCTCGACAATATTACGGGGAATTATGCCCTCGCCAAGCAAATTGCTACGGCTTACCAGACGGGCACAGCTTTCCCCTCAAGCGTTCAGGACCAGGACACTGTCTACTACAACGCAGCAGGTCTGCGTGAAGATGCGATGGGATATGGCCGTCTGGATTTTGACATTACGAGCCGCCTTAAAGGATTCGTGACCGGATATGGCCACACCAATACGGGTGAGGGCGCATGGATCACGCCTTATCTCGCCACCCCCGCGGCTCTTGGTGGATCACCGCTCACGACCCGTACTACGGAATATGACATCCATCGTGCAGGCTTTATCGGTGGTCTGAGCTACAAGATTGCTAATCACACGATCGACTGGGGCTTCTGGTTCGAAAATAACAATTTTGAGCAGGCGCGGCGTTTCTACCCGCTTCAGGACAGCGGATCTCCGTCATCCATTCACTGGTATCAGGGCAATTCCTTCTACACGCAGTGGCAGAGCACATTTAATACCAAGACTTATCAGGTCCACCTGGGCGATACCTGGCAGATCATGCCAGCGCTGAAGCTGACTTACGGGTTCAAGTCCCTGATCGTGGACAACTCTGCTCGCGCACTCAGTGGCAACCTGATGGGTACGCCAACCGGCACGACCTATCCGTCGGGTTCGCTGAGCGCCTCGAATGGCTTCCTGCCGCAGATTGGTGCGAACTACCGCATTAACCAGCATAATGAAATCTTTGCTGATTTCGCTCGCAACATGGCAGCTTTCGATAGCGCGCAGACATCAGGCCCGTTCTCTACAACGACGGCTGGCTTCGAGGTGCTTCAAAAGAAGCTGAAGCCGGAAATGTCCAATACTGAAGAGCTGGGATATCGCTTCCATAACCATACATTCCAGGCTTCTGTCACCGGCTACTATGTCGAGTTCCAGAACCGCCTTCTGGCTGTGACGCAGGGTGTTGGCATTCAGGGCAATGCGTCGGTTCTGAGCAATGTTGGTGGTGTAACAGCGCGTGGCGTGGACGTTGCCGCGAACTGGAAATTTGCCCGGAATTGGTCGCTCTTTGCATCCTACGCGTTCAACAACTCCCTGTATGATAACAACGTTTACGCAGACGGCGTGGTCTCTGCGCGCATCAAGGGCAAGCACACAGTCGGGATGCCGTCCAATCTCGCCAATGTGGAACTCGGATATGATGATGGCGCGATCTGGGGCAATGTTCTGATGCAGTTTCAGGACAAGCGATACTACACCTACACCAACGATGCCTCTGTGCCGGCCAATGCGATCTTCAACCTGAACGTTGGCTACCGTTTCCAGAGCCAGAACTGGTTCCTGCGTGGCATGGATGCTCAGATCAACGTCACCAATCTGTTTAACAAGCGTTATGTGGCAACAGTCGGAAGCAACGGCTTCGTCAATTCCGACCCCTCGGGGACTTTCCAGACACTACAGGCTGGTGCTCCGCGCATGGTCTTCTTTACAATTCGCAAGCATTTCGACTGATCGGACGACATCATGACCGGACCGCTTTCCAGCCGACGCAGATTTCTTGAACTGGGAGCAGCTTTTGCTGCTGCAGGGTCACTGCCGGGTAATCTGCGGCAGGCCCTTGCGGTTCCGGCCAACCGGAAAACCGGCACAATTCAGGACGTCGAGCATGTGGTGATCCTGATGCAGGAAAACCGCTCTTTCGATCACTATTTCGGTTGCTTGCAAGGTGTTCGGGGGTATGGAGACCCGCGTGCCCCGCATCAACCGGATGGAACGTCAGTTTTCGCACAGAAAGCTGCGGATGGGGCTGCGGTTATGCCCTTCCGCATGAACACAGTTCATACCTCGAGTGCCTGCATTGCCAGTCTGGATCATAGCTGGAAAGGCAGTCAGAAAACCTGGAATGAGTGGGACTGCTGGGTCCCTCACAAAACCGCCATGACGATGGGGCATTTCACCCGCCGTGACATCCCTTACTACTATGCTCTGGCGGACGCATTTACGATCTGCGATGCCTATCATTGTTCGATTTTCGGTCCGACCAACCCCAACCGCCTGTTTTTGTTCTCAGGTACGAATGGTCTGAGTGTCGGGCATGACGGCAGGCAGGCCGTTGAAAATGTTGATGATGGCAACACGTCGGCTGATATGCGGCATGACAATCCGAAGTTTCAGGCCTTCCAATGGACCACTTATGCAGAAGAGCTGCAGAAGGCGGGCGTGTCGTGGAAAGTATATCAGGAGTACGACAATTTCGGTGATAATGCCCTCGCTGGATTTAGTGCCTTTCGTGGGTTGTCAGAGGCGTCATGGCAATATCAGCGAGGTCGGGCGATTGTTGAAGGCTCAACCGCCGGAAATGCTGCGACATCTGAAGGACAGTTTCTTGTAGAGGCGTTTGAGAAAGATATTGCTTCGGGTACTCTTCCGCAGGTCTCCTGGATTGTGCCGTCCGCCGCTCTTTCTGAACATCCTAATGCTCCGCCCGGATATGGCGAACATCTGATTTCAAGACTGATGGACGTGTTCGTTCGACATCCGGACGTCTGGTCAAAAACCGTTTTTATCTTGAATTATGATGAAAATGACGGGTTCTTTGATCATGTTCCAGCGCCTGTTCCGGCTTTGCATCCGGATGAGGGCAGCAGCACTGTTTCAGTTAGCGGAGAAACCTATCACGGTGTTGCTGTGGGGCTAGGTCCTCGGGTTCCGGCAATTCTGATCTCGCCATGGAGTAAAGGAGGACGTGTCAATTCGGAGCTGTTTGATCACACATCCGTCCTGATGTTCCTTGAAGCCAGGTTTGGGGTGCGTGCTCCGAACATCACGCCTTGGCGTCGGTCTGTGTGTGGCGATCTGACATCGGCTTTTGATTTTTCCGAGACTGACACATCATGGCAAGCGAGCCTGCCAAATACAGACGACTATATGCCTCGGACGCGAAAGTCCTGCATGCTTCCGCTGCCGTTGGTTCCACAATATCAAACGTTACCGCGACAGGAGGAAGGGCAGCGAACAACTTGTGTGCTGCCATATAAGTTATCAGTTGATGTTCAGGTCACGGGGCAATTGCAAAATCTGATAATCGCCAACAGTGGGACGCGTGGGGCGGTGTTCCGGCTTTCCGGCCAGGAGGTATCACGTCAATACACTGTTGGGGCAGGGCACGCGCAAAATATCCCGCTAGAGATTGAGCATGATTTCACGCTGCATGGTCCAGCCGGGTTTTATCGGGCGGGCAAAGGATTTTCCGGATTGCAGGTCCAGCTTTTGGAAGAGCACGATGGAGTGAGACTTGCGCTCAAGAACGTCCAATCAGAGACTGCAGAATTGACCGTTGAAGATGCTTACGGTCCTGCAGGAGAATGGACGACCACACTACCTGCTGGGCAGGAGACGTCACGCTTTTATCCGTTGGTCGGAAGTGACTTCTGGTATGATCTGACCGTGACCAGCCGAAGCGGGAAAACTGGAGGACACGTCCATTTTGCCGGCCGGATCGAAACGGGGCGGCCGGGGAAGACAGACCCTCTTATGGCCCGGCGTTCCTGAGGAACGCCGGGCCCTTCACCGAGAGGCCCGATTGCAGAATTGATACTTACCAGACAGTAAAACCGGCATCGACGTTAACGATGGCACCGGTCATGAGGCTGGCGGCGTCGGAAGCCAGGAACTGAACGACGGATGCCACTTCATCCGGCTGGCCCACTCGGCCCATTGGGGTTCCGGCGATCCAGGCGTCATA
The DNA here is from genome assembly GCF_002723935.1 of Gluconobacter cerinus. Lineage (GTDB taxonomy): Bacteria > Pseudomonadota > Alphaproteobacteria > Acetobacterales > Acetobacteraceae > Gluconobacter > Gluconobacter cerinus. The sequence continues at coordinate 246,962 of NZ_BEWM01000004.1, forward strand.
GAGTTCCGGCTTTTCCATGCCGAAACGCGTCAGGGTTGTCTCAATGTAAGTCGGGGCGACAGCATTCGCGCGGATGCCATGAGGGGCCCATTCTGCGGCCAGCGAACGAATATACTGGTGTACGCCCGCTTTTGACGCGTTGTAAGCCGCCTGCTGCTGGGGGCGATTGACGATTTGTCCGGACATGGAGCCAATCGCAACGATGGCGCCCTTTTTCTGCTCGATCATGATCCGGCCAACAGCTTGGCAGCACCGGAACATGCCGTTCAGGTTGATGTCCACCTGTTTGAGCCACTGCCCATCCGTCATATCCTCGGCTTTGACCTCTGAAATACAGATACCGGCACAGGCAACCAGGATATCCAGATGCCCCTCTTTCTCGTGAAGGGTTTTGATTGCGGACTGAACGCTCTCCGTGCTGGTGACATCCATCCGGATGCTATCCACATTCAGGTCCTGCTTGCGCAGGTCTTCTGCGGATTGTGCAGCAAGTGTTTCATCCAGATCTGCGATGATGACGCGTGCGCCTGCTTCTGCCAGAGCCGTGACGCAGGCGAGGCCAATATTCTGTGCACCGCCCGTAACCACTGCGACGCGACCGTCAAGGCGAAGTTTTTCCATGTACATGATGTATATTCCTGGGAAGAAAAATCAGGCGGCAAGGGGATGACGGCGGCAGGCCTCGAACGCCAAACCATCAGGGGCGAAAAGGTGGCAATGCTGCGGAGGAAGCTTCAGGCTGACCGGCGTGTCGACTTCGAGGGTTGTGAAACCGTCTGTCTGAACAACGATGATCTGCCCGTCGGCACAGCGGACATGAACCAGCGTGATGGCACCGAGGCGCTCGATAACTTCCACAACCCCGCTATCATCACTCGCGGGAGCCAGCTCAACGTGTTCTGGGCGAATACCGACCGTAATCTTGGTTCCGGGCAGAATATCCGGTGGCGAGACCGGGACATGAAGAAGAGTACCGTCCCGGAGCTGAACACTCGATCCGTCGTGCCCGCCGTTCTGGAAGATTGCGGAGAAGAAGTTCATGGGAGGTGAGCCGATGAACTTGGCGACAAACAGGTTGCGCGGGTGGTGATAAAGCTCCAGCGGTGAGCCAATCTGTTCCACAACACCCTTCTGGAGAACCACGATCTTGTCCGCCATTGTCATGGCTTCTACCTGGTCATGGGTCACATAGATGGTGGTTGCGTTCAGCTTGCGATGAAGGGCCGAAAGCTCCACTCGCATCTGGCCTCGCAGGGCTGCATCCAGGTTTGAGAGAGGTTCATCAAACAGGAAGACCTTCGGGTTACGCACAATGGCGCGGCCGATAGCAACGCGCTGCCGCTGACCGCCTGAGAGCTGACCCGGCTTGTGATGCAGGTAGGGTTCAAGCTGAAGCGTGGCGGCAACATGCTGGATCTTCTCGCTCCGTTCTTTCTCCGGTACCCCCGCGAGTTTGAGGCCAAATTCCATGTTCTTGTAGACGTCCATGTGCGGATAGAGCGCGTAGGACTGAAACACCATGGCGAGGCCGCGTTTTCCCGGTTCCACGTCATTAACGCGCTGTCCATCAATCAGAAGGTCTCCGGAGGTGATGTCTTCAAGGCCTGCAATCATACGAAGCAGCGTGGATTTTCCGCAGCCGGACGGGCCGACAAAAACCACGAATTCTCGGTCCTCGATCGATAGCGAAATGCCTTTGATGATTTCTTCCGTAAGATAGGTTTTACGGAGGCTTTTGAGTTCAAGAGTTGCCATGAATCAGGTCCCGTTCCTGAGCGTTTGGGGGACGGAGAATGCTAGGGTAGCCATCATTTGACGGCTCCAAAGGTGAGGCCACGTACGAGCTGTTTCTGGCTGATCCAGCCCAGCACAAGGATCGGAGCGACTGCGAGTGTGGATGCGGCGGATAGCTTGCCGAAAAACAGTCCTTCCGGTGAGGAGAAGGAAGCAATGAATGCTGTGAGCGGAGCGGCATTGGAGGAGGTGAGATTGAGAGACCAGAAAGCCTCATTCCAACACAGGATCAGCGACAACAGAGCTGTGGAGGCGATCCCCGGGAGGGCAAGCGGAAGCAGGACCATTGTCATTTCCTGCCAGCGTGTTGCCCCATCCATGCGACCAGCCTCAAGAATTGGGGCAGGAACTTCCCGGAAGAAAGTAAACAGCATCCAGACGATGATGGGCAGGTTCGTCAGCATGTTGACGATGGCCAGGCCTGTGCAGGTGTCCAGAAGGTGGGTGCTGCGAGCCAGAAGATAGATTGGTACGAGCACCCCAACAGGAGGCAGCATGCGTGTCGACAGCATCCACAGCAACGTCCCGCGTGTGCGCTTTGAGGGCATGAAGGCCATCGAGTATGCCGCCGGAATGGCAAGCAGGAGCGCCCCCACAGTAGCGCCAACCGAGATGATGACGGTGTTGAAGGTGAAGTGCCAGTAACTCGCGCGCTCGAACACTTCCGCGTAGCTGCTAAGGGTTGGCGCGAAGATCAGTTTTGGCGGTGTTGAGACCGCCTGAACTTCGCTTTTGAAGCCCGTCAAGATCATCCAGAAAATGGGAAAGAAGAGCCATAGCGCGATCCCCCAGCCCAGACAGGTGACGGCGATTTTTGTACTGCGTTTTGTCTTGATCGCCATCTCACACCTCCAGGTTGCGTGCGACGGAGCGCACGAGGAACATCGCAGCGACATTCGCGATAATGATGGCCAGCACACCACCGGCAGAGGCACCGCCGACATCAAACTGAAGCAATGCGCGGGAGTAGATGAGATACGCCAAGTTGGTGGATGCCACTCCAGGGCCGCCTGCCGTCGTGACGGAGATCTCCGCAAAGATTGTCAGCAGATAAATCGTCTCGATCATCACGACGACGCTGATTGCGCGGCTGAGGTGAGGGAGAATGATATGACGGAACTGAGCGATCGGACCGGCACCATCCATCCGTGCGGCCTCTTTCTGCTCGCTATCCAGTGACTGGACGGCTGTAAGGAGAATGAGGACGGCAAATGGCAACCATTCCCAACTGACAATCATCATGACTGTCAGGAGCGGAAACCGGGCAAGCCAGTCAATTGGCGTCAAACCGACAGCCCGCATCATGGCGGAATAAACGCCATAGATCGGGTGCAGCATCAGGTTCTTCCACAGCAGGGCAGACACTGTCGGCATGACGAAGAACGGAGAAATGACGAGAACACGTGCAATGCCGCGCCCAAAGAACTCCTGATCGTAAAGGATGGCCAGAAGCGTGCCACCACCTACGCTGATGATCAGGACGCCAACGACCAGAATAACTGTATGCAACAGGGAATACAGAAAATCCGGATCAGTCAGAAGGTACCAGTAGTTGCTGAAGCCAGCGAAGCCGTGAAGCGTCGGGTCAATCAGATTGTAGTTGATCAGCGAATACCACAGCGTCATTGCCAATGGGACGAGAGACCAGACGAGAAGGATCAGAACGGCAGGCGAAAGGAGTAGAAGCCCCGTTCGCTTGCCTTTGCGTTCTGATGCCCCTTTCGGGGCGCTGTGTTCTAGAACTGCCTGCATGGCACTCTGCCTTACTTGGCGCGGCCGGACTGGCGCAGCGAACGGGTGACAGAAGATTGTGCTGCAGTCAGTGCCTGATCCACAGTCATCTGGCCGGAAAGGGTCGCGGCGACTGTCTGCCCGACCTGAGTACCAACCGCCTGGAATTCAGGAATTCCGACAAACTGTGCTCCGGTATAGGGGCGTGGTTCTGCTGTTTGTCCACTCGGGTCGGCAGTCTTGATCGCGTTCAGAACGAACGACGCAAATGGGGCAGCTTTCTGGTACTCGGGTGCAGCATATGTTGAGGCACGGGTTCCAGCGGGAACGGCAACCCATCCCTTTCGGTCCGCAACCAGCTTCACGTATTCCTTGGAGGTTGCCCATGTGATGAAGGTCTGGGCATCCGTGCCCTGATGGGAACTGACGGGAACGGCAAGGCTCCAGCTCCACAGCCATGTTGGTCCCTTGCCGTAGGGGCCTTTGGGGGCCGACGCGAAGCCGACCTTGTCGGCTACCTGAGACTGCTTCGGATCGAACAGGAGGCCGCCGGCAACGGTGGAATCAATCCAGATGCCGCAATGTCCGCTCGCGAAGAGTGCCAGATTTTCATTGAAGCCGTTGGATGTAACGCCCGGTGGGCCGTCTTCCTTCAGCGCCGAGACATACCATGTCAGAGCTTTTTTCCATGCGTCTGACGTCAGCATTGGCTTCCAGGACATGTCGAACCACTGGGCACCGTATGTGTTCGCCAGTGATGAGACATAGGCCATGTTCTCACCCCAGCCAGGCTTGCCACGAAGACAGATGCCATAGACCTGTCCTGACTTGTCTGTGATCTTGTCGGCGAATTGCCGGATCTGGTCGTAGGTGGGGGCGTCTGGCATCGTCAGACCGGCTTTCTGGAATAGATCCTTGCGGTAGTAGGTCATGACGCTCTCGGCATAGAAGGGCAGAGCGTAAAGCTTGCCATCTGATGTCAGGGCCTCCCGAACCGATGGCAGCACATCGTTGATGTCGTATGCAGCGTCCGGCTTGATTTCTGTGAGCCATCCCTGTTTCGCCCAGATGGGAACTTCGTAATTCCCGATCGTCACAACGTCGAACTGACCGGTTTTCATGGCAATGTCGGTTGTGACGCGCTGGCGCAGAACGTTCTCTTCGAGAGTCACCCAGTTGAGATGAATATCGGGATGCGCTTTTTCAAACTCCTGCGACAGCTGACGCATGACGATCATGTCCCCGTTGTTCACGGTTGCAATTGTCAGGGTGCCTGCGGCTTGCGCAGTAGAAAGAACTGAACCGCTCAAGAGAACTGCAAGGGTGCAGGCTGTTTTCAGACGGGACATGGAACTCAGACCTTTGAAAAAAGAGCTGTGAACGGGATTACGGACGACAGCTTGGGTTTTCGGGAGGCAGATCAGTAAGCGGACGTTTTTTCCAAAGCGTCCTGCATTTGCTGACGCCATGCGAGCTGGCTGGCGAGCATATCGTGGCAGATCGACCGCTTGGCTGTGTGATAAGTATGGGTCTTTGCATCTGGTAGAATTTCGCTACCGGCGTGGCTCATCTGAGCCATAGCTGCGCGCAAAGTGGCATATTGCCCGCTGGCGACAGCCCCCAGAATTGCTGCCCCAAGAAGAACGGAATCAGGCTCTTTGGGCAGAAGGATACGACAGCCAGTGGCGTTTGCATGTTCACGCAGGAAAATGGGGTTCTTGGTGCTTCCTCCCGTGGCGAGAATGGTGTCGATCCGGTAGCCTTGGGCATTGAGGGCATCGATGATGTCCTTTGTGCCGTACGCAAGGCCTTGAAGGGTTGCCAGATAAAGCCTGGCGAGATCATCAGGCGTCGCTGACAGGGCGAGTCCGCTGATAACGCCCTTCAGATCCGGATCTGCGTGGGGAGAACGATTTCCATGAAAATCTGGCAACAGGTGAAGATTGGCTGTGCTGCCTCCTGGCAGTTTACCAGCTTCCAGCTCTTCAATTCGGGCATTGAGGAGGGCGTAGATATTACTGCCTGATTGCTCAGCCTGCTGCTTGAGCTCGGGCCCCGCGGCATGCTGAGAAATGACGAAATCAATCAGCGCACCGGTTGCTGACTGACCTGCTTCATTCAGCCACATATCCGGGACCATGGCGCTCCAATAGGGGCCCCACACGCCTGGCACGAAACGGGCCTCCTGTGACACCGCCATATGGCAGCTGGATGTGCCACAGATTAAAGATATTGATCGCTCAAGAACATCGTCAGAGAGTTCGCCGTGAGCTTCAATCCCTAGAATGCCAAGGCCGCCAGCATGAGCATCAATGGCTGAAACACCCACGGGAATGCCAGCCTCGAGACCCAGTTCAGTGGCGGCCTCTGGGCTCAAGCCATTTCCGACGATCCCGCCGAGCGGACGAATGTCATTGCCAATACGGGCGTAGTTGTCATCCGTTAGTTCTTCCAAGCCGATAGCCTTGAAATAAGTATCGTCCCATCTGTCTTCATGAGCCAGATAGGTCCATTTGCAGGCTGTGGAACAGGCTGAACGTGACAGGGAACCGGTTGCCCTCCAGGTCAGGAAATCGGGGAGGTCAAAGAAATGGCCAGCCCGGGCAAAAATCTCGGGCAGATTACGCTTCAACCAAAGAAGCTTGGGTGTTTCCATTTCTGGCGAGATTTTTCCGCCAACATAACGCAGGACTTCATATCCTCCGTTGTTAATTTCGGCAGTTTCTCTCAATGCCCGGTGATCGGCCCAGAGAATAATGTTCTGCTCTGCCGGGCCTTGCGGATCCACCGATAGCGGTTTGCCCTCTGTATCGAGCACGACGAGAGAACAGGTTGCATCAAAGCCAATCCCAATGATGCGGAAAGGCTCAGTCAGGGTGGCGAGTGCAGTGCGCGTGGCTGTGCAGATGGCTGTCCAGATGTTTTCTGAGGACTGCTGAACAAAATCTGGTGCTGGTGACCACGTTTTGGTTGGCTGAACGGCAGAGGCCATTTTCTGCCCCGTCAGGGTGAAAATGCCAGCGCGCGCACTGCCAGTCCCTACATCAATTCCGAGAACCAGATCCATACAGCACACCTAAAGCTGACAAACGCGCAGAGAACAGGCCGTTGGGCTGGGTCATCCTGAAAGACGCACCATCAGATCAGAGACCGAACATTCTGGAATGTTACGTTCGACGGAACTGACATGTGCTTCTTGTTGCAGGAATAACGTTCACACAACAACATATAACGTTATTAACGTTACATGTATCATTTATGGTGTCCAGAGTGTGGGGCATCATTTTCGACGAATAAGGGTTCGCCTCTCAAAAAGATGATGTTTTGAGGCTCGGGATTATGTCTCAAAGCAGGAATAGCCCTCAGAAAAATCCCGAGCTTACGGATGGCAAGGTCAAGCCATGGCTGGAACGGGAGCGCGTTCTGCAAGCAGGCCGGTTGACTTGAGTTTAGCCCAGAAGTCTTCAGGGATGGGATGCGTAAACCATTTCAGATTCTGCTGGAGTTGGCTCACATTTCGTGTCCCTGCGCAAAAAGAAGAAATTGTGGGATGTGCCACCACAAATTGCAGCGCAGCCGCCGGGAGAGGCACATTATAGTCTGCGCAGACAGCTTCAATTTTCTTGACGCGTTCGAGGATACTCGTGGGAGCAGGGGAGTAATTATACTTCGCGCTAGGAACTGCCCCTGTCGCCAAAATGCCTGAATTGAAGCCGCCCCCCACAATAAGCGTAGCGCCTCGTTGTTCGCAGAGAGGCAGGAATTCGTTCAGGGCGTCCTGTTCCAGCAACGTGTATCGGCCTGCCAGAAGAAAACAGTCAAAATCTCGCTGCTGAAGCGCGGTATGGCAGACTTCCCATTCGTTGACGCCGACGCCAATGGCTTTGACGACGCCTTCTGATCGAAGCTTTTCCAGCGCACGCCAGCTTCCGTCCATCGCCTGCCGAAAAACTTCAGGTTGGTTGGGGCCATGAGTAAAGCGGTCGATATCATGAATGAAAGCGACGTCGATGTGCTCAAGAGCGAGCCTTTGAAGGGAGTCCTCAAAGGCTCGCATCGTTCCATCGTAGCTGTAGTCAAAGGTCATTTTGTTAGGGGCCGCATTGACCCACGGGGCAAAGTCAATCTCAGCCCTGCGGGCGGAATGTAGCGTCCGCCCGACTTTTGTTGTGATGACAAAGTCATCTCTGTTTTTCCAGCGGAGGGAATGCCCCAGCCGAAGCTCTGCCAATCCATGACCATACATGGGCGACGTGTCATACAGGCGAATACCAGCGTTCCAGGCCTGCTGGATCATGTCATCTGCCTCCTGCTCGCCGACTTCCTGTAGAAAATTTCCAAGTGGGGCCGTTCCGAAAGCGAAGGCTGTAACGCTAAAGTCTTTCCGCCCGAACTTACGACGTTCTGAAGGATTCATGATCGGTCCTCCTGATGGGATGATCGCGTTGCACAGAGTTTGTGAGAGGAAAGGCCGCTGGTTAAAGGATCATCAGGGGGCTTCCGCGTATCTTCAGCTTACGTTGCAGGGAGGCGCTTGTTTGCGTGAGCACAAAAATTTTATGGTCGGCGGTTGTGATCCACCGGCCCAGTTTTAGCTCAGCTGAAACTCAGAACGGACGATTGCTGTTTCCTTCTCTTCCTGCCATTCAGAGCGCATGACGAATAACAGGCACTTTGAGATCTTTCTTGCTGCTCCTCCGGGACTGGAAGAGACCCTTTGCTCCGAAGTCCGGATGAAGGGCTTTCGCCAGCCAAAAGTCGTACCTGGTGGTGTGACACTGCGGGGTGGGTGGCCTGAAGTCTGGCGTGCCAACCTCTGGATCCGGGGTGCAAGTCGGGTTCTGGCGCGCGTGGCGCAGTTCAAGACAGAATACCTGTCCCAGCTTGAAAAACGCGCCCGAGAAGTGAAGTGGGCAGAGTTTCTTCGCCCTGATGTGCCGTTCAAAGTGGAGGTCTCGTGTTCGTCCTCGCGGATCTATCATAGCGGCGCAGCGGCTGAACGTATCTCCAAGATTGTCACGGAACTGTTAGGCGCTCCTGCGGAAGATAATGCAGATGTCGTCCTGCGCGTTCGGATCGATCAGAACTTCTGCACCATCAGTGTCGATACGTCTGGCGATCTCCTGCACAGGCGAGGGCACAAGGAAGCCGTTAATCGTGCTCCCATGAGAGAAACCATGGCTTCGCTGTTTCTACGAAAGTGCCGCTATAATGGTCAGGAAACTGTGCTGGACCCTATGTGTGGTTCCGGGACTTTCGTGATTGAAGCAGCAGAGATCGCTTCCCGCCTCAATCCGGGACGATCACGGCATTTCGCCTTTGAGCAGTTGGCCACCTACGATGAAGACGCTTGGCAGACAATGCGTTCTGTTAAAAGTGCGCGTACGCCTGAGTTCCGCTTGTACGGAAGTGATCGAGACGCGGGCGCTATTACTATGAGCGAAGCCAACGCGTTGCGAGCGGGTGTCACGGCATGTACGGAGTTTCGTCAGGCCACGATCAGCGAAATCATGCCGCCAGAAGGGAGTTCTCCCGGACTGGTTATTCTGAACCCGCCCTACGGCACACGTATCGGCGACAAGACGAAGTTATCTGCTCTCTATCGTGCTCTGGGAAACAGGCTTCTGGAGCAGTTCAAGGGATGGCGTGTCGGTATTCTGACGACGGAAGTCTCATTGGCCCACGCAACAGGTCTTCCATTCCTGCCGACAGGCGCGCCCATTCCCCATGGCGGGTTGAAGGTGTTTCTTTTCCAGACTGAAGCGCTCTCCTGATAGCGTTTATCAGCCGGATCAAACCGGGTAGGTACTCGTGTAATCCTGAAGAAAATACTCCACTCTCTCAATGAAGAGCGCGGTAAATGGATTGGAAATCTTAGATCTCGCCACGATCGAGAGGGTTTGGGGCTGAGTACCTTGCTCGTTGAGCGACAGAAACTTGAGCTTGCCCTCTGCTCTTTCCTGAATGATGTCCAATGGTGTCAGGAAGGTGATATTTCCCGGGGATAGAGCCATCTGACGCATGAGTTCAATGGAGTTGGTCTCGATGGCTGGCGTCAGGCTCAAGTCGCGGGCGGCATAGAGATCTTCAAGGTGGGGGCGGATGGCCATGCTGTCGTCTGCTACCGTCAGGGGCCATGCGTTGCATTCTTCAAGAGTAATGGATTCCTGATGGGCGAGGGGATGATGCACACTCATCACGACGCCAAGAGGAACGGTACGCGCAGTCTGAACAACGAGGCTGTTGTCCATTGGAATATCGAACCCAATACCGATATCGGCCTGTCCATTTTTGACTGTCTCGACCAGATCATGTGTGCCGTAGGTGCTGACATGAATACGAACATTCTGGTGCGTATTATGAAAGTCAGCCAGAGCAAGTGGTAGAAAGGTCGAAATCGGACCTACCATTGTGGCGATCGAGAATTCGCCGCGTTTGAGGCCTTTCAAGTCCTCAAGAACCTGCCGCGTGAGATTCATGTTTTTGAGCGTATCACGGACGTGAGCGAGCAAAATCTCTCCTGCGGCTGTCAGGACCAGCTTGCGTGGAAGACGCTGAAAGATTGGGGTCCCCAGGTTATCTTCCAGTGTCAGGATCTGTCGGTTGATAGCCGTTGAGGCCACATTCAGATGCTCGCCTGCCTTTCGGATGGATCCGCAGCGGGCGACCGTATCCAGATAGATGAGAAGGCGACTGTGAAGCATCGTAGTTTTCGCACCGAAAAGATGCAGACTAAGAACGTTCCGAAGATCTTTCAAGAAAAGAGAGTAAACTGCCTGCAAGATCCGTTGGTAAGCACAGTTTTCGTAATTAGGGTAGGGTATGTTGCCTCAAAAGCACACTGGAGTATCCACTGCCCTTGGGCGGAAAATAATAGCCTGAGCGGTAGAGATGTAGCCACTCGAAAGGTGCATATTTTCCAGCCAAAAACTCTTATAGATTATTGAAATAAAACATATATTCCTAATATCAAAGAACTTGGCATGATCTATCGATGGAATGTTGCAAAACATGTGAAGGCGTGTGAAAAAGACACATCAGGTGTTCGGGATCTGCCTTGTGTCCTATTTTTGATGTCGGTGCGAGGCAATTATTCGCCTTCTGAGGTAGCGCTCGATTATGTTACGTTTTCGTTATGGGAAAGGGTCTCTTCTGACAGAGATCAGGTCCTGTCAGGAACGAAAATCGTTTTGCAGCAGGAGAAGCCAAAAGGTTATGTGTCCGTACCGATTTGAAAAGTACTCGTCCAGGAAGGCACTTCTTCTTGTAACGTGTCTGGCTGGCTTTGGTTCGTCGTCTCTTGCTGCATCTGCGCAGGCAGCTTCGAGTGATGCTCCAGTCCACCATAAGGCTCACGCGCGTCATGCAGCCCGCGCCCAAGCTGCTGCGGGTCAGAAAAGCGATGTCGTAGCTGTTCCTGCACATCCGAAAATGCGTCGGCCTGCCTCGATCAATTCGACTGGCGATGAACACGTTACCGTATCGACATCTCGCTTAGCCAGAAGCCGCGGCGGCGGCATGATGCGTGTCGAGACTGCTCCTTACGCAATCCAGACGATCACGAAGGCATTCATTGAGGCTAAAAGTCCGACAAGTACGGCACTTGATCTCATCAAGAACCTGCCAAGCGTAAACGTCTCCACGCCGGATACGTCCGGTATGCAGGGTGGACGTATTCAGAGCCGAAGCCTGACCGATGCTGATATGGCCCTTATGGTCGACGGTGCGCCTGCAGCTAGCGCGGCTTATATGGCCGAAGACATTGATTCAGAAAATCTGGATAGCGTCAGCCTCACACCGGGTTCATCTGCAGTTGATCTGCCGGCCACGTCTGCTGCTGCGGGCGTCATGAACGAAGTATCCCATGATCCGTCGCATGAGTTCGGCGGCTTAATGGATTTCTCATACGGCACGAATAACCTTTCTCGCGAATTCCTGCGCGTTGAGAGTGGTGATATCGCAAAGACTGGCGTTCGCACCTTCCTCTCATTTTCGAATACTCATGCCCGTTCATGGATGGGTGCCGGTATCAACGAGCGCCGTCATCTTGATTTCGGTATTCGTAAAGACTGGGAGAACGGCTCTTTTGCAAAGCTCTTCATGTCTTGGAATAATGAAGACTTTACCATCGACCGGTACCCTACCGCCGCCCAGTTCTACAAATACAAGGCAACGGGCGAAGGCTACGGGCGCAAGGCTGGGTTTGACTCCAGCGGAAATGACTATTGGAAGAACAATATCGATCATTGGAACCAGATTTTCCTGAGTGCTCCAATCCATATCGTTCTTACAGACAAGCTGCAGTTTGATCTTCGCCCGTATTACAACATGGGCAAAGGCTGGGATGGCTCAGCTGGAACTGCTGCTAGCGGTGCTACGAACTATAAGTCGGGCGAGACCATTGCTAAAGGTACACCGATCACAAGTTACTTCCTGGAAAACGCAGCACTTGATGTCGGGGCGACAGCCAAGCTGGGATATGACATCGACAAGCACAACCATTTTGAGCTTGGTTACTGGTATGAAAATCAGGACTATACCCAGCATTTCCCAACCAGTGTGACGAAAGCAGATGGCTCCAATCCGAGCCCGAACGACTCAACGTATCAGGTGTATTCTGGGACTACCCGTTCCTACCCGGGCAACACAACTGGTTACGAAATTCACTCGCTATTTCTGCAGGACACAGCGAAGTATTTCCATGACCACCTGCTGGTCAATGCTGGCTTCAAATATGTGATGTCCAATGTCTGGTACACAACATATCCTGGGCACAAGCAGATGGGTCAGAACCTGACGGCACCTCTGCCGCACCTGTCCGTCAGCTATCACTTTAATGAGCACCATCAGGTTTACATCAATGCTGAGGGTGACTTCCGTCAGCCGTCTGCATCAGCATTGGCCAACACGACCTACACTGGGACGCTGCCTAAGAACCAGTATTCCATTAAAGAAGAGCTTGGATATCGGTATAACGACAAGTACGTTATCGTAGACCTCGATCTCTTTAACTATAATATTACCAATCGCTTGCTGACAACGTATCTTGGAAATAACCAATCTGGTGTCGTTAATGCTGGTAATCAGACCGCTCGCGGTTTTGATGCCATGTTCTCTACACAGCCGATCTATGGTTTCAGTCCGTATGTTTCGTTTGAATATCTGAATGCACGGATGGACACGAATATTGCGGCATCCGATGCGAGCGGTAATCTGACGGCCTTCAGGACTAAGGGTACGCAGGCACCTCTATCCCCGCACGTGATGGCGAATTTTGGTCTGACGTATGTGCATCAAGGGTTCTTCGCGAATGCAACCGTTCACTACACTGGGCCGCAGTCCGTCACCATCGCAGGTGATCAGCGTATTCCTGGGTATGTAACGAACACACTGTCACTCGGCTATCACTTCAAGCCAGTGTGGTATGCGAAGTCTCCGACAATCCGCCTGAACTTTACGAACCTGACAGGGTCGATTGTCCGGACGGGTGTCGTGGGTGTGGGTACAAACGCATCCGCTGTTCGTCTGATGAATGGTAATCTTTCCGGCAATGGATCCAGTGCCCAGTTCTATGTTGAGCCGCGCTTCAGCATGACAGGGACGATTTCTACAGGTTTCTAATTTTCAAACTCTTTATCAGCCCTCGGAACATTACGTTCCGGGGGCTTTTTTTATTGTTGAGTTTCACGGACTCGTGGCTGCCGTTTCTTCCCGTCAAAAACAGCAGTGTGATGGTTGTGTCGAGCAACGTGAGGTCTGACGTGTGTCTGGGCTCAGGACGCATAGCCAGAACAAGACGGTTGCAGCGAGGCAGATTGACGAGAAGAAACGGTGGGACATCTGTCATAGTGTGTCACGACCCGTCTCCAGTCCTTGAGCCTTCCGAACATGATCTCGATGCGATTGCGGCGTTTATATTTTCGCTTGTCGTATTGTACCGGTTTCCAACGAGATTTTCGCCCCGGAATGTAGGGTTGATCCTTCTCTCCTCTAAGGCACTCCTGAATCAGTCAGCGCCATAGCCCCGGTCTGCAAGCATCCATTCGGCTGGTAGGAGATCGTCCAGAAGGGGAGCTGCACCGGTGTAATCACTGATCTTGCCTGCTGTCATGAAGAAACCGAGCCGACGTCATCCCGCCTTTGGTGAGCCCAATCAGACGGCCTAGAGTCCCTTTTTTAACCGCAGGCTCGAAGTTGTGCGATGTGCCTTGAGATAGGTCGCATCACTCATGATCGTCTGAGGCTTTGCCTTACCGGGAGTCAGCCCCTCCATCATGCGGATGAATATTCCCATAGCACTCCAGCGCTTGCAGCGATCGTAGAGCGTCTTGTGTGGACCGTATTCCCGGAGAGCATCACGCCAGCGCAAACCATTTCTGTTTGCGAAAATGATCCCATTCAACACACGAAGATCATCAACACGAGGTTTGCCATGGCTCTTCGGGAAAAAGGGCTGCAGACGCTCCATTTGCTCGTCTGTCAGCCAATACAGGTCACTCATCTCCAGTCTCCTCAAGGAGCCTGAATCATATCCGGCCATTCAATATCAATGGGGCCTGAGCCTAGTCATTAAATTAGAGGGCTCATATTGCCTCTCCTTGCGGAGCAAAAGCATCGGAAGACCCTTGTCTGTTCGGCTTCCAGCAGCACTGAGGTTGCTCCTGAAAGCCGCTGTGTCCACCGTTCAGCGAATAAGATTTTTCGCCAGATCTGAGCCGGATGCTACAAATCCGTAGCACTGGCGAACATTGTAAACAGTTGCGTCTTGGCAAAAATCTGGAGAAGTCGTCGCGGAACAGTCATCGAGGAGGATGCAGTCGTAACCGAGGCATCCTGCGTCTGTCAGTGTACTGAGAACGCATTGATCGCTATTGACGCCTGAGAAAAGCAGGGTGTCTACGCGAAGGTTTTTGAGTATCGCTTCGAGTGGCGTGTCCCAAAAGCCGCTCATTCGATACTTGGAGATGTGAATATCTTCCGGATCGACTTCGAGCTCGTCAATGATTGCAGCATTCCAGCTGCCATCTTCCAGAACTTTGCGATCTGTGGAGCCTATAGCCGCGCCGATGCCTTTATCTTCCCCTGCAGGGTCATAAACATGCAGGACAGACGGGGGGAGGTTAAGCCTGTCAGGGCGGTTTCCCCAATTTAGCCAGATAACAGGGACATCATGCTTTCGAAGCGCGGGAAGGAGTGTCTTCAGCGGATCAATGGGGCGGCGGGCAGCCGTGATGTCAACACCAATGGACGCTAGCCAGCCGTCCGGGTGGCAGAAGTCATTCTGCATATCGATCACAATAATCGCGGTACGAGCAAGATCGAACGTCAGTGCCTGAGGCTGAGACGGAACACTAACGGGCCGGGAAGGACGCTCTGGTCGTAACAGACTTATGGAGGACGCAGTTGCCCCCCAACTGTTAACGTGTGTGCTGCCCAGACGCCTCATTGACTGCCTCCGCACAGCACCGCAAGATCCTCGGCATCAAGCTTGACTGGAACTCCGCTACGGATCAGTTTTCCGAAGTCTTCGTCTGGGGTCATTACTGTCAAAGTGTAGAGCTTATTGGTGCCTGTATTTTCCAGAACATGCTCTGATCCCGGCTTGACCAGAAGCGCGTCGCCAGCCTTGAGTTCGCAGCTCTGACCATCACACCAGGCGCGGCCTGTGCCGGACAGCACGAAAAACATTTCGTCCGCATCAGTGTGTGTGTTGGGCGGTGTTGCGCCACCAGGTTCAAAAATTTCGACAACGGCAATGGACGCATAATCGCCAGCCGTCTTGTCAAACAAAATGGCAAAGTAATTGGTTGAATCCGGGGCAATCCGGAAGGCTTCAACGCTATCAGGGCTGCATTTTGCAAAAGGCATGAGAATTATCTTTCCTGTTTGATCCAAGGAAGAAGAAGGTAGGTTCCGGAGCCGCATTTGAAGTGAACTGTCGTCACCTGTTGTTGGTCCAGAGTGGCGGTAATAGGGCTGGCCCCTGTGCCGGGGTTGATTGGAAACACGGGAAAGCAGGAGAGAGACAGGGAGAGTCTCAATCTTTCGCCGGCTTTCAATGTGACGCATGTTCCCCGTAGCGGCAGAGACGTCTGACCAGGGGCGGTCAGCGCATATCCTTCTGCGAGGGGGTGTACTTTGCCGTTCTGATCGATACGCGAGACGCAGGCATAAAGGTCAAAACCGGCGTATTCACTCTCGATTTCAAAGCACCCTGTGATCGTTCCTGCGAGCAACTGATCGAATTCGAGCGGGAGCGTCGTGAATGTCAGGACGTCCGAACGCGCATCGGTGCGGGCACGATCTACGGGGCCTCCCGGAAACCCGAAGCTTCCACCACACGGACCCGAAGGGCGCCACGGATCGAGAGTAAGGCTCTCTGACGGTGCTGTAGGAGCTGTCGACGCGCTCAGAATACCATCGCGTGTGTCAATCGCGGAGCGGCCCGTCCCGGCTGGATAGCTTGGAACTTTTCCCGCCGAGAGTGTCGGGAAGTCCTGCCAGCAACAGGCGCCCATATCGAAAAGGCGTACTGGGTTCGCGTCGGGTATAGGGGCAGCTTTTAGATATTGATCGAAAAATGCGATCTGCTGCTGATCGATGTCTGTAATGGCAGCCTCGCCGACGTCCACATCCCCGATATTTCGATCCCAAGGAAAGTGTGACCAAGGGCCAACAATCAAGCGTGTTGGCATGTGCGGGGACAGGGCACGATATGCTTCCAGCGTGCCCGGAAGGTGGCTGTCGTACCATCCCCCAATCAGTAGAACTGCGGGTGCCAGCTCCGCAATTTCGGTCAACCGCGATGCGGGGGAGATTTTGTCCCAGTAGGCATCTCCCGGAGGCGTCTCCCTCCAGCGGGTATAATGGCTATATTTTGCCAGAAGTGCTTCATGTGCAGGCACAGTTGGCTGTCGCCCATTGAAAGACATGCCCCGACTAGCAGCGAAGAGAGCCTGCTGGGCTTCGTAGTCTCCCTGAAGCCTTGCTGTTTCTGCTGCCAGTTGCGTCGCCCAACCTAGATTGGCGCGCATCGGGAATGCCCCATTTTCATACGCCCAGTCCTGATCCAGCTGCCAGCCGATCATGGCAGGCGCAACCGCTTTGAGCGCTGCTGGTTTTTCTCCGGCTGCCAGAAGTTGGTTGCTCCCCTGAAAGGAGAATCCAAACATCCCCACGTGACCATTGCTGCGCGGTAAGGATGCGGCCCAGGCGATCGTATCGGCGCCATCTGTCGCTTCATATTCGAACAGGACAAACTCACCGCCAGAATCTCCGCGTCCCCGCACGTCCTGCATAATGACGATATAGCCGTGACTGGCATACCATTCCGGTGGTGCGTAGCAGAGCGACGTACCAATCTTGCGGCCGTAAGCCTGTCGCATCAGAAGAACGGGGAACGGGCCGTCTCCGTCTGGTTCCCAGATATCAGCAACCAGTGAAACGCCATCCCGCGTTTGCATCGTCTCCGTCCGGCGAGGTTTCAGCGCGAACATCAGATTTCACCTCCCAGAGTTTCGTATGAGGGGGGAGCTGCTTCAAGAATGCGACCGTTTCGGAGAACTGTCCGTCCGGCCTGAGAGCGGCTCATCCATTCATTCATGGAACGAGCTGGAAAGATAATCAGATCCGCTGGTGCACCTTTTTCCAGGCGATGGGTCCTTCCCATCCAGGATCCCGGACGGCTTGTGACCGATTGCGCCCAAGGACGGTGAGTATGATCCAACTGGCCGATCCTCGTACCGCCCTGAAGAATTTCGTGCATGTCAAAGTCCCCGTAAGCGTAGAAGGGGTCTCGGACATTGTCGCTGGCGAGCATGACTGGAATACCCGCGGCATCGAGTTCCTGCAGCAAGGTTACACCTCTCCACCTTGGTGTGCGCCCTGCGGTGCGGTCCTGAAGGTACATGTTGCAAAGCGGAAGACTCACAATCCCAATCCCGGCTTCGCCGAGCAGGGGAATAATGTGCGTCTGTTGCGTCTCGCTTTGGACGCTAAGGCTACAGCAATGGCCGCATAAGATCTTTTGACGAAACCGAAGCTTCAGGGCTGTCTTGGCAATCAATTCCAGAGCCGTTCCGTCTGTTTCTCCATTCTCATCGACATGAAGATCCAGTTCGAGCCCGTATTCTGTGGCCAGTCCAAAGAGAACTTCGAGGGCTTCCGGCGTCGTGTTGTGCTTCATCAGGACCGCACCCAGAACGCCCCCATCCGTCTCGGCGACATTTCTCACGATGCCGTCCCGGTCTTCACCCATGTAGCGCTCAGGCATGGTCAGGGAGACGCCTTGCAGAGCAACTTTCCCGGACCATTTCTTTTGAAGGCGACGCAAAAGCGGCCAAACGCGGTTCCCGTGCGTGCCGAAGGTGTCCAGGTGCGTTCTTATGGCGCTTGTCCCGTGCGCGTAGGCACAGTTCAGACTGAACTCCATGCGGCGTTCAACGTCTGCGTCCGTCCAATACCCTTCTCGATCCTGGGTTGTGGCTTGCAAGGCCCCCATGAAGGTTCCATCAGGATTGGGTGTGCGCTCCCAGATGAAGGCCTTGTCCAGATGGGTATGAATATCTGCAAAGCAGGGCCAAACCATCTGACCCTTCAGATCAGTTGCGTCCCCGACGGAAGAAAGACTTCCTGCCGGTAGAATATCCGAAATTTTCCCATCTGAGAGCGCGATATCATAGCGCATGGACTCATCAGTGAATGACGAAGGCCGCAGGCCTGCCGGAATAGTCGCGTTCAGGAGGACGCCTAGGGCGGTGCTGGAAGAAGCTGGAAAAGTCATGAGCGATGTCTCAGAGCAAAGCGCTGGAGGCTGGCTGCTGCGGCATACAGAACAAGGCCTGCGACTGTAATAAGGAACAGTGCCGCGAACATCCGGGGAATATCCATCTGGAAGCCGGATTGAAGGATTTGGTACGCCAAGCCAGCCGAATTGCCGCCGGTTCCGGCAACAAACTCAGCTACAATGGCGCCCACAAGTGAAAGGCCTGTTGCGATGCGCAAGCCCGCCATAAACATGGGAAGAGCACTTGGAATTCGCAGTCGCAGCAGCATTTGAAGGCGGGTGGCTTTGTGCATCTGAAAGTAAGCCGCAAGATCTGGATCTACGCTGCGCAGGCCTTGCAGAGTGTTCGAGATCACAGGGAAGATCGCTACCAATGCTGCGCAGGCAGTGAGGGCGAGGGGAGTATTGTGGATCAGGATGATGATCAGCGGCGCAATTGCTACAATCGGGGTCACCTGCATGATGACCACATAAGGCATCAGGCACCGTTCGATCAGCGGGCTCTGCACCAATAGGAAGGCTATCAGAACACCCCCGAGAACGGCCACAACGAGCGCCGCAAATGTGATTTCCAGAGTGATAAGCAACGCATGGAGTAATGACATGCCGTCCAGCATCAAAGCACGCCAGATGGCAGACGGGGACGGCATCAGGTAAGGCGGAATATGCCACAAGCGACAGATCGCTTCCCATGCTGCCAGAATGATGATTCCGAGCGTGATGGGAGCAAGGAGCGAGAGAGAACGGGATGTCATCATTGCCGCGCCTCCTGACCAATCATGCTGTCCCGACTGGCATCTTCGAGGAGGATCGCCAATTCTTTGCTGATGCCGGCAAACTGATCGGAAAGGCGGAAAGTTTCGTCGCGAACGATGCCACGGTCTATTTCGTATTGAGCATGAATACGCCCAGGGTGAGCCGCCATGACCATCACGCGGCTGGATAGAAATGCAGCCTCATGAAGGGCGTGTGTGACGAACAGAGTGGTGAGGCCGTCTTCATAGCAAAGACGAGCCATCTCTTCATCCAAACGGTTTCTGGTAAATTCGTCCAATGCACCGAATGGCTCATCCATCAGAAGAAGATCTGGTTCAGTAACGAGTGCACGGGCAATGGACACGCGCATTTTCATGCCACCGGAGAGTTGTGCCGGATATTGATCGGCCACATGACCTAGGCCAACGCGTTCAAGAGCTGCATGGGCACGCTTGTTCGCCGTTGTTCGCTCCACTTTTTCTAAATCAAGCGGAAGGCGCACATTTTTTACGATCGTGGCCCATGGCATGAGCGTTGCGTCCTGAAAGACGAACGCCATACGGCGCCCTTTCTGGCCTACGTCCTTGAAGCCACCGCCCCACCAGTTCAGCGTGCCAGCCGACGGGGTATGAAGATTGGCGATGAGCTTGAGGAGCGTGCTTTTGCCGCATCCAGATGGCCCAATCAGCGTAACAAAATCTCCTTTCTCCACACTCAGATCGACAGGAGAAAGACCGCGCACGCCGTTGGGGAAAATTTTCTCAACGCTGCTCAGGGAAAGAACGGGACTGCTCATGCGGGGACAGTCGCCAGGCTGTTGTGGACGACATCGAGGGTATACCCCTCTTTCCATTTCGGACTGTCTGCAATGAGTTGAGCTGAAAGCTGGATGTCGTAAATGCGCTGCCAGCGCTCATCATTCATTGTCATGATTGGTGCTCCCGGTGCGCCCAGAGCTTTGATATCGCGAAGTTTCTGGCGGGACCACGCGAGTTGGTCCGCGCTCATATCCGGATTGGCTTTACGGATCGCAGCATCCCCCTTGGTGGACTCTCCAAAAATATAGCGTTTCCAGCCTTCGCTGCTGGCCGCGATGAACTTCTGGAGCTCAGGGCCACGTTCTTCGAGGGTCTTGCGGGAGACCATCAGCACGTTTCCATAGGCAGCGTAGCCCAGATCATCGAGGAGGAAGAAATTGAATGGAATACCCGCTTTTTTTGCGCCGTAGGGCTCCGAGGAAACAAAGGCCTGCATGGCCATCTGCGGATTGAAAGCGAAGGGCTGGAGATTATAGGTGTAGGGATGGGCCTGGTCTTCCGTGAAACCATAACGCTTCTTAAGCCACACCCAGAAGCTGGCTCGCCCTTCTGAACTGATCAGAATGGGATGGCCCTTGAGTTCGGCGATGTCATGAATATCCGGGTGGGTCATCAAGCCGCCAACGCCTTTCTGGAAAGTCGTAGCGATTGCGACGGCGGGAATGCCCTGCACTGCACAGCGGATGGCTTCTTCACCCTGCATGATGGCGATGTCACATTGTCCCGCCATCAGAAGCTGGGTCATGTTCATCTGGGGGCCACCCATCTGAATGGAAACGTCCAGATTTTGAGCGTTGTACAGTCCGTCTTCGGAGGCCTGGTAGTAGCCTCCGTGCTCTGCCTGAGCATACCAGTTGGTCAGTAGACTCAGGGGCCTGGATGCCGCTTTTGCTCGCCCAGAGGGTAGGGAAGACACCGCGCCCGCAGCCATGATGCCGCGGAGCATACTGCGTCGATCAAGCCTGTAAGGTGTCATGAGCTGCCTCCCAACGTCCATTTATAATTAGACCGTAACGGTTTTTTTGTCTCCGTGGGAAGAGCTATTCTGCTGCTGGACCGATACCTTTTTAACCCATTTGTGCGCGCAAAAAGGATGCACTCACTCTTTTTGCTGAGTGAAAATACAAACTCCCAACATGGTCATGAAAAACCGGAAGGCGGCTTCCTGTCCGTTCCAGCTATGGGATTGCCACATCGCGAACCACTCACCTCCGACGACAGAGAAGCCGAAAAACCAGATAAGAAATCCTACGGCCGTCGCGACGGGAACAAGGGTATGAGCGGCCTTGAAGGCCAGACTATCCATGTTGATCGCCTTCGCCATCTTCCAGGCCGCAAACGAAAAAAGAGCACCGGTTGCGAATTCAGCGCCAATAATCAGGACGTAAAAAATATGCCACAGCAGCGGGACTGAGATCGCGCGCCATCTGAGGCTGTTGCCGGGAAACGTGGTATCCATCGACAGAACGTGACGAACAAATGCGTAGTTCGAACCATAATCTGTAATATTATTAAGTGCGACGAGAAGGCCGAAGACTCCCAGAGACGCGACCATCACGGTTTTGGAGAGACGATTCAGGCGCACGGAGCGCGTAGGCATTGAGTGTGTTGAAAGTTCGGACATGGCTAGCTCCTGTTTTTTGAAACGCTAGCGGAATGCCCGTGAAATTTGCGCCCTCTTTTTTGCATCGCTCCTGTCGAAAATAGATGCTTTAAAAGCTGCGATCTTCCTGTTTCATCTATCTTTTCGTTCCGGGATGATATCATATCGGAGCAGGGAATGTGTTGGCTCGTCCTCACCGGGGCGTGTCATTCCACACAAGAGACAACGGAAGACAAGCCCATGACAAGCAGTTCCGAGACGGTTTTCTGGCCCAAAAAGCGCTGGTGTGACATGATTTCCCGCCAGTTTCGTCAGCTTCCCCCTGAGACCGTGGCCATTCTTCCTGTGGCCGCGGTGGAACAGCATGGCCCACATCTTCCGGTCTATGTGGATGCCTGTATCAACGAAATGCTGCTTGATAAGGCAATGGAGGCGCTCCCCGCGACCGTCCCCGCGACCGCACTTCCTATTCAGGCTGTTGGCAAAAGCGAAGAGCATGTTGCTTATCCTGGAACACTGACCCTCAGCGCGCAGACCCTCACGCAGGTCCTCATCGAAATTGGTGAAAGCGTCGCACGATCTGGTGTGAAGAGGTTGGTGCTCCTGAATTCCCATGGTGGGCAGCCACAGATCCTGGATATCGTTGCCAGAACGCTCCGCCGGACCCATGGAATGTTTGTTGTCTGTGTTGGCTGGTCCCGTTTTGGCGTGCCGGATGGCATGTTTACCGAAGAGGAGCGCCGGTATGGGATTCATGGTGGCGACATTGAAACAT
The DNA here is from genome assembly GCF_002723935.1 of Gluconobacter cerinus. GTDB lineage: Bacteria > Pseudomonadota > Alphaproteobacteria > Acetobacterales > Acetobacteraceae > Gluconobacter > Gluconobacter cerinus. The sequence goes on from NZ_BEWM01000004.1 coordinate 269,224, forward strand.
CCCTGATGCTTCACCTGCGGCCGGATCTTGTTGAGATGGAACGCGCTGACAATTTCGAGCCATGGCCCCAGAAGCTTGCCGAGACGGCCAAATGGCTGGAAGCAGAAGGCCGTGTAGGCTTTGGTTGGTTGACGCACGATATTCACCCATCAGGTGCGGCAGGAAACGCCGGGATTGCTACGGCCGAGAAGGGCGAAGCTGTTGCCAATCAGTGGATTGAAGGTTTTCTTGAGCTTCTTGCCGAGATTGCTGAATATCCGCTGGATCGTCTTCGTCCCATTACGGAGGATCTGGGTCGATGAGCTCGGTTGAGACCTTCCTGTCGCTCCTTGGCGATATTCCTGTTCAGACGGTGCCGGCTCTTGTGAAGCGGAAAAGCCGTGATTTTTACTGGTATAGTCCGGTTCTGAAGCGGCAGCTTGATAGCTGTTTTGGCGATTGTATCGTTATGCCGCGCAATGAAGAGGATCTTCTTCATATTGCGCGGGTGGCACGTGAGACAAAAACGCCACTTACTCCGCGTGGGGGCGGCACCGGGAATTATGGACAGGCCGTTCCGATGGAGGGAGGCGCTGTCGTTGAAATGACGGAGCTCAATAAGCTCCTTTGGGTCAAGGATGGTGTCGCACGCGTACAGGCGGGCATGAACATGCTGGACTTGGATCGTGCTTTGCATGAAAGGGGCTGGGAAGTCCGCATGTATCCGTCCACGAAACGGACGGCAACGATCGGCGGATTTATTGCGGGTGGATCCGGCGGTATTGGGTCTGTTCGATGGGGCGGTCTTTCGTCACCGGGGAATATTCTGGGGCTCCGCTTTGTCACTCTGGGTGAAAATCCGGAAGCTCTCGAACTTCGCGGCTCTGACGCGAGAGGTATTCTTCACACCTACGGTACGACAGGCCTGATTACCGAACTGGAAATTGGTGTTGAGCCAGCCGTGGATTGGCAGGATATGGCCATCTCATTCGGCACATTTGAAGAAGCAGCGGTTTTTGCACGTGATATTGCTCTTCAGGCCGGTATTCAGAAGAAGCTGGTGTCTGTTGTTGACGGTGACCTGCCACCATTCTTCGCATCCGTACGCGAGCACGTGCCAGATGGTGCATCGTTAGTCATTCTCATGATCGCTCCGGCAGGTATTGAGACGGTTAAGGCGCTTGCAGAAGCGGCCAACGGTCACCTCTGTTATGAAGCCAACACCAGAGAAGCTGAGGACACGTCGGGTGCAACTCCGCTTTACGAACTGACATGGAACCACACGACGCTTCAGGTTCTGAAGAAAGATCGTGGTTACACATATCTGCAGTGCGGTTATCCGCACGTCGGGACACTAGAGAAGGTGGCGGAAATCCGTGCGCTTTTCCCTGATGACCTGATGATGCATCTGGAATTCTTTCCGATGGGCGGCCATGTGAGTTGTGCTGCATTGCCGGTTATTCACTTCACGGACGAAGAGCGCCTGAACTATATCATCGCGGAACACGAGAAGCGGGGGGTCAATATTGCCAACCCGCATGTCGTGACCATTGAGGAGGGCGGCATGCACCGTGTGGCATCACCGGCTCTGGCCGCAATCAAGAAGCGATATGATCCGATGTTACTTTTGAACCCCGGAAAGATGCTCAGCGTCAAAACGCTGAAGGCAGAGGGTTAAAAGACTTTGGGCCGGAAAGAGCTTCTTTCCGGCCTTTTCTATTGTTATTGCGAAAGAGCGGGATAGCTGAAGTTTAATTCCGCCCGGTTAAAAGCACTTTTCACGGTATTGGCCAGTAATGTACAGGTTGTCAGTGGCCCAACACCATCCGGAACCGCAGTAACCGCATATGCGATATCTTCGACAGATTTGAGATCAACATCCCCTACGACACGCCCCTCATCCGGGCAATAGCTGATCCCTATGTCGATGAGGCAACTCTCTGGTTTGATCCAGTCCGCAGTCACTAATCTGGCTTTTCCTACCGCTGAAAAGAGAACATCCGCTTTCCTGCAATGCGACTTGATGTCCTGAGTATCGATGTGAACAACGGAAACCGTTGCGCCGCGATCCAGAAGAAGCATGCTCAAAGGACGCCCGACAACCGGCGAACTGCCAATGATGACACAGTCTTTTCCGCGCAGATCTCCGACGAGATGTTCTGCCGCCATCAAGGCGCCTGTTGCCGTGCAAGGCTCGAAGTATGGAGCGCCGTTCATGATGCTTCCAAGATTGAGTGGATGGAGACAATCCACATCTTTCTCCGGGGGAAGGGCGTCTATGATGGCTTGGCGGGAAATTTCTTCCGGGAGTGGGAAGAGAATCAGAATTCCATCGATCTGCTTGTTAGCACCAAGTTCTCGGACCGTTTGGCAGAAATTTCTTTCATTTTGTCCCGCAATGTCAATAATTTGTAGGTTGATTCCGGCTTGTTCCGCCAGTCCGCTAATGCGGCGCAGATAGGCCGATGGGCCTGCCTCAGAAGAGCCTGTGACGACGGCTAGAGTGGGCGCATGGTCCAGAGTTTTCTGCTGTGAGCGGATCTGTGCCTTGAGGCTAGCCAAATAGTTTTGGGCAAGCTCAGAGGTATGCAGGATGATTGTCATTTGTGGGTCTCACAGGGCGCTTACAAGATAAGTTGCGCATCGCTGAAGGTGGGGAACCAGATCCTTCTGGATCTGTGTCATGGAGTATCGACTGGTTGGAAAGACGACGCTGAGCGCACCAGCAATTTGGCCATTTACATTAAAGGCAGGCACCCCAAGGGCACGCAGATCGCTTTGCGGAGACACATCTCTCAAGGCGAACCCCTGAGAGTGAACGTCTTTAAGACGCTTAGCCACGCATGCCGCTTCTGTTTCAGAAAGGCCTGAGGTGGCCAGTATGGTCTGTTGTCTGATCTCGGGTAGAAAGGCGCAAATGGCTTGGCCAGTCGCGGTTCTGGCAAGAGACATGCTGCTGCCGATAGTATGCCCTGACATTTCGGCGGATTTGTCTGCGGGATTATGGAAGACATAGATTGCTTCGCCTGCGTCCAGCAGAGCGAGAGAAATGGATTCTCCGATAACAATGGACTCAGCTCGAAGCACCGGCCCGACAAGATGACCGATGGAGCGGCTTTGTAGAAAGCCAAGCCCCAGTTTCAAGGCGCGTGCTGTAAGCCTGTAGCGCTGATCGATACTCCGGACATATCCGAGAACTTCCAACGTTCTGACAAGTCGCCTCGTGGCGGCCCTCGTGTGCCCTACCAGACGCGCAATGTCTGCGACAGTCATGTCTGTTTGGCCATTTTCAAAAGCACGTAGGACTTCGAGGCCCTTAACAAATGTCAGGGAAATCTCGGTATCGGGGACAGGCGAGGGCTGGTCCATGGACAAATCCGTTTCTGGGCAAAAAACTATGCATAGCCGTTACGAATATCATTGCAGGCTGAAAATGATTATGCCTAAAATAAATATAACGAACAAGTGTTCGAATAACGAACATAACTCTTCTGATAGAGCCAGAAAAACAGGGAACCCCGCGTGAAAGTCCACGTCATTTTCGCCCACCCGCTTGAAGATAGCTTCAACGCGGCACTGTTCAGGCTGGTAACGCAGACACTGGAAGCTGAAGGGCACGAAGTCGATGCTCTGGACCTGTATCGGGACAATTTCGATCCTGTTCTAAGTCCGCAGGATCGTATCGAGTATCATGATGTCAGCATTAATCAGCATCGCGTAGCGGATTATGTGAAGCGTCTTCAAAGTACGGATATACTAATTTTGTGTCATCCTGTTTGGAATTTTGGTTGGCCCGCAATTCTTAAAGGCTATTTTGATCGCGTTTTTCTTCCGGACGTCTCCTTTAAGTTGATAGATGGAAAGCTTTCTCCTGGCTTTACAAATATCAAGAAGGTCATGACCGTCACGACTTACGGTTGCCCGCGGCACCGTGCGTTTGTTCTTGGTGATCCGCCTCGGAAGAATGGGACCCGTTTTCTGCGTGCCGTCATGAACCGTCGTGTCAGCGTCGACTACCTGGGGCTTTACAATATGAATAACACCACGTTGAACGCCCGTCGGACGTTTATGAAAAAAATCATTCGTCGTCTCAAAGCTATCTGAGACCGTTTCTGGCAGGGGAGTAATTGCGGTGGCTGCTCGTTTCTTTGATCTGGATGCACTGGGTCTCGCACTTCTGGAGGAGAGCAAGAGCAGGGCCGCAACGCTGAGGCAACAGGGCACCATTCCCTGCCTGGCGCTAGTGGAGGTAGGCGATGATCCACAAAGCGCTACATACGTCAGTCGTAAAATCGAGGACTGCGAAAAGGTTGGAATAGCAGTTCGGAAGATTGTTCTGTCTGAATCTATCACGCAGGCAGATCTTTTAGAGCAAATCCTAAGGCTTGATGAAGATTCAGCCATCACTGGAATTCTGGTTCAACTTCCTTTGCCGACGCACTTAGAAGAAGGGCAGGTTCTTCAGGCGATCAGCGCTGAAAAGGATGTCGATGGTCTTCATCCGGTTAACCTGTTGTCTCTGACGACATCAGATCCGTCAGTTATTCCCTGCACTGTGAGGGGCATTGATGCAGTCTTGCAGCAGGCAGGCCTTGTTCTGGAAGGGGCCAATGTTGCTGTTCTGGGGCGGGGACGTCTCGTCGGCGGCCCGGCGGCGCTCTTGCTGTCTGGAAAAAGCAGAAACGCGACCGTTACGATATTGCATCGTAAAAGCCGGAACCTTAAGAATGTTCTGAAGAACTCCGACGTCATTATAGCCGCCGCCGGTTCAGCGCATCTGATAACATCGGATATGGTGCGATCAGGAGCTGTCGTCATTGATGTTGGCATGAGCTGGCCCGAGGGCTCTTTGCAAGGTGATGTCCATCCTGCAGTTGCTGATGTCGCGAGCTGGATGACGCCACCTGATCGAAGTTTTGGCGTGATGACACGCATGATGCTTCTCAAAACCGTTTTGGATCTCGCGGAAAAAAGGATTGCTGCATGACTATATCGGTTGGCCAGGTGCGTGCAGATCTGATGACGGAAAGCTCTATCGAGCTTTTGCCATCCCGTATTCTGGAGCTCTCGGGTGTTCTGCCTGATCTTGCCTGCGGATCAAGGGTCTTCGTCACCTGGCTTCCAGGTGTTCCATTTGCAGACGTTCTAGCGGCCTGTGACCTGCTGAAGTTGTGCGGTTACCTACCAGTTCCTCACGTTGCAGCCCGATCTATCCGTGATGAAGGCCATCTGCAGGAAATCTGCTCTGCATTGACCGAGCGGGATATTCCGCGAATGCTCCTGATCGCGGGTGGAGCGGATAAGCCTGCTGGTATCTTTGCCGATACGGTGCAAATTTTGGAAACAGAGATCCCGGTTCGCACCGGCATTCGCACTGTCTACGTTGCTGGGCATCCTGAAGGGCACCCACAGGCCTCCGAGGTTACATTATTGGAATATATGCGCCGAAAACAGGCGCTTGCACGGACGCAGGGTTTGAATATGCAGATCGTAACGCAGTTCTGCTTTGATGCGGCTCCAGTTCTTGCCTGGGAGAAACGGCTGAGGGATGGTGGGATTACACTGCCAATCAACCTGGGAATTTACGGGCTAACGACGCCAAAAACGTTGGTGCGGTATGGCCTGGCCTGTGGTGTTGGGCAGTCTTTACGTTTCATGCAGCGTCAACGCTGGAAACTTCATCGCTGGTTTGTGCCCTGCAATCCGCAACATCTTGTTGATGCTGTAGCCCAAGAAATTACTCAAACACCCAACACGAATTTTCGTGGGCTACATTTTTATCCGTTTGGAGCAATTGCACGTACGCTGGAATGGCGCCGTGCACTCTCCCTCAGCACCGGAGACCACTCATGAAGCCAAGACTATCTGGCCTGACATGCGCTACAGGAGCTTTTCTGCTGGCACTGGGGGGATGCACAGTCGCACCTGAATCATCAACCACCGCGAGTGTTGACGACCGGTATGGCGACGGTGGCGTAAGTGCTTTTTACACGGCCAATACGGCTATACCCTCAATACCCGGAACGGCGATCCAGCATGAAGACATGGATCTGACCAAACTTCCCCAAGGCGCCAGTCGCGGCGTCAGGGTCCTGTATTCTTCCCAGAACGGCGTGAACAAAAGCGGTCCGATTGCAGTTTCAGGGCAGATTCTTTTTCCGAAGGGGAAGCCTCCTGTTGGTGGATGGCCTGTTGTAGCCTGGGAGCACGGAACGACAGGCGTTGCGGATGTCTGTGCTCCATCCTGGCGCGGGTATTCCAGTCGGGATAAAGCCTATCTGTCGCGGTGGTTGTCTGAAGGGTTTGTCGTTGTCGCGACGGATTATCAGGGTCTGGGGACGCCAGGACCGCACCCGTACCTGTTTTATCGACCGGAGGGTTATAGCGTTCTGGACGGATTGAGAGCGGCTTTGCGCGGTTTCCCAAAAGAGATCAAAAACTGGATCGTTCTGGTCGGGCAATCGCAGGGATCCGGGGCAGCGCTTGGAGCCGCATGGTTAGCACCATCATACGCTGCCGAGTTAAACATTCGGGGAGTCGTTACCACAGGCCTTGTAACAGGTTTTGCAGTCTCACCAGGCGCGAGACATGTGCCTATTCCTGAAGTTTATACGGACGCCAGCAAAATGGATTCCGCCTTTGCCATGTTGCGGGTTGAAGGATCTGACCAGTCTCTGCAGCCTGAGACAGACAGCCGGACAGTTCTGACGAGTGCGGGGCGCCAGATGTCCCAGATCGCTCGCCACGCCTGCCTGCACAATCTTTTTGACAAAGCGGACCAACTCAAAGTGCAAAGTAACGCACTTTTCAACGAGAAGCTTCCTGCTTTCGAAGCTGGACACGACGCAGCCTTCACGATCCCCAATGCCAAAATCAGCTTTCCTGTGTTTGCCGGGACAGGTCTGGCGGATGGTGAGGCCGGAGTGAATGGGCAGTATAATGCCGTTGCAGCCATGTGTGATGCGGGGACTCACGTTCTGTGGAAACGCTATCCGGGTATGACCCATAATGGCGCAGTCAACGTGTCTTTGAAGGATTCCATTCCTTTCGTGAAAACGCTTCTGGCTGGTCATATGCCTCCGCAAAGCTGCGCTTCGATCAAGCCGCCAGGCCCGGTAGAGCCAGCTTTGCCGAATGTTCCATGGAATAACTAAGCCGACTGAATAGCCCTTAGCCGGACCCGTGGCCGGCCTTTTCAAGGATACAAGACCATGCAAACCACGAGCGACAGATCAGGCTATCATCTCTTTCTTGTTCTGGTGATTTACGTTTATTCGGCAGTATCCATGGCCGTTGTCGGACTGGTTGTTCCGTTTATCAGTGCGATCGCGGAAGCCCGACATGTTTCTCCGGGCCCTGTGGGCACCAGTTTGTCCTTCTTTTCGGTGCCCGCAGCCTTCACATCCTTCCTGTTCGGCATGGTGGTTGACCGTATTGGCGTAAAGCGCGCCTTTCCAATTTCCATTGTTCTTACGTTGATTGGTGACAGTCTCCTCCTGTCAACATCCACGTTATGGAGCCTGCGGATCGGGCTTATGCTGTGTGGGTGCGGGTTTGCGTTCGCAACAGCAGGTTCGCCGGTGTTGTTTATGCGCTATCTGCCGGAAAAAAGTCGCTCCAAAGCTTTGGCATTCTGGTCCACTTTTGCTCCGGCCGGTTATTCAGCCGGTCTTCTTCTCGCCATTCCTTTTTTGAATGGGGGACGCTGGCAGGCAGCCTGCACGGCCCATATGGCCCTGATGGTCGTTATTCTTGCTGTTGGCGTTCTGACACTCGCTGGCTTGAAAGAGCCGCCTGCTGTCTTGACTGAAAGCGGTCCCGCCAAGCGACTGTCACCTTGGCTGGTCACGGCTCTCGGGCTGTCAGTAACGCTCCCGAATGGGATTGCTTATGGAACCAGTTTGATCGCGCCGTCTTACCTTGCGCGCGTTCACCATGTGAGTTTGGCTGCGTCTGCCGCAGAAGTCGCGATCATCAAGATTGTCGTCATGCTGGCTGGGGGGCTGATTGTCAGTCTGTGTGTCGGAACGGAGCGTCGTTCCCGGCTGATGTTCTGCATCATGGCGGCTATTGGCATGCTGGCTCAATGGCTGCTGCTTTTCCCGGGAAGCACGATGCTGGTCGCGTCTGCGGGGCTATTTCTTTGGACATTCGCCTATAGCGGCCTGAGTGGTGCAGGGATGTCTTTGCTGCCGGTGGTTGCGACAGACAGGAAGACCCGTGGCGTTGTCGCAGGCACGGTCGGCCAGTTTATTTCGGTCTCGGCAGTTCTGATGCCTTACCTGTACTTTTCGACAACGCTCTGGACCAGTTATGCCCTGTTTGCGTTCTGCGCCCTGGGAATGGGTTGCCTGACAATTTTCCAAGTCAGGCAACGTAAGGCGCTGGCTTGATCTTTAAAGGGCAGCACCAGTTTCTGGGGGGCTGCCTTTCGCTTCAGTCGCCGCAAAATTAGCCTTCAGGCGCTCTAAAAGATAATTCTGAGCAGAGATCGGAGCATATTTCTTCTCTGGCCCCTGAATGATTGCATCCCGATTGGCTTGGCAGAAAAAGGGAATGGAGAGGCGCTCACCAAGATATTCGTCCGGTTGTGGCATGCGAACACGATGAAGCGTGGACAGCAGCTTGTCGTCGCTCCACCGCATCAGCATGTCGCCAATATTGCAGGTCACATATCCTGAGACGGGTTCAACGTCGGTCCATGCCCCGCTCTTTGCATCCTTCCCAGGGCAAACCTGAAGACCGCCTTCGCCTGTTCGCTGATGAAGAAGTGTCAGGCAATCAAAATCCGAATGGGCGCCTGCACGCCAGCGTTTGAAGTCCTCCGGCAGAGCATTCTCCATGCTCATATAGTGAATGAGACGAAGAGTGCACTGGTAGTCAGGGGAGGACGGGTCGTGCAGTTCGGTGAAGAACTTTTCGTCAAATCCGAGTTTGATGGCAAAGCAGGACAGGATCTTCATACCCAGAAGCCAGTTCTGGTGCTCGAAGTGAGATAGAAATTCCCTGAAGTCCGGCGCGTCTTGCTGTGTTGGCCACAGAGCCGTCATTCTGGGAAGAGTGATCTGAAATGATTCTTTATGGTCAGGTGTACCTGTTGAGGGCCGCACCTGTTCCTGAAATTCCCATCCGGCGTTCGTACCAGGTTTGAGGGGAAGGCGGGCCTTTGCATCTTTAGGGAGGGCAAAGAAGGCTGTTGCCAGTGAAAACGCTCGATCTATGTCGTTCTGCGGAATGCCGTGATTATAAACCTGAAAAAAACCGATTTCCGTAGCCGCAGACCAAAGTTCGTCGGCAATCTGGTATTTCCGCTCTTCAAAAGAGGAGAGATCGATCCTGGGAATTTGACGGGCGATATTCGTCCCCATTCCGCCAATATGGCGTTCGGTTTCAAGTTCGCTCAGACCTGTCGGGACCATACTCGTTTTCTCCATAAACGTATTGAAGACAACAGAGACGGAACTACGGCATGGGTAAGGGGCTGTGGCGATCAAATATGGCATATGCCCCCAACCAGAGCCTTGATCCGGATCTGTTGGAGCAATGCCCAAAGCCTGTAACAAGACTTCGACCGCTTCTACTCGTTTCCAACACAAAACATGGTGGGCATTTGCCTGTCAATTACAAAAGCCGTTCTCATAAAAGCATTCCGATATTCTCAAATAGGCACTTTCATGAAAACCGTTTCGATTCATAAACTGTGACTGAATAAAGAATGGAGAACGGTCCGTATGTCCAGGATGTCTCTCGGTCGCAGGCAAACCCTTTTGGGGTTGGCTGGAAGTCTCGGCGGATTATCCATGCCGCTCATCAGTAGGGCGCAAAATGCGGGGACGCCCGTCAAGCTTATAACATCCTGGTATGCACAAGCTGAGTTTGGTGGGTTTTATCAAGCTCTGGCCAAGGGGTATTACGCACAGGAAGGACTGGACGTCACGATAGAGGCTGCCAGCCCGCAAATGAATGTTCCTCAGCTTCTGGCTGCCGGCCGTGCAGATTTCATTACTGGCTACGACTTCCAGCTTCTTTCCGCCGTTGCCTCTGGTATTCCTCTTGTTGCCGTAGCCAGTACTTTCCAGCACGATCAGCAGGGCCTGATGACGCATGCTGGCGTCAAGGATCTCGCCCAACTCCGTGACCATCCAATTCTGATAGCAGCGTCTTCCCATGCGACGTTCTGGCCATGGCTCAAAAATCGCTTTGGTTACAGGGAAGAGCAGGCGAGGCCTTATTCTTTCAATCTCCAGCCATTTTTTCTGGATCCGGAAATGGCCGTTCAGGCTTATGCATCCTCCGAACTGTGGGATGCCCGGCAGAAAGGAATGCCGGTCGAGTTTTTCCTATTCAAGGATCTGGGTTATCCGCCCTATGGCGCCCCTATGGTCACGACTCAGCAGATGGTTGCGACCGATAAGAAAAAGGTAAGCAGCTTTGTGAAAGCGTCTTTGATGGGATGGCGTGATTATTTTCAAAACCCCGATCCGGGGAATGCTCTGATCCTCAAAGCTAACCCTAATATGACGCTGGAGCATCTGGCTTTCGGCTACGCCGGACTGAAAAAAGCAGATGCTCTGTCATCCCCAGATGTCAAAGAGCGAGGTCTTGGCGCGATGACGCTTGCCCGGTGGCAGGCCACACGGGACTTTATGGTCAGCCAAAACCTTTTGCCAGCCGATGCTGACTGGAAAAGTGCCTTTACCACAGAGTTTGTGGATACTCTCCGGGTGATGCCAGCATGAGCTTACTGATACAGAATATCGGTGGAATTCTGACTGGACTACGCGGCGAGTCTGCCAGAAGTGCCGGTGACATTCGCATTCGCGACGGCAGGATCACGGAAATCGGTCATTTGGCACCTGACTCTGGGGAGAAGGTTCTGAATGCCAAGGGAGGAATTGCAACTCCCGGACTTATCAGCACGCATCATCACCTTTTTCAGAGTGTGCTCAAAGCAGTTCCCACGGCCATCAATAAGCCATTGGAACCATGGCTTCGCCTTGTGCCCAACACCTACTGGAACCGCATAGATGAGCGGGCGCTGAATGTGGCGGCCCGAATTGGAATGGTGGAACTGCTCTTGTCGGGCTGCACGACGGTCGCTGATCATCATTACCTGTTTGCAGATATGTATGCATACGATCCGGCTGCCGTACTGTTTGAAGCTGCTGAAGATCTTGGTCTGCGCTATGTTCTCGCGCGTGGAGGCACCACGCGCGCCAGAAAATTCGATACGGACGACATTATTCCAGCCCCGACGGAGACGCTGGATGTGATGATGAAACGTGTCGAAGGGCTTGTCGGCCGGTATCATCAATCTGGCCCGAATGCGAAACGCCGAATTGCTCTGGCCCCTAATACGCCAACCTGGGGCGTCACGCCGGATGAGCTTCGGGAAATGGCTATTGCCGCCCGAAGCATGGGTATTTCGCTCCACTCGCATCTGTCTGAAACAGAGAACTATGTTCGGTTCTGTCTGGAAACTTACGGAATGCGGCCCCTTCAGTTTGTTGCCGAGCATGGCTGGGTTGGAGAAGACGTCTGGTTTGCGCATCTGGTTCATCTTGATGAGAGCGAACTGGCGCTTATGGCCCAAACCGGGACAGGTATGGCGCATTGTCCTCAGAGTAACTGCCGCCTTGGGTCAGGTATTGCGCCTGCACCGGCCTTGGACGCTCTGGGCGGACGCGTATCGCTGGCAGTTGATGGAGCTGCATCCAATGAAGCGTGTGACATGGGGGCAGAGATGCATTGCGCGTGGATGATCCATCGTGCTGTTCACGGTGCTGACGCTGTCATGGCTGAGGACGTCATGCGCTGGTCAACTTCCGCAGGAGCGCAAATCCTAGGGCTTCCTGATGTTGGCCGGGTTGAGGTCGGCGGAGCGGCGGATCTGGTTATCCATGGTCTGGATGCACCCAGATGTGCTGGATTGCATGATCCACTGATCGCTCCGGTCGTGTCAGGCGCCACAACTGTACGTCATGTCCTTATGGATGGTGTGCCTGTGGTAGTGGATGGCGCTATTCCCGGACTGGATCTTGAGGCTTTACTGGTAGAGGCTCGTGACGTTGTGGGTTGTCTTACGCGTGCCTGAAGAAACCTGTGCCAACTCAGCATGGGTACAGTTCAGTGGGACTTCCTGTTAGGGTAGGCCAATCGTTTTGACGCTTTGATTCTTCTGTCTCGACAAGGACCTGCAATGCTTACCTGTGTTGGTTACGCGGCCTCCAGCCCGACGTCTCCCTTGGCTCCCTTCGCTTTTGAGCGCCGTGACTGCGGTCCTTTGGACGTTCAGATTGACATTACCCACTGCGGTGTCTGTCACTCTGACATTCATACCGCACGGAGCGAATGGGGACCTGCTTCTTATCCATGCGTGCCGGGACATGAGATTATCGGGCATGTCAAAGCGGTTGGGCCTGACGTAACACGCTTTAAAGTCGGTGACCGTGTGGGCGTGGGCTGTATGGTGAATTCATGCCGAACCTGCGCGTCCTGCGAGGCTGGTCTGGAGCAGTATTGTGATGCCAGCCCAACATGGACATACAACAGCCCCGATCCGGCATTTCCGACAGAAGGCGCCTACACGTTCGGCGGATATTCGCGCGCTATCGTTGTCGATGAAGGTTTCGTCCTGCGTATTCCCGAAAATCTCGATCCTGCCGCAGCGGCACCATTGCTTTGCGCCGGGATCACGACATGGTCTCCGTTGTCTCACTGGAAAATCGGAACAGGGCATCGCGTTGGTGTTGTAGGGCTCGGTGGACTTGGCCATATGGGGGTCAAATTTGCCGTTGCGCTTGGTGCCGAAGTGACGCTGTTCACAACGTCTCCGAGCAAGGTCGAAGATGGGAAGCGACTTGGTGCACACCGGGTTGTCATTTCCCGCGATGAACAAGCGATGGCTGCCGAGGCGAACCGCTTTGATTTCATTCTTGATGCTGTGTCGGCAGATCATGACATCAATGCCTACCTGTCCCTGCTGAAGCAGGACGGGCATATGGTGCTTGTAGGACTGCCGGAAAAGCCGATGTCCGTTGGGGCCTTCAGCCTTGTTGCCAAGCGCCGTAGTCTGGCTGGCTCCGCTATCGGTGGTATTCAGGAAACGCAGGAAATGCTTGATTTCTGCGGTCAGCATAACATCGTCAGTGACGTGGAAATCATTCGGATGGATGAGATCAATCAGGCGTATGAGCGCGTCCTGCGTTCAGACGTCAAATACCGCTTCGTGATCGATATGGCGTCCATGCCAGACAGCATCGCAGGCTGAATCCTTGGAGGGGAGGCGGTAGCAAGAAACTCCCCGCCTCCTTCCTGAGAAGAGTTTTACTTCTGGAGTTTCTACCCAACGGGAAGACATGATTTTAGAATGAATCATCACGTTGCGACGTGTCGGGCGGAACTGGTTGCTGTCCTGACCACACTCCAGAGCGGAACACCAGAAATTCTGACCGTTCAGAACGGGGCGTGCTTACCTGCAGGCGCCCTGGAAACGGAACACTCGTCATTGCAGCGTGGTGTGCGCCATTGGGTAGAGGAACTCACGGGGTTCCGCCTGGGCCATGTTGAGCAACTCTATACGTTCGGGGACTCTGTTCCTGCTGAAACTGAACGGCTCGTGCGTATTTCCTATATGGCTCTGACGCGCGACAGTGGCGATCAGGCAGGATGGAGGGGATGGTATCAGTACTTTCCTTGGGAAGATCGCCGAACTGAAGGAAGCGTTGCCCTCCTCAAGACCATTGAGCGAGCCCTTCTTGAGTGGGCGGCCCATGAGGAGGAAAAGCTCGACCGCTGTAGGGTCACGTTTGGCCTAAATGGAGAAAGCTGGAACGACGAAGCCGTGCTTGAGCGTTATGAACTGCTGTGGGAGGCAGGGCTGGTCCAGGAGTCACCTTATTGCAGTGCCGGGCTGGGAGAGCGCCCCATGCTCTGGGATCATCGGCGTATTCTCGCAACGGCGATGTCCCGTTTAAGAGCGAAAATCCGTTACACGCCTGTCGTGTTCGAGCTCGTGCCCGAAGAATTTACGCTTCTTCAACTCCAGCAAGCGATGGAAGCTCTTTCCGGGCGTTTGATGCACAAGCAGAATTTTCGTCGTTTGGTACAAAATCAGGATCTGGTCAGTGAAACCGATCGCTACGAGAGCGGGGTTCAGGGGAGGCCTGCGCGGCTTTACAGGTTCCGGACTGACAATTCTGAAAATTGCTATCTGACAGGGGCTAAGCTTCCACTGGGAACGTTCTCCTGAAAACGTGTTGACCGACAGGCTTGTGAATACGGTAAGATACATTATGCTCAATAGGAGCATAATGTTATTATGGAGTCCGTCATGGGCCGTCAGCATGTCCTGGAAAGCCGTGACAGGCTTTACGAACCTGTCTCCCGCCTGATGGCGCGGGAGGATTGGGAACGTTTATACGCGGATGACATCGAGGCTATTCTTCGCCTGAAACGCGAACGAAATGCCGTTATTCTGGCTCATAACTATCAAACGCCAGAAATTTTTCACTGTGTCGCGGACATCCGCGGAGACAGTCTGGCTCTGGCTCGTGAGGCCCAGAACCTCGATGCAGACATCATTGTCATGGCGGGCGTTCATTTCATGGCGGAAACCGCCAAGCTGATGAATCCCGACAAGACGGTTCTAATTCCGGACGATCGGGCTGGCTGTTCTTTGGCAGAGAGCATAACGGCGGAAAACGTCCGAGAGATGAAGCGGCGCTATCCAGGAGTTCCGGTTGTCACTTACGTGAACAGTACAGCGCAAGTGAAAGCGGAAACAGACGTCTGCTGCACATCCGGCAATGCTAAACGCGTCGTGGAAAGCCTGGGTGTTCCTCGTGTTATTATGATTCCAGACGAGTTTCTGGCTCAAAACATCGAGAACGAAACAGGCATCGAAATGCTGACCTGGGCGGGTCATTGTGAAGTGCATGAACGCTTTACACCGCAGGAAATTCGGCAGTATCGGCGCATTCATCCAGGTGTGACAGTCATAGCGCATCCTGAATGCCCGCCGGAGGTGGTTGCCGAGGCGGACTATTCCGGCTCTACCGCCAATATGATTGACTACGTCGCGACCCACCGCCCGGAAAAAGTGTTGCTGGTGACAGAATGCTCGATGAGCGACAATCTGGCCGCGCTGAATCCGGAAACCGAGTTTGTTCGCCCGTGTAATCTTTGCCCACACATGAAGCGCATTACGTTGGCAGGAATCCGCAGAGCGCTCGAAAACCTCGAAACTCCGGTAACCATTCCGTCCGAGCTTGAAGGGCGAGCCCGCATGGCGGTCGAGAGAATGCTGGCAATCTAATTGTGACGGACATTCTTTTAAGTCATCTCGTTGGGCAACCCGTTATCGTAGGGGCAGGACTGGCAGGTCTTTCCGCTGCCCTGCACCTTCGCCAGCCCTGTGTTGTTCTCAGCCCGGCTCCGTTAGGGCACGAGGCGGCGAGTTCTTTGGCTCAGGGGGGAATTGCAGCCGCAGTTGGAGCAGAAGATTCACCGGATCTGCACACTCAGGACACGTTAGCCGCAGGTGCCGGCCTCAGTGTTCCCCACATAGTGAAACTGATTACGAACTCGGCACCTGACGCCATCAGGACTTTGCTCGAGTGGGGCGTCCCTTTTACAAAAAAGGGCGAAGCGCTGGACCTGCATCTGGAGGCCGCGCATTCCAGACACCGTATTCTCCATGTCGGCGGAGATGGAAGCGGTGCTGCGATCATGCAGACGTTGATAAAGCGTGTTCGAAGTCGCGATACCATCACTGTTCTGGAAGGAGCGCGACTGGAGGGCTTGGTTACGGAAGAAGGACGCCTTATCGGCGTAAGGACCTCACAAGGTTTTCTGCCCATCTCATGCTGCGTCATCGCATCCGGAGGCATTGGCGCTCTTTATGATTGTACCACCAGTCCTGGAACATTGACCGGGAACGGTCTGGCTCATGCTGCACGGGCTGGTGCCAGATTGGTCGACATGGAATTCACCCAGTTCCATCCAACAGCTCTCAAAGGCGTTGGCCAGACTGGCCGCAGACCTCTGGTGAGCGAGGCGGTACGCGGGGCGGGTGCTCTTCTGGTCGATGAAACTGGAAACAGATTTACGGAAGAACTCCAGCCACGCGATATCGTCGCGCGAGCGATTTCGGCTCATATTCAAAGCGGACACGACGTTTTTCTGGATGCGCGCGGAATAGGAAAAACGCCCTTTAGTGCGAGGTTTCCGGCCATAACAGCGTCATGCATGGCCATGGGGATTGATCCGGACGCACAGTTAATTCCGGTCAGTCCAGCAATGCACTATCACATGGGTGGTCTGGATGTTGATGAACAGGGGCGTACCTCTGTGCCGGGTCTGTGGGCCTGCGGAGAAGCGGCCTGTACCGGCCTTCATGGCGCTAATCGCCTGGCGAGTAATTCATTGCTCGAAGCCTTCGTAACCGGGAAATGGGTCGCAGAAAGCGTCGATAGCAGCATGCTTCCAAAGGTGCCGTTCGGGACGATTGTGCCGCGCGAAGTCAGCAATGCTCCTGCTATGCATGATTTGGCCTCACTCATGAGCCAGTATGCCGGACTGCTCAGGGACGAGCGTGGATTGCAGGCTCTTTTTGAAACAATTCTTCCGGATATCCACGTTAGTAATGAAGCGCTCATTGCCGCCTTCGTTGCATCGTCTGCCCTGAGACGTAGGGAGAGCCGTGGAAGCCACTGGCGCACGGACTTTCCAAATCAAACGATGCCTAACCGAACTGTGCTGACCATAACTGATCTTCCTTCGCCATAAGGACACATTGCATGACCTTTCAGACCTTTCTGCCTGATCTTCTCTGGGAACCTGTAGTTCGTGCCGCGCTTGTTGAAGACCTGGGAACGGGCGGAGATGTGACGACACAGGCTCTTCTTGATCCTGAACAGCCCCTTCAGGCAGTTTTTCGTGCAAGACAAAATGGCGTTCTGGCTGGGTTACAGGGAGCCCAGCTTGCATTCAGTCTTCTGGACCGCAAGGCTGAGTTTATTTCTCACCGGCAGGATGGTGACAGGATTGGGGCCGGGGATGTCCTAGCCGTCATTGACGGGTCTGCAAGTACGGTTCTGGCAGGCGAACGCACAGCGTTAAATCTCCTCTCGCACCTGAGCGGCATCGCCACAGCGACGCGGGCGATCGTGGATGCTGTTCATGGCACGAAGGCTCGGATCTGTTGCACGCGCAAAACGCTTCCTGGCCTTAAAGCGGTTCAGAAATATGCGGTACGTGCAGGAGGTGGTGCCAGTCATAGATATCGGCTTGATGACGCCATCCTGATTAAGGACAATCATCTGGCTTTATGTGGGGGTGTCTCAGCAGCTTTGAAGGCGGCGCGTCAGCGGGCAGGGCATCTGATGAAGATTGAACTGGAGGTCGATACGCTGGACCAGCTCGAGGAAGCGCTCGCGGCTGGCGGAGCAGATGCGTATCTTCTCGATAATATGGGTGTGGAAACGCTTCGTAGAGCTGTCAGACTTATCGATGGCCGCTCTATTGCAGAGGCATCCGGTGGAATTACACCGCAGACGGCGCGCCCGATTGCAGAGACCGGAGTGGACGTTTTGTCTTTGGGCTGGCTTACACATACGGTCAAAGCGCTGGACATCGGCCTTGATATAAGCGGCTAAGCTGGTTTTTCCGGCAAGAGCATTCCAGAGTATGCTCTTGCCGAGAGTATGACTGTGTCCGTCAGGCCAGGACGTTGCCCATGGCAGGGTCGGTGATGCTCGTTTGTCCGGTTTCTACATGCCCGGCAAATCGAGATTGATTGCCCGGTTCATCGGGGCAGGAGAGAACAAGATCATACCAGTGATGACTGGCATCGAGCTCAACAGAGACGGATGCCGAATGATTTCCTTCAAGGGAAAGAAAACGGCCTTCCGCACCATAAGCGTTATCCTGGATCCTGACCTTCTTTTCTGTAGATGCAGTATTCTTGAGGTTTAGAACCAGATTGCCGGTTCGAGCGTCTTCCCGCGCTTGAATCTGGATATCCATAGGTTGCGCGTTCTGGAAGTAACGCGCAAAACCATTTGGCCCGAGAATGGTGAAGTCGTGTTGTCCGGCGCTCTTTAATTTCCAAATGTCAGTTATGGCTTTTCCCGGCTCCAGAGTATGCCGGCGAGGGGTTTCCTCGGTTCCGTCACGATAAACGTAAAAACACGCCCCGGATGTGCCGTCATTGCGGATTTCGAAAGTCACGCTGTCTGCACTGGTCTCCAGGAGGTCTGCAGAGAGTTTGTATGGCAGTGGTCTTGCCAAGCGTGCACCTCGTTCCTGGTTGCCGATATCCTCGAGCGTGCTCTGATGAGGAATAACGGGCGAGGGAAGCTTACAGGACGCGTCAGCAATTTTCCTATAGGCGGCCGTGTCCGGAAGCGGCGGCTTAACCGTAGTTTTGCGCGAGAAATCGAACGCACTGGTCAAATCGCCGCAGACTGCACGGCGCCATGGCGTGATATTGGTTTCTTTGACGCCAAAACGGGCTTCGATGAAGCGTAGCACAGAGGTGTGGTCAAACACTTCGGAGCAGACAAAACCCCCGGTGCTCCAGGGAGAGATAACGAAAGCTGGTACACGCGGCCCCAGGCCATAAGGAAGATCGTCTGCCTTGTAGCGATCTGGCCTGAAGCTTTGGAGGTGATTGTGAATTTCGTCTCTTGTCGTCACCGTGCTCTGACCGGGGAGAACCGGTGTGGGAGGCTGTGGGGGCGGCATATGGTCAAAATACCCGTCGTTCTCATCATACATCACGAGAAAAACAGTTTTGGCCCAGACATCCGGATTAGCCGTCAAGGCATCGAGCGCGTGAGCAATAAAGGTTGCACCGTAGCCGGGCGTCCACCGGGGGTGTTCAGAATACGCCGCCGGAGGCAGGATCCATGACACCTGTGGCAGCCGATCGGCCAGAACATCCTGTTTCAAGTGATCAAGTGTTCGCGCAGTCATGGCACGCTCATGCAAGGCTGATCCCGGCTTGGCGTCAGCGAAATTCTTGAAACACATCAGAACGTTTGTGCCGAAATTACCATTCTCAACATCGGCGCCAGACAGGCCCTGCTGGTAAACCTGCCATGACACACCGGCCTCCTGAAGGCGCTCAGGGTAGGTCGTCCAGGTGAAAGGTTCAGGCACCTTGGGATAAAAATCTCTGTCTACCCAATCCACATTATCGAGGATCGGGCCACCGCCTGTCGCATTGGGATCAACGGTGCCAGACATGAGGTAAAAACGGTTGGGGTGTGTCTGTGTCGGCGTGGAGCAGAAATAGTGATCGCAGACCGTGAACGCGTCAGCCAGAGCGTAATGGAAGGGAATATCTTCCCGTGTGTAATAGCCCATCGTCATATCTTTCTTGTGACGAGGCCATTGGTTGTTCCAGCCTTTGTTGATCGCTGCGTGCGTAGGAGCCCAGCTGTGGTCCAGATCAATCACGCATTCTGCACTGGTAGTTTGTGTCGGGAGATGGAACGGCGTGATCCAGCCATTTTCGGCTTTCTGCCGTTGCTGCCACCAGATCGGTTCGCGGTTTGGACCACGCACGACATGCCGGTCTCCATACCCTCGAACGCCTGACAGATGACCAAGATAGTGATCGAAAGATCGGTTTTCCTGCATCAGCACAACGATATGCTGGACGTCTTCGATCGTTCCTGTGTCCCGACGGGCAGGGATGGCACGGGCACGCTGAATGGATGAAAGAAGCGCACTGAGGGAAAAACCTGCTCCCAGACCTAGTACGCCGCGACGGTTCAGTTTTGTTGCCACCGTTGATCTCTTCCATACACTCAATTGTGATAAGACGCTTATCAGCCCCGGCGGATGAAATCATCAAGGAATTTCAAGAGTTTCATGTCATTTTTATGACTGGGTATGGTGTCGAAAAGAGAGGGTTGGCCCTTGGAGGTGCATGATGAGAAACAGAGGCTCCGTTTCGTGCAGCCTATCTTTAAGATTGACTTCACCCATATGGGCTTGAATGATTTGAGCTGGTTATTTGAGTAGGACACCATGACACAGGATGATGCACCTCCTTCCTCGTCCCAACAGGGATTGGAAGAGGAAAACCACCCCCGGCGACGCGATGTGCTCGCGACAGTTACGCTGGGGATGGGCTGTGCAGGGGCCTGCGCGCTGGCATATCCGTTTCTCAACAGTTTGAATGGTACGCAGAGCAGTCGCATTGGCGAAGATGACACTGTTGAGGTTGATTGCTCGAAGCTGTCGCCGGGGCAGCAGCTTGTGGTGACGTGGCGTGGATGGCCGGTGTTCGTTCAGCGGCGCACACCAGAAATGCTGGCTTCGCTCCGTGTTCCTGAACTAGCGCATCGGCTGCGTGACCCAGAGTCCAAAATGCACCAGCAACCTCAGGATGCGATCAACTGGCATCGCTCTGTTGTGCCTGAAATTGGCGTCCTGATCGGAATCTGCACACATCTGGGGTGTGTGCCATCTTTTGACGCGCCATCGTCAGGCGATCGATCCGGGAAATATGCTTGTCCCTGCCATGGGTCACAATTCGATATCGCAGGGCGGGCATATAAGGATGCGCCAGCGCCCTATAATCTTCCTGTTCCGCCCGTGACGATAATTTCTGATCAGCACCTGCTCATTGGGAAGAGTAAAGGCGATCCAGATTTTGATATCGCGACGATCCAGCAGATCTGATTGCCCTTATGACCGATAAATCTCAAGACCTCTCCAGGTGGGTAGAGAAACGTCTCCCGATTGTTTCTTCTTTTCGGCGTGAATATGTTGACTTTGCGATGCCGAAAAACCTCAATTATCTATGGAATTTCGGTGCCTTTGCCACGATTTCGCTCGGGATGCTTTTGCTGAGCGGGATCTTTCTTGCTCTTAATTACAGTCCGACAGTGTCAGATGCGTTTTCCAGCATAGAGACCATGGATCGGCAGGTCGCATCGGGCTGGCTGGTTCGATCCATTCATATGGGCGGCGTTTCCATGCTGTTTGCCGCTCTCTACGTCCATGTCGCAAGAGGGCTCTATTACGGATCCTACAAAGCGCCTCGCGAACTGATCTGGCTCACTGGGCTGGGACTGCTTTTAATGGTCATGATAACGGCTTTCGCGGGGTACATTCTCCCGTGGGGGCAGATGTCCTATTGGGGCGCTACAGTTGTCGTGAATGCGTTCAATACTGTGCCATTGATCGGGAAAGCCCTGACGTCCTGGCTAATGGGAGGGGAGGGCCTTGGTAATGCTGCTTTACACAGGATTTACGTTCTTCATTTCCTGACAGCATTTTCTATTATAGGCGTCGTTGCGCTTCATATTGCAACATTGCATGTTGCGGGATCAAATAACCCGACAGGAATAGATCCTGAATCTTCTGATGAAACAGTCCCATTTCATCCCTATTATACGTCCAAGGATGGATTGGGGCTTTGTTTTTTTCTTATCGTCTATGCAGTAATTGTTTTTTTTGCTCCTGATTTTCTGACTCTTGCAGAGAATTACGTACAGGCCAACCCACTTGTGACGCCTCAGGACATTACGCCGGAATGGTATTTTGCGCCTTTTTATGCGATTTTAAGGGCGGTTCCTTCCAAACTTGGAGGCCTCATCCTTGCGACAGGAAGTATAGGCGTATTATTTGCGGTACCATGGCTGGATAAGTCCCCTGTCAGATCGGCAAAGTCTCGGCCTCTCCTCCGACCAGCGCTTTTAATGCTTTTCTTCTCGTTTATGGCTTTGGGTTTTGCTGGAATGCATCCACCCGCAGGAGGGTGGCTCTGGCTTAGCCGCGTTGCTGTTTTCTATTGGTATTTATATTTTTTGATACTTTTGCCACTTCAATCGCGTGGCGAAACAGCATCTTCCTTGGGCTTCGCAAAAGAGGGCAGGGAATGAAATATCCTTTTTTAGTTTTACTTGCCATTTTTTCTTTCAAAGCAGGCGCATCTACGCCTGAGCAGCGCGGGCTCCAGGTATTCAGGCAGGTTTGCAGTAGTTGCCACAGCTTGAACTATGTTGCTTATTCAGATCTTTCGGACCTCGGTCTGTCTGTGGTGGCCATTAAAGATTACGCTTCACAGCATCAGGTTGCCGATGGTCTTGACGATGATGGCGATCCTAAAACACGGCCAGCCCACCCGTCAGATCGAATTGGATCGCCTTATCCAAGTGAAAACTTGGCCAGACTAGCCAACCACGGTGGTCTTCCTCCAGATTTTTCACGACTTGCTCTGACCCAACAAGGAGGCACGGCGCGCATTATTCAGATTCTGCAGTCTTATGCATCCGCCCCGGAAGGGACGGTGTTGCCTAAAGGCTCGTACTACAATCTGGCGATGAAGCATCGCCACATCGCGATGCCTCAGCCTCTACATGATGGTCAGGTCCAATACTCAGACGGAACGTCATCAACTATCCCCCAGATGTCGCAGGATGTAGGTGCGTTTCTGGAATGGGCGGCCCATCCACATCTTCACACCAGACGTAAGGTAGGCGTTTTTACTCTGCTGTACCTGATCGCGATGAGTATTCTGGTCTTTTTTCTCAAGAAGAGAATATGGAAAAAGGTTAAGAATTAGCCTGTGACATCCCATATTTTCTTTAATGGGAAGTCACAGAAAATAGCTTTGGCTCTCTAAAAATGAGTTTTTATGGGAGTGGGTGGATGGCATTGAGCGCTGCTCGTTCCGAAACGATTTCTTTCGCTTTTTTTGGAGTGCTACGGGAAGCCTTGATTTCATCTTCAGAAAAAGCTGGGGCCTTTCCAGGCGTATTCAGGGACGAGACATACGTAAGAACCGCGGCAATCTGGCTGTCTGTCAGCGAATTGAAAGACGGCATAAAGCCCACGTATGTCTCGTCTGAGACGTCAATCGCGCCATGCAGGCCATTCAGAAGAACGTCTTTCAGATAAGCCTTTCCTTCAGGAGACGAGGCGATTTTTCCAACTCTTCCGCTTAGGGGAGGAAACTGCCCTGGCGATCCAATTCCAGCGGCCTGATGGCATACGCTGCACTTGCTGCTGTAGAGAGCCTGACCATCTTCTGCGTAAGCTATCGATGTAGACCCGAACAGAAGTCCTATAACAAGAGCTGTAAGTTTGGTCATGAATGGTTCCCGACAGATCATCTGAGTGGAGCGGAGACCAACGATGTATCAGTATCGAGGCTTCGTACCAAGCCATCGCTCCGGTTCAATTGAAAAGCGCGATCGGATTTGTATGACGTGTGTGCAGATTAGCTACGTTATCCAGAACTGATTATTGCGTGCTTATTGGGCATTCTTCAGATGGCAACCCCAAGCTGGCATCAGAAAGAAAATTCTGATCCGTCAACAGCTTAAGATACGCGGCCAGATCTATCAGTTCGTTTTGCGAAAGCAGCGTGCCTTTCGGATGCGCCAGAATAGCGTCTCTGAGAGTGGGGGCAGAACCATCATGCAAATAAGGAGCGGTTACTTCGACATTCCGAAGAGAAGGCGTCCTGATGGGTTCGGAATAAGATGTCGACAGTGCATGGAATTCCTGATCAGTGAATAGGGGTGGTTGGTGACATGAGCTGCACTTTCCCTTGCCAAAGAATATCTTTTTTCCGTTTGTTTGTGACTGCGTCGCCCCGGACAGCCCAAGATCCCACGGTGACTTATCGGAAATTAACTCTCGCTCGAAGGCCGACACGGCCTGGGCTACAGAACGGGCATCAATCGGAATATTTTTTTGAGGAAAGGCTTTTGAAAACAGAACGCGATAGCAAGGGTTTGCGGAGAGCCGACGAGCGAGCTCGGGCATGTCTGTCATGCCCATTTCCACTGGGTGATGGCCACTCAGCGGAATAAAGAACTGATCTTCAAGTGTTGTAACGTGTTGGTTGATCCAAGTGAGCGTATGAAATTGCCCGACATTCGCTAAGGGTGGAACATTCCGGATTCCGTCCTCATCTGTTACTCCCGGATGGGTCGGGTTCCCATCTGAGAAGGCATGACGCTGTTCATGACAGGTTGCACACGACATGCTTCCGTCACGAGAGAGGTCCGCGTCATAGAAAAGTCTGTGCCCCAGTTCGATTTTCGCACCATTTGGGGAAATATTCGCGGCTATCGCAGGAAATGCTGCTCCAGTCGTAAGAAAGCCCAGAAACAGCATTATGGGATAGCGCATCACGGCAAGGCAGACACCATGACGGGCATATCCTGCAGACCGCTTCCTGCAAGTTGAAGCGTGTATTGCCCAGCTGGTAGCTGAAAATCTATCATTTTGCGGATACCCGAACAGTCGGGACCATGTTGATGATGCGTCGAAACGACTGGTGTCCCCTGTCCAAGAACGTCAATCCACGTCTTGTTTGGCAGCATGATGCGATAAGTTCCCGATTTGGGAGCTTCGAAAGCAATCATCCCTCCATAGCTGACGCTTCCGCCTGGTTCAGCGGGCCTCTGCAGGAAGTGAATGTCGGGAGTGTGTGCCAGATGAACGGCAGACGCGTGATTGAGTGTTAGATGACTTGTAGAAAGACCAGTTTTGTCTGTGGCTGCGGTCAAAGGAGTGGGGTTGCTCCAGCCCTCATACCCAGCAGGTAACGAGGTCGTTCCAGGCGCACAAGATGCAGGTTCGGCCAGTGCTGTACCGGCGCTACAAAGCAGGGCTAGGGAGAGAACACTGGGCAGGATGTGCTTCATGGTCATGGTTTCCAGCAGACGCTTTAAGATGCGCCTATTGAAGCACCAGAATATGGAAATTTTCCAGAGGTATGACGGCATCGAAACGTGTCAGATGTCTGGCCTCCTGGTATAGCAGGCACATTTGAGTTCGCCATACCCTGAGGCCAGAAAAATTAGAGCGCGGGGGCGTTAAACGTATCGCAGCGTTTGATATCGCCGCTTTCCAGCCCGCGCTTAAACCACGCGACTCTTTGGGCAGATGTCCCGTGGGTGAAGCTGTCCGGGACAACATAACCTTGAGCTTTGCGCTCCAGGCGATCGTCACCAACGGCTGAGGCTGCGTTCATGCCCTCTTCAATATCTCCCGTCTCAAGGAAGTGGCGGGTATCGTTCGCGCGCTTGGCCCAGACCCCTGCGAAACAGTCCGCCTGCAACTCAACACGGACAGAAAGGCCATTCGCCCCTTTTTGGGCAGCGCTGCCCTGTTGATTGACCTGCTGCATAATGCCCAGCTCATTCTGGACATGGTGCCCGACTTCATGAGCCACGACGTACGCCTTGGCAAAGTCACCACTTGCTCCCAGACGGTCCTGCAATTCCTGAAAGAACTGCAGATCCAGATAGACCTTATGGTCGGCAGGGCAATAGAACGGGCCTACGGACGTTTGTGCATAACCGCAGCCAGATTGTGTCCCGCCAGAAAAGAGAACCAGACCGGGATCATGATAGGTTCGGCCCATTTGCTGAAAGGTGCTGCTCCAGACATCTTCGGTTGAGCCTAGAATACGGGCGATGAATTTTCTGCCGGGGTCGTCTTTTGCTGCCTGGGTTTGGGTGGCCGCCGGTGTATTTGCTGTCGGTCCGTTTTCCAAAAGGCTCAGGACTACACGGGGGTCTACGCCGAAGTACAGCGCCCCTATGACAAGGATGACACCGCCAATCCCTCCGATCCTCAAAGGGCCGCGTCCTCCGCCTCCGGAACCGCGTCGATCATCAATGTTGGTGCTTTCCCGTTGGTCGTCGAGACGCATGTGTGCTTTGCCCTGTTGCCGTTTCCCGGATGGGATGATTGTTAAATTATCCTTTATCAGATTTCGCGATTGTAAAGCACCGTTTGGGCACCAGGCTTCGAAGAAGTGTGAAGACAGCCTCTACAACCTCGTGTCACAGTCATGACATCTGCAACAGGAGTCATTATCATGCTGTCGAGATCCGGTTTTCTGTTGGCCTTGTCATGTTTGACAGCCACGCCAGCATTGGCTGGCCCAAGTTTGGATCAAGCTCTCAAACTTTCAGAGCGAACGCCGGCCTTCGTCGCCCGTGACAGTGTTCGGCACCCGCTGGAAGAGCTGCAGTTTTTCGGGATAACTCCTACGTCCAATGTCGTAGAGATCTGGCCTGCGGGAGGGTACTGGACCCAAATTCTCGCGCCGTATCTTCATGATCAAGGCACTTATACGGTTGCTCTCGGGCCGGCAGATATCAAAAAGCAGAGTATTGCCAAGCTTCAGGCGACGCATCCGGATATCTACGGAGCCGTCAAAACCACTCGTTTTGATGCAGAGAATTTGAATTTCGCACCGGCAGACAGTGCGGATCTCGTCATGACATTCCGGAATATGCACAACTGGATGGAAGCTGGAAATGCCCCGCAGATGCTGGAGGCAATCCACAAAGTGCTGAAGCCTGGCGGTATTCTGGGTATTGAAGACCATCGCGGGAACACCAGCGCTCCGCAGGACCCGCAGGCAAAAGATGGCTATGTGAGACAGGCCTACGCTATTCAGATGATTGAAAAGGCGGGTTTCAAGCTTGTTGGAAGCTCCGAAATCAACGCCAATCCCCGGGATACGGCACAGTGGCCCAAAGGGATCTGGACCCTTCCTCCCACATACGCTCTGGGCCAGGTTGATCGCGCCAAATATGCCGCCATCGGGGAAGGGGACAATTTTGTTCTGAAATTCCAGAAGGTTGGAAATTAACTCCTAAAATCATTTTCTTTCTGTGAGGTGTGATTTTTCAGTCATTTAGGTCGTTGATAGCCATTGCAAGAGCCGTGGAGATCGTCTAGACCCACTTCACAGTCTGCGGGCATGGTGGAATTGGTAGACACGCCAGATTTAGGTTCTGGTGGCGCAAGCTGTGGGGGTTCAAGTCCCTCTGCCCGTACCAGTCATTTTCAATATCCTCGTTGTTCCAGCAGGCAAGATTGTCTGGCTTTAGGTCTGTGAGGGGCGTTGAAATATCTTCCGCTTGGTTTCGTCGGGTTTCTGGTTGCCGCATGTCCCGCACATGCGGCTTCATGCCCGGCCTTATTTGCCAAAGGCGTTCCCCCCGCACTTCTGTCAGAGACCGCGCGCTCAGGCACTGTTCAGCTCTGTAATGACCATTATGCCGTTCTGGTTTCAGAAGCGACAAAGGGTCCGCTCTGGTCTGCTGAAGACCTGACCGAAGAAAATCTTGAAATTGCCGATGACACGAACCGGCAAGGAAAATTCTTCCCTGATATGAGGCTGCCCGCCTCAATGCGTGCATCACTGACCGACTACAGAGCCTCAGGCTATGACCGGGGACATATGACACCGAGCGGTAATGAGCCGGGTCTTGCGTCTCAGCAGCAGTCTTTCCTGCTGTCCAATATTGTTCCCCAAACGGGTGAGTTGAACCGTGGACCTTGGGAAGGTGTTGAAAGCGCTGTCAGAGGGTGGGCACGTCAGGAAGGCGAAATATTCGTCGTTACCGGCCCAGGATACGATCCCGAGCACACGGCAAAGATTGGAAGAGGGCGTATTCCGGTTCCCGCTGTGACATGGAAAGCCATATACGATCCTGCTTCCAACGGGACGGGCGCCTATGTGTGCCTGAATACTCGCAAGCCAACCTGTAAGATCATAGCCGTTGCACTTTTAATGCAGCTCGTGAACGTGGACCCGTTTCCTGCTCTTCCACAATCCATGAAGGAACAGGTTGTAGGCATGCCGCCCATCAGGGAAAGTCCTTATGCACTTTCCAAACGTCCTCGTAGCAACAGGCTACTTAAGGAGTGGGGGTCCAAAGCGGCACAGAAGGCGATCAAGGCTCTCGTCAAGGCGCTTGTTCAATAAGCGCCTTGGTCGGCCGTCGTCTCGCTCAGGGTGTGAAAACAATCGTCTTGTTTCCATTCAGAATGGCTCGCCGCTCTATGTGATACCGTACAGCGCGAGCGAGCACGCGACGCTCGATATCACGTCCCTTACGGATCAGGTCTTCCGGGTCGTCAGCGTGAGAGATCCGCTCAACGTCCTGCTCGATGATCGGTCCTTCATCCAGATCGCTGGTGACATAATGGGCCGTTGCACCAATAAGCTTTACGCCACGGCTGAACGCCTGATGATAGGGGCGAGCGCCTTTGAAGCCTGGTAGAAAGGAATGGTGAATGTTGATGCAACGTCCAGAAAGGCGGGTGGCCATTTCGTTGGAAAGCACCTGCATATATCGCGCCAGAACAGCCAGTTCAGCCCCGCTCTCCTGAAAAACAGTCCAGATGCGCTGTTCCTGTTCCGCCTTGGTATCTTTGGTAATGGGAAGATGGTGAAATGGAACACCATGGAAATCCAGATCAGCATAGGTTTCCCGAGCATGATTGGAGATGATTCCCACCGGATCTATCTGTAGTTCACCGATACGCCAGCGATAGAGAAGGTCCACAAGGCAATGATCAAAGCGGGACACAAAAAGAAGAACTTTCTGGCGCTTTGAAATGTCACTAATTTGCCAGTCCATTGAGAAATTTTCCGCCAGACGGGAAAATTCTGTTTTCAACTGGGTTTCGGATAACGCCTCTTTTGCCACATCGAAAACAATTCGCATGAAGAACTGCGTACTGCCTGTGTCATCAAACTGCTGTGCTTCCGTGATGTTGGCACCAAGTTCGTAAAGGCGCTGGCTGATTGCCGCTACAATGCCAGGTCGGTTAGGGCAGCTTAGGGTGACTACGAACGTTGTAAGCGTAGATGACTGACGGATCATGAAAGGCGGGGTCCAGGGTTGAGTTGCTACTTGGCAGGGTGACGGCTTAGTCCCACCCTATACGCTTGGGATCAGAGACAAGCAAAGCACGGTGCAGGGGACTTTATGAAAATCTATGATTATCTGCTAGCGGGATCGTTTCTGTTCTTCGTTGCTTTGTCCGGGACTGCAACCGCGGCCGCCCAGAAAGAGGCTGCTCCGTCACCCGCAGAGCAAAAACTTATTTCGCGTCAGATCGCCTCTATTCGTGATCCTCAAGAGAGGAATGCCGTGGCGACGCAAGGAACGGCATGGCTTATGACAACCTATCTCTGTCAGTCTGCTGCCAGACGTGCACTCGTAAGGCTGGGAAGTTCAAGTAGTCGCTTTTTTCTTCAAGACGACAAGCCTGAGAGCCAGAGAGTGATCAACGCGTCTCTGATACAAGGGCGAGGACAATATCAGACGAAGACCAACCCGATTGAGTGGGTGACATTCACATGGGAATGTCACCTAGACCCCAGCACCGGGAAAGTCCGAAAGTTCGACGTGAAGACGACAAATTCGGTCTGGACCATACCATAATGCGTATCTTTAGGCAGATTTTTGACTAAGTTCACTTCTTTCCAGAGCTGAACAAAACGTCTTCCAGTCCTTGTGAGTCTGGTCCGCATATGTCTCAGAGAACTCCGCTACGGCCGCAGCAAACGAAGCTCCTTTGCCCAGATATCCAGAGATCATACTGACATTTCCAGAGCGTGCATGGGCTCTAGCTAACGTACGACCGCATAATTTTGCGTAGTCCGCCAAACCATCCTGAGCAACGTCTGAACCAATTGCCGCTAATCGGCTGTCTTTCACGCGACGAACGTAAAACTGCCGTCCGCTTCCGGATAGATCTGGTGTGTCACTGGAGGTCGAGGCGTTACTGTGCGTCCATCCGAGGAAGGTGTCAGAGACAGCCTGCATGATCCTTTGGCCTGTTACGACACGTTCGCCCTGATTGGCGAATGGTGAGGTCCGCGTATCAGCCTGTAGAACGGAAACCTGAGCTTCCTTGATCTGCAGGAGCATAGTTTCACCATCGGCAGTTGAGAACAGTCCGATCGCGCAGAATGTTCCGACGCTTCCGATCCCGACTACCTTGAAAATAACGTCTTTAAGGGTGTAGCGACGTAGCAGAATGGCGCGTTCTAACGGCTGCGTTTCAACGTATCGGTTGAAGGCAAGACGAATGGTTTCTTCCTGCTCTGGCAGCCGCATGACGAGCGGTGGCTTTTCTTTGAAGGAGGGATTTTTTCCGTCGCTGGCGATCAGGCCGAAATGCCCCTTCGCCGCTTCCAACCGGTCGGACAAAAGTTTTTCGGCGCGGGCCCGAACTTTCTGATCGTCGAAGCCGGCAATAGCAGCGGTCAGGTCAATTCGCTCTGACCAGATCTGAAGTGGGGTCATCGCGGCTAGCCGCGTCATTTGCTCGCAATATGAAAGGGACATATTGGCGGCTAGATCTCTGGCCGCCTTGCTGGATAACCCATTTTCCTGACCTGCAAGAACCAGAGACGTTCCCAGGCGCTTGATATCCCATTCGAATGGCGCCTTCAGGGTTTCATCAAAATCATTGATATCAAAGACTGGCACGCCTTCCGGAGACGAATAACTGCCGAAATTAGCAAGATGGCAGTCTCCACAAGACTGAACATCAATGCCGGATGCTGGGGTTGATGCGAGGTCTTGAGCCATAACAATCGCTGCGCCGCGGAGGAACGTGAAGGGAGACACCTTCATTCGGTCATAGCGCACAGGCAAAAGAGACGGGATCCGGTCCTTACCCTGTTGAGATAGAAGGCTTACAGGGCTTTGCCGGGTCGAAGGAGAACTCCACTCGGCATGAGCTCCACGCGGAATTTTCTTTCTAAGCTTGGCCCCCTGACAATGGCTTTCTTTGCGCGTCAAAAGATCAGAGGCATGAGCAGTTATCTTTGGCGACGTATTCTGCATGGATATTCTGCCTTCCTATAGATCAGTTTTGAGAGACGGATTGTAGGGTCAGGAGGTCGAGCTTTCGGCTCCGGTGTGAAGGTTGCCCGAGTTACTGCTGGCTTGTCTGTTTCCGGAGAAACTTCTGAAAGCCCCGTTTTCCAAAGAACGTGAGCGCTGGCATGCTAAGACGCAGGAGCGTAGGCATCAGCAGGCAAAGGCCACCGAAAATTCCGTCGAGTGTCGGAAGAAAACGCTCCAGTTTTGGTTTGCGAATGAGCTTCAGAATTTCACACGCAACGTCTTCTGGCTTCGCGGGATCACTAACGAAATTGAGAACCGAGCCACCGTTTTCCATTTCCTGGCGTAGCATCCCGGTTTCCACAGCGCCCGGGAAGATAGAGGAAACAGAAATACCCTTGGAACGCACTTCCTGAGCTAATGATAATGCAAAGTTACGCAATCCTGCCTTTGTGGCGCCGTAGACACTACTTCCGGCCAAAGGAATTGTTGCAGCCATTGAGTTTACCAGAATGATCCGCCCACCAGCCGGAATTTTTGGCAGTAGAAGAGACGTCAGAGTAATGGGCGCAGTCAGGTTAATCGATATTTGCCGGATTATATCTTCTGGTGGGGAATTTTCTATCGTGCTTGGATTTATGACTGCGGCGCAATGAAGTAAAACGTCAATATGAGAAAATTTTTCCGAAATTTTCTTATTGATCTGACCTATATCGTGCAAGTTCACAGCATCGTATCGGATATGTGTCAGTGCCTCATGCGATATATCCGGGGCGGTGCGGGACAGCGCGACGACAACGTGCCCTTGGTCCAACAGTTTTTGGGTAACGATCGTCCCGATGCCTCCAGACGCGCCCGTAAGAACGATGGTTTTAGAGGCGGAGACCGGCCTGCAGTGTGACTTGAAAGGCATCTAGGAAACAATCGTTGTGAGCATGGAGAAAACGTCAGGCGAGAAGAATTTGAAAGCGACGATACTCATACTCCTATTTCCCATAAATTAAATCTAGAGGGATCAGGCATATTCTGAAATAAATTAATTTTACTTTCGAGATGGTCTCCTGCAGAAAGATTTTATCTGCCTTATTGTAACGTTATTCAGGTAATTTGGTGTATATTTCATAAAATAATAATTTCAATTACTTATTTTTTTAACGATGCTCGTCGTCGAGTGTCCATTGACAATATCGACCAAAGCTACCCGGCCACCATGTTCCTTTACGAAATCGCCTCCAACAACAGCATCCTCCGTGTAGTCGGCACCCTTTACGACAACATTCGGCTTTAATGCTCTTATGATGTCCAGAGGCGTATCCTCATCGAAAATCACAACCATGTCGACGTCCCGTAATGCACCGATCACTGTTGAGCGTGCGATTTCATTTTGAACGGGGCGTGCCTCGCCTTTGAGTCTCTTGACGGACGCATCGCTGTTGATCGCGACGATGAGCTTATCGCCCTCGGCGGCCGCGCCTTTGATCAAAGCGATATGTCCGGGGTGGAGAAGGTCGAAACATCCATTTGTAAAAACGACAGAAGCCCCATGTTTGCGCCAGTTTTCGACAGTTCGCGCCGCGCTCTCCCAAGACGCCAGCAACCCGGCCTCTGGAACGTCTTTAAGGAGTTGCTGGCTCAGCTCTTCTCGCGAAATCGCCGCAGTACCCAATTTTCTGACGACTATGGAGGCAGCAACGGTTGCGACCATCACCGCTGTATCAAGGTCCTGACCAGCCGAGAGCATGCTCGCCACTGTTGCGAGAACGGTATCTCCTGCACCTGAAACGTCATATACCTCTAATTGGTGGGCAGCCTCATGATGAACGTGGCCGTTTCTCTGCCAGAGTGTCATGCCCTTTTCAGAACGCGTAAGAAGAACATCTCCGCCGAATTGTTCGGAGAGTGTCGCGGCCACCTTGAGAACTTCTTCATCCGTATTTACGGGGAGGTTGGTAGCAAGGGCCGCTTCGGTACGGTTCGGGGTAACCAAGGTCGCCCCCGAATAGGCCGTGAAATCTTTGCGTTTCGGATCTACGATAACAGGAATATTTTTTCCGCGTGCATACCTTATGATTGCTTCAAGAACGTCATCAGCCAGTACACCTTTGGCATAGTCTGAACAGACAAGAACGTCCGAGTTATCGATCGCGACCTGTGCATTGGAGATCAGCCTTTGCCGAGTTTGCTTGGTAAAGCCCGTTACCTCTTCCTCATCAATGCGGACGATCTGCTGTTGGCCGCTCAGAACGCGGGTTTTAGAAATGGTAGACCATTCAGGCTCTTCAACTAACCCGCTGACGTTAATGCTTTTATGTTTTCCCAGAATTGTCCGTAGGATATCAGCATTGGCGTCCGGCCCGACGACACCAACAAGATTGACAGTACACCCCAGAGAGGCAGCGTTGACAGCCACATTGGCGGCTCCACCAGGGACAACAGAATGCTTTGAGCGCAACAGGACAGGAACAGGTGCTTCAGGCGAAATGCGATTTACTGTTCCAACAATGTATTGGTCGAGAAGAATATCGCCGATAACCGTGAGACGACCAAAATCAAAGTTTTCTATCATGTCATTTACATCGCATTTGAATACTCCTTAGAAAATTTTCTAAAAAATCTTCGAAATGCTGTTCCTGTCGTTTGATTACTAGAGTTTGTTGCCTCAAAAACCTTGAGAGCTATCTTACCCGTTTTCAACGAACGGTCTAGATGCACCTGCTGCGTGTTCCTTCTGATCCTATGGACAGAGGAATGATCGGTATAACCTAGCCATCCTTGCTAAAATGCCGCTCGCTTCAAGGTAAAATGGAAGGTTATAGAGACTGAAAGTGCAAACTTTCGGTTTTTGTATGGTATATTATTCCAAAAAACATGGACGGTTTGAAACAAGCGCGATTATAAGATCCAATCCTTTTGTTCCAGCCTCTCTGCTGAAACCTTTCCGTGCGCAGGAAACACTTCTTCATGTCGTCTAACCCGGCAGCTTCGCCTCTCAGTTTATCTCAGCTTCGGATTTTAGCTCTTGCTTCGCTGGGAGGGGCACTGGAGTTCTATGATTTTGTTATTTTTGCGTTCCTTGCAAAGCTGATTGCCGCGCACTTCTTCCCGGACAGTCAGGCTGAATGGTTGCGACAGGCGGAGGCATTCGGCCTTTTTGGAGCCGGCTATCTGGCACGTCCTGTAGGTGGGCTTATTATGGCCCATTTTGGAGATGTCGCAGGAAGAAAAAAGGTCTTTACGCTCAGCGTGCTCCTGATGGCGTTCCCGACCTTGTTGATGGGGTTGCTGCCTGGCTACCAGACACTTGGCATCATGGCTCCGCTCACATTGCTTATCCTGCGTATCATGCAGGGTGCGGCAATTGGTGGAGAAGCCCCTGGAGGTTGGGTGTTCGTCTCCGAGCATGCTTCCAGCCGCCGTGTTGGTCTGGCCACGGGCCTTCTCACCGGAGGGCTGACGGGCGGAATCCTTCTTGGGTCCATCGTCATTCTATTGCTGCATGCAGTCTTGGCGCCTGATGTGGTGTCAAACTGGGGTTGGCGTATTCCTTTCATTCTGGGCGGTGTTTTCGGCTTTGGAGCGATGTTCCTTCGGCGTTGGCTAGAAGAAACCCCTGTATTCCGGGAGATGCATGCGACGGCTAAAACTGCCGAGGGCATGCCCGCAAAGCTTTTGTTACGTGACCATCGCCGCGCCATTCTTTGCTCAATGATGACGACATGGACATTAACAGCAGCCATTGTAGTGCTTGTTCTCATGATGCCTCCGCTGATGCAGACGCTCCATCATGTGTCACCTTCCCAAACCATGCTGGCGAGCCTTGCCGCGACGTTTTGCCTCACAGTTTCAGTAGTTCTGGTGAGCGCGCTAACAGACGTTTTCTCTCTCAGAGCGCTAAGCGTGGCCTGCGGTCTCATGCTTGCTTTAGGAGGTTTCGGGCTTTACGCGCTCTTTCCGTTGTTCTCAGGCACGCTCGTGCCTTGGGCCGCATTGAGTGGGCTTTGCTGTGGGTTTGTCGGGCTCGTTCCTATTGGGATGCTGCGCGCATTTCCGGCTCAGGTTCGCTTTTCCGGCCTGTCTCTGTCCTATAATATTTCCTACGCAATCTTTGGTGGCCTCACACCCGCAATCATTTCAGCCCTGACGCCTCATACGCCAGTTGCGCCCGCTATTTACGTTGCATTCACGGCGCTGATTGGTGGTGTTGGTCTTTGGTTTTCACCCGAAAAGGCCTAGGGAGAAATCTGTTATCGTCGGGATTCAAGCACGCGAGCTAATGAGGCCCAGACAATCGCGACGATGACAGCAGCCAATGAAAATGTGCCTGCCCAGACAAAAATTGCCACAACCGGGTTGCTCCAAAAAACGATAACGAGGCCTAGTAGTGGGAAAATGAAGCGTCCCCACCGAACTGACGGGGGCAATGTCAGATCAGGCAGACGTGCGAACCGAAGCATCTTTGGTTCGCACGCAGCCTGAAGGCCAAGGCCAAGTAGCCAAAAGACCAAACATAAAATTAGCATCTCAGACGGCGCACCATCTGAAGAGAGGCAAGTCCCAAGAGTAAGGCGCAGATGTCCGTTGCCGCAAAAACCGTAGGGGCGTGCAGCATGGAGGCGCCGGGACGTGTCAGAAAGTCAAGCGGCGTTAGAAGAACACCCAAAAATGCGAGAGCACTTAACTGTATCTTCCATCCCGGTAGAGCCCGATGCAGCAGAGACCAGAGCATCCCGGCAGTGCTACTCAGGCACCACGCGGCAAAAAAGCAGTGGACTTCCGCCAGATGGCGCGCTGGGAGAGATGTCGGCAAAAGCCGGTTTGCCCAGAAAAAAGCCAATGTTGCCAAAAGGAAGCCTGGAATACAGCCAATCGTGAGTCCCTCAGCGACGCGAAACATGACGCGCTTTCCAGAGACTTTGCGGCGCTTCATAAGAAAAATGATAGCTCCGCTGGCAAACATGATGGCTCCCATGGCACCAGATAGAAAATACAGCCATCTTAAGCCTGTGCCTGTCCAGCGGGCATAATGAATGCCTTCCATAAGCTGCTGCGTCTGGGTGACAGGAGTTGAAAGCAGGACATGCCGTAGAAAATGCCCATCAACCGGACTGAAATCGACGTGTTCCCGTGTCAGCAGCGGCCCAGACATATCGGTTCGGCTAAAAAGAACGCTGTTGGGCAGAAAGAGGATGAACCCGGTCTGCCCTT
Organism: Gluconobacter cerinus; assembly: GCF_002723935.1. GTDB lineage: Bacteria > Pseudomonadota > Alphaproteobacteria > Acetobacterales > Acetobacteraceae > Gluconobacter > Gluconobacter cerinus. The sequence goes on from NZ_BEWM01000004.1 coordinate 305,055, forward strand.
TACCGAGCGTCTTCTCTGCGACATCGAGCAGGGGCGGCAGAGAGGGACCGATCGGAATGTCTCGTTTTGTTTCTGGTGGTTCGGCTTCTGTGGCGCGATGAGGCGAAACAAAATTCTGAATGGAACTGATATAAGACACGGGCGGGAACAGCGTGCGTGTGCGGATGAACGTGCCCGTATAGGCCATCATGATAACGAACGGGATAAAAGGAACGCTGGCGAGAATATGCACGTCCAGCCATGCGCGCAGTCGTGCGGCGAAAGGTCGCACCAGAAGCAGATCCGAAATCAGTCCCCGCAGGTGAATGATGATTCCGGATCCGACTGTTACAAGAAGAGCCAGGCCGGCTGCGGCAATAAGTGTTTCTCCGTAAAGCCCAGTTCGGAGGGTATAGTGCAGGTCATAGAAAAACTTTCCGCCCGCAGTATCGCGTGCCTGTAGCTGCTCTCCAGTCTGCGGATTATACGGCACCGTCAGGAATTCATATCCATCATGGTGCTGGACGCGCACGAAAGGGTCCCGCGACGACGGGAGAGTTATGAACGGCTTTTCTCCTTGCTGGAGCAGTTCACGGACGGTCGGAAGGGTGCGATCCAGAACCTGCGGAGAAAAAGCGGGCGCTTGGGGCGGGACTTCAGGCTGGAGCCACCGCGTCAGTTCGGTATCGAACACCGAGAGGCTTCCCGTCACGAAAACACAGAAGAGAAGCAGTCCGGCGATGAAGCCAACCCAGGCATGGAGCCAGCCCATGCGTGTACGAAGATTATCTTGCATCAGGCGTGAAACAGTAAACCGAGCGCAGCAAGGATACAGGCGGTCCCCGCGATAAGTGCTCCATGCAAGGGCTTCTGTGTTCCAAAGGCAATGAGCAGAAGCACAGGAAACGCGGCAATCGCAATCATCTGGCCGAAAACGACAGAGTCATGTCGGGCTCCGGGCCCCCATTGCGGAGATCCAACAGTAATGAGGTGAGCGCAGGTCCATGCGAGACCAAGGGCCAGAAGCCCCCTCAACATCCATCGCGATGTGGGTGAAGCTTTCTGCCGAGGAGACGAAATCTGTTTCACTGTCATCAGGCGTCGTGTGTCAACGGCAACATGGTGTCTCTTGGTTCGTAAAACGAATGGGTCAGGCGTTCTGCGTTCTTGTCATAGCGGGTCGTAACGAGATTGTTGAGGCTAGAAAGTATACGTCTTGTTGCTACCGCTTAATGAAGACCTTTGTGCTTTTCCGAAAACGCAAGATCAGTAAGCTGATCGTTCTCACTTGCCTTCAGATGTCGCCAGTTTCAGCAATATTTTATGGAAGTTGGCGCTTGGCCCGGATAGCTCTGGCGTGCGTGATGCGAGAGAGATGCTGGCACGAGGCGAGGGGCCTTCGATGCGATGAAAAGTGGCTCCGTCAACATGGATCTGGCTGAGATAAGCTGGAACGATTGAAACCCCGAGGCCTGCGGCAACCATGGGAACCGTGGCTGCAATCTGTGGTGCGGATTGCCCGAAATGCGGGGTGAACCCGGCCTGTTGGCAGGCTGAAATAATGGCGTCGTAAAAGCCGGGCCCCAGAGTGCGATCAAAGATCAGAAAGGGCTCATTGGCGACATCCGTCAGTCTGAGTGTTCCGCGTTGAGAGAGCGGGTGCCCCTTCGGGACCGCGATCAATGTTGGTTCATCAAAGAGCGGATGGAGCGAAATCCCAGGGTCCGGAGCCGGAGGCCGCACAATCGCAATATCAACGCGGCTCTCGTTTAACGCTTCGCACAATGCTGGCGTGTTGCTCTCCTCCAGCGTGATCTGAATCTCGGGCCACTTTTCCCGGAAGGCGCGAATAGCCTGAGGAATGAGAGGAAGGAGCGACACGGCACCAGCCATTCCAATGCGCAATCGCCCCTGTTCACCGCGTGCAAGACCCGTTGCCAGAAGCCGAAACTGGTGTTCGAGCGTGAGGATTGTGCGAGCCTGCTCAACAAGTTGCTCGCCAGCATCCGTCAGAACCGCCCCACGTCGTGATCGCTCGAACAGTTTGAGCCCGAGTTCAGTCTCAAGACTTTTGATCTGCTGGCTCAGAGGAGGCTGCTCGATATGCAGAACCTCGGCAGCGCGCGTAAAGCTTCCGTGATCTGCAATGGCGATAAAGTAGCGAAGGTGGCGGAGATCCATAAATCCATACTAATTAGATATGGTATAGAGCTCAACTATATATTGGACGTCCGAAGCCTGAACGCGCACCCTCTGGGTTAACGAACTCCGGAGGATCTCATGGTTTTCACTGTTGGACATTACCTTGCAGAACGGCTGACGCAGATCGGCCTCAAGCACCATTTCGCAGTTGCGGGCGACTATAATCTGATCTTGCTGGACCAGCTGATTGAGCATGGCGGTATGAAGCAGATCTATGACTGCAACGAGCTGAACTGTAGCTTTGCTGCAGAAGGCTACGCCCGCGCCAATGGAGCCGCCGCTGCGATCGTCACGTTCAGTGTGGGGGCGATCTCGGCCATGAACGGCCTTGGTGGTGCTTATGCCGAAAACCTGCCGGTTATTCTGATCTCTGGCGCGCCAAACTCCAATGACCATGGTTCAGGACGTGTGCTGCATCACACGATTGGAACCACGGACTACAACTATCAGATGGAGATGGTGAAGCACGTCACCTGTGCTGCTGAGAGCATCACGTCCGCTGATAACGCCCCCGAGAAAATTGACCACGTCATTCGGACGGCACTGCGTGAGAAGAAGCCGGCTTATCTGGAAATCGCCTGTAATGTGGCGAATGCTCCCTGTGCGCGCCCAGGTCCGGTCTCGTCTCTGTTGGCTCACCTGACCCCAGACACGGACAGTCTGAACGCAGCTCTCGATGAGAGTGCAGCTTTTGTGGAGAAGGCCAACAAGGTTGTCATTTTGGTCGGCAGCAAGCTTCGGGCCAGCGAGGCATTGGACGAAACGATTGCGCTGGCTGACAAGCTGGGTTGCGCTGTCACCGTTATGGCTGCAGCCAAAAGCTTCTTTCCCGAAACGCATCCGGGGTTCCGGGGTGTTTACTGGGGTGAAGTCAGCAGCCCTGGTGTCGAAGACGTAGTCAAGAGCGCGGATGTCGTTATTACGCTTGCTCCCGTCTGGAATGACTACTCCTCTGTTGGTTGGCGCGATCTGGTGCGCGGAGAGCGTGTCCTTGAAGTCGACCCTCATCGTGTCACGGTTGCAGGGAAAACCTTCGAAGGCTTCCGCCTGAAGGAATTCGTCACCGCCCTTACGGAGCGTGTTTCCAGCAAGCCTGCGTCTCTTGCAGCAGGGTATGCGCCTGTGAAGCTGCCATTGGCCGATCAGGCAAAGCCACTGACGAACGATGAAATGACTCGCCAGATCAACGAACTTGTTGACGGCAAGACAACCCTCTTCGCTGAAACAGGCGACTCATGGTTCAACGCCATTCGCATGAACCTGCCTGCAGGGGCCAAGGTAGAGTCCGAAATGCAGTGGGGCCATATCGGGTGGTCTGTCCCGTCCATGTTCGGAAATGCCATGGGCTCGCCGGAGAGGCAGCATGTCCTGATGGTGGGTGACGGCTCATTCCAGCTTACCGCGCAGGAAGTCGCGCAGATGGTGCGCTATGAGCTTCCGGTTATCATTTTCCTTATCAACAACTACGGTTACGTCATTGAGATCAAGATCCATGACGGGCCGTACAATTACATCCAGAACTGGGATTATGCTGCTCTGATCAACTGCTTCAATCAGGGGGTACCCGGTGAAGAAAGCGGAAAGTACGGCCTCGGTCTGCATGCCACGACCGGTGCTGAACTCGCCGAGGCAATTGAGAAGGCCAAGAAAAACACACGTGGCCCGACCCTGATCGAGTGCAAACTTGATCGGACGGACTGCACAGAGACGCTGGTAGAATGGGGAAAATTTGTCGCTGCTGCGAATTCCCGCAAGCCTACGCTGAGCTGAAGAGTAGCGTTTGCTCAGTTAGTATTGAATGCCGTGGGATCTGGAGTACTTCTTCAGATCCCACGGTTTTTTGGGAGAAGCTGCTCTAGGAAGCAGATTTCTGTTCAAGCCACCCATCTTGAACCCGCTCAAAGAGCGGAGACGAAAAGCAACTTAGGACAGGAAAAGAAAAACGATCTTTCCAGCGATTGCTTTGGGTCATGACACAAAGGGCTGCACAGGGGGAAACTCCCGTCGCAGCAAGAACATTCACGCCAGCCGCGAGTGATTGTCCGGTGCTGACCACGTCATCAACAACGATGATCTTTTGTGCTGACTTTAGAAGTGGTAGCAGATTGGGGTCCAGATAAAGATTTTTGACGTTATCCGGGCTGGTAATGGACGAAAGTGGCGCAGACAGCGCGTCGTCGTACCAGAATTTTCGAGACGTGCTTAATGGAACGTATCGCGCCAACCCGCATCCTCGGGCAACAGCGGCGGCCAGACCCAGGCCCAAGGTCGGCATGCCCACAATCAGATCCGGCTCCAGCGAACGAGCGATAGCCACCAGTTCACCACAGAGAACCTCCATGACTTCGAAGGATGTCTGGTTCACCAGCAGCGATGAGACTGCCTGGTCCTTGCTCGGAAGAACCCGCAGGGGAAGATCGAGGTGCCGATTTCCTACCTGAACTCTGTAGCGATCTGTGTATGGGGGCTTCAGCGCTACATCAGGAGCAAAAGTCTGCCAGAAAGGGAGCGTGCTCATGATGATAGCTCCACAAACCGAGAAAGCACCATCACCGCTGTCTGCAGAACGGTTTCATCGAAGTCAAACAGGCTGGCATGATGAGGCGCGGTAATATCCGAACCAAAAAGACAATATCCAGCCTTGCCGCCCCGGTCCTGAACACGTTGCATCATGAACGTCGCGTCATCTCCGCCACCAATAGGCCAGCTTTGAACAATACTGCCGCCTTTGGTGAAGCAGACAGCGTCTCGCAAGCGTTCCATTATTTCCGGGTCAGAGGCGGCACTGATGGCAGTCCCGTAAACGTCGATTGTGGCTTCAACGCCCTGTGTCAGTGCTGCGCCCTGCAAGGTTCGCCTCGCGCTCGCAGTAAGGCGGCTAAGACCTTCATGAGTTGACGCCCGCAATTCAAGCTCGAGATAGGCATGGTCCGCAATGACGTTCCGCGTTCGGCCGGCCTGCAAAAGCCCCACGTTAATTCGCGTGTCCGACTGGCCATCTCGGGGCAGGGCATAGAGACCGGGAATGGCTATTGCCGCAGCGAGAAGGGCGTTACGACCTTCTTCCGGACACATGGCCGCATGCGCAGCTTGCCCCGTGAAGGTTACGTTCCATTTTTCGGCCCAGAGAAAGCCGTCTGCTGTCAAAGCAATCTGCCCACTCGGTAACTGACAGCCGACATGGGTTGCGAGAAAAATGTCTACATCATCCAGAAGGCCGCTTGAGACTACAGGCTGCGCTCCTCGGCCACCTTCCTCTGCAGGCTGGAAAATAAGCCTGAGTGTTCCTTTCCATTCGGCATTGGGATGCGACAGTTTTTCCGCAACTGCCAAGCCAATTGCCGTATGGCCATCGTGCCCGCATGCGTGCATCCGACCTTCGCATTCGGATGCGAAGCCATCCACAACAGGACGATGGTTCCCGGATGCACTTTCGTGAACAGGGAGAGCATCCATGTCAAAGCGAAGGGCCAGAACGGGGCCTGCACCACGCTTGATTTCTCCACAGACAGCGGTCTGCCCATCTGGCATTTTTTCGAGCCAGCAAGGGGCGGCCCCATTTGCTAATGCTGCATTTTGGGCGGAATGAATATCCTCTTGCGACGGAAGTCCACGCACATCATCCATGCACATGATTTCGGGACCTACTCTGACAGAATATCCCAGTTCTGTCAGACGCGCTGCGACGATCGAGGCAGTACGGTATTCCAGGAATGCCGTTTCAGGAAAGCTATGAAGATCGCGCCGCATGGCTATGACTTCAGAGGGAAATGTCATCAAATGGTCTCCATGACCATGTTCGTGATGATTTCGCCTGTCATGCCGTCTGTAATGCCGAGATCTGTGACATGCGGTCCAGGATTACAGGCGAGGGAAGCACCAGTCACAAGTTTGATCATGGCGGTCGGGCCGTCCCATGTCGTCGCTGCTGCGGCTGCATCACGTACTGCCGCAAATTGCTGACTGACAACATCCAGTTTTTCCGGAGATAGCAGCCCGCAGACAGGAAGTGGAACATGAGCGACAATTTGGCCATTTCGTGCAACGGCCATACCGCCGCCACTCGCTATAAGAGTATTGGCCACAAGCGCCATATCCTCGGGGTTTCGACCGAAAACTGCGAGGTTGTGACTGTCATGCAGGATGGTCGTTCCGATTGTAGCTGACCAGTCTCCCCACCCTTCAAGAACTCCAAGCCCGGGGGCACTATTTTCTCCGTAACGATTAAAAACAGCCATCAGAGCGGTATCGGGCGGCAGCGTGATGTGACCGTCTTTCACAGCGACGTCACGTTCTCCCCACTGGGTCGTCCGTGGAGTACGAACGGTCCGAATGCGGGCTTTGGAAGCATCAGGTACGGGCACTTGAAAATCTTCAGCTGTGACTAAAGAATGCTTCACGGTCTTGAGCGGGAGACCTGAAAGTTCGGCAGGAAGATCTGCCAGAAGTGTTCCGTGGGAGGCCGCATGGACGCCTGATGTGAACACTTCTAGCGGCGTGAAATCAGACAGGTTGTCGAAAATAACCAGATCAGCGCGGCGCCCAGCTGCCACCAAGCCGAGATCCCTACGTTCAAGGCGCATTGCTGCGTTAAGGGTGGCGCATCGCAGCACATCCAGCGGACGCATTCCCAGAGACACAAGGCATCTCAGGTGATGGACCATTCCGCCGCGGCGTGCCAAGTCATCCGGGAAGACATCGTCTGTGCAGAGGGTAACGGTTTGAGGAACGCAGCCCAGTTCCTGAAAAGCAGCAACGGCTTCAGGCAAAATATTTTCATGCGAAACACGCAGTTCCAGCGTCATGCCAGACCGGAGCTTTTCCAGAATATCGGCTTTGCTTGTCAGTTCGTGATCTGACTCAATGCCTGCCGCCATGAAAGCTTGGAGATCCTGGCCCTTGAGGTTCCGGGCATGACCACACACAAATTTTTTACTGCTAAGGCCAGCACTGACGATGCTGCTCATACGGGGTGAGCCATTGATGACGCCGCGCATGTCCATCACTTCAGCAACGCCAATAACTTCGGGCCAGGACAGCATTTCTGTCATGGCCGTAGCGTCAAAGGCTGCGCCTGACCGTTCCAGTCCCGGCGCAGATGGAACACAGGAGGGAGCTTCAACCAGAATGCGCAGAGGCAGGCCTTTGGTGGCTTCAATAGCCCACCTGACCCCGGCCAGGCCGCTCACATTCCCGATTTCGTGCGGGTCCCAGCAAATGGTTGTCGTTCCTTGCGGAACTACGGTTTGCGCATAGACCCGGGGCGTGACCATCGAGCTCTCGATGTGCATGTGAGAGTCAATGAGGCCAGGCGCAATAACCGCGCCTGCGAGATCAAAAATTTTGAGAGCGTCGTTCCGCTGGCCAGTTGGATGGGTGCTGGCAATCAGCGGACCCACTAATCCAACATCGGCGTCACGAAGCTCTCCGGTAGCCACATCAGCAATTTTGCCATTCCGGAGCAGAACATCAAATGGAGCCCGACCAGCTGCGGCATCCACCGCGCGTCTGCGCAACTCAGGTGAGGTGAGAGGTACCGTTACATCAACCATGCGTATTCATCCGGTTGGCTGCATCGACAAACGTCTGAATGAAACGCGGCGTATCGACTGCTGTGACAATCTTGACGGGGCGCTCACCAATATGGGGGCGCGTGCTGTCAGGCCACACATGGGCATACCCGTAATTGGGGCCATGCGTCAGATCAACCGTCATGTAAGCCGTAACGCTTTGTGTAATCAGAGCGGGATCTACAGCGATCGCGGCAGCCAGTTCGTCCCACATGGGCTGCGGGTGGAAATAGTGCTTCAGGTAGTCTGACAGCGGTCCCGGACGCTGGGTCGCGCGATCGCGGATTTCTGGTGTCATACGAATGGGGTTGGCGACCGAACCCACGGAGATGACTTCCGGAAAGGGAGCTTCCAACGCGATGCTGGCAGCTTCAGGGTCAAACATGAAGTTAAAGTCGGTGTAGTAATCGGCGCTCTCTGTCACTTGGGAAAGATTGCCGTCCACGATGGCTCCCATGAAGACCAGCCTGCGGCAGAGCGATGCGAATTCAGGATCAAGCTTGATGGCCAGAGCAATGTTTGTCATGGGACCAGCCGCAAGGACTGTGACCTCATGAGGATGTTCATGCACCTGTTTAATCAGGAAAAGTGCGGCAGTTTCCCGGGAGACAGCACGGGTCGGCTGTCCTTCTTTCAGGACTTTGACCGGAGGCTGGAGATCAGGAGCATTCCCGCGCCATGCACCTTTCCATGGCATTTTCCCGTTGGATTTCTCCCATGCCAGAAGGCGTGGACGTGAATTAACCAACGGTTGGGTCGCACCCGGTACGACCGGGAGCTCTGCTGGAGCGGAGGCGACTTCCAGAAAGCGGGACAGATGGGCAACGGCCTCATTTTCCCAGCCATCTCCCACGACAACCGTAAACCCTAGAAGGGTTACTTTATCCGGCTGACCCAGTAGCGGAATGACCGACTGGATATTTGTTCCGCCTGGTCCGGCAAAATCATTGTCGATAATGACGTAATTCGGAGCAGATGCAGCGTGCGCGTGAATAGGTGCCAAGGCGGAGAGGCCAGCCAGAAGAACTGAAAGGCAAAGTCTGGGAAACATGGGAGTTATCCTCTCAGCCATGGTGGCCGTGCATCTGGGCGGAAACGACGAAGAACATGATGAAAATTACGCAAAGCCCCCACACAACTGGCGAAACGGCTCGGCCCCGGCCTGTGGCGAGAGCCATGGTCGCGTAGGAAAAGGTCCCTATGGCCATGCCGTTGATGAGGTTGCCTGTCAGGAGGGCAATGATGAACGTCAAAGCAGCAGGAGCGCTTTCTTTGAGATCTGACAGGTCCAGATGACGAACGCCCTGGAACATCATCATTCCCACCATAAGAAGCGATGGCGCTGTTGCCTGCGGCGGAATGATCATGAACAGGGGCCAAAGGAAAAGTGCGGTGAAGAACCCTCCTGCTATCACCAATGCCGTCAGGCCTGTTCGGCCCCCGGCATGAACCCCTGTGATGGACTCTGAGTATACCGTTACGATGGACGTCCCCAGCATGGGGGCCAGAATACTGCCTGCTGCGTCCGTTATGAACGCCTCTCTGGCTCGAGGAATGCGACCGTCTTCGGACACCATTCCTGTAGCCGTAACAACACCCAGCAGGTTGGCAAGCGTTCCAAAGAGTTCAGTGCACAGGAAAAAGAACAGCATCGGCAGCACGTAGAAAATGTGATGCAGAAGGTAGAGCGGCTCAAGCTGAAACGCTGTCTCATGGGGCCAGCGAGGCAAGGCAAAAATATGCGCTGGCCAGGTGGTGATGGTTCCACCTTTCCCGTTGGGGAGGAATAGGCCCACAATCGTTAGCGCAATGATCGAAATGATCAGAGATCCCGGTACCCGTCTGGCAACAAGGACAGGCGTGAGGATAAACCCAGCCAGTGTCATAAGCACTTTAGGGCTGGTAATCGGACCCATTGTGACGAACGTCGATGGGCTCGGCACGACAAACCCAGAGTTGCGCATTCCGATGAACATAATCACCAGACCGACCGCAACCTGAATACCGATCCGAAGGGTGTCAGGAATGTCGTGGGCAATACGCTCGCGGATGCGCGTCAGGCTCATGACCATGAAAATCAGGCCGGTCAGGCAGACGAGGGCGAGGGCAGCCTGCCAGGGAACGCCCATCTGTTTGACCAGAATGATTGCGAAGACGACGTTTGATCCCATGGCGGGCGCTACACCAAGGGGCAGATTTGCCAGAAGGCCCATCAACGTCGTGCTGAAGACTGCAATCAGACATGTGGCACTCAGGACGCTTGCGCGGTCCATGCCAGCTTCTGCCATGATCATGGGATTGACTGCGACACAGTAGACCATGGCAGCGAAGGTTGTCAGGCCAGCGATGATCTCACGGCCAGCAGTTGTACCGCTGGCCGTGAGCCCGAAAAAACGATCCAGACGGGCTTGAAGCATCAGATCAAAGGTCAATCTTGGCCGTGACCAGAGCCGCAAAGCTTCCGGCGACGTAGTATGTCGGTGAACCCTGCGATGCGATGGTGCTGCCATAGATCCCACGCGCTGCGCGTGAGGATGCGGCGACCCCGGCGACACCTGACAGGTACTTGTTATCGCCAACATTCATGAGGTTCAGCCTGATTTCCGGGTGTGTATGGAAGATCTTCGGAGCCCGATAGCCGAAGTTCATGTCTGCGTTGACATACCCTGGCATGGCCTGGTCATTCATGAAAGTTGAGAACTGTCGGCCTACGTACTTGACGGCAAATCCTGCGAAATATGTGCCGTCATCATAATCCAGTCCGACGGAAGCCTGCACACTTGGGCTACGCACAGCGGTTTTTCCGGCAGTGGGCAAGTAATCCGATCCCACCTGATAGTTGTTATCGATCGTCGCGTGCAGATATTCCGCCGAAACATATGGCCGCAGATGATGCCACGGGCGCAGTCCAAGTTCGATGTCTACACCGCGGGACGTTTGGCCGCCCGCGTTGATGTTCTGGGTGATCTGCGCGTTGTTAATCGTAACCTGCGTAGAAACCTGACGGTTGGTGAAGTTGTAATTGAAAAAGGTGATAGACCCACTCAGGATATCACCCTGATAACGGTATCCCAGCTCTTCCGAGATCGAATATTCGGTCTTCTGGGCAGGGTTCGCCTGCGTCGCCACTTTGCCGGTTGATGCACTGTACGTGTTGTAAAGCGCATTTAACGTCGGTGTACGGAAATTGGTCGCGACATCTGCAAAGATCTGGTTGTGACTGTCGATGCGATAACGCGCGCCAAGGTTTGGCGTTGCGACTGCCGCATTCATGCTGGTGCGATACTGCGCTCCGGGGAGGTAATTGTAACCAATACGGGTTACCATGGACTCCTTGATCCCCGCTTCAACGCGCAAACGGTTGTGCAGTGCGTTAAACGTGTCGCCGAAGAACAAGGTATTGACGCGGGTGATGGTCAGGTTGTCATAGCTGGCAAGACGCGTGCCATCGGATAGCTTCACATTCCCCAGATATCCCCAGACATTCGCCGGGCCACCATTTTCTCCCACCGCGCTGTAGGGATTGACCATGCGCTGTCTGGACCAGTCAAACCAGTATCCAAAGACAAGAGTGTGCTTGCCCACCGTATAGTGCACTTTGGAAACAAGGCCCGGACGATAGACGTAAGGCGTGCCGAATGGCGTATACATCATCACCTTGTCATTGGTGGTGCCGTTACCATTGAGGTCGATGCTGTATCTCTGCGTGCCGGAATAGATGGCGTTCTCAGACAGAAGAGATGCTGAGGCGATCGTGCCTGAGTTCCAGTAAAAATATGGGGTGAAATCAAAGCCAAGCTTGTCATTAACCACAATATTCTGTGGCGCACTCAGGATCAGGACCCGATATGGGCTCTGATGGAGTTTCCAGTATTTGGTGTCGGTCGGTGAAAAATCTTCGGTGTAGTTGGCACCACGCCCATACTGCTGCCAAGCAGCCAAAGACGGGCTCAGATAAGCAACCTTCATGGAATCATCGAATGTCAGCGCCACGGTGCTGCGGCTTCCATTGACCCAGTCTTTGACCAGTTTTGCATCAATGTGCTGCTTGTGATCGTCACCGGCGCCGCGGAAGTGCGGTTCTTCAAGATGAGACCAGGCCACGAAAGCCCGCATACCAGTGTTGCCAATGTCACCGCTCTGAAGCCGGACATATTCGCGGTGCGTATTGTAGGAGCCGAACGAGCCCGCAATCGTTGCACCCATTTTGTGTGACGGATCGATCAGGTTCATCGTCACGATCCCCCCAGATGCACCAATGACCGGGGAGTCCAGATTGGCAGAGCCCTGCTGCATCGTCACTTCATTGAGGTTCTCGGAATCTACCCATTCCGTTGGGAACGCCATGTAAGACCCGATGTCGTTCAGAGGCGCGCCCTCAACAGTGAAGCCGATCTGGTCACTGTTCATGCCACGGATCGTCATGTTGCCGCTGACCATGCCAAAGGGGTCAGCGCTTGCGACATTGGCGCCTGGCAAGTTACCCAGCAGTTTGAAGACGTTGGGAGTAGGAGCCTGCTTGGCGATGTAAGCCTGTGTGATCTCGCTGCGTGATTTCGTGCCGTTCTGAGGAACCATGCGGCCACCAGCAACGGACTCTGCCGCCACCCGGATGACTTCAGGTCGGGAAGGAGCGGCTTTTACAGTCTTGCGCGTGGCTGGAGAATGGCGCTTCTCCCCGTCGTGTTTTGTATCTGCAACAGGAGCAGCGTAGGCTGCAACATAGAACATGTTGCCGATAAGGGCTGTACTCAGGAAGGTTGAAGCACGCATGGAAGAAGCTCTCAAACACTGCGGAGACGCCAGAAAGGCACGAAAATCCTGCAGACTGGCCACAAAACAGTGACTGAATCGGCAAAGACGTATTAGGTTGTTATAAGACGTCTTGGTATCGGGTTTTGATGCGCTCTTCAATCCAAAAGTGAAACGTTTTCTGGAATTTTTTCTCTATGCGTAACGCCGTCTTCTCGTCAGCCCTCGATACGAATGGCCCGACGCCGCTTTATCTTCAGGTCGGGCATCATATTTCCGGGCTGATTGGCAAGGACAGCCGTTTCATGGAGCGGCTTCCGTCCGAGGCTGAGCTGTGTCTGATGTATGGCGTAAGTCGCATCACCATTCGGCAGGCGTTATCCTATCTTGCGGAGAGGGATGTTGTTGTCCGCCAGCACGGGCGCGGGACTTTTGTGGGGGCTTTGCATCGTCCGGGACGCCAGAAAACCATCCATTCCTTTTTCGAAATTCTGGCTGGCAAAGGCCTAAGCCCCGAGATGACGCTTCTGGACTATCAGATGCGTCGCCCACCAGAAGAGGTTGCCTCGGCTTTGTCGGTCAATGACGAGACATTGTTCATCCGGCGCGGCTATCGTTCTGACGAAGGGCCTCTAGGCGTGACAGAAGTTTTTTACCCGGGACGGCTTGCACCACTCGTAACGCCAGAACTCGCAGCTTCCCTGACATCGACAGCAATCCTGCGGGATATTTTCAAGTTCCAGATTGCTCATGCAGATATTTCCATCGGTCTGTCTTACGCGTCTCCGGATGTCGCTCAATGGCTCGATGTTTCCGAGAAATCCGCGCTGATGCGTATCAAGCGTGTGACAACATGCCTTGGAGAAGGTGTCTGTGAGTATAGCCGACTGCTCGTGACGGAAGGGACTGCGGATTTTCGTATCGGTGCGGATGGTGAGATGCTGAGCGAAGGCGTGCTGTGAGGGCAGGCCGAGGTCTGCTACGTAACAAACATATTGTGCATAGCGCATTGGCATTTGCTATGAATGTCTCATGAAACGGCGTCCGACCCGCAAGAAAATTCCTGCCAAGAGAGCTGCCGCCCCTTTGCGGCAGGACAGAAAAGCTCTTGTCCTGATGGTCAGCATTACATTCGCGTTGCTCGTGGGCGCTGCAGCATTCAGGACCTTCCTGACCTCACATCATACGACAGCAGTTGGCGGCCCTTATGCATTGTTTGATGGGCAAGGGCGGCGCATTAGTCAGTTAGATTTTGCAGGGCGTTATACCCTGATTTATTTTGGCTACACGCATTGTGTAGATGTCTGCCCTTTGACGCTTGAAACAGTTTCATCAGCTTTCGATGAACTCAGCGTGCAGGGTGAATCTGTAACTCCCATTTTCATCTCCGTTGATCCGACACGCGATACCCCGAAAGTCGTTGAGGATTACGTAGAGAATTTTTCCCCCAGGATTATCGGGCTGACAGGCACGGCTGACCAGCTTCAGCCTGTTATGGAAGCCTTTCACGTAAAGATGCAGCATCATTCTGGCATGGGGCCTAAATACCTTATTGACCACAGCTCGTTGCTCTACCTGATGGATGGTCGGAACCATCTGGTCGGAATGATACCGGTTGATTCCAGCGCACATCAGATAGCGAGAGATTTAAAGCGTCTATTGCCTGCTCACTCGTGATGCTTTCAAACGCGAGAGCTTTCCAGCCACTGCTATGCAGATCAGAGATATGCCCAACTCGGGTAACAGAATGCCAAGGATGCAGAGTACCCCGATTGCAATCAGACCCATTTTGGACGATGGAAGAACGGGCGGCGCTCCAAATTTCTCCTCGGGCCGACGTTTGAGCCACAGGACCGTTGCGGCACAACTCATCAGCAGGAGGCCGAGGGCGACCAGAAGGTTGAGTAACTGGTTTGCCCAACCGAACAGATGCCCCTCATGCGCTGCAACGCCATATCCTATGACACGGTCAATGGCTGCCTTGTGAGAGAACGGTTCTTTCACAATAATATGCCCGTCTCCCATCACTTTCACACTTTCTCTGAGAGGCCGGTTTTGGGCGTCCGATCTAATGGTCCAGACATCATCAGAGTTAGCCGGGGGCGTGATAAGAACAGGAGCAGCAAGGGACAGCTTTTCTGCTGTTCGGGTCACATTATTCAGGCCATCCAAGTTCACCTGTGACGGCATATCCTCTGACATGTCCATTCCGGGCATATCTTCATGATGTGAGACCATTGGGTGACCGGCTATCGTCTCTTGGGCTGGCACCGCTCCAATTTCCCAGTCTTTCACTGATGTGATGTGGCCGACAGTATTCTCGACAGAAAGAAGGGCATGTCCCCAGACATAAGACCAGGGAAGACCCGATACCAGAAACAGTGTCAGCACAATGGAAACCCAGACGCCCGTCACAGCATGAAGATCCCTCCAGCGTGCCCGCCCAGTCTGGGTAAGGCGGGGATATAGCACACCAGCTAGGCCACGTTGATTTCTCGGCCACCATAACCAGAGGCCCGATACCACAAGCACGATCGTCCATGACGCAACCATCTCCATGATAACTGAGCCCAGATTGCCCAGTAAAAGCTGCCCATGGAGTTTAAAAACCAATCGCTCAAATCGATCCTCTTCGAGCACGGTTTTCAGGACGGCATGGTGGTTCTGTTCCACATAAACTCGCACGGCCTCACCATTGGCACCATTGACCAGAACGCGGGCAGCACTGTGTGGGGATGTAGGAAGTTCATATGCGAGAAAACTGCCACCGGGCACAGCTTTCAGAGCAGAATTGACGTCCTCCTGAGGCGACGAGGATATTGCTGCTGGAAGGTGATCGTATTTCCAGTCAATCCATCCCTCAATTTGTGGTTTGAACAGGTAAACGCTTCCTGTGAGACACAAAAGAGCGACAAAGGGCAGACAAAACAGTCCCGCAAAGAAATGCCATCGCCATACTGTAAGGCGGTCTGGCCCAAGGGAAGCCAGATAATGTTTTATATTCGTGCGCATCACAGTTTTATCCGTACGCCGCCGAAATATGCCCGGGGGGAGCCCGCATAAATCGATCCAGTGCTATTCATCAGTGTGGCTGCCGTCGCTTCTTGCCCGTTTGCTTGTAACTGATCGCTGATATTTGTAGCACCTGACACATAGGTCTGGTTCGTGACGTTCTGTACTTCGAAATACCAGTGCAGGCGATGCGCCCATCCCATCCGCGCGGGGGGATCGTAATGCATCTCCAGATTTAGAAGGGCATATCCAGGCGCTTTCAGGCGGTTGGCATTGTCTAGCCAATAGGCATCACGCCAGGTGACTTCTGCATATCCCCCAACGCCTTCTAAAGGGCCAGAAGGCTGATCGTAAAGAAAACGGGCGTTTAGGAAGTTAGGAATGACGCCCGGGATGTATTTTCCACTCCGGCTGAAACGCTTTGAGGCAGTGCTATTGGAAAGAACTTCCGTGTAGTTTGTGTAGACCTGATTATCATAGGTATAGCTGAGCGAGATCCGTCCACCCGGCAGGGTATGGGGAAGAGGCGCCCAGTCAGCCCCCAAAACAATGCCGCGATGCTGTGAGGCAGGAGCGTTGAATGTGTAGGCCCCAACGGCGTTGACGCCTGCAGACTGATTGACGAGTTCATTGTTATAAAACTCGTAAAATCCCGTGACCTGAAGATGTGTTGTGGCCGTAGGGCGCCAGTCCGCGCCGAGGTCAACTCCGACACTCGTCTGGCTCTTCAGTTGCGTATTATTTCCATATTGCCCTTGGGGCGTGATAAAGAAATTGGAAGATGACGGTGTGCCATAAGCCGTGCCAACGCGTGTATGGAAAGTCCAGTGTTCGCTCGGATCATAAATCAGAGCACCTTCAGGCGCGAGATTGAAGTAGAACCGGTTGGCGGTGACGTATTGGCTGTTCATGCCAGATGCTGAATATCCGTATAACGTCTCAGTGGCACCGATATCTGAGTATGTACCTCCTAGTCCAACAACAGCATGCCAACCGGGCGCAAAGTGCCAGTCTTCCTGGAAACGTGCGCCGATATTTGACTGATGTCCGTAGGAAGCAGAACTCATGGCACCTCGCGTGGCACCGCCTAACGGCATGATGTTGTACGTCTGATATCCATAGTCGAGATAATCAAAACTCAGTCCGCCGAATGTATCGAGGGATGTTGCCCCGATCCGGGCGTGATTGGTGACGTCGCTGCTGACGTTATAGGAGTTGTAGGGGCCAACGAAAGACGTTGGTGAAGTGGGTTGGTCTACGTGGCGCTGATCGTATGTGAACTGGTTGCGCCAGGTCGTCTGCTTGTTAAAATCATGCTCCCAACGGAGGCCTGTAACGGTACGGCGATCAAAGCGACCCAGACCAGCAGCCTCGGGACTCATGGCAACTTTACTGCCATACCGGCCATTCACCAGCAGGTTGACGGAAGCGCACCCAGCGCGGGAATTGGATGTATTGTAACACCCATTCTGATAAGGATTTGCGCTATACTGGTTCAAAGACAGGCGAACAGGTAGGGACGCGTCTGTCACGTTGTTGACGAACTTCAGGATGAGACGGTCTGAAGACGTCAGATTGACCCGAAGTCGGACGTTTTCTGTTGACGTATTGTAGCGACTGTTAGCGATGAACCCATTTCCACGGACATCGCTCGCGAATACCATAAGGTCATAACGCTGGTTACCAAGTCCGAGCGTTGCGTAGTTGTTAAACATACCGAAGCTGCCGAAATCCGATCCTAATTCCAGCCCGTGCATGTCCGTGCCCTTGCGGGTTCGGAAATTGATTGCACCATTGATCGCATAAT
The DNA here is from genome assembly GCF_002723935.1 of Gluconobacter cerinus. Classification (GTDB taxonomy): domain Bacteria; phylum Pseudomonadota; class Alphaproteobacteria; order Acetobacterales; family Acetobacteraceae; genus Gluconobacter; species Gluconobacter cerinus. The sequence continues at coordinate 322,377 of NZ_BEWM01000004.1, forward strand.
TTCCGTAAAGGGTAGACGCTGGCCCTTCAAACACGTCCACCCCCTGATAAGCATGAGGGTCAATCAGATCGGCTCTTGCTGTGCCGTCTGGTTGCGTCATGGGAAAGCCGTCTTCCAGCACCTGCAGGTTTTTTAGCCCATAGGATTGTCGATCTCCCGACCCGCGGACAGAAACGACTGTATCACGCGGGCCATTGCCTTGGGTGAAACTGACGCCTGGAATGGTAACCACCATGTCTGCGACGCTTTGTCCCACCTGATTACCAAAGTTGCTGCGGTCTGAACTGTAAGTCGTCTGCCCGGCCGGATGGCTCGTCGCCGGCGCATGATTGGTTGCCGTGACGGTAATAACTTCTGGTTTGGTAAGAGGTGAGGATTGTTTGGGGGGAGAGTGAGGTTTGCGGCGATTGTCTTTGAGAGACGTACCTCTCTCATGCCGGAAGGGGGCAGATATGGCAGGAGAGAAGCAGAGGACGGCGCAGGTCATCACGCCTGCAAGCAGGTGAGAAGAGCGATACATAGAGTGAGGCATTGGTCTGAACCTGGATAGACAGCACGAAAACCCGCGTGCGTTTTGCAGGCGAGTGGCTTTTGCAGTTCAGATCAGACGGGAGGGCCCTGGGGGCATTGAGAGGTGCGTTCGGGAGCAGGTGGCCCGCGAATTGGCGCAAACATCCAGACGCGGTGAACGAATGCCATGCTCAACGCTATGAGCGTGCAGAAAGCGATTGTTAGCTGGAAAAGATCCAGAGCATCAGACAGCAGGAACGCATCGTCCTGTTGATTGTTCTGATGATGTGTGTCTGGATCGGACGAGGCATCCTGCGGCGCACAGAAAATGCTTAATTTTTTGAGTTCGTTTAAGGAATCGTCAACGACTGACGACGTTGTAACAAGGCTACCAAACGTTAGGCGTGCCAATAAGGCAAGCAGCACCAAGGGCCAAAAGCCCAATAGATATGCTGAGTTCCTGATCCGGCGATCCATACCGGATGTGCTACTCTCTCTTTCCGGCTCTGACCAGATGGCTGAGTAAGATTTCCGTTCAAGGCCTGTTGGTGAGCGTATCAGAGAGTTTCTGAGCCTTTGCCAGCGCCTTTCTGGTTGTAATGGCAGAAAGCCCAAGGCCAAGAATTGCTGAAGCCACCATGCCCAAGGCGGCGCCCATAGTGCCAAGATATGGCATCAGAATAGCAAGCGTTGCGAACAAAACCCCTGTTCGGGCAATGCGAACCTGAAGTGCCCGGCCTGCGTGGCCAGTCGCAATAAGGGCGGGTTCAAAGCTTACGCCTATAAGGTCCAGCGAGGCGGCAATGCCAAGGGTCACGAGTAGAGGGAACGCCGTTAAATAAGCATGTCCGGCCACTAACTGCAGAACCGGACGCCCGCCGGCCGCTAGAGCTACTGCTATAACCACCGTTACGACGATTGCGAGACCCGTCGAACGGCGAAGTAATAGTCTTATATTATCAGCTTCCTGACTGGCATGAGCACGGGCAAGCTCTGGCAATACCGCTCGGGAGAACATTTCTGATACGCGGACAAGTGCCTGGCTGAGCTGATAAGCCAAGCGGTAATGGCCTGCGTCAGTGGCACCTGTAAAAATACCAACAAGCAGTAATACGATATTATTGCAGCCTGTCCCGATGATTGAATTCAGATTTGTAAGCCAGGTGAAACGCCAAATCCCCGGGTTCTCTCGCGGGGCTTGCCACCCTTGCCGGAGATCACTCATGCGAAGAGATCGTGGCATGGTCCACAGGACGCACACCCAGTAAGCAATCGCTGTAATAATATCGGCGATAGCCCAAGCGATAAGAAAGCCTGTGACTGTTGGATTCCACAAGGTTGCGGCAATCGCACCAATAAACCGTGCGATCGGGGTAACAGCATCAGCCATGGCTCCTACACCGAAACGGTCGTGCAGCCGCAACAGACCAACAGCGGTGGACCGGACTGACAGTAGGATAACAAAGCAGAACGCAAGTGCGGCATTGGACAGGGCGTTGGACCAACCAAGCAGTGGGCCCAGAAGAGTAACCCCGCCCCATGAAATGAGGCATCCGGCTATGCCCCCAGACACATCAAGGCCGATACAGAACCCTGTAAGGCGCGAAAGGGCGCTTTCATCCTGTGCCGTTACATGACGCACACCATACCGGATAATAATTTGCCACGTCTGAAAACTGACGAACGCAGCGATGGCCTGGGCTGTGCTGAACACGAGGGTGAACTGGCCAAAACCTTCGCTCTTCAGCGTTCGAACGGCCAGTCCTAGATAAATCAGACTCAGAACTGCGCCAACGCCTTTGCCTGCCAGGAGCCATGCAAGATTTGACAGCGTACGTTTCAGTAATCCGTTTTCTCGTGACATGGTATTCAATGGTGCTTGCTTACCAAATGAGAGAAAACTATATATTTAGACATGAAGAACGTTGCATTTCTGTACATTGCTGAATCTTATCAGTGTTATCACGCTGCGGCAATTGCGCTGGAATTAGCTCAATCTGACAAAGTCAATATTACAAACTTTTACAACGATCCGGAAACGCCTTATCACCTAGAAAGAGTTCGTTACGCTGCTGGAGCTCCTGAAATGGAGTATCGGCCACTTCGTCGATCGTTGCCGACTGCAGCGATGCAGTCCATCCGCATCCTAGGAATGTTCAAGGATATGGTGCTGCGCGATAATGCTGCAGAGCTGGATCGATACGATGCCATTGTAACGGTTGAGGATACTGTCGCTTCCGCGAGGCGACTTGGCATTTCGTCTCCTCAATTGATCTATATTCCACATGGCTGCGGTGATCGCGCGCGTGGCTTCACCAGCGAAGTCAAAGCATTTGATCATGTTCTTCTCTCGGGCCAAAAATCGGCTCAAAGAATGCTGGATAACGCACTGATCAAGCCTGAAAATCATTCAGTGATCGGATCAGTCAAGCTTGAGACCTGCAAGCTCTTCCCGGATGTAACACGGTTCTTTTCCATTCAACGCCCAACGGTGCTTTACAATGCTCATAAGGCGAGGGGGCTGTCGTCCTGGAAACGGTTTATTGAGCCTCTGCTTGAGCAGTTTTCCAAGCAGTCTGATTTTAATTTGATTGTTGCACCGCATACAAAGATGTTCAGGCGGCGCAGACAATTAGTTCGAGATGGCTGGAACGGGCGAAGCAATTCTCAAATACTGATCGACACCGGATCTGAGCGGTGTGTCGATATGACGTACACGTCTGCCGCTGATATTTACGTAGGAGATGTGAGTAGTCAGGTTTACGAATTTTTGGAAACACCTCGGCCGTGTGTTTTCCTGAATGCTCATCAGATTGATTGGCGAAACAACCCTGATTTTGCGCACTGGCACTTCGGAGATGTCGTTGATGACCCTAGGGATCTTTTGAATATCATCCGCGCCGCGCCCGAGCGCCATATACTGTACCGTGACCGACAGAAAGAAATGGCTGACAAGTCGCTCGGCGATCGTTCTCCGGGGGCAGCGCGTCGTGGCGCAAATGTTATCCGAGGGCTCTTGAACCGCTAATGGCGGCGTTTAGTCCAGTCGCACAGAAGGTCGTACGAAACCCTCCACCCAATCCGAATAACAAGAGATCAGACCGCGATAGAGGCCAAAAATTTCGACTTGATGCTTTCTGTAGAGCATCAGGTGTCCAAGCCTAGCTGACAAACCATGAGACACACCGCCACCCCACACGGTGCCTCCGGGGAGCGCTGCCCAGCCGTTGTATTTCCCCAAGGCGACAATGGCGCCCTTATTATGAAAAATACAGGCTGGAACCTTCTGGCCCTTTTCGATCCAGGCAGGCAGATAACGTGCGAGATGCCGAGCCTGCTGTCTGGCAACCTGCGCGGTTGCGGGAAGGGGATCATTCTCGATGAATGAGCAGTCTCCCATGGCAAAAATTCTGTCATCTGCGATTGAAGACAGGTTTGGATTGACCAGGATCTGCCCAGTTTTATTCAGAGCAAGCCCACCATAAGTTGTCGTAACTTCGGGAGCCTTTACACCTGCAGCCCAGACCCGAAGTTTTGCCGAGACTTGAGAGCCGTCTTTCAGGATAAATCCTGTTGAGTTTGCTCCCGCAACGCGAGCTGATGTTCGAACCGTTACCCCAATCCGTTCCAGTTCCTGTTGGGCGGCTGCGGACACGGATTCCGGAAAGGCCGGAAGAATACGTGGCCCTGACTGGAGGAGAGTTACACGCAGTTTTGGTGGCGGTTTGCCAAAAGCATGGAGGTTATAGGGCCCGACTATTTCGAGCGCTTTGTGTAATTCTGCGGCGAGTTGGGTGCCCGTTGCGCCGCCGCCAACAATTGCAATATCCAGTTCCGAATTGTTCGCGAATGATCGCAGAAGCTCCATTCGAAATTTTTCATTGAAAGCATTTGCTTCGACTAGGTTATCAATGGAAAGACAGTGTTCCTTGACGCCTGGTGTGCCGAAATCATTGGCGCAACTGCCAATAGCGATGACTATGGTGTCATACTTAATGGTTCGGCTTTCCAATACCACCGTCCCATCGGAAGCATGAAGAGGGCTGAGGACAACTTCATGCTTTTCTCGATCAAGTGATACAACTTCTCCCGGCCAGAACTCGAAATGATGACCGCTGGCCTGAGTGATGAAATTGATACGATCGTTTTCGTTTCCCACCGTGCCTGACGCAAAGCAGTGGAGCATTGGCTTCCAAACATGGGAAAAGCTTTTGTCGATCAGCGTGATGCGGGCTTTTCCCGGTTTTCCCATGGCTTTTCCAAGCCGCGTCGCCAGAGCCAGGCCTGCAACGCCACCACCAACAATCAGAATTTCAGATTTAGACGCCATTGATTTTCTCGCCCCCTTTATAGGAGTCAGGCACAAGGAAGTGATACAGAACATTTCCGGGGAGAGTAGAAGCCGGATGAACTGGCCACGAACGTTGTGCTGGACATTAGAATTTTTTGAAATTCTAGAAAGTAATATTCTGGTGATTTCATATTTATGGCGTGAGGCTTATTGCGGATACACAATTATTTACTTTGCTTAAGTCAAAATATAAACCAATTTTTTTGGTAAAATATATGTGAAATTAGAATATATATTTCTATTATTTGCGATTATTTTTGTGCAAATTCATCGTGGGTGATTGTTTTATCGATAAAAGGCAGCATTCTTTTCCATCTTTGACTGTGCAAAGGGTTGCCTGTCTTTCCTTCCAAAGGAAACATGTCGCGAGAATGATTTCCCTGATTCAAAAATCATACATCTTCGTTTTTCTACAGGCAGCGCTCTCATGCTGAAGCGAGGAGGATTATCTTTTGAGTGGAGCAAACGACTAATGAAAAACGATGGATGCATCGTTTTCTAAGTCATCCACGAGCTTCAAAATTGTGGTGTGTGTGTGAACCTAAATAGGGCTTTGAGAGAGGCTTTATCCGCTCTTGATTAAGTTTTTCGCCTAAACAATCTTGGCATCGTTAATGCAACATGAAAATCTATTGACAGAGATTTAATTCCTATCCCGTAATAAGAATACAAAAAATCTTTCGGGGGAGTAGTGAAGAGATGACGTCGAATGAGAGACTTTGCTCTGAATTATGGCCGAAGTTTTTCCCTTTTTAAGCCCCCCCGACTGCATCGATGAGCCTGACGCATTGATGCAGTTATGACGTCTTCGGATCACCGCCCCGAGACCCTGTCTCATGAAGTTTTATGTGAACCGCGAAAATCTCTCCTAACTGATCAGGATAACAGTTTGTGAAAAAACGCCTTCAGCACGCTCTCGCACTTTCTGGGGTCTTGCTCAGTAGTGTCTGCGCATTTTCCTTGTCTCAGGCGCATGCGCAATCCCAGGAGGCATTGTCTTCCAGCCCGGTTTTGCTGCCTGTTCCCGCCCACGTGAGTTTGAGCAGTCGATCCGTTCCCTTCCAAGGCGTGAAGGTCGTTTGGGACGGAAAAGCCACAGCTCTTGAGCAGCGAGCCGTGGCCCGGTTTCTCGGTCGGCTGGAAAAATTACAGGGCGGTTCAGATAACACTGAACCCAAAACCGTCCTGCATATTCGAGCCGGGCAGGACCCTGCTTATCTGACGGTAAATGAACGGGAAGGATACAGTCTGTCCGTAAAAGGCCAGAATATTCAACTTGAGGCAGGTGGGCCGGCAGGGGTAATCCACGGCCTCGCTACTCTTCTGCAACTTGTGCACGCAGGTCCGTCAGGTCGCCAGATTGCTGAGGGTGATATTCAGGATGCCCCGCGGTTCTCCTGGCGTGGTCTCATGATTGATGTCTCCCGACATTTCATGTCTGTCGAGACTATGGAGCGCCAGCTTGATGCGATGGAGCTCACAAAGCTCAACGTTCTACACTGGCATCTGAGTGATGGAACCGGCTTCCGGATCCAGAGCCTTCGTTACCCGAAGCTTCAGGATGTTGGCGCGCATCACCAGTATTATACGCAATCCCAGGTCCGGAGCATTGTTCAATATGCTGCCGATCGTGGGATCAGGGTGGTTCCTGAGATCGATATTCCCGGCCATACGCTTTCTCTCTTGCAAGCCTACCCAGAGCTAGCCGCGCAGCAACCCGTGCTCGTGACTGATGCTGCGGGCAGAGCATGTACGACGAATTCGGCAGATGGGCAGACAACGACGAACTGTAGCCGCAGGCCCAATCTGAATAACGCGGCACTGAACCCGGTTAGCCCGCAGGTCATTGATTTTGCGGCAAATCTCTATGCCGAAATCGGAAGGCTTTTTCCGGATCGCTACATCCATTCGGGTGGGGACGAGGTTCAGGATCAGCAGTGGCTGGATAACCCGGCGATCGTCTCTTACATGAAGGCCAATGGCTATAAGGATGTCCCGGCGCTTCAGGCAGCCTTCACGGCCAAGATTGAAAAGGCTTTGGCCGCGCAAGGCAAGATCATGATGGGTTGGGACGAAGTTAGCGAAGCGCCCATTCCGAAAGATGTTGTGGTTGAAGTCTGGCGAAACGCGAAATGGACCGGATCTGCCACGAAGGCTGGTCATCCGGTAGTAGTGTCTGCCGGATACTATCTGGATCTTCTGTACTCCTCAGCCAATCACTATGCCGTCGATCCGGATGCGACGCGCCCGGCTAATATAAGCGCTGAAGATGCCGAGCGGCTGCGTCATCAAACGTTGGATCGCCTAGAACGTGCTTTTGCTCCAGATCCGGATATGGCGCCTCTGGACGAAGCCCAACGCAAGCTGGTCCTCGGCGGGGAAGCGCCGTTGTGGGCGGAAATTGTCTCTGATGAGATGCTGGATGCACGGCTATGGCCGCGTTCGGCAGCGATTGCTGAGCGCTTCTGGTCGCCGGAAACAGTTCAGGATGTTGACGATCTGTATCGTAGGCTTCCCGTTGTCATGAATGAACTCGAGAGCACGGGCCTTCTCGCGCGCGAGCATACGGACCGGATGATTGCAGAACTTACGCCCAGCAACATTACTCCACTTACGGTGCTAACGTCCGTAACCGTGCCGGTACAGAACTACGCGTTGAACCATTTGGCAGGCCCCACAGGGGATGCGATGCTCAAAAGTCCAGCCGCTATTGCTTCGCCGGATAGCTTCAGCGCCATAGAATTCAACGCTCTGGCGAAGCGCTATGCCGCAGGCGACAAGAGTGCCGCCGCTCAGCTTCGAGCTTCCTTGAGTGTCTGGGCAGCTAATGATGCAGCTTATACACAAGTTGCGACGACGCCTCAGCTCCAGTTGGCTGAGCCTGTCTCCAAGCAGCTCTCTCAATTGGCACAGATCGGGCTGGAGGCAATGGAACCTGGAGCTCATAATCGTGCCTGGCACAAAAAGGCTCAGCAGTTGCTGGCGGAACAGGATTTGACGTTGATCGACCCGACAAGCTTTGCAGGAAAGGAACGCGTTATTCCGCCGAGCGGTTTGCTGATTGCTATCGTTCCAGGAATTCACGCACTGGTTCAAAGCGCAAGGTAAGGTTTGCTATTTCCGGCGCAACGGGGCTCATACCCAGCGCCGGATATAATTATTCTATTTCTATTATGGTCGAGAACCTGATGAAAATTGACGGGGCAGAGAACAAAAATCTTGCCCCGCTATGACTTATAAACAGTCCATCAAAGCCATCAGTTCAGGATCGTGCTTCATTTGCCAATCGATTGCTTCTCGCAAAGCGAGCGCGGATGCAGCGTCCTCATCTAAAATGACCAGGCACGATGGATGGTATTGCAATGCTGATCCTGGCACAGCTGCAGTAACCGGCCCTTCAATCATTTGTGCTGCAATTTGCGCTTTAGCTGGGCCAGTGACGACCATGAGAGCCATATGTGACTCAAGGATGGTTGCTGTTCCCATCGTGATGGCCCGAGAGGGAACGCTGTCTGGGTTGCCCCCGAACATCTCGGCGTTCTGCTCAAGCGTGGTCTGAGCAAGAGTGATGGCGCGTGTTCGGCAGTTCAGTGAAGAAAGTGGTTCATTAAACCCGATATGCCCGTTTTGGCCTAACCCAAGAAGTTGAAGGTCGATACCTCCAGCCCGAGCAATAGCGGCTTCGTAATTTTTGGCTTCTGCATCTACGTCACTTGCCGCACCATTAGGAACGTGCGTGCTGTTCGGCGAAACATTAACTTTCGAAAACAAATGCTCTTGCATATAGTAATGGTAAGACTGCTCGTTCGCAGCATCTAGCCCGATATATTCATCCAGATTGAATGTTGTTACGGACGAAAAATCCAAATTGCTTTCACGGTGTTCCGTGACAAGAAGCTTATAGATTGCTTCCATTGTGCGCCCAGTTGCGAGCCCAAGGACGGATGCGGGTTTCTTTACTATCTGACGCTTCAAAACATGGGCGGCGACAGTTCGAGCGGATGCCGCATCCGGGCGAATCAAGATTTTCATGCCTCGGGAGCTCCTGCAGGCGTTTTGACAAGGTTAGCGAGCGTTGGTTGAGTTTTTATCAGGATAACAGTCATCCAAAGCCCGATGAAGAGGTAGGATGGGATTACTAGTCCCATAAAGGCCGATGTTGTTCCGAGTTCTGGGATCAGATGAACAAAGATCTGAGGGAGCACAGCGCCTCCGGAAAAAGCCATGACAAGGAAGGCTGTTGCCTTTGCGCCGTCAGCACCGGCTTCCGCGAGTACAATGGGGAAGAGGGCGGGTAGGATCATGGCGTTGGTGAAGCCCAGTAATGCTACACACAACACTGGTGCAATCCCATGTGTTGTTAGCGCTATCAGGCAGATAAGGATCCCAACAATGCAAGACACAATCATGTAGCGTTCCTGGCTAATAAACCGCGGAACGACGACCATACCAACAAGATATCCAGCCATCATTGATGCGAGGGTCATAGCCGTCAGGTACTTGGTTACATCGAGAGAGAGACCATGAGAACGCCCAAAAAGCCCAATCGCATCCCCTGCCAAAACCTCGATACCCACGTAGAGGAACATGGCGAGTACCCCAGTGGCTAGTCTCAGCGAATTCCTGCGACGCCCTGAACTTTGTGCCAGAACGTCTTGCTCCATCGTAATTTCAGGGAGAGGGGATCGCGCAACAAGAAATGCCAACAGCGCCAGCAGGCCAGCCATCACGCGGTAAGGCGTGTGTACGGCATTGGTAAAGCCTGTAAGTATAGCGTCGCGTTCCGGTCCGGCAGGTGTGTTATGGATGCTTGCTGCAACGTCTCCGACGTGCGGCATGACAATAATCGCGAACAGGGCAGGGGCTACAATGCCTGCGAACTTGTTCGCCACCCCCATAATGGCAATTCGCTGAGCCGCACGGTCGTGATCGCCAAGGAAGCTGACATAGGGATTGATTGTGATTTGAAGGAGGGAGAGACCTGCGCCAATCACAGTCAGCCCACTGAGCGCCCCTGCATACCAACGTGCGTTAACACACTCCCCGAACAGGCCGGTGCCAACGGCCATGATGGCCAGCGATACAACCAGGCCATGTCTCAAGCCAATCCGCTTGGATAGCAAGGTCGCCGGAAGGGGAAAGACAAAATATGCAAGATAAAAACACACGGGAACAAGAAAGGACGCCACGTCACTAAGGTTGAAAGCAACCTGTACAAAAGTGATAAGGGGCCCATTCAGCCAGGTAACAAACCCTATGCTGAAAAAAAGGGCGGCCATGATAAGAACAGGCCGCCATCCATAAGCCCCGGCAGGGCTCGATATGGGAAACTTGAACAAAAGATCGCCCTCTCAATAGGCTGCTGACCAATATTGATGTGATCAGCAGCCTGTCGTGGGAATTAGAAGCCTGTGGAAAGCGAGACCATCGCCGCGAATACGCCACCAACATAATAAACTGGCGCGCTAGCATTTGCGGTCGCACCTGTGGAGGTCAGGTGGGCCTTGGCGTTGGAGGTGTAGCTCGAACCGGATAGATAATGGTTGTCGCCAAGATTGGTGAGGTTCAACTGAATCTGTGGGTGCTTGATACGCCCATAAGAGTTCATACGGTAGCCAAGTGCGATGTTTGACGTAATGTACGATGGCATCTTCTGGTCGTTCATGAATGTCGTGTACTGGGAGTCCACATATCGCAGATCAAAATTGCCGAAGAAGTGCCCGTCATCATAGTTCAGGCCGACTGCAGCGGTGAACTTCGGGGCGCCAACTGCAATCTTGCCAGCCGTCGGTAGGAGGCCGCTGCCTGTGTTGAAGTCATTATCGAACGTTGAGTGCAGGAACTGACCAGATACATAGGGGCTGAAGTGATGCCAGCGCGCCAGTCCAAATTCGGCCTGAACACCACGAGACGTCTGGCCACCGATATTGATCGGGGACGCAACCATCATGTTCGTACCCGGGATGTAGCCCGTTGATGTAACCTGATGGTTCGTGATGTTGATGTTAAACAGTGACATCGCAAAGTTGTAGAGTTTGTCCTGATGACGATAGCCAATTTCTTCGCTGATCGAATATTCAGGTTTCAGGCTCTGCGGCTGCATCACAGCGTGGGCGGAGTTCGGATCGAAAATCTGGGAATAGGCTTCAACAGATTCTGGCGCACGGAAAGATGTGGTGCCGTTGATATAGATCTGGTCCTGCTTGGTGATCTGATAGCTGGCAGAGAACTGCGGCAGCGGCTCGAAATAGTTGCCCTGCATCTTGTAAGGATCAGCGCCTGGGATCAGGTTGGTACCCTGACGTGACACCATAGCAACCCGGAAGCCTGCGCTAAGCGTGAGCTTATCGTTCAGAAGCTTCTGGGTGTCAGCAATAAACAGCGTGTTAACCTGCTGCATGAAATTCAGGTCGTAACCGGACAAGATCTTGCCGTTCAGTCGGATTACGCCACCTGAGAGACCCACACCGTTTGCGTTGACAGGCGTGAAATCTGAAAGCTCTTCATGTGTTGTATACGCGTACCACCAGCCGAACGAGAACGTATTGCTTCTGCTGATGTTCCAGTCTGCAGAAGTATTGAGGCCACCAGTTTTCTGATTCCAGGGGTCACGGCTGGACGTCAGAATGTTGCCATTCACAACCGTCCCACGGTCAAGATTACCGTATTGCTGTGTTCCGTAATATCCGCCACTCGCAGGAATGTTCTCGCCACCAAGAGAGGGGCCGAACTGGTGCACATAGTAGGGTGTTACCTGGAGATGCAGGTGATCTGAGAGTGTGAAGTGCATCGGCACGACGACGAGCTGCTGATTCAGGTTCTGCTGGTTCAGCTTGTAATAAGAGGCATTTCCCGGAGAGAAAGTCGGGGAGTAGGCAAAGCCGACGCCGTATTGCTTCCACTGCGCCATCGTTGGCGACCGCCATGATGTTGCCTGCTGACGGTTATAGGAGAACATTGCAGAAATACTGTTTCCGTCGCCCCATTCTTTTACGAATTTTGAATCGACGTGATACCGGAATAGGCCACCGGGTCCACGGGCACCATTATTATAGCTGGTGTGAGAGAACGACACGAACCCACGGATGCCCGAGTTTCCAATATTGCCTGTTTCGAGGCGAAGAAATTCTTTGTTAAAGCTGTGCGTACCACCAGCAACGTCGATGAAGCCACCAGCCTTCCTGGAAGGATTAAGGGCTGACGCCGTGATCTGGCCACCAACGGCATTGTAAAACGGAGCATTCAGGTCAGGCGAGCCCTGAGAAACCGTAACAGCCCCAAGGTTCTCTGTATCAACCAGCGTACTGGTATAAGGCGCGTAGTTAATCGGATCGGCGAGGGGGGCGCCTTCGAACAGATAACCGATCTGCGTCTCATTCAATCCGCGCATCTGGATATGATCGCCAGTCATGCCATAAGGATCCTGACTCGAGACTGTAACGCCAGGAAGATCCGCAACCAGTGACGTAATATTGGAAGACGGCGACTGCTTGGCGATGAAGTCACGCGTGACACCACTCTGCGACCGCGGAGCCGTCTGGTGCGGCATGAGACCGCCGCCAGGAGTGCGGTTCGTAACGCCCGTTGCTGACAGAGAATGGGTTGTAACGGAAATCTCTTCTACCGACGGGGTGAATTGCCCCAGAACGGAAGGGCCTGGGCTTGAAGAGTTGGAATGTCGCGACGTGGCAGAAGCCTTGGTTGTTGAGGAGCCCTTGGATGAGGCGGGGGCAGCTTTGTTATCCTGTGCATTTGCACTTACGCTCACGAGGCTGGCCATCGTGACACAGGAAACCAAAAGCTGACGGAATGTTATGCGCATTGTGACAACTCCACTCTACGGCCCGTCTCAGCGCCGATCTTTCGTTTCTTTATGGCAATCATCATGCAGAGCCGTGTTTTAGTACGCAATAGGTCTCAAAGAAGCGAAACTTAATTCATAATGCGAACAAAACAATTTTCGATCTGCATTCAAAACTGTTGCTAAAAAAGCACGAATTTTGGTGGTTTCTTTTGTCTAGGGTGGCTTCAAACGTCGTCTTGGCCAAAAATGAAATATCGCGCGGCCAAACTTGCTGCCCCTCTCGCAAAGCTATCTGGCTCAAAATCGCGGAAATGGATCATGGTCCGAGCGCCAACGCGGTTCAGAATGTGGGATTCTGCTTCGTGGAGAAGTGCATGCCCGTAGACCCCGTTTCTCAGTGCTGTGTCGAGCATGACCACAACGTGGCTTGGATCCAGCATCTGGATGAGTTGCGCTGTCGCGATACCCATGGCCGATCCTGCGCGATGCAGAATTGTCAGTGCTTCAGGGTTGCCGCTTGTAGCCAAGGTTGTGAGCTCCTGAGCGGTGGTTGGAAGCCCGATCTTTCGCGCTGAATTGGAGATGGCGAGCAGGGAAGCAACTGTCTCAAGGCACCCTTTGTTACCGCATCGACAGGGAAGGGCATCAGAATTTTCCAGCGTTACCGGGGCGTGTGAGATTTCTCCGGCTCCTCCTGAGTTGCCCCAGAGTAGTTTCCCGTTGACGATATGCGCGCAGCCGATGCCATGGCTGACGAAAACCATGCTGAAATCGGGGCTCCCTCTAAGCGGCCCAAAGAGTTCCTCACCAAGAATCAGGGCCTTGGCATCGTTTTCAACCCATGTCGGTAGCCCGGTCTTCTCTGCCATGGCTGTGCCGATGTTGACGTCCCTCCACCCCAGGGCAGTGCAAGCGACGCAGGTATGTCTGTCTCGAGAGACGAACCCGGGAAGCGCAATTCCAATCCCGGAAAGCTTGTCTCCGGCTTCTCCCATGGTCTGCCGTAGTTGCTCAGTTGCTCTGGCAAGGGCATTGATGCACTCATCTGGATCTGTAGGCCGAGGCAGTTCTACACGTGCATGTACTGTGCCGTGTAGATCGGTCAGCACGAGCACCATCGGGTCGTCCTGCATGGAAATGCCTATGAACCATGCAGCATCCGCTCTGACGGCGAGGGAGACAGACGGCCGACCTACTCCGAAAACGAGTTCCCGTTCGGAAAGAATGTCTTTGTCGAGGAGATCTCGGACCAATCCGGAAATAGTCGCTTTGCTGAGCCCCAGGAATTGAGCCAGCTCGGTTCGACTTTTTGAGCCTTCACGACTGAGAGTGCTAAGGATCTGGTAGTGGCCAGCTGAAAGCATTGGTTTTCCTGCTCGTCTCGCAGGAGACGCTAGGTGTGAGATAATTTTTTATCTAAATTATAAACCGTAGAATTACATCAACATATTTACAAAGAACGTCTCGCTCTTTAACCGGATAACGAACGTGGTGAATCTGCCTCACTAAAATCGCTTCGCCGACGAGACTGCTACTGCACGTTTCAGACGGGGCTGCCTCATTCTTAAGCGGACGCATATATGATTCTCTGTGCAGACATAGGTGGTTCATTCATCGATTTTGCCGCTGTGAGGCCAGGGGGTAAACTAGAGTATAGAACCGCGGTGCCGACGCCAGTTAATGACCTGACCGCGTTTGTAGACGCTCTCGTCGAACTATGTCGGCCATGGCCGGGAGTTCCCCTGCATATCGCTATTGCAGGTGTTGAAAATCCTGAAACTGGCATTGTTCACGCTGCCAATATTCCCTGCCTTAAGCAGGCGTCTCTAGGGGAGTTTTTACAAGCCAAGGCCAATAGGCGAGTTCTGATTGCCAATGATGCAGATTGTTTTGCTCTTGCGGAAGCAAGATTTGGTGTCGCGAAGGGGCATCAAAACGTATTCGGCATTATTCTGGGAACGGGTATTGGTGGCGGCCATATACTCAGCGGGAAAATCGTAACTGGCCTGGGCGGAATCACAGGTGAATGGGGGCATTCTCCTACTGTGCTGCCACCGCCATTCATGAATTGTGAGCCTGATCATTCAAATATTGTTCCACTCTTTAAGTGTGGATGTGGGCAGGCAGGGTGCCTGGACACAATAGCAGGAGCCCGCGCGCTTGAGCGCCTGCACCTCTGGGCTGGAGGAGACGTTTCCGATAGCCGCAGCATTCTGACCGCGTGGGAAGGAGGAGACCTTCAAGCTGAAAGGACGATGACGGTTTACCTGTCTTACGTTTCTGCTGCTCTCGCGCATGTCGTTAACATTACGGGATGCACGATCATTCCGGTGGGAGGCGGCTTGGGCAACTCCAAGAGCCTTATAGCGGCGATCGATCGTGCTGTGAGAGAGAAAATTCTTTACCCGACTGAAGCGCCACTTCTCATTCAGGCAACACTCGGGACGGAAGCCGGATTGCTGGGGGCAGCCTGCCTCGCGGACGTGTAGGCGAACCCCCATTACCTATAAGGGCTTGTCTCTTGTATTCGAGGAATCTCATCATGGTTCATTCTCGCCTGATTATGTGCGGCGGAAGACCAGTTGAGTTTTTGGTATAGACAAAAGACACGATTGCGCGCCCAAGCCACTAAACCCAGTTAGACCCGCCCTGACTTTCAGCTCATTGTGTCCGCAAAATTGCAGTGACGTGCCTTATGGCAAACGATTGCACACAGTCCGTTCCTTCTTCATAATGAACTTCACCTCAAGTGCGTCTATTCCTATCCTCAGCTTTAGAGAGCGGCAACAGAAAGAGCCTGTATGAAAACCGGGACTGATCTGATCACGTTTTATAATCCCGAGTTCTGGGGGGTAAATTCCGAAGACGAAATCGCACGTCTCGCAGAAAAAGACCCTTTCGTCTTCTGGACAAAAATTCTGGATACTCAGGCAGGAACGGGTGTAAGCGGGATAGAGCTGACATTTCCTCCATTTGACTGGAAAAGTGCGACTAAAGCCTTCGGCTCCAAAAAAAATCTGGCGCAGGAACTAAAAAATAGAGGTCTTTCTATATGGTCCAGCTTTTTCGCAGACCTCGACCGTATTCCACTGTCCGAACACCGCGCGGCAGAAGAGCAAATTCTCACATCGGTTGCCGAAGCAGCAGAATTCCTGTCTTCCGTTGGCGGAAAAGTGCTGGTTGTCGGACTTCCTTGCCGTACGACATGGCTTTCTGAGCCGGTTCAGTTTGTCGATATGGCACTTGCCCAGCCTATGGCGGATCTGTTGAATCGTATGGGGGCTGTGACTGCTCGTTCAGGCGTAACTCTCGCATTGCACACCGAAGCAAATTCCGTCTTTTGCGCTCCACGGGATGTGGATCTGTTTATGCTTCTAACTGACCCACGCTATGTTTCTCTCTGTCTGGACCCGGCGCACATTACCATTGAGGGTGGAGATCCGGTTAAACTCCTGGAGCGACATCTTGAGCGTGTGGTAGCGATGCATTGGAAAGATGCGTCAGGTTTGATGCCGATCTCAGTTGAAATCAATGAGACCATTTATGCCCAGCATCGACCGTATTTTCGTCCAATAGGACAGGGAAGCGTCAATTTTGCAGAGTTGGCCACTCGGTTAAAAAAATCTCCCCTAAAATGTGGCCCAATTCTGGAGATGGATTCCTGCGCTAATCCTGAAGAAGCGCTGAAAGACGGCGCTCAATTCATCAACACGATTTATGACGGCCTTGAAGGGGCGTCTGCATGACCCGCACCGCGTATGATGTGATCGTTGTGGGATCCGGTGCAGCCGGAAGTTTGGCCGCGAAAGAGCTCGCCGAACAGGGTCTATCGGTGTTGGTTTTGGAGGCTGGCCAGCGGCTTAGGCAATCTGATGTCGAGCCACGTTCTGGTCGAAACTGGTCTCATACAGCTCTTTTTCCTCGTGTGAAGGCAACGCTCTTGGGGCAGCCTATTCAGGCCCGCGTTGCATTTTTCAAAGAGCAGCTCCGGCATCTTTTCGTCAATGATTGGGCACATGGCTACACGACACCAAAAGGCAGGCCGTTTCTCTGGATCCGCGGCAGGCAGACAGGGGGGCGATTACACGTCTTTGGGCGCGTTTTATTTCGTTGGTCCGATACCGACTTTAAAGGGCGAAGTCTTGGAACGGGACCTGAAGACTGGCCATTGTCCTACGCTGACATTGCGCCGTTCTATGAGAAGGTTGAGCGTTTCCTTGGAATTTGCGGGAATGATGACGGTGTAGAGACCGCGCCCGACGGAATCATGGCAGAGCCTGCGATCCTAACGCCGGAAGAAAAAGGATTTCGAGCTGCTCTGAAGGCACGGTGGGCAGATCGACACACAGTGGCGTGGCGGTTCAACCGTTACAAAAGCTCTCCTCTGCCTGCTGGCGTGGAAGCAGCTCTCGCGAGTGGCCGCACGACACTTCAGTCTGAAGCGATTGTGGAGAAGATTGAAAGCGATTTAGACAGCGGAAGAGCGACAGGCGTAACATTTGTCCATCGCCGCACTCGCAAACGGCACACGATCTCCGCAAAAGCCGTCGTTGTTTGCGCATCCCCCATTGAAAGTGTCCGGCTGCTTCTGAATTCCCGTAGTGCACGACATCCTTCCGGGCTCGGAAACAGTTCAGGCGTCCTGGGCCGATATTTTATGGATCAATGTGCCAGCCTGATGTTCGGGCGCTGGCCTGCGATCGCGCGTGAAGGGCAGCCGGAAACTCTTCCAGAACATCCGCTATTTGGCGCGACCGGGGGAATGTATGTGCCTCGATATGAAAATACTGCCAATCATCACGATGCTTCTTTCACCGGTGGCTATACCTATCAGGGGTCGATTGGGCGTTATGCTGGACCGGATGCACAGGGATATCTGCCTGTCACCATGATGTGCTTCGGTGAAATGCTTCCTTATGAAGACAATCGGATTACGCTGAATTATTCCAGAGAGGATCGATGGGGTATTCCTCTCCCTCACATCAGTTGCGGCATCCATTCCAACGAGCGGGCGATGTTAAAGCGCCAAATCCAGGATAGTGTCGACATGATAGAAAGTGGCGGCGGATTGGTTGATTTCTGGGCTTCCCCCTTAGGTTTGGGGCAGAAAGGCACTGGGATGTATCCTGCACAGGTTTGGCCAATCCGGTGGTTCATGCGCAAGATGTTTCCAAAAAGTCTGGTAGTGGGGGCTGCCATACATGAAAGTGGTGGCGCAAGAATGGGAAGCGACCCAGCGACTTCATATCTGAATCCGTATGGGCAATGCTGGGAAGTCCCCAACCTGTATGTCACGGATGCATCCAGCTTCCCGACAGGCGGATCACTCGGCACTACGTTAACAGTTATGGCGCTCAGTATTCGGGCGTGTGAGCATCTGGCTACAGAATTAAAAGCGGGGCGGCTCTAAAACAGAGTTCTGCAACACATTCAGAGTTTCTTTCTGCCATTGGAGAGTCGTGATGACAGGCCAGCTAAACGAGATCTCTCGTCGTGAAAAAGTGGCCTATGGCTGTGGAGACCTGTCTTCCAATCTGATGTGGGGTCTGACGTCAGCATATCTGATGTTTTACTACACCGATATCTACGGTATTCCGGCAGCCTCTGTCGCCTGGATCCTACTCATTGCACGCGTGTTCGATGCATTCTGCGATCCAGCAATCGGCTGGGTGGTGGATCGAAAAGGTGGACTTTTTATCCGGCCACTGATCCGGAATTTGGCAATTCCGCTCGGTATTGCTGATTTTTTTTGTTTCCTGCCGTTACCGCTTTCGCCCACGGGAAAAATACTGTGGGCAGGGGGAACGTATATTATATTCGGCGCCGTATATTCCTGTATCAACACGCCTTATGGTGCGCTCGCTCCCATGATGACCAAATCAGCGCGCGAACGGGTTGATCTGAATTCGTTCAGAATGATGGGCTGTCAGGTTGGGCAGTTCTGTATTGCCGCGTTAACCATTCCCGCCATTACGTGGCTGGGCGGGGGGAGCAGCATAGCTCATCGGCAGCGGGGAATTACGATATTCGTCCTGCTACTTTCCTGCGTAGGTATTGTTCTATGGCGGATGGTATCCACAAATTGTGTCGCGCGTTATCCGACAACTCCTGCGCACCATGACATCCGTAAGACCTTGAGATTACTGTTTAAAAACAGACTTTGGCTCATTTGCAACACTATCGTATTTCAACAGTTTATTGTCATTGCCGCACTCTATGGGTTTGCAATTTACTATGTGAAATGTGTGCTCGGTGGAACTGATGCCTTGGGCGGAGCGATCCTGACGCTTGCAAGCGTCTGCAGCTTTACAGGAGCATCATTCTGTCCAATGAGCTCGCGCCGTTTCGGAATCATGAAGACAGCTTTCGCGGCAACAGTTGTCCAGGGCCTAGCTTATGTAGCCATGCTCGTTTGCGGAGTATGGTTGCCGGGATTTTTGATAGCTTTTGTGGCGTTGGCTTTAGGGCAGGGGCTAATGTCCCCCATATCGTATGTTTTTCTCGCAGCAGCAATTGATAATGGCCGTGCGGTCGACGGGACCGGGGCTGCAGGTCTGGCGTATTCGATCAATACATTGATTTCAAAAGTGTCTATGGGCGTCACTGGCTTCGTTCTGGCACTCTGCCTGTCCTATGGTCGTTATGACGCTACATCTCTGGTGCTGAGCCGAAGCACCGCCGCGTGGGTCACCGCAGGATTTGTTATTCTACCGCTGGTGTCCGTCATCATACAGTATGGCCTTTTACTGCTATGGAAATCAGTTCGAGGAACGGAGAACGAGCTTCTTGTTACTTCTCTTTGATCATGTCTTTACGGCAAAAAAACAAAGTTTGTGTCAGAAGCTACGAATTTTCCGTCAGCCGTGATTGATGGTATATGTATGAAATAATCAGATAGTAAAGCAGTGAAGATGCGAAAAGTTAATTCTGCATCTTCACTGCTACTGGGACAGGTCTTCTGATACTGAGCCCCGCCGCAACTCAACCTGCGGAAGACGTAGGTTTCGCGCCTTTCAAATCTGACCGACGGCTGAAAAAGAACGCATAGAGGGACGGAAGGACCAGAAGCGTGAGCAGCGTTGACGACACCAGTCCACCAATCACGACGGTTGCCAGCGGCCGTTCTACTTCAGCTCCGGCACTCCCGGAAAATGCCATGGGAAAAAAGCCCAGGCTCGCCACGGACGCGGTTGCGATAACGGGGCGCAACCGAACCCGAGCAGCCTCGAATGCTGCTTGAGCGGCCTCCATGCCTTCATCCCGATAGGTCCGGATCTGGGACACCAGAACCACACCATTAAGGATGGCAACGCCAAACAGGGCAATGAAACCAATACCGGCTGCAATACTGAAAGGCATACCTCGTATGGCGAGTGCCAGAATGCCGCCTGTTGCGGCTACGGGCAGGTTTACGAACACCAGAGCTGCCGTACCCAAAGAAGAAAGTGCTGCCACCAGAAGGATAAAAATAAGGGCAAGCGCGATTGGCACGACGATAGCAAGCCGTCGGCTGGCGGATTCAAGGTTCCGGAACTGACCTGCCCAGGACATTCGGTAGCCCGGGGGCAGGACAACCTGCTTTTCAACTGCTGTCTGCGCGGCCTTTACAAAGCTCGCGACATCGCGCCCGCGGACGTTAGCCTGTACAATGATACGTCTGCGCAGGCTGTCACGATCTATGCGGGACGTCCCATCAACGAGCGAAATATGGGCAACTTCGTTGAGCAGAACCCAGCCGGCTCCATCTGCGCGTCGTACTTGGAGCCTGCCCACGCGATCCATGGATTTTACAGCGTCGCTCGCAAACTGGACCTGAGCCGGAATAATGGCGTTTTCCAGAGTAATGAACGTGCCTGTATGGCCGCCAATGGCCTCTATGGTTTGAAGAATGTCCGAGACATTCACACCCAGACGAGCCGCTGAATCCCGATCTACGTCAACATGCATGTAGGACATCGTGCCCTCACTGGCGGAGTTCACATCCGCTGCACCCGGAACGCTGTTGATTGCCTTGATCGTTGTATTGGCCAGCCGTGACAGTGTCTCCAGATCATCTCCGTAGATTGAAATTGCAAGCTGCGTTCTAACGCCGGAGAGGAGGTCGTCCATTCGCATCTGGATAGGCTGCGTCCAGGAGTAATCTGCGTCTGGCAGGCGCTCATTCAGGGCGGCGCTCATCTTTTTGACAAGTCCAGCTTCAGTCCCGGCCGTCGTCCATTCCGATCTGGGCTTGAGAAACACGAACGTATCTGTTTCAGCGGTACCCATAGGATCTGTGGGAATGGCCGAGGTTCCCGTGTTGCTGACCACAGTCGCAACGTCAGGGAAGCTCTTGAGAATACGCTCTTCCTCAGTCACGCCCCGTAAAACTGTATCCAGCGAGGCGCTCGGAAGCCGTAGCGATGTGACGAGGAGAGACCCTTCATCAAGCTGGGGAACAAACTCACCGCCAAGGCGTGACGCAACAAGTACAGCTATGGCGAATGTTGTGAGTGTAATGCCAGTCAGGAGTTTTGCGTGGTGTTCGCTCCAGGCAAGTGCGGGTTCGTAGTAGCGGCGTACAAATCGCACAAAGCGCGTTTCCCGATCAACCAGACCAAACCGCATGACCAATGCCGCGAGTGTCGGGATGCAGATGACGCAGTAAAGAAGGGACGCAACCAGCGCCATGATGACCGTCTGGGCCATTGGCCTGAACATCTTTCCCTCAATTCCCTGAAGGGTAAGGATGGGAAGATAGACGATAATGATGATGAAAATTGCGAAGCTGACAGGACGGATAACACTCAGAAGTGCATGATGAGCGAGTGTTTTGAAGTCGTTCTTGTTGGTGGCTTTGTCCCGGGTGGCCAGAAGATGCTCCACGACAACGAGCGAACTGTCGACGATCATCCCGAAATCTATCGCACCGAGGCTCAGCAGATTGGCAGAGACGCCAAACCACCGCATACCCGCCATGGCGAATATCAGGGCTGCCGGGATAACAGACGCAATGACAAAAGCAGCTCGCCAGTCGCCCAGGACAACAATCAGAACGCCAATTACCAGAATGGCGCCGATCACCAGGTTTTCCTTGACCGTTCCGATTGTTTCAGAGGTCAGGCTGGCCCGCGTATAAAACGGGTCAAGCTTGATGCCGGGTGGAAGAGACTGCCGAATTTCTGGAAGGGCTGCATTGATCGCGTCCAGAGTGGCATTTGAGCTGGCCCCATTCTGCATCAGAACGACGCCATTGACGATCTCGCCCTTACCGTCACGCGTCACGGCACCCAGACGCGTACGGGAGCCGAGAGCAACTTTCCCCATATCGCGGATCCGAATGACATGGCCACGGGGGCCCGTTTTGACGGGTATCAGGCCGAATGCGTCGAGGCCCGTCACCCGCGCACGAGCGACGATCACCTGCTGCTCATCATGATGAGCAATCCAGCCTCCGCCGGACGATGCGTTATTGGTCTCGATAGCCTGATCGATGTCCTGGATAGATACGCCGTATGCAACCATTCTGGACGGGTCGAGCGTCAGTTCGAAGGTCTCTTCCGCGCCACCATTGACATTGACGTCAACGACGCCCGGAACGAGCTTCAGCTGGGGCACAACGGTCCACGTCATGATCCGATTCAGATCAGTGAGAGAATAGCCTGCTCCCATGATCTGAATCTGCATGATCTCGCCCATACCGGTGGCAAGAGGGCCCATCGTGATGGATATTCCGGGAACCGAGATCGTATCCCGCGCCTGCTGCAGACGCTGACTGACGCGTGTCCGATCCAGATCAATGTCTGTTGCATCCGAGAACTGCAGATAGACAGCGGACACACCCGTACGAGACACAGACCGAAGATCAGTGACCCCGGGTATTCCTGTGAGGTTTGTCTCAAGCGGGAAGGTGATAAGTTTTTCAACTTCCTCCGTTGCGAGACCCGGTGCCGTGACAGAAACCATGACCTGACGAGGAGAGATGTCTGGCACTGGTTCCACGGGCAAACCGGGAATAGTGAGAAGACCACCGACCAGCATTGCGGCGACAAGGCCGAATAGGAGAAAGGTATTTTTCTGAATGAACGCCAGCATATTTCAGTCGCCGCTCGAAGCTGAAAAAATGGCCGCGCTCTTGAGGGCAAAGCTGCCGCTACTTACAACTTTACTGTCGGGAGGCAGATCGCTCTGTACGACTGCTTCGTCGTCCGTTGAGAGCAGTATGTGCACGTCATGGGGCTGGAAGAGGGTGCCCCCAGAAGGTGTGTAGACCACATCATGGCCATTGAACTGCTGTATGGCGGTGGCCGGTACAATAATTCCTTTGGCGGATTGTGCAGTCTCGAGTGTCGCATCAAGCATTGTGCCGGGTCTGAGATTAACGGAAGGTTTATCAAACGTACCAATAACCCGAAGCAACCCTGTTTCAGCATCCGCCACATCGTTAATAGTGCTGATCTTCGCAAAGACGGGCGGCTGTTTCATATGACCTGACGGTCGAACGGAAAAGCGTCCACCAATAACGAGATCCTGCGCATCCTCTGGTCGAATGCTCGCGACGATCCAGACTGATGAGAGGTCTGTCACATTGGCTACGACATCGCCGCTAGTAACATCGTCAGCAACGGCAACACCAACGTTCTGAACGACGCCATCTACGGGGGAAATCAGCCGGGAGTCTTCACCATGCCCGATCGTCTCTGTTGCAGAGGTGAATTCTTCCTCAAGACGATGCTTGATGGTTTCACTATCAGCGCGCTTTGCGGCCAATGTAGCCTGTGCCTGCTGGAGCATAGCCAGACGGCGCAGGACTTCCCCGGATGAGACGGTGGTGCCGCTCAGGGAGCGCCCTCGTTGATAAGCTTTTTCAGCCTCTGAGACTGCCGCCCGGGCTGAACTTAATGCCGCATTTGTCTGCCCCTGTTCGAGATAGAGTTCATGCAGGGAATGATCAGTGTATGTAATCAGCACTTGCCCTTTCTGGACGCGTGCGCCTGGCGTGACGAGAACTTCAGTGACCTTGCCGCTTCCTGCAGGTCTGATCATCACCGAATGCGTTGAATTGGCCATGACACTGGCCATTGCAGGCAGGAGCGCGTGAAGTTCGCCGTATCTGACCGGCGAGACGGAGACGCTTTCACTTTGCTGCGCTAGGGCGCTCATGTGGACTGGCTTGAGCCACGAAGGAGTTTCCGCCTGACAGGGTACGGACATGATGCCGAACATACAAAGCGGCAAAAAGCGTATGGTTTTCAAGGCAGTGTCCCTGTGGAAATACAGATACGCACGATGGCGCTATGCCAGGCAACCTCGGCCTGATTCAAGGTTAGAAGAGCGCGCCACGCATCCGTTCTGGCGCGTAGTGCTTCAATAAGGGGTGTCTCACCAAGGCGCCATGAATGTTCCATGGCATCTGCACGCTTCATGGTCTGGGATGCACTTGTCTGCGATTGCAGCAGCATTTCATGAGCAGCTTTCACCCGCGCCATGACCTGAACAAGTTCCGTATGAACGGCACGGCGTGCCTGAACTTCAGCACGCGTCGCTGCGGCGAGACGGTCCCGAGCAGCAGAGAGAAGGGGCGTATGTGTAACATCGCTGGGAAGAGGGACGCGCACATTCACGCCAACCTGTGTCGCCCACGGGCTGCCGTATTGCCCCTCATCAATTGCATCGATCCCTATTTCAGGATTGGGCATGAAGCTGGACCGGGCCAGATGCATGTCTTCCTCCGCAGCTACAACAGCGCGGTGAGCTGACTGTATGCGAGGATCAAGGCTTTCCAGAGCCTGAAGATTGCCCGTCGGGATACGGGCAAGCCACGGCGCCTGTGCAGACAGAATATCAGGAAGACCTGGAATGCCCAGCAGAGACAGTAACTCGGCGCGGGTCCGGGTTTGATTTTCTTCCGCTTCAGCGAGTTCAGAGCGAATATCCGCGAGCTGAGCATTGACTGCTTGCATCTCAACGCCGGTCGTTTCGCCTTGCGCCTTTGACTGGGATGTTAAAGACGCAATATGTTCCATCGACCGCACCAGCATATGCGCGGCTATGACGCGACGATCAGCCAAAATGGCCGCACCACTCTGTTCCAGCACGCGTACAGCAATTGCCATTCGCTCCACTTCAACGCGAGCAAGAGCGGCTTTGGC
Source organism: Gluconobacter cerinus (assembly GCF_002723935.1). Lineage (GTDB taxonomy): Bacteria > Pseudomonadota > Alphaproteobacteria > Acetobacterales > Acetobacteraceae > Gluconobacter > Gluconobacter cerinus. The sequence continues at coordinate 347,173 of NZ_BEWM01000004.1, forward strand.
ATCAGCCTGAGCCAGGTGCTCGGTGGCACTTCCCTGGCCAGGAAGCCAAAGCGGCACTGACACGCCCCCCTGCCACGTGATGTATCCCAGATTTGTTCCGGACGCCCGATCATCGCTGTAGCTTGCCGTCAGGATGGGGCCTCCCGCAAACCAGGACTTGGCTGCTGCTGCGCGAGCATCGGCAGATTGAGCATTGGTAGCCAGCTCCTGGCGCACCGGATCGTTGTCCCAGGCAGCGCCCAGAGCCGTATGGAGCGGAATAACTGTGTCGTCTGCACTGAGGGCAAGCGTTGGAAACCAGCCGACTGAAAGCAGGCAGGCGAGTGCCATCCTGCGCGGCACCACGAAGCAGAGATGTGCTGGAAACCGCACCTGTCTCGTTCCTTAAAAGTATTTTACAAGGAAAGAAAATTCCTGAATAGCGTCCTCACGGCTCATCTTGCCATCGGCGACGGCATCAACGATGCATCGTTCAAGATGATCCTGCACGAGCAGGCGCTTGGCACCACGGATGGTGCTTTCGATAGCCGCAAGCTGTTGAGCAAGCTCAGAGCAGGAGCGACCTTCCTCCATCATCTCTATAACTTTGGCGATATGGCCGTGAGCCTGCTTGAGGCGAGGTTTGATGAAAGTGTGTGTTTCGTGTGCCATGTCCATTCCCTACCCTGAGGGGGAGGGGGTAGTAAAGTCCAACTTTCGCTTGTAGGCACAAAATTTATTAAGCGTGACTCTCCATGTTCTTGCCGCCTCCATGCCTGAGGATAGCTCTCCAAAAACATGGGTAAGCCGTCGTTTTAGCGACTTTCCGTTGGGAGTTAGGGGCCACGCAGCAGGGAGGCATACACAAGGATGGAGCCAAGTATGATCAAGACCGATCATCTTAAGGTGTCCAAGCTCTCGCTCTTGTGAAGACTGTTATCGCTTTGCGTCAGATTGGTTTTTATTCTCCAATCGGCTCGGAGTGGGGCAGACGGTCTCCGTCTTGCCCCAACACAATTCAGAAGCCGACTGAGACACCGCCAAAGAGGCCGAAACCATCTCCCGGCTGCATGACCGACAACTGCTTACCTCCCGCAATATATTCAGGCACTACGATGGAGGCATAATGTTTATTGGTCAGGTTGTTGAATGACAGAAATACCTGACGATGCTTTCCGGGCCATTCATAGCCAACATTGGCATTATAGATATGATAGGACGGCGCGAAATAGGTATCGTCATAAGATCCGGAAACCTTTGACGAAACCTGTGCATTGAACCCCGCATAGAAACCATTTTTCAGATCGAGGCGGACTTCCCCCTGATAAAAATGCGCTGGAATTCCCGGAAGTTTGTTGCGCCCGAACACAGCATCATTTTTGAAATGAAAATCCTGGTAGGTATAGGACTGTCGCAGACCTAATGTTCCGCCGGACCATTTATACAGGTCGGTCTCCAATGACGCTTCTACCCCCTGATGCACAGTTGGAGAGGCGTTTGAGTAGGTCGCATTTCCGTAAAGCTGTGACAGCGGGGTCATAACTGACAGAAGTTCGTTCCTGACGGAGGAATAGTAGTACGTTAGGCTCCATTTATTGTGTAGCCAGTCACCTGTCGTGCCGATTTCGTATGTTGTTGCCGTCTGATTTTCGAGACTGGCCCCCGTTGCTGTCAAACCTGCGGCAGGTCCGGTCGTGTAGTTGGCACCAGACAGAAGTTGCCAGTCATTAGGTGGCTGAAAACTGCGACTGACGTTTCCATAAACAGAGACATGCGGACTGATGACATACCGAAACCCTCCGCGCGGGGTAAAGCCCACGGCCGAGGTGCCGAGAGAGCTTTGCGTTGGATACGTCACGGCCGTAGAGCGCTGTACAAAGTCCAGTGCTCCAGCGGCGGTCAGCCAGAAATTATGAAAGAGCTCGAAGTTATCTCTGATATGGAAATAATTGTCCGTTCCGCCGTAAGTAGCGTGCCGGAGCTTTGTTCCAAGAGGAATTCCGGCATACGTGCCCGTATATGTTCGTGTACGGGTGGTTTGCCAGGCATCCAGGTCACTATAGGTGTCAATCCCGAACAATGCGTCGTTGCTATGTCCCCACAGCTTGTCTTTGCGGCTGTAGCGGATCACGCCAGCGATCGTCTTGTATCCCCAAACACCGGCGGTCGTACCGTTTTCAATATCAATCGGAGCATCCTGATAATCAATTCCCAATTCAAGCTTGGAATGATCGTCAATGCGGATGGTTGTCATGTTTCCATACCATTTTGAGCCCGGCTGAATGCGTTTGGAATGTAGCGCAACGTAAGTTGATTGTGCCTGTTTTGGATTATCAATGATCTGATCGCGTGTCAGGAAGCCCGGATAGCCGTTTTGCGTCTGCCGATACCGGAAGAAGAACCGTGTGGAGACCTTGTCATTGAAGCGGTATCCATAGTTTGCGTTTACACCAAAACTGCTTGCCGCAGTCTGCTGCTGGTATCCGCCTCGATAGGATTTGGTGATACTGACATAGTAGTCAGACTTCCCGATCACTTTTCCTGAACTGATCTGTTGCTTGTTATAGTTGAAGCTTCCGGCTTCTGCCCGAACCTGGAATACGTCTGCATCGTAACCCGTCGGGGTCACGTAGTTAATGGCGCCCCCTAATTGCAGGCCTCCATAATCGAATGCATTGGCTCCACGGAGTACTTCGGTATAACGAACCCCAAGTGCCTCAAAGAGTTCGTATGGCGTACCGGCAGGGGTCGTGACAGGTAGTCCATCGAACATCATCAGGATGCCTGAGCGAAAATAGTTCGTACCAGTTTGAATCCCCGATCCACGGATAGAGAGACGCAATCCATCGCCGCCGCCCGAACTCTGGGCAAAAACACCAGGCTGAAATGCAAGAACGTCAGCATTCGTGAAGTTCCGACCTTTCAGAACTTCATGCGCGTCAATCACACTAACCCCGCCAGGAATAGTGCTCAACGCTGCCTTCGATTGGTCCACAACAGAACGCCGCCGAGTAGAAACCTTGATTGTCTCACTGCTCGGAGCAACAAAGGGTTTAGGAGGAGCAGGACGATAGAGCGTATCAGGAGACTGCGCACCATTTACGGTAGAGGACTTCGCCGGTTTTTTACTTAAAGCGCCTGTACGATGATGGTTCGTGTGGATTTTGTGCTCCGCAGCCTCGCTTACAAGCGGTGTCATGGCAACCGCACTTAACAGGACGGAAGACAGTCGTGCGCGAGACACACCGAGGCGAAAACCTGTGTGAAAATACACCCGATTTTTCATGCTCTTCATTTTCAAGCTCATTCGGAGGCGAAATTTTGCCTCATGTTTGTTGATGCTTTAGCTCGCTTGGGGAGCTCTGTATTTTATGTGTGAAGACTGCGATCGCACCTGTATTGACGATTTATGATTTTCTCCATTCTCGCGTTGTTTGACGCAAGATACAGCTACAAAACGTCTTTACCTGTGATGCGCCCGACGCAACTTCACAACAAGGCTTAATGCCTCTCAGGCATCACAACACTTACATCGCATCCAAGTATTCCTTGCCTGAAAATATATCACCAAATATGATGGTTGATATTATTATATTACTTTTCAGTTTTGATTTATATAGAGGTAAATATGAGTTTGATTCACGTCTTATATGACAAATCCCTGAGTGTTGGGGCGGCAATGAAATGTGAACCTGCCTCCAAAGGCTTCTTCATCAAGAGCTTTGATCACTTCCAGACCGTTGAACCAATATCAACGTGTGACGGTAAAAGTCCTTCCTTTAGAAATCCGTCAGCAACCTGTTGTTGTTCCTGAATAATCTCTGCACTCATAGGCGCATAACTGAAATCACGTGTTTTGATTGCAGAATAAACCGTGTCGTATGGCAATCCCGTTTGTGTTGCGAGAAGACGGGACACTTCAGGCTTATGGGCCTGGGCCCAATCATCGGTTTGCGTGATCTGGTGAAGTGCCTCCCGAAGAAGGTCAGGCTGACTTTCTGCAAATCCACGGCGAGCAAGGAAAAATTCTCGATTGGCGACGATATCCTGAGCCGTCGTCAGAATGCGCGGGCTGTTGGAGAGCGCACTGGAAAGGTAGGGGTCCCATATTGCCCATGCGTCAATCTGGCCGCTTTCAAAAGCGGAACGAGCAGAGGGAGGGGTCAGATAGGCTGGTTTGATGTCATGAAAAGACAAACCGGCTTTATGGAGAACCTGAAGAAGAAACCAGTGGACATTGGACGCGCGATTGAGGGCAATCCGCTTGCCCTTTAGATCCGCGAGGGTTCGGATCGAACTGTCTTTAGGGACGAGAATGGCTTCAGCCAATGGAGCAGGAGGCTCGTGCCCTACATACACAAGCGCATCAGGACTTGCAGCCGATGCAAACACTGGCGGAGCATCACCGGTCTGCCCCAAATCGAGGGCTCCCGCTACGAGGGCTTGCAGGAGTTGTGGACCAGCGACAAATTCTGACCACACGACATTCGCGCGGCCCGCCAATGCTTTTTCCAGGGCACCAGAAGCCTTGAGAATAACGAGAGTGCTATAGCGCTGGTAGCCAATACGGATGACAGGCGTGGCCGCATGTGCCGAAGAGGCAAGAGTGAGTGCAAGCCCCCCTGCCAACAGACTGCGACGGGTGATAACGGTACGTGGATCAGTCATGGAGCCGCCGTGTTGTATTGTGGTTCAGATGTTCCGAAAAGTTTTTCCCGCAGAGTTCCGGGCTGATATTCCGTCTTGTAACGGCCACGCTTTTGAAGCTCTGGCACGATATATGTCACGAAATCCTCGAAGCTTCCGGGGGTGATGGCATATGCGAGATTGAGGCCGTCAATACCTGTGTCTTCAATCCAGGTTTCGATCTGATCCGCGACCTTCTGAGGGCCACCAACGAACGTTACGCCCATTCCCCCGATCGCCGCATGTTCTGCGAGTTCCCTGACAGTCCAGACCCGTTTGGGGTCTACAACGGTCAAGGCATCGATGGCAGAGTGAATGGCATCGTTGCGGATATGACGGACTGGATCATCAAGATCGAAGGTCGAAAAATCGATCCCCGTCCATCCTGACATGAGCGTCAGAGCCCCTTCATGGCTGATATATTTTCTATATTCCGCCCATTTTTCCAAAGCAGCCTCATCGTTTTCGGCAGTGACGATGGTTACGAGTGAGAAAATCTTGAGTGATTTTCGGGAACGTCCCGTGCGTTGAAGCTCTGCTTCCAGCCCAGAAACAGCATGTCGTGCCACCTCTTTGGACGGACCGGCAATAAAGACGCATTCAGCGTAGTCGCCGGCAAAAGCCCGACCTTTACTGGACGTGCCAGCTTGATAGAGAACGGGCGTTCGTTGTGGTGAGGGTTCACAGAGATGAATGGCATCGACCTCAAAATACTTGCTTTTGTGCTGAAGACGATAAACCTTTGAAGGGTCTGTAAAAATTCCGACCTCTCTGTCTCGAAGAACGGCACCATCCTCCCAGCTTCTTTCCCACAAGCCCCTTAAAACCTGCATGTAGTCGCGCGCGACGTCATAGCGCTCATCATGAGACGTCTGCTGTTGCTGACCCACGCCTTTTGCCGCGCTGTTTAGATAGCCCGTTACAATGTTCCACCCCATCCGTCCGTTGGTCAGGTGATCCAATGTGCTGATACGGCGAGCAAAGGGGTAGGGATGCTCAAAGGAAAGTGTTGCTGTTAGCCCGAAACCCAGGTTCTCGGTCACAGCGGCCATGGCAGAAATCAGCATGGCCGGGTCATTAACGGGCACCTGAGATGCATTGCGCAATGCGGCTTCCGGTCCGCCGCCATAGACGTCGTAAATGCCAAGAACATCTGCGATAAAAAGACCGTCGAACAGACCGCGTTCAAGCGTTTTCGCGAGGTTCGTCCAGTATCTGAGGGTGTTGTAATGCCATGATTGATCGTCTGGATGACGCCAAAGACCGCTCGCCTGATGGGAGACGCAATTCATATCAAACGCGTTTACGGGGATAAGAGACACAGGCGCTCCTTGAAAACGATCAGGATGAAACGGCGAGGAGGTGGGCTCGGCTGTACTCAGCCCTGATTTACGAGGGCTGAGTGTTGAGGAGATGTGTCTTGCCGGGGAGCTGGCCTCAGCACGGACTTTAATGTGTCGTCGCCATCTGGGTCATAATTGAAGACATCCCAGCGGATCACCTGATGCAATGTCAGACCGATCAGAGGCGCGCTCAAAATGAACCAGAAAAGGTTCGTCCCGAAATTCGCATAGAGGCTTGGCAGAGCCCACATGGCCATGGTGGCGCCCAGGCCAGAAATGAGCCGGTTCATACCGATACCGACGCCCCGGATTTCGGTTGGATAGGTCAGAGTGGCGTAGATCATCTGCTGGCAGCCGGGTCCGAAACCTTGACCGAAAAGATACCCTGCAAAACCTGCGAGTACCGCTATGACGCCTGCCGTGGAATGTGGCGTGCCCACAATCGCCAGCGTTCCGATGGAGATCGCCTGCAAGATATATCCAGCGATATTGACCTTACGGGACGACACGTATCGCGCCAGACGAACCCCAATCAAACCACCCGTAAATGCGAAGACGAGGTTCAGAATGATTGATGTAATCAGAACCTGCTTACGGTCGAGGTGCAGCATTCCTGCAAGCAAACTTGGCGCCCCGAACGCGATTGCGGCGTAAGAGTAGGCACTGACGATGGAAATGATACTGACAAGAATTCCACGCTTCAGCAGGGGCTGACGGAAGAGGGGGGCAATCCCGTGAGGTTGTGGTCGGATAGGCGGCGCCTCGATCTGAAGAACCGGGTCAATGCCATGAGACGCCCTTAAAATTTCCGCTGCTTTTTCCAGATCTCCGTTCCGAGCGATCCAGATAGGGGACTCACTCATGTACCTGTTACGGACAAGGATGATCAGAAGCGCGGGCAGCGCGCCGAATGCCAATGACGCGCGCCACAGCCAGTCCGGATGAGTGGCTGGAACGACCGCATCAAGGGCAAAGACAAGGAAAAAGCAGAGCGAGGAAGCCGCATACCAGGTTGGGCACCATGCCGCGGCCCGGCTCGCTTTGCTTCCTTTTCCACTCAGCTTTGAAAACTCTGACAGGAATGCCATGGCCACAGGCAGGTCCATTCCGACGCCAAAACCCATTGCGAAACGGGCAAGGATCAGGATGGTGGCCGTTGGCGCCATGCCTGCTACGAGGGCTGCGATGACGAAGCAGATCATGTCCGCCATGAAAACAGCGTATCGACCAATCCGGTCAGTCAACCATCCCCCCGCGATACTCCCGACGATCGTGCCTGCACTCATCGCTGCTGCGACCATCCCTGTGGCGGATGTGGAAAGACCAAAGTGCTTCTGTACATCGCCGATGCCGTAGGAGAGCGTTGTCAGGTCGTAGGCGTCAAGAAAGACACCACCGAGAGCCAAAGCCACGATGATGTTTGCATGCCCGCCGCCTTGAGGTCCTGCATTGACGATGGCAGAAACATCATCAGCATGACGGATGACAGGGCGAGGCGTGCCGGATGTGGCAGTTTGAGCAGACGTCATGAATGCACCTGTTCAGAATGTGTCGAGATCTGAAGGATATCGGCCAGTCGGGCGGCGACAGATTGAGCGTTCGCTGTTACTTCCGGAAAACCCATAAGCTCGCCAAAGGTCCCACGGGAGAGTGGTCCGGCAATAAATAGGCCCGATACCGGGCGTCCGCCAACAAGGGCCGCGTGGTCTTCACCGGTCCAGAGCCCGAGACCAACGGGATCTTTCTGCACAAAGCCATCCTGAGCCAGACGAGAGAGAAAACCGGGCTTCGTCAGAATTCCGGCATGGTCCGGGCCAGTGGTATTGATCAGAATGTCTGTCCGGATTGCGCGGGTTCGCCCCCCACGTCCCCGGAGATGCAGAATAATGCCCTCAGGTGTGGCTTCCGCGCGTTCGATCCGGGCTGCAAGAACCGTGAGTGAGCCAGTTTCTGATCTCAGGTTCAGAGCGCGTTCGACCTGTGGCGCGATCCGAAACCGATGGACATCCCAGAATGGTCGAAGATGGCGGACAAGCCGACGCTGTTCCGTCGGGGGAAGTGCCGTCCAGATAGCTTTGCCCTGTCGCCGCACAGCATCCAGAACGTCTTGCCACGGGCGGTCCGGGGCTAAACTAAGTGTCTTACGAATGCGTGTGAGCAAACCTAACGCCGTCTGTTCAGGGTTGGTGGAAAAATCCCCGAAGAGACTGGTAGGCTGAGGAGAATGCCCCCGGGAGCGCAAGCCACGTCGGGAAACCGCGGTGATAGAACCCAGATGCCCCTGTGCGGTGAGCGTCGCTACAACATCTGCCATTGTGAGGCCGGTACCTACAATGGCAATCCGTGCCCGAGGATCTATGGTTTTGAAGGCATTCTTCGCCCATGGGTCGGAGATCACGCGTGGATCATGCGCGATTTCTTCGAGGGGATACGGCAGGGCCGGAGCCGGGTGAGATGTCGCAATGACGACATCCGATACGGTAAATACCGTGCCTTGAGCGGTATGGATCAGCCAGTGCTGACCATCATGCTGCACGGCCACTACGGCATCCTGAACATGCCTGAGTGTCTCGTTGACGAGAGATGGCGTTATTCTCTCAAAGAGATAGCGGCCAAACTCTGACCTCGTCGGGTAAACGTCTCCAGACGGCAAAAAGGCCTCCGGATCACAGGTTTCGTGACTGTGCCATTTGAACCACTGCGCAAAGTCATCAGGCTTATCCGTATCAATGCTCATCCTTGACGCTGGAACATTGATGCGATGCTGTGGATCTGTGCTGCCATACGCGACGCCCGCACCCAGCCGGGTGCGAGGCTCGAAGATTACAACGCTACCGACACCCAGATCTCGGCGCTTGCGAAGAAGATGATACGCAATCATCGTCCCTGTCGCTCCGCCACCAATAATTGCCAGGGTGGCAGAAACGGGAGGGCGGCTGATATGGACTTCCACGTTCATGAAGAGGCTTGGGCCGGGCGATAAGAGTTGGCAATCGTCTCACCAAACGGCCCCATATTGTTCTGACCGCCGGCTGCGCGTGTCGGATGAGCTGTCGGAAGCAGCGGAAGGACCAGTTCGCCGAAGCTGTAAGCTTCTTCCAGATGAGGGTATCCGGAAAGGATGAAGCTGTCGCAGCCAGCGCGTCTGTATTCATCAATCCGCTCGGCAATGGTGGCTGGATCTCCGACCAGAGCCGTGCCAGCTCCGCCTCTGACCAGCCCGACGCCAGCCCAGAGGTTAGGGCTGACTTCCAGCTTGTCCCGCCGTCCGCCATGCAGGGCGCTCATGCGGGACTGTCCCACTGAGTCCAGCCTTGAGAATACAGACTGGGCCTGCGCGATGGTCGCGTCATCAAGACGGGAAATCAGGCGGTTTGCCGCGGCCCAGGCTTCTTCTGTTGTCTCACGGGCGATGACATGAAACCTGATCCCGAAACTGACTTCGCGTCCTTCACGCGCAGCGGCCTCGCGAACACGGGAAATTTTTTCCTTAACAAGTTCCGGTGGCTCTCCCCACGTCAGATACTTGTCGATCCGCTTGGCCGCGACCTGAATTCCTGCCTCAGAAGATCCGCCGAAATACAGAGGCGGCCCCCCAGCCTGATGAGGAGGATAAAGGATCTGGCCGTCCGCAATATGAAAGTGCTTACCCTCGTGATTGACGGTGTCGCCCTTCAGAAGACGAGAGTAGATCGATAGGAATTCGTCAGTAATTTCGTACCGGGTGGCATGATCGAAAAAGAGACCGTCCCCTTCATTTTCCTTGGGATCTCCGCCCGTTACAACATTAATCAGAAGACGCCCGCCAGATAGCCGATCCAGTGTCGCTGTCATCCGTGCTGCAAAGGTTGGAGATTGCAAGCCGGGGCGCACGGCTACCAGAAATTTCAGCCGTTCAGTGGACGTAATAAGGGAGGACGCGACGATCCAGGAGTCTTCGCAACTCCGTCCTGTGGGGAGGAGGACACCGTAATATCCCAAACTATCCGCCGCCCGTGCGACCTGTTGGAGGTATGGCAGATCAACGCTGCGGCCACCTTCCTGCGTTCCCAGATATCGGCTGTCTCCATGAGTTGGAAGGAACCAAAGAACGTTGATTTTCTCGGGGACACCCCCGATGGCGGCATTTGTGCTCATGAAAAACTCGCTGTCTGGGCGTGAACGGTTAGGGAGGCTTGATGGGCGGGATGGCTTGTTGGAAGGCGGTCAAAACCGAACAGGCGATGACGGAATGTCTCTAAAGGGGTGTTGCGCTCTGGCAGGCGACCACGCTTGCGAAGCTCAGGGGCGATCAGCTCTCCAAAATCTCTGGCCGTCTCAAACGTGTGGTATTGGCGGAGGTTAATCCCGTCGATGCCGTCTTCGTCGAGCCAGTCCTCAACAGCATCCGCGATCTGGGACGGTGTGCCAGCGACGAAAAAGCGGCCCTGTTCAAAACTGGCAATCTGGTCCAGCGCGCTGCCAACTGTTTGATCCGGGCCAAATCGACGTCCCATGTTTCCAAACGGACGCCCCGACTGTTTAAGCGCCTCACCAATGGTCAGTGAGCGGTCAAAATTCCGCAGATCAATCTCGGCTTGCGCATGGACATGAGCAGCTTCGACACTATAGCGCGCCCGGTAACGGCTCAGCTTCTCCTGAGCTTCGACTTCCGTATTCCCAGCGATAAGGCCGGCCATGACATAAAACTTCAGGTCGTTGGGGTCTCGTCCATTCAGGGCCGCCTGTTCGCGTGTCTGTGCAATGTTGTGGCGAATTTCCTCGCGTGTACGGCCCCCAATGAAAACGGCCTCCGCATGGCGGGCTGCAAATTCCAGGCCACGCTTGGAGCCGGTCGCCTGGAATAAAACGGGCGTGCGTTGGCGTGTGGGCTGCACAAGATGCGGCCCCTCAACTTGATGATGCCGACCCTTGTGGTTGATGTAATGAACACGATCAGGGTGCGTGAAAACGTCCTTCTCGCGATCAATAACCAGAGCGTCTTCGTCCCAGCTCTGCTCCCAGAGCTTGTACAGAACCTCAAGATATTCCTCAGCCCGCTCGTAGCGCTCGTCGTGCTCGATTTCGTCCGCGAGGCCGAAGTTTCTGGCGGCGTTTGGCAGGTAGGAGGTCACAATGTTCCAGCCAACGCGCCCTTCGGTCAGAAGATCTAACGTGCTCATACGTCGGGCAAAGGCGAACGGCGGCTCATAAGTCGTTGAAAATGTTGCGGCGAACCCTAGACGCGTGGTGACAGCGGCCATAGCCGGGACCAGGGAGAGCGGATCGAGGTTCGGGATTTGCACGCCAAGCCGAAGGGCGGGGTCAAGTCCGTTAAAACGGTCATAAACCCCGATGACATCGGCAAGAAAAATTGCGTCGAAACCTGCGTCTTCCGCAAGGCGCGCCTGTTCCAGCCAGAATGCCATTTCCCCGAAACGGTGGCGATTGTTGTCAGGCGCCGTCCACATTCCGTGAACAATGTGACTCACGCAGGCCATCTCGAAGAGATTGACTTTTAACTGCTTCGGGGCCGATGCCTTACTCATGCCGGCTCCTTGGAGAGACTTTTCTTCAGGCCTTCACGGTACGGCGTCCAAAGAGGGGTATCGTTCAAAGCCAGATCCCCGAGTTCCCGACGGCGCTGGGCCGCAGGGTTGTGTGAGGACAAAACGCGAGCATTGCGCCAATGGCGATCCAGATTTCTGATCTGACTGGTAGCGGACGCCCCGCCAACTTCAAAAAGCAGATTTGCAGCTTCAAGCGTTTGATCAATAACGATTTGCTGCGCTTTAAAGGCAGCTTCTTCTGCTTCGCTAAACGTCACGCTCTCGGTATCGCCCCGCAACCAGGCAGGCTCAGCCTCAGTCAATGCATCCGAAACGCGATCGACCAAAGCAGACGTCGAGAATGCAAGGGCCGACAAACGCCCAACAACACCCTGAACAACGGAGTCTTCTCGTTGAACAACTTTACCGGGAACTCCGAACGTTCGTGTTCTAGGCCGCACAAAGTCAATAGCATCGCGCAGTACGGCAGCTGAAATTCCTGCCAGTGCTGCAAGATGAAATTGCTGATAGTAGGCGGCGAGATAAGAATGAGCCGGAATATTTCCGGGCTGAGAGCGATCCAGAACTTGTGTTGGGCCAATTAAGACGTTGTCAAAAACAGTTGTTCCGCTGCCGGTGAGGCGCTGACCAAAGCCATCCCAGTCATCAATACGTGTGACACCGGGGGCATCTGAAGGGACCAGGACGTGTGCCCGTTGCTCTCCCTCTGCGGCCCAGACAATGATCCAGTCAGCATAGAGCGTGCCGGTGGAATAGTACTTCGTCCCATTCAGGCGAAACTCATTTCCGTCAGAACTTAACTGTGTAGACACGCCTGTTTCGTCCGAGCGTTCCGCCATGGCAGCGCCAAAAAGTGCGCCTTCACGAACACGGTCAAACCATTCGGCAGATTTGTGAGCGTGGCGGAGCCTGCCTTCAATAAATGCAAAATGAGCGCGAAATATTTGCGGGAGGTTTGAATCTGCTGTCGCCAGATCTCGCAGCAGACTGAAACTCTGCTTGAGAGATGCTCCATACCCGCCAAATCTACTGGGCAGACGTACGCGACCCAAGCCTGCAGTCTTCAAGTCCTGAACGACATTTCGGACAAGCGCGGGGTCGCGTTCGAATTCCTGCGATGCACGCGTTATCGTTTCAATGATCGGCTGCAAGCGTTCTCTGGCAGAGACGAAATTGTCGGAAGAGGACATACAACGACACCTAACGGATATAAGGCAAAATCAACTAGAATTCGTAGTTCATGATGCGCACCAAACCGTCAGGAGCGTAATTTTTAATTCGTCATCTCTCACATTAATTATTTCAATGTGAACCCCTGGAATGGCTATTTTCCAAGGTATAATAAGGGAAAACTGCACCTGCAAAATACAACATTAAAAATACGTTGTTATTAACGTTTATCCATTTGGATATGTGAATAAAGGAATCGCTTGGGGAAAATGTGTCCCACAACGGCTGATTTTATGTTCCGAGATGTCACCCAAATGTTGAGAAACGAGTCATGAAAGCCTTTTACGAGCAGCGCACACGTATCCTCCTCCTTGGCATGACCGTTCTTTCAACATGCACCCTGATGCCGGCTGCTTTTGCTCAGGATATTGAACGCAACAAAAATCCGAGCCCGCGTGCCCCTCACGCCCGTCCTGGATTCAGTTCCCCGAACACTCATGTTGCATCTTCACACCCTAAAAACAGCGTTGTGCCTTCTCCAAAGAGTGAGGATATCAGTGTCACTGGGTCAAATGGTGTCCGTACCGCTGAAAAGCGCCTGAGAAAGGTGCCGGGAAACTTTACAGTTATCAGCAGCAAGGAGGTCGAGAAGGGGCGATCAGCCACACTCGAGGACACTCTGGCCTTCCAGCCCGGCATTTTTGCGCAGGCAACCAGTGGAAGCACCGGAAACAAGATTTCCATAAGAGGGTCGGGCGCAGGCGTCTTCTACGGAGGTTACAGCCTGGGAATGAAATACCTCGTTGACGGATTGACTGTCAGCGGTGTGGGAGGATTTCAGGAAGATCGCCTCAATAATACCGGCTACCAGCGCACTGAAGTTCTTTATGGCGCCAACGCATTTGACTACGCGGCTACTGCTCTCGGTGGTGGCATCAATTTCGTAACGCATACAGGCGTATCTGCCCCAGGGTTTATGGCCCGCTTTGAAGCTGGCAGCTACGGCACTCTCAAAGAACAAGTCAGTCAGGGAGGAACATTCAGCAACAAGAAAGGCGATTACTACGTCACCGCAGCGCGAACCAATCGCCAAGGATTCCAGAGCTATACGGCAATGCATCGCACTGATGTCGTCGCAAATCTTGGATACCGTTTCACCGACAAATTATCTGCTCGCCTTATTTTCAAGTGGGATGAGGGGTTCGGCCATTACGGTGGCTTGCTCACACTTGCTCAGCTTCGCAAAAGCCCGAGCATCAACCCAAACGACTGGGGAGGGCGCCCGACCAGAAGCACAATGCTGGGATTTAAAACCAATTATATTTTGGATGATGATTCCAAGCTGGAATACGGCATTACCTGGAACGATTATCCGCTCTTTAATGGGACGAATACGCAGCAGTTTAATCTGTGGCGTTCCACGGATATCAACAATTCTATCAAATATAACCGGAACGATCGCCTTCTCGGACGGAGGATCGAAAGCAACTTCATTCTAAGTGACGTGCATATGGTCTCTGGAGATTCCAGATATTACACATCGTCCGTCCGCTCTACGCAGTCTAATAGTGAAGACTGGACCCTTCATCAGCGTGTCAAATATGGCGGATCACATGATTTGGTTTTTGCAGCTGGGAATAATTTTAACATTTTCAACAGACTTTGGCTGACTAGCGGTTTTTCAGTTATCTGGATTGACCGCAATATACGCGTTGTTGACCGTCTAATACCCAACTCAGCTCTTCAAAGCCGTGAACACTATAATAATGTCTTCATTACGCCTCGCGTAGGCTTGCGTTACGAGATTAATCCTGACGTTGATGTGTTCGCCAATTTCAGTCGTTTGATCGACCCGCCTGTGACGTGGAACTACCATGATGTCAAAGGGAGCAGCCCCTACAATGACACAGGAACTGTAGGGCCACTAAAAGCCCAACGGGCTAATTCGGCTGAGATCGGCATCAGAGGCCATGTCGGCATATTCGATGGAAACCTGACTCTTTATCGGAGCTGGGTCAAAGATGAACTGCTGTCCGTTGTAGTCACGCGCGCAACCAGTACAACAGCAGAAATCACTACAACGTCTAACGCCAGTCCGACTATTCATCAGGGGATTGAAGCGGGCCTGTCAACAAAGCTCTTTAATCTGCATCAGTATGGTGCCTTATCATTCCGGCAGGCTCTCACGGTTAATGACTTCTATTACAGACATGACCCACTTCTCGGACAGAACAAACTCCCGTCTATCCCAACATGGCAATATCAGGCTGAACTTCAGTATAATAATCCGTTGGGGTTCTATGCGAACTTCGATTTCAGATCGTCTTCAAGCTATTATGTTGATTACGCCAACACATTAAAGGCGCCGAGATACGGGATCTTTGGTCTGAAGCTCGGTTACGAGGCGAAAAGCAAAATCTGGAGCACTTTTCTTGATTTCCGTAATCTCGGAAACAAGCATTACGCCACAGCCGCTTATACCGCCTACAACCTGAACCATACGGATTCCGCAATGTTTTACCCGGGTGACGGGTTCAGTGTGTTTGGCGGCGTGACTGTCCACCTCAGTGACCTCGGGAAGCACCTCTGATGATGCGCCGGTCTTTTCTTGAAGCGACGCATTGGTCAGACACATGAGCAAACATCATAACCGCAGAAGGGCTTTGATATTTGCTCCGATCATGGCGTTTTTAGCCGTCCTGTTTTATCGGCATGATACAGACAGTAGACTGCGACATACGAGCAGGCAGCAGAGCTCGTCGCCTCAAAAAGGCGGGACTCTCGTCTTTGCGACGGAACGTGAGCCTTTGTGCCTTGATCCGCATGTTTATGGGGACATGCCGCAGGTTTATATTGCCGAACAGTATCTGGACCGGCTCGTTTCAATGGACGAACAGGGCGCTATTCACCCGTGGCTGGCAACGTCATGGGAGATTACGGACGGCGGACTCACATACATCTTTCACCTCCGTCATGACGTGACCTTCACTGATGGGACCAGGTTCGATGCGGCGGCCGTAAAGCGTAATCTCGACCATATGGTGGACCCTACGACGCAATCGGGGACTGCGGGGGGATACATCCGCCAATACACCCGAACCGATATTCTCGATCCTTATACGGCAGCGGTACACCTGTCTTCGCCATACTCAGCGTTCCTCAACGTTCTGGCGCAGGGTTTTCTGGGAATTGAGTCCCCCGCAGCGTTGGCACGGCCTCGCGATGTAAACTGCCAAAGCCCTGTGGGGTCTGGTCCCTTCATTATCAGCCACTGGGATCATCAGAGCGAGGTCGTTCTCAAGAGAAACCCAGCCTATGCATGGGCTCCTCCTACCTCCCCCCATCAGGGACCAGCATGGCTTGAAGGTATCGTCTGGCGCTTCGTTTCCGAACCGTCAGTCCGTTTTGCCATGCTTCAGGCCGGTGAGGTTGGTGTGATTGATAGCGTACCCCCTGAGGGCGAAACGCCAGCAAAGGCTAACCCGGACGTATCATTACTGATGGCAGATCGACCGGGAAATCCCACTAACGGAACCTTGAACACGCTTCGTCCGCCATTTGACGACATTCGTGTCCGTGAAGCGTTCATTCGGTCCGCAGATATTGATGGGGCGTTAGGCAGTATATTTTTCCATCATTATGCGCGGGCGGGTGGCCCGCTAAGTCCGTCCACACCAGATTATAGTCCGGATTTCGAGCATACCAAGAACTACGATCCACAGCGTGCCAATACACTTCTGGATGATGCCGGCTGGAAAAAGCGCGATTCCGATGGATATCGGATCCGGGACGGTAAGAGACTGATCGTACATATCCCGATCTCTACGGTTCTTGCACCTGCAGATCGCACTCTTTGGGAGCAGGTACAGGCCACAGCACGCCAGACAGGCTTTGATGTTCGCCTGGAGCCTTTAAGTGAGACTGCGAATATCGCGCGGAGTGACGCCTGGGATTATGATGTGCGAATTGGGTATTGGAATACAAATACCCCGGATGTCCTTCGCATCGTTTTCGGATCGGCTTTTACCAACCATTTCCGGCACGGCATCCATCAGAATGCTTCAGGCTATAGCAGCCCGCTCTTCGACGGTGTCGTGGAACAGGCATTGGCCACGCAAGACCAACAGCAACGGAAAGCGTTTTACCAACAGGCGCAAGAGATCATCGCCAAGGCACAGCTTCAGATCACAACGTATTCGCAGACCACGCGTCTAGGGGTGTTCAGCAATGTCCACGGTGTACGCATCGAGCCATCATTACGCGTCATCAATTTTCATGATGCCTGGATGACGCCGTGATGAAACGCTTGGCTTCTCAGCGGCTGATCGGTCGGATTGGTTTGAGTCTCGGCATGCTGTTCGCATCTGCCACGCTGACATTTCTCGCGGTACGTATGATGCCAGGTGATCCGGCAACGATCATTCTCGGCGGAGCGCTGGCCAACCCCACACCGGGTGCGGTCGCAGCGATCACAAAGGAGTACGGCCTCGATCGCCCCCTTATCGTGCAATATGGTTTCTATATATGGCGCCTGCTGCACGGGGATTTGGGCGTCTCCTTCAGCCAGCATCTGCGTGTTGCGGAAGTTTTACGCCAACAGATGCTACCCACGCTGGCACTGGCATCCATTTCTCTGCTCCTCGCATGGACGCTCGCACTGCTATCAGTGTTCTGCACAGTGCGGCGCGGAAGAGTACTCTCGACCATTGGAGCCTCTTTCGACATCTCGGCTGCGGCGCTTCCACCATTCTGGCTTGGAATTGTGCTGCTCTGGATATTCGCATTCAGATTACATCTGCTACCGCCTGCTGGAAGCTCATCGCTAGCCTCACTCATTATGCCGGCATTTTCTCTCGCCATTCCCTTGGGCGGATTTCTGGCACAGGTCACGCGTGAGTCTTTGGAAATTGCCCTCGATCAGCCGTTCATTCTCAGCGCAAGAATGCGAGGGCTTAGTCTGGGGCAGGTTTTGCGTCGTCATGCCCTGCGTCACGCGCTTCTTCCGGGTATCGCACTCTCAGCGTGGGCTCTCGGCGCTCTTCTTGGTGAGACGGCGGTCATCGAAGCCATATTTTCGCGTAAGGGACTTGGACGCACCTTGGTTTATGCCGTTTCCGCGCAGGATATGCCCTTAACAACGGGCATCGTTCTGTTCGTCACGGTCGCATACATATTCGCCAGCCTGGGTATCGAGCTCATCCATGAACTGGTTGATCCGCGCCTCGCAGCATCTCGTGGGCGGAGAGACTCGCCATGACCATAACCGCAAAAAGACTCATGGCATGGAAGCAGATTCCCATTGCAGTGCTTCCTGCCTCTGGCTTTCTGGTGTTCCTTTTGGTGTCAGCCATCATTCCCAATGCGATCAGCGCAACTGATCCCTATGCCATCGCACCACGGCACGCTTTCTTATCCCCAGACTGGAGCCACCCTTTCGGAACAGACCAGTCTGGCCGGGATATTCTGACACGTGTCATCCACGGTACACGCCAATCTCTGCTTGTGGGGGCAGGGGCTGTCGCAATCAGTTTTTCCGGTGGGATTATCCTAGGATTGGCAGGCGGGCTTGGCCCTAGATGGCTTCAGAAAAGTATTGGCGCGATCATAGATGTGCTGTTTTCGTTTCCCGCCCTGATACTGGCGCTTCTCTTCTCTGCAAGTCTAGGAACCGGAGCAGGACCGCTGGCTTTAGCCATCGGGATCGCTGCGACGCCCGGCTATGGCAAGATGGTTTTCAGTCAGGTTTTATCAGTCAGATACTCCGGATACGTTGAGGCTGCTCGTGCCCTTGGTCACACGCCGTTCTCCATCGTTCAGCGGCATATTCTCCCCAATGCACTTCGCCCGCTCATAGTGACCGCCACCATGGGCGTAGGCCAGACAATAGTCTGGGCGTCAGGATTATCTTTTCTGGGGCTCGGAGCACCGCCACCCACTCCGGAGTGGGGAACCATGATGTCCATGGGCCGCGACTTCATCGCTGATGCCTGGTGGCTCACTCTCTTTCCCGGCCTTTTCATCGTGCTGACTGTGCTGTCCACAACAATAGTCGGGCGCTTCTTGCAACGTCGCCTCGAAGGCAGACCCTCGTGAGGTACTCACTATGACCGGACAGGACCTGACGGTTGAAAAGCTTTCCATATCATTTGGTGGAAAGCAGGTCGTACACGACCTCTCTTTTCAAATAACGCCTGGCAAAATTCTAGCCATGGTGGGTGAGTCCGGATCGGGCAAAAGCGTAACCGCGCGCAGTCTCGTCGGGTTAGCGGGCGACCGGGCTCAGGTTACAGCAGCGAGCCTTCGCCTCGGTGATGATGAGATCCTGCGGCTGGATGACGCTGCCTGGGGGGTGATCCGTGGGCAGAAGATAGGGTTCGTTCTTCAGGATGCGCTGACATCACTCGATCCGTTACGAACAGTCGGGCAGGAAATAGAGGAATCGCTGACGGCAGATGGTAAGTGGCGCGGCTGGCGTAATCGTGCAGCGCGTCGAAAGCAGGTGCTGGAGCTTTTGAAAAGCACATCTGTGCCGGAGCCTGAAATACGTGCACGGCAACGGGCCGATGAACTCTCTGGAGGACTTCGGCAAAGAGCGCTCATCGCCTCTGTAATAGCTCTGAACCCAGGAATAGTGATTGCGGATGAGCCAACGACTGCGCTGGATGCCAGTGCGGTCTCTCATGTCCTCGGCCTGTTTCGTGACCTGAAAAATGCGGGTCATGGAATATTGTTGATCAGCCATGACATCGAAGCGGTGTCTCAGGTCGCTGACTCGATCATCGTCGTCAAGAACGGGCAAATGATAGAGCATGGCGAGACTGAGCAGATTTTGCGCCATCCTTCGCAAGATTATACGCGCTTGCTACTAAGTTCGGTTCTGAAGCAAAACCGTAAGTCCCCAGAGCCTTCAACTCTGCAAGCAAAAGACGAGACCCCGTTACTCGTCGTGAATGATATCGTCAAAAGCTATCCTAATACGACTGGAGCATCGAGGCTCGCAGTAGATCATGTCAGTTTTACCCTTCAAAGAGGCAAAACACTCGGCATTTTGGGTGAATCTGGCTCAGGGAAGACGACAACAGCACGGATCATCGCCGGGTTTCTGGAACCTGATGGGGGTAATGTATGGTTTGACGGGAGATTATGGAGCGGAGTTCAAGCGAAGACCAATCGAAGCGTTGAAGAACATGAGCGCCGACCGTTTCGACATGAAATGGGTATCGTTTATCAGGATCCACTCAGTTCCTTCGATCCGCGCTGGACTGTTCAGCGTATTCTTGCTGATGCTCTAAAAGCCAGTGCCATCCCACGCGCCGAGCATAATGATCGCATTGTGGCTCTTTTGACATTAGTGCGGTTAACACCAGATATATCCCGCCGGTTTCCTCTTCAGCTCTCAGGCGGCCAGCGCCAGCGCATCGCAATTGCACGTGCCATCGCGGGAAATCCCAAGTTGATCGTCTGTGATGAACCTGTTTCAGCGCTTGACGTCTCAGTGCAGACACAGGTGCTGGAACTGCTCACAGAGCTACAAGAACGCCTCAATATCTCTTATTTGTTCATTTCTCATGATTTGGGCGTCATTCGTCAGATCAGTGACGACGTCCTTGTAATGCAGAATGGTCGCGTAGTTGAAGCCGGACCGACACAACAGGTCTTTGAAGCGCCACAGCATAACTTCACGCGGCTTTTACTCAATTCAAAACTGCCTGATTATGTATAGTAAAAAGGCGATCTCTGCTTTTTTTGGAGGGCCCTTAAGGTGATTCTAGCAATAATAATTTCAATCTAAACGGGATTATTATAAGAGCTCATGCAAGGTATGAACCCCCGCGGTAGACGCAGGCATGAGGCAAGGCATTGAACGGGCGCGTTAAGCTTTCTGATATTTCAAAGAAAACCGGCCTGAACGTTTCCACAATCAGTCGCGCGCTCTCAAATCCGGAGCGCGTGAGCGAGGAGACACGGCACCTTGTTCAAGAGGTAGCCGCGCAACTGGGGTACGTCGGCAATGCCGCAGCTCGCAATCTAATCCTTGGAAAAACGGACACCATCATGGTGCTGATCCCGACCTTTCCAGGACAACCGATTTCGCCAGTTTTTACCGAAGTTCTTCGAGGGATTTGCGAAGAGGCGGAAGCTCATGGATTGAGCGTAATGCTGCAACAAAATCTAAGTCAGGCGATCTCGTCTGACGATGCCACAAAATTTTTAAGAGCTGGAACGGTGGACGGGGTATTACTTCTCGCAGCAGAGAAATGGACATCGCCTCATGCTTTCAGACCGAAAGAACACGTCCTTCCTGTTATCAGTGTATTAAACGATTTGACATCTTATGGCCTTGTTAGCGTCGTAGCCGAGGAAAAGCAGGCATTCTCGGAAATCGTGGATCATTTGGCGGCGCGCGGTCATCGTCATTTTGCTTTCGTCTCCGGGCCACGCGAGACTACCCATGAGCAAATACGATTTCAAGCGACTACCAGTCACCTGAAAAGATTAGGCCTTTTAGCGGACCTCGTCAGACTGGAAGGGGGGCCATTCGATCTACAATCTGGGAAACGCGCTGCACAAGCATTTCTAAAACTCAAGACACGGCCAACGGCTGTCATCTGCTGCAGTGATTCATTGGCTTTCGGCTTCCTGCATGAAGTTCAGAATGCCGGACTGAAGGTGCCTGCAGACGTAGCAATAGCAGGCTACGATGGCCTTGATTATACGGCGTTCACAACGCCTTCGCTCACAACATCATCACAGCCATCTTCTGAGATGGGATGCGTTGCTGTGCGAATGTTAAATGATATTTGGAACAAAAAAATACTGAATCCCACCCTTGCAGCGTTAGTGCCATCCCTATTGGTGAGGCAGTCTACCTGAGTAGGTATCCGTATTAAGCCGTAGCATCTATGTGAAGGTGGCATCATCAAGATTGGTCTTGATGATGCCACAAGTTCTTTATTTTTTTTCTGTAGGAATAACTGTTGCCCCACTTTTTTTGAATTCTTCTACTAACAGAGTCGATGCAAGGTGGAATGCACGTTTTGCGTGGGCATATGGTAGCCATTGTCCCATCATGTTCCATGGCATGCCATTATTATACGTAGCGATAGCAACAAGTGTTTCGTTGTTAGAACCATCTACCGCAATGAGTTCTTCGCTAGCACCGCCTGGGAACGGCGGAGGAATGGGAGGCATACCACCTCCGGCGGCACCTGCGGCAAACCCTGCAACGACAGGAATAGCGTTGTAGTACCATTTGCTACGACGAATATTGGTAATCGCAGCGCGAATATGTATTGCGTCTGTGCAAGGTGCGCATGTTGATGCATCGACGACGTTATAGATCGTTCCGACCTGCTTTCTAATTTCTGTAGTGAACGCATCAGTCATACGTGCAGCTACTTCGGGTTTGAGGTGAGGCGCGTTGGCAACAGGGTGCCATGCAACAGGATCAATCACCGCAATTTTGTATTTAGAAGCCTCCAAGCCAGGCTTTACGTAGATATGATCATCCACATGCCCTTTTTGGGGTGTCATTTCAGTGTAGGTCTCTTCCGGTAGAAAACCTGAATGCGTCACTTTCTGTCCAGCGCAGCCCGTTATGTCCAGAAATAGGAGTATGGAGGTTCCTAATTGCGCGGTATTTTTTACTGCTCTTAGCACGGATATTTTCCTTCTATTTAGCTCGGTTTTGCGTTTCTATTTATAAAAAGAGAAAATATTGTTGTTTTCTCTTTAAGGTTTCCAGTTGGATTCGCTTACAAATCCTTTTTGGTGCGGATCCATGGCAAAGAAGAAATAGAGTAGAATAGATTCCTGTTGTGGCCCTGGAAGTGCTTTGAATTCGCGTGCGTTTATACCGTTTTTGCAACGGATGATCGTCTCAAGAGCAATTCTAAATTCTGGCCAAGAAAGACGACCATCATGATCTGCATCTAAGGACGCAAAGCCTGATTTCTGAACTACTGTTTCAGGGCATTTATCTGGTGATTTAGCATTTACGGTGAACGCGAAACTCATCGCGTTGATGCAGAACAGATAGCCGAGAAATCGTAAGTAGGCCGCCATGGCGAATTTACAGCGCATCTGCTCAGCCATTTTTACCAAGAAAGGATGAATCAGATAATTCCATTGAATAAACCTCACCAGAATATAGACTACAAGAGAGGATTACCTCAAAGGTAATATCGAGGATCCTCTATGTCGTTAATCTACAAGATAAGGATTTCTAAAATATCTCTCTATTATTTCAGAATTGAAACACAAGATAATATTTTTATAAAATTAGATTGAATTATATTCGCAGAGTTTTTATTTAAAATTATTTGATGTGGATAAGAAAATAGAATTCTGATTAAGCAGACTGACACGTACTTCAAGGCCGCCTTCGAAATGATTGCAAACATCAATTGAGCCGCCATGAGCCTGAACAATTGACAAAGCCGATGTAAGCCCCAGACCCACGCCACCAGTTTCTCGGTTGCGGGATTTATCGACCCTAAAATAGGGCTCAAATATTCGTTCGATTGCACTTTCAGGAATGCCAGGGCCTTTATCTCGAATGGAGACGATGTACCGCTCTTTGGTGCATATTAACTCTATCGTCGGCGGAGTAGCATATTTGATCGCATTTTCTACCAGATTGGTAAAAACACGCTTGAGAGCAAAGGGTCGACCTTGGCATGTCGCGCGGACTGGACCGATGTAGTTTATTGAAATATTCTGGTCCGCAAAATCATTGACAATCGTATGCAAAATTCCGGGAAGATCAAATGTTGTAATATTTTCACTTATGGCATCGTCACGAAAGAAAGAGAGCGCGCCGTCAATCATCGCCTGCATTTCATCAACATCACGAAACAGCTTTGCTTGCTGTTCCGGGTCTTCGATGAACTCCCCTCTAAGACGGATACGGGTCAAGGGCGTTCTCAGATCATGAGAAATCGCCGCAAGCATGGTTGTACGGTCAGCAATGAACTTCTGAATCTGTGCCTGCATGGCGTTGATCGTTCTCACAACCAACCGTAACTGCCGGGGCCCGGTCTCCGGAATGGGGGCAGTATATGGTTTAGCGCCGTAACGTCCCACGTCTTTTGCAAGTTTCTCAATTGGGTGAGATAGTTGACGGGAGGCAATAAGCGATACTGCGATGATCCATGACACGAGAATTGTGAGTTCTAAAAGAAGGCGTTCGCGGGCGTAAAAGCCCCAACTACGCACAAGCGCGGAGCAAAGGAGCCAGCTACCGTCCTGGAGTTGTAGAGCCAAAAAAGTCGCATTCGGGTATTTGCGCTTATCAACACGAATACCCTCCGCTGCGGAAACAGGGTTTTCTATCGAGAATGCATCAAGACGCCGTGCTGTATTTCCGATGAATGACGAAATCAATTGTTCCCCAGACTGAACTTCGGACGGCTTATAATTTGCCGTTTCAAGGGCCTTTGCTGTGTTGCTTCCCGTTTCAAACCACTCAAACGTCAGTCTCTCCGTTGAAGCTGCATTAGAAAGCTTGACGCGATCAAACTGTGGGGCAGCACTGATTACGCGGCTTACTGTAGCAACTTCCTGTAAAAGTCCGGTTTGTTCAATATTAGGTGCTGCCCAATACCCCCCAAACATGAAGAATAACTGGAGAAACCCGATTGTCGTAGCGGCTGCAAGCGCAACAGTGGTGACGAGACGAAGGGTAATGGTGTCTTCAAACCATAGGCGGCGTTTCATAAACGCTTGACCGCAGGGGAGAACAAATACCCTCCATTCCGAACAGTACGAATTACGGTCGGGTTTTTAGGGTCATCTTCAAGTTTATGCCGTAGACGACTGATCTGCACATCGATGCTGCGGTCATAGGCCGTGTGGTTTCGTCCCCGGGCAAAATCCAGAAGCTGATCTCTGGTAAGAACCCTCTGCGGATGCTCTACCAAAGCTAACAGAAGCTCGAATTCTCCACCTGACAGGAGAACCAGGGCATTATCTTCGGATCGCAGTTCACGGCGCGCGACGTCCAAGCGCCAGCCCCCGAATGCCAGGAGGGGACGGGCTTCATTCTCAGATGAAATTTCATGCTTGCCGGATGTTCGCCGCAAAACTGCTTTAACTCTGGCAAGAAGCTCACGCTGATCGAACGGCTTTGTCAGATAATCGTCCGCTCCGATTTCCAAACCGACGACCCGGTCCGTATGTTCTGCCATAGCAGAGAGCATGATGACTGGTACATTCGAGGACGTTCTCAGTCGACGACAGAGGCTAAAGCCATCTTCATTGCGTAGCATAATATCTAGAATGACTAGATCAACATTTCCTGCCGATATTGCGGAGAACATGGCTACGCCATCCTCAGCTATGGACACGGTATAGGAATGTTTACCGAGAAAGTTTGTCAACAAGGCAAGAATGTCCTTGTCGTCATCAACGATAAGGAGATGAGGCATCACAGTCATCCAGTCTTGATAGCATGTGAGATCATCCTGATGATGTCTCTTATGTGAGCAAATTATTTCAGCACGGACATATTCCTCTCATCCACAATTTCCTTTTGCCTTTCAATCCATCAAGTACCGTTTTGATATCTTAAAAGGTATAGCATTTCTAAGCTGACATATTACGGACATCTCATCGAAAAAAATCGCTACTACAACGGCTAAAGGTAGTCCTTCCTTCAGGTTGGCCCTAAGAATTTGTAGAAAAAAGGTGCTATTATGCTGGGGCGAGTTGCGGTTTTTAAGTTTAATTTTGGATACATGGCATACATAGCCTTGTGCATAATGGATATTATAAACAATCCATTTAACGTTTATATTTATTTTGGAAAAATAGCAGTTATCAGGAATATAATCGGAAAATTTGTTTTTGAATTTTATCAAACCATTGATAAAATGAAGAGAGACGTTTTAGAAATCTACTCTGTTAATAATTAATATTATACTTGAAAATTTATCCAACGCATCCCCGCAATATGGGCATGTCGCAAGTACGGGAGCGCGTTAGAAATGACCTTACTAGCTCTTACTGCCTCTTGATCGGCAGGTGATGAAAATCACGGGAAAACCACGTGAGGCCATGTTCGGCTTCAGGGTTGTTATATATGGACTGAACTTCGCAAAAGAGCACATCATGTGTTCCGGCGCTGTGTATCGTTCGTATCACACAATCAAGCGTTACAAGAGCGTCTGACAAAAGCGCAGCACCAGTTTCACCAATTTCCCATGTTCCGTGAGAAAATTTCTCTTGAGCATCAAGAGACCGGCTCGCAAATACGCGTGCCAGATCGCTGTGATTTGGCGACAACACACTAATTCCTACAATACCGTTCTGCAAAAAAGACTGATGCGATCGATTGCTGCGATTCAGGCAAACAAGCACTGTCGGCGGGGTATCGCTGACGCTACTAATGGCTGAAACCGTGAGTCCTTGGCGTCCACCAGGGCCGTCTGTCGTAACCAGAACGACTGGTGCCCCGAGTAGGCTCATTGCCTCGCGAAACTCTTCCTGACTGACATGGGAAGAACTGTGCTCGGGAAGCAACGCAGCGGCAGGGTTATGTGGCATGAAAACTACCTTTACTAGCTTTAGGGTTCAAGACGGCATATCTGCCGAAGAAATTGGCAAGGGCCTCACGAGGCACCAGAGAGCCTGCTGCCTGTGGTACCTCGGCTTTACTCATTGGTCAGAAGCTGCCTGCACAAGTAGCTCCGCCAGATCTTGAGCCGCATCGGGCAGGCCGTTTCTTTGAATCAAAATTGTCTCGATTTCGGGGACTTCGGGAAGTAATCCGGCAGGAAGAGTAGAAAGCCCCTCCGCTGCAGCAAAGCGACGCGTTCGGCAACTGGCACCCAAGCCGCTCCGGACACCGGCACGCATGGCAGGAAGGTGTGGCGTTTGGAGAACGATGCGATAATCACGGCGGGCCTTCGCTAGGGTTCCAAGCGCGGCGTCCCTGAAACGGCATGGCGGCTCTAGCAAAACCAGAGGAATTTCAGGCTGATCCAAAGTGCTGGGATCTCCTATCCAAACCATTTTATCATGCCCGACAATACGCCAGCTTGAGTTGGGTCGATCGCCATGTTGGCCAAGGCACAGGACAATATCCAGCCGGGAACGGTCAAACATCTCCAGCAGTTCCACTGAGCCGCCTACGCGGATTGTCAGACGGCACCGGGGATGTTCCAGTCGAAAACGGGCCAATACATCCGGCAGGAGCGTGTCGGCAAAATCCTGCACCATCCCAACGGTTATCGGCTCAGGATCAGAAATATGCCCAAGTTTATGCATGATGCGGTCATTGAGAGTGAGAAGCTGCCTGGCATATGCCACCAATTCTTCACCCGCAGGCGTCAGAACCAGCTTTCGTCCATCACGTCTGAACAGCTTTTGTTGAAGCACGTCTTCCAAACGCTTCATCTGAAGGCTTAAAGCTGACTGAGTCAGGAAAATGGTTTCGGTCGCCTGAGCCATGGAACCAGCTTCAACAATTGCAACAAAAGAACGCAGAAGCTCAGTCGGAACATTGCGTGCCATGCGCTGGGGCAGAGAAGAGGTGGACATAGCAACACTCCAAGGCGAACAAGACATAAAACTATATTATGTAGTTGTACTTATATTTTTCACTTGAGTCATGACGTACAAAAAAGTGTATATTGTCAATACAACGATATAATATCGTTTTTTTAAGGAGGCTGTGTCGTGCCTGTGGACTTCATCGGCTTTGTTGGCAGTCGCAATCATTCAGAGATCATTCCGGCTCATGGCCCCATCATTGATCTTGCTCATGTTGAAGCTGCGGCAAAAACCCATGAAGCTGCTGGCTTTGACAGGGTTCTGGTAGCCTTCCATTCAAATTCTCCTGACAGCATTCTGCTTTCACAGCACATTGCAGCCACGACAGAGCGTCTTGGGCTCATGGTCGCGCATCGTCCTGGCTTCACAGCTCCCACGCTTGCAGCCCGACAGTTCGCAACCCTTGATCACATCAGCCGTGGTCGTGCCGCCGTGCATATCATCACCGGAGGAAGCGATATTGAGTTCCAGGCTGATGGAGACCATACGACCAAAGCTGAGCGCTATGCCCGGACGCACGAATACATAGAAATCCTACGCCAGGAATGGAGCAGTGACGCTCCCTTTGATTATCAGGGCCGATTTTATTGCGTGAATGGCGGTCAATCGCGCGTATTGCCTTATCAGGGTCACACCATCCCAATCTATTTTGGCGGCTCTTCAGACGAAGCCATCGCCGTCGCCGGACAGCAGGCAGATGTCTATGCACTTTGGGGAGAAACGTACGAGCAAGTACGGGAAACCATCGCTCGCGTACGCGCTATTGCGGATAAGGCTGGACGGACCATTCGTTTCTCGCTTTCGTTGCGTCCCATCCTGGCCGATACAGAAGAGAAGGCTTGGGCCAAAGCGGATGATATTCTTGCCAAAGCCCGGTCTCTTCAGAACGACACGGGTTACATCCGGGCCACATGCATTCCAAATGAAGGGTCCCGTCGACTATTAGCCGCCGCTGAGCAAGGGGTGCGGCTGGATAAACGCCTCTGGACCGGCCTCGCCGCTCTGACAGGGGCAAAAGGAAATTCAACCTCCCTTGTCGGAGCGCCAGATCAGGTTGCTGATGCGCTTCTTGATTACTATCGCTTGGGAATCTCGACATTCTTGATCCGGGGTTTTGAGCCAATCATGGATGCTTATGAATATGGCCGGGATCTTTTACCCCGAGTGCATGCCTTGATTGAAAAAGAAGATCACCTCAACGGTGAAGAAGGGATGAAAATTTCAAGAAAATAGATGAAATTATTTCAGTGTTGGAAAATGATTATGACTACCAAATCACAAAATATTAGAAGCGCTGAAAATGGCTTCAGGAAAAAAACTTTCCATTTGCAACCTCGGATGCCCGCACAAACTTTTGAAGAAGAACGTCTTCATCGAAAACAGCGGTTGGCCGCAACATTTCGATTATTCAGTCGATATGGATTTGATCAAGGCCTGGCTGGCCATGTTACCGCGCGAGATCCAGAATTTCCGGATCGATACTGGATCAACCCTCTCGCTGTCCATTTTTCGCAAATCCGGGTTTCGGATCTTCAATTGGTAGACCACGACGGCAATATCCTGATTGGACAGCGACCTATCAACACGGCTGGATTCACTATTCATTCTGCGCTTCATCGTGCCAGACCGGACATCATTGCGGCCGCCCACACCCATTCGACATACGGGAAGGCCTTTTCAGCCTTAGGAACCGAGCTTCTTCCGATTACTCAGGATGCCTGCTCGTTTTATGAAGATCATGCAATCTTCAATCCCTTCAGCGGGGTCGTGCTGGATGACAAGGAAGGCGATCGCCTTGCGCGAACTCTGGGCAGCAAAAAAGCCCTCATACTGCAAAACCACGGCCTTCTGACCGCAGGACCTACCGTGGAAGCCGTAGCCTGGTGGTTTTTAGCCATGGATAACGCTGCACACACACAGCTTTTGGCACAGGCTGCTGGCCCTCTAAAACTCATCGCACCAGACATTGCAAAACTGACTGGCGGGCAGGTGGGGAGCGCAGAAGGCGCCTATTACTCGTTTCAGCCCCTGTGGGACTGGATTGTGGCCCTTGAGCCTGACCTTTTTGACTGACCCGACGATCCCAACGAGCCTAGTTTTGTTTTTTCAGTGCTTCGCGGCCAGCCGCTAGAAGAGCGCTATCTCCCTGAGGCGTATGAATTCGCCCACACAAAACGTTCCGATAGTGGCGTTCCAAAGGATTATCTTGGCTTAGACCAGGATTTCCAATGGCTGCCACCGCCTTGCCCACGGCAAGGATGGCGTTCTCAGTGACTGAGTGCTTGGTTAAACCCGCCAGTATGGTGACTTCAGTGCCTTGCTCTTGGAGCTGAAGGGCTTGATCGATGAGCCCGGCATTAGAAAGGAGCAGTGCGTCGATTTCGCCAAGAAGAACCTCGAACCGCGGCAAAGTCGCTAGAGACGCCCCCAGATTGGACGGGACGCGCTGGTGCAGGAAGTTAATCAGCCAATTACGGGCCGCCACAGCAATACCATTATACAGCGAAGCAATAACAATGGCATGCCAACTGGCAATGGCTACAGTAGGGCGCCCCTCATTTGACGCAGACGCTGAGAGCAGACCAAGGTATCGCTCTGGAATTTCTACATTATCAAAGATAATCGTATGGCTTCCGGTCGCGCGCATACCCATCTGGTGCCAGCTTTTCTCAATGCGGACACCTCGAAGGTCCAGCGGAACCAAGACAGGACCAACCTTGGGGTCAGTCTCGTCCGTTTTGGCCCAGACAATTCCCCATTGCAGGGCAGTCGAGCCTGTTGAGAAGATTTTGCGGCCGCTGATGCACCAGGCTTGTCCGCGCTGACTGACAGTCGTAGCTGGCAAACCGCCTCTGGCAGGCGTTCCTAACTCCGGCTCTACACGCAGAGCATTGATGAGCGCCCCCTCCTGAAGGACGCTCTCGAACAACTCCTGTTTGACCTCTTCTGACCACTCGGACGAATGAGCAAAAGCTGCAGTTTGAAGATACTGCATTGCCAGAATAAGGGCAGTTGACGGATCTCCTTGCGCTATCTGTCCGACAATCCTGACTATCGCGCTCAGTGAAATATCTTGGCCGCCTGCGCTTCTGGGAAGAGCGAGCGATAAAAAACCTGCATCTTGAAGATCCTGAAGGTTCTCGAGGGAAATGCTACCACTCCGGTCATACCGCGCAGCCCGCTCTTCGAACAATGGAATGAGCTTTTTGAGAACCTCGTCCATGCCCTCTGGGAGGCAGTGCTCTAAAAATGGCTTGTCACCCATGGGGGATCTCCGATCTCAGTCTGGCCGAGATTACAACATCTTTGACGGGGCGCGGAAACCAAGGGCTGAAAATATCCCGCACAACACACGCTCTTCTCTCTGGATTAAAAAGCTGCACACGCCAGTGTGTCGGGCAGGAAAGGTCGAGAGACGATCGTCAAGTCCTGTAAAACTCTCACATTTAGAATATTCATCTGACATCTCCGCGCAGAGTTGAAACAATCATTGCTTCTTTCGGTTGTGGAGCAAGCCAATGTCAGACACCGTCGTCTTGACCGAGACGCAAAGCGCCACCGAAGTTCCAAAAGGGCCATTGTCGTTTGTAAACCTCGCGTCTTTGCGGAGATACGCGTCCCCCGTTTTTTTGGTCTGCTGCTGGCAAGCAGCGTGCTCCTCAGGTTTCTTGTCAACGCGACTTGTCTCATCTCCTGCGCAGATAGCTGTCACAGGATGGGCGCTCACCCGTGACGGAACGTTGCCATATAATCTTGGTGTCTCCCTTCTGCGGGCTGCAAGTGGGTTAGGACTAGCTCTCACCTTAGGCGTCTTACTGGCTCTTATCTCAGGCCTGTCCAAAGCAGGTGAAGACATTGTAGATGCACCCCTACAGATATTACGTACCCTTCCTGCGCTGGCGCTGGTTCCATTATTCATCCTGTGGTTCGGAATTGGCGAAACACCTAAAATTCTGCTCGTCGCGCTAGGCGCCATATTTCCGATCTATCTAAATCTTCACAGTGGAATTCGCTCCATTGACCCTAAACTTCTGGAGATGGGGTCCACACTAGGCCTGTCGCGCTGGCAGACAATCAGGGACATTTTTCTACCGGGAGCGCTACCAGATTTCCTTACAGGCTTGCGGTACGCCGTAGGGGTTTCCTGGATGATGCTTGTGGTTGCAGAGCAGGTGAATGCCGAAAGCGGGATTGGCCATATGATGATGGATGCACAGGACTTCATGCGCACAGACATCATTCTGGTCGGGCTTCTCGTCTACGGGGTCCTCGGTCTGCTGTCAGATCAAATTATCCGCTTTCTGGAAGCCATATTTCTGGCCTGGCGCCCCAGCAATGAAAAGAAGCGCACGACATGACTGCTTTGAAAGCTGCTCCACAAGATGCAGCAGTTAGCATCCAACAACTGACAAAACGCTTCGACGGCGGCTCTCCCGTGTTGGATAGGCTCAATCTGGCCATAGCTCCAGGCGAATTCGTAGCATTGCTCGGACATAGTGGCTCAGGAAAATCAACTCTCCTGAGAACACTTGCAGGACTAGATCCAGTGACAGAGGGCATTGTGACCAGACCACAACGCGTTTCGGTCGTTTTCCAGGAATCCCGGCTGCTGCCTTGGAAAAAGGTCTGGAAAAATATTGTTCTAGGCCAAGAAGACGCGGGTACCAGACAGCGTGCCGAAGTCGTTTTGGAAGAAGTGGGGCTGTCACATCGAACCAATGCATGGCCTGCGACCCTTTCCGGTGGTGAAGCGCAGCGGGCTGCCCTGGCCAGGGCACTTGTGCGGGAACCTGCCTTTCTCATGCTGGATGAACCCTTTGCGGCCCTTGACGCACTCACACGCCTGAAAATGCAGCAATTGGTCGCCGACCTCTGGAAGAAACATGGCTGCGCTGTTTTTCTTGTCACACATGACGTGGATGAGGCGCTGTTACTTGCAGATCGAGCCGTTGTGCTCGAACAGGGGCAAATCCGGGTCGATCTTCCAATTCCTCTTTCACGGCCGAGAAAACACTCCGATGGTGATTTGGAGGCTCTCCGGACAACCTTGCTCAATGCGCTGGGGGTTCATGGCGCATGAGCATTTCTTCTAAAAAGGCTATATATATGACGACCGCTCCTGAGCGCACCGCTCATTCTTCTGTCGAACCGCTCATCCTTAATCGCTGGTCTCCAAGGTCTTTTAGTCCGGTAGATATTGATCCTCAGGATCTTCTGGCCTTTCTCGATGCGGGACGGTGGGCACCTTCAGCGTATAATAGCCAGCCGTGGCGTTTCATTTATACTCGGCGCAACATGCCAGAATGGAACCGTTTTCTATCGTGGTTAATCCCGTTTAACCGCTCATGGGCAGAAAACGCATCGGCTATCGTGTTTGTCGCATCCAGAACGATTACCATCTCAAGTCGAACTGGCGAGCCATCTCCTCTGACGACGCACGCATTCGATGCTGGTGCGGCTTCTGTCCTTGTCCAGTTACAAGCATCTCAAGCAGGGTGGGCCGTTCATCCTATCAGTGGCTTTGATCATGATCTCGCCCATGCAGGCTTGGAATTACCGGAAGACTATCAGCTTCATGCAGCATTGGTCATTGGAAAGCAGGCGAATGGGGAGAACCTCTCAGATGAACTGCGGAAACGTGAGCAGCCCTCCAGCCGGGTCAGTCTTAAAGAATTGGCGTTTAAAGGGCGTTTCAACGCGTCGGAAAAATCTGAAGACTGATCAAGTTGGATTACCTCTCGCGAGCGGTATTTCTCTAGTAAGCCGCATCATTCTCTTATAGTTTAAAAAATAATTATACCTTTCTATATTAATTAGAAAAGTATAATTATACATACCATACCGATAATAATTTATTCAATAAAAATAAATATGGATAGTTATGGAGATTTACTTCCATTGTTTATTTTATATAATTGGTAATTTTAACATAAATTACTTTATTAAACTACTTTATCAGCCCAATAAATTTTTCTTTTGAGGTTTTCCTGAAAATATATTCCCTCTTATGTCAAAAAAATTCAGTACCAAGGAGCCAAAGGCAGAATCGGTTTACAATCGTAATTAATAGGTATTAGAAAGGTATTATTCATGGTTTACCTATGACGGGCTGAGGCTCGGGAGAGAGAACGATGCGTTATCGTAAGGTTCTTATGCTGGGGGTAGGGTGTGCCGTTTGGGCAACCGCTTCCGTAGAGGCAAAATCTACGTCGCAGGCTGCATCCGAAAATAAAAAAGAAAAATCCATTTCCGCTTCGGGTGACGCTGAAGAAGTAAAGGTCACGGCGAAAAATGCTCCCGATGGAGCGAGCGGGCATTCGGCAGGAGCGGGTATGATGCCTGTTCAGACTGTACCCAAGGCCCGGAGCGCCTTTACTCGAGACTTTATTGCGCATCAGCCGCCGACGCAGAATACCGCATCCATGATTGCCAGCATGCCGGGTGTGGCCGTTGGGCGAAATGATCCACTCGGACTTGATGATCAACGCATCAACCTTACGGTTCGAGGGATGGCACAAACTGAAATTGGCTATCTGATGGACGGAATTCCTGCTGCGGACCCGTCGAATTACAAGCTTTACACAACGCAGAACGTAGATAACGAAAACCTGGCTCGCGTAGACCTGACGCAAGGCTCAGCTTCACCTACATCTCCCCTGTATAATGCTGTCGGTGGTGAACTGACACAGACCTTACGAACGCCTTCAGATCATGCTGGCGGCTATGCAGACTTCAGCGGCGGCTCCTACAGCCTGGACCGTGAATTTTTCCGGATAGATACCGGAGAAATCGGGCATACCGGCATCCGATCCTATGCATCTTTTTCCCATACGCATGCAGAAGACTGGCGTGGTCCGGGCTACACAACCCGCTACCATATGGACAACAAGACCGTAAAAGAGTGGGGACATAGCGGGGCGGAACTATTGGTTTCATACAACACCACGACCAGTTTCTATCCGCGCTTCCCAACACTGACTCAGTGGAAGCAGTACGGTACCAATTTTAACTGGGAAAAGGATTATATCCCAGGCAGCGCCAATTATTATCGTTTCCAGCAGAACGTCCGAAACGCCATTACGATCGGCGCTCCCATGCATTTTGACTTGGGACATCAACTGACTGCCCACTTGACTCCGTATTACATGCATTCCGATGGGTATGGAGACGTCGGTAGCAGTCTGAGCAACACTGGCAGCTATTATGGAAACATTCCAGCGGGGAACCTGAACGTATCCCCATCTTATAACGGTTCTTTCCCCGTTTCGATTACGGACACGTTCAAAGAAAACAATGCTGGGCTCAACGCCTCGTTGTCATGGAAACATGGTCACAATACTCTAACGGTCGGGTACTGGTACGCATATTTTGCGCAGCCCGAAGCTGCAACATATGCTGCGGCAGATGCGAACGGTAGTATCGCCAGCATGTCTGGAAAATACCCGGTTGTTTCTGCGTCGGGTAATGTGCTGCACAGTTACAATATTAACTTCATGCAGCAGACAAATACGGCGTACATTGTCGATGAATATAGTGCGTTGAATGACCGCTTAAAGCTTTCTGCCGCATTCAAAGAAAGCATGATTACGAGGCAGCTTACTCAAATCATGCCTGGCCTACCGTCATACAGAAACGGCAACAGCGATGCCGTGCCGCTTCCTCAAGTGATGGCAAGTTATCAGATCACACCGAATGACCAAATTTTCGTTAACGGAACAACGGGCTTTGCCGAACCTGCTGGGTGGCCGAGCTACGCTGATTTTATCAGCGTCGCCACCGGCAAACAGACGCGTGGCCATGCACAAAATCTAAAGCCGGAATACGCAATTTCTGAAGAGCTGGGATATCGCCATCATGGCTTCGTAAACGTCAATATTGCCCTATTTAATTACAATTTTACGAACCGTCAGGTTTCTACGACAGAGGTCGTAGGCGGAACGAGAGTGAGTTCGTCGATCAATGGCGGTGGACAAACATCTCGCGGAGCAACTATTGAACTGGGATTGAAGCCTTGGCATCATTTCAGCCCCTACATCTCAGGCCAGTATATCCACGCGACGATCGATAATAACTTGAGAGCGTCCAGCGGTGACTATCTGAGAACTAAGGGAAAACTGGCTGTTAATACACCGGAATTCACAGCATCCGTCGGAATTTTGTATGACA
The DNA here is from genome assembly GCF_002723935.1 of Gluconobacter cerinus. GTDB lineage: Bacteria > Pseudomonadota > Alphaproteobacteria > Acetobacterales > Acetobacteraceae > Gluconobacter > Gluconobacter cerinus. Next base: position 382,619 of record NZ_BEWM01000004.1, read on the forward strand.
ATGGCAGCGCATTTGGCGGTCTTTTGTTCAACTATGTTGGAAGTCAATACTCCACATTCATGAACGATGAGAAGATGCCAGCATACGAAACTCTGAATATGAATTTAGGCTACAGATTTCAGTCTGTTGGTTTCCTGCATCGCCCACAAATTCAGCTGAATTTGGTTAATCTTGGGCTTGGTAACAAGGGTTACCTCTCTTCGACGTATTCTGTTGCAACGAACGCTCATGCCACGACGGGCGTGTATGGCACAGCGATCGCCGCCAGCGCACCAACTTACAACGTCGCAGGCGGATTTGCAGGAATTGTCTCGGTCTCCTCTGGATTTTGAGATACGCGAAAAAATGAGCGCTCTGGAAATGTTCAAGACTATCCCAAGCGCTCATCGATCGCATGGGTAATTTCAAACAGAGATCTAATTTCCATATCTGAGGCAAAAGGCAGGAACGAGTTATCAGGTATTTTTTTGGTATTATTAAGGTTCTATGGCAGTTGAGGTCTACGAGGAAACATTCATGCAGTTTGCCGATATTGCTGTAATCTGTGCTTATTTCATTGCACTGCCTGTCCTGGCGATCACGCTTTCACGCCGAAAGAACTCATCCGGAGATTTTCTCTCAGCCGCTCATGACCTGCCGTGGTGGGCGATCTGCCTGTCTTTGGTCGCCACCGAGACCTCAACCCTGACATTCATCAGTATTCCAGGAGTAAGTTATGGAAGCGGTATGGTGTTCCTGGGGCTCGCGGCAGGATATTTTATTGGCCGTTTGATCGTGACCATATGGTTTTTGCCGCTGTATGCACAAGGCCGCATGACAAGTGCATACCAGTATCTGGGTCATCGCTTCGGTGCTGGATTGCAGCAAGCAGCGTCAGTCGCATTTCTGATAACGCGACTGCTTGCGGAAGGCGTTCGTTTATCGGCAGGGCTTATCCCACTCATGTGGATGCTTGATCATGAAGGGATCAGCATAAACCGCGCCTTAGTCATGGGCATCATTATGGTATTTACACTGACTTATACGATGATGGGTGGTCTTCGCGCGGTCGTGTGGTCTGATACTATTCAGCTGTGCATTTATCTTTTTGGCGCAGTCATCTGTGCTGTACTGCTGAATAACGAGATCTCTCCTGAAGGTTGGTCCAGTGCGTGGAGATCAGGGCATCTGGCACCTTTCCATCATATGACTATGGGCAACCTGGTGTCTGATCCCTTTACGCTTTTAGCCGCGTTAGTCGGAGGGGCTATTCTCTCAGTTGCCTCTCACGGAACTGACCAACTCATGGTTCAGCGCCTTCTGGCTGCACGTAGCTTGAGAGATGCGCGCTTTGCACTAATGGGAAGTGCTTTTGTTATCGCGTTTTTGTTTGGGATCCTGTCCCTAATCGGCGTGCAACTCTGGATACGCAATGGAGGCACCTCTCTCACGTCTCTGGGGCTGAATTCTCCTGACGACCTTTTCCCAACTTTTATTGTTTCAGGGCTGCCAGCAGGCTTAGGCGGGTTGCTTCTAGCCGGTGTATTAAGCGCGACTATGGGTTCGCTATCATCTACACTTAACGCAATGGCGAGTGCTGTTTTAACAGATTTTGGGCCTTTACCGGCACGTGCCCTTCAGACGTGCCAAACACGCTTAAATTTAGGGCAGGGTAAGCTGTTCGCACCTCGGGTCCTAACGTTGGTGTGCAGCCTTGCCCTTTTGTTGACTGCGCTGTGGTTCACAGGAAGCCGACAATCAGCGGTCATTCTGGGCTTAACAGTCGCAGGATGGTCTTATGGGCCAACACTAGGCACGTTCCTGTTTGGAATGCTGTATCCATCAGCATGCTTGAAAGATGCGTTAACGGGATTTTCTGTTTCTCTGGCAGGCATGGCCGTAATGATGGGGGCATTACAGTATTATAGCTGGCACGTGGCTTTTCCCTGGTTAGTGCCGTTAGGAATTACCTTGATGGTCATATCGGGATCTATTTCAATAATGTTCACAAAAGGCGGGCTCCAACACTTTCCGTCTGCCCCCGACACTTCAAAGGACTGACAATCATGGCCATCAAGGACCCCAATAACCTTTCAAAGGTTTCTTCTGGCACGGAATCTCAGGACCCCCGTTATGTCGACGTTGACCTTTGGCCGGCTACCTCCATTCTGGACGCACTTGCGGAAGCCCAGATGTCCGCAACAGCAGTTGTTAAAACGTCAGTCCCGCAAATTGCAAAAATCGTCGCTGCGGCGCTTCCTCGGCTACAGGCAGGAGGGCGCCTTTTTTACGTGGGTGCCGGTACATCTGGGCGTGTCGGGCTTCAGGACGGTGTAGAACTTACACCTACGTTTGGGTGGGAGCCTGAGCGTCTGGTTCTCATGCTGGCCGGAGGTACCAAAGCGCTTTTCGAAGCTGTCGAAGGAGCGGAAGACCGCGAGGATACGGCTCGTGCCGAGATATTGTCTCACACTCCAGGGCCGAATGATGTTGTCCTCGGGATCGCAGCAAGTGGTGCAACCCCCTACACGTGTGCCGCGATTGCAACTGCCAGAGAAATGGGCTCGCTGACTGTCGGCATAAGCTCCAATCCGGCCGGCCGACTTCTCAGTGAGGCAGAGATGGGTCTCAGTATCGTCACGGGTCCTGAAGTTATTGCCGGGTCAACGCGTTTGAAGGCAGGGACGGCACAAAAAGCGGCTCTAAATCTTCTGTCCACTACGCTCATGATTCAGATGGGTCATTGCTACCGGGGGCAGATGGTGGACATGCGCGTCGTCAATGCAAAACTGGAAAGACGAGCAGCACAGATGGTGCACTTGTTAGCGGGCGGAACTCCCGCGGAAATCGCTGATGCACTTGCAGTGAGTGGTCAAAACGTCAAGCGAGCCGTGCTCGTTCGGTCCGGCATGACAATTGACGACGCCGAAAGTGCTCTTGTTGCCCACGAAGGTAATTTGCGCGCCGCTCTTACGTCCCGCCAGGAACACGAGTAATTTTCATGCACGTGATAAGTTCGCAAAAGCTGTTCGCTGCCCTGACGCCTGATCCCGCAGACCGCAAGCCTCTCTACTTGCAACTTGCTGAGCAACTAAGGGAATTGATTGAGAGTGGAGCCCTTAAGGGTGGAGATGCTGTTCCTCCAGAGCGGGAAATTGCAGAGTTCACCGGTGTTTCACGAGTGACAGTCCGCAAATCGTTAGAGCAGTTGGTAAATGCGGGACTTCTAACTCAACGCCCAGGTGCTGGAACCTTTGTCACCCGACGCATCCAGCAGCCCCTGTCTGCCTTGATGGGCTTTTCCGAAGATATGCGGGCGAGGGGCTATGAACCCGGCTCAATCTGGCTAGGCAAGCGCATGGCTGGGGCCAGCCCGGACGAAGCAATGGCAATGGGTATGGCCCCGGGCGCACCCGTGCTTCGCCTCAAGCGGATCAGAACCGCAGATGGGGAACCTCTGGCCATTGAGACCGCCGTTATTTCTCGCAGGGATCTGGCATCTCCCGAGTTAGTCAAAGATTCATTTTATGAGGCGTTGAAAGAGCGAGGCCTGTTGCCAGTCAGAGCGCTTCAGCGCATTCGTGCCAGAATGGCGACTACTCAAGAGGCGGAGCTCCTCCACCTTGTGCAGCCGAGTGCCATTCTTGAAATTGAACGAAGATCTTTTTTGGCAGATGGACGAATACTTGAGGTGACATTCTCATGCTATCGCGCCGATCTCTATGACTTTGTCGTGGAACTCCGAACATCCGCAGAGCGTGGCTGACCGTGTGGTCTTTCAGGAGATAAAAGCAGGATGACAAGTCCCAATCCCTCATCGTCCAAACGTAACCTGACGGTTACAAGTCGGCGCATTTTTCTGACGGGCACCGCAACATTGGTCTGTGGCGGTCTGTCTGCTTGTGCTCAATCTTCAGACGACAGGTTCTTGCGAGTAGATACCTTAGCGCAGCGAGCAGTCCGGAAGGGGGAGGTACCGGGGATTGTTCTTGCAGTCGGGCATCAGGGACAGATTGTACATCGTTACGTTTGCGGCAACCGAGCATTGGTTCCGAACCGGGAAGCGATGACCTGGGATACGCGCTTTGATATGGCTTCTCAGACCAAGCCTACCATGACAGCGTTGTCTATTATGCAACTTGTCGAGAGGGGGCAGGTGGGTCTGGACGAACCTGTCAGCCGTTATTTACCCGCCTTTGCCGCGAATGGAAAAGCGCCTGTCACAATACGCCTGCTCCTGACCCACTATTCCGGCTTGCCCCCGGACCTCTCTTTGGACGATGCGTGGTATGGCAAAGCCGAAGCCGTTCGTCGTGCGATGACTTCTTCGCTGGCCAATCCCCCAGCCGAAAAATTTGTTTACAGTGATATCAACTTCATCACGCTGGGACTTGTGGTCGAGAAAGTCAGCGGGCTTTCTCTGAACACATACGTTCAAAAAGAAATTCTGGGTCCTTTGAGGATGACGGAATCCGGCTATCTGCCTGATCCATCACTCAAAATGATCATCGCTCCAACACAATATGATGAACACGGCATGATGCTTCGTGGCGTGGTACACGACCCGACTGCGCGCCGTATGGGCGGAGTGGCCGGGCATGCAGGTCTCTTCTCAGACGCTCATGACATGTGCCTGTACGCACAAGCATTGCTGGATCGGATTGCGGGCAGGCCAAGTGCATTTCCACTCCGCCGCGAAACTCTGCAACAGATGATCTCCCCACAACAACCACAAGGAAAAACAGAACTTCGTGGCTTTGGATGGGATAACACGACCCATTACTCCTCGCCCAGAGGCAGCTCTTTCTCTGACACTTCCTTCGGCCACACAGGTTTCACTGGAACGTCGCTTTGGATCGACCCGGCCAGTGATTCATACGTCTTAATCTTAACCAACAGGGTTCACCCGAATGGGAGAGGGAATGTCTCTCAACTTCGATACGATATTGTCACGGAAGCCGCGCATGCACTCGGTCTCTACAACAGGGCCTAAAGCATACAATGAGCACTGAAACGACTGCTGCACGACATGTCTGATTGGATTGATCCGTGACCTGTTCCAGCATCGCGGCAATAGATGGCGGGGGCACCAAAACACTGCTTGTCGTTCTCCACCGAGACGGCACTCTAGGCCCTGTTATAAGAGCCCCTGGCTCCAACCCATTCGATCAAGTCGACTGGCAGTCCATCCTGATATCCTTGATGTCCCGTCTTCCCTCAACCACGAAAGCCCTATCTCTTGGGCTCGCGGGCTACGGAGAGATGCGGCCATCCGGCCGAAAACAGAAAGACGTCGTAGCGGCAAATTTCCCGCATATTTTCAATATTACCAACGACGTGGATATTGCCTGTACCGGAGCATTTGCCGGGCATGGCGGCCTTCTTCTGCTGGCAGGAACAGGCTCTGTCGCGTGGGTCGTTAATGGCAAAGGCGAACAAGACCGTGTTGGCGGATGGGGAAGTCTGTTTGGCGATGAAGGCAGTGCGTTCTGGATTGGTCGACAGGCTCTGTCATTACTGGCGATGCTGTTAGATGGCCGCAATCAAAAAGATTGGGCATTCCTCGAACCGTTTGCTGACGTTCTCGGGTTATCTTCTAAAGCGAATTCTTATGATGCTGGGCTAATGGAATGGTACAGCCGCCTCGAAAATCCTCGTGCATCAGTGGCATCGCTGGCAAAAACGGTTTCAGATCTAGCTGAGCAGGGCATTGTGCCAGCTCAGCGTATAATGGTTGAAGCCGCAGCTCTTTTGGGAGCACACATCACTGCTGCGAGACGCAAATTTCCCGATACATCTCTCCCCTGGAGCTACGCTGGTGGAGCTCTCCAAAGTCGTCTCCTTCGAGAGACACTAGCCGCTCATCACGGTGCGCCCCTGGTGCCCCGTCTGCCACCGGTGGGCGGAGCTTTGCTCAACGCCGCTCAAATGGCCGGATGGAATCCCGATGAACGCTGGATCTGTAAAACAGCTGCAACCTTACGGTTAGCGGGCATCAGTTCATGAAACGAAAACAGAGGCCGTGACGAGTGAGCTATGAGTATGCGGTCTCTCAGCACAATATGGCAAAATCCTGTGATTTAAGGAGCCTGTCGCCATGCTGCTGAGGGGCATGGTAAGGAACGAGTATCATGAGCAACCAAACTCCTACGCCCGTCTCCAGCCACGCTGATCGCCCTGACAGCGCTAACACGCTCTCCGCATTTCTGACGCTCAGCATGGCTGTAGCTGCCGGCGTTGCGGTTGCGAACATTTACTATAATCAGCCCATGCTTGGCATCATGAAGCGTGACCTGCCAGGTTCGACCACAAACATGATTCCAACCGGCACTCAACTTGGTTATGCCGCGGGACTGTTTCTTCTTGTTCCTGTCGGGGACCTTCTGGAGCGCAAACGGCTGATTGTTCTTCAGTTTGTTCTGCTCGCGCTTGCCCTTGCCGCTGCGGCAATAGCACCAAACGCAGCCCTCCTGCTTGTGGCGTCCGTCGCGGTTGGTGCACTCGCAACTGTTGCACAGCTCATTGTTCCTTTTGCCGCGCATCTTTCCTCTCCGGAAAGACGCGGCCACACTGTCGGCATTGTTATGGCAGGCCTCCTGTGCGGCATTCTTCTAAGTCGGACCTTGGCCGGTGTCGTCGCTACATATGCCGGGTGGCGCGAGATGTTCTGGCTCGGTGCTCCGATCGCTCTGGGCACAGGCGCCTTGTTGGCGTGGGTTCTTCCTGCCAGCAAGCCGACCTCGAAAATGCATTATGGGCAATTACTTGCGTCCCTTGCAGGCCTTTGGAAAGAGTTTCCGCAGTTACGCCTCGCAGCAGTCACTCAAAGTCTCCTGTTTGGAGCTTTCAGCGTCTTTTGGACGATCCTCGCCCTTCACCTGCAAGAGCCCAAGTTTGGATTAGGGGCGGGCACTGCAGGTCTGTTCGGCATTGTCGGAGCCGTTGGCATCCTTGCGGCCCCGATTGCCGGAAAAATTGCCGATCAACACGGCCCTCATAAAATGATTATTCTTGGGGCCATGTTGACACTTCTGTCATGGGGCATTTTCGGTCTCTGGAATTCGCTTCCAGATCTGATCGCTGGGGTGATCGTTCTGGATTTTGCAATTCAGGGCGCGCTCGTGTCGCATCAGCATGTCGTTTATGCCCTGCGGCCTGAAGCGCGAGCACGCCTGAATACCATTTTTATGGGAACAATGTTTCTTGGCGGAGCTCTTGGCTCCGCCGCGACGATGATGGTTTGGCCCACATTCGGCTGGACTGGAATTGTCCTTCTTGGTGCGGGCCTGGCACTTTCGGCTACTTTGCTCCAACTGCGCAATTGGAACAATTCATAAGACCGGGCACATCATCAGAGCAAAACTGTTTTATCTCATGTATCCAGAGTGGCTTCGGGAAGCACAAATCCCAAGACTTTTGAAAGGTGTTCACGGTAGCGCCGTATGACGTTATCGACGGCAGGGACTTTGATGACGTCCGTTGCCAGATACGTAGAGAGAGAACTCATTCCCAAAAACTGGTTTGCCTTGTGAAAAGGAAAGTAAACAGCATCCACCCCTTTACCTTCAAAGAACTGGGCCGGATCTTCAAAGGCTTCTTCCGGCGCGTTCCACGTTAAGGAGAGCATATAATGCTTTCCTTGAATCAGGCCGCCTGAACCATATTTCTGATTGGGATTGGAGCGGCTTCGTCCGTCGCTGGCGTACAGGAAGCCATGACCAGCCGTGAAAACTTCATCGACATACTTCTTGACGATCCACGGCACGCCCATCCACCAGCCTGGCATTTGATAAATAATCAGATCTGCCCAGAGAAAGTTCTCGACCTCGCTCTGCACATCATAGCCTGCATCAATTTTGGTCTGACGAATATCGAACCCGGCGCTTTTTAGAGTTTCGTAAGCAACCTCATGGAGCGTGTCATTGAGACGGCCCTGCGAGTGGCCGAAAGCTTTCGAACCATTCAGAAGAAGAATATTTTTCATAAAAGTTATCCTGAAAACCTGAATACTATGGGAAGTTACTGGAAACGGGCCTTACGTCGCCTGTTCCAGAAGTGTCTTTGCGTGATTTAGGGCAGATGCATAAGCAGAGCGATAACGCGTTTCTGCTTCTGAGCTGCTTATTCCAACCGGGCTAAACTGGCTCCCCCAACTTATACAACAGCGTTCAGGGGAAAGGGATGTAACTGTGACCTTCCCAAGGTAGTCTTCAACCGGGTCCGGCCCCTCGATATAGGCATAAGTGTAAGTGCGTTTGCGCTGATCGAAACTGACCAAGCGCTCTACAATCACAGACCCGTCTTTGGCCGTCAGTCGTCGAACGCGACCTCCGTCTTCCAAGAAGCTCCTGGTAATCATTGGGATCCAGAGGGGAAGATTATCGAAGCCGCCTAACAGGCTCCACGCCTTATCGGCACTCACCGCCACATCTACATCGCTGCTTGCTTCAATCATCTTTTGATCTTTACAGCTCGCCGGTCGGGAGAAACCATGCCGTTCATAAGATAGAGCATGAGGCCTCGCTTCGGCTCGGTTACATCAGATGTGCAGTATGCAGTCCTCAATCTTGTGCGATAATAGCCTGTCTCTGCATATGAATTATGAACAGAATTCACAGACGAAATCTAACCGTGAAAGTTCAGCTTCCTTGTGATGCTAGGCCTTGATCATCCGCCATACCCATGACCCTTCATCGCAAAAAGTAGAACACAATAAATGGCTGATCCTCAGGCTAACAAATGATAAGCTAAAATTCGTTGAACAGCCCAGGATAGGCCAATTGCTGCGATAAGAAGCGAGGCCGGGATCGCAATTCGTCTTCTAAACCATGGACGGTTTCTGAAAGCGCCTACGGCCAGTGTTGCGAGGAGAATGATAAATAGCTGTCCCGCATCAACGCCAAAGTTGAAGCCTATGAGAGCCGCAATGAAGTCACGATGAGGGAAGGGCACTTCACTCAGGCTGCTGGCGAACCCAAAGCCGTGAATCAGCCCGAAAGCAAAAACAACCAACAGACGTATTCGTCCCAGTTTTGGACTAAATACATTTTCCAGACCTATTAACGAAATCGACAGAGCGATTGCTGGCTCTACAAAACGGCTTGGAAGATCAAAAATTCCATAGGTTGAGAGAAACAATGTGGTGGCATGGGCAATTGTGAAGACCGTTGTTTGGGACAGCAGCTTGCGCCAGCTAATTCCAAGAAAGAAAAGCCCTAAGACAAACAGGATATGGTCTGTCCCTTCCGGGACGATATGCTTGAACCCAAACTTCAGATAAACCGGAAGCTGTTGCCACCATGACAGCGTGTCTGGATCAAAACTTGCAGGCTGATCGACATGACCAGTTGGAAGCTTCCCCCTATAGTCAAAGGTAACGCTCTCATGCTGCCCGGCATCGAGCCATCGCGTTTGTGTAAAATGGCGCTCAGGAAGCTGAACCGTATAGGCTACTGGGTAATCAATCTGCGCCCCCAGCGGAATACGCAGCTGTAACGGGCCACTATTGGCAGGAAGCGGTATCACGAACTGGAAATGAGCAGGTTTGTCTGCTGCCAGATCCATATACTCATCCCGGCTCTTGCTAGAAAAATTGTAGGTCACAAGAGTGGCGTGAAGTGGAGAATGACCCGAGAAAAGCGGTAGGGCCTTAGTGATTTCCTGGGCAATAGATCTGACTTCAGCCTCATGTTTTGAGCCGCGCCCAGTCGCCATCACATAATATCTGGCAGGGTCACCCATAAGAACTGTCAGATCCATATCGATCATGACCGTCGCCGTGTCGGGCCGATCCAGCGAGACCAGGACTCTCGTCATGGATTCCGGATCGGCGAACGCAGGGAAAATCATTAGAAATAAAAATGCAAAAACAATAACTTGAATTGGTTTTCTCACATTTCCACTAACGTGGAAGATGCTCGGGGAAACAGCCTTCATACCTTACCAGACAGTCGGCATTGTCTGCCCCGTCTGGAGAAGAACCAGCCCGCTCGGATTGCCTGGGTATGGAACGACCAGGCGCCATGTGAAAGGACTGCATGTGATCATCGAAATCAGAAGTCTCCGCGGATAACCGGGCGCTCCTATCCATTCAAGGCTGTCGGCTTTGGCGTAGACATTTTCCATGCTCGCAGCGGCATCCTGCACGGGACGACTGGTCATTAGACCTGCGATCTCCAACTTCATTTCGGCAAGAACCTTACCGTGGCTGACCATCACGATCCCACCTTTGAGCTCGGCGATACGATTGACTGCGAGCGCCATTGCCTCGTCGCTGGTTCCCATGACCGTGATATTGTGGAGATCGTGGGAGACGGACGTAGCGATGGCACTATCGAGCGTTTTAGGGCCATTACCCGTCCAGAACATCTTGCCCAGCCGAGCCTGTCCCATGTACCGATCTACTGTTGAAACTTTGATGATATCATGTGCGACATCGCGCTGAACGACCCCGTTCACCACAGAGAGCATTGCTGTTTTCTGAACGGGGTCAGTGTAAAATGGGGCCTGAATAGCAGCCGTAACCTGGGTTGTTTTTCCCTTGGGTGCCAGGATCTCAAAGTCTTTTGCAGTCAGTTTTCTACCGATATGAATCGTATCGGATGCCCATGTCGGCCATGTAATTTTGGGCACTGGAAGCAAGTATTTCCCATCCTGGGCCGCCAGCTTTCCGTTCGCAAAAACATACTTGATCTTCACGTCCGGCACAGAAGATAGCAAGACAACGTCAGCATACCGACCCGGTGTAATAGACCCGACAATCTGATCCAGATGACCATGCTGGGCCGGATAAAGGCTACCCATTGCGTATGACGCCTCAATGGGCGCACCCATCTTGATTGCAAGACGGATGTGATAATCCATTGTTCCTTGCTTCAGCGTATCCGCGACATTCCTGTCGTCTGTTACAAGCGCAATATTATTCCAGTTTTTCAGCCCTTTACGCACAAAGTAAGGGACGGCCCGCTCAATATTGTCATCACGGAGCTGTAAAAAGAGGCCATGTTGCAACTTGTTCCATGCCTCTTCAGGTAGCCGGGTTTCATGGTCGCTGGAGAGACCCGCTCCGGCAAACGCATTGATCGTGTCCATGTCCCATAATCCTGCACCGTGCCCATCGACGACGCCCCGATTATCGAATGTGGCCTGAATGTTTTCCCAGATCCGTTGGTGACCAGGGTGAGAAGGGTTTGAAACGGCAGGCCAGTCCATCACTTCGTCCAACCCCTGGACGCGCGGATTATCGCGAATATTTTCAGAGATTTCCTTGTAGGCATAGTTTCCGCCACCTTGCTCGAAGGCAGAAGGCGGGGTGGCTGACCCGAGAGCAGGGAAAATTTTCAACGGACTGCCAAGGTGTTCTGCCGTCAGCCAGAATTCAACGTTATGCGTACCACTGACATTCGCAAACTCATGAGAGCCTTCCGTGGTCCAGGTATTTCCCAGTGGGATGACAAGGGCCGCTTCCCACTCGGGCGAGAGCATTGAACTCTCAATATGCTTATGAGATTCCCCGAAACCGGGGACAGCCGGGAGCCCCTTGGCATCAAAGGTTGAAAGCGCCTGACCTTTCCACGCCCCAACAGGCCCTACCCAGGCAATCCGTCGCCCTGCAATGACGATGTCCTGTCCATCCTCCCAACTCAGGGTGTAGACGTTCAGAACCTTTGCATTGTGGATCAGAAGGTCAGCTGGGGCATGACCCAGGGCGACCGCGACCAACAACTGACGTGTTTTAACTTCATCACTGAAGGCAACGGGGTGCGCCACCCGACTTGCTGTGGGAACCGGAGAAGCTGCCGTTTCACCAGCGACGGCATATGATGATGTCAGAGAGATACATGACAGCGAACAGGCCAGCGTCTTTGCTGAAAAATTCGAGAACTTTCGGAAAGACAACGGAAAAAACATCTCTTAGGCATCCGGCAGCAGAAAACGATGCTGAATTCTAGCGTGGACCGTACCGGCATCATAATGTTTTTTCCGGATATTGGGGCAACTGATAGCCACCCCGCTCGCCTAGCAATTTTTGCGCCACACTACGATTGAGATCGGAAAGTAGAAATGAATGCCGTCCTCCGCGTTCCATGCCCCCAAGCCTAATCGATCCTGCCCGCTGGCAATATCTTCCACGAACATTGCTTTCAGAGCAGACCAGTCTTCGGGGGCAACCTGATCCTGCAAACGGGATTCAAGGCGATATTGCTGCGTTTCAAGAGGGAATAAGCCCGCATCGGTGCCCATCAGCAGTAACTGTTGCAAGGTGAGGGCGCTTGTATGAGAACGGTCACGCAGGGTCTCAGCAAGGTCATAGTGTGCCTGACAGTCAGGGGTTGGCGTTGCGTCAATGACAATGATCCGCCCATCCGGCCGACATACACGCACCATCTCAGCCAGGATTTCAGACGGCTCCTGCATGTGATGAAAGCTGTAACGTGTCACAACACGATCGAAGCTATCCGCTTCAAAAGGGAGATGCTGCGCGTTACCAATCTGATACTTCACGCTCACACCGGCCTTGCGTGCTCGCAGACGGGCCTGTTCGATCATAGCAGGGGTAAGATCAACTCCTGTGACGTCGGCCCCTGTCAGGGCCAGTCCGCAAGCAACAATGCCTGGCCCACATGCCACGTCCAATACCTTCATGCCCTTGGTGACAGAACAGGCGGAAACGGTCTGTGCCATGCTTTCGGCGTCTGCATGGATGGGCAATTCAGCAAACGGTTTTGCCCATCGTGTGAATTGATCAACAATCCGGGTTTCGTGAGATACGGGAGAACGGGACATCTTTATTCCTTTCCGAATAGGTTCAGGATAAAGACTGAGTGACTGGCCGACTAACGCTTCTCGGCCATAAAATAGCGGGAACCGGCCAATTCAAAACCTGACTGCCAACCAGACACAGAGCATCCTGATTGAGAACCGGATCGATACCTCGGGTGGTGTTGGTTTCGGGTTTCGCAACCCTGCAACAGCTGTGTTCTATGACTGGCACGAGCATCCACGACATCAAATCACATACGCCAGACGCGGTACAACGCAGATCGAAGGGCCGGAAGGGCGGCATCTTCTGCCGGCGTCTCATGCCATATGGATACCCGCAGGAACGCGACATCGCACCATGATGCGTAATCTGGATGGTGTCTCGGTCTACTTTGATCCCGCGCATTTTTCTGCAGAAACGTTGGAACGCATTCAAACCTTCCCAGTGACGGCCGTCATAAAAGAGATGCTGTTTCACACGCTTCGCTGGTCAGATAAATCAGGGGAGAAGATGCCTGTCGAACAAACGTTTTTTCAGGCTCTGTTTCTGCTGTGTCAGGAACAGATGAAGCAGAAAGCAGCTGAGACGTTCACGCTACCGCGCGTCACCCATCCATTGCTGGTGCGCGCTATGGATAGTGCTCTTGTCGATCCCGGCCATGCCAGCCTGACGCAGGCATGGCATCAAGCCGGCATGTCTGAGCGCAGTTTCCGCCGTCATTTTCTCAATGAAACCGGAATGACGTGGCAGGCGTGGATTACGCAGGCTCGCCTTTTCCACGCTGCGACCCTTCTGGCCGAAGGTCAGCGTGTGACTGATGTGAGTGCAGACGTGGGCTACGCATCACTTAGCGCCTTCGCAAAAGCGTTCACACACCTTCTGGGTCAATCACCTGTACGTTTTCGAAAGTCTCAGGAGAGCAATATAGGACTCAAAATCCATTAAACGTTCAAAACCCGACCTCAATGCCCACATGCACCGTACGGCCTTGCCCCCAGGAAACACGGAGCGGGGTCCCCGCGGTTGAGACGAAATAAGCTTTATTGGCCAGATTGACAGCATTGACCTGCAAAGACGTGTCATGGCCCAACAGCCGCCCGGTGTGCCATGACGCAAAGGCATCAACCGTTGTATAGCCTGGAAGCCAGAAGGTATTGTTCAGATCTCCTGCCCGTCGCCCAACGTACCGAGCACCTGCGCCGATCCGCATAGTCGTCTGAAGCCATGGCAAAGCTGCTTCATAAGTGAGATAGCCACCACCGGTATGCTTGGCCACGTTAGCGACAAGCTTGCCTTCATCCGCAGGCGTGTCACGCAGGATACGCGCATAGGTGAAGGCATAATTGGCTAAAATGTTCCAGTGCTTGTCCAGCTTGCCTGCCACACTGGCCTCCACTCCCTTGGAACCCACCAGGCCCGCCAAACGCTGGAGCGTATTCCCTGTCTCGTCCAGCCCTGCGGACTGCTGTACGTTCTTCTTGTGGATATTATACAAAGCCACATCCGCCGTCAGGAAACGATCCTGATAGCGCGCACCGACTTCAAACTGTCGTCCCATGGTGGGCTTGTATCCGCCCTCAAGAACGCTGCCAGCATCAAGCTGATTGGGCGTGAAAGACTGGGAATAATCTCCATAGAAAGAGACGCGTTTCCCTAGCTGATACACCAGCGCTACGAACGGCAGAGGCTTTGTGTATGATGCATCGGTTGTCTGCACGTACGGACGGCGGCCTCCATATGTGATGTGGAAAAACTGATACCGCACACCGGGTGCTAAAATCAGCCCATGACCCAGATGGATATTGTCTTTGAGGTATCCTGAAGCACTGTTGATGTACTGGCGCCAGTCACTGTTGCTGTTGTTTATCGGGCCGACAGGCTTGAGCAGCCCATACACAGGATCAGCGGGATAAAACCCACCCTGTCGCGTCCCATCAATGAAAGCGCCCTGGTTTTGCTGGCGGTTCTCGTAGTCGGCGCCCACAACAAGGTCATGCTTCATACCCCACAGGACGTGATTTGAGAGGTAATCTAAAGACGCATAGCCATTGGCACGGATGGTTCCGGTATTGCTTCTATAACGGCGGGTCAGGATGCCCGTAGCGGCGTTGTAGGCAGACGGATCAGCCTGCCGATCATGATAATTGTCCCGGTTCCAGCCTCCGGACAGGCGGATGCGGTCATGATCCGTCAGACGATACTCCATCGTCGTGGCCAGAAGATGCCGTTCGCCAAAGGATTTGGCCCAGCTTTCATCCAACCGCTTTGCTGGACCACTGACCGCTCGTCCATTCGAAAAGACAGCACCGCGGTCTAGCGTATTGTTATATTTCGCCCATTCGTAAGACACATCTGCTGTGAAGCGACCGTGCTCAAAACGGAGGGACGGTGCCAGAAGCTTCTGCCTGTTGGAGCCAAAATTACGCCAGTAATTCTCATTTTTGTAGGATCCGACAAGCCTGAAGCTCAGGTCATGGGTGAGGGGGCCACCCCCATCAAAGTGGCCATAACCGCCGCCGAGCGAAGACCATGTCGTCCCGAGATTGGCTCCCCATGTTTTCCGGGGCTGCTTTGTGATGACGTTAATGACGCCCCCAGGCTCCTGCATTCCGTAGAAAAGGGACGCTGGCCCTTTCAGCACTTCCACGCGTTCTGTTGTGGCTAGATCGAAGTTCCGGCCAGTCGGCATCCGCACTCCGTTGCGCAGGATCGAACCATCGTCCACGGCTCCGAAACCGCGTTTCATCAGATCGTCCTGGGTGCCGCCAAAGTTATTGCCGATGGAAATGCCGGGCACATATTTCGCCACATCTTCCATCGTCTGAGGCGTCATGTCTTCAATGACCTGATGGGTCACAACATTTGTCGTCTGGGTCTGCTGAAGAAAGGTTGTGGGAAGCTTGTCCGCTATGCTGCTGGATGTGGCTCCATAGGAATGTGCATCTGCATGAACACGAATATGTTCAGCCTTACCGTGTGATGTGACGGTTTTGGGCTTTTTGTAACGGTCTTCCTTGCTGCTTGATGTGGAAGAGGGCGCGTCATTGGATGAGGCTTCTGCACCAAACCCGCTGAAAACAGATAATCCCGCGCATGCAAAAGCGAGTGTCCTAAGGGCAGCCATCTGATTTTTCCGCAAATGATAATTACTCTCATTTACGTTTGTTACGGAAGGTTTGTCATTGGGAGAGTTATGACAAACGATATCGAGTATTTTCGTAAATGGCGGCAAAATCGTGAATTTCGCCGCCGAAGAAGGTCGCAAGAGAAGGAAGCGCTACAAAACGTGGTTGATCATGGCGTTTTTACGAGCCGGAAGGGTCTCGTTCCATCCGCCTCCAAGCGCTTTGTAGAGTGTTACCGTATTAGACATCTGCTGAAGATGGGTCGTGATCGCTCCAAGCTGAGCACTATAGAGTGTCCGTTGTGCGACGAGCGTATCAAGATAGGGGTCATAACCCCCTTTAAAACGCGCGAGTGCGAGTTGATACTGGCGGCCACCAGCCTGAACCAAGGCGTTCTGCGCATGCAACTGCTCCAGGTAAGTGCCTCGCCCAGCTAAGGCGTCAGCAACTTCCCGGAATGCAGTTTGCACCGTCTTCTCATACCGTGCGATTTCCTCCTTCTTACGAGCCTTTGCCTGGTGGAGCTCTGCTGTCAGACGCCCGGCGTCAAACAGTGGAAGAGTGATCTGAGGGGCTACGTTCCAGGCACCCATCCCACTTTGGAACAAGCGAGTGATATTGTTGCTCGCCGTACCATTCGCCGCCGTGATCTGGATTTTGGGGAAAAACTCAGCTCGCGCTGCTCCGATATCGTCATTTGCCGCCCGCAAAACCTGCTCTGCCGAAAGGATGTCAGGCCGACGTGCAATCATGTCTGAAGGAAGCCCTTCCGGAACATCCGGAAAAGGCACCACATCCTCAAGGGCAGCCTTATGTTCCATATCAGCACGCACTGAAGGCATTAGAGGTGTGCCGACCAGGAGTTCAAGTTGGTTCATCGCCTGCTCGCGCTGACGCGTATAGATCTGAAGATTGGTTTCTGCGTCCCGCAGAGCAGCTTCCGCCTCGGCAACATCAAGTTGAGTTCCGGTGCCGACATCGGCTGTCTGCTTGACCAGATCATAAGTGTGACGGCGGTTCGCAAGGACGTTCTGTGTAACCAGAAGGGCCTGATTGTTAGCGACCCAGTTGAGCATTGCTGTCGAAACGCTTGCAATGATGCTGAGGCGCATACTCTCACGCCCCAGCTCATCTGCAACATACCGATCAAACGACGCACGAGAGGCGGACCGGATACGTCCCCACAGATCGACCTCATAAGCCGAGACACCAAACCCCACGGCATATTGCCGCATGTAGAACGGACCATTCCCCTGTGACAGGCTCCATATCCTGGAATTCATTTTCTGAATATTCGCACCCGCCGTCCCATTCAGCGTTGGGAACAGGGCAGCATTTTCAATGTCGAACTGCGCGCTGGACGCTTCGACCTGATGCTGGGCAATCTGCAGGTCCCGGTTATTGGCCAGAGCCGTCTCGATCAGCGATTGCAGAACGGGGTCGCGATAAAATGTACGCCAGTTCTCAAGACTGCCCCCATCCGTAGCCGCCACATCGGCGGCTTTATTGGGCCACGCGGTTGCCACTGGGGCTGCAGGGCGATGATAGTCCGGAATCATCGTGCAGCCGCTCAGCAGGAGCGCTAATCCAGCCGTAAGAGTTGTGGTGGAAGAACGCATCTTCACGCTCCCTTCGATCCATTCACATCATGCGGTGCAACCTGACGGCCATCTGTCAAAGCCGATGGAGGATGCATGATCAGGCGGCTTCCTTCAGCCAAACCGGTTTGGATCTCAATCCGATCTCCATAATCCCGTCCAACAGTCACCTTGTGAAGACGCAGTCGGTTCCCGTCTTCGACGGTGGCCACGGACAGGCCGTCCGCGTTGTAAATCAGTGATTCCGTTGGAATCAGCAGGGTCGGGGCAGGGCGTGGCAAGTCAAAATGAATTGAACCATACACACCGGAGGCAAGCTTTCCGTCACGATTATCCAGCTCGATTTCAACTGGCAGCATCCGGCTCTCACGTTCCAGCGCATGGCCTGTCCGTGTGACGGTGCCTGCAAAGCTTTCTCCCGGATGATCCGGCACAGTCAGACTGACAGGTGTACCCGTCTGCACTGTGCCGGCCTCCTCCTGTGGCACATGCACGCGAACACGCAGTCTATCCGTGCGAGCGACCACAAACAGCGGGACTGACTGAGCACTAT
The DNA here is from genome assembly GCF_002723935.1 of Gluconobacter cerinus. Lineage (GTDB taxonomy): Bacteria > Pseudomonadota > Alphaproteobacteria > Acetobacterales > Acetobacteraceae > Gluconobacter > Gluconobacter cerinus. The sequence continues at coordinate 400,637 of NZ_BEWM01000004.1, forward strand.
CCGCACTCACCAGATCGCCAACTTCCACGTTCCGTACCGTCACAACACCATCGAAAGGGGCCGTCACAGTCGTGTAGGCACGCCGTTGTGCGGTTTCCGCCAGGGCTGCGTCGGCTGCTGCACGTGCAGCATTCTGAGCCTGTTGGGTAATGCGATCCGTATCGAAGTTCTGCTTGCTCACCGCGCCGCCACCGACGAGGCCACCAGAGCGCCTTGCCGTAACACGGGCGAGATCCAGATTGGCGCGAGCCTGTTCGGCCGCGGCCTTGGCGCGTGCTTCCTGTCGATCCAGTTCCGGCGCATGAATAATGGCAAGAACGTCTCCCGCTTTGACACGAGTGCCGATATCAACACGTCGTTCGGCAATGTATCCTGATGCTCGCGCACCAATTGCCGCTGTCTCGAGAGGGGCGGTTTCTCCGGGAAGATCAAGAGAGACAGGCCTCGTCTCTCTGTGAGCAATCATGAAGCTGACATCTGGTGTCTGGTTCTGACGCGTCTCAGCGAGAGCGCGAACTGCGATGCCGCGTTCACTATGCGCGTAGATCCCGTAGCCGAGCAGCAGGATAGCCCCGAGGCCAATCAACGGCACGATGGGCGGCCCACGGCGTTCTTCACGGACGCCGGTCGAGGATAAAACGGGTTCAGACATGACTGTATTCCTCAAGAATGCGGCTTTCTCGTTTTCTCAGGCGTGTGTAGAGCCAGGGCACAATGAAGAGCGTGGCGCAGGTGCCCATCATCAGGCCGCCAATCACGGCGCGTCCGAGCGGGGCGTTCTGTTCGCCGCCATCGCCGAGCCCCAGAGACATGGGCAACATGCCGATGATCATTGCGAGTGACGTCATCAGAATGGGGCGCAGGCGTGCCTGTCCGGCAGCGACGGCGGCTTCGACGGCACTCAAGCCTTCGGCACGTCTTTCCTTGGCAAAGGTTACAAGCAGGATCGAATTGGCGCTGGCGACACCGACACTCATGATCGCCCCCATGAGGGAAGGAACCGAGAACGTTGTCCCTGTGACGAACAGCATGAACACGATCCCGCACATGGCGCCGGGAAGGCCAAGGACGACCACGAACGGGTCCATGAAGGACTGGAAGTTCACGACCATCAGAAGATAGACCGCAATCGCTGCGACCATCAGGCCGATACCCAGCCGGGTAAAGGCAGAATGCATGCTTTCGATCTGCCCTTGAACGGTGATCACATTGCCTGGTGAAAGCTCCCCCCGATGGCGCGCAATGACCCGGTCAATGTCCCGGGCAATGCTCCCCAGATCACGCCCCTCTGCACTCGCATCGACATCGAGTGTCGGCTGGATGTTGCTGTGTGAAATGACGTTCTGTGCCGTGCCGCGCTTGATGGTTGCGACGTTGCTCAGCAGAGCCGAGGAGTGCTGTGACCCGATTGCGGAGGCAATGACGGTGTTACGAAGATCACCCAGATTGTTGACCCGATACTGCGGTGTCTGGACCGCGAGCGGGTACTGAATGCCCGTTGCCGGATCGACCCAGAAGTTCGGGGTTACGGTATTGGAGGACGCCAGTGATACCATCACGTTGCGCGCAACGTCATTGAGCGTCAGGCCGAGGTCCAGAGCGCGCTCACGATCAATCGCAATTGCAAGTTCTGGGGCTGCAATCTGCTGGTGCAGATGGACGTCCACCAGGCCGGGAATGCGGGAGACTTCCTGACGGACTTCCTGCATGACCTTGCGGTTATTTGCCGCGTCATAACCCGAAATGCGGATATCCACTTGCGCGGGAAGCCCGAAATTCAGGATCTGGGTCACGATGTCGGCTGGCTGGAAATAGAACACGCTGTCCGGGAAACGGCGAGCCAGTTCGGTCCGGAGTGTGCGGATATAGTCGGCGGTTGGACGATGCCCTTCCTTCAGCTCCACCATGATCTGACCGTCATTCGGTCCAACGGTCGTGCCGTCGTCGAAAGGCATGGAATACCGGAATGGTACACCCATGTTATCGAGGACCAATGACCGTTCATGCTCGGGTACGACTTCACGGATGACGTCTTCAACCTGATCGAACAGTCGTTCCGTGCTCTCGATGCGCGTGCCTTCCGGCGCGCGGACGTGGAGCTTGAATTCGCCGGCATCAATCGTGGGGAAGAAATCCTGCCCGACCTGAGTTGCGAGGAAACCGGCAGCCAGAACAGTCACACCTGCCAGCGCAGGAACTTTCCAGCCACTTTCGATGAGGCCATGTAACTGACGGACGTAGCTATCCCGCAGCCGGTTGAAGCGCCGATCAAAAGCAATGCCGAACCGGGTAATGACATCAGGTGGCAGCCCGGCATCGCGGCGGCGTATGGTCTGCCGTTCTTCAGACCGAAGAAGGATAGCTGCGAAGATTGGCACCAGCGTCCGGCTGATCGCATAGGAGGCGAGCATGGCGTACACAACAGCAAGGGCCATCGGTGTGAACAGGAAGCGGGACGGCCCGACAAGGAACTCTACCGACACAAATACGCTGGAGATGGCCAGTGTCGAAACCAGTGTTGGCAGTGCGATTTCCGACGCGCCGTTGAGCACGGCCTGTCGCAGTTCTGTTCCTTCATGGCGAATACGATGGATATTTTCGATCGTTACAGTCGCATCATCCACCAGAATACCGACGGCAAGGGCCAAGCCTCCCAAGGTCATCAGATTCAGTGTCTGGCCAGTCCAGGATAGCACGGCAATCGAAGACAGGATGGCCAGCGGGATGGAGACGGCAACGATAATGGTCGAACGCCAGCTTGCGAGAAACGCAAGGATCATTGCCGCTGTCAGCAGGCCGGCGATGACAGCTTCAGACGCCACTCCGGTAATTGCCGCTTTGACGAACAGGGACTGGTCAAACAGCTCCTCGATCTTCATGCCTGCCGGGGCTGCTGCACGCGTGACAGGAAGAACCTGATTACGAATGGCGTTTACAACACTCAGCGTCGAGGCATTTCCGGCCTTCATGATGGAGAGCAGTACGGAGCGGCGGCCTTCGCGGCGCACCACATTCTGCTGCACGGCCGTTCCATCACGGACCTGCGCAACATCGGCAATACGAACGATAGCGCCAGTCTTGGGGTCACGCTTGAGGGGAACATCGTTCAGACGCGCTGCGACGTCTGGCATGCCGTTCATACGCACGTCGTATTGGGTGGCGCCGAATTTCACTGTTCCGCCGGGCAGTGTCAGGTTCTGCACGTTAATGGCGTTGGAAACATCCAGCGGCGTCAGGCCGACGCCTGCCAACTTGGTCTCATCAATATCCACCATGACCTGACGGATCTTTCCGCCATAGGGCGGGGGCAGCATTGTGCCGGGAATAGGGGCGAGCTGCTGACGGATGCGGTAAATGCCATAGTCATACAGTTCGCTTTCCGTCAGCTTCTCCGAAGAGAGGGAAAGCTGGAGAACCGGCACACTAGAAGCGCTGTACTGCATGATGATGGGCGGCTGAATGCCCGGTGGTAGCAGGGCGCGGATTGAGTTTGTAGCCGAAACGGTTTGGGCTACGGCAAGATCCACGTTTACGCCCGGCTGAAAATACAGCTTTTGCAGGACCAGCCCCGGTGTCGTCTGGCTTTCGATTGTGCGCAGATTGTTGACGAAGAAGCTTTCGGAAAACTCCGTATAAGTACTGATCCGCTTCTCGGTCTCGGCTGCATCCAGGCCGTCATAATACCAGACGACGGTGACGACCGGGATATCGATGTTCGGAAACACATCGGTAGGCGTTCTGAAGACGGCCGTGATGCCCAGAAGCAGGATGAGTACCCCTGCGACAAGGAACGTGTAAGGCCGTCGTAGCGCAAAGGCGACGATCCCCATTGAATATCTCTGTTCAGATGGCTTTGGAGCACGGAATCCGCACCCCGCTTGTCCGGCACAATCCATGTGCGGACAAATCGGCAAGCTTTTCGCCATGACATGATGCCGCGCCGCGTTGGCCGTCTTCTCACCGGAAACGACGTTCTCAGGGAAGGAGCATAACCGCCGCGGAAGGCTTGGGCGGATCATGCAACTCCACGCGCAACATCCGGTAGAGCAATCCAATCAGATGATTGCACAATCCTGCCATATCGAGCTGCAGGCGAGGACATGAAATAGAGACAACAGTCCGTAAATCGCCATCAAAAGTGGATACATCGCCATGAAGGGTTAGAACGAAACTTCAAAAAGATGCCTGATTCGATCATATGCTTGCACAATCCGACCAAAGTCTCACACTACCCTTCTGGGCGGATCAGGCATGCCCCTAAATGTGCAATACCCAAACGACTGACTGAAAAAATCGGAAATTTCGCTTCATGCAGGATATTCTGTCACGGCTTCGAGACACGATCGACCGCCATTGCGTCGAGCCAACGACCCGCTCGGTTGTGCCGGGCCTGCTGCTTTTTCGTGCGGATGCCCCCACGACACCAATGGATGTGGTGTACGAACCCCGCTTCTGTGTGATTGTCCAAGGGTCAAAACAGGTCATGCTGTGTGACAAGGTCTTCGATTATGATGCCAGCAAGTATCTCGTAACGGCCGTTGACCTTCCCGTTACTGGGCAGGTGACACAAGCCACGCATGAAAAGCCCTATCTGGCGCTCTGCCTGGCTCTGGACCCTGCGCAAATTGCTGATTTGCTACTCGAAATGAAGGATGCCTTTCCTACAAACGGGACGACATGCCCATCCTGCATGACGGTCAGTGCACTTACCCATGAAATCCTGGATCCAGTGACCCGCCTCGTAGGGCTGTTGGAAAATCCGGAAGACATTCCCATTCTTCAGCCCGCCATCTTGCGCGAGCTGCTTTATCGGTTGTTGCAGGGGCCTCAAGGCTATGTTCTGCGGCAGATTGCCACCGCGGGGACAAATCTCTCCCAGCTCAATCGGGCGATTGGCTGGATACGAACGCATTACGCAGAATCTTTCGACATTGCATCTGTTGCGAAGATTGCCGGGATGAGCCCTTCATCATTTCATCGGCATTTCCGGGCCGCCACGATGATGAGCCCCTTGCAGTATCGCACGCGCCTTCGCCTTCAGGAGGCGCGCCGCAGGCTGCTCAGTGCCACGGTCGATGCTGCTGAGGCCGGATTTGCGGTCGGGTACGACAGCCCGTCCCAATTCAGTAGAGAATACCGGCGCATGTTCGGGGTTCCTCCCGCAAGGGACGCGCAACGCCTGAAATATGCGGGAGACGGAATGCTACCAGCCTAACGAGAAGGCTTAAAAATGACGGTATGAGCCTCTTGAAAGGGGTTGCCAGAGACTATCTGGCAACCTCCTTCGTAAGGAATTACCAGCTATACCCTATGCTGGCCTGGGCATTCCGGCGCTCGCCGTAGTAGCAATATTGTCCGTCTGCACCGTACGCGAAGCAGTTCGCAATATATTTCTTGTCAAAGAGATTACGAACGCTAGCAGAGGCTTTCCAGCCATGAAGCGAATGGGACATGTTCGCCAGATCATAGCTCACGGACGCATCGAAGAGAGCATATTGGGGAAGCCAAACGCTGCCATATGTTGCTTCGCCACCGTAAGTTTTTGCGGAATAGCGCATACCACCACCAAATCCGAAACCTTTTAGCGGCCCGGAGGGCATTGTGTAGAACGCGAAAAGGGAGGCATTCCCTTTGCCAGACTGGATCAACGGCTTACCTGTTGAATCATCCTTGATCTTCTGAAAACTCACTGCGGCTGTCAGCATGAGGTTACGGAACGGCTCGGCATGGGCTTCAAATTCGAAACCGTCCGAGTGAACAAGTCCGCTCTGCACACTGTACCCTGTGTTCGCGACCGAGACGAGCACGTTGCTTTGCTCGATATGGAACCCTGCCGCGGTCAGCAGGATAGATGTTCCAGGAAGCTGATATTTCAAGCCACCCTCAAGCTGCTTTCCCATAGATGGATTGGCCTGGCGAACGGTCGCACCGCCATCGTTGGAAACAGAGCCTGACTGCGGCTGAAAAGACGTCGAATAGCTGATGTAAGGTGAGAGGCCGAAGTCAAAGTGATAAAGACCGGAAGCACGCCATGTAATCTGGCTTGAACTCTGGCGGTTGTCAGAGGGTGTCATAGACTCAACCTGATGCGAGCGATACCAGTCATTGCGAATACTTCCCGTAAGGATCAGCCGATGCCAGCGGATTTCATCCTGACCATACGCGCCGATCTGATGAGAATGCGTGACATAGTTCAGATACGGGGACAGGTCAGGAATGACCATGTGATAATCGGGATGGAGCACATCCAGATCCGGAGCATCGCCATAGGCTTCTGTGTCATTGGCCTTCTGCTGCATATAGTCGAAGCCGAACATCAGGGCATGTCGCAACGGGCCAGTGCGGACGCGACCTTTGACCTGGCTGTCAAACGCCAGATTATAGGTGTGTTCGTGCGTTCCATATGCAGAGCGGGACAGCATCTGCCCACTCGTACCGTCATCGCTGTCGTAGTAGCCATTGTTATACACGCTGCGATAGATGGTCTTGATATCATCGTAGCGGCCGCGCGTACTGAAGCTCCAGTCATCGTTGAAGCGATGATTGAAGATATAGGTAATTGCGCCCTGTTTGCGGTTGAATTTTTCTGATGGGACATCCCCGTCATAGAAATTCCGGGGCAGATAGCCGTAGGAAGCGCGTTTGAGCGACCCAATCAGCGGCACGCCGCCATAAGAACCACTCTCAGGATCGTACTGGTAGTTACCCAGCAAGGTGAGGGTGGTCGGGCCGTCGCCTCCAAAGGTAAAGGCCGGACTAATGCTGAAGCGTCGGCTACCGGTTCTGCTGAGCTGGGTGTGCTGCCCATTTACTGTGCCATAAAGCCGGTAGCGAACGAGACCGTCCTTGGTCGCAAATCCGCCGACGTCAGCATCCACACGATACAGATCGAACATGCCGCCCGTTGTATTGACGCTACCATAGAACCGCTGATCTGTCGGCAATTTGCTGGATAACGCCGTCAGACCACCTGGGCTGGACTGCCCATACAGCGCAGAAGCCGGCCCTTTTAGCAGCTCAACGCGATCAAGCCGGAAGGTATCCGTCTGGGCGACGGCGAAGCCGGTCGGGCTATCCTGGAACTTCAGTCCATCCAGAAAAGTCGGCACTGTAAAGCCGCGAAGATCGAAGAGATCATAGCGAGTGCCTTCACCACCCCGCGTATCCGCTGTAACGCCTGCTGCGTACCGCACGGCCTGATTCAGTGTCAGAACACCGCGTGCATCCATTTCGTCACGGGTGATGACGGTGACGGACTGCGCGGTTTCAACAAGAGGTGTGTTTGTTTTCGTAGCGGAGGACGCAATAGTTGAAGACTTGCGAGCATGGACCTCAACCCGTTCAACCCTTGCGCTCCGTGCTTTGGCATTGTCAGCGCTTGCTTGAGCCGGGGCGGGCGCCCCAGACTGCTGCGGATCCTTGGCTTTATTCTCCTGCTCAGCCGCGAAAGCCGTATCGCTCAAAATGAGGGAGAAAAGAACCGTGTAAACTATCCTGCTGCGCTGCATACCCAACTCATTTCGTTACCGGCTCGTGCTGGTTGCGAGGCAGAGACCGGCTTTATTGTTAAGAATGATACTTAATTGCGCTCCTAGACATCTTCGGAAACAGCTTCAAGCAGCCAGCGCGCAGTTGGCCCAAACGCAACTGAATAAGGCCCGATCACTGGCAATGGGTCACTTTTAGAACAGAAAAGAAACGGTTTGTTACCAGTTTCTAGCCGTAGAGAGAGAGGAAGGGTACAGCGATCAAGTGTGATAGCCCGATGCTTTATAGCCGCGCAGCCATAGGCGAGTTGGCTCTCAGCTCGCGGGGGGAAACACCAAAGGTTCTGTGAAACATGCTGCTGAAACTACTGGCATTATCGTAGCCTAGATCGAAAGCGACTTCGGCAATCGATTGGCCCGTCGCAATTCGGGAAGCGGCTTCCACAACCCGTACTCTCCGGCGCCATGCCGCGAAGCCCATACCCATTTGAGACTGAAAGAGGCGGGTAAAAGTGCGCCGCGCCATACCGGCTTCGCGCGCCCAATGATCGATGTCGCGACAATCTCCCGGTTTGGCGATAATCGCTTCACAAACCCGCCGCATACGAGGGTCGGCAGGAAGAAGCACGCGCTCGGCGAGCCGTGGTGCGCGCTCCACTTCATCGATGAGAAGCCCGGCAATTGTTGACATGCGGCTGTCCATGGCAAACTCAAAGCTCATGGCAATGATCTCGTCCATCAGGCCTCGTATCAAAGAAGATGCATCAAACATCTTGCATGGAAGCGTTCCCGCGCCGGGGAAATCAGGATCAACATAGATGACCTGAAACGACAGGTCGGTGCGGCAGGTGGCTTGATGCAGCGTGTGGGCAGGAAGCCAAAGCGCCTGTCCGGGGCGAAGGACGAAGCTTTCCTCATGCGTAGTGACTGTCACACTCCCAGCCATGAACACGGATAGCTGTGCGCGCTCATGTGTGTGGAAGCCATCTACGAAACCGCCGACATAATAATCTGCAAAACCGACAACGGGAGGTGGGTTTGCAGGTAAATCGGCGGAACGCTTCATAGTGTTATGATCTGGGCCAATCTTTACGAGAGCATCTTTCGCAAAGACCGGCCACGACTCCCCTGACGCTGGACGTACGAATTGGCAGTAGCGGCAAGAATATCCGATCAAGAACCTGCCGCCAGAACGTGAAAGCCTAGTTGTCCGTCGTCGTCAGACTTTTATCAAGAGGCGGCATGATGGCGGTTGCCCTCATGGTTAGTAATGAACATCAGAGTGACCGAAACAGGCGCATCCTGCCGATGCCAGGTCTTTCCCGGAACAACCAGAACGTCACCCTTTCTGGCCGTAGAACTGACCTCGCCCTGTTCGGTTCGAAGTGTCAGCGAAGTTTCTCCTTCGACCACAAGAAGAAATTCATCATTTGGATGCTCTTCCCAAGGGGTTGAACCTTTGAAACGCAGTAGTCCCACGTCATGGGTTCCAAAAGGGAAAAGCATCTTCAACCCGTTTGTGGAAACCGTTTCTGTCTTTTTGCCAATATCAATAAGCGACAGATCGGCAGCTTCTTTGGGGAGATTAAAGATTGTCATGAATGTCTCAAGTGTTTGAAGGATTGTTTGGAAGGCTTAGTGTCCTCACATAAGCCTGCGAGTTTTCTGACCGCCGTCACCACAAGCAGCAGCGCGAACGCGCCAGCGATCCAGGCCACCAGAAACGTTCTGCTGTATCCGATGACTGAGGCCAAAGGCGCGATCAACATGCCTGCGAGGACGTTCGCCAGACTTTCTCCACACTGAAGAAAGCTGTAGTCCGTTCCTGGCCGCTCTTCTGAAGACCAGTTCATCAGTGTGGCCCAGACGGAGACGTAAAAGCCTCCATCAAGGAAGTTTTCTATGCCAAGACCGGCATAAAGAAGTACTGGTGTTGCCATCCCCCCGGCCTGCAGACACACCAACGTTCCAAGTAGCAAACTGGATGGCCAGATGAGCAGGGCGACAGCGCGACGGCAGCCCAAAAACCTGACTGCCGGGAAGCCGATAACCGCGCCACCGAGGGCGCCACAGATGATGTTGGACATCTGAAGTGTTCCGGCAAAATCCAGACTGAAAGATCGGTCCATCAGCCAGGGCTGGAGCAGCATCGCGAGCGCTGAACTTGCAAATTTGAAGGTAAGCGCCATCAAAAGCGCCCACCGAAAACCCGGTTGCCGGAAAAGATCCACAAGGCGAGAGGGCTTCTGGAATACCCTAATAGGCTCGATGCCGGCTCTTAATGGCAGAAGTGCGAGCCACAGGATAAAGAGTTCACATGCCATACCCCACATCGCACCGGACCAGCCAAGCCGCTCATAGATGAACAGTGATCCTGCACCACCAACCACCATGCCCAGAAGAAATGAAATGACCTGTAAGGCATTCGCCAGCCCTGCGTTGCGCCCCTTCATGTGCGAAACGGCGCACGCATTCGTAAAAATATCCTGAGTGGCAAAAATCGTGTTCAGAAGCAGAATGCCTGACAGAGCCAACAGAAAGTGATGCTCAGGTGAGGCGAAGCCCAGAAGTAGGCAGACCACGATCGCTGACATATGGGTCCATAAGGCGAGGGGCCCATAACCCCAACGTTTGCCAGCATTGTCAGCAATACCGGACCAGAAGCATTTCAGCGCCCACGGCAGAAACACCAGCCCTGTCAGGCCGATATCCTTCAATGGCGTCCCACTATGGCGCAAAATGGTTGAAAATGCGTTGAAAGCCAGCCCCGCAGGGATACCCTGCGAGCCATACATGAGCCCGATTGCCAGAAGCCGCGTTAAGATCGTTGTCCTGGTTTCAGAGTGGCCACTTCGACAGAGAAAGGATGTGCTCTTCATGTCAGAAATTTACCCCAACACGGAAGCCAAGCTGACGCGGGTTGGCGGCGACGACGTACCCACCCGACAGGCCACGCGTAAAATAGCTCGAATTGGTTAGATTGTGGCCGTAAAGCACGACATTCCAGTGCTTCCAGCGCTTCTCGATCTGCGCATCCACAAGGATGTAGGGTGCATTCTGAATACTGCTGCTGGGATAGAGGGTTGTTCGTCCGCGCCTGACCACGCTGGCATTGACTGCCCAGCCCGGAACGGGATGCCATTCGCCTGAAAAACCGAAATTACTCCGCGGAGTGCCAGCCATCTGTTTGCCGCTATAATCTGAGCCACCAAAGACGAAGCGATCATATGCGGCGTAGGTCAACCCAAGGAACGCGTTAAGCTGAAGTGTATTGAGTGGCTTCCAGTGTGCGGTTGCTTCCACCCCTCGTGAGTGGGCGGTACCAGCAGTCCCGATAAGAGATTCTCCCGCACCATTGGTGGCCGAGACCTGCAGATTTGAGAGGAAATTCGCAAATCCGGTTGCCTCTACAGACCACCGACCGGTGAGATCTCCAAGACGGTACCCCAGTTCCAGATTATTGCCGTAACTGGAAGCATACGGCGCCGAGACGGTACTGCTGTAGGAACCGTAAGGGCTATAATTTGGCGGCAGGAAGGAGCGGGAGTAACTCAGCCAGCCGAACTGGCTCAATTGACCAGAAGGCTGAGGATTATACTCGACTTTAAGGCCCGGAAGCGGAGCGGTCTTGGAGAGTGTCTGACGAGGAAGGCTTTCCTGCATGCTATACGCATAAGGCGTGTCCCCGCTCATGGAGCTTGTCCAGTTGCTGAGCGAACTATCGACATGCTCGATACGCAGCGATGGCACAAGGCGCCAGCTCTTCGCGAAATGCCACCCTAGTTCCCCCATAAAGGCAACGTTGGCTGTTCCCAATGTCGCAGTTGTGCGGCTGGCATAATAGGGCGTCATGTCAAAGGTATAGGGCGCCCAACGCTTAGCCTGCTGCCCGTAAATCCCGCCTTTCCAGTCCAGTGTTCCTGAACTCCCGGAAAGCATGACAGACCCGCCAATCTGGCGTGTTGGTAGGGTAAAGCCAGAATTAGCAGAGAAGACAGAGTAGGGGTTGCTGTAACGCCAATCGGTAGAGGCTCCTCCGAACGTAACGTCCAAAATCAGGCGCTGACTGAAGCGTCGATGATATTGTGCTGAGCCAATGAGGTATTCGGTATCATTTACGCCTTCCGACGTGTTGTAAGAAACGTGGTTCCGGGCATGCTGTGGCGTTTCAAAAAAGTCGTTACCGCCATGGTTCAACATATGGTGAAGGCTGAAGCGCCATTCTCCGCCAGCACTATCCTTATGCAGCAGTTTGATACGGCCAAACCAGCCATGCCAGCCGCCCGTATCTCGACGGTCCAGAGCCCGATTGTGAATGTAACCATCGGCGGTTTCTCCACCGACGGAAAGACGGAGGCTGGTGGATGCATCAATCGGAAGGTCGCCAGAAAATGTTGCTCTTTTGCGATTTCCCGTTCCGTACTCGAAGTCCAATGCCCCGCCTAGACGATTTCCAGGGTCTCGCGACTGCGCAGAAACCATGCCTCCAAATGCATTGACCCCTTCTGTCAACTGAGGGCCGCGCATGACATCCACATTGCTGAAATCAAACATCTGCCCCATGGCAAAGCTGGGAACAGGTATGCCGTCGATCAGGACGGGTGTGTAAAGAACCGGCCCTTCATCCTCCGTGCCGCCAAGTCCTCGTACCATCAGAACCGGATTGTTGGGCGTTGTATTGGTGAATGACAGGTTCGGGACACGTTCGGCAATGTCCCCCAAAGTCTGCATTCTGTATGCCTGAATGTCCTGTGCAGACAGATGTGTTGTGCTCGTGGGGTTCACGAAAGCGGCGCGCTTACCCCAGACGGTCAAGGCCTCTTTTGCAGAGATGCAGGATGTTTCAGGGCTGTCGTCGCCGGGCTTCTGAGTGCACTTCATCGCAGGGGATGCGGCCGCCCATCCAGGGACAGGTAATGCCGTCAGCGCCGTACAGACGAAAGCCAGTGAACTCACGCTCCGCAAACGGACGCTGCTCCTGAGCCATGGAAGGGAAAGGTTTTCTTTCATGGATCGGGATGATAATAATTCTCATTATCTCCGCTACCCGGATCAGTCTGTTTACCCCGATCGGACAGGAAAGACCGCGCCGTGATGGCAGAAGTCAGCTCAACTCAGGTTCATCAACCACACCCCAACCGGGTAGCAGGCACATCTCTGTTACATCCGCATTCCCGCGGATTTGCTGGTGGCCTGCTCACAAGCGGGTTTCTGGCTCCGGAGGCGGGTGCGTTGAATGGCTATTTTGATGAACCGGGATCAACCACCCGCTGTACTGTCATCCTCTCAGGTGCATGCAGCATGAAGGCAGCCGGTCAGGTGCATCATTTTCAGGCCTGCGATCTTATTATGGCGCGCACGTCTGCTGAATCTTTTACCTTCGAGAACAGTGCTGAATTCTCGGCTCTTGAAATTCATGTACCATCGCTCCTGCTGGAGCAGATGCAAATCGAGCATCTCCCCAGAATTCAGAGGCGATCTCTCGAACTTCAGGATCCGGCTTTGAAAACAGCCAAGCAACTCTTTGGCTATTTGCGAACTATTCCTGCCGCACATTCCCCTGCAGCTCTCGTGGGGTACGGCTTGGCAATGACGATGCTAGGATATGCGTTTACGACGCAGAAAACAGCTCGTTCTCAGTTAACTGCCAAAACAATCCATGGATTGGAAAATGCTCGTAAGGCGCTTCTGGCGCGTCTTGACCAAGCTCCGACAATTCCGCAGCTTGCGGCACTTTGCGACCTTAGTCCCACGCGTTTTAAAGAACTATTCAGCCGACAGTATGGCTGCGGACCCTACACGCTGTATCAATCCCATCGCATGGAATACGCACGCAGCCTTTTAGAGCGTTTGAACGTAACAGAAACGGCGATGGAACTTGGATACAGCAACGTCAGTCATTTTAGCGCTGCTTTTCAGAGAAAATTTGGATATCTGCCAAGCAGAGTGAAGCGACCGCATTCTTGTAAATAACGAGTGTCATCTTCGACTTGCGCGAGAGCGATTTAATAAATCTTTCTCTCTATTAATTGAATATTAAAACCCTCCCAGACAAAGCAAAAACTTTTATTAGGCTGGGAGGAAAAACCTGCCCGTAGTTATTACGGGCAGGGGAATAACCTTCAGGCCGTCTTGAGAGCAACTTCCACGTCATCTGCCGGAGCAACAACGTAAGGGCCAGCAGCCTCGACCTTGATGGCAAGAAGACCAATGCCACCCGGCAGGCGTGCACCGAGCGGAAGATAGGCGTTGCCGTTCGTCCAGCGCATTGGGATGTGCTCCACACTATGCCAGCCGCTCAGATTTTCCTTCGTGAGGTGCGTCTTGATGTTCACCGTGACGCCACTGTCGAAGAACGAAACATCGCCAATCAACACACCCAGCATACGACGGTCGTCAACAAACGGGCCAATCGCATCAGCCGGACGGCTGCTGTTCGAGACGATACGAACCGAAGACACATCACTTGGGATCATGAACATGACGCGGTTATCGACCGTGCGGAGCGGCTGGATGCGATGACCGCGATCAGACACCAGGTGCAGGTCGCTTTCCGTGACCGTCGTCGCAGCCGGTGCCTGAACTGCGAACTGCAGCTCCTGCGCACGCTGTTCGATCTGACGGTAAAGAGGCTCAACCAGATCACGGCATACGGTCAGAGCAGCAGCAGCATCGCTCTCCCAGGACTTCGCCTTTTGGCCGAACATGAAGACATTGCTCTTCTGTTCGAACGCACGACGATTGCCCGTATCAAGATAGCTCTCGGTCAGTGCACCGTTTGCCATGATGACCGAATGATCTTCCGTCTCAATGTGGAAGTAGTCATAGGACGTGAAGGACTTGTCGTAATAGATCGAACGACCGTTGACGAGCATACGGGCCGGAATGAACTTGCCATCCAGGAAGAGGCAATGTTCAGACGTCACGAGCATGTCCTGAAAGGGAACACCCAGAGCAATCGCGTTTTCAAGGATCCGCACTGGATAGCCGGCCTCATCATCAGCCTTTTCCGGACGGACGACGCAATGTGCCTTACCTGCCCAGGAAACAGTGCTGCTGTATGCCTGACCGTCGCGATAGGACGTGACAGTGTCGCCTGGTGCAAGATCCTGGACGGCAATATTGCCATTCGGGCCTGCGATCAAGGTGTCAGCCAGGAAGCACACTTCATAGACAAGATCGCCGCTGCTGTCTGAAGCCAGCGTATAGCCTACGTTCTGGACGCCAATGATGTTCAGCGTGACGGCTGAACCGTCCTTGAGCGTGAACGTGACATGGTCAGCGTCAGGATAGGTGACGGAGGCTACGTTGGCGGTTTTGACGTTCGTCAGCGTGATGCCGTCTGCGGTTCCTGCCGTCTTATCTTCCGAGAAACCGGAGATAACCGTCGTCGGGTTACCCGAACCTGTGATGGTCAGGCCAACATTCCCATTACCCTGCAGGTCGATGGTGCCACCAGCAGTCGTCGGGATTGTCAGTGTAGCGCCCTTGGCGGCCGTGACAGTACCAGAAATCGTTGCGCCATCTGCAGCGCTAAGGGTCGCGCCACTCTGCACTGTGGTCGTACCAAGTGTACCACCGGAAGCGACAATAGCAGATCCGCCCTTGCTAACTGTGTTTCCTGCGGCCTTACCGCCCGAAGTAACGCTAATTACACCACCACTAATAGCAGTCGTATTTGAAGCCGAACCTGCAACAGAGACGCCGCCGCCACTGATAACCAGTCCACTCGCGGTAGCACCCGAGTAAATACCTACTTTATTACCTGAACCAATGGTGCTGTTGGAAAGAGAGGCGCCTGATTTTAGATTGATCGTGACGCCAGAACCAAGTTTTTGGTAACCCCCATCACTGACACCGCTTTCGAGGATCAAGGTTCCGCTAATCAATCCGCCAGCAACAAGCGACGGTGTAACATATGTGTCGAGCGTACCACCATTGAGTGTCAGGGCCGACATCGTAGCGCCAGCCGCAAAGTACGCGGAGCCACCGGCATTGATCGTACCGCCAGAAGCCGTACCACCAGAAGCAACGGACATTACGCCGCCGTGGTTAACCGTTGTATTAGACGTGGTCCCGTTTACAGCTAGACCGCCACCGCTGGAAATGATGGCGTTTCTAAGCGTGCCACCCTTGTTTACAACGATGGTGCCCTGGGAACCGGCGTCAGCGTTGGAGAGCACACCCCCAGAAAGCACATTGATCGTCGTTCCTGACAGAGCTGTCAGGGAGGTCATGTGCTGGTTGTCGTAGTTGGTGCCGATATTGAAAGTCGCACCAGCTTTAAGGCTGATATAACTCCCGCTACCACCCGCAGAAATGGTCAATACGCCACCTGAGGAGACCGTATCGTTAAAAACTGAGCCGCCACTCTGAACCACGACTGTGCCACCCGACACAATCGAAGCGCTTCCGTAAGTACCACCAGAAGACACAGATACCGAAGAGAAGCTTGAAGTATAGAAACTTCCAGGGTTTGTTCCTCCGTTGACGGTATCATCAACATACAGAACGCCGTTCGTTACGTGGCTCATAATTCCCTCCAAGAGAATTCGTTAACGGTACAACCACCCAGAGCGTGAGAAATTCAAACTTCTCGATGGTATTTCTTTGTGACCCTGCGGACGGACAGTCAGAATTTCTTTGATATCTGTAAAATTCGATCGCTGGCGGCTAGCGCAACAAGCCCTACGTAAAGGGGCGAATTTAACAGAATATGGCTCCATTCAGATTGTTTGCAGAATCTTGTCATGGAGATAGAGACACAATTTTGAGGGGCCGGAATATGGATGAATTTTCCAAAGGTAAAAAAAAAGTTGACACCCCAGTGGGCAGCATAGAAAAAACTTTAATAAATTCTCTTAAAATCATATATTTACACAGTTTTTATAATAATTTCACGAAGAGAAATTTCTCAAATTTCGTCAATTCAAGCGTAAGTTAATGATATTTTGTCACGAAGTTTGCTGCGTTCCGGCCTTGGGAAAGAGCCGATTTTCGAAAAATGACGAATGGGAAGTTCCAAAAAAGGAGTAGGCGGACCAAGTTTATGCCCCGCTGTCATCATCACTGAGTGCGCACCTATTCATATTCCAGGCATAACCATGACCCGGCAGAGAGCGTAATTTTCTGTATCTACTGACGCAGCATATGCAGCACACATACCTTGCAAGGGTCACAGACAGCTCTCAATTATTCAAAGTATATCATAATTGTTTATTTTTATTTCAATATTATATTGAAATAAAAATATGGAAATATTAAAAAACAGATCAGAAACATAATAATAATGACACAAAACCTTAACTTTTCTGCTTTATTTCTTCCAACTAACAATCCGTACCAAGGCGTTACAAATAGCGTTTTTGGGAAACATTCCGATGAAAAAGACGGTTTTAATTCTGGTTGCAACAACTGCTACCGGCGCATTCCTAGTGCCCGCGCAGGCTCAACCGCTTTCCGGTCAAACCACGACAGACGACAAACCTGCTAAGGCCAAAGGAAAATCAAAACGAACGACGACTGCCCATGAAAACGAAAGCGAACAGGTCATCGTAACGGGAACGCGTGAATCCCACGTCAAGGCTCGACAAAGCATCAGCCCTGTCGTCATTATCTCCTCGGCAGCCCTCGCACGTTCAGCCGAAATGAACGTCGCCAATGCTCTGACGCGCATCTATCCATCCATCACAATGAGCGCCCGCGGATCGAATACCAACTCACTGGTGTCATCCATCCAGATGAGAGGGCTAGGACCGAATGAGACGCTTGTTCTGGTAGATGGAAAGCGTCGGCATAGCACTGCGAACATTGTGCAGAAGCCAGGCCCGCAATTTGCGTCTTCGGGTGTCGATCTCAACATGCTTCCCGAGAATATGATCGATCATATCGAAATTCTCGAAGACGGCGCCGCTGCAATGTATGGCTCTGATGCGATTGCAGGTGTGGTCAATATCATAACCAAAAAGAAGGATCACGGCCTGTCGTTATCAGGACAGGGTGGAGCCAATGCGTATCTTGGGAGCGGAGAGCAGTTCCAGCTCAATGCAGACGGCGGCTTCAAACTTGGTCGCGATGGCTATGTACACCTTGGCGCGCAGATCTATCACAGCGAACATGCAGTCGCGTGGGGGCCGGATCACGCGCTCCTTGGCTACTGGCCAGCGGGTGCCGATACAAAAAACTACTTTGTCGGTGTAAAGCCAGGCTCAGAAAAGTGGAAAGGTCGCAAGACCGATTATCTGAGCACCCCTAAAGAAACGCGCGAAAATTTCGGCCTGAACTTCGGAAAGCCACTCGGGGCTGACATCGAGCTTTATGGACAGGCAACTCTCGCCTATCGCCATGCAGGCATGCGGGCCTACAAATACCCTTACGTCGTGCCCGCCATGGGAATTGACGAGTTACGTCCGGTCACGGGCGATGACGAACTCGACTATGGCGTCACCCTTGGTTTGAAGGGCCATGATTTTGTTGGGTTCGACTGGAATCTTTCTACAGTTTACGGCGGCGATAACTCCCGGATCAGCATTCGTGACAACGTCAATATCGGGATGCTGACCCGGACAGGATATTCACCGTCCAAATTCTGGGACTACACCCAGAAGAACGCACAATGGACCAATAATCTCGATCTGCGGCGCAGCTTTACGGTTATGGGGATGCCTGTGAGCCTTGCCTTTGGTGGGGAACATCGGCTGGACTCCTATCAGATCATCTCGGGCAATCCGGAATCCTATCTTGATGGGGGACCAGTAGAGCACGCCGGCATTCCCCCCCAATCCGCAGGGACGTGGTATCGCAATGTATACTCAGCGTATGTCGACACGACGCTACGGCCCACAAGCAAGCTTTCGATCGATATCGCAGGCCGATATGAGTATTACACAGACACAAATAACACCGAAAACGGAAAGATTTCGGCCCGATATGATGTGTCTCGCAGGTTCGCACTCCGAGGCACGATCAGCAATGGCCTTCGCGCTCCGACATTACAGGAATCTCACTTCAGCCGTCTGAGCATTTTCGCTGGAACAGGCAGCGTCGGAGGCCAGCTCCCGGTTGAATCTGCCGCTGCACGGTCTCTCGGTGCATCGGGGTTGAAGCCTGAGCGCTCAGTGAATGCCAGCGGCGGCTTTACCATGGAACCGGTACGCGGCCTCCATGTCGAAGCTGACGTATACCAGATCAACCTACGCGATCGCATTGTGCAGGGTGGAACGGTGCGCGGAGCACAGGCGCTGGATGCCATCCGTTCGTTCGGGTTCGACGTCTCACCAACAGCAACCAATGCGGCGGCTTCGTCCGCTTACTTCCTGTCCAACGGTGCAAGCACACGCACACAGGGGCTGGACCTGAAAGCCGATTACCTCGTTCATATGCATCAATGGGGCAATATCGCCCTGACAGCTGCGGTAAATTTCAACCGGACCCGTCTGCATCATAATGGTATTTCATCGATCGGAACCCCGCTGCTAAACGATCAGACGATTGCCTACATCACGACCGCGACCCCACGCAGCAAAATGATCCTGAATGCCCTGTGGACTGTGGGCGATTGGGACATAAACATCCGCCAGAGCCGTTATGGTGAAACGACAGGAATGATGACGTATCAGGACTGGACACCTGCCTCAGCCACATGCCCGAAAGGTGGAGCGCTGCGTTACTCCAACAGTTGTTTCGCACAGTTCAAGAATACGCCGCGCTGGCTGACAGATCTGGAAATCGGCTATCGTGTCACGTCACACGTTCATGTCGCAGTGGGCGCGAACAATATTTTCAATGTTCGCCCTCGCAAGCTGCCTGACCAGCTGATTTCTGCAGGTGGCAGCATGTATGATCAGTTCTCGAACCAGGTACCATTCACCGGCGGATATTATTTCGGCCGGGTGAACGCGTCTTTCTGAGCATAGGAAAGTCGCGCTAAAAAATCCGACCAGATCTACGAGAGGGCACCCCAAACCCTCTCGTAGACAATTTCACGTAGACACTCCGGAACGCTTGTCTCGAAACTGTCTTTTTTGATGTGTTGGAAGAGCATAGTCACACGACCTTTCTCAGTGATATGCGCAGAAAATCCCTGACCAGACGGAGTGTCGGTGCGCATGTTTCTCTCGATAAGAGTTTTGGCACGCAAAGTGATGCCCATGCTTCTCTTCATGATTTGCGGCGCTGCATATTCAGCTCCCATTGCTGGTGCAGGTTCAAGCTTCGCTGCACCCCTGTATCGAGCATGGAGTGACAGTCTTCCACCTCAAGCTGGCCTGTCCCTGAAATATCGCACTGTGGGATCAGGAGAGGGGCAGAAACTTGTCATGGCGCACAAGGTGGATTTCGGGGCCTCAGATATTTCTCTCCCAGGCAATATTCTTGATATGGAGGGGCTTTATCAGTTTCCAGTTGCGATCGGAGCTATCGTCGTAGTCATCAATGTTCCCGGCGTAGGGGCTGACCAGATGCGGCTGGATGGCTCAACGCTTGTTGCCCTTTTTAGAGGTGACATTACTTCCTGGAATGATCCGCGCATCCGCGCCCTGAATCCTGATCTTCGCCTCCCGGACCTGGATGTCCTGCCGGTTCATCGTGAAGAGGCATCCGGAACCAGCCAAGTCTTTTCGGACTACCTTCGCACACAGTCGCCATCCTGGAAGCCCGGATCATGGGGCGAGGGGGCCGAGGCCCGTGGCAATGATGGTGTGGCGGCGAGTGTGCGTCAGTCCATCGGCGGGATTGGGTTTGTGGAATATGCCTTTGCGCGCCGAAATCATCTGAACACAGTAAAATTGAAAAATCATTCAGGTTTATTCGTTGCTCCGGAAACAGCCGCCTTCAAAAGCTCTGCTTACAGCGCAGACTGGCAGCACACGGATCATTACGCGGTGAGCTTGCTGGACGCTGTCGGCTCACAAAGCTGGCCGATCATGAGCGCCACTTTCGTGCTCGTCCCGGTTCATCCATCAGACCAGACGACTGCAAGCGCAGTGAAGGCATTTTTCACCTATGGGCTGCGTCGCGGCGATAAGGCCCTTCGGGATCTGGATTACATCCCGATGCCGAACGATGTAAAAAACAAAATCCTTGCAGAGTGGCCCTGAACGAGGCTGGCAAAGTCATAATATCTTCACTCCCATTTTCCTCTCATTTCTGTGAATGAATTGTGCCTTCCGGCATCTCGGAATGAGGGGACCGTCGTGCTTACGAGTGCTCAGTATCGTCGTCTTTTTATCGCACACGGCACCGCAAGGCTGAGAAGGCCACTAATTATAGAGGGCGGCATAACTTCCCCAGGTTTTTGACGGGATCTCCGCATGCTTGGGAAAATGCGCTCACTGGCGCACCTTGTAGTTTTCAGTAGCATTTTCCATTCGTTTTTCGGGAAAGCCGAGGCGGCAGCGGCACCTCTCGTAACTGACGTTTTGCCGTCAGGCGTACCGTTACCATCTCCGGCACCGGGCTTCGTTCTTCCACCGGAAGACACAGGAACGGAGTTGTTGGGCGATGCATGTGGAGCACGAGTCTGGCTGGGCCGAAAAGGGATCAGACTCAACCTTCAGGATGTTGAGGAAATATGGGGCCTAGCCTCAGGTGGAATGCATCCGGGGCCCACATATGACGGCATGACAGCCGCCACTCTCGTGCTGGAAACCCGCCGCGCGTTTGGTTGGCATGATGGACTTCTCAATATCAGCGCCATTCAAGTCAGGGGGCGGTCTCTGGCGGAAGAGCGCCTTGGGTCTTTAAACCCGGTGAGCGGCTATGACGCTGGCCGGACGACACGTTTGTTCGAGCTTTGGTATGGGCAGGGCTTCTTTGGAAACCGGCTTGACATTCGCGTTGGCACAATTGATCTGGATACTGAATTTCTGGTCAGCCAGAATGCGTCTCTGTTTCTGAATGCAAGCTTTGGCTGGCCGCTCTCGACGTCAAGCAATCTGTATTCGGGCGGCCCGTCCTGGCCTTTCTCGGCTGTCGGGACACGGATCAAGTGGTCTCCAGCTTATCCGCTTGTGCTTATGCTGGCCATTACGGACGACAATCCAACCAAAGGCCCATTTTATAGTCAACTCAGCCCTACTCGTATGGACCCTTCGGGCACCAGTTTCTCGACAAGCGGTGGAACGTTATTTTTAGGGGAGGCGCAGCTCTGGGTCGATGCCGCCCAAAGCCTTTCAGGAAAAGATGCACCCGCACTTCCCGGGACATGGAAAATCGGCGGCCTTTACGATACCGGCCATTTTCCTGACCCCCGATATGACAGTCGTGGCGGCTTCCTGGGCAGCCCTGACAGTTCCGGAATACCGGCATATCACCATGGAAACTGGCTGGGTTACATCGTGCTGGACCAAACCCTCTGGAGAACGGTTCAGGGGCCATCAAAGGCAATCAATACGTTTGTTCGTGCGACCATTGCCAGCGGGACGCGCAACCGATTTACAAATGAAGTGGAAGCCGGGCTGACGTTTCAGGGTTTTGTGCCGTCTCGGCCCAATGATGTTGTTGGAATTGGGTGGGGAACCAGCTTTTACGGGCACCGTGCACGAGACAACGTCAAAGATACGATACGCCTCGCAGACAGCTCCGCCAGACTGCTCGTACCGGAAGATCATATTGAACTCACCTGGCAAATTCCGGTCCGCGATTACCTGACTGTTCAGCCTGATTTTCAGTATTTCTGGCATGTTGGAGGTCAGGCGCCAGAAAAGGGTCAAGCAGCAGCCTCAGAAGGCGCTGTTCTTGGCCTGAATATGACAACGACGTTCTGAAAAGTGGCCAACGTAATGTCAATTAACCTTCAAACTCTCAGTCTGGTTTCCACAGTATAGTTTCTTTTACGGCCTTGAAGGTCGGTGATAAAGGAACTTATCCATGACGCAGGACCACGATTTCAGCGCCAATTCTTCGGCCGAACAGGCGCGGGAACGTATGCGCTACGAAATCATCGACGATTTGGATGAAGAATTCGAACTTTCCCTGGAAGAAAATGAGGGCGAGGGGCTTGATCCTGCAGATCGTACGTTCCGCCGCACCTATTTTCGCGAACTCATTCGCCTGCAAGCCGAACTCATCAAACTTCAGGATTGGGTCAAGGCAACGGGAGAACGCGTTGTTGTCGTTTTCGAAGGCCGTGATGCTGCCGGGAAAGGTGGTGCGATCAAGCGTATTACCCAAAGGCTGAACCCGCGGATCTGTCGCGTAGCAGCGCTTCCGGCACCTAATGACCGTGAACGGACACAATGGTATTTCCAGCGCTATGTTGCGCATCTTCCCGCAGCAGGCGAGATCGTGCTGTTTGACCGCAGTTGGTATAACCGCGCTGGCGTTGAACGTGTCATGGGGTTCTGCACCGACGAGGAATACGAAGAATTCTTTCGATCAGTGCCAGAATTTGAGCGCATGCTCGTCCGCAGCGGCATTCGGGTGATCAAATTCTGGTTCTCGATCACGGACGAAGAGCAGGAAGCACGCTTCCGCGCCCGCATTGAAGACCCATTGAAGCAATGGAAACTTAGCCCGATGGACCTTGAAAGCCGTCGTCGCTGGGAAAGTTACACGCTGGCCAAGGAAATCATGCTCGAACGATCCAGCATTCCTGCAGCTCCCTGGTGGGTTGTCCCGGCAGTAGACAAAAAGCGGGCGCGCTTGAACTGTATTGCTCACTTCCTGTCTCTTCTGCCTTACGAACCTGTCAGCCGCCCGGAAGTTGTTCTTCCCGAGCGTGTATTCCATCCCGACTATGAGCGTGAGCCCACGCCAGAAACTATGCTGGTTCCGCAGCGCTACTGACGCCCGCGTTATGATTTACGGGTAATGGAACGAACTCTTCTATTGCCCGTATAGCCCTATGGATCGAGGAAAATCACTCGCACTGACCATAATTACAGACCGAGATACTTTCTGAAACCTGCTTTGCAGGAAACTTGAAGGATACCCTTGCGCTAAACATCATTACAGTTTTGCAGAAGGTCCTGATGGTAGAAACAGCGTCTCCGTCCCCCGACACCAGCCAGATCGTGGCGCAGGGTCATCCGACAGACAACGAGTTACTAGCGTTTTACCGCTCGGAGATCCGGTTTGAGACTGAAGTTGTAAACGGTCGCTTGCAGGCTCTTCTTGGTTCACAGGCATTTCTTGTCATTGCATACGCCACAGCCATGACGGGCTCTACAAAAAGGTGGGGAGACAGCATGGTTCTTCTTCTGCCGCCCCTGTTTTCGCTATTGGGATTTGTTCTGGCAGCAATGGCCCTTCCTGGTATCCGTGCGGCATACGCTGCGATTGGTAAATGGGAGGGGAAGCAGCGTATGTTGCATCAGCGCAGCCCGGCACTGACTGATTTCACTCTTGCCCCAAATGAGGACGAGACACGCGACATGATGCGAAGAGCACAACGAGGTGCACTCTTTGCGCATCAGGCGCCATTCATATTCATTATCGCCTGGACAATTTTCGGATTTATTCCGTTCTATCTATACTTAAAATAATTAATATTCTTGATAGAATATCTATCTTACAAACGAATTTCTCATCGCTTGGTAAAACTTCCATGAGGGAAAATTTTTCGAAGAAACACTTTGAAGTTCTGGATGTTGATTATGTCAGGAGCGCCTTTGTTTTAGGCGCATCATCCTTTGTGGAGTGATAGTTGCATGCCTGACCATATTCTTCCCCAGTCGCAGGATCATCAGCCCGGCCTTGAAGGACTAATGCAGCCTAAAGCGGAGCATATCCGTGCCAGTTACAAAGGAAGCGGAAAGCTCACCGGAAAAAAAGCACTGATCAGTGGCGGAGACAGCGGGATTGGACGTGCTGCAGCCTTACACTTCGCCCGTGAAGGGGCAGATGTTGCAATCCTTTACCTTGAGGAACATGAAGATGCGAAAGAGACTATTCGCCTGATTGAGAAGGAGGGCCGCAAAGGCCTTGCTATCGCGGGTGATGTCTCTTCAAGTCAAACCTGTAACTCAGCGGTGGAGAAGACGGTCAAGGAGCTTGGCGGACTTGATATTCTTGTCAACAATGCTGGCGTTCAGATTGTTCAAGAAGAAATCAGCGCCATATCGGACCAAGAGTGGCAAAAACATATGGACACCAATATCAACGGATATTTCTATCTGGTCCGTGCAGCACTCCCGCATCTCGCGAAGGGAAGTGCTATCATCAACACGTCCTCCATCAACGCGTTCGCCGGCAACAAA
This sequence comes from Gluconobacter cerinus, assembly GCF_002723935.1. GTDB lineage: Bacteria > Pseudomonadota > Alphaproteobacteria > Acetobacterales > Acetobacteraceae > Gluconobacter > Gluconobacter cerinus. Next base: position 425,322 of record NZ_BEWM01000004.1, read on the forward strand.
GCCCTCCTGGCTTACTCAACCACCAAAGCTGCGGAAATGGGTTTCACGCGTGCATTGGCGCTTCAGCTTGTCTCGAAAGGTATTCGTGTGAATGCTGTCGCTCCTGGCCCGATCTGGACCCCTCTACAGCCAGCAAGCTGGGGGCCAGTTGACCCGCAGTCTGTCGCAGATCTTGGGAAAGATACACCCATGGGACGTTGTGGAGACCCTTCCGAACTTGGCCCAGCATATGTTTACCTCGCGAGTAACGATGCATCATTCGTGACCGGACAGACACTTCATGTGAACGGCGGCATGATTATCAACGGCTGATCGTCCAAGGGGTCCATCGCCTGCATTTTAGCTAGCCTCTTCCTCCCTTGCCAAAGCTGGCTAGGGAGGTTTTTTGTCTCAAGCGATGCTCCCTCCAGATACAACTTATTGGCAGTTCTACTCCGGACGCATGAAAGCCCTCATATTTGAGGGTGCGTTCTTCTAAAACAGGATTGGAGGTAAGCCCCAGTCGCGGTATGCTGGATACCATGCAGGATTTGGACATACCTTGAGAATGGGCTCTGCCGACGGACTTGACCGGGTGAATGCCTACGGAGATCTGTCGGCCTTTTCCGACGCGGACCTGAATGACATCGCGATCGCAGCCGCTGCACTGTGTCAAACTCCCATAGCCCTTGTCAGTATTCTCGATCAGGACAGGCTATGGTTTTCAGCCCGTGTCGGTACAGACCAGCCCTTCGGTCCGCTTGCAAATTCAGGATGTGGGCAAGTGATTGCCCGTAAGGTTCCGGTTGTTATTCCTGACATGCTGGCAGATCCTTACACCCAGAAGAACACACTTGTCTGCGGTGTGCCTGGACTACGGTTTTACGCGGGCTATCCACTGTTCGATACCCAGGGAAGGGTAGTCGGTACCCTTTGCGTTGTCGATCTTGAAACACGATCTGATGGCTTGTCCTCACATCAGAAAGATGGTCTCGCTGCACTGGCGCGGCAGTCCATGCGTCTGATGGATTTGAGGCAGGCGTCAGTTACTCAGGAACGACGTTTTACGGCGCAGCAGCTTCGCAGCCAGCGTGCTGCGAAGCGGGTGCGGGAGGCCGAAGCAGAACGGCGCCATGCTCTGGAAAAATATGCTCTCCAACAAGCAGCGGGAGCGGCTGGCGGCATAGGCATCTATGAGTATGATCTGGTGTCGGGAGACATCACCGTGTCGCCCGAGGTCTGCCGGATTGCAGGCATCGATCTGATTCCTACTCTTTCGGCAGAGCAATGGATTGCCCTGATCCATCCCGATGACAAGGTGACGATCCCCACTCTGAACCGAATTCTTGAAGGAACTGCTCCTTTAAGGCTGCAGTACCGCATCCTTCGGGCCAGCGACGGAAAAGAGCGATGGGTTCTCCGTCAGGGTATTCTGGATCATGACGAAGCCGGACGCCCGATCCGGCTGATCGGAACTCTTCAGGACGTTACACCCGAAAGAAATGCGACTGCCAGACTGACAACGCTTCTCGCCATTGGTGATGCCCTTCGGACTGCCGAAACGCGCCAGAAGGCCCTTCAGGAAACATGTCAGTTGCTTGGAAATCGCATTGATGCGCAGCGCGTTGGTTTCGCCCGCATTTCCATGCGGGAAGAGCGCTTCACTGTGGAGCAGAGTTGGTGTGCGGCTGACATGCCACCCATCAACGGGGAATTCTCATTCGAAGCCTTTCGGCATACGTCAGATTTCCTTCGCGGAGGTTCCGTCTTCATTCTGGATGATATCACCCACACATCTTGGATGAGTGTCGAACAGGCTGCCTATCAGTCCGTGAATGTCATTGCGCAGGTACTGGTCCCGAAAATAAGGGGAGGAGACCTGACGGGCTGCCTTTTTGTCCATAGCTCCCAGCCTCGAGAATGGACTGTGGACGAGACGTCTTTCATCCGCACTGCTGCCGACAGAATTTTTGCTGGCCTGGATGAGTGGGATACTCTGTCCCGCCAGGATCTGATTAACCATGAAATCCTTCATCGCTTGAAGAACACGCTCAGCATTGTTCAGAGCCTGGCCCATCAGGGTTTTCGAGGTGTTGAGGATCAGAGCGCGCTCACAACATTCACCGCGCGACTGATTGCGCTAGGTTCAGCGCATGATCAATTGATGAGAAGAAACTGGCAATCTACAGACCTTGCCAGTCTGACAGTGGCAGTCATGATGCCGCTCGGCTTGGAAGGAAGGGTGAAAGTGAACGGACCTTTCCTTTGCCTGGGGCCCGATACGGCAACGTCCTTCTCGATGGTTCTTCATGAACTGGCCACGAATGCCCTGAAGCATGGCGCGCTGAGTGTCCCTGATGGGATCGTGAGTTTGAACTGGACGATCGAAGGGTATGGACCAGAGTCAGCTATGATGCTGACCTGGCAGGAAACTGACGGCCCATCGGTGACAATGCCAAACCGGACAGGTTTCGGAATTCGCCTGTTACAGGCTGGTCTGGGGCATCAGGGGAAGACCGAACTTTACTACGATCCCGACGGTTTACGCGTAGAAATGACAGCGTCAATCATTTCGATGGCCAGTCACTGAAATTTGGAAGAAGTCGTCGGTTCCATAGTCTGAGGGCTATGGAAAATCTTACATTGTTCTCTACAGGCGCTCACTTGCGGAGACTGCGCTGAGAGAGAGGCTGGTGATACAAACATAAACTATGACAAATAGAGCGGGCATCAGGTTACGCAGTTTTATCCAGCGCTCATAATATTGAGCACCAGATAAAAGCGCATACGTGGGTCTAAGAGCCCGTTAGCCGTGCGCGACGACGACCAGCTTGCGATTAACAAACTCCATGATCCCGAGGTCGCCCAACTCACGTCCGTAGCCAGATCGCTTGACCCCACCAAAGGGAAGTTCCGGCGCTGTGCTGGTCCATTGGTTAATAAAAACCATGCCGGTTTCTATCTGAGAGGCAAGCTTCTTGGCGCGCTCATGATCTTTCGAGAAGACCGATCCGCCAAGGCCGTATGGAGAGTCATTGGCTAACGCAACCAGTTCGTCTTCGCTTTTCACAACATAAACCTGCGCCACCGGTCCGAAGAACTCCGATTTAAACGAAGGGCTGTTCTTGTCGATACCGGTCAGAATGGTGGGTTCGTAGAAGAAACCGGTCCGATCAGCGACCTTTCCGCCCGTCAGAACTTGAGCACCATGCTTCACAGCTTCGTCCACTTGCTTGGCGATTGTTTCCAATGCGGCCTTGGACGACATCGGTTGCAGCGTGGTTGCCGGATCCAGCGGGTCGCCCAAACGGGCTTTTTCAAACTCTGTTTTCAGGCCAGCAATAAACGCGTCTGCAACTTTCTCATGCACAATAAAGCGCTTGGCCGCGGTGCAAACCTGCCCAGCGTTTGAAAGCCGTGCTGCTGTGCCGATTTTAATAGCGCGGGCGAGATCGGCGTCATCGAGAACTGCAAAGATATCCATGCCACCCAGTTCAAGAGTGGACTTCTTTAGATGCTTGGCTGCGGTAGCCGCCACCGCTGCGCCAGCGCGTTCTGATCCTGTAAGCGCGACGCCCTGCACTCTGTCATCACCAATGAGAGCAGCGACCTGGTCAGGCGTTATGAACAGGTTGACGCAGGCACCATCCGGCGCGCCTGCGTCACGAACGAGGCTTTCGAAAAGCTCTGCGCAATGCGGGACAATTTCCGCGTGCTTGATGAGAACGGAATTCCCTACCGCGAACGCTGGCGCAACAACACGGACCAACTGGTAAAAAGGAAAATTCCATGGCTCTACAGCAACGAGCGTTCCAATCGGCGCATTTTCGATCCACGCCTCTCCAAGAGATGTCTCGCAGGATGTGGGCTTCAGCTGCTCTTTCGCGTGATCAGCATAAAAGCGTGCAATACCGCCGCAGAGTTTGACTTCCTCTTTCGCGTCAGAAAACCGCTTACCCATCTCGATGCTCGCGGCATGCGCCAAATCATCAGCGCGCTCATCAAAGAGATCTGCAATTTTTGATAATACAGATAGCCGTTTCTCGATCGGCCCCTGACCCCAGTCAGCTGATTTGAAAGCTGCATCAGCTCTACCGAGAGCTTCGAACGCTTGCGCATCCGTGTGCTCAGGGTACGTTTTTACAGTTTGTTCGGTGAAAGGATTGACCGTCTGGTAAGCCATGATGTCATTTTCTCCGCTGACTGGTAATTGTCTGTTTCGGCTAATCAACCGCCCACAAACCGAAAACAGTCAGTTTCGTGATTTGCAATGAGGTCCAGTGAAAAAACGGACCTTTGGAAGCTGGATACTTAGTGAACGCTCCCAACTGCGCGAGAGTTCTGGAAAAAATGGAGATTGCTTGCGGGTATCCGATCACAATTTTCTAGGCATCACGGCGGGGAAGCAGAAACCGCGTGCTGTAGCAACGGCAATGAGCGGGAAGACTATAGCATTCGCGTCGTCATCTCACCTTACCGTGAGCCGCATATTGCATTCAATTCAGCTGCGCTTTCCTGAAATTTCTGCCCCGAGATCACGTGACATTTTCCAGAAACCAGATGTGCCAATCAGCACGATCACAGCAGTCATCAGAAAGACCATATGCAGTTCGCGCAGACTGATTGAGGCGTGACCATACACGTGAGAGAGCATGGCAAGCCCGAAAGCAGTAATGGCAACGCCCACAGTTGAGCCCGCCTGTCCTAGAATGGACATGATGGCAGCGGCCTTGCTCCTTTCGTTGTGACTGACATCCGCAAAGGCCATCGTCGAAAGACTGGTGAGCTGGAGCGAGCGACATAACCCCGCGACTACAAGGGAAAGACCTAGCAAGACTGGAGATGTCTGGGTGTTCAGCAAGGTAAAGGGGAGCAGCGACACCGCGACGAGTAAGCCATTGAAGAAGAGGACGTTCCGGAAGCCGCCCCACCGAATGATGGTAGACGTCCAGGGTTTTATGCCGAGATTGGCGCAGAAATAGGCCAGCAGCCATGTTCCGGCCTGCATGGGAGAAAATCCAAGCCCAAGCTGTAAAAACAGCGGAAGCAAAAATGGGGCAGAGGAAAATACAGCGCGGAAAATTAGCCCAGGGTAGAAGGCCGCATATCGCAGGCTGGCGCGTTTAAGAGGTTCCAGAGAAAGAATGGGAGTAGGGTGAGCTTTAAGATGACGAACGGCTGACAGGCTGATGATGGCTCCTGCTATTGTAAGGCCACATGCAACAATCTGCTCCGTTCCCGTTTCAGAAATGCGCTGAAGGCCAGACAGCAGGCAGGTCAGACCTGTCCCGCAAAGCACAAAACCCTTGATATCCAGCTTTCCTGCTCCTTCCGCAGGTTCGGCAGGGACCACACGCAGCATGATCAGAACGGCTAGAATTCCGATGGGCAGATTAAGCCAGAAATTCCAGCGCCATCCGACGGTCTCGGTCAGATAGCCGCCTAGAACCGGGCCAATGATTGGAGCGGACAAAGCAGGCCATACAGTGACGGACTGCGCTTTCATCAGGTCGCCTTTAGGCGTGTGGCGTAGGATGATGGACATGCCTACAGGCATCATGACGGCACCGGCCAAACCTTGTCCGATCCGCGCGCAGACAAACATGGGAAGTGTCTCCGCCAGACCACAAAGCAGGGACGATAGCGTGAAAAACGCTACGGCCAGACACATGACGCGCTTCTCACCAAACTTCATGGCCATCCAGGCAGAGATGGGTGAAATAGCAACCGACGCCAGAAGATATGCGGTCACACCCATCGAAAGATCAAGCGTCTTCACCCCAAAGGAACGCGCCATTGTTGGAAGGGAGGTGTTGATGATGGCTCCGTCAAGGTTCTGCATGAACGTCGCAATAGCCATGGTAAAAGCAATAAGCGGGGAGTAACGCAGAGCCTCTCCCGCGTCAGACTGAGCAGAAAAGGCCACGGTTTTATGAGATGTCTCCGGCAAAAAAAGTCTCCAGAAGAGAAGTTCAGCTGATAGTCCGACTGGTTCGGAGAACGTTTTTGCCGGAAAATATGGGATCTGAGGAAAGCAGGCAGTTCACAAACCACGCTGTTTCAGACCGTGACCCAAAACTAATACAAACAAGATAAGTGGAGCCGGTCTACGGAAGCAGGGAAGGGTACCAGACTTTTGTGCAACATAAGGAAACTGTACCCTATGGCAGCGCTCGTCTCCATGAAGGCCATGGTTGATCCAGCGGACGCTTTCTTCCGAAATTGTAGAGTACTGGCCGCAATGGACGGATATTTGGCCATAAACAGGCTACCAATCATCCAAAATCTACTCGTCATCCCGCCCACCCTCATTGGTGCTCCTACCGTTTGATGCCCCTTTCCGAAAAGCGAGACTGAAACACTGCATTGCAGCACGGAACGGATCAAGGCTTTACCTCTTCAGCTTTGAGGTGTTCAGACTGCGTCGTGCTGTCTTGGGTTGCAGAGGCTTGATCTCTGGTACGCCGGACAACGCCAAGAAAGCAAAAAGCCGAGGACGCTATGCCAATCATGCAATCACGCCGCTCTCGCCACACGCAATTGCCGCGTCAAATTCTGGCAACTTGTGCAGTGGGGGCGTTCTTCTTGGCCTCAGGGTCTCTGCTTTTGTCTTCAAAGGCGCGTGCTGCCAGCTGCGCGGATCTGGCTCGACTGGTACTTCCCAATGCGACCTTTACCAAGGTTGAAACCATAGACGCCGGAGAGTGGCACAGCCCGCAAACAAATCTGAGCCGGATCATGACAGCCCCCGGCATGAACCTTGCAGGACATCCTGTTCAGGCGGCCAATCCGGCATTCTGCCGTGTGGCTATGACGCTCCGTCCGTCTTCAGATTCAGCGATCCAAACAGAAATCTGGCTTCCGCTACAGGGCTGGAACGGAAAGCTGCTTGGGGTCGGAAATTTCGGATGGGCAGGCTCTCTCATGTATGACGGCATGGTGACGGGTCTGGGTGAAGGCTATGCTGTTGCAAGCACGGATACAGGCCATGACAGTTCTACGCCCGAAGGACAGGGTGGACGTTTCACGCTAGGCCATCCGGAAAAGCTGGTGGATTATGCTTATCGCGCTGACCACCTGATGACGGTTATGGCAAAGCAGCTCGTCCGGCGCTTTTATGGGAAAGACGCTTCCCATGCATATTGGATTGGATGCTCCCTGGGCGGGTTGGAAGGCTTGATCGAAGCCAAGCGTTACTCCGATGATTACGACGGCATCGTTGCTGGAGCGCCTCCTAACCCGATTGTCAATTTCAATAGTGAGCAGCTCTGGGCAGGGTGGATGAGCTATCATGATCCCGCACTGCGTGTGGGGCGCGAGAAGTTCCAGCTTTTGAACCGCGCAGTCATGGCGGCATGTGCCTCTCCGGTCGGGAAAAGCCAGGGTTTTCTTGACGAGCCAGACAAGTGCAGGTTCGAGGCTAAGCAGCTTTTGTGCGAGGGAAAAAATACGAAAAGCTGCCTGACGGCCAATGAGGTCAAAGCGGTGGAGCAGGTCTATCGCGGCCCGATTGATCCCAAAACAGGCAAGGTTATCTTCCCCGGGCCTGCGAAGGGCAGTGAAGACGGATTTTCAGCGGATGGAAAAGCGTTTCCTGTGGCTCTCGATCTGTTCAGATATGCTGCTTTTCAGAACCCCGCATGGGACTGGACCACACTGAAGTGGGACACTGACATCGCCTCAGCAACCAGCAAGCTTGGCCCGCTGCTTCATGTCGATGACAATCTGACGCCCTTCTTCAAGCGTGGGGGGAAGCTGTTAATGTATATTGGCTGGAATGACGGGCATAACCCGCAGGAACTCGCCGGATACTATCAGGCCCTCATGCAGCATGCCGGACCAACAGGACAGAAGTCTGCTCGCCTCCTTGAAATCCCGGGTATGGGGCATTGCTATGGCGGAGCAGGGTGCGACACGTTCAACAAGCTTGGCGCGATCGATGCGTGGGTCGTACGTCACGACGCTCCACAAACGATTATTGCCTCTCGGGTCGAGAACGGGAAGATTATACGCACAAGACCGCTCTGTGCATGGCCGCAAGTTGCCCGATATGATGGACACGGCCCTATGACCACGGCGGCCAGCTTTACCTGCGTTGTGCCAGAGTGAAAACTGAAATTCCTGAATTTAAAGAACGGGAATTTCAGCCATAATACCAAATGATGGGACGCCGCTATGTCAGCTTTTGTCCCGTCATCTGGAGTGCAGAAAGCCAATATGGTTGAACCGAACTTCTGGTAATCAGAAATTGGAAGTCAGCTGCCCTCCGATAACAGCGGCGTCTTTGAAGGTCGTCGTAGCCCCTGGGCGTTGGAGATACTGAAAGTCTGCCTGCAACGTTGTACCTCGCATGAGATGGGTGCTGTAGAACGCTTCATACACATTCTCCCAATGCTGCACCCCGTAAACAGGGCCCCACTGATTATCCAGATAGGGCAGGCCAAGCGCGAGGGATGATTCCTGCTGAAGGGTGACGGTATGGCTCATGTCCATATGCTGGAACATGATACCAGCCTGATCGCCACTTCGATGCCATGGCGTCCCGCTATCGACTATCCCGATCCACTCATGATCTCGCATGGCGACAAGATTGCCCTGCGCATACCCAACACCACCAATAAGAATAAGCCCATCAGTAACGCCGGGCCCATTGCGGACCAACATCTGGTCAAACATGAACCATGCGGAAGTCATCCCGGCCTCATAGCGACGCCCGAGGCCCGTCGCCTGAAAGGAGTTGCCGTTCACGTCCTCGTAAAGGTTCGGGTAACGCGAGTTATCGTACCAGGCGCCGAGCTTGTAGTTGCCTCGCAGTTTGTTCTTACCGAAAGACGGCATCCAGCCGATTTCAATCTGCGACGAGACTTTACCCAATCCACTCTGAGCAAGGGCCCAGCCTGAAATGCCACCGTTGTAACTATGGGGCGAAACCGCGAAGACGCCTCCCATGATGTAAGTTTGCTCCGTCGGACGGAGACGCAGCACACCACCAAGGTTTCCGGAGGGCCAATCGCGTCCACCCGGGACGTATTTTCCGGGAGCAAAATTACTGCAAACGGATACGTTCATGAAGGAACAGGCGACGTAATCAAACGCAAAGAAGCTTCCCGTCGGAATATCACCAAGGGACAAAATGATGCGGTCATTCAGAAAAGACTTATCCGCATACATGGAGACAAGATGGGCAACCACGTTACCGCGGGCACCGTAGATCTGTTCAGGGTTGGTGACTGAATCGCCCAGTGTATGGCTGAAGCTGCGTCCATGGCCGTTAATGACGAGAAGATGCGTCCAGAGACCCTTCACACCTGCAAGCTGCTGCCAATCCACATCCAGTTCGGCAGCCACCTGACCGGCCAGCACGTTATCCCGCGTGCGGCCACCCGTGACATTGGCCATGTATTCTTCATTGAGCGCGACGTTCAAATACATGCCGTGCTTTGTCAGCCATGTCTGCGCACCGCCCCAGTCTCCAAACAAATGAGGATTCCCATAAAGAGACGGGACGAGGGGACCGACCGCGAAGGTGCCCATGCCTTCCATCGCAAAAGCACGGGACTTGTAGGATTCAGGTGTTGCAAGGTTCTGGGAAGTTTCGCTCTGGGCGAGCGCCTGACGGCCGGGACCAACGATACCCAGGGCCGCGCACAGGAAAAAGCCAGCGAGTTTTTTCCTGTGCATTGGACGTCGGGTTTTCATTCAGTGCTCTTTGCCTTTGAAGTCTGCAGGAAGGTGGTGACTGTGGACTGAGCGAGATGAGCATCGGTTTCACCTTCGCCACCACTCAGACCAAGAGCCCCTACAAGTTCGTTGTTCACCATGATCGGGTATCCACCGCCGGCGGGAAGGGCATTCGGCAGCGTGCTGATCATGTAATTCCCGCTATTGAGGGCATGTTCCATGTCAGCAGTTGGACGAGCGAATGAGAGCGCGGTCTTGGCTTTGCGGATCGCCAGTTCGATACTCCCGAGTTGTGTCCCATCCATCTTCTGAAAAGACACCAGATTTCCTCCCGCATCAACAATAGCGATGGCGACACGGGCATGACTGGCCACCGCAAGCTTCTTGGCCTGATCGATGAGGGTATTTGACGTCTCTAAATTCACGGTCAGGTCCTTCGCTGATGCAAGCCCCGTAAGACTTGCTGTTGCGATGAGAATACTTAGGACGGCGCCAATGGTCCGGCGCTGAAATAGTTTGTACAAAACACTTACCCCTGTTTCAGGTCGTTGAGAATGGCGTCGGCGGCGCGGAGTGAGAGCGCAGCCATCGTCAAAGTGGAATTCACCGTTCCAGACGCCGCCATTGTTGCGCCTGTAGCAAGAAACAAATTGGCGTGATCATGGGTTCTGAGCCACTCATCCACGACAGAATCACGCGGATCATGGCCCATGATGGTACCACCGGTGATGTGATTGTTCGGAGTAAAGAACGGACTCATTTCAATTTCGGTTCCCCCAAGGGCCTTGGCAATGTCCATCAGGCGCTGCCGGGAAATGACCGCTGATTTGCGCACATATTCTCCCACGTCATACGTGACTTCGGGATGGGGAATACCGAGAGCGTCCTTATGATCCTTGGAAAGGACGAGACGGTTATTTGGGTCAGGGAGAACCTCATGGTTGGCGTAGATGTCCACACCATGAGCCGTACGACGGCGGATCTCTTGGTCCAGTTTCTTGCCAACCAAGCCCATGGATAGAGCTTTCATGCCAGCACGGGAGTTCTGAGCCGTATTGTTATAGCCAATCTGTGTGGCGGCATATTCGGAACGGAAATCACCGTCACGGAAGTTCGTAATGGAGCTCATCTGCACCGAACCGCCGCCAGCCCAGATAGGCTCAGCAGACTGGAAGCTCATACCGATGCCCGGATGGTCCATCATGTTCCGGCCAACGAGGTCCGATGAATTTGCAATACCGTTCGGATTGCGATCATTGGCCGCGAGCAAAAGCAGTTTGGGTGTTTCAATGCCGTTGGCAGCCACGACGAACGTTTTGGCAACGACACGATGAGACTGTTTTTCCGGATCATAGAAGCGGATGGCGGTGATCCGGTTCTTGGCATCCGTCTCCATCGCATACACGACAGCGTTCGGAATGATCTTGGCGCCCAGCTTCTCAGCCTTCAATGCGGCATAGACGCCGTTGTACATCGCTCCAATCGGGCAGATCGGCATGCAGTTGTTATTTCCGCAGCACTGTGGACGGCCATCATAGGGACGACTGTTACGGGCCTGCGGAACAGGAGTGTTGGAAAACCCAAGCTTGCTCACCACATCGGTGAAGGTGCGGTCTCCATATCCATAAGGCATGGATGTCATGGGCCAGGGATTTCTGCGCGGGGCGGACGGCGTAATGTCCTCTCCATTTGGGCCCATCACGCCCATCTCGCACTCTGCCTCGTAGTAGTACGGCTCTAGCGTGTCATAGCTCATGGCATAATCGCGCCCCACGCCATAAGTGGAGTGCAGCTTGAAATCGTTTGGCAGATACCGCCAGCTTGAGGCTGCCCAGTGCCAGGTTGTACCACCAACGCCCTTGATGATGCCCTGCTTGTAGGCCGTCCGGTCCGGGCCTTTGACGATCAGGTAATTATTGTCCGGAAAGTAGTTGGTGTGGGGCGCCCACGGAACGCTGGGATAAGGCGTTGCGTAATCATACTGGGACTTGTTGTCAGGCGGCATATTCCGCCAATTCTCCACAATCTGGGAGCGATCACGCCGAGGACCGGCATCCAGGAGCAGGACAGAAAGACCGTTGCGAACAAGTTTATGGGCGAGCAGGGACCCACAGATTCCTGCTCCGATAATGACGACATCAGCCGAAAGCGTTTCACCAGACATGATTTTACCTTTGAATTCTATTAAGCGACACGCTGTTTCCGACGGCTGATCAGCCACCAGACGCCACCCACCACGATGATTGCCCCTAAAACGCCACCCGCTCCGAGCAGAAGCATCACGCCTGGGCTTGCGAGTTTGGCGAGAGGGACCTGCTTGCCGCCAACACGAACCTGTTTCACCGCATCGGCAGAGACAGTGGCCTGCGCGTTGCCAAAGTGGCTCAGAACGTAATCTGCGATTGTTGCGATCTGCTCATCATTGAGCGGTTGCACCAAAGTTCCCGGGCCAAAGGCTGGCATCAGGATTTCATGATCTTCCGTTGTGCGGTCCACGCCATAGAGAATGCTGGCAATCAGATCATTCGGGTTGCGCTGCCCGGTCGTGGTATTCCCCACGAGGGAGGGATAATATCCATCTGCTGATCCTTTGCCGTCCGACTGGTGGCAACTAGCGCAGACGGCTTCATAGAGGGCTGCCCCGTCCGTTGTTTTGGACAGGGTGCTGTTGTTACGACGCGCATTCGCGTCAGCAACGCTGTAGCTTGATGGGCGACCAAGATGAGCGAAATTGGCAACCGTCTGGCCAGCTTCTGCTTTAGGCGGAACCGAACGGAGATAGGTCACGATCGCTGAAATATCCCCGTCTGGCAGATACTGCAGACTGTGCTCAACGGCTTCAGCCATCGGCCCTGCCGCACGTGCATGAGCCGTTCGGCCGGTTTTCAGGTATTGGTAGAGATCATGGTCAGACCAGCCGCCAATGCCGCTTTGAGGGTCATTGGTGATATTCGGTGCACGCCATGAGCCTATATCTGCTCCGGCCAGATAAGCTGACTGATTAGGCGCAAGCAAAAAATTGCGTGGCGTGTGACACTCGCCACAATGAGCCAGTTCGTCGACCAGATAGCGCCCACGGTTCCAGTCATCGTTGTGGGTATGGTCGAAGACATATGGCTTGCCTTCAATGCGCGCGGCAATCTTCCAGATACCCAGTGAGGCACGGATAGAGAACGGGAAGGGGAGCTGTGTCTTGGGCGATGGCGCGTCTACAGGTTTTACTTCGTTCATGATGTAGGCGTAGAGCGATTTAACGTCTTCATCCGTCAGGCGGTTATAGGCGTCATAAGGCATGGCCGGATAGAGCTGCGCACCGTCTGCGCGAATGCCGTGCCTTAACGCCTGAGAAAACTGTTCAAGCGTGTAATTTCCGATGCCATGAGTTTTGGATGGCGTAATATTGGTGGAGTAAATGTTTCCCATCGGGGATGAGATCGCATATCCACCAGCCAGAAATTGACCATCCCGTCCGTTTGTATGGCACGCAGCACAATCGGCTGCGATCGCAAGATAATGGCCGCGGCTGACAGATGGTTGATGAGCTGAAGCGGGTGTGGGCTCCGTCGGTTGTGCCAGTGCAGACGCTCCTGCGAAAAGCAGAACCGTTGTCAGGGCAGTGCCGGACAGAGAACGAAAATATCGCATTTTCACTGTGATAATTTCCTTAGAATTCCGGCATGACGTCGACGGAACCGGGCTCTGCAACCCAGTAATTTGGCCCGTTATGAGCATAAGTCGGGATGACGACGACATCGCGAGACGATTGATACATCAGCGCTTTTTCGAAAGCGTAAACCTTGGCGCTCGTTCCACCTTCAATAACGCCAGCATACCAACCGCGGATAATCTGCAGGAGCGTGGCATGCAAAGGATCCCCGTTCAGACCTTCCTCCAGTGCCTCAACATCCTGATAGCCGTTTTTCGCGATCCTTTCGCGAAGAGCTGCTACGCGAGCAGAAAAATCGTGTGCCTGAGCCTCAAACGCAAGGAGCAGCGCGGATCCAATAGCGAGATCCAGATTTTTATGGCCGGTGGCAAAGGTTGATAGTTGCATAAAATCTGAAACGCCATTCCGGTTCGATGCTACTATTTCTTGAGCAGAACCTTTCTTAACCGTTCCGATTGCGGCAGCGGTGATGCAGGCGCCGGATAGAGCCAGGAGACGCCTGCGGGAGAGAAAGACCGGGACAGGATTGGGATCAGGTAATTTTTCCAACGGCGCTCTCCAGAGACATAGTTTGATACGTTATGCCCCCTTCATCCGGATTTTTCCCCGATAATAGAAATGACTATTTTTTGTTCGGTATAACAGGATGGTGATTACAGTTACTGTTATTGGTAACGTTTTCGGCATAATTAGAAATATTTCTTATTTTCTTATGAATTTATAAAGTAATAACCGTTATAAAATAACATTTTTGTATTTATAATTATTTTTGAAAGTAAGTAACTTACATCTTATTTACACTTTTATTATTTTATATTTATTTCTATATTTTCTATAACGATAAAGATATACCGGAAGATGGTTATTTTTCTTTATCATTTTATAATTTTGTGGTGTTGCACGTTTGGCCTTATGTGAAAAAAATCGTTGTCACGTGCTAGTTTATGATTCGCCTTAGCGTCTGATCACTGAATAATGGAGCACTCCCCATACGCCTCAAAATACATCTTAATCGATATGAATATGATGAACTAAACCCCATTCAAGAAAATTCGCGAAAGGCTAGTTTTTAAATTTACTTTACGAAATTTTTACCTTGTAGTTCTAATCGAATTCATAGAAGCATCATGAAAAAATTTCGAAATCCATTTTATATTTAGAGAATTTTATATTAATGAGGGGAACATGAGAAAATATAACTATCCAACATTAATTTTTTCTTTATTGATGCCAATAAATTCGACCCTTGCATCGGATGTACATGAAAATTGCTATATTGAGAAAATATTCATGCGGCCACCTCTTTCAGCGTCAAGATTCAGTGTCAATGAAGATACGCTTCCAATATATGCGAATGCATACACACATAAAATAAACGGTGAAAATGATAGCCTTTTGAAAATAATTTTATCATATAAAATTTCAGACAATCAAGAATACCCGTCACATGATATCTGGAATGCCATCTATATTAGAGATTCCAATGGGAAAGCCGTCCATAAATTGTTTTTTGATAAGCCATTTACAAACGTGGCGTCCATTTCGGGAGAAATAGACGGTAAACCCTTTGCCCTCTCACAGGCCGCTTATCCAGCTTTTCGGCACTGGCTCCATAAAAACAAATCCGACTTGAAAAATAACGCATTATCGTGTCCCTGAGCGCCGATATTTTCGAACCACTTAAAACCATCGTAGCAAAGGCAAATGTTACTTCTAATTCTGATTAAGAGAGCCCGTGCCGAACGCAAGCCCAGCCGCGGCGATTAACGCAGCATAATAGGCATCTGAATGGCTCAGTGTCGCATCAAGATACGCATTCTGCGCTATACTCGTCTGCGTCATGGAGCCTACGCCACTACGATATGCGACCGAGGATGCCTCAAAACTTGTCATCGCTGCCGTCTCCAGCTTTGCTGATGCGGTATAGGCACTCAGGCTAGTACGGAGCGCATTTTCTGCGACTACAATCTGCTTCACAGAACTGTCGACTGTTTGCTGCAATGTCGCATCCGCACTGTCAGACTGATCCTGGGCCTGCTTCAGCAACGCAGCTCGGGTTCCCCCGTCGAAGATGGGGACAGTAATCCCACCAAGGATCAAACTGCTGAAGGCATTACTCGATAAGTTAAGGGTTGGGGGAGCCTCACTTCCCACTCCCGGCACGGATGAGAGTGCCAGACGCCCCGTGGTGTAGGCCACATTTCCTGTCATGAAGATCTTGGGCAGAAATTCGCTTTTCGCTGCGCGAACCCTGCTTTTTGCCGCCTTCGCATTTGCGTATGCTGCAAGAACGTCCGGCCTGCGTGAAACGGCCTGTTGGACAAATGCGTCAGTCAGACGAATATCGTCCAACCCAAGCGGACGGCCAGAAATATCGACTGTCTCAAGTTTTGTGTTCGGCGAAATACCAATGGCATTCAGAAGTTCAAGGGCCGTATTCTGTTCGTCGCCCTCTGCCTGTACAAGTCGTAGTTCAGTCTGTGCCGTAGCCTGCCGAGCCTGCGTGACATCCACTATGGTGCCTTGCCCCTGATGTAGCTTTGCGACTGCGGCCGCTTCCACGAAGCGTGCATTGTCCCGTGCCTTACGCAGCAATACGACACGGCTTTGGGCTGCGGCATGGGTGTAATAGGCCGTTGTTACCCCGTAGATGATTTTCTGATGAGCCGCAGTGAAGAGCACATTGGTTGCAATCTGTGCCTGCTTTGTGGCGGCAATAACGGCCTCACGTTTGCCGAAGTCGAACAGCAGCCATTCCATACCCAGGGTTTGGATTTCGCCAGCGCCCGACCTGCTATTGCGAACACCGCCCAAAGCACTGTTTAATCCGCTCAGGCCTGAGTTGATTGCGTCTTCAGCAATGCCCGCATTGCTGACCGACGGGTTCGCACCGTCATTACGGCTATGATTATATCCGCCTACAACTGTCGCGGTCAGGCGGGGCAAGTACGCACTCTTCGTAATTCCCACAGCCAGAGCGGCATCACGCGCAAGGTTCCAGGCACGTCTGGTTTCAGGATTGGCCGACTGCGCAATATCGATCAATTCAGGCAGGGAATAGGCATGGCCAGCCTGTGGCGCCAATTCAGGGGCAGGGGGCCGCACATGGATCTGACTATTGGACGGCAATGTGTATCCAGCGGGGACGGCCAGTGCATGCGGTCCGGGCTTACCGGGCACCAGTTCTCCATTTGCAGCGACATTCGGTTGCCATGGCCGATCAGGGCTGGCGGGCGCCGTTTCAAGTGCCTGGGTCGCACAGCTCGATAGCAGGAGCGGCAGAAAAAAGGTTCTTTTGAAGTGAATCATGAAGCAATCTGTTCCAGTCGTGCCGTGCGATCGGCAAGGTCTGGCCGCTTGGGAGTTGCAAGCAATTCTTCAGTCAACCTCGAAGCATCGATCAAGGCATTTCGGGCCGCCTGAAGACGGGGCTGATCAGCGCGCATGTGCGCCGGCTCAGACATCGCATACTCCAGCGTTCGTTCGCTTTCCAGTAACGCAGATTGACTAAGAGCGGCAGACTGAAGCTGATCTTCAGAGCTCTGAGCCGTCCCTTGGCGCCTCAGGCAATCGTTCAGTTTGCGAAGACTGCCCCCCAAATGATCGTAGGCACTTGCCGGCCAGAAGCTGGTGAACATGGCATATGTAATGAGGTTACCAAGCATGATGCCGACAATACGGTCACGCGCGGTGGCCATGTCTGCTGTGGGGCCGTAGCCTTTCAGATCTGTCAGATAAAATGCCAGGCCGATCTGAAAGCCTGCATAAGCAATACGTTCGTCGCCTGTCTTGACCCACGCCCCGGTCAGGGAAACAACAAAGACAAGTGCCAGAAATCCGGTGATGCCATTCAGGTGTGGCATCACGGCGATAATAGAGGCGATCCCCAGCGTTCCGCCTATGAGAGCGCCCGTGATGCGCAGTGTCAGCTTTGAAATCATCTCGCCCATCGTAGGCAACGCAACGATGAAACAGGTAATGATGCAAGTGTGGATGCCTGGCCAATCCAGAACCTTGAAGATCAGATAACTCAGCATCACTGCAGCAGTCCCTTTCACTGCGAAGCGCACATGGTCTGGATTGGTAAAGGCATCCTCAGAAAAGAAACCCGATTTTTTCTTTTCTGGCGATTTTCCAGCAACAAGGGCAGGTGGGGTTGTGAAATTCGGCAGGAGAGCGGTTATCGCCTGTAAAGACGGATGCTCCGAAGCGATCACAGGGCTTTCGATGGCTGTGGGATAGTCACCCTCCGAAAAAATCCTTGCCATGCCTTCAAGCGTTTCAGTCAGGCGAGACAACTGCTCCTGTGGCGGTCTTGCCCTACTTGCCTCATCAGCAAGCGCAAGAACAGCGACACTGCTGTTGGCTGCCTGTCGCAAGCAGGCCAAATCATGGACGGACCAGATCTTTTCAAGTGAGGCCATCTTGGCGGACTTCATCATGCCCGCCGTGCCTTCCCGAAGCATATCTGTCGCTCGTTCCTGTGTTAGCGCATCAAGAGTTTGGAGAAGGCGAACAGCCATGTAGAGCCGAGCAGCGATGCTATCCGTCAGGATCTTTTTAGGGGATGGGCAAATCAACAGCCCCAGCACAATCATGACCGCCCCCGGCACGGCCAGAAAGAGATCCGTGTAGAGAAGGGCGCGTGTCACGACTTCTCCAACCGGGACCTGATCAATCGCAATCAGTCCATAAACCGTAATCAGACCCAGCATATAAGCCACAGGCTTTAGCTTGCTGGCTGAGCCCAGAAAGAAAAAACTGAACGACAGCAGGGCAATGACGATCACCAGTCCCATAGGATGATCGAGCGTCAGGCGGATGAGCGCGTAAATAATCAGAAGCAGAATGAGGATGAGGACATTTACAGCAACCCCAGCCAGAGCATTTGTCACGCGGTCTTTCTGCCACAGCGCCATGGTCACAAGGGCAGGCACGGCCAGCTCCGGAACCTGCCAGATTTCCCCAATCAGCACGGTCGTCGTGCATGCGGCAGCCATGCGAAGCGCATATCCCAATCGCCCCGGAACAGGGTCACAGACCAGCCGCCAAATCCGTGCCAATCCCAGTCCTGGCCCCCTCATGCTGGAAGACGACAAGGCATTCGCCAGAGTGTCAGGGACAGGCAGCGCCATGCCGGATCTCAACGGTTGCTGTGGCGCCAAGTCTTAGCAAAAGCGGGTTTGCCCTCTCCAGCCTGATGCGCACCGGAAAGCGTTGGGCGACGTGAACCCAGTCCATTTGGCGCGGCACGATGGGCAGTGAGCGGGCAATGCCAGCAGAATCTACAGACAGGACGCCCCAACCAATACTTTCGACGTGTCCGCGTAGAGGACTATGGCGATCAATCATTGAGTGAACGGTCACGCAGTCGCCAATCTGAACAGAAGAGAGATTGATCTCACGGATATTGGCGGTAGCGTACCACTCGTCATCAGCAATGAGCGTGAACAGGACCTGAGACGGCGCGAGAACCTCACCAGCTTTAACCCGCAAACTCGTGACATAGCCATCCGCAGGAGCTGTAACCACAGTCTGGCGTAGCTCGTATTTTGCATGGTCCAGGGCTGCCTGACTGGCATCCCGTGCGGCAAGGGAACTTTTCAGATCTCCGATCGCTGTTGTCGCTGCGACAGATTGGTTTTTCGACTGTGAAAGCGACACTTCAGCGTCATGGAGTGCCACACGAGCCTGATCATACTGTTGCCACGGAATATAGGACTGGCCAGCAAGCGGCTTCAGGCGCTTTACCGTACGTGCGGCCAAATCACGATTGGTTCTGGCACGAACAACCTGATCATCCGCCGTGGCGGCGCTGGTTGTCTTGATGCTGAGCAGCCGTGTCTGGTTCTCGACCTCTGCATTCGCAAGATCCAGATTGGCCTGGGCCTGTCGGACAATCAGTTCGTAGGGTTCAGGATCAAGTTGGTAAAGAACGTCACCCTTATGAACATGCTGATTGACGACAACTCTGAGTTCCTTCAACCGTCCACCAACGGTGGAGGCGACGTGTACCATTTCCGCGTCAATGCTTCCGCTGTCAGAAGACGGATGAGCGCTGTCTTCATGCGAGACATGGACGCCGAAGAGAATGGCTACCCCAACGCAGACGATTGCAACGATAATACCAATCGGCTTTTTGCCTGAGACATGAACGCGCTGCATCATCAAGGCCCGAACACCAGCGTCCACACAGTCAGTGCGGCGATAACGCCCAGCGCTACATAGGTGAAGAGACGAAAACTGAGGATGGCATCAAGGCCGGTTAGAAGGAATATCACTCGTAATCCAACAGCAACCGCAACACCAACGAGGCCACAGACCATCCAGTCCGGAAAGTAAGCGCCTACAACTGGGAAAGACGGGGCGCCCTGGAGGGTACATCCCTCACTCGCCAATAAACATGAGACAGGAATGAGAAAACGCAGGCGGGTAAATCGCATGAGAGGTGTCAAAGCTTTCTGCGTCCAACAAACAGAGTGCCAGCCTACCACATTCCTTTCCAAAGGCTACTCAGTATCGCATGGCTAAGTGTTTGAACTTTGATGCATTGATTTAAGGAGTAAAGGATGATGGGCGCCTTGATTAGACTTCCCGTGAATGATGGATTTGCCTTCATCGGAAAAGGCGTGAGGGGAAGAAAACGTACCTCCTGATCTAAGATCTTGTCGGCGGGATTTCTCATGGCTAGGCGTTTCCTCAATCGCCGCAGGTTCTCACCTAGAACCCATAGTCTCGCATAAACTGAACGTTTGGTCAGAAAACCCTTGCCAGAGAGTATTTCGAACTCATACCATTCCGATTACGAACCAAGTCAGGCAGGAGACGAGTATGCGACTCGATATTGCATGTGGCCGATTGCCGGAAACCGCTCTGGAACTGAACTTCGCCGATGCTCATCCCGGTCTGTCGCCCGAACAGGCAGCGCTGGAAGCTGATCGATGTTTCTACTGCTACGACGCTCCATGCGTTGAGGCCTGTCCGACAGACATTGATATCCCACGGTTCATCAAAGCCATTGCATCTGACAATCTGGCCGGCGCTTCGCGCACCATTCTTCAGTCCAACATCTTGGGCGGATCGTGTGCAAGGGTTTGTCCGACCGAAATTCTGTGTGAGCAGAAATGTGTTCACACCGAGATTGAAGCTCATCATGCCGTTCGAATAGGCGCACTTCAGCGGTTTGCTACAGACTGGCAAATGCAGCAGAAGACCCACCCGTTCCAACGGGCTGCAAGCACCGGAAAGCGCGTGGCCGTGGTAGGAGCAGGGCCAGCGGGGCTAGCCTGCGCCCATCGGTTGGCCATGCATGGGCATGATGTCACGATCTTTGATCGACACGATGCACCTGGTGGCCTCAACCAGTATGGTGTCGCGGCCTATAAACTTGCTGACAACTTCGCCCAACGGGAAATCGAGTTCCTGATGGAAATTGGGGGAATCGCTTTCCAGGGTAACGCGACGCTCGGGGAGAACATCACGCTTGCAGGCCTCCGCGAGACCTATGACGGCGTTTTCCTGGGCCTGGGTCTGGCAGGTGTGCGCGCTCTAGGCTTGGAAAGCGAGTTCGCAGAGGGCGTCCTCGATGCAGTCGATTTTATCGAGACCCTCCGCTCCCGAAACCTTTCCGAGGTCGTGGTTGGCAGACGCGTTGTCGTGATCGGGGGCGGCAACACGGCAGTTGACGCAGCAGTGCAGGCAAAACGTCTGGGTGCGGAAGAGGTAACGCTGGTTTATCGCCGCGGGGCTGAGCACATGTCGGCCACGGAAGTTGAACGGGAATGGGCCCAGACAAACGGCGTTACGGTCAGATTCTGGGCGTCTCCCAGTCAACTCAATGTCGAAGACGGGGCCATCAGGAGCATCACATTCATTCGAGGCACACCTGATGGCCGGTACGATCCGCAAAATGCCTTCACACTCGCGGCCGACATGGTCCTTAAAGCAATCGGGCAGATTTTTGTCCCAGACCCAGTGCGAAATGACCAGATCCTCGTGGAAAACGGGCGCATCGTTGTGAATGAAACAGGACGCACCTCCATGCCGGGAGTTTATGCGGGTGGCGACTGTACGGCAGGAGAAGATCTTACCGTTGCAGCTGTCCGGGACGGACGGAACGCGGCTGAAGCGCTTCATGATGAACTGATGGCATCCAACATGGAAAGGGCCAACCACAATGGCTGACCTGCGCACGGTTTTTGCTGGAATCAAATCTCCCAATCCATTCTGGCTTGCTTCTGCACCGCCGACTGACAAGGAATACAACGTTCGCCGGGCCTTTCAGGCCGGATGGGGTGGTGTTGTCTGGAAAACGCTTGGCGAAGATCCACCGGTCGTCAATCTGAGCTCCCGCTATGGAGCCCTAGGCTTTGAGGGACGTCGACTGATTGGCCTCAACAACATCGAGTTGATTTCGGACCGCCCGCTTGCGACCAACATCGCGGAAATCAAGCGCGTCAAACGCGAATTCCCGGATCGCGCCCTTATCGTCAGCCTTATGGTGCCCTGCGAGGAAGATAAATGGAAAGCCATTCTACCGATCGTTGAGGAGACAGGCGCAGACGGGATCGAACTGAACTTCGGATGCCCGCATGGCATGTCCGAGCGCAATATGGGTGCGGCGGTCGGGCAGGTCCCGGAATACGTTGAAATGGTGACACGCTGGTGCAAGCAGAACACGCGGATGCCGGTGATCGTCAAGCTGACGCCAAACGTGACTAACATCCTGATGCCGGCACGCGCTGCGCGGGCAGGTGGGGCGGATGCTGTATCCCTGATCAACACCATTCAATCCGTCATTGGCGTAGATCTGGATGCCATGGCGCCCATGCCGGTTGTGGGCGGAAAAGGAACGCATGGTGGCTATTGCGGGCCTGCCGTGAAGCCAATTGCGCTACGCATGATCGGAGAGATTGCCAGAGATCCTATCATGGCTGGAATTCCCATCTCCGGAATTGGTGGAATCAGCAACTGGCGGGATTCTGCCGAATTTCTTGCAATGGGCTCAGGATCGCTTCAGGTCTGTACCGCCGCGATGCATTATGGGTTCCGCATCGTGGAGGACATGATTGATGGCCTGTCCAACTGGATGGACCAGAAAGGCTATGAGCGGCTAGAGGATCTGACAGGCCGGGCTGTTTCGCAGTTCGTACCGTGGAACCAGCTCAACATGAAGTTCAAGACCCTCGCCAATATCGATCAGGATGCCTGTGTCGGGTGTGGTCTCTGTTATATCGCCTGCGAGGATACGTCCCATCAGGCGATTTCCAAGAAAAACACGTCTGATCGCCGACATTACGAAGTGATCGAAGAGGAGTGCGTGGGCTGCAATCTTTGTGCGCATGTCTGCCCGGTGGATGACTGCATCACAATGGTTCCACAACCCGTAGATGGGGAACTGACATGGCCCCACCATCCTTCCAACCCCAATTGTATTCCCGCCTGAGAGGCATGACGCGGCGGCCAGAGGGTCACCAGACGGACGGATGAAAGAGGACTGGCATGTTTCATAGCAATATGCGGATTGACGGGAACGCTCTCTGGGCTGATCTGATGGATACAGCCCGGTTTGGTGGAACACCAAAAGGCGGTATCCGACGGTTAACACTGACCCCAGAAGATAAACAGGTTCGCGAGTGGTTTGCCTCAACCTGCGAAAGCCTGGGCTGCACCATCACGGTCGATACGATGGGCAACATGTTTGCCCGCCGCCCGGGACTTGATAACAGCCTGCCTCCCATCACGATGGGCAGTCATCTGGATACCCAGCCCACCGGTGGAAAATTTGATGGTATCCTAGGGGTTCTGGGCGGCCTGGCAGTTCTACGGGCGCTTCAGGAAGCCGGGCATACAACGCGCCACCCCATCGAACTGATTAACTGGACAAACGAGGAAGGGTCTCGTTTTACGCCTCCGATGATGTGCTCAGGCGTTTTCGCAGGCATTTTTACGGAACAGGAGGTTCTGGACAAGCGAGATCGTGCGGGGGCACGCTTTGGAGATGAGCTTGTTTCTATTGGGTACCGCGGTGAAGAGATCTGTGGCGATCACCCCATCGCGGCCTATTTCGAGCTTCATATCGAGCAGGGGCCCATTCTCGAAGTCAAAGACCGCGTCATCGGAGCAGTTTCCGGTGTTCAGGGAATGCGGTGGTATGAGGTGACCGTAAAGGGCAAGGACGCCCATGCTGGCTCCACCCCCATGCCGATGCGTCACGATGCCCTGCTGGCAACGTCCCGAATGGTTGTTGCTCTTTCAGAGATAGCACTGGGCCATGCTCCGGGGGCCGTGGGTACAGTGGGTCTGATTGAAAATCGCCCGAACAGCAATAATGTCGTACCTGGCGAGACATTCTTCACGGTGGATATCCGTCACCCGGATGATACCGTCGTCGCGACCATGGAGCGGGAGTTCATGGATCGCTTCCACAGCATTGCTGAAGCTGGCGGAGTGACGCTGGAGATCGTTTCCATCTGGGATGCGCCCGCAGTTCATTTTGATACGCGGTGCGTAGAGATGGTCGCGGATTCTGCGCGCCAGATGGGCTACGATCCCCTTTCGATTGTCTCAGGCCCGGGGCATGATGCTGCGTATCTCGCACGCGTTGCACCAACGGCCATGATTTTTGTGCCCTGCAGGGATGGCCTGAGCCACAACGAAGAAGAAAGCATTACGGAAAGCGAGGCCGAAGCCGGAGCCAATGTTCTGCTTGGTGCTGTCTTGAGAGCAGACAGTACGCTCTAGGCATTCTGCCAATCAGGGGCTTGTCGTCCAGCCTCTCTGCTGTCAAAAATCGCCTCCCGCAAGCAGGCTGGGAGAAAGACAATGCCACAAGACAGTCTGGAGGCGTCTCCCAGCCCCAGAAAAAGAACTCGTGCCGGTGCGCCACGCCGCGCCACCGTTCCGCAAATCCTGAATGCTGCGGAATGGACCTTTGGCACCCGCGGCCTTAAGGGAACGCGCCTTGAAGATATTGCCAAGGTCTGCGACATCCCCAAGGGCAATATTCTCTACTATTTTGGCTCCAAAGAAGACCTGTACAACGCCACACTGTCACGCCTGCTGGACGTATGGCTGACAGATGCCGATCACTGGCTTTCTTCTGACAAGGACCCGCTGGACGGGCTTAGAGGATACATAGAAGCCAAGATTGCATTCTCCCGCGCACGTCCTGAAGGATCGCGCCTCTTCGCACAGGAAGTGCTCTCAGGCGGCCACATGGTTCAGGACTTCCTGCGGGGAGAACTGCGAGCCCATGTGGCCCGACATGTCGCAATCTTCCTGGAATGGCAGGCGAAGGGCATCATGGCGCCTATTGACCCGACACATCTATTGTTTCTCTTATGGTCGGGTACACAGGCATATGCGGATATGCAGGTCCAGTATGAGGCCGTTCTGGACCGTACACCTCTCACTGACGGCGATTATGAAACTGCCGTCACCACTCTCATGACGCTTGTCCGTCCGCTGTTCTCCCAACCGGCCTCAGGCGCGTTAGAAGCAGATGAAAACAAAACCCTGAAAAGAAGCCTGTAAACCACGCGAAATTCTGAAATACAGCTAATGCTGGCAGGAAGACGTTTGCGAGCCCCACCAGCACAGCCAGACCCAAGGCCCAGATCGCAGTAGGGTTTACGCCACTTCGGTACCAGTAAACTGCCGATGGGTCTGTACTGTACAGCGCAGGCACGTCCAGAGTTTCCCGCTGAACAAAATAGTAGTCCGCCAGAAGAATTCCTGTCACAGGAGCGATGAACAGACCCAGTATGTCGAGTGTCAGGTGGATCAGATCCGGACGGGCATAGAGGTTCCAGGGCGTGAGAGCAATGGCACCAATCGCCGCAATGACACCACCGCCACGCCATGAAATGGATGCCGGGGCTATATTGGAAAAATCAAACGCCGCTGAGACAAAATTGGCGGAAATGTTGATCCCGATGGTCGCGAGAACGAAAGTTAAAATTCCCACAATCATGATCGTCTGACTATCCAGACGCGTCACAGTGTCCACCGGATCAACGAGGATCTGTCCCAGAACAGGCTGAGTGAGTGTTACTGTTGTAAGTGCAAGCGCGCAGAACGCCATGAAATTGATTGGCAGGCCCCAAAAATTACCGCGCCGTACCGCACTCAGGCTAATGCCATAGCGGGCAAAATCGCCAAAATTCAGGATAATCGGGGAAAAGAATGCGATCGTCAGAGAGATCACATTCAGTACGCCGGTCAGATGTTGTCCGACGGAAAGAGCTGAGTGGGGAAGGACTGAAAAGCTGATCTGTCCACGCGTTTTCCAGAGAAGCACGCCGTCAAGCAGGACCATCATGACGTAAATGGCTGGGCCGGCCCAGTCTATGAAATGCCGGATGGACTCCATTCCGCGCCAGAATACCGCCAACTGTAAAGCCCAGATGAGCAGAAAGGCCAACCAGCCGAGAAGCGACAGCCCCATCAGTCCATGGTGATGAACATCGCTATAGTCTGCCAGCGACGGCATCATTCGAAGAACAAACAGAACCACGGCATTGGATGCCAGCCATGTCTGGATTCCGTACCAGCCGACGGCAATAATTCCACGCACCAGTGCCGGGACGACCGCGCCGTAGACGCCAAAGACACTTCGGATAATGACCGGAAAAGGGGCGCCGGACTTCAGGCTCGGAACCGCGATCAGGTTGCAGAGAAGCTGCACGGCGACGATTGCAACAAGCAGTCCGATGAGCACACTGCTGACCGGCAATCCCATCATGAACAGCGTACCAACCGTCATGTACCCGGCGACACTGTGGACATCAGACATCCAGAGGAAGAGAAAGTCCTTCCATGCCCAGCTCCGGTCCTGAACAGGCGCAAGATCCGCATTGGTCAGGCGCCCTGTAGCGTACGCGTCCGGTGACTGTGTCATTCTGGTGATCCTCGTTCTCGAAAAAATTCCGGAAGCGCAATCGTTATGTTGACCGGCTGGTCAGATTAACCATACAGTTTCGGTAAGACAACGACATAATGCCAACCACTTTTCCTGAAGGGAAGGGATGTCATGCTCCTGATCAAGGGTGGAACAGTTGTTACGTCTGAGCGGCGTTTCAGAGCGGACGTCCTGTGTGACGATGGCGGGAAAATCGCGGCTGTTCAGGCGGATATGGAAGCGCCGACCGGCAGTACCATCGTTGATGCAGATGGGCTGCTTGTCATGCCAGGGGGGATAGATCCCCATACGCATATGGAAATGCCCTTTATGGGCACGACGGCCAGTGACGATTTCTATACAGGCACAGCCGCCGGGCTCGCCGGAGGCACAACGAGCATTATTGATTTCGTCATCCCCGAACACGGGCAGTCGTTACATGACGCGTGGAAGACATGGCGGAGCAAAGCCGAAAAAGCGTCTGCTGACTATGGTTTCCATGTCGCAGTGACGCACTGGGACGACCAGGTTCACCAGGATATGGAAACACTGGTACGGGACTGCGGCGTTAATTCCTTCAAACACTTCATGGCCTACAAGAACGCCCTGATGGTGGATGATGAGACATTCCTCAACTCCATGCGTCGAGCGGGAGAGTTGGGCGCTTTATGCACCGTACATGCCGAAAATGGAGATGCCGTCTCGTTCCTTCAGGAGACTCTCCTGAAAGCAGGAAACACTGGCCCTGCGGCACATCCGCTCTCCCGCCCACCCAGCGTGGAAGGCGAGGCTGCCCAGCGCGCCATTACGCTAGCGACCGTCAGCAATACCCCGCTCTATATCGTGCATGTGTCGACACGCGAGGCGACCGAAGCCATCGCAAATGCCCGCCTTCGCGGACTACAGGTTTATGGCGAAGTTCTTCCACAGCATCTGGTTTTCGATGAAAGCGTTTACCAGTCTTCAGACTGGCTGAAGGCATCGCGCTATGTCATGAGCCCGCCTTTCCGCGAAAAATCGCATCAGCAAGCGCTCTGGGGCGGCCTTTCTTCCGGCCAGCTCCACACCACCGCAACGGATCACTGCTGCTTCTGCCGCTCCCAGAAAGAAATGGGCCTCACCAATTTTACGCGCATCCCCAACGGTGTTCCCGGCATTGAGGATCGCATGAGCATTCTGTGGCATCACGGCGTTGTCGGCGGCAAGATAACTCCGGAGCAGTTTGTTGCCCTCACGTCCACCAATACAGCCCGTATCTTCAATATCCATAGCCGGAAAGGCATGATTGTTGAGGGTGCAGACGCGGATATTGTGCTGTGGGATCCATCGGCGTCGCGAACCATTTCTGCCGCCACACATCATCAGAATGTCGATTACAATATTTATGAAGGCATGACCGTTACAGGCGTGGCAAAAAAGACAATCAGTCAGAGCCGCATTCTTTGGGATGACGGTACACTGCGTGCCGAGCGCGGGCAGGGCCGATATGTCGAGAGAGCACCTTTTAAGAAAAAAACATCTGACAGCCTAACGGAGGCAGTATCGTGACTACATTGACGAACGAAAGCCTGTGCGCCCTTGCCATGAGTGAGGGACGCAACTGGATGCCCTTTACTGCCAACAGACTGGTTAACGGTCGAGGCGATCATCGCGTTGTGGCCTCTGCCAAAGGGCCTTACTATACGATGGCCGATGGCAAAACGGTCTTTGATACGCTGTCTGGGCTGTGGTGTACGCCTTTAGGCCATGGAAATCCACGCATTGCGGACGCGCTTCGTCAGCAGGCAGAAACGCTGGACTTCGCACCCGGATTCCAGATGACGCATGCACCGGCTGTAACGCTGGCAGCACGCATCGCAAAGATGGCCCCCGAAGGCTTGGAGCATGTTTTCTTCGCGAATTCTGGCTCGGAAGCTGTTGATACTGCACTAAAAATTGCGATCGGCTTTCACAAGCTTAAAGGTGAGGGCGGCCGTTTTCGTCTCATTGGACGCGAACGAGGTTATCATGGTGTAGGGTTTGGTGGCATGTCCGTCGGTGGCATTGTCCCGAACCGCAAGATGTTCGCCACGGTGATGGTCCCTGGCGTGGACCACATCCGACACCCTTACGATCACGCCCATGTCGCCTTTTCAAAAGGGCAGCCTGAGTGGGGCGCCCATCTGGCGGACCATCTCGAGAGACTGGTGGCACTCCATGATGCCTCCACAATCGCTGCTGTCATAGTCGAGCCAGTGCAGGGATCGACCGGCGTTCTTGTCCCCCCCGTCGGATATCTTCAGAAGCTGCGGGAAATCTGTACGAAACACGGCATTCTCCTCATTTTCGACGAAGTCATCACGGGCTTTGGGCGTATGGGAGAAAACTTTGCCTCCCAAAGATTTGGCGTCACACCAGATATGATTACCTTCGCCAAGGCGGTCACGAATGGGATCATTCCCATGGGAGGCGTTATCGTCACTTCAGAAATCTACAAAACGTTCATGAACGGCCCGGACGCAGCCATAGAGTTCGCTCACGGCTACACCTATTCAGGGCATCCAATGGCGGCAGCCGTGGCCCATACGGTGCTCGACATAATGGAAGAAAAGGGGACCAATGCGGCCGTCAGGGCACTGGAACCCATCTTGGAAGAAGAGGTCCATGCATTGCAGGACCTGAAATCCGTAAAAGATCTGCGAAACATCGGCCTTACCGCTGCGATCGAACTCAATCCCCTTTCTGACAAGTCTGCCCTGCGAAGTGTCCAGCTTTTTGAGCGCGGCCTGGAAGAGGGTGTTCTGCTTCGCGTCACAGGAGACACGATTTCTTTTGGCCCTCCATTTATTTCGACTCCAGACCAAATCAGAGGAATGACAGCTCAAGTTAGAAAGGTGATTATAAGCTGCGAAAAAGACTTCTAAATATTCATTTTAGTTTCCGAATTTAGAAATAAGCTTCAGAAAGCCGAATGATGGAAGCATCATTCGGCTAAACGCGCTGGAATTAATCCAAAATACTAAATTCGTATATTTATTTTCTCCAAAGATTATTTAGTATTTCATTATTAAAACGAAATATGTTTGAGTGCTTATTATTCAGTTACGCCAACTGAGCTTTCGGAGAAAAAAAGTGAAGACACTGGCTTCTCGTCTGTTCCTCGGTACTATTCTGAGTTCCGTACTCCTTTCCGCAGAGACTGGACGCTCCAGTGCTGCTCCGACCCATCATCCTCGTCATGTGACAAGCTCTCATCATGCGACATCTGGCACACCCGCAAAGCCGCGTCCCCGTAGAACGTCCATGATGGCAGCCAGCGAAGAAAGCGTCGGTGTTCGTGGATCAAGAAGTGCGCGCAACTCTGGGGGAGGCATGATGCGCGTTGAAACTGCACC
The DNA here is from genome assembly GCF_002723935.1 of Gluconobacter cerinus. Classification (GTDB taxonomy): domain Bacteria; phylum Pseudomonadota; class Alphaproteobacteria; order Acetobacterales; family Acetobacteraceae; genus Gluconobacter; species Gluconobacter cerinus. The sequence continues at coordinate 454,924 of NZ_BEWM01000004.1, forward strand.
TTATGCAGTGCAGTCTGTGGGGCGCCAATATATTGAGATGAGAAGCCCGACATCAACCGGTCTGGATGTTGTCCAAAATCTTCCAAGTGTCAGCATTGCCATGCCAGATACGTCTGGCATCAAAGGCGGTGCTCTGTATATGCGCGGTTTTACTGATGCTGATACGGCTTTGCTTTTGGATGGGGCTCCTGCATCTCTTGCAGCATATCTTCAGCAGAACGTTGATGCAGAGAACATCGAAAGTGTCACCATGACGCCTGGGAGCTCTCCCATCGATGCGCCTGCATCCAATGCAACGGCAGGTACGCTTGATGAGCGCACACTAACCCCTGGGAAAAAAGCTGGGGGCAGCATGGATTTTTCTTACGGCACCAACAACATGTCCCGGGAATTCGTCCGGCTGGAATCCGGAGAAATCGGAAATTCCGGTATTCGGTCTTACATCTCAGTCTCAAATACCCATTCGAGACAGTGGATGGGTGCAGGTACAAACCGCCGGACACATGTAGACGTTGGACTTTTTAAAGAATTTATCAACGGATCAACTGTAAAATTTTTTGGTTCATGGAACAATTCCATGTTCACAATTGATGCATATCCAGATGCTCAAACATTTTATAATTATAAGCATACGGGACAGGGATATAATCGTACAAATGTCTGGGACAGAAATTCCACGTCCGCCGGAAATTACTGGCAAGGCAATATTGATTCCTGGAACCAGTTTTTTGTCACAACACAAGCCCATATCATTATCAACAAACGTCTGACCTTCGACCTTTCTCCCTATTTTGCGACAGGCTTCGGCTGGGACGGCTCAACTGCCGGCACGCCAGCCTCGACGGGTGCCACATATTTCTATGGAAACGGTCAGAAAGCTGACCCTTCTACACCGTTGAGCACATACTGGGCGCAGCACTGGTCCCCGCAAGTCGGGCTTGTCGCCAAACTGGGTTACGACATTGATCGTCATAACCATCTGTCTTTCGGATACTGGTATGAGAACAACGCCGTTGACTATTTCTTTCCCACCATGGCAACACAACCTGGCGGACGAAATGCCAAAACAAATGACAATGCCTATAAGCTCTATACAGCAGAGGGTCAGGAAGCGATTTACAGTTACAATGCCGGCTACGAGCTGAATTCTTTCTTTATCGAAGATACCGCAAAGTATTTTAATGATCGCTTGACCATAAATGGTGGCTTCAAATACATCATGTCCAACTATTGGGATCGCGCTTCCGGGCTCAGCCAGTTTACGATCGGGGCCAACTCAACCGCGCCGCTTCCGCATCTTTCTGTCTCGTATAAAATCGACTCTCACAGTCAGGTTTACATGAATGCAGAGGGGGATTTCCGGCAGCCGTCTCCGTCACAGCTGTCTGGCTCGACGTCACTCCCAAAAAACCAGTATTCCATCACGGAGCAGATTGGATATCGCTATAACAACCGGTACCTGACGTTCGATATTTCGGCATTCAATTCCAATATCACCAACCGTCTTCTCACCACCTATCTGCCCAATACCGCTTACGCAGTTTCCAATGCTGGAAACCAGACGATCCGCGGATTCGATGCCATGATTGCGGGAAGGGATTTTCACCATTTCAGCCCCTATGCCTCAGTAGAGTACCTGCATGGCACTTTTGACTCAAATATTCCTTATGGTGACACATACCTTCCAACCAAAGGAAAACAGTCCATTCTCACGCCACGAGTGCTTGCAAATTTTGGACTGACCTACAGCAATGCAGGGTTCTTTGGAAACTTCAGCCTTCACTATACCGGCCCTCAGTCAGTAACACTTGTGGGCGATCAGAGAATGCCAGGGTTTGTTACCAATACCCTCGCGCTTGGGTATCATTTCAAACCGCTCTATTTCCTGAAAACCCCGACGTTCCGTCTGAATTTCTCTAACCTGACGGGATCGATCATTCGTGTCGGAACAACGGGCATTACCAACAACTACCACAATGTGACACTGCTCGATGGCAGTACCCTAGCAGGCAGCAGCGGGGCTTCCTTCTATGTGCTTCCAAGATTTTCAATGACGGGAACGGTCTCATCGGACTTCTGAGTTTCACTGCATCTTTCGAGAGAATAGTTGCTGAGATATGCATCAGAGCGAATGGTTATTTTACGGGCCCGTGAGTGTTCGGGAGGGGCTAAGAAGAAAGCCCCTCCAATTGCTGTCCTAATCGCCAGGCCAGGTGGCATAAAATATGTGCGCGTACGTCAAAATAACTCAGATATTTACGACCATTGAGGAAATGGGTCAGGAAGATTATCGTAGTGCCAAGGCATGAAAATTGCGTCCTGTGGTGGTGCAACAAGGCAATTGTCGAGCGCGGTACGAATTGCAGCCTCGTCCATTCCGGTTCCAATAAAGACCAGTTCCTGACGTCGGTCTCCGTAAACATCGTCCCAGTATTTGGCCAATGTCGCTCGCCAGCCTTCGTCATCAGGCCAATTGTCATGCGGGACACTTGCCCACCACCGCCCAGCCGCCTGATGACGCGCTAAAGCCCCCGCAATACTCAAATCTCCGACCCAATCCGGGCGGGTTGCAAGCCAGAAATAGCCTTTCACGCGCACCACACCGTGCCATGACTGCTCGATGAAGTCTGCAAAAGCATTCGGTCTGAAAGGCCGATGGGCACGGTAGACAAAGCTGGAAATTCCGTATTCTTCCGTTTCCGGCCGATGTTCAGAATGCCCGTACAACTCTTTGAACCACAAGGGATTCTGGTGTGCACGCTCAGAATCAAATCGGCCAGTGTTTAAAAGCTGGTTTATGGGAACCTGGCTTTGGCTTGTTTCAACCACAGCCGCGTCAGCATTGAGAGAACGAATGATCAATCTTGCTGCCTCTGCCTGCTCGGTAGTGGCCGTATCGATTTTGTTTAGAACGATGACGTCCGCAAATTCGATCTGATCAACGAATAGGTCTACGAGCGCGCGTTCGTCCTCTTCTCCCGCAACCTCACCTCGATCCCGAAGGAAATCGGTTGATCCGTAGTCTTTGAGCAGGTTCACGGCATCTACAACAGTTACCATCGTATCGAGCCGAGCGACGTCACTCAAACTGCGGCCTTCTTCATCTCGAAACTCGAAAGTAGCTGCGACGGGCAGGGGCTCTGCAATCCCGGTTGATTCAATCAGGAGGTAATCAAATCTTTTTTCTTCCGCCAGCCGTGTCACCTCGGTCAGAAGGTCATCCCGCAACGTACAGCAGATGCAGCCATTCGTCATTTCCACGAGCTTTTCATTTGTCCGGGACAAATTACTGCCGCCATTGCGGATCAGCTCGGCATCAATGTTCACGTCACTCATATCATTGACAATGACCGCAACCTTCAGACCGTCGCGATTATTCAGAACATGATTGAGAAGGGTAGTTTTTCCAGCTCCCAAAAAACCGGAAAGAACGGTCACAGGCAATCGATTGTCCGACATGAGGCAAGCACCTGAAGAGAAGAGGGGATTGATACAGGCGTCAATAATAGTTATGTTATAACATATCAATAGCAAGGAAGCGTTTTCCATGCCGCAGTGTTCCACCCGTACCCGTCTGGCTCGTCAGTCGTTGCTCAAAGACATTCTGTTGCCTCACTGTAGCATCAGTCTTCATCAGGCCGGCTTGTCGGAAACACTGACACAGGCGGCGAAAGACTATCTGAAATCCGCGCCTCGATCATGGATAGCGCGGGGGCAACTGGGGGACATTGCTGCCCAGCTACAAGCCTCATTTCCGGAAGGTACATTGCCTCTACAGAAAGACATCCTGGAGATCGCTACTCTTTACGGCGATATGTCCCGACATCAAGCACTCCGCGTTCGTTTGGAAAAAATAACGACGGATAGTTGCAGGAAATTTCATGTTGATTGCGTCGATCTCCGTTTGCTTCGCGCCTATGTCGGGCCGGGAGTTCAATGGACAACCGACAACGGGTCAACCATCCAAGAAGCCTCTACCGGGACAATTGTTCTTCTGAAAGGGAAACACTTTCCGCAGTGGGACCACGCAGAGAAGGTCCTCCATCGCTCGCCTCCACTCTCTCATCGCCCTGCCAAGGAGCGCATAAGGCTTCTACTCACGGTTGATGAAGCTAACGCCTGTGGAGAAGCCCCTTTTGGGATAGCAGCATAATAAATGTCTGGTGATTTGACGTAAATTTCCGATTTTCGCGTCTATGAAAAGACACCTTATCAAATATTAGATCGGTCGCTGTTGTTTTGCCTTGATATCCCCCAAAGTCAGCAGCCAGATCATGAAACCACCAAAAGCCAGGCCGCTGCCAACCCAGCCGACTGAGGTCCATCCAAAACCGGCTGCAATGGCAAGCCCACCCAGTGCGGGACCAACGGCATTAGACAGGTTGAAAGCGCTCTGGTTCAAGGCCGCAGCCATAGCTTCTGCACCTACCGCGACTTCAAGGAGGCGCGACTGAATCACCGTTCCCAGCCCTCCGCCACACCCGATCATAAACACAACAGGCATCAGCTCCCAGACGTTATGCGCAGATCCTGCGAAACCGGCGAGAGCTGATGCATTGACGAGCAAGATACCGCCCATGGTCAACATCATCTTCCGGTCAGCAGCCCAGGCGCAAACAACCGTTCCTGTGGTCATTCCCGCTCCGAAGACAGCCAGCATGATAGCAATCATCGTGGACGATGCGTGTAGAACTTCCTGCATAATGGCCGTCAGGTAAGTATAAACACAAAAAATTCCACCAAACCCAACGGCACTAATTCCAAGGGTGAGCCACACTTGTCGGTTTTTAAGGCCTCTGAGCTGCGCCATTGCATTTGCATGGGGACGTGAAGGGTCTGTGGGAACAACCACACTGACAAGGACAGTTGTGATGAGTGCCAGAGCCGCGATCAAACCGAAGGACCAGCGCCATCCCAGGGCACTTCCGATGATACTGGCGAGGGGAACGCCTGCAACTGTTGCTACAGTAAGACCAAGCACGACACGCGAAACCGCCTGTGTCCTGCGACTTGGAGGAACGAGTGACGAAGCGATGATGCCAGCTATTCCAAAATAGGCGCCATGGGGGAGGCCGCTGACAAATCGGCATATCAAAAGGTAGCCATAAGATGGGACAAATGCTGTGAGCCCATTTCCAACCATATAGAGGGCAGTGAGCCCAATGAGTGTTTTTTTATGGCTCAAACGTGCGCTGAGAACAGCAATGAGCGGCGCACCAATGCCAACACCCATCGCGTAAGCAACAATCGCGTGCCCGGCCTGAGGAACCGTAACCTGAAGTTCGCGTGCGATCAGAGGCACCAGACTCATGGCTGTAAATTCAGCAGTTCCTATAGCAAAAGCGCCCAGAGCGAGCACAAAGAAAATGAGAGATGTGCGGGGGGAAGGAACGTTCGTCAAAGACGAGTTCTCGGGCGGCACTGCGATGGTCATGCGGTCTCTTTGAGGAAGAATTTCAAGAAAGTTAGCGAGGCGCGATAGACCACAAGAAACCGTGAGAGCAATGCTGCGATGAAGCGGTTCAAAACTGATAATAACTACAATGTTGTTATAACGTAACGGTTACAAGAAAATTTCTACTTCAGAAACGCAAAAAGACTGCAGGACGAGCCGCTCTTATCGCTGAACAAAACCGCAAAAAAGTATCGAAAAAATAAAAATCAAACGCTAGATGCTAACAGGAAAATTCCTGATGATAATGAGACGAATCAGACCTTACTGGAAACCATGATCCCAAATGCAGATCCTGATATCATCCGTAGTTTTTAGAGCCTTGCCCTAGGGCAGCGTTGTATTAGGCATTGCATGTCCCATCGCCGAAAACCCTTTGCCACGCAACCCCTTCAACCCGTTTACGAACTCATTACGGCCAAGCCAGCGCACAGTTTTACTCTGTCCAGGCATGATTACCCCGCTGAGTGCGCTAAGTGGAATTACCATCCTGAGTATGAACTGCACCTGATTACAGCGGGGAGTGGGCGGTATGTCGTGGGTGACCATGTCGGTACCTTCTACGCCAGAAGCATGTTTCTGATAGGGCCCAACTTACCTCACAACTGGTTAAGCAATCTGGGGCAAGAACAGGTCTGTCATGGGCGCGATCTGGTCGTACAGATCCAGCCAGCATGGCTTCAGGGATTGATTCAACTATGCCCGGAATTTGGTGAAATCCTGCGCCTGATTGAGGACGCGTCCAACGGAGTTGAATTTCATGGACCATCGCTGGAAATGCTTTGCCACCAGATGGAAGACCTGGAGCTCTCTGCCCCAGCAGAGCGGGTCTCGAAACTGATTGCGCTTCTTGTAGATTTGGCTCAGGTTCCTCGACACATTCTATGTCAGTCTTGGAACTCCCGCTCTTCAAAAGCAGAAGAGTCCAAGGTGATCGATCAGGTCATGCAGAGCTTGTTGTCTTCAGATTTAAAGATGATCAAACAGGCAGAGATCGCCCATCGCGTTAAAATGAGTCCGTCTGCTTTCTCGCGTTTATTCCAGCAAGCAACAGGGGGCACTTTCACCAGTTTTGTGCGCCGTTTACGGATCAGTCGTGCATGCAACCTTCTGATGACAACGAAAGACCCCATTTCCGTCATAGGCGCAGAGTCCGGCTTCAGTAATCTATCCAATTTCAATCGAGTATTTCTGGAAGAAAAAGGGGTTACTCCCAGAAGGTATCGCCAAGAAGCAGAGCAATCCATCCAAGCGTCAACCTAGTTTTCAAGCATTTATCCAACCCTACAATTTATCCACCTCGGTAACGCAAAGCGTCCAGAACAAGGGTGAACGCTGGAGAGGGCTGCCGCCTGCTTGGGTAATACAGATAATAACCGTCGAATGGTTCACACCAATCTTCAAGAATTCGCACCAGAGTTCCTGAAGAAAGGTGATCTTTGATGTGATCCTCAAGCATGAAAGCAATACCGTGCCCGGTGAGGGCGGCTTCCACAATCAGATTGATATCGTTGAACACAAGCTGTCCTTGCGTTTTAACCCGGATCTCTTTGCCATCGCGCTCAAACTCCCAGGCATATAATCCACCGGAAGTCGGCAAGCGCAGATTGATGCAGTTATGTCGCGCAAGATCGTAAGGCGTTTCCGGGATAGTCTTTCCGCTCAGATATGATGGAGAGGCCACAGCGGCCATCCGAAGGCGTGGGCTGATTGGCACCGCAATCATGTCCTGCTCCAGTCTTTCTCCAAGCCTTATTCCTGCGTCATATCGCTCAGCCACGATATCGACGAGGCCTCCTTCGATATTGATTTCCACGTTGATGTCAGGGTTTTCGGCTGTGAGACGATCAATAGCTGGCCACAGCACCGTGTACGCCGCGTGAGAACTTGTTGTGATCCGGACAGTGCCCGCAGGGCGCTCCCGCAGTTCGGTCAATGCGGCAAGCTTTTGATCAATATCCTCCAAGGCAGGACGCAGTGTTTCTATAAGGCGTTCACCAGCCAGTGTCGGTGCGACACTCCTGGTTGTGCGCGTAAGGAGCCGGAGGCCCAGTCTGGCTTCGAGCCGCCGAAGAGAATGGCTGAGCGCAGATTGTGAAATCCCAAGCTTGCCTGCGGCCTTAGTAAAACTGCCTTCATCAGCAACTGCCAAGAACATGGCCAGACTTCCAAGCTCTTCACGCCGCATTATGCTCAGGCCTTCTCACAGGTTTCATGACTAAAAATCATAGACCCAAGAAATTTACCTTGTCTAATCGATTGATGAGTCTGGGCTTATGATTTGCGTGTTCAGAGCCTTGGCAGACGCCCAAGGATAAACACGCGGGATCAAGAAACATGCAGAAACGTCTGTTAGGCCAGAGTGGTCTGGAAGTATCAGCGCTTGGGTTCGGCTGCATGGGCCTGAGCTATGGCTATGGCCCTGCCACCGATCGCAAGGATGCTATTGCCTTGATCCGCGCAGCATATGAGCGTGGGGTCACTTTCTTCGATACTGCTGAAGCTTATGGACCAGGCATTAATGAAGAAGTCGTTGGGGAGGCGCTAGAGCCGGTTCGTGATCAGGTCGTGATTGCCACCAAGTTTGGTTTCGTAAACGGCGTGCCAGCACAGGGGTTGGATAGTCGGCCGGAGCGTATTCGACAGGTTGCGGATGAAGCTCTGACGCATCTGCGGACTGATAGGATCGATCTCTTTTACCAGCATCGCGTCGATCCAAACGTACCGGTCGAGGACGTTGCCGGAACGGTGAAAGACCTTATCGCAGCGGGCAAGGTCAAGCATTTTGGCATGTCTGAAGCGGGGACGGATTCAATCCGTCGTGCACATGCCGTACAGCCGGTTGCAGCTCTCCAGAGTGAATATTCGATGTTCTGGCGCGAGCCTGAATTGGAAATCCTGCCGCTCCTTGAACAACTGGGTATCGGCTTCGTGCCATTTGCGCCTCTTGGCAAAGGGTTTCTGACTGGAAAACTCGACCCAAAGGTCGTGTTCGCCAAAGATGATTTCCGAAGCTCTGTTCCCCGTTTCCAGGCTGATGCACTGGCCGCGAACCAGGCCCTTGTTGATCTTGTCAAAGCCATTGCATCTGAAAAATCCTGCACGCCTGCACAGATCGCATTGGCGTGGCTTCTGGCCCAGAAGCCGTGGATTATTCCAATTCCCGGTACGACGAAACTTGATCGTCTCGAAGAAAATCTGGGAGGGGCTGATGTCAGTCTAACGGTTGATGATCTGACCCGCATTGAACAGGCGCTCAACGGGATCACCCTGCAAGGAGACCGATATCCTGCCTCATATCAGAACCTGATCAATCGCTAAGCCACAGTTTCGGAGAGAATAATCATGACAGTCACCCCACCTGCAGTCATGCTGAACAATGGCGTTCAGATGCCGTCTCTTGGCTTTGGTGTGTTCCAGGTCCCTGATCCTGTCGAGTGTGAACAAAGTGTTCGGGACGCCATTGATGTCGGCTATCGACTTCTGGACACAGCAACGTCCTATGGCAACGAGGATGCAGTGGGACATGCGATCCGCAACCACGGGATCGACCGCAGCGATTTATTCGTCACTACCAAACTCTGGATTGAAGATGCGAGTTATGAGGGCGCCAAGGCTGCTTTTGAGCGCTCGTTAAACAAACTCCAGACAGACTATCTCGATCTCTGGTTGATCCACCAGCCTTACGGTGACGTCTATGGGGCATGGCGCGCAATGGAAGAACTGTATCGTGCGGGCCGTATCCGGGCGATAGGCGTCAGCAACTTCTATCCTGACCGACTGGTGGATTTCGTGCTGCACAACGAAATCACACCAGCGATCAATCAGATTGAGCTCCATCCTTTTCATCAGCAGGACGATGCGCTGAAAATCCTGAAGCAATACGATGTTCAGGCGGAAGCCTGGGGACCATTTGCAGAGGGACGAAACGGGCTGTTCTCGAATGATCTGCTTCAGTCAATTGCGCAGAAGCATGGCAAGACCATCGCTCAGGTTGTGCTGCGTTGGTTGAACCAGCGCGGGATTGTCGCGATCCCCAAGTCAGTTCGTAAAGAGCGTATGGCCGAAAACTTCGCTATTTTCGACTTTACGTTAGACGATGCTGATGTGGAGGCGATTACCACGCTTGATCAGAAAGCCAGCAGTTTCTTCGATCACCGCGATCCGGAGAAAGTCAGATGGCTTAGTACCAGAAAGCTCTAATGCTGAGATACCAGCTCTTGCTTCCTACAATCTTAGCGGCTCTGTTATTTTAGTCACTATGGTGCTGTAGGGGGCCGGGGTAGTAAAGGTTTTTTAACACTGCGCGATTATGCGCCTCCCTTGCTATGTTCAGGGCTGAGCATGCAGGACATTGCGACCTGTCGAAAGGCTTTGTCTTCAAAAGGCGAAAATCGTC
>NZ_BEWM01000005.1 GCF_002723935.1 Gluconobacter cerinus
TTAATCACTTTGTTGATGCACAAGTGCACCCGAAACTCATGGTAGTGTAAGGGGCAGAAAGATTGTGAGGAAAACAGGATGGATAATCTAATCATATTGTATGGAATCAAAGCCTGTGACTCTATGAAAAGAGCCCAAGCTTGGTTGACTGATCACGGTATTGATTACGCATTCCATGACTACAAGAAGAATGCGATCTCAAGGGCGGTTCTTGACGGTTGGGTCGGTCAGGTCGGTTGGGAGATATTGCTCAACAAAGCGGGCACGACGTTTCGCAAGCTGCCACCAGAGCAGAAGGAAGATATGACCCAGGCGAAAGCTATTACCTTGATGCTTGCTCAACCTTCCATGATCAAACGACCTGTTCTGGAACGTGAGGGCAAGATCGTGTGTGTAGGTTTCAAGCCTGCCGAGTACGAAGAGCTATTTGCGAGCTAAACTCCATGCTTAAGGCATGAGGTTTAGCATCTTGATTTTGCGGTGAAGCGTAGAGCGGCTGATGCCAAGCGTCCGAGCTGCTGCGCTGACATTGCCCTGCGTGGTGGCTAGGGCTGAGCGGATGACGTGGACCTCGGCTTTTCGGAAACTCAGCTCATCTTCTGAGTCCAGAAAGTTCATCAGAGCAGGCAGGTGCTCCAGTTCGCCTTCCGGCCAGTGCATGCGTTCCCGGCTCGCATGCGTGGCGCCTTGCACATGTCCATCAGTATTCAGCGCAACCAGCGGTGTTGAACTCGCTGTCGCCAGACCCAGCGTAATGATCGTCTCGTTGGGGAAAAATTCCCGGAACAGCCTTTCTTCGATCTTACGAGCTGTGGTCGTCATGGTCTCCATCAGCAGACCTGCAAATGGGAGGATATCGTTCCCCGCAAAGGAACAGATGTTCAGAACACCTGCCAGTTTTCCACTAGCATTATAAAGAGGGGCCGCAATGCCGGTCAGGCCCCGGAAGCATAGTCGCCAGTGCTGGCTTTGAAGCACCATGACAGGCTTCTTTTCCTGAAGGCATGTTCCGATACTGTTGGTGCCCGCATTCGCTTCGTCCCAGAGTGCACCAGCCTGAAAACCCCACCGACGGCATCCTGTCAGATCGTCACGGCTGGTCTGGCGTGACAGTACAACGCCGTTTGCATCAGCCAGCATCACGGTAAAGCCGAGCGCCATCACCATCGTATGCAGGCGCTCCATTTCTGGCAGGGCATGCTGGATCAGGAGACGCGTGCGGTTGCTGATAAAACGCAACTCCGGCTGGCTCAGAAGACGTGTTTCCCACCGCTCTGCCGGATCAAGATTATAGCTGGTGGAGCACCGGATCCATGACTCGGACAGACCGGTTTGTGGCGTAATGCCGGTCATGAGTGTCTCTCGATTTTCAGATGTGTCTCAGAACTGCGACAGGTGGCGACGATGTAGTCACAATCGGGTGAAAGAGCTTCGATCATGGATAGCGTCGCGCGGGTTGTGGAAGGAACAAGGCAGTCAGAGTGCGTGACTGACTGGTGCCCGTATCTTTCAGACGAAAGTTTCGTCCACCGGTAGCTCTCACCTTTCTGTTGTAACGCTCTTGGCGAGGGGTTGGATGCATGGATGAGAAACAAGCTTTTCAAGACAATCATCCGGCCGGCAGGGACAGACCTGCGCAGCAGTTTTCTGCCCTCGCACAGTCATATGGGGGACGGATCATATCCTGCTCCTTAAGCGATTAAGAGAGACAAAATATTTCAGAAAAAGTGGTTTTCCATATTTTTGAAAAACGAGGTGTCATGTCTTCTTCTCTCCAGAGGGTGCTGTCTCCAGTAACCTCTATCCTGCTCGCGCTTGTTGGGCTGTTCCTGCTGGGTGGGGGCGGTTATCTGCTCGTGCTCGGTGGGTCCTGGTTCTATGCGCTGGCTGGTCTCGTCATGCTTGCGGCGGCTGCCGTCAGCCTGAAGAACCCGTCTCAGGCAGGCCGTATTTATGCAGGTCTGCTGCTGGTTGCCACGATCTGGTCTGTTGTTGAAGTCGGCTTCAACATCTGGGGGCTGGAAGTTCGTCTGTTCACTCTGGTGGGCATTGCCTGCTGGATGCTTCTGCCGTGGGTCTGGCGCTCCAATGCGTCCTGGGCTGCGGACAAGCGCGAACTGGCTGGTTCTGCTGCCATCGCCGTTGTGGCGATCGTTGCAAGCTGCTTTACCTCCTATTCCATCAATGGCACGCTTCCGGCCGAGCGTATGGCTGCATCTGGCCAGGTTGACGAAACCGGCAAGGGCACGCCCGCAGCTGACTGGCCTGCTTATGGCCGTACGGTCGGCGGTGATCGTTACAGCCCGCTGGGTCAGATCACGCCTGCCAACATCAGCAACCTGAAGCGCGCCTGGGTTACCCAGACGGGTGACGTCCAGAAGGCTGACGAAGGTGTTGTGGCCGGTCCGGATCAAGGCCACGAGTTCAACCTCGAGGTTACCCCGATCAAGGTTGATGACACGCTCTACCTTTGCACGCCGCATAACTGGGTCATGGCCCTTGATGCCGCAACGGGTAAGGTGAAGTGGAAGTTCGATCCGAAGCCTGCTGCTGAAGATCTGGCTGCCAACGTCTATCTCGCATGCCGCGGCGTCTCCTATTACAAGGCTCCGGACGACTATACCGCTCCTGATGGCTCCAAGGCCTGCCAGAAGCGTATCTTCTCCCCGGTTGGTGACGTTCGTCTTCTTGCTGTCGATGCTGAAACAGGCAAGCCCTGCGAAGACTTCGGCGAGCACGGCTTTATCTCCCTGCGCCAGTATCTTGGTCATGTGCCGCATGGCTTCCACTTCGTGACGTCTCCGCCGCTGGTGGTGAAGGATCGTGTGGTTCTTGGTGGCTGGATATTTGATAACCAGGCGAACTTCGAGCCGTCCGGTGCAATCCGTGCGTTCAACCCGATTTCCGGTGAAATCGAGTGGGCTTGGGATGCCGGTCACAACCCGGAAAACTGGAAGCCCGGCCCGAACGACGAGCTGACGCGTGACACCCCGAATGCGTGGGGCGTTTACACGGCAGACGAGAACCTCGGCCTGCTTTACCTGCCGATGGGTAACTCCCCGCCGGATAACTGGGGTGGTTCACGCCGTCCGTTCGACGATGCAACCTCCAGTGCAACGATTGCTCTCGATATCGAAACTGGTGAGCGTCGCTGGACCTTCCAGACCGTGCATCACGATCTGTGGGACATGGATCTGGCCATTGGCCCGTCGATGGTTGATCTGCCAGGCCCGAACGGTGAAACCGTCCCGGCTCTGATCCAGACCACGAAGCGCGGTGAGTTCTTCGTTCTGGACCGTCGCACAGGCAAGCCTGTTCCGGGTTACCCGGTTGAGGAACGTCCGGTTCCAACTGCTGGCGTTGCTGCAGACGACCATGTGTCTCCGACGCAGCCGTTTGCTGTTGGTCTGCCGTCTCTGACGCCGCCTGACCTGAAGGAAAGCGACATGTGGGGCGCGACGCTGCTGGATCAGATGATCTGCCGCATCCAGTTCCGTCAGTCCGCTTATGAAGGTCAGTTCACGCCGCCGCATGTTGGCAAGACGACGATCGTCTATCCGGCATTCTATGGTGTGGTTGACTGGCAGGGTGCGTCCATCGACCCGCAGCGCAAGCTGCTGATCGCCAACGCCAGCTACCTGCCATTCCGGATCCGTCTGGAGAAGCGTAACCACGCTGAAACCAGTGGTATCCTGCCGAAGTGGGATGGCAAGGGTGACAAGCCGGAAGCCAAGGGCGATGCGCTTAGTGTCTCTCCTGACTACGGTACACCTTACATCGCTTACACCAGCCCGTGGCTAAATCCGCTTCAGATCCCCTGCAAGGGACCAGTCTGGGGTACGATCACCGCTATCGATCTGGTGACAAAGAAGATTGTCTGGCAGCACCCGGTTGGTACGACGCGCGACACCGGTCCTTTCCGGACGCATAACAACCTTCCGCTTCCGACCGGCATGTACAACATCGGTGGCAGTGTCATCACAAAGGGTGGCGTATCCTTCATGGGTGCGACAGCTGACGATTACCTGCGTGCCTTTGATGTCTCGACCGGTAAGGTCATCTGGCGTGACCGTCTGCCGGCTGGCGGACAGGCAACCCCGATGTCCTATCAAATCGGCGAGAAGCAGTATGTTTTGATCGCCGCTGGCGGTCATGGGGGCCTTGGCACCCGCAGCGGTGACTATATCATCGCTTACACGATTGACGGACAGCAGGGCGCAGCCGCGCACTGATCTGGTCTTATTACTGCTGGAGCGCTTTCTTTACTGGAGGCGCTCCAGTTTCTTCTTCTACGGAAATAAAAGTCATGGTTCGCAAAATCTGGTCCGGAGGGTGTCTCCGGGCCCTGAGCATTCTATTGCCCGCTTCCTCCCTCCTGCCAGCCCTTGCGGCACATGCTGCTGATATTCCTCTGGCCATCATTGGCCCGCATGAATACGACCTGCCGGTGGACTTCAAACCGTTCAACGTGCTCGTGCAGTACGGAGATGGGAATGTTGCGGGGAACACTTATGACAGTGGTGGCCGGCGTCAGCCCACTGGGGGAAGCCACACCTGGGCGGGTATGACGAAGTACGTGCATTTCCGCAGCTTTGACGCTCTGCCGCATGTCGGTTTTGCGTTTGAAGTCATTCAGTCGGAAAGCTTCGTTCTGGCACAGGGCAAGGATTACGGTGGCCTCGGTCCGACAATCGTGGGCCCTGCCGTCTGGTTCAAGCCGAATGCTCACAGCACCTTCGGTATCCAGACCTTCATGCAAACCCCGGTTGGCACACGGGATGCGTTGTCCCCGAGCTACTGGTCAAACCTGTCCAGCTTCATGTTCGATTATGAATGGAAGCATTTCAGCTTCGATGGGGATCTGGGTGCAATTGTAGCATCCACGAAGCACAAGACAGGCGAGCACAGCTACTCGCCAGGGACGGTCTTTCATTCCAACCTGCGTTTCAGCTGGAAAGCGAGCAAGATTGTTGAGCCGTTCTTTGCATTCGACTGGCAGAACACGGCCGGAATGCGGGACAACACTGCTAACAGTTGGGTCAGTGAATCCAGTGGGCGTGAAGTCGCACTGGGTGTGGGCGCCATGGTCAATATTTCCAAGCGCGTCTCATTAACCGGGCGGTATTCTCATTCTGTCGATGGCAGAAACGTGCCTGAGACGAATGCGTATTACATGAAGCTTGTCTATCTCTGGTAAAGATGGCTTATCCCGTCTGAGCAGTATTCTCGGACGGGGTGCCGCCTCCTAGATGCCTAGTGTTTGCCGGGCAAGGCGACACGCTGCCAGATCCCACGCAGCACAGCCGACACTCTTGAAAAATACCGGACCTTCCGGTTTTTCTCTGCCGGATAGGTAAGCGGCCAGAGGTTGGACCTCTTCCCAGTCTTTCCCTGCCTGAATGATGTCTCCCGCCTCTAACGGTGCACCAACGGGATCATCCACGATACAGGTACTTCCGTTGACGATGGCCGGACCAATTTCAATCATTTCCGGTCGATAAGCCCCCACACCAATAATCAGTCGCGTAGACTTTGGCGGCGCGTCGTACAGAACGCTTTGGCTGCTGGTCACGGTGATCACCACATCCGGGTCGCAGGTTTCGTCATCATTGCGAAGCCTCAGGGCAGGGTATGCGTTGCTTCCTGTCAGGGCGGCTACGCTCTCACGGGAGCGGCCACGAATGTAAACCGTGAGGCCCGGATAAAGCACATTCAGCGCTTCCAGATGAGCTTTGGCCTGTACGCCGGTACCAATGAGAAGAACCGTTTCCAGAGTGCCTGAGCGAAAGCAGTCCAATCCCAGCATGGAGATGGCAGCGGTCCGTCGCTCTGTTGTCGCAACGCCATCCAATGCGAACAGAAACTGACCATCGACAGCATCCATGCACATGACTTGCCCCTGAATAGCAGGAAGACTGCGTGCGGAGTTGCCAGAATAAAGGGTTAGAAGCTTTGTCGTGAGAATATCAGGCGCACACGCAACCATCGACATGACCGTTCCGGAGCGATCAAGCGTTGGCACAACCATGCGTTCAGGGCAGGAAATCTGTCCAGCATGATAGTCCTGAGCTGCTCTCCGAAGTGTTTCCACGAGAGCGGGAAAGGGAAGCAGTTTTCGCGTTTCGGCGGCGGTCAAAGTCTTCATGGAGCATCTTCCTGCTGTTGTCCGGAAGATGCCCCGTTTTGGCTTGAAGATGAAGGGACGGCGAGAGAGCGTTCCTGTCTGGGTTAAGCAGCCGCTTTTGGACGGAACCGTGCTGTCGAGATATCGCATTCGTAAGCGGCTGCGACCGAATGAGGGTCGAGCGCCAGGTCATCGACAGCATCGAGAATGCGTTCGATTTTGGCATCATCCATCAGCACGCTGAAATTCAGGCGTGTCCAGCCGGGCTTCTCGATTTCCTGCCCAGACAGAATGGCCTGACGAATTGCATCCGAGGCCGCTTCGTCAATGTCGAGCAGGCGATGTGCATACGGTCCTGCACAAGCGCATCCGCCACGCACCTGAATGCCGTAGCGGTCCGACAGCATGCGCGTGAAAAGCTGCTGGTGGATGAAGCCACCTATGCTTTCGTCCCGGACCTGGAAGGAGAAGATGGGCAGGGCTTCAGCTGTGGCGTGACCAAGAATGCGGATATTCGGGTTTTTGCTCCAACGCGCAACGGCGCGGGCGCGCAGCTCCGCATTGCGGTCGCTCATGAAAGTCTGGCCAATGACGTCCTTGACGATAAAGGCCAGTGCCGCGCGGATGTCCCCCACCACATCTGGTGTTCCACTCTCTTCGAGAGCTGCGAGGCTCGTGGTGTAGTCATGGTTCCAGGGGGAAACGAACCGTACTGTTCCTCCGCCTGGGAGAACCGGGCCGCATCGCGTCACGACGTCATTGCGGACGATCAGAACGCCTGAGGCTGCCGGGCCACCGATAAACTTGTGACAGGACACCGCCACGGCATCTTTTTCGAAAGGCGTGCCAGGCTTCATGTCGATGGGAAGATACGGAGCGGCACCCGCATAATCCCAGATCGCCAGAGCACCGTGCTTTTTCAGAAGTTCCGTTACGGCATCTACATCCGTCATGATGCCGGTGACGTTTGATGCTGCCGAGAAAGAGCCGACTTTCAGGCGCCCTTCGTCGCAGGCGGTCAATGCCTGTTCAAGAATGGCAAGATCTGGACCACCATTCTCGGCTTCCGGGATCTCGATGATCTCGGCGCCACTTTCCCGCCAGGGGAGGATGTTGGAGTGATGCTCGTACGGGCCAATGAAAATGATCGGGCGATTTCCAGCAGCACAGCGGGCAGGGATTTCCAGCAGATGTACGAGACGGTTCAGGCCTGCTGTCGCGCCGTTGCCCATGAAAATGGTCGTGAAACGATCCTTGGGGGCATGGCAAAGGCGAGCAATCGCATCACGCGCCGCATTCCGCATCCGCGTCATGTATGCCCCGCACAAAGACGCTTCAGTGTGGCTGTTCGCGTAGTAGGGAAGAACTTCGTTCATGACGAATGTTTCGACCTGAACAAGCGCACGGCCTGAAGCGACATAGTCTGCATAAAGAAGCGACTGAACACCAAAGGGGCTCATGAACTTCGTGCCGTCTCCGAGGACGCCCTTACGGAGGGCATCGCGACCACCTGCACGGAGCATTTTCTCAAATTGCTCAAGCGCTGTTGCACTGTTGTCGAGACTGCCGATCGTTTCCATGATGCCCTGTCCTCTTACCTGATCTCGTCAGAGGAAAATATCTCAATGGCGGATAGGAAACTGTCTCTTTCTTGTAGACGAAAACCGGTTTTTTGTTGTCATTTACATCATTATGAGCAGAATCATCGATCAAACGGACCGTGCCATCCTTCGCATTCTCCAGAAGCAGGGGACGCCGTCCCAGCGTGAACTGGCCGAACAGGTCGGCCTTTCCCAGAATGCCTGCTGGAGGCGCCTGAACGCCCTGCGGGAAAGTGGGATCATCAGCCACGATACCGTCCGTCTCAATGCTCAGGCGCTTGGCCTGACATTGACGGTCTTTGTGCTGATGAGGACGCGTCATCATTCACACGAATGGTTTGAAACGTTCCGCAAAGTGGTCGTTTCGATCCCAAACATCGTTGATTTTTACCGGATTGCCGGTGAGTATGATTATCTTCTCAAGGTCGTGGCATGCGACATGAACGATTTCGATCGTGTCTATCAGCAGATCATCAGCAAGGTCGAGCTGGATGCCATCACCTCATACATGACCATGGAAACCCTGGCAGATAACAGGGATCTTCCAGTCTGACACAGACCACGGACAAGGACACTTCATGACCCAGACAGATCAACTCGCCCAAAGTCTCAGGACGAGACATGTTGTCATGATTGCCTTGGGCGGGGTGATTGGTGCTGGGTTTTTCATCGGCTGCTCGGCTGCTCTGTCGATGGGTGGACCGGCCGTCATCGTGTCATACGTTCTGGCGGGACTTCTGGTCTGGCTTGTGAATGGCATGATGCGAGACCTTGCTTCACAGACACCCGGGCGTGCGTCATTTCTCGGACAGATCCGCCATGCTCTCGGGGATCGCTTCGGTTTCGTCGCGGGCTGGACCTACTGGCTGACCTGGGTGACGGTCATTGGCGTTGAAGCCATTGCCGTAACATCCATGCTCACGCCCTACATTCCAGTTCCTTACGCAGTTCTGGAACTTCTCGTTCTGGGCGTGATGACCGCCATTAATCTCCTGTCCGTCAAAGGGTATGGCGAGTTCGAGTACTGGTTTTCGGCCATCAAAGTGGCCGCTATCGTACTTTTCATCGGAATTGGTATCTGGGCATTCGGGGCACATTCCATCCCCGTGCAGGAAAACCTGTTTGCGCATGGCGGTGTCATGCCCCACGGATTGATGGCACTTCTTGCTGTCATTCCGACAGTGCTGTTCTCAATGGGTGGCAGTGAGATTGCAACGGTGGCCGCAGTTGAGTCCGACAACACGGAAGTGAACATTGCCCGCGCAACACGGACCATCCCTCTTCGTATTGGTGGCTTCTACCTTGTGACCATCTCGATGATTCTGTGCCTGATGCCGTGGAGTGACATCGTACCGGGACAGTCACCATTTTTGTTGGTTCTGAACCGGTTTCATGTGCCTTTCGCCGGGTTGGCAATGGGCATTGTCATCCTCGTAGCGGCCCTTTCCAGCCTGAATTCCGGGATTTACGTCACCTCGCGCATCCTGTTCGAACTGGCTGAACAAGGAGATGCTCCTGCGGTCTTTCTGGCGGTTGAGCCTAAAACGCAGCTTCCCCGTCGCGCGCTTCTCGCCAGTGTTGGAAGTGCCATTCTGGTTGCGGTAACGGCCGTTCTCTCGCCGGGCGTCATTTTTGCTGTTCTTGTCAGCCTGACGGGCGGATTTATGCTTTTTAATAACGCCCTGCTTGTTCTGGGACGGTTAAAGCTCATGCCCCAGAAGGCTGCTGGAGCATACGTGGCGCTTGCGCTGATCGCCCTTGCGATCATTGCCATGATGATTCAGGCGGAAACCCGTTCGCAAATCGAAATGGGCGCTTTTGCGATTGTTGTTATTCTGCTGGCGGAGCGATTTCTGCCACGAGGTAAGAAAATTCAGAATAACACACCTTGAGCTGGCGTACTGGGAACATCTGTCCCCATGTCCTTCAGAATCCAGGCTCGTAACACGGCAAGAATTGCCTCCTGATCTTCGCCGGTCAGAGGCTGTCCTGCGGCAATACCATGCCATTTCGCGAGACATCCCCGGCAACATGAGCCCGTGGCATGCTGTGCGATGAAGACCGGATGCCCTCGCATCGGCGTCTGCTTTCCGTCCTGTGCTGGCCATGCAGGTGCCAGGCGATCCCGGATGAAGGCAGCACCATGTTCCATGACAGCATTCAGGCCGCGACTTTCCAGGTAGAGGCGTGCCTGTTCATCCAGATGAAACCGTGCCCGAAAACTGGACTTTTGAAGTCGGAGGAGAAGATCCTGAGGAGCAGAACCGGTCAAGACGGACCAACCTTCTGAAAATACATAAAAAAATGCTGTGAGGGCTGCTGCACCCTCTGTGAGAACATCTGTTCTTACTCCATATGGTGCGGCATGGACGCTTTTCCGAGACGCACCCGAACTGATTCTTCAGCCAGTGATATGGCTGCCATGCCAGTCCTGTCACCGCTTCAGGTTCAGGATCTGTTCACGGCCAGGCTGGATGAGATTTGTGCTCACTTCGAAGAGTGGGGTTTCCCGCTTGCGGTTGAGGGGCAACTGGGTGACGTCGCGCCTAACGCATACAAGAAATATTATCAGCTGCCCTTGGTCGATCCGCAGCTTGGGACGTCCATTTCGCTGGAAGCGACCAAGCTGGTTCTGGCGGCAGCAGATGTGCGTGCCGGAGATCATGTCCGTGTGACAGGGTGTCTGCGAGCCCGCCATCTGCGGGGACAGGTTGCCCTCCGGTTTGAAGTGCTTACCGTTGAACCACATGATCCCGGCCGTCAGAAAGTGGACCGGGCAGAGCGATCTCTGCTGGATGTTCTGAGAGGATTGAGCTGGCAGTTTCAGCCTTACCCTGACCGCCGGGACGCCCGACTGCTTCTCATTCATTCTGCGTCCTCCAGCGCACTAGTCTCGGAAGACTTCCTTCAGGCGCTGGGGGGCGGCTGGCGTTCAGAGCGTATCCGCGCACTTCCCGTAGCCATGACCGATCCGCACCGTATTGCGGACGCCATAGGCACGTGCCGGGAAGATATTATCGTTCTGATCCGTGGCGGCGGAGATGTTTCCGACTTTACAGTGTTTGAGCATCCGCTGGTGCTGGAAGCGCTCTCCAACTGTGTGGCACATCGTGTTCTGGGCGTTGGGCATACTGCCAATCGGACGTTGGCGGAACGGCTGGTGGATCATTCCGCAACGACGCCCGCTGATGCGGGCCATTACATTCGCAGAATGAGCGGTCGTGTCTGGCAGCGGCAGGAGGAAGAGCGTGCGCAACAGGAAGAAATTGTTGCACTGCGTGAGAGCGCAACGTCTATGGCAGCGCTCCCGGCGGGAGCACCATTTGGCGCCCGTCTGCGGAATGGCCTGATCTTGTTGGTCGTCGGAACGCTGGCGGGCCTGATACTGTCACGTATTCTCTGAAAGTCAGAGGAACGTTTGCAATTCTGGTACAGCGTTTCCCAGATCTTTCCGTCCCATTTCAGAAAGCAGAACTATCACGCGCGCTACATCTCTCAATGCGCAGTGAGGGTGGCGAATAAACCACGCGCAGAACCCTTTGAAAGACAGACCTGCCGCTGTGTCGGGGGCTGGAAGGGCCGGCAGATCCAGAGAAATTGCCTCCTCGGTCGGTACGAACTGGAACAGGGTGTCACCAAACCCGCTATCATCCGCGAAAATGAATGTGTCGGCCTCAATCCAGCGTATTGTTAGAACAGGCCGCAGAAGAGACTGGTTCGCCAGTTGAACAGGATGTCCATTGAGAGACGAGAGCATCACAATTTCAGGATGGCTATCCTGATAAATGCCGACCAGTTTGTCTGTCGTTTTTATATTCGGATCGCTGGAAAAGCGGGGAGATCCATCTGTCCCTACGACCAGAAAATCGCCTGTTACATCCTGAATGAAACAGGCCCGTGTGCGCGTTGGCAGAGGAGCACTCTGAGGCGTTAAAAGCAGCCGCTCTTCGGCGGAGGGCCGGATACGATGGAAGGAAAACTGCTCATGCTGACGATGGTCCGGCATGGAGCTTCCTGCATCCGGCAGTTCAGGGAGTGCCAGGGCAGGTTCTTGCGTCAGGCTTTGAAGAAGATTTTCCAATCCCCGATAGGCCTGCGTATCCATGAGATCGTGCCGGATCATGGAGACGTCAGGCAGTCGTCGTCTTGGGGATAGATCTTCCTCATCCCGGCAGAAATAATGATCTGCAAGATGATGAGGCATATCTGGATCTCCTGCCCAGACATAATGAAGAATGCGCGCGCCTTTCCATGAGACGGCGACACCAGGGCCGATCCGATCGACTGGCGTGCCATCCGGATGGACGATGCGTTCAGGGGATAGGTCCAAAGACAGGACGTCTATCGAAGTTGGGAGTTTTTTCGTCCGGACAAGCAGACGGGCCATCCGGTTGTCAGGGAAAGTGACGGCACTCCGATAGGGTGATGCCTGAATGACAGAAGGGGCCGGAACAGGCTTGAGGGGCTTTCCGTAGATGCACCAGTTGATGGCGATGGCGTCAGCGTCTCCCGCTGTCGCCAGCAGGTTCTCCAGCGTTGTCTCCGGGTCGAGAAATTCATCAACGTCCAAAACCAGGAGCCAATCCTGTTCCTGACCCACCAGACGAGCCGCTTCCGCCGTTAAAGTCTTGCGGAGCTCTTCAGGAGAGAGCTCATCGCCACTGATGAACTCATGAAGTTCAACCGGGCCAATATGTTCTGCTGCGAGTGCAACAGCCTGCGTCTCGTCTGTGGACCCTGCATCGAGAACGAGAATACGCTCGAAACCGAGTGCCAGATGCCACAGCAGCCACTCCTTTAGAAGAGGAGCGGCATTATGGGTCAGGACGACACAGGCTGCACTTGGCATAAAGTGATGTTTCCGTGGTGTCTGGTTTTAGCGAACATCCACGCGGATCAGCGGACGCTGGACCGATGGATCAGTGAGAGCATGCATCTCGATCTGGATAGGCTGGGCACCGGCCGCGCTGATCCTGTGAGCAACAGGCTCCAGATCCGTTTGTGTAGCCTCTGTCATGGCTTTGGTTTGTGCGGCCGGATCAGACTGAGGCGGGACCAGAAGCCTGACGATAAAGAGGACATTTTCCTTGCGGGCCAACGCTGACTTAACAGCCTGATCCACGACAGGGCCGTATTCGGATTCCGGAGTCCCGCCTTCGATTTGCAGGAATGGCGGTTTCGCTTTCGGGGCCGGGGGCGGTGGCGGGATATACGGCTGAGGCGGTTTGCCTGCCTGCGGGTTGAACGTGCGCTGATCAACCAGTTTGCAGCCCGCAAGCAGGGGCGTAGCCAGCAGGATGCAGCCTGCCAGAGAGAGAGCGCGTGGAGCCATGATGCCTCGGGGCGAACGAAAATGTCGGACAAATGCAGCCATATTGCGCGGGACCGTCGCAGGAACGGAGGGTTTCGGCAAGATTAAGCGCATCAAGTTCATGAAAAACTATGCCAACCCCCTGTTGCTTCGCTGTGGCGGTGCTATGGAAGAAGCCCTTTCGTCAGAATAGCGGAGTAGGCAGGCATGGCGGTAAAAATCGCAATCAACGGTTTCGGACGTATCGGACGTCTCGTTCTGCGCGGCATCATTGAGAGCGGTCGTACGGACGTTGAGGTCGTAGCCATCAACGATCTTGGTTCGGTCGAAGCAAACGCACACCTTCTGGCCTATGACAGCGTGCATGGCCGCCTGCCGGGCAAGGTCCGCGCTGAAGGCAATACGCTCATCATTGAAGCAAACGGCCGTACCTACGGTCCGATTACCGTTTCTGCCGAGCGTGATCCGTCCAAAGTTCCATTCGAAGGCATCGATGTTGCCATGGAATGTACGGGTCTCTTCACCACGCGTGAAAAGGCCGCTGCCCTGCTGGAAGCTGGCGCAAAGCGCGTGATCGTCTCCGCTCCTGCAACGGATGTGGATGCCACCATCGTTTTCGGTGTGAACGACGACGTTCTGACGCCGGACATGAAGGTCATTTCCAACGCATCCTGCACCACGAACTGCCTTGCTCCTGTCGCTTACGTTCTGGACGAAGCGTTCGGCATCGAGCGCGGCTACATGGTCACGATTCACTCCTACACCGGTGACCAGCGCACGGTGGACACCCTGCACAAGGATCCCCGTCGTGCCCGCGCTGCGGCTCTGAACATGATCCCGACGTCCACGGGTGCTGCCAAGGCTGTTGGCCTGGTTCTGCCGCACCTGAAGGGCAAGCTGGATGGCACGGCGATCCGCGTTCCGACGCCGAACGTCTCTCTTGTCTCGCTCGACTTCGTGCCGAAGACCGTTCCTGCTTCTGCTGAAGCCGTGAACGAAGCAATCCGCGTTGCGTCCGAAGGCAAGCTCAAGGGCGTTTTGGAGTACAACACGGCGCCGCTGGTCAGCACGGATTTCAACCACTCCCCTGCGTCTTCCACGTTTGATGCAACACAGACGGCACTGGTCGATGGCGGCCAGCTCGTTCGCATCTGCGCTTGGTATGACAATGAGTGGGGTTTCTCCAACCGCATGGCCGACACGGCTGCTGCTTTCGGGAGCCTCTGACCCATGGTTTTCCGCACGCTCGACACCCTGGAGGCACGCGGCAAGCGCGTGCTCGTCCGGGCTGATCTGAACGTGCCGATGCATGACGGCGTCATCACTGACGCCACGCGCATCGAGCGCGTTGCCCCGACCATCAATGAGCTTGCCGGTAAGGGCGCGCGCGTTGTGGTCCTCAGCCATTTCGACCGCCCGAAGGGCAAGGTCGTTCCTGGCATGTCCCTGCGTCCGATTGCTGAAAAGCTTGGGGAAGTTCTGGGCAAGCCGGTTGGTTTCGTTCCGGAATGCGTAGGCCCGACTGTTGAAGCTGCTGTTGCGGCTCTCAATGATGGGGAAGTGCTGGTTCTGGAAAACACGCGTTTCCATGCGGGTGAAGAAGCCAACGATCCGGAATTTGCTAAAGCGATTGCGCAGAATGGCGACATTTTCGTCAATGATGCCTTTTCGGCAGCGCATCGCGCCCATGCCTCTACCGAAGGTGTGGCGCATGATCTTCCGTCTTTCGCCGGGCGGTTGATGCAGGCTGAGCTATCGGCTCTGTCGGCTGCGCTGGAGAATCCGGAGCGTCCGGTCGGTGCCATCATCGGCGGTTCCAAGATCTCCACGAAGCTGGATCTGATTGGCAATGTCATCGCTAAGGTGGACACACTGTTCATCACGGGTGCCATGGCCAACACGTTCCTGGCGGCAGAAGGCATGAATGTCGGCAAGTCCCTTCAGGAAGCGGACATGCACGAAACAGCTCGCAAGATTGCGCATCTGGCGCAGGAAAAGGGCTGTGAAATCATTCTGCCAGTGGATGCCGTTGTGGCGCGCGAGTTCAAGGCCGGTGCAGAAACCGAAACCTGCCTGATTGGCGAAGTGCCTGCTGACGCCATGATTCTTGATGCTGGTCCGCGCACTGTGGCGCTGATCAACGAGCGTCTGGCTACGTTGAAAACGCTTGTCTGGAACGGCCCACTTGGGGCGTTTGAGATCGAGCCGTTTGATCGTGCAACGGTTGAGGTTGCACAGGAAGCTGCTCGCCTGACGCAGGAAGGCAAGCTTCGTACTGTGGCAGGCGGTGGAGACACCGTTTCCGCGCTGCGTCACGCCGGGGTTGCTGGCCAGATGAGCTACGTTTCCACGGCGGGTGGTGCATTTCTGGAATGGCTGGAAGGAAAAATCCTTCCAGGCATCGAGGTGCTTCGCACAACCGGACACCAGCTTGGTCTGGACTGAGTTCTGAAAAAGCGGGGAGGGCAATCTCCCCGCTTTTTTATGGTCGGGTTACGGGAAGAAAATTTCCTCAATACTGCGGCGGAAAAGCTGTGAAATTGTGAACGCTAATGGCAGGCTCGGGTCGTAACGCCCCTTTTCGATGGCATTGACTGTCTGCCTTGAAACCGCCAGCTCTGCTGCCAGATCGGCTTGGCTCCAGCTTCGTTCTGCCCGAAGTTCCTTGAGGCAGTTATTCATCTATAGCGCCTTTGAGCGACAAGGCCACCGATCCACCAGAGGGCTCCCATGATCGGCCAGACTGCAAAAGCTCTGAGCTTTGGTAACCCTGCACTTTCCGCAAAGCCCCAGCCAAAGGTCAGTAGAGCGGTTCCCAAAAATGATATTGCAATGGCATCCAATTGAATCCGACGTTGTAATTCATCCATTCGCCAGATTGCACGCATGATGACCCATGCCGCTGTCACCGCTCCCACCATGGGTGTGAGTGCCAGTATTATTCTTGTTAAAGGTGCCGGGTGGAGTGCCAGTTGCAGATAATTGGCCCCGAACAGCAGCACAAGATACAGCGCGAGCGCGCTACCGAGTTCGATGAGATATTGACGACCATACAACATGTCTAAGCCCTCCTACTGTAAAGTAGGCTTTACTTTTCTGGCTTCAATGTCAAGTGAGCTTTACAAAATGCTCATTTCAGACGCCTGTGCGGATCACGTTTTGTGACGTCACGAAACTTTCTAACTTTTTCAATTGTAATTTGAGGCTTTGACCCACCACACTGCTTTCAGCTCCCTGTCGTGCTGGAATCCGCCTGATGCGCCTTCTGCCTATGCTGATGAAGTCTTTTCCACTGCTCGTTCTGGCAGTAGGGACATGTAGTGCATTGGCTGCAGAGCCTGTGCAGCCAGTTCCGGCGCCAAAAAAGCCATTCTCAGCGTTTACGCATCCTTTTAACGCCTCGCTGTCCCAGGAAGTATCGGCTGACCCGCGGCAAGGGGCGGCGCTGATGCGCGGTCTGGACCATCATCGGGCAGAAGTCGTGGCTCAGCAAATGACCTCGGGCTTCGGTGCGGCTCCAGTCCCCGATGAGAATATTGAAGGCCCTCAGGATTCAGCGCAGCCTGACGCCTATGTGAAGCCCGATTTCTTTTCCAATAAAGTGGGCGAAATCAACGACGCCGCTGCGGAAAATCATCCCGACCAGCATCGTAAAGGCGGCGGCGCAATGGCGGGCGGGCTAGCTTTGGCCGTGCCTCTCTCCCAGTAACAAGTCACTTGTGTCGGTAAATGTAGAGTGAGTCACTCACGCTCGTGAAGCGATACACTGGCGTGTAGTCTGCTTTGATAGCCTTAAAGACCTCACGCCGTGCCGCAATATTTTCCCGTAAGGGAGAGGCATCTTCCGTGACGATATATTCAGGTTTTCGGGCAAGAACTCTATCGAGTTCCTGAAGAACATTCATCCCGGTCGCATGGGCTTCAACTGCTGTGTTGAAATGGCCCGGGAAAGGATGGTTGGTTAAAGTGCACCAATAAGGTGTGTCATAGAGGGCAGGCGGCCCCTGATAAACAAAAACACAGCCCGGTTTTTGTTGGAAGACATCCAGCATGGCCTGAAAATTTTGCTGATCGCCGTCGTTTATGCGGTGTCTGTGCAGACTAAGCTGCCCGATAATTGAGACGATGCAAAGAAGACCAACGAGCCATATCCGACCGGCTTTCCAGGTCCAGAGCGATACGCAGGCAAGTGCTAGCGGGGCATAAAGCGGTAAAATGTAATGAGGATACCATCCCCCAAAAGCGATGATCCCCAAGCAGGCGGCTCCGGCCCAGAGTGTGAGAAGGACATAACGGGCAGGCCATGATTTTGCACGAGCAATCATTATCGTGGCTATCAGCCCCGGCAGGAGAGGAAGGGCCGCTTTCAGCATTCGAATTTCTAGGTAGTGCGCTTCTCCGTCTGGAAAATGACCGCGCAGGAAAATGGAATCCAGGTTGGCGAAAATCCACGCTCCTGGATGCCCGATCGTGAGATAGAAGCAAAAAGCAAGAAATGTAGGAAGAAGGCCGATAAGGGCCAGAAGACCAGTGTCTTTCAAGGCATCGGGGATGGAACGGGAGGCTAGATACTGCCTGACGACATAGTAAATTCCAACGAACGCCCCTTCAAAGACGACAGTGTATTTTATCTGCATGGCGAGGCCGAACAGAAATACGGCGGAAAGGACTGTTTTTCTTCGAATTTTGCCGTCGGGCTGCAGAAGATCATGCAAAACAAGAGCGATGGCGGCTGTTACAAGGAAATTATAGAAAATCGGGGTCTGACCTCCTTCTCCCCGTGAGAGATTGAGGAGGGCAGGATAGAGCAAGGCTGAAAGGAAAGCAGCTTTCGTGGAAGCGATGGTTTTTCCCATGCGAAACAGCAGCCAGGCCGTACCCCAGACGGCAATCACCGCGCCGAACTGATAGGCGAAAATTCTGTAAGGGCCGAAAAGGTGGAAAAATGCGTAAAGTAGAAATATTCCAACCGGTTTTCTATCCCAGAATTGAAGGTAGGGAAGATCTCCATGAAGAATTCTACCGCCTCCGAAGAGATAAAATTCCTCGTCGGAATAAATGAGAGGATTTCCGAACGTCTGCGTTCTGCAGAGGATGATAAAAACCAATAAACTTACATTTAATAAAAATTCGTTTCGATTTTTGGTCACAGGAAAATTTTCTGGTTATATTTTTATAAGACTTCATTCCATTACAGGTTAATTGTGTATTTTATTGTAATAAATTAGTTATTTCTATTTTTGATTAATCTCTCAAAGAGCCGACACAAAAAAAGCTGCCAGAAACATATCTGGCAGCTTTTCTGAAGAGTATTTTGTCTATTCAGGCCTGAAGGCCATTCTCCCGACGACGAAGCTCAACTTCGGCCGACATGGCCTTCTGAAGTTTCTCCATGGCGCGTGCTTCAATCTGACGGATCCGCTCACGTGACACGTTGTAGTGGTGAGAAAGATCTTCCAGCGTAGATGGCTCTTCCTTGAGGCGACGCTCGGCCAGAATGTGACGTTCGCGCTCATTCAGGGTCATCATGGCCTGATCGAGAAGAGCTTTACGACCGCTGAACTCTTCGGACGCCGCGTAAGTCTGCTCCTGGTTTTCGTTGTCGTCCACCAGCCAATCCTGCCACTCGCCTTCGCCATCAATGCGCAGGGGCGCATTCAGGCTATGGTCCGGGGCGGCGAGACGCTGGTTCATGGACACCACGTCCTGTTCCGGAACGCCGAGCGTGGTGGCAATGGAATTCACCTGCTCGGGCTTCAGATCACCATCATCAATCGCCTGCATTTGCCCTTTCAGGCGACGGAGATTGAAGAACAGCTTTTTCTGCGAAGCTGTCGTACCGATTTTAACCAGTGACCAGCTGTGCAGGATATACTCCTGCATGGCGGCACGGATCCACCACATGGCGTAGGTTGCAAGGCGGAAGCCACGCTCCGGGTCGAAGCGGCGGACAGCCTGCATCATACCGATGTTGCCCTCACTGATGAGCTCATTCACCGGGAGGCCATAGCCGCGATAGCCCATGGCAATCTTGGCCACGAGACGAAGGTGAGACGTCACCAGGCGGTGTGCCGCACTGGTGTCTTCATTCTTGCGCCATGCACGGGAAAGATCGAGCTCTTCCTGCGGCGTCAGAAGGGGGAATTTGCGGATTTCCTGGAGATAACGGGTCAGGTTGTTTTCAGGACCCACGGAGATGACAGCTGGAGATGCCATGGTCTTCGATTCCTTTCGCCCGGGGGTGTGCCTGGCTCGATGAGGAGTAGACTCATACGAACTGGCAGAGGCAAAGTTCCTCACACCCAGGTGACGCATTGGGAAGGACTATCACGTCCCCAGCCGCTTACCCCCAGACTGGGCAGTGCACGGTGGTACGATCCGTTCCGGCGGCGCGTCAGCTCGTCGGATAAGTGCGCTTATGACAGGTGGAACCGAAAAGGTCAAGAACTTTCAGAGGTTGAGCCTGTTAGGCGCATTTTCAAGGTCTGGAAGTCTTCAGGAGGCGCAGTTTCGAAAGAAAGTGGCTTTTTTGTCCGAGGATGAATGAAGCCGAGTCGGGCGGCATGGAGAGCCTGACGTGGGAAATCGAGGGCCGCTTCTTTCGCATCCTGAGGTAAACCGCGGGCTGCGGCCGGAATACGACGCAGATACACGGGGTCTCCGAGCAGAGGGTGTCCTGCCTGTGAGAGATGAACACGAATCTGGTGGGTTCGCCCAGTGGCCAGTTTGCATTCGATCAAAGAGACGCTTGCATGGATCGGCTCCAGAAGCTTGAAGCGCGTGAGAGCGGTTTTTCCGCCTGACTGAACGACCGCCATGCGCTTGCGATCTTTCTTGTCCCGCCCGATGGCACCGTCAAATTCGCCGGATGAGGGCAGTAGACCCCAGGCAAGGGCCATGTAGGCGCGATCGATATCGCGTGCAGCGAACGCTTCAGACAGGGCGTTATGAGCCATGGCATTCTTGGCCACGACCATCAGGCCTGATGTGTCCTTATCGAGCCGGTGTACGATTCCGGGGCGTTTCTCACCGCCAATGCCTTCAAACCCTTCGCCGCAATGTCCGAGAAGGGCATTGACCAGAGTGCCGGTTTCATTGCCGGGCGCAGGATGGGTTACGAGACCGGCCTGCTTATCCAGAACGATCAGGTCCCGGTCTTCATATAAGATCGTCAGGGGCAGATTTTCCGCCAGGGGGCGAGCCGGAAGTGGAGTCGGGAACGAAAGCACAAGCTCCATCCCGTCACGGAGTGTATCGGCGGGCTCATTGACGATCTGGCCGTTGCGGGTCAGATGACCCTCTTCGATCAAAGTCTTGACCCGGGAGCGGGAAATCGTGCCGATGGCGTCAGCAAGGGCGCGATCAACGCGTTGGCCGGCCAGGCTGGCATCAACAACAAGACGGAACGGGGTTTCAGGATCTGACATGAATCAGGGTTTAGCCGAGGATCAAGCGGGCAGCGAGTCAGGCACACCGAAAGCGTTGCTCGGCGCCGTCATTATCATGGGAGTTATGATCGTCGCCGGCGTGGCGGTCATGATTGGTGTGATCGCCCATCGCGTTATGCATCCGCATCATGATGTCAGTATTTCCGCGCCGCCATCCGGGTCTTCGACGCGCCTTGCGTTGCCCTTGGGAGAGGGGGAACACATTACGGCTGTCACCGCACGGCCAGACGGCATGATGGCTGTAACATTAGGGCGCCCGGGCGCTGAGCGCGTTCTCTTGTGGAGCCCTGAGGCAGGTCGCGTTATGGCAGAACTCGATTTCGGCGTGCCTCCCAGCGCCCCGTAAGGTCTTCCGGCTGAACATTCCAGTTTCTGATGCGTTGTTACTGACAAGATCATATCAGGACAGACATCATGGGACGCATTATTGACGCCGCTCTGGCTGCTGGAACGGTTTTCGGAGCTCAATATCTCGGCCGGGAGATCAGCCCGGCCGAAGATGGCTCAACCCGGCGGTGGTATCACCATCTGAACAAGCCAGAATTCTCGCCGCCAGCACCTGTGTATGCCGTGGTCTGGACCCTTCTGGACGGCCTGCTGGCATGGTCTGGGTATCGTCTTCTGCGAGCTGAACGTTCCTGCGCACGGACCGCAGCACTTTGGCTTTGGGCTATCTGCGTTGCTGGCGTAGCCGGCTTTCCGTTCGCAGTTTTCCGTAAACGGCGTCTGGATGCGGGATTGGCGATCTGCATTGGTCTGGTCGTGACGTCAGGCGCGTCGATCTGGACGGCAAAAAAAGCTGATCCGTCCGCCGCTAAGCTTCAGATACCGTTTTTCGTGTGGCTGACGTTCGCGGTGTTTGTTCAGGAAGAAGTCTGGCGCCGCAACTGAGTGGCGTCTGCCCCACCGAGGATTGATTGCATCAGCCCGGGAAAGCGTTCCTCAAGTTCCTGAAGGCGGAGGGAATTATGGTGCTGCACGCCTTCAATTCGGGTGTGCAGAACACCGCTTTCTCTCAAAACCTGAAAATGATGGGACATGCTGGACTTTGGGCGCGCCCCGATCAGGGCGGCACAATTCGCCTCGCCCAGAACATATAGACGCTGAACAATGTCCAGACGCACGGGATCAGCCAGAGCCCTGAGGACCGTAATCAGATCGAGCTTTTTCAGATCGGGCGAGTCATGGCACGGCATACGGCGTCTTATCCCTTCCTTGAAGAATTGACGCAACACTTCTATAGTTCGGTCGTTATCGAACTATAGAAGTTTCGATCAGGGAGTACCCTTTCATGCCCGATCTTTTTGATCCCATTGAACTTGGTGGATTTTCGGCAAAAAACCGCATTTTCATGTCTCCCCTCACGAGAGCGCGTGCGGGCCGGGACGCTGTTCCGACAGCGATCATGGCAAAGTATTACGCGCAGAGAGCGGAAGCCGGTCTCATCATCACAGAGGCAACAGGCATCTCCCGCGAAGGGCTGGGCTGGCCCTACGCGCCGGGCATCTGGTCAGACGAGCAGGTTGAGGCGTGGAAGCCTATCACGAAGGCTGTCCATGACAGGGGTGGGCGGATTGTCTGCCAGCTCTGGCATATGGGCCGGATGGTACATTCATCCGTCACGGGCCTGCAGCCGGTCGCACCTTCGCCCACCACTGCGCCCGGTCAGTCTCACACCTATGATGGCAAGCAGCCTTATGAAGAGGCGCGCGCGCTGCGACTGGACGAAATTCCCCGTATTCTGGCGGAATATGAGCGTGCATCTCAAAATGCGATCAAGGCCGGCTTTGATGGCATTCAGCTTCACGCGGCCAATGGCTATCTGATTGACGAATTCCTGAAAGATGGAACCAATCATCGGACAGATGAGTACGGCGGATCGCCCGAAAATAGAATCCGGCTTCTCTCCCAAATAACGGAACGGATCATCTCGACCATTGGTGGAGAGAGAACTGGGGTCAGGCTTTCTCCGAACGGAGACACGCAGGGATGCCTTGATTCCGCACCGGAAACCGTCTTCGTGCCAGCGGCTGCCGAGCTGGAGCGTCTGGGTGTGGCGTGGCTTGAACTGCGTGAACCTGGACCGAACGGAACGTTTGGCAAGACGGATCAACCGCCGGTTTCTCCGCAAATTCGGAAGGTGTTCCGACGTCCGCTGGTGTTGAACCAGGATTACACGTTTGAAAGCGCTCAGGATGCTGTCCGTGAGGGGCGGGCCGATGCCATTGCCTTTGGACGCAAATTTATTTCAAACCCGGACCTGCCGACGCGCTTTGCACAAGGTCTGCCGCTTCAGGCCGATGATATGGCGACGTGGTACAGCCGCGGGGAGCATGGATATACGGATTACTCGTTCGCTGAGTAATCCTGAAGAAGCCGGGACGACATGTCGTCCCGGCTATCTTGGTAGAAATGGATGAGTGTCTTAGGCGAAGAGCGATTCAGCGCGCTGCTGGTTCTGGTCTTCCAGCAGATACGGTCCTCCTGCCAGGACTTCGATGGCCAGCATCCCAAGGCTATTGGCTGAACGTTCTCCCAAGGGAAGAACAGCGTTACCATTCGTCCAGCGGATGTTGCCCTCTTCGACAGGATACCAACCTGCAAGATCACTTTCGGACTTCTTGGCGGATAGGCAGATTGATTTGCCGGAGTCATAGAAGGTGACATCGCCAACGCAAACGCCGAGCTGTCGCCGATCGTCAACGAATGGACCGACTGTATCGCAAGGGCGGCTGGAGCGTGACACCAGTCGTACCGATGTTACGGCAGAAGGGATCATGAACAGAACACGGCCACCCGTGATGCGGGTTTGATGAATGAGCAGGCCGGTGTCCGAAACGAGATGAAAATTTGAGTTCATCGTCATGGCAACAGGTGGTGTTTGACCTGGAATGCGGAGCTGTTTCGCTCGCTGTAGAATTCTCTCAAAGAGCGGCTGCACGAAACCGCGTGCCACCGTTAGAGAGGCTGCTGCATCGTTAACCCAGTTTTTGGGTTGATCCGATTTCGTTCGGCCTGAAATAACAGTCACGTTTCCATTCTGGCGGAAATGACGGCGATTTCCGGTGTCCAGATAACTCTCAGTCAGCATGCCATCAGCCATGATGACTGAGTGGTCTTCAGTCTCTATGTGGAAATAGGTGTAGCTGGTGATGCTGCGGCCGTAGAAAATGGATCGTCCGTTAACCAGCATGCGGGCAGGCACAAAGTTACCGTTAAAGAACAGACAGTGCTCTGGCGTTATGAGAAGATCCTTGTAGGGAACACCTTCTGCAATGGCATCTTTCAGAATACGGACAGGATATCCTGCTTGATCGTCTGGAAGATCGGCTTTCGTATTAACGTGAGTATGACCTGCCCAGATAACTTTAACGGTTTTTTGTGATTGACCGTTATAGGCCAATACGACATCGCCAACGTTAATATCCTGAACGGCTTTATCGCCGGACGGTGTTGCAATCATGGAATCTGCAAGGAAGCAGACGCCGACATAAGTATTTCCGCTATCGTAGGTAACAGAAAGCGGGTTATTTTCGGTTGAATTAACGGAATTGTATGTACCGTTAGCGAGGGTGATGCCTGATGCTAAGGAAACACTATATTCAGCAACTTCTGTTCCATCGCTTCCATACAATGTTATAGTTTTTGTTGAATCTCCAGAAATTGTATACTTTGTTATAGCGGCTACGGTATCCTGAAGCTCAATTGTGTCTTTGGATGGGTCGTAGTTCTGGATTGTTGTCGCTGCCAGCGATCCTGAAGCCAACAGGCTGATAGCCGTTTTGCCACCGTTTAGAATAAGTGTTCCGCCGCCAGTCCCAAATGAAACGGTCGATCCTTCCAAAGCACTCGCCAGTGCGGCCCCAGTATTGAATGTACCACCATACTCAATATTGACAGTGGAGCCATTCAAAGCGCCAACAAGTGCACTTCCGCTGCTTCCTGTAAGTGTGGCGGTACCGCCAGCAACGTTAATGGTTGATCCCGTGACGAGATTGGCCAAGCCGGATATAGATGTTGTGCCGCCAATGTAATAAGTATTTGCTGTCGCGGCACCCACGCCAATAATGAAGTCGCCCGTTGCTCCCGGTACGCTGACGTATGTTCCGACACTGAGAAGATTCAAGAGAACGCTGGAATCTGATGAGCCGGTGATGACATCTCCTGAAGCAAGAAGCTGGACAAGCCCAAGAACGTTTACGCCGCGGTTAATATCAGTTGCGTTCAGTAATTCTGTGCCGTCTGGCGCTGTAATGGTAACATCATATGAGTTATATACAGAGGGAAGTAAGGAAGTATTTGTAACTGTATAAGTTACTCCAGAACTTGTTTTATAAACTTGAGCGCTGGCCATGTTTCTTCTCCTGCTTGTTTCATGATTTCCATGAGCAAACATTAGCTATCGACATAATAGTCGTCGCTTTCGATACATGCGCAAGCTAGCAGTTAGAAATTTATTAATGCAAACCTTAATGTGATGAAATTTGACGATAATGGGGCATTTTCACAGGATCGTGATTAGAAAGTGGCTAAATTCGTTAAAATACATTATTCGTTATTAATTAGGAAACAAATATTATCTTTGGCCCGATCAATCAGTAAGGATGGCGATGATCTCTTACTGATTGATTTTTATAGGTTATTTCCGGAATGGTCCTGTTAGTTCTGAGGACGTGCCAGTTCATACAGAGCAACAGCTGCTGCATTGGACACGTTCAGGCTTTCCATATTCCCAGGCATATAAACGCTGGAAATCTCGTCACAGGTTTCCCGAGTCAGTCTGCGTAGCCCTGCACCTTCTGCACCAAGAACCAGAGCAACACGGCGTGTACCAAAGCTGCTTCCGTCGAGCCTTGATCCGCCGGCGTCCAGTCCGACAACCCAGACGTCCTTCGACTGTAGGGTTGCGAGCGCGCGCGACAGGTTCACTTCCCGGATAATGGGAACAAGATCCAGTGCGCCTGACGCCGCCTTGGCCATGGCACCGCTTTCCTGCGGGGTATTACGATCCTGAACAAGCAACGCACAGGCGCCGAATGCGGCAGCGGAGCGTAAGATGGCGCCGATGTTCCGAGGATCTGTCACCTGATCCAGCACAAGAATTGGGCCGGGCCGTTCAAGTGCTTCATGAATGGTTGGCGGTTCGAGGGCTTCGACCCGCAGGCAGACGCCCTGATGAACGGCGTCACGCTCACACAGGCGATCCAGTCGTTCGCGGTCAACGATCTGGGGTTGGGCACGGAGAGACTGACTGAATGAGGATGCGGCTTCCCGGGTTGCGAGAAACTCGAGAATGGTTCGGTCAGGATTGTTGAGTGCGGCTTCTACGGCATGGTGGCCATAGATCCAGTATCCGGAGGCAGGTTTGCCTGAACGGGAGGAGCGCTCGGCATTGCCGGAACGTTGAGGGCCTCTGTCCCCAGAGTGGGACGGGGCGGCGGATCGGGAGTTTGGTCGTCTGGACATGAAAAAATCATATAATCGACGATAGGCGATTGACATAGCCGTTCATCCGCCATATTCCAACCGCCGACCCGGAGAGGTGCCCGAGTGGCTAAAGGGGGCGGACTGTAAATCCGCTGGCGTACGCCTACGTTGGTTCGAATCCAACTCTCTCCACCAGGTCTCCTCATTTTTCTCATAAAAATCAATTATTTAATGGTTAGAGCTTCGATCTGACCCATGTTGAAACCCACGTTAAAGGCTGGGTTTTAGAGAGATGTATGGGTACGTCTGGGAACAATCGACCGTTTTGTCGCAGAAAATTCCCATTCCCAGATTGTTAGGCAAAAATCTATTTTCTCTTTCTCAAATCGCCTTGGTAATCGCCAGAATAGCTTTGATCCCATTTAGGATCAGATGGTTAATGGCGTAAAACAACCTCTATGGTTTCAAGGGATGAAGCATAGAGATTTCTTATAGTCGAAGGGCCCGCCTGAGCTCCGTATGCTCAAAAGCACTGGCCATTCGATTGATTTCGCTTCCTCGCGCACCTGCGGCTTTGGCCACGTTACGCCAGCTGGAAGTGACCGTGGCCACGTCCCGGATGATGGTGCGCGCGCGCTCTAAAGACAGTTCAAAATAGCCAGAGGCGGCTTCCAGAAGATCCAGGGAGCAGGTGCCGTCGTCCAGATCGATATGGGTGCTCAGAACCCGTGCCTTGATGTCGGAAGGGACAGGGTTGAGGTCATAAGCTGGAGAGAGATGCCAGCCCGTGTCTTCGGACCACAGGAAGCCGTGATTGCGCAGATGGTCATCCACATTCGAAATCAGGACATTGAAGACCATGCGTCGATAGAGCGCCTGAGCTTCTGCTTTGCCTTGGGAGCCCTGAAGAAAAAGGATCTCTGCGATTTCAGGGTAACTGGCGCTTTCGCCATCCTGACGGCCCAGCATCGCCATGGCAGACAGGAAGGGAATGCGCCGCTCTCTTGTCCGATCAAAGCGTTGCGTCAGAAGGACACGTTGTCCTGAGACTTCAATCAGTCGGTGTGGGGCGGTAGGGATTCCAGCCTGATCTGCAAGCCTGAGGGCAATCGCTTCCCAGGTCTCGATGCAATAATCGTCGGTTTCCTTTGGAAATTTGGCGATGGCCGGATGTCCGTCCTGATCTCGAACGGAGATCTTGGGCCTGGCTCCCCCCAGACACGTGGCGACCGGAAGAAGTGACTGCAGTTCGTCTTCGGTCTCTTCGGCGCTAAAAAAGCGATCTGCGATTTCCATCAGGTGACGGAGTTCTTTGAACGGTGCGTAACCACCAGAAGGAGAGAGAAACTCTTTTTCTGTGATGGGACGAAAACGTAGGGCGCCAAGCCTCGCATCGTCTGCTACGGCCATCAGGAAGTCAGTTCCTGACAATATCCGAGCCGCCAGACACTGACGGATTGCATGATGATGCTCTGCGCGTTGCAACAGTCGTCGACCCCAGCTGTCTGGGCTGGAATCTCCTATGGATCCGAAAATATTCTGTCCTGAGGGTGGAGCGAAAATGCCAGACTGTAAGGGTAATCCGGGCTCCAGAGGAAATCTGGCGGGGTGGTCAAGCCATCTTTCATCATATTCGAACAGGACGCTTTCGCTGCCCCTTGTCGAACTGCATCGCAGGAGACCGGCTGGATACTGGCGTTCTTCCAGATCAAGCAAAACTTCGAAATCAGACATTTCTCAATGATATCAGCTTTCTCAAAATCTCTATTCACGTTCGCAGGGTGTGGATCTCAGTATGCCTTTATGGGCTGTCCATTATAGGGGAGAGAGTGGCCGGTCCGATTTGGAGCGCACAGACAATATTTTCTACCGCTCTTTCAGCTGTGTGTGATGACTGGTGCGCGGCCAGCTCAAAAGCCACTAGAAGCTCAAATATGGCGTTAAAGCCGACATGCCTTTGAAACCCACGGTTCACTCCCACCTTTGGTGGATTGTCTGTTTTTGCCGTAAGATAATTTTATCGATTGGTTCCAGATCCTTCAATCTCTTCTCCAGGATGTAATGATCAGTGCACAGACACTTCGGCGTACGCACATGACTGATCCTTTTTTTGAGTCGTCACCGCACAGTGAGTGGAACGCGTGCGTTGGGTCACAAGGTAGCGAAGAGGCTTATGTAGATGGGTATATAGAAGCCGCTATTACTCTAGTTTCTGCGGTGGTCGACAATAACCATCCCGAAAGTCTCGACACTCTTGCTATGCCGATTCTTTTCAATGGGAGGCATGCTCTTGAGTTATCTTTAAAATTCGTCATTGCTCGATTGAGTGAAATCAAGGCGATTGCCGATCGACCAAAGACTGATCACGATATCTTTGCCTATTGGAAGCATCTGCACGATGCGAGTGTCGGAGATAAAACAATTCAAAGTGTCATTGGCGCTCTCCGCCCTTTCGTCGATAGTCTCTCCGCTATCGATAACGATGGGCAGCAGTTACGCTATGCGAAAACTCTTGATGGTAAAGTTAGCTTAGAAAGTATCGCGACCATTGATCTTCTTCTTGTGAAAGAGAATCTTTTGGTGCTGCGTAAAATTCTTGCACGCCTTCGGGAGCGCGTAGAAGAGTACGTACATGAGAGGTATACCGAGACATTTACACAAGAATGTTCACGCAAAGACTTGCTAGATATAATGGGCATTTTGGGAGAATACGCAACATGGACCGATAAAAGCTTTACAGAACGGAAAAACGAAGCACGTGAGCGCTTTCGTTTAAGTGGACGGCAATTATCAAAAGCAATCGACAAGATTAAATCGTCTCGCGAGTTGAGCGCACTTATTGGCATAGAGAAAAATCTGGCGCATCTCAGTGATAATAAAATGGAAATAATCCTTCAAAAGTGGGGCGAATTTAGTTCATCTCAGCGGAAAAAGTTAGAGGGCGACCTATTTGAGTGTCCTGACCTTAATCAGTTTGAGGATTATTATAAAAAGAGGAAGGATTTAAATGATTTCATATCGTCTTCGTTAACACTGGATGAATTTTCAGACCTCTGTGCTCTTTATTATCTTGGGAGAGATTTAAAGTTTGGAGAACAATATGATACTGTGTTGCACTATACAAAATCACAGTTTGCTATTCAAACGTATGGTTCCCACATCAATTACCTAATTTCCAAATGCAATTTACTCGAGTGCGTTATTGACGGTGTGGAGCGAGCTGGCAGGCCAAGTCTTGCAAATAAACTTCGTGAAATTATTGTAGAAAAATAATTTTCTCGATCATAACCCAATGTGGTGTTTTTATTGTTGGGTTTTTCATCAATTTAGCGGGGTTCTCCAAGGCGCCTATGGATTAGAACACACGAAAACCTAAGACTACGTGTCGACTTTCTCGCATTTCTTTCCAAAAGCAGACCCCCCGCTTCCGGCCAAAAATGCCAGCGAGAGTTCGCGCTGGTCATGTCCGTTATTCGGAAAGCGATCTGAGAGGCTGTATGCTTGCGGTAAGGCGAGTGCTGCCCGTCTGCTCAATTTTCGAAACCAACAGGCAGAGCGAGGAAGTCAGCGGCCCTTGATGACTTTGTTGAAGTCAACGTCGTAGCCAGCAGCATGCATCTCCTTGGCGAGCTCCATTTTCCAGGCGCCGGCATCGTCCCATGAAACGTACAAGACGCCGACGTAGTCGGACGGCAGTTCGACCTTCTCCTTGAGCAGCGCGCAGACCTTATCCCGCCCGAGGCGGCCGACGAAGTAGCCTAACTCTAACATTACGTTCTGCCTGACGCGTGGCTTGTCGTGGGTATCGGTCTTCGCCCTGCCGACATCGTCCGGGGTCAGGAGGACCACTGCGAAACCTACATTGCTGTTCGCGATAAGTTTCTCCGGGATGGTCATCCCCCTGCTGGGCTGTTCGTGCAGAATGACTGGCTGCAACCCTTGCTGTTCGAGGAAGCGAGCCACGGTTTCCTTGGTTCCGTTGTCGCGGCCATGAACGACGAATATTTTGTTCATGTCTATGGCGGTCGGTGGGGCATCCTGTGTGGATGGAGCCGATTGCTCGACGAACGTCTTGAAGTCCCGACCGAACGGCACGATGACCGCCCTTGTCATTTTATGGATACCCGAGATGAGCTTGCTGCCGTTGTGGAACCAGTGGTGGCCGAAGTTCATGAACCAGTCCGGATTGGCGGCGCCGCGCTCGATGAGAGCGATGGTGAGACCAAGCTCCTGCTCCTTATCGTCGGGCCACTTGAGGCTCGCGCTGCCCTGCATGCTGCCACCCTGATTGCTTTCAGCGAGGAACCGCTCGAAGTCGACCTTGGTGCTCAACCCCTCGCTAGTGGTGCGCAGCTCCTCCGCTTTCAGAGCCCCAGCCAGCTTTTTCAAAGGGCGTTCATAGGTGTTGTAGTCGGCCTGTTGCAGATCGAGTATGGCGTTGTTCAGTTCAGCGAAAGCAGACTTCAAAGTCATTGAGCGTCGCCTTCTAGACGGGCGGCTGCAGCCTTCATAAGTATTTGTTCGCGTAGATTCGCTTTTATCTGTGCCACCAAGTTGACCGCCATGTCGTTGTACTCGTATGAAATCGCTTTCTGATGGATGGCAGCTTCCATCTCGCTGATAGCCAGTTCGATGCTGCCTGGATCGCTGGGATCGAAGGATACGCTCGCCAATTCTCCGTCAACTTCTTTGGCGAACTTGGCGAGTTGGTCCATCTCTCTGGTGAACTTATCGAGACCCGTGATCTTGAACATGTATTCCCCTCCCAAGGGATTCCTGTTCAGGCGATTAACATGGAGTAACGTATTCCATAGCTGCCCAGTATCGCCAATCAGCCTACTATACAGCAGTCAATAATATCCCACGATATCTTTGCGTTGTCATTATCCGATCACTGCATTCCATTGATCGGCCGAGAGATTGGCTGCTCCCGACGGGAATGAAAAACTGCTTCTCACCTAAACTAGGTTGCGAGAGACCGCGTCTCCCATGCCCACCACCCGGAAACAGCGTGCCGGATAGCAGGCATAATCAGTTTATCTTAACGCAGTCTGGTTTGACCATAAACGTAATGGCAGGGTTGGGGTCAATTGCCTTGATAAAGAAAGGAATTTGCGTCAAATCTTTGACTAATGCGGAGAGAAAATAGCGTACGATGGCATTCAACGAGGATCGCCAGGTCCTGAACCTTACTGATAGCGAACTTGAAGACCTGATCAAGAAGTGGCTCGCGAAGCTTGCGGATACTTATGTCGGATTCGAGCGCCCAACTGCATCGGCAGACATGGGGCGCGATGCTGTAGGCTTTCTCTCGGCGCGTCGGTACGACGGAGACTGGCACAACTACCAGTGCAAACATCTCAAAGCGCCCTTGGGTAAGGCCGAGTTCGTCGCCGAACTCGGGAAGATTTTTTATTATGCAGGCCGAGGCGAATTCACGCTACCTACCAGTTACATTTTCGTTTGTCCCAATTCGGCGGTCCGGGACGTCAAGAAAGTGATCGACAGACCGTCGCTCATTGCAAATTTCCTGATCGACAATTGGGATGCATATTGCCTGAATGGCATATCGACGACGCCATGCCCGCTAACCGCGGCTCTCACTACTGAGATCCGTGCCTATGCGTTCGAAAATGTAGAACTCTGGAAAGCTAGTGAACTAGTAGAAAAACCCCAGATGCGGGCCGTCCTGCACGAGCATCTCGAAATTGACCCGGGCGAGGCACCGCGGGTGAAAGCTGCTGACGTGCCCGAAGATATTGCTGCCGAAGAATGCGCTTATGTAAGCCAGTTGGTAGAGGTATTCGCCGCCGCGAGCGGCATACCTTTCACAGGTTACGCAGAGGTCGTGGCCAATGCGATCTACGGCCCCCAAATTGTTAATGCTCGTCGACGGTATCTCGAACGTCAGGCTTTTCGACGCTATTTTCGGGACAATCTGCCTGTCAGCCAGATCGACAACGTGGATGAGGATGTGCACGAGACCGTAATTGATCGATACTACGCTCTCGGTGCCGCCCCACTTTATGAGAGGCTCACACAAATAATGGAGGTCGCCTCCATTGTTCAGGTTACCGGCGCATTGGGACGGCACAATCGCGTGACCCCAAGCGTCAAACAAGGAGCGTGTCACCACTTCGCGAATGTCGGACGCATGCCATGGGCCTGAGTACGTCAATTGCCCAGCCACAACTATTCAATACCCCGCTCGAAGCCGGCATGCGGGCGCTGCTCATTCTCGATGCTTTTGCGCCTCAGACCCTCGACCTCGCAACAATGTCGCTGCTGGACTATTACATCGTTCACACCGGCGATGCTGGTGGTCCGCCGAGCCTCCACCCTGAAATCAACGCGCGCACGGGGGAGTATTTCGTGCGCCGGCATGTGATCGAGGAGGGCTTGGCGCTGATGGCCCGCGCATCGCTTGTAGAACAGGTGTTTACGGGTAGCGGCATCGCGTTTCGGGCACACGAAACGGCAACGGCGATGATCGACCTGTTGGGAAGCGCCTATAATCGCCGCCTTGCGGAGGCGGCTCAGTGGTTGGAGCATCAGGCCACTAACCAAGGCATGGACCTGTTCATCCAGCATCTGAAGAACGGGCTCGAATGCTGGTCTTACGAGATTGTTGGAAGAGAAACTGATCATGTCTGATCGGCGCAGGATCGTTATCGATCAACTCATGTTTAACGGACCTGAACGAGATCCGGTGTCGGTTCAATTCAAGTCTGGTGTGAATATTATCTGGGGTGCGTCGAACACCGGAAAATCTTTTATACGCAAGTCGATCGACTACCTCTTAGGTGGGGAACGTCCGACTTTACCTCCTGAGGGCAAGGGGATAGACAATTTTTTTCTTTGGCTCACTCTCCCTGGTGATCAAAAAATTACGTTGCGGTCGTCTGCTTCCGGTGGCGACATCTACAAGGCCGAAGGGCATCTACAGACCGTTGATCAGGGATCGCCGGGATATGAGGCGTTTTCACG
Organism: Gluconobacter cerinus; assembly: GCF_002723935.1. GTDB lineage: Bacteria > Pseudomonadota > Alphaproteobacteria > Acetobacterales > Acetobacteraceae > Gluconobacter > Gluconobacter cerinus. The sequence goes on from NZ_BEWM01000005.1 coordinate 32,899, forward strand.
AAAGCACGTCACTTCGCCCAACGTTTCTCGCTTTCTCCTCTCCAGCGTCGGCTACCGCGAAGCACAGCTGTTAAAGAATGAACGGGCAGAAAAAACTCCGTTCTCGTTGCGCGTCGTCATGCGTTATCTCCTCATCGACGAGACGAGGATGATCGATGAAAAGAGCCTGCTGCTCGCGCACAATCAGCAAGTCACTTCGGAGGACAAGGGGCTGCTCAAGTTCCTGCTCACCGGCGTGGATGGCTCGTCTATCGCGCAGGTGCGATCCGGCGAGCAACTCAAAGCAGCAAAGGAGGGGCAGATCGAACTCCTTTCTCAGATGGCCGAGCAACTGCGAGAAGTGATCGACGATACCGTTGAAACAGCTTCAGTCGTTGCCGATTTGAGGGCAGCCGAGAGGGAAATGGCAGACCTTCTCGGCGTAGTGGGAGAGCGCCAGAGCACGCTTGATGCATTGGTGCTCGAAGAGCGCCGCCTCTCGGACGATATTCAAAGTTATTATGCTCGAATTGCCGAATTGAATGCTCTGAAGGTGCGGTTTGATGAGCTTGCACGCGTCTACGCCTCGGACATCGACCGCCTTAACGGACTAGAGGAGGGCGGCTTTCTCCTACAACGTTTTGCCACGATCAATTGCCCGCTGTGTGGGGCTTCTCCCGACCATCAAAAACACGATCATGGTCTTGGCGGCATTGAAGAGCAACGTCACGCCGTCGAGTTGGAAATCGAGAAAATCCGTCTTGAAGCCAACGAACTTGCTGCGGCGATCAACGATGCCGATGCTGAAATCCGGGAAGTCGAACGGCTCACCGACGTGGCAGGCGACAAACTGAACCGAGCGAGCCTTGTCCGAGTAGAAGCCACGCAAAGCGAGGTATCAGCACGATCCATTTTTCTCAGCGCCACCGAACGGTGTGAGAACCTTGAAACCGACTTGGACAACCGGCGTCGAATAGTCGAACTGGAGTTGCATATCGCGCGTATCAAGGCAACAACTACGCGGTCACGACAACGCGCGGATGGCATCGACGTCAATCTCAACCTTTCGGACAGCGAAGCGCATGAACTTTCGACCGTAGTGAAACAGGTTCTGAAGGCTTGGAACTACCCCGGTGCCGAAGCATTACATTTCGAGAAAAGTGACCAAGACATCGTCGTAGATGGCAAGTGCCGCCGCGACAACGGCGCTGGAGTTCGAGCGCTTCTGCACGCAGCCTTCAAGATCGGTGTGCTCGTATATTGTATCGAGAAGGGGCGGCCTCATCCAGGTTTCGTCATTTTGGACTCTCCCCTCTTCGCCTATCGTCCTGCCGAAGAGGAACGTTTCGAAGATCTCGCTGACGATGAGTTGGAATTGCGAAAGGCCGATGTCGCAACGCACTTTTATCAGTATCTGCAAGGAATGGCCGACCAAGCCCAATTCATTATCATTGAAAATCATAAATCCGATCAGGACGTCGTCGAACCATACTCGAATTTTCAGTTTACTAAGAACCCGCGCATCGGTCGGCCTGGCTTGTTTGTCTGACGTTATGCTCGCCTATGTTCATCTATGATGGTGGGCAAAGGCAGGTGGAGGGATCGAAGAATCGTTGGTTGATGCGCTTGGCTCGTGATTTCAGGGTTGTGGCGTGCTGATTGAAGGTTCCCGGGGTGGCTTTCGATCTGCGTTTTGAACTGACGGGGGAGTATCGCCACCGGGATGGCAACGCGCTCGCGTTCAACCTCTCGAGGAAGAGGAAGCGGCGCATGTTGTAGACAATATTGTCCAGGCCGATCCGTATGGTGGCCCGGGTAATATCCACGGTTCAGACGAACAGACCCGTCTGCGATGTCTGATCGGCAAAGACATGCTCGACGCGCGATAGGATCACCAACTTCCCTGCATTGGACCGCTGGATATGGCGGAGCATGGACTTGAGATGCGGCGTTTTCCTGAGGACCTTCGAGACGAAACCCTCTTTGTCCATGAAGTCCTCATTGGCTTTCGAGCGATATGCGGTGTCGGCCCAAATGGTTGAGGCCGTATTGGTTTTATCCAGCACGCCCTCGCGCAGTCTGGCGCCATCACTGGCAGCGGCATTCGTTGTCTTCCATTTCCGGATCAGTCGAAAATTTCGATCGATGGAAACATGCGATTTGTAGCCAAAGAACGGAATGGCGAGGTCCGTGGCCGGGAGCGTCCCGTCCTCCTGCAGCTTTGCCTTCGTGAACTTCAGCGTCCAGCGGCGTGCCTGTCCTTGTGGGACAGGCACACCGGCTTGTCTTCCCGGATCCGGCCTTCCCGAAGATCGGCTTTCTCCCCGTTGGTATTGCGCTGCTTTGGCGCTGCCACCGGCGTGGCATCCAGGATCTGGTCGGACATCGGCAGATACCAGCGTTACGCAGGGTGGCGTTAAAGCGCCCGAACAGCTTCTGGATGGCGACTGCCTCGGTCAGACGCTTGCGAAACAGTCAGACCGTTTTGGCATCGGGCACCCGGTCCGACAGTCCCAAACCGAGGAAACGCATGAAGGACAGGCGGTCGTTGATCAGATATTCCGTTCGCTCGTCGGAGAGATTGTTCAGCGTCTGGATGATCAGGATCTTGAACATCAGCATCGGATCGAACGGGCGACGGCCGCCTTTGCTCCTATCTGAATAGGCCAGAGCCTTCTCCAGATCGGGGCGGAACGCATCAAAATCTACAGTCCGGGAAAAAGCTTCGAGTTGGTCGCCGAGGCCGCTTAACCGGGCAAGCCGCTCGTCACATCAAAGAAACCCAGCTGCTTCATGAGCCATCCCCCCAATCATCACACAAGGTAGGGAATCACAGCCAACAGTTCAGAGCCAAGGGGTTTTTCGAACCCTCCAGATGGCCCATTAGGCTTAATTCGAAACCGGCAAATCGTGCTGAGCGGACTATTAATGTATGGATATCAAAACGCGGCCAGCAACGCCCGCAAAATGTTTGATTCCACTCCCCACGCCTTTCCGTCGTCTTGACTGGTGAAAACCCCTAAGATGCTTATCTGATTACTGACAAGTTTAATGGTATCCATCATGGGACATCCTGATAAGCCGGACGGTATGGAAGTTACGGCCGGTTCACCTGTCGCTGTGTAAATGTTTCGTCGTTTCGGATAATGTAACCCGACAAGTCCAGGGCGCATGCCAAGCCTACGATTGCTATAAATATGGGGGGCAGGACGTAGTACATTCCCTGCTCTTTTAAAATCACGGGCAAGGTAGCCTCCAATAGTGACAACCCTTGCATCTAATGGCCGCAAGGCCAAATTGGCAGAAGGCAAGCACCTCTTCAGTGGAAACTCGTCCATATAAATCGCTGCAAGGTCATGATTTTTTGCGCTGAAAAGAGATTCGTTATTCTGACCGATATAGACCCAAGAACCCCCTATGTGAACGGCTTTATCTCCGGGGCTTTCTTTCCAATTGTTTCCTCGCAGAACATGCTTGGCTGTAACAAGCACAGGTCTGGACCGGTGGGCCACTAGGAAGCCAGTACCTACCTGCATTGGTTCTGTCGGCCTGCGACTATGTGAAGTGTAGATTGCTACAAGACTCGGTTGAATGAGAGATGTGAACCGTTGAAACCAGATAGAGCGTATCATCATAATTCACTTTTGTTGTCTATAATGCTTGGACATCACCTGACAGAAGGCCTAATCCTTCTGATAGTCGAAGCAGAATACTATGGAAGATTTTGCCGTCTTTCTTGGCGCGTGGGAAGTCAGAGCTGAAAAGAAATTTTCCTAGGTAGCATCCAACTCCCACGATATTCTCGTCTCTGAATATATTCCGAAGCCGAGACTTGCATGACAATCCATCATCAGCCTTTGTGGTCTAATTGTTGGACCGTAAAGGCGCATTCGATACTAGCGGTTACTGGATCAATTAACCCCGAAATGCTGCTTATGTTCGCTTCTGGAAAACCGCCTTGGCTCCAAGAATGACCGGAATGACCGGAATGAGCGAAATCCGTCATCAATATCGGTCGCACGAGTAGTTAATTGTCTAATTCTCTTGCCTAACAGCTGACACTCTACTTACTCTCAAAAGCAGCCATTTCGTCCGGATTGATCACTATTAGTGAACCGCCAACTGAAGCGCTTAGTTGAAAAATCCCTTTGTACTTATCCTGCGCGATGCGGCGAGCGGTCGAATTTCTTTCACAGTGGTCGAAAACTCTTCACATTGGGGGGCTCAGGTCGAAAAACGTTCACAGGTGCCATGAATTTTCGCCTTCTGGAGGCGGGAGATCTGGATCGGTTTCTTCAGGGTGGTTGTGCTGAGGGTGTGAGGATTTCTGGACTCCGAACGGATCCTTCTGCCGCTGTAAGGCGATCGCCCTGAGCAGGATTAGGGCGCGGTCCGTTCCCCGTGTCTGTTGCATCTTGTCCATGAGATCCGGGTTGGCTCCCATCGCTCGATCAAGCGTCTGCCGAGCGTTGGGCCAGAGGTTTTCCAGTGCTTTTCCTTGATGGCGCAAATGATCAGCCTGCCGGAGAGGGACGGGGGCACCGTGTGCGGCATAGGCCGCTGCCTCTACCCAGGCACGAGCATAGGCGTCCATAACGTGGACCAGACGATGGGCGTCAGGCGTGGTCGGCGGAGCTCCCAAAGTAACCTCCAGTACGCCAAAAACCTGTCCGAACTGCTCGGCACCGTTTGTGTGGCGGGAGACGAAGCGTGCCAGATCCTGCCGTGTCACCCGCTGCTGTTCCTGGCTCAGGACCTTTCTTACGAGATGCGGATTCTGGAGAAGTCGGCGTCCGTTCCGGTCTGCGATGGCCTGATGGGCTTTGATCTGACGCTGCCTGCGGGACGCACGGAATGGGCCATCAACCGGACCAATTTTGCTTTGCGGCTCCAAAGGGATGCAGCGTGCGGCATAGGAGCGATGATCGATGCGGCGATCAATGCCAAAAGTCGCCAGACGCTCGTTGGCCAGATCTGCCCAGGCCTGGCGCCAGAAGAGTAAAAGAGACTTTGCATTCCACGCCCGGTTTTTCTGACCAAAGACGCTGTGGTCTACATGGCGCATGGTCAGCATCACGTGCGCATGAGGCTTCTTCTGTCCATTCCTGGCGATATCCCAGTGCACATTCAGATCGGCGATCATGCCTCGGCTGACAAATTGCTGGCGGACAAAATCCCGTGCCAGCCCAATGGCCTGAACAGGCTTGAGCTCGCACGGCAGAGCAAATTCCACCTCCCGGGCCAGTTGGGCATCTTTGCGTTTTTCGACACGCTCGACTTCGTTCCAGAGTGTGCTCCGGTCCAGAAAAACCTCTGACGCACCTGTGGGGAGCAGGATCTGGGAGTGGATGACCCCTGTTTTTTTCGTGAAGGCATGTCGCCTGGTGCGGAGGCTATCGTGCAGCCGGGATGCTGAGCGATAAGCTGCCGATGCAAGGGCATTGCGCCCATGGGAGCGGCTGAGGATCTTTGCGTGCAGGTGATAGAGAGCCATGCCGAAATCGTAACTTCGGCACTTGCAAGAGAGACCAATGTATAGGCGCGCACTTGCCTGATCCGGTCGGGGGATGAAGAGACGTCAAACCCTGTGAGCAGGAGGTCTGACACAGGCTTTCAGGATGTCGAAAAACTCGAGATCGCTCCGGGCCTCAGCGGCTCTGGGATAACACGATCCTTATCGTTGCCCATCATTTGATTGTGGGCGCGAAGAACCAGAAGATACCCAGCCTGTCTTATTAATGATCCCGGAAGCGCTTTATGGATTACTAATGATCCATAGTCAGCAGAATGAACATCACGGAAGGCTGAGAAAGACGATGGTTAAACCCAAGACTCGTGCCTATGCGCGGTACACGCGCATTGCGATGTCAGTATTCGGCAGCATGATTCGCGAGCAACGGATCCGCAACCGAATGACGATGGAGGAACTGGCCGAGCGAGTTGGCATTTCCCGATCTCTCTTGCAGAGGATTGAGCGTGGGGATCTCACATGCAGCATCGGCGTCGTGTTCGAAGCGGCGTACATTGTCGGTGTTCCTTTGCTGCATCAGGATCTCAACGCGCTTTATCTGGAACGCCATCGGGTCAAAGACATTCTCTCCCTGCTGCCAAAATCTGTCCGGCCAACAACTGTCGAGATTTGTGATGATTTCTAGACTGGAAAGGGAGCGGTTGATGTCGAGGCCGCCGAGCTTTCCACTCGTGGAAAGGCGTCGTGACAGTCGTTCCGGGTCGTGCCGACTGCCTGAATGTCTTTGAAAACTGCCACTCTCTGCCGAGAAATCCGGCACGGCCTGTGCTTCGTGGTTGTCGTACCAGTCGTGTCAAAGGGAGGCAGATGGATGGTGGTGGTACGACAGGCACGATTGCAGAAAGTAAAGTCGTGACTACCGGCGGGACGCTGTCAGCGGCAGAAAGCCAGGGTTTGATCGAAGCTGGCACGACCGGACCGGTTGTCACGACCAGAAAAGAATACCGTCGACCTGCGGGCTGCAGTGTCAGGCATGGTCATCATCCATGATGTCACTCCTCACAACATAGACACGAGGGCGTCCTTCACCCGGAACGCGGATTGGCGTGGTCAGATTTTTTGCATCCGCCGGGATCAGATAGGCCGCATCCCGAACGGCCTTGGCAGCGCGTGTCGCATCCAGTCCCTTGCAGACCTCCGCCTTCCAGGTTTCAGGCAGGAAAAGGTATTCCCAGCTTTCGCCGTCCGCCGTGCCAATCTTTCGCTTGAATCCGGCACGATTGATGGTTCTGGTCTCGGCAGGACCTCCCGCCAGAGTGCTTTTCATGTGCGCTATGTTACTGAATCGGCTCTCGCCGTGCTGCTCGATGAAAGCCCGGACCTGTTTGATAGCTCTGGTATCTTCGCTGGCCCCCACACTGCCGCGTTCTGTCAGCCATGCCTTGAAGCAGATGCCCGCGGCGTCCAAAGCCTCGCCGTGCTTCCAGGGCAGCACGCCATAACCTTGAGCCAGTTCCCCCGCTGCTGCGATGAGCGCAAAACGGCCAGCGACACTTCGGACCTGTCCATCTGCGCCCGCTGGTACAAAAGCAGCCTCAAAGCGCTTGCGAATTGCTTTGATGGCCTGCTCCAGGTCCTCGGCTTTGCTGGCCCGATCCTGAACCAAATGGCTCAGAAAGACGCGGGAGGCCGTGCCGTAATACGTGCGCGAAGCAGTCCTCAGGTGATCTGCCAGATCGCCGGCTGAACTTATGCCATGAAGGGTCTCGAAAGCGCCCATTCCTGCACCGGCATCCGCAGGAATATTGACCAGGCGGACTTCCTGACCGGCCATGACCTGCTTTCCAGCTTCTCCCATTTTGGCTGCCAGTGTGATTTCGCCAGTTGAAAGGAACAGGACGCGCCATGTTTTGCGCTGTCGTGCGTCACCATTGCGGCTCGCCCGCTGCTTGCCGGTATTGTTGGCGAGCATATAAGCGATCTCACCTACCTCACGGGCGTCGGCCTGTCCCATTTCATCAAGAATGAGCACGGTATCGGAGGTCTCGGCTGCCACGCCTTCCAGACCGTTGGCTGTCCCGCGCCACGCCCTGATTTGTCCTTCGCGATCGCCACGTCCCCAGACGCTTCCCGCGATGAAAGCAGACGTGCTTTTGCCGGATTGTGATTTGCCCACCAGGTGCAGACCTCCTGACTGCTCTGCGGCTATATCGAGAAGAGGTCCGGCAAAGGCTGCACTGATGAAGAGTGCAAGACGACTGTTGCCAACCGCATAGGCCGCGATCTCCCGCTGCCAGTCTCCAAGAGATCCTGCCGTTGCAAACTCGCGTCCGGTCGTAGCGCGGGAAGACTGGAATACGACAGAGCGTGCGCCTGTTCCGATGGTCTGGCCGCCCGGCAGAATAAAGGAATGACTGCTCTGGGTGGGATGCCAGCCCGCACGATCTACGCATCGCAGTCTGAGCTTGGTGTGAACGGATGCGATGAATTGCCGGAGATAGCGCGTGCCGGAGATCGAGCAGTTCAGACCTGCGTCCTCCAACTCTCCCGCTATGTCTCTGCCTTCTCCATGAACCATTTTTTTGGGAATGGACCATTCATGTACGCGGCTGTCCCGGTCCTGCCAGCGGATCAGCAGACCCCAGCCAAAGCCGCCACCGTCATTGGTCTCGGCAATGACATCGAAGGGGGCCGCAATCCAGACGGGAGGCGGCACGATATCGCCTGAGCCTTCAGACTGAAAATACAGGCCTCCACCTGACATGACGTAACCAGGCGGCATTTCAACATTGGGGGCCGCAAGAGGGGCGCTTTCCAGGCAGGGGCGCAGGATGTCCAGATCTGCCAAACCGCTCCCGTTGGTCATTTCTGGTGGCAGATCATCTGCCAGATCCCATCCAGACGGCAGACCCGAGGGAAGGACGACCTGCCGGACGATGTGCGCGCCCACATCGCGCAGAGACCGGATCACGGCATCCGCCCAGGATTGACCGGCTTCATCAGCATCAGGCCAGAGGACAACCCTGCGCCCGGCCAGTGGTCGCCAGTCATTGCGGTTTGCGGACTTGCTTCCTCCCTGAGAGGTCATTGCCACATAGGCAGGGAACAGGATGCTGGCGGCCTCAGCTGTCTTTTCTCCTTCGACCAGGAGCACGGTTTCTTCCGGGTGCCCCGCCAGACGGTCGAGGCCGTAAAGCGGAAGTGGCTTCACGCCTTCCTTGATGTGCCAACCCGTAATGTCCTGCCTTGTGCCGCGGCTGTCGGTCCAGATCCTGCGCCCATAGGCATAGGGGAGCACGGTCTTGCGGCCGTCTCCTGTATCTTTGCGGAAACGCGCGCAGAGCGGCTGCCCGGCAGCATTGCGATAGATCCAGAGTGCTGAGGCGCCGTGTGGCAGGGTGGGGTCTGCGGGCGCCGGAGAAGCAGGTTCCCACACCTCGTGGCTGTCCTCTCCACTACGAGGCTTCTTTTCAGCCTCGGACAAAGGGGCGAAGGCCTTTGTATGCGTCATGGTATCGCTCATGGGATGTCCTCTAATCCCAGCATGACCGCGATTTTTCGGGCAGCGTCGTGGTACGAAAGTCCGAACAGGTAAGCGGCCAGAGAGACAGGATCTCCCCCTCGGTGCTCAGTGGCAAAATCTGACCATCGCCCTGTATGCAGGTTGATTTTGAAGCTGCCCGGATGGCGATCTATCCGGCAGGGGTTCAGAGTGACCCATTCACGCCCTTCTTTCCTACCATCCGGAAGCCAGCGTTGAAGCAGAAGGGGAAGAACGCTCAAGGCTGCATGATTAATGCGGGCGCAGTCGACCGACCGCGCCGATGCAGCCCGGTCGCAGGAAGACGAAGAAAACGTCATGTCAGCAATGCTTTTATAGTGTCGGCGAAATCAGGGCCGCCCAGAGGGCAGAGGACCCTGATCGCGCCGATAGGTGTTTGAATGAAAGCGGCAACGCGGAAACAGCCCGATGACGGGACTGTTTCCGCACAGATCCTTTAGGACGGTGTGTCGAGCAGATCTGCGTCAGACCAGTTTTTCATCAGGCGTTTGAAGTGCTCGGTTTCGAGGGATGCTTCTCGTTCAAGGTCGAGGAGGCCACTCCGTCTGGCCTCTGCATCCCAGCGCGCACAGGCACTCCGCAGATCGCGGAGTTTGTCATGACGATCTTCGCGCACGGACTCTGGCAGGGCACGCCAGAGTCTGATGAATTCCTTCGGGCTGTTGACATGCAGCGGTGTGACTTCGGCCGCTGTCGAGACGAAAATCCCGATCATCAGGCCACGTGGCCCAATGCGTTCTGTCAGTTTCTGTCTCTGCCGGGAAACCTCATTCCACAAAGCAGACACGCGTAGGCGTGCGGCCTGGATCTCTTCCAGTGTCAGAGCGCTCATTGCTGGCCCTCCAGCATAGGAAATGAAGGAAGTGCACAAGGATCTGTAGAGAGCAGGCTGACGATGGCAATCAGGCACAGAGTGGCATTTGCCAGGCCTGAGGCAAAGTCACAAAGGGCGTGCAGTTTGGGAACTGCTGCCCGCAAGGATGTGGATATGATATAGGCGCGGTTAGCCATTGCCGAGTGTCCTCTCGGTTTGTGGTTAGATCAGGCCAGAGGCTCCTACCCCTCTTGTCTGATCACCTTGCTACAAGGTGACAAGGTTGGCTCAAAGTGCCATTCTCGGTGAGAAAGTCAACAACTTTGTCACAGGGTAACACAGTGGACGCCGTACAGTGCCGAATGGCTCGAGCAGCTTTACAAATGGGCGTACGGGAGTTGGCGGAGGCTGCAAACGTGTCGCCTACTACCATCACTCGCCTTGAGCGGGGAGAAGCTCTCTACCCACGTACCATTCAGGCTATACGGTACGTTTTAGAAGCAGCGGGAATTGAGTTTGTACCGGAAAATGGCGGCGGTGCAGGCGTTCGGCTGAAAAAGCACGAAGCGTGATAAGCAAAACTTGTGTAGCAAGCGCTGGTCGCGCTTATGTCACGTGGCAACTGTCTCGACGGGGATGGAACGTGCGTTCCTCTACGATCGGTTCTTCACGATCAACTGGGGTCGAGATCCAAAAAGGGGTAGGCGACAGGCTGTTGCGCGTACAATCACGCGCCTTCAGCAGTAAAAATGCGGTCAGGCTGGGGGTAAATATTATAAATCCGGATGCTTTGGCGTTCGACTGGATGATTATAACGACAAATGTAATGTCCTCTGAGCCAATATCCTTTTTATTAAATAGCCTGGAGGTTTTCGAACTCCGCAAGAAGGATCCGAGCGGCCCGCTCTATTGGTTGGATCCGCCTCGGTATCTGAAAGATGTTTTCAGGGAACGCTGGGATGATTTGGGATAAGAATTTTCTTCGTTCAGGCCGCCGCTTTGAGGCGAGGTAGTGTTGAGAAATGTGCTTCAACAGAATGGGTCACGATCCTTGTAATTCGACCAACTTTTACCGCTTGAATGTCTCCTTGACCCAACATGCGATAAATTGTTGACCGACTGATGTTGAAGCGCTGAGAAATCAGAGGAATGCTGGCATATTCTGGAAAGGCTGCGACGGTGTTCATTATTTGTTCTCCATGTTGGGCGCACCGAAGTTGTGGCCACGAATTTAGTCTGGGGTATCTGTTTTTCGAAAAGCAAGAATCTTGAATGAATTATTTTTGGAGTTCGGATCGGGTGACGTACTGACACCATTCTTGCATTAACAGCCGCCGCTTTTCGAAAAGGTCGCCGCGTCGATAAGCGGCTTCGACCTTATCACCGATGGTATGCGCTAATGCCATTTCGGCCACTTCTCTTGGAAAGTCGGTTTCTTCAGCAGCCCAATCCCGAAAAGTAGAGCGCAGACCATGCACAGTAACATTTTTGGTGCCAGCCGCAGTGTGAAGGGCTTTGGATAGCGCGACGTCCGAGAGGTTTTTCCCAATCTTTTGGCCCGGAAAGATATAGTCGCCATTCTGGGTATCACGGAGAGGTAAAACAGCTTCTAGTATCTCTAATACGCCGTCGCATAAGGGAACGCGATGTTCGCGGCCTGCTTTCATACGCTCTCCTGGTACGGTCCAAATTTTCGCGTTCAAATCAATTTCATTCCATGTGGCTGAGCGTACTTCACCGGAACGGGCTGCTGTAAGGCAAAGAAATTGTACGGCTTTTGCAGCCAGCCCATTTGACGTGATTAAGCACTTCATTACGCACGGCATGACCATTCGGTCCACAGCGGCATGGTGTTCTACTTTTGTAATTTTTGTTGGGGCTGGAAGAATATTGGAAAGATGGCCACGCCACTGGGCTGGATTTTCTCCTTCTCTCCAGCCATGGGTCTTGGCGTAATCCAGAATACGTTCAATTCGTCCACGTACTCGGCCTGCTGTCTCGGTCTTGGTTGTCCAGATTGGGCGCAGGACATTTAAAACGTCTTCTGTTGTAATTGTTGCAACTGGTTTGTCGCCGAAAACTGGGAAGACATAGCGCTGTAGAGACGTAGTCCAAATAGGTGCTTGTCGTGGATCTCTCCAGGCAGGGCTTTGTTCCTGAATATAGCGGGAAGCGATATCATCGAATTTTAAGCTGCGTTCCTGCTTAAAGGTAGCTTTCTGAGATTTTCTTTCCTCTATTGGATCGCACCCATCAAAAATCATCTGTCGAGCTTCAGCCGCCAAACGGCGAGCATCTGCCAAGCTAACATGCCGCACTGATCCAATTCCCATTTCACGGGTCTTTCCCGTTAGTGGGCTTTTAAAGCGAACAGACCATGCTCTGGTATTCCCTTTAATAGTGAGCCAAAGGTTTCCGCCATCGCCATACACGCCATCTCTAAGGGAATTCATTGTACGGATGGTCAGACGATTCATTACGATTTTCGGCATACCTCAAATTATAGCAGAGAATATCTGATCAATCACGAAAACCCACGTTAAGACCCATGTTAAAGATCTTGATAATGGGGTTCTGCGTGACACAAACGGGGATGATTTTTCTATAAAATCCCTTGGAATCATATAGATAATAAGGCAGGTGTGGACAGTATGAAACAATAAGTCGGTGGCAACTCTCTCCACCAGGTCTTTTCTTCCAAGAAAATCAGTTATTTTGCAGCGTGGACACCACTCAGTTCTCGCTGTGCGTAGGGTCTGACGGCGGTATAGCTTCGTCGAGGGTTGATCTGTGCGAAAGACCGCACATTGAATCGCTCAACTGCACATTTCATCATGACGATAAAATCCAGACGTCCGGTTAGGCGCTGTGGGCAACATTCAGTGGCGCGTTATTAAGTTTTTTTTGAGCGCCGCTGGTTTGAACCTGCATATCGGACTTCAAAGTCCGCATCGGTCGGTTTCTTCTGCCGGTATTGTTTGCGAGTATTTCCTGCGATCTTGCGAAATTTGTGTGACACGGGCCATTCGCCTTGACGTGTGCCGCTGCGCGCCCCCCCCCAATTTTTTACCAGATATTCTTTTAGGGGGGGCACCACTCATGGAAAGACCTTGGTTTGCGGCGAAGCAATATGGTTATGGAGCAGGGCGCGCAATAACATGGGAAGGACGTGTGACCATTCTCGTGTCTATTGGCACAATCCTTCTGAGCAATATGGTCATGATGTGGGCCAAGAGCGTTTCCGTTGTTTATTATTTCCCTTATCGTGGACCTTGTGTCGGTCGTCGGACTGCTTTGGATTTGTTCGGCTAAAACGGAAGGCGGATGGAAGTGGCGATGGAAAGGCGAATAGCTGTTCCATCTACTGCTCAAATATAAACTCTATCCCAGCCAATCATGCTGCCAAAAAACGAGTAGGCCGGTGCTGCAGAGCCCAGTGTTTCATTTGGATGCGGCCCCGGGATTAAGAGTTACTTAGGCAAAGTAATTTTTACGACAATATACGGTAATTCCTGCATGTCTTTTCCATTGTGGAAGTCTGGCAACCGCGCCCATTGTCCGATCGTGCAGTACAGGCCGTCTTTTCCGTAGGTCAGGCCATCTGGTTCAATCATACGCGGATCATGGGCCGCGACTGATAATGTGCCATCAGGAGCATGCTTCAGGATTGCGTGGCGTTCGTCATCGGTAATGTAGAGAGAGCCGTCAGGTCCGGTTGCCATGCCGTCTCCCATCCCGCTTTCGCCTTTATCAAGGACGGAGGCTTCGATGCGCTTTTCTGTGGCTTTCCAGTCCGACAGAACTGACGTGGGGGCCGCATAGAGGCGGCGGCTTGTTTGGGGCTGCCAATAGAGCGTTTGCTGGTCTGGGCTGAGGCCAATACCATTGGCGCCCCCCTGGGGCATTTCAGCTTTGGTTGGATTGTATCGGGCTGCTCTGCCATCCATGACGGCGACAAAACCGTTCTCGGGCATGACGGGTTTCGTATTGGCCAGAATGCGGCGCTGGTGCCCGGAAGCAAGATCCACGACGATCAGCGCCGGATGAGTACCCGTTGAAGTGTCGGTAATAAACGCGGTTCCAGACTTTCCATGTGTCAGGTCAATCCGAACGTCATTGACGTGACTGTCTGGCAAAAGAGTTGGCGCCGACAGGGTAAGAACGTTCAAAACCTTGTTGGTCGTAGGATCGATTTCAAACAGCTTTTGCGCGCCTGTGATCGTTCCTTTGCCTGCCAGCATCCCTTCATCGAGCACCCAGAAGTGCCCTTTTGCATCAACGGTCATGCCGAGAGGGGACACGAAATCCTGCTGTGTTTCGGCATTGGGGAACGGCGTCAGGTGGCCGTCAGCATATGTGGCGAGACGTGGCCCGGAATGGTCTTTGACGCTCCGAGGAAAGCCAAGGACGAGCCGACCATCTGGCAGTGCGGCAATGCCGGAGGGCTGCGCATCGGTAAAGCGCCCGATGATTTCGACGTTTCCGGACGCTGTGAAACCTTTGTCTGTGGTTTCCGCAGCGTGGGCAGTGGAAGCAATTAATGGGGCGCCAACGAGTGCGGCAAGAAGGGCTGGATAGCGAAGTGTCATGAACCAATCTCCTTGCCGCACTGGATCAGAACGCTGTGCGGGTAACAATTCAAGTTAAGTTGAGCGTTAAAGTTTCAGGCTGGAAAGTTATCATGCAGCAGGCTGGCCCTAGCTGTTGCGTAGTCGCTCTCGAAGCGCAGGGTCATGCGCGTATAGGTAAAGACCTTTCATCCCGCGGGTGAGCAGGACATTCAGCGCATTCAGAATGATGCGTTCTTTCGCCATCTGGGGAGCAACAATTCCGCTCTGTCCCTGAAAGGCAGCACTGTCTTCGTAGCGGGCCGGATCGACGCGGATACTGTCAGTCTGAGCGTCATAGAACAGGGAAGGGCCTAGAATGACGCCAGCGTAGTTCAGGTCAAAGCCCTGAATTGTGTAGACCGAGCCGACTTCGTCAATCGTGTCAGGGCGTTCGGCCCAAGGAAGCTTTTCATCGGGTTTGGAGCGATCCCATCGCAGGCGGAAACGTCCTTCCTCGATGAAGTGGTCTTCTCCATCCAGCCGATAAGAGTAGTCGTAAGTTGAGAGCAGTCGGCATAGGCCGACTTCGTTATTCCGCTCTTTCAGGTCATCGTAAAGCTGGGCGCAGTCGTCATAAACGCGCAGATCAAAGTCTGGGTCTTGAGGGTGCTTTCCCACGTGTCCCGCTGCAAGTTGGTCCAGCCAATGCCGAACTTCTGGACCCGCCTCGACGCGAAATTGCGTGGTTAAGTGCAGGGTTTGGGTTGCTCGACCCGTTTTGAAACGGTCGAGCAGATCCGCAGACCAGTGACTCTTGAATTTCAGCACCTGTAACGGGTCAAACACCACGACGACTACGCGGGCCAACGCCAGAATTTCTTCGAGATGGTTTTGTTGCTGAAAGTGATTGTATCGGTCAGCTCGGGTGAGAAGCAGATGGGCTTCATCGACCAGAACAATGTCTGCCGTCTGATTGGTTTTGTGCAGGCGGTTGATGAACGTCGTAGGTCTGTCGAAATCGGCCTTGCGAAGAGTTGGCGTCTCCGCAGCGACATTACGGTAAAGCTTCAGCATTTCCGGATGATTGACCAGTAGCATGTTGCGGGTGCCCGTCATGGGATCATCTGGGTTCTTTGAGCGTGCGCGTGTCTGAATTGTGTTGAAAATTGCATTGAGGACAACGCTCTTCCCTGTGCCGACAGCGCCTTCAATGATGAGGAGCGCGCTCTGATCTGACAGATGCGCGGAGCAGAACGAGAGGACGTCGTTTAAAAGATCCTTCTGCTCAGCTGACAAGTGACGCGACAGGGAAAATTTTGTGATGGCGGCGTTTGTTTGCGCTGAAGAGAGCTTCTCAGTCTGCGGCAACATCGGCCACCTTGGCATCGGTGATACGCTGAGCGTCCGCGGGGGAAATGCGCACCACGAACCCTTGATGGCCAGCGTTGATGTAGACTGCTTCCTGTCCCATGGCGTCCTGAGACAGGACAACGGGAATGGGGGAACTCTGGCCGAAGGGGCTTGTGCCGCCGGATTGATAGCCTGTCAGTTCGTGGGCCTTTTCCGGATTCATCATTCTTGCGTTCCGGCCGCCGAATAAGGCTGCGACCTTCTTCAAATTCAGCTTCTGATGAGCAGGAGCCACGACACAGGCTGGCTGTTTCTTGTCGATTTCGACAACGAGGGTTTTGAGCACACTGCCTGGATCAGCGCCGATGGCATCAGCCGCCTGCATACCGATCAGGCCGCCATTCGGATTGTATTCGTAGTCATGCAGACTGAAAGGCACGCCCTGTTTTTCAAGGAAAAGAGTGGCGCTGGTTTCTCGGCTCATGTGTGATCCCCTGTCTGGCCGCGAAGCACCTTGCAGGAGCCGTCGAAGGGGGCACGATCAGTCGATAAACATGTCCGGTCGGCGGCTGAAGCGGATAGGCGCTTCCATGTCAGGCTCTCTCACGGAAAAGAGAGTCTGACATGCTGTATGAACCCTTCAGCAAGACTTCGCAATATTATGCCGGCAACAGAAGGTGAGGCTTCCTCAGGGCGTTCGGGTGCCGAATTTGTCCCAGTGTTGCAGGAGTTCATGAATGATGCGGGAGCCCACACGGTATCCGTTATCCAGCGCTACTTTTTCTCCGTCATAGCCGCTGTTCATGGATTGGACGGCTGTCATGCCGTGAGGCTGCTCAGTGTAATTTGAGGCGCTGCGAAGAACCAGAACACGGCTGCTGTCCACGCGACCGGCCTGCCCAAGGCGTGTCAGGGCTTCGAGAATGCCAGAGTCTTCCATGTCACTGGACACAAAATGGCTCTTGCCCTGTGTGAGAAGATGTACCCAGTCCCGAGCAAAACCGGTCATAATCTTGCCATGCCAGAAGGTATCCGAGCCGAAGTCTCCGCCCGTCACGACAGCTGGGCGTCCAGCAGCGATGTCGGTTGGTTTGTAGAGCTTGCGCTGGGCTTCGAGTTGCGGAGGATCAGACAGTGTGACGGTCTGGGTCAGGTCATAAGCCCAGTGCACCAGAGAAGAATTTAGCTGGAATGCATTATTGTGCTGAATGCTGCCATCGGGCGCATCCCCGCCCGACAGAGCGTATTGATTGGGCTTCTGAGCGGTGATCATGAAATAGCCGTATGGCCATTCTTTCGGAGCTTCCCGTTTGTCGATGTAACGCGTGATGTCTCCAACCACATAGTCCGCGATTGAAACTGAACCGACGGACGCGACGGTGGGGTCAAAGCCGGAAATACCATCCACCATCCAGTAAGCATGGCGCAGATCGAATCTCGGATCCGTTGCGAGGGCCATGACGGATGTCGTTGCCGAGGCAATCGGTGTTCCCGTTACGACGACTAACAGATGATGTTGCGCATCCGTGTAGATCGGATGAATGCCGAGAGGGAACGGAACCTTCTCTGTGAGATGCTCTCCTTCGATCCAGGGCTGGAATTCTCCTGCCCGGTCTCCGGTATCTTCACCAATTTCGTATGTGGTGAGTACGACGGCGCGGATATCCCAAGGCTGTTCTTTGGCTTTGGCCGACGCTGTTGTGAGTGCGAGTGCTGCCAGGCAGCCCATGGAAAAGGCGGGTGGCATGATTTGTTGCACAAAAGAGATAAGTTTCATGTATTTCTACCGTCGTTCCGCTCTCATAATGAGGGCACCATACAGGAAAGATATCGAAAAGAAATATTCATCTCCGATAGGTGTTCTATTATAGGCAACAGATTGATGCCATTTATAGGTACAGTAATATTTTAAAGTATATATTGGAATATTTGAGAATTTACTGCTGTATAAATAAATTATATCAAAATATATATTGTCTATATGTGTGATTTAAAAGACACATACGATAAAAAACCATAATAAAATTCAAAATATAGGATCAGTAAGTTCTTAGCCCGACTTGCTTTGGTCGACGTTCTGAATATTTTCTGCCGCAAAACGACACATCTTAGGATCGCGTGAAGATGAATTTTGGTGCCAGACGTCTCACACTGCTGACAGCCACTGTGCTGGCCGGAGTATTTTGTGATGCAGCAGCCTATGCTGCGGTCTCGCAGGCTCGGGGTAAGCATGCTGCGCCAGTTCATCCTCATGTGGCACCTGCTCATCATCGCACGGCTGTTGATGCCAAGGACGCGGAAGCAATTTCTGTCCGTGTGTCTCGTCAGGCGCTGAATGGTGGCGGTGGCATGATGCGCCACGAAATGGCATCGCACTCGGTTCAGACCGTCACGCGCCAGTATATCGAGATGCAGAGCCCGGCCAGTACGGCGCTGGACATGATCAAGAACCTGCCCAGCGTCACGGTTTCTACTGTCGATAGCTCTGGTATTCTTGGTGGCAAGATCAACAGCCGAAGCCTGACCGATTCAGACATGGGCATTCTGTTGAATGGTGTGCCTGTCGCGACCGCGTATTACCTGAATCAGAACGTTGATACTGAAAACGTCAACATGATCTCCGTTACGCCGGGATCGTCTGCCATTGATCTGCCGGTAACATCCGCCGCCGCGGGTATCATGGACTCCCAGACCATGACGCCGTCGCATAAGTTCGGCGGCCTGATGGATTTCTCGTACGGCACAAACAACATGTCCCGTGAGTTCCTTCGTGTTGAGAGCGGTGACATCGGCAATTCCGGCATCCGCACGTTTGCGTCCTTCTCTCATACACATGCCCGGAACTGGAATGGACCAGGAACGAACGAGCGTCGCCATCTCGATTTCGGTGCCGCGAAGGACTTTGAGGACGGCTCTTCCGTTAACCTATTTGTCTCATGGAACCACCAGTTCACGATGGAGCCGCTTAAGCCGACGGCAAAGCAGTTCTATGACAAGAAAGACGGGATCGGGACGTATAATTACTCGTCCAGCTATGATCCGTCGAACCCGTCAAAATACGGGATGCTGAATGGCAATATGTGGGATCAGGTCTTTGTAACGCTGCCTGTCCACATTCATCTGCCGGCGAAATTCTCTTTCGATTTCAAGCCATATTACGTTTACAACGGTGGCTATACCTATAACGGAAGCCTCTTCAGCGGAGCGGGTCGCAACGCGACCATTGGTCAGGGTGGAACGCCCATTTCTGGCAGTGTGCCCTCAGCCTCCTACTACAGCGTTTATCGTCCACACGCTGGGACTGTGGCGAAGCTGAACTATGATCCGGTCAGCTGGGATCATATGGAACTGGGATACTGGTTCGATTATCAGGATAATCAGGTCAACAACATGTATTCCGTGTTGCAGACCAATGGCAGCCAGTACTTCCCGTACAACACCTCCAAGGGGCTGTATGTGAATGGAACGCGCTATATGCCGTATCAGGGGGATGCCGGGTGGAAGATCCATTCGCTGTTCTTCCAGAATACGGCCAAGTTCCTGCATGATCGCCTGACGCTGAATGGCGGCATCAAGGTTGCCATGATCAATCGCTGGACGGTCAATGGCGCATCGTCAACGCCGCGCACCGAGCAGAACCAGGTTGTGCCTCTGCCGCAGGTTGGCATCAGCTACCGGATCGATCAGCACAACCTGATCTATGTGAATGCCGAAGGCGACTTCCGCATGCCAGATCCGGGCTCGCTGGGGCAGGTTTATGATGCTCAGACGGGTGGCTATGTCGGTAATCCGTACAACCCGAAGCCGCAGTATTCGATCAAGGAAGAACTCGGCTGGCGCTTTGATAACGATTACTTCATGACGGATCTGGAGCTGTTCAACTACTCCATTACCAACCGTCTGTTGTCCACGAGCGTTTACATCAACAATCAGGCCATCAGTTCCACCATTAACGCGGGTAACCAGACCGCGCGTGGTGTTGACTTCATGATCTCGGCACATCCGTGGCACCATCTCAGCCCGTATGTTTCCGTCGAATATCTGAACGCCACGATGGATTCCAATATCCTCACGACGGGCACCCTGAATGGTCAGACGGTCAGTGATCTGCTGCCGACCAAGGGTAAAACGGCCGTTCAGTCTCCGCATGTGCATGCGAGTGCGGGCCTGACATATGATGATGGCCATTTCTTTGCGAATGGCAGCGTCAGCTACGTATCGTCCCAGTATTCGACGTTTATGAACGACGAGAAAATCCCAGGGTATCTGACAGATAATCTGTCACTGGGTTATCGCTTCAACTCCTACGGCCGGTTTAAGGCACCGAAGTTTCAGCTGAATTTCAGCAATCTGGGCGGCGATTTCGTCCGGACTGGCGCCTACAGCCTCGTGTCCAATGCCAAGGCAGCCAAGGGTGTTTATGGCAGCACGATCAGTGCTAGCGGAACGCCGACCTATTACCTTTATCCGCGCTTCAGCGTGACGGGGAACATCTCTGTCGGGTTCTGATCTGGCGGCGATACGCATTTGAGAGAAAGACGGCTCTTCCTGGAAACAGAGAGGGCCGTTTTTTTGTATTGCGAGGATGACAGCGCTGGCTTTGAACGCTAGCATTTCGACAACGGCAATGGATTCTGCCTGACCGTACTGGTCGAACCGCTCTCCTCTGCGAGATGCTGATGATTCCTGTCAAACTCGCTTCTTTAGAAGCATGACAGGAGAATTGCGTCCGATGCCTGCTTTCCATAATTTCCCCCGCGTGGCTGTGACGACATTGCGATGGGGCTTTCTGCTTCTACTGCTGGGCGGAAGTGTCGGATCTGTTTGTGCCCTGTTTCTCTGGTTGTTGGACCAGGCCACGGACATACGGTTTGAGGCCCCTTGGCTGATCTTTGGCCTTCCGCTGGCCGGAGTGGGCGTTGCGCTGTTGTATCAGTGGTTCGGCGGGAAATCAGCCGCAGGCAATAACCTGATTATTGATGAAATTCATAAGCCGGGTGGGGGCGTCCCTTTCCGCATGGCGCCTTTGGTGTTGTTTGGAACGGTTGTCAGTCATCTTTTCGGCGCATCTGTTGGTCGGGAAGGAACGGCCGTTCAGATCGGAGGAAGCTTCGCCGCCGCAATTGGGCGCCTGTTCCGGCTGCACGTGCAGGACATGCGCCTGTTGCTCATGGCGGGTATCGCCGCAGGTTTTGGTGCCGTTTTCGGAACGCCTGTTGCAGGGGCTGTTTTTGGACTGGAAGTTCTGACGCTCGGCCGGCTTGATTATGCGGCTCTGCTCCCGGTCGCGGTGGCCTCGATTGTCGCAGACTGGACGTGTCATGCATGGGGTATCCATCATGCCGTTTATCATGTCGGCTTTCGGGGGATCGCCGCGGCAGACGGTTCGATGTTTCACGTCAACGCCATTTTGCTTGTGAAGGTCGGCTTTGCTGCCGTGTGTTTCGGTCTCGCAAGCCGGGCGTTTGCGGACGGTGTTCATCGCCTTGCAGGCGTTTTCCAGCGACTTTGCCCATCAGCCTGGATACGGCCTGCGATTGGTGGGGTGCTGACGTTGCTGCTGGTCTGGATGCTCGGAACGCGGGACTACCTTGGCCTCGGCACTGTCTCACATGTGGAGGGCGGGGCGAGCATTCTGAACTTCTTTGGGGCTGGATATTATCCCTGGAGCTGGCTCTGGAAATTGGTGTTTACTCTTGTCGCCTTGGCAACCGGCTTCAAAGGCGGAGAAGTGACGCCCCTCTTTTTCATCGGGGCGGGCTTGGGCAACGCATTGTCTCCTCTGTTGGGTGTGCCGGTTGATCTTCTGGCAGGGGTGGGGTTTGTGGCCGTGTTTGCCGGGGCAGCCAATACACCTCTCGCCTGTACATTCATGGCGGTGGAGCTCTTCGGCGCGACCGATGTGATTTATTACGCGACTGGTTGTTTCATCGCCTATCTCGTGTCCGGCCACACCGGCATCTATCTTTCCCAAAGGATCGGGACGCCCAAACTGGCTCTTTTCTCGAAAGAGCAGGGACAGTCGCTGCGAGATGTCTGTAGTCGTTAAAGCTATTTCCGGCGGGGCGGGGTTTTCTTGGCGTTCAATGTCGTGCAGAGCAGGGCTGCCAGCAACATTTCTACGCTGAGCAGGCCAAGCCATGTGATGACATCAATGATGGGCGTTTGCGATCCATGGAGCTGAAGCATCAGGCTTAAACCCAGCAGTGCAAAGCCTGTCAGTCTGAGGCCGAGCAGATAGGACGCCGACGTGTGTTTTTTGAAGAAAATGCCGCTGCCACGAGCAGAACCCGCCGCCATCAACAGAATGGAAATCTGCCCACACAGCAGCGTCGCCCCCATCATGGGGAAAGTCTTTTCTTGCGATAGGTATTGATGGCGGCATAGGCGAACGACCCGGCAAAAAGTGCGGCCGTTACACTTGTCGCGGCGCTGACACTATCACGCCATGGCGCCCCCAGTGCAGCAATGGCCAGACATGCCAAAGCGCAGGCAGCCAGAAGTTCGGTCCAGGCTGCTTCTGATTTACGGAACAGGGCGAAAATCAGGGCGAGAGCCCAGATGATGAAAACACACTGAATTTCATGATCTTCCCGTCCCGGAAGGCCAGCCGGGAGGATGCGGTTTGCAAGGAAATAGGATGTAAACGCCAGGGAAAGCCCGGCCAGAACCCCCACATTCAGGCGTTCTGTCAGCACATGTCCGAGATGAGGGTTGCTTCTCAGGCGTTTGATCGTCCAGAGGCGCATTCCGCTTCCAATGACGGCCGTCAGCATCAGTCCGCACACAAAATAAAGCCACCGTGTCACACTCGGCGCAAAGCGTGCGACGTGAAGACCATACAGGAATGTGTAAGCACCAATGAGCGGCCGCTTTTCGACATGCTCACTGAGAAGATGGCCGTTCGTGCCATCAAAATTCAGGGTGTGGGATGTCGTGCTGACGGTATTCGTGTTGCCTGATGTGATGGTGATGACGGACGCCTGATCGGTCGGATTGAAGATATAGATCTGTGCGATGCCGGCTTCACCGATGCGTCTTTCTGCATCCTGAAGAATGGGCAGGATAGGCGCGAGATGGCCCGGATGGCCGCTGGGCGGACGGGCATCGAGGGCCGGATTCAGGTCCGTGTAAGTGGCCATCAGGTCATGTTTGTAAACAGCCTGCGTGCTCCAAGGAAGAAGCAGGGTTCCGAGCGTAACGGCGCCTGTGAAGGAGATCATGAGATGAAATGGTAGAGCCAGAACGCCGAGAAGATTATGTGCGTCCAGCCAGCTTCTTTGCCCTTTTCCAGGGCGGAAAGTGAAGAAATCCGCGAAGATCCTGCGGTGAATAATGACGCCGGAAATCAGGCCGACGACAAGGGCCAGCGCGGCGATGGCCGCGATCAGCCGGCCAAACGGGTATGGGAGTTGAAGCTCGAAATGGAAGCGGTAGAAAAACTCGCCGCCAAAGGTTTGTCGAATGCCATCAGGGCTGCCGGTTTGTGGGCTGAGTGCTTTCTGCAAATACACGCCTTTGGGGTCAGACCAGACCCCTAGTGTGAATGGCTCCTGTTGTGTCGGTGCATTCAGATACCAGGCCGGAGATGCGGGGGCATTCTGTGTGAGCCACTCTACGGCGTGAGCGCTTGCTTCAATGGGGGAGGTGCTGGTGGCGCTCAGTTCCGGCCGCATCCAGACGCTGATTTCCTGCCGGAACACACTGAGCGTTCCAGACAGGGCAATTGCGAAAAGAACCCATCCTGTTATCAGCCCAAGGCCTGTGTGCAGCCAGGCCATGGAGGCGCGAAAATTGCTTTTCACGGCCTCCATCCCTCTAAAAGAGCCAGTCCTCCCGTAAGGAGTGTCGCAAGCAGCGTGACGCCAAAAGCTTTGCGACCATCGGCAACGCCAAAGCAGGCCATGAATGTAACCGGCCAGACCAGCAGGCCGACAAGGATGCCGGCCATAGCGCAATCTGCGCGGGAGAGGGGGAGCCAGAGGCTTAGGCAGATCCCTCCAAGCGCTGACAATGCGTATCCGCCGGGGAGTGCTGCCAGTAAACGCAATGTCAGATGCTGGCGCGCCGGACCAGACTTACCAGGTGTAGCCAACGCTCGCCTGTGCGTTGCGGCGTTCGCCATAATAGCAGAATTCCTGATTGTAAGAGGCGTAAGCAAGGCAGTTTGCCACATAGTTCTTATCAAACAGGTTGCGGACACTGGCAGCAACTGTCCAGCCATGCAGTCTGTGGGACAGGTTGTTGAGATCGTAGCGGATAGAGCCATCAAAGAGCGCATACTGCGGAATCCAGACGCTGCCATAGGATGCTTCGCCACCATAGGTCTTGGCAGAATATCGCATACCGCCGCCAAAGCCGAAGCCCTTCAGAGGGCCGGATGGCATCGTGTAGAAAACAAACAGGGAGGAATTCCCTTTGCCCGATTGCATCAGGGGCTTGCCGGTTGAATCGTCATGGACTTTCTGGAAGCTGACGGATGCTGTGACCATCAGGTTCTTATATGGCTCAGCATGTGCTTCGAACTCGAAACCATCTGAATGAACCAGACCGCTAGCGGTGCTGTACCCCGTATTCCCGACAGCAACCAGAACGTTGGTTTGTTCGATGTGAAAACCGGTCGCTGTCAGCAGGATACTGGTTCCCGGAACCTGATATTTCACACCGCCTTCAAGCTGCTTGCCGAGAGACGGGGCAGCCTGATGCATCGTCTTTCCGCCATCGCTGGACACGGCGCCAGACTGTGGTTGGAAAGATGTCGAATAGCTGATGTACGGCGCAAGGCCGAAATCAAAATGATAGAGGCCGGAGGCGCGCCAAGTAATTTGGCTGGGGCTCTGGCGGCTGTCTGAATTGTAGTTGGACTCAACCTGATGGGAGCGATACCAGTCGTTGCGGATGCTGCCCGTCAGGATCAGGCGGTCCCAGCGGATCTCATCCTGCCCATAAGCGCCCACCTGATGGGAGTCCGTCCGATAGTTGACCCATGGAGACATCGGATCAATGGCCATTTTGTAGTTCGGATGAAAGACGTTCAGGTCTGGTGCTGCGCCATAAAATCCGACTTCTGTCGCGCTCTGCTGCATGTAATCAAAGCCGAACATCAGCGTGTGCTGCAGCGGGCCTGTCCGGATTTTGCCTTTGAACTGGCTGTCGAATGCCAGGTTGTGGGTGCGTTCGTATGTCTCGATTGCTGAGCGGGCCAGCGTATCGTCGCTGACATAATACCCCATGTCATAGACGCTGCGGTATTGGGTCTTCACATCGTCATAACGGCCGCGAGACGTGAAGCTCCAGTCATTATTGAATGTATGATTGAAGATGTAGGTGATGGCCCCTTGGCGACGATTGTATTTTTCGAAGGATGAATCACCGTCATAGAAGTTTCTGGGCAGATAACCGTATGACGCCCGCTTGAGCGAGCCTACCAATGGGACGCCACCATAAGTCCCGTTCTCAGGGTCGTACTGGTAATTCCCAAGCAGTGTGAGAGTTGTTGGCCCATTCCCGCCGAAAGTCACCGCAGGGCTGATGGAAAAGCGGCGGCTTCCTGTGCGGGTTAGCTGTGTGTGTTGCCCATTGACGGTGCCGTAGAGCCGATACCGAACAAACCCATTGTCTGTTGCATACCCGCCGACATCGGCGTCGACGCGATAAAGGTCGAACATGCCTCCCGTTGTATTGATCCCGCCGTAGAAGCGCTGGTCGGTGGGTAGTTTGCTGGAGAGGGCCGTCAGGCCGCCGGGACTGGATTGGCCATACAGTGCAGAGGCGGGACCTTTAAGGATTTCAACCCGATCCAGACGTGATGTATCGGTCTGCGCCACCGCGTATCCTGTGGGGCTGTCCTGAAGTTTCAGTCCATCCAAAAACGTTGGGACGGAGAAGCCGCGGAGGGCAAATAGATCGTAACGCGTGCCAACCGCACCGCCGCGCTGGTCCGCAGTGACGCCGGCTGTGTAGCGGACGGCCTGATTGAGGTTCAGAACGCCCCGGACGTCCATCTCATTACGTGTAATGACCGTGACAGACTGAGCCGTCTCGATCAGCGGCGTATCCGATTTCGTTGCAGACGTCGCCACGGTCGCCATTCTACGTGCCCGTACGGAGATATGCTCCATCTTGGCAGGAGTGGACGTCGATTTCCTGTTCGTATGGTTGTCTGATGGGGTTGTCGTCGTTGTCTGGTCAGCGGCGTGAGCGTGGCTGAAAACAAGGCACAAACCGGCAATAGCAGGGGTAATTCGGGAATTGCTGGGCACGGGACTCACGCGGTGGCTTGATGAAGGAAGCGGGACTATCATTCAAATGATAATTATTCGCAATAAGAATTTTTTGAAAAAATTATTGTTTTCGGGTGAGCATTGTGGGTGAGTAGGTTCAGGTTAAAATTTTTGACGATGAACTATGTTATTTTTCCGTAATTATTATTGCTTTCAATTTATATTGTAATATTTTTGATTTGAATGTGGTGGCAGTTTATTTTTATTTGCTCGAAAAAATATTTCTGGTATTCGTGAGTTGGGAATATTTTTGTATCGTGTAATTTACATAATTTCTGGGTAGTCTGGATGCGTTTCCTGATTGTTGGCGGAGCCGGCTTTGTCGGTAGTCATGTCGTTCTTGCTCTGCTGGATGGCGGTCACGATGTTGTCGTTCTTGATAACCTGAGTACTGGCCATCGTGCGGCTCTGCCGGACAGTGTTGGCTTTCACCAGGTCGATCTTCTGGATTTTTCCGCAACAGCTAAAATCGTTGCGCAAGGACCTTGGGATGGCGTGATGCATTTTGCGGCACTTTCAGTTGTCGCAGACAGCATGCGTGAACCCTTGCATTATTTACGTCAGAATTATCTAACTTCGTTAAATCTCATACAGGCCTGTATCGACAATAAGGTTAAGAAATTTATTTTTTCTTCGACTGCTTCACTCTTTGGTGGACCTGAGCGTTTAGAGCCTATTCCAGAGAATGCTGCGGTGCAGCCTGGATCGCCTTACGGTGAGAGCAAGTTTTTCATTGAGCGCGTTTTGCATTGGGCAGATGCTATCCACGGCTTAAGAAGTGCGACACTTCGATATTTCAATGCTGCGGGGGCTGATCCGGCGGGACGTGTCGGCGAAGACCACAATCCCGAAACACATCTTATTCCATTGACTATCGATGTAGCATTGGGGCGGCGGCCTGCGCTTAAGCTTTTTGGGATGGATTACCCTACCCGGGACGGTTCCTGTATTCGCGATTATATTCACGTTACCGACCTTGCTGATGCACATATCCGTGCGTTGTGTCAGCTCGACACCCGAAGCGTGGCTTATAATATCGGCACTGGGCGTGGGTATTCAAATTTGGAAATTATCCAGAGCGTAGAGCGGGTCAGTGGGAAGAAAGTCCTATGGGAGGCTGCTCCTCGTCGTGGAGGAGATCCTGCAATGCTTATAGCGAATTCTAATACGTTCCGAAAAGAAACCGGCTGGACACCGAGGGTTAGTGATCTCGACAGTATTGTTGATACGGCCATGCAATGGCGGAAAAAACACCCATATGGGTATGAAAATTAAATGTATTAGAAAATTGTAAATTTTATAATTAACTTTATTATGCAAGAACTTTTAAAATCATATCTTGTAATTCTGAGGGATGTATTGTGGGATTATTGCAAAGTTTCTCACTTTTATGAGTGTTGTAGGAAAGAGAAATAAAAGGCGTTGACCGTATTTTTGAAGGCGTAACGTATCCCGGAATTGACGGGCGATGGTCGCCGAAAAATATGAGATGTGCGGGGCGCCCACAGTCACGCAATGTACGGTCCAGATTCCCCAATAAAGCGTCACCATTTCGAGCGTGGCGTTCCCAGGCCGTTAGAGCATCTGGGGCATCCAGGCGGCCTGCGTCCCAAGGGCCATGATTTTCCATGGTCACGACGTAAATCAGTTCTGGCTTTTCAGCCGACACGATGCGGTCGTGAAGATAGTCACCGATTGCCTTGTCGCTGATGTAGGGACCGGCTGTTTCAGCGTGTACAAAATCATCTGGGCCGACGAGTGTGGTAAAGCCTAAGGCAGGCATCAGGCGATCTCGACCGTAGAACCTGAGATCGTGAGGGTGGACGAAAAGCCGTTTTTCATAAAGGGCGGCAAGCCGATTTGGTAGCCCAAAGGTATGCTCATCCTGAGCTGTCAGAAAGGGGTCAAAGGCTCGAAAACCAAGCTCCTCCTCACTGCGCCCACAGAGCACAGCATATTCCGTGCGCATTGTGTATGCGCCGAAACCGCTGACGGAGAGCGCCCCATAGTGGTCGGAATTTTTCTTCAGTCGCTCAAAGTTATGGAGGGGAGCAAGTGGATGGTTGGGAACTAGATCTTTGGGGTCTGCAAAGGACTCACACTGTACGATGACTAGAAAGGGGGCCGGGTCTATGTCTTGTTCCCGTGCGGGCAGTGGCTGGGCAGGGGCCGGTGATGGTGTTGCTCGCCATCTGAGCGTGTAAATAAGCAATACCGGAAGTAATCCGCATCGCACGATGTCTGCTTCAAGATTGGGCCGCAACATAACACTGGAACGCCAGTAAAATTTCCAGCCAGCACTGAGGTCCAGGAGAGAGGTCAGCAGTATCAGCAACCCGGCGAAATGAGCTGCAGGTGCAGTAGAAGAAAACGCAATGACGCATCCGAAGACGAGCAATGCAGCAGGTATTAAGATAATCTTCAGAAAAGTCGGGATCGCAGCAAGATAAAAGCGTGGATAACGCAGGAATGAGGCAGCGACCGCCAGGTCAGAGAAAACTAAGGGTTCGCCCAACACTCGAAACTTGATGTTGGAAGCAATGACAAGGGCTAGAAACAATGCGTCCGTGAGAACGCAGGCAACCCAAAAGCCTCCTGTCAACGCAAGTGTTGCGCCGTAAAAAGTCAGGATAGATAGGGTGTGAAGTGTGTATCCGCGCCAGCCACTGCGGTCTGGCCGAATGAATCTGTCAAATAAGATCGAAAATACGACCGTGCAGCAAAGGGAGAACAAAAAGTTCTTCACAGAAACGACGCAGAAAAAAGATAAATCATGAATTCGAAATCGGCTTTCGGATGCAGCAGGCTTTCAGTTAGAAAGTATGTCTATGAGATTTCATCCATCAAGCACAGGCTCTACGATTGACTCGGTCTTGCTCAGGCGACCGCCAAGGGCCGAGAGCAAGGATGTTGAACTGGGATGCATCTCCTCATTCTCTGGCGAAAATCTACGTCATTCTGCTGCATCGATCCTGCATGACATTCGGCGTGCAAAGATTGGGGGAGCTTTCTGGTTACCGTCAGTAGTGCTTTCCGCTGAACGCAATATTCTCCTGTCGCTGCCAGCAGACGCTTCTCTTGCATGGAGTTTGTGGAAACATGTTACGGCTCAGGTAGATGCACGGAAAGTCGTCGTTATTTCCCAGCACTTGCATCATGCCGATGCAATCAGAGCCGCAGGCGGCCATGTTGTGTCTCAGGTGGACCCGCACAGCATGCTTGAACAGGTTGATGAAGTCTGGACAACGGGTCGGGACGACATCGCGCTTCTTGGTGCAGCTTATGGTCGCTTAGTGAGAATATGGTCGCCCGAAGGAGGCGAGGGCGTATTTTCCGCAACCATGGCTCTCGAATGGCTGACACGGGCCATTTCCTGGCGTAGCCCGTTCGATGGCAGGTCAATCGATCTAACCGAAGCGGTAAGGATCGTTTCTGACGATCGTCGTGCCTGGGAGCGGACGCGGGATGTGGCGGTCTGCGTTGGCATGGCATGGTGGAAACGCGAGCGTATTCGCGAGTTTTTCAATGTGAGCCGGAAGAGGATCTTTTTTCGGCATTCCATGTATGGCGCTTTAAGCGAAGCGCAACGTCGCAAAGGAATAATTGCTGCCTGGTCCAGCCGTACCCCGTCTGGACTGAAAAATAAGGCAAAGGCTCAGGGGGTGGGCATTTGCCAGGTTGAAGATGGCTTTCTGCGGTCTGTCGGGCTCGGAAGTGATCTTCTTCCCCCCTGTTCTATCGTGCTCGATAGGGCGGGCATCTATTTTGATCCTTCTCGCCCCAGTGATCTTGAAAAGATCCTGATGCAGACTTCTTTCGATGACAGCCTGCGGGCTCGTGCTCGCCATTTGATTGACACACTCGTAGCGCGGAATGTCTCCAAATACGGGAGTACGGCTGACGTTGGTTCCTTGCTTTCACGTCCTGCCGGGAAGACGGTTATTCTGGTGCCGGGGCAGGTCAGTAACGATCTATCCATTCGGTTGGGCTGTGGGGACGTCAGCGACAACCTCTCCTTGCTTCGTAATGTTCGGGATCGGATGCCCGATGCACACATTGTTTTTCGTCCTCACCCGGACGTGGATGCAGGCCATCGCCCCGGTGCAGTCAGAGATGATATCGCCCTGCAGTATGCAGACGAGATCGCACGAGGTGGCCCAATGGTCTCTTTGATTGCTCAGGTAGACGAAGTTCACACCATGACATCGCTTGCAGGCTTCGAGGCGTTGTTACGGGGGCGTGCGGTGACGACTTATGGAAATCCATTCTACGCAGGGTGGGGGCTGACGTGCGATCTGGCTCCGAGCACCGGCCGTAGGGGAAGAAATCTACAACTGGAAGAGCTTGTAGCGGGGGCGCTCATTCTCTATCCGCTTTATTTGGATCCGGTCACCCGAACACCCTGTGGGCCTGAAGTTCTTGTTGAGAGACTTTCAGACCCAACAATATGGACAACATCTTTCACTGTGCGTTTACGAAGATTGCAAGGCCGTCTACGTAGGCGAATACAGCATACACGCATGAGGATCTGGCCGAAATGAAGGCACCGGGCGATAGCCACTTCGGCAAGAAACATCTCAAGCCTCTGAAAAGTCGGAATTTCCTGTTTCTACAGGGATTAATGGGGCCGTTTTTTGAGCGCGTCGGAGAAGCCCTGCTGGCAGATGGCTACAAGGTTTCCAAAATTAACTTCAATGGCGGAGACAAGCTTTTCTGGCGCCTCCCAGGTGGTGTGGACTATCGGGGAAGCCTTGAAGACTGGCCTGATTTTCTGCGCAACTTCATTGTGCAACGCGAAATTACGGATGTCGTTATTTTCGGAGACTGTCGCCTGCATCACATGGCCGCGGCGAAGGTCTGTGAAGAGCTCCAAATTCCGATGCATGTCTTTGAAGAAGGGTATCTCAGGCCGGACTGGGTGACGCTTGAACTTGGGGGCGTGAACGGCCACTCGCGTTTGCCGCGCGATCCCGACTATTACCGCGTGGAAGCACAATTGCTTCCTCCCCAGCTGCCTCACAGGTCCGTGCCATCCTCTTTTCAAAGGCGTGCAGCGGAAGGTATTGCCTATAATACTGCGGACCTTCTTTTGAGATGGTATTTCCCGCATTGGACAAACCATCGTCCGTGGCATCCCCTTGTTGAGGGAATGGGTTGGCTGAAGCGGTTTTCGCGTCGTAAGGCTGTTGCCGAACGTACGAAGAAAGTTCTGAGCAGGCTTGAGGCCTGTAAAGCGCCTTATATGCTCTTTCCTCTCCAGTTGGATGCGGATGCTCAGGTCCGTCTCCATTCGGGCTTTAGTGGCATGCAGGAGGCGATTGAATACGTCATTTCTTCCTTTGCGGCTCATGCACCCGCAAATATGCGGCTGATCATCAAGCAGCATCCCCTGGATAATGGTCTGCGTGATTGGCGGCATATTATTGCGTGCTCCGGGCGGCATCATGGAGTGCTCGGGCGGATTGGCTTTATCGAGGGGGGTGACATTGCCTTGCTGGTCAAGCAAGCTGAAGGCGTCATCACCATCAACAGTACAACTGGTACATTGGCGCTGGCAGAAGGTATTCCAGTTATTACGCTAGGGCAGGCCATCTACAATATTCCCGGCATTACATACGAGGGAACACTCGACGCATTCTGGAAGACCCCGGAAAAGCCGGATATGGAGCTTTTCGCTGCGTTCAGGCGCGTTCTGGTCGAATACTGCCTTGTTGCCGGTGGCTTTTTCTCAGACGAAGCCATGTCCAAGCTGGTGCAAGGTGTCGTGGCAAAGCTTGAACGACATTCGCCTCAACTGTTTCAGACACGGGCGACTGAGGAAGGGCATGAATTCTGGCATGGAATGAGCCGTCCGCTCTTACGTCTTTCAGAAAAGGTTGCGGACGCAGTAGGGGCTCCTGAGTGAAGGAAAGTCAGGCAACATCTCCGTTTCTTCTTGATATTTCACGCCTTCTTTCCCGTTCGGGAGCGAGTGTACCAACGGGCATTGATCGGGTCGAGCTGGCCTATGCGCGATACCTGTTGGCTCATGTATCAGAACAAACGCGCTTTTGTGCCATGCACCCAATTGGTGTGATGGGAATGATTGACCAGGCCACGGCGCGGCGGTTCATACAGGCCCTGGAACTTCAGTGGGGACAATCTGGTTCCGGCCGGCCGGCCGCGCGCCTATGCGGTGCGATTAATCGTGGCCTGTTCTGGCATCGGCCTGCAGCAATGGCTCCTGGCACAATATACCTTAATGTTTCACATCATCATCTGACACGCCCTAAAGTGGTCGGTGCCTTTCTCAGGCAGACAGGTGCTCGTTTCGTGGTGATGATTCATGATCTTATTCCGATAGACTACCCGGAATATTCTCGCCCGAGAGAGCCCGCGCGGCATGAAATCCGTCTTAAGACAGTCGCACGTTATGCCGATTCCATTATTGTACCGTCGCACTACGTGAAGGAAACGGTCTGTCGACATCTGACGGAACTCTCAGTCGATATTCCAGTCCATGCAGTTCTTCACGGGGTCGATGCTCCACACCTCCATACACGCACGATGGAACTGGATGCATCACTTCGCGATCAGCTCAAAGGACGACCCTATTTTGTATGTCTGGGCACCATTGAGCCCCGTAAGAACCATCTTCTCTTGCTCAATGTTTGGCGTCGTCTTGTTGAACAGGCACCATCCTCGGCACCTGTACTGGTAATCGTAGGAAAGCGGGGCTGGGAGAACGAGAATATTCTTGATCTTCTAGATCGCGCACCAGCCCTCAAGGGACACGTCATTGAGTGCCAGTCATTGCCTGACACGATGGTTCAAACCCTTCTGAAAGGCAGCTCTGGGCTCCTGTTCCCATCATTTGTCGAAGGTTTCGGGCTTCCACTTGCGGAAGCTTTGTCGCTGGGCGTGCCTGCGCTTTGTTCCGATATTCCAGTTTTACGAGAGGTCGGAGGATATGCGGCGAGCTATCTCGATCCTCTGGACGGGCCGGCATGGTTGGACGCGATTATGCATTACGCTGCTTCGGGGTGTGACAGGACAGACCATACGTTACAGACAGAAAGCTTCTGCACCCTTTCCTGGGAAGAGAGCGTAGCGCAAGCACTTTCACTGATACAGTAATCTGAAAGTATTTATCGAAATTCCATTTAAAATAACTGCTAGATGACTGGTTTTCTATCGCGGGCGATCACCCATCCAGCAGGGTTTGGTAGAATTTCTTCATGCGTCGTGCATAGGGTTCAATAGCAAAGTCCTGTGCACGTTTCCGGCCTGAAGACGAAAGAGCCGCCCATAATGCATCGTCTTGGTCGAGCGTTTTAATGCCTCCAGCCAATGCTTCTACGTTTGTGCTGTCTACAAGAAGCGCTGAAGTTCCTGAAATTTCCTCTGTTGCATGCCCTAGGCTCGTCAAAACGGGGGTGCCTAGAAGCATGGCTTCCAGAATAGGCAGACCAAAGCCTTCCGCCAGAGACGGAAAAGCGACGCATCGTGCTTCTCTGATGGCGCGAACTAAGGCCGGGCGGCTGCACCAGGGCAGGATCCGCACGCGCTCAGGAACTGGATGATGCTTGAGGGCATGAAGCTCTTCTGCTCCCCCAAATCCTAAAGCGCCGATTATGGTCAACGGGCGAGTTGTTCCAGAGCGACCATGGGCTTCGATCAGTCGTCCAACATTTTTGCGACGTTCAATCGTGCCGAAGTAGAGAAAACCGTCTTTTGGACAAGGAGCCTCGACAGTCAGCGCTTCAGCCATGAGGTCTGTTGGAAACGAAACCGATTGAGACAGCATGCTGATTTTCTCCGGAGGTAGTCCGAAGAAACGGATCAGATCCTGCCGGACCGCTTCTGAAACCGTGACAATGGCATCAGCATTGTCACACCAGAATTTCAGACGTCTATGAAGGCGCTTGACCGGAGTGTCGCTGAACTCAGGGTGGAGCAGTGGAATAATGTCGTGGATCGTCACGACATTGGGAATGCCTGGCCACTGCAGGGGAACCGGATAGGTCCAATGCATCAGATCCGGTGGCACGTCAGCTTTTATGGAAATCGGCCTATGAAGCGTCCGGTCCCTTATTTCGGCTGTTCGATAAAGGTCGTGACCAATATAGCCGTCACCTGTCTGCTGGACGCAACTGTTGGGCCAAGTGCTACGGACGAGGCGTTTGATTTTCTGGGGAAAGTTATGAACATTTGCGTGCGTGGCCATGTCATCATGTAGCCACGCCGGGCGAATGCCTGCCTCGTTGTATGCTTCTCCCAAAGTCGCTGCGTATGTTGCAACGCCCGTGCCACCAGCACGGCCCGTATTGCGGGTATCAAGTCCAATCCGCATTGGTATCAGGGAGAGCGTCCGGTCTTGGTGTGGAAAATCCGATCCCAGACATCGTTGCTTACCGCGAAATTTTTTTCTGGCGCAGCATAATGATGAATGAGGTGGTGACGACGCAGTTTGCGAAGAATGCCCCGCTTTGGTCGATACTGATGACAGGCGTAGTGAACAAGATCGTAGACAATATAGCCCGCGAGAAAGCCGAGGAAAAATGTGGTGCCGTTATGGCCCCCTAAAAAATGCGCCAAAGCCCAGAGCAAGCCTGCAAGGGGAAGGCTGACGGACAGGGGCATCATGTTGCGGAGCTTCTCTCCGGGCTCATCATGATGATTGCCGTGGATCAGGAAGATAAATCGTTTGCCAATCTCGTGTGAGAGATCGAGGTGGAAAAGGAAACGATGACCCAGGTATTCAAAAAAAGACCAGAAGATGAGGCCCATAAGGAACAGGGCTACAAATGGAGCCACCGCCATCGGCACACAGTCCAGACAGACAAGGGAAAATATGACGACCCAGACCGGGATGAAAACTGACAACGGCATATATGTAAGCCGTTCCAGCCAGTCATTTCTGAAAAGCCTCAATGACACTCGGCAGAATTCCCCTGAAACCTTTGTTGTCTGTGCTGAATTCCCTCTTTTTTCGGAAAACAGAACGCGTTGATCCATGCGATCATATCGATGTTCTCAAGACACGCATAGTAATGTTTGAGCTTCAAACTGAAGGATGTGCCCTTCTTGCACCAGCTCAGCAGGTTAACGAAGGCTTTCAAACTAGTCAGACCACTCAACTTGGTTCCAAACATTTCTGAATAGGTGGTTTGTTTGAACGAACACATCTTCAGATTTCGTAAAATGTCAGAAATTTACGAAGGTTTTTTCAAATTTCAGGTCGCAAGACGTGATTTCTCGATACATCTCGCATGTGATCATTGCTCTGACGCTGCTATTGGAGCGAGCTCACCTGGGGCGTCAAATCTGTTCATCATTCTGTCGCTGAGGTTACGATGAGCATGGGACTACTTGTCGTATGGAAATATGGCTTTTTTAGCGATCGATAATCTTTGCCGGATGAAGTTCCTGCTGCCGAGGCATACAAGAACTTCATCAACGGCAAACATTGGCGCTGAAGTAATCAGTTGCCGTTTTGAAGATTACAAGATCGTCGGGACAATGCCGCCTTCGCACCTGATCGCAGCACCATTGGTCACGGCGCCGAATGGGCTGGAAAGCAAGGCGACCTGAGCTGCAATTTCCTCCGGGTGGATGAGGCGCTGGAGCAGAGAAAGAGGGCGCATTGTTTTGAAGAATTCTGCTTCCCGCTCTTCTTCGGACGCGTCCTTGTTCGTAACGGCCGCCTTGATAAAGGCCGTACTGCCTTCGGATTTTGTTGGGCCCGGAAGAACGCAATTGACGGTAACGCCGGTTCCCTTGGTTTCTTCAGCCAGGCCGCGTGACACAGCAAGCTGCGCTGTCTTGGTCATGGCATAGTGAATGGTGTCTCCCGGTGTGACGACGCCGCATTCGCTGGAGACAAAGATGATGCGTCCCCAGTTCTGCGCAATCATGTTTGGGAAATAGTGCCGGGAAAGGCGGACGCCGCTCATGATATTGACTTCGAAGATATGGCTCCATTCTTCGTCCGCGATATCGGCAAAAGCTTTAGGTTCAAAAATCCCAAGGTTGTTGATCAGGATATCAACGGAGGGGACGGCTTCAACCAACGCTGCAACTCCGGCCTGTGTCCCGGCATCAGCCTGAACGGCACGCACCTGCGTTGGTGCATTCAATTCTGTCGTGGCTGCATCCAGCTTTGACTCGCTTCGACCGCAAATGACGACATTGACGCCCTCCGCCACGAAACGCTTGGCAATGGCCAGTCCGATCCCGGACGTTGAGCCAGTAATCAGGGCGGTTTTGCCTTTAAGGTTCAGATCCATGGTGACCTCGCATCTATTGTTTTATTTAATTTGAGAGAGTGCCGAAAAATCCGCTGGCTTAATCTATGGAACCACGGACCTCCCTGAGACCGCTGCGTTTCAAAGCTGCAAGCGCGATGAAATACACTGCCAGACCGCCTACCGAGAGCAGTGCGCTTCCGATGCCCAGTGAGCCATAACCAAGCTGCCGCCCCAGAAGCACACTTCCGAGAGAGGCACCCAGAGCGTTGGCAATATTGAAAGCCGAATGGTTAAGGGACGCAGCGAGTGTCTGCGCGTCTTCCGCAAAGTCCATAAGGCGCGTCTGCAGGGCTGGACCAAGAGCATTCACAAAGGCTGGGATAAAGAAAACATCTGCCATCAGGCCAAGTGGATTGTGCATGACATAAGGGAACAGAAGCATCACGAAAATGCTGCCTGACAGGGCCAGGATAACGGCAAGATTGATGTTTCGATCAACAATCCATGCGCCAACGTTGGTTCCGGCCAGCATGCCGCATCCCCAGATGACCATGTAAAGCATGACCTCCCATTCGGGCACATGCGTGACGTTTTGCACGACGCTCGTCAGATACGTGTAGATGGCAAACATTCCCCCAAAGCCGATCGCCGCGGTCAGAAGCGTCAGCAGAACCTGCGTATTTCCGAGGGCTTTTACTTCTCGCAGAGGGGAGTTTTTCCGGTTCGGTACGTCGGCTGGAATATAGCGCAAAACACCTAGAAATGTGACGAAGCCCAGACTTCCAATAATGAGGTAGGCAATGCGCCAGCCGAAATGATTGGCGGCAAATGTGGAAAATGGTGCGCCAATCAGGGTTGATATCGCAATGCCGGACAGCACACGTCCAACAGCCCAGCCACGATGTGAGCGCTCGACCATAGAGGCAGCCACGAGCGCGGATATGCCGAATAATGCGCCATGCGGGAGCCCTGTGATGAAGCGCGCCACTTCAATCAGACCAGGAGTGGGCATCGCGACGCTCAGGGCATTTCCAAAACAGAATAGCAATAGCAGGACGAGCATCAGTTCCCGGCGAGAGAGGCGTGCTCCAAGGATAGTGATGAGCGGGGCGCCAACGACGACACCGAGCGCATAGGCTGTAATCGCATGGCCAGCATCTGCGGGTGTGAGGCCGAGAGATGCTGCGAACTCTGGCAGCATGCCCATAATGGCAAATTCGCCTGTCCCGACTACGAATGTCCCGAAAGTCAGGAGGAGGAGTGCAGCAGTTCTACCATGAGGAGGCGCAACCAGAGGCGCGCTTCCTTCAGGATGCAGTGTCTCTGAGGGCATGGAGTGATCCAGTGTTGATGGTCTTCAGGATGTCAGGGCGTTTGCCGCAACACGAGCAATAGCAACATCGTCTTCAGAGCTGGCACCAGATACGCCGATGCCTCCAATCACCGTACCGTCAGCAGACTTCAGGACGATCCCGCCGCCGAAGCTTGTCAGGCCGCCATTCGTATTTTCAAGCGAATATGCCTGTCCGTCTGGATGTGCGATTTTGGCGAAGTCGGCGCTGTCCATCTGGAACAGGACGGCAGTTCTTGCCTTTTTCTGACTGACATCAATCGAGCCAAGTGGCGTCCCGTCCATGCGTAAGAAAGCCATGGGCCACGCTGCCATATCCACGATGGAGATGCAGACTTTTAGGTTGAGCCTTTCGGCTTCCTGGACCGCAGCCTGAAGCATGGTCTGTGCAAAGGACATTTTCATGAGGAGAGAACCTGTCTTTCTGAAGAAAAAGTTACTGCGTCAGTCCCCGATGAATAAGGGAACGCTGTCTTTCTTCAAACGGCACGAGTTCAGCATTATTGGATATTTGCGCGTTCCACATGCTTCATCATGATCCATGCTAGGCGGATTAAGCGATGGCGTGGGAATTTCTGCGCCGGGCCGGCAACAGCTATACTGGCCCGGACTTCGCCGCTTTCTCTCAAGGGAATGGCAACTGCGTTTATGCCTGGATGATAGGTTTCCAGATCAAGCGCATACCCTTTGATCCGGACATTCTCGATCTCTGCCAGTGTCGCATCATTGAGCGCATTGGATCGCGTGGTCAGGACGCGTTGCCCTAGACCCGGAACAAATGCGAGGAACACGAGACCCACAGCTGATCCTTCGAGTTTTTCCCTGCTCATCAGGCGAGAGGCAGCGATATTTGGCTCTTCCAGGTCCACAATGTCGAGATAAGCCGTTTCATCGCCACTTGGGACACCGAGGTAAACAGTTGCGTGGCTTTCTTGCGCAATGATCTCAAGCACGGGACGTATTCTATCTCGCAGAAGGTGATCATCTCCTACAATCCGGGCCAAATTCAGAATGCGGCCACCTAAATGGTAACGCATGTCTCCCGGACGGCGGTGGACATAGCCCAGATATTCAAGGGTTTGCAGAATATTGTGGGCGGTCGTTTTTCCAAGCCCAGAAATTGTCGCGAGGTCTTTTAGCCTTGCGCCTCCGCCCTGTTGCGCAATGATTTCGAGCAGGGCCGCAGACCGCTCGATAGACTGAATAAGCTTTGGTGACTTTCCCATTAAGCGGTTTCACCTTCTATTACCCTGCACGTAAAGGGCAGCCCTTAAAAATCCGACTTGTATGTGTCTGACTATTAGCGGTCAGCGGCAGAAATATTCACGTGCGTTGCAGTAATTGATTGATTAAATTCCCGGACCGGTTCGGAAATATTGTCTATAAAATGTGCTGATTTCTATTGGTTGAAATCGGTAGTGTTGCAGAGTCGCTGTTCATAAGAGTGCAACCTTTGCTCTAGTTCAAAATCCAGAGCGGGACGTTTCTGCAAAGTCATCACTTGTCGCTCACGGCTCCCCAACTGGCAAGCAGACAAACTTCAAATATGAATTTGCGATCCAGTCATGCACGTCCAGTATGTCTTTAACGTCATCGATAGAGAGGACGAGGAATTAAAGAACTGGAATTCCGAGAAAAGAGGAAAGTGCCATTTCGGACCTTGTTTCTCAAATGAGTTAAATCAAGAATCGTACAAAACGAATTCGAATCCAGAGAATAGAGGTGAAGATAAAAGAAAAATCTTCTTATTTTTGGTTCAATATTTCTTAGGTGGACATTAGGCATATTTTTGACCCTGAAGTGGGCGGACATAAAAAATCGTGATTATTCCAAAGGTTTTTTAATTCTTCTTTTTTACGGATTGGTTCCGTCGCTCATTCGTAAATAAAACATTAAAATTCCGCCTATTATCTCCGCTGGAAAAAGCTTGAGCTCATGTTTCCGCAGTGTTTACATTTTCCTCTCACCGCCGCTGCTCCCATAAAACTGACGGGTAATTGCAGTGAGGACAGTTCACTTGGCCAGGGCGTGAACCCTTTCACATTCCGCTCAGTGACTGATGATTGAGGATGCACACGCAATGGCGACTTATAATGTTTCCTCGGGGCAAGTCGCCTCGAATGTTATCTCCGCTGGCGATATTGAAATCGTCTCGAGTGGCGGTGCAACGCAGGACCAATACAACTACGGTCAGCGATTTGTTTCGTCGGGCGCCATCGTGCGGAACGGAGTGGTCAGTGGTGGTGGTAAGGATTACATTTCCAGTGGCGGCTCTTCCTACCAAGGTGTCATCTTGGGCGGAGGTATTCGTTACGTTTCTGGCGGTGGAACGGCCAATAATCCCTATATTCGTAGCGGCGGTACTGTCAGTGCCGCTAGCGGGGCAACTGTTCTTGCTGTTAGTGCTTTCAGCGGCGGCGTCCTGAGCGCTGCTGACGGTGCTATCATCAGCGGAGGCACTGTCGCAGCAGGTGCTGCTATTACGGCGGCTTCAGGTACTATTCTCACGGGTACGATCACGAACTCAGGAAGCATCTCTGGGGGGGTGCTCTCGGGAGCTGGCACTACATTAGTAGTCTCTTCCGGTGCAACTCTTGCTAACCAAACGATTGGAAGTGGTGCCTCGGCTACTCTTCAAGCGTATGCAAGCGCCGGAACCAATCTTGTCATAAGTGGTGGTACACTGGATCTGTACACCAACAATACGACTAGCACGACTATTGTTGGTACTGGCGGTAACTTCATTCTGGAGTCTGGTGTAACTTTTACGGCTACCAGTGGAAATTACGCGACCAGCGGAAATACAATTACCGTCAATTCGGGAGCCGTTCTGTCTGGCTCGCGTATTTCTTCCGGTGGTACGATAAATGTTCAGGGTGGCGTTGTATCCAGCACGGTAGTGGATGGTGGAGCGCTGAATGTTTACACACCTACCGGCGGAACAAACAATACAACCTTCACGTCGAATGGTGGTGTTGTTAATCTGGAATCCGGATTTAAAGATACCAGAACTTGGACTGTTTCCAATAACGTTACCTTCAATGTTCTGAGTGGTGCCGCGATATCCACGCCCACAGTTCAGAATGGCGGTACTGTAGCTGTTGCCTCCGGCGGTACGATTGCAGGGCAGGCAGTTGTCTCTTCGGGCGGCACTCTGGTTGTCAACGGCACTGTTGGCAGCAATAGCATCCTGCTCTCTGGTGATGGTGCGCGTTTGGTTGTCAGCGGCACCTCCATGCCAACCAATACAATTTCTGGCTGGTCTCCCAAGGACACGATCGATCTTGCCTCCATTCCGCAGGCCAGTGTTACCAGTGTCAGCACGACTGCAAGTGGCATCACGTTTTACACGACCGGCGGCACGTACTCGCTCAATGTACCGGGCGCCAGCAGCTACGGTTACACCCTGTCGTCTGACAGTAATGGTGGCCTGATTTACACGACGTGCTTTGCAGAGGGCACCTCGCTCACGACGCCAGACGGCGAAGCAACTGTCGAGACCCTTGTACCGGGTACGCTGGTCATGACACCCAAAGGCGCCATGCCCGTCAAATGGCTGGGTCATCGCTCCATCACGGTCGCCGACCAGCGTGTGCCAGAAGAAAACTGGCTCGTCCGCATCCGCGAGGGCGCTCTGGCCGATGGCGTTCCGTCCCGTGATCTCCTGGTCACGCAGGAACACTGCATGGTCTTCGAGGGCAAGCTTGTTCCCGCCCGTATGCTGGTCAACGGTGCCTCGATCCTGATTGATCGCACGATCAACAGCTACACCTATTACCATGTGGAGCTGGAGAGCCATGAAGCGGTCTGGGCTGAAAACGCACTGACCGAGAGCTATCTCGATACAGGTAACCGCAGCCAGTTCGACAACCACACAGTGACCGCAATCTTTGGCGGCTCAAAGGCTGGCGGTTCGGAAACACTGCCGTTGGAGACGTCCCGGGCGTTTGTCGAGCCGATCCATGCCGCGATTGCCGCACGTGCTGCAAGTGCTGCGCCTCAGCCTGAACTGACGACGGATCCAGATCTGCACCTGGTGACAAACTTTGGGCAGATTGTCCGTCCGCTGCGCCAGGCGAACGATCGGGTCACATTCATGATCCCTGCGAATGTCGCAACCGTACGGCTGGTTTCGCGGACAAGCCGTCCGAGTGACACGATCGGACCGTTTGTGGATGACCGTCGTGATCTGGGTGTTCTTGTTGGGGATGTTTCACTCTTTGCTTCCCGTCAGACAATCAGTCTGACAGCGCATCTTTCCCTGTCTCACCTGTCAGGATGGCACGGGCTGGAATCTTCCAGATACCGCTGGACAGATGGGGATGCAGCCCTGTCGCTGCAGAGCGGAGATATCGTTAGCAGAGAGCCAAGCATTCTCTCCATTCAGGTTGTGTCCGGTGGACCATACCTTATGGAAGATCACACTGTGCGCTCTGATCTGCGTCAGGCCGGATAACGCGCTATTAAATGATGATGGGGAGGCGATTGCCTCCCCATCATGTCAGGCGTCTGTCAATACAAGTAAAGATTTAAAATAGGCTCAGTGCCTGTACTATCCCTGAGCAAAGCGATGTCTACATATTTTCATTAATGTGTGAATTTGGCATTCTGCTCTAAACCGTACCATTCATTTTTGCTGCACGAGTGATTATTCGGTCTAACGAATGCTTCTCCATCTCTCGTTTCGGCTTTTTTACAAAATTTTTTTCTATGCTGGTCATTCATTAAGGCGCGAGTATAGATTCGTGAGTATTGTATCGGAGTTTGCTTCGCATTCACTCAGATAATGTGATGCCGAATTCTTGATAGATGTTTTAGCTGAAGCCGTGCTGTTTCGGCTGAGCCGATGCTTCTGACAGCAGAGAGCCATATTTTCCTGATTGGCTCAGGAATGGCTCGAAATCCAACATATGGAAAGCGAGGAGATCATCCAATTACCACTAAAATTCGCAGAAGGCTGCGATAAATTAGATGGTGTCCCATAGGGGATTCGAACCCCTGTTGCCGCCGTGAGAGGGCAGTGTCCTAGGCCTCTAGACGAATGGGACCAGAGCGAGGGCGTTAATAGAAGAGGCCCTCTGGGTTTGCAAGTATTATTTTACAGTTTTTGTGAAAGCAAAGGGCCTAGTGCCGCGCCGCCAAAAAGGTGGACGTGGAAGTGAGGAAC
Organism: Gluconobacter cerinus; assembly: GCF_002723935.1. Lineage (GTDB taxonomy): Bacteria > Pseudomonadota > Alphaproteobacteria > Acetobacterales > Acetobacteraceae > Gluconobacter > Gluconobacter cerinus. The sequence goes on from NZ_BEWM01000005.1 coordinate 75,654, forward strand.
TTCTTGGCCCGAATTGGCGCCGGAGTTGCTGATAAGGCGAAAACCGTCTTTCGTCAGACCCTCCGCTTCAGCCACTTTTGCGACCGCTCTCCAGAAGCCAGTAATGTCATCGGCTGATGCTGTCGCACTGAAGTCCGCAATGGAGACATATGGCCCTTTGGGGATGACCAGCACATGGATAGGTGCCTGCGGGGCGATGTCGTAAAAGGCCAGCGCGTAGTCGTCTTCGTAAACCGTGCGGGACGGGATCTCCTTACGGAGGATGCGCGCAAAGATATTACTGTGGTCGTACGTCATGGCTTTGTCCCTTAACCAAGCTTTTCCTTGGGGCGCGACGCTTTTTCGGCAATCCCACTTGTGCCTTCGCGACGCTTCAGCTCTGTCCAGACATCGTCGGGAGAGACGCCTGCGTCCACCCACATGACGATGAGATGATAAAGAACGTCAGCACTCTCCCCGACGAGTTCCTTGCGATTGCCATTAACGGCTTCGATCAGACACTCAACAGCTTCTTCGCCAAATTTCTGGGCGATCTTGTTGCGACCACGGGCCATCAGACGCGCTGAATGGCTCAGCGTCGGGTCTGTGCCGCGACGGGACTGAACGGTCTCGAACAGGCGCTCCAGCACGTGCTCTCTGGCCGGTGTCGTTTTGCGCTCTTCCGGCTTTGCTGCTTTTGCCATTGCCTTATTCTCCAAGTCTGACCGGAAGGCCGGCCTCATTCAGTGCCTGTTTGACGTCCCCAACGCGGAACTGTCCGAAATGGAAGACGCTGGCGGCTAACAGGCCGCTTGCGCCAACCTGCGCGCCTTCAACAAAGTGATGCAATTCGCCAACGCCGCCGGATGCAACAACAGGGATGGTCACTGTACCACAGACCGCTCTGAGCAGATCCAGATCGAAACCAGACTTCGTGCCATCACGGTCCATGCTGGTGAGTAGGATTTCTCCTGCGCCCAGATCCTGCATCTTTTTGGCCCATTCTACCGCATCCAGTCCGGTGGGTTCGCGGCCGCCCTTCGCATAGACTTCCCAGCCACCACGCCCATTCGACCGTGCATCAATCGCCACGACCACGCACTGGCTGCCAAAGCGTTGCGAGGCTTCACGGATCAGTTCAGGGCGCGTGATCGCCGCCGAATTCACAGCACATTTGTCGGCGCCAGCCAGAAGCAGGCGTCGCATGTCCTCACAGGTACGAACACCGCCGCCGACAGTCAGGGGAAGGCAGATGGCTTCCGCCGTGCGGCGGACGACATCCAGAATGGTATCGCGGTTTTCGACGCTGGCCGTGATGTCCAAAAATGTCAGCTCATCAGCACCGGCAGCGTCGTAAAGCTTGGCTTGCTCTACCGGGTCACCTGCATCACGCAGGGAGACGAAATTCACACCTTTGACGACGCGGCCGTCCTTGACGTCAAGGCAGGGAATGACGCGGAGTTTCAGCATGAACCGAGTACGTCCAGGGCGTCCTTGAGAGAGATGCGCCCATCATAAAGCGCCCGGCCGACGATGGCGCCGGAAATGCCCGGTACATCGCGGGCAATAGTGCGCAGGTCCCGAAGATGATCAAGGGTGCCGACGCCACCGCTTGCAATGACGGGAATGGAGAGGCGGCGCGCCATGTCTGCTGTCTGTTCAAGATCAAGCCCGGCCAGCATCCCGTCGCGGGTGATTTCGGTGAAGATGATGGCGGCAACGCCTGCATCTTCCATACGGAGTGCCAGATCGTTGGCTTCAAGTTCCGAAACTTCTGCCCAGCCTTCTGTTGCAACGCGGCCTTGGCGGGCGTCGATCCCAGCAACAATCTGGCCCGGGAAGGCGCGTGCGGCCTGTCGAACCAGTTCCGGGTCTTTTACCGCCACGGAACCGAGGATGATGCGAGAAACGCCTGCTTCCAGCCAGCGCTCAATGGCGGCCATATCGCGGATGCCGCCACCAAGCTGCACCGGCAGGCCAGTAGCTTTCACGATGGATTCAATAGCTGGCACATTTGTCGATTTGCCAGCGAAAGCACCATTGAGGTCAACGACGTGCAGATGGCGGCAACCTGCTTCTTCAAATAGCTTGGCCTGTGCCGCAGGGTCGTCGGAATAGTGAGTGGCATCTTCCATTTCGCCACGGCGAAGCCGAACGCAGGCGCCGTCTTTCAGGTCGATGGCGGGGTAGAGCATCAGGCCCTGATGGCCTTTGGTGGTCTCGGAGGAAACAGGCGCGCCGCCGGCATCCGGTGCAGCAATGCTGGACTGCCAGCGGGCCGCTTCATGTTCACCGGCGAGTAGTTTGGAGAAGAAAAGTCCGCGCACCGTCTGGCCTCCGATCCGTGCATAATAGGGATGGGTGCCCCAGTGCTCAAAACCGAGCGACCGGAACAGCCCGATGGCAGCAGCATGCGTTTCACGCACGTCGCAGTTGATAACTTTGCTACCCATGGCTTTTGCGCCCTGTATCATGGACTGAATTAAAGCGCGCCCCAGTCCTCGCCCTCGGGCGTAGGGTGCAACAAAGAAGCCTGTCAGATTGACTGTGGCGGCATGGGCTTCATAGCTGGAAGGCGGACGCACAAGTTGTCCCGCACCGCAAATGATGCCGTCTTCGCGCAGCACATACAGGCTGCGTTCCTGCACCAGAAGCAGGCCTTCGAAATAACGCTCCAGAGCCTGATTTCCGGGCGGCTGGAGCCAGCCGAAACCGCCGCCATCCAGAATGCCTGCCGTTACCGCTTCGCAGAGCGCTTCCATGTCATCGGGCGAGAGGGATGAAACGACCCGTTCGCAAACAACGGTCATGACGTCCACCTCAGAAAGTTGCCCATGATGGTCAGGCCAACAGTCTGGCTTTTTTCAACGTGAAATTGCGTTCCGCACCGGTTGGCGCGCGCAACGATGGCGGGGACCGAATTTCCGTACTGTGCGGTCGCCACCAGTTCGTCCTCATGCCCGTCATGCAAGGCATAGGAATGAACAAAATAGCCGTGCATTCCGGGTTCCAGGCCCTGCGTCAGCAAATGTGCGCCCGGTTTGAAATCAAGCGTGTTCCAGCCCATGTGGGGCAGGCGCAGACCTGCGCTGGCGGCTTCATCCATGCGACGGATATTGCCTGAAATCCAGCCCAGTCCCTCGGTACGGCCATGCTCCAGGCCATATTCACTCATGAGTTGCATGCCAACACAGATGCCAAGGAAAGGCGTGCCTTTAGCCGTTGCAGTCTCAAGAGTATTGCGAAGATCTGGCCCAAGGCCTGCGGCACAATCGGCAAATGCGCCTTGACCGGGCAGGATCAGGCGATCGGCACTCAGGATGGCTTCCGCATCGCGCGTAATGGTGACGTCTGCGTCAAGTCCACGCAATGCCGCAGCCTTTTTGGCGGCCTGAGCGGCCGATGCAAGATTGCCACCATTATAGTCAATTACGACGACGCGCATGGGAACTCCGGGGGGCTAACAGGTGATGTGTGCCGGTCCGCCCAGCGGATCAGCGCAATATCCTTGCTTGGGGCAGGGATCGGCAGGCCCATCTGGCGGCCATTGAGGCGCATTTCCCACAGACGGATTTCTGCCGTGAACGTGGCAAGGAGCGCATGAATGCCTACGATAATCGCAATGTCCCAGCGTGAAGCAATAAAGACATGCAGCAAGATGGACGCCGCTGCGGCAAGAAGTCCGGAGATCCAGGCGCCATAAGTGAGAAGTCCCAGCCATCCGAAAAACATGACACGCCAGGAAAATCCGTTCTGCACCATGACAGGCAAACCCAGCGGCCGCGATGAGGCGGGGTCCGTACAGGGCGTGAAAAGCTTCACAGGACGCCTTTGGTGGAGGGAATGGCGCCCGCCGCACGGGGGTCCATCGAGACGGCAACGCGTAGGGCCCGTGCCACGGCCTTGAAACCGCTTTCTGCAATATGGTGGGCGTTTGTTCCTGCCTTGCATGTCAGGTGCAGCGCTATGTGCGCAGACATTGCAAAAGCACGGAAGAATTCTTCAAAAAGTTCGGTATCCATCGTGCCGATCTTCTCGCGTGGGAAAACCACGTTCCACGCCAGATAGGGGCGGCCGGAAATATCCACCACGGCTTCGCACAGGGCTTCGTCCAGCGGCACCAGTGCATGACCGAAGCGCTCGATGCCGCGCTTGTCCCCGATCGCCTGACGGAAAGCCTGCCCAAACACGATGCCGACGTCTTCGACCGTATGGTGCCCGTCAATGTGCAGATCACCCTTGGCGAGCAATTCCAGATCGAAGCCGCCATGTTTGGCGAGTGCCGTCAGCATATGGTCGAAAAAGCCGATGCCACTGTCCACGGTTGAGCGTCCCTGCCCATCAAGAGACAGGGCAAGGGTGATATCGGTTTCGCTTGTCGCGCGGTGCAGACGGGCGTGACGGGGTTCGGTCATGGTGGTTCTGCTACACCAGCGGGAGGGTTATTTCCACGCTGTCCCTGAGATAAAGGATGAAAAAGAAGGGTCCTAGAGTGCCGCAGAACGGGAAGACTGTCACCTGTCTTCAAGAGTTTGGGCGAGACTCTGTCGCCCCCTTGGCGGATGAGGCTGATCGCGCCATATCTGAACCATGGCACATCATCACTCCTCCCTCGACTTCCTTCTCTCCCGCGCCTCGACCGATAACCTCGTTGAGCCGACCCCCAAGGGCGAGCAGCTTCGCAATATCCTGTCTGCAGGTTTGCGAGCGCCGGATCATGGCCGGATGCGACCGTGGCGCTACACGGTCATCAAAGGAAAGCATCGGGAGGCCTTTGCCCAGGTGGTGCTGGAAGCCATGGAACGGCAGGAGCCTGACGCCCCATCTGCCAAGAAGGAAAAGCGACGGGATCGCTTCTCCAACATGCCCATGATTATCGCGCTGGGGATGCATATTGTCCCTGACGGCAAGATCCCGGTCATCGAGCAGGAAATGTCCGTGGCTGCCGGTGCGATGAATGTTCTTAACGCGTTGCATGCCGAAGGCTTTGGCGGGGTTTGGGTTACGGGACCTTTCTGCGAAGACCGTGCGCTTCTCGAATCGCTTGGGTTGAAAGATCCGCATCGTCTTGCGGGCTTCCTCTTCGTCGGAACGCCGGAAAAGCCGGTCGAGGGTCGTAAGCGCCCGGACATCGAAAATTATATGGCAGTCTGGAAAGGCGAGCCCATTACATTCGATGCAGACGCAGGCTGAACAGAATGCGGTATGATGTGATTGTTGCGGGTGGCGGCCCGGTTGGTCTGGCTTGTGGCATTTCTCTTGCCCGGGATGGCCGCAGGGTCTGTGTCATTGAGCGCTCGCCAGTATCTGTTCTGGCTGATCCGCCTTTTGACGGGCGAGAAATTGCTCTGACGCATCACGCCGCGAACTGGCTGAAAGATGCAGGAGCCTGGGCTGAGATCCCGGCAACGTCCATCTGCCCCATGCACACGGCGCGCATTGAAACCGGCATGGCCGGCAGTCCGCCGCTTTTGTTTGATGCGCCAGCCGATGGCCCTGACGCACTTGGATATCTTGTTGCCAATCATCTGATTCGCCGGGCTCTGTATCGTGTGGCAGAGCAGACACCGGGCCTCGAAATCCGCGCCGGGGAAGGGATTGAGACGGCACGACATAATGCGCAGTCCGCCTCTGTAACACTGACAGACGGTACGGAACTGACTGCAGATCTTCTGGTCGGAGCAGATGGACGCTTCTCGCGATTGCGCGACAATGCGGGCATCGGTGCAATCGTTCATGATTTTGGGCGGAGCATTCTGGTCTGTCGGATGCATCATCCAAAAAGCCATGCTCATACCGCGCTTCAGTGGTTTGACGAGGGACAGACAATTGCCCTTTTGCCAATCGCTCCTGACGGACGTGAAGGAGCTTCGTCCTCGCTCGTTCTAACCTTGGAAAACGATGAAATTGCGCGACTGAAGACGCTCGACGCCGACGCATTCAACGCCGAGATCACGGAGCGGACGCAGGGACGTATGGGTCCAATGGAGTTGGAGAGCCCGCGGTGTTCCTATCCTTTGAAAGCGGTCTATGCTCATCGCTTTCATGCGCCGCGTTTTGCCTTGATCGGGGATGCTGCCGTGGGGATGCATCCTATTACGGCGCATGGCTTCAATCTGGGTCTTAAAGGACAGGAAACGCTCGCGCGTGCCATCGCTGATGGCCCAGGAGATGCGGGAGCACCCATCGTGCTCTCAAAGTTCGCCCGGACGCATCGTATGGCGACGGCGCCACTGTTTGCTGCAACCAACGCAATCGCGACAGTTTATACGCGTGACGAGACGCCATTTCTGGCCGCCAGAAAGTTGGGTCTGGCCGTTGCCAACCGCCTTCTTCCCTTCAAGTCAGCTGTGACAAGCATGCTGATGGATCGTAATTCCTGAGTACCCTGCGGAGCCCGTGATGAAAGCCTTCGGACACACCCGTGCGACCCGCATCGAAGAAACAGATGCGCTCGTGGAATTGAATATCCCGACCCCTGAGCCGGGCCCGCGGGATGTTGTTGTTGAAGTTTCGGCTGTTTCCGTGAACCCGGTTGATACAAAGCTCCGGTCTGTCGCTCCTCCAGAAGGAGAGGCGCGCGTTCTGGGTTACGATGCCGTGGGCCGGGTTGTGGCAACGGGTGGCCAGGTTCGCGGGTTTCGTGCGGGCGACCGTGTGTTTTACGCAGGCAGCAATCTGAGGCAGGGCAGTAATGCCCGCTTTCAGGCGGTTGATGAGCGCCTTGTCGCATGTGCCCCGCAAAGCCTGACGGATGTTGAAGCTGCGGCTCTGCCTCTCACTGCTTTAACGGCCTGGGAGCTGCTATTCGACCGTCTGGGCCTCACGGCCGGGCAGATGGAAAGCCCGGATGCGCTTCTGATTGTCGGCGGTGCTGGAGGTGTCGGGTCCATTCTCACGCAGATCGCGCGTCGCCTGACTGGCCTGAAGGTCATTGCAACTGCATCCCGGCCTGAGACCGTGGAATGGTGCAAATCCATGGGTGCACATCATGTCATCGATCACCGTCGGCCGCTTGATCAGGAACTTGCCCGGATTGGCCTGCCGCATGTGCAATATGTGGCTGGTTTGACGGCAACCGGGCAGCACAAGGATGCGATTGTTCGCGCGTTGGCCCCGCAGGGTGCGCTGGCGATGATCGATGATCCGGGCGAATTTGATATTATGCCCTTCAAGCGAAAATCACTGTCCGTTCATTGGGAATACATGTTTGCGCGCCCAGCTTTCAATACGCCGGACATGGCTGTGCAAGGGCGTATTCTCGGGCAGATTGCATCGCTGGTTGATGCTGGATTGCTTCGGACAACTCTGCATCAGACCCTGGGCCCTATCACACTGGAAAATCTACGCCTTGCGCATGAAATTCTGGAGAGTGGCAAAGGAATTGGGAAAGTCGTGCTCTCAGGCTTCCCGGACTAAAATTTGCTGTCAGGCTGGAAGTTTGGCTTCCAGCATCTCGCGCTCTGCATCCTCTAGAAAGTCCATCAGGAGGGGGAGGACGGAAACGGTCAGGCGCAAATCTTTCTTGGCCAGGGCGCTGATGGTTGCGAGAGAGACAGGCTGAGACAATGCGGCGCGTGCGAAGCTCAGCGTCGGTCCGTTTAAAATGTCGTCTGATACAGCTGTATTTTCAAACGGCCGCAACTGAAAGATCTCGGCGTCTTTGAAAGACTGACTGTCTGACGGAACGCTCCCGTCTAGACTCTCAGAAGTTACGCTCAGGAAAAAATTGTTGCCTGTCTGGCGTAACGCCACAGACCGGTGCTCGGTTGTGGAAACCGTATCGTAAGATAAAAAATCGAGCAGGTGTGGATTACCATCAGGGTTGATTGATGTGGGGTTGCCATCTGTTCCGATAGTGGTGAGAAAAACTCTGGAAGTAGCTTCGCCGATCCTGATTGCAAGAAGCGGACGCTCTATTGGCGATTTGTCCGCTATTTCCAGTTTCGTGTCTCTGACGCAGATACAATTTCCTTCATGGGACCAGACTGAAAATACATGCAGTGTCGGTACCGACGGCGGAAGAGGTGTCAGTAGGTCTGAATTGGGTAGAGCATTAAGAACACGCGCATATTCTTGTCGTATGACGCGGCGTACCCATTCACGTATCTTGTTCGTGCTATCATGCGGGGTAGGATCACAAATTTCGTTATGATCTGCCTCAGTAAAGTTGCGTAAACTAAGGTTAAGGTCTTTTCGACGTTTTGTACGTTCTACGTAATGCTCCATACTTCTCAGCTGGTAATGCATTATTTTTGAGTTCTTCCAGCATGGGCTATTTTTCGTGATGCCTGGCGTGTCAGACCACTCGATATCACGCCCTGAGTCGTCTACGTAACGATACGGGCTAACATCAAAATAGTGGACATTGAACCATCTCCCGTTCCAGTAATCTGGCCTGACGAACGACTTAATGTGACGGTTTATATTGTTCTCAGGCTTGTAATGATGCGTAAAGGCATGAAAGACAGGAGCGAGGGGCTTCGTAACATGGCCTGAGCTACCGTAATTACACCAGTTTATTCCCACCGCACCAATATCATCGTTCATCTCGCTTAGGAACTGATGGAGGGTGTTGTGGTTTGGGAAAAATACATATTCATCAGCATCCAGAAAGCCGACCCAGTCAAACTCGTTTTTGAGGTGTTCCAAGGCTTCCAGGTAGACCTGTTTCTGTCGTTCTATATGAGATCCGCCGTCGCTTTCGATGCGATAAAGGCGGATATCGTGCACACAGGCCGCATCGGCAATAATACGATCCGTGCCGTCCTTTGAGCCGTCATCGAAGACGATGATGGTATCTACGCCAAGACTGACATACCAGCCGAGCCACCAGAGGATATCAGAGACCTCATCGCGGACGATGGCAACAACGGCAACTTTCATACGGGGCTAATTTCGACTCAGTTGAAGTGGGTACGCAGAAGCGGTGTGGGTGAAATGCACAGAAGGATAAAGCCAAAAATGGCCATGACCTTCAGGATGAAGAACACCATATGCTGGCACACTTCCCCATTCGTGGCCATCATCATGAAGGGGTCCGGTGGGGGGAGAGTAGCCTTTGGATCTGTCTGCAAACGCTCAAGGCTGGAATTACGCTGGTTGGCGTATTCTGCTCTGCGGCGAGCCATCTCAGTGCTGGAAATATCAGCTTTGCCGTAGAGCTGAACGAGATAGTTCTCGAGGTCTTCCCGTCGATACGCGGGCTTCCCATTCGGCATATGACCGCGCTCTGGGCCTGTTCCGAGCATGGAAAGCAGTCTCAAGCGGCGCAGTGACAATCCCAGATAAGTAGCAGCTTCGTTGACGGCGAGCATACGTGCCCGAATGGGCAGATGGAAAAGCTGCCCAGAGCTGTTCTGTTCGGAAACATGTGATGGCGGCATGGTCTGTGTCCCTGCGGTTCAGACACTCATCACCTTAAAAGACGCTCCGTGGAAAAGCGAGGTTTTCCACGGAGCGTTCGGAAATATCAGGCAGTTGTGAGCGTGACATTTTCCGCATTGAAGCGGCGGAAAACATCGAAAAGGATTGCATCCTGTATAGCTGATGCGTCTCGCGCAGACAGGATCCGAACGGTCAGGCTCATGGTGAGACTAAAGCTTGCAAGCGCACTGATCCGCACCACAGGTGCGGGATTGGACAGAATTTCAGAGCGCTGGGCAGCCACCTCAATGAGCAGGGATTTGGCTTTTTCTAGGTCGGTGGTGGTGGGTACTTTGAAGTTCAGTGTCAGAGCGCTTGTTGAGCCGGACAGGGTACAGTTCTTGACGCTGGACGTGATAAACTGAGAGTTCGGAACAATCAGCGTTGAGCCGTCGCCAAGGCCAATATCCGTCGCCCGGATGCTGATGCGCTTAACGTCACCCTTGGCGCCCGCGATTTCCACCATATCTCCGACCCGGACTGGTCGTTCTGCCATCAGGATCATGCCGGAGACGAAGTTCTGTACAATGGACTGAAGGCCGAAACCGATACCTACCGACAGCGCACTCACCACCCAGGTGAGGTTCTGAACAGACAGTCCAGCAATGGACAGAATGCCAAGGCCAACTAGGATCCACGAGCAGTATGTGAAAATGCTCAGGATGGATGTCCGGGCACCGATATCAAGCTGCGTGGTGGGCAGGAAACGATCTCGGATCCAGTGTTTTGTCTGGCGAATGATGTAGTAAGCGACGCTTACCAGCACGACGCAGAGAACGACCGTATCGAGCGAGATCTTTACGCCATGGATGGTATTGCCGACGAACAGCAGGCGCAGGCGGCTGCCAATATCGCCCATGCTGAAGCTTCCGTCGGTCTGGGCGATCGAGAAGAGCAGCAGCAGCAGCAGGATGTTCCCGATGCCGGAAAGCAGAACACCGATCTGCGTAAGGCGACGCGAAGACAGGCCGAGAGGGTGCAGACGTGCACTAAAGCGGCCCTCTGGATCAAAAAGATGATCCAGAATACTACGCCAGCACAGACCCAGAAGAACAACGACGGCCAGACCCGTTCCCAATGACAGGAGCCAGCCGTTCAGGGAGAATGCAAAGGAGACATATCCCAGCAGCACGGCGATGAGCGAGATGCCGAAAATCAGGGAAGACAGTCCCAGCGCGGTGGGTGCGAACTGGCGTGTATCGTCCTGCTTGCCCAACCGGCGGAAGGTGTCGATTGCACAGATGCCAATCGCCAGAGAGAACGCCATTTCCAGGACGGTCTGAAGCGTGGGGCCGAAGACATCCTGAGCGCGGAAAGAGCGAAGAAGGTTCAGGACAAGAATGCTGAGTGCCAGCATCCAGTCTACACCACGGAGGGCACGGCGTTCGTTAGGGTTGCCCTCCAGAACGCCTTTTCGTCCAAAAACCGGAAGTCCGGCCCCGATGATAAAGCCACAGATGGGAAGGCTCTCACCCAATACGGCGGCGATGGGGCCACCATCGGCGTCGAGTACGGCGGCGCTCCAGATCAGCCAGGTAATTCCTCCCAGAAGGGCACACAGAATACCATTAAGCGTGATGGCGATGATGCTGCTTGCCAGTGCATCCTTCACACCGGTTTCTGCGGATGAGCGGAACTTCGCCCCCGCACGCTTTAACAGACGCAGAATGACAGGAGACGCAATCCCGATCAGGAACAATGTTCCCGCCGTGCCGATCAGAAGCATCATCCATGCTGACAATACGCCGTCTTCATGGAGCGACGACTTGTTTTCCGGGCGTTCTGTCAGGAGGGCATGCCAGAATTTGGGCGCCAGCGGAGAGACTGTCCGTTCAGACAGAGCGGCGTTTTGCAGACGTGTCCGACGCGTGGCGATGGCGGAATTGAGCTGCTTGGCCTGAAGATTGTAAAGCTTGGACCGCATCAGGGCGGACTTCACACCCTGAGAATTCTGCTGCAGTCGCGCACGCTGTTCCGTGACAGACGGGTCTTCGTTCTCTGCGGCCTTGGGCCCAAGAATTTGAAGATAGGAGTCCGTGATGTCGTCGTAGTTCTGGATCTGCGTCAGTGCGTCCTGCGTATTCTGCTGAACACGCTGAGCACGCGCAGAAAGATTGTCCAACTCGGTACTGCCAAGATTGGCGTCTGTCCGGTTAAGAACATTGAGGATCTGTTTCAGCGTTGCTGAACTGTCTTCAAGCTGGCGGTTGATCGTATCCGATACGGCCGTCCAGCCCAGACCGCCGTTCTTGTCCACAACGGCTTTCTGGGTTGTTGTTGGTGCTGCTGCCTGCGGGGCCGCAGCGGGGGCGGCATGGGCTGTGATCGGTACGCCACACAAGAGCGTCAGGGCAAGGAAAGCGCTTCTGCACGTAAAGCGGGTTCGCCGGCGGGTTTCCGGCCCTGTGAGGTGGGGCTCTTGCATGTGGGGCTTTCACTCCTGGTTTTGATGTTGGGTTTTAACGATCCGAAGAGCCACAAGGTTCAGGAAAGCCTTGGAAAGGCGACGATCGGTGTCTTTTTGGGCTGGTGAGCAAAAGAAAGCGCCTCTGCCGGACTGGGCAAAGGCGCTGGTATTGATGGCTCTAATTTTGAAACGAGACGCAGGCTTCAGACGGAAAGAGCGGTCCCGTGTGCGTCTGCAATGGTTTCGAACCCCTCCCGGCGCATGGCATCCAGAAGTTCCGTCTTAAGGCGGCTGAGAAGAGCGGGCCCCTGGAGCACGAAAGACGTGTAGATCTGGACCATGTCCGCCCCCATGCGAATACGGTCCAGCACGTCTTCTCCTGTTTCGATACCACCGCAGGAAATGAGCGCGATGCGGCCCTTGTTCAGGTTTGAGACAACCTTGAGAACTTCGCGCGACCGGGACGCCAGAGGTCTACCAGACAGGCCACCGGTCTCGGCTGCCAAGGGGCTCGTTAAACTTGATGGGCGTGCGATTGTCGTGTTGGTCAGGATCAGTCCTTGTGCTCCGCCCGCAATGGCAGCCTCAAGAATGGGCTCGTAGGAGCTGTCGTCCATGTCCGGGGCCAGCTTGACCAGTAGAGGCAGGCGATCCGGGTTGCGCGTGTTGATGGCGCTCAGCAGGTCCGTCAGCATCTGGGCGGACTGAAGGTCCCGCAGGCCGGGCGTGTTGGGTGAGGACAGGTTCATCGTCACGTAGTCCACATAGGGACTGACACGGGAGACGAGTTCCGGATAATCCCGTAGAGGCTCTGCGCCGATCTTGTTAATGCCGATGTTCGCGCCCAGAGGCACTGTCGCACCGCGTGTGCGACCATTGGGCATTGGGCGATGCAAACGTGCGAGGTTGCGGCAGAACCGGTCAATTCCGCAGCCATTGAACCCCATGCGATTGATGATCGCGCCGTCTTCCGGCAGGCGGAACAGGCGCGGTTGGGGATTCCCGGATTGCGGTCGTGGTGTCACGGTGCCCGCTTCCACATGGCCGAATCCGAGTTTGGCCAAGGGGCGAACGGCGCGCGCATTTTTGTCGAAACCCGCAGCCAGACCAATTGGGTTCGGAAAGCGGAGTCCGAAAGCGCGGGTGGCAAGTGCCGGTACGTCTTTCGGAGCAGACCCTCCCAGCCCAAGGGCCATGGAGTTTATGGCAAGCTCGTGCGCCGTCTCCGGATCGAAGCGATGCAGGAGGGGCGTGGCCAGTTTTCCAAGATCAATCATGAGTCTTTCCCTTATCGCAAACCTGAGCAGCGTGCACGTGGTGGGGCAGAACGTGAGGGGAGAGGGGTTGGCGGGAGCATGGGGACGCGATAGACGCGAAACAATGTGGGAAGAACCCTATCTAGAAACATGTTGCCGCTCGACCCTGCACCGACTTCTGCTTTGCGGCGATGCAGGGCGGCCGACAGGTCTGCGCGATCAGCCCTGCCTTGAGCGCCTGGAGCGCATGGGGTTCGTCCGCCTGCGCGAAGACGGTCGTTTTGTGATCACGGATGCCGGCATGACCCGGCATCGGCTGGAAATTGGTCCGACTGGCTGATGTCAGGCCTTGTTCCAGGCATTCTCCAGCCCCTTGCGTGATTGACTGATGAGAGCCTCAAGGTCTCCGTCATAGAGACTGTCCGGAACATCTGACGAGAAAATTTCTACGGTGCAGGCTCCTCGAAAGCCCGCCTCCCAGGTGGCGTGAAGCATGTCATGCAGAGGAATGACGCCATCGCCGGGAATGAGCCGATCCGTGGCAGAATATGGCGTCCGCCAGTCGCTCACCTGAAGAACGTTGATTTTCTTGCCAGCTTTCAGAATGGAGCCACAGACGTCGTCTTGTTGCCAGATGTTCCAGTAATCCAGACAAAGGCCCATCGCTGGGTGGCCAACACCCTCAATGATCTCCAGGGCCTGCTCTATCGTCCAGATTGCGCTCTCAACATTGACGGATGTGGGATTTAGCGGTTCCAGCGACAGGGAAACGCCCAGATCAGCCGCCAGCGGGCACAAGTCCCGCAGGTAACGTGCAGTCTCATCCATGACACGATGCATGTTCCCATTGGGTGGAGCACCTGTGTTGGTGACGAAAACGGCGCCCGGCGCATAGGGCGCAAGAGTCTCAAGGCTTTTCCTGAGGCGTGCTGCGCGCCGGGCCGGATCGGCTGGTTCGGGGGCCATCTTGCTGTCGAAGAAGGTACGGACAGAAGGCTGAATGGCGCTGATGGTCATGCCGCTGTTGGCAGCAAGAGTCATCTGTTCATGGATGCGTGCAGGGTCCAGCTTCGCTTCGCAGATCTCGATGGCCTGTACGCCTGCTGCTTTATAGCGTGCGACATCTTCTTCGAAAGACCAGGGCTGGGTAGTAAATTCGTTCATGCCGAACAGAAAGGGCAGGGACATCGGAATCAGCCTTTCAGGAACTCGATAACGGTCCGATTGAATTTTTCGGTTTCGTCGATGAAGACCATATGCGCGCTATCCTTGAAGAAAACGGCTTCACAGTTCGGCATATGATCGGCCACCCAGGCTGGCCCCCCTGCGGGCAGGATTTTGTCCTTCTCCGCGACCATCATAAGGGATCGCAGGTTGAGGTGCGGCAAAACGTCCCGCCAGTCCTGTGTGGTGTGATCGGCCATCATGGCGGCGCGGGCATAGTCCGGGCTGGCGGCCATTTCCCGAAGCAGGAAAGCTTTCTCGTCTTCTGGAATGTCTTGGCTCAGGCAGTCTGCCAGATTGCCGCGGTCAAAGTTTTCAGCATCCAGAAAAACCTGCTGCTGAAGGTAAGCCAGACCGGCCTGATCGTAGCAGGTTGCGTGACCCAGCTTCCATTCCGGAGAGTAATACTGTTTCGGCGTCTGTTGAACGAAAATGGCGCTTCTGAGCCGATCCTGCCCGAACAGTTCCAGATAGGACCAGATAACGGGGCACCCGATGGACCAGCCCAGAACGGTCGCATCTTTGAGGTTCAGTGCGCCAATCAGGTCTTGCAGGTCTGCGGCTAGTCTTGCGATGCGGTACCCGTGTTTGGGTTTGTCCGAGCGTCCGTGTCCGCGCAGATCCATGGTGATGACACGTGCATGCTCGGACAGGGCTTCGACGTTGCGGTGGAAAAACCGCCCCGAAAACGTCCATCCATGGATCAGGACGAGGGGGCGTCCATGCCCCTGTTCTTCGTAATGAATGCGTGTTCCGTCGCTCGCGGTGATGTGGGGCATGAAAACCTCCTGCGTCGCTGTGCAGAGTATGGAAGGGATGCAAGGCGATAGCGTTTCAGGGGCGTTAACGGTTTCGTGGCAAAGGAGCGTTTGCGCTTGAGGGAGTGCATCGGTAAATTAACAGTGTCATGACAGCTTCCTCCTCTTCCGCTCCTCCGAACCGCGTTCTCGCGCCCATTGATCTTGGCCAGGGCGTAGTGATCGAAGATCCGGTGATCCTTGCTCCGCTTTCAGGGGTTACGGATCTGCCGTTCCGCCAGCTTGCGCGCGACCTTGGCGCGGGGCTGGTCGTGTCTGAAATGATCGCATCCTGGGCAATGATCCGGGAGAACGAGAACACCATGCGCATGGCGCGTTCGGCCGGAAATGGCCCGAATGCGGTTCAGCTCGCCGGCTGCGATCCGGATGCGATGGCGCAGGCTGCGAAGATTGCGGTTGATGGCGGTGCAAACCTTATCGACATTAATTTCGGTTGCCCCGTGAAGAAGGTCGCGATCGGCCAAATGGCGGGTTCCGCCCTGATGCGGGACGAAGTGCAGGCTGGAAAGATTCTTGAGGCTACGGCACGGGCCGTCAATGTTCCCGTGACGCTCAAGATGCGGATGGGCTGGGATCACGACTCCCTCAATGCACCACGGCTTGCGAAAATTGCGGAAGAGAGTGGAATCCGGCTCGTGACGGTTCATGGTCGCACCCGTCAGATGTTCTATAACGGAACCGCAGACTGGCGTTTCGTCAGGACCGTAAAAGACGCCGTGGGTCTGCCGGTGATCGTGAATGGCGATATCAATACGATCCGTGATGCCCGTGAGGCGCTCCATCAGTCTGGCGCGGATGGCGTGATGATCGGTCGAGGCTGTTACGGCCGTCCATGGTTCACGGCGCAGGTGGCTCAGTCCCTGAAAACCGGGCAGGACGTTCCGGACCCGGATCTGGCAACGGAAAAGTCCATTGCCCTGCGTCACTACAGGATGATGCTGGATCATTTCGGGGAGCGCCCCGGTCTGCGTCTGGCGCGCAAGCATGTGTCCTGGTACTCCGGCGGTCTGCCCGGCTCTGCAACATTCCGCTCCGCCATTAATCGTGTGGATAACGCGCCGGAAGCAATCTCCATGCTGGAAGAGTTCTATGACCGGAACATCGAAGCGGGCGTTGTCCGGGACCGTGAGAACGGACCAGCCGGCAGCATGCCGCGTGATGGATGCAGTGAAGCAGCCTGACCGGCAAAGGTTTAGTCAGGGATGGTGATGCAGGCTGAGCCCTTGCTGGCGGATGAAGCATGCCGTCCGATGTTTCTGTACGGGGCATCCCGGCTCGATCGTCAGGACGTGGCGCGTCGCCTGCACACGCATAGTACGCGGGCGCAGCAGCCTTTTGTGGTCGCTGCCCTGACAGCTACCCCCTGTGCGCTGCGCGAAGACGCTCTGTTCGGAGGGCGTGAAAGCGGCTGGTTCGAGCAGGCGCAGGGCGGGACTCTGCTTGTCGATGAGATTGACTGCCTGTGTCCGGCGTTACAGGTCCGGTTTGTTTCGGAGATTGAGCGTCCTGAGACGAATCTGCGTGTGATTGCCGCGAGCAGGCACGACCTGACCCTTCTGCTGCGGCAGGGTAACTTTCAGAGCGGTCTGCATCGCTGGTTGGCCGCATTCGAGCCGTCGCAGCGCCTCGGACCTGAGCGCATCAGTGCGGTGTGCCGCCTGCCGGGGACAGGAAATGAGCGTCCACGCGGGCTGGCGCGAGCGCTTGAGCGGCCGTTAACTGAGTATTTCGAGACCGGGCTGGAAAACGACGCGGGCGATCTGCATGCCAGTGTGGTGGGTGAAGTCGAGCGGCCGCTTATCACCATGGTCCTGCGGAGAACAGGCGGGAACCAGCTTCGCGCGGCTGCCATGCTTGGCATGAACCGCAACACGTTGCGCAAGAAAATCAGGGAACTGGATATTACGGTTCCAAAGGGAAGTGACGAGTGAGTTTTTTTTCTCCGGGGCGTGTGCTGAGACGACTGACAAGCGCCAACGGGGTGGTTCTTCTAACCGTCATGGCACTGATTTTGGCGTTCGCGACTTTTGTCGTTCTCGCGGGCGGCATGTCACTGGCGCATCGTCCGCAGGTGCAGGCCATTATCTTCCTGCTCGACTTCATCATGCTCATGCTGATTACGGCAGCAGGGGTGGTGCAGATCGGGCGCATGATGGCAGAATGGCGGCTTGGGCTAGCCGGTGCAAGGCTTCATGCGCGCCTCATTACCCTGTTTGGAATTGTCGCTGTTGCACCGACCATCGTCGTGGGAGCTGTTGCAGCGCTATTCTTCCATTACGGCGTGGAGATCTGGTTTTCCAATCGAGTCAGTAATGCCCTGACGGAGGCCCGCTCCGTAGCCGCGGGGTATCTGCGGGAGCATAACGACAATATCCGTACAGAAGCATTTGCGCTCGCAAATACGCTGATCCTTATTCAGAACGATGAGCTGTTCACGCACGGGACAGACCTGTTCCACAATCCATCCCGTCTGCAGGAACTGCTGGACGATGAGGTTTACGAGCGTGGTTTGACCGATGCGGAGGTCTTCGATCCGCTTACGGACAAAGTTCTGGGTGTCGGTGGTCTTCTGGGCAAGACGGACATGAATACCCTGCCGCCTTTACCGCCCAAGTCTGTGGTGGAGATGGCACGCGGGGGAGACGTCGCCATTCTCAACCGCCCTGATCAGCGCATGGTGCGCGCCATTGTCTCACTGGGCGGAAATTCGGGGCTCATGCTGGTCATTACCCGACCCGTCGATCCTGATGTCCTCGAGCATATGCGGCGTACAAACGAGCTCGTGCAGGACTACCAGCACATGATTGCCAATCGGGGCAAAACGCAGGTCACTGTCGTGGTGATCTTCGGCCTGATGGGGCTGCTGGTTTTGGCTGTTGGCATGTTGACGGGGCTTGCGCTGGCCAACCGTATTGCGAACCCGCTAGGCCTTCTCATTCTTGCCGCAACGCGCATTTCCCAAGGTGATCTGGGTGTTCGTGTTCCGGTGCCAGCAAAGACGAGCCGCGAAAAGGACGATGAGGTTGTGGGGCTCTCCCGCGCCTTCAATCGTATGACGGACCAGCTTGAGAGTCAGCGGTCAGAACTGATGCAGGCTTACGATCAGATCAATGAGCGTCGGCGATTTACGGAAACTGTTCTGGCAGGCGTCTCGGCTGGTGTCATAGGTCTGGACCGGGGGCAGGTAATCGAACTGCCGAATAGGGCGGCTTCCGTCGTGCTCCAGCGGGATTTGCAACCTGCAATCGGTATGAGGCTCTCTGTCAGTGTGCCGGAATTTTCAGCTTTGCTGGACAAGGCAAGGCAGGCGCCTGAACGTGTCCACACTGATGAAATTCAAGTGGATACGGATGGTGCACAGCGCCCGGGAGGACCTGGTGACGGTGGCGGTGCGGGTGCCGGACGAACACTTCTAGTGCGGATCGTGGCCGAACTCCGTGGCACGGATGTCGCCGGATATGTCGTAACCTTCGATGACATCACGGCGCTACAGTCAGCGCAGCGTAAAGCGGCCTGGGCTGACGTGGCCCGACGCGTGGCGCATGAAATCAAGAACCCCTTGACGCCAATCCAGCTTGCAGCAGAGCGGCTGAAAAGGCGCTTCCTGAAAGAAATTCAGAGCGATCCCGACACATATACGCAGCTTGTCGACACGATTGTCCGGCAGGTTGGAGATATCGGCCGGATGGTGGATGAGTTCTCTGCTTTTGCACGGATGCCACAACCCGTGATGCAGAACGAGGACTTTTCCCGGATCTGCCGGGAAGCGCTGGTGCTGCAAAGAAACGCTCATCCCGACATTGTGTTCGAAACACGGGATCTGCCGCCCTCAGGGCCTATCGTTCGGTGCGATCGGCGACTCATAGGGCAGGCACTGACAAACCTTCTGCAGAATGCGGCAGATGCCATAACCATGACAGACCGCGGAAAATTGCGGGAAAACGCGTCTGACGCCCTGATGCAGCCAATTGGACACATTGTGGTGGGCTTGCACATTCGGGACGGGCATGTCCTGCTAGGGATAGAAGATGACGGGATTGGTCTGCCGACTGGGGAACGCCACCGGTTGACCGAGCCTTATGTGACACACAAGGCGAAGGGCACAGGTCTTGGCCTTGCGATTGTCAAAAAGATCATGGAGGACCATGCCGGGATGCTTCAGCTCACCGATCGGGACCCCGATCCGTCATCCGGACGGCGCGGGACACTCGTCACACTGTCTCTGCCTCTGGCGGAGCTGGGTGGTGCAGGAGAGAAGGAAGACCGGATCATGAGGGTGACAGATGGAACATGAGATTCTGATCGTCGATGACGAGCCGGATATCCGGTTCCTGATCGAAGGTATCCTGAACGACGAAGGATATGCGACCCGCACGGCCGCGAACTCCGATCAGGCTTTGGAGCTTTTCAGGGCACACAGGCCGTCCTTGGCCATTTTGGACATCTGGTTGCAGGGTTCCAAGCTGGATGGGATTGAACTGCTCAAGGTCATGCAGGCTGAAGAGCCAGGTCTGCCTACGCTGATGATTTCGGGTCACGGCACCATTGAGACGGCTGTCGCCAGTCTTAAGCATGGTGCCTACGACTTCATTGAGAAGCCGTTCCAGTCAGATCGTCTGCTTCTGGTGGTTCAGCGTGCTTTGGAAGCTGCCCGCTTGCAGCGCGAAAATGCGGAGCTGCGACTGCGGGCCGGGCCTGAGACGACGCTATCGGGGGAAGGGGCTGCTGTTTCGGCTGTTCGTGCCCAGATCGAACGCGTGGCCCCGACCAATTCCCGGGTGCTGATTACCGGCCCGGCCGGTTCAGGCAAGGAAGTGGCCGCGCGGATGATTCATGCGCGCTCCCGTCGTGCGGAAGGTCCGTTCATCGCGCTGAACTGTGCCACGCTCGCGCCGAACCGTTTTGAAGAAGAGCTGTTCGGTCTGGATGGTACGGACGGCCAGCCCGCACGCCGTGGCGTTCTGGAGCGTGCTCATCGCGGAACGTTGCTGCTTGATGAGGTGGCAGATATGCCGCTGGAGACGCAGGGCAAGATCGTTCGTGCCTTGCAGGACCAGACTTTTGAGCGGATTGGAGGCAACACGCGCCTCAAGGTTGATGTGCGCGTTATTGCCACGACAAACCGCGATCTTCAGTCTGAAATCATGGCGCATCGCTTCCGGGAAGATCTGTATTACCGGTTGGCTGTGGTCCCTCTGCGCATCCCTTCACTCCGGGAGCGCCGTGAAGATATTCCGGGATTGGCCAAGCACTTCCTGGAGCGTTGCGCACAGTCTTCGGGATTGCCGATCCGCGAACTTTCCGTGGATGCGCTTGCGGCGTTGCAGGCTTATGAGTGGCCCGGCAATGTGCGTGAACTGCGCAACCTGATGGAGCGTCTGCTCATCATGATGCCAGGCTCGGGGAGTGACCCCATCCGGGCGGACATGCTGCCATCCAGTATCAGCCAGGGTGCGCCGTCTATGACGCGCCTGAACTCCGGGGCGGACGTTATGAGCTTGCCGCTTCGAGAAGCCAGAGACCTGTTTGAAACGCAGTACCTACAGGTTCAGCTCATGCGGTTTGGCGGCAATATCAGCCGGACGGCCAATTTCGTCTGCATGGAACGCAGTGCATTGCATCGCAAGCTGAAGCAGCTTGGTGTTACCACACAGGAAGATCGCTCGACGTCACCGGCAGTCGGGGGATAAACGGGCAGTGATCCCAATTCCTTTTTTCCTCAGGGCCGGCGAGTCAAAATTATCGTGACGTCAGAAACTTCATCCACTTCCGCCGGAAGAGACGCTGTGCAGGAAGTTTTCCTCCAGCATCTCCATCAGATCGAGGCACCGGTCACGGTGTTTCTCGTCAATGGCGTGAAGCTTCAGGGGGTCGTAGCTCAGTTTGACAGCCACACGCTGCTGCTGCGTCGGGATGGGCATGTTCAACTCATTTACAAGCATGCCATTAGTACAATCATGCCCGTGGGAGCCCTCCCGCGGTTTGCGGACAATGAACTTTGAGCGGATTTGATACCAAGAAGCCTGCCACGCGTGCTGCTGTCATTCTCCCATGGGAGAAATCGGGACAGCAGGAAGATATCCGGGCTGCAGATGCCCGTCTGGAAGAAGCAGTGGGTCTTGCGGCCTCCATCGGACTGGTGATCGTTCGGCAGGCGGCAATTCTGCTTCGGGCGCGTCGCCCGGCAACGCTGCTGGGTAGCGGGCAGGTTGAACAGCTTGCCGAAGCCGTGAAGCTGGATCAGGTTGATGTCGTCATTATCGATGCCCGCCTGTCTCCGGGGCAGCAGCGCAATCTGGAAAAGGCGCTGGGGTGCAAGGTTATGGACCGGACAGGTCTGATCCTTGATATTTTCGGCGCCCGTGCCGCCACCCGAGAGGGTGTGTTGCAGGTCGAACTGGCCCATCTCGAATATCAGCGCTCCCGTCTTGTACGTCTGTGGACCCATCTTGAGCGTCAGCGCGGTGGCTTCGGCTTCCTTGGTGGACCGGGCGAAACGCAGATCGAAGCAGATAAGCGAATGCTCGCGGACCGGATCGGCCGGATCAAAAAAGAGCTGGAGCAGGTTCGGCGCACACGTGGTCTGCATCGGGACGCCCGCAAGCGGGTTCCATTCCCGATTGTTGCCCTTGTGGGATACACCAATGCGGGTAAGTCCACGCTCTTCAACGCGCTGACAGGCGCGGCAGTCCATGCTGAAAACCAGCTCTTCGCGACGCTGGACCCTACGATGCGCGCGCTGCGTTTGCCTTCAGGACGGAACGTTATCCTGTCTGACACGGTGGGATTCATCAGCGATCTGCCGACAGAACTGATTGCTGCCTTCCGGGCAACCTTGGAAGAAGTCTCGCAGGCAGATGTCATTTTGCATGTTCGTGATGTGGCTCATCCGGATAGTGCCGCTCAGCGTGCTGACGTGCTGAATGTTCTGGACGGCATGGTGCGGGACGGCATGCTGGATGCCCAATGGCCGGAACGAACCATCGAGGTTCTGAACAAAGCAGACCTGATCGGTGGTGTCGAAGCCGTGCCGAAGCGTGACAACGCTGTGGTGATTTCGGCCATCACAGGCGATGGCATCCCGGATCTGTTCGAGACACTGGACCAGTACCTGACGCAGTCCATGCAGGATGTGAAAGTCAGTCTGTCCCTGCAGGACGGTGCAGCACTGGCCTGGCTTTACCAGCATGGCGAAGTGGTCGAGCGGTTTGATCATGAGGGCGGGATGGATGTGCAGGTCCGTCTCTTCCCCATGGACTGTGAGCGCTTTGAAATCAGCTATCCCGGACGTGCTGCTACGGCCTGAGGGGCCATGCGTGCACGGGCCGCTTTCGCCCTCTGGCGGGAGCGGTCCAGCGGGATTGCCAGCGCGAAGGTCAGAATAAGCCCCAGGACATTAATAATGATTTGAAGGCCCAAGCCTGTTCCAAAACTACCGAGGATCAGGCGTCCCAGCAAATCCAGCACTGTGCCGAACGAGAACACTTCCAGTGAATTTCGGCCAAGCAAGGCCAAGATCTGACCCAGACGATCTGCTGAAAAACGACGTAGAACCTTTGAAGACTGCACGAGATAAAAGATCGACATGATGTCGAACAATCGCCAGACGGCGAGGGTCGATTTCCCATTGTTGGGTGGGGCCGGAAACAGGCGCAGCCCGCTCAGGTGCCAGTATTCATACGGAAAGCAGAGGATAAAGGCACCAATCAGGTAGCTTCCACACAGCACCTTGGCCCATGTTCGGGCTGGCAGGTCGCCATTATGCTTTGATGCCCAAACGGCACCGAGCACACCCAGAATATATAGAAACTGCCAACCGAACGGATTCATGTACCAGCCATTCGGGTCCAGCCAGTTTGGAACCGTGATGCGCGGATCGATATTGGCAATCGCCCAGATGGCCGCACTGACGCCAAGCAGCAGCCAGACGCTTTTCTTGAGGGCAGCGTAGATCAGCGGGAAAAGAGCCAGAAGAACGATATAAAGCGGCAGGATGTTCAGGTAGCTCGGGAGCGCATCGAATGTCAGGATGCGCCATAGCCAGCCGTATCCGTGGGCCAGCTGAGGCTCAAGAATATATTCAGGTACGGGCTCGTAATGGCGCCAGTGCCGGACGGTCCAGACGAACACCAGTGTCATGGCTGTCTGATAAATATACAGCTTGGCGCAGCGTGACAGGATGCGGCGGATACCGCTGGTCCAGCCGTCGCGGTCGATCAACCGACCATATGCCAGATAGGACGCATATCCTGCCAGCATAACGAAGATTTCAGCTGCGTCGGCAAAGCCGAAATTGCGAATGGTAATTCTGTTGATGAGATTATCAGGCACATGGTCAGCCAGCATCATCAGCAGAGCTGCGCCTC
This sequence comes from Gluconobacter cerinus, assembly GCF_002723935.1. Classification (GTDB taxonomy): domain Bacteria; phylum Pseudomonadota; class Alphaproteobacteria; order Acetobacterales; family Acetobacteraceae; genus Gluconobacter; species Gluconobacter cerinus. The sequence goes on from NZ_BEWM01000005.1 coordinate 99,130, forward strand.
GCAGTGCATCGACACGATGATCGCGGGTATGCTTGCGCGGTAAAGGCTGTGCATCGGACGAAGAGGCTGGCAGCTGCATAGGGCCTTAATACAGTTTTCATCAAACCGGAGTATGAAGACTCGATTACCGCAACATTAAAGATTGTATGGAAAACAGAACCGCAGAGTGAAAGCAGACTGTGTCTTCTGCTTCACAAGAAGGGTGATGTAATTCTTTTAATATTGATAAAATTTCAGAGATATTAAATTTCCTGAAGGAAATCGCTCCTGAAATGAAATCCGCTAGCGAGGAGGCGTCTGAACGTAGTCGTCTGCGGAGAAAGGCGGAGCCGAAATCGCGTAAAAACTCAGAGATGAGTGGGGGGTAGCCGCGATTTTATGCTTCAGGTGTGGACTGATGCGAATGACGTCCCCGGCTTTGACGGGATTAGCCTGATCTCCGAGCCAGACCGTGCCCTCTCCCTCATGAATCAGGAAGATTTCTTCCGAGTGTCGATTGTAGCTCTCAGGGTAGGCCGTTCCGGCAGTCAGGGTGAAGAGTGCGATGCTCTGATGATGGGAGGGAAGTGCAGCGCCGATACCGATGAATTCCTGTAGCGTGCTTCCCGGTGCGGGATAAATGGCTGGAACATGGTCGGGGTGAACAACCTGTGCGGCAGCCAAGTCAGGTGCAAACAGAAGCGACAGAATACCAAGGCTGATCTTCATTGGACCTTGTCTTTCACACGGGTGAGGGCAGAGATCTGCTTGCGGAAGGCAGGGTAACGCTCGCTAAGGGCGTTGCGTTCACCTAACTGAAAATCTTCTGGAATAAAGCCTGGCGCCATGGTCGTGCCGACATATGACCAGCCTGATGGCCCAGCAGGGGCTGAACCCTGCCAAACACCTTCCGGCACGACATACGCGGGATGATCTTTATCCAGCGTAATGCTCTCGCCCTGTCCATTAGGGTGAAGCAGTAAAAGATGAACGGGGTCTCCAGCATAGAAATGCCAGATCTCGGCTGTCTTCAGGCTATGAAGTGCGGAGAAGTCACGCCGTGTTTCTACAAAGAGGATTGCCGTGGACAAAGGGTGCGTGACGCCATCATAACGGGCAGGCAAAGCCGAGCCAGCAATAGTTTCTGTGGTGCGCTGAAGCTGGGAAAACCAGCCGCCTTCTACAGGCACTGGGTGCATCTTGTAGCGATTGATCAGAGCTTGTGCCGCGGCAGGGATCTGGGCCGCAGCGTCGCTGTTCTGAGGCGCGGGCTGCGCGGAAGCTGAAACCCCAGATGCCACGATGGAGCATATGAGGCTGGCAATAATAAATCTGCGCATCCGGGCAGCTTTCCTTCTCACGATCATGAGGAGGCCTTTGTATCCTGCTTCCTGCCCGGACGCGATATTTCCTTAGAGGCGTCTCACATCGCCAGAAGCGTATTGTCTGACTGGGATGCAATTATGCCATGCTGCTCATGCTTCAGGCCTGTGACTTCAACTGTACGTCCATGACTTCGAAGCTTGTCCAGAACCTTTTCCAGTGCCTGCACGGACGTGACATCCCAGAACCTTGCATGCGTTAAATCGAGTACGACGAGGTCAGCGGTCGTCAGATAGTCAATTTCAGCCGAAAGGCCGTCTGCGGATGCAAAAAAGACCTGTCCGGAAATGGTGTAGGTCTCTGTTGATCCCTCGCGGTGGCTGGTTACGGTCAGGAGGCTGGCAGCGCGCCAGGCAAAAAACACACCTGACAGCAGCACCCCGGCCAGAACACCGGCAGCCAGATCATGCGTCAGCACGACCACAATAACGGTCACAAGCATTGTCAGGCTTGAAAGCTTGGGCTGACGTGTGACGTCTCGCAGGCTGCCCCAGGAAAATGTGCTGATCGAAACCATGATCATGATGGCGACCAAGGCGGCCATCGGAACCTGTCCCACCCAGCGATGAAGAAGGACCATCAGGGCGAGCAGAAAAGCGCCTGCCGTGAAGGTGGAGAGACGTCCGCGGCCGCCGTATCGCAGATTGCCGACCGTCTGGCCGATCATGCCACACCCGGCAATGCCGCCGAATGCTCCAACGAGGATGTTGGAGATGCCAAGGCCTGTGCACTCCATACGTTGATTGCCGTGCGTGTCCGTCAGGTCATCGACGACTGATGCTGTCATCATGGATTCCAGCAAACCCACGGCAGCCATGGCGACGGCATAGGGAATAATAGCTGACAGGGTCGCCCAATCCAGGTTGATGTGGGGAATAGTGAGGTGAGGGAGACCTGTTGGGAGTTCCCCCAGATCTGACACCGTGTGAACAGGCATTGGATGGACCATTGTGATGGCCGTCAGCAGGACAATGCAGATCAATGGGGATGGGATTGCGTCAGAAATCTTGGGAAGCAGGTAGATGATGACGAGACCCAGAGCGATCAGGGCGTAAGTTTCCCAGCCAACGCCCAGCAACTGTGGCACCTGTGCGGAAAAGATCATGATGGCCAGCGCATTGACGAAGCCTGTGCGAACTTCCGCAGAAACAAACCGCATAACGGCCTGAAGGCGCAGAAGGCCGAAGACGATCTGTAGAGCACCTGCGATCAGGGTTGCGAGCAGCATGGCCTGCACGCCGTGGGCATGTACGAGTGGCGCCGCAACAAGAGCAACAGATCCTGCAGCTCCTGAGATCATTCCGGGTCGGCCACCAAAAATTGCGATTGAGACCGAAATGACAAAAGACGCGAACAGCGAGACCGCAGGTGAAACACCTGCGATGTAAGAGAAGGCAATGACTTCGGGAATGAGGGCAAACGTGCCGACCATGCCAGCCAGAACCTCACGCAGCGGGTTTTGTCCCCACTGGCGGCGGTAGAGAGCGGGTGTCATGACAATCCTTGAGAGTGAAGAGCTACAGGGTGCGACGTATTCGGGCCCGGCGCGGCAATGATGCGGCCAGTGTAACGTGCCTTGGAGCGGGATTGAAGATGTTCACGTCGAAAGATGATTGAACATTCACTGCATTAACGGCGTTGGCATGGCGACAACTTAAGGAGTTCGACATGAGCCGATATCCGAAGCCCCCGTTTGACACGCCATTGCAGAAGCATATTCCTGGCCAGACATCGGAAATGACACCCAAGCCTGATCATGGTGAGCAGACCTATGTGGGGAATGGGCGCCTGAGGGGGAAAACGGCAATCATCACCGGAGGGGATTCCGGGATCGGCCGTGCTGTCGCGATTGCCTTTGCGCGGGAAGGCGCAGACGTGGCGTTGTCGTTCCTGCCCGAAGAAATGGACGACGCACGCGAGACTGCTGCGTGGGTCGAGAAGGCTGGCAGAAAAGCGCTGCTCTTGCCGGGAGACATTAAAGAGCGCTTCGTCTGCAAGGAAATCGTCGACAAGACGGTGGCCGAGTTCGGCAAGGTGGATGTGCTCGTCAATAATGCTGCCTTTCAGATCGAACGTGAATCTCTGGAAGATGTCAGCGAAGACGAATGGGATCTGACGTTTGATACGAATTCAGGCGCGGTGTTCCGTCTATCGCGGCTGGTTGTTCCTCATATGCCTGAAGGCGGCTCCCTGATTCACACCGTCTCCGTCAATGCGGATCGGCCAAAGCCAAAGCTGCTGGCCTATTCGGCAACCAAAAGCGCCATATTGAACTTCAGTGGTGGTCTGGCAGAGTTGCTGGCGGAACAGGGAATACGTTCAAATACGGTTGCTCCCGGACCAATCTGGACGCCGCTAATTCCCGCAACCATGGGTGGAGAGCACGTTCGCAACTTTGGAGCAGATGGTCCGATGAAAAGACCGGGGCAACCTGCGGAACTCGCCGGGGCCTATGTCTTTCTGGCCAGTGATGAGGCAAGTTACGTTTCGGGTGCCAATATCGCTGTAACTGGTGGTGTCCCTGTTATCTAAGCAGAAAATTGAAGAAAACTTTGAGAAAGGGCTAGACGCCAGCTGAACCTTTCTCTAAAGAACGCATCGCTGTGTGGCGGATGTAGCTCAGTCGGTAGAGCGCCGGTTTGTGGTACCGGTTGTCGCGGGTTCGATCCCCGTCATTCGCCCCAGCAATCTCTCTTAAAAAATATTGCCTGACTAAAGCCCATTACGGGTTTGCGTGCGTTCTTTCGGATGTGTGACTGCGCAATCCGCATGCGGTGCCGATCAGAAGCTGAAAGCCTGATCTGTGGTTATCAAAGCTGTAAAAACTCCTGTCAGTATTGAACTGACAGGAGTTTTTTTGTCGTCAGACGATGCGATGCACCCAGCCATGGGCGTCATTGGTGCGGCCACCCTGAAGATCGGTCAAAATTTTCTTCAGTTTGGTTGCCACCGGACCCGGCGTCTCGCCGTCGCCAAATACGGCTTCTCCGGAAGGACGAACCAGCTTGCCAACGGGTGAAAGCACGGCAGCCGTGCCACAGGCGAAGGCTTCGGTGTATTTCCCGGATGCGGCTCCCGTGAAGATCTCGTCGATCTCAACGGGTTCTTCAATGACTTCGATGCCGTTGTCGGCAGCCAGTCTGATTAAGCTGTCACGGGTGATGCCGCGTAGAATGGTGCCTCCGAGGGGAGGTGTGACGATCTTGCCGTCGTTGCGTACGAACATCACGTTCATGCCGCCCATTTCTTCAACATAGCGGCGTTCACGGGCATCGAGGAACAGAACCTGATCACAGCCTTTCTCCTTGGCTTCGGCCTGAGCGACAAGGCTGCCGGCATAATTGCCGCCGCATTTCGCTTCGCCCGTGCCACCAATCGCTGCTCGGGTGTAAAACTCGGAAACCCAGACAGAGACGCAGCCTGCACTGAAATAGGCGCCTACCGGGCAGGCGATGACAATGAACAGGTATTCGCTTGCAGGCTTTACGCCGAGGAACACCTCATTGGAGATCATGAAGGGGCGAAGATAGAGGCTTTGTCCTTCCCCAGCCGGAACCCAGTCCTGGTCAATGCGGACAAGTTCATCCACGGCTTGAATGAAGAGGTCTTCGGGCAGTTCAGCCATGCCCATTCGGCGGGCTGAGGCTGCGAAACGGGCTGCGTTGGCTTGCGGACGGAACGTCGCGATATGACCATCGGCTTCCCGGTAGGCTTTCATGCCCTCGAAAATTTCCTGTCCGTAGTGCAGGACTGTGGACGCCGGATCGATGCTCAGGGGGCGGCGCGCTGTAATTTTTGCGTCGTGCCAGCCTTTTTCGCTCGTATAGCGGATGGTCGCCATATGATCAGTGAAAACACGACCGAAAGCCGGGCTGACAAGAAGCTGCGCGCGATGAGCCGGGTCCATCGGGGTTTCGGTTTTTTCAATAGTGAAGGTCGTCATGAAAAGAACTTCCGCAAGCTACTCTGATAAACGTGCGGGGCACTCTGCCACAGGAGTTGGGGAGAGGCGATAGGGAAATATTATTTCCAAATTCACTTTCTGATGGAAATTAAAGTTTGCGCGTCAGGCATGAAAAAACCCCGGCCACAGAGTGACCGGGGTTTCTCCAAAGCTTCGAAAAGCTGACGGATCAGCGCTTCGAGAACTGGAAGGAACGACGTGCCTTCGCACGGCCGTACTTCTTACGCTCGACAATACGGCTGTCACGCGTCAGGAAGCCAGCAGCCTTCAGAATGCCACGCAGGCTTGGCTCGTAGTGCGTCAGTGCACGGGAAATACCGTGACGAACTGCACCAGCCTGGCCGGACAGACCACCACCAGCGACTGTGCAATACACGTCGAACTGGTTGTAGCGGTCAGCGATCAGGAACGGCTGCGTCAGAAGCATGCGCAGAACCGGACGGGCAAAATACGTCGTGACCGGACGGCCATTGACGATGATGTCACCCTTGCCAGGCTTGATCCACACACGGGCTACGGCGTCCTTACGACGGCCTGTAGCATAGGAACGGCCCTGGGCGTCACGCTTTACTTCGTGAACCGGGGCGGCGTTGGTGGCTACTGCAGGAGCAACGCTCGCAAGGTCCTGCAGCGTGCCGGTGCGCTCTTGGGTCTCGGACATGGTCAGGCCTTACGACTCGTGTGAGATTGTGTTCTTGCGGTTCAGGGCAGCCACGTCCAGCTTGACAGGCTTCTGGCCGTCATGCGGGTGCTCGGAACCAGCGTAAACATAAAGGTGCTTCATCTGAGCACGCTGCAGCGGACCGCGCGTGATCATACGCTCAACAGCCTTCTCGACAACGTGACCCGGGTTCTTGCCCGTGAGACGCTGCGTGATGGTGCGCTCCTTGATGCCACCCGGATGACCCGTGTGGTAATGGAAGAGCTTCTGGCCGAACTTGTTACCCGTCAGAGCGATCTTTTCTGCGTTGATGACAACAATGTTGTCACCGCAGTCGACGTGCGGGGTGAACTGCGGCTTGTGCTTGCCGCGGAGACGAGTAGCGATGATGGTGGCGAGACGGCCGAGAACGAGCCCTTCGGCGTCGATCAGCACCCAGTTCTTCGTCACCTCCGCCGGCTTCAGCGAACGTGTGGTCTTCATTAGTGACATTCCAGCTTGGGGCGCGACAGGGCCGCGCCGTGGATGGCGCTCTCATAAACAGAAACATCCTCTGATGAGAATGCTGCTGCCTGGAAAGCGGATCAGGTGCGGCCTTATTGCGGGCTCGCGGCCTCTCGTCAAGTCATCTTTTGGAATCATGATGGCTGATTCGGGCCGGTTTCCAGCCGTTTTGAGCTATGAGGTATTATAATACCGTAATTTTTTAGCGTCTGATTTGCCCCAAGCGCCCGGAATGGTATCCTGCCTTCAATTCAGGGACCGCATCTTCCTGTCCCCAGTGTCGATGAAAAACAGGAAAAACAACGTGAAACGCCCTTGGCTCACAACGAGCCTGCTCGCAGTCATCGCTGGAATGAGCGCGATTGGTATCCATCACGCAGCCTCTGTTGCGCTTGATCGGGGGATTTCCCGGTTCCGTGCCTCCCTTCCTGTGGGAGCAACCCTGAGCTATTCCGCCGCGCGCCCGGCCATCCTCGCCCGTGGAGCGTTGCTGACGGATGTCATTCTTCAGAACGGTAACATGACGTTCCGGGCACATACTTTACGTCTGGGTCATCCAATCCCGACACCTGATGGTGGCCTGACGCTGTCCCATATGGATATGGCGGATCCGTCTCTCCAGACGCCTACTGCGGTCATCCGAGCTCATTCCGTCACCCTGAGCCATCTGGTGACGCCCCCGCCTCCTGCAGGGAAAAGCGGTTTGGAGTCGCTCGATCTGGGGCATCTGAATCTGGAGCGTGGATATATAGATCATCTGTCGGTGCAGAATCTTTCGCAGGTTCTTCAGCCGAACAGCATGCATTTCAACAGTCTGACGTCAGATTCGGTCCAGATTGACGGCTACGGCCCGGGACGCACGACAACGATCGCGATCCAGAACGGCCTTGCCATTGCGTCCCGTACGACGCTGCAGCCTGACGGAACGCCTCGCGCCATGTCAGTGCAGATGTCTTTGAAAAACTTCCAGATTCGTCAGCCTGAACTTGCCACCCGGATTGCCTACGAGCAGGCCGGGAACGAAGCCGCTGCCTATGCTCTGCCACCTCTTGAAAGCATGAAGCTGAGCGGCACGCAGATCATTTCGGCAGACAGAACGTTCAGCATGGATACGCTGATTGGTACCGGAACGCGTAAAAGCGGCAAAGACACGACGGTTTTCGAAGGAGAGGGTTTTCACACACACTCTTCAAGCGGCAAGGTGCCGGTCCATATTGATGGGCATTCTTCAACCTTGAAATATACGCAAGAGCGGATTGCGCAGACGGGCGAACTGCATGTGCAGGGTGTCTTGAACATTCCAAACTTCACCGAAGCTCATTTCGGCATGAATTTGCTCGGTCCTTCGGATCAGCAGCTCAAGGTTGGAACAGCCAAAAATCCGTATGATGCCATTCAGCTGGCGCAGGTGACTCTCACGTTGCATGGTGATCGTCTGGTGCAGTCTCTTCCGTCCCTGAATGCAGGGCGCCCTTTGGACGGTGCCGCTCAGGACCAGGCGAGAACGGTTCTTGCGCAGGGAATGGAAATGGGGCTGTCGCCATATCCGGCTCTGGCGGCTCTGCCCGATTACTTCGCGAACCCCAATGACCGCACGTTATCGATTACTCTGACACCAAAGCCGCCTTTGACGCTCACAGCATTAGCAGCAATAGCGTCGTCGCCTACGGCAGCCATGACGTTGATGTCGCCGGATAATCTCAAGGTGACCGTCCAGTGAGCCAAAGCGTCAGCACGTCTACGATCTGCGTTATTGGCGCCAGTGGTCGTTCAGGCTCGGCGCTCTGTCGTCAGCTGATTGCTCAAGGGCAAAGTGTCATCGCGGTTGTGCGGAGCCGAGGAAAACTGGCTCCTGATCTTGCAGAGATGTGCACAGCCGTAAGGCAGGCCGATCTGACAGATCCGGTTGCTCTTCCAATTGCGTTGGAGCATGCGGACGTTGTCGTGAATACAGCTCATGCCCGTCATCTTCCAGCCATTCTGCTTGCAACCCGTGCGCCTGTTGTTGCTCTTGGCAGCACTCGCAAGTTTACGCGTTGGCTGGATGATCATGGTCGTGGGGTGTTGGCAGGCGAAGCTGCCCTCAAGGCAGATGGCCGCCCTTCCATTCTTCTGCACCCGACGATGATTTATGGTGCTCAGGGAGAGGATAATGTGCAGCGGCTTGCGAGGCTTCTGGAGCGTCTGCCGATTGTTCCGCTACCTGGTGGCGGCCGCTCGCTGGTTCAGCCCATTCATCAGCAGGACGTCACGCGCTGCGTTGTTGCGGCCATTGATCTTATTCTGGGTGGGAAAGTCAGCGGGCCAGAGGTTTTTATCATCGCTGGCCCCAATGCTGTTCCCTACCGAACGTTTGTTCGGATGATTCTCTACTTTTCAGGGCTCGGTGGTCGGCCGATTATCTCGCTTCCTGCGTGGTTTCTGATCGCTGCTGCTCACATCATGCGGCACGTTCCGAAGCTGCCCACAATTGCGCCGGAAGAAATCCGGCGCCTTTTGGAAGATAAGAACTTCGATATTGCTCCGATGAGGGATCGCCTGGGCGTGAACTCGATGCCGTTGGAGATAGGGCTCCAGAATCTTTTGGCAGGGCCGCCCGCTCATCAGGATCATACAGTTTAGTTTTAATGTTTTGTCACATTGACTGCGCGGCAGATGAGGTCTCCATAGTCTCCGGGCCATTATGACGGTCCGGAATGCGTGGAGACTCATCGGGTGAATCTGAAGTTCCTCTCATCAGGCATGATGTTGTCTTTCGCGGCTTTTGCCCTTTTTTCCATTAGCGATGCCTGTTCCAAAGGCCTTGCTGGGCAGCTGGATCCGTTTGAAGTTGCTTTTTCGGGCGGTATTTTCGGTTTTCTGATCCTGCCGTTCATCCGAAAGCCACAGGAATCCTATTCCGATATTTTTGCGACGGATCGCCCGTCCATGTGGCTGTTGCGTGCGTTTGCAACATTTGTGTCCACGGCTTCCAGTGTCATGGCTTTTATGCTGCTGCCGATGCCGGAAGCATTGTCACTCATGTTTCTGATGCCATTTTTCGTGACCCTGATTTCTGTCGGAATTCTGAAAGAAAAGGTCTCCGGGTGGACCTGGCTTTCAGTCGGTGTGGGATTTCTCGGGGTCCTGATCGTTCTACGACCGGGTGTGCGGGCGTTTCATCTGGGGCACTTCTGTGCGGTGATTGCAGCCATGGCGAATGCTGCCAGTGTGATTGCTTACCGACTGGCAGGCAATCAGAGCGCTCGTCTTTCCTTGTTCGGCTCAAGCCTGTTTGGCCCCTTGATCGGTGATGGTCTTTTGATGCTGGCACACGCCACGTGGCCACATGGTGCTGGAAACTGGGCGCTTCTGTTCGGATACGGTTTTCTAGCCGCTCTTGGTCAGCTCTTCATGATGATGGCAACGGCTCTGGCGCCAGCTAACCGGGTTGCACTGCCACAATATAGCCAGATGCTCTGGGCAGTCGCATTCAGTTACCTGCTTTTTCATCAGCCGTTGGATAACTGGACGTTCGTGGGCATCGTTATCGTAACACTTTCCGGCATGCTGCACTGGGTGCGCCAGAAGCTTCATTACGAACGGCTGGCTCTCGAAGGGCACTGGCAAAAACATCATACGTCTTCTCGTCCCCCTGCCGAAGTTACTTGAGTGACGGGTGGCAGGCTTTCTACGGGAAGTGCCTTTATGATGGGCTGGCTGAGTATTTTCTGAGACATTCAGAAGCGTTGAGTAGCGAGACGTTTCTGCAGAAACGTATGTTTCTCTTATAAAAGATTAGTGATCATCAGAATAAGATGCGGTTTCGTTTTTGCGGTAGTCTTGTGAGTATCTGCAATTGTCTCAGTTTTTGACCTGCGCATCTCATTTTTGTCGCGATGTGTCCGTATGTACTTTTGGGCGTCTCTAAGGTTCTTTATGCGTGACGCGATTGGCAATGCTCGTTAGCCCCTGTAAAATCGTTCGCAACTATGGCTGCGGACGTGCGTGGCTACTTTATTAACTGGTGGAAGAATATCTGCTCCATGGTTCAGAACGTCGTCCCAGTCATCCTCTCTGGTGGGTCCGGAAGCCGCCTGTGGCCGGTTTCACGCAAAAGCTATCCAAAGCAGTTCTGGCCTCTTCTGAGTGATAAGACGCTCATTCAGGAAACTGCTCTTCGAGGGCGAGCAGCGGGCTTTGCCGATCCGGTTGTCATCTGCAATTCAGAGCATCGTTTCATCGTTGCTGAGCAACTGCGTGACGCAGGGATTCACAAGGCCAAAATCGTTCTTGAGCCTGTTGGCCGAAACTCCGCTCCTGCCATTGCTGCTGCGGCCTTCATGGTCGCAGAGCAAGACCCGGACGCCATCCTCTGGATTATGGCAGCCGATGCAGCCATTACCGATGAGACTGCTCTTCAGCACTCCCTGAAAGATGCTCTGAAGGCTGCAGAGGCTGGCCGGATCGTTACGTTTGGAATGAAGCCGACGCGACCGGAAACGGGTTATGGATACATCGAAGCCGGTGCTGAACTGGCCGGTGTACAGGGCGTCTATGAAGTCTCCCGTTTCATTGAAAAGCCGCAGGCTGCCAAAGCCGAAGAACTTTTCCAGTCCGAGAAGTGTCTTTGGAATTCGGGAATGTTCTTTGCCAAGGCTGGCGTATTCCTGAAGGAGACGGAACAGTTCGAACCCCGGATTTACGAAACCGTTGGGCAGTCGGTGCGCAATCGCCATACTGATATGGATTTTGAGCGGCTGGAAGAAGAAAGCTTCTCCGCTGCACCAGATATTTCCGTTGATTACGCTATTGCCGAGCGCACTAAGCTTGCAGCCGTTGTGCCGGGTAATTTTGGGTGGTCAGACATTGGCAGCTGGGATGCTCTGTGGGATCTGACGCCCAAGGATGCAGAGGGAAATGCGACCTTCGGCGATGTTTTCCTTGATGATGCGCGCAACTGTTACGTCCGTTCAGACGGTATCATCGCCACAGTTGCTGGTGTGGATGATCTGATCGTGGTGGTGACACCGGATGCGGTAATGGTCTCGCATCGTGATCGTGCTCAGGATGTGAAGCACATGGTAAACCGGCTGGCGCAGGCAGGCCGCAAGGAAGCTGTCGCGCACAACCGGTGCTATCGTCCGTGGGGCTTCTACGAAAGCCTCATCCAGGCCGATCGTTTCCAGGTCAAGCGTATCGTAGTGGAGCCAGGAGCGAAGCTCTCCTTGCAGAAGCATTTCCATCGTGCGGAGCACTGGGTCGTTGTTGGTGGAACCGCCATGGTGACACGTGACGAAGACCTGGTGATGGTTCGTGAAAACGAAAGCATCTATCTGCCGTTGGGCTGTGTTCACCGTCTGGAAAATCCGGGCAAGATCCCCTTGACCCTGATTGAAGTTCAGTCCGGTCCTTATCTCGGGGAAGATGATATCGTTCGTATTGAAGATGTATACGCACGAAGCTGATCTGAGACGTCAGGCAGGCGGATCAATCCACCCTGCCTTGACGGCTTCGGCCATTTGATCAGGAGTATCGAGGTCTTCGAGCAATTCGGGGGCCTCGATTTTTTTTGGTGGCAGGTCTGCCCACAGATCCCGAAATCCTTTGTCCCCACTGACTTCGGGGGCCTTGGCTAATGTGGCGGCAGAGACGCGAACCGGAATCCCCATCGCGCCTTTTTTGTACTGTGTAACGACATTCGCATTGGCAGGGAGGGTGTCTCGCAGCCGGAGCAGGTGTAGCAGAGATAGCCTCGGCTGATCTGTTCCCGCGATGAGAATTGACCTGTCCCTTCCACTCAAAGTGCGTGCTGCGCATTGAATGGAACTTGCCAGGCCGGTGTTCCAAAGCGGGTTGTAGCATATGTCCACAGGGAGCCCTTGAAGGGCTAAGGCGACGGCTTCGTCGGAGCCTCCGGTGATGATGACCAATCGGTCCGGAGATGTGCTCAGGAGAAGTTCTGCAACGTACCGGACAAGCGGTGTGCCCTGACGGGTGAGCAACTGCTTGGGGCGCTTCAGTCTCGTGCTGCCGCCTGCGGCAAGAAGAACTGCGTCATGGGGCATTATGCTGGGCGGTTCGCTGTGATCTGGGATAAAATCGACAGAGCAATCTGCATCGGATTACGTGCGTTGATGTCCATCCCTGCGGGCAGGTGCAGTTTCTCCAGATCTTCTTCAGTGATGCCGGCTGCGTGTAATGCAGCAAGCCGATTGGAGATTTTGCGTCGGCTGCCCAGAATCCCAACGCAGAAGGCGTCGGATTTCAGGGCCTTCGAGGCAATGGCCAGATCAGTGTGAGCATCGTGGGTCAGAGCGTAAACTGCGCTCCAGGCGTCCAGGCGCAAATCATGCAGAGCCTCGTCCAGATAGCGACGATCGTAGCACTCCGGCGCTAATCCTTCCGGCGGAAGCGCAGGACCCAGTGGACGCAGCAAAAAAGGTTCAACCCCGAACTGGGGGGCCAGCTTCAGAAGAGCCAGTGTCACCGGATCTCCTCCCGCGACAATCAGTCGAATCGGTGGCGTATGTCGTCTTACAAACAGATTACCCGGCGTTTGCACAACTGACGGCGAAACATGCATCTCGCCGGTTGCGAGATCAGTTTGGACGATGATGGCCTGACGGGCTTCTCTTGCCTGACGGAGCGCGGCAACATAAGCGGCAAGGTTCGCGACGGGCCGAACGAAAATGCCGATCCTGCCACCACAGGTTAATTGAATATCCAGAACCGGGCTGCCTGCGCCATAATCCAGAGATCTGGGCTGGCGGTCTTTCAGGCATTGCAGGGCTTCTGCTGCGACTGCTGCTTCCACGCATCCACCAGACACATAGCCCTGTACGTCTCCCGCACTGGAAATAGCCATTTCACTGCCAAGGGGGCGAGGAGACGATCCGGTGATTGACACCAGCGTAGCAAGGGCTACCTCTTTCCCCTGTGCCAGCCAGATCTCCAGATACGGGAGGAGATCGTCTGTCAGGCCATAGTCTGGCCACTGGGGAAGAGGAACAAGCCCGTCCGGCCCAATCATGAAATATCCTTTCCTTTATGGGGGCATGAGACTAATCCCAAATGCGTTTGTGACATAGCCTGTCATGCCGGGGAGTTGATCGGGGTGGCATCAGGTCTATATCGGCAAAGATGAACTCCGGACACGGATCATCAGTGGAGCGGAAATTGGTTGAACTCCTGAGCGTCGCGCAGGCCGTGGACCTTGTTCTCGGATATGCAGGTCATTTTGGAACTGAACATGTTCCATTGGCAGAGGCTTCTGGCCGCATCCTGCAACAGAGTGTCCATGCCGAACGTGATCAGCCTCCTTATGACCGGGTCATGATGGATGGCGTGGCTTACCGTTATGGCGCAGGCGCAGTTCTGGGCTGCCATGGTGTCCAGCGCGCAGGGATACCCGCGCGTCCTTTGCCAGATGGAGCGACCTGCCTTGATGTCATGACGGGAGCTGTTTTGCCGGAAGGGGCTGACACCGTTGTTCCCGTTGAGCGACTGATCCGTGATGGCAAGCATGTGCATTTTGAAGCCGGATATGAGCCCCAGAAAGGCCAGTTTGTTCATCTGAAAGGATCAGACTGCGAGGCGGGGCATGAACTCCTGAATCCCGGTCTGCGTCTGAATGGGCCTGCATTGGCGGTGCTGGCTGGTAATGGATATCCCACCGTTGAAGTCTCCAAAGTGCCTTCAATCGGCATTGTGGCCACGGGTGATGAACTGGTCGATGTCGTGACGGCTGTTCAGAGCTGGGAAATCAGGCGTTCAAATGAATACGCCCTGACGGGAGCTTTGGCTTCGAGAGGCTTTACCCGCCTTGAACGTTCGGTGGTCCCCGATGATCTCGCCGAGACCATGCTGGCACTGGAAAAGCAGCTCGCCCGGCATGAGGTGCTGATCCTGAGCGGCGGCGTTTCAATGGGGCAGTTTGATCACGTCCCCAAGGCGCTGACGAAACTTGGTGTGGAGCGGGTTTTTCATAAGGTTGCGCAACGTCCCGGCAAGCCGCTCTGGTTTGGGGTTGGTCCTGAAGGGCAGCGCGTTTTTGGTCTGCCGGGAAATCCCGTGTCGGCCACCTGTTGTGCCACGCGTTACGTTATTCCCATGCTTCTGGCAGGGCAGGGCGTCAGTCGGCCAGAAACCTACTCCGTTAAGCTCGATGCTGATGCTGCACGCGTCTCGACATTGACCCGCTATCTGCCCGTTCGTGTCCTGCACGATGCCTCGGGGCAGGCATGGGCAACCCCTTATCCGATGCCCACATCTGGCGATTTCAGCTTTCTTGCGGCAACCGATGGGTTCGTGGAGTTGGCGCCTGGCGATGTCGCTGCCTCTGCCGGGTCCCATGCTGTGTTTCATGGTTGGTAGCACGTCTCCCGATCCTGTACGGGACCGCTTCAATCGCCCGCTGCATGATTTGCGGATTTCGGTGATGGACCGGTGCAACTTCCGATGCCCTTACTGCATGCCGGAAGCGACGTATCATGAACATTTTCGCTTTCTGGAGCCCAAGGAACGTCTGAGCTTTGACGAAATTGTCCGGGTCGCAGGGGCGGCGGTATCGCTGGGCGTCACCAAATTGCGTCTCACAGGGGGTGAACCTCTTCTAAGGCCTGATCTCGTCTCTTTGGTGCGCAGGCTGGTCGCAATTCCAGGTGTCGAAGATGTGGCACTGACGACCAATGGTGTTCTGCTAGGCCGACATGCGCAGTCTTTGAAGGATGCTGGTCTAGGGCGCATTACGGTAAGTTTGGACAGTCTCGATCCCGCTATTTTTGCACGAATGAGTGGGGGGCGGGCGCAACTCGAACCGGTTCTGGAGGCTATCGAGCACGCGCAGGCATTGGCGTTTCCCGGTGGGGTCAAGCTGAACACCGTTGTGCAGCGCGGGGTTAATGATGACGGGGTCGAAGCTTTGGCTGCCCGCTTCCGTCATACGGGTGTTATCGTCCGTTTTATTGAATACATGGACGTTGGCACGCGGAACCACTGGGAACTGGGTGAAGTTGTTCCATCCCGTGAACTGGTCGAGCGGTTGAACGCCCACTGGCCGCTTGAGCCACTGGGCGCGCAGTATCAGGGTGAGGTTGCGCGTCGATATCGGTATCAGGATGGTGCGGGTGAGATTGGGTTCATTTCTTCCGTGACAGCGCCGTTTTGTGGAGATTGTTCACGGGCGCGACTGTCGTCGGAAGGACAGATTTATACGTGCCTTTTTGCTTCGGAAGGGACAGACCTGCGGTCACTTCTTCGCAGCGGGGCAGATGACGAGGCTTTACGCGAGCGTCTGGCTTCGGTGTGGCGGATGCGTACCGACAGGTACAGTGAAGAACGAACCGCCGGTGAGGCATCTTCGACGAAACGTCGGATAGAAATGAATTATATCGGTGGTTAGATCGGGAGATCAGGACGGATGAAAACGCTCACGCATGTTGATGAACGTGGTGAAGATCCGCGCATGGTGGATGTCAGCGGCAAGACCGTGACAGACCGTACGGCTCATGCTCAGGCCCGTGTTCTCTTTCCCCGGGACATTGCGCAGACGCTGAGTGATGCCGGGTTCATGACCAAGAAGGGTGCGGTTCTGACTGTCGCGCAGATTGCGGGCGTCATGGGTGTGAAAGCGACGTCCCAGCTGATCCCGCTGTGTCATCCTCTATCCCTGAACGGATGTCGTGTGGAAATCACCATGGAAGGCGATGAAGCCGTCATTGACTGCCGCGTGTCCTGCCAGGGCAAGACAGGCGTGGAAATGGAAGCCCTGACGGGTGCCTCAGTCGCTGCTCTGACGATCTATGACATGTGTAAGGCCCTGTCTCATGACATGGTCATTCGCGAAGTGAAGCTTATGGGTAAGGCCGGTGGAAAGCGTGACTTCCTGCGGATTGAAGCATGAGGCCCCTTTACGGTCTGGTTCTGGCGGGTGGCGTCAGTGCGCGGATGGGGCAGGACAAAGCTGAGCTGTCCTATCATGGAGCACCCCAGTTACAGGTGGCGTATGAAACGCTTTCTCCGCTTGTAGAACGCTGTTTTGTCTCTGTGCGTTCGGCACAGAAAGAGGACCCGCTACGGGCACGGTTTCCTCAGATTGTTGACACTGTCGCGGTAGACGGTCCAGCCGCTGGCCTTCTGTCTGCACATCAGGCATTCCCGGAGGCTGCCTGGCTGGTTCTGGCGTGCGATCTGCCACTTCTGGATCAGGTTACGCTTGAAACTCTGATTACTGCCCGTGATGATCAGCATGTGGCGGTGGCTTATCGCAGCGAACATGACGGACTGCCAGAACCGCTCTGTGCGATCTGGGAGCCGAGAGCGCTGGACACTCTGGCGCTTCAGGTCGAAGGAGGGCGGAAGTGTCCTCGTAAGCTTCTTATCAATAGCCAGACGTTACTGCTTTCCCCACGGACAGTCGGTGCTCTGGATAACATCAATACTCCGGAAGAACGTGCAAGCGTTTCACGGCGATTGGGAGGACAGATGATCCGCCTCGATGTGGAATATTTTGCTCAGATGCGTGAACTCGCAGGGCAGAAAATGGAAACTGTGGAAACGTATTTCGGAACGGTCGGTCCGCTTTATGAGCAGCTGAAAGAGAAATATGGCTTTCCGTTCGAGGCTGATCGCCTGCGGGTTGCTTTGAATGGAGATTTCGCACCTTGGACGCAGCCTCTGAAGAGCGGGGACCACGTTGTGTTCATTCCGCCGGTGACCGGCGGATGACCCATTTTCTGATGGCTGATGCGCCAGTCGATCTGAACATGCTGCGAGAGGGCTTACATCTGGCTGAAGCTGGTGGCTTCTGCACTTTTGAAGGCTGGGTTCGCAATAGCAACGAGGGCCGTCCAGTGGATGGTCTGGAATATGAATCCTACGCTGCTCTCGCTGAAAAAGAGGGTGCGCGGATTATTGAAGAAGCATTGGCTAGATTTGAAATCAGCCATGCTGTGGCCATGCACCGGACGGGAACACTACGGGTTGGGGATGTTGCCGTCTGGATCGGCGTGTCCGCGCCTCATCGCGATGCTGCATTCCGAGCCTGTCGTTATATCATCGACGAGATCAAGCACCGGGTGCCCGTCTGGAAGAAAGAGCATTATCTGGATGGTGACGCCGAATGGGTGGCCTGCCATCACTGTCAGGTCGCTCCCCGGATAAGCGATGACGATCACGGGCACGACCATCATCACCACCACGATCATGGGTCTTGCGGTCACAAGCACTGATCTATTGCCCGGCGAGTACGTCTGACTCTTACCGGGCATTCTCTTTCTTTTTGAAAATCAGAGTGTTGCTGTCCTCTTTCCAGGAGAGGGCAGTGAGTATTTTTTTCGTGCCACAAACGTGCGGTCACGCATTTTTAGTTTGATATTGCAAATCATTCTCAATTAGAGTGTCTCTGGTTCTGCTGATTCGGAGATTGATCATGACACGGACACCGCTTTTCCTGTCTGACCTGTGCTGCTGCGAAAGACTGGCACTCTGGAGTATCCGGTGTCTGGTCAGCCGATACCGCCTGCCGTACTGCCATGAAACCCGCACGACGGATGGCATGTTTCCGGCATCTTTCCGTCCTGTTCTTGATGCCGCGGAGCGAGCGTTCGAGGATGCAGCCCAGCATCTGAGAGAAGCCGGGCAGCCTGTGCTGGATATCAATCCGCCGGGCTCTCAGGGGCTGACTGCCATGGAGGAGCGCTTTCTCCAGGGGATCCAGACAGTGCAGAATGATGGCCAGAAGGAAGTCTTTCACCTTCTTGCCGACCTTTTCCCCGAGCGACTGATGCAGGGTTACATTGTCACGGCTCTCGCTCTGATTTCAGACTGTATGGCTGGGATTGGTCACTGGCTTCCACGGCATGAGCGCAAGACGGCAGGGGCCGGAGCTTTGTCGTCTCTGGCGCGATGGAAAAAGATTCATCCGGCTGAAATGCGGGTGCTTTGGCCACGCGATATCCCCCAGGCCTGGGCGGGACGCACTCTGCACTGAATTCCGCTGAATTCTGCAAGAGACGAAACACCACAGCCTTCTGGGCTTGGATTTAAAAGCGGTCAGACCTCACCAGACTGCCCTGCAATCATGAGTGAAGTCTGGACCAGGTGGGTGTGTGGGCTCAGTCCACGCCAACCATGACGCTGGAAGCCTTGATAACGGCATAGGCTTCCTTGCCCACTGTCAGTGACAGTTCCTCAACAGCTTCATTGGTGATGGCACTTGTAATAATCGTGCCGTTGACGTCGATCGTGATGTGAGACGTCGTTGCGCCTTTTACGATCTGTGTAATCTGACCTTTGAGCTGATTACGTGCGCTGAGTTTCATGGTGCTGTCCTTTTGCTACCCCCTTGGAGATGGGGGTGACACATTAGGACACAAGGCCGGAGGAAGCAGACAAGGCTTTTTTCGGGGATGGCCTGTGCCACCCCCAATCAAAAGCGTCTTAGATATAGTGCTCGGTCAGGGGTGGAAAACCATTGAACCCGACGGAGCAGTAGGTCGAAACATAAGCGCCAGTCGCCAGGATTTCGATACGATCTCCAGACTTCAGGCTGTTCGGCAGCGGGATGCGGTTCTTCTCATAGAGAATATCGACACCATCGCAGCTTGGTCCTGCCACGACGCAGGGTGAACGTGAGTTGTCTGTGTCATCACGGGACGTGCGGAATGTGTAGCGAATGGCTTCACCTTCCGTTTCCGCGAGGCCACCGAAGCGCCCGATGTCCAGATAGACCCAGCGTGGATCTGTTTCTGCACCGCCACGACGGCTCACAAGAATGACCTCGCTCGACACTACACCGGCCTGCCCAACCATATATCGGCCCGGCTCCAGCAGAACCTCTGGCTGCCCATCAGGAAAGTACTCACGGAGAGCGGCCTGAATGGCAGCGCCAAATTCCTGCACAGACGGAATGTCTTCCCGATAATGGGTTGGGAAGCCGCCGCCCAGATTGATCATCTGAAGGTCAAGGCCTTCGGCCCGCAGCTCATGATAGAGGCGTGCGGCCGTAGCAATGGCGTGCTGGTAGGCGGCGATACCCGTCTGCTGGCTTCCGACATGGAACGAGAGGCCATAGGGATGCAGGCCCAAATCGCGCGCACGGATCATCAGATCGCGGGCGTGGGCAATTGTTGTGCCGAACTTGCGCGACAGCGGCCAGTCAGCGCCTTCGTTCTCAACAGCCAGGCGGCAGAAGACGCGGGCGCCTGGTGCGTTTTCTGCAATCTTTTCGAGCTCTTCCATGCTGTCGAGCACAAAGAGATCAATGCCCATGTCCCGGGCTTCACGGATGGCACCAACCTTCTTGAGCGTATTGCCATAGGAGATGCGATCGGGTGTGGCGCCAGCCTTCAGGCACATCCGGATTTCTTCGAGCGATGCTGCATCGAAAGACGATCCCAGAGCGACAAGGCGCTTCAGGATGGACGGTGCCGGATTGGCCTTGATGGCGTAATAGATCTTGCCAGCTGGTAGGGCGTCGTGAAGGGCACGATAGTTGCTTTCCACAACATCGAGATCAACGACGAGGCAAGGGGTTGCCGGCTGCTGCTCGGCAAGAAAACGGCTGATTTTGGGAGTCATGACACTCTTTCCCAGAACCGGACTCGTCAGGGAACAGTTACACCCTGCGAGTGTGTTGCGAAACGGTCGAACGGACCAGCGAATAGCGGGGACCCAAAAGAAGCGGGACCCGGAAGGCCAGAACGCTTGACGTCGTTGCGTAACCTCGAGAGGGCCAGTGGCACGTGCGTTGCTGCGTGACGGGGCGTATGAAACCAAAGCCCCGCCGTTGCAAGAGCTAATTTTGCATTATTTGTGTTTTGGAAATATTGAGGGGATTGAAATCGGGGCAAATTCGGAACGCAGAAGGCGATTTCTGCGTATGCTAGGTTCTGTCGATCCTGAGAACGGAACGACTTAATCTCGCCTGTTGCCCATAACAGGAACTGCCGAGGACCCCCTGAGTGAGCTTATTTCCCGATTCTGCGTCAGCTTCCGGTCCAGCGCCAGACGCACCTTCGGAGCCTGACCGGAAAAAAATCCACCAGGACATCCAGCGTGTCCATGAACTGACGCCTGAACCCAGCGAAGAAGATATTCGCAAGGCGCGTGAACTTGGTCCTGATGCCCCGGGTACGGGAGCGAACTCCCCTCTGAGTATGCCCAGAGCGGGGTGGAAGATCGTCCTGCGCCAGGTTTTCTCGGAAGTAGGATCGTCCCAGACGTCCCTTTCTGCTGCGGGCTGCGCGTTTTACGCCACGCTCTCTCTCTTCCCAGCCATATCGAGCCTGATCTCGCTTTATGGTCTGGCGTTTGATTTGCAGACCGTTGAGCCGCAGCTTGAAGTGCTGCGTCATCTGCTGCCCCCAACAGCTTATTCGCTGATTGGCAATCGTATTCACGAGCTGGTTTCCCAGCCGCATACGTCTCTGACCATAGGGCTGATTTTTTCTGTTTCCGTCGCGTTGTGGTCCGCTTCAGCCAGTACGAAGTCGATCCTGTCCGCGTTAAACATGGCATATAATGCCACCGAAACGCGCGGTTTCCTAAGGTTCCAGGCAACTGCTCTGGCTACCACTCTGATGGCTGTTGTTGGTGCTGCGCTGACCTTGGCACTGATGGTGGCAGCGCCTGCGCTGGTTGATTACCTTCCGCGGTATCTGGGCTTCAGAAAGCCGCCGCCGCCGTTTGATCTTCTGGTGTCTTACGGTGCGCCGCTTGTCGTGCACACGCTTGCACCGATCCTGATGCTGCTGTTCGTGTTCGTGGCAGTCACGATGCTTTATCGCTTTGCCCCCAGTCGGGAGCCAGCAAAGTGGCGGTGGATATTCCCCGGATCAGCGCTGGCGACCGTCCTGTGGGTTCTCATGTCGCTCGGATTTTCGTGGTATGTCGCGCACTTCGCGAGCTACGGCGCAACCTATGGGCCCTTGGGCGCAGTTGCGGCGATTATGATGTGGTTCTTTGTCAGTGCGTATGTTGTGCTCTTCGGAGCAGAGCTGAATGCGGGGCTGGAAGAGCGCATTAAAGGTGCGCAGCCCCGGATTGCTGGTCTGCCACAGACAGACCCTTTGATTGCTGAAGCCGTTACGGCCGAAAGTACGCCCCGGTAACCACCGGGGTAACTAAGCCCGCCCGTCGTTATTAACGTTGGGTGGGCTGCTTTGTGGTGTCAGATTGGTTGCCCGCAGCCTTGATGGCTTGTTCGCTCGTATCCTTGGACTCGGCTTCCGCGACTTCGCTCGCGGCATCTGACACGGGCTTGTCAGCCATACGGGCAATGGTGACGTGGGCAGTTCCGCTGTTCAGCATCCCGATCTTCGCTGCTGCCGCATGTGAAAGATCGATGATGCGACTATTGAACGGCCCGCGATCGTTCACTGTGACGACAACAGAACGGCCCGTATCTTCAGACGTCACCAGCAGTTTTGTGCCAATCGGCAGGGAAGGGTGTGCGGCGGTCAGATCATTTGTGTTGAAGATCGTCCCGCTACTGGTGCGGCGTCCGTGGAAATGACGTCCATACCAGCTCGCCATGCCATGCTGGGTCCAGGACGCGGCCTTGTGGGCCCGGTTAGCCAGCGCGGATCGAACAGAGGCTGCCCAGCTGGTCCGGACCGTCCCCGCTGCATCACCAGAAGAATCGTCTGCTGCATGAGCAGTCGTTCCACCTGCAATTCCGGCAAGCGCGAGTGCAAATGTCATGCTGCGCAGGGGAGACAGTCGACGGGATGAGCGAATGGCAGGCGGGGCAAATTTCACTAGACTGGTATCTTCTCCAGTGGACGAAAACGGGCTTGAGCCGTGCTTCCTAGCACAAAACCATGGGCCTGTCCCCCTTTTGAAGCCTGCGAAGACGGCAGGATTAGGGCGATGACGCTTTCATGACGGCTCCGAAAGTGCTATCGCGCGGCCAGATGAAACGTCCTCTCATTGCCGTTCTGAACGGTCCGAATCTCAATATGCTGGGTCTGCGCCAGCCTGGAATCTACGGTCACGCTACGCTCGACGATGTCGAGCAGGTGTGTATTCAGGCTGCTGAACGCCTCGATGTCGCGATCGATTTCCGCCAGACCAACGGTGAGGGAGAACTTGTGTCCTGGGTGCAGGAGTGTCGCGGCCGCGCTGATGGAATCGTGATCAATCCTGCTGCTTATGGGCATACCTCGATTGCCCTGCTCGACGCGCTTCTTGCGGTTGAGTTGCCGATAGTTGAGGTTCATATTTCCAACATTCATCGCCGGGAGCCATTCCGCCATCATACCTACGTCTCGCAGGCCGCCATCGGTGTGATCTGCGGCCTCGGCGTCAGGGGATACGCGCATGCGCTTCAGGCAATAACCGACATGATCGAAGACGAAGGATGAGCCGCATGCTCGTGGACAAGGATGCCATTCGGGCATTGGCCGATATTCTGACGCAGACCGGCCTGACCGAAATCGAGATCTCCGAAGCTGATAGCCGCATTCGCGTGGCGCGCAACGTCAACGTGGTTCAGGCTGCTGCACCAGCCGTTGCTGCTGCTCCCGCCGCAGCACCAGCCGCTGCTCCTGTTGCGGCACCTCCGGCTGATCCTGCCAAGCATCCTGGTGCGGTTCCAAGCCCGATGGTGGGTGTCGCCTATCTGGCGCCGGATCCGGCTTCCCCGGCATTCGCTCAGGAAGGTCAGACCGTTTCTGCCGGTCAGACGATCATGCTGATCGAAGCCATGAAAACCTTTAACCAGATCAAGGCTCCTCGCTCTGGCACCCTGACAAAGTTCTTTGTCGAGTCCGGGCAGCCTGTTGAATTTGGCGAAGCGCTGGCGATCATCGAGTAATGATTTCTAAAGTCCTTATTGCCAATCGAGGCGAGATCGCGCTGCGTATCCAGCGCGCCTGCCGTGAGATGGGCATCAAAACCGTGGCCGTGCATTCGACGGCTGACGCCGATGCAATGCATGTGCGTCTTGCTGATGAAGCCGTCTGCATCGGTCCGCCGAGTGCACGCGATTCTTATCTGAACGTCGCTGCCATTCTGTCAGCCGCCATGATTACGGGCGCGGATGCCATTCATCCGGGTTATGGCTTTCTGTCAGAAAATGCCGAGTTCGCCGAGACTGTTGAAGAGCATGGTCTGGCGTTCATTGGCCCGACGGCGGAGCATATCCGCACGATGGGCGACAAAATTACCGCCAAGACGACCATGCGCGCGCTTGGCGTGCCGCTGGTGCCAGGCTCCGATGGGGCGCTGGTCGATATTCAGGCCGCCCGTGAAGTCGCCGAGAAGGTCGGTTATCCGGTCCTGATCAAGGCCGCTGCCGGCGGCGGTGGTCGCGGCATGAAGGTTGCGCAGACGGCAGACGATATCGAGGAAGCCTGGTCGGTAGCTCGTGCAGAAGCCCGTGCCGCGTTCGGCAACGACGAGGTCTATCTCGAGAAGTATCTTGATCGCCCGCGTCATATCGAGCTTCAGATCCTTGGCGATGCGCATGGCAACGTAGTGCATTTCGGCGAGCGTGACTGCTCCCTCCAGCGTCGGCACCAGAAGCTGCTTGAAGAAGCCGGTTCCCCGGCTCTGACGGATGCCGAACGTGAAGAAATCGGTCGGACCTCGACCGAGGCTCTGGCACGCATGGGCTACCGGAATGCTGGCACGCTTGAGTTCCTGTATCAGGACGGCCAGTTCTGCTTCATCGAGATGAATACCCGCCTTCAGGTGGAACATCCGGTGACGGAAATGGTGTGCAGTGTCGATCTGGTGCGTGAGCAGATCCGGATCGCTGCTGGTGAGCAGCTTGGTTATACGCAAAAGGACATCAAGATGTCCGGCCATGCGATCGAGTGCCGCATCAACGCCGAAAACCCCGAAACCTTTGCGCCGAGCCCTGGCACGGTCAATGTTTTCCATGCCCCTGGCGGTCTTGGTGTGCGAATGGACAGCGCCATTTACGCTGGCTATCGCATCCCGCCTTACTACGACAGCATGATTGCCAAGCTCATCGTTCATGCGCCGACGCGTCAGGAAGCCATTGCCCGCATGCAGCGTGCTCTGGATGAATGTGTGGTGGATGGAGTGGAAACGGTCATTCCGCTTCATCGGAAAATTCTGGCGGATCCGACTTTCCAGAAAGGTGACTACACAATTCACTGGCTGGAAAACTTTGTCGCCGCCCAGACCAAGTCCTGAAGCGGAGATGATGTGATGAGTTATGTAGAGACCATCTTTCTGGACGTTCAGCCTGGGCATATCCCGCAGGTGGTCTCTGCTCTCTCAGGTCTTGAGGGGGTAGGGGCATGGGTGACCGAAATAGGTCGCCTGAACCGCATTACCCTTCTCAGGACAGCGCAGACCTACGAGGCGCTTTTGAGTGGCCGTCCAGACGTCTTGTCTAGCCTGCCTCATGAGAACCTGGTTCGGGTGGAAGTGACATCCTGGCGCGCCATCACGCCTGTCGCCAATCCCGGCTCTTATGGAAGTGTCTATGAATGGCGCTGCTATGAGGCCAAGGCGGATGGCATGCCTGACGTTGAGGAGCGTTTCCTTGCTGCTGTGCCGGAGAGAGAAACGGTCTCCCCGCTGACGTGCACACTCGTCTCTCTTGAGGGCACGCCGCGCATTGCGCATCTGTGGCCTTATGCAGACCTGAATGCACGGTCGGAAAAGAGGGCCGCTGCTGTGGCTACCGGAAGCTGGCCGCCAAAAGTCGCGCCGTTTCTGACGCGGATGGAAAGCGAGATTCTGCTGCCATTGGCAATCTCTCTCTGGAACTGAAGTGTTCGGTCTTTAGTGTCCGTATTCAAAAAAAGGCGGCCTGCAGAATATGCAGGCCGCCTTTTTTTGTTTCTAGTTCCGCGCGTTAGATGGGCGCGGGAGCTTACTTCTTGGTCGCGTTTGCTGGGGCCAATGTCGTAACGAAGTCTTCGGATACGAAGACAATGGAGTCCAAAGCCTCATCCAGAGCCTCTACAGCCTGTTGCGGATGGCGACCTTCCGTGAAGACAGTTGCCCGATTGATTGCGCCTTGGAATGGGGCAATCGGGGCTAGGGCGAGAATGAAGTCCGCATTCTGGCCCACGACTTTCATTGTCTGGGCAGCTGAGTCCGTATCACCGTTCTTCAGCTGAGCATTGGCGGATGCGACAGCTGCTTTCTGCTCTGGGGCAAGCGTCTCGCTGGCAATGAACTCACCACCCACGGGTAGCCAGTCAACCTGGCCGGAGACCGCATGATGCGTTGAGGGAAGTGGGTGCTGTGGAGCTGCGTGCAGATCGTTTTCTGCGGCCTGGAACTTCTGACTGGCTGTTGTTGCGGCGGTCAGTCGCTTCTGGGCGTCATAGAGAGCCGGAATGGCAGCATCTGTCTGACCGGCACTCAGGATCTGACGTGCTTTGAGAATGTCCGTAACGGCGCGTTGCCCGTCAGCAGACAGGTGATGAAATGCCCGATGGGCTTTGAAAGATTCCCAGTCCTTATGAAGAGATCCGGCATGCGCTGGCATGGCGGAGAGTGTCAAGGCTGCTGATGCAAGGATGGGAAGTAGAATTCGCATGATGAGATCCTAATGAATATAAAATCAATATCGAGAAACATAAAAACATAATTCAGAATCTATCAAATGAAAGTTGATTTATATTTCATCATTAATCCGGATCAATTTCGTTCTGATTTCCTGCGGCAGGAATTCATTTTGAGTATTTGCTCATCATCGCATCTGCGTATACGAAAATACATAATATTGAAAATACTGGGCAAATCTGAGTTTGTACTTTATTTTCATTTTTTCGAAAAAAAACGGTTTAAATGAAAAGATAAAAAGCCATTCTGAGAAATAAAAATAATAAATTTTCTCGGAAAGGCATTGTGAGGTGTTGCTGTTCCAGGTTCGGTTCCGTATGAAAGTAGCCCCTTCACGAGGCTGTGTCTTTCAGCGGAAAGAGCGTTTTTTCCGTCTGGCAGCGCGTGTGTCAGTCGAGCAGCGAGTGTTCCAATGTCTTTGAATTCCGTCGTCGAGAGCGTGACCGCCCGGATCATCGAGCGTTCGAAAGTCTCCCGTCGCCGTTATCTTGCTCTGATGGAGCGAAACCGGGCCAAAGGCGTCTCCCGCCCACGCCTGGCCTGCGGAAACCTCGCTCACGCCATTGCTGCGGCTGCGTCTGACAAGCCGGAGCTTATGCGTCCGGCCAGCACGAACCTCGGGATTGTGACGACTTACAACGACATGCTGTCGGCGCATCAGCCGTATGGACGTTACCCGGACCAGATGAAGCTGTTCGCCCGTGAAGTTGGGGCAACTGCTCAGATCGCCGGTGGTGCGCCAGCAATGTGTGATGGCGTGACGCAGGGACAGGAGGGAATGGAGCTTTCCCTGTTCTCCCGTGACGTTATTGCCATGTCCACGGCTGTGGGCCTGAGCCACGGCATGTTCGAAGGTGTCGCGCTTCTGGGGATCTGTGACAAGATTGTCCCGGGCCTGCTGATGGGCGCGCTGCGCTTCGGGCATCTGCCGACAATGCTGATCCCGGCCGGCCCTATGCCGTCAGGCCTTCCTAACAAGGAAAAGCAGCGGATCCGCCAGCTCTATGTGCAGGGCAAGGTCGGGCAGGACCGTCTGATGGAAGCGGAAAACGCCTCCTACCATAGCGCTGGCACATGCACCTTCTACGGCACGGCCAATACGAACCAGATGATGGTTGAGATCATGGGTCTCATGATGCCGGATTCTGCCTTCATCAATCCGAACACGCCGCTTCGGCAGGCCATGACGCGCGCAAGCGTCCATCGTCTGGCGGAAATCAGCCTGAATGGCGAAGATGTCCGCCCACTGGCGCAGTGTGTTGATGAAAAGGCCATTGTGAATGCGGCAGTCGGATTGCTGGCAACCGGCGGTTCGACCAACCACACGATCCACCTGCCTGCCATTGCACGAGCTGCTGGTATCATTATTGACTGGGAAGATCTGAGCCGCCTCTCAGCCGCAGTTCCGCTGATGACGCGCGTTTACCCCAGTGGCTCTGAGGACGTGAACGCTTTCAATCATGTGGGTGGTATGCCGACACTGATTGCTGAGCTTTCCCGTGCCGGCCTTCTGCACACGGACATCATGACGGTCTCGCGCGGCGGATTTGCCGATTATGCCTGCCGTGCCAGCCTGCAGGATGACGAAGTCGTTTACACGCATGCCAAGCCATCGCTGGACCGTGACATTCTCCGGGACGTCAAAGAGCCGTTCAAGGCTGATGGTGGTATCAAGCTCATGCAGGGCAATGTCGGTCGTGGCATCTATAAAAGCAGTGCCATTGCTGAAGAGTTTCTGACCATTGAAGCCCCGGCGCGCGTTTTCCATGACCAGCATGATGTCGCCACCGCGTTCCAGAATGGTGAGCTTGAGCGGGATGTCGTTGTTGTTGTGCGGTTCCAGGGGCCGGAAGCCAACGGTATGCCGGAACTGCACAAGCTGACGCCAACGCTCGGCGTGTTGCAGGATCGGGGCTACAAAGTGGCTCTTCTGACAGACGGACGGATGTCAGGTGCGAGTGGTAAGGTGCCCGCTGCCATTCACGTCGGCCCGGAAGCTCAGGTCGGCGGCCCGATTGCCCGCGTTCGGGATGGTGACATGATCCGGGTGTGTGCCGTAACGGGGCAGATTGAGGTTCTCGTCGATCCGACAGAATGGGAGGCACGCGAACCTGTTGCGCCGCCGCCGCCTGCTCTCGGAACCGGACGTGAGTTGTTTGCCCTCATGCGTTCGGTGCATGATCCGGCCGAAACCGGCGCATCCGCCATGCTGGCCCAAATGGATCAGGTAATCGAAGCCGTTGGCGACGCCATTCACTAAGGACCAAATTTCATGACTGATACTGCCAAACTTGATGCTGTCATGACCCGCTGCCCGGTTATTCCGGTGCTGGTGGTCAATGATGTTGCACAGGCTCGTCCCTTGGCTGAAGCGCTGGTCGCTGGTGGCCTGACCACTCTGGAAGTGACGCTGCGGACGCCTTGTGCGCTCGAAGTGATCGAGGAAATGTCCAAGGTTGAGGGCGCGTTTGTCGGGGCCGGGACTGTACTGAACCCGACGGATCTGGAGCGTGCAGTGAAGGCTGGCTCCCGCTTTATCGTGAGCCCTGGCTTAACCGCACCGCTGGCTGACGCTGCCCGCGACCATGACATGCCTTTCCTTCCGGGCGTTGCGAATGCTGGTGACATCATGCGCGGTCTGGATCTGGGGCTGACACGCTTCAAGTTCTTCCCGGCTGTGACCAATGGTGGCATTCCGGCGCTGAAGAGCTTGGCCAGTGTATTTGGCAATGTCCGCTTCTGCCCGACGGGCGGCATCACTGAAGGGAGTGCTCCGGACTGGCTGGCACTTCCTTCCGTATCCTGTGTTGGCGGATCGTGGATCACGGCAGGTGAGTTTGACGCAAAGACGGTGACGCAGCGTGCTACGGCTGCTGCTCTTTTGCGCCAGAGCTAAGATCCTTTGTAAATTTTTCGCTTCATTGAAAACAGGAAGGCGGTCTGGAAGTTATCCGGACCGCCTTACTTTTTTTTATTGAGGGCCTGTTTCTCTGCTTGAGAACGGATAAAGAACATCTCCAGAAGAAGATGGGGGATGGAATTTATGAATATCTTTGCAGGAAAAGGGGTTACGGCCCTTTCCGCTAATGTCCGAATCGGATCATAAGAACCCGTGACTGGACGTTCTCATCTCCTGATTGGCGGATTTGCTGTTTTGTGTGCGATACGCTGGCATGTCCTGTCACCCGAGCCTTTTTCGGTCTGCACAGGGTTGCTGGGTAGTCTGCTTCCGGACATTGATACGGAGCGCTCCATGCTTGGGGCCCGGGTCAAATTTCTGTCCCGTTTTCTGGCGCGGACGTTTGGTCATCGTGGGATGACGCATTCCGGTGTTGTGCTGCTTTTGATCGCCGCTCTGGTTGGGGCTTTTATGGGGGAAGGTGCGCTGCAAGGCCCGATTGGCGCTCTTCTACTGGGCGTTGCCACCCACATTGCGGCTGACCTGCCAACCGGTGGCTGCCAGCTTCTGGCGCCCCTTAGCCGGTCCAGACTGTCTTTCTGGCCCTATGTCCGCACAGGCGGTCTGGGCGAGATCATGCTTCTTCTGCCTACTCTTTTTCTATTAGGGTGGGCAGGGTTCGCGGGACGTGATCCATTTGGTGGTCACGCTCCTTACGTCGTGCATCACCAGCGGTTGCACGGACATGTTTTGAAGGATATTGCATTTCCATCATGACTGAGACCCGACTCCCCGTCCGTCGCGCCCTTCTCTCCGTTTCTGACAAGACGGGACTGATTGAACTGGGGCGCGCACTTGCCGCCCACGGTGCAGAACTGCTTTCGACGGGGGGCTCGGCAAGGGCGCTGCGTGAGGCGGGTCTGACTGTCAAAGATGTTTCAGAACATACGGGCTTCCCCGAAATTCTTGACGGTCGTGTCAAGACGCTGGTTCCGCAGGTTCATGGCGGCATTCTTGCACGTCGTGATCTGCCGGCTCATGTGAGCCAGATGGAAGAGCACGGCATCGTGCCAATCGATCTGGTCTGCGTTAACCTGTATCCTTTCGCCGCTACGGTTGCATCCGGCGCGGGCGATGAAGACTGTATCGAGAATATCGATATTGGCGGCCCGGCCATGATCCGTGCTGCGGCCAAGAACTTCGATCATGTCACGATCCTGACGTCTCCTCAGCAATACGGTGATTTCGTTCAGTCTCTGGACGCGGGTGGAACGTATTTGAGCGAGCGTCGTGATTATGCCGGTGCTGCGTACGCCCATACGGCGTCTTATGACGGTATGATCTCCCGTTGGTTCGCGGAACGTGCTGGCGAATTGTTGCCTCCTGTTCTGACGCTCAGTGGCTCACGCGACGAGCTTCTGCGGTATGGTGAAAATCCGCATCAGAAAGCTGCTTTCTACCGTGATGGCAGCACACGGGCGGGCATTGCGACGGCTCGTCAGGTGCAGGGCAAGGCGCTGAGCTACAACAATCTAAATGACACAGATGCAGCGTTCGAGGCTGTTGCTGAATTTGATGCGCCGACTGTTGTGATCGTCAAACACGCTAATCCATGCGGTGTGGCGTCTGCTGAAACGCTGGAACAGGCATGGATCGCGGCGCTGCGTTGTGATCCGGTTTCGGCATTTGGTGGCATCGTAGCTGTGAACAGAACGCTGGATGCAGAAACCGCTCAACGTATCAGTGCGATTTTCACGGAAGTGATTGTTGCCCCGGATGCGGACGCACAGGCTATTGAAATTCTTTCTCGCAAGAAGAACCTGCGTCTGTTGCTCACTGGCGGAATGCCTGATCCGGAAGCTGAAGGGCTAGCTTTTCGCTCTGTCGCCGGTGGTTTTCTTGCGCAAAGCCGGGATGCAGGCCGCGTCCTTGAGAGCGATCTAAAGGTCGTCACCAAACGCGCGCCCACGGAAAAGGAGATGAAAGATCTCCTGTTCGCGTTCCGAGTGGCCAAGCACGTGAAATCCAACGCGGTCATTTATGTTCGCAACAATGCGACTGTCGGGATCGGGGCGGGGCAGATGTCCCGTGTTGATAGTGCGCGCATTGCTGCTCGCAAGAGCGAAGACGCTGCAAATGTTGCGGGTGAGACTGCCCCGTTGACCAAGGGGTCTGTGGCCGCATCGGATGCGTTCTTCCCGTTCGCAGATGGTCTTGAGAGTGTTGTTGCTGCTGGTGCTGTGGCTGTGATCCAGCCCGGTGGCTCAATTCGCGATCAGGAGGTGATCGACGCTGCCGATGCAGCTGGAATCGCCATGGTCTTCACTGGCATGAGGCATTTCCGGCATTGAAACCTTTCGCTCTCGCAAGCCTGCTTCTGGCTTTCTCCGCCCCGATGGTCGCCGAGGCCGCGCCATGTCTGTATGACATGTCACCGCTGCCCGTCACGAAAGGAATTGTTTCCCGTATTACGCCGACAGGTGTGATGCTGCGTGATGGGACGACTGTCATTCTTCCAGAGGAACTTCTGGCAGG
Organism: Gluconobacter cerinus; assembly: GCF_002723935.1. Lineage (GTDB taxonomy): Bacteria > Pseudomonadota > Alphaproteobacteria > Acetobacterales > Acetobacteraceae > Gluconobacter > Gluconobacter cerinus. The sequence continues at coordinate 130,591 of NZ_BEWM01000005.1, forward strand.
TGTGCGTCTGGCACAGCCTCTTGCGGTTAGAGGGCTCGTGGCAGCATCGACCCACACAGTGCAGGCTTTTGCACTTGATGGCGTTCCGCCAGTTTGCCCGGCACCAGCAGCAGTTACGCGAGGGCCATTTCCGGGTTCTCCTGGATACGATCACATTCAGAACTGAGTTTTGTGCGCGGCCTCTTTGAAAGGGCCGCGTATAAACCTTTTATTTACGTCTGCCGTGCCACTCTCCTTACCGGTTGTTTCCCCGGGAACTGGAGGGCTTGTCATTGTCGCAGATTCTGCCCGCAGCAAAGCCGGGAATGACGACTGGTGGCGGCACGTTTCCTGTTGATACGCCACTTGCTTCAAAAGAACGATTTCAGGATTTTCTGAAAAGCTACGTTCATGAGAAGTCTCCGTCCTCTGACTGTGCCGCTCTCTCTCGTAAAAATACGCCGCGGGTGCAGAGTGAAAAGAACGTTCAGACAAACAGAGGGTCTGAGGTCGGCAAGAATCAGCCTGTTTCAACAGAGAACCGCGAGGTCTCTCGAAGTTTAAAACCTTTGAGCGCAGCGACGAAGGTCTCTGCACAGCCTGTCCGTTCGAATTCACTTCCCGAAAAATCTTCGAAAATACCGAACCCGGTTAACATTACTCGACGCGGATCAGAGTTATCCGCTCGTAAAGTTTCGACGGATGCATCCTTCATGGAAGCTCCCAAAGTGTCTTCATCGGTGCTGCAAAACGACGTCATAGACGAGCCTGTGACGACAGAAGAACCTGATCTGGGCCAACACGCAGAACAATTCGCACAATGCGTGTCGGATCTAGAAGCCGACAACGGCCAGAGTTCGATGTCTGATTTGTCTCTTGGTATCGCCTCCTTTGATGGCGCGTCGAAATCCACGATAGACCCACTTGAGGTCAAGGAAGAGAGGGAAGTTTCTGAAACAGAGAGTGTGAATGTGGCATCTCCCACGTCGGCAGAAAATATTCATGTCTTGCAGGCGTCGAATGCTGAGGCCTTGGGATCACGCCTGGAGCTTCCGTCCCGGGGATTACAGAATTCCGGTTCCGAACATACGAGCGTTTCAAGTTCCACGTGGGACGAAGCCGGCCCGTCATCCTTGAATGGCTCCGTCATTACGCATCAGGCAACGGATCAGCGCCTCAATACCCAGATCGACATTTTCTTGGAACATGACGGCAAGATCCGGATGTCCGTTGCTGAGGACAAAGGGGGCGAACGCCACATCCATATTCTGGCTGAAAATTCGGAGGCGCTGCGTAGTCTTTCTACAAATAAAGAAAGCTTATTGTCGTCGCTGAACCAGAACCTCGTGTCGCTCTCCGCAGATCAGCCTGTGATATCCACAGAGGTCAGTTTTGGTTTGCTGGGATCTTTCTCGCAAGACTATCCGACAAATTCTGGCCGGGAAGAAAGTCAGCAACGGCCCTTCACGGCTTGTGGTTCCTCTGAGACTTCGTCTGAAGATCTCAGTGAGAACGCCTCTGTGTCTCCTCGAAAATTTTTGCGCGGTGTTGTTGATCTGACCGCTTAAAGGACGTTTTTTAATGGTCTCTTCTGTCACGTCATCATCGCTTCTGAACCAGGCTGTCTCGGCGGCCAAGTCGAGTGCGTCAACTCAGACATCGAGTGCATCAACATCCACAGCAAGTAGTGTGGGCAGCGCTGCACTGTCTTCCATGGCAGGAAATTTCAATCAGTTTTTAACACTTCTGACCACTCAGCTTCAGCATCAAGACCCCAGTAATCCAACCAGTACGGACAGCTTCACCAGTGAGTTGGCGCAGTTTGCAGGCGTGCAGCAACAGGTTGAGACCAATACTAATCTTACCAGCCTGATTTCTGCCACGCAGGACACTCAGATCACGTCTGGTATTGCGCTAGTCGGTAAAACAACGACAGCCACGACGGCTTCTCTGCCCTTACAAAGCGGTAAGGCTAGCATGACATTTACAGCGGAGCAGGCTGGACCTGTAGCCATTGCCGTGACCGATGCGAGCGGTCAGGTTGTCAAAACCGACACGATGACGGCTACTGCGGGGACAAATTCCTGGTCTTGGGACGGAAATGATAACAGCGGACAACAACTGTCTGATGGTCAGTATTTCGTAGCTGTTGAAGGGACCGGGACGAGTGGAGAAACGGCATCTTTCCCGACAACAGTTTCCGGTACCGTTACAGGTCTGACACGGACATCGAGCGGCGTTAACGTGCAGATGGGAAGTGCGACTGTTCCGCTGAGTGATCTGGACGGATTTTCAGGAGCCTGAACAGTCAGGGCGGAAAATTCTATCGTTTTAAGCGCCCGTTAACCTTTTCTGTCCACAATGTCTGTCAGTGATTGCAGCAGGACAGGGTGAACGCGCATGTGGGCAGGGCTTGAGGCATCTCCTGAAAAAGCTTGTACGCAGATGACCGTATGGTGGGCGATTAAGTGAAGGCTCTTCTCGCAAATCTGAAGCAGCTCGGCCTCCCACGGCTGGCTGCTCTGGGGGGAGTGGGGGCGGCGCTGCTTGTGCTGCTCGGAGTTCTGGTCATGCACGGAGCAAATTCCACTACCGGACTGCTCTATCGAGATCTGGATCCCAGAGAAGCCGGTGAAATCGTAGATCAGCTTGCTAAGGCCCATATTGCGTATCGCCTGCAGGATCAGGGCGCGACGATCATGGTCCCTGATGACGAAGTGGCAAAAGCACGCCTTCTTCTTGCGAAAAGTGGCCTGCCGTCCGGCGGTTCGGTCGGATATGAGATTTTCGATAAGGGAAACAGTTTTACAGCCACGCAGTTTGAGCAAACGATCAACGAGACGCGTGCGCTGGAAGGTGAATTGGAGCGATCAATCCGCTTGATCCACGGTGTTCGCAATGCTCGTGTTCACCTTGTTCTGCGGCACAGAGAGCTTTTCTCTACGAATGAGCAGGGCGCCCAGGCAAGTGTGCTTCTTTCGATGGAAGGCGCACGCCGTTTGGATGAGGAAAGTATTGCGGCGGTCGTTAACCTGGTTTCTGCGGCGGTACCGGGTTTGGAGGCGCAGAATATCTCACTCGTAGACAATCGCGGGCATGTCCTGCTGCGTCAGGGCGCGGGAAGCGTCGATGGCAATCAAACGGCAGAAATGCAACGGCAGGCGTTGGAACAACGCATTTCCCGTGAAGTTGAGGACATGTTGGGAGCTTCTGTCGGCATAGGGCGTGTGCGGGTGGAAGCGACCGTGGCGATGAATAATGATCATGTGCGGGAAACTCAGGAAAGTTACGACCCTGACCAGCAGGTTCTTCGTTCTCAGCAAACCAAAAATGACAAAAGTATAAACACACAAGGAGCAGCAAATACGACGGTCGGAAACAATCTGCCGAATGCTAATGCTGGTCAGCCGCAGAACGGAAGTCAAAGCAGCAGGCAGGAGCAAACGGATAATTACGAGATTGGTAAAAAGGTTCGAACCCTGGTGCAGGATCAGCCACGCATTTCTCGTATCAGTGTCGCTGTCATGGTTGATGGAGCCGTGCAGACGGACGTGAAAGGTCAACATGTCTGGCAGCCACGAAATACTCAGGAGCTGGAAAGGCTAACGGCTCTGACCAAGACGGCTATTGGGTTCGATCAGGCTCGTGGCGATGTTGTTACCGTAATGTCTATGCAGTTTTCGGATATCGAAGCGGCAATACCCACGCCCCAACAGACATTTCTGAAGGGAATTTTGAGCCGCTCAAATGAAATGGAAGCTGCGCGTTTCGGTATTTTTGCTCTGTGCCTATTGATGGTGCTTTTCTTTGTCGTGCGCCCCTTGTTGCGTCCTCCTGGGGGCGGGCTTCCGACCGGGCAGCTTCTTTCTGATGCAAGAAGTGGCGGAGCTCCTCTGCCTGAGTTGGGGGGCACACTGGCGACTGAGGTGGGAAACCCGACAGCTCTTTTGGCTGCTCCATATGACGCCACGGTACCTTTAACAGAGAGTGACGAAGAGACGGTGGCCGTGAGTGGCGTTTCCGGCCGTATTCGAGCGTCCTCTGTTCAGCGGGTGGTAGACCTCGTGGAAACGCATCCTGCGGAAAGTATTGCACTGATGCGCAGTTGGCTGATGCCGAGACAGGAGGGGCACTAACAATGATTGGACTGGAAAAATCTGTCACAGGTGCGCAAAAGTCCGCCATTCTGATGATGGCATTAGGAGAAGATAATTGCGCGCGCCTCTTTGAGCAGATGCACGAAGAAGAAATTCGAGAAATTTCTGCCGCGATGTCTCAGCTTGGAATGGTCTCTGCAGAAACTGTCGAAAGCGTCTGTCACGAATTCAGCCGGAGCCTCGGGTCTTCAGAAGTTTTGATTGGCGATATCGAAACAACTGAACGATTGCTCAAAAATACGCTTCCCGCTGGGCGAGCAGCGGCCATCATGGAAGAAATTCGTGGTCCTGCCGGGCGAACTATGTGGGACAAACTTGGAAACGTCTCAGAGGCAGTGCTCGCTAATTATTTAAAAAATGAATATCCGCAAACGGTCGCAGTTATTCTTAGCAGGATCAAGGCAGCGCATTCGGCGAAAGTTCTCGCTCTGCTGCCTGAAGAATTTTCGCTCGATGTTATGACGCGGATGCTGAAAATGGAAAATGTGCAAAAGGGTGTTTTGCACAGTGTGGAGCAGACATTAAGATCCGAGTTTGTCTCTAACCTTCCGCGTGGTTCGCATAGAGACAGCCACGAAGTTCTTGCAGATATCTTCAATAATTTTGATCGAAGACTTGAAGCACGCTTTATGACGGCCCTGGATGAGCGCAGTCATGATGATGCGGAGCGAATTAAAGGCCTCATGTTTACTTTCGAGGAATTGGCTCAGGTTCCTGTAGAGGGCCTTATGGTGTTGCTTAATCAGATTGCACGCGAAAGCTTGCCGATTGCTCTTAAGGGTGCAAGCGAGAAACTGCGAAGTGCATTTCTTGCGGCAATGTCTGAGCGTGCAGGGCGTATTCTTATAGATGAAGTTGAAGCATTAGGCCCTGTGCGCGTTAAGGACGTCGATGCGGCACAGAGTGATATTCTGCTTGTTGCCAAAGTTCTTCTTGATCGTGGGGAAATTGAACTTCTGGATCAAGAACAGGCCGCGAATGAGATGCTCGTATGAGTATTCCTGATTTCGACCGCCGCGATCAGGTGTCCAAAGTTCTTTACGCTGAAGATTTTGACATCCCGGTTTTGTCTCCAGTCGAACCAGAACCAGTCTCAGATCTGTCTGCTGGGGAAATAACTACACCTGAACTCTACACTGCCGAAGATTTAGATTTTGCCTGTAGGCAGGAAAAAGAACGAGTGTCTGCACTCGAAAGGAATTTTTATGAAAAAGAAAAATCTGAGTGGAAGAACTGTATCGAGAATAATTCTTTAAATATTATAAAAAAAATTTCTGATCAGATGAATCAATGTGCACGGCAAGAAGCTGAAAATTCCTCAATCGCCATTTTTTCTCATCTAGCAAAAATTTTTCCATCCCTTTTGGAAAATTATGGTCCCAGAGAACGGGATGTATTGATTGATAAAATCATGCCAACCCTCAGAGAGGCTGCGCGCATCAGAATAGAAGCTAAATCTCAGGAAATTCAGCATTTATTAACGTTGTGTGAGCGAGAAGGAGTGGAAGTGATTGATTGTCGTGCAGATGACACTTTGGCTTCGGGAGATTTTCGAATTTTTTGGGCGACGGGAAAGGCTTGCCGAGAGGCAGGAACCTTGGTGCAGGAAATTTTGAAAATATTTTCTCTGGATAAAGTTTTACCTGCAGTGAGCGCGGAATAATTGAAATGACTGATACACAGAATAATTTCGATCTTGATGACGTCGAAGCAGTATCGGCGCAGTCTGTAGAGCCGCCTCGCTTCGCTCATGATCTCGAAGCGATCTACGATATTCCTGTAACGGTCAGTGCCGTTCTGGGACGTGCCAATATGCAGGTGAGCCAGCTATTACGATTGGGACGCGGGGCTGTTGTGGAGCTTGATCGAAAAGTCGGTGATTCGATCGACATTCTCGTAAATAATCGTCTGATAGCTCGTGGTGAAGTCGTGATGGTGGATGAGAATAGACTTGGTGTAACCATGACGGAAATTATCAAATCTGGAAAAGTTAAAAACTGAAAAAATTTCCTAATATTTAACTTATACCGATATATTTTTTTCTAAGACGAAAATTTAATTAGGTAAGACTATTATTATGAACACATCAGAAGGGGTTCTTTCTTCCTTTGTGAAAAAGACCTCTCTCTCTGGTTATTTTCAGAAAATGCCCTTGCCCGCCTGGTTGCAAGGAGGGCAGCGTTGGCTGCCGGGAACAGATGTTGGATTGGCACTGGCAGTTGCCGGATTGCTCTCAGTTCTCGTCTTGCCGCTGCCGACATTCATTCTGGATGTCGGGCTGGCCCTCTCAGTCACGGCGTCCGTACTTGTCCTGATGGTCGCTTTGTTTTTAACGCGACCACTTGATTTCACCTCTTTCCCAACATTGCTGCTCCTCACAACATTGCTCCGTCTGTCGCTGGAGGTTGCGACAACCAGACTTATTCTTAGTCACGGTTATGAGGGGATGTATGCAGCTGGCCATGTCGTAGCTGCCTTCGGAGGTTTTCTGATGGGAGGTGACGTCGTAATCGGCGCGATCCTGTTTGCAATCCTTCTGGTTGTGAATTTCATGGTGATCACTAAGGGGTCAGGGCGTATTGCTGAAGTGGCAGCACGCTTTTCGCTGGATGCCATGCCTGGAAAGCAGATGGCGATTGATGCTGAACTGTCTTCTGGCGCCATCAGTGACAAAATTGCACGGCAGCGCCGTAAAGAACTCCAGGAAGAAAGTGGGTTCTATGGAGCGATGGATGGTGCGGCCAAGTTCGTCCGTGGAGATGCAATCGCGAGTTTGATCATTACGGCAATCAATATCGTCGGAGGGTTAGCCATTGGCATTGGGCGTCATGGGATGACTGTGGCGGATGCCGCATCTGCTTTCACGACTTTGACGATCGGCGATGGCCTGGTTTCGCAAATTCCTGCTCTGCTTGTCTCTACGGCCTCGGGTATTGTGGTGACCAAGGGAGGTACTGAAGGTGCGGCGGACGTAGCTTTGGTGCGGCAACTTGGCGGCAACCCCAAACCGCTTGCTTTGGCAGCTGGCTCAGCGGCTGTCCTGTCATTAATGCCTGGGTTGCCGACGCTTCCCTTTCTTGGTTTGGCAGCTCTTGCAGGAGGAGGAGCGTGGTTGCGACATCGCTCACCTGTTAAGGATCAGAATGCTGAAGAGGATGCTGTCAGCCTTCCTGAAAACACGCAGTCTGGTGAGCCCCCCATTACCGAAAGCCTCCGTGTTGATTTGCTACGTTTAGAGTTGGGCTTTAATTTGCTCTCAATTGCGAGCGGTGATGGTGCGCGGTTAACTGAACAAATCAAGGTTCTCAGAAGAACAATTGCTGGAGAAATGGGATTTATTCTGCCTCCCGTCCGTATTCAGGACAATCTTCAGCTTTCTTCCGACGCGTATGCTGTAAAAATTAAAGAAATCGAAATTGGACATGGAGAAGTACGGATTAGTCGGATTTTGGCGATGAATCCGAAGGGAGGTTTGCCAGACTTGCATGGTGAGGAAACGCGAGAGCCGGCATTTAATCTCCCAGCATTGTGGATTGATCAAAGTGAACGAGAGAATGCGATTATCAAGGGATATACAGTCGTTGATCCAGCAAGCGTCATTATTACGCACTTAACGGAGTTGGTTCGGGAAAACATGGCCGATCTCCTGTCTTACTCCGAGACACAGAAACTTCTGGATGACATGCCACGAGATCAGCAGAAACTGATTGTCGATCTTATTCCGTCTCAAGTGTCAGTGAGTGTTGTTCAGAGAGTTCTACAAAGTCTTCTTGCGGAGCAGATTTCAATTCGTGATCTGTCGGGTATTTTAGAGGCGCTTCAGGAAGGCTGTGGGCAAGGTCTCAAATCTGTACTGGCGTTGACCTCACATGTTCGGAGCCGTTTGGCGCGTCAGATCAGCTTCGCTGTTACCGGACCAAAGGGCTATATTCCTGTTTTGACACTAAGCCCCGATTGGGAAGTCGTGTTGTCAGAAAACATGATTGGTCCTGCAGATGATCGCCAGTTGGCGCTCCCGCCATCTCGCCTGAACGAACTGGTAGGCAAGCTGAGGCAGGCTTTGGATGTAGCTTTGGGGCAGGGTGAAAACCCGGTTATTCTTGTCGCCGGGGGGATGCGTCGTCCGATGCGAATGATTGTGGAACGCATTCGCCCAGCGACCATGGTTCTATCGCAAACAGAAATTTCTACTCGCGCAAAGATACGGACCGTCGGGGTCATTCAGTAAGAACCCAAGAGTGCATGGCTCTCGTGTGTTGCAAGTTGCCATCTGAGTCTAAGGGTGTACGGGCTTACCTCGGACTTTGTGATCGCTTATGGTCTCTGGTCATTGCTAAAGGGAATGTACCGACCATGCGTGTTGCACTGATCCAGATGGCTCCTTCGGCTGACCGGGATGCAAATATTGCTCAGGCTCAGAAGCTCGTGGCGGATGCAGTAAAAGCCGAAAATCCTGTCTTGGTGGTTTTGCCAGAGGTGTGGAGTTGCCTGGGCGGGACGGCTGAGACCAAGCATGCCAGCGCTGAGCAACTCCCGGCTCCTGGAGAGTCTGGTGGTCCGCTGTATGAGGCTTTGCGCGCAATGGCCAAAGAGCACGGTATTTGGGTTCATGGTGGCTCGATCGGAGAAACCGTCTCGGGTGAGGGGAAAGACAAGTTGGCGAATACATCGCTGATCTTTGACCCTCACGGCAATGAATGCGGACGCTACAGGAAAATTCACCTTTTTGATGTGGTCACGCCGAATGGGGATGGTTATCGGGAGAGTGATAACTATGTGCCAGGCGACAGCGTAGAGGTTGTAGATATTTCAGGCGTCCCGACGGGTCTCGCCATTTGCTACGATTTGCGTTTTGCTGAGCTGTTTCTTGCATTGCGAGCCGCAGATGTGGCGATGATCATTTTGCCTGCTGCGTTTACACAGCAGACAGGGGAGGCTCATTGGGAAATCCTGATCCGGGCACGTGCGATAGAAACGCAGTCTTGGGTCATTGCCTGTGGGACAGCCGGTTGGCATACGGATGCCGCTGGCAACGAGCGTCAGACATATGGTCACTCCATGATTGTAAATCCGTGGGGCGAGGTTGTTCTGAAGCTGGGGGGCGAAGCTGCTTGGGGAACTGCCGATCTCGATTTTGATCAGGTGCGCCAGGTGCGTGAACGTATGCCAATTCAGGCAAACAGGCAGTTGATCTGACGAGTATGAAAATTGCTTTTGTAGCGGCGTCAACAGACGCCGCCCAGGATGCACTCGCAGTTCTGGTCGCTCGCTATGGAAACGTTCCGCTCGAAAGCGCTGATGTGGCTGTCAGTCTGGGGGGCGATGGCTTCATGCTCGAAACGCTTCATCGTGTTCTTGGGCTTGAGTTGGCCGTGTACGGTATGAATTACGGAACCATCGGGTTCCTTATGAACACGCCCAATGAAGATGATCTACCGGAACGCCTGTTAAATGCGCAGCCTTCCTTGCTACATCCGCTGCATATGACGGCAAGGACAGTCAATGGAGAGGTGTCTGAAGCGCGGGCATTTAATGACGTGTTCCTCTTTCGCCAGACACGCCAGACATCCCGAATTCGTATTGAGGTTGATGGCCGGACAAGGCTGGAAGAGTTGATTTGTGACGGGGTCATTGTTGCGACCCCTGCGGGATCGACGGCGTACAATCTTTCCGCGCATGGCCCCATCGTGCCCCTGAGTGCGAACATCTTACCGTTGACGCCAATTTCTGCTTTCCGTCCCAGGCGTTGGCGGGGCGCTCTCCTGCCATCGACGGCCGTGGTCAGACTGACGTTGATGGACACAGACAAGCGACCCACGGCGGCAGTTGCAGATTTCAAGGAAATTCGTGATGTGGCTGAGGTGATTGTCAAAGAGGACCGCAAGCTGCATGCCACGGTCCTCTTCGATCCAGATCACGGGCTGTCCGAGCGTATTATCGCTGAACAGTTTCTGGAGTAACTGTTTTACAGGATGGGTGTCAGTAACGGCTTACCGTCAAAGTGCGCGATGAGATTGTCGACCATCAGGTTGCCCATAATGGTCCGCGTTTCTACGGTTGCCGATGCCTGATGAGCTTGCAGGACCGTATTATCAAGCTTGAAGAAGTCGGGATTGATGTTTGGTTCATTCTGGAACACATCCAGTCCCGCGCCTGCAATCCGCTTTTCTTGCAAAGCTGAAAGCAAAGCTGCCTCATCGACAACCGATCCGCGAGCAATGTTGATGAGGACGCCGTCTGCCCCTAGAGCTTCAAGAATTTCCGCATCAACCATATTGGCTGAGCGAGGACCTCCCGAGACTGCCAGAACGAGAATATCGCTCCATTCAGCCAGTTTTTTCAGATCACTTTCGAAGCGTACGGCGCTTTCAGGACGTGGCTTGGAATTGAAATAGGCCAGTTCCATACCGAATGCTGCTGCACGATGGGCAATGGCTTGCCCGATCTGACCAAAACCTGCGATGCCCATCCGCTTTCCGGTCACGCTGCGGGACAGCGGCAGCGAATTTCTGGACCATTCACCGGAGCGAACAAGACGGTCATTCAAGACCGTGTCACGCATGACTGATAGCGTCAGGACAATGGCCATGTCTGCAACATCATCGGTAAGGGTGCCGAGCGTTGTCGCAACACCAATTTTGCGGCGGCGTGCTTCGTCAAGGTCGATCTGATCTGTCCCGACGCCGTTGACGGCGATGACTTCTAACGCAGGAAGCGCGTCCATAAGGGGGCGCGGAATTCCTGAACCGCCGCCAGTGGCCACCCCCCGGACTTTATCTGCGATTGGCTTGAGCTGATCGAGGTCACGGTATTTGTGCAGGTTAAAATGCTCTTCAAGTCGCGCTACGATCCCGGCTGGGAAAGGGTCGATCATGAGCAGGTCAGGTTTGGTAGACAAGTCGGTTCTCCTGTTGATCAGTGACGGGAGGGAAGAGTGTCGAGCTCTTTGTCCGCAAGGGCACGGCAGGCGTATTCAACGTCGTTCCAGGTGATCGTAAAGCCGCTTTCTGGGCCATAATAAGGATCATCGACGTCTTCACCCTCTCGGCCAGGAATATGGTCGAGCATAAGGGAGAGGCGCGCTCTACTGTCCGAGGGCTGCATATTTTGCAGGTGGGTCAGATGTGAGTGATCGAGCGCAATGATGTGGTCAAAACGGTAAAAATCATCTTCGCAGATGAGGCGTGATCTAAGTGCTGAAGCGTCCAGGCCGTGTTGGCTTGCTACCTTGCAGGCTCTCGGATCTGGTGGATACCCGAGGTGCCAATGTCCAATAGCAGCTGAATCAATATCGAGTTCAAGTTCTCGCCTTTCAGCCTCTCGACGCATGGCAAGTTCAGCGAGTGGAGAGCGGCATATATTGCCAGTGCAGACAAAGAGGAAGCTATTTAAGCGCCGGTTAGCCATATGAAAAATGCCATTGTTGCAATGGAAGTCAGTGTTCCGAAAAACAGGACGGAAGCGATTTCGCGTTCCAGAACGTGATACCGCATTGCCAGAATAACGTTGATGGAGGCACTTGGGATTGCCATCGTCAACACACTTTCCTGAAGGGCCTGCGGGGGAAGGTGCCACGCTCGAGCCAAAGCATAGATTATTCCCGGAATGACAATGTTGCGGATCCCCACAATCGTGCCCACCAGAGGACTAAAACGAACCTGCCGCGTAAAAAGGACGACGCCTGATGCGAACAGAGCTGCTCCTCCCGTCGTATGGCCGAGCAGAAGAAAGGACCCCTTCAGGAATACGGGCAGGAAAGCGCCAGCACTGACGAGCACAAGAGCTAACAGCGGCACCCAGACCACGGGCTCACGGCATGAATGAAGAAGATGCCCTACCAGTTCACGAAGTTCGTTGCGTCTTTCCGTCGTAGTGTCGTGGGCCTGTCGGTTTCCGTGATCGTGCCCCATCAGAATAAGGGTAATGGGTAACTGGATCAGGTTCATCGCTAGGGCGGCGATTGAAATCGGCACACCGCTGGCAGCCCCGAAAATCTGCCCTAAAACTGGGATACCAATAAACGGGACCGAGGGACCGGTGATTGTCATGGCAATGATGGCGGCTTCGCTCAGTCGGCGCTTCAGTGCAAAACGGAATACACTGAAAACGGCAGCATATCCGCCCACCATTGCCAAAAGTATGAGCGCCGCTACCGGACCAGCAGACAGCACCTGAGCTTTGGGCGTGCTCAGAATGGAGACGAAGAGTTCGAGCGGAAGGGCATAGAGCATGACCAGTCGCGTCAGAACGCCTGCCTGCTGGGCATCAAAATCTTTACGGTACGCGGCGAAATAGCCGAAGCCCAGTGTGACCAGAATGGGCAAAATAGCCTGGATGATCGTGAGCAGCAGGTTTGGCGAAGAGGTCATGAGATGCTCATAGAAAGGCAGAAGTTCCAGGTGTCGCTATTCTCTTTCGTAATGACATCGTTATCATCCGTCCATCCCTGCCGCTGGAAGCGATTGACCAAAAAGAGCGGGTGATGTCTTTGTAGAATGCTTTTGCTTCAATTCTTGGTCTGGGCGAACCATGCAATCCATTTTTGACACCTTGCTCAGTTTCATCCTGATGCTACTGGGCTTTATTGTCGCGGCCGTAGCTTTTGTGGAAGTTGCTGCGCGTGCCGTATTGAGTAGCATTGGGATACATGGACAATTTCAGACGGTTCTTCTTCTTTGTCTGTTATGCGCTCTAATTATTGTGGCATTTCGTATTTTTGGACGCTTATTGGCGGTACTTCTGACCGCTGCTTTTGTTGTTTATTTATTGCATTCTCTACTTGGCATTCCACACAATGTCCCTGTCAGGGGCAGCGCGCAGGAGAAGGCAATTACTTTGTGAAGATATGGTGTCCGTGAGAGGAATAGGTTCCTGTTGTAAAATCAATTAGTTGCGTTTTAAAATGGTACTAATGCTAGCACACAGAATCAACGACTTACGGCGAAGTTGTAAAACAAATCTAGCTAACCTCAGTACGTCATTCAGCACATTTTTTCCGGAATTCTTCCATCTGAAGAGCCGATGTGATGAGGTTGGGACAGTCCTGCCGGTGCCCCGGATCTCGGCCGCCATCCCCTTCTGGAAATCGGCCGTCCAGGGGTGCAAGGCAGGACACACAACCTTCAGCCGTGGCTGCGCACACCCAGTCAGTGCCAGGCACAACAAAACAGTCCGCATCACGCCTTCCCCTTGTCCAGAGCATCCAGCAGTTCATCCACAGTCTGCGGAGCATCAGCACCGCGCTGGTCCATGACCTGCTGTTGCGCCACCTGAGATTGAGCTTCCTTAACGTCCTGGTCAGCCGTATCGGCTTTCTGCGATTTGCCCCGGCTCGATAGAGTTCGAGAGCCGACGCCATGCCCACGAGGAGCATGACACCGACAATCGCCAGATTGGCTGTATTCACTGGGCAGGCGCTTCCTTGGCTGACTGACCAGCCGGACCGGCAGCGATGACACGCTCCAGTTCCGTGGCACCTTCCAGCGTTTTAGTCAGAGCAGCATCGAAGGCCGTGATATCGACATGCTCAGCCAGCTTCGACATAGAGGCCGCGAGAACACTCTGAAGGACGAGACCGCCGACGCTGATGCCCTGCTGGACCGAGGGTGTATCAGCCTTGCCCAGAGACTGGTTCACAAGACCTTCAAGGGCCGTCACAGAATCAAAAGCCATTGGTGCTTCTTCCATAAAAAAAGCCGCCTCGATGGGCGGCATTGCATCCGACGGTCTGACAGCTGGGGTGCTGCCTCCTTCGGAGATCTGAGGAATGAGGATAATCGAGCCAGGACCGGCTGAAGGGTTCAGTCAGGTCGGTGCTTTAGGCTTTCCCTTGCTGTCGAGGATCTGCACACCACTGTCTGCGCCGGCCTTTTTCAGAAGTGGCGCTTCGGCCCGCGTCGTCATGACGGCCGTGAGCCCGATCTTATACATGGCGGCGGCATATTTCTGCTCAAAGGCCAGAAAGCTCAGAAGTTGATACGGCCTGACCCAAAGAGATCTGGGAGCCGGAGGGGCAATCCGAGACCGCAGGAAACCACAGACATTCAGCAGCACCGAGGCCAGAACAAGAAACATACCACCCCAGAACAGGACCTGCGGCGGGAGCAGTCCGAAAAGATCAGACCATTGCATGGTTCGCCCCCATGACTGTCCGCTTGCCCAGAAATACGTCCCGTTCATAGGCGCGACGGTTGGTCAGGCCGGCCAACTCGACCAGATGGCCTTTCACGGTCGCCTTGTTCCAGCGTGGCAGTTCATTGGCCGCGCCGGCATAATCCCCGGCATTCAGCTTACGCAGAAGCGTGGAGCTTTCCATGGCCGGTGTGCCGACATTGTATTGCCAGGACAGGAGTGCCGCCCGCTGGACATCCGAGAGCGGAACTTTGACCAGGCGCGACAAGGCAGCATCATAATTCATGACCGACTGGAGCAGCAGACTGGCCGCGTTTGCTTCACTCATGGGCGGCGTTTTGGCCGTGACGGGTTTCCCGGATCTCAGCCAGCGGCTGCCATAGCCGATCGTCCAGTAGCCGGCAGGGCAGACATAAGGCTTTGACCGGAATCCTTCGAAATCGGGCAGCTTTAGAAGCGCCGTGGCCAGCACGACGGCAGTTTCATTCATTTGATGTACTCCCAGAAAGTAAGATTTTACGTCTTCCTAATTTCTTGATTTTGATCTTTAATGATTGGAAATTTTCTTGGGGATTGCTGTGTTTCTTGGGTTAAGTATTGCTGATTCAATTTCTTTTTCTTCATCAATGTTTGCTGGATTTGGAGCGCTTTTGGCATTTTCAGTTGCGAATGGACAAAGAAACCAAGGCGGACAATCTATAGAAATACAAAAATTTATATTAAAAAGAGATGCTTGGAGAAAAATAGCTGAATTAAATGATAGATATGAATATTCAATTCCGAATAGTCTTTATGAAATAAAGTCTGCCCTAGACGAATTAGACATGGTTATGCCTGGATATTCAGATAATTGTCGATATAATATTGATAGATATAATAGCAATACTTCAGGAGTTGATTTTGGAGTTATCAGAATTTCTCTGTATGAATTGAAGATTAAATTACAGAATGATTTGAGTTTGTAATGTTTGTTTCCCGATAGACACCACCAGGTGAGCCACCCCGGATCCAAGGATTGACGTCGCTAGGGTGATCAGCGCCGTGACAACGGCTCCATGACGCGGTCCACCTTGGATCCAAGCGCCTTGATCCCATCTTCCAGATCTTCCTTCAGATCGCTGATCTGAGTGCGCAGGGATGCAATTTCAGAGCGCATTTCAGCCCGCAGATCAGACTGATTGTCGCCAAGAGCGGAGACCAGAGTTTCAAGCTTGAGAACTCGATCTTCCAGAACCCGAATGATCTCGTCCTTACTTGTGGGCGCAAAGAGAGCAGGAGCGGAAGTTTGTGTGTCAGGCATGGTTTTTCCATAAAAAAAGCCACCCGGAGGCGGCTGTCAGAACAGGGGTAGGTATGAGGGCTGGCGATCAGGCCAGGACCGACCGGGTCAGGCCGTGCCGGCAATGCCGTGCTGGTCGTGTCAGTACCGCTGGCAATCGCCGCGATAGCCTTCATCGCGTCGGTGAAGGTGGAGGGATCGAAGAACTCTTGATTGATAAGCTTGGACCGTAATTTCTGGGTTTTGGCGATTTGGTTGACGGTTTTCGGGTAATCTTTCGGTCTGCGTTTTGAGCAGATTGGGGGCTGTTACCCGCTGAATGACTACGCGCTCGCGTTCAATCTTTCGAGGAAGAGGAAGCGGCGCATGTTGTAGACGATATTGGCCAGCCCGATCCTCATGGTGGCTCGGCTGATGCCGACAGTACGGATGAATAGTCCCGTCTGCGATTTCTGATCGGCAAAGACGTGCTCAACACGAGATCGGATCACGGACTTTCCTGCGTTGGATCTCTGGATATGCCGGGACATCGGTTTGAGATGCGGCTTTTTTCTGTGAACCCTCGAGACAAAGCCCTGCTTTTCCATAAAGTCTTCATTGGCTTTGGAGCGATAGGCCGTGTCAGCCCAGACCGTTGAGGATGTATTGCTTTTATCAAGCAAGCCCTCTCTCAATCGCGCGCCGTCACTGGCGGCAGCATCTGTCGTCTTCCATTTACGGATCAGCCGAAATTTCCGATCGGTGGAGATGTGCGACTTGTAACCAAAAAAACGGGATGGCCAGATCCGTTGCGGGCATACTCCCGTCTTCCTGTCGCTACGCTTTCGTGAACTTCAGGGTCCAGCGCGCATGCCTGTCCTTGTGGGACAGCTTTGACGGCTTGTCCTGCCACTCCTGTGGGATCTGTCCTTCCCGAAGATCGTTTTTCTCTGCGTTGGTGTTCCGCTGCTTTGGAGCAGCCACCAGTGTGGCATCCCGGATCTGGCCTGACATCGGTAAATACCCGGCGTTGCGCAGGATTGCGTCAAAGCGGTTGAACAGCCCATCGATCGTACCCGCCTGTGTCAGACGTTCGCGGAACAGTCAGACCGTTTTGGCATCCGGCACCTGATCTGAAAGCTCCAAACCAAGGAAGCGCATAAAGGAGATGCGGTCGTTGATCAGATATTCCGTCCGTTCATCAGACAAATTGTTCAATGTCTGGATCACCAGAATCTTGAACATCAAAACGGGATCAAATGGCGGTCGTCCGCCCTTGCTTCCATCGGAATACGCCAGGGTCTTGTCCAAATCAGGGCGGAACGCTTCAAAATCCACAGTCCGGGAAAACGCTTCGAGCTGATCGCCAAGCCCGCTCAGCCGGGCAAGTCGCTCTTCATCATCAAAGAAACCAGACTGCTTCATCATCCATTCCCTCAATCAATGCAGGAGTGATGGAATCACACAGAGAGACTCAAAACCAGAGGGTTTTTCGAACCCTCCAGATTGAACGCCCACCAGCACCTAAAACACTGGCTTACCTAATCGATCTTTGGATCAAATCGGCTCGGTTCATGTCGTTAGGAAAGAACACGCAGAGGAACTATCGTCGTCTGCTGATGTCGATGCAGAAAGCGCCCTATGCTGACGACTACGTGGAACATTTCCAGACAATCCACCTGCGCCGTTTTGTAGCTGAGTTTGCGGATAGACCAGCGGCTGCCAATCATCGGATCAAATTGTTTCGGATGCTCTTCGATTATGCCGTCGATGACGGCTGGCGCGCAGATAATCCAGCTACTCCGCTCAAGAGATACAAGGAAAAAGCCGATGGGGCGGAAACGTGGTCAGATGATCAGATCCGGCAGTATGAAGATTATTGGCCGAGCGGGTCCGTACAGCGTCGAGCTTTGGCGCTCCTGCTGTACGCGGGGCAGCGTCGCAGTGACGTTGTGAGAATGGAACGGAAGCACCTGCGTGGAGATATTATCGAAGTGACCCAGCAGAAAACGGGAACATCACTGAAGATACCAGTTCACCCTCACCTTATGACTGAATTATTGCAGGCACCGGAAACGGGAAATTTTTTACAGCGTCGTAACGGGTTATCTTTTACGGCCAACGGATTTTACATGCGATTCAAGTCGTGGCGTGACGCTGCAGGTGCCTTAGTCCTCATGGCCTAAGAAAAGCAGCTGGCCGCCGACTTGCAGAAGCTGGGTGCACGCCTCACTAGATCGCCGCGATAACAGGGCACGCAACTTTGTCTGAAGTGGAACAATATGCTCGCGCTGTTGACCAAAAGAAGCTTGCTAGAGAGGCAATGAAACGGATGAGGGCTGTAAAATAAAACTCAAAAACTGTAAAACAGTCTCAGAAAAAGGCAGAAAATGGCGCGTTATTGTTTTTGTGGTGTCCGCGAGAGGATTCGAACCTCCGGCCCCAGGATTCATACCACTTCGACTTTCGCCGCCATGCCCTTGAGCATGTTCGTGGTCTGGACTGTCTCTTCACCACAGCCCCCTAAGCGGCCAAGGTGTCACCCGTACAGTCTCTACACCTTCTTTCCAACCAATGCGGAAAGCTTGGCTCGGGATTGGCACGGTTCAAATGAACCAGAGCGTTCCCCGAATTTGAGTGAATCCACCATGAAGTTTCCTGTCATGGCGCCCAATTCAGACCTTAGGAATCCTGTGCTCTATCCTGCTGAGCTACGCGGACACACGAGGAACTAGTTATCCTAAGATGCTTTCACCTGCAAGCAGCGCTCTGGATAGCCTTAACATTGAAAAAAAATGTTATTATTTTGCAAACTAAATATGATATCAGTGAAGCGGAAACGTTATTCATTCCGTAATTTAATTATCAAATTAACATAAAAACGTAAATCATATTTCCAATTATCGGGTTTTTGGCGTATTTATATGTCTAAATTTGGAGGCGAAAATGTAAGAACATTCTTGCACTTTCGTGTTGTCTGTGGTTCCAGTCATCCCTGTCTACATAGTTTTTTGATATCAAACTTTCAGAAGTGCCTGTGTCAAAAGCTGTCTCTGATGAAGTGCCATAGTCTTGGCTTATCCTGTGGATAGGTTGAGAAAGTAGTACGTAGCTGGGTGGTATATCTTTGCCTCAATGTATGAGTGTGAAGAATTGCTATCCTCGAAATAGACCCCTCCATAAAGATTTCAAGAAATCTTCTGATGGGGTGTGGTTGCTGAACATTATCAGCGCCTGGGTAGGGAGGATGGTAATGCCACAGCCTGTTCCTACAGCGAGCGTTTTGAAACGCCTGTTTCAGGGCTGTTAGGGTTGAGGGTTGCTAGCCATGGTTTCGCATCGAATATCTGATCGAGATAGTCTGCGTCCTTTTCATGCGTTTCGGTCTGACTGCGGGTATTGATGGGTATGACTAAGATGCTTTCAAGTTCAGTGCGCCAGGCCCGCGAAGCAGACCCTACACTTCTCCGTCTCAAGCTTATTGGGCAAATGGAAGCGCGCACCCTGACGGGGGAGAGTGTTCTTCCTGTTGGGGGTAAAACGCGCGCGCTTCTGGCTATTCTGGCTCTGTCTGACAGAAAGCCCGTCCTTCGTTCCCGACTGGCTGAACTGCTATGGAGTCGTCGGCCAGAAGATATGGCGCGCGCTTCATTACGGCAGGAAATTCACCGTCTTTTGGACGCTCTGAGCCCTTTGGGCGTCGAGATCATAGATGTGCAGCGGCATTCTCTTATGCTGAAGCCTGCTCTGACGTCTGTGGACGCTGAACGTATCCTCACGGCCAGTGTCAGGACCATCGACAGTATCCCTGCGCCAGAGGAAGTGCTGCTTGGGGAGCTTAGCGGAATCGATGTTGCACTGGACGAGTGGCTCAGTCAGCAGCGTGCACGGCTCTCACATCATCTTCTCGGGCTCTACGAAGGCTGTCTGCGCGAGTTGACTGACCCAGAGCAGGTTGATGACGTTACGGATCGTCTTCTCAAGGTTGATGCCCTGAATGAGGCCGCATGGCGGGCCAAGATTCAAAGTGCTTTGCGTCGCGGTGAGCAGGCAAGGGCTGTTCTCCTGGCGGAGCAGGCCGTGCGAGCCTTTGGGCAGGAAGAGGGGCATGTGGCAGGCCCTGTTACCCAAGCGTTAATTTCCAGTGTTCTGAAGGCAGCAGGGCTCGAGCCGAGCATTGGGACTGCAGGTATTGCCGAGCTAGATGGCGCTTCTGTGCTATTTTCAGGCAACGACGATACTCTTGCTGTTCCTATAGGCGCGCAGCGTACAGATCCAATGCTGGCATTGCCGCTTCATCTTTCGCAGATGGCAGCCGGGCAATCCCGAAAGATTTCCCTGCTTGTATTGTCTCCGTTTGCTGCGGACGGTTTGAAAGATGCCGAGTTAAAGTGCGCGACCAGCTTGAGCGATCAGTTTGAACTCCTGTTCGTTCATGTCGATACTTTTGATATTGTGGCGAAGCCTGAAGGTTTCGTTCCAGACCCGGCGAACCCTCTTGCATCCTATCGCGGCCTCGGCGCCGATTATGTCGTGACTGGCGCGGTTCGGGCCGGTGCTTCTGATAATGCTTTCCGGCTAATCCTGAAGGTTCTGGATGTTCGGGCTGGTGGATTTATCGTCTGGGGCACTTACTACGATCTGCCGGATCTGGACCCGATGTCAGTCAGCAACGGACTGATGGGGCCTGCAACGGCAATGCAGTGGGGCCTTCTCCTTGCGGAGGCACGCCGCACGGCGAACCGCGCAGACAGTGAACTCTCTGCTCTGGGTAAAGCGACCAGGGTTTTTATGTTGCTGTTGAAGCGGGACAATGCCCTGTTCCCGAGGATTAGTCAGCTTCTTGACGCTGCGGGGATCGAAGATCCGCGGGAAGGTACCGTGGCCGTGATGCAGGTACTCTACTGCCTGATCCGCTACGAAAATGACTGGAGTGCGGCGGGAACAGCATTGCTCGCGCGTGGTATCGAGTTTGCGCGCCTGTTGGTGAATCTCAAGCCGGATGCGCCTGGGATGGCCATTCTTTTGTCCACGCTGCTGATGCACGATCCGGCATCTGTGCCTCTGGCACGTTCCATCATGCGGATGTGTGAGAAGTCTATGGCTGGGGCTTCAAGCATGCATAACATGCACGATGTGCTGCTATGCCGCGTCCTGTTGCATGTTCTGGATGGAAACCTGGCTGAGGCGGCCGCGGTAGCAGGAAAGCTGCGTCACAATCCGTATCATTCTCCACTTTCAACACTGATCAGACCGTTTTTCATGATGGTCATGATGTTGGGTGGAGAACGTCAGGACGTCATTGAAATGGGGCGTCTGATGGCTGGGCTGCACCCCAACTACTCGAGCACGCTGGTCTATTATCTGGCAGCTCTGGTGCTTGAAGGCGAAAGTGCTGAGGAAATCCAGCAGGTTCGACAGCATTTGCACCGTCTGGTTCCGGATCTGACAATTGAGAAGATTTTGAGTCGTTTTCCGTATCTGAGTGCGTCCAAAAAGGCGGAGCTGCGGCAGGCTTTCAGCTCAACAGGTCTTTTATAAAGCGCTCATGTGCAGGTAGGGCGCTTGGCCTTACCGGATGAGCGCGATATGAACACGGAATTGATGTTGCCCGGATTCAGGTTTCGCCAGTCTGTCTCCATGCCCGTGACGGCCCTGGCCCGGCCCGCAGGACCACCATGATGTCTCGTATGCAGATGATTGTTTCCAGCTCTTCCCGCCGTTCAGCGCTTCGGACGGCCGTGGGCATTCTTGCCCTCGGTACAGTTGCTGCCTGTGGCGGCGCTCGCGATCCCAGCAGCCTTACTGCGCCCCGCAATCATCTGCTCGGCGTTGATCGTGGGGCAGAAGGTGGCGCTGACCAGCTCAAGGGCGGCGTTAATGCCTATCTGTGGCGTGGCGCGATCGATACGCTTTCGTTTATGCCGCTGGCTTCCGCCGACGCAGTCGGGGGTGTCATTCTGACGGACTGGTATCAGCCGCCATCCAGCAAGGGCGAGCGCTTCAAGATTGCTGCGTATGTGCTTGACCGCCGTATGCGTTCTGACGCGCTTCGCGTGTCGGTATTCCGGCAGGTGTTTCAGGACGGCGAATGGCAGGATACTCCGGTTTCAGCCACGACCACGTCTGACATTACGACCCGTATCCTGACCCGCGCCCGCCAGTTGCGTGCAGAAAACGGCGAACAGGGTAACTGAGTTAGACATGAGCGACACGACACATACGGCTTTCGATTTTCAGTCCCGGGAGCCGTTCTGGCAGGCAGAGTGGAAACAGCGGAATGTATTTGCTGTTCCAGATGTGCCTCCGGCTGATCGGCCAAAGTATTACGTTCTGGAGATGTTTCCGTACCCCTCCGGCCAGCTGCATGTTGGCCATGTGCGGAATTATACGCTTGGAGACGTCGTAGCCCGTTATAAGCGCGCACGAGGGTTTTCGGTGCTTCATCCCATGGGATGGGATGCTTTTGGACTGCCCGCTGAGAATGCAGCGCGGGAACGTAATGTGCATCCTGGCAAGTGGACGATGGAAAACATCGCCACAATGCGCGGCACGCTGCAACGTCTCGGCTTTTCCTTGGACTGGGACCGCGAAATCGCGACCTGTCTTCCGGAATATTATGGCAAGCAGCAGAAACTGTTTCTGGACATGCTCGCCGGTGGTCTGGTTGAGCGCCGGGATTCGTCTGTAAACTGGGACCCGGTCGATGAGACGGTTCTGGCCAATGAGCAGGTTGTCGAGGGACGCGGATGGCGGTCCGGAGCGCTGATTGAGAAAAAAGTTCTTTCTCAGTGGTTTCTGAAAATCACCAAATTTGCTCAGCCGCTGCTTGATACGCTGGGGCAGCTGGATCGCTGGCCGGAACGCGTGCGGACGATGCAGGAACGCTGGATTGGGCGTTCAGAGGGCGCGCGTGTCCGTTTTGCTCTTCATAGCCCGCCGTCGGGCTTCGACATTGAGCTGGATGGTATCGAAGTCTTCACGACCCGGCCGGATACGCTGTTCGGATTGAGCTTCGTTGGTATTGCCGCGGATCATCCGCTGGCAGCCAAGGTCGCGCGGACCAATCCTGCTGCGGCTGAATTTATTGAAGAATGCCGTCGTCTTGGAACATCCGAAGAGGTGATTGAGGCTGCTGAAAAGCGTGGCTTCGATACGGGTCTTCGCGTCAGCAATCCTTTGAATCCAGATCAGACGGCGCCTGTCTGGATCGCCAATTTCGTGTTGATGGATTATGGCACGGGGGCGGTCTTTGGGTGCCCGTGTGGCGACCAGCGTGATCTTGATTTTGCTCACAAGTATGATCTCGCCGTGCCGCAGGTTCTGCTGCCCGATGGTGAAGATGCTGAGACATTCCGCATTGGCCGGAAGGCTGTCTCGGGCGAAGCCACGCTCTACAATTCGGGATTCCTTGACGGTCTGGCTGTTGCAGTCGCCAAAAAAACAGTCATCGAGCGTCTTGAAGGCATGGGCGTTGGGCATGGCGTCGTAAACTGGCGTCTGCGGGACTGGGGAATTTCCCGTCAGCGCTACTGGGGCTGCCCGATTCCCATTATTCACTGTGAGAAGTGTGGTGCAGTTCCGGTTCCGGATGATCAGCTGCCAGTCGTCCTGCCAGAAGATGTGACATTTGATCGGCCGGGCAACCCGTTGGATCATCATCCGACCTGGAAGCACGTTTCCTGCCCAAGCTGCGGGTCTGCCGCCACGCGTGAAACAGACACGTTCGACACGTTTGTGGACAGTTCCTGGTACTTCGCCCGCTTTACCAGCCCGCACGCGCCGACGCCGACCGTACCGGCTGCGGCTGATGGCTGGCTGCCCGTCGATCAGTATATTGGCGGCATTGAACATGCGATCCTCCATCTGCTCTATGCGCGCTTCTTTACCCGCGCCATGCATGAGACGGGGCACTTGGGTCTGGATGAGCCGTTTGACGGCCTCTTCACTCAGGGTATGGTCACGCACGAAAGCTACAAGGACGGGGCAAACTGGCTCTATCCGGAAGAAGTCGAGCGTCGCGGTGATGTGGTTGTCCGACGTGACACGGGAACGCCCATTCAGGTCGGACGCTCTGAAAAAATGTCCAAGTCCAAGCGCAATACGGTTTCTCCGGTAGAGATTATTGAGCGTTTTGGTGCTGATACGGCGCGGTGGTTTGTTCTGTCTGACAGTCCTCCAGAGCGTGACATGGAGTGGACAGCGTCCGGCGTAGCTGCTGCGGCCCGGTTTGGGCAGCGCCTGCATCGTCTGGTTTCCGCTGTGGCTGCGGCTGATCCGATTGACAGTGCGCATGGCTCGGCTGGAGATGATCTGCGCCGTGCTACGCATCGTGCGATTGCAGCCGTCACAGAGGCTTTGGAAGCGTTCACGCCGAACGTCGCAGTGGCTCGATTGCATGAGCTGACCTCCGCTCTGGCAGAGGTGCAGGGCAAAGAGGGGGGTGGTTTCGCTGCTGCACGACGGGAGGCTGCCTCCGCGCTGTGCCTGCTGTCTGCACCAATGATGCCGCATCTTGCTGAAGACATGATGGCGGTTCTCGAACCTGGTGGTGAACTCGTTGTGGATCGGGCATGGCCCGAGGCGCAGGATGAGTGGCTTGCAGTTCAGAGCGTCACGATTGGTGTGCAGGTGCTTGGAAAGCTTCGTGGAACAATCCAGGTGCCACCAGATGCGCCGAAGGATGACGTTCTCGCTGCGGCGAAGGCTGAGCCTAATGTTGCCCGGGCCCTTGAGGGCAAACGTCTGGTGAAGGAAATCCACGTTCCCAACCGGATCGTCAATTTTGTGGTAGCAGGCTGATCGTGAAACGTCGCAGTTCCCTGACCCTTTCTGCGTTCCTTCTGCTGGGAGGGTGTGGTTTCACCCCTCTCTACGGCAAGATGGATACGAAAACCGATATTTCGGCTGAACTCGCACAGGTTTACGTCGCGAATATTCCGGGAAGATATGGTCAGGAACTGCGACTGGCCTTGCAAAAAAATCTTGCAGGTGCCGGTCCTGAAAATCCTCAGCATTATATGCTGCGGGTCAATTCCGGTGCCAACAGTGAAGCCATTGATATTCACCAGGACAATACAGCGGGGCGTATCCGTGTTTCTGGTTCAGCGCACTGGCAGTTGTTTACGGTGGAACAGTCTCCCCAGTTAATCACGCAGGGAGATGCGACAACGCTTGACGGTTATAGTGGCAGCTTTGAACAGTATTTTGCTCAGACGCTGAATGACGAAACGACCAAGGGACGTGTTGCGGATACCTTGGCTCAAAGTCTCACACAGCAGCTCGCCGTCTGGTTCCGCTCCCATAACATGCCGTCCAATGCGGCACCTGTTGATATGCCGAGGTATATCAACACGGACAGAATGCCGTCCGATAACGGGTCTGCGACGGATCGCGTTGGCGTGGATGGCTTCCCGGCCTCCGCGACGGGACGTCTCTCTCAAGGCACCACAAGCAATTAATGAAAATTGAGGCCCGTAACATTGGCCGTGCCCTGTCCGATGCCGGAACATGGCGCGCCATTCTTCTTCACGGCGAAGACACGGGGCTAATACGGGAAAGAGCGGCTCAGGCCGTGCGGCTCGTTGCAGAGACGCTGGACGATCCATTCCGCGTCTCCCAACTCGATCGCGAGACGCATGATCGTCTTGAGGAAGAGGGGACTGCCCTTTCGTTGATCGGTGGTCGGCGTGTTGTGTGGGTTCGCAGTAGCACAGACGCCCTGACCCCCATGCTGACGCGTGCTCTGGAAGTCTCGACAGACACGTTGATTGTGATTGAGGCACCCGGTCTTACGTCACGATCCACGCTGCGTGCTTTCGCCGAGCGGCACAAAGAAATGGCATCGATTGCCTGTTATCCTGAGGAGGGGCGGGCGTTATCCCAGACGGTGACGGATGCTTTGTCCCAGGCCGCAGTTTCCATTGATCGGGATGCTTTGACTTGGCTTATGGGACGGCTGGGGGCAGATCGAAGCGGTGTTCGCGGTGAGATCGAGAAGCTTGTTCTCTATGCAGGGCCAAACGGTCGGCTTGATCTTGATGCTGTTCAGGACTGCGTGGGTGATGCGGGAGGGAGTTCTCTGGAAGATGCGGTCTTCGCCGCGTTGTCCGGCCATCGGGCAGAGGCAGATCAGGCTCTGGAGCGCGCTTTGGCCGATGGGGCTAATCCCGTAGCGGTTGCGCGTGCAGTATTAAGCGTGCTGACGCGGCTTCAGAAAGTGGCACTTGCAGTTAAGGCTGGCCAAGGCCGCGCAGAAGCCATGAAAGCGCTCAAGCCGCCAATCTTCTTTAAACGGACTGCTGCGTTTAATCAGGCTCTGGACCGTTGGTCTGTCGCGGCACTGAGCCGGGCTGCACGCGAAACGCAAGCTTTTGAGCTGGCCTGCAAGCAGAGTGGTGCACCTGATCTGGCACTTTGCCGACGTCATATCTCGGCGCTGTGTGGCATCTGGAAAGTCTGAGTTTCAAGCGTCTGCATCAAGTGGATGGGTTGTTAGTATTGTAGATATGGAAAACGGCGGAGTTGAGCTCCGCCGTTTTGCGTTCCGGCTTAGAAGCGCGCAGACACATCCAGATAATAATAGCCGCCAGCAATACCGAGCTGGTTGGTGCTCATGTAATACTTGGGCGCACCAAGATAGCGGTTTTCCTTTGGCACGACGGAGGGGTACGCAGCGAAGATGTTGTTGCCGCCAATCGTCGCACTCCAGCGCGTGTTGATGTTGTAGGTTACAGACGCATTGGTGGTCCATTTAGGTGCGTTCTGGAACTCACGATAGTTCGTTGTCGAGAACGCGTTCGGGCCAGTGTAATAGGTCAGGTTTGATGTCGTCTGGCCATAGCGGATTTCGTGAACTGCAACGGCCCACGTATTGTTGGGGGAGTGCCAGCGACCGCCAAAGATGATCTTGGAGCGCGGGTAGGCTGTCGTCAGATAGGCGAGAGTAGGGATGGTCAGCAGGTTTGCACCGCTGGTGGTCGTACCCTGATGGCGCAGGCGCGTCCGGTTCAGGTTGATGGCAACGTCCCAGTCCACATGACCGAAGCGGCCGAACTCGCTTGGGTAAGTTGCATTGATGTCCAGGCCCTGTGTGCGGGTCGTGGCGACGTTCGCGAACCAGTAAGCTGACAACTGGCCAGCACCCCAGTTTTCGGAACCTGACGGCAGTGGGAAACCGTTTGCGTAGAGGGCCTTATACGCCTGTGAACCGTAGATCGTTCCGCCTGGCTGGATACGATCACGCAGATCAATTTGATAGGCGTCGACCGTGACGTGAAGCTTACGGATCGGCTCAACGATGATGCCGCCTTCGACGCTAGTGGCCTGCTCCGGCTTCATCTGTGAAGCGCCGTTGGCCAATGCACCAGTGGAGTTGGCTGCAATCAGGCCGCGAGCTGCTGTTGGGGAGACGGCAAGCGCGGAGTAATGCTGCTGGGCCAGTGTCGGGGCATGGAAGCCACTGCTGAATGTTCCGCGAACAGCAAACCGCGGGCTGAAGTCGTAGCGTGTGGAGACTTTGCCGGTTTTGGCGTTTCCAACATCTGTATAGTGCTCGACGCGGCCTGCCAGATCGACCTGCCAGTTCTTCATCAAGTGTGTAGAAATATCGACGTATCCAGACGCGACATCACGGGACCAGTTGCCTGCATTGTAAGTTGTCGTGCCGGGGATGCCGTCAGCGCCTGTGCCCGCAATGCTGTCTGCGGAGCCGGTGCCCATGGAATAGGATTCATAGCGATACGCTGCGCCACCGGCGACGTTGATGCTGTGAGGCCAGAAAGAGAAGTTGAACTTCCGGGACAGATCGAAACTGCTCGTCCACTGGGAGTTGTTATATCCCTGCGCATTGTAAAAGTTCGTAGGTGTCCGGCCGTCGGCTTTGTAAACGGCGCTGTTAATCGTGCTGAGCGCATCAAACCGATCAAAGTCACGGCCATACACTGTGGAAAGATCCCAGTGCCAGCCAGCCAGCATACCCTTGAAACCAGCTGTCAGTTCGTAATCGTTTTCTTCCAGCCCAAGGATCGGCGAATAGCCATACGGGTATTTTGCGGCGTATCCGGGATAGGCGCTCAGGGTCGAGGGCAAGCGATAGTTCTGGTAGGATTCCGCATGCCGATGGGCATAGGTTGCACTGGCATAGGCCTGAACAGTCTCGGTGATGTCGTAACCTGCAGTGATGGCGACGCTCTCACGTGTCTGTTCGGGCTGGCTCAGCACCTGGTTGGTATACTGGTTGGTACGATTGTCTTTACCGGACCGGAACGCGTGGTCCTGATGCACAAAATCGCCACCGATATGCACATAGCCACGGTTATTCAGATTGAATCCGCCATCCAGATACACACCCTGCTGGAAGCCATCTCCCTCGCTGGTGATGCCGGTGTTGGAGCGCATGCTCAGTCCGTGGTCCTGCTTCTTGGTGATGATGTTCACCACGCCAGCGATCGCGTCCGAACCGTACTGGGCTGATGCGCCGTCACGCAGAACTTCAATGTGATCGATCATGGACATGGGCAGCATGTCGATATCAACCGGGGTTGCGCCCTGAGACGGCCCCGGATCGGCATAAATATTGGCCGTCGTATGACGACGCTTGCCATCCACGAGCACAAGGGTTTCGTTCGGGTTCAGGCCACGCAGGGCGATGGTGTCCGTGAGGGCGCCAGCGTCGAAGCCTGCTGTCGGGACCGTCAGCGACGGCAGCAGGAGGGAGAGGGCATCGCGAAGGGTTGGCTGGCCCGTTGACGTGATCTGGCGGCTTGAAACAACATCGATCGGAGAAATCGAATCCCGTGCTTTCTTGCCGAACTCACGCGTTCCCGTGACGATCACAGCATCAGTGCCGCCAGAGACGTCCTTGGCGTGTGCGGGAGCGGCATTGCGGACTGCCTGGCTCTTGGCTTTTTTGTGATGGGTGTCCGCTGTCGGGACGGCTGCGCATAGTCCTGCAACCGGCATCATGAGGGAGGAGCCAAGAAGTGTGGTACCAAGGAGTCCCAGATGTCGGGAAGAAAAGCGTACAGCCACGATTTAACGATCTCACGAGAGTGTATTGATAATTCGACAATCTGATGTCGTGTATCGTTTTGGTCAACGCAATTTCTTGCAGTTTGATAACATTCCCGAAAATTGTGTCCTGGTGTTGCTTCATTCCCTCAGTTGAGGCGTTGCTCTTTGACTGACCACTTGGAGCTTGAACAGTGAAGCGTCGTCATTTTCTGCGTGCAGCATCGGTTGCGCCCGCCTCTCTCGCTGCATCCTCTCTTGTATCCCAACCCGCCTGGGCTGATGGAAACGAAGACCGGGGAACAGGCCCGTCCGGTGTATTCGAAGTGGTGGCCCGGTTTGATGGACCAGGGCCTTCGGGTGTCGTGGTTCTGCCAGATGGTCGCATTTTCGTTGGTTTTCCGCGTCATGCAGTTGACCATAAGGGTGCGACCCTCGGTGAACTCGTGAAGGGAAGGGTGGTTCCTTATCCTTCGGCCGAGGAAAGTATGCCCGGCAGCCGCGCTGCCGCGGATTGCCTTGTGTCCATTCATGGCATGACGCTGGACGCAAAAGGCAGGATCTGGGCGATTGATGATGGCAAAAGAGCCGGTCACCCGCTGGCGCCAGGGGCTGCCAAGATCATTTGTATTGATCCGCAGACCAACACGATTGTTCACAGGCTTATCCTGAAAGCGCCGGCGCTTTTGCCGGACAGTCATATGAATGATCTGCGTGTGTCCTTGTCTCATGGAGCGCAAGGCACAGTGTTCGTGACGGATTCTTCATTCGGGACGAAGCCGGGACTTGTGGTGGTGGATGTCGCGACGGGGCAGGCGCGTCGTGTCCTGACGCAAAGCAAGGCCATTCTGGCGGAACAGGGCTTTCTGGCAATTGTGGAGGGCGAGCCCCGCCGATATATTCCCGGCAAGCCTCAGCTTGTTTCGGGAGGTGTGGATGGTATCGCCATCACAAAGGACGAGCAGCGTCTGTACTTCTCGCCTCTGACAAGTCGCCGTCTTTACAGCTTGCCCGTTGCTCTGCTCGCAGATGTCTCATCGGATGACGCAACGCTTGAGCCAGCGATCAGGGATGAAGGTGAGAAAGGGGTGGCGGATGGCCTCGATTTCGACCGGCATGATCGCCTTTACACGACCAACTACGAACACGACTGTATCTTGCGACGCGATCCGGATGGCAGTTTCAAGATGATGCTGCGGGACCCGCGCGCGCTCTCGCCGGATGGTATTTTTGCATCCGACAATTATGTTTACTGCACGTTTGGTCAGTGGAACCGGCTGGCGTCTTTCAATGAAGGCAAAGACCGGCGCGTTCCGCCCTATCTGCTGGTCCGGTTCCCGATTGAAGAGCCGGAAGCCTACAATGCCCTACCCGAGGGGGCACCATCCAAAGCCGGGACACCGGGGGATTAAAATAGAAAAAGCCCTCGACCAGAGGACTGGGTCGAGGGCTTTTTCGGGCTTGGAGCCTTCAGGCTGTCTGCTGCGGAGGCAGCTGGTCTTCTGTCGTGTGCTTGTCCACT
The DNA here is from genome assembly GCF_002723935.1 of Gluconobacter cerinus. Classification (GTDB taxonomy): domain Bacteria; phylum Pseudomonadota; class Alphaproteobacteria; order Acetobacterales; family Acetobacteraceae; genus Gluconobacter; species Gluconobacter cerinus. The sequence continues at coordinate 160,649 of NZ_BEWM01000005.1, forward strand.
GCCGCAGGAAGCAGCTGTGCAATAGCCGGAAGAATGGTTGCTGCCGGAAGACCTGTCTTTGCGACAATCATCTGAATCTGCTCGTTCGTCAGTAGGTTGCGGAGTTCATCCGTGGTGATGGGCAGGTTCTCGCCATTGCCAATCCAGGAATGGATCTTTTCATCAAGGCCTGCGCTCTTCGCCTGTGCAATGAGCATGTTCAGGCCTTCGCCCTTGAGCATATCCCCAAAGCTACCGCCCAGCTTGTCGCCGAGTTGGCCGCCAAGGGCGCCCATGGCCTGATTCACGATGTTACCGAAAAAGCCGCTCATGGCGCATGTTCCGTTTTTGGTGCGGCCTGAACGCCGCTAGGAGAAAAAAGGGCCGAGCCAAAATGATCGGCCCGGCTTTAAATCAGGACGCCCGTTTTTTGTTCAGTTCCTGAGGAACTTCGACGTCAATTTCGAGCATTGAACAGCCACTGCCACGGTCGACCTTGATCTTGACCTTGTCCTGATCGACGGCGACGTGGCGTGCGATGACTTCCATGATTTCTTTGTGAAGCTGCTTGATCAGGTCTGACTCACCTTCCTCACCCGCGCCACGTTCGTGAGCGAGAAGAATCTGGAGGCGATCCCGTGCGACAGCGCTACTGGACGTCTGCTGACGTTTTGCGAAGAGGTTTGCGAGGAAGCTCATGCCGCACCCTTCTTGCCAAGGAGCCAGTCAAAGAAGCCACGCTTCTCGACCGGGATTGAAACTTCAATCTTCTCACCAGCCAGACGACGTGCGGCTTCGAAATAGGCGCGTGCCGGGAGGCTTTCCGGAGAGGACAGGGTGACAGGAGCGCCAACGTTGGACGCCTTCAGAACATCATCGCTTTCCGGCACAATACCAACCAGCGGGATGGACAGGATTTCCAGAACGTCTTCAACGCTCAGCATTTCCTTGCGGGCAGCGCGGATCGGGTCATAGCGCGTGATGAGAAGGTGCTTTTCAATCTTCTCGCCGCGCTCGGCCTTTTCGGTCTTGCTATCCAGCAAGCCGATAATGCGGTCTGAGTCACGTACGGAGCTGACTTCAGGGTTCGTCACGATGACCGCAGCGTCAGCATGGTACATGGCGAGTTGCGCACCGCGTTCAATGCCGGCCGGGCTGTCACAGATAACCCAGTCAAACTTCTCGCGAAGTTCTTCCATGACGCGGGCTACGCCTTCTGACGTCAGCGCGTCTTTGTCGCGCGTCTGGGAGGCCGGAAGAATGGACAAGGTTTCGCAGCGCTTATCGCGGATCAGGGCCTGGGACAGTCTTGCGTCGCCCTGCACCACGTTGATGAGGTCAAACACAACGCGACGTTCTGCGCCCATCACCAGATCAAGGTTACGCAGGCCAACGTCAAAATCCACCACAACGACGTTCTGGCCGCTCTGCGCGAGTGCGGCGCCGAGAGCGGCGGTCGATGTCGTCTTGCCGACGCCACCCTTGCCTGAGGTGACAACCAGAACCTTGGCCATGAATACTCCAAAAACTGCTTCTGTGACGTAATGCCGCCCGTTGTGCGGAACCCGCGCCTGATGCCTTATCCTATGGGATAGTAAAGCCTTACGGCAACACGGGAATAAGGGCTGTTTCGTGGCATGAGGTCACTTTCTTGCAGTTCCTGCCTCCGGATCAGCGCGGAAGAGGCAAAACGCGGACCCGGTCCTCATCCAGAAGGACCTGTGCGGGCTGGCCGAAAATCGCAGCGTCAATGTCTTCCGTAACGGCGTAAAAGCCATCCAGAGCAAGGAGTTCAGCCTCCATTCTGGACGCAAAAATTCGCGCTTCAGACTTGCCGCCGACACCGGCGATCGCGCGACCACGTAACGAACCGTAAACGTGGATAGAACCTGCTGCAACGATCTCTGCTCCTGATGAAACGGAGCCGATAATGATCACGTCGCCCTGCATGTGCTGGATGCACTGTCCTGAGCGGATGGCACCATCGAGGATCAGCGTTTGCCCGCCTGCGGGCGCCGCGACGGCTGTTGCATCCGCTGCGGCCCCTTGATCGGGAAGCTCCACTTCGCCGGAAGGGCGGCCGCCTTCGAAGGAGGCAGGCCAGTCCCACCCCGAGACAGCCGGCCATGAACGATCACCCCCTTCAATGCTGATGATCCGCACGCCACGTCTGCGGATATCTTCCAGGAGGGTTGGTAGGCCCTGTGTTTCTTCCGAGAGAAGTCCGAGGTCGAGAATCACCGGCTTTCCGCTGAAAAGGCCGCCGGAACGGACGACCTGCTGATCCAGGCCAGCCAGCCAGAGGTTCAGGGGAGCCTCCGGTGACAGGACCAGCGCCAGAAAAGAGCGGCCGCGGGCACGGATGCGCATCGGGGAGGAGGCGTGAGAAGCGGATGCGGTGTCTGACATCGGAAAATTCGTTGGCCCTGTATGGAAGCAATGACGGAGGCTCTTGTGAGCGCGTAATGGCTGACTTAGAACATGAAGAATGCGTATCCTGCATCACCTTCCACTCTCCCCGCAATGCCGTCTTGTCCGGCTTGTGCTTGGCGAGAAGAGACTGCCCTGTGAACTCGTGATCGAACGGGTGTGGGAACAGCGCGAGGAATTCCTTGCTCTGAACCCTGCTGGTGAGGTTCCGGTTCTTGTTGAAGAGAACGGGCTTGCCGTACCCGGCGCCCGCGTCATCTGCGAATATCTGGATGAAGCCTATCCGGATACACCCCTGCTTGGCCGTACGCTTGCCGAACGTGTCGAAGTCCGTCGATTGATGGACTGGTTTGAGACCCGTTTCGGGCAGGAAGTGACGCGCAACCTGCTGGGCGAGAAAGTTGACAAGCGGTTGTATGGCCGTGGTCACCCGGACGGAAACGTCCTGCGGGCCGGTTACGGCAACATGCGCTTCCATCTGGACTATATCGGCTGGCTGGCAGAAACGCGGTCCTGGCTTGCGGGGCCATCTATTTCGATGGCTGACTTCGCTGCTGCTGCGCATCTCTCGGCGCTGGACTTTATTGGGGATGTGAACTGGGCAAAGGCGCCGGCCGCCAAGGACTGGTATGCTCGGGTGAAGTCCCGTCCGTGTTTCCGCGGCCTTCTGACTGACCGGATGAGTGGCATCACGCCGCCTGGTCATTATGCGAATCTGGATTTCTGAGCGGGAGCTGTCCGTGACATTTGATGTGGTGGTCCTTGGGGCTGGTGCGGCTGGCCTCATGGCTGCTGCAACAGCGGGACGTGGTGGTGCGCGTGTACTGGTTCTGGATCACGGGTCCGAACCTGGACGCAAGATCCTGATCTCGGGCGGTGGGCGCTGTAACTTTACGCATCTGGAGACGGGGCCAAACTGTTTTCTGTCCCAGAACAAACATTTTGCGCGCTCGGCGCTGGCACGTTACACCCCGCGTGATTTCGTGAAGTTGGTGGATCGCTATCAGATTGCCTGGCACGAGAAGGCCAAGGGGCAGTTGTTCTGCGATGGGTCTGCCCGTCAGATCGTGGATATGCTGGTGTCTGAATGTCAGGATGCTGGTTGTGAAGCGCGGATGGAGACCCGGATCACGGATGTCGAGGCCGATGCGGACGGCTTTGTCGTTCGCACGGATGCAGGGGATGTTCGAAGCCGTTCTGTGATTTTGGCGACCGGCGGTCTGTCCATTCCCAAACTGGGCGCTACGGACCTTTCCCTGCGGATCGCACGATCCTTCGGTTTGAAAATTGTCCCGACTGCTCCTGCTTTGGTGCCGTTGGTCCTGGATGATGCGGACCCTTCTCTGGCGGGTGTGTCTCTGGATGTCGTCACAACTTGTGGGAAAAAAGGGCCTCGCTTTGCCGACGGGATGGTTTTTACCCATCGTGGGCTGTCAGGCCCGGCCATCCTCCAGATTTCCTCTTATCTTGAGGCAGGCGGCACGGCTCATATTGACCTGATGCCGGGGCGAAATGCGTTGGAGGTTTTGCTGGCGATCAAGAAGGCACGTCCGCGCGCGCTTCCTCCCAGCCTGCTTGAAGCGCTCCCCGCGCGTCTGGCGAAAGAGCTGGCTGGCGGCCTTGGAGACGTCATGCTGGCCAATCAGCCGGACAAGAATATCAAAGCGCTCGCAGAACGTCTGTCCCGATGGGAGGTCCGTCCTTCTGGAACGGAAGGGTACGCAAAGGCCGAAGTTATGCGCGGAGGGATCGATACGAGCGGTCTGTCGTCCCAGACAATGGAAGTGCGGGACGTCCCGGGGCTGTATGCGATTGGTGAAGCAGTGGATGTCACGGGGTGGCTCGGTGGCCACAATTTCCAGTGGGCCTGGTCCAGCGGTGTTGCTGCAGGGCAGGCTGCTGCTGCCCGTGTGTAGGCTGGGGCGCCACAGGATTGCCATATCAGCATAGGATGCCCGCAACTGATGAGCGGAAGATCCGTTTTGCGCTCACATGAATTGTTTTGAGAGGGTCATGTTGATGTCTGGTTCTATTCGCCGTTCAGCCCTGCGTGCTGTTGCAGGCCTTTCATTCCTAGGATTGGGTGCGTGCGTCGGAACGGCCGCGCCGGGCCCTGTTAACCCGTCAGCGCCGGTCGCAGGGTATGGCTATACCTGCAAGGCCGGAATCTACACCTGCAAGATGCCAACTCAGGTTCCTTTGGGCACCTCCTGTTCCTGTCCGGGACTGGGCGCTGCAAGCTACGGCAACATCCATCAGCCCTGAGGCTGCCAGGATTGGACATGAGGTCCTAAGGGGCTAGAACCGCGCCATGCAGGATGGGAGTTCCGGTATGGTGCAGTTCGTTCCATGGATTATTGCAGCAGTGGCTCTCGTGGTGGCTGCCTTGGCGTTGTTGCGTGGTAATAGCAGGGACGTCGCCCGCCTTCTGGACCGTGAAGCCGATGAGCGTGCGCGGGATGCGGACTATCAGCGGGCACATCTGGCCGAGGTTGAGCGTGTCCTGTCCGGTCGGATGGATGCTCTTCGGCTTGAAACCAGTGAAAAACTTGGTGATCTCGCGCGGCGCGTTGGGCAGGATCAGGCTGAAGGGCGTGTTCTGCTCTCTGATGCGTTGCGAGAGATGGCACAAAGTCAGAACGAGCAGATCGAGCGGATCCGTCTGGCCGTAAATGAACAGTTGCACGGTGCTGTCGAAAAGCAGATGCAAACCAGCTTTCAGCGCGTGGTTGAGCAGTTCAGTGCGATGCAGAAAGCTCTCGGTGAGGTCACAAGCGTGACGGCCCAGATCGGAGACCTCAAGCGTCTGTTCTCGAACGTCAAGACGCGCGGCGGCTGGGGCGAGGCGCAGTGCCGGGCTATTCTGGACGATATTCTTCCGGAAGGGAGCTATGACACCAACTTCCGACTGGGAGACAGCGGAGAGTCGGTAGAGTTTGCCATTCGAATGCCTGTGAAAGGGCATGTTGCTCCCCGCCTGGCGATTGACAGCAAATTTCCTACGGAGGCTTACGAGCGCCTTTTGAATGCATCAGAGCTTTCGGATGCATCGGCTGAAAAGGCTGCAAGGCGCGAGCTTGAAACGGCGATCAAATTCGAGGCGCGCAAGATCGCGTCCAAGTATATCCGGCCACCTGTCACGGTTGAATTCGCCGTCCTGTATCTGCCGACGGACGGTCTTTATACCGAAATTGCCCGGATGCCCGGCGTTATTGATGAAATTGGGCGGTTGTATCGGGTGATTGTCATGGGACCGTCATTGCTACCTGCCATGCTGCGTACGGTTCATCTCGGTTATGTGACGCTTGCGCTGGAAGAGCGGACAGAAACCATTGCAAGCCTGCTGGGCGCGACACGGCAGGAAATGCTTCGGATGGATCAGGTTCTTGAACGATTGCAGCGTAATGCCGGTACGATGGGAAACACGATCGAAGAGGCGCGCCGCCGAACCCGTGTTCTTGGGCGTCGCCTGAGATCGCTGGATGGTATTGATAAAACGGATGAGGAGCAGGACGAGATTGATAGTCTGGAAGCTTAAGACTGATTTTAATTGGATGACAGGATATATTCCCGCATGTGACAGTTATGAGCATGATGCCCGTACCTGAGCACGAGGCGGTCTCCCGCCCGATTGAGCCTGTCATTCGTCTCCTGCTGATTGAGGATGATGAAAGTATTGCGTCGGAAGTCTCCGAGGAGCTTAAGACGCGCGGTTATGATGTGACGTGGGTCGATAACGGCATTCTGGGCCTCGAAGCTGCGCAGTCCGGTCAATACGACCTGATGGTCGTTGATCGTATGTTGCCTGAGATGGACGGCCTGAGTGTTATCGAGGCCCTGCGTCGCCAGAAAATCACGCTTCCAGTTCTGGTTCTTTCCGCATTGTCCGCAGTTGATGACCGTGTGAATGGCTTGAAGGCGGGCGGTGACGACTACCTTACAAAGCCGTTCGCCATGGAAGAGCTTGCGGCCCGGTTGGAGGCCTTGCTGCGGCGTCCCACGGATAGCCGTGTAACGGTTCTGCGGGTTGGCCCGCTTGAAATGGACCTGATTGAACGCAAGGTGTCTCGCAGTGGCCGGGACGTTGAGCTTCTGCCGCGTGAGTTCCGTCTTCTGGAATACATGATGCGCCGCCCGGGCACCGTTCTGACCCGAACGATGCTGCTTGAGGACGTTTGGAACTACCGCTTTGTGCCACAGACCAATCTGGTGGATGTGCATATCGGCAAGTTGCGCAGGAAGATCGATCTTCAGGGCGAAACGCCGCTGATCCATAGCATCCGGGGCGCGGGGTTCAGTCTGCGTGTATCGGACTGACATTTTCCGGACGGCCACGTTCCGGCTGACACTGGCGTTCGTGGTGGCGATGATCGGCGGCATCACGATGCAGTTCCTGCTCGTCTATGCCCAGATGAACGGTTACGAAAGTGCTCGTTCCAGCGATCTGCTCCGACGTGAGGCAGCACTTCTCGTTCAGGAGACACCTGAGCGTCTGGAAGACGTCGTCCGGGAACGAAGCAAGACGGACCTGCGCGTCATTTTGAATGGCGCTGGCCTGTTCGATCTAAATCACAACCGTATTGTTGGTGACATTCGGCGTTGGCCTGAAGGGCTGGAGGTCTCCAACCGGACGCGTCGGCTCAAAGTCGCGCCGCCGGGGGACACGCCTTATGAGATGCGATATCTGGCGATAGAAGTTCCGGGGCCGGGTGGCGGAGCAGGCGATCGGATTCTGGTTCTTGCCCGCTCCATGCATATGGCGGATGAGCTTCGGTACATCATCAAGCGGGCTGCGCTGATCTCACTGGTGCCGATGGTGCTGTTTGCGCTGCTGGCGGGATTGTTTCTCAGCCATCGGGCTTTGGCACGGGTGAAGGAGATGCGGCAGGCCATTGAACGGATCATGGCGGGCGATCTGCATGAGCGTTTGCCCGCCGGGCGCGAATGGGATGATATCGAGCGTCTTGCAGGCGCCGTGAACCGGATGCTGGATCGGCTTGAACATCTGCTTGATGAAATTCGCGATGTTGGCAACGATATTGCGCACGATCTTAGGACCCCGCTGGCACGTGTGCGGGCGCGGTTGGAACGAGCGCTCTCCTCGTCAGATGATCCTGTTCACCTCAAGTCCATTATTCTGCGGGCCACGCAGGATCTGGATCAGTGCTTTTCGGTGATTACGGCGCTGCTACGTATCGGTGAAATTGAGAACGGACGTCGGCAGGCTGGTTTCACGACGATGGATCTGTCGGAGCTGGTTGCGGGTATCGCAGATCTCTATGAGCCGATTGCCGAGGCTGGTGGGTTGGCTCTGAGTGTGGAAGGCGCCGATCGCGCGATCCCCCTCTATGGAGATATGGATCTCCTGAACGAGGTTCTGGCAAATCTCGTGGACAACGCCATCAAGTTCACGCCTCCAGGCGGGGATGTTGGGTTGATGGTCGGGCAGGACGAGCAGGGCTGCGCCTGGCTTCAGGTTCATGACACGGGCATCGGGATTGCGGAGGAAGAGCGGGGCGCCGTACTGGGGCGATTCTACCGTTCAGACAAAAGTCGTCACATTCCGGGAAGTGGTCTTGGTTTGAGTCTTGTATCTGCAATTCTGCATTTGCATGGGGCAACGCTGAAAATCAGTGCGTTCCGGCCCAATCAGGAACTGGCAGGATCAGTATTTACGATTCATTTTTCAGGGCGCAGTGGCTCCGATCGTAGTGCCAGTATTACATGACATTTCTGTTTCATGCCTGAATCCGGTCTTTCTTAAATTCAATTTTGCTTGTCGCACTTCCTGTGTCCGGTATGACTTGTCTCAATTTAAAGGGGACGCCCGTTGAGACTGAAAAAGACTGACGTAATCGCGCAGCTCCGATCATCCAGGAACGGGAGCATCGCAGACGCATGAATGCCATCGTCGTAACGGCCCTCAAACGGCCTTATACGTTCGTTGTTCTTTCGATCATGATCCTTATTTTTGGGGTCAGGGCGATTGTTTCGACGCCGACGGACGTTTTTCCTTCAATCAAGATCCCTATTGTTGCGATTGTCTGGTCCTATACTGGGCTCATGCCAGACGATATGTCGGGTCGTATTGTTTATTATTACGAAAGATCGCTAACAGCGACTGTCAGTAATATCGAGCATATTGAGAGTTCGTCTTACTATGGCCGTGGCATCGTCAAGGTCTTCTTCCAGCCAGGAACGAATACTGCGGTTGCGCAAACGCAGATTACGTCTGTTTCCCAGACGGTCATCAAGCAGATGCCGACCGGGGCGACGCCGCCGCTGATCATTGCGCTGGATGCGTCTTCCGTCCCGGTTCTGACGTTGCAGGTCAATAATTCGACCATGTCCGGGTCGGAAATCTACAACATGGCGTCTAACCTGATTCGCCCGGCGCTTGTGCCGGTCGCGGGGGCGGCCATTCCGAATCCATACGGTGGTCTTGCGCCGGACATCATGGTCGATATCGACCCGATCAAACTTCAGGCTCACCGTCTTTCACCCGAAGACGTTGCGAATGCGCTGAACCGCCAGAACATTGTTCTGCCGGCTGGTGATCAGAAGGTCGGGTCCATTGACTGGATGGTGAAGACCAACTCGACCCCGCTTGATCTCTCGGTCTTCAACAAAATGCCCATCAAGCAGGTGGGGAACTCCGTTATCTACCTGCGAGATGTCGCGTGGGTGCATCGAGGGGGCCCTCCCCAGATCAACGCTGTTCTGGTGAAGGGACAGCAGGCCGTTCTGATCGTCATCCTGAAAAGTGGTGACGCCTCGACCCTGTCTGTCGTCGCGGGCGTGAAGGCGCTTTTGCCTCAGATCAAGGCTACGTTGCCCGCGGGCACCACTCTGAACGTACTGACGGACGCGTCAGGCTTCGTGAAAGAGTCGGTTTTTGACGTGGTGCGTGAGATGATCACCGCTGCGATCCTGACCAGTCTGACAGTTCTGCTCTTCCTCGGTTCTTGGCGCTCTACCGTCATCGTTGCGACGTCCATTCCGCTGGCCATGCTCTGTTCATTGATCGGCCTCAGTATTGCGGGGCAGTCGATTAACGTCATGACACTGGGTGGTCTGGCTCTGGCTGTCGGTATTCTTGTCGATGACGCGACCGTCATGATTGAGAATATCGATGCCCATCTTGAGATGGGGAAAGAGCTTGAAGACGCCATTATTGATGCAGCCAATCAGATCGTCATTCCGACATTCGTGTCGACAACCTGTATCTGTATCGTCTGGCTGCCGCTTTTCGAGCTGACGGGCGTTTCTGGCTGGCTCTTTATGCCGATGGCCGAGGCCATCATCTTCGCGATGATTGCGTCCTTCATTCTCTCACGAACACTCGTCCCGACAATGGCGAACTGGCTGCTTCCGGCACAGGTGAAGATGCACCGCGATCCGGAGTGGCATCATCGTAAGCCAGGCATTTTCGGCAGGTTCCAGAGAGGCTTTGAAGCCCGGTTTACGAGCTTCCGCGAGCATTACAAAGGCATCCTGTCGGGCCTGATTGCTATTCGTGGCCGATTTGTTGCCATGTTCCTTCTGGCGGCTGTGGCGTCCATGGCTCTGCTGTTGTTCGTCGGGCAGGATTTCTTCCCGGAAATCAAATCCGGTACGCTTCAGATGCATATGCGCGCACCGGTTGGCACGCGTATTGAAGAGACAGGCAAAATCGCTGGCCTCGCAGAAAAGCGCCTTCGGGAGATCCTGCCGGGTCAGGTCGAGAATGTCGTGAATAACTGTGGCTTGCCGTTCAGTCAGCTGAACCAGGCCATGGTGCCGTCACCGACAACGGGTGCGCAGGATTGCGACATCACGATCCAGCTCAAGAATGATGAGAGCCCTATCCCGGAATACCGTCAGAAAGTCCGTAAGGGTCTGACAGATGCGTTTCCTGGAACAATCTTCACGTTCCAGCCGGGCGACATGACCGCCAAGATCCTGAATTTCGGCCTGCCAGCGCCGATTGACGTTCAGATTTCGGGCCGTGATCTGCAGAACAACTTTGCCTTTGCAACGCATTTGGCCAAGAAGCTGCGTCATATTCCGGGTATCACGGACGTATCCGTTCAGCAGCCGATGACCCAGCCAACGTTGCTGATCAACAATCGTCGAAGCTTTGCACTGGGAACAGGCATCACACAGCGGGACGTTGCGTTGAATGCTCTCGTCACGCTGTCTGGTAGTGCGCAGGTGGGGCAGACCTACTACCTGAATGCTCAGGGGACGTCCCAGCTTATCGATGTGCAGACACCTGCGAACTATCTTCAGACTATGAATGATCTGGAAATCGTTCCAATCGACAAGGGCGACGGCAATCCGACCAACCAGAACCCGCAGATGCTGGGTGCCCTGAGCGAACTGGTTCAGACCGGTACGCCTGCGGAAATCTCACATTACAACATCATGCCGGTCTTCGATATTTACGCAGCTCCAGAGGGGACGGACCTTGGCACCCTGTCGCGCGCAGTGAACCGCGTCGTTGATGGAGAGCGTAAAGACCTGCCGCACGGATCAACTCTTGTGGTGCGCGGTCAGGCTGTGACCATGAATGATGCCTATGTGCAGCTGATTGGCGGCCTCGCCCTGTCCATTGTTCTTGTTTACCTGATTATCGTGGTGAATTTTCAGTCCTGGCTTGATCCGTTCGTGATCATTACGGCGTTGCCGGGCGCGCTTGGTGGTATTTCCTGGAGCCTGTTCCTGACCCACACGCCATTGTCTGTGCCGGCATTGACTGGTGCGATCATGTGTATGGGAACGGCTACCGCGAACGCCATTCTTGTTGTCTCGTTTGCGCGAGAGCGGCTGGATCACCACGGTGATGTTCTGCTGGCGTCTCTGGAGGCGGGATATGAGCGTATCCGCCCGGTTCTGATGACAGCGCTTGCCATGATGATCGGCATGATTCCGATGTCGATCAGTAATTCTTCGAACGCTCCGCTGGGTAAGGCCGTGATTGGTGGCCTGCTCATCGCAACAGTGGCAACGTTGCTGTTCGTTCCCTGTGTCTTTGCCCTAATGCATTACAAGCGGCCTGCTGGGCCTGAAGGAGACCGCGCGTGACCCACCCGACACAACAGGGGCAGACGCCTCAGGGAAACCGACAGGAAAGTGGATCACCCGTGCGGAACAGACTGATTCTTCTTGGTGTCGTGGTGGTTGCCATTGTGCTGGCTGCCTGGGGTATCGTTGAAAGAGGCGTGCACTATCATTCGCTCAGCGGTGTGACTGAAGAAGCAGCCATTCCGCCGGTAACACTGATTTCTCCGCAGCCTGGGCCGAAAACGCGTCAGGTGGATCTGCCTGCCAATCTGGCGGCCTGGTATGAAGCGCCGATTTACGCTCAGGTCTCCGGCTATGTGAAAATGTGGTACAAGGACTACGGCGCGCATGTGAAGCGTGGTGATGTTCTGGCTGAAATCAATACGCCAAGCATTGATGCCCAGTTCCAGGCGGCCAAGGCGCAATATAACGTCAAACTGGCGCGCTATAATCTGGCCGTTATCACGACTCAGCGCTGGACTGCTCTGAAGGGGACGCAGGCTGTTTCCCGGCAGGAAGTGGACGTGCAGGCTGCAAATGCAGCGGCACAGAAAGCTGAACTAGAAGCTGCCGAGCATGAAGTCGAGCGTTTTCAGGCGCTGGAAGACTTTAAGAAAATTGTCGCTCCATTCGATGGAATCGTGACGTCACGTCTGGTGAACGTTGGTGACTATGTGAATGCAGGGGGTGGAAACGTGAATTCGCGCGGAACAGCCTCAGAGCTGTTTTCGGTGGCAGATGTTCATCGGATGCGCGTTTTCGTCTCTGTTCCGCAGGATTTTGCGAGCGTTATTTCGCCTAAAATTACGGCTGATCTGTCTGTTCCTCAGTATCCAGGGCGCCGCTTCCGCGCCACGTTCCTGGCAACGGCAAACGCGTTCAATGCGTCTACGCGAACTGTGACGACAGAGCTGACGATCGGGAATGAGGACAATCTTCTCTGGCCGAATTCCTACGCAACGGCTCATATCGCTGCTCCCGGAAATCCGGACATTTTGATTCTTCCTGAGGGCGCTATCATTTTCCGGGCCCAGGGAATGCAGGTTGCCAAAGTTATCAACGGACATGTCCATCTGGTCAGCGTGACCGTTGGCATCAATTTTGGGACGACTGTGCAGATCCTGAGTGGTGTGACGAAGGATGACCAGCTTATTGCCAACCCGACCGCTGATCTGCTGGAAGGGGATGAGGTTCGTGTTGTGCCAACGACACCGGGCTATAACATTCCGACCAAGGCTCAGCAGGAAGAGGACCAGAAATCTGTGCGTTCGCATGATGCCAATCCGGATGAGGCTGGATCCCGTTGATGAGATTGACTGATCGCAAGCGCGGATATTTCTCCAGGCCTCGCCGTCATGTGGCGACGGCTTTGGCTGGTGTCCTGTCCATCGGTCTGGCGTCCTGCAACCTGGCGCCAGAGTACCATCCTCAGAAATTCCTCTATCCGGAAGGCTGGGAAGGGAAGGGGGTCATGGGCAACGCCCGTCCTGCGGATGATGCACTCCGCAGTGACTGGTGGACGATGTTCAAGGACCCTATCCTGAACGAAATGGAAACGCGGATGCTGCAGGTCAATCCGGACCTGCAAGCCGCAGCGGAAGCCTTTACCCAAGCCCGGGACGTTGCGCGCGAGGCGGAGAGCAAGCTCTATCCGCAGCTCACGGGTGCAGCTCATATGAGCTATAACAAGGGCTCGGTCGGGCGGCTATATAACAACCCGAGAACTAGTTCGTCGCTCGTCTATGAGTCAAATCAGGCTTATAGCGGCGCTGCAACCTGGGAGCCAGATTTCTGGGACTCCATCCGTAACTCAACACGGATGGAGAAAAATCTCGCTCAGGCAACGGCCGCAGAATATGCGTCCGCCAAGCTGAGCCTGGAGGCGGAGCTCGCCAGCGATTATATCGCGTTGCGGGGGCTTGATGCCCAGAATGCGGTTTATGAAGACTCAATCCATTACTTTAAGGCCGCAGTAGAAATTACGGAGCTGCGTCAGGCTGGTGCTATTGGCGCGGGACTTGACGTTTCGCGTGCCCAGAATCAGCTGTTTTCAGCCATGGCCGCTCAGAGCACTCTGGTTGCAGACCGGCGGGTGATGGAAAATGCGATCGCCGTGCTACTGAATACAGCGCCTGCGGGTTTCCATATTGCGCCAGTTCGCGACGTGAAAATGCGGTTTGGTGTCGTGAAGGTAAATCCGGGCTTCCCGTCGTCGCTGCTGGAGCGGCGTCCGGATATTGCATCGGCTGAACGACATATGGCCGCAGCCTCCCGGGCGATAGGCATATCACGAGCAGCGTTCTATCCGCATATTACGTTGAGCGCAGATGGTGGCTTTGAGGATGGCGGGTTCGATCTTGCCAGTGTCTCCCGGGCATTCTGGAAAATTGCAGTTCAAGCTGTGGAGCCAGCATTTACGGGTGGATTAAGGCGTGCGGCCTTGCAGCGGGCGTGGTCTCAATATCGGGCTTCGGTTGATGACTATCGCGGCGTCGTCCTGTCGGCTTTTCAGGACGTGGAAAACGGTCTGACCCAGAGCGGGCAATACAAAATTGCTCAGGACCAGCAGCAGAAAGCTGTTGAGGCCGCACTGCGGACGCAGAGCATGACCATGGCGCTCTACACAGGTGGATTGTCGAATTACCTGGATGCTCTTGTGGCGCAGCAGGATGCGCTTCAGGCGCGGCTGGGGCTGGTTCAGACGCAGACGTCACAGATACAGGCGACAGTCCGTCTTGTGCGCTCTTTGGGCGGCGGATGGGATGTCAGTGAGCTTCCAGGTGTGAAGCAGATCGATCCGTTTGGTGCGTTCCAGTATGAAGGATTGCACAAACCGGCACCTGTGGCAGGAATTGATGCTCATGAGTCTGCAGCTGACAACGATCTGAGCGGAGATAAAGGGGCGAAAAATGTCCGCGGAGGGTTGACGCACTAGGCTAAACCAGTCTAGGGGACCGCCTCACTTCGAACGCGGGAGGGGGCGGCTGTGTCCGACTCCGTTGTCACCGCGGTTCGGGAACGACAAACAGGGGAGTCCCGGATATGGCCAAAAAAGTTGTTGGCTACATCAAGCTTCAGATCCCGGCTGGTAAAGCCAACCCGTCTCCGCCGGTAGGTCCGGCACTGGGTCAGCGCGGCCTGAACATCATGCAGTTCTGCAAAGAGTTCAACGCGAAGACGCAGCAGCTTGAACCAGGTATGCCGATCCCGGTGGTTATCACCGCGTATGCAGACCGTACGTTCTCCTTCATTACGAAGACCCCGCCGAACACGTACTTCCTTCTGAAGGCCGCCAAGATTTCCAAGGGCAGCCAGACGGTCGGTAAGGCTGCGGCTGTTGGCTCCGTGACGACGTCTCAGCTTCGCGAGATTGCTGAAACGAAGTTCAAGGACATGAACGCCAACGATCTCGATGGCGCCGTGCGTATGCTCGCAGGCTCCGCGAAGTCGATGGGCCTGAACGTGGTGGAGGGCTGATATCATGGCCAAGAACAAGCGTCTGAATGCTGCGCAGGCAACTGTCGAGCGCAACAAGCCATATGCCCTTTCCGAAGCTGTTGCTCTGGTGAAGAGCAACGCCAAGGCAAAGTTCGATGAGACCATCGAAATCTCCCTGAACCTCGGCATTGACCCGCGTCATGCTGATCAGATGGTTCGTGGTCTGATCTCCCTGCCGAACGGCACGGGCAAGACACTTCGCGTTGGCGTGTTCGCACGTGGTGCCAAGGCTGAAGAAGCTCTGGCAGCCGGTGCAGAAGTTGTTGGTGCAGAAGACCTGGCTGAAAAGATCCAGGCTGGCGAAATCGCTTTCGACCGCTGCATTGCAACGCCTGACATGATGGCTCTCGTTGGTCGTCTCGGTAAGGTTCTTGGTCCGCGTGGCCTGATGCCGAACCCGCGTCTCGGCACGGTAACGATGGACGTCAAGGGTGCGATCACGGCTGCCAAGTCCGGTCAGGTTGAATATCGCGCTGAAAAAGCCGGTATCATCCACGCTGGCGTTGGTAAGGCTTCTTTCGATGAAGCCAAGCTGGTCGAGAACATCAAGGCTCTGGTCGATGCCGTTCAGAAGGCTCGTCCGTCTGGCGCCAAGGGTACCTACATGAAGAAGGCAGCGCTGTCTTCCACGATGGGTCCGGGCGTCCGCGTTGACGTGTCCTCCTTCGAGGCTTGATTGAATTGAGGGCTTTCTGTAGAAAGCCCTCAACAAGGAATGACGCCATGTTTCGGCATGGTGGCGTAGGGGTAATTCGTTCGCGAATTGCTTCCAAACCTGTCCAAGACCGCACGTAGCACCTCTGGTGCTTTAAATGCTCCCTTCGTGGAGTGGCGAGCGTCAGGCGGGGCGCCAGTGTTTCAGTGGCTTTGCCAGGATGCACTGGGTTCGCTCACTTCTGTGGACAGGCGAGCGGGGTATTTTCCGGAAACGGGGGTATCCCATGGGTAACTTGGTCCGGATCGTTCCGGACTGACGAGGAGACAGGTTTTGGACCGTACGGAAAAGCGGGCCTTTGTCGAGTTCCTCGCCGATGTGTTCAACAGCACGTCCATGGTTGTCGTCACCCAGAACAAGGGTCTGACGGTTGCTGATGTGACGGAGCTGCGTCGACGCATTCGTGCGGCAGGTGCGACATATAAGGTTGCGAAGAACCGGCTGGCCAGCCGCGCTCTGGATGGGACCCAATTCGACGGCATCGCGCCGCTGCTCAAGGGGCCAACGGCCCTGGCTTGGTCTGAAGACCCGGTTGCAGTTGCAAAGGTGATCGTCGAGTTCGCCAAGACGAATGACAAGCTTGTAGTGCTCGGTGGCTCCCTTGGTTCCCAGACGCTTGACGTCGCTGGAATCAAGACACTTGCCGAGCTGCCGTCTCTGGACGAACTGCGTGCGAAGCTGGTGGGTATGATTCAGACCCCCGCTACGCGTATCGCAGGTGTTGTTCAGGCTCCGGCAGGCCAGCTTGCTCGCGTCTTCGGCGCCTATGCCAAGACCGGCGAAGCCGCCTAAGAGTAAAATCAACGCTGCGGCGTAGATTTGAACCCAATCAAACAGTGCATCACGTAGGATAAGACCATGGCCGATCTGGCAAAGATTGTTGAAGAGCTATCCGCTCTTACCGTTCTCGAAGCTGCTGAGCTTTCCAAGCTTCTCGAAGAGAAGTGGGGCGTTTCCGCTGCTGCTCCAGTAGCTGTTGCTGCTGGCCCGGCTGCTGCTGCAGCTCCTGCTGAAGAGCAGACCGAGTTCACCGTTGTTCTGGCCGCTGCTGGCGACAAGAAGATCAACGTGATTAAGGAAATCCGTGGCATCACGGGCCTGGGTCTGAAGGAAGCTAAGGACCTGGTTGAAGGCGCACCGAAGACCGTCAAGGAAGGCGTGTCCAAGGACGAAGCCGAGAAGATCAAGAAGACCCTGGAAGACAACGGCGCCAAGGTCGAAATCAAGTAATCAACTTGATCGGGTCGTTTCCTCTCTGAGGAGGCGGCCTCTGCGAAAGCAGACGGATAGGGCGGGGATCGCATGCGGTTCCCGCCCGATTTGCCGTTGCTGGAAATAAGAGTATAATACGCGGCTCGCTACGTATTGAAATTACTGAAAGCCGGTCGTTCCGGTCGTCCGTGTCGTGTCAGGCGTTCGTCTGACAATGAAATCCCGGGCGACTCGAAGGTCTGGTGCAGAGGGCAAGATAGATGAACGCGATCACCAAATCGTTCACGGGACGCAAGAGGATCCGCAAAAGCTTCGGGCGCATTCCCGAAATTGCGCCGATGCCCAATCTGATCGATGTGCAGCGCGCGTCCTACGAAGCGTTCCTGCAAATGAACGTGAGTCCTGACAGCCGTCAGAACTCCGGTCTGCAGGAAGTCTTCCGTTCGGTTTTTCCAATCAATGACTTTGCTGGTCGCGGTCGTCTGGACTTCGTGTCTTACGAGTTCGAAGAGCCGAAGTATGACGTTGAAGAGTGCATTCAGCGCGGTCTGACATTTGCAGCTCCGCTGAAGGTTATCCTCCGTCTTACGACTTGGGATATCGATGAAGACACAGGTTCACGCTCCATTCATGATCTGAAGGAACAGCCGGTTTACATGGGCGACATGCCGCTCATGACCAATAACGGCACCTTTATTATCAATGGTACCGAGCGTGTCATCGTTTCTCAGATGCATCGTAGCCCGGGCGTCTTCTTCGATCATGATAAGGGCAAGACGCATTCTTCGGGCAAGTATCTTTTTGCTGCCCGTGTGATTCCGTATCGTGGTTCGTGGCTGGACTTCGAATTCGATGCAAAGGACCTGATTTACGTCCGCATCGATCGTAAGCGTAAGCTTCCGGTTACGACGCTGCTTTATGCTCTTGAGGGCGCGAACTATATCGCCCAGCGCGAAGAGAAGATTGCAGAAGGCGGCGATGTCGAAGGTCTAGACATTCGGGGTATGGATCAGGATGAAATCCTGTCCTACTTCTACGACATGGTCACCTTTACCCGCATGGGTGATGGCTGGGCACGTCCGTTCGAGCCTGATGCGTTCCGCGGCCAGAAGCTGCTGAGCCCGTTGGTTGACGCTGATACCGGTGAAGTCGTTGCTGAAGCCGATGCCAAGCTGACAGCGCGCATGGTTCGCAAGATTGCTGAAAAGACCCGTGTAGTTCAGGTCGGTCGCCTTGACGTTCTTGGCTGCTATCTTGCCCATGATCTCATCAATGAGAACACTGGCGAGATCTACGGTGAAGCTGGTGAAGAGCTGACGGAAGACCGTCTGGCAGCACTTGAAGAGCTGGGAATTACAGAGCTTCCAACGCTTTCCATCGATGGTTCGCACGGTCCTTGGATCCGTAACACGCTCTCAGTTGACAAGAACACGAGCCGTGACGAAGCACTGATCGATATCTATCGTATCATGCGTCCAGGCGAGCCGCCGACCAAGGAAACCGCTGAAGCGATGTTCCGCGGTCTGTTCTTTGACCAGGATCGCTACGACCTTTCGTCTGTTGGTCGTGTCAAGATGAACATGCGTCTTGATGTAGACGCCCCGGACACCCTGCGCGTTCTGCGCAAGGAAGATATCCTGCGTACCATCAAGATCATGTGCGATCTCAAGGATGGTCGTGGCCAGATCGACGATATTGATAACCTTGGTAATCGTCGCGTTCGCTCCGTCGGCGAACTGATGGAAAACCAGTATCGCGTTGGCTTGCTTCGTATGGAGCGTGCCATCCGCGAGCGCATGGGCTCCGTCGACATCGACACGGTCATGCCGCATGATCTGATTAACGCCAAGCCTGCGGCTGCTGCCGTACGTGAGTTCTTCGGCTCGTCGCAGCTGAGCCAGTTCATGGATCAGACAAACCCGCTTTCTGAAGTGACGCACAAGCGTCGTCTTTCGGCGCTTGGCCCGGGCGGTCTGACCCGTGAGCGCGCAGGCTTCGAAGTTCGTGACGTCCATCCGACGCATTACGGTCGTATCTGCCCAATTGAGACGCCTGAAGGCCCGAACATTGGTCTGATCAACTCGCTTTCGACCTATGCCAAGGTTAACAAGTACGGCTTCATTGAGACACCGTATCGTCTTGTGAAGGACGGCATTCTTCAGGATGGCTGGAAATATCTTTCCGCCATGGAAGAAGAGAAGCTTGTTGTTGCCCAGGCCGATGCGAAGCAGAGCGCTGATGGCCATCTGACAGACGAACTGGTCTCGGTTCGTAAGTCTGGTGACTTCCGTGTTGTTCCGCCTGAGCAGGTTACGGCTTGCGACGTATCACCGAAGCAGCTTGTGTCTGTTGCTGCGGCTCTCATTCCGTTCCTTGAGAACGATGACGCGAACCGCGCCCTGATGGGTGCGAACATGCAGCGTCAGGCCGTTCCACTGGTGAAGGCTGATGCCCCACTGGTTGGTACGGGCATGGAAGCAGCTGTTGCACGTGACTCTGGTGCGACAATCGTCGCCAAGCGTGACGGTATTATCGACCAGATCGATGGTGCCCGTATCGTGGTCCGCGCGACCGACGATGCTGGTGCAACTCAGGGCGTCGATATCTATCGCCTTCGCAAGTACATGCGTTCGAACCAGTCGACCTGCATCAACCAGCGCCCGCTGGTGAAAGTTGGCGATACGGTTCATGCTGGCGACATCATTGCTGACGGTCCGTCCACGGAACTGGGTGAACTGGCTCTGGGTCGTAACGTGCTCGTCGCGTTCATGCCTTGGAACGGTTACAACTTCGAAGACTCCATCCTGATTTCTGAGCGTATTGCTCGTGATGACGTGTTCACCTCGATTCATATCGAGGAATTCGAAGTCATGGCTCGTGATACGAAGCTGGGTCAGGAAGAAATTACGCGCGACATTCCTAATGTCGGCGAAGAAGCTCTTCGTAACCTTGACGAGGCTGGCATTGTTTATGTCGGCGCAGAGGTCAATCCGGGCGACATTCTTGTTGGTAAGGTGACACCAAAGGGCGAAAGCCCAATGACGCCAGAAGAGAAGCTTCTGCGTGCCATCTTTGGTGAAAAGGCTTCTGACGTTCGTGACACGTCTCTGAAGCTTCCACCCGGAACGACCGGAACGATCGTTGATGTTCGTGTCTTCTCGCGCCGCGGCGTGGACAAGGACGAGCGTGCCATGGCCATCGAACGCGCTGAAATCGAGCGTCTGACGAAGGACCGTGATGACGAGCGTTCCATTCAGGAGCGTAGCTTCCACAACCGTCTGCGTGAGCGTCTGGTTGGTGAAGTGGCCGGAGCAGGCTTCAAGGGGATCCGTGCAGGAACGCCGATCACAGTAGAGGTGCTTGATGAGCATCCTCGCGCTGCATGGCGGAACGTCACGGTTGCTTCTGACGAAGTCACCGCCGAGCTTGAGACCCTGCGTTCAGAGTTCGACGAAGCTGTTCGCCTCATTAACTCTCGCTTTGAGAACAAGGTCGAGAAGCTTCAGCGTGGTGATGAACTGCCGCCTGGCGTGATGAAGATGGTCAAGGTCTTCGTCGCTGTGAAGCGTAAGCTTCAGCCTGGCGATAAGATGGCCGGTCGTCATGGTAACAAGGGTGTTGTCTCCCGCGTTGTGCCAGTCGAGGACATGCCATTCCTGGAGAACGGACAGGCGGTTGATATCGTTCTGAACCCGCTCGGTGTGCCGTCTCGTATGAACATCGGTCAGATCCTTGAAACCCATCTGGGTTGGGCATGTGCCAATATTGGCGCAAGCATCGGGGAAATGGTCGACGAGTATCAGCGGTCTGGCGAACGTAAGCAGGAACTGCTTGATCGCCTGCGTGATGTCTATGGCGACGAAGTGTTCGAGACGGATGTGGCAACGCTTCCTAACGAGCAGCTTGTTGAGCTGGCCAATAATCTCCGTAAGGGCCTGCCAATTGCTACGCCTGTTTTCGATGGGGCTTCCATCCCTGATATCGAAAACATGCTGGAGAAGGCTGGCGTTGATAAGTCTGGCCAGTCCCAGCTGATCGATGGTCGTACAGGCGAGCTGTTCGAGCGTAAGACGACAGTTGGCTACATCTACATGCTGAAGCTGCATCACCTTGTCGACGACAAGATCCATGCACGTTCGATCGGTCCTTACTCGCTTGTTACGCAGCAGCCGCTGGGTGGTAAGGCGCAGTTCGGTGGTCAGCGCTTCGGTGAGATGGAAGTGTGGGCACTTGAGGCGTATGGCGCAGCATATACGCTGCAGGAAATGCTGACGGTGAAGTCGGATGACGTGTCCGGCCGTACCAAGGTTTATGAGGCGATCGTGCGTGAGCAGGATGACTTCGAGGCCGGTATTCCTGAGAGCTTCAACGTTCTGATCAAGGAACTGAAGTCGCTCGGTCTGAATGTCGAACTTGAGCAGGGCGCCGCTTAATTGGCGTCTCTGCTGCTCGCTTTACGGTTCAATTTTGACGCGCCCGCAGGACGCTGCGGCGCGCATTGGGGTTTCGGCGCATGAACGAACTCATGAAGATCCTGGGTCAGGCTGGCCAGTCGGTAGCCTTCGATCAGATCAAGATCCAGCTTGCTTCCAGCGAGCAGATCCGTTCCTGGTCTTACGGTGAAATCAAAAAGCCGGAGACCATTAATTACCGGACGTTCAAGCCTGAGCGTGACGGCCTTTTCTGTGCGCGTATTTTTGGTCCGATCAAGGACTACGAATGCCTGTGTGGAAAATACAAGCGGATGAAGTTCCGCGGCATTGTCTGTGAAAAGTGCGGTGTTGAAGTTACGCTGGCGAAGGTTCGCCGTGAGCGTATGGGCCATATCGAGCTCGCTTCACCTGTCGCACATATCTGGTTCCTGAAGTCGCTTCCTAGCCGTATTGCTACGATGATGGATATGGCTCTCAAGGATGTTGAGCCAGTTCTGTACTTCGAAAAGTTCCTTGTGCTCGACAAGGGCGTCTGTGACTCCGATCAGATCGAGTCTTACAAGAACGGCAAGAAGCGCGACCAGTACCTTCTGGACGAAGTCCGTTGTGAAGATCTTCTGGATGAATATCCGGATGCAGGCATCGACGTCGGTATCGGCGCTGAAGCCATCAAGCGTGCACTTTCCACGTATGACTGGGGTATTCCTAACGCTCAGGAGCGTGAACTGAGCCTTGCCGCTAAGGCAAAGGGCTTGGCGGATCCGTTTGACTATGACGCTGAAGTCATGGAAGGCGATTCCGAAAAGACGATGATGCGCAAGAAGCTGCGCAAGGCAACGTCCGAGGCTGCTCGCAAGAAGCTGGTCAAGCGTCTGAAGCTCGTTGAGGCATTCGTTGAGAGTGGTTCACGTCCGGATTGGATGATCATGGACATTATTCCGGTGATCCCACCGGAACTGCGTCCGCTGGTCCCGCTGGATGGCGGTCGTTTCGCCACGTCCGATCTGAATGATCTGTATCGTCGCGTTATCAATCGTAATAACCGTCTGAAGCGTCTGATCGAGCTTCGTGCGCCGGACATTATTGTTCGAAACGAAAAGCGTATGCTTCAGGAATCTGTTGATGCGCTGTTCGATAACGGTCGTCGTGGACGTGCCATCACGGGTGCCAACAAGCGTCCGCTGAAGTCTCTGTCCGACATGCTAAAGGGCAAGCAGGGCCGTTTCCGTCAGAACCTTCTTGGTAAGCGCGTTGACTACTCTGGCCGTTCGGTCATCGTGGTTGGTCCGGAGCTGAAGCTGCACCAGTGCGGTCTTCCAAAGAAGATGGCGCTAGAGCTTTTCAAGCCATTCATCTACTCGAAGCTTGAGAAGTACGGTCACGCTACCACTATTAAAGCTGCAAAGCGTATGGTGGAGAAAGAGCGTCCGGAAGTTTGGGATATCCTCGAAGAGGTTATCCGCGAGCATCCTGTGATGCTGAACCGTGCGCCGACGCTTCACCGTCTTGGGATTCAGGCATTTGAGCCAACGCTGATCGAAGGGAAGGCTATCCAGCTTCACCCGCTGGTCTGCACCGCGTTCAATGCTGACTTTGACGGCGATCAGATGGCCGTGCACGTTCCGTTGTCGCTCGAAGCACAGCTGGAAGCCCGCGTGCTGATGATGTCCACAAACAACATCCTCAGCCCGGCTAACGGTAAGCCGATTATCGTGCCGTCTCAGGATATTGTTCTGGGTCTCTATTATCTGAGCCTTGAAGTTCCTGAGTATCGCGCAACGCCAGACGAAGCTGTCATTGAAGGCGACAAGGTCGTTAAGGCTGCGCCGCCGGCATACTCGGATGTTGCAGAAATCGAGAGCGCAATGCTGGCGGGTACTCTGCAACTGCACGATAAGATTCGTCTGCGCCTGCCGACCGTTGATGAAAACGGTAAGCCGATCCGCCAGATGATCGTGACGACGCCGGGACGTGCGCTTATTGCGCAGATCCTGCCGAAGCACCCAGCGATTCCGTTCAGCCTGATCAATAAGCAGCTGACGAAGAAGAACGTGTCTGACGTGATTGACACGGTCTACCGTCACTGTGGTCAGAAGGAAGCAGTGATCTTCTGTGACCGTCTGATGGGTCTTGGATTCCGTCATGCTGCCCGTGCCGGCATCTCCTTCGGCAAGGATGACATGATCATCCCGGCAGAGAAGGCGCCGCTGGTTGCCAAGACTTCGGAAGAGGTCAAGGAATTCGAGCAGCAGTATCAGGATGGTCTGATCACCGCTGGCGAGCGCTATAACAAGGTGGTTGACGCATGGTCACGCTGCACGGACGAAGTCCAGGCAGCCATGCTGAAGGAAATTTCCAAGCAGGTTATCGGTAAGCCGACTAACTCTGTCTGGATGATGAGCCACTCCGGTGCTCGTGGGTCGCCAGCCCAGATGAAGCAGCTCGCTGGTATGCGCGGTCTGATGGTGAAGCCTTCGGGCGAAATTATCGAACAGCCGATTATCGCGAACTTCAAAGAAGGTCTGTCGGTTCTCGATTACTTCACGTCCAGCCACGGTGCTCGTAAGGGCCTCGCGGATACGGCTCTGAAGACTGCAAACTCGGGTTATCTGACGCGTCGTCTCGTTGACGTTGCCCAGGATTGCATCATCGTCGAGCCGGATTGCGGTACTGAACGCGGCCTGACGGTTCGTGCGGTTATGGATAGTGGTGAAGTTGTCGCTTCGCTGTCTGAGCGTATTCTGGGACGTACGACGTCCAAAGATGTGCTGCACCCGGTGACGCATGAAGTTCTGCTTCCGCGCAACACCCTGATCGAGGAGCCCGAAGCAGAGCTCATCGAGAAGGCCGGCGTCGAAAGCATGGAGATCCGCTCGGTTCTGACATGCGATAGCCGCGTTGGTATCTGTGCGCATTGCTATGGTCGTGATCTGGCTCGCGGTACGCCGGTGAACATCGGTGAAGCTGTCGGCGTTATTGCCGCTCAGTCCATCGGTGAGCCTGGTACACAGCTGACGATGCGTACCTTCCATATTGGTGGTGCAGCAACGCGTGGTGCTGAGCAGTCGATGGTCGAAGCCTCCCGTGATGGGCGTGTGACGATCAAGAACCGTAACGTCGTTGAGAATTCTCAGAAGGTTCTGGTGGTGATGTCGCGTAACTGCGAAATCCTGCTGACCGATGAGAACGGTGTCGAGCGTGCCCGTTATCGTGTGCCTTATGGTGCACGTCTGATGGTGGGCGAGGGTGAGGCAGTCGCACGTGGTCAAAAGATGGCCGAGTGGGACCCGTACACCCTTCCAATCATCACCGAGCAGGCTGGTACTGTTGAATACCTTGACCTGATCGACAGCATCACGCTTGTCGAACGTATGGATGAGGTCACCGGCCTTAGCTCCAAGGTTGTGGTTGACTACAAGCAGGCTTCCAAGGGTGTTGATCTTCGTCCACGTCTGCAGCTCAAGGATGCTGCGGGCAATGTGGTCAAGCTCGCCAATGGCAATGATGCTCGCTACTTCCTCTCACCAGACAGTATTCTGTCGATTGAGAATGGTGCCGAAGTTCATGCTGGTGACGTGCTGGCGCGTATTCCGCGTGAAGGTTCCAAGACCCGTGACATTACCGGTGGTCTGCCGCGTGTTGCCGAACTGTTCGAAGCCCGCCGTCCAAAGGATCATGCGATCATTGCCGAAGGCGATGGCCGTATTGAGTTCGGGAAGGATTACAAGTCGAAGCGTTGCGTTATCGTGAAAAACGACGAGACCAGCGAAGAGACGCAGTATCTTATCCCGAAGGGCAAGCATGTCTCCGTTCAGGAAGGTGACTTTGTCCAGAAGGGTGATCCGCTGGTCGATGGTCCGCGTGTGCCGCATGACATTCTGAAAGTTATGGGTGTCGAGGCGCTTTCGGATTATCTGGTCAACGAAATTCAGGACGTCTATCGACTGCAGGGCGTGAAGATCAATGACAAGCACATCGAGGTCATTGTTCGTCAGATGCTGCAGAAGGTTGAAATTCTGGAGCCAGGGGATTCTACCTATCTGATCGGCGAGACCGTGGATCGGATTGAGTACGAGATCGAGAACCAGCGTCTTCAGGAAAATGGTGATACCCCAGCAGTGGCTATGCCGGTGCTACAGGGCATTACCAAGGCTTCCCTGCAGACGCAGTCCTTTATCTCGGCAGCATCCTTCCAGGAGACGACGCGCGTACTTACGGACGCTGCGACGTCTGGTAAGGTCGACACACTGAACGGTCTCAAGGAGAACGTGATTGTGGGTCGTCTGATCCCGGCCGGTACTGGTAGCGTTATGAACCGTCTGCGCGGCATTGCTGCCAGCCAGGATCGTCATCGCGTTGGCCGTTCAGCGGCTGAAGTGAAAGACGCGGCAGAATAATGAGAAACCCCTCTGTTCCTCTTTTAAAAGAAGAGCAGAGGGGAAATTGCGGCGATTCTAAAAACTCTCTCTTTAGAATCGCCGCAATTTTAGCCGAAACACTTGACTCAACGCGGAACCCTTCGTAGGTTCCGCGCCCTCGGCTACTCCCGTCTAATTAGGCGAAAAAAAAGCCGTCGAAGACAAAGAATCGCATGTGGTGCCGCTACCTCGGATTCGGGGGATGCCAAGGCCGCACGCTACAAAAGGAGGGAAATGGCTTTTGCTGTTTCTCTTTCCAAATGTGGGATAGGCAGGCGGTTCAGCCGCATGTCGATTTGAATAAAATGTCATGGCAGAAAGTCTGGTGCTTTCTGTCCGGAATAGGACAAGGATTGGGAAGGGCGCATGCCGACCATCAACCAGTTGATCGCGAACGGCCGTGAGCCGGCCGCAAAGCGGAATAAGGTCCCTGCACTACAGGGATGCCCCCAGAAGCGTGGCGTATGCACGCGCGTGTACACGGTAACGCCAAAGAAGCCGAACTCCGCTCTGCGTAAGGTCGCCAAGGTGCGTCTGACCAACGGGTACGAGGTCGTAAGCTACATTCCGGGTGAAGGTCATAACCTTCAGGAACACAGTGTTGTTCTTATCCGTGGTGGGCGAGTGAAGGATCTTCCTGGTGTGCGTTATCACATCCTGCGAGGCGTGCTTGACACGCAGGGCATCGCTAAGCGTCGTCAGCGTCGTTCGCTGTATGGCGCGAAGCGTCCGAAGTAAGAGGTATTTGGAATGAGTCGCCGTCACCGCGCTGTAAAGCGTGAGATCCTTCCCGATCCAAAATTCGGAGACATCGTCATTACGCGCTTCATGAATGCGCTGATGTACGATGGAAAGAAATCCACCGCCGAAGGCATCGTTTACGGTGCTCTCGAGGTTCTGCGTCACCGTGGTGGTGCAACTGCTGACCCGGTGGCTATGTTCCACTCGGCTCTGGACAACGTGAAGCCGGCTGTTGAAGTCCGTTCACGTCGTGTCGGTGGTGCTACCTATCAGGTGCCTGTCGAAGTGCGCACTGAGCGCCGTCAGGCTCTGGCGATCCGGTGGTTGATCGATGCCTCCCGCAAGCGCGGTGAGAACACGATGCAGGAGCGCTTGTCCAACGAACTGATGGACGCGGTTAACAATCGTGGCGCTGCTGTAAAGAAGCGCGAAGACACCCACCGTATGGCTGAAGCCAACAAGGCATTCAGTCACTATCGCTGGTAATCAGAACCCGCTAAAGGGCTTCCGGCAGTATCTGGGAATCTAACAGGTACTGACTGGATGAACTTTCAGTCTTATCTCTGCCTCGTGGAAGGCAGGGTTTTGGAGAAAGACGATGGCAAAGGCTAAATTCGAGCGGAACAAGCCGCACTGCAACATTGGTACGATCGGTCACGTCGATCACGGCAAGACCTCGCTGACTGCTGCAATCACCAAGGTGCTGGCAAAGACCGGTGGCGCAACGTTCAGCGCATATGACCAGATCGATAAGGCTCCTGAAGAGCGTGCTCGTGGTATCACCATCTCCACGGCTCACGTTGAGTATGAGACGAAGAACCGTCACTACGCTCACGTCGACTGCCCTGGCCATGCTGACTACGTCAAGAACATGATCACCGGTGCTGCTCAGATGGATGGCGCAATCCTGGTTGTGTCCGCTGCTGACGGCCCGATGCCACAGACGCGTGAGCACATCCTGCTTGCCCGTCAGGTCGGTGTTCCTGCTCTGGTCGTGTTCCTGAACAAGGTCGATCAGGTTGATGACGAAGAGCTGCTTGAGCTCGTGGAAATGGAAGTTCGTGAACTTCTGTCTTCCTACCAGTTCCCAGGCGACGATATCCCCATCGTCAAGGGTTCTGCTCTTGTGACTCTTGAAGATGGTGATGCCACCATCGGTGAAGATCGCGTTCTTGAGCTGATGGAAGCTGTAGACACCTACATTCCGCAGCCTGAGCGTCCGGTTGACCGTCCGTTCCTGATGCCGATCGAAGACGTGTTCTCGATCTCTGGTCGTGGTACGGTTGTTACCGGCCGTGTCGAGCGTGGCGTTGTGAACGTTGGCGATGAAGTTGAAATCATCGGCCTGAAGGACACCATCAAGACAACCGTTACGGGTGTTGAGATGTTCCGCAAGCTGCTCGATCGTGGTGAAGCCGGTGACAACATCGGTGCACTGGTTCGTGGCACGAAGCGTGAAGACGTTGAGCGTGGTCAGGTTCTTGCAAAGCCAGGTTCCATTACGCCGCACAAGACGTTCAAGGCTGAGGCTTACATCCTCACGAAGGAAGAAGGTGGCCGTCATACGCCGTTCTTCACGAACTACCGCCCGCAGTTCTATTTCCGTACGACCGACGTCACTGGCGTCGTGACGCTGCCGGAAGGCACGGAAATGGTCATGCCGGGTGATAACGTAGCCATGGATGTCGAGCTGATTGCTCCGATCGCCATGGACGAAGGCCTCCGCTTCGCAATTCGCGAAGGTGGCCGCACCGTGGGTGCAGGCGTGGTTTCTTCAATCAGCGCCTAAGTCCTGCGTTTCGCCGTTGATATGGAAGCCCCGGTCAGATTTATTTCTGGCCGGGGTTCCCTTTCAGATGCAATGGCAGTAGGACGAGACCCGAATTTTTGAGTTGGACGAATTAAGACTATGGACAACCAGAACATCCGCATTCGCCTTAAGGCGTACGATCATCGAGTGCTGGACAACAGCACCAAAGAGATCGTAAACACGGCGAAGCGTACGGGTGCGCGGGTTCGGGGTCCGATCCCGCTGCCGACGCATATCGAACGTTTCACGGTGAACCGTTCGCCACACGTGGATAAGAAAAGCCGCGAGCAGTTCGAAATTCGGACTCACCGCCGGCTGCTCGACATTGTCGAGCCGACACCGCAGACCGTGGACGCCCTCATGAAGCTCGACCTCGCCGCTGGCGTTGATGTCGAGATCAAACTCTAAGGTCCAGACGATGCGTACCGGATTGATTGCAAAAAAGCTGGGGATGACCCGGCTGTTTAAAGAAGACGGCACTCATGTGCCTGTGACGGTCCTGCACCTTGACGAAGTTCAGGTTGTGGATACCCGCACGAATGAGCGTGATGGCTATACAGCCGTTCAGCTCGGTCTTGGTAATGCCAAGGTGAAGAATGTCACCAAGGCAAATCGTGGCCACTTTGCCCGTACCAAGGTTGAGCCGAAGAAGCACCTCGTAGAGTTCCGCGTTGCGGAAGATGCTCTGCTTGAGGCCGGCGCAAAGCTCTCCGCTAACCATTTCGTGGTTGGGCAGAAAGTTGATGTCACGGGCCAGAGTAAGGGTAAAGGCTTTGCGGGTGTTATGAAGCGTCATAACTTCGCTGGCCTTGAAGCCTCTCACGGCGTTTCCATTAGCCACCGTTCTCATGGTTCTACGGGCCAGCGCCAGGATCCTGGCAAGGTCTTCAAGGGCAAGAAGATGGCAGGTCATATGGGTGACGAGCGTGTTACAACGCTGAACCTGGAAGTGGCAGCCGTGGATGAAGAGCGTAACCTGATCATGGTCAGGGGTGCGATTCCTGGTGCGAAGAATAGCCTTGTGCTGATTCGCGATGCAATCAAGAAGGCTCGCCACGCCGATGCGCCGTACCCGGCTGCAGTCGTAGCGGCCGCCGGTTGAGGACGAGGGGCATGGAATACGATATCAAGACCCTCGATAATGGCAGCGCTGGCTCAGTCGCGCTTCCAGAAGAGATTTTCGCGGTTTCTCCGCGTGCCGACATCATGGCGCGGGTTGTTCACTGGCAGCTGGCTAAGCGCCGCGCTGGCACGCATCGCACCAAAGGCATGGGTGAAGTTTCTGGTACGACGAAGAAGCCGTTCCGCCAGAAGGGCACCGGTTCTGCACGTCAGGGCTCGCTGCGTGCGCCGCAGTTCCGTACGGGTGGCGTTGTTCATGGTCCGGTTGTCCGTGACCACGGATACGACCTGCCAAAGAAGGTTCGTCGTCTCGGCCTGATTTCTGCGCTGTCGCAGAAGGCTGCTGCTGGCAAGCTGGTTGTGCTCGATACCGCCAATGGCGTGAGCAAGACCCGTGAAGCTGCTGCTAAGCTCAAGGTTCTCGGCTGGTCCTCCGCGTTGATCGTGGATGGTGCGGTTGATGAGCAGTTTGCTCGTGCGGTTGCGAACCTGCCGAAGATTGACGTCCTGCCGACCATCGGCGCGAACGTCTATGACATCCTCAACCACGATGTACTGGTTATTACCCGTGCGGGTCTTGAGGGTCTTAAGGAGCGTCTGGCATGACCATCTCTATCGTCATGAACGCACGTAAGACAGCTGAGAACATGTCTCAGGAAGCTCTATACGATGTGGTCCGTTCGCCGCTGATCACGGAAAAGGCTACGCTTCTTTCGGAGCGTAATCAGGTTGTTTTCAAGGTCTCCACGACTGCAACCAAGCCGCAGATCAAGGCCGCTGTCGAAAAGCTCTTCAACGTTAAGGTTTCTGGCGTGAACACGCTGGTCCAGAAGGGTAAGACGAAGCGCGTCAAGGGTCGTCCTGGTCGCCGCTCTGACATCAAGAAGGCGTATGTACAGCTTGCAGAAGGTCAGTCCATTGACCTTACAGCGAAGCTGGGCTGACGCGGGGTAATAACCATGGCACTAAAGCACTTTAATCCCACGACGCCGAGCACACGCGGCACCGTGCTGATTGATCGTAGCGAGCTCTGGAAGGGCAAGCCGGTCAAGCAGCTGACGGAAGGTAAGAACAAGTCTGGCGGTCGTAATAACCACGGCCGTACGACAGTTCGGTTCCGTGGCGGCGGGCACAAGCAGTCCTATCGTTACGTCGATTTCAAGCGTCGTAAGTTCGATGTGGGTGCAACGATTGAACGCCTTGAGTACGATCCAAATCGTACGGCGTTTATCGCGCTCATCAAGTACGATGACGGCGAGCTTGCTTACATTCTGGCTCCGCAGCGCATCAAGGTTGGCGATCGCGTCATCTCTGGTGCCCATACGGACGTGAAGCCGGGCAATGCGATGTCTCTCGGCGCTATGCCGGTTGGTACGATTGTTCACAACATTGAACTGAAGCCAGGTGCTGGCGGCAAGATGGCACGTTCCGCTGGAACGTATGCTCAGCTCGTCGGTAAAGATGCGGGCTACGCCCAGATCAAGCTTCAGTCTGGTGAACTACGTCTTGTTCGCGGCGAATGCATGGCAACGGTTGGTGCTGTCTCTAACCCAGACAACATGAACCAGCACATGGGTAAAGCTGGACGTTCCCGTTGGCTCGGACGTCGTCCGCACAACCGTGGCGTTGTCATGAACCCGGTCGATCACCCGCATGGTGGTGGTGAAGGTCGTACCTCTGGTGGCCGTCACCCGGTTACGCCTTGGGGCGTTCCGACGAAGGGTTACAAGACGCGTGTTAACAAAAAGACGGATAGCTTGATCATCCGTCGCCGTAAGTCCGGCAAGTAAGAGGGGGCAAACAGAGATGGCACGTTCCGTCTGGAAGGGCCCGTTCGTTGACGGGTATCTGTTCGGCAAAGCAGAAGCAGCACGTGCTTCTGGTCGTAACGAAGTGATCAAGATCTGGTCACGTCGTTCCACGATTCTGCCGCAGTTCGTCGGGCTTACGTTCGGCGTCTATAATGGTCACAAGTTCCTGCCTGTGCAGGTCACGGAGAACATGGTCGGTCACAAGTTCGGTGAATTCTCACCGACACGGACCTACACCGGTCATGGCTCTGACAAGAAGTCGAAGCGGGGCTGAAAATGAGCAAGCCGAAGCACATCCGCACGCTTGCTGATACGGAAGCGCAAGCAATTACGCGTAACATCCGTGTTAGCCCGCGTAAGCTGAACCTGGTTGCGGCAATGATCCGTAACCAGCCAGCTGACAAGGCTATTGCCGCTCTGACCTTCTCGCGTCGTCGTATCGCGCAGCAGGTTAAGAAGACTCTTGAGAGCGCCGTGGCCAACGCTGAGAACAATCATCAGCTGGACGTTGATCGTCTGGTTGTGAAGACGGCTGAAGTCGGCAAGTCCATTGTCATGAAGCGTTTTCACGCTCGTGGCCGTGGTCGCTCGGCTCGCGTTGAAAAGTTCTTCAGCCACCTGAAGATTGTTGTGGCCGAAGCTGCAGAAGCGTCGGAAACCAGCGAAGAGCAGAAGGCAGCTTGATCCATGGGACATAAGGTCAATCCAATCGGGCTTCGGCTCGGTGTTAACCGTACCTGGGATAGCCGCTGGTACGCAGGTGCAGACTATGCACGTCTTCTTCATGAAGACCTTAAGCTGCGTGCATTCCTGCGTCGCAAGCTGTCTGGTGCTGGCGTCTCTCGTGTTGTTATCGAGCGTCCGGCAAAGAAGCCCCGCGTAACGATCTACGCTGCCCGTCCGGGTGTCGTGATCGGTAAGAAGGGTCAGGACATCGATGCACTGCGTAAGGAACTGAGCCGTATGGCGAAGACCGACGTGGCGCTAAACATCGTTGAGATCCGTAAGCCGGAAATCGACGCAACTCTGGTTGCTGAAAATATTGCTCAGCAGCTTGAGCGTCGCGTTGCTTTCCGCCGCGCCATGAAGCGCGCAATCCAGTCTGCAATGCGTCTGGGCGCCCAGGGCATCCGTATTACTTGCAGCGGACGTCTGGGTGGTGCCGAAATCGCACGTGACGAGAAATATCGTGAGGGACGTGTGCCGTTGCATACGCTCCGCGCTGATATCGACTATGGCACGGCGACGGCCAAGACGACTTATGGAACCTGCGGTGTGAAGGTCTGGATCTTCAAGGGTGAGATCCTGGCTCATGACCCCCTGGCACAAGACCGTCGTGCCGCGGAGCAGGCTCCGCAACGTTGAATTGTAGGCGAAAGCCTACAGTTCCATTGCTGGTGCTGATTGAGGATTTAACAACATGCTTTCCCCAAAGCGGACAAAGTTTCGTAAAGCTCACAAAGGCCGTATCCACGGTCTTGCGAAAAGCGGAACGCAGCTGAACTTCGGTGCATATGGTCTGAAGGCTCTTGAGCCAGAGCGGATCACGGCCCGTCAGATCGAAGCGTCCCGTCGTGCTATTACTCGTGCGATGAAGCGTGCCGGTCGCGTCTGGATTCGTATTTTTCCTGACCTTCCGGTCTCGACAAAGCCTGCAGAAGTGCGTATGGGCTCGGGCAAGGGTTCCCCAGAGTACTGGGCAGCTCGTGTCAAGCCAGGTCGCATCCTGTTTGAGATCGAAGGCGTTCCGCCGGAAGTCGCTCGCTTGGCACTGAGCCTGGGAGCTGCAAAGCTTCCGATCAAGACCAAGTTCGTTCAGCGTATCGGAGACGCGTAAGATGGCCGACACGTACAAGCCTGCAGATCTGCGCGCGAAGAGCGAGGACGAGCTGAACGCTCTGCTCATCGATCTGAAGCGCGAACAGATCAATCACCGTTTTGCGGCTGCCACCGGGCAGTCGGAAAACACAAGCCGTGTTAAGGTCGTGCGTCGTGCTGTCGCGCGCATCAAGACACTGGCTCATCAATCGAAGAACCGTGCGGGCGCCCAAACGTCCGCCGCAAAGTCCTGAGAGGAGACGGACGATGCCAAGGCGCGTCCTGACAGGGCGAGTAACGAGCGACAAGATGGACAAGACGGTTACCGTTCTTGTTGATCGTCGTATCATGCACCCGCTCTATAAGAAATTCATCCGCCGCTCCAAAAAGTATGCGGCTCATGATGAAGCCAACGTCTGCCAGATTGGAGATCTGGTTCGCATTGAAGAATGCGCACCGATTTCCAAGCGTAAGACTTGGTCTGTCGTCGCACGCAACGGAGAGGACATGGCTTCGGCTTCCTCTTCCGTCAGCGCATAAGGGGGTAGGCACATGATTCATCCCGAGACCAACCTTGACGTCGCCGATAATTCCGGTGCGCGTCGGGTGCAGTGCATCAAGGTGCTGGGCGGCTCCAAGCGGAAGACTGCCTCGGTCGGCGACATCATTGTCGTATCCGTTAAGGAAGCCATTCCCCGCGGTAAGGTGAAGAAGGGTGACGTCCATCAGGCCGTTATCGTTCGTACATCTTATCCGGTACGTCGTGCAGACGGATCTGCGATCCGTTTTGACAAGAATGCTGCTGTGCTGATTAACAAGCAGCAGGAGCCGATTGGCACGCGTATCTTTGGCCCGGTCGTTCGTGAACTGCGTGCTCGCAAGTTCATGAAGATTATCTCCCTGGCGCCGGAGGTGCTGTAATGGCTGCACGTATTAAAAAAGGCGATCAGGTCCTCGTTCTTTCCGGCAAGTCCCGGGGCGTTCGTGGCGAAGTCCTTTCAGTGATGCCGAAGGCTGAGAAAGCTGTCGTTCGCGGCGTAGCTATCGCTAAGCGTCACACGAAGCCAAACCGCGCAGGTGGAGAAGGTGGGATCATCGAGCAGGAAATGCCGATCCATCTGTCAAACCTGAAGCTGGTTGATCCCAAGAGCGGTAAGCCCACACGCGTTGGCTTTCGGGTTCTTGAAGACGGTCGCAAAGTTCGTGTTGCTAAGGCAACCGGCGAAGTGATCGAAGGCTGAGGAACGCAAAAATGAGCGATAACAACACCGCTTTGCCGCGTATGCAGCAGCGCTACGAAGAAATTCTTCGTAAGCAGCTTCTCGAGCAGTTCGGCTACGCAAACCCGATGCAGGT
The DNA here is from genome assembly GCF_002723935.1 of Gluconobacter cerinus. Taxonomy (GTDB): domain Bacteria; phylum Pseudomonadota; class Alphaproteobacteria; order Acetobacterales; family Acetobacteraceae; genus Gluconobacter; species Gluconobacter cerinus. Next base: position 195,037 of record NZ_BEWM01000005.1, read on the forward strand.
TCCTAAGCTCGAGAAGATCGTGCTGAACATGGGCGTCGGTGAAGCAGCTGGCGACCAGAAGAAGCTGGATGCAGCAGTTGCTGAAATGGCAGCGATCTCCGGTCAAAAGCCGGTTAAGACGCTGGCACGCAAGGCTATTGCTGGCTTCAAGATCCGTGAAGGTCTTCCGATCGGTTGTAAGGTTACTCTGCGTCGTCAGCGTATGTATGAGTTCCTCGACCGTCTCGTGACGATCGCAATGCCTCGCATTCGTGATTTCCGTGGTCTTCCGGCAAACAAGGGCTTTGATGGTCGTGGCAACTTCGCCATGGGCATCAAGGAACAGATTGTTTTCCCGGAAATCGAATATGACAAGATCGATGCCGTTCGCGGTATGGACATCATCTTCGTGACCACTGCAAAGACCGATGCCGAAGCAAAGGCTCTGCTGAAGGCCTTCGATCTGCCGTTCGCAGGTTGATCAGGTAATTTTTCAGACCGATCGCGACTAAAAATAAGGATTCGGCCTTCCATTGGAAGGCCGCTTTCCTTTATAGACACGCAGATTGGAAAACCGTCGGGATAGGCCTGACAGGTTCCGGGAGAAAATTCGAGATGGCGAAGATCTCAGCGGTTAACCGTAATAACCATCGCGCTGCTCTTGCAAAGCGCGATAAGGAAAAGCGGACCGCTCTTAAAAACATCATCAAGGATCGTTCCCTTTCGGTTGAAGACCGATTTGAAGCGACTCTTAAGCTGGCACAGATGCCACGTAACGGATCCGCAACGCGCGTCCGTCTTCGTTGCAAGCTGACCGGTCGTCCCCGTGCTAACTACCGTAAGTTCGAGCTTTGCCGTATTGCTCTGCGTGATCTTGCGTCCGCCGGCCAGATTCCTGGCATGGTCAAGTCGAGCTGGTAAGGGATAGATCGAATGTCGTTGTCTGATCCGCTGGGTGATATGCTTACCCGGATCCGTAATGCTCAGCGTGCTCGTCATGCTGCCTGCGTTGCGCCCGCTTCCAAGCTTCGCACGAACGTGCTTGAGGCTCTGAAGCGTGAAGGTTACATCCGTGGTTTTTCCACGGAAGAAGTCCGTAAGGGCGTATCGCAGCTCCGTATTGAGTTGAAGTACGTTGAAGGGCAGCCGGTCATTAAGGAAATCCATAGGGTCTCCAAGCCTGGCCGTCGTGTCTATTCGAAGATCAAGGAACTTCCGCGCGTTTATGCCGGCCTTGGTGTGTCGATCCTGTCCACCCCGCGTGGCGTCCTTTCGGACGTCGAGGCCCGCGCTGCCAATGTTGGCGGCGAGGTTCTCTGCCGCGTCTTCTGAGGAGGGTCGCATGTCTCGCGTAGGTAAATATCCCGTAGAAGTTCCGGCAGGTGTGCAGGTCGCAGTTGCCAACGGTGTCTTCACGGCCAAAGGCAAGCTTGGTGAACTGAGCTTCCCGGTTTCTCGTCACGTGGACGTGAAAATCGAAGACAACTCAGTTGCAGTTGCTCCGATTGGTCGTCGCTCCCGTGAAAACTGGACGATGTGGGGAACGACGCGCGCTCTGATCGCAAATATGGTCAAGGGTGTGTCTGTTGGTTTCACCAAGGGTCTTGAAATTCAGGGTACGGGTTTCCGTGCTGCTGTTCAGGGATCCAATCTGGTGATGAACCTCGGCTTCTCGCACGATGTCGTTTATCCGATTCCGGCCGGTATCAAGATCACCACGCCGCGTCCGACCGCTATTGTTGTTGAAGGCAACGACAAGCAGCGCGTTGGTCAGGTCGCTCTCGATATTCGCAGCTTCCGCAAGCCTGAGCCATACAAGGGCAAGGGCGTTCGTTATGACACGGAAGTTCTGCGTCGCAAGGAAGGTAAGAAGAAGTAATGGCATCGCAGCAAGGATTGCAGGAACGTCGCCGTCAGCGGCTGCGTTTCCAGCTTCGTCGCAAGAGCGGCGGCCGGCCGCGTTTGTCGGTCTTCCGTTCCAGCAAGCACATTCACGCCCAGATCATCGACGATGCACAGGGTCGTACTCTTGCCAGCGCATCTACGCTGGAAAAAGAGCTCCGCGACAATGGCAACACCGGTGCTAACGTGGACGCAGCTTCGGCGATCGGCAAGCTGATCGCGGAACGTGGCTTGGCAGCTGGCGTGACGGCCGTCGTGTTTGATCGCGGCGCTTATGTCTATCATGGCCGGGTCAAGGCCCTGGCAGAGGCTGCCCGTGAGGGCGGACTCTCGTTCTAAGGAGGATCACACATGGCACGTGAGCCAAGAGAAGGCGGCCGTGGTGGTCGTGAGCGCGAGCAGGGCGACGATCTGGTCGACAAGCTCGTAACCATCAATCGTGTTGCCAAGGTTGTTAAGGGTGGCCGTCGCTTTGCTTTCGCAGCGCTGGTTGTCGTTGGCGATCAGAAGGGACGCGTTGGTTACGGTGCGGGTAAAGCTCGTGAAGTGCCCGAAGCTATCCGTAAGGCTACCGAGCGCGCCAAGCGTACGATGATCCGTGTACCAATGAAGGAGGGTCGTACCCTTCATCATGATACGTCAGGTCACTACGGCGCTGGTAAGGTTGTTGTTCGTGCGGCTGAGGCCGGTACGGGTATCATCGCCGGTGGTCCGATGCGTGCAGTTTTCGAGAGCCTGGGTGTTAACGACGTTGTCGCTAAGAGCCTCGGAACGCGTAACCCGCACAACATGATCAAGGCTACGTTCGCTGCCCTTGAAAAGGCAAGCAGCCCTCGCAACGTCGCTTCGCGTCGTGGCAAGAAGGCCGCTGAACTTTTCGGTAAGCGCGAGCAGGCTCAGACCGAGGAGACTGCAAATGTCTGAAAACGGTAAGACCGTTCAGGTAAAGCAGATCGCTTCTGTCATTGGTCGTAAACCGGGCCAGGCTGAGACTCTTGTTGGTCTTGGTCTGCGCGGTATCGGTTCCACCCGTACGCTGGAAGATACTCCGGCTGTGCGTGGGATGATCCGCAAGGTTGCCCACCTCATCCAGGTGGAGGGTTGAAATGAACCTCAACGAATTGCGCGATAACGAGGGCTCTCGTTATCGCAAGAAGCGCCTAGGACGTGGCATTGGTTCCGGTAAGGGTAAGACCTCCGGACGCGGTGTTAAGGGTCAGAAGGCTCGTGAAGGCGTCTCGCTGAATGGCTTTGAAGGTGGTCAGCTTCCGCTGTATCGCCGTATGCCTAAGCGTGGCTTCGTGAACATCTTCCGCAAGGAATATGCTCCGGTGAACCTTGGCGCGATTTCGAAGGCTATCGAAGCAGGCAAGCTGGATAAGTCGGCTCCTGTCACGGAAGCAACACTTCGCGCTGCTGGGCTTGTCAATGGCAAGACCCATGGTGTTCGTCTTCTTGCGAAGGGTGAACTTTCGCATGGCGTAACCATCGAAGTCGACGGTGCTTCCGCAGCAGCTCTCGCTGCTGTCGAGAAGGCTGGTGGTTCCGTTAAGGTGCTTGCACCGAAGAAGGAAGTTCAGGCTGAAGCCTGAGTTCTCCTCTCCCAGATTTATCTGGGGTGTGGTTAGATAGTGAACAGCGTCCCGTGCAGATGTGCGGCGACGCTGTTTTCATGAAAGGACAGGTGGATGGCTTCCGCAGCAGAGCAGCTCGCCGCCAATCTCAATATGAGTTCCTTTGCCAAGGCGACTGAACTCAAGAAGCGTATCTGGTTTACGCTTTTGGCCCTTATCGTTTATCGCCTGGGAACATACATTCCTGTTCCTGGTGTTGATGCGACAGTCATGGGTCAGCTGCTGGCACAGCATCAGGGTGGCATTCTGGGCATGTTCGACATGTTCACGGGTGGTGCTCTCGGACGCATGACTGTGTTCGCCCTGAACATCATGCCGTACATCAGTGCATCGATTATCATTCAGCTTCTTTCAACTGCTCTTCCGTCTATGGAGGCAATGAAGAAAGAGGGTGAGGCGGGGCGCAAAAAGCTTAACCAGTATACCCGCTACCTCACTGTTTTCATCGCACTCTTCCAAGCATACGGCATCGCTGTTGGGCTGGAGAACATGACGTCTCATGGCGCAAGCGCTGTGGTGATGCCGGGTGTCTTCTTCCTCGCGTCGTGTGTCGTAACGCTGGTTGGTGGCACGATGTTCCTGATGTGGCTTGGCGAGCAGATCACATCACGTGGTGTCGGTAACGGTATTTCGCTGATTATTTTTGCGGGTATTGTCGCCAATCTTCCCCATGCGCTGGCTAGTTTGTTTGAACTGGGTCGCACCGGAGCTTTGTCGCCAATCTTCGTGATGATTTTTCTGGTTATGGCGATCGCCGTCATTGCCTTTATCGTCTTCATGGAGCAGGCGCAGCGTCGAGTTGTGATCCAGTATCCGAAGCGTCAGATTGGCAATCGCATGTTTGGTGGTGACTCCACCCACATGCCGCTGAAGGTCAATACGGCAGGTGTAATTCCTCCCATTTTTGCCTCTTCCGTGTTGCTGATTCCTGTGACGATTTCAGGGTTCATGAACGGACATAATATGCCGGGTTGGCTTTCCGTTCTCGGGCAGCAGCTTGGTCAGGGACAGCCTCTTTACATGCTGTTCTATGCCGCAATGATCCTGTTTTTCTCATACTTCTACGCGGCTGTGACATTCAATCCTGAAGAAACGGCCGAGAACCTGCGGAAGCAGGGGGGCTTTATTCCGGGTATCCGTCCCGGGGCAAGCACGGCGTCGTATTTTGATCGTATCCTGTCGAGACTGACCACAATCGGTGCTCTGTATCTGGTTGTTGTTTGTCTTCTGCCGCAGATTTTGATCAGCAAGTACAACGTGCCATTTTATTTTGGCGGTACGAGCCTCATCATTATCGTTTCCGTAACGATCGATACCGTGACGCAGGTTCAGTCCCATCTTGTCGCACATCAGTATCAAGGGCTGATCCGCAAGCAGCGTAGCCGTGGTTCCAGAAATGGTGTTTCGGGAGGAAATAAGCGTCGATGAATATTATTCTTCTGGGCCCTCCTGGGGCAGGTAAGGGGACGCAGGCAAAGCGTCTTGAGCAGCTCTATGGCCTTAAGCAAATCTCCACTGGAGATATGCTGCGCGCTGAAGTTGCTGCTGGTACGCCTATCGGACAAGAGGCTAAGGCCATTATGGAAAGGGGAGAATTCCTTCCTGATCCTATCATGGTAAAGATGATCCAGGGGCGTATAGCGCAGCCCGACTGTGCTCAGGGGTTTATTCTGGACGGCTTTCCAAGAACGGAAAGCCAGGCGGAAGCACTTGATGCCATGTTGGGCACCGACGGGTTGAAGATTGACGCCGTCATTCTTCTGGACGTTGCCGAAGATCAGCTTGTAGAGCGTATTGCCAGCCGTACTGCGGAAGACGGTACACGCCGGCCAGATGACAATCCTGAGGTGGTGAGATCTCGTCTTGATATCTATCGCCGTCAGACTGCACCAATCCTTCCTTATTATGAGAAGGCTGGTCGTTTGAAGCATGTTGATGGAATGCTGGGCGTTGACGAAGTGGGTGCAGAGATTGATGCACTCATCGGAAAGACCGCAAAAAATTGAAGAAATGAGAATGATCACGAAGAAGTGATCATTCTCATTTGACTCAAGGGGGGTGCCCGGTATATTGCGCGCCCTCGACATATCTGTGGCGTGAAGGTGGCCCTGGGTTCCGGAATCGGACTGGGAGCTGACATGCCTGCGATGCAAACGATCCGGTTTCGACCGGACATGAAACAGGCTGACGCGGTCAATTGATCGCGTCGATGGGAGAATTGGCGTGGCACGTATTGCCGGCGTAAACATTCCGACCAACAAGCGGGTGGTCATCAGCCTGCGCTATGTCTACGGCATTGGCCCGTCGACCGCGCAGGCAATCTGCAGCAAGCTCGGTATCCCCGATGCGAAGCGCGTCAACGAACTGTCTGATGACGAGATCGTAAAGATCCGTGAACTCATTGACGGTGAGCACCGCGTTGAAGGCGACCTGCGTCGCGAAACCGCTATGAACATCAAGCGTCTGATGGATCTGGGCTGCTATCGCGGTCTGCGTCATCGTCGCGGCCTTCCGGTCCGCGGTCAGCGTACGCACACGAATGCACGTACCCGTAAGGGTAAGGCAGTGGCGATTGCTGGCAAGAAGAAGGTCACGCGCTAATTCGCGCCTGACTGCTTCACTCTGACGCTTCTCGCTAACTTTTAGGACGACCTCTATTATGGCTAAGGCCGCAGCACCGCGCATTCGCAAGAAAGAGCGCAAGAATATCATCTCTGGCGTTGCTCACGTGCTTTCCACGTTCAACAACACCATGATCACGATCTCCGATGCGCAGGGTAATGCAATTGCATGGTCCTCCTCGGGCGCACAGGGCTTCAAGGGCTCGCGTAAGTCCACACCGTACGCTGCACAGGTTGCTGCAGAAGACGCAGGCCGCAAGGCTCGCGAGCACGGCATGGAAACGCTTGAGATCGAAGTGTCCGGCCCGGGTTCGGGGCGTGAAAGCGCTCTTCGCGCGCTGCAGGCTGTTGGCTTCACGATTACGTCCATCCGTGACATGACGCCGGTGCCCCATAACGGCTGCCGTCCGCGCAAGCGTCGTCGCGTTTGAGTGATGCCATGCCGCGCGTTCGTGAGAATGCGCGGCATGTGTAGTGATTGCATCTCCCTCCGCACGATTTGTGCGGGCCAGGTGCCGCCAATTTTTGTTGGCGGGCTTCGTTGTTTGAAAGGCCACGACCTTGGTTCTCCAGAAAAACTGGCAGTCCCTCATCAAGCCGGAGAAGCTTGAAGTCGAGCCCGGCCCGGTTGCCTCGCGCATCGCCACAGTCGTGGCGGAGCCGCTGGAGCGCGGTTTCGGTATGACGCTCGGTAATGCGCTGCGTCGTATTCTTCTGTCCTCACTACAGGGCGCTGCAGTAACAGCCATTCAGATTGATGGCGTTCTGCATGAGTTCTCGGCTGTTCCAGGTGTGCGCGAAGACGTTACGGACATTGTCCTGAACGTTAAGCAACTCGCTCTGCGTATGCACAGTGAGGGACCGAAGCGCATGATTCTCACGGCGACTGGTCCGGGAGAAGTGACGGCAGGACAGATTCAGGCTGGGCATGATATTGAAATCATGAACCCTGATCTCGTGATCTGCACTCTTGATGATGGTGTGAAGCTCGGAATGGAGTTCACCGTCAACATGGGCAAGGGTTACGTTGCTGCTGTTGCAAACCGTCCGGAAGATGCTCCGATTGGTATGATTCCGATCGATGCAATCTACTCGCCGGTTCGTCGCGTGTCTTACAAGGTCGAGCAGACCCGCGTTGGTCAGGTTACTGACTACGACAAGCTGCTGCTGACGGTTGAGACGAACGGTGCTGTGACGCCGGAAGACAGTCTGGCTCTTGCTGCGCGTATTCTTCAGGATCAGCTTCAGCTGTTTATCAACTTTGATGAGCCGCGTCCGGTCCAGCATGAAGAGCCGCAGGATGACCTGCCGTTCAACCGCAATCTTCTTCGCAAGGTTGACGAGCTTGAGCTTTCGGTGCGTAGCGCCAACTGCCTCAAGAACGACAACATTGTTTACATTGGCGATCTGGTGCAGAAGTCCGAACAGGAAATGCTCCGTACGCCAAACTTCGGGCGTAAATCGCTCAACGAGATCAAGGAAGTTCTCACCGGTATGGGGCTGTCGCTCGGCATGAGCGTCCCGGCCTGGCCGCCCGAGAACATCGAGGATCTGGCCAAGCGTCTCGACGAGACGTTTTGAGAACTTCTTAGGGTAAGGAAAACTAGCAATGCGTCATGGTGTGAGCGGGCGTAAGCTCAATGTCACCTCTTCTCACCGCGCTGCCATGTTCCGCAACATGGCCGTCGCACTCATCAAGCACGAGCAGATCACGACGACTCTGCCGAAGGCGAAAGAACTTCGCCCGGTTGTTGAGAAGCTGATCACTCTCGGTAAGCGCGGTGACCTGCACGCTCGTCGTCAGGCATTCGCTCAGCTGCGTGATGACACGGTTGTCAGCAAGCTCTTCAGCACGGTTGCAGAGCGCTACAAGGCTCGTGCCGGTGGCTACTCCCGCGTTCTGAAGGCTGGCGTACGCTACGGCGACAATGCCGACATGGCAGTCATCGAACTCGTAGAGCGCGATGTTGATGCCAAGGGCCAGGACAGCGGTCCGAAGCCAGTTGCAGAAGAGCAGGAAGCCGCCTGAGGCTTCTCGTTTTGAGACGAAAGAAAGGCCGGTGCAGCAATGCACCGGCCTTTTTTTTATTCTGCGGTTCACATTGCTGTGCAGAGTGTGTAGTTTTGCCACATCTCTTGCAGGACGATTCCCGTCTGGTTTCTTAACCGGCTGTTTTTCTCCCGCCCGTCAGGGCGGGGAGGGTGTCTCTTTTCCTGAAGGTCGACAATCTGTTGGCCTCGCTGTCCTGCATAATTTTGAGAAACGGGTCCGAGCACTCTCGTAGGGCCCGCAACGACGCCTCCCATATCTGTTTCGGCAATGAGGTCGAAGCAGGTTCGTGACGCGCCTATGCCTGGAGAGCATGAAAATGTCCGAAACAGCCGCACCTAAACGCGGACTAGCGGAAATTCTTGGCATCCCACGCGCCCTTTTCTGGGCTTTTGTTGGTCAGCTTTTATTCATGGTGGGAGACGGTGTCGAAGCCGGATATCTCGACACCTACATGCTGCACCACGGCCACTCCCAAGGGTTCGTCAACGAACTCTTCACTCTTTACGGCATCACGGTCATGATTGCCGCCTGGTTTTCCGGGCCTCTGTCTGATCTGATGGGCCCCAAGAAAGTCATGTGGATCGGCCTGATCCTGTGGGCTCTTCTGGAAGTCTGCTTCCTGACATTCGGGCTGGGTCCGAATAGCGGGCCTATGATCCTTCTCTTTTATGCGCTGCGTGGATTTGCCTATCCGCTGTTCGCATACGGTTTCCTCGTGTGGATTGCTGCCGCCACCCCGGCTGCCATGCTTGGATCGGCTGCTGGATGGTTCTGGTTCTCTTTCTCTGCGGGTCTGCCGACACTTGGCTCCCAGTTTGCACGCTATACGATCCCATATCTTGGTGAACTCAAGACGTTCTGGTGTTCACTGGGGCTGGTGATTATTGGTGGCCTCGTCGCATTGCTGTTTACGCACGAGCCTACAGGCAAGAAGCGCCTTCTGCCTGATCACGTGCCCACCAAAGATATTTTCTTTGGCTCACTCAGCATCATGTGGCGTGAACCCAAAACGACGATTGCTGGCATTGTCCGTATTATCGATACGTCATCGGAATACGCTTTCCTTGCCATCATGCCAGCGTTCTTTGTGGACCAGCTGCACTTCAGCCTCGAACAATGGCTCAACCTGCTGTCGCTGATCTTCCTCAGCAACATCCTGTTTAACCTTGTCTCCGGCATGATTGCTGACACTTTAGGACATCGTTTCGTGGTGTCGGTCTTCGGTGGTATCGGCGGCTTCATTGCCATTCCGCTGTTTTACTATGTGCCTATCTGGTACCCAGGGAATTTCTGGGCGGTTGCCGCAGCGGGCATTTTCTATGGTGCAACGGTCGCTGCCTTCGTGCCGCTTTCAGGCCTGATGCCGCAGATTTGCCCACGTGAAAAAGCTGCAGCTCTGTCCATTCTGGGTCTCGGCGCAGGTGCCTCGACATGGGTTGGTCCGGCAATCGTCTCGTTCTGTGGAGCGGTTTTCGGTCCGGGCATGAGCTATGTGATCTGGACATTTGCTGTGATCTACCTTGCTTCCGCAGGTATGACGCTTGCCCTTAAGATTTCTCCTGAGGCTCGTCGCTACACAGAAGAAGCTACGGCCCGAGGCGAAGTGAGCACGACTGTCGGTCACTAAGAGCGACCCGTCACATCTTCGTTTTTAAGCTGTAAAAGAGCAGGGGTGGTTCGTTATCGAACTGCCCCTGTTTTTGTATGTCGTGGATGAAATGGTTTTGGAGTTGAAAACTATGGACGCGGATCTGGCGTCATATCTGGATGAGAGCGTGCCGTCCTTGCAGGATGGAGCTGGGCGGGTTGTCGATTGCACCCGTGCAAAGAAAAATATTTGCTCGTTCTTAAAGGAAAGTCGGGCAGTTGTGGCTGATCTGATGGTGGATCAGCCGTTGTTCTTGCTGTTTTCCGCATTTCTCAGCGGTCTGTTGTTCGCACGTACTCTTTTTTCAGGAAAGAAACCTTCCTGAGGCGCATGACGTTACGACATGACCACGACCTATAATTCAAGGATCATGTCCCATGCTGCACTATGCTATCGTTTTCTTTATTATTTCCATCATTGCTGGCGTGTTCGGCTTCTCGGGCATTTCTGCCGCTACCGCAGGTATCGCCAAGCTGTTTTTCATTATCTTCCTGGTGCTGGCCGTTCTGGCGATCCTGGCCGGTGTTGCAGGACTGCACGCTCTCTAAGAGCCGCATCCTCTGCCTGAAGAGGCCATAAAAAAGGGCGGGATCTTGAAGATCCCGCCCTTTTTGTTTTTCAGCGTCCGTTCTTGTCTTTTTGGATAAATGACGGCAGCAACGGATTGTCTGTCTGGAGAGAGGCTTTTGTCGGCAGGTCTTTGGAGTTCCAGCCGCCACCAAGGTCTGTCAGCAGAGTAACTTCCGCATTGAATTGCTGCTGACGGATGCTCAGCTGGCTCTCTTCATATTGAAGGGCAGTCTGCTGGGCCGTGATGACGGTCGTATAAATCTGGGTGCCGGCGAGATATTCGTTCATGGATACTCGTACGGCGGCTTCGGCACTCGCAACGGCCTGGTTCTGAAGTCCTAGCTGCTGATCGAGATAGTGCAGGTTGGACATCTGGTCTTCCGTGTCCTGCATGGCGGCCAGAACGGTCTGTCGATATGTGGCGACCGCATTATCGTAGTCTGCCTCGGCTTCGCGGACAGCCGCTGTTCGGGCGCCGCCCTGGAAGATCGTTTCCGTGGCAGCAGCACCCAGGCCCCAGGTGCGCGTGGCTGTCTGGATCAGCTGCTGGAGCGGGTTGCCGCTGTATCCATAAGACGCAGAAAGCGTGATTTCCGGGAAAAAGGCGCCAATCGCATATCCAATCTCTGCGTTATAGGCTTCCATGTTCCGTTCAGCCTGAGCGACGTCTGGCCGGCGTTCAAGGATCATGGACGGAACCGCTACAGGCGCTGCTGGAATCTCCTTGGGCAGAAGGGCCGCAGCGATAGTGACATCTGCCGGTGCACGACCGGTCAGCACTGCAATGGCATGCTCATACTGCGCGCGAGCGATATGAGCATTGGCAAGGCTGGCTTCGGTGGATTGCAGCAGATATCGAGCCTGAAGAACGCTTGTGGGATCTGCAACACCGGCCTCAAGCTGGTTCTCAAGGATTTTGAGATTATCGCGGTATAGACCCACGTTGCGCGTGTAGAGATCGATCAGGCTGTCCTGATAGCGCATGCTGAAATAGTCCTGCGCCAGTGTCAGCTGGTAGGACAAGCGCATACTGGCAACCAGTGCGGCGTCGCCCTGCGTCGCGGCGACCTGTTGCTGCACCTGCCGACGTATCTTTCCCCAGACATCAACCGTCCAGCTGGCAGATGGGCCAGTTGCCCAGGTGTTGCTCGTGTAGGACTGCGACGAGGTGTATGTGAAACCACCACTCGTGCTTGAAGCACTGCTTCCCTGTGAATTCCTGTTGAAGCTGAAATTCCCGCTCAGTGTCGGGTACAGGCTTGCCTTGATGGAATCGATTGTCGCAGCGGCTTTGCGATACTGCGCTTCGTATTCCTTCAGGCTCTGATTGGACGTTGCGATCCGTTCTTCCAGATCATCGAGAAGCGGATCATTAAAGATAGTCCACCAGTCGCCTTTGGGCATCTGCACCAGATCCGGGCGTGCCTTGTTCCAGCCGGCTGGGGGAGGCACTTCCTTGAAATGCGGAGAAATGACTGCCGAAGGACGATGGTAATTCGGTCCGACCATGCACCCACTCAGGAAAGGCAGGGCTGCGGCTCCCAGCAGAAGAGTACGCAGGGAAGGCATACGAAGGACGGTCATCAGATTTCCGTTTCCCGGGGCGAGATGTGAAGCAGAATGGCAAAGTGATGTCGGGCGCGGCCGAGCATTTTTCCGAAACGATCGAGGTATAAAAACACGACGGGCGTGCTGTAGAGCGTAAGAAGCTGGCTAACCATCAGGCCACCCAGAATGGCAATGCCAAGCGGTCGGCGCAGTTCACAGCCATATCCATTCCCGAAGACGAGGGGCACGGCACCAAAGGCTGCGGCCAGAGACGTCATGAGGATCGGGCGGAACCGCAGAACGCTCGCCTGTTGGATAGCCTCAAAAGCTGTCGCGCCCTCACGTTGCGCCACGAGCGCAAAATCGATCAGCATGATGGCGTTCTTTTTGACGATGCCAATCAGAAGAATGACACCAATCATCGCCATGAGTGAGAACTCCTGCCCAAACAACTGAAGGGCGAGAAGGGCGCCGACGCCAGCGGAAGGGAGCGTGGACAGGATCGTCAGGGGATGAATGAGGCTCTCATAAAGCATACCCAGAACGATGTAGACCGCAGCAAGAGCCGCAAGGATCAGCAGAGGCTCGTCACTGACAGACTTCTGGAAGGCCGCGGCGTTGCCAGCAAACCCACCGTGAATCGTTGGTGGAACATGCAGTTTGACCATAGCGGCTTCAACGGCCTGCACGGCAGGCCCGAGGGACGCTCCTGGCGCAAGGTTGAAAGACACAGTCGTTGCAACTGAAAGCCCATCATGGTTGACCGTCAGGGCCGTGTTTGTTGCGCGCTGGTATCCAAGCACCGATAGTGGCACCATGTTGGAAACGCTTGTTGCGACGGCGGCACCACTGGACGCAGATTTTCCACCAGCCAGAGCATTGGCCACGGAGTTAATGTAGGACTGCTCGCTTTGCGAGAGCGTGCTGGTTGTGGTGTCGGCTCGAACACGCAGGTTGTTCGAAGACGTTCCGCCTGCGGCTGTTCCGCCAGAAGCACTCACCCACATCTGCTTCAGCGTTTCGGGGCTTTCCCAGTATCGTGGAGCGACCTCCATCACCACATGATACTGGTTCAGATTTCCGTAAATGACGGAAGCTGAGCGCTGTCCGAACGCATCGTAGAGTGTGTTGGCAATAAGCTGGGGCGTGATGGAATACCGGGAAGACATATCGCGGTTGATCGCAATGGCAATGGCCTGACCGCCTTCTTCCACGTTGGATGAAACATCCATCAGCAGAGGAATTTTTGAGAGTGCCGAGACAATCTTCGGCGTCCATTCATAGAGATCTTCGGCCGACGGACCTTCCAGCGAATACTGATAGGCTGCGTCACCTGAGCGCGCACCTATACGGACGGCGCCGGGGGCCATCAGACGGAGCTGCGCGCCTGGAACGTTGGAAAAGGCCCGGTTGATGCGTTGCACCGTGGCAGCCAGATCGTCCTTACGTTCCTCTTTAGACTTCAGAGCAACGAAAAGATTGGCAGAGTTGGCCGAACGCCCGCCGGCGCCGCCCATAACGCCTGCGACATCCCTGTCTGCGGCGACAACCTTCATGGCGTGAGCCGTGATGTCTTTAAGAGACTGAAAGGACACGGACTGGTCGGCGACCAGACGCCCCATCAACTGACCGGTGTCTTCAGAGGGAAAGAATCCCTTGGGCATTTTCACAAAGAGAACACCAGCCAAAATCAGGGTGGCTGGCAGAGACATGACGATCAGGAACGGATGGCGAAGGCTCCATCCTAGCGATTGCTCGTAGCCTTTCGCGACGCGGTCGATCATGCGTTCGAGCAGGGAACCAATTCTGCCCCAGAAACCCTGTGAGGCGGCTGGCGCAGAGGTGAGGATCAGTGCGCTGAGCATCGGGGTGAGGGAGAGGGACAGGACCATGGAAATAGTCAGGGTAATGACCATTACCATCGCGAATTCGTGGAATAGCCGACCCGCAATGCCCCCCATGAACATGATGGGAGCGAAAACCACAATCAGGGACACGGTGATGGATAGAACCGTAAAGGCAACTTCGCTGGCCCCAAGGATGGCGGCTTCCATCCGCTCATGACCCATTTCCATGTAGCGGGTGATGTTCTCAAGAACGACGATGGCATCGTCCACAACGAAACCGGTGGAGATTGTCAGGGCCATCAGAGACATATTGTCGAGCTGATAACCCAGCAGTGACATCACCCCAAACGTTCCGATGATCGAAATGGGGACGACAATCGCTGGAATGAGAATGGCGGACACGCTGCGCAGGAACAGCAGCACAACGACGACGACCAGCACCACGGCTATGATGAGGGTCTGTTTCGTATCATTCAGGGACGCGCGGATTGTCTTGGATCGGTCAATCAGGACGTTGATATGGGTGTTGCCCGGCATTGCCGACTGGAGAATGGGAAGGCGCTTGCGAATACCATCAACCGTCTTGATGACGTTGGCGCCGCCCTGTGTGAACACCGTACAGATGATGGCGCGCTGACCATTGAGGAAGCCTGTCTGGCGTAGATCTTCAACGCTGTCATTGACTTCCGCGACATCTGTCAGGCGGACGGGTTGGCTGTCACGATAGGCGACGACCAGCCCACGATAATCCACGGCCTTGCTGGCCTGATCGTTTGTGGACAGCATGAGGCGCGTGCCATGGGAGTCAATGAAACCCTTCGGCGTGTGAGCGTTGGCCGATGCAAGTGCCGCGCGAACATCTTCGAAACCAATGCCATAGCGGAACAGGCGGAGAGGATTTAGTTCTACACGAACCGCGGGGAGGGAACTGCCGCGGATTTCGACTTCGCCCACGCCCTCAACCTGACTGAGCTGCTGAATCAGAACGTTGCTGGCAAACTCATAAAGCTCCTGTGGCGTCCGTGTGCTGGACGTCAGCGTCAGTGCAACAACCGGGGGGCCGTTGGAGTTTGCTTTGTCGTAAGTCGGGTTTGTACGCAGAGTGGAGGGAAGATCCTGGCGTGCGCCCTGAAGTGCAGCCTCCACGTCTCGTGCGGCACCATTGATGTCGCGAGAGAGGTCAAACTGAAGAGTAATGCGCGTCTGATTGACCGTTGATTCAGACGTCATCTCCGTCACGCCCGAAATCGCACCCAGATGCCGCTCCAGCGGTGCTGCGACTGTGCTGGCGATCTCGGACGGAGAACCGCCGGGCTGGTTCGCCATCACCATGATGACCGGGAAGTCCACGTTCGGCAGATCGGCGACGGGCAGGCTGAAATAGCCCAGGATGCCGCCGATCAGGAGCGCGACGGCCAGAAGGATCGTTCCAACTGGCCGCATGACGAAAAGGCGGATCAGCTTCACGGGTTGCTGTGCGTGCTTGGAGTTTGCGCCCGGCCTGCGTGATAGCGCTGCATGAGCGTCCTTGTCTTACGACCGATGCCGTCCATGAACAGATAAATGACCGGAGTGGTAAACAGGGTCAGCATCTGTGACAGCATCAGGCCACACACAATCGCCACGCCGAGGGGGCGGCGCAGTTCGGAGCCGACGCCATGGCTCAGCATGAGAGGCAGGGCACCAAACAGGGCGGCCAGCGTCGTCATAAGGATTGGACGAAAACGCAGGAGAGCTGCCTGGCGAATGGCTTCGAGCGGTGTGTGCCCCTCCAGTCGCTCGGCCTCGAGTGCGAAGTCGATCATCATGATGGCATTCTTTTTCACAATGCCGATCAGCAGCACGATGCCAATGATCCCCATGATGTCGAGGTCCATACCGAACAGGTACAGGCCAATCAGCGCGCCGATAGCAGCGGATGGCAGCGTGGACAGGATGGTGATGGGGTGGATGAAGCTCTCATAGAGAATACCCAGCACGATATAGACCGCGATGACCGCAGCCATAACAAGCCAGACTTCGTTCGTCAGAGACGAGCGGAAAGCTGCGGCTGTGCCCTGGAAAGCAGTTTCAAATGCGGGAGGAAGGCCAAGCTGCTTCTCAACCCGTTCAATGGCACTGGTTGCCGCACCAAGCGAATACCCTTTCGAGACGTTGAAAGAGATCGTCGTGGCTGGGAACTGGCCGTAATGACTGATGAGGAGGGGGGCAAGGCTATGACTGATTGTCGTAACCTGCTTCAGCGGGACCAACCCGGAAGTCGGCTGACGTGTCGGTCCGGAGGTGCTGCTGCCTGCTTCGGATGAAATCCCGGGCAGGTATAGCTGATTGAGAGATGTCAGGTCGTTCTGAAGATCCGGAAGCGCTTCCAGAATGACGCGGTATTGGTTGGCTTGCGTGTAGATTGTTGAGATCTGACGCTGGCCATAACTGTCATACAGAAGGTTATCGACCGTCTGCGGCGTGATGGAATAACGTGCACCCGTTGCACGGTCGAGCGAGAGCTGGGCAACCAGACCTTCAGCCTGCAGATCGGACGTGACATCCGACAGGGAAGGCTCCTGTTTCAGCGCGTCGACAATTTTTGGAACCCAGGTTTTGAAGGTGTCATAATCCGGGTTCTCAAGCATGAACTGGTACTGTGTGGCCGAAATCGAGGAATCCAGAGACAGATCCTGAATCGGCTGAACAAACAGCTGCGTTCCGATGACATTCTGGCCGACCTGGCCCAGACGCTGAAGGATGGTCGACAGGTCGGAGGTGCGCTCGTCCCGCGCCTTGAGATTGATCAGGAAACGACCGACGTTCAGCGTCATGTTCTGGCCGTCAATTCCCACAAAGGAGGAAATGCTGGCTACATCCGGATCCTTGAGGATCTCGGCGCCCAAAGCGGCCTGACGTTCTTTCATGCCATTGAAGGAAATGGCCTGCGACATGACGGAAATGCCCTGCACAACGCCAGTATCCTGCGTTGGGAAGAAGCCTTTCGGGATTGTGTAGGCCAGTGCGCCCGTCAGGATAATTGTTCCGAGCGTGACCAGAAGCGTCAGGCCACGGAACCGCAGAACCACGTCCAGCCAACGGCCATACAAGGCAATCATGCCATTGATGCCACGTTCGGTGCCGTCGGAGAGGCGCCCCCAGATTCCACGGCTCTTGGACGGAGCGTGCGTATCCGTCAGCATCCGCGCGCACATCATGGGAACCAGCGTAATGGATACAATGGCCGAGATGACGATCGTGATGGAGAGCGTCATGGCGAATTCGTGGAACAGGCGTCCCACGACATCCTTCATGAACAGCAGTGGGATGAGCACTGCGATCAGCGAAACCGTTAGCGAGATGATGGTAAAGCCAATTTCGCCGGCACCCTTCAGGGCAGCGGTGTAACGGTCTTCGCCAGCTTCCACGTAGCGGGCAATGTTCTCGATCACCACGATGGCGTCATCCACCACAAAGCCCGTGGCAATGGTGAGGGACATCAGCGACAGGTTATCGAGCGAGAACCCGAGTAGGTACATCGCAGCCATGGTGCCCACCAGCGAAAGCGGGACCGACAGGCTGGGAATGATGGTGGCAGGGACATTGCGCAGGAAGACGAAAATGACGCCGACCACGAGCAGCATGGACAGACCCAGCTCGTATTCAACATCGTCAACAGAGGCGCGGATGGTTGTTGTCCGGTCTGTCAGCGGTGTGATTTCGATGCCAGGGGGTAGGTCCTGCTTAAGCTGGGGCAGGATGCGAAGAACATTGTCCACCACGCCAATCACGTTGGCGCCGGGCTGACGCTGAACATTCAGAATCAGGGCAGGGGTTTTGTTCGACCATGCCGCCAACTGAGTGTTCTCTGCGCCTTCGACGACAGTAGCCACATCGCGAACGCGGATCGGGCCGCTGTTCTGATAGGCAATGATTTGGTCCATCAACTGATCGACGGACTTGATCTGCCCATCAATGCGCAGGGACGTAGAGCGCTTGGGGCCGTCAAATGTGCCCGTTGGGGAATTGACGTTCACCGTTGTGATGATGGTCCGCAGCGTATCGATCGCGATGCCGTATGATGTCAGCTTCGGGATGTTGACCTGAATACGGTACGCTTTGCGATTGCCGCCAGACAGCGTGACAAGGCCCACGCCGGAGATCTGGCTGATCTTCTGCTCAAGACGCGTGTTGACGTAATCTTCCACTTCCGGAAGCGGCAGGGTTTTCGACGTGATACCCAGTGTCAGGACCGGAGTATCCGCCGGATTGACCTTCGCATAAATCGGAGGTGCTGGCAGATCCGTTGGCAGCAACGATGTCGCGTTGTTGATGGCGGCCTGAACTTCCTGCTCGGCCACGTCCATGGACATGTCGAGGCCAAAGCGCAGAGTGATGACCGACGCACCGCCAGAAGACTGAGACGTCATCTGGTCAAGGCCCGGCATCTGGCCAAGCTGCGTTTCAAGCGGAGCGGTGATGGACGTGCTCATCACGTCCGGTCCGGCGCCCGGGTAATAGGTCGAGACCGTAATGGTTGGATATTCAACCTGTGGCAGTGCTGAGACTGCCAGGAAGTGGTAGCCGAGCAGTCCGCTCAGCAGGATGGCGAACATCAGGAGGCTGGTGGCAACCGGACGCTCGATGAACAGGCGGGACGGATTCACGGTCTTGCTGTTCCCTGTGAGCGGTCAGTGATTGCCGGTGACATCGGCTGCGGACGGATCATTGCCACGCTTGGCGGCATCAGTGCTTTGCTGACCATTGCTATGGCGATGATGGGTCTCCGCCGTCTTGGCTTCAGCAGCAGCATTCTGTGTCGTGGGTGCGGAAGTGTCAGGGATCGAGATTTTCTGACCCGGGCGCAAATGGCTCACGCCATCAGTCACGACACGATCACCAGCTTTCACACCGGACAGAATGACGGCGTTGCTGTCGTCCGTCTCGCCAACCTTGACCGGAAGATCCTTTACAGTCATGTCGGGCTGCACAACATAAAGGAACTGACCGTCCGGGCCTGTCTGAAGCGCATTACCTGGCACGATAAGAACATTGTGCAGTGTATTGACGAGCAGGCGGGCATTCACGAATTCATTCGGGAACAGTCGTTCGTCTTCATTGGCGAAAATGCCACGCATACGGACCGTGCCGGTGGACGTGTCGATTTGGCTGTCCAGCGCCTTCACGGTGCCGGTGGCGATTTTCTGGGTGTTATCGCTGTTCCAGGCTTCGACCGGAAGTTCCTGAACTTCACGCAGACGGTCAGCAACCGGGCCGATCTGATTCTGCGGCACAGTAAAGATAACGGAGATTGGCTCCATCTGCGTCAGGATTGTCAGGCCGCCGGATTGGCCGGCAGAAACATAGTTGCCCTTATCGAGCACACGGATACCGACGCGACCATCAACCGGGGCAATGATGTGACAGTACATCACGTTCAGTTCGGCGTTATGGACGTTGGCTTCGTCGAACTTCACGGTGCCTTCAAGTTGCTGAACCGTGAATTCCTGATCCCGGGCCGTCATCGCGGATGTCGAATTCTGACGGATCAGCTTCTGGTAACGGGCATTGTCCACACGGGCTTTTTCAAGCTGGGCGCGGTCAGCTGCAAGTGTTCCTTTGTACTGGGCAAGAATTGCTTCGTACGGACGTGGATCAATCAGTTCCAGTTCATCGCCCTTTTTAACGTGCTGGCCTTCCTGATAATAAACATCAAGAATATGGCCATCCACGCGCGGTGTAATCGTCACGTTCGTCACGGGAACGACGGTGCCAATCAGTTGCAGGATCACAGGCATGTCGCCTGTATGCACCGTGGCAACTGCAACAGGCTGCGTATCGCCCGCTGCGCCGTTTTTGCGCGATTTTCCGGAATGAGATCCATGCGTCCGCAGGACTGCAAAAAGGATCAGCAGAATCACCAGAACAATTGTGCCCCATAGCAGCCAGCGACGGCGGGGGCGTCGGGCTGGTGTGGGGGACTGGGCGTTGATGCTCTGGTGGCGGTCGCTGGGTCCGGCCGTCTGCTCGTCCATAGTGGTCCTGTCTTTCCCGTACAGCTTTTTGGCATGAATGCGCCTGAGAAACGGCATCCTTCCGTCAGTTGTTCTCTTATAGTGCAGCGAATGCAATGCTGCCATGACGGGACCTTAAATCCTGTTCAGGTTCAGCAACGAATTTGAAACATGGAAGGCTAAGAGATTGCTTTTCAAGGCAATCTCTCTCTTGCTTCATTTCACGCTCGCACCATATCCTTATGGAAACCCGATGGTCCGTGGGCCGTTTAAGGCAGGAACGGATCATATCCGGATAAGGAGATACAGACATGGCTGATACGACAGGTACAAAGGCCGAGGGCCTTCTTGATGAAGTCAAGGGCAAGGTCAAGGACGGCGTTGGTGGTCTGACGGGTGACACGGCCACGCAGGCAGAGGGCAAGTTTGACCAGCTTTCGGGCATGGCTCAGCAGGAATTCGCTGATCTTTATGACGAAGGCGAAACGAAGCTTGAAGCTGCTACGGCGTTCGTTCAGGACCGTCCGCTTATCTCCATCGTCATTGCCACCGTCGTTGGCATGATTGTTGGCGGCCTGCTGTTCGGTCGCAAGAGCAGCTGATTTCACACACGCATTACTTCGTGTGCTAGAAGCCTCCCGGAGTAATCCGGGAGGCTTTTTCTATGGAATGGTTTTACGAGAATAACGGGCAGCAGACAGGGCCCGTATCCCGTGAAGAAATTCTGCGTCTGATCATGCAGCAGCGGATTCGTCCGGAGACGCTGGTCTGGACGTCAACCTTTGGGGATTCCTGGCGTCCGGCGTCGTCCGCCGGGCTGGTATCGCCATTGACCGGACTTGTGCGTCCTTCCGCAGAAATTTCAGAGCACTGGGCCTGGGCGCTGCTTGTTGGCCCGTGGATCATGGGACGTGTGACGCTCTACATCATGGACTGGCGGCATGTGGCAGAAGCCGACCGTATGAACACGATGTCCGTGGTTAGTCTTCTGGTGCTGGGCCTGTTCTTTACGGCGTTTTTTATGGATCGGAACTCGATCCGGGAAACGGGCGCCACACCGCCGGGGTTCTGGTGGTGGCTTTTCCTGCCCGGATATTTCTGGCGCCGCCGTCAGGTCACTGGGCGAGGCCGATCACTTCTTGTCGTGAGCCTTGTGCTGCTCGTGTTCAACATCGGTGACACCCTCAGCCGTTGGCCGGAAATACAGCAGCAGGTGAAGCATGGTCACCATGTGACCAGTGCTCCTCAGGACCCCGCGGAAGGCGACGGCGAGCAGGAAAACCTCTGAAAGGCACGAGAAAGAGTCTTTCGAGGCACACTTGACAACTTATTCTGAAAAATAACCCATTTTTGGGCTTCCCTTTCGAGTCGCCATGATTCAAAACCGATTCGGTAGTCAGTTGATTGACCGGATTGGTCGGGGAGAAGTTCAGGAATGCCAGATTACGCCCTTGAAGCGGCCCATGGCGGGCTGGTCGTCGGGATCGACGAAGTCGGGCGTGGTCCTCTGGCTGGACCTGTAGTCGCAGCAGCCGTTGCGTTCACCTCTCCCCCTGATGAAATGCTTTCGCGCCTTCTTGATGATTCCAAGAAACTGACAGCGAAGCGTCGTATGGTCGCCTATGACCTGCTGATGCAGGCGTCGAACATCCTGATTGGGGTGGGCGCAGCCTCTGTCACGGAAATTGAACAGATCAACATTGCGCAGGCTTGCCACCTGGCCATGAGACGAGCGTTGGACCGGTTGGGTCGTATGCCGGATCTCGCGCTGGTTGATGGCAAGCACGCACCCAAGCTGCCCTGTCCCATTCAGATGGTGATTGGTGGAGATGGCATCAGCCTCTCCATCGCGGCAGCCTCTATTATCGCAAAAATTACACGAGACCGCCTGATGGCCCGTCTTGCCGTTCGGCATGATGCCTATGGATGGGAGCGCAATGCCGGATATGGCACCGCTGTTCATATGAGCGGCCTGAAAACACAGGGTGTGACGCCCCATCACAGGCGCGGATTTGCGCCTATTCGAAACATGATTGAAGCAGAGGCACACGCAGCATGACCGGCGAACTCCCAGTGGACCAGATCCTGCGTGGTGAATGCGTGGAGACGATGAAGACCCTGCCGGATGGCAGCGTGGACTGTATCTTTGCCGATCCGCCATATAATCTTCAGCTTCGCGGCGAACTTCGGCGCCCGGACGAAACTGTCGTTGATGGCGTTGATGATGCCTGGGACAAGTTCGACGATTACTCGGCGTACGACAAATTCACGCGTGAGTGGCTGTCAGAAGCACATCGTATTCTGGACAAGGACGGCACGATCTGGGTGATCGGCTCCTATCATAACGTGTTTCGTCTTGGTGCTATTCTTCAGGATCTTGGGTTCTGGATCCTGAACGACATCATCTGGCGCAAATCCAACCCAATGCCGAATTTTCGTGGACGCCGGTTTACGAATGCTCATGAAACGATGATCTGGGCTGCCAAGAGCCCGCAGAGCCGTTATCGCTTCAATTATCAGGCCATGAAAGCGCTGAACGACGACCTTCAGATGCGATCGGACTGGTACTTGCCGTTGTGCACGGGGAACGAGCGCCTCAAGAACGAACACGGTTTGAAGCTGCATCCGACGCAGAAGCCGGAAAGCCTTCTGCATCGTGTGCTGGTGGCTTCCACGAATGTTGAGGATGTCGTGCTTGACCCATTCTGTGGCAGTGGCACGACACCTGCGGTGGCCAAGCGACTGGGGCGTCACTACGTCGGAATTGAACGTCACCCCGATTATGTCAAGGCTGCGCGTGAGCGGGTTGCCCGCGAGGAACGTCTGACGTCCGAGCATGTTGCTGTTACGCCCGCCAAGCGCGATATTCCACGGATCCCGTTCGGGAGCTTTGTGGAAACGGGTGTCTTACCTGCGGGAACGGCACTGTATGATCGTCAGAAGCGTCTGAAGGCAACGGTTACGCCAGATGGCACGTTGGTATCGGGCAATCAGCGTGGTTCCATTCACAAGTTGGGCGCAATGCTGACCAATGCACCTTCCTGCAATGGATGGACGTTCTGGTTCTTTGAGCGGGACGGAGAAATGGTGCCAATTGATATTCTGCGCCAGGAGAGCGTTGCCCTGCGAAACGTGGGCTAAAGCGCCCTTCCGCTCTGGAAAGCAGATTATAAAAAAGGCCTGAAGGAGAACTCTCCTTCAGGCCTTTTCTGGTTCTAAAACGTTAGGAAATCAGCGTCCTGCAAATCCAAGGAAGCCGGATGCCGGATCAGCGGTACCGCCCTTTTCATCGAAATGAGGAGAAGGCGCCGCACGCGTTGCTGTCGAGGCTTTGCCGCCAATTGTCAGGTGACCGCTGCCACCTTTCATCTGCACGCCGCTATCCTTAACACTTGTTTCCAGACGTCCATCCGGATTGTAGGTCCGCATGGAAAGCAGCAGGAACATGATGTCCTTGCGGTTCAGGTCAATCGCCATATCCAGCGGGGTTTGATCAAGAATGTTGTGGCCATTCATGTCAGCACCGCGATTCAAGGCTTCCTTGGACGCATTCAGCGAACCGCGATTGATGGCGTCGAAGAGAGCTGTCGTCGGGTTCGTGTCCACACGCGCATGACCTGCGTCGTCATCTGCGGCCTCTGCACCTGGCAGGGCTGAAGGAGGGGCTGCACGTTTGGCAGCCTTGCGGGCTTCTGCCTTTTTGGCAGATTCTTCCGCATCCTGTTCAGCTTCCGCGTCATCGGCATCCTGCGCATGGGCAGAGTGCCAGGGCACGAAGATTGTCGGTGTGGCTGCCAAAGCGGCAATCAGCAGAAGGCGGGGCAGGGTGAGGGGCAGTCGCATAGGGTCAATATACTGCGATCTGAAGTCCTGTGCGAGTCTCCAGAATCGTCGTCCGCAACTTGTCACATGCTGCAATATCAACGTCCTTCCCGCCACCAGCCCACGCCAAGGAATATCAGCGCCAGAACCAACGCCAGCCATGCCGGAACAAGGTCCTGTGTACGCGTCTCTCCTGCTACCGCAGCCTGACTCACAGGCAGGCCGATCCACCCGGAGCCGGAGAGATCTTGACCAGCTGTGACCTGACGCAGATGAGGAATACCGATTCCTGCCCAGTTCTGGCTTCCGCCCGATGCTTTGGCCGTTGCGCCCATAACTGTTGCGGTCGCGCGGAGGTCCTGCCGTTCAAGAATATCCTGTGCGGCAGGGCTGGCGAAGGCCACGAGGCCATCTTGCCGGATGGTCCAGATCCCGCTGCCTGTTACAGGCATTGTGCCATGCCAAAGGCCTTTTCCGCGTGTCATGGGGAGGGGCTGGGTGTGTCCGTCCGGAAAGGTGACCATGGCTTGTGGTGTTATTGTTGTCTGACCCAATGCGTGACGGTCCACCGCAAGCTGACCATTTTCAATGCGGGCACTCAGCCGGTTTTCTTCGAGATCCGGCTCCTTCATGAGCCAGTGCGAAAGACGGCGCAGCAACTCAGCCTGTGGACCGCCGCCGCCCTCACTACGGGACCAGAGCCAGAGCTGATCAGACAGCAGCATCGCCACGCGCCCTTGATCCACTCGGTCAAGCAGAAGGAGAGGTGAGCCATTGGGGCCGCTCATTAGATTCTGGCCGTGGGACTGATCCACCTTCGCTGAACGGTACCAAGGGCCCCAGTCAGTGCTGTTTCCCAGTCCTGCAGTGACCGGATGAGCTTTGCCAAGCTCTGTCAGGGCCGGACGAAAAGCCTGCGTTACGAGACCATCGGTTGGGACATGTGCTGGAAAAACCTGAGCCAGTGTCGTGTCCTGCAAGGAGCCATCTTGCACGAATTCCGGCCCCGCCGTGATAAGCAGGCCACCACCACGGCGAACATAATCCGCGATGTTCGTCAGATACTCTTCCGGCAGGATATTACTGTTGCGAAATCCATCCAGAATAATGAGATCAAAGCTGCGGATTTTTTCCTGAAACAGTTCCCTGATGGGGAAAGGTATCAGCGCCAGATCCGAAAGCGGTGTGCCATCATCTGTGCTCGGGGAGCGGAGAATGGTGAAGTGGACCAGATCGACTGACGGGTCCGCTTTCAGCAGACGGCGCCAAACACGCTCACTCTGGTTCGGCACGCCAGAAACCAGCAGAACGCGCAGCCGGTCCCGAACACCGCGAATGCGAATGACGTCGTTGTTGTTCAGAGTAGAGGCCTCGCCCGGGAGGGCTGAGACGGAGAGGCCAACCAGTGTTTCACCGGGATGCTGGACAGGAACGGTAATATCCTGCGGCTGGCCTGTTTGGATTGTGCGAGTTGTTGCAGGAGCGTCTCCCGCACGGACGGTCAGGGTTGTTGTCGCGGGGGCAGGCGTTCCCAGATCGTCGACTTGAAGGCGAATGGTCGCGTTCTGGCCGACAATGGCATACGGCGGAGTGCTCAAAATTCGCAGACGACGGTCCGTTTCTTCTCCCCTTGCCGCCAGAACCAGATGAAGCGGTAGTCTCTGTCCGTTCGGGCCCTGAAAGCGAGTTGGAAGCCGTGATGGGACGTCATGATCCATGCCATCCGTGACAACGATGGCTCCGGCAAAACGACCTTGCGGCAGATCCGCGTGATCCATCGCGTCAAACAGGCGCGTTCCGTGGCCTGAGCCTCCCGGCACATCAATGCGATGAAGTGTCAGGCCCGGCAGGTGCGTTGCATCCTGCGTGATCTGATTGGCTGTCTGATCTGCGAGAGACGCACGCTGCCCAACCTGCATGGACGGAGAATGATCCACGATCAGGAGGGCATCCTGTGGAACAGGTCGAAGAACCGGGTGTAGGGAGCGCGGTCCAGCCATCCAGCCCAGAAGCATCAGAACGGCCAATGCACGCCAGACCATCCCGCGCGCACCACGCACCAGACCGTAAAGGGCGCTTAGAATGATGAGTGCGCCCACAGTAGCCAGAAGCCAAAGTGGAAGCATGGGGGCAAGGTCGAACGTCATGGTGCGTCCTCCTCGTCTTCGTCCGTGCCGACGGAGGGGCTTTGCGTGTCAGGATTGTCCTGCCCCAAACGATGGAGCATTTCCGGGTAATGGGCCTGATCGCTCTTGTAGTTTCCGGTCAAGGCGTAGAGCACCATGTTGACGCCAAAACGATAGGCTTGTGTGCGCTGATCATCGCCACCGGGGAGAACGGCGTAAGGGTGGTTGCCGGACGCATCGACAGCCCATGCATGAGCCCAGTCTCCGTTGCCGATGATGACAGGACTGACATCATCGTTCGCTTCATCTCCGTTACGAGCCACATAAACGGGCTGCCCATTGACGCGCCCCGGGAAGCCGCTGTGGAGCAGATAGAACGTGTGCCCCAGAACGTGCTTGTCCGTGAGTTTGGCAAGAGGAGGAATGGTCAGTCCGTCCGTGACGCGCTTAAGAGCGGCTCTCACGGCGCCTCCTGATCCTGCATCCATATCCGTGCCGGCGCCCTGCTGATCAATCAGCAGAATCCCGCCGTGATCCATGAAGGCGTTCAGGGCTTTGGTGCGAGCGGCATCCGGTTGTGCATCTGCTGTAATGGGCCAGTAGATGAGCGGATAGAATGCCAGATCATCTTTCCCGGGAACAACACCGTCAGGGTGCCCAAGAAGGGCAGAGCTTCGGGCACTTGTATAGTCAGACAACCCCTGAAGCCCCTCTCGGGAAGCTGTATCCACATCGTCATTCCCAGTGACGATGTAAGCCAGCCGGGTCTCCAATGCGGCCTGCGGCACCGTTGTCGGGAGTGCTGAGGGGACTGGTTGCTGAGCCTGGGCCTGTTGGAACGAAAGTACCACAAGTACACCACACAGAGGGCCAAGCAGTCCACGCCGTCGCAGGGACAATGCAAAATCCACAAGCAGGACCAGCAGTCCGGTGGCAAGAAGCCATGGGCCAAGCGGCCTATCTGGCGACGCGCCTTCGGGCGTAAGTTGCGTTCCCATGAGCGCCTCTTCCCGAAGAGGGGGGGCGTGGTCTGACAGGTTCAGTGGGCGTGTTCCGTGGGCGGGACCATAGAGCCCTGCTGGGTGAGTGACGCTGACTTCTGTGGTGGCAAGAGCATTGGCTTTGACGGCCCTGGCTGCTGCGGGAGGCATAGTGAGGCCGCCGGTGCTGTCCAGTGTGCGCCAAGGGGTAAGATCGGTGGGGCTCGTGCCAGTCACGCCTGCGGAGCGCTCGATCAGACGCTCCAGCATCTGTGGAAACAGGCCGGAAATGGGAAGATTGGACCAGTCAGGAGAAGCTGTGATGTGGAACAGGACAATTTCTCCATTGCCTTCCGACCGTGCCGTGACCAGCGGCGTCCCGTCTGCCAAGGCAGCCCAGACGTGATCCTGCAAGCCCGTCTCTGGCTTCGCAAGAACCTGTCGTGAGACTGTCATGTCTGGCGGAATGGCGAGGTCAGCAAAAGGCGACGTGGCAGGGAAAGTTTCCAGAGCCTGAGGCTTGCCCCAGGACATCGGCCCCCCAAGCTGGCGCATACCGCTCATCAGGGGAACGGGCAGCAGAGCATCCGGGGCGTCGTCGGTCGCGTTATCCTGTTGCGAAGACTGAGCGGCTGCAAGGCCCGGGCCAGCAAAGCGGATAAGCATTCCACCATGCCGGACCCACTCCAGAACGCGGTTGCGGGTCTGGTCGCCAGAGAGGGAACCATCGGTGGCCACCAAGACGGAAAGTGACGAACCGAGCAGAGCGCTCGCGTCACCGGTTCGGCGTTCCGAGAGTGTATCGAGCGCATGGTTAAGGAAGAATGCTGAACCAATGAGCGGTGTGTTGTCGCCGGGCGTCTGAAGGAGACCAACAGGGCGACGATGTCCGACGTCTCCTCTCAGCACTGTTGTCGCTGGGCCTGCCAGGCCTTCTACAGCGAAATGATCCAGCTGGTTACGAAGCAGTGCAGGTAGCGGAAGTATTTTGTCTTCGCCAATCTGAACCGGATATGCTGCCAAGGTCCCGCCATTCCCTGCAACGGCACGAACCGTAACTGTCCGGCTGGGGCAGGAAAACCCTTCGACCTTCGCATGAAGAGTGCCGTTTGCCTCCTGATTGGCACTCAGGCGTAGAACATCGCAGGGGTTCCAGCGCATATCCTGCACGGCTTCTGCTTTGCTAAGGGTGTTTTGCAGAGCTTCGTCATGAGGGGCGGCGACCCCGTCAGACAGCAGAGTAATATGTTGGTTCGACAGATCAATATGGCCAAGCTCGTCAGCCAGCCCTGCGCGATCAACCGGCCAGGGCTGAGGGCGCATGTGCTCAAAACGTTCCGAAAGAGCGTGGCTGTCTCTCGTGACGAAAGGCTCTGGCATCGCGCCATCGGGGGAGCGGGCTGCACGAACAAGTGTTACCGGGTTTCCGCTGCGGAGAGCTGATTGTCCAAGGGAAAGAGCCGCTGCAACGCGTTCATTCCAGTGCGGGATTGCGGCCCATCCGTCATCCATAACAATGAGGAAGGGACCGTTCGTCTTTCCAGAACTGTGTGGAATGAGGACGGGACGGGAAAGGCCGAAAATAACCAGTGCAACTGCGGCAATCCGGAGAATCAGGAGCCAAAGAGGCGAACGGGCTGCATCCTCTCGCTGCGCCGTCAGGCGGCGGAGCAGCAGCAGTGATGGAAAGGACTTTTCCTGCGGGGCAGGAGGTGTCGCGCGGACAAGCCACCACAGCGCTGGAAGTGCCAGTAGACCAAGCAGAAGAAGAGGCGAAAGAAAAATCATCGTCCGCTTCCCATGGCGAGGTGGAGGGCCAGTAGCGCAGGGAGCGGATCCTGCGATGTTTCATGCACAATGCAGTCGGCATGCAGGTTTGCTGCACTTGCTTTCAACGCATCCAGATGCGCTGAGACCGCGTGTTCATAAGCTGAATTGAGACTTTCCACGGCGGGAAGGGTCAGAACACCGCCCTCAAGACCGGAAAAGCGGATTCGTCCTGTCTGATTAAGGGAACGCTCGCCGGGATCCAGAATGCAGAGCAGATGGACGCGGACAGGCCGACTGGCACAATGCTTGAGAACGGCTTCGATCCGGTCTTCTTCCCAAAGAAAGTCACTGATGAGAACCAGATCTGTCTGAGGTGACAGCGCATTTAGTGGAGGAAGTTCTGGTTCATCCGTCGAAGAGTGAAGGAGAGCCTCGCCGAGACGGCTGAGCACCTGAGCTCCACCAAAAACGCGTCCGGCTTCTGGCCCTGTCAGAAGGCCAGCCCGTTCACCACCGCGGAGAGCCGCACCGGCCAATGCCAGTGTACAGAGCTGAGCACGCTCCCGTTTGGTGGGGAGCTGGTTGGAAGACCGCCAGTCCATGGATGCAGAAGGATCGCACCACACGAGCAGAGACTGCGCGTTTTCCCGCTCCCGTTCCCGCACCCAGAAGCTATTTTCGATGGGAGAGCGTGCGGACTGCCGCCAGTCAATGGCCGTTGCCGGTTCCCCAGAGTGATAGGGACGGAACTGCCAGAAGTCTTCTCCACTCCCGGAACGTCTGCGGCCATGTGCGCCGGCCTGAAGGCTGGCTGCAATCTTTTCGGCCTGAAGCAGCAGAGCCGGCAGGGCGAGCCGCTCGGCTGGTGCCGTGAGAGAGGCGGGAGAGGGCCTGTTCTGGGAAGAGAACAGGCCTCGGAGCGTTTCAATCGGACTTTTCACAGGGTTCAGAGAATCGTTTGCGCCTGTGCGCGGATCAGGGCTTCGACTGTTACGCCGGAGGCCCGCGCACCGAAGCCAAGACCGATACGGTGTGAGAGGACGGGTTCTGCGAGCGCGATGACATCGTCCAGGCTGGGGGCAAGACGGCCGTTCAGCAGGGCGCGGGCACGGGTCGCAATCATCAGGGCCTGCGCGGCGCGAGGACCTGGGCCGAAAGAAACGGCATCCCGCACTTCGGAAGAAGCAGACGGGTCTTCTGGGCGAAGGGCGCGCGTCAGGCTCAGGATTGCGTCAACGATTTTATCGCCAACAGGAAGTCGACGAACGAGGGCCTGCGCTGCCAGAAGGGATTCGGCGTTCAGAAGCGTCGGTGCCTGTGCCGTTGTGGCGCCCGTTGTTTGCAGGAGCATCTGGCGCTCTGCGTCCCGATTTGGGAAATCCAAAGGAATGCGAAGCATGAATCGATCGAGCTGGGCTTCTGGCAGCGGGTAGGTGCCTTCCTGCTCGATCGGGTTCTGTGTTGCGAGAACGTGGAAGGGGCTTGGAAGAATGTAATCCTTGCCACCCTGCGTTACGCGGTGTTCTGCCATGGCCTGCAACAGGGCTGACTGCGTGCGGGGGCTCGCGCGGTTGATTTCATCCGCTAGTACAAGCTGTCCGAAGATCGGGCCAGGAAGGAATCGGAACGCCCGCTGTCCGTTGACGTCCTGATCCAGGATTTCAGCACCCGTGATGTCTGACGGCATCAGATCAGGCGTAAACTGGATACGCGTGGCATCCAGGCCCAGCACGCGGGAGGCCGTGTTGACGAGAAGGGTTTTGCCGAGGCCCGGCGCGCCCATCAGAAGTGCGTGACCGCCAGACAGGATCGTGACGAGAACCTGCTCGATCACCCGGTCTTGTCCCAGCACGATACTGCCGATAGCTGTGTGGACATCGCGGAGAACAGGGGCCAGACGATCGGCCTCGGCCACATCTGCTTCGCCCCGGAGGGTTCCGGCGGAGGCGCCGGTAGAATAATGCTGCTCGCTCATATCACCAGTCTGACAGGTGTGGGGGTTTCATCAAGGCTCGATTGCACCCAACTTGGTGTGAGAAGAGAAGTTTTCATTTTAACCGGAGGGAAAATTGAGCGCTCATGATTGTCGGGATGTCTCCCCATCTGACGTTTTCCCCGCGACGGGATCTGCTGATGCGGCTCCAGCACCGGCTACCGGTGTCCGGAAAATTCCATTTCTGATTCGTCGGGATGGCACCTGGCTGTATCGGGGGTCTCCCGTGACGCGCAAGGCGATGCTTTGCATGTTTTCGTCCATGCTGACACGCGATAGCGAAGGCACGTACTGGCTGAAAACGCCCATGGAAAGCGGGGTTATTCAGGTCGAGGACGTCCCCTACATCGCCGTTGAAATGGACTTTCGGGGAAGTTGTGGGCGCCACCAGACGCTCTGTTTCCGCACCAATATGGACGAACTCGTTTGCGTGGGGCCGGAACACCCTATCGCGTGTGACTGGGACCGTCCGCTCGATGAGTGTGGCGCCATTCCTTACGTTCATGTGAGAAACGGGGAAGGTGATTTCCCGATCCAGGCGCGAATCAGCCGCTCCGTCCATTTTGAGCTCGCGGCTCTTGCCGTGCAGGGCCATGTTGAGGGCAAGCCGTGTCTGGGCGTCTGGAGTCAGGACTGTTTCTTCCCGTTATCCCGCCAACCATGATGGAGACATCCGGACTTCTGGCCCGTCTGGACGACCGGGGTGGTCTGGATGTTTTGTGGAGGCTCCTGCCAGAGGCACGCCTGGTGGGTGGGTCCGTCAGAGATCTGCTGCGCGGCATCTCCGTGCACGATCTGGATGTGGCAACGCCTGAGCCCCCCGACATCGTACAGGACATTCTAAAGGCTGACGGAGTCCGGGTTATTCCGACCGGATTATCTCATGGCACTGTGACGGCTGTGATTCGGGGTGTGCCGTACGAAATTACAACCCTACGGCGTGACGAGCAGACGGATGGTCGGCATGCTGTTGTTGCCTGGACAGAAAGCTGGGAAGAGGACGCTGCACGTCGCGATTTTACCATCAACGCGATGTCTCTGGATCGGCATGATCGTCTGCATGACTATTTCCAGGGCAGCCAGGATCTTGAAGCCCATCACGTTCGATTTGTTGGAAACGCCGGGCGTCGCATTGAGGAAGATGCTCTGCGGGCGCTCAGATTTTTTCGCTTCGATGCGCGCTATGGCAGGGGAACACCCGATCATGAGGCCTGCACGGCGATTGCGGAACGGCTTGATCTGATTGATGGCTTGTCCGCCGAACGGATTGCCTCAGAACTCCTGCGGATTCTGACGGGACCAAGAATACAGGAAACGTTGCAGGCTATGCAGGACGTTGGCCTTTTGGCTCGGATTGTCCCTGCACCCAATCTGGTCTTGTTACGGCGGCTTCTGATGTGTGAAGCTCCAGAAGATCCAGTGTTGCGGCTATCGGCTCTCGGTCATGGGCAAGGTGAATTATTGGCAGAGCGTCTAAGGCTCTCCAATGCGGATCGTGACCGGCTGCGTTTGTTTGATTCTGATCGGCCAGATCTGGCACCCGCAATGTCTGCTGACGATATCCGGCGGGCACGTGTGGAACAAAACCTTTCTGTTTTGCTGGACAGAAGCTGGCTGTTGCAGGCTGCGCTGATTGGTGTCCCAAGTATTGAATGGAACAGGCTGCGAGATCGTCTGACTCAGGAACCACAACCTGTGTTCCCGCTTGGAGGCAAAGAGGCCAGAGACGCCGGGATTATGCCAGGCCCAGGCATGGGGCAGTGGTTGGCTAAGGGGCGTTTGTGGTGGATGAACCACGGGTGCCTTCCGGGCCGAGACGCATGCATGGCGTATCTTCTGGATGAGATGGGAGAAGCGTCAGAGTAGGCATATGGTGTCGTCGCGGTTTCGTGCTTTTGCAGAGGCCTGCTAAACCCCCTCGAATGAGCAGAAAGACAGCCCTTGATACAGACAGCCAGGTTCTGATTCGACGGATCTGGCGTGATGAAATGCGTCATCACGTGCGCCAGATTGTGAGCGTAGTTGTGCTGACGGTTCTGATGGCAGGACTGACGGCGCTCTATCCAGTGGTGATCAAACGCGCTGTAGACATGTTTGCGGCTCAGGACCCGCGCATTCTCTACCAGGTGCCGGCACTCGTTGTGATTGTGACGACCCTCAAGGCTGCCTCCCAGTACGGGCAGACAATTGCCGTTCAGGGGCTGGTACTGACTGTTATCCGTGGGCTTCAGTCGCGGATGTTCGCACATGCCCTGCAAACAGACATTTCGCGCATTGAGCGCGAAGCGCCTGCTCAGTGGGCCGCACGTTTCACGACAGACGCTGTTTCGATCCGTGAAGCCATGGTTAGGGTCGTGAATGCGCTGGGCGACGCTGTTACTGTGGTCGGGCTTGTAGCAGCCATGATCTGGGCTGACTGGGAACTTAGCCTGATTGCCCTGGTGCTTTATCCCGTCGCAGCAGTGCCAATTCAGAAGCTTGGTAAAAAGGTTCGTCGGGCTTCGGGGGGAATGCAGGAGCAGATTGGCGAGACTTCTGCGCTCCTCAATGAGAGCTTTGCCCTGGCGCGTCAGGTGCGCATTTACCGGATGGAAAGTCGGGAAAGCGAGCGCGTCGATCATTCTCTGGATCTGTTGCACACTGCTTTTCTGCGGATTGCGAAGGGACGTGCACGCGTCGATCCCGTTCTGGAAGTTCTGGGAGGTACAGCAGTTGCCGTTGTGCTGGGCTTCGCCGGGTGGCGTGCCGCCATGGGGGGCGCCACGCTTGGTGATTTCACAGCTTTCATCACAGCGCTGCTGACCGCGGCGCGCCCCATTCGGGCTCTGGGTTCTCTCAATACGGCGATGCAGGAAGGATTGGCCGGGCTGTCTCGTGTCTTTGCAGTGATTGATGAGCCTCCTGCAGTTGTCGAACGGGCGGACGCTCTGACGGTCCCATCTGGAACTGGACATCTGGTTTTCGAAGAGGCGTCTTACGAATACGAAGATGGGCGTGTCGGACTGGCCGGTCTGACCCTGGATGTTCAACCAGGGCAAACAGTCGCGCTGGTGGGCCCTAGTGGTGCGGGAAAATCAACTGCACTTTCCCTGATCCCACGTCTGCATGACGTGACGGCAGGGCGTATTCTGCTGGAAGGCGTAGATATCCGGGACGTGCGTGTATCGTCCCTGCGTGATGCGATTGCGTATGTCAGTCAGGACACGACGCTTTTCGATATGTCGCTCATGGAGAATATCTGGATTGGCCGCCCGGATGCGAGCAGGGAAGAAGTCGAGAACGCCTGTCGGATGGCGGCTGTCGATTTTCTCGGTAATCTTCCACATGGACTGGAAACGCGTGTTGGGCCGGGGGGACGGCGCCTTTCAGGGGGACAGCGACAGCGTGTTGCTCTCGCGCGGGCTCTTCTGCGTAACCCGCGCGTACTATTGCTGGACGAAGCAACAAGCGCGCTGGATTCCGAGAGTGAATCTCGTGTTCAGGAAGCTCTCGGTACGCTTCGCACAGGTCGCACCACTGTTATTGTGGCGCACCGACTTTCAACCGTGCAGGCTGCCGACGTTATCGTTGTGATGGATGGAGGCAAGGCCGTTGAATCTGGGTCTCATGCGGAGTTGCTCAAGAAGAACGGCCTCTACGCCCGCTTGGTCCGAAGCCAGTCTCTTGAAGCGGCCTGATAGAGGTTTTTGAGTTCAGGCAGGAGCTTTTCATAAAGCTCTCGTTTGAACCCCAGATTGCGCTGAAGAAGATCCTCAGGGGCAATCCATTCCCATGTATCGAACTCGGGCGGGAGATGAAGATCCAGACGGATATCCCCGTCCTCCCCATCAAATCCGAGAACAAACCATTTCTGTGTCTGGCCTCTGAATTTTCCGCCTAGCGCGCGACCAATCAGGGCAGCAGGAAGATCATAGGACAGCCAGTCCGGCCGTTCTGCGAGCAGTGTCGCCTTCGTGCACCCAGTTTCTTCTTCAAGTTCACGGAAGGCCGCAGTTTGCGGGTCTTCTCCGTCATCAATACCCCCCTGGGGACATTGCCAGATATCCCCAGGAAGATCGGCGCGACGGGCGACGAAGAGCTCTCCATGACGATTGAACAACGCCACGCCAACATTGAGGCGGTAGGGCAGGTCTGAAAAATCGGTCATAGGGGTGCCGTCTGGATGTTTGTTGACTGAATGGATGCCTGATGATCCGTCGTGCCGTTATCGGCAAGTGCGGAGGGTGGGACCAGAATGAAACGCTCTGCCGCCGGGCTTTTCAACCATGCTTCAAGGCGGTCGATTGCGACGGGTGTCAGCGGCCCCATCATCAACAGAATATGGGTGGGCTTGGCCCCGTCTGGGACTAGGGCTGCAAACTTTGCGTCAAGCGTTTTGGCATCTGTGTCACCATTGATCCACGTGGACGCTGTCATACCCCGGATATGACGGTCTTCCTGCGACGATCTGCTGATATATAGAAAGCCACGACTGGAAATCGTATCTGCCAGAGATTGAAATGCAGGCGTAGTTGCGTAGCCGTCTGCCGGTTGGCTGTCTCCGGCCTCGGCGGCATCGGTTAGACCTGTGGCCCCTTTAGCCTGCGAGAGGCACCAGTCCAGTTCCTGTCGGTCTTCCGCTTCCGAATTGCCATAGCCTAACGCATGAGGGCCTTCGTCAACCTGCTCTGGATGAGCGCTTTGCATGGGGAGTGTGACGTAAGTTTCGCGATGGGCCGCGTGTGCTCGAGACAGGACATCTGTCAGATTGCCAAGATAGGGCGAGACACCGACAGCAACGGGCTCGGGGATTCGGGAAAGGACGTCATATGTCATGGCGTCTGAATACCCGAAACCTTCGAGCACGATGGCCACAACGCTTTTGCCTGAAGCTGTAATTGTTGCCAGATCGGTATGGGTTATCTGCGCAATCGGGGGCGGCATTTCCGACGTTTTTATCGCTAACGCAGGTTGCACTGGTGAGACCGATGAATTTGCGTTGAGAGCGGCTTTGGAATTCTGATTTATCGGCGTCGCCGGGGGGGATGTCCTCTCACCGGAAGCAGTATTTTCTGGCGGGTGTGACGGTAGCGCCAGAGCAGTTTCGTTTTTTTTTGGTGGCACGTCAGCAGGTGTTTGATGCCGAAGCATCAGGGCTGCTGACGTGCCACCAACCAGGACGACACCCCAGAACACGATCAGAAGACGCCCGATCACGGGAAGGCGGCTCCAGAGCCCAGAGCGGGATGAAGCGGGACGGTTCTGCACGGTCTGGGCTGTCCTGTGTCGTTCTACGGGTTAGTGCGTCGGCGCCGGTGCAGGGGCGGCCTTTTTGTCTGCTGGAGGCGCTTTGACTTCCGTGGCCTGCTCTACAGCCGGTGCAGGATTGGAAATTCCAGCCATGGCGTTCACGACCTTGATGGCCTGCTGCAGCTGGAAGTCCGTTGCAGGTTTGGTCAGATCAAATTTCGGCCAGTCTGCCGGCGGAGCTTTCGGAATAGACTTTGAGATCGGGGGCAGGTCAGTCCGAGGCGTTTCTGCTGTCCGGTTTCCACCAACATTGGTCAGAATGTGGGACAGGTCCGCTTCCCGATAACCATAGGCGTCATCGTCCTTGGTTTCCGCAACGGGGATGTCAGGCGTGATGCCCAGTCCCTGAATGGAGCGGCCAGATGGCGTGTAATAACGCGCCGTTGTCAGGCGAACGGCACCCTGATCCCCAATAGGAATCAGCGTTTGGACAGACCCCTTGCCAAACGTCTTTTCACCCAGAATGACAGCCCGACGATGGTCTTTCAGTGCTCCGGCCACGATTTCACTGGCAGACGCAGAGCCACCATTGGTCAGAACGACAATCGGGAGGCCATTTGTGATGTCCGTGCCGCGCGCATCCCAGCGCTGGTTGTTTTCAGCATGCCGCCCGCGGATGGAGACGATTTCTCCCTCCTTGATGAAGTCATCAGAGACGGCAATAGCCTGATCGAGCTTGCCCCCCGGATTGGACCGCAGATCAAGGATGATACCTGTCAGCTTGTGGGCTGGACTCTTGGCAGCTTCAGCTTTCAGCTTGTCAAAAGCGGCATGCATTGCGCCTTCGAGATCATCGTCGAACTCTGTCAGGCGAATATAGGCAGTGCTGCCGTACAGAGCGGATCTTACGATCTGGACGTGAACGATTTCGCGCTTCATGTCGAACGTGAGTGTCTTGCCCGTTTTCGGGCGAACCACCGTCAGGCTGATGGACGTTCCCGGATCGCCGCGCATCTTGCGAACAGCTTGATCGAGCGTCAGGCCATCAATGCTTTTGTGATCCACCATCGTGATGAAATCACCAGTCTGGATACCAGCCCGTGCGGCGGGCGTGCCATCAATTGGAGACACAACACGCACA
This sequence comes from Gluconobacter cerinus, assembly GCF_002723935.1. Classification (GTDB taxonomy): domain Bacteria; phylum Pseudomonadota; class Alphaproteobacteria; order Acetobacterales; family Acetobacteraceae; genus Gluconobacter; species Gluconobacter cerinus. The sequence goes on from NZ_BEWM01000005.1 coordinate 231,896, forward strand.
TGGCCGGATTCAGCCTGAACCTGAAGGCCCAGACCGCCGAACTTGCCGGAAATCTCGGTCTGCATGTCCTTGAACTGGGCGGCGGTCATGTAAGACGAGTGGGGATCGAGTTCACCAACCATACCGTCCAGGGCATTGTTGATGAGATCTTTGTCCGTCACGGGATGGACGTATTCGGCTTTCACGACATCCATGACCGTGCCGAGCAGGGTCAGGAGGCGAACGGTTTCAGCGCTGTTGTCGTGAGAGACGTCGCGAGCGATGGCGGCGGTGGGGAAACTGCCAGCGGACCCGACGAGACGCAGTGCGCCCGGTCCGACAGCCAGTCCGGCCAGAAAGGCGGTGCCCAGCAACAGGCCAGTACGGAACTTCATGTGATCTCCATCCTCGGGAACGGGCGTGCTTCCGGCGTCTCTTGCAGTGTGTGAACTAGCGCGAAACGGGTTGCCGAAATGTTAAGACGTGATCTTACAGTGTCCTGCCCTGTCAGAAAACAGGGTCACAGAAACGGAGCAGGGCTGACAATCTGGGCGCCGTGGCGCAACTGGACAAAGAGCAGCCCCTCAGCAGACGGCATTTGCCCAAGTGCGGCAGCTTTCCTGACACTTTGCCCGCTGGATACACCCAGTGAGCCCAGACCAGAGAGAACAAAGCGGTAATTCTGTCCGCAATCCAGAATCAACATCTGTCCAAAAGAGCGGAACGGACCAGAAAAGACGATTCGGCCACTGCACGGAGCTTGAACGGATGCAGAAGGCACAGCGGCATAGGTGATGCCTGTTGACGGACCGGCTTCCGTATCCTGTCCCCACCGGACCGCAATACGCCCGGTGACAGGTGCATGGCCGCTCCCGGAAGAAACACCATTCCCGGCGGAAAGAGCTTTGACCTGAGCACGGGCTTTGCGCGCCTGTTCCATCTGATGGCTCTTTGCGAGCGCACGGGCTTCGGCTTCCAGTGTTGCTTTGGCCTGAGCTTCCTGCCGGGCGATTGCGTCGATTTCTGCGGAAAGGTCCGCTGACGCCTTCATGGCTTCGGCAACTGCGGATTTCGCACGGCGTGCAGCCTGGTCCGACACGTTTTCCTGCTTGGCCGCAATCCGGGTTCTGGCGGCCGCGATATCACGTTGATGAGTCTGTGACTGAAGGAGGCCATCGAGCTCTTTCTGGCGGGCTTCCAGAGTGGCCCCGATTTCCTGAAGCTCATCTTCCTTCGCTTGCAGGTTTGCAGCCCGCTGCTGGGTTAGGCGGGAGAAACCTCCTAAAATGGAAAGTGCGGTAATGCTCTCAGTTGCAGTCGTCGGGGAGGCTAGCAGAGCAGCATCGGGCGCTATCGAGAGTCTCGCTGCAACGGGCAGGAGCGGTTGGAGCGCTTGGTTTTCGTGGGCGATATCCTGCCGCACGGTTGCTTGCCGACTGGTGAGATCTGCAATTTCGGTATTCAAAGCCGCGATACGGGAACGTGTCGTCTGTACCACGGTCTGGGCCGTATGGGTCTGAGCGGCCAATGCATCTTTGCGCGCGCTATCCTGCAGGGCCTTTTGCTGTGCGGTAACCGCGGCAGCCTGTCTGGCACGGAGTGTGGCGGCTTCCTGAGCCTGCTGTGTCTCAAGCGCTTTCCGGGCAGCCTGAGCTCGGGCCAGTGCTTGTTGTCCCGCGCTCAGGGCATGCGTCGGGTGGGCGTGGGCAGTGGTATGATGCCCATGAGGCGTGGACGCAGTCGCGGCCACCAGCAATGGCGAGAACGCCAAAACCAGTGGCAGAACGACGGCTGGGTCAGGCGTTTTCAAGCAGGGAGACGCCTGTCATCGCTGGGGGCTGAGCAAGACCCAGAAGTGCCAGAAGCGTCGGGGCCAGGTCTGCCAGACGTCCGTCGTGAATCGTTTTGCCGTCAGCATGGGCCAGAATGACCGGAACGACGTTGAGGGTGTGGGCCGTATGGACGCCGCCCGTCTCCGGGTCGCGCATGGTTTCGCAGTTTCCGTGATCGGCGGTGACGATCAGTGTGCCACCTGCGCGGACAAGTGCGTCATTAATGCGGCCCAGCCCCTGATCTACGGTTTCGCAGGCCTTGATGGCAGCGGGCAGGGAGCCTGTGTGGCCAACCATATCCGGGTTTGCGAAGTTCAGAATGATCATGTCGAAGCGGCCGGAATCAATGGCTTCTACGGCACGATCTGTCAGCTCAGGAGCGGACATTTCTGGTTGCAGGTCGTAGGTGGCGACCTTAGGAGACGGCACGAGAATGCGCTCTTCGCCCGGAAGCTGAACTTCACGACCGCCGTTAAGGAAGTAGGTGACGTGAGGGAATTTCTCAGTTTCGGCCATACGAAGCTGAGTCTTGTTAGACTTGGCCACGACCTCACCCAGAAGATCTTCCAAAGGAATTTTTGGGAACAGAACTGTCATGTAAGGCGACAAGTGATCCGAGTAACGCGTCATGCCGGTAATGGCGGCAAACTTGATGCGGTGCCCGCTGTCGTATCCATCAAAGTCCGGCGCCACGAGAACGTCCAGCAACTGACGGATACGATCGGCACGGAAATTACAGGAGAGAATGCCGTCGCCGTCTTTCATGCCACCATACTGTCCGAGTATGGTTGGAAGGACGAATTCGTCTCCCTTGTCCTCCGCGTAACTGGCTTCGAGTACAGAGAGGGCGTTATCTGCATGAGGGCCTTGACCATCACGGATCGCATCCACGGCCAGCTTGACGCGCTCCCAACGGCGATCGCGGTCCATGGCGTAGTAGCGGCCACTGATCGTGGCAATCTGTACGGTCTCTGGCAGATCTCGAAGGAGGGCTGAAATGAATTCCTCGCCGGAGCGTGGGGGAGTGTCACGGCCGTCGCTGAAAATGTGTAGAGCGACGGGCACTCCTGCTGCGCTGACGATTTTTGCGAGAGCCAGAATATGGTCTTGGTGTGCATGAACGCCACCGGGCGAGACGAGACCCATCAGATGGCAGGTTCCGCCTGAAACCTTCAGTGCATGAATATATTCTTTGAGGGCTGTATTTTCGGCGAGTGAGCCGTCACGAGCACTGCGGGAAATGCGAGGCAGTTCCTGCATTACGACGCGGCCTGCACCAATATTCAGGTGGCCGACTTCGGAGTTTCCCATCTGGCCTTCAGGAAGCCCGACATCTTCTCCGCATGTTTTAAGAAAAGCATGCGGGTTATTCGCCCAAAGTCCGTCAAACGTTGGGGTGTTTGCCAGTCTTACCGCGTTATCGGAGTTTTCTTCACGCCAGCCGAACCCGTCCAGAATGACAAGCATGACGGGGCGGCGTGCAGAAGAAGCGGTATGGGACATGATTGGACTTCCTGTCTCGCATTAAGGAGGAAAAGACTGTCGGGCATTATGCCACTTCTCCTCCAGAATGCGAACGCCCGCCAGATGGCGGGCGTTGCAGGTGACATGACAGTCGCGTGAGCGTCAGATCTTGTCGATGCCGCCTTTGACGGCGTCCTTGACGTCACCCTTGGCGGTCTGGGCCTGTCCCTTCAGATTTTGGACAACGCCTTCACCTTCAAGCTTTTCATCGTCGGTGACGCGACCAACTTCTTCCTTGATCTTGCCGACGACCTTGTTGGTGGCGCCTTTGATCTTGTCTTCAATGGAGCTCATGACATTACCTCCTGAAACAGGGTTGCCGAACATAAACGGCTGGTGAGGCAGGAAGTTTCATATCTTGCGCTCAGATATGCGTGACAAAGCGGCGTGCGGCTTCCATATATCCAAGACTGAAAACCTCAGATTTTCTGGAGATTGACCATGACCCAAAGCTGCGGTCCCGTTTCGGGAACCAATGGCGGGGGGTGTGGCGTCGGCCTTACGCCGGAACAGCGCCGTATCCTGCTCGAGCATGGCACCGAATATCCCGGTTCCAGCCCGCTGAATGATGAAAAGCGAGCGGGAATTTATGCCTGCGCAGGATGTGGGCGTGAACTTTTTTCATCCGCCACGAAATACGAGAGCGGAAGTGGCTGGCCGTCTTTTTTCGCGCCTTTGGAAAACGGTGTCGGGACGACGCAGGACGTCAGCCACGGAATGGTTCGGACGGAAGTGCACTGTGCGGGTTGTCACGGGCATCTGGGGCATGTTTTTCCTGATGGGCCACCGCCCACAGGGTTACGGTATTGCATGAACGGTCTGGCACTCGATTTTCGCCCGGCCGAAGGAGAAAAAGCATGAGTCAGGCGCTGCCGCCTATCGTTCTCGACCACCCGCTGGTGCGCCACAAGCTGACCCGTCTGCGTGATAAGAATACATCTACAGCAGGCTTTCGTCGGCTGACCCGTGAGCTCAGTCTGCTTCTGGCATACGAAGCGACGCGCGGGCTTTCTCTGGCGTCTCGCCATATTGAAGCCCCGAGCGGGCCAATGGAAGGTGAGGAACTGGACGGCAAGAAGCTATGCTTCGTCTCCATTCTGCGCGCAGGAAACGGCCTTCTGGACGGAATGCTGGATCTGGTTCCGTCTGCGCGTGTGGGACATATTGGTCTGCGCCGCGACCATGAAACGCTGGAAGTCAGCGAATATTATTTCAATATGCCAAGCGACGTTCCGGGGCGGACATGTATTGTTCTGGACCCGATGCTTGCCACGGGACATTCCGCTGCGGCGGCTGTAGCGCGCGTCAAGGAAGCGGGTGCGATTTCACCTGTTTTCGCCTGTCTGCTCGCGGCTCCAGAAGGCATTGATTACATGACGAAGCTGCATCCCGATGTGCAGATCGTAACGTGTTGTGTTGATCAGAAGCTTGATGAACACGGATATATCGTCCCCGGTCTGGGCGATGCTGGCGATCGTCTTTTCGGGACGCGCTAAAAAGCCTCAAATGTTCAGCACACGCGCTTGTGTGCTGAACATCCCGCCGTTTTGTGGCCGGTTATGCATCACCCCCGTTCAGGAGATGAAGTACCATGACCGCTTACGCTATTTTCATTCGTGACAAATTGACCGACCCAGCCGAATTTGAGGCTTATTCAAATGGTGTTGGCGAGACCTTCAAGGGGCATCCGGCCAAAATTCTTGCTGCCTACGGAAAGCAGGAAAAGCTTGAAGGTATCGAGCCGGATGGTGTCGTTATTGTCGAATTTCCGGATATTGCTGCTGCCCGGGCCTGGTATGACAGCCCAGCCTATCAAACTGTCGCGAAGCATCGCTGGAAGGCCGCTTCTTACAACGTGGTGATTGTAGAAGGCGTCTGAATTTCGGAAATTAGGTTGCAGTTGCATTGTGTTCGACGCTGGAAGACCAGGTCGAACACAATGCGTGCAGTTTCAGTCCCGTCGAACGATGTAATGACGGGCAAGATCGGTTTCGATCTGCGTGGCGTGCTGAGTGTCACGGGCTTCGATCATCACAACCAGCTCGGCTGTCTGAACTGACGGCGAGGCAAAAAGGCGATGATGGGACACTTCGATGATGTTTCCACCGTAGTTGCCAATACGCGCGGAAATGTCAGCCAGCATTCCGGGGCGGTCGGGAATTTGGAAGATCAGGCGAAGAATTCTTCCGTCCCGGAGAAGGGATCGAAGGATCGTATTGGCCAGAATACGGGCATTGATGTTGCCACCCGACAAGGGAAGGGCAACCTTGCGGCCCTTGAACATCTCAGGGTTGGCCAGAACAGCAGCCAGACCAGTCGCGCCAGCGCCTTCGCAGACCTGCTTGGCTTTTTCCGCCAGCGTCGTGATGGCGCTTTCGACCTGAAGTTCGTTGACCACGAGAATTTTGGAAATCCGGTGACGAAATGCTCTGAGGCAATGATCGCCCAACTGCGTCACGGCAATGCCTTCAGCAATTGTCGAGCCGCCGAGAGTGGCGCCACCTTCTGTGGGAAATGCGGCTAGAGAGGCATAAGCCTCGACCTGCACGCCAATGATTTCCACATCGGGGCGAAGTGCAGCCATGACGGTTGCAAAACCACCGATCAGGCCACCACCGCCGACAGGGACAACGACCGTATCAATGTCGGGTGCATCTTCGAGAAGTTCGAGTGCAGCAGTCCCCTGACCTGCAATGACGGCAGGGTCATTGAACGGATGGACGAGGACCCGGCCTTCTTTATTCTGAATTTCTTCCGCCGTGACGCATGCAGAAGCAAAATCGTCGCCTGCGAGGACAACATTTGCTCCCCATGCCTGGGTCGCTGCAACTTTGGTTGCTGGCGTGAAGCGGGGCATGACGATCGTGGCATCAATGCCAAGGAGGCTGGCCTGACGCGCTACACCCTGTGCGTGATTGCCTGCCGAGACTGTAATAACGCCGCGGGCGCGTTCCTCGGGCGTCAGGAGCGCCATTTTGTTGGCTGCTCCCCGTTCCTTGAACGAGCCGATAGCCTGAAGATTTTCAAGCTTGAGCGTAATTTCGGCACCTGTCAGGCGGGAAAGGGCCGGGCAGGCAATCGTCGGCGTGCGAACGACCGTGGACGCAATACGCTTCTGAGCGTTTTCAATGTCCAGGAGGGTCACAACAGGGGCGACGGACGTCAGGACGTCAGACATTAGCGGTATGTGACTTTCAGGATCTCGTAGCTGCGATCACCGCCGGGAGCGGGAACGGAGATGGTGTCGCCCACATCTTTGCCAATCAGTGCCTTCGCCAGAGGAGACGAGATTGAAATCAGGCCCTGCTTGATGTCGGCTTCATGAACGCCAACGATCTGATAGGCGTTTTCCTTGTCCGTCTCTTCGTCAACGACTTCGATATGCGCGCCGAAACGTACTTTCGTGCCGGTTAGGGTCGAAGGATCAATAACTTCTGCCGAGGAAACAATGCTTTCCAGCTCAAGTACGCGACCTTCGATGAAAGACTGACGGTCTCGGGCGGCGTGATATTCGGCGTTTTCGGAAAGGTCGCCATGTTCGCGGGCTTCTGCGATGGCACGAATGACTGCAGGGCGGTCAACGCTCTTGAGGGTACGCAGTTCGTCTTCAAGACGCTGCAGTCCCTTTGCGGTCATGGGGATCTTCTGCACTCTGAAATCCTCGGAAAAGCGTGACTGAAATTGAATGAACAGCCTGACAACATAGGATTTTAGGGGGGTTTATGCAAGGTGGCGCGTTTTTGTTTATCGAAAAGCAATAAATTCTCTAGCGAAACGAAATGAAATATATTATTGAAAAACGATAAATTCATTGTCAGGATAGGTAGGAATGATTGCAGGTACGCGTAAGGGCAGGACAGAGACAAAAATCGAATATGCACTGACCCTGCTCAAGCTGTTCCGTCTTCTCCTGTGGCTTCCCATTGGCTTTTTCGGGCTGATTACGTTCGGTATCATTTTTATTGTAGTTTTTGACCATTTCCCTTTGGAAAACTCTCTTGGATACACGAAAGAAGATATATGCTGGAGTTTTATACTTATTGCCGAAGTGGTAATAGTATACTCCTGTTTGGAAGTAATATTCAGAATTTTGTCCGAAATTTTAGTGAGTTTGATGCAGGGAAAAATTTTTACAAAAGAGAATGTGAAAAGAGCATATAAAATTTTATTTCTCGGGTTTGTTTATGATTTTCTTATTCCTTTAACGAATTACATCCATGACGTTTGTAATTTGCCAGGGTTGAGCTTTGCGAATTGGTTTGGATACTTTTTTGAGTTCCTGTCAGACGTGCCTGAAGCGATCATCCTGTTTGCTGTCGTGTGGCTTTTTGATTTAGGAACCCAGCTTCAGTCCGAAATGGATGAGGTCATTTAATGCCGGTTCAGGTCAGTCTGGATGCACTGCTGAAAGAGCGCGGGATGTCTCTTACGGAGCTGTCAGAGAAGGTTGGCCTGACTCTCGCCAATCTTTCAATTCTCAAGACTGGTAAGGCAAAGGCAATCCGGTTTTCCACGCTTGAGGCGCTCTGCCATGTGCTGGAGTGTCAGCCGGGAGATCTTTTGCGCTATTCCAGCGATTGAATACAAAAAAGGCCCGCCAGAGCAATCTGGCGGGCCTTTCTGCTGGTAGGGCTTAGAACTCGCCCTTGAAGTAGGACTGAAGCGGAGCGACGCCGAGGTCACCTTCCTTAAGAACCGCGATGGCGTAGGTTGCCGCGCGGGCACCGGCAATCGTGGTGTAGTGCGGGATGCCCATGGTCAGAGCGCCGCGACGGATATCGTAGCTGTCACGTGCGGCTTGGCCGCCCTGTGAGGTGTTGATGACCATCTGAACGTCACCCGAGCGGATAGCATCCACGCAGTTCGGACGGCCCTGCATGACCTTGTTCACGCGCTTGACCGGAATGTTAGCCGCTTCCAGGCGTGAAGCTGTTCCGCTGGTTGCAAGAACGGTGAACCCCATTTCAACCAGTTTGCGGGCTAGCGGCTGAACATGTCCCTTGTCGCTGTCACGAACGGACAGGAAGACCGTTCCAGCCAGTGGCAGTTTTACGCCAGCAGCAAGCTGAGACTTCGCAAAAGCACGCTCGAAGCTGGAATCCAGCCCCATGACTTCACCCGTGGAGCGCATTTCCGGACCGAGGATCGTGTCTGCGTTTGCAAAGCGATGGAATGGGAAGACGGCTTCCTTGACCGCAACGTGCGGGGAGACCGCCCCGCCATCCAGACGGAACTCGGACAGACGCGCGCCAGCCATCACACGAGCGCCGATCTTGGCAACCGGAACGCCTGTTGCCTTGGCAACAAACGGCACCGTGCGAGACGCGCGGGGGTTCACTTCCAGCACGAAAACTTCCTGGTCCTTGATGGCGTACTGCACGTTCATCAGGCCGCGGATGCCAAGCTCACGAGCCATGGCTTCTGTCTGCGCTCGAAGTTCTGTCACCAGTGCCGGAGACAGCGTGTAGGGCGGTAGGGAGCAGGCAGAGTCACCGGAATGGATACCAGCTTCCTCAATGTGTTCCATGACGCCGGCGACATAGACGTTTTCGCCGTCCGAAATGCAGTCCACATCGGCTTCAATGGCATCGTTCAGGTAATGATCGAGCAGGACCGGACCGGTAGAGACTTCAGGGCCGGCAGCGCGCAGAACCGTATTCAGGTAATGCTTCAGACCTGCGTTATCATAGACGATTTCCATGGCGCGGCCGCCCAGAACGTAGGACGGACGGGCAACGACCGGATATCCGACCTCTTCGGCCACTTTCTCGGCTTCTGCCGGATTGCGGGCAATGCCGTTACGTGGTTGACGAAGGCCCAGCTTGCGCAGCATGGTCTGGAAGCGTTCACGGTCTTCCGCGCGATCAATAGCGTCAGCCGGGGTGCCGAGCAGCGGAATGCCTGCCTCTTCAAGAGCACGGGACAGCTTGAGAGGGGTCTGGCCACCGTACTGAACGATGCAGCCCAGAACCTTGCCACCCTTCGCTTCCGTGCGGATCAGGGCAATGACGTCTTCCGCAGTGAGAGGTTCGAAGTACAGACGGTCGGACGTGTCGTAATCGGTGGAAACGGTTTCCGGGTTGCAGTTGACCATGACTGTTTCAAAACCGGCTTCACGCAGGGCGTAAGCGGCATGAACGCAGCAGTAATCGAACTCGATGCCCTGACCAATCCGGTTCGGTCCGCCACCCAGAATGATGATCTTGTCGCGGTTAGTCGGGCGGCTTTCGCATTCCGGCGTGCCATATCCGCCTTCATAGGTGGAATAAAGATACGGAGTGTCAGAAGCGAACTCTGCGGCACAGGTATCGATGCGGCGATAGACGGGCACGACTTCAAGAGCTTCGCGCTGCGCTGCGACGTCCGGAATGGTCTGGCCTGACAGGCGGGCAAGCTGGGCGTCAGAGAAGCCTTGGGCTTTCAGGCGGCGCATGCCGTAGGCGTCTTTTGGCAGGCCGTTCTTTTCCACGTCCCGCTCAGAAGACACGATGTCTTCAAGCTGGCGCAGGAACCAAGGCTCGAACTTGCAGGCCTGTTGGATCTCTTCGACCGTCAGGCCCGCGCGCAAGGCTTGCGTGGCCATCAGAATGCGTTCCGGGCGTGGTTCTGCAAGAGCAGCCAGATAGGCGTCTTTTGAACCATCGCCGGGTGCTTCAACCGGGTCCAGACCCATCAGGCCCGTCTCCATGGAGCGGAAGCCCTTCTGGATCGCCTCGGCAAAAGAGCGGCCCACGGACATGGCTTCGCCGACCGACTTCATGGACGTGGAAAGCAGGGCCGGGGAGCCTGGGAACTTCTCAAACGTGAAGCGGGGGATCTTGGCCACAACATAGTCGATCGTCGGCTCGAAAGATGCCGGGGTCGTCTTTGTGATGTCGTTCTTGAGTTCGTCCAGCGTGTAACCAACGGCCAGCTTGGCGGCGATCTTGGCGATCGGGAAGCCGGTGGCCTTTGAGGCAAGCGCGGAGGAACGGGAAACGCGCGGGTTCATCTCGATGACGACCAGACGGCCATCGGCAGGATTAACGCCAAACTGCACGTTGGAGCCACCGGTCTCGACGCCGATCTTGCGTAGGCACGCGATCGAGGCGTCCCGCATGCGTTGATATTCTTTATCGGTCAGCGTCAGGGCCGGGGCGACGGTGATGGAGTCACCGGTGTGCACGCCCATCGGGTCGATGTTTTCGATGGAGCAGATGATGATGCAGTTATCCGCGGTGTCGCGGACAACTTCCATCTCGTACTCTTTCCAGCCGAGGACGGACTCTTCGATGAGCACTTCCGTTGTGGGAGAGGCATCAAGGCCGCCTGCAACGATCTGGTCGAACTCTTCGCGATTATACGCGATGCCGCCACCCGCGCCGCCCATGGTGAAGGACGGGCGAATAATGGCGGGGAGGCCGACGTCACCCAGAGCTGCACGGGCTTCTTCCAGCGTATGGGCGATGGTGCTGCGGGGGCTTTCGATCCCGATTTCGTCCATGGCTTCGCGGAACTTCTGGCGATCCTCCGCACGGTCGATGACCTCTGCGTCTGCGCCGATCAGTTCCACGTTGTGTTTCTTGAGGAAGCCGGACTTGTCGAGCGCCATGGCGGCGTTCAGGGCTGTCTGGCCACCCATGGTCGGCAGAACGGCGTCGGGCTTTTCCTTGAGGATGATGCGCTCGACGAATTCCGGCGTGATCGGTTCGATATAGGTCGCGTCCGCCAAGCCCGGATCAGTCATGATTGTGGCTGGGTTGGAGTTGATGAGGATGACGCGATAGCCTTCCTCACGCAGGGCCTTGCAGGCCTGTGCGCCGGAGTAATCGAACTCACAGGCCTGTCCGATAACGATCGGGCCTGCGCCGATGATCAGGATGGACTTGATGTCTGTCCGTTTTGGCATGGCTCAGGCTCCTGCTTTAGCGCGACGGTCCATGACCGCGACGAAACGCTCGAAAAGATAGAAACTGTCAGACGGGCCAGGGCTGGCCTCGGGATGGTACTGGACGGAGAAGGCGTCCTTCGTGGTGGAGGCGATGCCTTCGTTGGAGCCGTCAAACAGGCTCACATGCGTTACCTTCACATCAGCGGGCAGCGACTTCTCATCCACGGCGAAGCCATGGTTCTGGCTGGTGATTTCCACGCGGCCGCTCTCAATGTCCTTGACCGGCTGGTTGGCACCGCGATGGCCGCGATCCAGCTTGTAGGTCGTTCCGCCGAGGGCCTGTGCGAGAAGCTGGTGCCCAAGGCAGATGCCGAAAACAGGCACGTTGGCGTCCAGAACGCTCTTGATGGCTGGTACGGCATACGTGCCAGTAGCTGCCGGGTCGCCCGGGCCATTGGAGAGGAACACGCCTTCGGGCTTCAGTTCCAAGATTTCCTCGGCCGTTGCCGTCGCCGGCAGAACCGTGACGTCACAACCAGCGGTCACGAGGCAGCGCAGGATGTTGTCCTTGGCGCCATAATCCATGGCGACCACGCGGCGGCGGTTCTCGGTACGGGCCGGGCGGGTGCTTTCCCACACGCCATCGGTCCAGACGCGCTTTGGCTGCGTGACCTCTTTGGCGAGATCCATGCCTTCAAGGCCGGGCCACTGGCGGGCGCGGTTCAGCAGGCTGTCCGTGTCGATCCGACCATTCGCCGGGAAGGCAAGGATGGCGGTCTGTGGGCCATTGTCGCGCAGGGAACGGGTAACTGCACGGGTGTCGACGCCACTTATGCCAGCGCGGCCGTGTTGCTTCAGCCATCCGTCGAGGGATTCTGTGGAGCGCCAGCTTGCCGGAGCGGTGATGTCTTCCTTCACGACGGCGCCAAGAGCAGCCATTTTTGGCGCTTCATTGTCGTCCGTGTTCGTGCCGACGTTGCCGATATGCGGGAAGGTGAAGGTGACGATCTGCCCAGCGAAAGACGGGTCTGTCAGGGTTTCCTGATAGCCGGTCATACCGGTGGAGAAGCAGAGTTCACCGACGGCGCCATCGGTGTGGGCACCGAAGCCTCGGCCCCACAGGACCGTGCCATCTGCAAGGACAAGGGCGGCATTGGCGCCGGCAGGGCAGGGATTGGACACGTCCGTCTCTCTTTCTTGCGGGGTTTCAGCGGAAGTTAGGTCCTGGAGTTCGATTCCGGGAACGCGCAGCAGTGCGGGCCAGTGCTTGGTCGGCACGGTTCGCGACTGACGCCACTTTCGTACGGCTTCAAGGCCGACACCAGCCAGCGCGGCGATTTCTTCCGCGCCACCAGCTTTTTCAATGATTCTGTCGATGTCCATGGTCGCCCGTTCCTGGCTCCGCGTTCATTTTCCCGTCTGATAGGCGATCGAACCGGAAATGGGAAGTTTTTTCCCAATGAGTTTTTGTGTCTGTGGAATGGCATGGGAAAAAACTTCCCTGCACCTTGTGACGATGCTGGAAAGAGCTGTGCTTTCCATTGTTGGGGGGAGGCTTTTATGCGATTTTGCCGCCATTGACTGAACAGGGGCTTTTCAGGCCCCGCGCAAACAGGAGAAGACGCATGTCGCTTCGCACGCAGATCATGGATGACCTCAAAACAGCAATGAAGGCTGGTCAGTCTGAGAAGGTGGCGCAGATCCGTGGCATCACGGCGAAGCTGAAGGATCTTGAAGTTGCTGCTCGCGCCAAGACCGGGGAAGTGACGGAAGCAGAGATTATTTCCGCTCTGCGCTCCATGATCAAGTCCCGTACTGAATCCGCAACGATGTATCGTGAGGGTGGCCGTCCGGAACTGGCGGAAAAGGAAGAAGGTGAGATCGCAACGATCAAGGCCTACCTGCCGCCAGAACTCGATGAGGCAACTCTGAAGTCTGCCATTGATGAAGCCGCCACTGCTGTAGGTGCGGAAAGCATGAAAGACATGGGCAAGGTGATGGCAGCGCTGAAAGAGCGTTTTGGTGCCGATCTGGACCCGGCCAAGGCCAGTGCACTTGTGAAGGCACGTCTGTCTGCCTGAAGCGGGCTAGGCATCGTCGCTTGAAGAGGGCCGTCCCTTGAGGGCGGCCTTTTTTATGTTGGGGTCATGAACCCCTGAAAGCCGGCAATGTTTGACTTAGGTTATCCGAGGTCCCCAATCTGGCCTTTGCTTACGGAAATGAGGGCTTCATGTCTGCTGGTGGTTCAACAAAAGTCGTTTTCATCGCGCTGGGTGTCAATTTCGGCATTGCCTGCGTGAAAGGCATGGCTGCCCTTCTAACCGGCTCTGCTGCGATGTTGGCTGAGACGGTTCATTCCTTTGTGGACTGCGGAAACCAGATCCTGTTGTTGGTGGGCATGAAGCGGTCCGTGGCTCCGGCAACGAAGGAGCATCCGCTGGGCTACCATCGCGAGCTGTATTTCTGGACGATGGTTGTGGCTGGCGCGCTGTTTGTGGGTGGCGGCGTCGCGTCTCTTTATGAAGGTTGGGAGAAGGTCATGCATCCGGCGGAAATGCAGCCGGTGAATCTCCTGGGTCATGTCTTTCCGGGATGGTGGATGAACGTGGCCATTCTCGCGATTTCCGGCAGCATGGAAGGGTATGGGTTCGTTGCTGCGGTGAAATCCCTGCCACGTAGTGAGGGGGTTTCATTGTGGAGAATGATTCGCCGGAGTGCCGATCCTGGCCTGTTTGTCGTGCTGTTTGAGGATGGGGCCGCTCTGGTCAGTCTGGTGATTGCGCTGGTGTTCACCGTGCTTTCCGTTGTGACGGGTCTGCACGTTCTGGATGGAATTGCATCTCTGCTGATTGGTGTCGTGCTGGTTGTGGTGGCAGCATTGCTGACCAACGAGACGCGCTCTCTTCTTGTGGGTGAGAGCAATCCGGAAATTGATGCCTTTGTGCGCGCTGAAGCGCGGAAATTGCCCGGTGTTGTCGGGATCAATGAGGTTGTGACGGAGACCCGAGGCCCCGAGAGCATTATCGTTCTGCTATCTCTGGACTGGGATGATGCGATCTCAGCCGGAGACGTGGAGCGGGGAGTTTCGATGCTGGAAAAAATAACCCGCACGCGATACCCCGCTGTATTGCGGATGTATGTTGAGGCGCAGGACAAGAGGGACGGGATTCCAGCCCCTCTGACCTGATGGCGAATACTACTTCGCCGCTAGGAACGGCTCGACGGCTTTAAGAAAAGCCTCGGGTCGCTCAATGCTGGGGGCATGCCCTGATTGTGGAATGACCGTCAGATGTGCTCCGGGAATTTTTGCAGCAAAATCGTGGCCGTCGGCCAGTGGAATGACCTGGTCATTCTGTCCCCAGATCACGAGCGTGGGAACATGAATGGCCTTCATGCTGTCATCGAGAAAGGTGTCCGGCGCATTGGCGTTTCTGGCGAAGCTCTCCTGCGTGTATTGCGCACCTTCGGCCAGTCGGGTTCGAAATGTTGCCTGGACCAGTTCATCTGTAATGAGGGCTTTGTTGTAAAACAGCCATCTTAGCCCCGTGCGAATGCCAGAAAATGAGACCGGCCCGAACAGGGGAAGACCATGTTCGACGAGGGACTTGTGGCCAGCGGCATCGCTCAGGATGAGGCGCACGGGCATGGCCATGGAGGAATTCTGTGCCGCCTCGATTGTGTAAAGTCCCGCAATCCAGCCGCCGAGGGATTCTCCGGTAAGCATGAAATGCGTGATGTGGCGTGCTTTCAGGAAGCCATCCAGCATGTCCACCCATGTCTGAATTCCGTAGGCGATCAGCGGCTTTTCCGAAGCACCAAAGCCGAGCTGATCCATGGCGATGACATGATAATGCCGGGACAGTTCAGGGATAACTTTGCCCCAGTCCATTGTGGCGCTGCTTCCGAGGCCATGGACCAGCACAAGGTCCGGACCCGTACCAGCTTCCAGGAAACGGATCTGCTGACCATAAACGGAGACACTTTGCAGGGGCGGGAGAATTTGCGCCTCGCCGTGGCTGGGGATGCATGCTGCGCCGAGCGTGGATGCGAGCACGGCGGTTCGAAGTGTTTTGGACAGTCGTCTCATGGCGGCCGAGCCTTTATGGTCAGATGATATGTTTCTAATTCGGAATAGTATTATCGATCTGGCTCGGCTGTTTTCAACATATCATTCCCGGAATGAACGGGATCTTTCGGGGCGATGCCCTGATCATGAGCAGTTGCCTGATACTTCCGGATATGGAGGGGCGTCCACGGCAGCGGAGGTTCTTTGGTGAGAGAAGGGTCTGACGCGGGAGAGAGCCAGATGGCCGCACGAGGTGTGTCCAGCAGGATATGGAAATGGTTCAGAGCATCAGTGCCTAACTCGTCATAGGCAATGGTGGAAGCGATGACGATCTTCGGGTGGGGCAGCAGAAACGGACCGATTTTCAGTGTGTCGAACGTATGAAGATAGCCACCAACTGTATTGCTGGCATTGATGCGGACGGGATCATCTGTGTTTGGCTCAGGCGCAATGCCTATTGCTCTGGCTGTATCTTGCTGGATCAGGGTTCGGTTGGAGCTTAGGTTGATTTTCATCCGAACTGGATGGCCGTTGAGTTCAACAAGAACCGTGTTCGAGAGTGGATAACCGTCTTGATAGAGGTGCAGTTTGGTTGTCGGCGCGGGGAGCAAATCTCCGATCGATGGACATTTCTCATCGTCGTATCGAAAGAACGTGACGTTGCGAGAAGATCGGTTAATCAGGGTGGAAATATGGGAGAGAAAGTGCTCTCCCAGTTCGACCTGGAGTGGTGGAATAATAGTGTTGGGCACTGAATAATCCACCACATAAGCAGTATAATTTTTGAGTATGAGTGCACCAATATTTACGGTTGAGAGCGTTTTCACGAATACTGTCGCTTCGCCTGTCTCTGATCCGGCATCTTCAGGAGCTGAGCCCGAAAACGTGACAGTGTGATTGGCAAAAACAAAAGTATCGCTTGCCTGTGGGGCAAGGAAAAAGCGGGCAGGTAATCCGTCTATACTGCCCAGCATGGAGGGTGGCGCATTATAGTGCTCCAGTGGAACGGAGACCGCTCCATGAAGGCAATTCTGCCAGGGTGCAGCTTGAGCATGCCCGCAGAATTGAAAGACGATCAGGAGAAGGGCTGTCTTACGCATGAAGTGCCTGTCGCCTTATTGTGACACAGTATGTCTTTCTTAAGCGATGGGGTTGTTAAGAGCGAGGGTAGAGCAATCATGTCCGCTTATGGAATGAGAACAGCGGCTCCCTCAAAACGACCGTGGCGCAGGTCATCCAGAGCCTGATTGGCCTCTTTGAGGGCATAAGGCGTATTCGTGACTTTGATGCCCATCTCAGGAGCCAGCTTTAGAAAATCCAACCCGTCCTGCCGGGTTAGATTGGCAACGGAGACGATTTCACGTTCTTCCCAAAGCGTATCATAGGAAAAAGACGGGATCGGGCTCATATGGATGCCGCCACACACGACCTTTCCACCCTTGCGGACGGCTTTCAGTCCGGCCGGAACCAGAGCGCCGACAGGCGCAAACAGGATTACGGCATCAAGCGGTTCGGGGGGAAGTTCGTCTGAGCCGCCTACCCAAACGGCGCCAAGGGAGCGGGCAAATGCCTGCTTCTCTGTGTCTCCGGGGGATGTGAAGGCATAAACCTCGCGTCCTTGCCAGCGGAGTACCTGAATGATGATATGAGCGGCGGCTCCGAAGCCATACAGGCCGATCTTTTTGCCGTCTCCAGCTTTGCTGAGACAGCGCCAGCCGATCAGGCCAGCGCAGAGCAGGGGAGCAAGATCCTTGTCTTCCCCTTTGTCACCCATGGGAAAGGCATATCGCGCATCAGCAACCGTCATGGTGGCGTAGCCACCATGACGGTTGAAGCCTGTGAACAGGGGGTGATCGCAGAGATTTTCCATCCCGTGCGTGCAGTAATAGCAATGCCCACAGGTATGGCCGAGCCAAGGAATGCCGACCCGTTCCCCGACGCTCAGGCTTTTAACGTTGCTCCCGAGCTTGTCGATCCGGCCAACAATTTCATGTCCGGGAATGATGGGAAGAGTGGGGTTGGCGAGTTCGCCGTCCACGACATGCAGATCTGTGCGGCAGACGCCGCAGGCCCCGATGCGGATGCGGATTTCGTCCGGTCCGGGTTCGGGGTCTGGCAGCTCCACCCATTCCAGAGGCTGGTGGTGTTGGCGGAGCTGCATGGCAAACATGGCGTGTGCTTTCTAAAGTCTCAGGTGTCCTGTCTCAGGAACGGAAATCCAGAACCGTACGGCCCTGAAGGCGTCCGTTCTTGAGATTGTCGAAGATCGTGTTGATGTTCTCGATCTTGTCTGCGGTGACGACGGACTTGACCTTACCGCGGGCGAAGAAATCCATGGCTTCGATCATGTCCAGCCGTGTGCCCACGATGGAGCCACGAATGGTCGTGCCATTCATGACCATATCAAAGATCGAAACCGGGAAGTCTCCGGGTGGCAGGCCGTTCAGAACAATCGTGCCGCCACGACGGGCATAACCCATGGCCTGCGAGAAGGCCGTGCGGCCCACAGCCGTAACCAGTGCACCGTGCGCGCCGCCAACTTCCTGCTGGATGAAGGCTGCCGGGTCCTTGTCCTTGGCATTGACGGTCAGAGCCGCGCCAAGCTCTGTAGCTGTGGCGAGCTTGTCGTCGTCAATATCGACAGCCACGACATTCATGCCCATGGCGACCGCATATTGAACGGCCATCTGACCCAAGCCGCCAACGCCCGAAATGGCCATCCACTGACCGGGGCGTGCCTCGGTCATCTTCAGGCCCTTATAGACGGTCAGACCAGCGCAAAGCACGGGCGCAGCCTGTAGGGCATCAATGTTGCTGGGCAGATGTGCGACATAGTTCGGATCTGCGACGACATATTCGGCGAAGCACCCATTGACCGTGTAACCGGTGTCGTCCTGTTCTTTGCACAGCGTTTCCCAGCCGCCGAGGCAGTGTTCGCAGTGCCCGCAGGCGGAATAGAGCCAGGGTACACCGACTACGTCGCCGATCTTGGCGTGGCTGACTTGACTGCCAACGGCCACGATATGGCCGATGCCTTCATGGCCGGGAATGAACGGTGGGTTCGGCTTTGCGGGCCAGTCACCCTCTGCGGCATGCAGGTCGGTGTGGCAGACGCCGCAGGTATCGACTTTCACGAGGATCTGGTTTGGCCGGATCTCGGGAATGGGAAGCCTCTCGACAGAGAGAGGCTTCCCGAACTCACGGACGACGGCGGCTAGCATTGTATCAGCCATGAGAGTGTCTCCTTGAGAAGGGTTTACGATGCGCCGAGAGCCTTTACGGCTTCGACCATCTTGCTGAGGACGGCCTGCGCATCACCGAAGACCATGGCGCAGTTGTCCTGGAAGAAGAGCGGGTTCTGAACGGCGGAGTAACCCATGCCCATGCCACGCTTGATGACGAAGACCTGACGGGCCTGATCCGCATTCAGGATCGGCATGCCGTAGATTGGGGAGGATTTGTCCGTCCGGGCGGATGGGTTCACCACGTCGTTGGCGCCGATGATGAGGGCGACATCCGTGTCAGCGAAGCTGTCGTTGATGTCTTCCATGTCATAGATCATGTCGTATGGGACGCCGGCTTCGGCGAGCAGCACGTTCATATGGCCCGGCATACGACCGGCGACCGGATGGATGGCGAACTTGACGTCCACGCCTGCGGCCTGAAGCTGCTTGACGAAATCGTAAAGCTTACCCTGAGCCTGAGCGACGGCCAGACCGTAACCCGGCACGATGATGACAGACGAAGCATAGCGCATCGTCGTGGCAGCATCGCTTGGAGCGACGGACTTGGCTTCTTTCTCGGGACCTGTTGCCGTGGAAGCGGAGGCTTCACCGAAGTTGCTGAACAGCACGTTGGCAATCGAACGGTTCATGCCCTTGGCCATCATGACCGTCAGCAGTGTACCGGCGGAACCCACGACCATACCGGCGATCATCAGAGCCGGATCGGCCATGACATAGCCTTCGAGACCGACAGCCAGACCCGTGAAGGCGTTGTACAGCGAGATCACGACCGGCATGTCAGCACCGCCGATGGGGATCGTCATGCAGATGCCAGCCAGCAGGGCGCCGATGAAGAACAGCAGGGTGGCGATACCGCCGCCATCCTGATGGTACAGGAAGGCTGCCATGATGCCGAGCAGGACGGTGAGCATAAAGACGGCAGCATTAACGATACGCTGGCCGCCGAAGCGGATCGGCTTGTTCATCCGGCCATCGAGCTTGGCCCAGGCAATGATGGAACCCGACAGGGACATGCTGCCGATCAGGCCACCAGCGACAGTGACGAGAAGCGGAACGATGCCTGTCTCTTTCGGGCCGGTCAGGGCAATGACGGACACAGCCGCGGCCGCACCGCCACCCATGCCGTTGAAGAGGGCGACCATCTGCGGCATGGCCGTCATGGCAACGCTGCGGCCTTTCCAGCCAGCCCAGCCACCGCCGATGACAAGGGCGAGGATGGCCAGAATGACGTTGACGACCAGATGCGGCTTTGCGGCTTCAGAAACACTGAAAATGCCGAGGAAGCTGGCTGCGGTAACGAACAGCATACCCCAACCCGCCGTCACAATGCCGGAAACGGCCGTAACGGGAGAGGACATGCGCTTGAGGCCGTAGACCAGCAGGCCGGAGGCGATAAGAGCGCTGATAGCGACGATATATTCGAGGAGGATCATTTCTGCGCTCCCTTCTGCGGAGCCGCTTTGTCACTGGGCTTGAACATGGCCAGCATACGGTCTGTCACGACGTAACCGCCGACAACGTTACCAGCGCCCATCATGACGCCGAGGAAACCGACAACCTGTTCGAGCACGGAAGAGGCGTTGAACAGGGCTGTCAGCGCCCCCACGACCACGATACCGTGTACGAAGTTCGAGCCGGACATCAGCGGTGTGTGCAGGATAGAGGGCACGCGGCTGATGACCTCGTAGCCCGTGAAAGCCGCGAGCATGAAGATGTAGAGCGCGATGATGAAGGTCATTGCGGTGATCATCGTGCGGCCTCCTGTCCTGAAGCCTGTGCCGGTGCGGCGGGGGTGGCAGCCGGGGCAGGGGGTTGCGGTGCGGGCGGCGCCGGGGAATTCGGATCGACGGCCGTGCGGATGCCTTCGTTCGTGATGTAGCCATCATGAGTGAGGGCGGTGCCGGAAATGACTTCATCCGTGAAATCCAGCTGGATCTGACCGTCCTTGGTCAGGATCTGTTGGAGCAGATGCATGATGTTTTTGGAATAAAGTTCGCTGGCCTGAAGGGCGAGCATGGACGGAACATTGATCGGACCAACGATTGTGGTCGGGCCAACCTGTACCGTCTGGCCAGCCTGTGTACCTTCACAGTTGCCGCCACCTTCTGCACCGAGGTCGATGATGACGGAGCCAGGCTTCATGGCCTTGATCTGCTCGGCATCAATCAGGCGAGGAGCCTTTTTGCCGGGGACGGCTGCTGTCGTGACGATCAGGTCAGCCCGTGCGATGTGGTCGCTGATGACCTTGCGGACCGTCTGTTTTTCTTCGTCTGTCAGTTCTCGGGCATAACCGCCCTTGCCGGTGCCATCCACGCCGGTATCGACGAATTTGGCACCCAGAGACTGTGCCTCTTCGCGTGTTTCGGGGCGGACGTCATAGCCTTCCGTGACGGCACCAAGACGCTTGGCCGTTGCGAGAGCCTGAAGGCCAGCGACGCCAAGCCCCATGACCAGAACCTGTGCGGCCCGCAGGGAGCCGACGGCCGTGGTCATCATGGGAAGGATCTTGGTCATATGCACGGACCCGAGCAGAACGGCGTAATAGCCGGCAAGGGTGGCCTGACTGGACAGGGCGTCCATGGCCTGTGCGCGGGAAATGCGGGGAACCAGCTCCATGGCGAAGCAGGTGACTTTCTGGTCCCGAAGGGCCTTGACCAGATCAGGGTGGTTTCGGCCGTAAATGAAAGACACCAGAACGGCGCCGGGCTTCATGGCCTGAACGGTTTCAATGGTGGGAGGCTGAACGGCGAGGACAATATCCGCATCGCCGAGGAGAGCCTTCCGGTCTGTTGAAAGGGTTACGTCTTTATAGGTTTCATCCGGATAGGAAGAGGCGACACCGGCCCCGTTTTCCATCGCGAAAGAGACGCCGAGGCTGCTGAGGCGCTCGACAACCTGCGGGATCAGGGCGACGCGACGTTCACCGCCTTCGTCCTGTTCTTTTAGTACCGTGATTTTTACGGTCATAGGTTGAGATCCTGCGTCTTTAATCTTTTGTGAAGGCGCGACTCATCCACCCCACTAAAGGGATGCAGGGGCCTGCACCTCGTTCGACTGCCATATTGACGCTATATTTGCGCCTCTTCCATTGATGGGTGTCAAAAGAAAAAAATTTCTTTTAGTTGTCATATTGTAATCGTTTCCAGATCAGGAAAACGGCTACGATTGTTTCGGAAACGGCCAGTAACCTTTCTGTTTTTCTTTGAGTGCCCGCTGTTCGAGCCAGAGTGGATTTTCTTGTCTCAGGCTTGTAAGAGCCATCTCTTCCGACGGAACTGATTGAAAGGCTCCTGCTGCCCGATGGCATTCGACGCCGCCTTTCTGGACGAACTCCGCAATCGAACGCCGCTGGCCTCCCTGATCGGGCGTCGCAACAAGCTGGTTCGCTCCGGTCGTAACTGGAAAACATGCTGTCCTTTCCACGGGGAAAAGACTCCGTCTTTCTACGTTTATGATGATCATTTTCATTGCTTTGGCTGTGGCGCGCATGGTGATGCGATCTCCTTTGTCATGCAGAGCGACGGTCGGAGTTTTCCTGAGGCTGTTGAGCAACTAGCCGCTGAGGCAGGCCTTGAAGTTCCGAAGCAGGACCCACGGAGTGAGGCGCGTGCGCGGGAGGTCAAATCTCTTGGCGATGTTCTGTCCCTCGTTCAGGCCAGTTACCGGCGTCGACTCTTCCTTCCGGAAGGACGGGAGGGGCTCGCTTATCTGCGTGGGCGCGGACTGAGTGACGCGACTATCGAACGGTTTGGTCTGGGGTGGTCTGGCGATGGGCGGCATTTGGTTGAAGAATTGCGCGCCCATGATGTGACGCCTGAAATGCTGGTTCAGGCGGGTATTTTGCGCGTGGATGACCGGGGACAGCCCAAAGGGGAACTGTTTTTTAATCGCGTGACGTTTCCGATCCGGGATCGCCGCGGCAAGCTGATTTCTTTTGGCGCGCGCACCCTGGGGGACGGGCAACCAAAATATCTCAATGGTCCGGAAACGGCGCTCTTCTCCAAGCGGCGCACACTCTACAACCTCGATCTGGCGCGTGAGGCTGTCCACAAGGGCGCTGAGCTTGTTGTGGTTGAAGGGTATATGGACGTCATTGCTCTGGACCAGGCAGGCTTTGGTGGTGCTGTGGCGCCGTTGGGGACTGCACTGGGCGAAGAGCAGCTTGATCTGCTGTGGCGCATGACGCCCTCTCCGATCCTGTGTCTGGATGGTGATGCGGCAGGAGCGCGCGCCGCTTTGCGGGTCTGTGAAGTCGCGCTTTCGCTGCTGTCTCCCGAACGAACGCTCAGGTTCTGCCGCCTGGACCCTAAAGATGACCCAGACAGTCTGATCCGTACACGCGGCGTTGCGGCCATGAAGGAAGCCCTGTCTGGGGCGACGTCTCTGGCGACTGAATTGTTCGGGTTGATGACAGGGGGAATGGTTGATCCCGGTCCCGATCAGCGGGCGGCGTTGCGTGAGAAGCTTGTTGCTCTGTCAAAGCTGATCCCGGATCGGGCACTTGCGTCTGAGTATCGCAGTACGTTTCTGGATATGTTTTTCGCGCGATTCAGGCGCGGTGGTGGAAGCAAAAAGCCGTTCCAGAAGAAAGGGGCACCGCTTCCTCTTTCAACGCAGGCCCCTGGCGAGATGCGGCATATCGAGCAGGGGAGTGTGGAGCGTCTCAACATTCTGACAGCGATGCTGCTGCGTTATCCGGATATCCTTCCGGAGGTAGAGCAGGCCTATAGCAGTCTGGCTCTCCCGGTGGATCTGGATCGGATTCGCTCCGCCCTTTTGGACTGGAGTTGTCAGGACGAGGATCTGACGGAAGAGAACTGCCATCGCTGGATCGAGGCTCATGGGCTGACGGATATCGTGGCGGCCGTGACAGAAAGTCCGATGCCTCGAGAAGTGGGGCTCGGAAAAGATAGAGATGAAGTTCTCAAGATCGATGTTGTGGAGAGCTGGTGGCACTTTTACGGGCTTGTAAATTTTCGCAATTTCGAGCGCGAAGTGGCCAATGACATTCAGGCAACCATCATGCAGGTCTATTCTGGTGGAGGGGGCGGAGACTCATCTTTTCCGGAAAGCCTGCTGGCGCGGATGAGGGTTCTGGAAGCGCTGCGGCGAGGTGAGGATGTTGAAGAAGAAGGGTGAAAAAGGCCGGGGCTAACGTTTTTTATTGCCCTGAAGTTGCTTTCTTTTTCGTCTAAACCTTGACTTACGGCTCAGGATCGACCACCTGCACGCTGCCGAATTGCTTGCTTTCGGTGGAGTTGAGGGAGAGACGCATGGCGACGAAAACAGCCTCTGGTACGGATCGGAACGCGCAGGAACAGGAGGGGGATGCCACTCTTCTTGATACGCAATCCGCTGCCGTGAAGCGGCTGATCGCCAAAGGGCGTGAGCGTGGCCATATTACCTTTGACGAGCTGAACGCCGTTCTGCCGCAGGACCAGATGTCCTCCGAGCAGATCGAAGACGTCATGGCAGCTCTGTCAGAGATGGGCATTCAGGTTCTGGAAAACGAAGAACAGGACGAAGCTGAGCCGGCTCAGGAAGAAGCCAAGGAAGAAGCTGAGGAATCAGACGAGCCTCAGGGCGGCAATATTGATGCCGAGGCTGCCAGCCGCACGGATGATCCGGTTCGGATGTATCTGCGTGAGATGGGGTCTGTGGAGCTCCTGTCCCGCGAAGGCGAAATCGCGATCGCCAAGCGCATTGAAGCAGGTCGTGACGAGATGATTGGCGGGCTTTGCGAAAGCCCGCTGACGATCCGCGCGATCATTTCCTGGCATGAACGCCTCAAGGACGGCGAAATGCTGCTCCGCGACATCGTCGATCTGGAAGCCAGTCAGGCTGTCGGTCCGGGTCCTGAAGGCGAAGAGGGCGAGGAAGGCGAGGAAGCTGCGGCTGACGAAGACGCTACGGACGACGATGCCGAAGAAGGCGACGGTGATCAGCAGGAAGGCAGTGGCCTGTCCCTGTCTGCTCTGGAAGAGAAGCTGAAGCCAGAAATTCTGGCCCGCTTCGAAGCCATCGAGCCGCTGTATCACAAGCTGCGTCAGCTTCAGGTCAAGCGTCTGGAGGCCCTGACGGCCGGTGAGGAAAGCTCGGACAAGTCTGAGAACATTTACGAAGAGCTGCGCCATGAACTGGTCAGTCTGGTGGAGCAGGTTCACCTGCATAACAACCGGATTGAAGAGCTTGTTGCCCAGATCAAGATGCATGTTCAGCGTCTGAACAACCTCGAAGGCCGCTTGCTGCGTCTGGCTGAGGGCTGCAAAATTTCGCGTGATGACTTCCTGCTGAAGTATCGTAACCGCGAGATGGACCCGACCTGGGTTGATTTTATCTGCACTCTGCCCGGTAAGGGTTGGAAGACGCTGACGACCAAGCACCTGGACCAGATCCGGTCCATGCGTGCTGATCTTGCGGCGCTTTCTCACGAGACTGGCCTGCCGGTTGGGGAGTTCCGTCGTGTGTATGCGACCATTTCCCGTGGTGAGCGTGACTCCACGCGTGCCAAGAAGGAAATGATCGAGGCCAACCTGCGTCTCGTGATCTCGATTGCCAAGAAGTACACGAACCGTGGTCTGCAGTTCCTGGATCTGATTCAGGAAGGCAACATCGGTCTGATGAAGGCTGTGGACAAGTTCGAGTACCGTCGCGGTTACAAGTTCTCGACCTATGCCACCTGGTGGATCCGTCAGGCGATCACGCGTTCTATCGCCGATCAGGCGAAGACGATCCGTATTCCGGTGCACATGATCGAGACGATCAACAAGCTGGTGCGCACGTCCCGTCAGATGCTGCATGAGATCGGGCGTGAGCCTGCTCCGGAAGAGCTGGCTGAGAAGCTTGGCATGCCGCTGGAGAAGGTCCGGAAGGTCCTGAAGATTGCCAAGGAGCCGATCTCCCTTGAAACGCCGATTGGCGACGAGGAAGACAGTCATCTTGGTGACTTCATCGAGGATAAGACGGCTGTTATTCCGTTGGATGCCGCGATCCAGACCAACCTGCGTGAAGCAACCACGCGCGTTCTGGCGTCCCTGACGCCACGTGAAGAGCGCGTTCTGCGGATGCGCTTTGGTATTGGCATGAACACGGACCACACCCTTGAGGAAGTGGGTCAGCAGTTCAACGTGACGCGTGAGCGTATTCGTCAGATCGAGGCAAAGGCTCTTCGCAAGCTCAAGCACCCGAGCCGCAGCCGTAAGCTGCGTTCCTTCCTCGACGATAACTGATCGTCTGGGTCATGCTGCCGGCCTGGCTTCATCCGCAGGGATCATCCACCCGTTTTGAGGTGGGTGTGACTTTTCTGGAGACGAGGGCAAGCCGCCCAGCTCCGGTTTTGCCAGAGGGGGTCTCTCTTGAGAGAGTTCTCCCTCCGGCATTGCCGCTATACCGCAAGCTCTATCGGGAAGTTGGTGAGGCATATTGCTGGTGGATGCGTCGTCCGATGCCGGACGAAAAACTTGCTGAAATTGTCCATGATCCTGACGTTTACTTCATGGTGCTCTGGCAGGCAGATGGTACGCCTCTTGGGTTCTACGAACTGGATCTGCGAGAGGGCGGAGATGCCAATCTGGCGTATTTCGGGCTTCTGCCAGCGGCCATTGGTCGTGGCTTAGGTCGGGCATTGCTGGATTCCGCGATTTCTCAGGCGTTTACGGCAGGATGTTGGCGATTGCGGGTCAATACCTGCACACTGGATCATCCCAGAGCGCTGACCAATTATCAGAAATGTGGGTTTGTAATTCAGTATGTTGTTCAGGAAATCTGGAACGTTCCTGACGAATATGTCCCGGCAGAGCTGCGTCGACTCTGAGTTTATCCTTGATTTCCGTTAGGCTGCATGATTAATGCAGCCTTTCCCTGCCGGGCGATGTGGCGTCGCGCCGGCTATACCCGCGCTTTCCCCAAAGATTGCACTGTCTCCGGCACGGGCTGGACCAGTTGGGTTGACCTTATCCGAAGGGAGTTTTCATGCCACTGTACGAAAGCGTGCTCATCGCACGTAACGATGTGTCTCAGGCACAGGTCGAGAGCCTGGTTGAGACCATTGAAGCCCTGCTGACCGAGAATGGTGGTTCCATCCAGAAGCGCGAATTCTGGGGTCTCCGTTCGCTCGCATACCGCATCAAGAAGAACCGTAAGGGCCATTACGTCCTGCTCGGTATCGACTGCACGCCGGATACGCTTCGTGAAGTTGAGCGTCAGCTCGGCCTGAACGAAGACGTGCTTCGCGTTCTGACGCTTCGCGTTGACGAAATCGACGAAACTCCGTCCCCGGTTCTTGCTCGCAAGAATGATGATCGCGGCGACCGTGGTAGCTTCCGTGGCGGCTCCAAGCCGGCTGGTCGCTTCGAGAGCGGCCGTGGCGGCCCGCGTCGTGGCAGCGAAGACCGTGAAGAATACCGTGCACGCGGCGAGCAGGACGATGCTCGTGAGGCGGCTGGAGCGGAGTAAGAAACATGTCCGATACAACCACCACCGACGTGAACGACGTCAACCCAGCAGCCCGTCGCACGGCTGTCGGCGCACGCCGTCCTTTCTATCGTCGTCGTAAGTCCTGCCCGTTCTCCGGCCCGAATGCGCCGAAGATCGACTACAAGGACGTGCGTCTTCTGAGCCGCTTCCTCTCTGAGCGTGGCAAGATCGTGCCGAGCCGTATCACGGCTGTTTCGGCCAAGAAGCAGCGTGAGCTGGCGCAGGCTATCAAGCGTGCCCGCTTCCTTGCCCTGCTCCCCTACGTCGTAAGCTGAGGAGAGCACCATGTCCCAGACCGCACTGATCCTGCTCCAGCGGGTCGAGCATCTCGGCCAGATGGGCGATCTTGTTTCCGTGAAGCCGGGTTACGCCCGTAACTTCCTGCTTCCGCAAGGCAAGGCGATGCGTGCTACGGCCGCAAACCGCAAGCGCTTTGACACGGAGCGCGCCCAGCTTGAAGCGCTGAACATCAAGAAGCGCGAAGAAGCTGAGCGTCTTGCCGAACGTATGGACAGCCTGTCTGTCGTCATCATCCGTCAGGCAAGTGACAGCGGCAACCTGTACGGCTCCGTCAGCACGCGTGATATCGCTGTTGCTGCTACGGACGCTGGCCTTACGGTTGCTCGTCAGCAGGTTGTTCTGGCTCACCCGATCAAGTCTCTTGGCCTGACGGAAGCCCGCATCGTCCTGCACCCGGAAGTTTCCATTCCGCTGACAGTCAACGTTGCACGTTCTGCTGAAGAAGCTGAGCGCCAGGCCCGCGGCGAAGCCGTTGGCGTGGAAGAAGAGGATGACAACATCCTCGGCGAACTGCAGGCAGAGAACGCAGCTGAAGAAGCTGCTGCCGAAGCTGCAGTCACGGAAGAAGCCGAAGGCTGATTTCGCTGGCATAGCCAACAGAAAACCCGGCCGGGTATTCCCGCGCCGGGTTTTTTGATGTCTGCTCTCCCGGTCAGGCAACTGAAGACTGTGTCATGTCTTGTCATGACGCGTGAACAGGAGGGAGGCAGGCGTGAAACCCATTCTCGATTTCGTTCTGAAAAAATTTATTCAGGTCGGAACACTGCGAGTCACGTTCAGTGACGGCACGATACAAACCTATCGTGGGGCCTTACCCGGCGTTGAAGCGGGCTTACATCTCAAAACAAAACAGGCTGAGCGTTCTCTGGTTATTAATTCCGGGTTGGCGTTTGGCGAAGAATACATGGCTGGCGAACTTGCGCCGGAAGGATGCACTCTTGAGACACTGATGATCGTCCTCATGGCGAACATCACCCAAGGCGGTCATGTTTTTGAAGAGATCGAGGATCGACTCCGTTATCTTCTCCGACCTTTCAAGGGGCTGAATTCCCTGAAACGGTCATGCCGGAATGTTGCGCATCATTATGATCTGAATGGTCGCCTTTATGACTTGTTTCTGGATAAGGACCGTCAATACTCCTGCGCCTATTTCCAGCGTGAAGACATGACGCTTGAGGAGGCTCAGATTGCGAAGAAGCGACATATTGCCTCCAAGTTGAATCTGAATCGTCCGGGACTGGAAGTTCTGGATATTGGGTGCGGTTGGGGCGGTCTGGCGCTGACACTGGCAAAAGAATATGGCGCAACGGTTGTCGGTATTACGCTTTCCAAGGAACAATTAGAGGAAGCGCGAGCTCGGGTGCGCGCCGAGGGGCTGGAAGGGCAGGTCCGTTTCGAGCTTATGGACTACCGCAACGTTCACCACGAGTTCGATCGTGTCGTGTCAGTCGGAATGTTCGAGCACGTTGGGCAGCCGCAATTTGAGCGCTATTTTCGCGGAATCAAGGAATGTCTGAAGCCGGATGGGGTGGCTTTGATCCACTCGATCGGCCGAACAGATGGGCCTGGAACGACTAACGCCTGGCTCCAGAAATACATCTTTCCGGGTGGATATTCCCCGTCTTTAAGCGAGACGCTGGCTGCTGTTGAGCGCACTGGCCTTTGGATGACGGACTGCGAAGTTCTGCGTCTGCACTATGCCAAGACAATTGCAGAATGGCGTAAGCGCTTTGAGGCCAACAAACAGAAAATCATTGATCTGTATGATGAACGGTTTGTGCGGATGTTCGAGTTATATCTCGTGGGAAGCGAGCTGGCGTTCCGCGTGCAAGGGCACATGAATTTCCAGCTTCAGCTGACACGGTCCGTGGATGCTGTGCCTTTGACGCGTGACTACATGTTTGAAAGTGAGCGTGCGAAAAGCGCAGTCTGAGTTTTTAGACTTGGGGTTTGTAGCGAAAGCAGGATGGGTCATGATCGTGGATCAGACCCACGGCCTGCATCCAAGCATACACGATGACAGGCCCGACGAAGCGAAAGCCTCGGGCTTTTAAAGCTTTAGAGACAGTTACTGAAAGAGGCGACTGCGCCAAGACTGCTCCGGTCGAATTATAAATCGGAGCATTCGGGACCAGGGAGGCAATGAAACCTGCGAAATCTTCGCCTTGTTCCTTCATGGCGAGGTAGGCTTGTGCATTGCCTATGGTGGCTTTGATCTTGGCACGGGCTCGGATGATGCCGGGATCCTGCATGAGGCGGTCGATATCCTGTTCCGTAAAGAGTGCTACTTTTTCAGGGTCAAAGTTAGCAAAGGCTTTCCGAAACCCTTCGCGCCGCTTCAGAACGATCGCCCAGGATAAGCCAGCCTGAAAGCTTTCCAGAACGAGGGTCTCCCACAGTTCACGGCTATCACGGATCGGAACGCCCCACTCTTCGTCATGGTACTGGCGAAGAAGGGGGTCTGTTACGGCCCAACGACAGCGGGGAAGGTTCTCAGGCGCGGGAGCGGGCAAGATGCAGCTCTGCAAGGCGGCCAAATTCTGCAACGCTCAGGGTTTCAGCCCGGCGTGTGGGCTCGATACCCGCAGCGTCCAGAAGTGCTTCCCCACCAATCGATTTGAGAGATGATCGTAGCATCTTGCGGCGCTGTCCGAACGCGGCGGCGGTGACGCGCTCCATCGCACGAAAAAGCTCTGGTGCGGGCTGCTCTGCATGTGGAATGAGAACCGCAACGGCCGAGTGAACCTTGGGCGGTGGGGAAAATGCCCCGGGTGGAATGCGCAGAGCCACGGAGCAGGACGCGCACCACTGGGCCAGAACAGCAAGCCGCCCGTAAGCAGACGTATCTGGCTCAGCACAGATGCGTTCAGCAACTTCAAGCTGGAACATCAAAGACAGGCGTTCCCACGAATGGGCCTGTCTCAACCAGCCAACAAGAAGGGGCGTGGCAACATTATAAGGCAGGTTGGCGATGATCTGTCTGGGAGCAGGGGCAAGGCTCGCCGCATCCAGTTTCAGGGCATCCTGCCGGATAATATGCAGACGATCCGGATAGTGCCCAGCCAGCTCTTCGAGCAGCGGCCACGCGCGTTCATCAATTTCCACAGCATCGACGCGGCTTGCCGGACTATCGAGCAGAGCGCGTGTCAGGCCACCAGGACCAGGTCCGATTTCAACAACGCTTCGCCCGGTCAGATCGCCACCCAAGGTGACGATCCGGGCACAAATTCCGGGATCCAGAAGAAAGTGCTGACCGAGGGATTTTTTTGCATCCAGACCGTAAGCCTGGATAGACTCTTTCAGAGAAGGAAGGCTCACGTCAGTTGAGAGCCGGCTTCGCTGCGGGGCGGATATCGATGATGGACCGGCGCTGTAGATCCCGCTGGAGCTGACGGGACGCCTGCTCAACCCGCTCATTCATGAGCTGATCGGCAATTTCCCCAGGTGTCTGCTGTGCCAGATTTTTCTGCTGGCGATCACAGACCATCAACAGGGCAATACCATCCATGGACACCAGCGGGTGGCTCACCTTGTTTATAGGCAGAGGCTCGATAATGGAGCGCATCTGGGGCGCCAAGCGTTCCAGAACCTGAGTTCCGGGATTGCTGGGACGCTTCTCACCCTGAGCTTTGTTAAGCGCTTCCAGAGCATCGCAGCTATGGATCGTTTCAACAGCGTGCGTCGCTTTCTGAAGAGCCGCCTGCTGCTGAGGTGTAGGGTTCTGTGGATTCAGCGGCGCATCAAACGGGAAGAAGGCCTGACGCAGGGCAACGAGCGTGCCCATCTGTTTGCCGACGACACGTTTGGCCTGAACTGTTGCGATGACAAACCCGCCAGCAACCTGGATCGGGTTGGAAATGGCACCAATTGGCATCTGGCGCACGACATTCACGACCTGTGGGTCAAGGTTGTCTTCCTGCACCCAGCCCATGGAACCGCCGTCGAGCGCAGACTGTGCCTGCGAGAACTGTGCGGCAACAATAGGGAAGGGCGCGCCTTCTCGAAGCTGGGAGATGATGGTGCGTGTGAACGTGAGTTCGTTTTCATCGTGGCGTGGGTCAGCAACAGGAACGAAAATTTCGCTCATCATGTACTGCGCGCGACCCTGCTCAGCCTGAAGGGCCTGCTCACGCTGCGCGATCTGGGTGGCTGTAATGCGGCCCCCTTCGCCCAGCTGCTCACGAAGCACCTGCATCCAGCCAATCTGCACACGGATCTGATCGATCAGCGTTGTCAGGGAGACGCCATCGGATGCCAGACGGTCACGCAGGGCATTTTTGGGCATGCCGTTGCGCTGTTCGATGTTGCTGATGGCTCCGGCAATCTGCTCAGGCTCGACATTGATGTGTCGCTTCAGCATTTCCTGAGTCTTCAGGCGTTCTTCGATCAACTGGTGAATGATCTGGCCGCGCATGCGGTTCATGACATCCGGGCTGACGGGCAGGCCAGTGGAAAGCACGAACAGCTTGGCGCGGTTATCCACATCACGCTGGGTCAGCACCTGACCGTTGATAACAGCCAGGATCTGGTCTTCAGGCGGTTTCGCTGCGGGTGCCTGCTCCTTTTTGGGAGCACTCTTGTGTGCGGGTGCAGCATGCGCCACAGCGGTTGGAGCCGCCGCAGAGAAGGCCAGCAGGGCAACCAGGGCAGTAGATGCGATGCGATGGGTCTTGGACATGCTCAGCCGTTAATTCCGAAAGTGCCGATCGTTTTGAACGTGAAGTTGAACATCACAGTGGTGTTCCGCTGCTCGCCGCCGATCCGTGTGTACTGTTTGATATACATGATATCCAGCCCGAAGCAGTCGTTGGAATACCCAATATCCCCGCCATTTGCGACGAACTGTTTCCGGGACAGACTGCGACGGAAGAAGCCTGACGCATGATACTGGCGCCAGTGGGTAGAGACACTGCCCGTAATTTCGTTCGTCTTGACCAGATAGGGCGAGTTTACGCCGCTCTCACGATAGTTGGTGGCGTAATAATAATACGGTGTCACCGGGGCATAGAGGTAGCCGGCACTGAAGCGCAAAGCCGGAATGCCGGCGCTGAACAGGCCTTCGCCGTAGTCCACCTGATGCGTCCATGGATTGTAACGACCGCGGGCCGTTACATCGAGGTACTTGTTGGGTGTGAAGCGCACACGGCCAACCGGGTCCGAAAGATGATGATCCAGGCCGGAATACGGAATACGGTTCTTTGTGATGTGCTCCTGGATGCTTTCACCCACCAGCATGTCGATGGAATGGCCGTTCCACGTCCAGCTCTGATGAACGCCGATATTGCCGCGCAATCCGCCATCGAGGCGATCTGTCCCGGCATAGCGGTTCAGGGAGAACATGGTTGTATCGGTGAATTCGTACGTCAGGCTGTCTTCATTCGGCATATTGCTGTTGGCGGAGTTGCCGGTGTTAGGCGCGGCAATCAGCTGAACAATAGGCTCAAGAACCTGCGTGCCACGTCCGCGGGCGAAGGACCGCAGGAACGGCCAGTTCATCTTGACGGCAATCGTTGGAAGAACCTGCCCTGTGATTTTTGTGCCGCCAACGGCGTAATAGGTCGGCTGCTGTGCAAGACGAGTGGCCCGATAGACGTTTGAGTCCAACCGTGCCGTTACAAGCCACTGCTGGCCCAGACTGTTATGGAACGGACGATCCCACTGCATCTGAAGCTGGCCGCGCTGATCAGACACGCCCTTTGTACGGTACACGTCAAAGTCTGTGGTGTTCATGCTGAAACGCCCACCCAGTGCATCAGGCTGGCCCTGATAGGCGTAGGTGAAGCGCGGCAGTGCCCATGGCAGCTCGGAGTTCTGAATGACGCCCTGGTTCAGACCCTGATAGGCCTGTGCATCGAGGCGGGCGTAGGCACCTACGCCGTAGCCTTCAAGATAGACGTTCGAGTTGAGCGATTCCTGACCGTAACCAGGGACGCGGTAATCTCGCATGTAGTTGGCAGACGTCGCCAGATTGACGTTGATCCCCGCCTGCCAATGCTTGTTGATCGCGAAATTGCCCTGACCGAACACGTAACCCTGAAGGCCATATTCGCCTGAAGAGTTGACGTTGTTTCCGAACGTATTGACGTAGCGGCTCTCTCGGTTGGTGTCGTATGCGCCACCGGCCGTGATATCCAGCGTGCCAAAGTTGAAACGGCGGCGATATTCGCTGGTGATTTCCGGACCGGTCTTTGTGGAGACCAGTCCACGCACGGTGAGGTCCTGACTGTCGTCAATGGCCCAGAAATATGGAAGTGTGAAATACGTTCCAAGATAGCGGTCATGCGGGCTGATGCCGGCCATCAGGAAGCCGCTCTGTCGTTTGACCGAAGGGTCGGACATCGAGAAGAACGGAAAATAGAACACTGGAAGGCCGAGCATTTTCAACCAGGCATGGTTGAACTCGATACGCTTGTGCTGGGCATCCTGCGTCGCGCCATAGGCCTGGAACTGCCAGAATGGCGGAGCATCAGGGTTTGTTTCGCAGATCTTGCACGCCGTATAAACGGCATGTGAGAGATCATTGATCAGACCATTGGTGCGACGCATGCCGTTACCGGCCAGCTTCGCATTATCCTGCATCTGCATGTAGATGGACGTGCCGATGCCGTCATGCATGCCATGGCTGAATTCCATATAGGCAGCATACGTGGTGCTGCCATCTGGTTCCATGATGGCGACATGGCCGCGTGCTGCCAGAACGCCTGTGTTCCGGTCATAGGTGATCTTGTCGGCACGGAGAGCGTGATCGCCCTGCCAGATGCGGACATTGCCTTCCCATGTGACGAGACCGTTCTTTGCGTAGCTTTCGCTGTCAGCCAGATAGGTGAGAGGGTCGTGCTCGGACGTCGGCTTGCCAATGACGATGATATGCGAATTGTCGCGCTGCATCGTATTGGCAAACATGTCCTGCGGCGCCACGAGCGCAGTTCCCGTCAGGGCGACGCCTGCAAGAGAGACGCATCTGCGGGCGCGTTTTGGGAGCCACCGGGGCACCGACATCAACCATCCTCCATATGCAGCAAAAGCGCGACCGCAAGGCAGAGCCCTGCGCCCGTGGGCGCCCATGCGGCAAGAACCGGCGGCAAAGCGCCAGATTCACCAAACTGTTCAGCCACTTTCGAGATCGTGAAAAGCGCAAAGCCTGCAGCAATTCCCGATCCCAGCATCCGGGCCACTCCGCCGCGTCGTGCGGGACGCATCGAAAACCCTGCGGACACCAATGCCATTGTACCAGCAAGGATGGGAAGAGCCAGAAGCGATTGGAAATGTAACCTGTGCCGAATTGAAGGGAAACCGGACCGCTCCAGAAGGGAGATAAAGCTGGGTAGAGCAAAGACCGACAGCGTATCGGGCGATGCAAAACTTTCCTGAATGCGACTGACCGTAAGATCGGACGGAAGGCTCAGGGTTCCGATTTTTTCCGGCAGATGATCCGGATGCAGCAGGGACGAATCATTCAGGCTCCACTGCTGATGGGCGAGTGTTCCGGTTGGCGCTTCGACGCGGACGATCAGACGATCCCGGTCATCCAGGCGGAAAATGGTCACGCCGGAGACATCGAGCGTATCCTGCGCAAGTTTGACGTTCTGGGCGTGGAGAATGGCGACGCCGTGTGGCGTCAGTCCATCGTCGGCCTGCCTGAGCCAGAGTTCGCCGCCTTTGAGTGTGAGAACGCCACCACCCGTTCGAAGATAAGACTGATCCAGAAGCTCCGCCTGCCGATACATTGACGAAGAAAGGGCTGAGATGCCGGTGGTTGTGAACAGACCGATCAGGAGGGCGCAGGAGAGAGGGCTGGCAAGGAACTGCCAGGCAGAGATCCCCGCGGCTCTGGCGACAATGAGTTCGGACGACCTTGTCAGGCGGGAAAAGCAGACAATTCCGCCAAGCAGAATACCAAACGGCAGCACGTAAATGACGTAATACGGAATGTGCAGCCCTGCGATTTCAAGAATGAGGCTGGTGGGCACATTGGGTCGGGTTGCGGCGCGCCTGAGCAGATCAATGAAGTCGAACAGGGACACAAGCCCTGTCAGAGCCAGAACCATCGACAGCGTATTTAACGTGAAATGACGTGCGATGTAGATCGCCAGGGTCGTAGAAAACCCGACTTCCGCTTCCTGTGGTCTCAGGGTGTGGATGAGCGTGGAAAACCAGCTGCGATACCCGTCAGTGGTGGATTTCATGAGGGGCGTCCAGTCTGGCGCGTGGTTCCAGTCCACTGCTCGGCGAACAGAAGAGCTGCACAGATGATGCTTGGAAGAAGGGCTGCAACCCAGAGCAGGGGAACAAGAGCAAGATTTCTGCCAGCAAAATTCTGGAGCATGAGTGAAAGTGCGAGAAGCCCCACGACTGTCAGAATGGCGATCAGAGGACGGGTGATATTTCCATGGCGGGAGAACGTCCCCCGAAGAACAGCCACAAGCCCGATCATGGCAAAGGATAGCACAGTCAGTGGCGCAGTCAGGCGATGCCACCCTTCGACCGCAAATTTGCCCCTGTCACGCTCGGACACCTCGTTTGGATCCGGGTGGAATAGATCGTGCAATGGCATTTCCGATGCGTCCCGCTCTTCATGGTTGTTCTGGCGGGACGACGTTAGATCAATCGTGTTGCGGCCAAATGTCAGGACGTTGAGTCGCCCTGTATGCCGGTCAATTTCTTCACGAGAGCCATTGTAAAGGACGACGCGAGGCTTGTCGTTGACGGTTACGATCGTGCCTCGTTCGGCCAGAACGGTCGTATGGGCATCCGGGTCACGATCATCTTCCACCAGAACACCGTGCAGCAGCCCGTTGGAATCCCGGGAGCGGACATACACGGTCATGTCTCCCGAGACCTTTGTGAAAACACCATCCTGAAGCAGGAAGGCAGCCATCTGATTGCGGATCTGGAATTCGTATCGATGGAACGCGTGATAGGACACGGGAGCCAGCCAGAGCGTCAAAACGTAGCACAGGCCGACGCAGGCTCCTGCACAGATCAGGCCAGGGCGTGCCAGTTCCAGGGGGGAACGGCCAGCGGCGCGCATGACGGTCATTTCCCGGTCGCCGGACATTCGCTGATAGGTAAAGAGGATCACGAGGAAAGTTGTGATCGGCAGAATGACAGCCACAAAGGACGGCAACATCAGGGAGGTAAGCTGCAGGAAGACGCGCAGCGACAGCCCATGCTGAACAATCATCGATACAAAATGCAGCGATTGTGTCAGCCAGATGAGCGCTACGGCCCCGCCCGTCAGCGCCAAAAGGGCGATGACAAGCTGGCGGAGAACGTATCGGTCAAGAAGGGGCAGCAGATGTCGCTTTGCAGCGCCGGGGGAAGAGGCCATGGCCCTTCATCTATCCTTAGCCTGTGACGGGAGAAAGGCAAAAAAACAAAACGGTATCAGCGGAAGTAGACTGATCGGTCAATCGGAGGCCGGTCTGTCAGGCTATGGTAGAACTGGCTTGTCGCGATCCCAAGCAATAGCCCCGCGCTGATCCCAAAGGCAATTGTAATGTAACGCCATGGGCGCTGGGCACGCTGTGTCGCGATCTCGGTCATGAGAGCTCGGCTCTCCATCTGCGTATGACTGAGGGCGCCCTGAGCGGACCGGAGGTGACTCTGGGCTTGTCGTAGTTCGCGCTCAAGATCGGAAATTCTTTGGCGGAACTGTTTTTCTCGATCGGCTGCGTTTTGGCGTCCGGTGTCAGCAGCAAGGCTTGCGAACAGGTTTTTGAGTGCGCCGCCTGACAGATTATTGCGTTTGGCACGGAGACGGAGTGCTTCGAGCGCATTTTGGGCAGAACCAGACGGCTCTGCGAGAACCAGCGCGAGAATATCGGAAAGAATTTTGATATCTTTGGGGTCGAAGCGGTTCTCAGCCATATGTCAGCCAAGAGCTTGAGAAAGTGGGCGTGGTTCAGCCGCACGCCGTAGCCGATCCCGAATTGCAAGCCCAAGACCCTGACGGGGAATGGGCTGTGCCGCGATACATGTCAGTCCGCGTTTGGTGCCTTCTGCGTCCAGGAAGCGCAACCCTGCAAACAGGCGCGCCGCCGCTTCTTCCAGATTCCCAGTTTCACTCAGATTCCAGGTCAAGCCAGCATTGGAAAGCGCCGGGCCAAAGGCCAGCAGTGCTTCGTTGGGGCGGACGTCATAGGCGTCAAGGCGGACTGGCAGGGAGGGCGCATAATGAGACGCCAGCCTGCCAGGGGAAGAGGGAAGCGCTTCGGCAAAATCGTCCGGATGCTGGATTGGGCCACAGAGAGCCGTCAGTTCTTCCAGCGTCACGCCACCCGGTCTGAGCAGGACAGGTGTATCGCGTGTGAGATCCAGAACGGTACTTTCTACTCCGACGGAGCACGGACCAGAATCCAGAACGGCATCGATCCGTCCATCCAGAGACCGCAGAACATGCGAGGCGTCTGACGGGCTGACCGTCCCGGAAATATTCGCAGATGGCGCTGCGATGGGGGCGCCAACCTCGCGGAGGAGGGCAAGAGCCGTTTTGCCTCGGGGGACGCGAAGGGCCAGCGTGTTCAGGCCAGCGGCGGCCAGGTCCGAAACAGTGGAGTGTGATCCGCGGGGGAGGACCATCGTCAGGGGCCCCGGCCAGAACTTGTCGGCCAGCGCATACGCCATGTCTTTGATCCGCCCATGCAGATCTGCCTGTGCAAAGGCGCTTTCTGCATCTGCCAGATGGCTGATGAGGGGATTGAAGCGGGGACGTCCCTTGGCTGCAAAAATACGCGCGACTGCGGTATCGGACGATGCGAGCGCCCCCAGGCCATAAACGGTCTCGGTTCCGAAGGCGACGAGCTTACCGGCCTTCAGAAGCTCTGCAGCGCGGCGGATTCCGTTTGTGTCAGCAGTCAGGCGTTCCGTGTTAAGGGTCTCGCTCACGAAGCGCCTCCGGTGCAGTAAAATGAAGAGTTCAGGCGGTCGGGCTTGCCGTAACGCAAGGGTTGGCCGTTTTCATCCAGCAGGCTTCCCCCTGCGGCTTCGAGAATGGCCTGCGGGGCGGCGGTGTCCCACTCCATTGTCGGGCCAAAACGGGGATAAAAATCCGCAGCGCCTTCTGCAACGCGCATGAATTTTACGGAGGAGGCCAGCTTGTCGATGGACGCGACTTTCCGTCCGGCGAGCCACCGATCGAGAAGCTCGGTATTCCCATGGTGGCTGGACGCCAGAACGCGTAGCCCTTCAGCAGAAGGTTTGGCCGTGTGGATAGGGGTACTGGTCGTACCATCGAAACGATGGGCGCCGAGCCCTATGCCCCCGCTGTAGATCAGTCCGTATCCTGGAAGTGCGACGACGCCCAAAGCGGGCCTGTCTCCACGAATCAGGCCTATATTGACGGTGAAGTCCTTGCCGCCGGACGAGAAGCCGCGGGTTCCGTCCAGCGGGTCCACCAGCCAGTAGGCGTCCCCGGCCGTAACCTCAATCCCCGCCGACATTTCCTCTTCCCCGATTGCAGCAAGCGACGGGCACGCCGTGCGCAGGCCACGCAGGATGTGGTCTTCAGAGGCGCGATCTGCCTCCGTAACCGGAGAGGCGTCTTTCTTGACTTCCGTGAGGAAGCCTCGGGCACGGATTTCGTTAATGATGTCCGCTGCTTCCGAGGCCAGACGGAATGCGAGGGACAG
Organism: Gluconobacter cerinus; assembly: GCF_002723935.1. Taxonomy (GTDB): domain Bacteria; phylum Pseudomonadota; class Alphaproteobacteria; order Acetobacterales; family Acetobacteraceae; genus Gluconobacter; species Gluconobacter cerinus. The sequence continues at coordinate 270,817 of NZ_BEWM01000005.1, forward strand.
CAGGGCGCGGTCATCGTCTGGGGAGACCGTATGGAGGGGGGCTGAGGTCATGCCTGCAAGGCTACTTCATGAAAGGCGTTTCGTCATGTGCTGATGCGAGAGATGTCACGTCGTGATTACGGGAAGCATCCATCTGGAGAGGAGGGCGGCCCCGCATCGGCGGACAGGGGCAGGCCTGTGGCGACTTTCAATGCGATATCGGAGCTACAGAATGTGCCCGGGACTGCGATCTTTTTGACAAAATGAAAATAGAGCGGTGTCCATCCGGGAACGCCATCTGATGCGACAAGGCTGTAAATGTAAATGATGGTTGGGCCACGAGAGGTTACAGGGCCGTCTTTTGGGTTTCGAATAGCCTCGAACAAGAGAGTCGCGGGTTTTCCATCCAGTTCGCCATGAGCAAATTGAACGGTGGTCAACGCGTCCTCACCCGTATGAGGTGAATCTCTCAGATGGTCTTCGAATGAGTGATCGGGTGTCTCTGTGGATCCTTCGATACCAATAACGCTGGTTCTTTTGTCGATGACGGTCGTCAGAACATACATGTGATAGCCCCACGCATTTCCGTTGTCCCGCCATGCCTGGAAAATGGAGAACGGTCCGAGTGGGCTTTCGAAAGTGTTCAGTCCGTCATGCAGGGGCAGGAGTGAGAGCCGGCTGAGTTGCCCGGAGGCCTCGTGCGCTGTTGCATGCGGAACAGAGCACGCCAATGAGGCGATGATTGCAGCGGAAATGAAGCCGGAACGCAGTGACATGTGACGTCTCCGTTGTGCTCATCGAACTGCTCCCCTCTTGTGTGGAAGCACGCTGTTCCCGATAACGGGAGCACTGAAATGGTTCTGCCATGCAAAAGGTGCGATATGCTCGATATTTCTTTTGGTTCGCTTCCAGCGCTGAACGACGCTCAGCCACAGGCCGTTGCCTTGATTGGGCATGGGAAGGCGACCTTTGAAGACAGCACCTTCAAGGCACTCGATGACGCGACGGCTGGTGCATTGAGCCGTGCTGCGTCTTTCAAGGGTTTTAAGGGCGAAGTTGGGCAGATAGTTGTGCTGACGGCGCCATCTGCTGGTCTGTCTCAGGTTGTTCTGGTGGGATGTGCGGCTAAGGATGGCTCGGCTGTCGGATCGGTTGCTGTTGAAAATGCTGGTGGCTCTGCGGCTAAAGCGCTCGATGGCGTGGCTGATGCTGCTCTCGCCCTGACGGCAGATATTGCAGAATTTGCACCGGAAGCTGCGTTGGGTGCACGTCTGGCTCGTTACGACTTTGCTCTGTATCGCACGAAGAAGTCTTCCGAGAGGCCGGTTCTGAAGGCTTTGACGGTCGTGGCTTCGGATGTTGCCGCCGCTGAAGCGCGCTGGACGGCTCTGGATGCCGTATCTCGCGGTGTGTTTCTGACCCGTGACCTTATCAGCGAACCCGCCAACATTCTGTCTCCGGAAACGTTCACAGCGCGGATCGAAGCGCTCCGTGAGACGGGTCTTGAAGTGGAGGTTCTCGATGAAGCCGCCATGCAGGAATTGGGCTTTGGTGCCCTTCTGGGTGTGGCACAGGGAAGTGCGAACAAGCCCCGCACGGTGATCGTCCGTCATAATGGCGGTGGTGATGAGGCCCCTTTAGCCTTCATCGGTAAGGGCGTAACGTTTGATAGCGGTGGAATTTCGATCAAGCCTGCTGCCGGCATGGACGAGATGAAGACCGACATGGGCGGTGCCGCCACGGTTATCGGCCTTATGAGCGCACTGGCGCGCCGCAAGGCTCCCGTGAATGCGATCGGTGTTGTTGGACTGGTGGAAAACATGGTGTCTGACCGGGCCCAGCGTCCGGGCGATATTGTGACGAGTTATAGCGGCCAGACCATTGAAGTGCTGAACACGGATGCCGAAGGCCGTCTGGTTCTGGCGGATGTTCTTGCCTACACAAAGGATCGTTTCAAGCCGAAGCTGATGGTCGATCTGGCCACATTGACTGGTGCGATCGTGGTGAGTCTTGGAACGGAAAACGCAGGTTTGTTCAGCAATGACGACACGCTGGCTTCCGGTCTGTTCGAAGCTGGAAAGCAGGTTGGCGAAGGTCTGTGGCGGATGCCGATGGGCGAGGCCTACAACCGCCAGATCGACTCTGACATTGCTGATATGAAGAACATTGGTGGGCGTCCGGGGAGTGCCATTCTGGCAGCTGAGTTCCTGAAGCGCTTCGTTGGTGAGACTGGCTGGGCGCATCTGGATATTGCGGGCACGACATGGAAGACGACGGCGTCCCCGACGGCTCCGAAGGGTGCAACTGGGTTTGGGGTTCGTCTTCTGAACCAGTTCGTACAGTCTCATGAGGCCCGTGCCTGAGAGTGGATGTCGGATTTTATCATCTGACGCGGACGCCTCTGGAAGAGGCGTTGCCTGCGCTTTTGGGTAAGACGCTGGATGTGGGGGAGCGGGCTTTGGTCCGTTGCCCTGATGCAGCGTCCGTTACGGCTCTGGATGCCGCACTCTGGGCCTCCCGCGATCCTGTGTGGCTTCCGCATGGCACTGCAAAGATGGGTCATGCGTCCTGGCAGCCGATCTGGCTGACAGAAGGGACTGATGTGCCGAATGGTGCAAAGTTCCTGTTCCGGATTGATGGCGCTGGAGAAGACGACTTTTCTCCGTTCACAAGAATTTTTGACCTGTTCGATGGGCGTGACCCCGCGAGCGTCCAGAGGGCCCGTCAAAGATGGGTAGCCTTGAAAGCGGCGGGCCATACTCTTGTGTACTGGCAGCAGCAGGAGCGGGGCTGGAAGAAGTCCGGCTGAGGTTCAGGCGGAACATCTTCGGGGGGTATGTCGTTGTGTGACAGAGTTCTTCCCGGGAGACGCCTTATGAAAACCGTTACGCTCCGCAACGGCACCACCGTTCCTGCATTGGGAATGGGGACATGGAATGTCGGAGACAGTGCAGATCGTCGCGCTCTGGAAATCGAGAGTTTGCGCACGGGGCTGGAAGCCGGTCTGCGGGTTATCGACACAGCGGAAATGTATGGAAACGGCCGGTCTGAAAAGCTGGTTGGGGAAGCCATCGCGGATGTGCGGGATGATGTTTATCTCGTCAGCAAGGTTCTCCCGTCCAACGCGTCTTATGACGGCGTACGCCGGGCCTGCCGGCGCACGCTGGACCGCCTGGATACGGACTGGCTGGACATGTATCTGCTGCACTGGCGTGGTGGTACGCCGCTGGAAGAGACCATTCGGGCGTTTGAAGACCTTCAGACAGACGGGCTGATCCGGGGATGGGGTGTTTCGAACTTCGATGTTGAGGACATGGAAGAAATCGAGGCGCTTTCAGGGTCCTGTCAGGTCAATCAGGTTCTTTACAGTCTGGAGCATCGCGGAACGGAGTTTGATCTGCTGGATCACGATCTTTCGACCGGCACTGTGACGATGGCTTATTCTCCCCTGGGGCAGGGCGGCGAACTTCTCCAGCACCCCGCTCTTGCCGAGATCGCAGGGAGACATGAGACGTCTGCTGGCCCGGCTGATCCTGCTCAGATTGCACTCGCCTGGGTGATGCGTCGGGAAAATGTCATGGCTATTCCCAAGGCTGGCTCTCCAAAGCATCTCATCTCCAATGTTGCCAGTTTGGAAATCAGCCTCACTGAAGAGGACCTGAAAGTTCTGGATCATGCTTTCCCTCCGCCGCAACGCAAGGTATCTCTCGCCATGATCTGACGGGCATGATCTGATACGGCCCGTTCCCACTCTGGACCGGACCGTACCCTGCTCACTTTTTCTGCCCTGTTTCATACTGATCCGGTCTCTCTTTGCCTTGCGGCATTGACGTTTCCTGCTGCTCTTAAGACAGACCGGGAAAGCCGTGTTGGCCGGGGGCGCTTTGCCCTTCCGGCAGCTCTTGCGGCTGTATTGTTGGCGTCTGCTCCGGCTGTTGCTGTCGCGATTGGCGTGCTGATGACGCAGGAGCGCAAAGCGTGCCCGGTATGGTGGGCGCTGCCGGCTCTCTTATGCTCGGCATTGATGCCAGACAGTACGTTGGCGCTTCTTTCGCTCTTTCCGGTGTTGTTCTGGCCTGCGCTCTTCACACGTGAGGGTGCGCTTTTTCCGGCGTTGTCGTCTGTTCTTGCCGTTGCGCTTGTCTGGCATGCGGGGGCCGTCGTCCCGATTGGCTGTGCAGCGGGACTGGCTGCACTTGCTTTGCTCGTTTTGGGGCGCAGCGTGTTCTGGGGAATTTCCCCGGGCGATCTGGGACTGGTCCGGCCTGCCATTCTGGCAACGCTTCTGATTGCTGCGCAGGATGAGGGCATGGGAACAGGCGCGCGGATTGCGCTTGAAAGCCTGTTGCTGGATCTGACCCTGATAACGCTGTCCGTTCCGGTGCTGAGACTGATGCCGGTCCTCGTGACGTTGCGTCTGCCGTTTCCGCCCCTGCCGGGGTTTCTCGTGTTGTGGCTGGGAATTCACGCTGCGCTGGGGCTGGCTGCCGGTGTGCAGGGCTGGAGCGTGATTGGAGTGCTTGTGGCGCTTCTGATCGGCCTGATCTCATTGTTTGACGTTTTGACTGTGGGGCGTCGGCCCGACACGGGTGTTTTGCCTATCGGTCCAGCTGGTGCGGTCTGCGGGGTTATTCTGGGCGCGCTGCTGCTGCCGGTGGCAGTGTTTGGTGTATTCAGTCCTGTGCTTCATCACGTCGAGGGAGAGTGGGTCTGGCCGTTCTGGTCTTTAGGTGGCGGAGACGGCGCACACCTCAAGGTGCCAGCTTTGATGTTAATTCTCAGTGTGATGTGGCTGTTCTTTGTAAAATCGTGGCGCACGGAGCGCGGTCTTGAAAAGGCTATCGCGAACTTATTGCTTCCGGGGACGCCGACCGGACGTTCAGAGACCGGACTCTTCGAAGAACCTCCGGCTCTGCCCTGGATCATGCGTCGTTTGATTGTCGGCGGTCGGATCCGTCTTCAGGCACTGACGGCGCTTAAGAGCGGTCAAATGCCAGATATGCGGCAGATGGCGGTCGGGCTCTGGCTTGTGCTGCTTGCGCTTGTTCTGGTGGTTCTGGGTCTGACGGCATGATGATGACCGGTTTGTGGGCTGTCGCTCAGACGTTGTTTCAGCTTTTTATTCTTCTGGTTCTGGCGCCTGTCATGGCGTGGGCGCTAGCAGAGTTGCCTCGCTGGATAAATGGCGAAGCCATTTGCGGGCTTCAGCGTCAGATGCGCAGGGCAATCCGTTTCTGGGGCATTGTCTTAAAACTGCCTGTTGCACCGAGGCTGGCGCTCGTTCTGGCTATCGCGTTGTTGATCTTTGTTGTTCTGCCTGCGGTGACGACGGGCGGGGCATTTGTTTCTCTCGCCAATCCTCTGTTGATCGGCCTTTTGCTGCTGGCCGGTCGCCTCATGTTAGGTGTTCCGCAGCAAAGGGAAGAATGGCGGCGGGTTCTCCCTGCTGTTCTGGTGCTCTGCCTGACTGAAGCCTTGATTGCGCTCGCGGCGCCTGGCGCGGATGGTCTGGGGGGCTTATGTGCCATGTTGCACATTGAGCCAGCACCAGGGCTGGAAGGTGCGCTGGGCGCATGCGCATTGGCGTTGGCGATTTCCTGCCCGCCCCTGCGTGAAGACGATATGATCCAACGTCTGGATGGCGAAAAAAGCCGTCAGGTTCGTGAGATGTCGCGGAATGTTGCGGAAGTTCTGAATACGGCTTGGCTTCTGCTGCTGGCTGATCTCGCTATGCCCATTACGGTTGGTCTGGGTGGAAGCGATGTGACGGGCTGGTTTGTAGGATTGGGTGGTCTGTTGGGGCGACTTGCTCTTGTGGTGGTCGTGCTTATTGGACTGAGGCTCACCGCACAGGAACGCAGTGAACGACTGACGGCGCTATTTGCCGGCGTGGCGCTTCTGCTCGCGCTCGCCGGGAGGTTTGCGACATGATTGTCGGATTTGGTGTGCTCCTGCTGCTGGCGCTTGCCGGGCTGGGGCGAGATGGACGAGGCTTGCCGCTCTACGGTCTGGTATGTGCTTTTGCGGGGGCGACAGTCTGTGGAGGGCTTTTGGCGCTGCTCACCTCGATCGCATTAATCGGTCTGAATATTGGTGCCTGGATATGGCTCAGGCGGTTCGCTGGTCATGTGCCAGATCGCGGTGCCGTGCTGCCTGTGGTCGGAGCGTTGCTGCTGCTGCTGGCACTTGGCCTCTCAGGTGCGAGTCTTGGATTGGCGCCTGTGTTGGGAGCGGGAGCGGTTCTGGTGGGCCTGTGTGGCGCTGCTTTCGGTCCGGCACTTGTGCAGTTTACAGGGCTGCTGATGGCTGCTGACGGACTGATTGTCATGGCGTGTGTTCTTCAGTCGTGGCCGTTCTTTGCTGCGGCTGTAGCGCTATGGGGTGTTCTGGGTGCACTGGGTATGACGCTGTTGCCACGCCTTGCCTGGCGGCGGGTGGAGGAAACTTGATGCATCCACTTGCTCCCGTTGGAACGCTGTTTGCCGTGACAGTCTGGCCGCTTCTGGCCGCTTTTCTGCTACTCATGACGCCTCCCGGTCGACAGGCTGTCAGCAGTCGCACGTTTGCGATTGCTGGTGCTCTCATGACCCCCGTTGCGGTTTGGCTGATGCCGGGTGCGGATGCGCTCGCCGCCGCGTGCTCCTGCGTGGTTGCAGTCATGCCGCTTCTTTTGCCGCCTGCGGGAGACCGGGTTGGACGCATTCTGCCTTTTCTGGTGACCGGATGCGCTTTGATGGCCCTGAATGTTCATTCAGCTTTCGCCGTTACGGTGCTGTGTGGCGCAGGAACGGTTCTCTGGGCGTGGCGCGAGGGCCGGGGCGCGCAGAAGGCTGCCATTGTCTGGGATATGGCAAGGTCACGTCTCGGTGGAGTTATTCTGGGAGTGCTTGGGGCATCCCTGCTGTCGATGGACCAGTCTCCTCTGGGGCCGGTTCTGCTGACCGTCGGGTTGTGTATGATGGCTGGTCTGGGGCCGTCTCCCGTCCCGGAACCTGATGCAGTGCTGCTTGATACGGGCCTGAGGTTTGCAGCCATTCTGCTGATGTTGCGACTGGACGGACACCCGCTCGTTCATATTCTGGTGCTGGTAGCTGGGTTCGGGACACTGATCATGCGTATGGCAGGCCAGTCCCGAGGTCGCGGTGTCTTCTTGCCCATTCTGTCCTCGCTGGGTGCGATTGCCGCGGCGGTTGGTGAAGGAAGTGCAATTGTCCTTCTTTTAGTGGCGTCTGTTGGGTTGGCTGTTCTGGAGCGTCAGAATGATGGGCGTCGATACGAGATGGTTGCCGCTGGTATAGCGCCCTGGCCGGTCTTTTGCGCTTTGTTGGCGATTGGTCGCTCTCTCGAGCCACTGCTCCTTGTGCTGATGATCGTTTGTCTTCTGCCCGGGGTGAGGCAGGTTCGTCTGGCGGGGCTGATGCCGTCCGGTCTTAGTCTCAAGGGTGGCATTGTTCCGGCTGCTGAGGCCGTTCTTCTGCTTGTCGGTCTTTGCGGGCCGCTGCTTCTGGCATGGCATCCAGCACCTGGGTGGCGGCCATGATGAGCATGGAACGCATCATACGGAGTGGTGAGCGGATTGCACTGGCGCATTACCATCTTGATCCCGAGCAATGGGAAGCGATGCTGACTGCACCCGGCAGAGCTTTGTCACTGTTGTCCTGCTGGGCGGATGAGCAGCGTGTTTACGTGCTGTTTCTGGATGGCGATTGCCCTTTGATGGCCAGTACGCCGGTGGAAGATCGTCGTTATCTGGCGCCATCTTCACGTTTCCCTGCGGCGGAGTGGGGGGAACGCGTAGCCTATGACCTGTGGGGTGTTGAGGCCATGAGTGCCTGCGGAGATGGTCGTCCTGCCCTTGATGATGGTTTCTGGGAAACGACATGGCCGCTGTCCTCACGGCCGGGGCCTGGAGGGCAGGCTATGCCCTTGCCTGCGGGCCGTAGCCGCCTGCGCGCGGAAACAACAGGATTGAGCGGTCCGCTCGAACTCTCTTTCGATGTGCTGCGCGGCGCAGTGCAAGGGCTGTCCGTCGATGCTGGGCTGGCTCATCGCGGTGTGTTGCAACGCATGGTTGGATTGTCGCCTGAAGAGGCTCTCCCGCTGGTGGCCCGCATGACGGCTGGGGGTTTTGTCGCCCACCCAATGGCGTTTTGCCGGGCTGTTGCCCAAGCGCGCGGGTTGCAGCCGGGTCCAGGGACGCGGGATGCCTGGATGATCCTTCTCGAAATCGAGCGAATTTCCGTCCACCTCTTCGATATGGCGAGAACAGCACGTGCCGTGGATGCGGGGCTGCTGGCAACACACTGCGAGCATGCGCGGGAGGCTATTGCGGCCGCTTGTGCAGAGCAGGGCGTACCGCGCCGACTAACGGACGTCATTACGTGCGAGGGTGTGCGGTCTGGTTTGGAAATCGTTCCGCTGGCTCATGCTGTTCTGGAGGTCATGTACTCTCGCATGGCGCAACTGCGCGAACTGCAATCCGTATTTGCACCCCGTTTGAAGGGACTGGCGGTTTTGGCGCCTGCGCAGGCACGTGAATTTGCCGTGGGTGGTCTGGTCGGTCGGGCTTCGGGTCGAAGCCTGGATGTGCGTCGCAGGGAAGTCGGTATGCGGCTGGATGCTTTGCGGGCAACGGGCTCAAGCGATGGCGATGCGGCCGCCCGCGATGCGTTGCGTTTAACGGAAATCCGGGATTCTCTGGCTTTAATCAAGCGGATTTTGGGGAGTATCGGCATGGATGATGATGAGCCTGCACCTGAAGCCACGCAGGAAGGCATTGGCGCGGCTGAAGGGGCGAGAGGTGACGTCTGGTATTGGGTCCGCCTGAAGAATGGGAAGATTGAGTCTGTCCATGCCCGAGACCCGGCTGTCTCTTTACTACCCGTTCTGCATCGCGTTTTGCAGGGAGAGGCTCCTGAGCGTTTGAGTGCCGGGCTGAAGTCTCTGGCTCTGGCCCCGTCTGGAGTGGCGATGTGACAGCGTTTCAGACTATGGGCCCACTCAGTGTGCTGCATGCTTTCCTGAATGTCTCGCGGTGGAGAGTATCTGCTGACAAAGGCATGTCTGTCCGTCCCGATACGATCAATTTGTACGTATTGGAGACCGGGGGATGTGAAGGCTGCGCCATGGAAGTGGAGAGTTTATGCGGCAGTGCTTTCGCTCTTGAGCAATATGGCTTTGCACGCGTTACCGATCCGGCAGATGCAGACTGGCTGTTGGTTACGGGGCCGATGGGCAGGGCTTGTGTTCAGATGCTTGAGCGGGTCTGGAACGCGATGCCGGCTGGAAAAAGTCTGGTGGCTGTAGGGGCTTGCGCTGTTGATGGCGGGATGTTCGGGCCGAATTATGCCACTTTGGGAGGCTTGAAGGCACTCACGCCGGTCCGCCGGGCTATTCCAGGATGTCCTCCGTCTCCCCAGGACATTCTTGTGGGTCTTCAGCGTCTCGCTGAGAGATGAATGGCGGAGTTTGACCAGCACTCGATCCTGCAAAAACAGAAACATTGATTTTTTGTGATCGGATGACTTGCCGACAGAGGCTTTCACGTTCAATCAGACGAGCGCATACAGTGCGTTAATCTGTTTTCAGGCTCTCTTTTCAGACGGCCGCCAAACAACACAGGGCATGAGATGGCTGACTATCGCCTTGGTATTGATCTCGGTGGAACCAAGATCGAGATCGCAGTTCTTAATCGTCAGGGCGACCTTGTCCTGCGTGAGCGAATTCCTAATCCAGGTGTTTATCCGGAAGCGGTTCTTGCGATCCGTGATCTCGTGACGAGTGTGGATCATCGTCTGGGGGCTGTTCCCAGCCACCGTGTGTCTGCCGGTCAGAGCACGTCCACGCTGGGTATTGGCATTCCAGGATCGATTTCTCCGGAGACGGGGCTGATCAAGAACGCCAACGCGACCTGGCTGAACGATCAGCCTTTCGGCATGGATCTGGAATCGGCTCTGTCCCGCCCTGTTCGCACAGAGAACGATGCAAACTGCTTTGCGTTGTCTGAGGCGGCCGATGGTGCAGCCAAAGGTGCACAGACTGTTTTCGGTATTATTGTCGGAACGGGCATGGGCGCTGGCATTGTCAATAACGGGCGTGTGCTTGAGGGCCGCCATCATATTGCTGGTGAATGGGGGCATCTGCCGCTTCCCTGGCCGCTCCCTGAAGATGGTGAGCCGCGTCCTTGCTTCTGTGGAAACAGGGGCTGCATGGAGCGCTATCTCTCCGGTCCCGCTTTGGCTGCTGACTGGAAGGGTCCTGGTAACCGCAATACGGCTGGCATCGAAGATGCTGCTGCAAACGGCGATCAGGCTGCCATCCGCGCCCTGAACCTCTACATGGAGCGCTTTGCGCGCGCCTGTTCCCTCGCGATCAACTTCCTTGATCCGGACGTGATCGTTCTCGGAGGCGGAATTTCCAATCTTGCGTCTCTGTATGAGCGTGTTCCGCCGCTCCTGAGCAAGCACGTCATTACGCCGGTCTGCACAACGCCAATCGTCAAGAACCTGCATGGTGACAGCTCTGGCGTCCGCGGTGCAGCATGGCTTTGGGATGTCACAGAATAAGTATTTTCCGAATGGCTGGAAGACTGCTTCCAGCCATGTGGAGACATAAAAAAGCCGCCGGTTATTCCGGCGGCTTTTTTTGTTCAGATTGCTTCTTCTTCAACCGTCTCGGACATGTCTTCAGCGGCCCGTTTCAGCCGGTGATAAGACCGGCGGGAAAAGGGCAGTATTGCGACATAGAACAGTCCGGCTGCGGCTAGTGCGCCCCACGGGTCTGCAACGAGAACGGCCGCATAGAGGCCCGTTCCCAGCATGAGCGGCAGAACATAGCGGGCCGGAACCTTGAAATTCTTGAAAGACCAGACCGGCAGCGTCGAGACCAGAAGCAGACCTGTCAGGATCAGGCAGACTGCCGAGACGATGGGTGCACGGGCGAAAGCCGCAAGGCCTTCGGCATGCATCCTGTCCGCCTCGAGCCCCAGAAATACGGGGAACAGAACAATACCTGCGCCAGCAGGGGCTGGAACGCCGGTAAAGAAGTTGGCGGAGTAATCCGGCTTGTCATCGTCATCCAGGCTTGCGTTAAAGCGTGCCAGACGAAGGGCCATGCAGACCGTGAACATGATGCAGGGGACAAAGGCATAGCGCCCGGCATCTTCAAGGCACCAGATCAGCAGCACGAATGACGGTGCGACACCGAAGCATACGAAATCTGACAGACTGTCGAATTCGGCGCCAAAACGCGTTGTGCCGCGCAGAAGGCGGGCGATCCGGCCGTCCAGTCCATCAATGCAGGCTGCGATCAGGAGAGCGACTGCTGCGTGTGCAAACTGGTGTTCCAGCGCAAAGCGCATCCCGCTCAACCCGGCACACAGGCCGAGCATGGTCAGGATGTTGGGAATCAGCCGGTTAAAGGACGGTCCTCGCACGCGTGTGCGGGGGGTGCGTCCCATGCGGCGCAGTCGGCGACGAATGCGGCGGCGTCTGGCAGGACGGTTGGGTTCAGCCGTCTCGGGAATGGTCATTGGCGCGTTCTGGCTCAGAGCTTCGCCAGGACGGTTTCGCCCCCGATCATGGTCTGGCCTTCAACAACGATCGGCTCAACACCCGGCGGCAGATACACGTCTGTGCGGGAGCCAAAACGGATCAGACCGAAGCGTTCACCAGCTTCCAGGTGCTCGCCTTCTTCAACGAAGCAGAGGATACGGCGCGCAATCAGGCCTGCGATCTGTACGACGCCGATATTGCGGCCGTCGGGAAGGGTCAGGCGGATTTCGTTGCGCTCGTTATGCTCTGAGGCCTTGTCGAGGCTGGCGTTCAGGAACTTGCCTGCATGATAGGCAATCTTCGTGACCTGACCGGCTGCAGGCATCCGGTTGATGTGCACATCCAGCACGGACAGGAACGTCGAGACGCGCCAGACCGGAGTTGTGCCCATTTCAAGCGCTACCGGTGGAGCAACGAGAGAGACTGACGTTACGCGGCCATCTGCAGACGCCAGTACGAGATCTGATCCCGGTGGGGGTGTGCGCTTCGGATCCCGGAAGAAGTACAGGCAGAAGGCAGAAAATGCGATGCCAGCCTTTCCGATGAGACGCGTGAACCGCCAGGGCGTCAGGCGGCCGATGATGCCAACGAAGGCACCTGCAGCGAGGAAGGGAGTCGCAGCGCGATGCGGCGGCGACAGGACAAGTTTGAGGGACTGGATCAACGACATGGAACGCACTCTTACGGCACAGGAAGCTAGGGTCAAGAATTCGCCACAAAGAAGGCGTTTTTCAGGCAGGTTCTGCAACCTGTCTGGGGACGGTCACGCGCGCTTTTTCGTCCATCAAGGGAAGGCCTGCATAGACGTTCTTGCGAGCCACCACGATATGGACGCCCGCGCAGGGGTAGCGGATCATTTTTCCAACGCGTTCTGGAAGTGTGCCTGAAAGACGCGACAGCAGAGCAGGGGGCGTCATGAGGGCGCCAGTATGATGTTCGATTTGGAACAGTCCCTGTTCCAGCAGCCGCGTCAACTGTCTGGTGCTGAAGGGGACGCCGTGACCAAAAGGTGTTGCATCCGTATGAGCCCAGTAGCCGGAGCGGTTTGGTACGACGAGAATCAGGTAGCCGTCATCCGTCATGACTTTCCAGGCGGCGCGGAGAAACTCTGCTGCTGAACGGGTAAACTCCAGTCCATGAACGACCAGCACGGTATCCATCGACAGGTCATCGAAAGGCAGGCGCCCGCTCTCAATCAGGCAGTCCTGAACGATGTGGTGAAATGGGCGCTGGGTCTGGGGATGCTGCAAACGCGCAGAAACTGCGCATCCGGCTGTGGCAGGAAGATAGGGGCCGGGGTACCCTATCCCGAGCAGCCGACGCGCCCGAAGGTCTGGCAGGAGGCTGTTCAATCTCCGGTTGAGGAGACTGGCTGTGCGTTGGCCTGCCCGGCTTTGATAGAAAGCGGCAGCATCTTCGGAACGGGTGCGTGTCAGGCGCGTCAGCATGGAAGTATCTAACCAGCAAGCTCAGGTCAGGGGAACTGTCATGTCACTTGATATTCAGTCCATTCCGGTTTTGTCAGACAATTATGTCTGGCTTTTGAAAGCAGAAGACGGGACGCGGGCTGTCGTGGACCCAGGCGAAGCTGGCCCAGTCATGGACGTGTTGGGAGAAGGGCGTCTCGATCTGATTCTTCTGACGCATCACCACGTGGATCACACGGGAGGGGTGGAAGCCCTTCGCGAACGATATGGCGCGAAAGTGTTTGGACCATCCCAGAAGCAGGAATGGCTTCCCAAGCTGGATCGTGGCCTTGGAGATGGTGACAGTTTTTATATCGGATCCACGAAAGTGGACGTTCTTCTAACGCCGGGACACGCTGTCGGGCATCTTTCCTATGTCGTGCCTGAAGTGCCTGCGTTGTTCTGTGGTGATGTGCTGTTCAGTGTCGGATGTGGGCGCCTGCTGGAGGGGACAGCAGAAGAACTGTATCGGAGTCTCCATCGTTATGATGCACTGCCCGATAACACGCTGGTTTGTGCCGGACATGAGTATACCCGTTCGAACATTGCCTTCGCATTGCATGTCGATCCAGACAATCAGGCTCTGAAAGCACGGGCAGCGGAAGTGGAAACGCTTCTGGAAGCGGGGAGACCGACATTGCCAGTCTCTCTGGGAACGGAGCGGGCCACGAATCCATTTCTGCGAGCGTCCGATGTGTCGCATTTTGCGGACTTGCGTCGGCAGAAAGATACCTTCTGAGGGCATGAAAAACCCCGCCTTTCAGGGGCGGGGTTTTTCTTTGGGAGGCCTCGGTTAGTGATGGCCGCCGAAGATGATCCTCTTGAGGAGTTCAGCGCCCACGCCAACGACGAGGACACCACTGAGCCAGAAGAGTACGAACCATCCCACCCGTTTCATCCAGGCGACGGTGCCGGTTTTCTGGTTGGGCTTTCCGTACTCGATTCTCATGGCGCGAACTCCCTGAAGGTCAGTGGTAGTGATGCTCGTTCGTCACTTTTCCACGGAACACGTAGTAGGAATAAATCGTGTAGCCGAGGATGACTGGCAGCAGGAACATCGCACCGAACAGGACGAACGCCTGACTGCTGGGTGGCGAAGAGGCCTGCCAGATCGTGATGGTCGGCGGCACGATATACGGCCACACGTTGATCCCGAGACCGGAGAAGCACAGGAAGAACAGACCCAGTGTCGAGATGAACGGCAGCAGGTGGGACTTGCGGTTGCGCAGGCCCAGGAACAGCGCGCCAGCGACAGCTACGACAGCGACGGGAACCGGCAGGACCAGAGCAAGCTGTGGCCATTCCAGCCAATGCTGCATGTAGGTCGTGTGAAGCTGTGGCGTCCAAACGGATACAGCGACGATCGTCAGCAGCATCAGGCCGGCAAGGCCGTAGGAAACACGACGCATCGTATCCTGCAGTTCGCCTTCACAGCGCCAGATGAGCCATGTGGAGCCCAGAAGCGCGTAGCCGATTGTGACGGCGGCACCACAGAACAGTGCAAACGGCGTCAGCCAGTCCAGCGAGGTTCCGACGAACACGTTGTTCTGGACGGGAATGCCCTGCACCAGCGTCCCGAGGATCACACCCTGCATGAATGCTGCAACGATGGAGCCACCGCAGAAGGATGCATCCCAGAACAGCTGTGAACCGGGAGACTTCATCTTGAAGCGGAATTCGAAGGAGACGCCGCGCAGGATGAGAGCCAGCAGCATGAACAGGATCGGCAGGTACAGCGCGGGAAGGATCGTGCCGTAAGCGACCGGGAAGACGCCGTAGAGTGCAGCGCCGCCGAAGATCATCCAGGTTTCGTTGCCGTCCCAGACAGGAGCGACCGTGTTGACCATGACGTTGCGGTGATCGTGATCCCGTTCCTTGAGGAACAGGACGCCGATGCCAAGGTCAAAGCCGTCAAGAATGACGTAGAGGAAGATGGCAGAGGCCGCGAGAACGGCCCAGACCACGGGAAGCCAGAAAGCGGCGGATTCGGTCATGATCGCTTACTCCGCCAGACCAGCATTGTGGGGGTGATGTGAGACCTGCGTGGTACCAGCGGACATCTGCGGCTCGTGCTCGGACGGACCTTCCTCACCAGAGTGAGGCTCTTCTGCGAAGCTGCGCAGGAGAATGGTGATGCCACCTGCGAAGACCACAAAGTACACAATCACGAAGGCAACCATCGACGTCGCCATGCTCGGCAGAGCGATCTGGGAGACACTGTCGGAGGTCTTTAGGAGGCCATAAACCGTGTATGGCTGACGGCCGACCTCAGTCGTGATCCAGCCACACAGCAGGGCTATGAAGCCTGCCGGGGACATCCACAGAGCGACACGATGGAGCATCGCGTTGCTGTAAAGGCTGCCCTTCCAGCGCAGGAAGAGAGACCACAGACCAACCAGAACCATGAGCGAGCCAAGCGCGATCATGATGCGGAAGGAGAAGAACAGCAGCGGCGAATACGGTCGCAGATCCTTCGGGTAGTCCTTGAGGCCCGGCACCTTGCCATCGAGGCTGTGCGTCAGGATCAGGGAGCCGAGGAGCGGAATCTGGACCTTGTAGTGCGTCGTCTCGTTTTCCATGTCCGGAATACCGAACAGGATTTCCGGCGCGCGGCCTTCAGAGTCCCAGTCGCCTTCCATCGCGGCGATCTTGGCTGGCTGGTATTCCAGCGTGTTCAGACCCTGCGTGTCACCCGCCAGGAACTGGACCGGAGCAACAATCGCGGCCATCCACATGGCCATGGAGAACATCAGGCGGACCTGTTCGGACGCCTGACGGCCTTCACGACGGGCCTTCAGCAGATGCCAGCCAGCGACGCCAGCCACGATGAACGCGACGGACAGGAACGCTGCCAGCCCCATGTGCACGAGGCGGAACGGGAAGGACGGGTTGAAGATGATCTGCCACCAGTTGCCTGGCAGGAAGCGACCTGTCGCTTCATCAATGATGTAACCCTGCGGCGTCTGCATCCAGGAATTGGAGGCGAGAATCCACGTCATGGAGATCAGCGTGCCGATCGAGACCATGCAGGTGGCGCCAAAGTGCAGGCCTTTGCCCACGCGGTTTAGGCCAAACATCATGACGCCGAGGAAGCCGGCTTCAAGGAAAAAGGCCGTCATCACTTCGTAGGCCAGCATTGGGCCGAGGATGGGGCCAGCCTTCTGCGAGAACTGGGACCAGTTGGTACCGAACTCGTAGGACATGACCAGACCGGAAACCACGCCCATCGCGAATACGACGGAGAAGATTTTCAGCCAGTATTTGAAGAGATCCAGATAGGCGCTGCGTCCCGTCTTGAGCCAGAGGCCTTCAAGAACGGCGAGATAGGCAGCAAGCCCGATCGAGAATGCCGGGAATACGATGTGAAACCCGACTGTAAACGCGAACTGAAATCGCGCGAGAAATAAAGCCGACAGGCCAAACATTGCGATGGTGCCTTCTGCTTGGGAGGCGGACCGCAGAACCGGTCCGCATGGACCCGTCAGCTACGCTCGCACCCTAGAAGTCAGGAATGAGCTGAGATCATGCGCACCGCACTGCACACATGACCCGGATCTGAATCTTGAAAGCCGCAGCACGGGAATAGTTTTCTTTCCGCGCCATGGTTTTGACAAAAATCAAAACATTCCCTGCGTCTACTCGCGCAAATGTGACGCGTCAATTTTTTGTGTGGAGATTGTTTGCAAAAGTTGTTCGAGAGCAGGTGCAGCATGACCATTCACGACGGAAACTTCTGCGACAACAGGATGACTTTCTGCCAGTCCGGATGAGGGTGTTGCGTGCAAAATGTGCTCGAGGAAAACGCGCGTGTCTGGAGCAAGCGAGGCCTGAAGGCGCGGAATATTCAGGATTTTTTCGGCGGCATCATGCCAGTTCAGAAGCGTCAGGGTGAGGTGGCCGTTGAGCGCTGGGTATGTCAGTTCACCGGAAAAGGAAAGATGTGCAGAAGTCGCTTCCGACCCCATCGAAAATGATGCTGTCTGCACAAGTAGGCGCTCATAGCCTTCAGGACTAAAAAGTGGGCTTTCAGGATGTGTGCTGGACGTCGTGAGAGCTATCACGAGATGAGCATTGTGCAGTGGATACTTGGCAGCATTCAAAAATAATGTGCTGAGAGTGGAAGACAACACATCCATTCCGAGGCGTGTGGCTCTCGGTGGGGCTTGGGGTTGGATGAGGATGCGTCCAGAAGGGCGGGACAGCGCGACTGTCTGATCCACAAGATTCATTGCGACGGCGACTTGGGCAGAAGGAGCATGGAACATTACGGTTCCGTCCTCTGAGATGTGCAGTCTCAAAGCTTCTGTGAGAATGGTTGCTCTGGCCGAAGAAGTGATAATGCGCGCAGCCTGACGACCAGGAAGGGAGACGGTGAGGCCTTTTCTGACGATTTCCGTCCATGGTCCGCCAAGCCTGAAAGTCTCACCTGCCCAACCAGCCTCGAATGGTTGGGCAGGAAAATTTTTATGGCGGAGCTGGGGTTTCTGGATGTCGATCCATGCTCCGAAAGGCCAGCCTCCACGACGAACTTCTCCAGTTTCTACAGACCATCCCGTAGCTTTCAGGTTCGCGACTTCAGCTTCAATTCGCCCTTGCATTCTGGTGGTGACGTGATGCCACAGGGCGGTATCTGCAGCTGCCACAACTGTAATGAAACAGAAGATGACAAGCGTGATTTTCAGGTAACGGGCAGTATTGGAAACTGGGTTCACTGGGCCTGTCTTTGTGTAACGGGATATAGAGGCTGGTTCGATGGGCGGTATTTATCCCCAAAACAGCATTCCGCGTGCAGTCATTGTTTGACAGCCGAGTCTATGGAAGGCGATCTGGGCACATTGAAGTCAGGGAATAGCTGAAAACCGCAGAAAAATAGGGTTTTTTAGCTACGTGTGGAAACCGTCGGGTTTCTTGAAATTCGCCCGAAGCCTCTGGCCTCAAAACTCCTTCTGTTCCGGCGGTTGTTAAACCCTCTGAAGCTCCACAGAGTTATCCACAGTATTGCGTGGTAATTCATGGGTTGCGCACAGTTCATCCCATGCTTCGTTCAGCGCGGTCGTGAAGCCGTTGCGTCCCTCTGTGGAGGGGAGTGGCGCACCGATGACGACCTTCAAAACACCAGGTTTTTTCCGCCAGGGAGATCGGTCCCAGAAGAGGCCGGAATTGGTGGCGACCGGCACGACAGGAACATTAGCCTGTCGGGCTAATGCAATAATGCCCGGTTGGATGGGGTGGCGTTCTCCGGGGAGGGTGCGTGTGCCTTCAGGAAAGATAATAATCTGTCTGTCAGATGCGTGAGCGCGTGCGCTGTCTTTCATCATGGTCCGCAGGGCTTTAGATCCAGCGCTTCGTTCCACAGGGATCATGCCGCTCAGAACAAGCATGGGGCCGACAAGGGGAATTTTAGTCAGTTCCGCTTTGATGATGTAGGTCGGTAGGGGGACCAGATTCATCCAGACGAAGCCATCGAAGAAGGACTGATGCTGGGATGCAATGAGGCTTGGGCCTGCAGGAATATTATCCCGACCATGAACTTCGATTTTCACGGAGCAAAGCTGCGCAAATCCAAACAGCACCGCTCTGGACCAGAGTTTGGCGTAGGAGAGTGCCAGGTCCTGTCGCTTCATGAGGCGGATCGGGATTGCACCGAGACCCATGATGACTGTGAGAATCAGGAAATAAAGATTGAACAGCAGGCCGCGAAGAATGCTCATAATTTTGTCTGCTCACCAGAAAAGCTGCGGTTGCACAAGAGGCCTCAGTGAGGCGTAAGGCCAATCTTGCCGTCTGGCAGGCCCGTCAAGTTACTAAGTTCTGCGCCTAGAAGTTTGAAATATTCCCGGATGAGTAAGTGCAGGGTCTGGCGGGACAGTGGCGCTTCCAGAGCTGGCGGGAGAACCGGATAAGGCACGAGTTCCAGATCTGGGGCAGTCCGGCTGAGCTCTATAATGGCGCGGCGAATGTGGTAGCCAGCGGTAACGACCAGTAGGCTGTGCATCTTGTGATCTCTGGCCCACGTCGTGGTCTCATAAGCATTACCAATCGTACTGACTGCACGGCGGCCCAAAGTGACGCGGCTGGCCAGATCGCTGGAAAGCGTCTGGTTCTGAAGGCGCACAAGTTGATCGAGTGTAACATGGGGCCCGACGCCAGAAATCAGTAGAAGCTGGCCATATCCGCCCTTGAGAAGGGTGAGGGATGTTTCGATACGGGATTGGCCGCCTGTGAGGGTGACGATGCCATCGCAGACAGTGGCAACATGCGGTGGCTGTCGGGAATCGTGGATGAACCAGACGAAGCCAGCCGACCAGAGCACGGCAATAAGAAACAGCGAGGAAAGAAAGGCCTTCACGGCAATCGACGAAGCCACACGAGCACAACGCCCTGAGCTGTGATCCATCCCAGAAGAGCTGCAATGACGGGCAGGGCACCGAGCTCTTTCAGGAGGCTGAGAGGTAAAATGCGGAGTGTTGTCCACCACCCATCCAGTGTTGTCGGAAAGGTGCTTGGGACGGTGGCCTGATGCGTGAAGGGCGCGAGGGTTGTGGCAAGGGAGGTTGTCAGTGGCGTGAGGAGGACGAGGCCAGCCACGCCACCCATAAAGCTGAGGAGTGCAGCCCGACCGGCAATATGGCTGGAAATTGTAAAGTCCCCTGCGCCAAGGGAATGCACGATTTCCACAGCCCGTTTCTGGGCAGCGACAGAGCGGCGGACAGTGATGCCAATGGATAAAACGGCAATCGCTGCGATCAGGACAACGGCAAGCCAGGCGCATCCGACGAGGCTTGTGCCCAAATGTTCAAGTCTTTGGCCCCATTGCATGTCTTCCTGAACAATGGCTTCGGGCAGCGTGTCGTGAACAGTGGAGCCTAGGTTAGCGTCAGGCGTGTGGGCGACGATGAGGACGGTGGGCAGAGAGAGGCCCGGCAGACCTTTCCGCGCATCCGTAGGCTGGCCAAGCCAGGGCGCCAATAGATCCTGCACCTTGTCTGTGGAAAGCTTTTGCAGGTTGGTAACGCCCGGCAAGGCCTTGAGAGCGTGAATGAGTGCGTCCGTGCGATCTGAGGCGTTTGGAATGTCTGTCGGGATTTCGATCGTTGCAGCACTTCGGGCCGCCTGCGCCCAGCCATCTGCAAGCGCTTGAACACCGGTCAAACCAGCAAGGGCCAAGCCTGCCAGCAGGGTCATGAGAGCAACAAGCAGAGGGAGGCTGCCTGAGCGCAGACCGGGAGAGACGCGGCGGCTCACGCTATCGCCTCATTTGCGTGCGGGTCGAGCGTGCCATCACGGAGCATGATTGATGGGGCGGGAGCATCGCGCACAAGACCTTCGTTATGCGTCGCGACAATCACGGTTGTTCCCAGATCAATCAGTTCCTGGAATGTTGCAAGAAGGCGTCTGGCCTGAGAATCCTCAAGAGCGTTTGTTGGTTCATCGGCGAGAAGGATGTCGGGTCGTCCGATCAGGGCGCGTGCAATAGCAACACGCTGCTGTTCGCCCCCGGAAAGAGTGGTCGGTCGGGAATGGGCGTGCGGGGCGACATCCAGCCAGTCCAGGACGGCAAAAACCTCCTGTCGAATATCGCGTTCGGAGCGCCCGCGCAGACGCAGCGGGAGGGCGACGTTGTCAAAAACATTCCACTCCCCGATCAGGCGGTAATCCTGCGGGACGAACCCGATGCGTCTTCTCAGGTTTCGTAGAGTGCTTCGGCTGGCGCCCGTGACTGGGGTGTTGAGAATATCCATTTGGCCTGAGGCGGGTTTTGCCCCGAGTGTCAGAAGCTTGAGAAGGCTGGATTTGCCTGCGCCTGATGGCCCGAGAAGCCAGCGGAATTCTCCCTGAGGGATTGTCAGGGTCATGCCGTGCAGAACAGGCTGCCCAACGCCAGCAGGTTTCAGGGAGACATCGCGCAGGCGGATCATATGAAAACGATCAAAGGTGTTGCAGGCGTATTAACCATTTATTAACGACAACCTCGTCATATGGGCAACCCAGTTGAGGTCAGACCGAGGCCGGTACGGTCTGATTTTTGAAGGATACCGTGATGCGTGTTGAATGTCCCCACTGTCATGCTGTTTTTGAAGTGCCTGATGCACTTTTGGAGCAGGCGCGGCGGCTGCGTTGCGCGAACTGTGGGGATAGCTGGTCTTTACAAGAGACGCACGAGCCGGAGCTTGCACAAATTCCGCCTGATGACTTGTCCTTGCTCAAGGCTGAGACTGAAGAGCCTCCAGGCCCTGAAACATCACAGTCGTATCCTATTGGATTGAGCGCGTCGGACGCACGGGACGCTGCGAAACATGCGTTTGTTCTACATTCCCGGACAGTAACCCATGGGTTGGGTAAACCCGAGACTGTCGGGACGAAAATGATCGGAAGTCTTGGGACGTGGAGTGCCGCGTGGGGGCTTAGCCTCGTAGTGGTCGGCGGAGGCGTGGCCGCATTGTGGCACTGGAAGGCTGGGGAGCTGGTGACTTTATGGCCGGGTATCGGCCATCTCCTTACTCCCTGAGCCTGGGTCTTACATGTTGCGAGCGGCCAGTGCGGACAGGGTCGCTCCAATTGCGGCAAGTCCCATCAGGAGAAAGCCGTCGAACATGAGGGAGCCTGGGGTTAGCAGGTGACTGCCGATTTGAAGATGGGTCGGCAGGGTGCCCGCCACATGGTTCATGATGTCTTTCGCCTGCGGGTCAGCGCTTGCAGCACTCGTCGTAATGGCGTTCACGATGTGCGGCAGGATGTACCAGCCCAGACCAAGAATCAGGAGAAGGGGAGCGAGAAGCTCTGCGACCTGCTGGGCGAAGTAGAAGGCGAAATAGCAGATGGACCAGATGCCCGTGCGGATCAGCGCGCCGGTTGAAAGAGGGCCGCTTTCCCCGCTGCGGGAGTTGAGCAGGCGATCGGTCAGGTTGCGCGAGGGCTGAATGTCCATGAGATACGGCTTCCACTGATCCGGTAACGGGAGTTATCTTCGCCCCTTGGAAATCGGACGAACATCAGCTTCGGACTAGCTGCAAGAGGCCGTTAATGCAAACATTCCGTCATTCTCATGCTGTCTTCTGATCTTAAAGCTCCGCTCGGAGCCACAGAGACCGCACGTGTTCTGCTCGTGGAGCCGGATGATGCTCATGCCCAGCGGATCTGGCGTGTTCTTCTAAAGGAAGGCTTCACCGTGACCTGTCTCGGCAGCGGTGAAGCTGCTTTGGGAACGGTCGAGGATCTGATGCCTGACCTTGTGGTCGTGTGCTCTGAGCTGCCCGGTATGACGGGTGGGCAGTTGGCGCGGCGTTTGCGGCTGGATGCCCTGACACGCACCATTCCGATCCTGATGCTGACGGAAGATGCTTTTCCCGGCGGTGAGCGAGAGGGGCTGGAAAGTGGGGCAGACGCCTATATTTCCAAATCCGCTCATCCTGACTTGCTGGTGTTGCGGATGCGGGCTTTGCTTCGGGAAGGACCGGAGCTTCTTCAGGTGGATGAAGCCTCTCGCTTTCGCCGGGCAAGAATTGTCATCGTCAATTCTCCCAGGGAAGAGGAGGAAGACGAAGAGATTACCGAAGACGCACCCGAGACAACGTTGGGTGAGCTGCTCTGGCGTGATGGGCATACGGTCACGTCTATCGAACGTTCAGACGATCTGATTGATGGTGGATGGTTGCGCGGGGCAGATGGCCCGGACTGCCTGGTGCTGGAACTGGGGAGCGGAGACGAAGACCTCAAGTTTTGCCGCCTTCTGGATGCGCGGCGTCAGGCTGTTCTGGAAGCTGGTGGAATTCCGTTTCGAACGCTTGGCATTGTGGAGGCCTCACGCTTCCGGAGGCAGTCTTCTGGTGAATTCTTCGAGGCCGGCATTGACGATCTGGTTCCCAGCGACATTGCCATAGAAGCCCTCGCCATGCGGATCAGGACGCTTGCGCAAAGACGTATGGCGCAGGATGAGTTCCGGCAGCAGGAAATTGAGCGGCAGCAGAATGCGCTTACTTTGGAAGCGGCAAGGGCGAAGGCCGAAATGGCTGAAGCTCTGGCGCAGGCCAATATGGAATTGGCGCGAACAAACGAACAGTTGATTCAGGCGCAGTCGAAACTCGTGCAGACTGCCAAGATGGCTTCGTTGGGTGAGCTGGTGGCGGGTATCGCTCATGAGATTAACAATCCGCTAGCCTTCACAATTGCTCATGCCGATACAGTGGAGCGGACGTTGAAACGCCTTCAGACGCTGGGGAGCCCAGAGGATGGGGCGCCGCTCATGCAGAAGGGGATTTCACGTCTGGAATCCATGAAGCTCGGGTTGCAGCGGATTCAGAATCTCGTTTTGAGTCTCCGGCGATTTTCCCGGCTGGATGAAAGCTCATTCCAGACAGTCGATGTTCCTGGTGCGCTTGAGACAGCATTGGCGTTGCTGGGACATAAGCTTGGCCCAGACATTAAAATTGAAAAGGATTTGCAGGCTCCGGCGCATTTGGTCTGTCAGCCTGCGTTTCTGAATCAGGTGGTTATGAACATTATTTCCAATGCGGCCGATGCATTGGCGGATATCTCGCCTGAGGGCGGCCCGGTGCAGGGGCGTATTGTGATCAAGTCCCGTCTTGAAAATGGCCGGTATGACATGACGATAAGCGATGACGGTCCGGGTTTGCTGATGGAACTGAGAAACAGGGTGTTTGATCCGTTCTTCACAACCAAGCCGGTTGGAACAGGCACGGGGTTGGGGCTTGCGATCGCTTATAGTGTGATGGAAGCCCATGATGGCATTATCGAAATTACGGATGCCCATTTGCCGGATGGACGCGGAATAGGGGCGTGTTTCCGGCTTAGCCTTCCCGTCACAATGACGGAAGATGGGCCGGTGGCAACAGGGCGTTCCGTATGAGTGTGTGGAGCGTGAAGGGGCCAGTACGTCCCCGTATTTTGCTGGTGGATGACGAGGAAGAAATTCTCGTTGCCCTGGAAGATCTGCTGGAAGACCAGTACGAAATTCTTGCAACGACGGATCCGCTGCGAGCTCTGGAGCTTTTGCGGGCGCATCCGGATGTCGCCACCATTATCTCCGATCAGCGGATGCCTGGACTGACGGGGGATCAGCTTTTGATGCGGGCGCGAGAGTTTTCGGATGCGCGCAGTATTCTGCTGACGGGTTATGCGGATCTGGATGCCGTGGTGTCTGCTCTGAACCTTGGGCAGGTGCAGGCTTACGTGCACAAACCCTGGGATTCAGACGCGCTTCGGTCTTTGGTCGGGGAAGTGACGCAGCATTGTATTGCCCAACGGGCGTTGCAGACGGAACAGGCTCTGTTGCGCGGCCTGATGGATGCCCTTCCGATGGGGCTTGTTTTTTCGGATGCTGAGGGGCGGTGTATTCGCAGTAACGTGCGCGATGAGGCCGCACAGGATCTGAACGACGAGTTGATGCATTTCCCGGAAGTGCTGCGTGCTGATGTCCAGCAAATGCGCGACAATGTTCGTAGCACGGGGCAGGAAGAGCGGCTGGTTGCTGAAGTTCTGCCAGATCATGACGGAGGAACCGTTCAGCGCTGGCACGAATTGAGCCGCCTTTCTCTGGCCTGGCCGCAGGGCGTGCCGACGGAAGACCGCTGGCAGGTCAGTATGGACCGGGACGTTACGCAGCGAGTGCTGATGGAAAGCCGTCTGCGGCAGGCGGACAAGCTTCAGTCTCTGGGCACATTAGCCGGGGGAATTGCGCACGACTTCAACAATCTTCTTGCTGCCATCTCCGGGTCCCTGGAATTGCTAGAAGACATGGTGGACCTGGATGAGACATCCAGTGCTCTGGTGAAGAACGCTATGGAATCTGCGCAGCGTGGTGCTGTGCTGACACGGCGGTTGCTTCAGTTTGGGCGTCCACGTGAGGCACGTCTTGCGCCGGTGGCGTTGCAGGATCTTCTGCCGGGGCTTGAAGCGCTTCTGGTTCAAAGTCTCAAGCGCCGAAGTGGCGAAAGAAGTGTGGCCTGCAAGCTGTCGCTTGAGGATATGCCTGCTGACTTCCCCGCTGTCTGGTCAGACCAGGATCAGCTCGAAATGGCGCTTCTGAATCTCTGTGTGAATGCTCGGGATGCCATGACGCAGGGTGGGACAGTGTCGGTGTCGGCCCGTGTAGTGGGGCAGAAATTTAAAACGCTGCCTCCGGAATGCTGTCTGGATCGTGCGGTGGCCATTGATGTGGTTGATGAGGGTGAGGGGATGTCACCCGAGGTGATGAAGCGGATTTTTGATCCATTCTTCACCACCAAGGACGTCGGGCGTGGAACGGGGCTGGGCCTTTCCAGCGTGTATGGGTTCCTGAGTCGCAGTTATGGTGAGATCGTTGTGGACAGCACGCCTGGCAAGGGGACGTGTATGACATTGCTGCTTCCTGTCGTCCGAAGCGATGTCGTGGCAGATCGGGTGGCGGACGATGAGAAACCTCATTCCCTGAAGGTACTGGTCGTCGATGATGAGGCGCCGGTTCGTATGGTGACGGAGGGTTTTCTTCGCCATGACGGGCATAATGTAGCCGCTGCGTCGTCTCTGGCGGAAGCTCTGACCCTGACAGACGAACATGGTCCATTCGATCTGGCTGTGATTGATATGCGGATGCCTGATCATGATGGCCCAACATGCGCAGCCATTCTGATGGACAAAATGCCTGAGCTGAAAGTGCTGTTTATCAGTGGGCACACAGATGCGCAGTCTGAAAATGCGCCGTTGCCCAAGCCCTTTACACAAAAAGGTCTTCAGGATGCGATCAAGCGGTTGATGTAGGGGGCAATATAACCTGACGGGAGTAGTCCTCTTGTCAGGCGCTATATCCGCACCATCTTTTTGAGTGATGTCTTACCAAATCACTCCCCACGATCCGGTCGGCTGGCATGGCACGACCATTCTTTGTGTCCGTCGCGATGGCCGGGTGGCCATGGCGGGGGACGGCCAGGTCTCCCTCGGGCAGACCGTTATCAAGGGTAATGCTCGCAAGGTTCGGCGAATTGGACCTCACAGCAATATCCTGGCGGGTTTTGCTGGTGCCACGGCTGACGCCTTTACCCTGCTGGAGCGGCTTGAAGCGAAACTGGAGCGGTATCCAGAGCAGCTTGAGCGGGCCTGCGTCGAACTGGCGAAAGACTGGCGTACGGACCGCTATCTGCGGCGTCTGGAAGCCATGATGCTGGTGGCTGACGCAGACCGCTCTTTCACCCTGACTGGAAATGGCGATGTGCTGGAGCCGGAAGACGGCATTGTGGCCATCGGCTCCGGCGGAAATTACGCACTGTCTGCAGCGCGGGCATTGATGACGGTGGACGGTCTGAGTGCCGAGGAAATCGCGCGTCGGTCCATGAAAATTGCCGGTGATATCTGCGTTTACACGAACTATTCCGTGACGCTGGAAACATTAGGCGGGGAGGCCTCCTGAGATGTCTGTTCCAAATTTTGCCCCCCACGAAATCGTATCCGAGCTTGATCGCTTTATTGTTGGTCAGTCCGACGCAAAACGTGCGGTTGCCATCGCGATGCGTAATCGCTGGCGCCGGTCCCAGCTTCCTGACGGCTTGAAGGATGAGGTTGTTCCCAAGAACATTCTCATGATCGGCCCCACGGGCTGCGGCAAGACAGAAATCGCTCGTCGACTGGCCAAGCTGGCGCAGTCTCCGTTTCTGAAAGTGGAAGCGACCAAGTTTACGGAGGTTGGTTACGTCGGGCGGGACGTGGACAGTATTGTCCGGGATCTCGTTGAGGTGTCTTTGACCATGCTGCGGGATGGACGCCGCAAAGACGTGCAGGAGAAAGCTGAAGCCGCGGCTGAAACCCGGCTTGTTGATGCGCTGGTTGGCGAAGGCGCGACAGCCGACACCAAGGTAAAGTTTCGCCAGATGCTGCGAGATGGTGCTTTGGAGGACAAGGAAATTGAAATCCAGATTGCTCCTGATCCACAGCGCGGTAAGGAGAGCGGCGATATTCCAGGGCTCCAGCCAGGGCAGGTCATCAGTTTTAACGATATGATGAAGGGATTCATGAACCGGATGCCTTCCCGCAAAAAACTGAAGGTTGCGGTCGCCCGCGAGCAGTTAATCCGTGAGGAAGCTGACAAACTTCTGGATGACGAAGCCCTGACGCGCGAAGCGATTGAGCACACCCAGAATCATGGCATCGTGTTCCTGGATGAAATCGACAAGGTCTGCGCGACATCTGAGCATGGGACGCGCAGCGGAGATGTCTCCCGTGAAGGCGTGCAGCGTGATCTTCTTCCGCTGATTGAGGGGACGACCGTCAGCACGAAGTATGGCTCGGTGAAGACGGACCATATCCTGTTTATCGCGTCCGGAGCCTTTCACATTGCCAAGCCTTCAGATCTTCTGCCCGAATTGCAGGGGCGTCTGCCTATTCGTGTGGAGTTGGCTGGCCTAAGCAGGGACGATCTGAAGCGTATTCTGCTGGAGCCTGAGCATTCGCTTCTGAAGCAGTATGTGAGTCTGCTGGGTACGGAAGGTGTGACGCTGGAATTCGGTGATGATGCCGTGGATGCTTTGGCGGAACTCGCGGCTGATATCAACGAGCGCGTTGAAAACATTGGGGCCCGCCGCTTGGCAACTGTTCTGGAAAAGCTGCTGGAGGACGTCTCATTTTCTGCATCTGACCGGAAAGGCGAAACCGTGAGGGTGACGGCAGAGGATGTTCGTGACAGGGTGGCGCCGCTTGCCCGCAAGGGTGATTTAAGCCGCTTTATCCTGTGACGGAGACGTTTTTTGTGAGTGATGCCTTTCTTGCCCCTCAGGAAGAGACGGCGACCGCTGCCATCGAGGAAATTGAAGCCGAACTGGCGATGTTCGACGACTGGATGGAGCGGTATCAGTATATTATTGAAATGGGCCGCAAACTTCCGGCTTTCCCTTCGGACTGGCAGGACGATGTCCACCGTGTTCCGGGGTGTCAAAGCCAGGTCTGGCTCGAAGCGGAAGACCGTGATGGTAAGCTCTTCTTTGCTGGCGCTTCAGATGCGGCCATTGTTCAGGGATTGGTAGCCCTTTTGCTGAGAGTGTACTCAGGGCGAAGCCGTGAAGAGATCCTTCAGACGAGCCCGGTCTTTTTGCATGATATGGGGCTGGTCAAAGCACTGTCCACGAACCGGGGGAATGGGGTTGAGGCAATGGCTCAAGCCATCCTCAAGCGTGCTGCTGCCTGACGATCTCAGTCTTTCAAAAAAGCCCCTGCCAGCGTCTGCTGACAGGGGCTTTTTTGTTTGAGCTTAGTGAGCAGGCTGAGCAACTTGCGGAGCTGTTACGTCACATTTGGTGAACTTGCCTTTGGCATCCCGGCAGGCCTTCGGCTTCTTGGGAGCTTCACACTTGGTGAATTTGCCTTTGGCGTCCCGGCAGGGCTGAGACTTGGCATGTGCGAACTGGCCGCCGAAAGCGACGGTAGCGAAGGCAAGAAGAGCAAATTTGCGAAGGGTCATGCGTAGCCTCTGTGCAGTTTTTGCCCTGAACCGACAGGGCTTTCGACGCTGATTATGGAATGGACTGGCCTGCAGACACAAGGTTTCAGCGGAACCCGTCATTCCGGTCTTTCGCGTCTGATTCCCAGTTTATGTTGCCATGATAGGGAGCGGAGATGGGCTGCCCGTCTTTCATAGCCGGAAGGTATCTGGCCAGCGTGAAATAGGCGAGCGATGCCCGTCGTAAAATTTCGGGCCCGGGGCTGGCGATACAGTCATGCGCGATGCCTGCGGTATCAACCTGACAGGTGACGGCTACTCTTCCTGTAATATTCCTGTCGTTCGCAAAGTCTGGATAGTAGGGGCGTGGACTATGCTCATGATCCACGACGGGCAGAGTTGCTGTTCCACGAGCCTCGAAGGGAATGGTCTTTTCCCAGCGGCCTTCGATGGGTTTGCTGTCCTGATATGCTGGAAGAAACTTGGACGAATAGGCATAGGCTTCTGCTGCGAGTGCGAAATCCGGTGCGCTCGCTGAAGTTTCGCAGCTTTGGGGCTGACCGTCCTTTGTGATGACGCAAACAATATGCGCCGATCCCGAATGCCGCAGTTCAAGTTCAGCCGGCGGATAGACGAGACGCCCGTGATGGCTCGGATCCAGAACCGCCGTTACGGAAGCAGTATCATCACTGTGGGCTGGAGACGGAGCGACGACGATGAGGCCAAAGATGGCCAGAGCCATTCCAGATCGAGAAAAATGCATGATGCCCTTACTTTATGGAATATATTTCATAACGTAACGAGAGCTTAGAAAGCTTTTGCCGGGACTTGAAGACAAAAAAAGGGGCACCCGAAGGTACCCCTTTTTCTCGATAACCAATGGCTTACTCAATGATCACTTCTGATCAGCGAGGCTGTAAGCAATCAGGTCGTCGCCCATGACGGTCGGGAAGGAGTTGTGGCCACCAGCATAGGTGACAACGAACTGCTTTCCATTGACCGCATAGGTCATTGGCGTGGCTTGCGCGCCAGCTGGGAGGCGATCCTGCCACAGGGTCTTACCTGTCGTCAGGTCGTAGGCGCGGATGTAGTAGTCCATCGTGCCCGTCAGGAAGCCAACGTTGCCAGCCGTGGAGAGCGGGCCGCCGAGGCTCGGGACGCCGATCTTGATCGGAGGCAGCGGGATGGGCAGGGAACTGCCGTGCATGGAGTCACGGAGCGTACCGTTACGATGCTGCCAGACCACCTTGTTGGTGCGCAGATCGATACCGGCCACATAACCCCAGGGCGGCGTACGGCAAGGCATCTTGATGCCAAGCGGCAGCAGGACCGGGTCCATGAACGGATGCAGATCAACAGCATAGGGGATGCCGTAGTTCGGCTGCAGACCGGTTTCGCCACCAGAACCCTTTGCGTTCGGTTCCGGCCATAGCGGGTTACCCGGACCACGGGGTACCAGACGGGAAACGAACGGCAGAGAGATCGGGTTGGCAAAGGCCACCTGACGCTGCGGATCGACAGCCAGACCACCCCATTCGAACATGCCAAGGTCGCCCGGGAAGATCAGAGATCCCTGGAGTGACGGCGGCGTGAACGGACCTTCATAGCGAAGCGAGTGGAAGTAGATGCTGCAGAACATCTGATCGAAGATTGTGCCACCCCAGATATCGGAATCGGAGAGGGCTGCCTTCGGACGCAGGCTCAGCTGAGACATCGGCTGCGTTGGGCTGGTGTGATCGCCCGGTGCGGCGCCACCAGGAACCGGTGTTTCCGGAGCCGGGACGACTTCCTTGCCCGTACGACGGTCAAGAACGAAAATGTCGCCAGTCTTCGTCGGAACGTAGATGGACGGAACAATCGTGCCGTCTTTCGACGTGATGTCTACGAGGCTCGGCTGGGACGGGGCGTCCATGTCCCACAGGTCATGGTGAACGGTCTGGTAATACCAGGCCAGCTTACCCGTCTCTGCGTTCAGCGCGACGATACCCGGAGCAAAGCGCTCGGATTCCTTGGTGCGGTAACCGCCCCACTGATCCGGCGTGCCTACGCCCATTGGAATGTAAACGAGGTTCAGGTTCTTGTCGTAGGACGACACGATCCAGGAGTTTGGAGAGTTCGGATGGAAGACCGGATGATCCGGGTCTGGCATCTGGTTCGGGTCAGGGTTGGATGCGTCAAACACCCAGACGCGCTTGCCGGTATAAACGTCAAATGCCTGCGTTGCGCCCGATGCCTGCTTGATGGAGCCGTTATCGGTGATGGCGCTGTTGGCAATGATCAGCTTGTCGGTAATGACCGGCGGAGACGTCGGTTCATACATGCCCGGCGTGGTGTAAGGCTGGTTCGGCAGACGCAGATCCAGTTCACCGTCGTTTCCGAAGCCAGAGCACTTCTGCCCGGTTTCAGCATCGACTTCGACAAGGCGACCGTCATTGACGGGCAGCACGATACGCTTGGCGCAATCGGTTGGAGCCGGATTGCCATCGCTGTCCGTGGCATCCGCCGGTGTCTGGTGGAAGCTCACGCCACGGCACGTCAGATGCTGGAAGCCTGGGTTAATCTGCAGATGCGGATCGAACGTCCATTTGACGTGACCCGTTGCAGCATCAACGGCCCAGAGCTTCTGGTGCAGCGAGCACAGGTAAAGCGTGTTGTCGAATTCAATCGGTGTGACTTCGTTGGTTGCTTCGCCTGGATCATTCGGTCCCATCAGATCCTTGGTGTGGATGTGCCATGCCACCTTGAGGTTCTGAACGTTGGACGAGTTGATCTGCTTCAGCGGAGACCAGCGATCGCCAGCCTGCGTGCGGCCATAGGCATGCCATTCGCTGTCTGGAACGTTATCTGCGTCAACCGGTGCTGCGTTGGTCAGCTCTGTTGGCAGATTGCCGCTAATGTCGTGCGGGTCTGTGAAAAGACCGGCAGCAAGCACCAGAACGGCGAGACCGACGGAGCCTGCCAGGGGAAGGACAGATGCGCGTGTGCCGCCGATCTGGCGGGACACGAACGGGATCAGCAGCCAGATGCCAAGAATGATCACGATGTCGGAGCGGGGAACCAGTGCCCAGAGGTCGAGACCGACCACGGAGAGTTCCCATACGACCGTCGCGAACACTACAGCAGCAAAGAGCCACAGTGCGGCCGGGTTACGGCGCCATGCGAGGAAGGCAGTCGCAAGAAGTGCGATGCCGAGGAGGAGATAATACAGGGGGCCGCCGAGGGAAACGGCCCATGCGCCGCCCACGGTAAGGATCGCGCCGCAAAGCGCGAAGACCGCGGCCGTGATCAGGGCCCAGAGCCCTGGCCGGGATGATGTGCTCATGATGTTCCTAGAGCTGTTATTTGGTGCAGCACTTGACCTTCGGACAAACACATAGAAGCGCGTTAAGAATCAAGATGTCAGATGGTTCATGTTGCTCACGTCACTGTGAGCGAGATCACAGTGACGTGACTTGAACAAAGGGGCGTCTTTTGCTTGCGCGTTAAAGAAAATAAAGTTCTTGGCGGAATCAGTCCGATGGGATAAGGCAGCCGCTCCGTGTACGCGTCCGGGCCATAAGTGGCATGCCCGGCCGTGCAGAGTCCCACTCCGGTGGGACCAATCGTTTACGGCGAGGGAGACCGAAATGCCCAAGATGAAGACGAAGTCGTCGGTCAAGAAGCGGTTCAAGATCACCGCGACCGGCAAGGTAATGTGCGGCCCAGGCAACAAGCGCCACGGCCTTATCAACCGCCCGCAGAAGATGAAGCGCACCAACCGTGGTCCTCAGACCATGACGGATATGGACGCAAAGACCATCAAGCAGTGGGCGCCCTACGGGCTCTAAGGGAGATTAAGGTACATGGCACGTGTTAAGCGGGGCGTAACGACGCACGCCCGTCACAAGAAAGTTCTCGATCTCGCCAAGGGTTACCGCGGCCGTTCGTCTACGAACTACCGTATTGCTCTCGAGCGCGTTGAGAAGGCGCTGCGCTATGCGTATCGCGACCGTCGCAACAAGAAGCGTGATTTCCGCGCTCTGTGGATCCAGCGTATCAACGCTGCTGTCCGTGAGCACGGTCTGACGTACAGCAAGTTCATCAATGGCCTGGACAAGGCTGGCATCGAGATTGACCGTAAGGTCCTTGCTGCTATTGCTTTCGACGACGCAGCTGCTTTCGCAGAAATCGTCAAGAAGGCACAGGCCGCTCTCGCAGCCTGAGCTATTCAGACCTGATCCCCACGCGTGGGGGCTGGTGACTGGCGGGCCGTCCTGTTATCAGGGCGGCCCGTTTTGTATTTGTACTGTAAGCGATGGGCGGTATGGCTGACGATCTCGACACGCTGAAGAATGAAACTCTTGCTGCGCTGGGCGCTGCTCAGGACCGCGCGCAATGGGATGCCGTTCGCGTTGGAACACTGGGGAAGTCCGGTGCCTTGACCGGGCTCCTGAAGCAGCTTGGCAAACTTGATCCCGAAGAGCGCAAACTGCGCGGGCAGGCCTTGAACCGCCTGCGGGATGAATTGACCAAGGTGATTGAAGATCGCGGTCGGGAAATCGAAGAGGAAGCGCTGCAGGAACGCCTGAAAGCCGAACGGGTAGATATCACGATGCCTGCCCCTTCCGTGGTGACAGGCGCCATTCATCCGATCAGCCGTACCATTGAAGAAATGACAGCCATCTTTGGCGCCATGGGTTTTTCCGTCGCGGAAGGGCCTGATGTTGAAAGCCAGTGGCATAATTTTTCGGCTCTCAATACGCCCGACCATCATCCGGCCCGGACTGAACACGATACTTTCTA
This sequence comes from Gluconobacter cerinus, assembly GCF_002723935.1. Classification (GTDB taxonomy): domain Bacteria; phylum Pseudomonadota; class Alphaproteobacteria; order Acetobacterales; family Acetobacteraceae; genus Gluconobacter; species Gluconobacter cerinus. The sequence goes on from NZ_BEWM01000005.1 coordinate 304,017, forward strand.
TCTGCCGCCCAAGTCAGGCACTAACGAGCCACGCGTTCTGCGGACCCAGACGTCTGGCGTGCAGATCCGGACGATGCTGGGGCAGAAACCGCCCATCCGCATCATTGCTCCTGGTCGCACCTATCGTGCCGATCATGACGCGACCCATTCCCCGATGTTCCATCAGTGCGAAGGTCTGGTCATTGACCGCAATATTACTCTTGGGCACCTCAAAGGCTGCCTGATCGAGTTCCTGCGCGTCTATTTCGACAAGCCTAATTTGCCTGTGCGTTTCCGTGCATCGTATTTCCCGTTTACCGAGCCCTCCATGGAAGTGGATATCGGCTGGTCAAAAGCCACGGGCGAGATTGGCGGTGGGTCCGACTGGCTGGAAGTGCTCGGGTCCGGCATGGTGCATCCGCGCGTTTTGGCAAATTGCGGCCTCGATCCGGCCGAGTGGCAGGGCTTTGCGTTCGGTATGGGCGTCGAGCGTCTGGCCATGCTCAAGAACGGTATTCCGGATCTTCGGTCCTTCTATGAGAGCGACCTGCGCTGGCTCCGCCACTATGGCTTTTCCGCTTTTTCTCCCGCAACGCTGACGGAGGGCGTGTGACATGAAGTTCTCTCTCTCCTGGCTGCGTGAACATCTTGATTTTACAGCATCTTGCGAAGAGATCTGTGCCCGTCTGAACGGCATCGGTCTTGAAGTTGAGAGCGTTGAAAACCCAGCCGAGAAGCTGGCAGGTTTTAGAACGGCCAAAATTCTGGAAGCACATCGCCATCCGGATGCAGACCGTCTTCAGCTTTGCCGCGTCGCTGCTGGTGCGGGTTATGAAGATCTGCAGGTCGTATGCGGTGCACCGAATGCGCGTACTGGCCTCCATGTGATTTTTGCGCCCCCGGGGACGTATGTTCCGGGGCTGGATATCACCATCAAGAAGGGCAAAATTCGCGGCGAGGAAAGCGGCGGTATGCTGTGTTCCCTGCGTGAGCTGGGTCTTGGGGAGGAGAGCAATGGTATTGCCGAACTGCCGGAAACGGCTCCGATCGGCGAGGCTTATGCGACTTACGCCGAGCTTGATGATCCGGTCATGGAAATCGCTATTACACCAAACCGTGGCGATGCGCTGAGCATTCGCGGTATTGCGCGTGATCTGGCTGCAGCTGGCATCGGTCATCTCAAGCCATGGCTGACGGAAGCAGTTGAGGGTAATTTCGAGCCCGCCATCAACTGGAAAATTGCGCATCCGGATTGCTCTTATGCCGTGGGTCGCGTCATTCGTGGTGTGAAGAATGGCCATAGCCCAGACTGGCTCCAGCGCCGCCTGAAGGCCGTTGGGCTTAAGCCGATCTCCAAACTGGTTGACGTCACGAATTACTTTACGTTTGATCTGGGTCGTCCGCTTCATGTCTTTGATGTTGCGAAACTTTCTGGAAATACGCTGACCGTCACGCATGCCGCACGGGAGACCTTCACGGCTCTGGATGGCAACGAATACGTCCTTGGCACGGACGATATGGTGATTGTTGACGATGCTGGTGTGCAGTCGCTTGCAGGCATCATGGGGGGGCAGCAGAGCGGTGTGGATGAGAACACGACGGACGTGTTTGTTGAATCCGCTTTGTTCGATGCTGTTCGTATTGCGTTGACGGGCCGTCGTCTGGCGATCCACACAGATGCGCGTCAGCGTTTTGAGCGCGGTGTTGATCCGGCACTGGTGCGAACTGGGCTCGAAGCAGCCACCATCATGATCCGTGACCTTTGCGGTGGCGAGCCAAGCGAAATTACGGAAGCTGGCGACCTGCCTAACTGGAAACGCACGGCTACGCTGCGTTTTGAGCGCCTGGAAACGCTGGGTGGTATTAATATCCCTGCGGATGATGCTGTGCGTTCTCTAGAGCATCTGGGCTTCGAGGTTGTTGAGCGGAAAGACGATCAGGCGACCTTCGCAGTGCCGTCCTGGAGAAATGACGTTGCGTCCGGTCAGGTTCTGGCTCAGGCCGTGACACTTGATGAGGACGTTGCGGCAAAGGCAGCAGCGAATGTTCCGCGCATGGAAGCGGAATGTGACCTCATAGAGGAAGTATTGCGCCTTTATGGGCTGGATGCAGTGCCGGCTGTGCCACTTCCTCAGTTGGCCATGGTCGCGGCTCCGGCAGTCACGCCTCTTCAGGCGCGTGCAGCGCTAATGCGTCGTATCTGTGCAGCCCGTGGAATGATGGAAACGGTTGGTTTCTCTTTCGTCGCTCATGAAGACGCGGTTCTGTTCGGTGACGTGCCCGAAACGCAACGTCTGCTGAACCCTATCGCTATGGATCTTGATCAGTTGCGCCCGACGCCGCTCGTCAATCTGGCGCGTGCACTCGGCCGTAATCTGGCGCGTGGTCTGGGGCTTTCTGGTGAAGGCGCATTGTTTGAAATCGGTCCATGTTTTGATTTCGAAGGTCAGCACCTGCGTGTTTCTGGCTTGCGAGGCGGATTGACGGCTCGTGAACCCGGTCAGGCTGCGCAGGAAGCAACGCTCTGGGACGCCAAGGCGGATCTGACGGCCGCGCTGACGGCGCTCGGTGTTCCGGAAGCTTCTTTGTCTGTCACGGCAGATGCTCCGGGCTTTTATCATCCGGGTCGGTCAGGTCAGGTACGGCAGGGGCCTAAGCTGGTTCTGGGCAGCTTTGGTGAACTGCATCCTCGCACGGCGCGCGCGCTTGGTCTGACAGGGACTGTTGTAGCGTTCGAGCTGTATCTGGATCGCATTCCGCAGCCTAAGGCTAAAAAGAAGATGCCTCCTGCGCTCTCAGCGCTGCAGCCAGTGCGTCGTGACTTCGCGTTCCTTGCTGGGCCGGATGTCGAAGCGCAGACTGTTCTCAAGGCCGTTCGTATGGCCGACCGGAACCTGATTCAGGATGTTCGCCTCTTTGACGTCTTTGAAGGTGGTAGCCTGCCGGAAGGACATCGTTCTCTCGGTGTTGAGGTTGTCCTGCAGCCGCAGACCGAAAGTCTGACGGATGTCGGCCTTGAAGCGCTTTCCAAATCGGTGGAAGCTGCGGTTCTCAAGGCAACAGGAGCTACGTTGCGCCGATGAACTCTCTTCCAGAATCCGAACTGGCGCATCAGCCGGGTAACAGAGCCTTCCAGCCGGGGGCTCCCACGCCTCAGCATGGGCGCGTGATTTGGATTCTGGCGGGGGAAGCCAGTGGAGACGTGATTGGTGCACGTCTCATGCTGGCGCTTCATGCGCAGGACCCGACGCTGGTGTTTGCCGGAGTCGGGGGTGGCCGCATGGAAGCCCTCGGGCTTCATAGCCTGTTCCCGATGAGTGATCTGGCTGTCATGGGGCTTGTGGAAGTCTTGCCACGGGTCAGGCATTTGCGGCAGCGGCTTCTGGAAGCTGTTCAGGATATCGAGCTTCGTAAGCCTGATCTGGTTGTCACAATAGACAGCCCGGGTTTCGCACTTCGACTGCTTCAGAAAATTGAAAATTCCGGCTTCAAGCGCGTCCATTACGTTGCACCGCAGGTCTGGGCCTGGCGCGAAAATCGCGTCAAGGAATTCCCTGGGCTGTGGGATCGGTTGCTCTGCCTTTTACCATTTGAGCCGGAATGGTTTGCGCAGAGAGGGTTGGAAGCGCGGTTTGTCGGGCATCCGGTGTTGCAGTCGGGTGTGAGACAGGGAAACGCTGCACGCTTTCGGACGCGTCATAATATTCCTGAAACGGCACCCGTCTTGATTTTGATGCCAGGAAGCCGGCGCTCTGAAGTTCCGAAGCTGTTGCCAGTTTTTCGCAAGATGCTGGACATTCTGCGCAAGAAGCATCCGGACATCTGCCCGGTGATACCGGTTGCTCCAGTCATTGCGCCGACCGTGCGCAACCTTATTCGCAAATGGCCCGTACAGCCGCATATCGTGACTGATATTCATGATAAACACGATGCGTTTGCAGCGGCTCAGTGCGCTCTGACAAAGTCGGGGACGTCCACGCTTGAGCTTGCCATGGGCAATGTGCCGATGGTGGTGACGTATCGGGTAAATCCGCTAACGGCGATGATGGCGCGTCGGATGATCAAGGTGCCATACGTCGCCATGGTCAATCTGCTGGCAGGACGTGAAGTCGTGCCTGAAATGTTGCAGGAGAACTGCACGCCTGAAAAGCTGGCAGATATGGTTTCAAAGCTGCTTGATGATCCCGCAGCAGCAAAGAAGCAGCAGATGGCATTTGAAGAGGTGCTGGAAAAGCTCTCTCCCGCTGTGGGTACGCCTGCGGATGCAGCTGCTGCGGAAATCATGGATCTTCTGGACGAGCCGGTGTCCCGCTCGTCCAAGAAGAAAAAAATCAGCGAATAAAACCGACCAGTCGCTCTGCTTCCTGCACGATCGGCTCGGAAATTTCACGGGCCCGGTCGGCGCCTGCGCGCAGGACGGAGATGATGTGATCTTCGTTCTGCATCAGGCGGGCTGTTTCGGTCGCAACTGGCCCAAGTTTTTCTACGAGCAGATCAGCCAGAGCGTTTTTGAACGGGCCAAAGCCCTGTCCACCGAAACGTGCCAGAACGTCAGACATCGTCTCGTCTGACATGGCCGCGTAAATAGCTACCAGATTGCGGGCTTCTGCACGGTCTTCCAGTCCCTCAACGTCGCTTGGCAGCGCGTCGGAATCTGTCTTGGCGCGGCGAATCTTCAGAGCGATTTCGTCTGGGGTATCTGTCAGGACAATGCGGCTTTGTTCGGAGGGGTCCGACTTGGACATTTTCTTCGTGCCGTCGCGCAGGCTCATCACGCGGGCTGCCGCTGGAGGAATAAAGGCCTCGATCTGCGGAAAGAACTCCGTACCCATATCATGGTTGAACTTCTGGGCGATGTCATTGGCCAGCTCAATATGCTGCTTCTGATCGTCACCGACGGGGACGCGGGTCGCGTGGAACGCCAGAATGTCTGCAGCCATAAGGTTTGGATAGACATAGAGGCCCGCTGAGTGGTTCTCGCGGTTCTTGCCAGCCTTGTCTTTGAACTGTGTCATCCGGTTCAACCAGCCGAGGCGGGAAACACAATTGAAAATCCATCCCAGTCGCGCGTGGGCGCTGACGGCAGACTGGTTGTAGAGGCGTGTCGGTTCAATACCGGTTGCCAGAAGGCAGGCTGCTGAACCCAGCGTCTGACGACGCAGGTCTTCCGGATTCCAGGGCATCGTGATGGAGTGCATGTCCACGAGGCAGAAAACACAATCATGGTCTGCCTGCATGGCCGCCCAGTTGCGGAGTGCGCCCAGGTAGTTACCCAGATGAGGAATGCCAGTTGGCTGAATGCCGGAAAATACGCGCTGCATGATGGATCTGTCTTCAGCTTTGGGGAAAGGTCATGCTCTCAGGGAAGCGGCTGCTTCTGCTCCAGGAGCTGTCGTTCTTGGTAACTCGCTGCCGGGTCACCCTGCTGTGCACGTGCACTGGCGACCTCGGCTGGCGTGATGGTGGGGGAAGGCTTGATATTGCCGCGTGCAATCAGCCAGTTCAGGGTATCAGCAATTTGCTGGTCAGTGAGGCGATTACGATATGCGGGCATGGAATAGTTATAGCGATAGCCCTGCGTGGTGAAACGGCCACGGAGGCCATTCAGAAGAACATTCGCGAGATAGTGGCGACCCTCAGGTGTTTGGGCGATGAAATCTACTCGGCCCACGAGGGGCGGTGTTTCCCCGGGCATTCCACTTCCGCCATGGTGGCAGATACCGCAGTTGGGCCCATAAACGGCTTGACCAGCCGGTTTCTTCCCGCAGCAGGCAAGTGCGAGACAACCAAGAAAAGCGATCCGTTTCATGGGAGAGGGGACTGCTGTTCCAGTTTCTGGCGTTCAAGCAGAACTTCCTGAGGTGACAGCGGATGTTTGCGCTCTTCAGCGATCTCGGCAGCCGTGAATGTTGGCCCCCCTGCGGCCATTTCTTTTCCTCCAACAAATGTCAGGATCCGTGCAATTTCATCATCTGAAAGGCGATGAAATGATGGCATGGAACTGTTGTAAGGAGCGCCACCCGCTGTGATCGGTCCGTCAAGGCCATTCAGCAGTACGTGGATAATGTAGCGATGGCCTTCGGGAGTCAGGGCAATATGCCCAACCCGCCCAAAGATTGGAGCAACGGCTCGCACCTGCCCATGGCCGCCATGATGGCAGATACTGCACTCGTTGGAATATTCTCGGGGGGCCTGTTCACGATTTTCCCACGCATGGCCCACCACAAAGACAATTGCCATGAAAATGGCAATAAACAGGGGAAGCCGGATTGCTGGGTCTAATCTGATCACAGAAGGTTTGTCGCATTTTCATGGTGCGTTCAGCAAGGGTGGCTCTTGGCAAAACCGTTCCGATAGGGCTCATGGGCGCATCAGAAGGAGAAAGCATGAGCGGCAAGGGACGTCTGGTACTGTATGTGGGGCCAATGTTTGCAGGAAAATCTTCGCATCTGATCAAGGCTGCGTCTGCGCATGAACGCGTTCTGGCACTGAAGCCGGGATTCGATACGCGTGACGGTGCAGAACTGGTCAGTCGGGATGGCTCACATTTCGCAGCGCGTTCCGTGCGGCGCTGGCCGTCTCATTCCGAGGACTATTCACACATTGTTCTGGATGAAGTGCAGTTCATGGTCTCACCTCATTACGAGGGAGATATCGTTGCAGAGTTACAGTCGGCCCGATTGCGCGGAGCAACTGTCACTGTCGGCGGTCTGGATAGTGATTATCGTCAGGAGCCGTTTGAAATTGTATCGAGGCTCATGCAGTTCGCCGATGAAATTATTCATCTGGAAGCTCGGTGCCATGTCTGCAATCAGCCAGCTCAGTGGACTGCCAAGACACATGAGACTGGGCATCTTCTCGAAACGGGAGATCAGGAGCTTTATGAGGCGCGGTGCGATGAGCACTGGTGCCTGCCAGAGGTGCCTTGAGGCCTCTCTGGCAGAGCTGAAGTGAAGCAGCAGGACTTACTGCTGTCCGTTATTGACGCCCAGAAGCTGGAGCTTGAAGATGAGTGGGCTGTTGGGCGGAATGATGCCCATGGAGCGCTTCCCGTAGCCTAGCTTGGCTGGAAGATAGAGCATCCATTCATCGCCAACGTGCATCATCGGCAGAGCTTCGAGCCAGCCATCAACCAAGCCATCCAGCGGCATTTCCATGTAGGCACCGCTGCCATGCTGGTCAGAGCTGTCAAAAATTCCGCCGTCTGGCAGGCGTCCTTCATAGATCACCATGATGGTGGAGCCACGATGCGGACTTTCACCATCTTTGGGGCCGGACTTCAGAACTTTATAGCTCAGGCCATCTGGGAGGGTTTTGACACCCGGTTCCGCCTGGACCTTCGCCATGAACTGTTCGGGCGTCAGTTCTGGCGCGTCTTCCTTGTGTCCGGCGCATCCTGCAAGGAGTGCGCCGCAAAGGGTCAAGGCTGATGTAAGGCGAAACAGGCTGGTCATGGTCCCCCGCTACTGGTTTGTACTTAGAGTGCGCCGCCGCGGCGGCCAATCTGACCACCCAGACGCAGGCGCAGGGCATTGAGCTTGATAAAGCCCTGTGCGTCCTGCTGGTTATACGCGCCCTCGTCATCTTCAAATGTCACGACGCGGGTATCATACAGGCTGTTCGGGCTTTCGCGTCCGACGCAAACGACATTGCCCTTATAGAGTTTCATGCGGACACGGCCGTTGACGGAATGCTGGCTGGCATCAATCAGAGCCTGAAGCATCCGGCGCTCTGGGGAAAACCAGAAACCGTTATAGATCAGCTCCGCATAGCGCGGCATGATGCTGTCCTTGAGATGGGCAGCTTCGCGGTCCAGCGTGATGCTCTCGATGGAACGATGAGCGGCCAGCAGGATCGTGCCACCTGGCGTTTCGTAGATGCCGCGGGACTTCATGCCCACAAAGCGGTTTTCCACGATGTCCAGACGGCCGATGCCGTTGTCGCGGCCCAGCTCGTTCAGGCGTGTCAGCAGTGTTGCCGGGGTCATCGCAACGCCGTTGATGGCAACCGGGTCACCATTCACGAAGTCGATGCTGATTTCCGTAGCCTTGTCTGGCGCGGCTTCCGGGGAGATGGTGCGCTGGAAAACGATTTCGTCAGGTGCCACAGCCGGATCTTCGAGCAGCTTGCCTTCGGACGAGGAGTGCAGAAGGTTGGCGTCAACGGAGAACGGGGCTTCGCCGCGCTTGTCCTTCGTGACAGGGATCTGGTTTTCTTCTGCAAACTCAAGCAGCTTCGTCCGGGATGTCAGTTCCCATTCGCGCCATGGGGAAATGACTTTCACGTCCGGCTTCAGGGCATAGTAGCCAAGTTCGAAACGGACCTGATCGTTGCCCTTGCCGGTTGCGCCATGAGCCACGGCATCAGCGCCAACAGCTTCGGCGATCTCGATCTGACGCTTGGCGATCAGCGGGCGAGCGATGGACGTACCGAGCAGGTACTGGCCTTCATAAACCGTGTTCGCACGGAACATCGGGAAGACGTAATCCTTCACGAAGGTCTCGCGCAGATCCTCGACGAAGATTTCCTTCACGCCGAACATCTCGGCCTTCTTGCGGGCCGGCTCCAGCTCTTCGCCCTGACCAAGGTCAGCCGTAAAGGTCACGACCTCGCAGTTATAGGTCTTCTGGAGCCATCGAAGGATGACCGAAGTGTCCAGCCCGCCGGAATAGGCGAGAACGACTTTCTTGACGTCCTGATGGGCGCTCATAACTGCGTGGTCCTTAATGGTGTTCGTTCGGAAGGCGTTTCTAGCATCCCGCGTCCGTGAGGGAAACCGGGCGTCAGACGCTTTTGCGCTGACGCTCGCTTTCGGTTTTGAGCTGTCCGCAAGCTGCAAGAATGTCCTGGCCACGCGGTGTACGGATCGGGGCTGCAAATCCTGCATCCATCACGATCTTTGCAAACTTTGCGAGCTGCTCTTTTGTGGAGGGACGGAACTCTGATCCCGGCCACGGATTGAAAGGAATAAGGTTCACTTTCGCCGGCAGGTCCTTGATCAGGCGGACCAACTCCCTTGCATCGGCTTCGCTATCATTCACGCCGCGCAGCATGATGTATTCGAAGGTGATCCGACGGGAGTTGGATGCTGCAGGATAACGCTTGCAGGCTGCCATCAGTTCCTCGATCGGGTACTTGCGGTTCAGAGGGACAATCTGATCGCGCAGTTCGTTCGTTACCGCATGCAGGGAAATGGCGAGGCCTACGCCCAGTTCTTCACCACAGCGATCCATCATCGGCACAACGCCTGACGTAGACAGCGTGATGCGGCGCCGGGAGAGAGCAATGCCTTCTCCATCCATGACGATGCGCATGGCTTTGGCGACGTTATCGTAGTTGTAGAGTGGTTCGCCCATTCCCATCAGAACGATGGTGGAGAGAAAGCGTGGCATGTCCGCGCTTGGGCTTGGCCACTCCTTGTAGCTGTCTCGTGCAGCCATGAACTGGCCGACAATTTCTGCTGGGCCGAGGTTGCGAACGAGCTTCTGCGTCCCTGTGTGGCAGAACGTGCAGGAGAGCGTACATCCGACCTGCGACGAAATGCAGACAGCGCCACGGTCTTCCTTACGATCAGGAATATAAACTGTTTCAGCTTCCTGACCGTCGCGAAAGCGGAAAAGAAATTTCCGCGTTGCATCCACCGACGTCTGTTCCGTCGTTGTCGTCGGGCGGCCGACGATGAAGTGGTCTGCAAGTTTCGCCTGAAGGGGTTTGGCGATTGTGCTCATCTTCGAGAAGTCGGTGGCACCCTGATGGTAGATCCAGTGCCAGATCTGTTTTGCGCGGAAAGGCTTTTCGCCAATTTCCGTCATCAGGGTTGCCAGCTCTTCGCGCGACATTCCAACCAGATCACGCCGTCCGTCTTCCAATCGTGCCTCAGGTGGGGCGAACAGGGCGGACTTTGCGCGAATGCGTTCGCGCTCCGCCTCATTCAGATCATCTGAAGCGATGGAATTGATACGGGGGAGGGTGTCGGGATGTTTCAAAGCGGTCATGGCGGCGGAGCCATAGCACGGGGAGGGCGCAGATTTCCAAGGGAAAGTGAGGTGGTGCAAGAAAGATTAGACTCTTTGTACCGATCGGTACAAAATATGGTTTCTTCTTTGGTTCTGAAAGGTACGACATGCAGACGCGTCCACCTGCGCCCCCATTCACGCGGGACACCGCTATTCAGAAAGTTCGAGCGGCTGAAGATGCCTGGAACCGTCAAGATCCGGAGACAGTTGCGCTGGCCTATACGGCCGACAGTCGTTGGCGAAACCGGGATCAGTTTGTTCACGGGCGGTCTGAAATTAAGGAATTCCTTGCGAGAAAATGGGAGAAGGAGCGTGAGTATCGGCTGATTAAGGAGCTTTGGGCATTTCACGAGAACCGGATCGCCGTCCGCTTTGTTTATGAGTGGCGAGATGGGCAGGGCCAGTGGTGGCGATCGCACGGGAATGAAAACTGGGGTTTTGACGAGGCAGGCCTCATGGCAGAGCGGCATGCCAGCATCAATGATATGCCAATCAAAGACGCTCAACGCCTGTTCCACTGGGAAGGTAAGGTTCGACCTGAGGAGCATCCTGGATTGAGTGATTTAGGGCTATGACGGGATCAGGCGGCCGTAGCCGTACTGCCATCTTACAAAATATCGCTGAGGTATTTCGTCAGTATGGGTACGAAGGGGCGTCTCTCAGTCGCTTCACAGCTGCGACGGGGCTGGGAAAAGGCAGCCTCTATAATTTCTTTCCGGAAGGGAAGAAGCAGATGGCTGATGAAGTCCTGGAGCATATCCAGCGGTGGTTCGATGCTGAAATTTTTAGCCCTCTGGAAACGGAAGAAGACCCCAAAGTCGGCCTGACAGCAATGTTCGAAGGTACCAAGGAGTACTTTAGGTCAGGCCAAAGAATTTGTCTGATGGGGTTGCTGGCCCTGAGCGTAGACACATCGTTTGCTATGCAGATTAGAAACTATTTTCTGCGATGGCAGGAAAGTCTGTCTCAGGCGCTCCAGAGGCAGGGGCGCTCGAAAAGCGACGCTGTTGATCTGTCTGAGGAAATTGTTAGTGGCATTCAGGGGGCATTGGTTTTGGCCCATGCTCGAGGCGAGGCGGATGTTTTCAAACGTCGTCTTGAGGCGTTCAAGCTGCGTCTGGATCTTCCAGCGGACCATTACGACGAGCGGCAATGAGAAACTCCCGATTGCCTTCGGGGCCAGTAATGGGGCTGGCTTCAACGCCCATCACTTCCCATCCTGGAATGGCCGAAAGCCACTCGTGGATTTCGGCACAGACGCGCTCATGAACGGCCGGATCGCGTATTACGCCCTTTGCGCCGACTTCGTTTCGCCCGGCTTCAAATTGCGGTTTGATCAGAGCGATAGCCCAGGCATCCGGGGTTGTTAGCTTAAGCGCGGCGGCCAGTACGGTCTTAAGGCTGATAAAGCTGGCGTCGCAAACGACGATGCCTGCGCGTTCAGGAATCTGTTCCGCTGTGAGCGCGCGCGCGTTCGTCTTTTCCATGACGACGACGCGTTCATCAGAGCGGATTTTCCAAGCAAGCTGACCATGCCCGACATCAACGGCATAAACTTTCGTCGCGCCGTGCGTGAGAAGGACATCCGTAAATCCGCCCGTTGAGGCACCGACATCAATGGCAATACGGCCTTTGGGGTCCAGCCCGAAATGCTCGATGCCGTGAATGAGTTTTAGGCCGCCGCGAGACACCCAGGGATGATCCTGCCCTTTGAGGGACAGGGGGGCATCCTCTGGAAGCTGGTCTCCAGCCTTGGCGATGCGCCGATCCCCCGTATAGGCAAGACCTGCCATAATGAGGGACTGGGCACGGGTTCGGCTGTCAACCAGTCCCCGATCAACGAGGAGCTGGTCTGCGCGGCGTTTGGCCATGACTCAGGCAGACTGCTGGACGACTTCGACGCCCAGTGCAGATGCTGCCGTGCGAACGATATGCGGAGCTGTCAGGCCAGCTTCGTCATACTGAACGTCAGGGGCATTATGATCGATGTACCTGTCCGGGAGAGCTAGTGGACGGAATTTCACCGTATCCAGCAGGCCGGTTTCTGCGAGGTGCTGCACAACCAAGCTGCTGAAGCCGCCAATCGCACCTTCTTCAAGGGTGATGAGCACTTCATGCTGGCTGACCAGATCATCAACGAGCTTCGTGTCGATCGGCTTGGCGAAGCGGGCGTCTGCTACCGTGACCGGTACGCCCTGAGCGGCCAGCTGGTCCGCTGCGCGCAAAGATTCGTGCAGACGTGTACCTAGCGACAGGATGGCGACACCTGCGCGGGCGCCAGGTGCCTGACGTGCTTCGCGAACGATGCGGCCCTTGCCGATTTCCTGCACTTCGCCCTTTTCCGGAAGGTCGAGGCCGATACCGCTGCCACGGGGGTAACGGAAAGCAATCGGGCCAGCGTCGTATTCGCAAGCCGTTGCCGTAGCATGCAGCAGCTCGATTTCGTCCGACGGAGCCATCACGACCATGTTTGGCAGACAGCACAGGTAGTTCAGGTCGAAAGACCCGGCATGCGTCGCGCCATCAGCACCGACCAGACCAGCGCGGTCGATAGCGAAGCGGACAGGAAGGTTCTGAAGCGCCACGTCGTGCACGACCTGATCATAGGCGCGCTGAAGGAACGTGGAGTAAATGGCGCAGAATGGACGCAGACCTTCGGACGCAATACCTGCAGCAAAAGTGACGGCGTGCTGTTCGGCAATGCCGACGTCAAAGAAGCGGTCCGGATAGGCTTTGGCGAAAGCTGTAAGACCTGTGCCGGAAGGCATCGCTGCCGTGATGGTAACGAGCTTGTCGTCTGCTTCCGCGCGACGCAGGAGTTCGCGGCTGAAAATCGACGTGTAGCTCGGCGGTCCAGCCGGAGCCTTCTTCTGCTCGCCTGTCACGACATTGAATTTGCTGACAGCGTGATATTTGTCGCCAGCAGCCTCGGCAGGCTTATAGCCGCGGCCTTTTTCCGTGATGATGTGGAGCAGGATCGGGCCTTGATCGTCCGCATCGCGCAGGTTGCGCAGGATGGGGACGAGCTGGTTCATGTCATGGCCGTCAACCGGGCCGACATAGTAGAAACCGAGCTCTTCAAACAGCGTGCCGCCTGTGATCATGCCACGGGCATATTCTTCAGCGCGCTTGGCCGTCCGCTCGATCTTGCCGGGCAGGCGCTTGGCAACCTTGCCAGCCAAGTCACGCAGACCGAAGAACTGGCGAGAGGACATCAGGCGGGACAGGTAGTTCGACATTGAACCGACAGGCGGTGCGATCGACATTTCATTGTCGTTCAGCACCACGATCAGGCGGTTCGCGCCCGGACCTGCAACAGCGGCGTTGTTCATGGCTTCGTAGGCCATGCCAGCGGAGATGGAGCCGTCACCAATGACCGCAATCACGTTGCGCTCATGGTAGCTCGGATCTTCTTCCGCGCGTAGATGATGGGCCACAGCCATGCCAAGACCGGCAGAAATGGACGTGGACGAATGAGCGGCACCGAACGGGTCGTATTCGCTTTCTGCGCGGCGGGTAAAGCCGGACAGACCTTCCGGCTGACGCAGGGTGCGGATCCGATCACGACGGCCTGTCAGGATCTTGTGCGGGTAAGCCTGATGGCCAACATCCCAGATGATACGGTCATCCGGCGTGTTGAATACGGCGTGTAGCGCAACGGTCAGTTCGACGACGCCAAGAGAGGCGCCAAGGTGACCGCCGGTTGTGGAAACGGCGTCAACCGTTTCGGAGCGCAGTTCGTCGGCAAGCTGCTTGAGCTGATCGACGGAAAGATTCCGCATATCTGACGGCAGGGTCACGCGGTCCAGAACTGGATAGCGGCCGTATGTAGGAATCGTGGAAGACGGGTTGCTCATGAAATCAGTTCCTGCGCTCGACGACGTAGTCTGCAAGAGCCCTGAGGGCCGCGGCCTGTGCGCCGAAAGATGAAAGGGCCTCCCGGGCCTGATCGCTCAGGCGGCGGGCCTCGGCGCGGGCTCCGTCAATGCCAAGCAGGGAGACATAAGTGGATTTGCCGCTGGCTTCGTCCTTGCCAGCGGTTTTGCCGAGTTCCTCGGCGCTTGCGGTCGTGTCCAGAACATCGTCTGCAACCTGAAAGGCTGTTCCAAGATTCTGGCCGTAGGCGACGATGGCGTCCCGGCGATCATCCGTCACACCAGCCAGAATCGCTCCTGATTCGGCGGCATAGCGGATCAGGGCACCCGTTTTCAGGGCATGCAGGCGACGGACTTCATCCAGAGGGAGGGCACGGCCTTCACCCCGGATATCGATGACCTGGCCACCAACCATTCCCGCTGCGCCTGAGGCACGAGCCAGGGCCAGTGCGAGGTTGGAGCGGATGGTGGCGTCGGAAGACGTTTCATCCTCAAGAAGGATCTCGAAAGCCCGCGTCTGAAGAGCGTCGCCGGCAAGAATGGCAATGGCTTCGTCAAACTGACGGTGCGTGGAGGGACGCCCACGACGGAGATCATCGTCATCCATGGACGGGAGATCATCATGCACAAGAGAATATGCGTGCAGCAGTTCGACTGACGCCGCAACGCGCAGCGCAGCCTTGCGGTCTGCACCAAATAGAGACGCAACTTCTACGGCCAGAAAGCCACGAAGACGCTTTCCGCCACCAAGGGCAGCGTAGCGCATGGCTTCAAGAAGAATGGATTCGTCACCCGGCACCATCGGGAGCAGGGCGTCGATTGTTGCTTCGATGTCCGTGCAGGCGTGGGCGAGAGCCTCCTTGAGGGAGGTGGACGTGGTGGCACTCATCGGCCGGTCTCTCCGGTATCGGCAAGAGGCTCCGTGCCTGTGCTGCCGTCATCGTTCTGGACAATGGCGCGCACACGCATCTCGGCCTCTCCCAGCTTTGCATCGCAGTGCTTACGTAGGGCTGCACCGCGTTCATAGGCAGAAATGGCGTCTTCAAGCTTCATCTGTCCGCCTTCAAGGCCACGGACGATCCGCTCCAGCTCGGAGAGGGCATCTTCGAAAGACATGGCATCAATGGGTTCGGGCATGGAAAGCCTCAAGACACGCTTTGGGAAACAAGGTAGCGAGGGATTACAGCCAGATGACAGGTTTTGCCAGCCCTGTGCTTGGGAACGGGGGAGTTTCTTCAGGAGGGTTGCGTTTCTGCACGTCTGCGGATGACAAATGAAAGAACGCCAGCGCTCTCTGTGAAGGCCACCATCGCATGGCCTGTTTCGCGGCAATAAGACTGGAAATCCGCCACTGAAGCGCGATCCGTTGCCAGAATACGGAGGCGTGTTCCGGGCGCCATGTCACGCAGGGCGCGGTTCGCCTTGAGAACGGGCATGGGGCAGGCAAGACCGCGCAGGTCCAGCAGGGTCTCCGTCGGAGGTATCGTCATGACGCCTGTTATGCCCTGCGCCGTGCCGTGGGCCAAGTAACGGATTTCCCATTGCCGGAATAGCACGGTTTTTCTATAACTATGGCTCAATGCCACAAAGCGTCCTTCGGGGCGCTTTTTTTGTTTTTGAGGAACACATGGACAAACAGATCTCCGAAAGGGCGCCGTCTTCCGAGGGAAATGAGCATCGGGCTTACACGATCCGTATTTTGGAAGACCGTGTTCTTCGACTGGAAACAGTCGCTGGGGGGTTGTCAGATCGGTACGAACAACTGCGTACGGAGATGAGACAGGAAATCAGTTCTCTGCGGGATCAGATGAAATCCCTGGAGACCAAAGTCGATAATGGTAACAGGATTGTGAATGGAAAGCTGGACCGTCTGATCGGTGGCCGGGCTGTTCTGACGGCGATAGTGACGCTGGCAACATCCATCCTCGGAACTGGGATGGTGCATTTCGCTCTGTCTCTCAGCACGCATTGAGGGGACGAGTCATGGAAGGTCTTGATGTCGGACAACTCAAGCATCTGGTGGTGCAGCCAGCCCTTGCGGCGCTCGGACTAGGCGGGACAGCAGCCGTTAATCTTCTAACGGGTACGGCGCTGGCTGAGAGTAGAGGAGCCTACGTAAAGCAGATTGGGGGAGGGCCAGCGCTGGGGCTATGGCAAATGGAACCTGCAACCCACGACGATTGCTGGGCTAACTTTCTGCGTTTCCCGGTTGGGCAGCCATATGCTGGCATTCTGGAAAACATGCTGGCTCATGATCTGCCACGCAGTGCGCAGATGGTCAGTAATTTACGATATGCCTGTGCGATGGCGCGAATCCGGTTTTACCGTGTTCGGGAAGCACTGCCTTCTGCACAGGATCCGTTTGCCTTAAGCCGGTATCACAAGGTGCATTACAACACCCCGCTCGGCGCGGCAGACCCTATGGCCAATGTTGATTATTTCAGGAGAGCTGTTCAGGCTTAAAGCGAGAGCGATGCCGGGGACCTGTATGCATCACGCTCCCGACATCGCAGGTTTACCTTAAATCGGTATATTATGACCGAATAGTGGCGTAGCTGAATATGCCAATTATTTAATCTGATTTTTATGGGTATTTAACGAAGCGCGAAAAGCCTGTTTTGGGGATTGCCCTGGAACGTCGCAGGACCAGTGTGGGACAGGCGCAGTCCCCGATGAAGCCAGACGCTTCCGCCGATTTTGAGCCATCGACGACAAAACGCGAAGTCTTCGGAGAGATATGTTCTCGTCTCCGGATCAATCATGCAGTCGAACAAGGCAAAAGGATTCTGTGTGATCGGACGATCGGTGCGACGGCCACTCTGTTGAGCATCGATGCGGGCATATTCGGTCTCGGGACAGGCGCTCATCATCTGGCTGATTGTGGAGCGCGTCAGCAGCATGAAGCCAGTTCCGACGTAAGAAACGGAAGCAATTTCGGCTGGCGGAGAAGTGTCATACAGCGCAGAGCAGTCGCCAACATAGCGTAGGCTGGCGCTCTCTGGGGGTTCGCCTTTGCCCATGAACCGCTGGGTATTATGGTCCCAGTAGTGAGATTTGAGCGGGTAGGCTCCGCCAATAACCGGCTTGTCGGCGTTTAGAAGTGCTTGAATATCTGCAAACGAAAAACCAATATCACTGTCTGCAAATAGCAGGTGTGTGGCGTCTGTTTGGGTTATGAACTGGTGGAGAAGCGTATTGCGTGCCCGTGTAATCAAGGCGTCGCTTCCTAGTGTCGAGAGCGTCAGGCGAATATTGTGAGAAGGCGCTTCACTCATGCAGCTGATAATGGACTGCATGTATGCTTGGGTAACTGTTCCCCCAAAGCAGGGTGTCGCAATGAAGACGTGTGGGGCTGCTTTCATGGGGAGATAGTGTTCTATCTCCCCTTAAGAAAGGCTTAAAACTGAGCGGTCAAAGTTTGTTAGCCGCCCATGTGACTTTGCAGAACCATATAGAAAAGAAACGCAGCATCGAGGCCGAGCACAATTGGCGTAAGGCGTTTGAAGTCCCGCAATGCGAGGGCCAATCCCGTATAAAGCAGCAAGCCGCAGGACAGGCTAAGCATGAAGTTTCCGGTGATCCCGGCGATGAGCAGCATCGTGAGGGGCGGAATAGCATCGGACGGGTTGGAGGCCACGCGGTGGAGGCTGCCAAGCATATTGAGGCCGACCAGAACCAGAACGGGCGCCGTCGCGATGGCCGGGATAGCTGTAATCAGGGGCCAGAAAATGGAGGAAGCTGCAAATAGCAGGGCGACGATCAGGGCGCTCAGGCCAGTTCGGCCTCCAGCTTCGACACCTGCGAGGCTTTCGACATAGGCTGAAACCGTACACGTCCCGAGGCTGGCCCCAATGATGCTGGCTGCGCCGTCAGATGCAAAAGCACGATGATCCAGCGCCGGTTTCTCGGGCGTTCCGTCCAGACCTGCACGATGGGCAACACTCATCATCGTTGCAGTCGCATCAAAAAAGTCACTGATGAGGAAGTAGAGCGTGATGGGAACCAGAAGGCCGAGGTGGGAGAAAAAACCTGCAAAATCAAAAGGAAGAAACAGATTGGTGGGATAATGTGGCCAGTCCACCATATGCGTGGGCAGGCTCGTGATTGCGCCCTTATCGGTATGAATGAACAGGCCTGCCACGGTCAGTGTCAGAATCGCCAGAAGAAGCCCGGCGGGTACTCTCAGAACCACGAGAACGGCACAGAGAAGCACGCCAGCTAGGCTGAGAATAACGGACGGATCACTCAGAGAACCGAACGTCAGTCCCTGAGTCGTCGGGACAGCAATGCCACTGGTGGTGAGGCCGATGCGTGCGATGAAAGCACCCAGCGCGACTTGAATGCCCAAGACAATTGAGGGCGGAAACCCGCGGATAATGCGCTGGCGTATCTGACTGAGAGAAAGTGCTGTGAAGCACAGGCCGCTGAAAAGGACGACTGTAAAGGCGGTTCGTGGGCTCACATGGGCTTGCTGAACGACAACCTGCGCGAACAGAACGTTGCTACTCATGGCCGGAGCTAGAGCGATTGGCAGTCTCGCCCACAAAGCCATGAGCAGTGTACCAGCGACTGCTCCTGCAATCGTGGTCATGACCATGTCATGGCGATCCAGTCCCGCCGCCGACAGAATGGCTGGATTGACAGCGACGATATAGGCCATGGCCCCGAAAACCGTCAGGCCAGCGATGATCTCACGCGGAACGGTGGAGCCGCGGGCGGAAATATGAAACCAGCGGTCGAGTGTGGACAGCAACGATCAGGCACTCCGGCGGGAATGAAAATTTTGCTCAGCTATAGTGAAAAAAGTTCATTCCGCCATGGGGCCTTGGTGATTTTTCATTTCGGGTTCGTTTTTTGAGCCCACGCTTTTTTAACCTGAGCAGGTGTCAGGCGCTTCGCAGGCTTGCCAGAAGATGCCGCCTTTGACGGATGTGGCACACTGCTCGCTCCACCTCCTGTCGTACCGCCTGGCGCAATTCCTGCAGCCGGGTTTGTGTTGGCTTCTCGTACCGCACGTTCACAGGCTGAGCCTTCCCCAACACCCAACTGAATAGTTGGGATGAGCGCAGCAGGCGGGAAGAGAAAACCAAGGCCTACGGACGCTGCAACACGCCCTACCAGTTCTGCTCCGGGCAGAATATTGGGGCCGCTGAGGGGGCCAAAAATATGCACTGCGCCTGGAAGAGAGAGGATCTGAGGGTGAATTGAGCGGGTAGTGACAGCATAGTCGAGAGTATCGTTGTGGAAATTGACTGTTCCCGTTCCGGTCGTGCGGGTGGTTTCTGTCTGGAGCAGTAGAGACTTGGTTTTCAGAATGCCGCTATCCAGGGGCATATCAGCGACAAGACATTCAAGTCTCGATCGGTTTGGAATTCCAAGAGCGGACAAAACTGCTGATCCCAGCTTTAGCCCCAGCAGATCTGGGAGAAGAGCCGTAACATCTCCGCCCCGATCCAGCACAAGTGTGGTTCCGCCATCTCCGTTCGCGACCAGCGATGCGACAGAATTTCCTGTTGATGTCAGCGTGACATGGCCACCGATCGTTCCTTCACCTTTGAAGGTGTCTGTTGCTTTCATGATCTGAGAGAGGGGGAGGCGAGAAATATCAAGACGAAACTTGGTCCGGAACTGCTCATTCTTCGTTGGTTCCAAGGTTGCAGCGGCGCTGATTTTCCCAGAGCCCGTCGCAAAAGTCAGATGTTTCAGATCAATAGCGCCGTCTTTGACGTCGAACTCCGTATCAATGTTGTCAAGCGGCAGGTCTTTGTTGCGGATATGATCACCGTGATAGGTCACGTGTGCATTCACGGCATTCAGCTTGGGAACATTGATTTTCTGATCGGGCAGCACGCTTTTGCTTGGAGGAGCGGTTTTCTTTGCCTCGCCTGTTTTTGCTCCGATGAATCCTCCGAGATCCGCCAGGTCGACTGAGCGCGAGTGTAAGGCAGCCTCTACGAATGGTGGTTTCAGGTGGGGGTTGACGTTGATGTCTCCACCAATGTCAGACGATCCCATCCTCCCTTCGAATTTCTGGAAACGAATGGCATTTTCGGAATATCCGAGGTTACCCGTGATGCTGTAGGCCGGAGTGTGCGGCACAGGAACACCCGTCAGTCCATAAAGCAAAGACATGTCTGGGCCCGCGAAGTGAAGGGCGAGCTTTGTTCCCTTGAAGTGAAGCGGGTCGTCGACCGTTCCCTTGAGGGTTACATAGGTTGGGCCGTTAGCAATGCGCCCATCAATGGGATACGGTTCAGCAGGCTTGGTGAGCGAGAGAAGAGCCCCACCAACAATGTGGCCGTTGATTGGTGCCTGAGCGTAGCGTCCCTTGAGATCCACGACGACGTTTCCTTTTTGGTTGGCCTGAGCCGGCGTCGTGTGAACAAGCACGTGCATATCTGTTTTCAACTGAGCTAGTACCAGATGAATGTCCGCATTCTGGATGTCGATTTCACCGAGATCCGGTAGGGTTGTTGTGCTTGAGGATGAGGCCGATTGGTTATCTTTGGATGTGTCGCCGAACGTATAATTATTACGGCCGTTCATCAGGGAAATAATTTCCCCTCTCGGGGTATCCATGCGGATTACCGGGATAAAAAGGCCACGTCCGGTCAGGTAGCGCCAGACATCTACTTTCACTGTCAGGGATTTGGCAGACGCAAAGTCGGCCTTTTCTTTTTCAAAGCCTTCGGGTTGGGAAATTTTCAGATCATCGACCGTGACGCTGGTGCGCAGGCCCGGTGAAACGTGAAGATGAGCAATGCTGACCGGGCGATGCAGTGCCGCAGAGGCTTTGCGATTGATGAGGGGAACGAACCAGTCCCACTGCCAGACAAACACCAAGACGATGATGGCAATGGCGAGAGCGACCAAAAAGCTACCTGCTACTTTTAGAACAGGATGCTTGCGACGAACCTTTTGGGACGAGGCATCACTCATCATTGAAACTCCACATCACGAAAAATCTGGCCGAAGAAGAAATATGACTGCATTGGTATGAATACGATTTGCAGCCGACCCAGTTGCGCCTGAAGACATTAAGAGCGTGGAAAATGAGTGAGACCGTGAACGATATCAGAGCCGAGCATGATCCCCTGACAGCCTTGCGTCAGGTCAGTCGCACTGTGCATGAACGGGTCGATCAGGCGTATTCACGTTTCAATCTGTCAGATCCAACGTCTTATGGTGCCTTTCTGCAGGCCCATGCGAAGGTGTTACCTATTGTGGAGCAGTGGCTCGCCACGCAGCATGATTTACCAGCATGGAGCGGTCGCACTGATCTTTTGCAACGTGACCTACAGACTCTTGGCCACTCGCTGCCCCCAGCGCTGGATTGGCATCCCCCAACGGGAGCGGGAGGTGCTCTGGGTGCTCTCTATGTGCTGGAAGGATCTCGCCTTGGTGGCAAGATGCTGTCAGCGCAGGTGGGGGAAGGGCTACCCCGGGAATATTTGTCGGCAGCGCATGAAAAGGGTGGCTGGCCCGCGTTCCTTCAGATGCTGCGAGAGCGACTTTCCACCGGGGATGCGACTTATCGGGCTGCGGTCATGGATGGTGTGACGGCAACGTTTGATTTGTTTCGGAAGGCAGCTGTTACGGACTGACGTGCCGGACGCTCAACGGAACGAGCCCTGGGAATGTGACGGCCAACTGTTCTGCCTCTGTGGGAGAGAGCATGGCAATTGCACACCCCAGTGCAGTTGCATCAGGGGCAGGAAGTCTTTCAATGCCCCGAAGCAGCGCTTCTAGTGTGTGTCCGCCCTGACTCAGCACCATCAACGCCGTGAGGCGTGCGTAGAGCTCGGACGTGGCTTCCTGAGGGAACAGCGTGGGATCAGGGATTTCAAAATCGACACTCTGCCCCGTGATTGCAGAAGCCATACTCTGGTCTTCTGGGCGGAAACGTAAGGGAACGGCTGCGAGAAGTGATGGAGAGCCTGTGATGGTCAGGCACGGCGCCTGGCAGGGGCGTTCAGGAAAAAGAAATGCAGGATATGGCGAGACTGAACTGGCCTCGACAGCAAGGATCATCCGGACATGCCGGGTAGGGTCTAGATCACTCGCTGGAAGGGCAATGAGTTGCTCTGTGTGAAGGTCCAGCACGAACGGCTGTGTCTCACTGAACGCGTAAAATTGAAAATCAGGAAACGTGCTGTCATCTTCCGCAGAAAGCGCGGAGGCACTGAGACCAAGCTTTTCCAATGTATTTTCGTCATGGTGGACTACGGTCTGGCGAAGGCGCCAGTAAAGATCGGTCAAACCTGACTGAACAAGCGCGGCTGCAATTCGGCGCGTTTCCGGTAACCAACGCTGCGGTCCTGTTTCTAATGCATCATTGCGATCAAAATGTTTCCAGGCCTCTTCTGGCGTTTCACTTGAACCGCGTTGGAAAAAGCTCTGGCGATCGCCTGCTGCGTAATGAAGAACGCGTGCCTGAGACCAGTCAGGATGAGAACTGATACGCCCGAAAGGATCAGGCAAAGCGCTTTCGAACCGTTCAGCCGGTAAAAGGGTTCGCGTGACCCTATGGTCAGCAGTCTCAAGAAGTGCGTGATGCGTGAAGGCTTGGCTTGGTGCAAAAGGCGACGGTGTTTCATGGCCATTGGAACCAAACAGACACCAGTTTACTGGAATGGGCTGCCCATTTGCTGAACCCAGAAACTCTTCAAGAGACGAGGCCAGTTCAAGATGCAGATATTCGTCTGCGGCTAGAATCATCATCCAATCGAATTCGGTGCGCCCTTGTTCAAAAACAGCCTTTTGAAAGGCTGTCTGGCGCTCCAGACGATCGGGGATGGTCTTGTCCGATCGTTGAAGACGAATGTCGTAAAATGAAGCGGCATTGGAAAGAAGAGTCCAGGTGCCGTCAGTTGAATGATCGTCGCAGACGATCAGTGTTGAGAACCCAATCGTGGCGTGGTGACTGAGCCACCAGCCGATGTTGTCGGTCTCGTTATGGACGAACAGGACAGCGGCTGTTTTGGGCATAAGGCTGGGTTAATCCATTTTGAGGGCTGCAAGGAAGGCACTCTGCGGAATTTCGACCTTACCAAACTGTCTCATCCGTTTCTTGCCTTCTTTCTGCTTGTCCAGAAGTTTGCGCTTACGGGAGATGTCACCACCATAGCATTTCGCCGTCACGTCCTTGGAGAGCGCGCCAATGGTTTCACGGGCGATGACCTTGGAGCCGATAGCGGCCTGAATGGCGATCTTGAAGAGCTGCTTGGGGATCAGATCCTTGAGCTTGCCGCAAATCGCACGACCGCGTGTCTCAGCTACGGTGCGGTGGGCAACAAAGGACAGCGCATCCACTGGCTCATGATTGACCAGAATGGAAATACGGACCAGGTCGCTCTCTTCGTATCCATCAACCTGATAGTCGAAGGACGCATATCCGCGGGTCAGGGATTTCAGACGATCATAGAAGTCAAACACAACTTCATTGAGCGGCAGACGATAGACGGCCATCGCACGGTTGCCGACATACGTGAGATCGACCTGAATACCGCGACGTTCTGAGCAGAGTGTCAGCACGGAACCCAGATATTCATCCTGAACCATGATCGTAGCCTTGATCCAGGGCTCTTCAATGGTTTCGATTTGGGCAGGATCCGGCATGTCTGCAGGGTTATGCAGTTCTTCCTTCGTGCCGTTCGTCAGTGTCATGCGATAGACGACAGACGGCGCGGTGGCGATCAGATCCAGATTGAACTCGCGGGAGAGGCGTTCCTGGATGATCTCCAGATGAAGCAGTCCGAGGAATCCGCAGCGGAAGCCGAAGCCGAGAGCGGCAGAGCTTTCCGCTTCGAAGTGGAAAGATGCGTCGTTTAGGCGCAGCTTGCCAAGGCTGTCACGCAGCTTCTCGAAATCGTCAGCATCGATTGGGAAGAGGCCGCACCACACAACAGGGATGGAAGGCTTGAAGCCTGCAAGCGCCTTTTCGGCCGGCTTGCGATCTAAGGTAATTGTGTCACCGACCGCGACGTCCGCAACGGTTTTGATGGCTGCGTTAATGAAGCCCATCTCACCTGGGCCAAGCTCATCAACGTTGGTCATCTTGGGAAGGAACACGCCGACCTGATCAACGTGATATGTCGAGCCGGCCTGCATCATACGAATGCGGTCACCGCGCTTGACGGTGCCATTCATGACGCGAATCAGAATGATCACGCCCAGGTAGGCATCGTACCAGCTATCCACCAGAAGAGCCTGAAGCGGTGCTGAACGGTCACCCTTCGGCGCTGGCAGACGCGTTACAAGTGCTTCAAGGACGCCTTCGATGTTGATGCCGGTTTTGGCGCTGATTTCCACAGCATCGTCTGCCGGGATGCCAATGACTTCTTCGATCTGCGTGCGAACACGCTCCGGCTCTGCTGCCGGAAGGTCGATCTTGTTCAGAACCGGCACGATTTCGTGGTTCGCGTCGATCGCCTGATAGACGTTTGCCAGTGTCTGGGCTTCCACCCCCTGGGACGCATCCACAACCAGCAATGACCCCTCACAGGCGGCAAGCGAGCGACTGACTTCATATGCAAAGTCGACGTGGCCCGGCGTGTCCATAAGGTTCAGCGTGTAGATGTTTCCATCTTTGGCCGGGTACGTCAGGCGAACCGTCTGTGCCTTGATGGTAATGCCGCGCTCCTGCTCCAGCTCCATCGAATCGAGGACCTGAGCTTTCATCTCACGGGCCGTGAGAGCGCCACAGGCCTGAATCAGGCGGTCTGCAAGCGTCGATTTACCGTGGTCGATATGCGCAATGATCGAGAAATTGCGAATGAGGGAGAGCGGGGTTTCGGTCATGGCAGGTTACATACGGGATTATCGCAGGAATGTCAGCAGACCTGCGGAAAAGCCTGCCTTCGTGAAAAGGCAGGCAAGGGGAATCAGCGATCCGTCAGACGGAACTCGATCCTGCGGTTGCGGGCGTATGCCGCTGGGGTACTGGCCGCGTCAAGCGGCTGGAAGTCTGCAAACCCTGTTGCTGCCAGATGATGCGGGTCCACACCCTCGGCAATCAGAAGTTTCACAACAGTGATGGCTCGTTCAGAGGACAGCTCCCAGTTGCTCGGAAAAGCGCTGTGAATGGGCTGTTTGTCTGCATGACCGTCAATGCGCAGAATCCATGGGATATCTGCGGGAATGGTTGAAGACACCTGTTTGAACGTCTTTGCCAGAGTGGTGATTTCTTTTTTGCCTTCAGTGGTCAGATCAGCGCTGCCTTGAGGGAAAAGAATTTCTGACTGAAAGACAAACCGATCTCCTACGACGTTCACGCCCTTCTGGTTCTTCAGGATATCACGCAGGCGGCCAAAAAATTCCGAACGATACCGTTTGAGCTGGTTCACTTTGTCGGCCAAGGCGACGTTCAGCTTGTTTCCAAGATCCTGAATCTGCGTGTCCTTGGCCTGCTCGTTCTTTTTCTCGATATCGAGAGCATTACTGATGGCCTGAAGCTGGCGTGTCAGTTCTTCGATCTGAGCCTGTAGGTCCGAGATTTTGCTGTTCTGCTGCTGGCTTGTGCTGTCAGCAGAGGCAAGGGCCTGATCTTTGGACTGAAGCTGGCCATTCAGAAGAGCCATCTGTCCGGCCAAAGCCTTGAGCTGGTCTTCGTTCTTCTGCTTGTCATTGGCCAGGCTGGCGACCGTCGCATTCAGGGATTGGTTCTTGTCTTCCGTCATGGAGAGCATGTGTGACAGCTCAGCCAACTGCTTCTGCAAAGCGTCGAGTGTGTGCTCGCGTCGCATCAGGGCGACAGACAAAAACTGTTGTCCCACCACAAAGACCAGAAGAACGAACGTGACGACCATCAGCAGTGTGGACAGAGCGTCCACATAGCCGGGCCAGGCATCCAGGGCGTTGTTGGGTCCGCGTCTGCGCCGGGCCATGGTCAGTCCTGCCTGCTGGAAGTGCCGTTTGTGGTGCCGGAGGCCGCAGCGATGGTCCGCGCGAGAACCCGCAGGTCATTGCGAATTTCACCCACGGTTTGGGCGCGACCCTGATGCAGTTCTTCAACGAGACGGGAAAGATGGCTCTCAATCCGAAGAAGCGGCGTGCCTTGCGAGCCCGGTTGACCCTCTTCACCCATCTGGCGAAGGAGTGGAACGAGGGCTGCATTCGTCTCGGCCGTGCGGGTCATGATCTGCTGATTGGCTTTCAGGAGTTCAGTCATGCCGCGCAGACGCTCCTGCAGGCTATCCAGCAACTGAACCTCCCGCACGCGGGCTTCTTCACTGCGGGAAACGGCATTCTGAAGCGTTTCAAGATTTTCCGCTGTCTGCTCGAGAAGGGCCTGCACATAGGCTGGGATCGGAGCCCCGTCGCTCTCAATGCTTGTGCCGCCGCTGACGCGTGTAACGCCCGCAAGCCATTCTTCCAGCTCATTGAAGAAGCGGCTTTGTGCCTGACCGGCTGTCAGATCCAGGAAGCCAAGAACCAGCGCTCCTGCCAGGCCGAACATGGAACCCGAGAATGCGGTCGACATGCCAGCCAACGGACCGGCAAGGCCTGTCTTGAGCTGGTTGAACATGGCGTCCAGATCGCCGTTACCCGCTGACATTCCACCGATCACGGAGGCGATGGAGCTCACCGTCAGAAGCAGACCGTAGAAGGTGCCGAGAAGCCCCAGGAAAATCAGCAACTGCGTCATATAACGCGAAATTTCGCGGCTCTCATCCAATCGGGACGAGAGACTGTCCAGCATGGCCTGGGTTGTCTGGGTCGAGAGGGTCAGACGGTCCGTGCGACTGCGTGCGGCCAGCATGCTCGCCATTGGGGCGAGCAGTTTGGGCGGATTTGGAGCTGCAAGCCCAGCGCGGGGCTGACGGAGCATTTCCACCCAGCGAACTTCCGGCATGAGCCGCTGGACGACGCGCAGGTTCCAGATAATTCCCAAAATCAGAACGCCCAGAATGACGGCATCCAGCTTCGGGTTGGCATTGAAGGCGTTCAGGAGCGTCTTGGCCATAGACGCTGCGAGAAGCGCAACGGCGGCGAGAAAGACGCCCATACGCAGAAGGAAGGTGGTGGGACGGGTCACGGCGGGTCTTTCCTGGCTTATGGCGTGCCGTTTGCCGGGGTTGCGGAATCGGAGGGCGGCGGATTTTGCTCAGTGACGATATCGAGACGGTCAGCCGGATTGGCATCGCTCTTGTCCGGACGTCCCATGGCGCGGGGATACAGGCGCGTGGTTGCAACGCCAGCATTGATGAAAATGGAGCGTACAGCCAGTGCTCGTGCAAGGGAAATGCGCCTTGGCATTGAAATGTCATCACCTGGCACCGTGGCATAGGCTGTCAGGATGATACGTTTTTCAGGCTGATCCTTGAGTGAGGCGCCATAGGCCGTAAGGGCCTTGAGGCTCTCATCGGTGAGATCTGAACTCGATGGTGCAAAAATCACGCGCAGTCCGCCTTCTGGCAGAGCTGTCGTGCTGCTCTTCGCATCAGCAACGGCCTTGATATCAACCGGTGGAGCGGGCGCATGCGTCTGAATGGGGACGAAAGGCGGCGGCAGCACAACAGGTGGCGGCGGTGCGGTGGGAACGGCAGGAACCGTCGTTTTGCCTGTACCTATAGGTGCAGAGGCGCTGTGCGTAGCCGTGCTCCGCGACGGAGAAGGCGTCGCCGCGGCACGATGCGTAGTCTGGGAAGGGACTGCAGGTTTTGCAACGGCAGTCGGTTTGCCACTGGGAAGATCATCCAGATTGCTGGTGACCTGGGCATGCGCCCCAGAAGGCTGAAGGCAGGCCAGAACGGCCGCCACTGATAGGGAGGTTAGGATCGGCCTGTACATAGGGGACCGATCCTAACCGAGCGTTCTATCCTCCCGCAATGGGGCAGGAGAGACTTCTGCTTACTCCCGGTTCAAAGCCTCATGCACGATACCGCGCAGAGTGCCATGAAGCTGGGCATTTCCGGCAACAACATTGACGTCGTCGTCGAGGTCATGAAGCTCCTGTCCGTCCGGATCAGTGGCGTGGCCACCAGCTTCCCGAACGATCAGCAGGCCTGCTGCGCAGTCCCATGGCTTGATGCCGAATTCCCAGTAACCTTCGTAACGGCCAGCTGCGACCCATGCGAGATCAAGGGCAGCGGCGCCGAAGCGGCGGATGCCTGCAACCTGCGGCATGAGAGCACCCAGAACGCGCGCGAAGGGCAGACGCTTGCTGCTGGGGACCTTTGCGAACGGAATACCTGTGGCGAACACGGCTTCCTGCATGTTCCGTCGTGCGGAAACGCGCAGGCGGCGCTCGTTCAGGAATGCGCCGATGCCTTTTTCAGCCCAGAACATTTCGTTGGCAGCAGGATTGTAAACCAGCCCGGAGACCAGTTCGACCGTACCATCTGGCAGGCGACGCTGAAGGCCAATGGAAATGGCCCAGTGCGGAATGCCGTGCAGGAAGTTCGTCGTGCCGTCCAGCGGATCGACAATCCAGCGCCACGTCCAGTTATCCCCGCCCGAGGGGCCTGATTCTTCCATGAGGAAGGCATAGCCTGGACGTGCGCGGGCGAGTTCTTCGCGGATGATGGTTTCTGCACGCAGGTCGGCCTGGGACACGAAGTCTCCCGGACCCTTGATGCTGACCTGAAGCTGCTCGACCTCTGCAAAATCGCGGAGCAGGCGGCGTGCGGCCTTCTGCGCTGCGTTCTGCATGACGGCCATGTGCGGGGAAAGACGCATGATCAGTCCTTGGCGCGCTCGACGTAGGACGCATCATCCGTACGGACAACGATGCGCTCGCCAGCTTCAATGAAAGGAGGAACCATGGTCTTCACGCCATTGGCGAGCATGGCTGGCTTGTAGGACGATGAGGCTGTCTGGCCTTTCACGACCGGGTCCGCTTCGGTGATTTCGAGCGTGACATGCGGCGGCAGGGTCACGCCAACGGCGTCGCCTTCCACAAGCTTAACGCTCAGTTCCATGTTGTCCTGCAGGAACGGAAGCTGGTCACCCAGGATATCGGTTGGCAGGATGACCTGCTCGAACGTTTCCGGGTCCATCAGAACGATGTTTTCACCGTCCATGTAGGAATAGGTGAAGTCCTTGTCTTCCGTGATCAGGCGCTCAACGGTGTCTGCGGTGCGCCAGCGCTCATTCGTCTTGTTGCCCGTCTTCAGGTCACGCATTTCAACCTGAATAAACGCGCCACCCTTACCCGGGGTGATGATCTGCTGCTTGAGAACCGTCCAGCGACGGCCATCGTGCTCGATGACCTGACCGGCGCGGATAAGGTTGGCTTGTTGCTTCATGTGTTGTCCTGACCCTGCAATAGTGGGTTTCTTATCACGTCTTGTGGGCTTCTAGCGCCGTGAAGGGGATTTCGGCAAGGCGCAAGGCGGCCTGAGTGGGCCGAATAACTCAGGAAAGTGTGAAGGATGTCGCTCTTGGAGGAAAAGTGAGAGGGGTTCATGCTCGCAATGGCCCTGTCGTGCAGGCGGGGACGGATAACTCAGGGGCTTGCTCTCATGTACGACATGAAAAATCTTTCCCGTATTTCCCATCTCGAAGCGAACGCCAGCAAGGGGATGGACGCTTTCTGGCAGTTTGATCGCGCTGCATTTGAAGACGGAACTGTCAGCGCCCTGACCAAGCAGCTCGCTGCGGTTGCTGTCGCGCTGACCACGCAGTGCCCGTATTGCATCGAACTTCATGCCAAGGCTGCGCGTGAGGCAGGGGCAACAGACGCTCAGCTTTCAGAGATTGCTCTGGTGGCAGCGGCTATCCGTGCGGGTGGCGCCGTCACGCATGCGACGCATCTGTTTCCGAAGACGGAAGGGTAAAGCTGGTGCTCGGGGCTGCGTCCCAGTTCGTTGGGTAAGCAGCTCCAAAATTCGCCGTTGGGCAATGCTCTATCGTATTGAGCGAGCCTGTCTGTGATTTAGACAGTTAACGTCCGAGGCTGAAGCAGGCCAGGATTTCGATGACCTGAGCGATAGGCCCTAACCTTCAAAATCCGCAATTTCTCCTTGAGGTGTACGGACTTTGCCCTTCTCTCCAGGCAACAGGTAATCCGGCCCCAGTGGGACTTTCCCTTTGCCATAGGGAATATCGAGAACATATGTCGGCCATGCCAAGCCCGTGACGCGTCCACGAAGGCGGCCCAGCAAAGCACGCCCTTCTTCAACGGGAACCTGAAAGTGACTGGTTCCCGGTGCGGCGTCGAGGTGATGCAGGTAATACGGCTTGATACGTGCCGTTACGAGCGCGCGCAAAAGCGCCTCCAGAGAGGCTTCCGTATCGTTCACCCCCCTTAAAAGAACAGATTGGGACAGAACCGGAATGGCGCGCGAAAGAATGGCGCGAACTGCCTTGCGGGCCCCGTCTGTCATTTCCCGTGCGTGATTGATGTGCGCAACGACCCACATGGCGCGATCTGTTTCCATGGCGTCCAGCAGGTCCGGTGTAATGCGGGCTGGGTCTGCTACGGGAACACGGGAATGAATACGGATGGTCTCAATATGTGGAATCGCCGAGAGGGACTGAACGATATGTTTCAGTCGGCGTGGCGCGAGCATCAGAGGATCACCACCCGTCAGGATGATTTCGCGGATGGCGGGATGCATCCGAACCCAGTCAAGCGCAGTTTCAAGCTCTTTATCTGTCAGAAGGCCACCATCGGGGCCAACATGTTCACGTCGGAAACAGAAACGGCAGTAAAGTGGGCAGATCAACAGGGGCTTCAGAAGCGCGCGGTCTTCGTAACGATGTACGATCCCTTTGACGGGGGACAGCGCATCATCCCCAATCGGATCAACGGTTTCATAGGGCTGCGTGGTCAGTTCCCGGATGTCAGGGATGACCTGCTTTCCGATAGGGTCGTCTGAGGTTTCAATCAGCGCTTGGAATGCAGATGGGATGGCTGTCGCAAAGTGGCTGCTGACAGCATCAAGGGTCGCTCTGTCGGCTTCCGGAGCTAGACCTGCCTGAATGAGATCAGATGGTGTGCGCAGCACATGCCGCTTGTTCGTGGTCTTGACCATATCGTGCATGTGGTGGCTCTAACGCTGGCTGGCTGTGTGTTGCAACAGGAACTCTTCCCTTATGACCCATTCCTCATCCGATCATGACCGGATTGCTGAACGCCTGCCGTTGCTCAGGCGCCGGGCTACCATGGTGCAGGCTACGCGAAAATTTTTCGATGATCGTGGTTATCTGGATGTGGAAACGCCTTACGCGGTTCCGGTTCCGGGGGAAGAAGTGCATCTTCGCTGCTTCCGAACAGAACTGGAGCAGCCTGATGGAGGCCGTGAAGCACGGTTCCTGCATACCAGTCCCGAATTTGCGATGAAACGAATTGTAGCGGCCACGGGGCTACCGATCTTCCAGCTTGCCCGGGTCTGGCGCAATGGAGAAAGCAGTTCCACGCATGTTCCGGAATTCACGATGCTGGAATGGTATGCGCCTGAAGCTGATCTTGCCGGCCTGATGGATGAGACGGAGTCTTATGTGAGGGCTCTTCTGCCGGAGCAGGTGTATAGGGATGGAAGACTAATTCCCTTGTCTGCGCCGTTTGAACGTCTGACAATGCAGGATGCTTTTGCACGATATGTAGGTGCAGATCTTCTGGCGACAGCCGGAAATGCAGAAGCTCTGGCGACACAGGCGGGCGCGGTGCTCAGAAACGGTGAGACCTGGGAAGATCTCTTTTTTCGCCTGCTTCTGGAGCGTGTCGAGCCTGTCATCGGTCGTGAAAGGCCTACTTTCCTGACTCACTGGCCTGCAGAGCAGGCGGCTCTTGCCCGCAAGGATCCGTCGGACGCGAGGGCAGCCTTGCGGTTTGAACTGTATATTGGTGGGATCGAGCTGGCGAACGCGTTCGAAGAATTGACGGATCCTGTGGAGCAGCGCGAACGTTTCGCTACAGATCGGCAACGAAGACTCGACATTTCGCCCGATCAGGACTGGCCGCTTGATGAAGCTTTTTTGACGGCATTGCCAGATATGCCATCATGTTCTGGTATTGCGCTGGGGTTTGACCGCCTCGTCATGCTTGCGACGGGGGCGCCTGCAATCCGTGACATTTTGTGGTTGGCATAGCCGTTTTGAAACTTGCAGGACTTTTAATCCGTTTCTATCTCCAAACGGGCTAGAACGTCTCACGAAGAAACATATCTGTGCTGGTCACACAGCCGGGGACAAAGAAAATGAAAAAGGCAAAGCTGCTTTCCGTCGTCGCTCTTCTGGCTCTTTCCGCCTGTGAGGTTCCTACCCTGCAGCAGCGTAAGGTCCTCGATTCGATGGTCGGGAAGTCTGAAGTGGACGTCATTCGCCAGTTTGGCGTGCCGACCAAGGATTACCAGGCAGAAGGTCACTCGTTCCTCGCCTATATCGATAACCAGACCCAGTATTCCGGTGGCGGCGGCTGGGGTTGGGGCGGCTGGGGCGGCGGCTATGGTGGCTGGGGCGGCGGTTGGGGCGGTGGCTGGGGTGGACCCGGCTATGGTGGCTACGGCGGCGGCTGGGGTGGCGGTTTCCCCGCGACCTATTACAACACAAGCTGTCAGACGACGTTTGAACTGGTAAGCGGTCACGTCGTGGGATGGACCATGCGCGGGGACGGGTGCTGAACCCGGTTTCCTCGTCTATGGTTCTGCGTCCTCTTTATTAAGACGGTGTGACCAGACATGCATGTGCGATTCGGTTTTTCCTCTGCCCCCGGCGCTTTGACCCGGTTCTCGGGTCTTCGTTCGGGCGCAGTGGCCCTGCTGGGGTTAGCTCTGGCAGGATGTCATGGGACGGACTGGTCGCATAATTATCAGGACAGTTTCGAGACAAAGGCAAAGACGTCCATGTCTTACATGCCTGACACGGTCGCCGATGCGTTCGAAAAGCCCAAGAATAATGAGCCGAGCACGCCGGTCGCTTATCACCGGCCTGCATCCCCGTCGTATGATGATCGTCCACTGGACGAAAATATCGCTGCGTCCGTGGAACTGGCCGACTATACGGCTGCGATCCGGCATGTTGGTCTGGTGCCCTGGATCACGGGACCGGGCCCTTATACTGTTTTCGCCATTCCAAATGAGGCGATGGAAAAGCTTTCGGCCCGCTGGCTTGGCGGGCTGATGGCCCCTGCGATGAAGGGTCAGTTGACCCATATTCTGGGCTATACGATCGCATCAGGAAAATGGGACGAAAAAGCCATTCGCAAGGCCATCGCAAGAAACCATGGTCGGGGGATCGGTCTTAAGACGCTGTATGGAGATATCATCAGCGTCCATATCGATGCGCGGACTGGCGAAATTTTCCTGAGTAATCCCGCCGGGCAGGTGGCTCATCTGTGGAGCCATTCGCTGCCGCAGTCCAATGGTGTTCTGTATTTCATGCGGGACGCGCTGCTTCCTGTTTCTCACTGAATCAAAGAAAAGCGCGCCACTTTAGTTTAGGTGCTGAGTGCGCTTATCAGCTGGATGACAATGTCCTGATCACTGTCATCCAGCTTCAGAGGGATGGCAAGGAAGTCAGCAGCAGAGTCTTTGGCGGTCCGTGCAGCTTCGGCCGATACAATGTTTTCGGCCACGGCAGGAAGTTCCATTACGGACGTCCACCACTTAATCATGTCTGTATGTTCTGAAGGGAAGGCGATGTAGTCCGCGCCGCTTTCTCCGGCCTGCATCGCTTCGTCCCGGCTTTGGCAGAAGCATCCAATCTGAATATTTTCTCCTGCTATTTTGCGCAGGACAGGCAGGCTGTCTGGTGACGGCGCGTGGATACCATCAGCCACCTTTAAAAGATCTGGCGAGATAGAAACCGTTACATCCGCCACATCCAGCATCAGAGCGACGTCATTCTCGTGAAGCAGACTCACGAATTTGGAAAGCTGCTTTTTGTCGAGGTTGTGGGCTGCTGGAAAACGCAGCGCAGTAACCTCGGGGCGTGCGAGTAGCCCCGGCAATGCATCAAGCATTGCGGCTGTTTCGAATGTGGAGGGCAGAACGGGATAAAGATCGCAAGGTATCATGAGCAGAGTTTCGCAGATTCACGCGCGGCGGGCTAGCGTCGCCATGAGGTAGGGGAAGGGCGGGCCGCAAGGACCCTCGTTTCATGGAGTTTGTCTGACTTCAAGGCTCTCATTTGCTGCGGAGACGCTTGGCAAACAACCCATCCAATCCCGGCCAGGAGTGCCATGCGCGCCAAAGCTGCGGAGGCGCCACAATCCAGAATGGAAAAAGCTTTTTGTTCCTGCACCACATCCAGCCACCAGGGAATTCCGAAGCTGTTTCCTGCGCCGTCAGGGGAGAGTGCCAGAAAGGGCTGAGGGTGCTGTGCTCTAAGTCTGGTCATTTCAGGGTAAGAAGAAATACTGAAAACTGGCAGCACCAGAGAAGGTGCAGCGCTTGACCTGATGAAGGGTTCGGGTCTTTCCTGAGC
Source organism: Gluconobacter cerinus (assembly GCF_002723935.1). Classification (GTDB taxonomy): domain Bacteria; phylum Pseudomonadota; class Alphaproteobacteria; order Acetobacterales; family Acetobacteraceae; genus Gluconobacter; species Gluconobacter cerinus. Next base: position 338,257 of record NZ_BEWM01000005.1, read on the forward strand.
AGGTAGTCTAGGATGAGATGTGTCGGTCATAGTATTCGGCATAGTGATGGCATGAACGGAAAGAGCGCGTTTTGAGCGAGCAGACAGGATCTCTGCAGGACGATAGGACTATTGATCGTCTTGAGGAAGCGGTGGGGCGAATTGCCACTGCGATGGAGCAGCAGGCCCGAATGCGGGAAGAGCGTGAGCGCGAGGCGCGTTCAGCTCCCGACCTGCCAGAGATTGCCGCAAACATCGACGCTTTATGTGTGCGTATCCGCGGAATTCTTGAACGAAAGGGAGAATGAGCCATGGGGCAGGTTTCCATTCGTCTGAACGGGTATGTTTACAGTGTTGGCTGCCAGGATGGAGAAGAACACCATCTTTATTCCATGGCGCGGCAGGTTGAGAGCTGGCTTCAGCGGGCGAGGACACTTGGTGGTGCCGCTAGCGAGTCCAAGACACTTATGATGGCTGCGCTCTTGATGGCGGACGAAATTTTCGAGCTGAAGCGTCGGCCGATTCCGGATGATATGCTGGCGACTGTTGAAGAGGCCAAAGCGGCCTTGCGTATCGCGGAATCCCGCCAGGCAAGGCTCGCACATTTGACGCAGCAGGTTGAGGGTTTGGCTGAGACGCTCGAAAAGGAAGGGTAATCGACGGGTTCCCGTTGAATATCTCTCCGCAGTGTCTAATATGTAGTTCGGAGCTGCCTGGTGCGTCAGGCAAATCAACCCCCGGGCCGATAAGCATTCCTACGGGAACTGGCTCTGTCGTGGCCCTGGTCACGTTAACCGGTGCCCACCTGCACTTGCAGGTCTAGGAGGGCTGAAAAGACCAACGGCTTTGGCGGCTCCACAGATTTCTTCCATCGATCAGCAAAAAAAAGAACTCCGCGACCTCATGGCTGAGAAGCGCAGAAATGCGCCAGCGCATGCAGAAGCGGACCTTCTGGAACGGCTTTTTAAAACCGTTCAGACTTATGATGCTCCGAGCGTAGCGGCGGTTTGGCCCCTGCCGGGAGAAATCGATCTTCGACCTTTGTGTTCCCGGCTGGCTCGTGATGGGCGACGCGTTGCGCTGCCCGAGACGACATCCAAGGGAACGCCTCTCGTTTTTCGGGAGTGGAGCAAAGATAGCTCCATGTTGGCAGGTCGCTTTGGGACATCTCATCCTGATGGCCCCATCCTTGTTCCTGATCTTGTTCTTGTTCCTTTCCTGGCGTTTGACCGGAAAGGTTTTCGCTTGGGCTACGGGGGCGGTTATTATGACCGCACTCTGGCGCAGCTGAATGTGCCCGCAATTGGCTTCGGTTTTGCCTTTCAGGAAATGAAAAGCATTCCCATTGGGCCGTACGATATTCCCCTCTCTGTTGTCGTCACTGAAAAAGAGACGATTCAGACGGGGCCTTATAATTTGGAAGGCTGACTGTTGAGACTGCTGTTTCTGGGCGACGTTGTAGGTCGGAGTGGACGTGAAGCAATAACCGACAACTTGCCGGAGTGGCGTAAAAAGCTCTCTTTGGATCTGGTTGTCGTGAATGCGGAGAACGCTTCACATGGTTATGGCCTTTCCCCTGATATCGCGAGAAGCCTGTTCTCTGCCGGTGTAGATGTCATCACATTGGGCAACCACGCCTGGGACAGGCGCGATATGGTGAGCCACATCAGTCAGATGCCTAATATCGTGCGACCCATTAACTATCCCGCAGGGACGCCGGGGCAGGGGAGCTACATTATAGATCTGGAGCGTGGTCGCCGCGCTCTGGTGGTTAATGTCATGGGTCGAATTTTCATGGACCCGCTGGATGATCCCTTTCGGGTCGTTGGTGAATTGCTGTCCCGTCATCGGCTTGGCGTGACCGTGAATGCAATTGTCGTAGACATTCACGCGGAAGCGACCAGTGAGAAGACGGGCTTTGGTCAGTTCTTCGACGGGCGGGTGTCGCTGGTTGTTGGAACACATACGCATGTGCCGACGGCGGACCATCGTATTCTTCCCAAAGGCACGGCCTATCAGACGGATGCCGGCATGTGTGGTGACTATGACAGTGTCATTGGCATGGGGAAGGAGGCGTCCCTTCATCGGCTGATCCGTAAAATTCCAGGGGAGCGCCCTCAGCCAGCAGAAGGCGAGGCGACAGTTTGCGGTCTGATGGTCGAGACAAACGACGCCACAGGTCTGGCGGTCCGCGTCGCTCCTTTAAGGATGGGAGGGCATCTGGCGCCGAACTGGCCGGATTTCTGACGCGGGACAAAGATTTCAGAAGAAAAATGGAGAAAATGAAAGTTTTTTCTGAGGGCTAAAAGGGTGAAAAGTGTGGATTTCTCGCATTTCCCCCAATTTACAGTCATTTTTCTTGTGGATAAGTG
>NZ_BEWM01000006.1 GCF_002723935.1 Gluconobacter cerinus
ACCCATCACTGTCAAACAATCATCATACGACACTTATCCACAACACTAACCCACAGATTTCCTACACTTTCCCCCCTTACACACACTTTCCATTCACAAAACAAAACTAAAAAAATCAAAAAAAACGCCAGAAAAATCATCTGGCGCCCCTTTTTCCTTAGTTTTCTATGTTTGCAGCCGCAGAAAGCCATGCGTCGTGGAAACGCAGCCTGCTCGCCGCCCCGATACGCCCTAATCCGCAGGCTTTTCGCATCTCTCCGATACCCTCTTCTTCTCCAAGCCCTTTGTCCTGCTGCTCCTTGGCCAAAGCCATTAGAACCGACATCGGAACCTGAGCAGGATCAACACTCTCTCCAGAGTCTCGCTTCAAGACGGTCTCAGGATTGCAGACAACGTCTTCTGTTTCCCAAAAGAACGTTCCAGCGTCTTCGGTAGTTTTTCCCACGCCATCAGGGATGGCTGTAAGAACTCGCTCCCGGATCTGTCGTCCCGCCCGCGCGAAACCATGTTGTCTCGCAATTTTCTGGATCAGGGCCGTTTCATGCAGAACCCCCTTCTCACAAAGAGCCTGCTGAATCAGGGACTGCAGAACCGGCAGATAGTCATCATCTGCGAAACGCGCTGCATCTGGCTGTGCCGATAATGCCTCTTCACTATCGTCCTCCGGAATATACGGAGCGGCCACAATGGCACTCGTGTCATGAGGGACAAACCCCGCATAGAGAGATGGTTCTTCTACGAAAGCGCTTTCAGTCTCCGGCACTTCCTGGACCTCAGTATCTGGCTCCTCGACCGGAAGACTAAGTCGACTTTCTCTTACGGCTTCCAATCTCAGCTTCAAGGCTTGATCCAGACGTTCCACCTCGCGGTTCGCATTCAGCCACCAGTCAGTCGACCAAACACGGAAAATCACCCAGCCAAGATTTTCTAGAACGGCCTGACGCAGTCTGTCGCGATCACGCGCGGTGGCGCTACGATGGTAAGTCGCGCCATCGCACTCGACGCCCGCAAGAAAGCTTCCGGGCATGTCCGAGTCCACCACGCCAAGATCAATCCGAAAGCGGGAGACACCTATCTGGGGACGAACATCCCATCCGCGTTGACGCAATAACGCCGAGACTTCGAGTTCAAAGCGGCTTTCTTCTTCTCCGACTGACCCTTGATGCAAACCGGCAAGTGCACCTGCACCGTGCTCTGCAAAGGTCAGAAACTTCCGAAGATGCAATACACCTTCTGCAGAGCTTCTGGACGGATCGATCTGTTCAGCGCGCAAGGAACCAAAAACAACCAGTTTTTCACGCGCCCGCGTCACAGCGACGTTGAGACGTCTTTCGCCGCCCGCACGATTCAATGGGCCGAACGAAACGTAAGGCGCCCCTTTTAGCTCCGGCGCATAGGTGAGGGAAAAGAACATCACGTCCCGCTCTTCGCCCTGCACATTTTCCAGATTCCGAATCAGGACAGGTTCCGGGCACTCTTCGCTAAAGAACGGCACCAGCGAGGAATCCTCCATCTGGGCCTTTTCCAGCAGATCAGTAATCAGTGTCTGCTGCTCTCCGTTGAACGTTACGACGCCAACGGATTTCTCTCTGGCAGTCTTCAAATGCCTTACAACAGCATCCGCAACAGCTCTGGCTTCTGCGGGATTGGTTCTGCTGCCACCTCTCTGGTAGTTGCCACCCTCCACAAACTGGAAAGAAACAGCTCGATCCTGCGTCACGTTCGAGGGGAACGTGATGAGATCGCCGCCATAATACTGACTGTTGGAAAACGCGATCAGGCTCTCGTGCCTGCTGCGATAGTGCCATTTCAGCGTGATTTCCGGCACACCAGCCGCACGACACTCATCGAGAATGGACTCCATATCGCAGAGTTCACCGTCTTCGTCCTCATTCTCACTTCGTGCAAAGAAGCTGGTCGGCGGTAGCTGCTTGGGGTCTCCGACCACGATCACCTGTCGGCCACGTCCGATGGCCCCAATGGCATCCCATGTGGGGATCTGCGAGGCTTCATCGAAAATGACCAGATCGAACGGCTCACTGTCTGGGGGAAGATATTGCGCTACGGAAAGAGGGCTCATCATGAAGCAGGGCGTAAGCGCTCTCACCGCCCGTGGTGCAGCAGCAGCCAACTGACGAATCGGCATATGCCGGGCTTTCTTCTGCGCTTCACGATGAATCATCACATACTGTGAGTCCTGCCGCCGAACGTCCTGAGCGGGAATATTACCTGAGAGCCTTGCCCGGATCAGACGCCCTGCCAGATTGGCAGCGTCACCGTCCCACGTCTTGAAGCGCTCAATCTGTTCTTCATGTGCTGCGGCAACGAAACCGCGCAGTCGTGGCTGCTCATCAACGGCTGCTGCCAACCACCATCGGGCATAAGCGGCAGTAAGAACGGATTGAAGCTCTTTCGGAGCCACGCGCTCTGCCACAAGCGCCTCTACTAACGGACCCAGTCCCAGACGCTCAGCTGTGTGACAGGCCTTTCGCCATGCACACCAGTCCCGCAGATTCTTACCCTGCTCAAGCCAGCCCGTCAGATGTTGAGACAAACGCAGCAGCCAGTCTTCGCCATCTGGCTCGATTGCAAGACAAGGACTTTCCGCCAGGTCAGCCAAAAGGCTCAGGCTTTCCTCAGCCGCCGAAAGTGCCTTCCTGAACCCCGTAATTTTCAGACCTACCGGCCCACTCTCTGCAAGAAGATCACGCCCTTCTGTAAGCAGCTCCCGGATTTGCCGTCTCACAGAGAGCAATCCTGCGAGATCCGGGACGCAGCTTGCCAATGCCGTGCGAATCTCAGTTCCCCAGAGCAGAGCGGCTTCGATTTTTTCAAAATCGGTCGTCACATCACTCCAGAGAGAACCGACAACCTCCCTATGAGGGGCTTCCTTCAGGTCGCGTTCCAGCGCAGACAGCTCCAGAAGCCGGGACAGCTCATCACTCAAGTCGTCCGGTAAGACGCTTTTCGCACTCGCTTCAAGTCGGCGGCGTACAGCTTTCTGAGCACTCCTGCGCGAAAGAAGCCATTTGTCTTCAGACTCCTTCCACTCACGATGCAAGTCTTCCAACGGGAGTGTTTTCGCATCACTCCAACGCACAGCCAGCCCCTGCTCCAGAGTGCAATGACGTGCAATCCGTTCTTTTTCTGCAAGAACAACCTGAGCCTTGTCGTGCGCATCTTCGGAAAGGGCCCACGCCCCCCAAGCCGCTTCCGGCCGATACAGCAGAGCACAGAACGACTGGAGTCGATGGAGTTGAGCCAACGATCGGTCAGTGCCAGTCAAACCCAGTACGCGGCACAGATCATCCGTTGCTTGAGACAACGCATCGATCTGCCCTCTCAAGGCCTGACTCTGCTGAAGGATCTGATCTTGCCAGCGAGACGTCCACTCTTCCTGCTCTATTCCCGACAACTGAGGCGACAGGGCATCCCGCCCGAAGCGCTCATAGAGTCCCGCCAACAGACTGGCCGCATTCTTGAGCGACTCCCAGTCTGCTTCCGCATGGGCGTCTGGAGCTGACCATTTCAGAGCAAGCGGATAAGTGCCGTTACGATCGGCCTCCAGAACCACGCCTATGGCCTGATAGGGAGTCCATCCGTTGTTCCACCGCTTATGCAGATCCTGCACATAGGCATTCAGATCCTGGCGGACTGCCATCAGACGGCTTTGGGCCGAGGTCCATTCCGCTGTTGAAAACTCTTCCCTGACCAGTTGAACCTGCTGAAACTGTTCCAGCACTGCGCCGCGCCCAGCCTGAGGCGAAAACAGATCCAGGCAGAACTCACTCAGCCCTACAGAACGCAGACGATTCCGCACGACTTCCAGCGCAGTTCTCTTTTCTGCGACGAACAGGACCGTCTTACCCCGTCCCAGCGTATCAGCGATGATATTGGCAATCGTCTGGCTTTTGCCGGTCCCCGGCGGACCGATCAGGACAAAATTTTCACCCGCTGCCGCCCGGGCAACGGCGGTTAATTGGGACGAGTCAGCTTCCATAGGACAAAGCAGGGAAGCCTCGTCCAGAGCGTTATCCAGCGATTTCTGTCCCTCGAACAAAGCCGTGGGGAAACCACTTCCGGTGTCATCAGATTCTGAAACCCCATCCAGCAGACGACTGGCAACCGGGTTAATACGCAGCGCGTCCCGTCTTTCCTGCAAATCCTTCCACATGAGGAACTTGGCAAAAGAGAGGGTCGTCAGGCTGACACGTTCCTGCACTTCCCATTGCGGGAGCTGACGGATTTTTGCGCGGAAAATGTGAAAGATGCGCGCAACGTCCAAACCAGCCTCATCCTGAGGAAGCTCTCCTTCCAGTTCAGGAAACCGCATGGCGAAATCCTGTCGAAGAACTTCCAGCAGACTGCCATTCACCCGACTTTCATCGGTATGCGCGCGCAGCCGGAACGGAGCGTTGATGCTGCTACGTTCCAGAATAACGGGGACCAAAATCAAGGGGGCTCTCGCCTTGCGATCCCGCCCCCGAGGTTCCCACACAAGCTCTCCCAGAGTCAGGAAAAGTGTATTTGCCCCACCCTCCTGCGCAGCCGCACGCGCCTTGCGATAGATTTCTGTAAGAGCGGACTGTAAGCCAGCTTCATCCCGGGCAACCAGCAGTTCACCGTGCTCCAGAGCCTCTGCGGCAATAGCCCTGTGCTGATCGTCATGATGACGCTGCTGATGGAGCGCAGCACTCCTCGGGTCAGACCCATCCATCAGTTCGGGACGAGCTCGAAGCCTGAGCGCTGGTTTCCGTTCCCCTCCCCGCATTTCTGCCAGACGGTCTTCCAACCTTCCCGGATCTGCACAGCAGATCTCGATGATCTGCTTCTCAGAGCGTGGCAGGTTCAGAAGGCGGCTTCGGCCTGAAATATCCAGTAGCCGCTTACACCAGCGATCCAAACGGGATTCCGGTGTCTCTTCGTTTTCATGGTCTCCGAGTGCTTCCCGAAGATCAGGCGCTGCTTTCAACTGAGGCGTGGCAGAGGTCTCCACATCATCGCTCTCGGCCGGATCAGTATTAGGCACAAGCGATGACAACGGCCGAATGCGGCGCAGTCGGGCACGGTGGACGTCTATGACCTCTTCAAATTTCGAGTCTTCACTATCATCCTGAAGCTGGGCAAGCCCACGCTCACAGGCCTTTGCGAAATCCGGGCAAGACGCTGCAGTTACAAGCGTTGTCTCGAACACACAGACATCATCAAGGGCTACCCTGTTCCGCAATCCCGGCAGATCCTGAATGACTGAGGTTCCAGACTGCTCCCGAGATAGCCATAGACCAGCAAACGCATGACCTTTGAGCATGATCAGTAATGGCCGCAAGCCAACAGCTTCTAGGCAGGACGCAAACAGTAAGGCTGTATCCAGGCAAGTCGCCAGTCGGTCTTCCACAATCTGAGTGGGAAGACGCACCCTCTGGCCAGCCTCCACAAAAGAGGCAGGTGGACTGACATACGTAATGTTCAAGCCAGCGATTGCGCACCAGATCGCCTGTGCCTGTTCCCACGCCCGCTTTCGACCACCTTGGTATCCCTCCAAAGAGCCACTGTGGCCGGTCTCCTGTAGAAGAAGAGAAGCTGAACGAAGAATTTTTGCGACAGCAGGATCATTCGGTAGAACAAAAGCAGCAAGCAGATCGGGCAGCCCCTGTAATCCGCCCCATTCGCTCCGGCAGCGGACAGTCAGAGGAAGAACGCGTTCGAGAAGCGTTGCCCGCGCACCATCGGGCTGTACCTCCGAGACTGTAAAATGAGCTTCAGCGCGTGTTGCTTCGCTCAGGGAGGCAAGGTAGGCCCCATCCAGTTCCACATCGAGGCGCTCTAACGCCCGAAACTGTCCCATTCCGAGAGACTGAAGCCGCCAGGAGGTTGTTCGGAGCACACCGGGCTTGGAATGCAGCGTAATCTCGACATCTGAGAGATCCCGATTTGCAAGATTACGAACCGCAAGCTCCAGCAAAACTGGGACGCTGTTTTCCCAGAGAGCACTACTGACGCTCTCCCGAACGACAACCGTCAGCTCGACGATATCTTCTGCAATTGGTTCAGATGTCGCGCCTTCTTCCCGCTCTGCGTCTACTACATCCCCAGCACATTCGATTGCCTCTACAGAGACGAGATCAACGCCCTCGGACATAATTTCAGTGTCAGGGGAAGAGTCCGTCATTACGCGCCACCATCACTTGGTAAAGTCTGGACGGCAGCATACAGGAAGCTTGCGGACAAAGAAAAACCCACCCAGTCAACTGACCGGATGGGTTCTTTCTCTTTTCATAGATGCTGCGTTCAGCCTCAGACTGAAGCAGGACCTTCAACAGCTTCCAGTTCAGCGCGAACGCTCTGGATTTCACGGCTGAGACGATCATGCGCATCAGTATCGTTCGGCTCGATCTGGGCCCATGTGGTTTCCAGATCCCGCAAACGATCACGGGCATCATCCGCAGACAGCTCGCTCATGAGCTGAGCAGAATCTGCCAGAATGGTGCAGTGTTCTGCGCCCATATCTGCGAAACCACCGCCCACGAAATAACGGTCGACGATCTTGTCGCCTTCATACAGGGCCACAACGCCACCACGCAGCTGAAGCATCAGCGGTGCACGGTCCGGCATGGCTGCAATATCGCCCTCCATGCCCGGGACCACCGCCATGTCGACCTGACGGTCAACAAGGCGCTTTTCCGGGCTGACGATCTCGATGCGTAGGGGCATCAGGATCAGGCCTCCTGCTTCATCTTCTCGGCCTTGGCGATGGCCTCGTCAATGTCGCCAACCATGTAGAACGCGCCTTCTGGCAGGTGATCGTATTCACCGTTTACAACAGCCTTGAAGGAACGGATCGTGTCTTCCAGAGCAACCAGCTTGCCAGGTGCGCCTGTGAACACTTCAGCCACATGGAACGGCTGGGACAGGAAGCGCTGAATGCGACGTGCGCGGCCAACGATCTTCTTGTCTTCTTCAGACAGCTCATCCATGCCCAGGATCGCGATGATGTCCTGCAGACCCTTGTAGGTCTGAAGCGTCTGCTGAACCTTACGAGCAATGTCGTAATGTTCCTGACCGACGATCTTCGGGTCAAGGGAGCGGGACGTGGAGTCCAGCGGGTCAACAGCCGGGTAGATGCCCATTTCTGCGATCGAACGGTTTAGAACCGTCGTGGCATCAAGGTGAGCAAAGGTCGCAGCAGGTGCCGGATCGGTCAGATCGTCAGCAGGAACATACACGGCCTGAACGGACGTGATGGAGCCCTTCTTGGTGGACGTGATGCGCTCCTGAAGGGCACCCATTTCCGTTGCCAGCGTCGGCTGATAGCCCACGGCGGAAGGAATACGGCCCAGCAGAGCAGACACTTCCGAACCAGCCTGCGTGAAGCGGAAGATGTTGTCCACAAAGAACAGAACGTCCTGACCTTCTTCGTCACGGAAGTATTCTGCGAGTGACAGACCCGTCAGAGCAACACGGGCACGTGCTCCCGGCGGCTCGTTCATCTGGCCATAGACCAGAGCAACCTTGGAGCCTTCCGTGGAACCGTCTTCAGCGATCTTGATAACGCCAGCGTCCTGCATTTCGAAATACAGGTCGTTACCTTCACGGGTACGCTCACCCACACCTGCGAACACGGACACGCCACCGTGTGCCTTCGCGATGTTATTGATGAGTTCCTGAATAATAACGGTCTTGCCAACGCCTGCGCCACCGAACAGGCCGATCTTGCCGCCCTTCAGGTACGGGCAAAGAAGGTCAACGACCTTGATGCCTGTTACGAGGATTTCGGACGCAGCAGCCTGCTCCTCGAAGGACGGAGCCTTACGATGGATCGGGAAATACTTGTCGCTAACGATCGGACCACGTTCGTCAATGGCTTCGCCAATGACGTTCAGGATACGACCAAGTGTAGCCGGGCCAACCGGAACCATGATCTGCTTGCCAGTGTCACGGACTTCCGCGCCACGGCTCAGGCCGTCCGTCGTGTCCATGGCAATGCAGCGGACCTGACGCTCACCAATTTCCTGTGCAACTTCCAGAACAAGCGTGTGATCGCCGTTCTGAACATGAAGGGCGTTCAGGATAAACGGAAGATCGCCTTCGAACTGCACGTCAACAACCGGGCCACGCACCTGCGTGACACGGCCGACGACGTTATTTGCAGCCGGGGCAGAAGGGTTAAGAGTCTCAGACATCGGTTCGTCTCCTGCGTGATCTCAAACGGCTTCTGCGCCGGAGATGATCTCGATCAGTTCATTGGTAATGTTGGCCTGGCGCGTACGGTTGTACTTCTGGGACAGACGGTCGATTGCCTTGCTGGCATTCCGGCTCGCGTTGTCCATAGCCGTCATCCGTGCACCTTGCTCACCTGCTGCACTCTCCAGCAGGGCAGAGAAAATCTGCACCTGAAGATTGCGTGGCAGAAGATTGGCCAGGAGCGTAGCCTCATCGGGCTCGAATTCGTATTGGGCAGCCTCGGCAGGCGCCGCATTGTCATTTTCCGCGACGGACAGAGGCACCAGCGGGAGCTGGATGGCAATCTGCGTCATCGCGTTGACGAAGCGGTTGTAGATCAGCGTGCAGCGATCAATCTCGCCGGCTTCAAGCATGGCGACAATTTTCTTGCCCACATACTCAGCCTTGTCGAAACCGACGTCACGGCCTTCCGTCCCTGCCACGCGCTCAACCACCAGATCCGGATATTCCTTTGCAAGAATATCAGCACCCTTACGGCCAACTGGCAGAAGACGCACTGTCCGACCCTCATCCCGCAGCGTGCGGATCAACTGACGCGCACTCCGAACAATGTTGGCATTAAAGCCACCCGCCAGACCACGATCCGAAGTCAGGACCACCACAAGATGGACCTGATCCTTACCCGTACCGCCCAGCAGTGTCGGCAGGCTGGACGCATCAGCGCCGCGGCTTGCCGCTGCCAGTTCCGCCATCATGCGGCCCATGGCCTCGGCGTAGGGACGAGCCGCCTCAGCCTGGGACTGGGCGCGTCGCAGCTTGGATGCTGCGACCATTTTCATGGCGTTCGTGATCTTGCGCGTCGATTTGACGCCCGTGATCCGACCGCGCAGTTCCTTCAGCGAAGCCATGGACTATCCTCAGGCTGCAAAGCGCTTACCGAAAGCTTCGAGCAGCTCCTTGAGCTTGCCTTCCGTCTCCGGCTTGATCTGGCGATCGTTGCGGATGGCCGTCAGAATGCCAGCGCCAGCGCCACGCATTTCCGTCAGCAGTGCAGCCTCGTAGGCCACAACCTTATCCACGGCGATCGGATCAACATATCCACGGGTACCAGCGAAAAGAACAACAACCTGCTCTTCAACCGGAAGCGGGGACGTCTCAGGCTGCTTCAGCAGCTCGACCAGACGTGCACCACGATCAAGCTGCTTGCGCGTTGCAGCATCCAGATCGGAAGCGAACTGCGAGAACGCAGCCATTTCACGATACTGAGCCAGCTCAAGCTTGATCTTGCCAGCAACCTGCTTCATCGCCTTGATCTGAGCGGCTGAGCCCACACGGGACACAGAACCACCGACGTTCACAGCCGGACGGATACCCTTGTAGAACAGGTCCGTCTCAAGGAAGATCTGACCGTCGGTGATGGAAATCACGTTGGTCGGGATGTACGCAGCCGTGTCACCAGCCTGCGTCTCAATGACCGGCAGAGCCGTCAGAGAACCGCCGCCGTTGGCATCAGACATCTTGGCTGCACGCTCGAGAAGACGGGAGTGCAGATAGAACACGTCACCTGGGAAAGCTTCACGTGCCGGCGGACGGCGCAGCAGCAGTGACATCTGACGGTATGCAACAGCCTGCTTCGACAGGTCATCGTAGCAAGCCAGAGCATGCATGCCGTTGTCACGGAAGTACTCACCCATGGCGCAAGCCGTGTAGGGAGCCAGATACTGCATTGGTGCAGCATCAGAAGCCGTGGCAGCAACAACGATGGAATATTCCATCGCGCCCTGCTCCGTCAGCGTACGAACCAGGTTTGCAACCGTGGAGCGCTTCTGACCAACAGCAACGTAAATGCAGTAAAGAGACTTCTTCGGGTCGCCTTCAGCATTGACTGGCTTCTGGGCCACAATAGTGTCAACCAGGATCGCCGTCTTACCGGTCTGGCGGTCACCAATGATCAGCTCACGCTGGCCACGTCCAATCGGCACCAGAGCGTCAATGGCCTTGATACCCGTCTGCATCGGTTCGCTAACCGACTGACGTGGCATGATGCCCGGAGCCTTCACTTCGGCGCGGCGATATTCCACGTCCGTCAGCGGGCCACGACCGTCGATCGGGTTACCAAGGCCGTCAACAACGCGACCAAGGAGCCCCTTGCCAACCGGAACTTCAACAACGGACTTCGTGCGAAGAACCGTGTCACCTTCACGGATTTCGTCGCCATCACCGAAAATCACGATACCGACGTTGTCGGCTTCGAGGTTCAGCGCCATGCCCTTAAGGCCAGAGCCTTCAAACTCGACCATTTCGCCAGCCATGACATTCGTCAGGCCGTAAACACGAGCAATGCCGTCACCAATCGACAGGACCGTGCCCGTCTCGGAAACGGTCTCGACCTTGTCGAAAGACGCGATCTGCTGCTTGAGGATGTCCGAAATCTCAGCGGGACGGATATCCATCACGCGGCTCCCTTCATGGCGTTCTGCAGGCGAGTCAGGCGCCCGGCGATCGAAGTATCAAACAATATAGAACCGACACGTACAGTCATGCCGCCAATCAGGGAGGCATCTGTACGTTCGATCATGGACACGCGGCTGTAACCCGCTTCGGCCAGACGGCCCTGAAGCTGGCTGCGCTGCATGTCAGTAAGAGGCTGAGCGGAGCGGATTTCTGCAACGGTTTCGCCGCGGAGGCTCGCATCAAGGGCCAGCACGCCGTCCAGAATAGAAGCGAGATCAGCAAGACGGTGGTTAGCAGCAATCACGCCGACGAAGCGACGGACGGCATCTCCGAAACCGAGTTTCTCGGTCAGGGCACCAGCAACCTTGCTTGAGCGATGTGCATCAAGGCGGGAGTCCGCAAGGAACGTCCGCAGGTCAGCACTCTGGGAAATCGCATCGCGAAGTCCCCGAACCTGAGCCAGCACATCAGAGAGCGCTCCCTGCTCTGAGGCATAGTCGTAAAGCGCTCGGGCATAGCGTTGAGCCAAGCCACCTGTGGGTCCCATCTGCGGCACCTGTGTCACCGTCACACGCGTGTTCCGTCTCACTTTTCCGCCGCAGGATGCGGCCGGAACCGGCTTATCCGGTCCCTTGCTTCCAAATCCGTTGGGATTCAGGCACACACGACCCTACGCAGGATTCGTCTGAACCCGGTCCTCCACTTGGCGCCGCCTCTAGCACGTCCCCATGATCCAGTGCAACCGAGGCAGAGCTACAACCTTACCGCACAACTAAATTTTTCAGCGTAACACTGCTCTTTGCAGGCAAATTCTTCATTCCCAAAAAACAGTAGCGCGCATGCCAGCCTGCTGCTGTCAGGGAGAACTCAGAATTTCTACCATTTTGCGGAATTGCCTTACAATCATTGGGGACTGTGTTCAGGCAGAGATAAAATGCCCGCATCGAGCAAGAGAGTTGCGGAGTATGCAGTCAGCTCACAGGAACTGCGGCCAGACGCTTGGCAGAGCAGAAAAGGCACATAGAAGTACCCAGCTCTGATTAGTCGCCTGGATCAGATTTTTTGGGGAACCTGCTGGAGCGGGCGAAGGGAATCGAACCCTCCTCAGAAGCTTGGAAGGCTACTGCATTACCACTATGCTACGCCCGCCCTTAGGTTGCCGGTGTCATACTCCATTCCTCAGCATCCTCGCAAGAGGGGGAATGCCAGAAATGAAAAATATGAACCTAGATGCTTATGGGTACTTGACTTTCATCCCTGAACATTATCTTTTCTGCCCCACTGTCGTTGGTGTATCACAGTCTTTGTGGTACCCCCGATGATAGGGGCGTAGCTCAATTGGCTAGAGCGTCGGTCTCCAAAACCGAAGGTTGTGGGTTCGAGACCCTCCGCCCCTGCCACCCCGCTTTACCGGATAGCTTTTCCGGCACCGGGACGCGGATTTTCATTTGATTCGAGGACGATGGTGTCGGTCACTACCCCGAAAGACGAGTCGCGTAAGACGGCGCCTCATAAAAACGGATCCGGCTTCAATCTGGGCACGTACATCAAAGACGTGCGCAACGAAGCCAAGCGGGTTACGTGGCCTACACGTCGTAACACCCTCATTACGACGGGTGCGGTGCTTGCCATGGTTACCGTGACCTGCATCTTCTTCTTCATCGTGGATCAGGTCATTGGCCTGGGCGTCCGCGAGCTGTTTGGCGTTGGAGGCTAGGTCCGCAGCATGGCAAAACGTTGGTATGTTGTGCATGTCTATTCCGGGTTCGAGAAAAAGATCGCGAGCCACATTCAGGAGCAGGCTGCACAGAAGGGCTTATCTGACCATTTCGAGCAGATCCTTGTCCCATCCGAAGACGTGACGGAAATGCGCCGGGGCCGTAAGGTCAATTCAGAGCGCAAGTTCTTCCCCGGCTACGTTCTTGTGAAGATGGAACTGACGGATGATGCATGGCATCTCGTCAAAGACACCCCCAAGGTCACCGGCTTTCTGGGAACGCGCAATCGCCCAACCCCGATTACGGCTGCAGAAGCAGACCGGATCATGAAGCAGGCTCAGGAAGGTGTGGAACGTCCACGTTCTGCCCTCACCTTCGAGATCGGCGAGCAGATCCGCGTTGCAGACGGCCCGTTCACGTCCTTTACGGGCATGATCGAGGAAGTCGACGAAGAACGTCAGCGCCTCAAGGTCAGCGTTTCCATCTTCGGTCGTTCGACCCCGGTGGACCTGGACTTCACGCAGGTTGAGAAGCTCTGATCTCTTCTGCTGAGACGATATGAATAAAAAAGGCTCCCAAATGGGAGCCTTTTTTATTGCCTCGGGTAGTCCCTCTTACCGGCTTGTAGAGGGAAGTGATCGCAGCCGGGAAGCCGCATGATCAGCGAGAACGGACAGCCCCTGACTGAGAGACGCCACCAGCTTACCGGTATTAAGCTGCGCACTCTCAGGAGATTGCCAGGCAAACGCTTCAGTCAGAACCGGGCCAATCATCTTCTGGGCAGGATGAACGGATACAGCACCAGTGATAAGCGCATGGCCAGCCGCATCGGCTTCGAAATTCCGGATTGTCACCTCTACATAAGCAGAGGGTGTCGTAGTTACCGCATCTCCCTGCGACACGACAGTTGTCCCCGGAAGACGCTGCGACAGATCAGTCGTCAATGTCTGGGCTATCATATCAGGAAGCGCTTCGCTCCAGCTATCGCCAGTCGCCAATGTCGTCTGGTAATCGCGATTTTGGCGGACAATAGTATCCCTATCGAGGCGAGAAGGAACAACAGGCGTCCGGACTTCCACGACAACAGGACCGCCCGATTGAACCATCCCGGATACAGGTGCCAGCGTATACAGTTTGGGATCGCTGCTACAGGCCGTCAGTGAGACTGCCAGACCAAACAGGCGTCCCATGGACAACAGGCGCATACGAAGAGGCGAATATTTTGCCATGGGATCAGTTCCTACGACCGGTAATAAGTGCTGATGGGTGATGTCCCAGATAGTCCGTCAGGAAGCGGAGCGAACGCGCCATCTGGGTCATCTGTGTAATCATGCCCTGAAGGCTACGCTGAAAATCCGTATCTCCGCCGTAGGACCCAAGAAGAGTCTGAGCGTTGGTCAAGGTTCCCTGCAGGGCCGTCATAAGCTCCGGAAGATGCTGATTTGCATTCTTGCTCAACGCATCCAGATTTTGGAGCGAATTACGCAACGCAACCAGAGACTGCGTCACTTCGCGGCTGTTCAAACGGCCATCCGCATGTGCGATCAGGTCATTGACGTGCTCACCAATCTGCGTGAGCGGCATCGCTGCAATCTTGTCCGTGATGGTGGAAACAGACTCCATAATCCCGTCCATGCCACCTGGCTGACTGGGGAGCACAGCGACGTCACCCTCATACGTCATGGTCACAGGTGGTGCATTCTTCACGAACTGTAGCCCGATCAGCGATTCACCCGTCAGGAAGCTGGCGCTTTGGACGGAAGCACGCAGGCCATTAGCTACGAAAGCCGCAAGATACTCCTTGGCACGCGCAAGCTGGCTTTCGCTCCATTCCGGCATCATGCGCTCGGGCTCGATCTGCATTTCCACCCGGACCTTCGGGTGCGCCTGCGGAGAAGGCATCTGCAACTTTACAGATGTCACTGTTCCAACCTGCAGGCCGAACAGACTGACCTGACTTCCAGCCGCAAGCCCCTTCACGGATGTATCGATATAGGTCACGACACGGAGACGCTGATGGTAGCGGGCACTTTCTGCATCGGCCTGGCTTGTGTAGAGCTTGAAAACCGAGTTTGCAGGGGCAACAGGCGCATTCACGGCGTTCCGATTATCCGGTAGCCCAAACGCCACACCACCAGAGAACAGCGCTTGCAGCGACTGCATCTGAACCTTCAGACCACCGGCACCCAGACCAACCTGAATTCCCGAGACATTCCAGAAGCGACTGTCCGTACGCAGGTAATGATCATATGGCGCCTTGATGAAGACCTGCACAACAATCGGGCCTTCACCCCCCGGCGGCATCGTATAGCCCAGCACATCACCAACAGGGACATCCCGGAAGAAAACGGGAGCGCCCTCACCCAATGAACCGAGAGCCGGTGACACGAGCCAGAATGTTGTTCCAGGCTGGTCAGAGCGGACGCCCGGAGCTGCTTCAAGACCGCGGAATTCAGTCTGGTAATGCTCCCCAGAAGTTCCGGGATCAATCGCGATATAAGCCCCGGAAATCAACGTATCGAGTCCGGTGATACTGGCGCCATTAATACGTGGCCGCACAACCCAGAAGCGCGTGCTGTCTGTCAGAATATGGGCGCTATTCGCATTCATCTGAACCTTGACGCTCACATGACGCATGTCACGGCTCAGAGTGATGTCCTGCACTGTACCTAGCGTCACGGCCTTGTTCTTGACCTGCGTCTGGCCAGGAGTGAGGCCATCTGCAGTATCAAAGGTAATCGTGATCTCGGGCCCACGCGTGGCAAAATGCTTCCAGGCCAGCCAACCAGAAATCAGAATAGCCAGAACTGGAATCAGCAGAATCAGGGAGAAGCGGGTCCGGCGTACCGGAGCTTCCTCCGGAAAGGCCGGCTGCTGCCCGCGATTATTTCGGGAATCGCTCACGCGCTTTCAGGCTCCATAGAGGTATCAGAAGAAGGGGTCGGGCCATCGGTTGGCCTGCCATCAGAAAAGGTATGCCTTGATGCGTCGCTGGCCACAGAACTGTTCAGGCCTGCCGCATCCCACATTGCCCGAGGATCAAACAGCTCCACGGCAAAAATGGTCAGGATCACGACCAAAGCAAAACAGATCATGCCGGGATCGGCAGTCACATTGGCCAGAAACGCAAAATGGACCACCGCACAGAGAATAGAGATCATGAAAACGTCGATCATCGACCAACGCCCGATAATGTCCACCATGCGGTAGAGTTTCCCAAGCAGCGGCAACTGCCACCGGGACCTCAGCTTCGTGCTGATGATCATGAAACTCAAGGCCAAAATTTTCAGAACCGGAACGGTAATGCTGGCAAAAAGAACCAGCAGGGCCAAAGGCACCATACCAGCCTGCCACAACTCAATCACGCCGCTGATAATGGTACTTGGCGCGCCTGATCCCACCTTGGTGTAGGTCATGACAGGCAGCATATTGGCCGGAATGTAGAAAATAACGCCTGCGATCAGAAGACAGCTGGCCGATGCCAGGCTTTGCCTTTTACGTCGGCGCAAAATCTGATCGCACCGCGGACAATCGCCCATATCTGCCTCCTGCAAAACAGGATGATCAAAAGCGACCACCAGTCCGCAGGCGTGACAGGACAGCATGTGCTCAACAGGAGGAAGAGCGTCTTCGTGAGCATCCAGATGAGCAACATCCAGAATACGCCCCCGATGGCCGTCCACCCTTTTTCGCAAGTCGCGATTGTTCCAGATCAGATCGTCATCAAACGTGGAATCCATGGCGGCCATCGTCAGCATCAGGCCACCCAGCAGGTACACCCCGGGTTGCAGATCGACGAGGGCAAGATCCACGAGCTTGGTATAGGCAACCAGCACGCCCAGAACATAGACTTCCACCATGGACCAGCCGCGAAGGCGATCGTACCAGGTCAGAAGTCTTGGGGTCCAGTCAGGCATGTGGGGGCGGGACGCGCCATACAGCACAGCCCCCATCAAGGCGATGACAATGCCTGGCATGACCAGAGTTGTCAGTCCGACCAGGAAAGACATGGTGTTGTAGCCCTGATGCGATAGCTCAATAGGGCCAGACATCAAAGCGACAGTGTTCTCACGTCCATAGACGTTCAGCGTCATGAGTGGACTGATCAGGAGAGCAATGTAGAGCGCAGCGGAGGCCACACAGAAAGCAGCAGGCGCACCAATGACGGAGGTCTTTCGACGGCGTGCAATTTGCGCGCCACAGCGTTCGCACTCTGCCAAAAAGCCAGGCTTGAGTTCGGGAACCCTCTGGAACAGCCCACAGACGGAGCATTCGTGCAAACCTTCCACAACATGCAACGACGCACGTGGGCGCTGCGGGGTCCAGGACAGGTTGACGGCATTTTGCCAGAGGCGTTTGTGAAAACGGTCAGTCATGACGCTCCTAACCTAACGCATGGAGCCGCCATAAGACAGTGCAGCCAGCACAATGCGGCCCACGCATCAGGATCTGATGCCGAATGGTAGACCCATTTTACAGCATTTGCCCAGAGCCAGAAAATTTTCCGGCAATAATCTGACAAAAACCAGACATCAAAATCCATGTGCATACTGAACTGTATGTCTGGTATCTTGATCTATTTTGAGGAAAATACCTCGATGGTGCCGGAGAAGAGATTCGAACTCCCGACCCCATCATTACGAATGACGTGCTCTACCAGCTGAGCTACACCGGCGCATCCATCGAGGTGGGCGCTTTCTAACTAACGGCTTTGAGCTTGGCAAGCCCTTAATGAAAGAAAACTGTCTTACATTCTATGAAAATACCAATCCGGCCATCTTACTGGCAAAACCTGACGGTTCTTAAAGCGTAATGCCGCTTCAGACCTTGTTTTCAGGAGGACAGACCATGCCACGTGGAGACAAATCAGCCTACACAGACAAGCAGAAACGCCAGGCTGAGCACATCGAAGAAAACTATGAAAAGCACGGCGTCCCTAAGAAAGAAGCTGAGAGCCGTGCCTGGGCAACCGTCAACAAGGAAAGTGGCGGTGGCAGGAAAAGTGGATCAGGCCGGAAAAATCATTCGAAAAGTTAAATCCGGCCTAATCTGACTGCGAAAGACTTCAGGCAGCATCCCAGGCAGCACGCGCCGCATCTACTCCGGCCCCACGGGGTAGCTTGACGCCCTCACCTGCGAGAACGGTTTCAAAGGCCGCAAGGGTCAGTAGAACCTTGTGCTTCTGCGCGTTCACACCCATCGCGCCAATACGCCAGATCTTGCCTGTCAGTGGACCAAAAGACGAGACGATCTCGATTTCAAAGTCCTTGCGCATCAGCTCGCGAACCCGGGCGTTATCAACCCCTTCAGGAACCCATACGCCAGTCACATTGGTCATCCGCGTAGCGTCGTCGCCATAGACGCGCAGCCCCATCGCCCGCAGACCCGCCACCATGGCCCGTCCGGCGCGCGTGTGACGTGCGACCCGAGCATCCACACCTTCCTCAACCACAATCCGAGCAGCCTCGCGAGACGCATAAAGCATCGACGTCGCTTCAGTGTGATGGTTCATCCGTGCCGGAGACCAGTAATTCATGAGCATCGCCAGATCGAAGTAATTCGACTGAATCACAGGCCCCTCACCCTGCGGCTGGCCTGTCGCAATACCGGCTTCGTCATGGCGCCGACGCAGGATGGCTTCTACAGCACGATCCGACAGCGTGATCGGTGCAGATCCCGGCGGTCCACCAAGGCATTTCTGAAGCCCGGCAGTTGCTACATCGATGTTCCAGGCGTCCGTCTTGAACTCCATTCCGCCCAGCGTAGCAGTCGCATCGACGTAGAGAAGGACGTTATGACGGCGGCAAATAGCACCGATTTCTGCGAGTGGCTGGGCAGTTGTGGTGGACGTATCGCCATGCACGGTCGCCACAAGGCCAGGCTTGTGTTCGATGATGGCAGCTTCAATGGCAGCCGGATCAACAACCTGCCCCCACTCCACATCCACAGTGCAGGGAATACCGCCGCACCGATGGACAATTTCCGTCAGCAGAAGGCCAAAGCGCCCGATCCGCGGAATAAGCACCTTCATGCCCGGAGAAACCAGCGAAACCAGAGCAGCCTCAATGGCCGAACGGGCAGAACCGTTGATCAGCAGCGTCCAGTGATTTTTTGTCTGAAAAACTTCCCGATACAGCGCCATGGTTTCATCCATGTAAGCCGTCATCTCGGGGTCCATCTGGCCAATGACGTCCGTTGCCATGGCCCGTAGAATGCGTGGGTGCACATTGGCAGGCCCTGCGCCCATCAGCAGGCGCGACGGCGGATCAATTTGAGCAAAAGATGAAGTCATGACTGAAATTCCTTGACGCAAGCAAGCAGGGTGCGATGGGCGAGTTCAACGTCTTCCACAAGCACTGTTTCATCTGGATGATGGCTCAGACCACCCGGGCTGCGAATAAACAGCATACCCATCGGGCAGAAGCCCGCCATAGCCATGCTGTCGTGCCCGGCACCGCTGAGAAGCCGAGGGGCAGAGCGCCCTGTTACCGTTTCAACAGCCGAAGCAAATCGTTCAATGATCCCCGGAGAGCACTCTGCCGCTTCCAGTTGCTGTGGAGCCGTAAAGGAGACATCCAGTCCGCGCCGGTTCGCAATGTCGCGAATATCAGACCGGATGCCTTCAGCCAGTGCGTCGCGCACCTCATTGGAGCCTGCGCGCATATCCAGTGAAAACCAGACATCGCCGGGAATGACGTTTGAAGTATTAGGCGTCACTTCTATTTGCCCAACCGTTGCCACGAGATTTCCGGCCCCGTTCAACCCACGCTTTTCTACTGCCAGCATCATCTCCGCAGCCCCGGCTAGCGCATCGCGGCGCAGAGTCATCGGCGTAGTACCAGCATGATCGGCCTGCCCCTTGACCATAACGCGCTGGCGGGTTTGGGCAGCGATCGCGGTCACGACGCCCAAGGGCTCATCCGCAGCTTCCAGACAAGGCCCCTGTTCGATATGCGGTTCGATAAAGGCCAGAATATCCTCTGGTCGGCGCGTTGCATTCTTTAGCTGCGACGGGTCAAGGCCATATGCCAGCATCGCGTCGGCAACCGTCATGCCTTGAGAATCCGTTACGCCCTGAGGAACGGCACTGATCTCCCCCGTCATTGTTCGGGAGCAGATCATGGGAACAGGAAACCGGGATCCTTCCTCGTCACCAAACCCAATAACCTCAATTGGAAATGGAAGGCGCGTGCCCTGATCCTTCAAGGCTGCAACCAGCTCGATTCCCAGCATCACCCCGAGGTTGCCGTCAAAAGCCCCCCCATTCCGCACCGTATCAAGATGCGAGCCAATCATGAGAACCGGTGCCTTTGGATCTGTCCCTTCATAGCGACCAACCAGATTACCCACGGCATCGGTCCGCACATCCATGCCTGCTTCTTCCATCCAGATCTGGACCTGAGCGAGGGTATGTCGATAGGATGTTCCGAGCCAGAAACGGAAAAGGCTACCAGCCGTCTCGCTGAATGGAGGTTCAACGAGAATGCGGCACCGTTGAACGGCACGGGCTCCGTGGGCTGTCATTTTGTCTCCGCCAGAAGGACGTACAATCTTGAATAAAGTTTGCGCTCATAACGGGACCAGATCAAGTTGACCTCGTGATAAAACTCACCTCACATATTCGCATGAAAGATCAAACCCATCTTGATCCCATGCATCTGCAGTCGTTTCTGGCGGTTGCGGAAACTCTGCATTTCACGTCTGCAGCGCAGATGCTGGGTGTCAGTCAGTCCACGATCAGTCAGCATGTCAGCCGGCTGGAAGAGCAATTGAGCACCCGGCTGCTGGCACGCAGCACAAAAGCTGTACGCCTGACAGAAAATGGCACGGCCCTCGTCTCATTAGGCCAGCGTCTTCTGCAGGTTGAAGATAGTCTGTTTGCCTACTTCCGGGACGGTACACCACGTGGAACCATCCGGCTGGGTGTGACGGAAGACCTCCTGTTAACGCGTTTCCCCGAAATTCTGGGCGTTTTCCGCGCGGCACATCCCTCTCTTCAAATCACAATGACCATCGGGCTCAGTGCATCCCTGACGCGCCTTCTGGACAATGATGAAATTGATCTGCTTTGCGGAATGCGTCGCTCTTCCGAGACGCACGGCCAGAAGCTCTGGACCGAAGAGCTGCGGTGGTTCGGCCCGGCGCAAATACCTTTCTCAGACGGTCAGTCCATTCCACTGGTGACGTTCCCGGAAGGTAGCGTCACCCGGCGCCTTGCAATCGAAGCTCTGAACCGTGCCGAACTCCCGTGGCACATCGCCTTCACCAGCGGCAATCTGAGCGCAATTCTGGCCGCCGTCCGTGCAGGATACGGCATTACGGCGCAGCCAGGGTTTCTGCGAGAGTCTGATGGGCTTTCCCTTTGCGAAATACCCTCCCTGCCGCGCATCCCGAATGTCGATTTTATTGCGGCCACACGTCACCAGACGGCTCAGGGGCCAGAAGAGCTGCTGATCCAGACTTTGTGTGACCATATCTCCCGCCTCCAATCTTCCCCTCCTGCCTGACGGGTATTTTCCATGCAGACGCCCAATTCTCTCCGCGGGATGGTGACATCCCCTCATCATCTCGCAAGTCAGGCTGGACTGGACGTCCTGAAAGATGGCGGGACAGCTATTGAAGCCATTGTAGCAACAGCCGCTGCACTGGCCGCGGTCTACCCCCACATGACAGGCCTCGGAGGGGATTCGTTCTGGCTGATTTCCTACCCCAACGGGCAGACCATTGCGATTGATGCCTGCGGACGGTTGGCCAGAAATGCCACGCTGGATCTGTATGCTCAGGCTGGCCACAGCGTCATCCCTTGGCGCGGCGGTCTGGCGGCCAATACCGTCGCCGGAACGGTCTCTGGATGGGAAGCAGCCCTGAAAGAAAGCGCCAAGCAACAGCCCTCCCTCCCGCTAGATCGCCTCCTGCGCGATGCCATCCACTATGCCAGCACAGGACGCGTCGTTTCGGAGAGCGAAGCCGCACTTCTGAAGGAAAAGCAGGCAGAACTTTGTGGAAACGAGGCTTTTCGGTCTTTCTGCATCCCTGACGATATTCCCTGGCAGGAAGGAGAAATTCAGACCTCGCCTATTTTGGCGGCTACACTGCGAAGCCTCGCTCACCATGGTCTGCGAAGTTTTTATGAGGGCGATCTGGCAAAAGGCATGGCGGCCGATCTTGAGGCCGCTGGCAGCCCCCTGCGTCTGGACGACTTCCTGTCGCATCGCGCTGAAGTCAAAACGCCGCTGGATGTTCAGACCTCAATGGGGACGCTCTATAATATGGCACCCCCAACACAGGGGGCAGCCTCTCTGTTGATCCTCGCGCTGGAGGATCGTCTTCCACAATGCGACGCGCCAGAAAGTTATGAACACCTTCACGGACTGATTGAGGCCACGAAGCAGGCTTTTCGTTACCGAAATCGCGAAATTGATGGCCGCTCAACTGCGGAAGAGGATATTCGCGCCCTTCTGCAAGACCCGTCAGCGCTGGACGAAATGGCTGCCCGCATTTCCATGACACAAGCATTCCCCTGGACGGAAGAAACCCAGTGGGGCGACACGACATGGATGGGCGCCATTGATAGCAATGGTGTAGCCGTCAGCATGATCCAGAGCCTCTATTTCGAGTTTGGCTCCGGTGTAATGCTGCCGCAAAGCGGTCTGTTCTGGCAGAACCGTGGATCTTCATTCCGCCTGAAACCCTCTGGCTGGAACTGCCTGCTTCCCGGCTCAAAGCCTTTCCACACCCTGAACCCCGCCGCTGCGCGCCTCAATGATGGACGCGTCATGGTTTACGGAACCATGGGGGGTGAAGGCCAACCCCAGACACAGGCCGCCGTTTTCAGCCGCTATGCCCGACATGGCGTCCCACTACAGGAGGCAATTTGTCGTCCCCGCTGGCTCCTGGGTCGCACATGGGGGCAGGAAAGTACGTCGCTAAAACTGGAGCCTGGATTTGATCCGACCGTAGTTCAGGCCCTTCAGGATGCAGGACATGTGATTGAGCAGCTTCCTGGCATGTCATCCATCATGGGACATGCCGGAGCCATCGTAAGGCACACGAATGGTCGCCTCGAAGGAGCTACCGACCCACGCAGCGATGGGTCCGTGGCGGCCTGGTAACTTCAAGAGAAGGAGGCGCTCCTGTAAAAGCGCCTCCTTCTCATGTTCAGACCAATCGAGCTTCGGCAGTTCCATCCCGCTCAAGGGATTCCCCCAGAGCCAGCAGCAGATCTTCCCTGCCCGGGCGCGCAATAAGCTGGGCTCCCAACGGCAGTCCGGCCGTTTTCATCGGGACCGTCAAAACCGGGAAGCCTGCCAACGTCAGCGGTTGCGTATAAAGCCCCAGATTGGCACGCGCCGAGACCATTTTACCCCCTACTTCGATCAACGGCTGATCAAAGCGCGGTGCCTCACCCACCACAGCAGGCGCCAGCAGGATATCTGCATCAGCAAAAGCCTCGTGCATCCGTGCGCGGAACCAGTTCCTCAGACGATGCGCCTGGAAAATCAGGGAAGCCGGCAAAAGGGCGCCAGCAAGCAGACGGTCACGCACTGACGGATCGTAATCTTTCGCCTGTGTGCGCAGACGATGCAGATGAAGTGCTGCTCCTTCCGAGGCACTGATCACGAAAGCAGACGCTCTCGCCCGCGCAACTTCAGGCAGTTCCGCCGTATTTTTGGCACCAAGCCGGGTCGCCAGTGCGTTTACTGCTTCCTGCATGGAAGCGGACATGTTCTCCGCAAACCATCCACCCAGGCGCGCCACTTTCAAGCCACCAACATCAACAGGTGCGTTTTCCGTCCGTACCAATGCCTCAAAACACGCTCTCAGGCCGCCCGCACTGTCCGCAAAAGGCCCAACTGTGTCGAGGCTGGCAACAAACGGGTAGCTACCCTCAATTGGAAAACGCCCCTGCGTTCCCCGAAGCCCCCAAACGCCACACAAAGAGGCTGGAACACGGATGGACCCGTTGGTATCGGACCCCAGACCAAGCGAAAAGAGGCGCGCCGCCACCCCAGCCGCCGATCCACCAGACGAACCACCCGCCAGATGATCCGGCGCATGAGGGTTGCGTGTGACGCCATGGTGGGCATTGTCCGTCGCAAAGCCGTAAGCGAACTCGTCCATGTTTGTCAGTGCTACAGGGATGGCTCCAGCGTCGATCAGACGTGCCACGAGTGCAGCATCCCGCGTCGCAGGCGGATCATTTGCCAGCACCTTCGAACCCGCTGTCGTAACCTGACTGGCCACATCAAACAGATCCTTGATCCCGAATGGAACACCCGCCAACGCGCCAGGATCACGGCCTTCCGCAACAGCAGAATCAACTGCAGCGGCAGCGGCAAATGCCCGATCCGTGAGGGGACGCGTGACGCAATTCAATGCTCCATCCCGCTCGGCGATGTCTGCAAAAACAGCTTTGGTTACGTCTGTTGCAGATAACTCGCCGCTTCGAACACGCGCAGCAATGTCCAGCGTGCGAAATTCAAGCCCGCTCATGGTTCGTACTCGAACGCAGGTTCAAGCCTGTCTGACAGTTCCATTCCCTCGATCAGGGTTGCATAGGAACGCAGAAGGTCGAGGTTCATCCGAACGCCCTTATGAAATTCAGCGGGTATCACAAGGCCATTCGCCGTTGCGAGAACCTCGATTTCTTTATCTTCCGAAAGATTCATGCTGCTGCCGTCGCCTCTTCAGAGTCAGTCTTCAGGATATGTCGGCCATCAGGGAAACATGCGCAGCCAGAATCTTCCAGCCATTCTGTGTACGAAACCATGTCTGACTCTGACGGCCGATTTTGGAACCACCCCGGCGTTGAAACTCCAGATCAACCACGGCAGCATCCTGACCAATCACCGTGATGACGCGTTTCAGCACATCCCGTGGCGGAGAGCCTCCTGGACGCTGCTTCCGGAATTCCCTGATTTCTTCGATGCCATAGAGATTTTCACCAACCCCGTATCGGACTGTCTCCGGCCCCGCATAAAAGAGGTCATCCAGGGTCTGAAGATCATTCTCACCCAAGGCTTTTTCATAAAGATCAGCCAGGCCTGAAACCTCAGCCAGAATTGTGGGCTCGTTCAGCATCCTATATCTTTCCTTCTGCATGCCCTGCGAGCACGACGTCATGCCCCTCGTCTCGCAGAGACTGAACCTGTCGGGCATCAAGATCGGTGTCTGTAAAAATACAGGAAACCTGATCCAGGAGCCCGACACTGTAAGTGGAGTGGCGCGCAAATTTTGTACTATCCACAAGAAGAAAGCACGTCTCCGTCCGCTTCATCATAAGCGCGTTGAGCCTGGCTTCTTCCTCATCAGGCGTCGAAATCGTCGCATCTGGTTGCACAGCACTGGCGCCGAGAAATACCTGATCGAACCAGAGTTTCTCGAGTGCCTGCTCTGCCAAAAGTCCGACCAGACTGCGATTGGTATGCCTCACTCTGCCACCAAGAAGAATCGTCTCGACACCTTCAACGCCGCTCAGCATTTCCGAGACCATAATGTTGTTGGAAAAGACCGTCAGTGGCATGGGCGAAATGCGCAGACGCCGCGCGAGCTGCAGAACGGTTGTCCCGGCATCAAAGAAAACCTTTGATCCTCGCTCGATACGACGAAAAGCCAGATCCGCAATGGCGCGCTTGTGTTCGAGTGCGTGATTTTCCCGCGCCTCAAACGCAACCTCTCGATCGATTGAAGCAGTCAGGGACGCACAGCCGCGTGTCCGGATGACAATGCCCTGCTCTTCAAGCAACTGAAGATCCCGCCGGATCGTCGCAAGAGAGGCATCCACCTGTCTGGCCAGCTCGTGGACACCACTCATTCCGTTCAGGTAAAGATAATGCCGGATCTGAGCCAGCCGGTCAGAAGCCAAAAGACGCTCTCCCCACTGAGCCATGACACGGTGCGCCGAAGCATACCCATATTTTTCAAAAAGCACGCATAAAATGATCGAAATCGGAACGTTTCGCTCAGAAAGATGACTTGACATGACTGGCCTCTGGCTAGTCAGATCGAGACAGGATCCTACTACCCGCAAGAAAGCCTGGCCGTGACTGAACCCTGTATCGCAGCGATTGATGGCGGGGGCAGCAAGACTCTCCTTGTTGTCCTTCGTCAGGATGGAACAGTCGCCGCCAGCCGGCAGACAGGCGGAACAAACCCCTTTGACCAACCCCTCTGGCGCGAGAGGCTGACAGGCCTTTTGCAGGCGCTCCCTGTCGAGACCCAGTCTGTCGGACTTGGACTGGCCGGATACGGCGAAAGTGAAACGCTTTGCGCCCGGCAAAAAAACGCTGTCTCCGAAAATCTCAGAGACATTCCATATTCCCTCACAAATGATGTGGACATGGCTTGTTCAGCCGCATTTGGGGGGCAGCCCGGCATTCTTCTTCTGTCTGGCACAGGCTCCATGGCATGGGCGTCCGATGCTGCGGGCAAGCATTGCCGGGTCGGCGGATGGGGCAGCCTGTTTGGCGATGAAGGCAGCGCCTACCAGATCGGCCGAAACGCTCTGGCACTTCTGACGCACATTCTCGATGGTCGAAACACGCAGGATGCCAGCTTCCTGGCGCCCTTCACTGCGGCCATGGGCCTGCCATCCAGACCGGAACTCTGCACGCCGGCTCTTCTGGAGTGGTATGGCACCCTTGAGCATCCTCGCTCTGCCGTTGCAGCTCTCGCCCGCCATGTGTCTGCCCTTGCTGAAGACGGTTGTGTCCCGGCCATGGCTCTTCTGGATCAGGCCGCATCCGATCTGGCCACGCATATCCTTGCGGCGCGTAAAATGCCGGGATTAGACCTTCCCTGGAGCTATGCCGGCGGTACGCTGCAAAGCGCATACCTGCGAAATGCCATCGCAAAACAATGCGGAGCACCTCGCCCGCCTCTTCTCCCTCCCATTGGCGGAGGCCTCATTTCTGCTGCCCGCCAGGCTGGATGGGCCGCAGATACACATTGGATTCAATCCCTCTCCCGTACCCTCGACACCGTAGGCTCAGGGGCCTGAAAGGTTTTCTTATGAACGCTACTGAACGCGGTATTCGCGAACAGTTTCCCCTCTGGAACCAGGTAGACATGCAGGATGTCCATCCGGACCCGGAGACTTTCACAGTCGTCGTGGGATGTGGAACATCTGTTCATATTGCGGATTCAATCGCGGCAAGCCTGAATGCCAACGGTGTGTTTTCGCGTGCTGTTGCAGGCAATGAGTGGACACGCCGCCCGCAGGATTATGTGCCGTCCTCAATCCGCCCAAACATTCTAGCTCTTTCACGCAGCGGAGAGTCGACTGAGACGGTCGCCGCTGCCATCGAAAGCCGAAAGAACGGTCTGCACGTTACGGCTTTCACCTGCGCGGAAGAGACCAGTCTCGAGAAGAACGCAGACGAAACCGTCTTGGCCGAAACCCATGCAGAAGAAGGCATCGTCATGACAGCGTCGGCCAGTCTGATGCTGCTGATGGGCCTGCGTTATGCAGGTATTTCTGTCACGCCGGAAACAACAAAGGCTGCCGAGGAACTCCTTGACGCCGCGGATCCGCAGCTCAAGGGTCTGATCGAAGGCCGTTCCCATTTCGTGTTCCTGGGCGCTGGTGCGCTTTATGGTGTTGCCCGCGAAGGCTCCCTGAAGCTTCAGGAAATGAGCCTGAGCCAGACGGAAGCGCATCATCCGCTGGAATACCGTCACGGTCCGATCAGCCTGATTGATGAAAGTTCGCTTGTCGTCTTCCTGTACCACCCGGACACGCTGGAAGAAGAGAGCATTCTTGCCAAGGATCTGATGGGCAAGGGCGCACGCGTTCTAGGCATTGGTGGCCCCGGCACCGTCTCTCTTTCCGTTAAGGAAGGCGGAGATGTACGCCCGTTGGTCGTTCTGCCAGTGCTTCAGCTTTTCGGGGAATATGTCGCGCGCTCGAAGGGATTGGATACTCTGGCCCCTCGTCATCTGACCAAAGTTGTGACGATCGCCTGATTCATGAGCCTTTCTCCGTTCCTGAACCTCGTTCGCCAGACGCACGATCCAGACGTTCCGAAAGCCCAACGTCAAGGACTGACCTCTGTCTGTTCCGCACACCCATTGGTGCTGGAGGCAGCGCTTCAACGCGCTGCCCGGACCAAGAGGCATGTTCTGATCGAGGCGACCTGCAATCAGGTCAATCAGGAAGGGGGTTATACTGGCATGACCCCGGCAGATTTCCGGGATCTTGTGCTTGGAATTGCCGCTAAGGTCGGCTGCCCGGCGCATCTTGTTCTGCTGGGTGGCGACCATCTTGGCCCCAATCCATGGAAAGCCCTGCCTCCACAGGAGGCCATGGACAAGGCCCTGACCATGATCGAAGCCTTTGCGAAAGCGGGCTTCGTCAAACTGCATCTCGATGCCAGCATGGGCTGCGCGGGCGAACCGGTTGCGCTTTCCGATGAAACCGTTGCCGAACGCGCCTGCGCCCTTGCACAGCGCGCCGAAAGCGCGGCTCCCGGTCAGGCCGTCTATATCATTGGAACGGAAGTCCCCGTTCCGGGTGGGGCAGCTGAGGCTCTGGATCATCTGGAGCCAACCTCTCCGGACGCTGCCACCGCAACACTTCAGGTTCACGAAACGCTGTTCCGTCGGGTTCTGGGCGATGACGTCTGGGGCCGTGTGATCGGGCTTGTCGTTCAGCCGGGCGTGGAATTCGGTGTGGAAGATGTCGTGATTTACGACCGGCCGCGCGCGCAGTCCCTCTCGGCCACGCTAAACCAGATGCCGGGCCAGATCTTCGAGGCCCATTCGACCGATTATCAGCCCCTCCCCGCCCTGCGCGCACTTGTGGAAGACGGCTTTCTGCTTCTAAAAGTCGGACCGGGCCTCACTTTTGCCCTGCGTGAAGCCCTGTATGGGCTGGACAGCATCCGCTCCGTCCTTCTGCCGCAGCAGGAAAGCCTGCGGGCGGTTATGGAACGGATCATGACGCAGCAGCCCGCGCAGTGGCGTGGCCATTACGAAGGCACAGAGAGCAAGCTCGCCATTCTCCGTCACTATGCTTACAGCGACCGTATCCGCTATTACTGGCCTCAACCTGATGCGGAAGCCGCCGTTGAAACGCTTCTGCGCCAGCTTGAGGAAACAGGGCTGCCAGACCCGCTTCTGAGCCAGTTCCTGCCGGTGCAGTACGAAAAAATCCGCGACGGGCTGCTTCCACGGCAACCGCGCGCCATAATTCTTTCCGCAATCGACACAGTTCTTGGCCTGTACGATCAGGCCTGTGGAGCAGAAGTGACATGAACCGTTCCCCGGACAGCCTGACTGGCTCATACGGCCTTGGTCCACTTGGTGTTGCCGCCGCCATCTTCTTCATGATGGGTTTTGTGACCTGGCTGAACGGGCCGCTGATCTCGTTTGTCCGGGTTGCGTTCTCACTAGGAGACGTCAGCGCTTTTCTGGTGCCTCTGGTCTTCTACCTGTCGTATTTTTTGTTCTCCATTCCCGCAT
The DNA here is from genome assembly GCF_002723935.1 of Gluconobacter cerinus. Classification (GTDB taxonomy): domain Bacteria; phylum Pseudomonadota; class Alphaproteobacteria; order Acetobacterales; family Acetobacteraceae; genus Gluconobacter; species Gluconobacter cerinus. Next base: position 28,815 of record NZ_BEWM01000006.1, read on the forward strand.
CGTTTGTCGCCCGTTCACTGGGTCTGCGTCGCGGTCTGTCCGGAGCACTGGTTTTATGTGCGGCAGGCGTAGCCCTCTTCGGGCAATTCGTCTCCATGCGCATTTATGGCGGCGCACTGGCTGGGCTTCTGGTGCTGGGTTCAGGGCTTGCACTGATGCAGGTCGTTATCAACCCATTGGTCAGCCTGCTTGGTCCTTCGGAGCGCGCCGCCCAGCGTATTGCCATCATGGGTGTCTGCAATAAATTTGCCGGCATTCTGGCGCCTATCGTCCTGGCCACAGTCGTCATGGGCGATATCGGGAATGTCGCTGAGAAAGCGCAGCTTGCTGCAACACTAGAAGCACGGGACGCCATTCTAAACAGCTTCGTCTATGCCATTTATACGCCCTATATGAGCATGGCTGTTGTTCTTGTAGTCGCTGCCATAGGTGTCGTTTTCTTCCCCCTACCAGAACTTCAGGCCCCACCACTTCCTAGCATGAGCGGAAGCAGCGAGAAGATTTTCCGGCCGCATCTCGTCTTCGGCATTGCGGCCATGTTCATCTATGTCGGCATCGAAGTCATGGCAGGCGATGCCATCGGCACGTATGGGCAGGGCTTTGGCCTTCCGCTAAGCGAGACCAAGTTCTTCACCTCCCTGACCCTAGCCGGAATGCTGGCGGGTTATGTTGCCGGGTTCGTCGTTGTTCCACGCATCATCACGCAGGAGCGCTTTCTTGAGTTCTCCTGCATTGGCGGCTGCATCCTGACCATTGCGGCCTTCCTGACGCATGGCTACGCCTCCGTACTTTGCGTCGCTTTGCTGGGCGCCACAAACGCCATGATCATGCCGACGATCTTCCCGATTGCCATTCGAGGCGCTGGCCCTTGGACCCCACTGGCTTCGGCCCTAATTGTTATGGCGTATAGCGGCGGTGCGATCATTCCGCAGATCTATGTCCTGCTAAAGCCTTATGTCGGGTTTCAGGCCATGTTCGCCCTCCTCGTCCTGCCATCCTATCTCGCAGTTCTTTTCTACGCTCGCCGCTACGGACAGACGGGCCTTCTCCCACTGGACCAGAAACAATGACGTCTCATCTCGATGGAAATCTCGTACTCCGGGACCGGATCGTCCCCGGTCGCGTGACCTTCGGCACCCATATCCACGATCTTGAGCCGCTGAAAAACGCTGGCAACCGCTACATTCTTCCGGGCTTCATTGATGGACATGTTCACGGTGGCGGTGGGGCCGACACCATGGACGGTGTGGAAGCCATTGAAACACTGTCCCGGTTCCACATGTCTCACGGCACTACGACCATTCTCCCGACAACCATTACGGCACCCTGGAATGACGTAATGAATGCCCTGAGAGCTGTCACGGAAGTCTGTGAACGCGGGGTGAAAAACGGTCCGCGCATTCATGGAGCCCATTTGGAAGGGCCGTTTGTGAGTCCCCACAAGCTGGGTGCGCAACCTCCCTTTGCCATTCCGCCCTCCCCTGATCGGGTTCAGGAGGCTGTCGAAACCGGGTGTGTCCGCGTGGTCACGCTTGCTCCCGAACTGGACCATGCAGAAAGTGCCATGCGCAGTTTTGCAGCGGCTGGCGTAAGGGTCAGTCTCGGCCATACCACCACAGATCATGAAGGCGCAGAACGCGCCATCTGCCTCGTCTGTGGAGCCGGCGGCACCGTTGGTGCGACCCATCTTTTCAACGCCATGTCTGCGATTGAGGGGCGCAAGCCCGGCCCTGTAACGGCACTCATGTGCAGCGACACCGCGTATGCTGAGATGATCTTCGATACCTACCACGTGCACCCCGCCAGCTTTCGTCTCGCCTCACGCGTTATGGGGGACCGCCTCCTGTTCGTGACAGATGCCATGCGGGGAACAGGTGAACCGGAAGGCCCCAGCAGTCTGGGCGGCCAGGACGTCCTGATCCAGGACGGCGTTGTCCGCCTTCCCGGCGGCTCTCTGGCAGGAAGTGTCCTGACCCTTGATCAGGCTGTGCGCAACGCCGTGCAGGCCGGGAAGTCACTTCCGGAGGCTGCACGGCTCGTTAGCACCAATGCAGCGACTTATCTTGGCCTTCATGATCGGGGCACAATTACTCCCGACCTCCTGGCCGATTTCACCGTTCTGGATGACACGCTGCAAATCGCAGAAGTCTGGGTTGGTGGGCAACGAACTTTTTGAGGCTGCCTAACTGAGCAGACGTTTCTTCAGATGTCTGCTGGTGGTGCAAGTCGATAAACGCCTGCCTGCCAGGGCATCAGCTCAGGCAGCACGTCCGCTGCCTGAGCTGATGTGCTGTCGATCAGAACCTCAGCTATTTTCAGACCATGCGGCAGAATATAGTGTTCCTTTTCCCCACACATATTGATCAGAACAAGAAACTGCTCGTCCTCTAGCGTACGCGTAAACGCAATGACCGAAGGATGATCTGGATCAACATCTTCAAATGTGCCGTAAATCAACGCCTGATGCGTAGCGCGCAGCTCAATCAAGCGGCGGTAGTAGTTCAGAATGGACCCGGGGTCAGCTTCCTGCTGGGCCACATTGATGTCCGTATGATTTGGATTGATCCGAAACCACGGCACACCAGTCGTAAACCCGGCACGCGACGTTCCATCCCATTGCATAGGTGTTCGTGCATTATCCCGACTGATCTTTGACAGACTGGACAACACCTCCTTTGCGGACATTTTTCCAATACCGACAGTATTGTCCCAAATGCCCCTGGCATTGATGTCCTCGAAATCCTCGATCCCATCGAACCGGATATTCGTCATGCCAATTTCCTGCCCCTGATAGATATAGGGCGTCCCACGTCGCATCAGGAGCATTGTTGCCAGAGCCTTGGCTGATGGGCCGTGCCCTTTGGGCGACGGATCCCCAAACCATGAGACAGATCGTGGGTTATCATGGTTTTCCAGAAAAGATGTCAGCCAGCCCTCTGGGCCAGAAGATGTATCTTCCCCTCTTAAAACCGCTTTGAGATCCTTGATCGTCCAATCCTGAACCTGCCAGTCATGGCGACCAAGGCGAACAATTTCGAAGTGGAAAACCATCGTCATTTCCCCTCGGCTTTCCTCTACAAAAGCCGGGGTCTCATCGAAGGGCACACCAAAAGCTTCCCCAACTGTCAGAAGGTCCCGGCCTGCAAAAACCTCCCGATGCATGTCCTGTAGATAATCATGCACTTTGGGGCCGGTGACATAGACATGCTCAAGGCTCTCCATCTCAGCCAGCGTCAGGTCTCTGAGATCAGGTAGCTTGGACAGAAAGCAGATCGCGTCCAGCCGGAAGCCTGCGACGCCCCGGTCCATCCAGAAACGCATCATCTCGTACATTTCTTTCCGGACTGCCGGATTTTCCCAGTTCAGATCAGGCTGTTCGCGAGCAAAATAGTGCAGATAATACTGCCCTGTTGTTTCATCTTTTTGCCATGCGCTTCCACCAAAGATGGACAGATAATTATTGGGCGGTCCGCCATCCCGGCCATCCCTCCAGATATAGAAATCGCGATAGGGGTTTTCCCGGCTGGCACGGCTTTGGCGAAACCAGGCATGTTGATCACTTGTGTGGTTAGCCACGATATCCACAATGAGTTTCATCCCACGGGCATTCAAGCCTTCCACCAGCCGGTCAAAGTCTTTCATGGTTCCCTGAAGGGGATCGACTTTGCGGTAATCCCGGATGTCATACCCGTTATCAACATTCGGGCTGTCATAATGCGGGGCCAGCCAGATCACCTGTACACCCAGAGATTGCAGGTAATCCAACCTGCTGATGAGGCCCGGAAGATCACCAATGCCGTCTCCATCGCTGTCACAGAATGAACGTGTGTAAACCTGATAGACCACGGCTTCCTTCCACCAGCGCCTCCTGTCAGGCGTATTGGCTTCACTGGCGCGAAGGGTAGTGAGGAAGGGTGCACTAGAATTGCTGGAGGATGGCTGTGACATCGGGTCTATCTCCTCACGGATACAGGCCTGCAACGAGCCACACACAAAAAGCGTTTCAATCTTTAGCGCACAAGTTAGCGAGACTGCTTTATTGGTCAGCGGCTTGACAGATGCGCCCTGAGCCAGTCTGTCTCTGTGTCATGCCGGTGAGCCTCAAGAAGCATTACCGCCGCTTTTTATATCGTATTCCAGGAGCTGTTGACCCTGATGTCATCGATCCAGACATCCACCCTGCTGAATGACCTTCCTGCTTCCGAGCGGAATTATATGCGGGACTATCTTAACCAGTCGGCAGAAACGATGGTGGCGTTCTCAAAGGACGACGCCTGCTCCGAGATGATGGCAGGAATTGCTCTGACCATCATGTCAGCTCTGCAGGATAATCGAAAACTTCTGGTTGCAGGCAATGGTGGAAGCGCCGCCGATGCCCAGCACATTGCCGGTGAATTCACGTCACGCCTGATGTATGATCGCCGACCACTAGCCGCTATTGCGCTGACAACGGATACATCCAGCTTAACGGCTATTGGCAACGACTATGGTTTCGATCACGTCTTTTCCCGGCAGGTTCTGGCTCTGGGGCGCAAGGGGGATGTTTTCCTCGGAATCACAACGTCCGGACGTTCGCCGAATATCATAGAGGCACTCAAGGCTGCGCGCGCGCAGGGTGTTATAACCGTCGTCTTTACTGGCCATACATCCGTGGACATTCCCGAAGCTGACTTCGTGCTCCGCGTGCCTTCCGCATGGACGCCCCTGATCCAGCAGATGCATATCACCGCCGCACATATTGTTTGCGCCTTGGTTGAACGGGCACTGTGCCCACAGTCCGCCGATCAGGAACAGCACTGAGCACAAGCCAGCAGGCATATTTCAGTCTCTGTCTGCTGGCTCAAAATTTTGAACGGTCAGGACCGTACACGCCAACGCCAATCGTTCAGAACTTCCTCAAGAGTGTTTTTCCAGGAAATCTGAGCTGTCCATCCCAAAATGCGTTGAGCTTCAGAAGGGTCCCCCACCATGTTCTGCAATCCTGACGGCGTCGGATGAGTAGAATCCAAACGGACTTCAGCGTGCACCCCCGACAATTCTAGCAGATCATTCAGCATGGACTGTACGGTTCGGGTCTCACCACTACAGATGTTCAAAATCGTACCATCCGCAGGAGCATCCTCTAACGTCAGGGCATCGATATAGGCGTCACACGCATCCCGGACGTTTGTAATGTCGTATCCGACATCCGGGTGGTTGATCGTAATGCTAGTCTGCCGATGCGCCTCAATCCGAGCGACCTGAGAGGCCAGAAAGGGTAGAATGGCATTCACATCCTGGCCGCTTCCAGCCTGTGTAAAGGGCCGCATCCTTACAGCATGCAGGCCTTCTTTCGCCATCATTCCTACAGCCATGTCCGCGGCCGCCTTGCTGGCAGCATAAGAATTCAACGGCGCCACGGTCGCCGCTTCGGTCAAAGGAACGCCCTCTGCGAAAGAAGCGCCGTAAATTTCAGCTGAGGAGACATGCACAAATCTGATGTGACGGGCGTGTTGTTGAAACGTCTCCGCCAGATTCATCGTGCCATCAAGATTGACCTGCCAAGCGCGCCGCGTGTCCTGACTGGCTTCCAGAACCGATGACACAGCCGCAAGATGAATGCAGGCGTCAGGGCGTGTATCCTGCACAACACGCTCTACGGCCTCACGATCCAGAAGATCCAGTTGCCCTTCAATCAGAACATGATCGGGCATCCGGTCTTTAAGGCGTGTTTTGAGATGGGTACCGACAAACCCAAGACCACCCGTCAGAAGAATTCGCATCGCCTGCACTCACACTGGCCGCCCTGAGGGACCACGGGAATTAGACAACGTCAGAAGCGAATTTTCCGAAACGGGCGGCATTGATCATTCTCCCATGCTGACGGATCTGAGGACCGAACAAAGGTACGGCCGTTCCGCCATCCCTTCGTTCTCGACCACATTCAGTCACGGGGCAAGAGAGCAACTCTTGTGCAGGGGTACCAGATCAGTTCCCGAGAGAACGATCAACAGAGCGGCCAGCGCGTTCGATCGGGCCCTTCGGCGGATCAACGGTGTCACGCACCTTTTCACCGAACGTCCGGTGGTGTTCGCAGGCCGTCAACGTCACGCAGGACACGGAAAGGGCCAGAAGAAGCAGTATCGATTTACGCACGTGGAGTAATCCTCCGAAAAGACGGTGAAGCCATCAGAAACGATCAGCGCCGTTTCCGGTTCCCTGCACGTAACGAATTCAGAAGATTTCGATATGACTCTTGAAGCCCATCATAACGGCATCCCGTAAGTTCACCTGCCCGTTCGGGTTATGGTAATATTGGAGATCAGGCTCAAACGTCATCGCACGGCCGATTGCGAACGTGTAGTTCAGCTCTGCAACTTCCTGATGCGTCTGCAAGCCCGTCGCCCGATAAGGCAGAGACTTGCCGGCAGCCAGAAGAATCCGTTCAGTTCTCTGCACACCTGACGCGATATGAACATACGAGACCGCCAGTCCGATCGAGTCTGACGGTCGGGCAGCCCAGAAGCCTTTCCAGGTTGCTCCCAGATAGATCTGCCGATCCCTGAGTGCCGTTCGAGGCTCGTTCAGTACAACGCCCCCCATAAGCGTGACGCCGCCCTGTGGGTTAATTCTGGAGCCTTTGATCCGCTGGTCCACCATCAGCCAGGTGGACCATGAACCGCTATGTCGGGCAGCAGAGTATCCGCTATCCGCATACGGGTTTCCCAACGTATCCAGAAAGTTCTCAGACCGCCCCATCGTCTCCACGGCTATGCCAAGTTTGTAATGGCCCGGATACGCCAGCTCTCCGGAAGGGCGACGGAAGATGGGCTGCCATCCGATTTCTACGGGAAAGATTTCACCAACAATATTCGAGCCATTCAGCTTGAACCCTGTTCTGTGCTGCGCGACCGAATAAATGCCCTCTTCCGCAAAATAGACGCCCGTTTCAACATAAACATCCCGCCGCCAAGGCCGCCCCCTCACCCGCAACGCCCAGACAGACGCCGGATAAGAGCTGTAATAGGCGCTGTCAGAAGCACCTTTGGGCCGACCACAGAAACTATTGTTCACGAAGGAGCAAAACACAGTACCGGCGGCAAAATCCGAAAGCTGGGACATACGTCCCGCTGCGATTGCCAGTCGGTTCTGGAACAGGTGCTGCTCCCCATATGCCATCACAAGATGCACCACGACGTTTCCGCCGCCACCGTAGGTTTCCTGACTGTGAGCCAGCCAGTCTCCAAACATGCGGTTAGCCGTTGTGCCGTAGCGCCCTATGAAAATCACATGAGTCGCAAAGCCCTGAAGCTTCGCCAGACGGTTCCAATCCGTCACAATATTCAGAGCATACTGTCCGGCATTAGACGCGCCCTGCTTGTAACCATACCCTTTGGTCGGAGCCGTCACGGCGCCCATCATCTCGTTCATATTGTCGAACTGGGCAATCGTTCCATGGCGCCTCAACCAACCATGAGCATCATTCACAAAAGGAAAAAGCGAAGGCGGAGCAGACAGGTTTCCGGCAAGGTCTTCATAGGCCGACGCTTTGGGCAAAAGCTCCGCAGCCCCTGCTGACAACGGTGCAGCCTCTGTTTCCCCACTGGCCTGATCTGACGCAGTACGTCCTTCGGGCGAAGACGTTTCAGACGCCGGTTCGGCGGCCATGGCGCCACCGGCCGAGGACAGCACACATACGGAAACAGCAACACGCATCATACGCCGCACAACGGCCATGCAGCTTTCTTCCGTATCGCTTTTTACGTGATCGCTTATCGAACTATCACCGCTCAAAAATGAATTTTCCTTGATGTCGCTTCAACCCACCCTGTTTTATGCACACGACGACATCAGCTTCCATCCTGCAAATGCTGCCCCTTGCACGGCATGAACCCTAGACGTGGGATAATATGGATATTGTAACTTTCATAAACCGGAGAAAAGTGCGCTAAAGGGGCCGTCCGGGGGCAGAGTTAACCCATTTTTTACGAAATATATGTTTGGGTCGTTTTGTTCTTAACAAACGGAATTGCCCCACACATGCTGCTTCCATCTCGTCATGCTGTGCGTTGCCTGGGGCTATTGGGGCTGATTCCCGCCCTCTCCGCCTGTAACTCGCTGGCCCAACTCTCCGAGGTAGGTCGCCCACCCCGCATGACGTCAATCACCGACCCCACATTGGCAGCCAGCTATCGTCCGGTCACAATGCCAATGCCGCCCCTGCGTCCCCCGCCGCAAGAAGCTTCCAGCCTGTGGCGAAGTGGCAGCCGTGCTTTCTTCAAGGACCAGCGCGCCTCTCAGGTCGGAGATCTGGTCACGATCATTGTGGACATCACCGATAACGCTGCTTTCAATAACGGCACGACGGCCAATCGGGCAGCAGACGAAAAATTCGGAATCCCAAATCTGTTTGGCATCAAAGGACGGGTGATCAGCGCGGTCACAGGCGCTGACAGTCTGAACACAGCCAGCAGTAGCGATAGCAGCGCGACAGGAAAGATCATCCGGAATGAAACCGTGACCCTTCGTCTGGCAGGCACCATCACTCAGGTTCTTCCAAACGGAAATTTTGTCGTGATGGGGAAACAGGAAGTTCGGGTTAACAGCGAGCTACGCGAACTCGGGGTCAGTGGCATTGTCAGACCACAGGACATTACGGCCGACAATACTGTTACTCACGATAGAATGGCAGAAGCCCGCATTTCGTACGGTGGCAGAGGGACCATTACCCAGATCCAGACGCCGCGCTACGGGCAGCAGGTCATGGACTCGGTCCTGCCTTTTTAAACAAAAAAACGCCGGGAATGACTCCGGCGTTTTCCTTGAACTCTTAGCTCTTATGCAGCTCAGTGAGCGGCAGGACGAGACAACAAGAGAGCCCAGAGTTCAGCAACATCCTTTGCAGGACCATTACCGGCAATGGATTCAAAGGTTTTGATGGCATCAGCCTTATGGCCTGCATCCATCTGAGCCATGCCAAATTCGACCTGAGCCAGATCCGGATAGTGCGGATTTTTGCCCAGGCCCGTTTTCATCAGGGCAAGACCCTGATCAGCCTGACCGTTCAGAACGAGATTATAACCCGTTGTCAGAGCAGGACCGGCAGAAGGGTCTGTGGCAGCAGAAGCAGTAGCCTGTGCAAGCTGTGCACGATCGGCAGCAGCACGCTGTGCAACAAAAGCATGGAACTTTGCATCGCCAGCAGCTGTCGGACCGTTACCCAGAGACTTGTTGGCGTAGCCCTGATTGAGCAGGTTCAGCGCAAGCTGGGGAAGACCCAACTGCACAGCGCGCTCGCCCATATCTTGGTAATCAGACGGATCCTTCAAGACACCCGTCGCCAGACGCAGACGCTCAACATAGAAAACCAGCGGCGGTGCCAGATTAGGATTTGCGACCAGATCATGGATCAGCATCGCCCAATAATCAGGCTTGGAATAATACTTGGCCAGCAGGACGTAAGCGTGCGTCTTGGCGTCCGCATCCTTCAGGTTCGTATAAGCCGTGGCAAGCATCTGAAGCTGGTTTTCGGCAGGAATCTTACCTGCCTTGATCGTCTCGTCCACCTGCTCCTGAGCAGCCTTGGCCGTTCCCTTCCAGTCACCCTGAAGATAGTAGCACTGGATCAGCATGGTCTGCATGCGCGGATCGGGCCCGTGCTCATGCAGATAGCGCTCTGTCGGCGGAATGGCAGCCGCATAGTTTTTGGCGCCATAAGCCATGGTTGCCTGAGCCATCAACATTTGACCCTTGGCAGCCTTCGGCGTGCGAGAGCTATTGATGAGCACATCATACGCCTTCGTTGCCGCAGCCACGTTACCGGACTGAGCGGCAACCGCTGCACGCATCTGGGCAATGGTATAGGATTCGTAATCCGTCTTGCCCTTGACCGCATCTGCGGCATCAACCGCAGCCATGGCTTTTTCATAGCTCTTCGCGGCAAGAGCACTCTGCGCCTGCTGAAGATCCTTGCCGACAGCTTGGCCCAGCACATCATCAGCATGGGCAGCAGGCCCAGCAACAAGAGCTGCACCAATAGCGCCAGCCAGCAGAAGGGAGCGGGCGCTCAGACGGCGGTTAAGGGACAAAGACACGAATTACTGTCCTTCCATGAACTGATCCAGACCGACGATACCCAGCTTGGTCACGCCGAGACGCTGAGCGTCAGCCATGACGTGGGCAACCGTTTTATAATCGGCAAGACGGTCAGGATGAATGTGGACTTCAGGCTGATCACCTTCAGCAGCAGCGGCCTGAAAATGGGCCTGGAGTGCTGCTTCCGAGTTGACCGGCTCGCTGTTCCACGAAATGCTGTTGTCGTAGTTGATGCTAACAGTCACCAGCTTGGGCTGTTCGGTAGACGGCGGAGGATTGCCCTGAGGCAGATCGATCGCCACCGAATGTGTCTGCAGCGGGATGGTGATGATCAGCATGATCAGCAGCACCAGCATCACGTCGATCAACGGCGTGGTGTTGATATCGACGATACCTTCGTCTTCGTGCGTGCTGTCCGATCCGACGCTCATGCCCATGACGGCGGTTCTCCAAAAGGGTGACTTGAAAGAGGTTGCCGGACCGTTTTTCTATAACGGCCCGGCAGACCTTCAGTTCGTGTGGGGCTGCTCGGTGATGAAGTCCACGTGAGCGATACCAGCTTCCTGAGCTGTAGCGACCACCTGGCCAACTGCCAGATACTTGGCAGCACCGTCACCACGGATCTGGACCTGTGGCTGAGGCTTCTGCTTGGCCACCTCTACGAGGCGGTTCAGCAGATCCTGATGCGTAGGGACCAGGGTGGTGTTCCAGAAAACCTGGCCATTCGCAGTCACTGCCAGAACAACATTGTTTGGCTTCGTCTGGGTCGGCTGATTTGCATCAACCGGCAGCTTCAGCTTCACAGTATGCGTGGCGACTGGGATGGTGATCAAAAAGATGATCAGCAGCACCAGCATGACGTCGACGAGGGGGGTGGTGTTGATTGCCGACACCACCTCGTCGTCACCGCCGCCTCCTCCGACGTTCATTCCCATAGTATCAGACCCGCTGGCTGGTGGTGATGGTGGTCGGAGCTGACATGCCGCCGTCTTCCGGGGACACGCCGTGACGGAAGCCACCGATCAGGACAGACTGGACGTCTGCAGCGAAGTTGCGAACGCGATCCATAGCGCCCTTGTTACGGCGAACGAGCAGGTTGTAACCCAGAACAGCCGGAACAGCGGTTGCAAGACCAATTGCCGTCATGATGAGGGATTCACCCACCGGACCAGCAACCTTGTCGATGGATGCCTGGCCTGCAATGCCGATGGCGGTCAGAGCGTGGTAAATACCCCAAACCGTGCCGAACAGACCGACGAACGGAGAGGTGGAACCCACCGTACCGAGGAACGCGAGGCCGCCCTGAAGACGCGTGTTGATGGTGTCGACGGAGCGCCCGATGGACATTTCCGTCCAGGAGTGCAGGTCGATCGCATCACGCATGGAACCTTCGTGGTGCTCTGCAGCAACAATACCGGTTTCAGCGATGTAACGGAACGGAGAAGAAGCCTTCAGGGACGCAGCGCCAGCCTGAACGGACGGCTTCGTCCAGAATTCACGGGAAGCTTCCTTGGAGGCAGCGAACACACGGCCCTGCTCCAGGAACTTCATGACCATGATGATCCAGGTACCAGCGGACATGATAACCATGATGATCAGAACGCCACGAGCGATCACATCACCATTGGCCCACAGAGCGCCAAGACCGTACGGGTTGCCCTGCGGAGCCGGAGCTTCAGGAGCGGCCGTTGCGCTTTCACCCGGGGTGGCAGCAGCAGCAGGCGTCTGGTCAGCAGGAGCAGCTGCATCACCGGCGGCAGGTGCCGGAGCGCCAGCATCATTCGGTGCAGAAGCAGCAGGTGCAGCAGACGGGTCCGAGGACGGAGCCGGCGGCACTGCCGACGGGTCGGCCGGAGCGGCAGCCGGAGCACTCTGATCAGCCGGTGCAGGCTGAGCGAAAGCGACGGCCGGTGCGATTGCACCCGAAGCCAGGGCCAGCGTCAGAGCCATGGCGCTGGCCCGGACGGCGCGCGCCTTCGTCGGAACGTCAAGAGCAGGAAGGCGGAACAGTCTGGTCATGAACTCCATATCCTCGTTAGAGATGCCCGTTTTAGGAGCTGTCTGGGGTGCCGGCCATATGGGGACCGGCCCTTTTCCTGAACCCCTCCGAACCACCTGATCCGAAGAGGCAATCTTATTGGACTACTGGCTGACGGACACTTAGTCGCCCATCGTGAAGTCAACGTGCAGAATGTGGTGATGCTCGGTAACCGGAGCGCCGTTAACGACGGCGGGCTGGTACCGGGCTCGACGAAGGAAGTCGAGCGCACTTTCCACAAACTCGTGACCACCGGTGGAGCTGACAATCGCGCAGTTTGCCGTGTGACCGTTCGGAAGAATGTCGCAGGAAGCCGTAACTTTACCTTCACGGTTCTCTTCCTGGGCTTCCTCCGGATACTCCGGCTTGGCGCCGTTGATCGGAGACGCGCCAGCCGTGTGATCAGGCACTGCCGGAGCTGGCGGACCCTGCGGAGGAGCCGGAACAGGCTCAGGTGCAGGCGTCGGGCTCGGCGGAACCGGATGCGGTGGCTTGGCGTGTGTGACCCGCTGGATCGCCTTGGGTGGCGGCGGAACACTGATCTTCGGCGGCGGAATATACGGCGGCGGCGGCTGTTCCATCTGCGGCGGCGGCGGAGGTGGTGGTGGCGGAGGCGGCTTAGGCTGCTCCTTGATCACTTCCGTCTTGATGGGCGGCTTTTCGTGGACGAGTTTGCCCACAGCACCGCTCATGAGCGCATAGATTACCGCGCCCATAGCCAGCACGGCCACGACGATCGCGACAATATAGTCCGTCGGCTTGCGCTGCTGTGCGGCGTAGCTCTTCATGTCGAAACCTTCTTACCCCTCACTGACACCGACAATGGATCCACACCTGTACGGTGCGAGATCTCGACCTTGTGTTTGCATCGAGTTCCCTCACCTCACGGACGTGTGATTCGTCTCATGTCGTGAGAACATACCCGATATGCTGATTGGGCAGCCTTCGGGCCATGGTGTCAAGCTGATTATTGCCTGTCCCGAAACGAAAAATTCTCATCTTTCGATCGTCTGGCGCCAATATTCGCAGGAGAGCGGGCGAAAAAGTACACTTTTCCGCTTTTTTTCTGCCTTCAGAAAATCAAATTTCCAAAAACTGTAACAGAATTATAACAAGAAGGCCGGGACAGCGTATTAATTACGCCGCCCCGGCCTTCCGGTTTCGTTTTAATGCGCCAGAGTACTCTTACTGAGCAGAAGCGCTGGCTTCAGATCGTGTTGCCCCAACGCGCTGCGCCAGAGAAGCCGACATGAAGTCGTCCAGAGCGCCGTCCAGAACAGCGTCCGGATTTCCCTTTTCCACGCCTGTCCGCAGATCCTTGACCAACTGATAGGGTGCCAGGACGTAAGAGCGGATCTGATGACCCCATCCGATATCCGTCTTTGCAGCTTCCGTCTGGGCAGCAGCAGCTTCACGCTTCTGCAGTTCCGCTTCGTACATCCGGGCCTTCAGCATTTCCATCGCCTTGGCGCGGTTCCGGTGCTGTGAGCGGTCCGTCTGACAGGCGACAACGATGCCTGTCGGGATATGGGTAATACGAATGGCCGAATCGGTCTTGTTAACGTGCTGACCGCCTGCGCCTGAAGCACGGAAGGTATCCACACGCAGATCCGAATCGTTGATCTCCACTTCAATGGAATCATCGACCACTGGATACACCCAGACAGACGCGAAGGACGTTTGACGACGGGCAGCGGCATCGAAGGGCGAGATGCGGACGAGACGATGCACGCCAGCTTCCGTTTTCATCCAGCCATAAGCGTTGAGGCCACTGATCTGAATGGTGGCAGACTTGATGCCCGCCTGCTCACCTTCACTGCTTTCAATGAAGGTCACCTTGTAGCCGTGCTGCTCTGCCCAACGGGTGTACATGCGCAGGATCATCTCGGCCCAATCCTGGGCTTCCGTTCCACCTGCACCGGCATTCACTTCGACGTAGCAGTCATTGCTGTCTGCTTCGCCGGACAACAGGCTTTCGATTTCCCGCTTGTGCACGTCGGCAGCCAACCCACGCAGCGTCGCGATGGCCTCCTGCACCAGATCCGTGTCGTTCTCCATTTCTGCGAGCTCGACAAGTTCCAGTGTGCCTTCAACGTCCTGCTCGATCTGTTCAACGCCCTCGATCTGATTGGCGAGCATGGTTCGCTCGCGCATCAGCTTCTGGGCAGCGTCAGAATCATTCCAAAGGTCTGGGTCTTCCGCGCGGTGGTTCAGTTCCGCGAGGCGTGTTGTGGCGACATCCCAGTTAAAGATGCCTCCTCAGCAGTGCCACCGACTGCTTGATCTGTTCGGAGAGGGCTTCGGTCTCAGCCGACATTATAAATACTCCACTTATATATAAGGTGGTTTGGCTGCCCTCAGTACAGGCCGCCTACACCAATGTCACCATCCGATGCCGCAGGTTTCTGGGCCTGAGGCTTGGTATTCGGGGAAGACCCAACACTCGGCGCGCTGGTGTCTGTCATATCGCTCTCGGAATCCGAAATAACGGCATCCGCCCCGGTATCTGCCGCTGTCAGGGCTTCCGTACCAGCACCGAAGCCATGCAGAGCCACCGACGCACCCGGAACCTGATCAGCCTTGAAGCCGTCAGTCGCAGTGATACGGCCGGTGTTGTAGGACGCCAGCGTGATATCGGCCGGAACACGGAAATCCAGCTTCGGCCGGTTGGCGAGGGCCACCTTCATGATCTTGTTCCATATCGGGCCGGCAATGCGGGCACCATCAGCGTTCCGCCCGAGCGTTTGTGGCGTATCGAAACCGACCCAGACGATCGTGACGATATCCGGCGAAAAGCCAGCAAACCAGGCATCATGGAAATCCTGACTGGTGCCGGTCTTGCCCGCGATGGGACGGTCGATCCCAGCCCCCGCCATGCGACCTGTGCCGTTCGCAATGACGTCTTTCAGCATGGCTACGATCTGATAGGAGCTGGCTTCACTGGCGAGCACGGGACGGCTGTCTGTAATGGAGGGAACCGAAATGCTCCCGGCAACGGGAGCTGCTGGCGGCGCAGTTGTTGCTCCAACTTCGGGCGTGACTGGAGCAATCGTGGGGGATGAAGGATCAGCGGCCGGTGGAGCTGGGGGAGCCTGCAACGTTGTTCCTAACGCCAGACCTGGCGCACGCCAGATGATATTGCCCAGACGATCCTGAACGTCATCCACCAGTGTCGGCGACACTACATGACCGCCGTTTGCAATGGTTGCGTAGGCTGCTGTTTCCTTGAGGACCGTTGTCTCGACGGCACCAAGAGCAGCAGGCAACACATGCGGCATTTCATCCACAAGCCCCGCCTTGATGGCAGTATCTGCAACAGCCTTCATGCCCAGATGAGCGGCCACCCGGATCGTCACGAGGTTCCGGCTTTCACGCAGAGCATCGTGCAGAGTGGTCGGGCCCCAGTTGTCGTGCTCGTAGTTCTTGGGGTGCCAGTCGCCGTAAGACACAGGGGAGTCATCAAACTTCTCGGACGGAGAAATACCCTGTTCCATAGCCGCCAGATACACAAACGGCTTGAAGGAAGAGCCTGGCTGACGCAGCGCCTGCGTTGCGCGGTTGAACTGACTTTCGTGGAACGACCATCCACCAACCATCGCCAGAACACGGCCTGTATGGACGTCCATCGTCACGACAGCGCCTTCAACCTGCGGAATTTGACGCAGGGCAACGGAGCCACTTTCCTGCGGCTCAATCATGATGACATCCCCAGCACGAAGCGGGTGCATCCGACGTGCCCATGCGATGTCTGTTGCCAGAAGAGGACCAGTCTTCGCTTGGCCTTCCTCATTCCAGCCCACGTGAGTTCCGCCAGGAAGAATGACGCCCAGACGCCACTCCCTTAGCATTCCGGCTGGACCTGAGACCTTATCGAGACTTTCTTCCCAGCCTTCTGCGTCAATGCCATCAAGATGGATGACCGGGCCACGCCAACCTCCGCGGCTCCGATCGTAATCCATCAGACCTTCATGCAGCAGCTTCGTCGCTGACACCTGAAGGGGCTGATCCAGACTGGTATGAACTTCAAGGCCGCCTTGAAGAGCGCGATCCTGACCATACAAGCTGATGAGCTGACGCCGGACCTCGGCCCCGAACCACTCTGAGTCCGGCAAAGGTCCAAACCGCTGTTTCTTCTGCGGGACCAGTGGCTCCTTCTTGTCTTCCTGAGCCTGCTCGCGGGAAATGACGCCGTTATCGGCCATCAGATCCAGAACAAGATTCCGGCGCATCAAGGCTGCGTCAGGATGAAGGAACGGATTGTAGTGTGTCGGTGACTTCGGAAGGGCCGCCAGTGACGCGGCTTCTGCATCATTCAGCTGGTCGAGAGGCTTGTTGAAATAGGTCTGGGCCGCGGCGGCGACACCAAAAGAGCCGTTCCCCAGATCCGCCCAGTTCAGATAGATCTCAAGAATCTTGTCCTTGGACAGCACCTGCTCCATTTTGACGGCAAGCAGGGCTTCCTTGATTTTACGATCAAGTGTGCGGGCATTGCTGTTAAGCAGCATCCCACGCGCAACCTGCTGCGTAATGGTGGACGCACCAACAGCACGGCGCCCATGGCGGGCAAAAACGTCCGTTACGCCTGCACGGGCGATGGCCATCACATCCACACCACCATGGGTGTAGAAATTGTGATCTTCCGTTGCGAGGAAGGCGCGCTTTACTCGATCCGGAATCGCTTCCAGCGGAACGAAAATGCGCCGCTCATTGGCAAGCTGAGCCATCAGGCGATCATCAGACGCATAGATGCGACTGACGGTCGGGGGCTGATAGGCCCTCAGGCTGTCCACACTTGGCAGATCAGCCACGAGTTTGGCGTAGGTGGTCCAACCCAAGATACCTGCACCCGCAACACCGACAAGCCCGACACCGGCGACGATGGCAAGAGACTGACGGAAACGGCGGAAACGGGGCCCGCGGGGCACACTGGCCCTGGGGTCCTGCGGATTACGGGAGCGAATGGAACGGCGCGTCATACAAACTGCATAGCACTGAAACGAGCCGTTCGTCGCCCCCACTGAAAAGGGTCATTTTGTGACAGTTTACGGCGGCTCGTGATCGTTATGATCCGGCGGCGGATTTCTTCCACACCTCTTCACCCTGCCGATTCAGAGTAGCAAACTCTTCATCGTTGAGATTCAAGGATGCTGCCCGAACATTAGAGGCCAGATGGGCTCTGCTTCCGGTCCCCGGAATGGGCAACATGACCGGTGACCTTTTCAGAAGCCACGCCAGAGCAATCTGCCCTGCATCTGCATGATGCCGATGCGCGATCTTGTCCATGTCCGTACCGGGCTTGGCCAGTTCTCCGGCAGCCAGAGGCGCCCAGGGAATGAAGCCGATGTTTTCCTTGGTACAGAAATCCAGAACATCTTCGGACTTGCGGTCCACAAGATTGAAGCGGTTCTGAACCGTCGAGACCGGGAAGTATTTCTGCGCGAGCTTGATGTCCTTCACGCTCACTTCCGACAGACCCACGTGCCGGATCAGGCCTTCTTCGCGGAATTTGGCAATTGCCTCGAACTGCTTTTCTGCCGGGCAATCTGGTCCAATCCAATGCAACTGCCAGAGATCAATGTGCTCCACGCCCAGCCGTCGCATGGACATCAACACGCACTGCCTCAGATAGTCAGGATTTCCGACTGGCTTCCAGATATCTGGACCATGCCGTGTCAGGCCGCCCTTCGTCGCAATGACCATCTTCTTGTAAGGATAAAGCACTTCACGGATCAGGTTTTCCGAGACGAACGGACCGTAGGAATCCGCTGTATCAATAAAATCCACCCCGAACTTCGGGAGGCTTTCAAGGGTCTGGACCACTTCTTCGTGGTCTGGAGGTTCATCCCAGATGCCCTTGCCGGTAATGCGCATCGCGCCAAACCCGAGGCGGTGGACCTTGAGATCACCACCAATGAGGAACGTACCGGATTTCTTTGCGTCAATCGTAGCCATGGACTCTTTCCTTTCCGATGGACGCAGGATTCAACAGCGCAAAGGCGGAAGGGTTGCAGTCACTATCCCAGCAGGCGCCCGACCATCCGGGCCGTGTAATCCACGACGGGTACAATTCGCCCGTAATTCAGGCGCGTTGGCCCGATGACACCAATGGCGCCCACGATTTTCTGGGCCTCATTGCGGGCTGGCGCGACGATCATGGACACGCCCGACATTCCAAACATTCCGCTCTCACTGCCGATATAGATTCGCACACCTTCCGAAGCGTCTGCCAGTTGCAGGAGCTGAAGCATGGTCTCCTGCGTTTCGAGGTGATCGAACAGCATACGGATCGTGGTCAGTCGTTCGATCTCGGTGATATCCGCCAGCAGCTTGCCCTGCCCCCGAACGAACAGCGTTCCGCCATCAGCGTCCCATGTGGCCAGACCACTTTCGATGACGCTGGCGGTCAAAGCATCAAGTTCGTGGCGGTTGACGTCCATTTCCTTGCTGACACGCTCTTTCAGAGTGCCAAGCGTCAGATCCCCCAGGTGGGCGTTAAGATAGTTCCCAGCCTCGACAAGGGCAGAATGCGGCAGTCCTGCCGGGGTTTCGATGATGCGATTTTCCACCTGGCCGTCTGAACTGACCAGCACCACGAGAACACGTCCCGGACCGAGCGCAACGAACTCAATATGTTTGAGCGTCGCGTCAGATTTAGGGGCCAACACCAGACCTGCTGCGGATGACAGACCCGACAGCATGGACGATGCTTCCGCCAGGGTCTCCTGATAGGACCGGCCATGAATTTCCAGCCTACTGTCGATACTGGCTCGATCTTCGTCAGTCAGGGCACCAAATTGAAGAAGACCTTCCACGAAGAGTTTAACACCCTTCTCGGTCGGCAGCCGCCCTGCGGACACATGAGGGCTGAACAACAGCCCGGCCCGGCCAAGATCTGCCATGACGTTGCGGATGGTCGCGGGAGACAGAGACAGATTCAAGCGCTGCGCCAGAGTGCGACTGCCGATTGGCTCCCCTGTTTCAACGTATTCTTCAACGATTTCCCGCAGGATCGCAGCTTCCCGCTCTCCCAATCCGGAAGCAAAGGAGTTCGGCATACGGAAGAAGGAAGGGTCAGGTCTGATCATGGTAAAACTGTATGTCGGGGCTGGAAGGCTTCTCGTCAAACGCGGTAGAGGCAGGGCTCGGTTCTGAGAGAGGATTTTTTCGCATGACAAAGCGCCCATCCGGACGCGCCTGTGACGAAGGTCGCGCCATTTCCATTGAAACAGGCTTTGCCCGACATGCGGAAGGTTCAGCACTTATCCGGGTGGGTGGAACGGAAGTTCTGTGCACGGCGTCTCTCGAAAATCGTGTCCCGCCCTTTCTGCGCAACAAGGGTCAAGGCTGGATTACGGCCGAGTATGGCATGCTTCCGCGCGCAACCCATCAGCGTGGCAACCGTGAAGCATCCAAGGGCAAGCAGTCTGGTCGGACGCAGGAAATCCAGCGCCTGATTGCAAGATCCCTGCGAGCCTGTGTGAATCTGAAGAAGCTGGGAGAACGGACCATCACGCTGGACTGTGATGTCCTGAACGCTGATGGCGGGACCCGCTGCGCTTCCATTACCGGCGCTTGGGTTGCTCTCTCCATGGCTCTGAAAAAAGCCAGTCTGTCCTCAGTCATGACAGCACAAATTGCGGCAGTCTCCTGCGGCCTGACCTCTGCTGGCGCCGTGCTGGACCTGGATTACGTTGAGGACAGTGCCGCTCAGGCTGACACGAACTTTGTTCTTACCGCAGAGGGTGGCATCGTCGAAATTCAGGGGACGGCGGAAACGTCCCCTTTTCAGGAAACTGAGTTTTTTGAACTGCTGCGTCTGGCCAAGCTGGGCACAGCCCCCCTCTTTAAAGCTCAGACTTCCGCACTGGAGACTTTGTAATGCGCCGCCTGTCCCGTGGGTCAAAAATTGTTCTGGCAAGCCACAATGCCGGGAAACTGCGTGAATTCTCCAGCCTGCTTGCAGAAAGCGGCATCACTGTTGTGTCTGCAGGAGAGCTAAATCTGCCAGAGCCGGATGAAACGGCAGACACATTTACGGGCAATGCTGAAATCAAGGCTCTGGCGGCGGCCCGTGCATCTGGTTTGCCAGCATTGGCGGATGATTCCGGCTTTTGCGTCTCGGCACTCGGCGGCCAGCCCGGCGTTTACTCGGCACGATGGGGCGGCCCTGCAAAAGACATGACCGTTGCCATGGAGCGTGTGCATCGCGAAATGGGTGAAACGTCAGACCACGCAGCATCGTTTGTGGCGGCGCTCTGCCTGGCATGGCCAGACGGCGAAACACATTGCGTGGTTGGGGAATGCCATGGCCAGACAGTCTGGCCTCCGCGTGGGGATCATGGTCACGGCTATGACCCGATGTTTGCACCAGAAGGCGAAAGCCGGACCTTCGCAGAAATGGGCGAGCACGAGAAAAACGCGATCAGTCACCGTGGCCGCGCGCTCACCCTTTTCCTTACTGAATGTGTGGAAGGCTGAACTCTAGGTTCGGCGAACAGGAGAGCTGCGGACTCTCCTGTTCCAGGTGATAGGGCCCTTTTGAACAGACCTCCACAGACAGCATGCCCGTCTCCTTGCCCAGAACATTTTCGAGTTCCAAGTGAGCACGCCCCTCTGTCCAGCGGGCATCATCGCCTTCGCTCGACGCCCATCCCATACTTTCAGGAAATGTAAGATGTGATGTGAGGCGGTGAGCCCCTCTGACGGCGTAAAGAGTGATGTCCCGGATCAGGACCCCGCGCTCTTCGCTGGGGCAAGACTGGCTGTGCCTGCGAGAGAGAAGCCAGAGTGATTTTATAGGGGTGGAAAGAATAAAAAGGGCATGGCTTCCCTGCCAGCGGGCTGGATGGATGAGATATCCATCATCACAAGCAAGGTGGAGGCCGGGATCGTTTGTAAGGTAGTCAAAAGAGGACATGCGTTTTCCTGCCGTATGCAGTGATTTTATTGTCCATCATCGAGCACGCACTTTCCCGACCATGGACAGCTCCATGAAGCAGACTGCAGTCTCTCATCCACACTACATTCTCGCCCGCTTCATAGAAATATTATGTCATAAACGGATCTGGTAACAGTATAAAATCAGGCTTCTGCAGAGAAAAACGGTTCGATAGATACTTTGTCGAAATGATAAATGTCAGGATGCACTCCCGTCAGAGCCCCTGGTGCCTAACAACAGGCCCGTGACTGACGAGAATACCCCGCTGCCACACCTGATCTACCTGATCGATATCCGCGATGCTTTGGTCTGGGGCGCCACGAACGATCAGAAGATCTGCCCGCTTCCCTGTTTTCAGAACGCCACGATCTTCAAGCTCAAGCAGTTCAGCGGCATTTCCAGTCGCCAAATGAATGGCTTCAAGCGGTGTCAGGCCAGCTTCCACGGTCAAGGCAAGTTCGCGATGTTCCGCAAACCCCGGCAAACGCGTTGGAGCAGCCCCTGAGTCTGTTCCAAAACCCACTTTCACACCTGCCCGATAAAGCGTCAGAAGGTTCTTCTGATTAATCGCAAGCGCGGTGTGCGAAGCCGCGACAAGCGGCTTGGAAAGTGTCTGTTTACGCCAGTCTGCATCTGAGAGCTGAGCCATCAGAGCAGGATCGATGGCGGCCGCAACGAAAGGAACATTCAGAAGCTCCGGATGCTCTGCAAAAAGGTAATTCGCCTCGTCTAAGCCCAGAGTAGCGATATACCAAACACCATGGGCCTTTACGGCGTCGATCAAAGCCTGATCAACCGGCTGATCCCGCACACCATGCGCGAGGATATTGGCCCCAGCATCCACGACAGCTTTGGCAATATCCAGATCATGAATATGGACCGCCACGCGCGTATTGTGCTGATGGGCTTCGTCTATGACCGCCCGGTAAATATCTGGAGACATCTTCGGAAGCGTCTTGCCATTCGGCACACCGTTCCGGAAATCATCCACCCAGAGTTTCACGAGATCCGTGTGTTCCGCGACCATACGGTCTACGTCCTGACGCGCCTCCTGCGGCGTGGTCGGACGATAAACCTGATCTGGACCTAGCCCTTTGACCATGGCCGATGGCGGTGCACCATTGGGAGCACCAATACCCTGATCGACGCCAAACAGATCCGCGCCTGGATTTTTACCCGCGTGCTGCTCCCGCCGCAGATCATCAAAGAGCGGCGATCGGTTCAGACCCAGCGCAGTCACGGTAAGGACGCCGTAATCACTGTACTGTTTCAGAGCCGCCAGAATATTGGCTCGGGTGTAGTTCTCGTTGCTGCCAGACGTTCCCTTGATGATACCGACATGGCTGTGGTCGCTGATCAGAGCGGGCAACAGAGTTTTGCCACTGAGATCGACATGTTCGGCGCCAGATGGGGCCGGATCACCGATAGAGACAATTCGCCCATCGTTGATGACGACTGTAACGTTTTCACGGACAGGGTCTCCTGTTCCATCGATCAGGCGGGCATGATCGAATGCTACAGGTTCTGCCTGCGCGGTGCAGGCCATCAACGTCGCCGGAGCGGCCAGCAAAAACCCCGCGAAAGCAAAACGAAGTGTCATGATGGAATTTCCCCTCAGCAGCATTCAGGCTGAGGGGAAACGTTCTGTCATGCAGAAAAGACCAATACAGTCTCGCGATTGTGAAAAGACCCTTGGAACTTTTAGCCTTCGAGAGACTGAAGCTCGAACAGGCGGCGGTAAATACCGCCCTCCTGAGCCACCAGCTCGGCATGAGTGCCATCTTCCTTCAACTCCCCCCGACTGAAGACAAGAATCCGATCCAGCTCCATCACCGTGGAAAGGCGATGGGCCACCACGATGACGGTGCGGTTCTGCATCAGGCGGCGCATTGCCTCCTGCACCAGGGATTCAGATTCTGAATCCAGACTGGATGTTGCTTCATCGAAAATAAGAATGGGCGCATCTGCAAGGAACGCCCGGGCAATCGCGACACGCTGACGCTCACCGCCCGAGAGCTTGACCCCGCGTTCACCGACCATCGTGTTGTAGCCTTCCGGCAGACGCTCAATAAAGGCTGCTGCGTTGGCCTGACGCGCTGCTTCCTTGATGTCTTCAATGGATGCCGAAGGCCGGGCATAGGCGATATTCTCAGCCAGTGTGCGGTGAAACAGCACGGGTTCCTGTGGAACAATGGCAATGTGCGACCGCAGGGAGTCCTGCGTGACATGCGCGATGTCCTGACCATCAACCGTGATGCGCCCACTGTTCACATCATACAGGCGTTGCAGAAGTTTCGTGAGGGTCGTCTTTCCAGATCCACTCGGCCCCACGAGGGCCACACGTGATCCCGGCGCGATATCGATTGTGAGGTCCTGATAAAGAGGTTTGTCCTGCCCCGGATACTGGAATGTCACGTGCTCGAAGTGGACTTCGCCCTTCGTAAAGCGTGCAGGCTGGGCATCTGGTGCATCCTGAATAGCCGAATCCCGGCGGAAGATGGCGATCAGCTCTTCCATCTCATTGACGGAACGCTGCACCTGACTGACCTGCTGGCCCAGGTCTCGAAGATATCCCTGCACAAGAAACATCATTGTCAGAACGTATGCGACGTCACCCGGCCCGGCCTTGCCCTGCCACCACAGCATGACGGCAAGCCCGATCATGAGCATCCGCATCACAAGAGAGGCCAGCGCCTGAATATTGGCGCTATTGGTGCCGCGGAGCCATGTCCTCAGGGTACGTCCGCGCCAGCCTTCGACGATGGTGTCCAGCCGCTGCTCTTCCCGCTTTTCAGAGCCGAACGCTTTGACAACCGGATTGCAGGTGACGGAATCCGCGATGGCTGCACCCATTTTCGTGTCCCATTCATTGGATGCACGGGCGCTGGGCGCAACATAGCGGAGCGTCAGGATAATTGAGAGCCAGGCAAACAGCACGACCGAAACCGCAAGGACCGATCCCATAAGGGGAGAACGGAACATGAGGACGGCCGTAGTGCCACCGAGCACCAGAACCTCTGGCCCGATCATTAGCAGCAGGGTGTCGTCCAGTGTGTCGATAGCCCACATGCCTCGGGTCAGGCGGCGAACCGTCGATCCGGCAAAGGTATTGGCGTGCCAGTCCGTTGAGAATCGCTGCACGCGGGCAAAGGCCTGATTGAGGACCTTGTGCATGATTGCCAGCGTCAGATGTGAAATCCCGACAAAAGACGACCGACGACCAAACAGCCCAATCAAGCCAAGCGCAATTAATCCTCCCACCATAAGGAACGCATCATTACGCAGGCTCAGAAGCTCATCGGTTTTCGGGATGGTTGGCCCGGCGGCGTGTTTGGAAATATCCGAGACAAGGCGACCAGCCAGAATCGGTGTGACGACGTCTGCCAGTGTGGCGAGCGCCACACCAGAGAGTGTCCAGGCCAGCAGCGCTGGATGTGCCAGCCAGCGGCGGCAGACAAAGGACAGGACTTCTGTAAAGGAAACGTCGATTTTCCGGCCTTCCTGTTTCTGGCCGGTGAGTTGCGTAGAAGTATCGGACACGAAGAGCTCCGCCGTCTTGTCCCTCAAGGACAACGGCCTGATGGCATGAAATTTTCAGATGTTTCGCGTATCTTGCCGGACAGTCCGGATCAGACGCAACAGCCCGCGCGGAGTTTCAGCCATGACAGACGCCACCAGACCCATGAGCAAGGCCGCGGCCAAGGCTTTCATTACTGCTCTGGCCGAAGCCAACCCGGATGCGGAAAGCGAGCTGATCTTCCGCAATACGTTTGAGCTTCTGGTGAGCGTGGTTCTGTCGGCTCAGGCCACGGACAAGTCCGTCAACAAGGCGACCAAGGGGCTGTTTGAACACGCGCCCGATCCGAAAAGCATGGCGGAACTCGGAGAAGCCGGGATCGCACAATACATCAAAACAATCGGCTTATGGCGCGCCAAGGCGCATAACGTGGCCCTGCTGTGCGAGCAGCTTCTGGAGCGACATGGTGGGGACGTCCCCGCTGACCGCAAGTCTCTTGAGGCATTGGCTGGCGTCGGGCGAAAGACCGCCAACGTAGTGATGAATGTTGCGTTTGGGGCCGATACCATGGCGGTTGATACGCATATTTTTCGCATCGGGAACCGGACCGGGCTGGCTCCGGGGAAAACAACCCGGCAGGTTGAGGATGGTCTGGTAGCGCGCATTCCCAAGGATATGCTGCGGCCAGCGCATCACTGGCTGATCCTGCATGGGCGTTATGTTTGTAAGGCCCGTGCGCCTGAATGCTGGCGCTGCCCGGCGACACAATGGTGTCTGTATCCGGACAAGCGTCTCACGCCACCCCGCACAAAAGAAGCTGCCTGATTGAAGCTACTCTGCCTCAGCCAAGGGCAGATTGGGCATTCCGTGTGAGCCTATGGCAGGAACCCAGGGACGGCTCCCACGCCAGCTCCGATCCGAGACAAGCTCTGGACCGCCTCGATGGAGAAAGACCGCATAGGCGCCATTTCTCCAGACCGAAAAGCGATCAATAAACGGAACTCCGGGGCAGGCATTACGGGCCGGAGATGCACTCACAAACAGGCTAATTCTTTGACAGTTCTGCTCAGACGGCAAACGAACACCATCCAGACTATCTTTGGCCCGCAGCAACACCGTCTGGCCTTTGAGTGAGACACGGCAGAGACCCGTCATGCAGTCAGGTGGCAGGGAGCCTGTTGGCAGAGCCAGCGCCCGTTCCCAGTCCTGAAGCGCCAGATTTTCGAGACTGCCATGAGGACCAACCATCAGAACGCCGTCGCCCCTCAAGGCAAGCCCCCCTGCATCAGCGGAAACCAGAACGTCCGGATGAGGCGCCATCCAGATGGAGAGAATTCCCACACCCATAGGCCCTAATCCAACGAGACGAGGCCAGCCCTTCCAGAGGCACAACCAGCACAGCCCAAGAAGCAAGGCAGCAAGTCCCCAGCCTGGCGTGGCTGGAACAGGTTCGTAAGCAAACGGGAACATCGCAACTGTGTGCGCGATGATCTGAATAATCCGGATGCCCCACCCCATGACGATGAGCGGAAGACCCGCGGCATGCAGTGGCATCAGGAGCAGGGACAGGAGACCTGCGGGCATGATCCAGACGGCGGCCAAAGGAACGGCCAGCATGTTGGCGAGCACGAACCACGGCTGGAAGACACCAAAATGCGCCATGCTGACCGGCAGGGTCGCTAGCCCCGCAAGAAGACTGGTGAGGGACAAGGCAGCCAGATGGGACAGGACGACGCGCCCTGACCCCCCTTCGCCTCGAAGTCGTGCAAGCGGTTCACGCAGAACTTCATACCCGGCGATCAGCCCCATCACGGCGGCAAAAGACATCTGAAAAGAAACGTCCAGAACGGAAACCGGAGAAACAAGCAGGATAACGAGCGCAATCAGGGCAAGTGAGCGTATGGACAGTGCGCGCCGCCCTGTAACAAGAGCCAGCGTGACCAGTGCCGCCATGCCGAGCGCGCGGACGCTGGGCAGATGAGCACCGGTCAACAGGACATATCCGATACCGGCAAAAAATCCTGAAACTGCTGCGATTTCTCGACAGGGCCAATACAGAGCCAGGCGCTCAAAGGAAGTCAGAAACGCGCGAACAGAAACCGTGACGACAGCCATGACCAACCCAAGATGCAGCCCGGCGACAGCCAGAAGATGCGCCAGCCCTGAGGCAGCGAATTCCTGACGGGTGGAGGCATCAATCCCGCCCGCCTCTCCTGCGAGCAGCGTCGCGGCAATGGCGCCGGTCTGGCCGGGGAGCACGCTTTCGATGCGCGCTTCTACGGCTTCTCTCAGCCCCTCCAGGCCTGCCGTCGCGTCTGCACTGTCCACGTGGAGTGTGCCCAAAGCATACCCACTCCCTGCTGAGCCAGAGAACCAGGCTTCCCGTTGCAGATCGCGGCCGCCCGGCCATGACGGAGCCGAAGGAGACCGCAACATTGCCCTGATCTGGACGGTACTGCCCGGTAATGGGGATGCGGAATCATCATCACGGAGTTTCAAACGCAACGTACGTTTGAGAGGCGCCATTCCTGCGTCGACTGGCGTATCGAACGTTGCGTGCGCCAGAACAATCCGTCTCCCGCCTTCATCGCTACCTGGCCTGGGAGGCAGTGTCTCTAGCGCGATAACCTGCCCTGTGATGACAGAGGCTCGCGTTGGCAGAGATGGCATGGGCGGTTGTCGGCGTGTCTGCCATGAGGCGTCCAGAAAGCCGATCAGAAGTCCTGAAATTACCAGGAATAGAAACAGTAAGGTCGGACGCTTCCGCCAGAACCAGACGGCCACCGCTACGCAGCCCGAAATACCCAAAGTAGGCCAAAGAGGGGGTTCGGAGCGGAGTGTCAGATACGTGAGGGCCCCCAATGCAACCGCGACAGGGAGCCAGCAGAACAGCCGCCGCCCCTGCTCTGCCAAGATCCTCTCAATCAGCGACGGGCGGAGGCCACCACTGGCTGGCGCGTCAGGAGAGGTGTCAAACTCATCAAGCAACAGAGTATCGGCAGGAGATATCGGACGGTTCACGGGCAGAGCGTAACGGATTTTAGTCCATCACGCTCTGCCGTAATTCCGGTGCCCGTCAGTTATGAAGGTGCAGCGCGCTTCTGAGACCCGCAGCGTCCCGTTCCAGCTCAAAACCCGCGCTAGCTGGCTGGAAGAGCCGAGCGCTGGCGAGCCCTCCCGTCACAACAGGGTCGAAACCGGCGGCCTCAACCAGATCCTTGACCTTGAGCACCGCCGCCGTGTCATCACCTGCGATCGGTACGGCGAGACGTGGGTCTGGCCGGTGTGCTTCGGCACGCAGGCTGGTCATGTCGATGGAATTGAAAACCCGTACGACATGCGCAGAGGGAAAATATCGCTGAGTGGTAATGCCTGCGCCATCCCTGAGAGCAACATCAGCAATCCATCCGTCGCGACCCACATAAGGATTGGCAGGGTCAATTATGACCTTGTCGGTCAATGTCCGGTTCAGATCGCGCCCAAGAGCAGGTATCGCGCCATACGGTACGGCAAGCACCACGACTTTGCCGAAAGCAGCAGCCTGAAGGGGCGTGCCAGCAGACGCCAAAGGCCCGAGCGTCTGCGCCAGAGCTTGGGCGTCCGCTATATTACGGGCGGAAAGCATGACACAATAGCCTGCCTGTACCCACAGGGCTGCCAGCGTTCTGCCAACCTGTCCGGAACCAATAATACCGATTCTTGGGAGTTCACGCTTCGAGTCGGCCATTGCTGCGCTGCCAACGGCAGCCAGTCCGGCAACAGCGGCAAGGAAAGGGCGTCTGCGGAGAGGAAAATTCTTCATGAAGGGTGCCATTCTCGGGACAGAGAACCGCCCTTACCCTGGACGGGGTCGATCGAAGGGAAAGTCAGCGCGTTGATCCGAGCCAGTTGCTCCGCAGATGGCGCGCTCCGCAGAATGTCGAAAGACTGGCTCGGCGGATAAGCCCCGATGACTGTGAAATCGTCTGTGGAACCGACGTTACAGTGACCGGTTCCTGCCGGGAGCAATGCAACATCGCCACCGCGAACTTCGACTTCCCGCCCTTCAGGGCCACCAAGAATCAATCTGGCAGAACCGTTAGAGAACCCCAGAACCTCATGGCCCAGACTATGATAGTGATGGAAGGAATAAACCCCGTTCCGCCACCGCGCAGGCCAACCGTTCTGACCGAACAGGTGTTCATAAACATCTTCACGGCCCACGCCGCTCTCGAGCACATTCCGATAAAGAATGACGGGTAGATGCTGGTTGTTGGGCACCCATCCATTGGAGCGGAGCATGAAGGTCTCAACCCGTGCGGAAGACGCAGCGGCCTTCCGGATGCGGCCACTCCCCAGAGTCAGCCCGACCCCCGTCAGCATGGCGTTGAAATCTCGCCTGTCCATGATCACCCCCAGTGGAAATACTGGAGACAGGATAGGGAACGCATCGTTGGTGCAGGAAATCACACACGCTTGAAAAACCGGGTTTTTCTTCATGTAACGGCCTTGTGACACTTAAAGGCAACACATTGCAAAAGAGTGACACAATTTATGGTCGAACGATGCGGATGGCCCGTGCCGCATGACCATGATATGAGAGCCGCATGACCATCCGTACGCGCTTTGCACCCTCCCCTACGGGCCTGCTGCATGTTGGTAATGCCAGGGCTGCTCTGTTCAATTTCCTCTTCGCACGCCATCACGGTGGCGAATTCCTGTTGCGGATTGAGGACACTGACAAGGAACGTTCCACACAACGTGCCGTGGACGTCATCTTTGACGGCCTTGCCTGGATGGGAATTACGGCCGATGCCGAACCCGTTTTCCAGTCAGCCCGTCAGGACCGCCATACGGAAGTCGCTCTTGAGCTTCTGGCCAAAGGCGAAGCCTACAAGTGCTATTGCACGCCAGAAGAACTGACGGCCATGCGCGAGAAGGCCATGGCCGAGAAGCGTCCGCCCCGTTACGACGGCACCTGGCGTGACCGTGATCCGTCCGAAGCGCCGGAAGGTGCGCCTTATGTGATCCGCCTGAAGGCACCACGTGAGGGCGAGACCGTCATCAAGGATCTGGTGCAGGGCGAAGTCCGCGTTGCGAACGTGGAAATGGATGACCTGATCATCCTGCGTTCCGACGGCACGCCGACCTACCTGCACGCCGTGGTCTGTGATGACCATGACATGGAGATCACCCATGTCATGCGCGGTGATGACCATCTGACGAACACCTTCCGTCAGGCCATGATCTACCGCGCGATGGGCTGGGATCTGCCGCACTTCGCTCATCTGCCGCTGATTCATGGCCCGGATGGCGCCAAGCTGTCCAAGCGTCACGGCGCGCAGTCCGTCGTGGACTTCCGCGAGGAAGGCTACCTGCCGGAAGCCCTGTGCAACTACCTGCTCCGCCTGGGCTGGGGCCATGGTGATGCTGAGGTTCTGTCCCGTGAAGAGCAGATCAAGCTGTTCGATCTGGATGGCGTCGGTCGTTCCCCGTCCCGTATGGATTATGTGAAGCTGGCACACCTCAATGGTGTCTGGATGCGTCAGGCTGACGATGAGCGTCTCACAAACGATGTTCTGGAGCGTCTGCAAGGCCGTGAAGGCGTTGTTGCGGATGACCGCACGCGTGCCCGTGTTCTGGCCATGATGTCCGGCCTGAAGGAACGCGCCAAGACGCTGGTCGAACTGACGGATAACGCAGCCTTCGCAGGCTTCACACTTCCGCTGACCTTTACGCCCAAGGCTGAGAAGCTGCTGGACGAGAACGGTCGCAAGGTTCTTGAAGGCGTCGGGCATGATCTGGCAGCTCTGCCGGATTTCACAGCGGAAGCCATCGACGGTGCCCTCCGCGCCTATGCCGAGAAGAACGAGCTGAAGCTTGGCTCCGTAGCTCAGCCGCTCCGGGCAGCAATGACAGGGTCCACGACATCTCCGGGCATTGACCTGACGCTGGCGGCTCTTGGCCGTGACGAGGTTCTGGCCCGCATTGCGAGTGTGCTCAGTGCCTGAGCGGCCATCCGTCCCCCGGCATCTGCTGGGAATCGAGGGGCTAACAGCGGGGCAAATTGCTCCGTTCCTCGATCTGGCGGAGAGCTATGCACTCCTGAGCCGTTCTCGTTCCGCACCACGGGATGCGTTGCGGGGCCGGACAGTCATCAATCTGTTCTTCGAGGACAGCACCCGTACCCGCACCAGTTTCGAACTGGCAGGCAAACGCCTTGGCGCAGACGTCATAAACATGACGGTCGCGACCAGCTCGGTGAATAAGGGCGAGACGCTGCTGGATACGGCATCCACGCTGAATGCCATGCGCTGCGATCTGCTTGTCGTGCGTCATGGCCAGTCCGGTGCACCGGCCCTGCTGTCGCAGAAGGTCGAAGCCAGCGTGGTGAATGCTGGCGATGGCACGCATGAACATCCAACTCAGGCTTTATTGGATGCTCTGACCATTCGCCGTCATTTTGGACGTCTGGAAGGTCTGACAATCGCAATCTGCGGCGACGTTGGCCACAGCCGCGTGGCACGTTCTAACATCCACCTTCTGACTGCATTGGGAAACTCGGTGCGTCTGGTTGGCCCGCCGACACTGTTGCCATCTGCAATGGCAGAACTTGGCAATGTCACGCTGTATTCAGACATGGATGAGGCCTTAAAAGGCGCGGATGTCGTTATGTCCCTACGCCTCCAGAAAGAGCGCATGGGAGCAGGCCTCGTTCCGAGTTCCCGCGAGTATTTCCGGTTCTTCGGCTTGGACAGACGCCGTCTGGCACTGGCAAATCCCGGTGCGCTGGTCATGCATCCCGGCCCCATGAACCGTGGCGTCGAGATTGCGTCCGATGTTGCGGATTCAGACCAGAGCGTGATTGCTGAACAAGTGGAAATGGGTGTGGCGGTGCGTATGGCCGTTCTTGATCGCCTGTCACGCGCACGGATGCCCTCATGACGATTACTGTTTTTGAAAATGTCCGTCTGGTCGATCCAGCATCTGGCCGAGATGGCATCGGACGCCTGACGGTTGAAGACGGCTGCATCGCCGCTATCGACAGCCCCGAGACGCCAGAAGGCGCGCGCGTGATTGATGGTCAGGGCGCAGTTCTGTGCCCAGGGCTTGTGGATATGCGTGTTGCCTTGGGTGAACCGGGCTTTGAGTATCGTGAAAGCGTCAAGTCAGGTGCGCGGGCTGCCGTGGCGGGTGGGATTACCACCATGGCCGTTCTGCCCAACACGTCTCCGGCAATCGACAATCCGGCGCTGGTGCATCTTCTGAAGGTGCGCGGCGAAGAGACGGGTATGGTCTCTATTCACCCTTATGGCGCGCTGACGCGTGGTTGCGAGGGCGGAGACATGGCGGAGCTGGGCCTGTTGCAGGATGCAGGAGCTGTTGCCTTTACCGATGGCACGCGTGCCATCACAGACGCCAAGCAGATGCGAAATCTGCTGTCCTATTCCCGCTTCCTTGACGCGCTGGTTGTGCAGCACCCGGAAGAGCCTTCGCTCGCCAAGGGCGCCTGCGCGACGGCAAGTGCGCTGGCGGTCCGTTTGGGTCTACCGCAGGTTCCGGCCGCGGCTGAGGCGATCATGATTGCCCGCGATCTTCGTTTGGCCGAGATGACTGGGGCGAGACTGCATTTCGCGCACGTCTCTACCGCCGAAGGGCTAGATCTGATCCGGACAGCCAAAACACATGGTATCAAAGTAACATGTGACACAGCGCCCCCTTATTTCGCCATGACGGAAGAAGACATTGGGGACTTTCGTACCTACGCGAAGTTCTCCCCACCGCTCCGTGCGGAATCAGACAGAGCAGCGGTTTGTGCGGCCCTTGCTGATGGTACGATTGATGCCGTGGCATCTGATCACGCCCCGGCAGATGCGGACGACAAACGTCTTCCATTCGCGCAGGCGCGTGCAGGTGGGACAGGTCTTGTCACGCTTCTGGGTGTGACACTGGGCGCAGGGCTGCCTCTGATGGATGCCCTGCGTCTTGTCACCTGTGCTCCTGCCGCTCTTCTGGGCATTTCGGCGGGAACACTGGCAATTGGTCAGGATGCCGATCTCTGCCTATTCGACCCTGATGCTGTTTGGGAAGTGACGGCTGGCGAACTGCCGGGCCGGGCCCAAAATACGCCATTTGATGGTCAGAAGCTGACAGGACGGGTCCTGCGGACCTTCCGACGAGGTCGTGAGGTCTTCACGGCTGAGGGCTTGGTATGACGCTGTCTCATCCCAACCTGCTGCTTGTCGCCACAATCGCGTATGTTATCGGGAGCATCCCGTTCGGGCTGATTTTAACGGCTCTCGGCGGCGGCGGAGACATTCGCCAGATTGGTTCCGGTAATATTGGCGCCACCAATGTCCTGCGGACTGGTCGCAAGGGCTTGGCTGCGGCCACCCTTCTTCTGGATGCTCTCAAAGGAGCGCTGGCAGTCTTTCTGGCGCTTCGGTTCGGTGGTGGCCCGCCGTCACTCGCCATGGCCGTAGCGGCAGTCTCGGTGGTGGTCGGACACTGTTTCCCTGTCTGGCTTGGATTCAGGGGCGGAAAGGGCGTTGCCACGGGACTCGGGACAATCTGGGTTTTGTGTTGGCCTGTTGGTGTGGCGTGCTGCGTGGTCTGGCTCGCCGTAGCGCGGATAAGCCGGATTTCGTCAGCTGGAGCGCTTTCAGCGTTTCTTGTTGCGCCGATTTTGATGGTTGTCGTGCTGGGCCGGGGTGCCAGTTCTCCCATTCCTGTCGCAACTTTTCTCATCGCCCTCCTGATTTGGGTGCGACACTATAGCAATATAGTCCGTCTACTGACGGGCAACGAACCTCGGGTGAACGCCAAGACAAAATCATCCTGATTTTAAGCAACCGTTAATGAAATTCGGATAGGAGCGAAAACATGACGACGTTTTCTGCTCCACCGTTCCGGTTGTCTGATCAAGAGCGACTCGACGCGATGCGTCTTGCTCGCACGCCGGGCGTGGGTCCGATCAATTTTTCCAGGCTGCTTTGCCAATATGGCAGCCCGACTGCTGCTCTTTCCGCACTTCCTGAACGGATGCGTCAGGCTGGTCGTCTGGATCTTCCGGTTATTCCATCGGCTAACCAGATGGCCGATGAAGTTGAAACCCTCCGGAAAATGGGTGGAAACGTTTTGATCCGGGGGGACGCCAATTATCCCCTGATGCTGTCCTTCATCAAAGACGCTCCCCCTGTGCTTTTTGTTCAGGGAGATCCAGCTAAACTCTCTCTGCGCTCTGTCGGCATTGTTGGGGCACGCAACGCTTCAGCCGCGGGCATTCGCATGGCCGAAAGCCTCTCTGCCGAGCTGGCAGACTCGAAAATCTGTGTTGTTTCAGGTCTGGCCCGTGGGATCGATTCGGCTGCTCATGAGGCAGCCCTTTATCCCGGCCTGACGGCGGCGGCTGTCGCTGGAGGGCTGGATCACGTGTACCCGCCAGAAAATGCGAAGTTACAGGCCAATATTGCCGAACGCGGGTGCCTGGTGACAGAGGCGCCATTGGGTACCGTTCCCCAAGCGCGGCACTTTCCTCGCCGCAATCGGCTGATTGCCGGGATCTCTCTCGGATGCGTTGTTGTGGAAGCCGCACTGCATTCCGGAACGCTGATTACGGCCAGTCTGGCGATCTCATACGACAGAGAAGTCTATGCCGTTCCCGGCTCGCCACTCGATCCCCGGTCTCGCGGCGGCAATGAGCTTTTAAGGCGCGGAGCGACGCTCACGGAAAATGTGCAGGATATTCTTTCTTGCCTCCCTTCCGAGCTCCCGGCTCCCCTTTCACCTCCATGGGTAAAGCAGTCGCACCAACCTGGTATTTTGCAAGGCTTTTCAGAACCTTACACAGCATGGAATGTGAGTACGGAGGATCACTGGGAAGACCCCGATCTTGTACTGTCTGAGGTGCTTCCGCTTCTCTCCATGACACCGGTAACAGTTGACGAGGTGATGCGCCGCTGCCAGTTCTCCGTTTCGGCAGTACTGTCGACACTGACCGAGCTTGAGCTTGGGGGTGTCGTGGAGTTCGTGCCCGGCGGGCGCGTGGCGTTACAGCCGAACAGGAAGTGACGCGGAAGACCGGAGTGGCAATGACAGACGTTGTGGTAGTCGAGAGCCCATCAAAGGCCAAGACGATCAACAAGTATCTGGGAAGCGGGTTTACCGTTCTTGCTTCCTTCGGCCATGTGCGGGATCTGCCGCCCAAGGACGGGAGCGTACGCCCGGACGAGAACTTTGCCATGAGCTGGCAGACGGACGACCGGGGCGCCAAACAGATTGCGGCCATTGCCAAGGCTCTCAAGGGAGCAAAGAACCTCTATCTGGCCACTGACCCGGATCGCGAAGGTGAAGCAATCTCGTGGCATGTGCGCAGTGTCCTTGAAGAAAAGAAGCTCCTGAAGGGAATCGACGTTCATCGCGTCACCTTCAACGAAATTACGAAATCTGCTGTCACTGCCGCGATGGCTGGCCCACGTGAGCTGGATCAGCCCCTGATTGACGCTTATCTGGCCCGTCGTGCGCTGGACTATCTGGTGGGCTTTACGCTGTCGCCAGTGCTTTGGCGTAAGCTACCGGGCAGCAAGAGTGCCGGTCGCGTGCAGTCCGTAGCGCTCCGCCTCATTTGTGAGCGTGAAGCCGAGATCGAGGTTTTCAAGCCGAAGGAATACTGGACCGTTACTGGCGGGTTCAATACTCCGGCGAAAGCAGCTTTTCAGGCGCGCCTCACCCATCTGCGTGGTGACAAACTCGACCAGTTCGATCTCAATAACGAACAGCTGGCCTTTGAGGCTCGTGACATCGTACAGGCCGGTCAGTTCACCGTTCGCTCTGTCGAGCGCAAACGGACGAAGCGCAACCCACCACCGCCATTCACGACCTCTACGCTTCAGCAGGAAGCCTCCCGCAAGCTTGGCATGAGCGCGCAGACAACGATGCGCACGGCCCAGCAGCTTTATGAGGGCGTGGATCTTGGTGGTGAGACGATCGGTCTGATCACCTACATGCGAACCGATGGCGTCACGATGGCCAAGGAAGCAATCGGTGCGATTCGCGGGCATATCGGCAAGGCATTTGGGGACGAGTACGTGCCGGATTATCCGCGCGCCTATTCGACCAAAGCCAAGAATGCGCAGGAAGCGCATGAAGCCGTGCGCCCTACGGATGTGTTCCGCACACCTCAACAGGTCGCTCATGCGCTGTCTCCTGAACAGCGGCGGCTGTATGAACTGGTCTGGAAGCGCGCGGTTGCGTCACAGATGCAGTCTGCCGAGCTTGATCAGGTTGCAGTCACTCTGGCGGATGCCAGCGGACAAACACTGCTTCGGGCAACGGGTTCGACGATTGCCTTCGACGGCTTCCTGAAGCTTTACATCGAAGGCAAGGACGATTCGAAGGCGGAAGACGACGACGGCAAGCTGCTTCCTGCCATGAAGGAAGGGGACCGCGTCGCGACGACGGCTGTTGACGCTGAGCAGCACTTCACCCAGCCGCCGCCGCGCTATTCCGAAGCGTCTCTGGTCAAGAAAATGGAAGAGATCGGCATCGGTCGTCCTTCCACCTATGCCTCTGTTCTGGGCGTTCTGCGGGACCGTAACTACGTTCGACTGGAAGCCAAGCGCTTCCTGCCGGAGGACCGCGGACGACTGGTCACAGCGTTCTTGACGTCCTTTTTCGAGCGTTATGTCGATACCGGCTTCACAGCGTCTCTTGAAGAACAGTTGGATGACATTTCCGGTGGGCGGGCTGACTG
This sequence comes from Gluconobacter cerinus, assembly GCF_002723935.1. GTDB lineage: Bacteria > Pseudomonadota > Alphaproteobacteria > Acetobacterales > Acetobacteraceae > Gluconobacter > Gluconobacter cerinus. The sequence goes on from NZ_BEWM01000006.1 coordinate 65,113, forward strand.
GCACGATGTCATGGCAGCCTTCTGGCATGACTTCTCGGCAGCCGTAGATCAGACAAAAGATCTGAAAATCTCGGACGTCATTGACGCTCTAGATGAAGATCTGGGCGATCACTTCTTCCCGCCCAAGGACGACGGTACTGATCCACGGGTCTGCACATCTTGCGGCACAGGCCGTCTGGGTCTGCGTCTTGGCAAGTTTGGCGCCTTCATCGGTTGCTCCAACTATCCGACCTGCCAATTCACGCGACGTCTGGTCGCTGATGACGGTGCGGATGAGGGGCTCAAGGACGGTATCAAGGTTCTGGGCCAGCATCCGGACACCAGTGAGGACATCACCATTCGTCGTGGGCCCTATGGACTGTATGTCCAGCAGGGGGAACCCAACCCGGAAGACAAGAAGGCCAAGCCCAAGCGTACAACAATCCCCAAAGGGCTGGACGGCAACACCATGACCATGGAGCAGGCTCTGGGACTTCTGTCCCTACCCCGCCTGGTTGGGATGCATCCGGAAACCGGGGAAAAGATCGAAGCCGGCCTTGGACGGTTTGGGCCGTATGTGAAGATGGGTGCGATCTACGGCACGCTGGACAAGGACGATGACGTCCTGACGGTTGGGCTGAACCGGGCAGTCGACAGCCTGGCGAAGAAGCTCGCCTCCATCCGTAACCTGGGAGCGCATCCCAAGGACGGTGAGCCGGTCATGATCCGCAAGGGGCGTTTTGGTCCGTATGCGCAGCATGGCCAGTTGATTGCCAATCTGCCCAAAGATCAGGACATGAATGACATCACGCTCGACGCTGCGGTGGCACTCCTGGCTGAGAAGGGCAAACCTCTGAAGGGGGGCGCCAAGAAGACCACTGCGAAGAAGGCTCCAGCCAAAACGGCAAAAAGCAAAAAAACTTCGGATGTGGATGCAACTTCTGGCGAAGAAGCTCCAAAGAAAAAGACGACCCGCGCCACAACAAAAACTTCGACGGCGCGGAAAACAGCCGGATCCGCAACGAAAAAGCGGAAAACGGCAGCAGACTCTTCCTCGGAAGCCTGAAGCGTTACTCTGGAAGGGGTGTGACCTGGTTGCACTCCTTCCAACAATGTCATTGGTGTGTCTTTACCGGGGCCGAAGTTTGTGGCGTGGTCAAAAGATGGATGGGGTAACCACTTCCTTCTTTCCGCCTCTCCTCAAGGACCCCTCTTTGCGCCATGCCGCACGTCCCATGATCCTGTTTCTGTCGCATATTCGCGAGACGGCGTGCCGCCCGGTTCTTATCCTCAGCCTTCTCACACTGGCGCTGGGAGGAAGTGTCCAGCCTGCTCTTGCCCAGACGCAGGCCACGCCATCAAGCAGCACACCTACATCACCTGAAGCCGCTCCGGCCTTTGCTGGTGGCATGACCAGAGACGTTCTTGTCGCCGCCCTCGGGTTTCTGGCGCCGCGCACCCTTGATGCCCATTCCGCAAGGGAATTCTGTATCTGGGGACTGGATGGGCTAACAGCGATTGATCCCACAATTATCGTGACAACGAACCCTGCTGAGGATCGTGACAGTCAGCATATTCCTGAAACAGTGACAATCACGCGTGGGCAGAAGGCTTTCTTCAAGCATCCCCTCCCCGCTGATACCAGCCGAACCGGATGGGCCGATCTTGTAACTGCCGCCATGGACGCTGCCTGGTCCCACTCATCCACGATCCGGGAGGCGGGTGATGATGCCCTGCTTCAAGGGTTCTTTGATGAACTGTTCAACCACATGGACCCGTATTCACGGTATCTGGGACCGACCCCTGCGGTTGCGGACCGAACACGCCGTACCGGCCAAAGCGGCACTGTAGGCCTGACGCTGGGACAAAAAGGTCATTCGATCGTTGTGACGGCTGTCAATGCCAATGGACCGGCTTGGGAGGCTGGGGTGGACATGGGACAGCGTTTGGTCTCGGTGAATGGAAAATCTACGCACGGACAGTCTCCTGATACCGTCCAGAGCTGGCTGAACGGAGATGAGCGCACAGCCGTATCTCTGGCCCTCGCCTCCAAGGGAAAACGTCCGGCGACCTTGAAGCTGATGAGAGCGCAGGTCCCGCCCGAGACTGTTTTTGCATCTACGATGGATGCCTACACGCTTCTGAGGATCTCTTCCTTTTCTACCCAGACGGCTGAGGAAATCAGCCAGTATCTCGATCAGGTGGTGGAAGATGACACACCCGATGGCCCTGGTGCCACGCAGGCGGCAGGCAAAGCAAAGCGCCCTGCGGGGATCATCATTGATCTGCGCGGGGATCGTGGCGGCGTTCTTCAACAGGCTGTTACGGCTGCCGCCCTGTTCCTCGATCATGGCGTAGCAGTCACAACGCATGGCCGCGATCCTCAGGCCAATCACATCTGGGCCGTTCAAGGCGGCGACATGACAAGTGGAGCGCCAATTGTCATTCTCGTGGATGGCCGCACAGCAAGTGCAGCGGAAATTCTTGCCGCAGCCTTGGCCGATCATCGCCGCGCCGTCGTCATTGGCAGCGAGACCTTGGGCAAGGGTCTGGTTCAGGTGATTGGCCAGATGCCCAATGGCGGCGAACTGTTCGTGACATGGAGCCGAAATCAGGCCCCGCTGGGCTGGCCCATTCAAGGTCTGGGCGTCATGCCACAGGTTTGCACCTCCCGGGGGAGCGATGACCTGCATGCCCAGCTTGACGCCCTGAAAAACGGGAATGCCCCGCAGGCAGGCGCTGTTCAAATGGCTCGGGCAGCGCGCTATCCCGTTCCTGTTGCCCGAATTCTGGACATTCGACGTCATTGCCCGGCAGCGATCGGGACAGACGCAGACATGGACACGGCAAGATTCATGCTGTCTTCTGCTTCGGCCTACAAGGCAGCACTTGAAGCTGTCCCAGACGAAAATACCGCACCTCTGCACTAACTTTTCAGGATATGGACGGAACTTTCATGGGTGCACGTTTAAAAACAGGTCTCTGGGTGCGCGCCGTGATGCGACGGATTTCTTCCGACGGCACGTCCGCCATGGTCCTGAAAAAGGGTGATGAGGATGCCGGAGCCGTCCTGATCGTTCTCAGGGACCGCGACGACAATGTTGCCCTCCTCCGTGAAAATGGTTCTGACTGGATTCGGGCCGACGTTGAAGGTGCTGCCGGACTGGAAGAGTATCTGGAACGCCAGCGTCGCTATGATCCGGACCTCTGGGTCATTGAACTGGAAGTTCGGAATGTGGCCACGCCGCTGGAACGAACACTCGGTTCGCGTCGCGCAGATCTGGACGTGATGCACTGAACTGTGGGAGGGAGGACACACTGGGCGACGAACATGCCCATTGTGAAACTTTCGCATCACCCATTAAAGGGTTCGGCGCGTTGCCATCGCCTGTAGTTTCGGCAAGAAGACTTTCAAATTGGGTTGGTTGGAGAGAAATGACATGATGCAGCGATCCGTTTTCAGGACCTGGCTTGCCCGGGCCGGGCTCACTGCAGGCGTTTCGATGCTGGTCATGGGGGCCGCAGAGGCGCAGCCGGTCAGGGGACTGTACGTTTCCGGGTCTGGCGGCGCGAGCTTCAACCAGGATCAGACAGTCCGTCTTTCTCCTGTCTTCCCGAGCGGCCGTGACCATTATCAGGCAGGCGTCACGGGACTCGGCAGCGTTGGCTGGGGCCTCGGAAACGGGTTCCGGGTCGAGGTTGAGGGAAATTACCGCAACAATCGTCTCCAGCAGTTCAAGAGCAGCCTGTTCCCGTCTTCTGTTGGTGGTCGCCAGCAGAGCTACGGCGTGATGGCAAATGCCCTGTTTGACATGGATATCGGGCAGTCCTGGGTTTATCCGTATTTCGGCGCAGGCGTAGGCTACGGCTGGCAGTCCATGAACACCTATGTTCATGCGCCTAGCGGTGCATTCGACCAGCACGTCACGGGTACGGCAGGAAACTTCGCCTATCAGGGCATCTTCGGTCTGTCCTTCCCTGTTCCCTGGGTGGTTGGTCTCTCTGCCACGACAGAATACCGTTTCTACTCCCTGCTTGGGCCTAACGGTCATCACGCTACGGCGACAGGCGTTTACGGCGGCTGGGATCAGAAGCAGGCTTATGGCTCTTCCACGGGCAACCGCGATACCCGCACGAACTTCAATCACTCGCTGCTCCTAGGCCTGCGTTACGAGTTCAACCCGGCTCCGCCGCCTGCGCCACCAGCTCCAGCAGTGATTGCTGCGCCCGCGCCAGCCCCGACACGCACGTATCTGGTCTTCTTTGACTGGGATTCGGCTGCTCTGAGCGAACGTGCGAAGTCTGTGGTTGCTGAAGCTGCCAAGAATTCCACTTCGACCCAGGTCACGCATATTGAAGTCAGCGGATATACGGACACGTCCGCTGCCCAGCCAGGTGCACGCGGTCAGGCCTACAATCTCGGCCTCTCCAACCGTCGCGCCGAAAGTGTGAAGGCTGAGCTGATCCGTGACGGTGTGGCAGCTGGCCTCATTTCAACACAGGGCTTTGGCGAGGCTCACCCCCTCGTCCCGACAGGCCCGAATGCTCGTGAGCCTCAGAACCGCCGCGTTGAAATCGATTTCAAGTAAGGTTTAGCCTTACTGTTTAAACGGCCTTGAAAGTCGGCGCCCTTGACTGGGTGCCGGCTTTTTTCATGTCTGATCCGGTAAAAACGATACAAAAAAAGCGGGGATAAACCCCGCCTTTTTCGTCACGAAGCTGAAGAGCTTCAGTGCTTGCGACGTGTCGTCTGACGCGTAGCTGTCTTCTTTTTCGTGGTGGTTGTAGCAGCCTTCGGCGTCGGTGCCGTAACAGCAGGCTTGGCAACAACAACGCCGGTCGCATCCACAGTGATGTGTACAACGAGGTGTTCGCGCTTCTTGCCACCACCTGGGATCAGCTCCGCCGTGAACGTGTCTGCGCCAGCATAGGCCGTTGCAGGGGTATAGTTCACGTAGGTGTGGCCATCGTAGTTGTAGAGGAAAGCCTTGCCGTGTGACGGCGCAGGATTCACACCGAAGGAGGAATAGCTGCTGCCGAAGGACTTCTGCACGGAGATCGCGCAGAGGCCATCGTCACTGCGAACGGTCATGTCCACGTTCATCGTGCCATCAGCGGCGGTTGTGACCGGCGAGACGTGGCAGACTGCAGAAACCTTCTGGTAGCCGAAGGGGTTCGGCGTCACAGAGCGTTGAACGATCGCCTGCTGTGCGCAGCCGGAAAGAAGCAGGGAAAAGGCAAAGGCCGATCCCAGGGTAATGACGGAACCTCGCAGGCGCACGGTCAACTCCAACGCTCGTGACAGACTTAATGCCGCGCTTCCCGCGACAAGATAGACGTTCGCATGTAGAACAGGACGAGGCGGGGTGAAAGCCTGTCCGTCTCCCTTATGCGTACTTTCAGGGCTTTTTCTGCGGTCGGCGCGATAAATTACAATTGAGAACGCGAACGCCCATTTTCCGCCACGAAATTATGTTGCAGGTAAAGAGCTTGCCGCACGTTTCTCACATGCGGATTCATCTTTCCGCGGGCCGCAAGCCCGGATTATGCTGTCTGTCTGTTTCCGGCCATCAGTCCCGGCCTTGTGGAGTTTGTCGATGCCTTCGTTTTTCCGTCGTTCCTTCGTCCGTCTGGCTGGTGCTGGCCTGGCGTGCACAACACTGTTCGCCGCTCATGCCACGCCAGCTTTCGCAGCTGAGTGCGGCAACTCCCCGGCTCATGAAGCTTTTGACGTCGCCGGCCTGAAGTCCGAACTGATGGTAACCGCTCTCTCCTGCAAGTCGCAGGATCGCTACAACGCGTTCGTTGCCAAGTTCCGCCCGTCCCTTCTGGACGCGGAAAAGCGCCTTGATGGCTATTTCCGCACCACATACGGCCGCCGCGCTCAGGCGGCTCACGATGATTACATCACGCAGCTGGCTGATGTGCAGTCTCTTGGCGGCCTGAAGTCCGGCACGGTCTTCTGTGAACAGCGCACAGCCATGTTCGATGAGATTGATGCACTCGAAACAGGTTCCGACCTGGCTCACTACGCCGAAGCCAAAGATGTCGCCCAGCCTGCGTCCTATGAGAGCTGTGCAGCACCTGCCACGGTTGACCGTCGTCCGCGCCATGGCACAACCAAAAGCACCACGACGCGTCGCACGCACCGCGCCTGATCTGCTGCCAAAAGTCAGTCGTTCTGTTCCATCCGGAAGCGTTCTCTTGACGTTCCGGACTGGGACGGCGACAACGCAGACATGAGCGATCTGTTCGAGTCAGGCAAAGCAGGAAATACCAAGGCGACTGGCGGCCGCAAAGGCGCCGTCAACACGGATTATGGCGCACAGGATATCGAGGTCCTTGAAGGACTGGAGCCTGTTCGTCGTCGCCCTGGAATGTATATCGGTGGCACGGATGATAACGCCTATCATCACCTTGCCTCCGAAATTCTCGATAATGCCATGGATGAAGCCGTAGCCGGCCATGCCAGTAGCATCGAAATGCGACTGGAAGGCCCGCGGACACTCATGGTGCGCGATAACGGCCGTGGCATCCCAACGGACCCTCATCCCAAATTCCCGGATAAATCCGCGCTGGAAGTGATCTTTACGACGCTTCATGCGGGCGGAAAATTCTCTGGAAAGGCGTATGATACGTCTGGCGGCCTGCATGGCGTCGGCAGTTCGGTTGTCAACGCGCTTTCTGACAAGCTTGAAGTGGAGGTCGCCCGGGACCGGGTACTTTATCGGCAGGATTTCTCCCGTGGTGTGCCGCTTGGCCCGTTAGCAGAAGTCGGCAAGGCTCCCAATCGTCGAGGCACCACGGTTCGATTTTCGCCTGATCCGGAAATCTTCGGGAATCTTCATTTCTCCGCATCCCGCTTGTACCGGCTCTGCTGCTCCAAGGCCGCTCTGTTCCGTGGCGTCATCATTCAGTGGAAATGTGATCCGGAGCTGATCAAGGCTGGCGACGAAACACCAGTCGAAGCCACGATCCAGTTTCCAAACGGTCTGGAAGATGCCCTGACGGCAGAACTCGGTGCCAACCCTGATCTGTTGACGCCACTTTGGGCCGGAGAAGCTGAGCTTCCTCTGGCAGCCGACGGCCGAACAGGTGGCAAGGTAGAGTGGGCTGTCGCGTTTCTGGAAGCTGGCACATCCACACTCACCTCCTACTGCAACACGATTCCCACGCCGCAGGGCGGCACGCATGAAGCGGGCTTTCGAGCTGCTCTGGTTAAGGGTTTCCGTTCCTGGGGGGACCAGCGCAAGGTCAAACGAGCAGCGGCGATCACGGCTGAAGATGTTCTTGGCGCCGTTGCCGCCAAGCTTTCTGTTTTTATTCGTGACCCGCAGTTTCAGGGCCAGACCAAGGACAAGCTGACCAATCAGGAAGCCTCGCGTCTTGTAGAAGGCGCCCTGCGTGACCGAATCGATCATTGGCTCGGCGGGAACCCGCAGCAGGCCGATAATCTTCTGGCGTTCATGGTGGAGCGCGCTGAAGAACGTTTGCGCCGTCGTGAAGTCAAGGAAACGGCGCGAAAAAGCGCGACCCGCAAACTGCGCCTTCCCGGCAAGCTGACAGACTGCACCCGCGAGAACGCCTCCGAGACCGAACTGTTTCTGGTCGAGGGCGAATCGGCCGGTGGCTCTGCGCGCCAGGCACGTGACCGGGAAACGCAGGCGGTTCTGCCACTGCGTGGCAAGATTCTGAACGTCGCCTCCGCCACCGCCGACAAGCTCCGCGGAAATCAGGAACTCCGTGACCTGACGGAAGCTCTTGGCTGCGGTCTGGGGTCGTCTTTCGACATCAGCCGACTTCGCTACGGCCGCGTCATCATCATGACAGACGCTGACGTCGACGGTGCGCATATCGCCTCCCTTCTGATGACGTTTTTCTATCGCGAAATGCCGGAACTGATCCGTCATGGTCATCTGCATCTGGCTCAGCCGCCGCTGTATCGCCTGACGCATGGGGCAAAGACGGTCTATGCGATGAACGATCAGGATCGTGACAAGCGCATCAAGGCGGACTTCAAGTCCAATGCGAAGGTCGAGGTGTCCCGATTCAAGGGTCTGGGCGAGATGCCTGTGAAGGACCTCAAGCAGACGACGATGGACCCTGCACGCCGGACGCTTCTGCGAGTGGTCGCTCTTCCTGAAGATCGCGCGCTGACAAGCGAGCGCGTGGAAAGCCTCATGGGGCGCAAGCCGGAACTCCGATTCCGCTTCATCCAGGAGCATGCTCGTTCCGTCGAAGATCTTGACGTCTGAACGTGACCACTGGTGTGCAGCCTGTTGAAAAATACGGACAACTTAAGGCGGTAGGGCTACTGATCGGGGGGATATCCTCCTTCCAGATCGGCGCCACGCTGGCGAAGGGGCTTTTCCCGCTCTTTGGTCCAACCGGAATGGTGGGCCTGCGTGTCTGCATGGCCGCACTCATTCTGCTGGCCATCTGGCGCCCGACTCGCATGACCCTGACACCAGCAGCCCTGAAGCTGCTGCTGCCTTATGGCGCGTCTGTCGCGGTCATGAACTTCTGCTTTTATGTGGCGCTGGTTCGCCTGCCACTGGGAATCGTGGTTGCACTTGAATTCACGGGCCCGCTGACGCTTGCACTTGCTGGATCACGTCGCTGGCTAGACCTGTGCTGGGTCCTCTTTGTGATTTCCGGGCTGTATCTGCTGCTGCGTCCCGAGACAGCAGCTGTGGCCGGATCTGCCCATGCTCTGGATATATTCGGAGTCTGTGCAGCACTCCTGAGTGGCTGCGGGTGGATCGTGTACATTCTCACAGGCACCCGCATGGGGAAGATACTGGATGCGGGGCAAGCAACGACACTGGGTATGGCGACGGCGGGGATTTTTCTTCTCCCCTGCCTGATCCCCACAATTCCCACCGTCATCACACATCCGTGGCAGGGAGGAGCGGCCCTCAGCGTGGCCGTTCTTTCCTCGGCCGTGCCTTATATCCTCGACATGATGGCCATGCGTCGACTTCGGCCGAAAGACCTTGGAATTCTGCTGAGCATGGAGCCCATGCTCGGCGCCGTTTCAGGATGGATCTTTCTGGGCGAAGCGCTGTCGATCACGCGATGGGCAGGCGTTCTGTGCATCGTTGTTGCGTCTCTCGGCAACGTTCTCACAGCCCGGAAAGCCACTCTGCACTAACCATCCGGGCAAAGGATAATCAGACGCTTTCAGCAACCCAGTTCCGGCGTTTGGTGGCTTTGCCAATACCCGGGTTAAAGCAGTTGCATGGGTCCAGACTGCGATAGTGTTCGATCATCTCTTCCGGCGCATCATAAAGATGACCGACGTTATGCTCGGCAGGATAACGGGCGCCCCGGGCTTCCAAACCTGGCAGCATGGAGTGCTCCACGGCCATAGCGTTGTAGCCCTTTTTCACCACGTAATCCTGATGCATCACGTGGCAGAAGAAGTGGCCGTAGTAGAGTTTGACGATAAGCTTGTCTTCAATCTCTTTCGGCAGGGTTTCAAACCATTCCCGGTCATTGCGGCGCAGCGCCACATCGAGAGCAACAATGTCTTCTGCCGTCTTTGAATGAACGGCACGATAACGGATGGCTGCTCCGGCTGCTGCAAAGCGATGAAGGAACGCCAGCTTGCCTTCTTCCGGGGTGCAGGCAAAGAAATCGCCAGACGTTTTTGAGTGCCAGTCTTCAAGATACGCTTTGACGGGCGCTGCAAGCTCCGCCGATACCTTGAGCATGAGATGATGCTCGAAACGATCCCGGAAATCACACATGCGTGCCGGGAGCTGCTTGGGAATAATCTTGCTGAACGCCTGAAGCAACAGGTCACTCAGGTGGCCTGAAATGCCGGGGATGCGCTGTACGGCAATATCGAACCGGGATTTCAGACCGAAGAACGTGGGCAGGAACCGTGTGCCCATGTAGCGAATGATGGCTGTCGTGTCCTTGCCATACACCTCGGCAATATTGAACGCGTCGCGGTGGATATATTCTCCGGCGATTGGCAACTCATCGAAGCTTGTCAGGATATGACGACGCAGATCTTCCAGATCCTGCGTGCTGTTGGTCCCGATGTAGAACACCGCTGGATTTTTATTGGCCTTGAAGGTGTCGAGGCGAACGGCAAACACAACCAGCTTTCCCGCGCATCCCGCGGCTTCGTGCCAGCGGTTGGGGTCCGCATTAAAGCGTGCAGGCGTTTCAGCATCCACGTCCCGCACATGCTGGGCGTAACCAGCGTCATGGCCGCGGCCTGCGTTCCAGTCGATAGCGCTATCCGGAAGTTGCCCAGCCTGGACGGCAGAAAGAATCTGCTCCGGATCACCCGCGAGGCGGATTCCGAGATGATTGACGAGATGCAGTTTCCCATCTGCCCCCATCTGACCGAACAGGGCCATTTCCGTGAAAGCAGGCCCGCGCTGGACCAGAGCGCCGCCGGAATTGTTACTCACACCCCCGAGAACAGAGGCACCGATACAGGATGAGCCAATAACCGAGTGGGGCTCGCGGCCAATCTTGGCGAGCTTTTCTTCCAGATCATGCAGGGTCGAGCCAGGAAGACAAACAACCTGCCGCCCCTCACCGATCAGGTGGATGCCATCCAACCGGTTCGTGCTGATGATGACGATCTCGCGGTCGTAGTCATTGCCGTCTGGTGTAGAGCCACCGGTCAGGCCGGTATTGGCGGCCTGCATGATGATGATCTTGCCGCTTTCAGCACAGAGCTTGGCAGCTTTCCACAGTTCAACAAGGTTTCCTGGCTGTAGAACGGCCAGCACATCGCCGAGCCCAAACCGGTATCCTTTACGGAAGCGATAAGTCGCGTTGGGCTTGGTCAGAACATGACGACGGCCAACGACCGAACGAAGGGCATCAAGGAAAACCGTGTTCCCGCTGGAGCTGGCCGGCATGTCTGTATTCTTCCTTCAACGTTTCTGGCGTTGCTACCGTCAAAGCGCAGCCAGCGGACTCCATGGTTCCAAAATTTACGCCTGTTCAGCGACAGGCTTACAGACACACCCGCAAGAGCGCGCCGTCCATGCCTCAGATCAAGCAATGGGATCACAATCGGGCGACTATTTAATACGCCCGAAAAGACGCTCGATCTCGCTACGCGTCAGTTTTAACCAGGTTGGACGGCCGTGCGAACAGGTATTGGCGCGCGGAGTACGCTCCATTTCCCGCAAAAGAGCATCCATTTCTTCCGGTTTCAGGCGTCGGCCCGCGCGAATGCTTCCATGACAGGCCATCCGGGCCAGAATGGCATCCAGACGATTGGAAAAACTATCCGTATTGCCAGCATCAAGATCCGGATCATTGGCGAGTTCATCCGCCACATCCCGCAGAAGGCCCTGAACGTCCTTTGTGCCGAGAAGGGCGGGGACTGATCGGAGCAGCACGCTCCCTGCACCAAAGGATTCGAGGTCTATCCCCAATCTGGACAGATCTTCAGACCGTGCCAGGAGAGCCTCAGCATCCCGCCGGGAAAGATCAACGACTTCAGGCAGTAGGAGCGCCTGAGACCGTAGAGTCCCGCTGGCATATTGCTCTCGCAAGCGCTCATGGGTCAGACGCTCATGAGCCGCATGCTGATCCACGAGAACCAGATCCCCATCAGGGGCAACGGCAATAATGTATGTGTCAAAGACCTGAGCCACCGAAGCGCCGAGCGGAAAAGAGGCGTCAAGATGCTCTGGGACAGGTTGGGGCGCACGCGCAGCCGGCGCAAAACCGGCCTCCTGCTCAGCAAAGCCCGATCGATCGGGAGCGAATGGCGCTGCCTTTGGCACACTTAAGGGCAACGATGCTGCTGGCTCTGCCCGGAACTCATTGAAAGAGGGCAGTTCAACAGGAACGTCTGGCCGCGACGGATAGGAAATTGAGGGACGCGATGGACGTGACCCAAAGCTGGCGTGGATTCCGCCTCCGCCACTGGACCCATGACCGAGGGCCCGACCCAAACCGCCAATGACGAGTGCCCGGACTTCAGCTTCATCGGCAAAGCGCAGTTCCGTCTTGGCAGGATGTACGTTCACATCCAGTCGCTCCAGAGGCACCTTGAGATGAAGAGCCATCACCGGAAAACGTCCACGTTCAATGACGGGACGATACGCCACACGAATGGCTGTCCGCAGCATGGGATCTGTAACCGGGCGGTGATTGACCATGATGAACTGGCCAGAACCGGTAGCCTTTGTTTTGGCAGGGCCACATGCAAAGCCGGACAGGCGTATATGGCCGCGCTGTTCATCAAGCGGGATCAGCGTGTCGGGTGTTGTCTCCAGAACCGTTGCCGTCCGGGCGATGGGGCTCTGTTCGGGCAGGTCAAACAGGACCTTGTCGTCCAGTGTGACGCGCATGGCGCAATGCGGCGCGCTCAGAGCCAGCCGCCGCATGACCGATTCGGCATGACTGTTTTCAACACGCGGGCTTTTAAGAAACTTGCGTCGCGCAGGGGTAGCGAAGAAGAGATCCGTAACCACAATCCGCGTGCCCACCGGACCGGACGATGGGTGTGGCGGCGTGATGACGCCTCCGTCGACACGAATGCACCAGGCCGTGTCAGATTCGGCTGTTCGGGATGTAATGGAAAGGCGTGCGCTTGCCCCAATGGATGGCAAGGCTTCCCCACGGAAACCAAGCGTGCGGATCTGAACGAGACGTTCGTCCTGCAATTTGGATGTGCAATGGCGCTGGACAGCCATGTCCAGCTCTTCCGGCGTCATGCCGCAACCATTGTCCGTGACATCAATACGATCTGTGCCGCCAGCGCGAAGGGCGACCACAAGACGTGTGGCGCCAGCATCAATCGCGTTCTCGACAAGCTCTTTCAGAGCCGCAGCCGGGCGTTCAATCACTTCACCCGCCGCAATCAGATCAACAACATGACCTGAAAGCCGACGGATGACCGGGCGTACAAGGGAAGTTTTCTCAGACAGGATGGTGGCTCACAATCCTGAAGGCAGGGAGAGTGCTGTTTACAGCACGCCCAGAAAGTGACCGCTCTTTTTCTTGACGGTCGGGGTCGCGCCTGTTGCAGGGTTACGCCCCAGAGCCGAGTTCTCACGAATACGGCGGTTTTCAGCGTCCCCGTCGACTACGGAGCCAGCCTGGCCGCCCTTCCAGAACATTAAGTTATCAACGAAGCCAGCATCGGCAGCACCGAGTTCGGCATTGTTGGGAGCACCCGAAGCCTTGTCCACCTGACCAACCAGCGCGGACTGGCCGCTGCTGTTTTCACCGTTGAACGGGTGAAGGGCTGCATCCGGAGACAGCGTTTCAAGAGCCTGCATCCGCGGGCTCTCGTCCGGACGGTGCGCATCGGCAGCACCAGGAAGCTGCATCTTCTCTGTAGGCGGCATGGACAGCGGAGCACGCGTCGTGACGGTGTATTCGTCTGGCATGTAGCGTTCCATGCCGAAGGCCCGCTCCAGATCGCTGCCTGAGCAACCAGACAGCATCAGGCCGAATGAAGCAATTGCACCCATCTGTACGCTGAGACGGGCAACTGGAAGACGGTTACGGCGCATTGAGGGACCCTGGGACGCGATCATGATGGGATAGTCCTACAGTCCACGCAGCGTGGGGGCAAGCTCCCCTTGTTCACTGCGGCTGGCTGTTACGTTCAGCAAGAAGAGAGTCGATCAGCCAGACGGCCACTCCGCACACAATACCGGCATCGGCAATGTTGAAGACATACCATGACCAGCCGAAGGCATGAGCATGAAGAAAATCTACAACAGCGCCGTACCGCAGGCGGTCAATGACGTTACCGATGGCTCCGCCTGCGATGGCCCCGCAGGCGCCGGCAACCAGGGTTCGGCGCGTCTTTGTCATGGTCCAGACCAGCAGGCAGACAGCCAGCAGCGAGACCGTGCAGAAGACCAGAGGCCCTTTGCTGCCTAGGCCACCAAACATTCCAAACGTCACGGCATGGTTCCAGACCATGGTGAAGTTCAGGAATGGGAGGATCTGGACGGACCCTTTCTCCGGCAGATTATAACCGTAGAGAATCCAGTCCTTGCTGGCCTGATCCAGAACGAGGACCAGAACCAGCAGGGCGAGCCCGAGAACCAGCCGCCCCATACGGCTCATACCTTCCTGCCAGAGGGACATCAGGCACTCACCACACTGACGCAGCGACGGCACAGAGCCGGATGCTCGGCATTTTCACCCACATCCGGAAGCACCTTCCAGCAACGGGCACATTTATGACCCGGCGCACGCTCGACTTCTGGGCCACCGTGAACTGTTTCGCCCGGAAGAAGCTCGATCTCCGCGTGGGACGTGATGAGCAGCTCTGCCCAGTCAATTCCGGTAAGAGACGCTGCCTCTTCCTGTGAGATCGGAAGCGTCACACTGGCTTCCAGAGAAGCGCCGATGACGCCATCACGGCGGGCTGTTTCCAGCTCGGTCGTGACAAGGCGGCGGTAAGCGCGGATCTCGTCCCAGTTGGCGCCCAGTTCCGGGTTGTTCCACTCGGCCTCAGGCTCAAAGAACTGCTCCAGATGGATGCTGCTCTCTTCACCGAAACGGGCGCTCCAGGCTTCTTCTGCGGTGAAGACCAGAACGGGTGCCAGCCAGGTGCAGAGCGCACGGTGCAGTGCATCCAGAACCGTGCGGGAGGCGCGGCGCGTCAGATCAGAAGGAGCGTCGCAGTAGATAGCGTCCTTACGGATATCGAAATAGAAGGCGGACAGATCCGTCGTGCAGAAACCATGCAGGGCCGGATAGACACCCACCCACTGGTGCGTCTCGACGGCCGTGCTGATCAGGCCGCGCAGTTCCGAGAGGCGGTGCAGGATATACTGCTCCAGCGGAGGCATTTCAGCGTAGGGGACAGCCTCTTCTTCCGTGAAGCCATCCAGCGCTCCCAGCAGCCAGCGCAGAGTGTTGCGCAGGCGACGGTAGAGTTCGCCCTGCTGCTTCAGGATCTCGTTGCCGATGCGCAGATCTTCATTCGTGTCGGAGTTCAGCACCCACAGACGCAGAATATCGGCACCCAGTGAGTCCGTGACGTCTGCCGGGGCAATGACGTTGCCGAGCGACTTGGACATCTTGCGGCCCTGCTCGTCCAGCACGAAGCCGTTCGTCACAAGGGCTTTGTAGGGGGCAACGCCACGTGTGCCGACGCTTTCCAGCAGGGACGACTGGAACCACCCGCGATGCTGATCAGAGCCTTCCAGATAAACGTCTGCCGGGAAATTCAGGCCTTCCTGCCCCAGAACGAACTGATGCGTGGAGCCGGATTCAAACCACACGTCCACAATATCGAAGACCTGTTCGTAGTCTGCCGGGTCACGGTTTGGACCAAGGAAAACAGCCGGGTCTGTGTCGTACCAGACGTCCGCACCCTTTTCGTGGAAAGCCTTGACGATCCGGTCCATGACGTCTGCATCACGCAGAACTTCACCGCTCCGCTTCTCAACGAAGACGGCAATCGGCACGCCCCAGGCGCGCTGACGGGAGATGCACCAGTCCGGACGCTGCTCGACCATGGATGTCAGGCGGCGACGGGCAGCCTCAGGCACGAAGGTGACAGGATCAAGCGCCTTGAGAGCCTTCTCACGCAGCTTCGTTTCCCCATCCATCGCGATGAACCATTGAGGTGTGGCGCGGAAGATGATCGGGGCTTTGGAACGCCAGGAATGCGGATACGAATGACGGATCTTGCTGCGGGCCATAAGGCCGGTCGCAGGTGCGTCATCATGTTCACCAGCCTGGCGGGCTTCCGTCAGCAGATCGCAGACCGGGTCAGCCGCTTTGAAAACATGGATGCCTTCAAGATGCGGAACCCATGACGCGTAGCGACCGTCATCCTGCACCAGTTCCGGCACTTCAATGCCGAACTGGCGGCAGACGATAAAGTCATCCTGACCATGAGACGGCGCCATGTGAACAAGGCCCGTACCAGCATCTGTCGTGACGAAATCGCCCGGAAGCATCGGCACGTCATATTCGTAACCACGACCACGTAGCGGATGAGCGGCAATAGCACCGTCCAGCGCGCTGCCGGGCAGCGTGTAAAGAATGTGATGCGCACTGATACCGGTTTCAGCGCAGAAGGCCTCAACACGGTCTTCCGCGATCAGCAGGCGCGCGCCCTGCGGGACAACGCTGGCTTCCGTGATCTCATCAGCACGCAGAACCACGTAGGTGATGTCCGGACCATAAGCGAGCGCGCGGTTGGCTGGAATGGTCCAGGGCGTGGTGGTCCAGATAACGGCTGAGACGCCATCGAGGGCGTCTCCCGGCGTCGGGTCCTTGATGATCGGGAAGGCGACAAAGATCGTGGTGGAATCAACGTCGTGGTATTCGATCTCGGCTTCGGCCAGCGCGGTCTTCTCGACGGGGCTCCACATAACAGGGCGGAGGCCCCGATACAGACCGCCATTCAGCAGGAACTTGCCGATTTCTCCAACGATTTTGGCTTCAGAGCTGTAGTCCATCGTGACGTAACGATTGGCCCACTCGGCCTGAACACCAATGCGTTTGAAGTCTTCTGCCTGCTTGCTCACCCACTCGGCGGCATACTGGCGACACTCTGCACGGAACTGGAGCAGGGGAACCTGATCCTTGTCCTTGCCAGCCTTGCGATACTGTTCCTCGATCCGCCATTCGATCGGCAGACCATGACAGTCCCAGCCCGGCTGATAGCGGACTTCGAAACCGGACATGCGATGCGCACGGTTGATGACGTCTTTCATCACCTTGTTTAGCGCATGACCAATGTGAATGTGCCCGTTGGCATACGGAGGGCCGTCGTGCAGCGTGAAGACCGGGCGTCCCTTCCCTTCCTCACGAATTTTCCCATCCAGATCCATGGCCGCCCAGCGGGCAAGCGTCTCGGGCTCACGCTTCGGCAGGCCACCCCGCATGGGGAAGCCGGTGCGCGGCAGGAACACAGTATCGCGGTAGCGGTCCTGCTGTTCTTTGAAGGTCGTATCGGACTTGTCGGACATGGGACGGGCCAACTTTGGTCATTCACACAAAATAAGGGGGACCATATGGAGATTGGGCGGGGATGTGGTCAAGTCTTCTGAGGGTAAACCGCGTCATGTTCTGCCAAAAACGCTGTTATTCAGGCCTTCAAGACAATTGAATGACAGGTCTGGTCATGGATTGTTTCAGGGGCAGAAGCATGATCTGTTTTGGCAGAAGATCTGTACGGGGGCATTTTCATGAAGACATTCTGGCTGGCTGCGATCCTGGCGATTGCTCCTTCTCTCGCGGTAGCACAGGCCCCTCGTTGTCCGGCGTCGGCAACTGTTCCGTCCAAATCTGATCTGCCTCATCTTCTGATGACATCCCAGGACCGCGGTTTTCTGTGGAAAGCCACGAAAGATGGTCATACGTCTTGGCTGTACGGCACTGTTCATGCCTCTCGCGAAGAATGGTTGATGCCTGGGCCGCTCATACGGTCCGCCATCCTGCAAAGCCAGGCTGTTGCGCTTGAACTGAATCTGCAGGATCCCCAGACACTGGCAGCCCTTCGCAAACCCGAAGAACCAGCTAACCGTGAAAAGCTGATTGCTTCAGGGCGGAAGAAAAAACTCGATGCCCTGGCAGATGAACTCTGTATTCCCACGGCAGGCTTTGCCACTACGGCAATCGGCCTTGAAGCGGCCGGGCTTAGCGCGTCAGCTGCGCGTGCAGATGGATATTATCCCGATTATGCCGTCGACTTTGTCCTTCAAGGAATGGCTGGCAGCCTGAAAAAAGAAGTTATCGCTCTCGAAGATGTTCAGACACAGCGTAACCTCCTGATCTCCCCGAGACTGTCCGAAGAAAACGCCTTCATTGATGAAACCATCAAGCAGATTTCCTCGGGGGAAGCGCGGAAGGATGAAGATCAGTTGATTGCGATGTGGGGGCGCAGCGATCTGACGCGACTGAACCAGTACAAACAGTGGTGCAAATGCGAGCGGACACCAGAGGAGAAACGCCAGACGCTCCGCATGGTTGATGAGCGAAATGCAGCGATGGCCCAGAAAATTCTGACCCTCCATGATTCTGGAAAGTCCCTGTTCGTGGCGGTTGGGTCTTTACACATGGCGGGCCCAGAAGGACTTCCTGCGCTCCTGAAAAAGGACGGTTTCGACGTTCAGCAGATCGTACCTGCGCCTTCGGCAAAAACGTCGCTATAAACAGCCGGCGCTTTGCCTGAACGACCTGGGGCGGTACAGTCTGGCAGCAGTATTTTCTGCATTCGGACAGGGCGGATGGTGACCCCGGCATGAAGCGCGTTTTCAGGAAAATCTTTTCCCGCCCACCCGAACGTGAGGCAGCCCCCCCGCTGCCGTCTCATATCGAGATCATCCGTGAGAAAGCCCTGAAAGGGCACCATCTGGAAATCGTCCAGTGGGGGCAGATCTTGCTGGAGAGCATTTATGTTCCCAAAGACCCTGTCGGGGCATTGGAATGGTTTACCATTGCAGCAAAGGCTGGGTTCGGGCCGGGGCACAATATGCGGGGCCGGTGCTTTCAATTCGGCTGGGGATGCGAACAAGACCTTCAGGAAGCCGCCCGGTGTTATGCAGCAGCAGCTGACGCAGGAGACGAATGGGGCCGCTATAATCTGGGCATTCTGACCATGCGGGGCATCGGGCACCCCCAGGATCTGCCAAAGGCGCTCAATCTGTTTCGAACAGCGGCACACAACGGCCATGCCAAATCCATGAACCTGTATGCGCGCTTTCTGGAGGAAGGCTGGGTTGTGCCCCAAGACCGCGCGGCAGCCTTGGACTGGTATCGGAAGTCAGCAGAAGGTGGAGATTACCGGGGGCAGCACAACTATGCGACGGCGCTGGTGGATGCTGGCCAGGTTGACGAAGCGCTGGGCTGGTGGCGCAAGGCTGTTGTGGATGCCACGTCTGACATTCTTCTGGCGATGAACAAGAAGCTGGCTCTTCTGGGAAACAAAAGAGACCCAGCTCTGGAAACACGGGTTCAGGACCGTCTGAAAGAAATGGGCGTACCGCCCTCCACCGAGGACGCAAAAGTCAGGCCGGAATAATCCGGCCTGACATAAGATAAGGCTCAATAATTGGCCGAAATGTTGGCCAGGAACGAGCGACCAACCGCAGGTGTTGCGCGGTCAGAGAACAGATTGCTGTAGTTCAGGCGGTTATCGAGGTTGTAGCCATTCATGGCGATCCGCCAGTGCTTGCCGAAATTATGGGAAATCACGGCATCCCACTCCATGGTGGCAGGAACACGCGCCGTATTGGCGGCATTGAGCCAAACCCCGTCGCGCCATGTCAGTCCGCCACCAAACGTCAGGTTCCAGGGACGATTGGGAGCGATGGTGTAGGTGGACCAGATGGTTGCCGAATTTTTCGGCGCATACTGAATACGCTTGCCAACATCCGCCGCCGTGAGGGAGCTAACTGTGGTCGCGTCGTAGTACGCGTAGGTGCCGATCATGGTCCAGTTCTTCAGGATCTCACCGGACACACTGAGTTCGACGCCCTGATTGCGCTGCCTGTCGCTGGATGACGTGACATCACCGGTAGACGCATCGGTCTGCATGGCGTTGCCCTTCTCCAGTCTGAAAACAGACGCCGTGAAGCCCATACGACCGTGGAAGGCGTTATATTTGGCGCCGAGCTCGTACAGGCTGCTGCGTTCCGGGCTGAATCCTTCCGTTGAGGATTTCAGAGGCTCGGTTCCACTGGTCACATACAGGCCAAGTGGTGTCGTGGACTGGGCCCAGTTGAAATAGACCATCAGATTGCTGTTTGGCGTGTACATGAGGCTGACACTGGGATTGAACGTATCCTGTGTCTGTCCATAAGAGACGCCTGCCCCGGCCTCCCCACCGTTCGCTGCGTAGTGACTGTCCCAGTGATCCCAGCGAAAGCCACCGCGGACCGAGAACCATGACGTCAGCCAGAACTGTTCGGAGAAGAACGCGCCAACATCAGTCGCATCGCCTGTCTTGTAACGCGGCTGGCCGACCCCGGACACATTGACCAGATCGTAGCTGTACTGACTGGCAGACCCCAACAATAGGCCCGGCTGCGTGGCAGAAGGGTTGAGAAGGCTTGTGGTATCGGCCTTTGTGCCATTCTGGCCGTTGAAGTTGTACGCGTAGTTTGTGCGGCGGTCATAAACGTGTTCGATATCCACACCTGCAATAATCTGGTGACGGATGCTGCCGGTCGAAAATTTCGCAACGCCGGAGAACACGTCCTGCACCGACCAGTCATTCTGCTGGTAGGGCTCTGGACCGCCAAGATGGCCACGTCTGTCAACAACCGCGGCAGACGGATTGGTGAAGAAATCCGTCGCGCAGGTTGTGTCACAGCCGGGCTGGGAGGCTGAGAAATAACGGCTGTATTTGCCGCCGCGAAGGTCGTTATAGAACGTGATGTTCTTGTTCAGGTCGAACTTCAGTCGGGCCGTCAGCATATCCACACTGGAGGCGTCCTGGTCATAGGTCGTGCCATACCAGTTGTTGCGGTTGAGCCCGTATTCCGTGATGGGGACAGCAACCTTTGTTCCCGGCTTGGTAATGACAGGCACACCATAATCCGGAACGTTGTTGCTGGTCTGATGCAGGTATTCGAGGGTGAGCGTTGTACGCTTGCCCAGGCCAAAGGCGATGGATGGCGCGATACCCCAGCGGTGCGAATAGACGTCATTCCGGCCAACCGTGTTGTTCTCGTTCCCCATACCCGTGATGCGGATGGCCGTTGATTCACCGATCTGCTTGTTGAAATCGAGAGTACCGCGATAGTAGTCAGCAGAGCCGCCTGAGAAACTGCCGCTATAGCTGTCCCCGAGGTGGGCAACCTTCGTGGTAATGTTGATCGCTCCGCCCGTCGTCCCGTTCCCGAAGACTTCCGACGAGGGTCCTTTGATGACCGTGATATGGTCGTAATCAAAGCTGTCTCGGGTATAGACGCCGAAGTCACGCAGGCCATTCTCGTAAATGTCGTTACTGGCCGAGAAGCCGCGGATCAGAAACTGATCTCCCGCCATTCCCCCCTCGCCCTCTCCGACAGACGCGGTGACACCCGGAACATTGCGCAAAGCCTCATCAAGGGATTTGACGTTCTGCTGCTCCATCAGGACTTTCGGCACAACGTTGATGGTCTGCGGCGTGTGCAGAACATCATCCGGGAGGCGGCTGATTCCCATAGGCGTCTGCAGAATGTTCATCGGCGAACCGACGACATGCAGATGCTCGGCCTCTGCGGCGCTGGCCTCCACACTACTGGCCTGCTGAACATCAGAATGAGGCGTTGGAGCCGTAGTTTTCGGTGTTTCCTTGGGAAGAGCTGCTGCATTGCGCCGCCCTTGTGAATGGCGCGTTTTGTGATGGTGCGAGGTGGACTGAGCATGGGCGGCCGTGCCCACCAATGTCAGACCAGCGGCAAGAGAAAGTGGCCCAAGGGGCCGGATGGAATGTTTCGGGTGCATCGCATCACGATCCTGCAAAAGGATAAAAGCGATTGCCCTTAAAGCGACAATGAGAATGATTCTCAATATAGGAAAGTGCGAATTTTACATCTTTCGTCATAAATTAGACATTCAGTGATATAATTAACACAGAGACCGCTCTGCGGATGTGGGCATAAAAAAACAGGCTGTTCCTCACGGAACAGCCTGCTGGAAGGCTCATCAAAAATGATGCGGGTTTTAAATCTCTAGAAGACCGCGCGCCTGTTCGGCATCCTGAGCAATCTGGGCCTTGAGCTCCTCGAGCCCCGAGAAGCGCTTTTCATCTCGCAGCAGAGCAATCAGAGCGACACTCAGGGTCTTGCCGTAAAGGTCTTCCGAAAAATCAAAGAGATGGACCTCAAGACGGCTTTCCTGCCCGTCGTTGATCGTCGGGCGTCGGCCAATATTTGCCACTCCGGGGATGACACGCCCATCTGGTAGCGTCACCTGAACGGCATAAACTCCGCGTGCGGGTTCGAGATGCTGACGGAGGGGAATGTTCGCTGTGGGAAAGCCCAGAAGCCGCCCCCGCTGATCTCCGTGGATAACCGGCCCGACGATCGACCATGGTCGGCCCAGTTCCAGGGCTGCCCGTTCAGGATATCCTTCCTGAAGGAGACGGCGAATGCGGCTGGATGAGATAGGGCCGCCCTCATCCACTAACTGCGGCACGATCGTCAGCCCGATACCCTTTGGCGCCAGAAGCGCTTCCAGATCGTCAGTATTGCCGGTTCTGCGGTGACCGAAGGCAAAATCTGCACCACAGGCGACGTGACGAACACCCAGAGACTGCAGAAGAACATCCTGAACGAAGGATTCAGCGCTTAACCGTGAAAACTCTTCGTCAAACGGAATCTGGAAAACGTGCGACACCCCCTGCTCTTCCAGAGCTTTGGCGCGAACGTCCGGGAGCATGAGCCGACACGGCGGGTCCTGAGGGCGAAACAGCTCTCTGGGATGCGGATCGAACGTCACGACGGACAGGGGATGGTCTGGACGTGCGGCACGGAGGCTATTCAGAAGGTGCACATGCCCGCGATGAACGCCGTCAAAATTCCCTAGAGCGGCAACTGTACCAAGGGCGTCCTTCGGGATATCCCGCCAATCAGTGTGCAGGGTCATGCGGGGAGACTGAACTTCTGAGTAACTTCATTCAGATCTGTCGCGTGTGGTACGCCTTCATGCGGCACTGTCTGATCCTGTGGCCGCACGAGCTGACAGACCTTAAGGCCAGCTTCCAACGCAGCATCCAGTTCTGCTCCGATATCAGAAAGGAAGAGAATATCTTCCGGCTTCAGGCCGCAGGCTGCCGCAATTTTTGTGTATGACGCTGCGTCTTTCTTCCCACCTGTGGAAAGGTCGAAAAAGCCGTCGAACAGGGACGTCAGGTCACCCTGCTCCGTGTAGCCATACAGAAGCTTCTGGGATGGAATGGAGCCGGAGGAGTACACCGCGAGACGCAAGCCGCCCTCAGACCAAGCCTTCAGGGCTGGTGGAACATCCTTGTAAAGATCTGCCCGGAGCGTGCCATCTTCAAAACCCTGCCGCCAGGTGATGCCCTGAAGTGTTTTGAGGGGAGCCGCTTTCTCGTCCTTGGCCATCCAGTCCTGACAGACCTTCAACGGATCTTCTCCAGGATGGGAGATGGCAATATCTGCTCGTGCGGCCACAACCTGCGGATTTGTGTGGTCTTCGATCAAAGCCGGAAGGGCCTTGGCCGCATAAGGGAACATGACGTCCCGAACGAAAGAGATCGGCAGGGTCGTGCCTTCGATATCAAGCAGGACGAGACGGATCATGTCGGACTTTCAGGAGGAAATGGAGACGTCTGCAGGGAAACGCTCGGCGATGTCATCGCCTGTATATTGCGCGATCCACCCGGTTGTGTCGGTAAAGACGCGCAGAGCGACCACATCCGGGGATGGGCCCGCATCAAACCAGTGCGGAATGCCTTCTGGCACAGAAATCAAGTCTCCGGCCGTGCAAAGAACCGAATAGATCCGGCCGTGAATGTGCAGGACGAAAGCGCCCTGACCATGCACGAAGAACCGGACTTCATCTTCGCTGTGCGTGTGCTCCGAGAGGAACTTTTTGCGCAACTCCGGCAGATTGGGCGTGGACGCATTGATGCGCACCACGTCTGCACTTCCCGCGCCCGTTTCACCCATAAGGGTGTCGAGATAGGGGCGATACGCGTCCAGAATTTCGTCCGTCGTCGCGTCTTTTGCAGGCGTGACAGGCGGCGTCCAGCGTTCAAAACGGATGTTGTGCGGGCGCAGGGTCTCGGCGATTTCCCCGGGGGTGGTGACGTCGAGAAGGATCGTTTCGGGGCTATCGTCCCGATAAACAGTCAGTCTGCTCATGGTTCAGCGTGCCTTCTGGAGACGGGCGAGATGGCAGGCGAGCAGAAATTCAAGCCCTTCAAGCCGCGCCAATGCTGTGAACATGTCTTTACCCCAGACATAAACGCCATGACCGCGGATCAGGTAACCCAGACGCATGTCCGACAGTTTCGGAGCGACAACTGTCGAGAGACGGGCGATATCCTGATCGTTGTGAAACAGTGGCAAGTCCAGACTGGTGTCGTGCGTTGGCTGGCCTTCGAAAACCTTCAGCACTTCATAGCCTGCGAGCGTGATCGCGTCTGTTGGTTCATCCATGGACAGGATGGTGGCCGCAACAGAGTGACCGTGCAGTACAGCACCGATCGACGGATCATGCGCATAGAGCTGGGTATGCAACAGGGTTTCTGCACTGGCACGCTTCGTCGGGTCCAGCGGTACGCCTTCAGGGGTGATCTGGATCACGTCCTGCTCTGTCAGGAAGCCTTTGTGGCCTCCAGAGCGCGTGATGGCGATGCGGCCATCTGCCAGACGTACGGACAGGTTGCCAGCTGTCGCTGGAACCCAGCCGCGCTGATCCATCCGCTGGCCTGCCCGGACGATTTGCCCGGCGGCCTCGGTCCATGCCGTATCAGACGTCGTATTCAACATCAGACCTGCGTGCGGTGCGTGTCGCTGTTGGTGGTCGTCTGGCTGTAGCCGGGCGACTGATTGGGGGCCGAGATATGACCCGGCGCCTGATTGGCTTCAGGCGGCGTCATGTTCTCGTCTTCGCCCATGTTCTTCTTGAAGGACTTGATGCCCTTCGCGAAGTCTCCCATCAGGCCGCTGATCTTTCCACCGCCGCCAAACACGACGAGCAGGACGACCGCCAGGATCAGCCAGTGAACGGGGCTCATGCTGCCCATAATGTATTACTCCGAAAAGCCAAGGCTACACCTTCATGTGGCAAGGCTTGGGCGTTTGTGCAAGCGTTCGCTCAGGACGCATCATCCGGACCGGAGGCCGAAACGAAGCCATAGGTTGGATAGGCTCGGCGCCCCAGGCCGTGAATGGGTGCCCACCAGACCCGGACGAGTGTCCAGTCATGACGGGGTGAAACATCCGTGATGGGAACATTGCGATCAATGCGTCCCGGTTCCCAGTTAGCATGATCTACGAGGATCGTGTTTGAAGAAATCTGTCTGCGCACGATGGAAACGTGTCCGCTCGGTACGCGTGACGTCGCCCGGAAGACCAGAACAGAGCCCGCAATGGGGGCATGGCTTCTGGCATAATGACCCGCGGACTGGCGCCACCATGAGGCAGCATCTCCCCGCAACTGAAGACCTGTTCGGGAGCGGGCATAAGGCGCGCACTGGAGTGGCCCATTGAAACTGGCACGACTGTATTCGCGGCTACCACCACAGGCTGTGAGTGACAGCAGCAGGCAGAGTGCCAGTTTTTTCATGGGCGGCTCCGGAAGGCAATGATGCGGTCTTCTGCTTCTTCAGTGTCCATTTCCAAAGCTGTCTGCACGACATCCCTGGAAAAACCATTGCGCGCAAAGATTCCCATAACGCGAACCGGATCCTCTTGCGGACGGTCCGGGCGGCAGAAAGGACCGACGCGACGTTTGCGCGCCAGGACGAGCGCCGCCGCCAGTTCCGCCTCCCGCGCCGTTTCGTCTGATCTTTCACCCAGCGATTCGTTGAGCGCTTCCTGTGTGGTTGTCTGATCAACGCCCTTCGTGGCCAGATGTGCGGCGACAGCTCGGCGAGATCGTCCGGTCCGGGTCAGGTTCAGAGCGCGGGAACGGGCGAATCCGGCATCATTGACGGCTCCGAGTTCTGTCATGGCGACAATGACGTCTTCCACGGCTGGCCGAAGAGTTCTGATTGTGGCTTCGGCATCTTCTTCAGGCAGCCCGGCATGCACGGCTCGCGTGCCCCAGCGCCGAAGACGACGTTCCAGCGTCTGGCGCAGACTATGCTCGGTTGTGGCAAAGCGAGCCACGTGGGCCAGGGCCATTTCGCGCAGTGCCTTGAAATCAGGTGCTGTTGGTATGTCCTCCATAGTGGAGGAGTATGCTGCGAAGAGGGCATTTACGGCAAGATCGGATAGGGTCATCATTCGAGCCATGAGCGACTCTCTTTCAGCCCGCCTCGAGGCGGCTGTCTCCGCCCTTCCTGTCCGTTTTCCTGGCCCCGGTGGGGCTGTGGCTGTCGTGAAAGATGGCGAGGTTCTTGTCCGTCACACATGGGGCTACGCCAATGCAGAGCGGCGCCTGCCGTTCACCCCGTCTTCCCTATTCCGCATGTGCTCCATCACGAAGCAGTTCACCTGCGGCGTATTGCTGGATCTTTTCCAGGACCCGGCGGAACTGGATGGAGATGTGGACGACCGGTTGCCGCAACTGGATGAGCCCGCGCCAGGCGCGCTTCATCTTGCACACAACCAGTCAGGCCTGCGTGACTACTGGGCTGTGGCGATGTTGCATGGCGCACCAGTCGAAGGATTTTTCGGGGATCGGGAAGGACGTCGCGTTATTGATGGCACGCGTACGCTCCAGTTCCAGCCCGGTACGTCTTACTCCTATGTGAACCAGAACTTCCGCCTGCTGTCTGACATTCTGGAAGACAGAACAGGGCGGAATTTCGCTGAACTGCTTCAGACGTCCATTTTTAATCCCGTGGGCATGGAACGGGCTATTCTGGCTGCCGAAACACGCGCCATGCCGGACGGGACTGTTGGATATGAAGGAACCGTGGAGAGCGGCTTCCGCCCGGCTGTCAATAACATCTGGTGGACCGGGGATGCAGGTCTGGGCGCATCGCTGGATGACATGATTGCCTGGGAGCGTTTCATTGATGCGACGCGCGATGATCCTGACGGGCTTTACAACCGTCTGACAACGCCGGTGACCTTCCGTGATGGTGAAGCAGCACCTTACGGATTTGGGCTGCAACGGACATCACTTTTCGGACGTGATGTGACGATGCATGGTGGCGCGCTTAGGGGCTGGCGGTCCCACAGACTGCACGTCGCGTCTGAGCGTCTGTCTGTTGTTGTGATGTTCAATCATATGTCGCCTGCACAGGTTGCAGCGGGACAGATCCTGGCAGCAGCACTGGGTGTTCCCTATGAGCCGGATCGGACAACACAGCCGCCTCATGAATTGTACGGCACGTTCATTGAGCGAGAGACCGGGCTATCCGCGCGAATCGATCCCGCTCCCGGCGGAGCCAAGCTTCGATATCTGATGGTACCGGAAATGCTGGAAGGTGTTTCCGCCTCGCGGGCTGAAACACCGGGCGTCCAGATTGTTCGTCAGGGAGACGAAATCCGGATGGAGCGGCCGGGTGAAAACCGCGTAGGCATTCTCACCGCCTGTGACGAAACTGCCGGTGAAGACATCGAAGCACTTGAAGGCGTTTATCGCTGTGAGGAGCTGGATGAAGCGGAAGTCACCATCGAACTGGCAGGTGGCGTGGTCTATGGCGGTTTCTCAGGCTTTCTGGGCAATGGCCGGATGGAACCGCTCCAAAGGCTGGCACGGGACGTCTGGGTTTTGCCGTGCCCTCGGGCGCTCGATCATACGGCACCGGGCGACTGGACGCTGCTGTTCGAGCGGGATTCTTCAGGCGTCAACACGGTGAAGGTCGGGTGCTGGCTAGCGCGGGATCTGATTTACAGGCGCGCCTGACAACCGTTCTTTCCCCGCAAGGGGTTTGACGGATCGTATTTCTGCCGCACAGTATGTGTCTGCGGAATCTTTGGCCCTGCCCCGGGCGACCGGGGCAGGGTTTTCCGATTCTGCAGCTTTCATTCACCCTGATCCAGGATCGACGATCATCATGATCTCCTCCCTCATGCCCAATTACAAACGTGCCGACCTTGCTTTCGAGCAGGGCGAAGGCGTCTGGCTGACGGCATCGGACGGGCGACGATATCTGGATTTCGGGGCTGGTATTGCCGTCTCTTCGCTGGGCCACGGCCACCCGAAGCTGGTGAAGACCATTGCGGATCAGGCCGCGAAGGTCATGCACGTCTCGAACCTCTACCGTATTCCGCAGGCTGAAAAGCTGGCGGATCTTCTGGTGAAGAACTCATTCGCGGACTCTGTGCTGTTCTGCAACTCGGGCGCTGAAGCGAACGAGGGCATGGTGAAGATGATCCGTCGGGCGCAGTTCGAGAACGGCCATCCCGAGCGCACGCGCATTCTTTGCTTTGACGGCGCGTTTCACGGTCGGACACTGGCCATGATTTCTGCGACCGGAAATCCTGCCTACCAAAAGGGGTTTGGGCCTGTTGTTGAAGGGTTCGACCATGCGCCGTTCAACAATACCAACACGCTGCGCGCAGCTATTACGCCGGAAACTGCCGGCATTATCGTGGAGCCCATCCAGGGTGAAAGCGGCATCAAGCCCGCGTCTGAAGTCTTCATGAAGGCCTTGCGCGCAGTCTGTGACGAGCACGGCATCTATCTTGGCTTCGACGAAGTCCAGACCGGTGTTGGTCGGACAGGAAAGCTGTTTGCGCATGAATGGTATGGCATCAAGCCGGACGTCATTTCCATTGCCAAAGGCATTGGTGGCGGCTTCCCGCTCGGGGCTGTTCTCGCAACGGAAGAGCTGGCCAAACATCTGACACCCGGTTCTCACGGAACGACGTTTGGCGGCAATCCCTTGGCTTGTGCGGCAGGAACGACAGTTCTGGAAGAAGTTCTCAGACCCGGCTTTCTGGAGCATGTCTGCGCGGTTGGAGAGGCCTTCGACGGCATGCTGCGGGATGTCGTGAAGCGTTCACCGGGCGTTTTTGACGATGTCCGCGGCATGGGTCTGATGCGTGGTCTGCACTGCGTTCCGCCTGTTGGAGAGGTGATGCCGCTCGTAACAGCCGCCGGGCTTCTGACCGTCGGTGCGGGCGATAATGTGCTGCGTCTGGTGCCTCCGTTGATCGTGACGGAAGAAGACTGCCAGGAAGCCTGCAAGAAATTGATCGAAGCTGCCGAAGCATATGTAGCAGCCCATAAGAAAGAACAGGAGAACGTGTCGTGAGTCTGGCAATTGCCCCCCGGACAGCAGGAACGGACCAGCAGATGCCACGGCATTTTCTTGATATTCGTGATTTCAGCGGCGACGTAATCCGACAGATCATTGATCTGTCGGCCCGCATCAAGGCACTCCAGAATAATCGTAAAAATCCGCTACATCCGGACCGTCCTCTTGAAGGGCGTACGCTCGGACTGATGCTGGCACAGCCTTCCACCCGTACACGTGTTTCATTCGAAGTGGGTATGGGGCAGTTGGGTGGCCAGGTGTCTGTCCTGTCGCCGGGCGATATGCAGCTTGGCCGCGGGGAAACCATTGCAGACACGGCGCGCGTTCTGTCGCGCTTTCTGGACGTAATTGTTCTGCGAACGGGCACGGACGAGAACCTGCGCGAGTTGGCAAAGTGGAGCACGGTTCCGGTCATTAACGGTCTGACGCCGGTCTCGCATCCTATCCAGATCCTGGCAGACGTACTGACATTTGAAGAGCATCGTGGCCCGATTGCGGGAAAGACGCTTGCGTGGATTGGGGACGGCAACAACGTAGCCACTTCCCTGATGGAAGCGGCAGCTCTGCTCAAATTCAATGTTCGTCTGGCAACGCCAGAGGGTTTCGCGCCCAGTGAGCGTGCTGTTGCCTGGGCACGCCAGAACGGTGCCTCCATCGAGGTCTTCCAGAACCCTGCCGAGGCTGTCGTAGGCGCAGATGCTGTGCTGACAGACACTTGGGTCAGCATGGGGGACAAGGATCGCGATCAGCGTCTTTCTGCTTTCCGTCCTTACCAGGTGGATGCAGCCCTTATGGCAAAAGCTGCACCCGATGCCCTGTTCCTTCACTGCCTGCCTGCCCATATCGGGGAAGAAGTGACTGCCGAGGTGTTCGAAAGCCCGGCGTCTGTTGTTTTTGACGAGGCGGAAAACCGCCTTCATACGCAAAAGGGCCTGCTTCTCTGGGCTCTTGGAAGAGAGAACGGGTGATCGATACACCGCCATTCCTTGACAGGGGACGCCCCAACGTCCCGAACATGGTCGTTTCAGGGGGGATTGTGCCATTTCATCTGGCACAGTCTCCCGTCCGCGGACGCCTGATTCGACTGGGAGCACTGGCAGACGCCATCCTGTCACGGCATGATCTCCCGGATGCTGTTTTGACCATGGGTGGGCAGGCTCTTGCATTGGTTGCGGGCATGGCGTCTGCCTTGAAATTCAAGGGATCTTTCTCCCTTCAGATCAAGGGAGACGGCCCAGTCTCCATGCTGCTAGCTGATGCCACAGACACAGGCGATCTGCGTTTTACGGCCCGACTTGCGGAAGATGCTGACCCTGCAGCGCTACCGACATCCCCCAAAGAGTTGCTTGGTAACGGCTACCTCGCCTTCACGATCGACCAGGGGGCGGATATGGACCGCCATCAGGGTATCGTGGAGCTGACGGGTGAAACCCTTTCTGAGATGGCCGTCCACTATTTTCAGACCAGCGAGCAGCATGACTGCTGGATCCGGCTGTTCTGCCTCAAGACGGTTGACGGCTGGAGTGCCAGTGCTCTGGTGCTGGAACGGATCGCAGATGAAGGCGGCATCGAGAATGCTGCTCAGGCTGAGGATGCCTGGGAAACGGCCTGCACGTTTGCCGAAACATTGCGGGACCAGGAAATTTTTGACGAAACGCTCGAAAGTGGTGATCTGATCTATCGTCTGTTCGGGACGTTAGACGTTCAGATTGCTACACCACGCGCTCTGGCTTACGGCTGCCGTTGCTCCCGGGCACGACTTGCCTCAGTTCTGGAGCGCTTTGGCGAAGACGATCTGGATCACATGGTGGAAAACGGCGCCATCACGATGAACTGTGAGTTCTGCAACGTCGGCTTCCGTTTCACCCGTGATGAGCTTGGAGAAAAACCTGCATGACGCTTCCACTGCTCGACGGAATCAGGATCGACGGCCTTCCCGTCGAACAGCTTTATCCAGGTTGGATAGCTTTGGAGCGCCACCCGGTTGTTGGCCAGTTCGAAGTTATTCTCTTCCAGGATGAGGACAGCGGGCGACAAGCCTGCTGGTGGATTGAGGAGGGAGCCTACAAGGGCAGCCATGTCATGGCGCTTCGCCCGGATGTGCAAAATCGCCTTCTGACGGGCATGGACCCGGTATTCTGGCCATTGGCAGAAGGTGTTCTCGGTGGTGACATCCGGGACGATGCCACCTCTTTCAGAACTGACCTGCCTTCAACAGCTTTTCGGGAGCTGTCGGGCCTCTGGTTGGGACGACATGCGCCCCATGCAATTTTCATTGCTGCCGGACATGCGGACAGCGGCGAAGCCCTGACCTGCCCTGATGGGAAGCCCGTGGCTGAAGGGCGGATGAAAGCACTTCTTTCAGCTCGCAGAGGAACGGACGTTCTGGTCGTGTCCTCTCCTTTTTCTGCAATGCCTGTACGGGCGCAGATTGAAATGAAGCTGGGCACAGCAACTGCTTATCGCTTCCACGATGCACTGGAAAATTCAGTTTTCTACCTTGTGTGGAACGAAGCAACACCGGGAAACCGTCCATCATTTTACTATCCAGGAGGCCCACTCCTGATTAGTGACGACCCGTCAGGACCGTTGATTCCTGGCTGGATTTTAGAATGGTTTGCACGACATTCCGGACATGCCGATGTCATCAGAGCTGCACGTCCTTTCCTTCCGGAAGATTTTGGTGTCGGTCAGGCGTCTTCGCTACGGACGCCCCGCGTTCCTCAGGCGGCTCCGGCTGCGTCGGTTGTGAAACCGACTGATCCTGAGCCAGAAAAGCCTTCTGATAACAGTCCGGAAGTGACGGAAATTCGAGAAGCAGAGCCTGTTCAACGTCGGTCTTTTTTGCCGGAGCTTCCGTTAGAGCCGCCTCCGGTATTACAGTCACCGCACAAGAAGGGGCTGTTCGGGCGTTTCAAGAGCCTATTGGGCCGCGACGACCAATAAGATCATGGGGAATAGCGTGATGGGTGTACGGTACTGGTTCGGAGCAGTCGCTCTGGGATTATCACTCGGTCTTGCGGGTTGTGCAGATGATGAGCCAGCGCAGACATTCCCTCCCGCAGACTACAGCTATTTGTCGCAATTGCACCTGAATGTGGCGACAATCAACATTCAGGATGAAGCTGTTCCATCCCCAGGTTCCCTGAGTTCGAAAGCCCCTACGCCCCCCGATCAGGCCCTAAAACAAATGGCTAACCAACGACTGGTTGCCAGTGGACAGCAGGGTCAGGCAACATTCATCATTAAACAGGCTTACATTTCTTCAGAGGGCGAGAATGCGATCTCAGGCGCCCTGGATGTGCAGCTGAATATTGCCGATGCGGGAAATCTGCATACGGGATATATCCATGCACGGATCAGCCGAAAGCTCGACACCGGCACCAAAAGCGCTACATCCCGCGCCTCTCTGTATGCCCTGACCAATCAGATGATGCAGGACATGAATGTTGAGCTTGAGTTTCAGGTCCGTAAAAAACTCATGAGCTGGATGACAGATGCGGTAGGAAACCCTCTGGTTGATGGCGGCGTGAAGCAACAGGCTCTTGATGGACCAGGCAGTACCGCATCAGCTGCTCCCGCCAAGCCTGTCACACAGGATGTTCCAGCCGCAGTCACAAATACGCCAAGCGTTGCTGCCCCCGTTCAGTCCAGCATTCCAGATGCAATTTTCCCGACGGGCGCAGGGGATGACAGCACAGCCCCTGTAACAGCAGCACCGAAGCAGAAATCTCCTCCTGCAGGTGTTCTGCAACTTCCATCTAATGGGAAAGCCAGCGATTCAGCAGGGTAAATAGCGCTCATCGCTAAATGATGATCGAAAGTTCTCTGGCATTGCGACCTCTACCCGTCCTATGGGGGTCTGATATCTTTTATTCCGGATATGTTTGTTTTCCGAATATGACCCTACCCTTATGCTGGAGAACAGTGTGCCTTCGACGGAACCGACCGTGACCCGCCCTCTTCGCCGCAGTTTTGTCAAAGGCCTGCTTGGGTCCACATCCTTCTGGATGGTTGGGGGCCATGCCCACTGGGCTGAAGCCCTGGCTGAAGAATCCCAACAGCCATACCACCCTTCCTTCTTCACACCTGACGAGTACCGCCTTCTGGAATCCGCTACGGAACGGCTTTTTCCACAGGATCAGCATGGACCAGGTGCGCGTGCCTTGGGTGTTGCAGAATTCATAGATCGTCAGATGGAGACGCCCTACGCACAGGGAGACAACTGGTACATGTCAGCCCCTTTCGTACAGGGCCCGGCTAATCTCGGTTATCAGCTGCCGTTTGTGCCGCGCGATTTGTATCGTAAAGGCCTTCAGGGACTGGACGCCTATACCCGCCAGCAACATGGAAAATCCTTTCCGGATCTTCCTGTGGCGGAGCAGGACGCTATTCTGACGGCACTGGAAGGCGGCTCTGTCTCGTTGGGAGATATTCCTGGCCGCGTTTTCTTCGAGCAACTCCGAACCAACACCCTTGAGGGTGTATTTTCTGATCCTCTTTATGGGGGCAACAGAGGATTGGGCGGGTGGCTGATGCTGGGCTTCCCGGGTGCTCGGGCCGATTTCATGGACTGGTTCAATCAGGACGGCGCAGCCTATCCATTTGGTCCGGTTTCGATCTCAGGTGAAACGGCCTGAGGGGCTTAAATCATGACAAAAAAACACGTAGATGCCATCGTGGTCGGAGCTGGATGGGCTGGTGCGATCATGGCGAAAGAACTGACCGAAGCCGGACTGTCGGTCATCATGCTGGAACGCGGCTCCGAGCGTACGACGCCGGTAGAAGGCGCTTACCCGGAATCCATCGATGAACTGCGGGGGGCAATTCGCAAACGCCTCTTCCAGAATCTTTCCCAGACGACAGTCACAGTCCGCAATACCATTGACCAAACTGCACTGCCCTATCGTCAGTTAGCAGCATTCCTACCAGGCGAAGGCGTTGGGGGGGCAGGGCTACACTGGTCAGGCGTCCATTTTCGCGCTTCGCCAGAAGATCTCAGGCTTCGTAGTTCAGTAGTGGAGCGTTACGGCGAGAAGTTCATTCCTGAGGACATGAACCTTCAAGATTACGGCGTGACCTACGCAGAGCTGGAACCTTTTTTCGACAAGGCCGAAAAGGTTTTCGGGACATCTGGCGAAGCCTATCGGGTCAACGGCAAAATTGTCGGAAACGGTAATATCTTTGATGGAGACCGGTCGGATAATTTCCCGCTCCCGGCCATGAAAGACACCTTCACAGCCTCTACCTTTCGGGACGCGGCTTCCCAGGTAGGCTATCATCCCTATTCTCTGCCCGCAGCCAATGCATCCCGCCAGTATACGAACCCGTATGGCTGCCAGATGGGGCCCTGCAATTTTTGCGGGTATTGCAGCGGATATGACTGCTACCTCTACTCAAAAGCGTCTCCGAACGTGAATGTTCTGCCTGCTCTCCGGCAGGATCCTCGGTTCACTCTTATTTCCGATGCGCACGTTCTTCGTGTCGACTTGGACAGCACCAAGAGCAAGGCAACCGGTGTCACGTATCTGGAGACCAAAACGCAGAAAGAAGTTTCCCTCTCCGCTGATCTCGTCATTCTGAGTGCGTTTCAGTTTCATAACGTCCATCTGATGCTCCTCTCGGGCATCGGAAAGCCGTATGATCCTGTTCAGAACACAGGCACAGTTGGGCGGAACTTCGTTTACCAAACCATTACGTCGTCGCGCATCTGGCTTCCACCGTCCAAATATACCAACCAGTTCATTGGTGCAGGTGGCGTTGGTGTCGCATTTGATGACTTCAACAGCATGAATTTTGATCATGGCCCGCTTGGCTTCATCGGAGGGTCTCCGGTGTGGGTCAATCAGGCCGGAACGAAGCCGATTGCCGCAGCCATCGGGACGGGCGGCGGGGGCACCCCACGATGGGGCTCAGCGTATAAAGGCGCTCTCATCGACAGTTATAAGCACTCTATCGGGGTGGATGCCCATGGCAGCAACATGGCCTATCGAGATGTTTATCTAGACTTGGACCCGACATGGAAAGACGCCTACGGCCTGCCCTTGCTTCGCATGACTTTCACGTGGAAAGATAACGATATCCGCATGAACCAGTACGTTGTCAGCAAGATCGAACCACTGGCAAAAGCCATGGGCGCCACGAAGACCAATCTCGTTCATCTCAATGCTGGCCAACCTTTTGACACGCGTCACTATCAAACCACTCATCTCGGCGGCGGCGCAGTTATGGGCACAGATCCCAAGACAAGCGCGCTCAACCGTTACCTTCAAAGCTGGGATGTTTCGAACGTGTTTGTCATCGGCTCCAATGCTTTTCCGCAAGGGATGGGATATAACCCCACAGGCACAGTCGCGGCCCTGGCCTATTGGGCGGCCTACCACATCCGTACAACCTATCTGAAATCTCCTGGTCCATTGGTGAAGGCATGAAATTTTTTCCTTTTCTGGCCTTCACCAGCAGCGTCCTGTTCTTCAGTTACGATGCCTCAGCCAATGATGAGAAATCTGCCCTGATCGAAGAGGGCCGCTATCTTGCCGCCGCTTCTGATTGCGCAGCCTGCCATTCAATTCATGGGAAACCGGAATATTCTGGAGGAGTATCGTTTTCTCTTCCGATCGGTACAGTTCATTCCACGAACATTACCCCCGATATGGAGCATGGGATCGGAAAATATTCAGAGGCCGAGTTTGGAAAAGCCTTGCGAGAAGGCATCCGCCGAGATGGTGCAACACTTTATCCCGCAATGCCCTATCCATCCTATGCCCGCCTGACAGATCATGACGTCCACGCGCTCTACGCTTATTTCCACGACGGTGTTGAGGCATCATCCGTCGCAACACCGGACAATGGTATTCGCTGGCCGCTTTCCATGCGTTGGCCGCTGACATTCTGGCGCTGGATGTTCTCTCCTGCCCCAGTCAAGGCTCAAGCCAAGACGCTTCAGACATTTAGAGATCCACAGATAGCCCGCGGAGCTTATCTGGTGGAAGGTCCAGCACATTGTGGAGCCTGTCACTCGCCACGTGGCCTTGCAATGCAGGAAAAAGCTCTTACAGCAGCCGATAGCGAGGCCTTTCTGTCAGGTGGAGTAGCTGTCGATGGATGGGTCCCAACCTCGCTTCGTCAGGAAAACCGAACTGGCTTAGGTCGATGGAGCGAAGAGGACATCGTCGCGTTTCTTAAAACCGGACGAAATATGCAGGGAGAGAGTTTTGGTGCCATGACGTCTGCCATTGTTCATGGCACGCAGCATCTTTCTGCCGCAGATCTTCTTGCGATGGCCAAATATCTGCGCACTCTCCAGCCTTACGACAAAACGCAGAAAAACTGGGTCTATGACCCGGCGTCCACCAATACTCTGCGTAGAGCAGACGTTTCCGCGCGAGGGGCAAAAGTCTATATCGATAATTGTGCAGCCTGCCACAGAACAGACGGCAAGGGATATCCTGCCGTCTTTCCGCCGCTTGCGGGTAACCCTGTTGTCATGGGAGAAAATCCGGCATCGCTCGTTCACATCATTCAGAGTGGAGCAACATTACCGAAGACCAAGACAGCCCCTTCTGCCTTTACGATGCCGGATTTCATGCATCGCCTCAGCGATCAGCAGATCGCAGATGTCACAACGTTTATCCGTCATGCATGGGGAAACAACGCACCTGCTGTCAGCCGAGAGGACGTTGTAAATCTGAAAAAAGACATGCCGCCGCGCAATATGGTGGACGGCGAAATTTCATTGAACTGATTCTACGTAACGAGGGGAACACCCATTTGAGGTCCCCTCGCCTGCCTTACGGCAGAAAACGATACATAACACACCCGGAATAACCAGCGCCGCCCGGCGAATGCGTTCCATCTGCAGGTGTAGAATAAGAGCCCCCGCCGCCGGCACCAAAATGGGTGCCATTGCGCCCTCCTTCGTTTCCGCACCGGCCGCCGCCGCCCCATGGGCCGCTACCGCCGTAACCTGCAAAGGTACTGGAATTCGTTTGGCCATCTCCTCCCGAAGTCCCAGTCTGATTCCAGACAGTGCCGCCTGACGCTACGCCACCTTCACCACCTGCAGAGCCCATGGCGCTATAAAAATAGCCACCCTGCCCTCCACCAGCCTGTAGCAATGTTTGCCCATTGTAACTGACAAGGGAGGTGCCGCCCGTCTGCTCCGATCCGCCACCTGCGCCAACTGTCACATTCAGTGCGCTACCAGTCGCGAGGCTGACGTCATAAATCCCTGAGGCATCTCCCCCACTGCCACCGCCGCCACCTGAAAATGATCCATTCAGTGTCATGGAATTAGACGATGCGCCCCCGCCGCCGCCGCCCACAACACGCAACTCCACACGGGACGCCCAAACTGGAATGGAAACTGATGCATTGGCTGTGACAAGCTGTAGAGGCTGCATAGCGGCACGCAGCAAAGTCTGCGTCGCCAATTCAGGAATTGTTGGCCAAAAAACCTTCCCTGCCTGCGGCTGTACGCCAGAAAGAGACGTGGCTCCCTGAGGCACATTCAGAGTATATAGCCCAACAATTGCGCTGCCGGGCGGCACAGCTGGTGTATCTGTCGAAACAACAAAAGAAAGACCTGCCTGTCTCCGCGTTGGCAAGGCATTTCCGTCGTTATTCATGCCCGCCTGCGTCTGGGAGGGGTTTGAGGCATTGAAAAACGGGAGGACAGTCTGATCGACATCCTGTTCGGTACAAAGAGCGAAAACCGTATATGTCGCGCCAGTTCCTGGAACAGAAACCGTTACATCCTGATCACTTGAATACTGGCAAGTTGTAGGGGTTGCGTCCGCGCCATATCCCCCACCGGCGCCCCCGAGAAATGCGGCATCCATAGTCCCTGGTGCCGTAATGGACCCTGCCCCGATTGTAACAGACAGACCGGAGGTAGAAGGCATACAAATCAGACCCGAAGCAGCTGTCACATCCCGGCCATAAAGCATATCAGACAGATGACCGAGCGCCGCCTTGCCATATCGCCCTATTCGCAGCAGATCCGTATCCATTGGAATTGATCCTGCGTATACAATTGCCCGATCCATTATTTGCTCACCTTGGCCCAGCCGGTTATGCCGCTGGCTGCCGTTTTTTCAATTGTTTGGTAAATTACGTGGGCATCAGCGGCGTGCCCCAGCGCTGTCTCCACGAAGAACTGTCCACCGTGCCGGCTGCCGTATCGCAACCCTGCGCTACCATATCCATAACCTCCACCACCGGCAGGAGCGGCAAGTGATGCCAATGCATGGCAATCCGCTGCATTCAGAGGTTCGAGAATAGTGGGCGCGACACCCGTGACTGACAGCAGCGCGTTGAAAACAGACTCACGCGTATTCTTTTGCGCCACCAGAGAGGACACGATACGGGTGCGATAGTCCCTGTCCAGCTCCGAAGTGCGACGCGTTAAACCAGCCGGTCCAAAATAATCAGCCGCCAACATATCCAGAAATGGGCCACTCATCGTTATGAGGCGTGTCTGCTTCTGACATTCATCAAGTAATGTCCATATTCCAGCCAGAACGGCTGAAAATCCCCTCAGAACAGCGACAAGAACTGGTGCAGTTTCCTCTTCCAGATCTTGAGGCGCTGCTGGGAACCAGCCGACAGGCAGAAGGCTTCTCAACCTCGACGCAAAATCATCGACTGATCCAGGAACCACCCCCGTATCCAAAAGAATTTTCCCATCAGTCGCCTGAAAGACCAATTTCTGACGGTCGTACAATCTGGCCATGCTTCAACCTCCAGCCTGCTCTGGAGTCATCAGCGGGATACGATAATCCGTTCCATTGACGCTGATATGCAAAAAGCCTCCCCCCACTGTGGCGGGAAGTGTGCCTGCCGCATTCGTTACCGGGGAAGAGATTTGCAACTGCCCTCCCTCTTCCGGAAACAAACCAAGGTTTGACGATCCGTTTTCGCCACTTTGCACATACAGACCAGCCGCCTGAGTGCCTGCCCCAGGTTGGACCTGCAACGTGTTGTTGGGTGCCACAGCACTTGCGACTGAAAACAGTGTCTGTCCTTCGATATTGCTGAACAGAATTCCATTATCGACAAAATCCTGTCGTACGCCCTTGGAGCGCTCTGTCACGGTAGAACGGACAAATGCTCCAACATTACCACCAGAGACCCCACTAACAACTTCCGGCGTATGCCACTCCAGAGCATGATTACGCGCAAGAGACAGGGCAGAGGCATATCCATTATCTGTCCCGTTTGTGCCGCTTAAAGCCGTCGCGCCGAAAACAATACCGACCTGCCAGGCGTCAGGGTTTGAAACAAAAACGACCCCCGCAGCAGCATCGGAAGTACCCGAAGTCTGACCACCACCCGCACCGAGCTGAATGCCATAAACACCACCGCCGACATTGGGGGCATAAGGCGTAGACTGACCAATCGCCAAGCCACCAAAATTGACCGCTTCAAGTTCCATGACGAAAGTCGGTTGATAATTCACACCAGCCAGGCGCCACGCTTCTCCATAATAAGCGTAGGCTGTCGTGGTCGTAGGTGCAGAAATGTCATCAGCGACACCCCATGACGCAATGCCGATCGTACTTGGTTGAAACCCCAAAGTATCTGGTGCCGTTTTTGCATCAGATGTCCGGGACGCTGCTACAAAAGCACTATTACCAAACTGGGCTACCGAGGCACATTGCGCGTCCTGCAAGGCCCAGGGCCCAATCGAGGTGGCTCCCATTGTCTGGGACAGCCAATCGTTTTTAGATGCTGCATCCCGATCGCTCAGTCCCGGATTAGCGGCAGCATCCCCGATCAGAACACGATCAGCAAAACGGCTGATTTTTGCTCCTTTATCCTGATAGAATGCCCCACTCGGCTGGGAAACTGCTGGAGCACCTGCAATCTGGGAAGCCGTTGCAGTAACGGTTTGATGACCGCTGGAATCTGCCAGCACCAGAACTTCATCGCCCGTCAACGTATCAAGCCGCGGGTATGTATTGAAAACAGGCATAGCCTTCCTTCTGCCCCGATACAGTTAGCAGGGGGCCTGTTTGGTCAGTTCTGAAGAACGTTGATCTGAATTGTGCCGACTGTCAGTGCCTGCTCGCCATTCGCAGCAATATCGGCTTGCCCGCCATTCAGGCGGACATCCAGAACGGAGGTAACCGTCACACCGGCCCCGACATACGCTAGATATGACAGACGGCTATAGGCATAACCTGCACCAACTACTGCGCCTGCAATGTCCAAGCTAAGGGCATTCTCAATCGCTGTTGCAGCCTGCTGAACCACAACCGACATTGGCACGACGACTGTCATGGACACATTAACCGCGAGCGTCTGGGGAGGTCTGACGGCAAAGCCGACTCCCAAGGCCCGAACAACGTCAACAGCCTCATAAACCTGTGTCAGGAGCGCGTCCGATGGCGAGCCACTTCCATCATTCACGACGACCGTAAAATACCCGGTCTGCACAGTTCCATCAGCCGCAACGCCATCTCGAAGCGAACTCGATAATCCTGTCTGAACACCCGCAACAGCATTCCCGACGGCTGCTCTGCACCCAGATGCTTTTGCAGCAAGCCACAGAGGAAAACGCGCACGGAGCTGTGCATCCGTTTCCTGATCTGCACCGTTAAGAAAAGCCGCTGGATTTGTAACAGTATCAATGCCTGAGATAGCTGTGCCCATCAGACAGAGCGCACCGACAGACACGTTACCATTTGATCCTGCAACCTGACATTGAACTGGAACCGATATGCTCTGCATGTCCGTCTGCCGAACATACCCGCCTGCAACGTCGGACCAGACAGGCAGATTGCTATCTTTGATCACTGCGAATGACAGGCCGGAAACAGTGCGGACAATGGCTCCTGGCACAATCACTGCCGATTGCTGGGATGGCGAAAATGACATCATCGTCACCATCCCGGTCGATGCCGTTCCAGGTAAACGCATCATCCCGAAATCTTCTACAAAACTGTCGCAATCCTCAGCAGAGGATGTTGCCAGACGTGTGCGGAGCAAGGTTTGTAAAATAAGATATTGCAGCCATAATCCTATGCCACCGACACCTTCCATCAGTGCCCGCACGGGCGATCCAACAGAGCCATCCAAAAGCTGCGCACAGGAAGACTGCGCCGTCGCCACGGCGGTGGAAACCGTCGTAGCAAACGAGCGAAGAGAAAGAGACATTACGTCCTCCGGAAGCGCAGAACATAGCTCTGCGCTTCTTGTTTAGGCGGAAAAATCCACTGTTTGCTGCTGCCCCGTGTCAGCATCGACATAGGAGATATGGCAAAGGCAAAGCCCGTTATCGGCAGCACTCACAGTCACATCAACAGAATGACCGGAATCAACTCCAGGGTCCTTGATAACCTGCACCCGAATAGCAGCTTGCATGACGGCCGGAACAACGACTTCCCCAACCATGCTTTGCAGACCCACCCCGTATTCCGGCTGCCAGATGTAATCACCAGGATTGGTTAACAAGCGCCTTAAAAGCCTCTGGCGTGTTTCGTCAGCCCCGGAAATAACCTGTAAGCCACCGTTCTCCAGCAGCAGATCACCGCCACACAAATGACTGATGGCACTCATCCAACAGGTCCCCCTGTCGTCTGGCTACCCATCAGATGTACGTGCTGCGTCAACGAGTGCTGATCTGTTTGAATATCGCCACCAGAAACCTTCAGACCATTTGCAGAAAACGCAGCCGTTACGTCGCCTATCGTCAGTGAAATACCACTCTCTGCAATATGTAAGCGCGCATTGCCTGCCCCTAGGATAACCCCGTCAGAGCCAATCTGACACCAACCAGCCTGAGGATTTACATCACCAACCTTGCCGTTTGTATCTGTTGGAGGTGCACCGCACCCTGCCCTGATCAGCATGGTCCCTGGCTGAATAGCCTGCCCATCAGAGGGAGAGACGGGCGCAGTCACAACCGTGTCAAAAACAGCCCCAATAGCAATCAGATGCTCACCATCCCCTTCAAGGGGTAACAAGGCAACGTGGGTCCCTGGTTCAGATGGACAAGAAACACGCAGATTTCCGGCCTGTACGCCCCCCACATCAGGTATCCAACCAGTTTCCACATTGTCAGGCTGGATACGAACCTTGATGGCATGGTTCGAAGGATCAACTGCGGACACAATTCCAAGGACAGCGTGTGCGCTTCGGTTCGCAAGGGCGGCAGCTAGCATTCGCGTATCACTCA
Source organism: Gluconobacter cerinus (assembly GCF_002723935.1). Classification (GTDB taxonomy): domain Bacteria; phylum Pseudomonadota; class Alphaproteobacteria; order Acetobacterales; family Acetobacteraceae; genus Gluconobacter; species Gluconobacter cerinus. Next base: position 107,082 of record NZ_BEWM01000006.1, read on the forward strand.
TGCCCCACTTCTCCGGCTACGCAAAACCACATGCTGAATAAATCCATCATTCACAGAAAATCGGGAAACAACCTGATCCACACCCAGCGTCTGCTCCGTTGTCCCCAGTGAAATCTTTATAAATTGCCGCGGGCGCAGCCTTATAATACCAGGCATTGAAATACGGACTGACATTGCATGTGCAGAAATACGCTCATACTTACCACGAGCCAGCCGACGCAGATCTTCCAAACGACGGCCCGGCACACGAAAGCTGTGGAGTACAGTCACACCTGATGGTGCATCCTGGGAAAATGTTTTGCCATCATAATAAATATGCGTACTGCTTCTCTGTCGAGAATCCCAAGATGCCATATGCACCACAATACCCGTAAGCAATTGAAGATCTCGAGAAACATCTGTCTCGAATACGGCATTTCGAACATCAATAATTTCAGCGGTGTCGTCATTTACGTAAGACGGCTGACAGACAAGCGTTTTCCCATCCGCATAAAGATCACACAACGCATCCCTCGCAACGGCAAAGGCCAGATCTGCCGCCGTCTGAAAGCGATGCTGTGACAGAAGGGCCCCCCTCTTATGCTCTACTTGCCAAAACTGACCCATCATATGGTCAGAGCCATCGTCAGGAAGCGAAATCCGGGCCGCAAGTGCTGCGCTTCTGGCAATATCCTGCAGCAGATCAGATCCCGTATGGTTAAGCCAGGAATTCTGCACGCGAAGGTCTATAAGTGCCGCAAGAGCATCCCGACACTCCATTTCGACAAGAGAATGCTCGTCCACATTCCGGACGTGATCTGCACGCCCTTGAAATAGAATAGTCCATCCTGAAGAAATTTTAGTGTCCTTGATTTCAACAGAAATCCACGGGCTTGAAGCTGTATCTTGTTCAAACCAGAACGGTGCCTCTCTGACCCTCTGCCTCTTTATTGCGAACGTCAAAACTGCCGTATCGCAAGACTCATATCTATTAGAATCCAGTTCGAAACTTTTAAGCGCAAGATCCGGATTTTCTATTCCATCCCATAAAATTCGAACTTCGATCTGGCGTGTGGTCATCCTCCCTCCTCATTGGGAAGCCCTGATGAGAACGTAAGGCCTTTCATCGGAATTTTCAGGGGTTGGACTGTTTCAACTTTGCTTAAATCTGGATCTGATAGCCCATTGGTCTGAGCAATTCTCCACCACTGGCAAGCATCTCCCAGTTCACGCGCGGCAACATGAAACAGCGAAATATCAGCTGCCGTTACAACAATACTTTTCATAATTCCTCACGCGTGCACTATCGGCAATTGCCCGGAAGCACCTTGAGAACCACGGACATACGCCAGAGAATGATTAACCAGACCGCCAGTATCTGATGCTGCACTAAGCAAACCGGCACTCCCGGCAACTGCACCCAGAGACGATGTATCCGCAATCGCGACACTTTCCAGATTGCTTCCTGTGCTCTCCATGATGGACATCAACCCACTCCCCGCGGTCGTAAGCTGATGGGATATCGCTGCCATACCGGACGGAGTAGCCGCAAGATTAGAACCACTCTGACTCAAGGTATTTGCCATACCCAGAGCATCAACAACCTTGGCCGCAGCTCCCCCCGCCCCTACTAAAGTGGCCAATGGCATAAGCTGGCCTACGATGGAATTAACTTGCCCAGTGCCTGTAAAAACGCCTTCCGAAATACGCGCTACCATATCTGAAACAGTCTTGAGCCCACTCTCAGTATCATTTCCTAGAATGCCTGTGAGTGAACTTTGGTCTGTCCCAAAATCAGTGGCTTCCGCTGGCCGTTCCAACGTCAGTTCATAGGAGCAGACAGCCCCCTTCGCTTCATATGAATAAACAAAGCGAGCAATCCAAACATCACTTGCCATACCTGCCGCAGAAAAAGCGACAGGCTGGCCCGAAATCCGCATCCGCTCCACGGCTTGCGCTCGGACCTGTGCGTTCGGCCCTAAAAAACGTCCTCGCAATTCCAGTCGGCCAGGATCGTTTCCAAGCGTATCAACAACACGCTCGCCTCCGGGAAGCCTATGCACGACCATCATTTGATGGCCACCAACCTCAAGTCGGTCAGGAACTTCAATACCGCTCAGTACAAGTGAGCCAAGGGTAACCGGTGCAGACGTCCCTAAACGGCCGATGGAACCGATAACGTTTTCAATGGCAGAGAGCGTTACACTCATTGCAGCTCTCCTCTAACCTCATCCAATTCCAATGCTACAACCTGGATATTGGGGAAATTGAATTTCATCGACGCCTCCCGTTGCACGTCGCGCAGAAAGACGGCTCATTTTTCCAAAACCGCTTATGTCTTTGCGCTGCTCTTCACCCAAAGGGGGCATTCCTGATCGGGAGGAGTGAAATGTGTGGGGTAAGGTATTTTCTTCAAATTCAAGCTGCCGTATCCGCCCCAATTTTCCCAACGATATTGGAAGGAACTGTGATGAAATTTCTGAACAACCTTCCGGGTCTCGCACACCAGATTTTAGAACAGGGACAGACCGGGTATTGATTGCTGACTTCCAAATATCAGGGCGAGAACCCGCTAAATCTGGCGTATTACGGGAAAAAACATGAGGTGCCACGCGGCAGTGCTGCCCCGGGCTTCTTGCAGAAAAAAAATTCTTCGCCGGTGAGGCCGCGCTTAATCTTCCCGGCTTGATAAAAAAATTTTCCGTGCCGCCCAACTGCATATCATCGCGAATTTTTTGCGATACAGCTTGGCCAGATTTCTCCAATTTAGTTTGCAAAATATGCACGATACTTTCTTGCTTAGGCCCGATTTTAAAAATGCTGCTTTTATTTCTTACAAGCTCTGGAGCGTTTTCTAATATGCCTTCGACATGTGTCTCAGGCACACCTTCCGAGAAGTAAAAGCGCCCAACTGACGTCGCGCGAGACATTAAAGAAGCCATCGATAATTTCGGGAAATCCAAATTTCCTTTTTCGCGGCTCTTAACAAAACTCACTGTGGGAATGACAGCCGTCCTTCCCTCTAGCAAAGATCGTCGCAACACGTTCAGGGAAAACAACATTCCTGACGAAAGAACGCCTTTCCACAATTTATCCGTATGCATGCCTATTCTCGGTACTGTCTTTGGTCCCAGTCAAAGACATGACCTGCACGCTCTGCCGTCACAACACACGCAGCCATCCGCCTTGCGCGAGACCACGACTTCAACAAATTCCATGGCACCCCATGATCCAGAAGGTAAAGCATCTCCTGAAACGCAGAGTGCCTACTCAGTTTTTTGCTGTAGCGACCACCATCTCTTCATCAGTATCCTGATGAAAACATGGATAAAGCACTGCAATTCCACCTTTGCCGATACGGCGCGCCAGATCACGAATTTCTTCTTTCGTACCCGGCATCTGCACTGGAACACCGTCGATAGCCGTAACTGAACAGATCATTTCCGCATAGCCCAACCATGCAGCAGCCGAAGCACCAGTCACAGCAGAGCCTGCCGCCTCAATCAGATCCAGCATATCCGCAGGATCGATCTCTTTCAGAGAAAGACATCGTCCATCAGCAAGACGAACTTCTTTCGGAAGCATACTCATGAAATCTTTGCCCTCGTTGATGCAAAGAACTGCACCGTTTGATGAACCATCTGATCCGACTGCCAGGCATCATTTTTCAACTTGATAGACACGTTCGTGTACTCCCACGTACTTGTCGTGCCATCAGGCTCTGTCACATACTGGTAAATTGTACCGCTCCCAACCGTTCCAGCATTCCAGTAAGCAGCTTCAATAGCAGCAACCAGATTGTCCAGCGCCGCACTAGCACGTGCGATCTGAAACGAACCACGCCAGCCATTCGGGACATTGAACTCGACTGGCATGCCATTAAGCGGACTTGCTCGCAGAGCATGCGTCTCCTGTGATGCCCCGAAAGACGTGACATCACGCAAATCAACCCGCTGGCCGTTCCAGAGAACTGTAATCCGGCAGTCGCGACCAATACTATAAGGATTTGCCATGCTCAGACGCTCCCGCCCGCAGTCGTCACCGTCACGGAGGTGCCGCCCTGCAAATTCACCACAAATTTTTCATTGATGCCTTGGTACCGCACAGCCACGTCAGCCTGCACATATCCCAACGCAGTCCGCGACTGGGGATTATTCGAACTATCGCAAACAACACGGTAAGGCAGTTCAGAATTCTGAACACCCAAAATACCTTGAGACAACAAGGACGACAGGAAACCCAGCAGGGTCGATCGAATGTCGGAAAAGAGCGTGTCATTCACGACCTGTCCGACATACGCTCCCATGCCACCAGCAAGGGATGACGCAATATAATTGGTCAGACGGGTATAATTATCTCCATTTACCGTCGCTTTACTTGACGTATTGTGCCCACACCGTACTGCCCAGTAAGTCCCGCCCGGCGCAGGATTGCAGATAACATCGATCCCAGCCGTAAACAGTGTAGATAGCTCGGCCGTGGAATAGGTTGCGCTGCTGCCCCCTAAGCCTGCCTTTTGGCTTCCAACAATACCCGAAAGTGCTTTATTCAGGCTCGACTGTTCAGGTGAAAGTGCAGAAAGAATGCCTGCAGCAAATGCCTGAGGGCTGACAAGCATCATGCCATTAACGTCATCGTTCCACCAGATCCAGTCACCGAACATCAACTTTACGGCTGAAGAATCCAGACCGCTGGCGGCTTTGACGGACACTGCATTGCTTACACTGTCATATGCAGGGCTTGCCGTCACCATATAGACCCCTTCACCGAGGCCAAATGCCGCCTGCGACGAATAGCACGCGCTATCTGTCACGCCATGAAGGGTGGCAACGGCACATCCCTGCCCCCTCAGAGCATACATACCCGTCCGAATGATATCGTCTTTTCCTAGAAAAGCCGACGTATCAGGCGTCCCACCATCTAGTCCTCCAGACAGCGTCACGCTTCCGGGAACAGGATCAGGAACTGCATCCGGCAAATGGATCGTCACCAGAGCTGACAGATCCTGCGCGACAGCGGCTTCCAGGATGTTCCATGTCGCACCTGAATAAGATGCTGCTCCAAGAACCGGATGCGAAACTGCCAGCCCATAACCCGCCCCCGTTGCGGTCAGGGTCACAACGATAGAATTACCAGCAGCGCCGGTATGAACAGCACTAAGTGTAACGCCTCCCAAAGAGGCCGTTGCGTTTGCATCCGTTCCATCTGTTACACGCACGACAACGAACGATGACGCCCCTTGCAGAGCCGCAATATTTACAGCCAGCCCTGCATCCGTCGTTTTGTTCTGCTTACTCCCAAAAGCAGAGAGATAATCACTCATGCCACCCACAGGCACTGGAAGCCCTACCGGGCCCCAGCCTGCCGTTCCAACGATACCCAGCTTCGATGAAGAGGCACCCGTCAGTCCCAGCGGTTGTGGCTGCGCAATCTGTACATAAAGGTTAGGAACCGTAAGCGCAGTCGTATTCAGCGTACCCGCCTGATAAACCAGAGACATCCGCCGATATTTCCTCCAAGAAATACAATATATTGTTCCGATAATTGAACAATTAATTCTTCTTTATTATATTGATTCTATTTTTTAATGGCTTTGACAGACGACAGTCCCAAACTGATTGACCATCATTCCCGGATATGAATTCTGAGCTGCCTGAGAAGTTTGTGCAGCCTGCATTGCCTCAAGAGCATGCAGAACCACACTATTATCAAAAGCAGGCTCGATTGCGCCGAAACTGCTAACCTGATCACCAGCAGAAACAGTCCCGGCCCCAAACATCATGTCAGACGACCACTGAACCTGCAGGGTGTCAAAAACCAGCTCGTACAAATAATCCCGTCGATACAATGCTTGATTTTGCATCGTATCGATGTCCTCAACACTCACGAACCTAAGCTGTGCCTGCCGGCCATCCAACGTAGAAATCCAGCTCTTCTCAGCCAGCTCAGTATCCAGAAACTGTCCAAGCGTATCCCGAACACCAGAATCAGCCGTCCAGAGCGAAACCCTATACCGCTGATTCTGTCGGCGGTTCACCCTTACGGACTGGCCATAGCCAACAACGTTTCCGGCTAAGTTATACCCCGGAACCTGCACAGAATTTTCGTCTGCAAGACCTTTTGGGAGTTGCCCGGCCAAAGCCAAAGCTACAGTTTCAGGAGTGTCCTGCTCAGTCACGGCATAGGCGGCAGAAATCTGAGTTTTCCCAGCCTCGTACCAAACACCGACAACACCTGAAGGCACCCCATCAGAAGGAAAAGCAATGCAAACAGCTTGCGCACTCTGCTTCACTGACACCGTGGGCAGAACACGCGCCTGAACCTGCCAGGGGCGCCCCAAAGGCTCTGGCACAACAACACCTTTCTGAGGTGCCAGTGTGACCGTCAGGAAATCCGTATTGTTCCGAATATTTTGAGCTGCAAATATATCACTCGGTAAAAGCCACCCGCGACGAACGATCGTCTGCCGTCCCGTTACAGACGGCTTTTCGAGGCCTTCTGGATATAAAATTCCCGCACACACATAAGCCAGAGCCAATCCGACCTGAGAAGCATCCGCCATTTTTCTCTCCTCAGACCTGTTGCAGAGACATGGTGCAACGCAAACCCCAGTCCGACATCTCGGCAGCATTAATCGTGTACGTCGTATCCAGGTCCGTCGTGACCGTCATATAGGGTTGCAACACGATGCCCGGCAGCCGCGGTAAATACATGACAAACTGCCCAGGCTTGGCTGAGCCCGGAATGCCACTCCCAGACCCCTCTCCTTTAGACCGCAAAACAATCGCAGCAGGACATTCCTCAACGATGTTCCCTTGCGTCCCAGAAACGCCACTGATCTCCACAGTCCGATTACATGCCACACACAGCGGAGGTCGAAGGTCATCCACTGCCGCAACAAAAAACGTATTTCCCCCGCAAGTCAGAATATCTCCGACCACAGTATCTTCACGGCAATCCGTAAGCACATATTCCATAACCCCACCCCAATTGGGGGATCGGGAGAATGTAAAGTCAGCACTCGAATCAAAAGCGAGCATCGGGTGTGCATAAATATTTTGCATGGGAGACAAGGGATTATCCGGCCGGTATTGCTCTCCGGAGTGACCTAAAATCCCTGCCGCTTTTGCATACCCTCGACAAAGTCTGGACGCGATCTGTTCCGCCCGCATCATGCCCCCTTCAGATGATGACCAATCGGCCATCCTGCAATTCCAAACCGCCTGTCACCCCGAGAAACGCGCATAAACGCCGACGCCATAACGTCAGAAGCATCACGCGATCACGCACTTCATGACCGTTGTGATACCAACTCGCAGCCTGTGCCGTATCCAGATTTTCAGATGCCCCCAAAAGAGCCGTTTCCAACGGGTAAAGCTGTGAAAGGTACAAACGCACCTGCTGCAGTTCTGCGCCAGATAAGCTGTTAATCCGCCATTCCAACGCTCCCTCAACCTGAAAGAAGCGCCAGGATTCCTGCCCTGTCTCCCGCGATCCAATTGCCGGATACCCGCAAAATCGCCGAACATCGACCTTTTCGCCGTCCGTCAATGGACCCGAGGACAGGCTTGCAGTCCCAGACATATAATCCTCCTCCACCAGAAGAACCCCCATGGAATCATGGGGGTTCGAAGTCAGCTTAGAAGGTCATGCCAAGTGCATCCGTGCCCAGGCTCTCAATGATAACGCCACGCTTGAGATAGCTGTTCGTCGCCGTGGGAATAACGTTTGTATCTGCCGTCACATCCGTCGGTAGCGCGAAACCCCCAATCCAGTACCAGGACTGAGCGATAATCTGGCGCAGTCGATCCAGTGGCTCACGCGTCACCATTGCAACCCCATCCACCATCTCAATCAGTGCGCGATCAGCGTCTGGGATGTCCGAATGGCCGGTCAGCGCACAGTCACCCTCGATCAGAGCCCCCTGACCCAACAGCAGAGCACGATGAATAGGACCGGCACCAAGAGAAAGCTGCTGAGGGGCCTCTGTTGTCGGAATAAATCGAACACCCAGAAGTTCAATCACCTGCCCGGAACGATACTCTTCCGAACCATATGCTCCCCGATAAAGATGCTTGAAGTCATCGTCACGGAACAGCGATAGAAGCTGAATATCATCCAGATAACAATGATATGCCCCATTGATCATAGGAACGTTGTTACGGCGAAGCGTCGCAACACCAGCCAGAACCTGCTGAATACCCAGCGTATCCGCGAGACCGTTTGCACTCGCCGTCTGTAGAGCTGCCGTCGTCAGACGGCCATTCGGACGGATCACCTTCGGTGCCGTTGCCGCAACCACCGGCTGCCCAACGGCACCATCCGCGACAGACACGCTGGCGGAGAATGTCATCTGCCCGGAAATTCCGCCCGGCGCCGTAGAAACATTGGTCGCGTCAGCTACCACGCGCACAAGCGTGTACACATCCGAACCAACTGTCACAGTCATGCCATTGCTGGATCCAATCAGCGTAACCTGACCATTAACGATGACGGACTGAAATCCCCGAATGTCATCAACCTGAATGGTGTCGCCTTCAGCATCAAGTGCAACACTAACGCGCGTATTGCCACCCAGATAACCACCTACTCCATTCTGAGCTCCACCAAACAGCGTATTGCGCGCCAGCCGATCCAGAGACTGCATGGCCTGAACACCATTTGTATTGGCATTTGCAAGAAACTGCGATGCAATCCCGACACCACTCGTCACCATATTCAGATCAATCGTGTCGCCATACTGATTGATCGAAAGAGTGTATTGCTCAACAGACCAGCCAGCAGGGCTCATTCCATTATCGAAGTTGGTATTGCCCGTTGGATTCAGCGGTGTCGTAACAGGAGCCTTCAGACTCTTACGCGTCTTGGTAAGAGTCTCACCAATAGCGTTGGGGAAAATCTCGCGATCAGCAACCTGTCGAAATCCCATTCGAGATTTGAGGCCGTTTTCAAACTCCCGTGCCAGAAAACCCTGCTGAATAGCGGCCTGAAGCTGAACTGGAAAATTTTCGATGCTCATGAATGTCATTCCGTAAATATTTATGAAAAATTCCGGCATACTTGGCCGGTCAAATATTTAATTCACTGTCGCGCTATCAAGCACGGGCCAGAAACTGCCACTTGCGCGCTTCGTAATCAGCTTCAGTAGCTGCGCGCGCATCAAAAGGTTCAATGCCGCCAGGCTTCGGTGCCGGGTACCCAACCGTTGTGCCACTCGAATATCCGGGCCGCACAATTTCTCCGAACAGATATGCACGCTCCTGCCGCGCCTGTTCCAAAGCCTCAATCACTCCCACAACCGCGCCATCCTCAGTGCGGGTAACACCGCCCATATCAATCAGACGAACAACATCTTCAGGATTATACGCGCCCAAACGAACAGCCTCTGACCGCAGAGCCGCAACCATGATTTCACGGTCACTTTCCTGCTTCACACGAGACACAATTTCCTCATGCGATCGCTGCAGATCTTCCTGCCGGGCAACAGCATCCGCCATTTCCCGACGAACGGATTTGACCTCATCCTGCGCTTGAGCAAGCGCCTGACGAAGAGCCTCCACACCCTCAATAGTTTCTTCAGACACGGATATTTTCCCTCCGTTCAACATCACGCCTCATCCGACGCAACCCACTGTTCAAGCACACGCCATTCTGCCCCGGGGTCAGAATTTCCAGATGCCGTCGCATACATTCTGACAGCCGTCTCTCGGCTTAAAATCCCGTTGGAAACAGCCGTCACCAGCCCCTGCGACAGAGACAGAAGCTCCGGATCCGTTGCAGGGAACCAGGCGGGCCACCTCAATGCCATGCGACAATAAGGGAGGTCTTTCACCAAAACCCCACCCAACCGCAGACCGTTTTCCAGCACACAGGAAAAACGGCAGGCCATTCGGTAAACAGCCAAAAGCCCATTCTCGCCATAAGAATGCCGCAGCCGATCCACCAGCCAGATCAGAGGCTGGCACATCATTTCCATGGCCTTGCCAGACTGCACGCCTGAAATCCGATCGCCATGCGCTCGATTGCCGTGCAGTTGCTCCAACGCAATTTGCCGCAGTTCCCGATAGTGCTCGAGCACTGCCCCTGCAGCATTGCCGTTAATTTCCAGAAGCTTGGCATCCCCTTCAGGAGGCAACGTCAGAGCCGACGACGCTCCGCCTTGGTGAGCCACACCATCCGAAAAACCTCCAGTTTTCAAAACCAGCGTCGGATCAGAGCCATATTTCAGACCTCGCCCAGCCTGAGACAGAAGGTAATCCGCCTCAATGACCGTATCGATCGCCCGTTCAAAAGTGCATTCCCCTTCCGGGTCACGCCCATGTACACCACCCAGATTGCGGATCCAGATAATCGGTACAAAACCCAGCCCATGGCGCACGGACCGGCTTTCATCCCGAACCCCACCGTCCATACCGACAAGCCAGGGTACGGAAACTGCGCAATCCATTGGTGTCCAAATCCGCTGCCACCAGAATTGCGCACCCAACAGATCTTCACCAATTGGATAACCCTGCGCAGCAAGATCCCGGCCTCGAACAAGAAACTGCTCCTCAACACGCAAAAGCTCGCCACTAGCATCATCCCAGACCGGCGTCAGATAAGCCGTATCGAGAACCGAAAGCTTCGGCACGCCGGCCGACACCTCAAAAAGAACCACCACAGAGCCAATGGAACCACACGTTGCGGCCTCCATCATCAGTGATGCTAAACGCGTCTGTGCGGCGAAAACACTCATGGCTTCCGCAACTCGCACATCATCCGTAATCAGACTGGGCCAGTGCGTATCGCCAAAAAGCAACGAGACGGATTCATCGACAACCGTTCGGCATAAATTGCTCCGGACAGATGGTCGTCTATTTGAAAGCGGAATGTATTCCCCCGCCCCTGATCGTTCCAGCGAGAACGGATGAGGCAAGGCATCATATTGCGTACCGTCCAGAACGCGCCTTAACGCCAGCAGGCGTGCTGTGCGCGCAGACGCACCCGCCGGCACGGCATACCGCCGTTGCAGGGACAACCAGTCCATGAATTCTCCAATGCTAAAGCCCGCCTGCAGCCTAGAAGCCGGTCAGCGCGCCAACGAAAATGCTGACGGGCTCCAGCCCGCCATACTGCTGCTGCCAGACAGCATCAGTTCACTCAGTCCCCAGACCATCGCGTCCGCCCGATCCGGAGACCGGGGCCCTCGATATCCACTGACTGAAAAATGACAGAGCTGATCCTCAAGCGCTTCAAAGCGCCCGTGATGAACCACCTTGCCAATCTCATAGAGCGCCGCCACAGGCTCTGCCCGCGCAGCCTTGCCTCTCGCTGCTGTGACCAGCCGAACCGGCGCAGTCGCTCGCACACTCCGAATGGTATTCTCTACCAGAGCACCACCGAAATTTCGTTCGGCAACAATCCGCTCTGCCCGCCAGTCATCCAGAGCATGCAATGCCCGTGCAGCCCATCCTGCCGGACTGTCTCTGGCAGAAAGATCTTCCAGAACATGTCCAACACCATCAGCATCCACGCCGCAGACAACAATTCCGATTTCATCCGATCGATAATCTTCCGGACCAGAGGCTCCCGAAGGATCAACCGACACCAGAATACGCCGCATGCGTGAAGCAATATCCATCCGCGTCTGAGCCGCAACAGCAGCTTCGCGTCTGAACGACTCAATCCGCCAGAGCGCCCCTTCAACAGCAACCTGGTATTCTCCATGAAGAAACCGTCGCCGCTCTCGTTCCGGCAACGCTTCCAGCGCTGCAAGATAACCATCTCCCAGATTATCCCTGTTAGAATGCGGATTAAGAATCATCGTGCCATATAAGGAACGATCCGAAATGGGTTGCCCCGACTTCGGCTCTATTCCCAACTCGAAAAGCGCATACAGCCAATGACCAACACTCGGCGGGTTGGCATCAATATATTCACGGTTCACCAAGTCACATTTCTGCGCCAGCCGCGTCAGCAACATGTTCCGCGCGCCATAACTGATCTGGCTCGCCTCATTCAGATAAACTGTCGCAAATTCAAGACCCAGAATTTTCTCGGTACGCTGCTCATCATCCAAACCGCCGAACAGAATGGTAGACCCATTGGAGAACGTCACGACACAGTCCTGCCGATCCAGCTTCCACCGAACCCGCGGAAAACAGAACTGCATGACCTTCGGGAACGTATCCCGCAAAACAGACGCCTTAAGAGCCGTTAATCTGTGACGAAAAATACCATGACGACTGTCTGGAACCTTCAACGCTCGAATAATAACGGCTCGGATCAACACAAACGTTTTGCCTGAGCGTGAGCCACCCCTTAATAAAATATGACGGGCAGGCCCTCCCAACAAACGAACAGCCTCGCTTTGTGCATCATTCAGTCTAAAGGGCGCTGTCGTCATGGCTGATACAGATGGAAATGGAACCTGTCTGGTCTTCGGTATGTCCGGCTTTAAAACGAGACGGTCGATGTGCCTTTAAAAGAAACGCCATCAGACCATCACTATATTTTTTCCTGACGAGCGGGCTTCCCGTCTCGGGGTTGCAAATAATTTTTCCACCATAGGTAATTGGCTCGTCATACCCTTCGACAGCGCGACGCCGGGCTTCAGCTTCCAGGGCGTCTGCCGCTTCCTCCAAAGCATCATCCCAAAGAAATGCGAAGTGAGGGTCCGTCTCTTTCCAATGATACAGCGTGCTTCTCTGAACATCTGCAAAACGGCCAGCTGCAGAGATATTTCCATTGGCAGCAAGATGCTTCAGAAACTGCTCCTTGCGCTGGCGAGATCGCCCATGGCGTATCCGTTGCTTCTCACTCTGTGTCTCGCTCATTTGTCCATTCCCCTCCCGACTCTGAGCGTCAATCAATCCGAAGCTCTGCTTCACGTCGGCTTTTCATTGACCATCCATCAAGCCAAGCCTCATGTTTTTGCCCGGCATGTATGGGCTTTTTCCTTGGAAAATGTGTTCTGGGAACTTCCTGTAATCGTAATCTCTGCTCCCGCTGCGCCATAACTTCCAAACGACTTCTGGTCGCCTCGCTTACGCATCCAAGGGCCTTTAACGAAAGAGTTTTTCGCCGACAGGGAATAGCTCGACAACGCACATCAAGCCGCGTGAGTCCTGCGTCCACCAATTCATGCCATTCAAGAGAACAATCCGCCCGATGAATCGCTTCTTCAGCATTCACCAAAGGGCACGCGACGACATCTAAACCATCCCCAAGAATAACAACCATAACTTGGTGACCGGAAAGGACAACTGATCCGGAAGAAATGTGAAATCGTTCCAACACTAGAAACTCTTCCAAATAAAAAAGGCCAAACTCAAAATTGAGCTGGCCTTTTAAAATAAGATATCTTCAATGTACTTTTCTTATGCAATAATCGCGTTCGAAATTCAATACTTTTCTGAAAGATTTAAATTTTATTCTTCATATTTTCGTACGCATACGAAAGTTGCTCAAGAAGCAACGCACATTGTGCCGAAACTTTCATCCGCGCGCGCCCTTCAGAAAGGCCGGGGTAAAGATGGCGTGCCATCGCAGAAAAAGACATTTCTCGTGCCAGCATCATTTCAAGACGCACGTGCCCGCACAATCCCAACCTCTCACGAATTTCCGAAATCCGAACCGAGCACTTGCCACGGCCAATCATCCACGTGTGCACATCGCCCTTTTCACGAAAACGGCCATCTGACGATTTTTCTTCCACAATACCAATCGTTGCAAAGAGATACTCCCGGTACCACCGATCTGCAGCAGAAACCTCGTCGTCCCCAATGTCGCCCGCCTCATACATCGAATGCACTGTGTTAACGACACGATGCACCCCATTTCGCTCCACGATTTCATGATGCTGAAAGCGTTCTGGAGTGGGCTTCATATGGCGGGCAATGGTCACTGGAGGGATTTCCCGAATTAACGTTTGCATCAGTGGATACTTTCCCAAATCGCAGAAGCCCCCATCGGAGCCAAAACAGGAAACTGCGGAACCCGATCAGCGCCCCACAAAGCGTTCCAACTCACAGGGTGCCCTGGCGGCAGAGCCTCAGCGCTCTCACGATCCACGACCAGTCTTTTCGGAGTGCCGCCCGATACCTTTGCAATCTTTTTAGCCTTGCGCATCGAACGATTACGCGCCTCTTTATGGAGAGGCTTCCAACTGTCAGCCGCCAACATGGCTGCAATGGCGCTGGCAGATACCCGACGAGGAGTCTGGCTTTCACTCATCTGCCTCATTCTAACTTCCTTCATGCTGCAAATTTGATTTTTGGCAAAATGCCATAGGCAATAAGAAAAAAAACTTCTTCTGGATTTGGCATAAAGCCATTGCTAAAAAGGCCACATGGCCAAACACAAGCGCTCGGACTCCCTGACTATCCTCCAGCGAGCTATCGGAACACGTATCGCCTGGGCCAGGGAACTCGTTATTCCCAACCAGAGCGAATGTGCCAGACTCCTGGGAGTAGATGCCTCTACCCTCAACAAGATTGAGCGTGGCGATCGCGCGCCCAGCGTCTTCCTCATCGCCGCTCTCTCGAACCGCCTCCGCGTCTCGACAGATTTTCTTCTGAAAGGCGTCCTGAACGGTCGTACCGACGAAGAACTGGCCCTGCGGCTGGCTGCCCTGCACCCAGAGTTGGTGCTCCAGCGGCAAGACATGGCTCCCGACAGGGACAAAAGCACGACTTCTGACATACCTGATCAGCCCACGAGACCAGACGAGGATCTGCACTGATAGTGTCTTCGCTGACTTCAATGCGCATTCGAACGCTCCCCCATTCGTCGTAGTGCAGCAAACCTGCCTCGGCGATGGAATGAACAAATCAGAAACGTTTCCAGCTATCAGCGAAACACAACGCATCAACCGGCCCCCTTCCTTCCTCAGCAGCCATCCCCACGACAACCGCCGATTAACGATAAATTAATGGCAATATGCCACTAGGTCAAGAAGCAAATATGGCTCATTGCCATTGCGGGACTTGCGTGTACTCCCCGCTTGGGAAACGTGGCCCCTAACCAACTCCCTCTCACAGCACTCTGACATGATGAAAACTGTTGGTTTCCGTAACTTGCATCACATTGCGGAACCGATTTTTTTTTAACTCGCTTCTGTACTAAAAATTAGAATGCAACAAAGTATTGCTAACCTTTGATGCCTTCCGTGAATCTGCAAAACGGATATTCCTCGGGTGTTAATTCCCGTCTCAAGATTCGATCTCGGGTGATGCTCGGACATAAAAAAAAGCGGTCCGAAGACCGCTTTCCAATTCTTATTCGTGGATCGTATCCAAATCTCCGAACCGGGTATACTCTCCCTCAAAGTACAACTGGACCATTCCAGTCGGACCATGTCGCTGCTTCTCAAGAATCAACTCAGCCTTGTTATGCACAAGGGCCATTTTCCGCTGCCACTCTTCAGTTGCTGCCTGAAACTTCTCGTTGCTATCGTATGCACTATCTTTGGGCATCCGCTGCTGCAGATAATACTCATCACGATACACAAACATCACAGCATCCGCGTCCTGCTCAATAGAGCCAGACTCACGAAGATCCGACAACATCGGTCGCTTGTCCTCGCGGGATTCAACCTGACGAGACAGCTGAGACAATGCGATAACTGGTACTGAAAGCTCTTTCGCAATTGCTTTCAGGCCCTGTGTAATCATTGAAATTTCCAACACACGACTGTCCGGCTTGGTCCCAATCGCAGGACGCATCAATTGCAGATAATCCACAACTACCAAGCTTAACCCCTGCGTTCGCGCCAACCTCCGGCATCGCGTTCTCATCGCGGAAAGCGAAATAGCCGGCGTATCATCAATGTAAAGTGGCAGCTTCTGCAATTCACGAGACACCCGGACAAACCGATCAAACTCTTTCTGTCCGATATCACCACGACGAATTTTTTCACCCGATACTTCTGCCTCGCCAGACAGAATACGCGTCGCCAACTGTTCAGATGACATTTCAAGAGAGAAGATAGCGACGGAGCCGTGAGGCTTTTCTCCACGCTCTTCAGCGTCTCTCATGATCGAACGCGCCGCCGAGAACGCAATTTTCGTCGCCAGCGCTGTCTTTCCCATGGCCGGACGCCCAGCGAGAATCAAAAGATCAGACGGATGCAACCCACCCGTCCTTTTATCCAAGTCTCGCAGTCCGGACGTCAGGCCAACAACATCGCCCGTCCGTAGAAATGCCTTCTCAGCAACATCAATAGCTCCCGTGAGGGCTTTGCCAAACGAGACAAACCCGCCCTCCTGACCACGTTCAGTCGCAAGTTTGAACAACGCCTCTTCAGAAGCCGCAATCTGATCACTACCATCCAGATCAGGCCGCGCACCAAAAGCATTGTTTACAACTGTCTCTCCGATATCGATGAGCTGACGGCGAACCCATGCATCGTGAACAACGCGACCATAATCCCCGGCATTTACGATCCCCACCATGGCGGTCAGAAGTTTGGCGAGATACGCAGGTCCGCCCGCAGCATCCAGCACACCCGTGTGCTCGAATTCGGCCTTCATCGTAACGGGGTCAGCGAGCTGGCCACGCTCAATGCGACGGGCCACAGCCTCATAAATCCGGCCATTCACCGAGTCGGCAAAATGCTCGGGCTCCAGAAAATCCGAGACCCGCTCATAGGCCTTGTTATTGGTCAGGATAGCTCCGAGAAGCGCCTGCTCCGCCGCGATATTCGCTGGCGGAGAACGACGCAGGAGCGCGCCTAGCCCCCCATCATCAGAGGACGCGTCAGACGCAGCTGGAGAAGGAAAGGATTCGATCATAGTCACGACAGTCTTTTACCATCAGCATCCTCCAGAAGCAGCGCCTCAATGTGCATCTCCTGCCGAGACAAAACGTTTTCAGTCCTGTCAGCCTCTCAATCGCTACATCAGGACGCAGGACATGATCTCAAAAGAGCAGTTCTATGAAAGCCTCAAGAACACCAGTCCGCCGACCGGCCTGTCTCTTCCTCAAACAGCACTTTGGTGGATTGGAAAGCAGGATTGGGCCAAAGCACACGAACTGGTGCAATCAGCCGAAGGCATACGACCAAACGACCGTATTCACGCCCTTCTTCACCGACAGGAAGGAGATTTGGCCAACGCCCGCTACTGGTATTCCAGAGCGGATGCGAGGATGCCGGACCAGACCATTATGCAGGAATGGGATGATCTGGTCCGACAAAACTTCGCTCAGACGGAAACCCAGCCATCCTGAGCAAGAGCAACGCCCGCAAGATAAAGACTACCGCAAATCAGCACGCGTGCGGGCTCTTGCCCACTTTCAGCCAAACGCTCCAAAGCTTTGACAATCGTCGGCCCAGCGATTGCGATTCCCCCGGACGCAGCAACAAGCTCCTCCACAGGCGTGGCAAGATGCTGGTCAACTTCCGCCACAGCCTGAACACTTGCTGCCCGCGCCAAGAGGGGCTTGAGAAATCCACTCACGTCCTTGCTCTGCTTGACCCCGGCAATGATGTGAACAGGTCGATCCTTCCAACCATCAAGCACCTCCCCTAGCACCTCACCTGCACCAGGGTTATGGCCACCGTCCAGATAAAGCTCCCACCCAGCTGGCAGCATAGCAGCAAGCGTTCCATGCAATCGCTGTAACCGGGCAGGCCAGTCAGTTCTGGCAATACCCTCATACGCACTCAACGGGATATTCAACCCAGACACCCGCAAAGCCGCAATCGCAAGAGCTGCATTTGTTGCCTGATGCGGCCCCTTCAAACCCGGCAAGGGCAATTCAAGGTCACCTTGTGGGTCAGAATAATGCAGCTTTAGACCATCCACCCGAACATGCACATTCTGTCCCAGGCTCCACAGAGGCGCCTTCAATGCCTCCGCACGCGACCGAATGGCATTTAACGCTTCTGAAGCCTGGGGAGAGACAACGACGGGCACACTAGGCTTGATAATCCCAGCTTTTTCACCAGCAATGGCCTCAAGCGTTTCTCCCAGAAAGGCCTGATGATCCAGACTGATCGTCGTGATGGCACACGCAGCAGGCTTAGGAACCACATTTGTGGCATCCAGCCGTCCACCGAGACCCACTTCAAGAATGACAAGGTCAGCAGGGATGCGAGAGAAAAGAAGAAAACCTGCGGCCGTCAAAACCTCGAAGACGGTAATGGGCGCACCTGCATTAACGCGCTCAACCTCTTCAAAAGCATCCACCAGCGTATCTTCGTCAACCAGCTTCCCTGCCAGACGAAACCGCTCAGTAATGCTCACAAGATGCGGGCTGGTCATCACATGCACACGGAGACCTGCTGCCTCGGCAATCGCCCGCAGATTGGCGCATGTGCTCCCCTTGCCGTTCGTACCAGCAACATGAATGACTGGCGGCAAGTGCAGTTCGGGATGACCCAGCTTAGCCAGAAGAACTTCCAGCCGCCCAAGAGAAAGATCAATCAGCTTGGGATATAACTGGTGCAACCGGGCAAGAACCTCGCCCGGCCGTCCCTGATATTCACCAGCCAGGCGGACCGGCTCCCCCTTCTGGGCACCCATCAGGCAGCGACGTCCGGAGCCGCCTTTTGGCGAGTTAGCATACCAAGAACGCGCCCCAGAAGCTCAGGCAGCTCGGAGCGCTTTGCAACAATATCAACCATCCCGTGCTCACGCAGGTACTCGGACCTCTGAAAACCTTCCGGTAGTTTCTCGCGCACGGTGTCCTGAATCACACGAGGACCAGCAAAAGCAATCAGCGCATTCGGCTCAGCAATGTGAATATCACCCAGCATTGCGAAAGACGCTGATACGCCCCCTGTCGTCGGGTTCGTAAAGACCACGATATAGGGCAGACCAGCTTCCTGAAGCATCTGCACGCCAATCGTCGTACGCGGCATCTGCATGAGGCTGACAGCGCCTTCCTGCATACGCGCACCGCCGGAAGCCGTGTAAATCACCAGCGGGGCCTTCTGAAGAACAGCCAAACGACAGGCCGCCACAAAAGCCTCACCCAGACCTGCTCCCATCGTTCCCAACAGGAACTCAGGTGCCATGACGGCCACCACAGCCTTCTGCCCCTGAATTCGGCCATGAGCGACCACAAGCCCCTCATCAAGATGAGACTTGTTCCGCGCGTCCTTCAAACGATCGGTGTAACGCTTGGAATCCTTGAACCCCAGCGGATCAACCGGCATCTTCGGCAGCTCGATGGTCGTATATTCGCCACCATCGAACGTCCAGGCCAGACGCTCCTTTGCCGTCGCACGCATATGATGCCCACAATGCGGGCACACCTTCTGGGAGCGCTCCATTTCCTTGACGAGCATCATCTGCCCGCAGGAATCGCAGTTTGTCCAAAGATTATCCGGCACGTCCCGCTGAAGCAGGCCACGCAGCTTGGGTCGGACGTAATCGGTCAGCCAGCTCATGTCGTCTCGTTACTTTCTGCCTGCCTTCGGGACGAAGGCCAGAATGGGAAAAGGCTCTTGTACAGGCCATTCATAATCGCCGCGTTTTAGCGTTGCCAGCACATTTATGCCAGCCTTGCCATACAGAACTGTGCCCAGCCTCGGAAAAATATGGCACCATCTCCCTTAAGGAACACGCACCGCGATCACCTGCAACCACTGAGCGTCCTCGCGGTTTAATCAGGCAAAATCAGTGAACAGACGGGCCATTGTTCCCGTCCGGAGAAACCCCAATGTCCGACAGTTTCAATACCGTGCAGTTCTCCCCTCAGTCAGGCCTGAAACCCGGATGGTTCATCGGCGTGGGCGCCTTCCTGGTCGTCCTGGGGCTTCTGGCAGCCTTTGATGCGATCGCCACAACGCTTGCCAGCATGGTCCTTCTGGGCGTTCTGCTCATCATCGGTGGAATCGCCCAAATCATGCAGAGCTTCGCGCATCGCGGGCTCCCCCTGCCCAACCAGTGGCTTTCCGGCCTGATCGGCGGACTTTACATTCTTGGCGGACTTCTCCTCATCGAAGAGCCCGCAACCGGATCGGTCTTCATTACGGCTATCCTTGCAGGCTGCCTTATCTTCGCAGGCCTTAGCCGTGCCTTCTGGGCCGCCGGGCACCGCACAACAGGTGGCTGGGGCCTCCTCGCCGTCAGTGGCGTCTTCACGCTCCTGATTGGCATCCTTCTCTACATGACACTGCCGTGGTCAGGCCTGTGGCTAATCGGAACCCTGATTGCCATCGAGCTTCTGATGGCTGGGGCATCTGCCATTCTTTTTGGCATGTCACTGCGCAATCGCACGTGATCAGACTGCAAATAAAAAGAGCGCATCAGAGAAACCCCTGATGCGCTCCAAATTCACCACCCGAAACAGGTTTCAACCCCGAACGGCCGCAGACAACTCAATAAGCTGCTTCAATACGGATGGAACCGTCTTTTCCGTCGCCTGCCCCTCAGACAACGTCCCCGCCATCGTCTTGATCAAAGCAGACGCCACAACAGCCGCATCCCCAATCCGGGATGCCGCCCGCGCCTGCTCAGGCGTCGAAATTCCGAACCCGATCGCAACCGGCAGATCCGTCGCTTCCCGAATCTTCGGAAGAGCTTCCTCAAGCTGCGCCTGGCTGGCACTGCCCGTCCCCGTGATCCCCGTGATGCTCACATAATACACGAATCCAGACGCATCTTTCAGCACATGGAACAGACGCGTCCGGGCCGTCGTCGGCGCCACGAGAGAAATGATATCCAGCCCGGCTGCCCGCGCATGGGCATCCAGCAGATCCGCCTCTTCCGTCGGCATATCCACGACAATGATGCCATCCACACCCGCCTGAACCGCATCAAAGCAGAATTCCGCTGGCCCGTAGCTATCAATCGGGTTCAGATATCCCATCAGAATAATCGGCGTCTCGGCATCGGTCTCCCGGAAAGACCGAACCATCTCCAGAACGCCGCCCAACGTCGCGCCGGCTTTCAGCCCCCGCAGTGCCGCAGCCTGAATCGTCGGACCGTCCGCTGAAGGATCGGAGAACGGCACACCAATCTCGATCAGATCCGCCCCCGCAGCTGGCATCGCCTTCAGCAGCTCAAGCGAGGTCTCATAATCCGGATCAAACGCCTGAAGATACGGAATCAGTGCACCCCGTCCCTCCGTCTTGAGGGCTTCAAAACGGGCTTTGATACGGCTCACAGGTTCACTCCCAGATGGCTCGCCACAGTGAAGATATCCTTGTCTCCACGGCCAGAGACGTTCAGCACGATGATCTTGTCCTTCGGCATCTCCGGCGCAATCTTCATGACATGCGCCAGTCCATGGGCGCATTCGAGAGCCGGAATAATGCCTTCCGTCCGCGTCAGAAGCTGGAACGCATCCAGAGCCTCCTGATCCGTCACACCAACATACTCGGCACGCCCAATATCATTCAGCCACGAATGCTCCGGCCCAATCCCCGGATAATCCAGCCCCGCACTGATCGAATGCGCCTCTTCGATCTGACCATGCTTGTCCTGAAGCAGATACGTCCGGTTGCCATGGAGCACTCCCGAGCGCCCACGGGAAATAGATGCCGCCGTCTTGCCAGAATCCAGTCCCAGCCCGGCAGCCTCCACACCAATCAGACGCACATCCGCATCATCAAGGAACGGATGGAAAATCCCCATTGCGTTTGAGCCGCCGCCAATGGCCGCAACAATCACATCCGGCAGACGCCCCTCAGCCCGGACAATCTGCTCCTTCACTTCCGTACCAATGATGGACTGGAAATCACGAACCATCTCAGGATACGGATGCGGTCCAGCAACCGTGCCCACCAGGAAATACGTATCCGCCACATTCGCAACCCAGTCGCGCATGGCTTCATTCATAGCATCCTTAAGAGTCCCGGCCCCGGCCGTCACCGGCTTTACCTCAGCCCCAAGCAAATGCATGCGGAAGACGTTGGGCTTCTGGCGCTCAACATCCGTTGCGCCCATGTAGATGACGCATTTCAACCCAAAGAGCGCACAAACCGTGGCCGTAGCCACACCATGCTGACCAGCACCCGTCTCAGCCACAATCCGTGTCTTGCCCATCCGTCGGGCGAGCAGGATCTGCCCCATGACATTGTTGAGCTTGTGCGAACCTGTGTGGTTCAGCTCCTCACGCTTGAGATAAACCTTCGCGCCACCCAACTCTTCCGTCAGGCGCTTCGCAAACCACAACGGGCTCGGACGGCCAACATAATCCCGGTAATAGTAGTCCAGCTCCTCACGAAACGCTGGGTCAGCCTGCGTCGCGCGATACGCCTCCTCCAGTTCAAGAACCAGAGGCATCAGCGTTTCCGCAACAAAGCGTCCACCGAAGACGCCAAACCGGCCGCGCTCGTCCGGTCCGGAACGCAGGGAGTTAGACAAGGAAGATGAAGGGGTCGTCATACCGGGCTCTGTTCCGCTTAAAGGGCTAACCAGCGATACCAAGGCCAGACGGGAACGTCCATCCACACCCTTTTCAAGAAATCAGCCTTACCGAATTCTCGGCAGCCCCCTTGCACGGAGCGCATCCTCAAGACATGAGTCAGAACACCTCCTGCCTCCGACCAAGGATCTTTCTCTGATGCTTCTCGCCCGGCCCGCCGGCACACCGGCCCGCGAGATCGGCCCGGACGTCGATATCAATGCCACGAACTGGATTGACCTCATCAATCCAACACATGATGAAATTACAAAAGCCGAGACACTCCTTGGGGTTCACATTCCCAAACTGGAAGAACTGGAAGAGATCGAAAGCTCATCCCGCCATTATGAACGGGACAACTGCCTCTATCTCTCCACCCCCCTTGTACGCCGTGCGGATGACGTCTCGTTTTCCAAACCCGTCGGTTTCATCCTGACGGAAAAAAGAATCATCACGGTCCGCTATACGGATTATTTCGCATTTGATCTCGTAGGGGGAAAGCTGGCTGAATACCCTGCAGGCAAGGTCTCGCCGTCTTCAACGGAACTGCTGGTTGAACTGCTCGAAGAGATTATCAACCGTCTGGCTGATATCCTCGAAGGCCTGGGGCGCACTCTCGACACCATTTCCCGCCGCGTCTTCAACGCCGAGCAACCGCGCGATCGCGCACGCGTGGGCGCCATGCTTCGCGAAACCCTGCGCCGCCTCGGATATGCCGGAGACCTAGCCTCAACAGTCCGGGACAGTCTCCTCGGCATCGACCGTGTTCGTATCTATCTGGAAGATTACATCAGCCAAAGCCTGCAAAAGGCCAAGGATCAGGGCACGTCTCCCCTTCCCGCCAGAGATACTGCTGGGAAATCACCTACGCCGGCTGACACATTTAAATCGCGTCTCAAAGTCGCAGGCCGCGACATTGCTTCCCTGAGCGACTTCGATGCCCAGATCGTCAGCAAGGTCCAATTCCTTCTGGATGCGACATTGGGCTTCATCAGCATCGAGCAGAACGACGGCATGAAAGTCCTCACCGTCGCCAGCTCAATCGGGATCATGCCAACGCTGATCGCAGGTATCTACGGCATGAACTTCAAGGACATGCCGGAGCTTACCTGGAAATATGGCTACCCTTACGGCCTTACCTTGATGGTTCTATCCACCATCCTGCCGCTCTTCTGGTTCTGGCGCCGTGGATGGTTCGGAACCCGTTAGGAGTCTTCTTCAATCCGCAGGCCGCCCTCAACAGGACGAAAAGGCAGAACAGAGCGCTGATATGCCACCGGGAAACGATGGAGCTGTTTTTCCCACAGCTCCACGTCACTTCCCTCCGGCAAAACGACGTTGTCTACGCCACACCGCTTGAGGAAGGCCGCCTGATCTGGAAGGACATGCCCTTCCGCACGAATTTCTCCCGAAAAGCGGAGGTACTCCCGCAATTCCCGCGCCTGCGTAAACACACGCCCATCACGGAAGATCGGAAAGCGCAAAACAACCAGTTCAAGCCGGTTGAGATACGGTTTCAGCGCCGTCGCATCATCAGCAATATCCAGAAGAACAGCACGTGCTTCCGTATTCTCTGCCAACTCTGAAAGCGTTACCAATGCCTCATGAAACTTGGCGGGACGTTCATTCAGCTCAAACAGTTTCATAAGCTGCCTCCTTGAAAGGGACGTCCCCGAGTCGATCCAACGTATCGAGGAACGTCTCGCCCCTCTGCCTTATACCAAGGTAGCAATCCACCAGCCGGGCAATCGCATCAACCGTATCGTCCTCCGGAAGCGCTGGCCCCAGAATGGTTCCAATGGAAGCACCGTTCTCTGCCCGGCCACCCAACGTAATCTGGAAGAACTCTTCCCCGCGCTTGTCCACACCCAGCAAGCCAATATGACCCGCATGATGATGGCCACATGCATTAATGCAGCCTGAAATATTGATCCGTAGCGCGCCGATTTCTGCCTGCAAGGTGGCATCCCCAAAACGGGCACCCAGCTTCTGGGCAATCGGGATGGAACGTGCATTTGCCAGAGCGCAGTAATCCAGCCCTGGGCATGCCACGATGTCCCCGATCAGGCCAATGTTGGCAGACGCCAAATCCACTTCTTTCAGGGCCTGCCACAGATCATACAGCCGATCCTGTCGAACATGCCCCAGAACAATGTTCTGAAGATGCGTAATCCGCAGTTCGCCAAAGGAATATTCGTCAGCCAAATCGGCCAGACGGTCCATCTGGGCGGACGTCGCATCTCCCGGAATTCCCCCGGCAGGCTTGAGCGAAACAACCGCTATAATATGACCCGCATCACGGTGCGGATGCGTATTGCTTCGAACCCAAAGATCAAACTCCGGATTAGTCTCACGTCTGGCTGAGAGCTCCTGAGAAGCGTTATCCGGGGCTGAGAGTTCCGGAACAGCAAAACGCGCGCGGATCGCATCCACCATTTCAGGCGTCAGACGGTAATGCTCCAGATCCATCTGCTGCAACTCAGCTTCGACAGCCTCACGATAAGCGTCAATGCCCAAAGCCTGAACCAGAATCTTGATCCGTGCCTTGTAAATATTGTCGCGGCGTCCGTGCGCATTATAGACACGGACAATCGCTTCGAGCGTTGCAAGCAGACGCTCTTCAGGCACAGCGTCAAATATCTCCTGCCCGATAATGGGCGTGCGGCCTAAGCCGCCTCCCACAAAGATCCGGAAGACAGGACGCCCGTCCGCGCCACTGCGAGCCAGAATCCCAATATCATGGAAACGAGCCGCAACCCGGTCGTTCGGACTGCCAGAAATAGCAATCTTGAATTTCCGCGGCAAAAACGTGAATTCGGGATGCAATGTAGACCACTGGCGCAGAATTTCCGCATGAACACGCGGGTCCACGACTTCATCCGCAGCCGCACCCGCAAATTCGTCAGACGTCACATTCCGGATGCAGTTTCCGCTGGTCTGAATGGCATGCATGTCCACCTTCGCCAGATCGCGCAGAATGTCCGGAGTTTCTTCCAGCTTTATCCAGTTAAACTGAATATTCTGACGCGTGGTAAAGTGCCCATAATCACGATCGTACCGACGCGCGATATGCGCGAACATCCGCATCTGCTGACTGTCGATCGTTCCATACGGAATAGCGACACGCAGCATGTAAGCGTGAAGCTGAAGATACAGACCATTCATCAGCCGCAGCGGCTTGAATTCGTCTTCACTCAAGCTTCCATCAATACGGCGCGTTACCTGCCCGGAAAACTCGTCGATGCGAGCGGCCAGAAATTCGCGGTCACTCTGATCATATTGGTAATGGCCAACAGGAGCGTTCATTGCCCGGCCTCCACTGAAAATTCGGGATGTACAGTCGGACCATGCGCACGAATTCGCTCACGCACCGTCACAGGTTCCGGAGGATCAACGTCGCGTACAGCCACTTCATATACACCTACGACACCATCCTGCTGGGCACGCGCCTGCGCTTCCTCAAGAACATCGCTCACGGCGTCAGCATCCAGTTTTTCCGCTGCCCCAACTCGAGCCGCCCAATGTCCATCATGATCGCGCCAGACGATTCTTCCGTCCAGAAGGCGATTAGCCGTCAAAACAAGCTTCTCACCTGCTCCAACACGAACTGGTCGTTTCATAATGCCCTCCGCAGGAACGAAACTGACATAGGATAAACCATCAACTCGCAGGTTTCCCCTCGCATGACGTCAAAAGAAGCTCCGAAGACCTTCTCAACGTAATGCAGCGAATGAAAAAGGACTGAGCGTAGCAACGAAAAATTCACCATAACGGATCAAATAATGATCCATTATGGTGAATTCTCCAACCTCAATCAGCAAATTTTAGTGATAATTTTTTATAACTAATTTTTTTAGTTATATTGAAAAGGAGATAGGAGCTCGATTAGGTCGCTGCATTCCCGCTTCCTCAGCCTGACGCAACAACCCTTCCAAGGTCACAGCTTCCATTTTTTTGGCTAGCTCAACATTCATTGAAGCCCAAAAAGGTTCAAGAACCTTCTCTATTAACGGATTGGCTGCTTCCCCATCGGGGGCGTGTTCTTCGGTAACGGCCTGAACAATCTCATGCACCGTAATGGTTCGGGGCGGACGCCCCAACCGATAACCGCCTTTAGGCCCCCGCACACTATCCAGAAGTTTTTCTCTCGAAAGAGCCTGAAGAACAGGCTCGATCCCGCGACGCAGCATATTACCCCGCTTGGCAATATCAGCGCCACTCACCACACCGGAACGCCCCGCGTGAAAAGCAACATCCAACATGATTGAAACAGCTGTCAGGGCACGATCGCGGCGGAGATACATGAATTTTCCGAATTCAACGCAAAAGAAAGGGCACTTGAACAACTTGCGATGCTCATTCGTGTATTTGGGTCTTTCAAACAGCCCTGTCAATCATTGAAACGGGATTACACTCTCAATCGGATGACTCTACTCCACATATTCGCGATAATATCGCCCACCTAGAGAGGTCAAAATTTCATATCCGATAGTTCCCGCAGATGTGGCCACATCATCAACGCTTCTGCGTGGCCCGATCAAATCAACATACATATCTGCATGCAGCTGAGATTCCGGAACCGCTGATACATCCAAGGCCAGGGAATCCATAGAAACACGCCCTACAATAGGGAGCGCGATATCTCCCAGCCATGCACAACCTGTCCCGCTATTATGCCTGGAAAAACCATCCGCATATCCCACGGCCACCGTCGCAATACGGCGCGGTTTCTCTGGACGATAGGTCAAGCCGTACCCAACAGCATCGCCTACCTCCACATCCCGCAATTGAAGAACACGGGCGTGAAGAGAAACAACCTGCTGCAAGGGATTAGGCAGTTCAGCGTTAGGAGCGATTCCATAGAGAGCCGCGCCAGGCCGAACTAAATCCATATGGTAATCCGTGCCTAGGAATATACCCGAAGAAGCCGAGAGGCTCAAAGGAGCTGCAGGCATTAAGGCTGCCATGTCCCGAAATCTTTGGTGCTGGATTTGGTTGGCTTCACTGGCTGGAACGTCCGCACAAGCCAGGTGACTCATCACCAACCCAAGACTGATACCGTCCAAAAGAGTTTGATCATCAGAAAGCTTCCTGACATCCGCCCATGAGAGACCAAAGCGGGACATCCCACTATCCAGCTGGATAACAGCCTCCTGCACAGCCCCCTCTCGCGCAGCCTCGCGTTTCCAAAGATCTATTTGTTCAAGACTGTTGAGAACAGGCCGAAGTCCGAAATAGACACACTCAGCTGCAGCTCCCGGCCGCGGCCCGTGCAGAACCGTAATCCGCGTCTCGGGTGAGACGATCTGACGCAGAGCGATTCCTTCATCAACATGAGCGACAAAGAATTCTTTTGCGCCTTCCCGTTCAAGAATAGGTGCCACTTGCTCAGCACCCAACCCATAGGCGTCCGCTTTCACAACAGCGGCACAAACTGCCGTTCCCACCCTATCCCTCAAAAAGCGATAGTTTTTGGCTATAGCTTTGAGATCAACCGTAAGAGTGGCACCGGCCCGAGAGGCAGGCCAGAGGTGAGGAGCTGATAAGATCGTCATACGTCACCCTATCGCAAATCGAAATGAAATTTCCTGCATAAATTCAGCATATTCTTCAGTCTCAAACATTATATATGCAGCATATAACCAAGGAAGACGGAAAATTGTGACATGATCTTCGATCGCACCACCGAATCCATTCTTCGCCTTCTGCAACATGACGGCCGTATGAGCAATGCAGACCTCGCGGAACGCGTTGGTCTTTCACCCTCAGCATGCCTGAGACGTGTCAAAATGCTTGAAGAGAAAGGCGTCATCCGAGGTTATCATGCCGTCATCGATGATCGGTCTGTACATAACCTGACAACAGTCATTGTACAGATAACCTTGGAGCGCCTGACGGACGAAGCTCTAAGACGCTTTGAAGCCCGCATTAAGGAATGCGCCGACATTCGTGAGTGCTACCTGATGACTGGTGAAGCAGACTATCTTCTGCATGTGGCAGCCCGGGACCTGGCAGACTACGAACGCATCCATAAAGAAGAACTCTCTCGCCTTCCTGGTGTGATCCGCATTCACAGTAACTTCGCCATCAGGCCAGTTGTGCAGCGTTGGAGCACTCAGAACATAGGCCAAACAACATAAGGAAATTTTAATCGAACTGCATTTGCGAACCAATCTCATTTGGCGTATATGAAAATTATTGCCTCATGATAGGACGCCACGAGCAGCTCATGATCATTTGTTCATGTAACGCACTTTCCCACAAAGACGTCGAGTCGGCGATTGATGCCGGAGCATCCCGACCCTCGGAAATTTACACTGCCAGGAAGTGCCGTGCTCAATGTGGGAACTGCGTTCCAGGAATGGTTTGCCTTTTAAAGCAAGCCATTCAGGAGCGGAGAAATCTCGGTCTGGCAAATACCAATACCGCACAGCCAACAACGCAAAACGTGTACTGCTAATTTAAATCAAAAAAAATGCCCGGGATTTTCGGGCATTTTCAAAGAACTTAGTCTTGATCAGGTGCTGCGGCAGAATTTGTTTGAATGTACCGCTCAATTCCGACCTGCTTAATCAGGTCAAACTGACGGTCAATAAAGTCTTCATGTTCTTCTTCATTCACAAGAATCTTAAGAAGAAGGTCGCGGGAAACATAATCTCGTACGCTCTCACAATACGCGATACCTTCACGAAGATCTTCAAGAGCTTTCTTCTCAAGCTTCAGATCACATTCGAGAATTTCTTCAACGCTCTGCCCAATCAAAATTTGATTTAGCCGCTGAACATTTGGCAAACCACCCAAGAAAAGAATGCGCTCAATCAGCCAATCGGCATGATGCATTTCTTCAATGGATTCTTCGTATTCTTTCTTACCGAGTAGCGTCACACCCCAGTGGCGCAATGTACGTGCGTGCAAGAAATACTGATTGATGGCCGTTAACTCGTTGGTCAACTGCGTGTTCAAATGCTCGATGACTTTAGGGTCTTTAATCGCCACGGGATAATCCTCTTCGTTATCTTGATTCGCCATCCATACACCAAAAAAAATTAGATAACAAAAATAAGTTCAATATAAATGTTTATAAAAATAATATACATTCTCATTTAGAATTTTATATAAATACACATTAAATAGTTTATATTATTTATTAGAAATTTAATAATAGTATTATATATTTTTAAGTCCAGTTTTTAGTATATGTATATTAATTTTATTTACAAAATAATTTTAAGATATTTTTTCTCTTTCTTAAATTCAATCTAACTTTTCCATTTATTTTCTGGAATACCAAGGTAAATCATAATTCCGATGCTAAAGATTGATCATTTTATAATTCATCTCGATATTAAAAATAACTGCACTGAAATCAAATCGATCCTATCTGTAGCTACATTGAACCAGATCCGACCTTTCAGGCGGGCACGGATTCTTCTAATCTTCAGACTAGGCATAGGGCTCATATCCAGAACATGACGGTTGCGACGCGGCGAATGGCTGAGAAGAAGATATGGGGGAATCTGTCGTAGCGCCGGGGTACGACCCGACCCCAGTCCTTGAGCCATCCGAACATGCTTTCGATGCGGTTGCGGCGTTTGTATTTCTGCCTGTTGTATTTGACAGGTCTCTCGCAAGATCTTCGTCCTGGAATGCAGGGCTTTATGGTGCCTTTCTTTTCCAGGGCATCCCTGAACCGGCCCGTGTCATAACCCCGGTCTCCCAGCATCCATTGTGCATCATAAAGGCTGCCCAGCAGGGCAGCGGCACCTGTTCAGGCGATCCGGATCCCTTTATTTAGCCCCGGCCTCGAAGCTA
>NZ_BEWM01000007.1 GCF_002723935.1 Gluconobacter cerinus
GGGACTGCCGCTGGCACAGGCCCGCTCCCTGGTGCCGGATCTTCTGACGGCAGAGGAAGACGCAGAAGCACAGAGGGCAGCGCTGACCGATCTGTGCTCCTGGCTGATCTGGCTGTCGCCGCTGCCCGCGTTCGATGCTCCGGACGGTCTCTACAGCGACACCACCGGATGCGCCCATCTTTACGGCGGCGAGGCGGCCATGCTGGATCTCGTCAGGGAACGCCTGCAGGCGAGAGGGCATTCCTGCTCCGTGGCGCTGAGCGATACGGCCGCTGCCTCACGCGCCCTGGCCCGCTCGGGGATCGACCGGATCTGTCTCGTGCCTCCCGGTCAGCAGAAGCAGGCGCTGCATCCTTTGCCCTGTTCAGCGCTTCCGTTACCCGAGAAGACGCTGTCCAGCCTTACCCGGCTCGGCCTGACCACCATTGGCGATCTTGCGGACCTCCCTCGCGCGCCTCTGGCCAAGCGATTTGGGGCGCAGCTTCTCACCTGTCTCGATGAGGCTCTTGGGCGGCAGGCCAGCCCGCTCAGCGTGTTTCAACCTGCGGACCGCATTTGCCTGACCCGGTCCCTGGTCGAGCCCATCAGCACATCGGACGCCATTGCCACGGTGATTGCCGCACTCGTGCCGGTTGTCTGCGAGAAGCTGACGGCGCGCGGGGAGGGGGCGCGGCAGCTCGACTTTCTCTGCGTGCGCGTGGACGGATCCATTCAGGCCATCCGCGTGGGGACATCCGATCCGACGGCTGACGTGACACGTCTGATGCGCCTGCTGGGAGACCAGATCCCGCAGATCGCGCCCGAGTTTGGAATTGAAACCGTCATCCTGACCGTCAGCGCGAACGAACCGCTCGAAACCGGACCCGAGCGGTCTGTCCTGCCGGACGTCGGGGCATCCTCGGAGCGCGCGCTCCCGGCCACTCTGATCGACCGGCTGTTGAACCGTCCGGGGGT
Organism: Gluconobacter cerinus; assembly: GCF_002723935.1. Classification (GTDB taxonomy): domain Bacteria; phylum Pseudomonadota; class Alphaproteobacteria; order Acetobacterales; family Acetobacteraceae; genus Gluconobacter; species Gluconobacter cerinus. The sequence goes on from NZ_BEWM01000007.1 coordinate 955, forward strand.
TGTTTCTGTCCACCAGCTCGCGCCCCGGTTTGCCGCCTGGCCAGAGGACGGGCAGTCTCGCATTTCTCCAGACGACATGGCAAAACCGCCTCTCGCGAGCCAGATGCTCTGGGCGCGGCCGAACATCCTGTTCGATCTGCCCGTCCGGGTGCAGGTCACTGCCCTGCTCCCGGACGGTGCGCCACGCCAGTTCGTCCTCAAGCGGCAGACGCATCGCATTGCGGCGGCCGATGGCCCCGAACGTCTGCTAGGTGAGTGGTGGCAGACGACCGACAGCTACGGCGCGATCCGCGATTACTGGCAGGTTGAGACCACGACCGGCCTGCGCCTGTGGCTGTTTCGCAAAGGCGACGGAACCCACGACTGGTCCGGGTCGGGCGCGTGGTTTCTTCAGGGGGCGTTCTGATGGAGCCCCATGATGACCTGATCCCGGCCAGCACCTCGGACGTGGCCGAAGTCCTGATGCACGCGCTGTGCTATGACGGACGCAGGCGCACGCATGACGCCGCCGAACTGATGGCCCGTCTCGTGGCCGAACGGCTGGTCGCCTATCTGGAACGCTCCGGATTTGTCGTGATGCGCGCGCCAACCAGCAACGCTCCCGACAGCAGCCGGCACCCGCATCCGCACAGACGCTGAGCCGTGAGCGCGCCTTACGTCGAATTGCAGGTGACGTCTTCGTTTTCGTTCCTGCGTTCGGGCAGCCAGCCGGATGAACTGATGTTCCAGGCGAAAGCGCTCGGGTATGGCGCCATCGGTCTGACCGACTGGAACTCTGTGGCCGGGGTAATCCGCGCCCATCTGGCGGCGCGTGAGGCCGGTCTGCGGCTTCTACCGGGATGTCGTCTAACTCTGCGCGATGGCAGTGCGCTCCTGGCCTATCCCCGCAACCGTGCGGGCTGGGCAGGTTTGTGCCAGCTCCTGACCCTCGGTCATCACCGGAGCGAGCGGGACGTTTTCCTTCTAGGGTGGGAGGATCTCGTCGCAGCAGCACCGGACCTCCTCATGATCCTGTTGCCGCCCGAGGATCTGGTAGAGCTTCCCGGGCACGTTGAGAGCCTGCTGGATCTGCCGGGACAAAGGGCAGGCGAAGAAGAGAGCCGGTTTCTCGCGCTGACCATGCTCCGGCAGCCGGGAGACCTTGCGCGGCTACACGCGCTCTCGGCGTTCAGTGCGGCACAAGGTCTGGCCTGCGTTGCGACGGGAGACGTTCTCTACCACGATGCGCGCCGACATATTCTTCAGGACGTCGTTACGGCGATCCGGGAAGGCTGCACCGTCGATAATCTCGGGAACCGCCGTCATGTCCACGCCGATCGCCATTTGAAGGCGCCAGAAGAGCAGGCACGCCTGTTCGCCGCCTTTCCGGACGCTCTGGCCAACACGCGGCGGATTGCCGAGGCCTGCGCCTTCAGCCTCGATGATCTCACTTATCAGTATCCGACCGAAACCGAGCGCACAGGCGAAAGCGCGCAGGACACCCTGACACGCCTGGTCCAGACCGCACTGCCGCGTCGCTACCCGGCCGGGGCGCCGCCTGACGTCGAGACACAGATCGCCCATGAGCTGAGGCTGATCGGCTCTCTGGCCTACGCGCCGTATTTCCTGACCGTGAATACGATCGTGCGTCATGCCCGCTCCCTTGGGATTGTCTGTCAGGGACGGGGATCGGCTGCGAACTCGGCCGTCTGCTATGTTCTGGGCATCACGAGTATTGATCCGGTCCGCTCGGGCCTGCTGTTCGAGCGCTTCATCTCGGCCGAACGGCAGGAGCCGCCGGATATTGACGTCGATTTCGAGAGCGACCGCCGAGAAGAGGTCATCCAGTGGATCTACCGACACTACGGTCGCCACCGCGCGGCCCTGTGCGCGACTGTTCAGCGCTATCAGCCCAAAGGGGCGTTGCGGGAAGTCGGCAAGGTTCTGGGCTTGCCGGAAGATCTGACCGGCCAGCTTTCCAAACATATCGCCTCCTCTCTGGCCGATCCCGATCTGTGCAAGGCCCGTGCGGCGGATCTTGGCCTGAACCTGAAGGATCGCCGCCTCAGTCTGACCTTCCATCTCGCGCGCCTGCTTCTCGGCTTTCCGCGCCAGCTTGGCACCCATCCGGGCGGGTTTGTGCTGACCGAGGATCGCCTGAATGAACTCGTCCCTCTGATGCCGACCGCCATGGACGGGCGGCAGATCATCGTCTGGGACAAGGATGACATCGACGTCCTGCGCTTCATGAAAGTGGACGTTCTGGGACTGGGGATGCTGGGCTGTCTGCGTCGCGGGTTCGAGCTGCTGCACACCGTGTATCAGACCCGGATGGATCTCGCCGCGATCCCGGCCGAGGATCCGCAGACCTATCGCATGATCCAGAAGGCGGACACGCTCGGCACCTTCCAGATCGAAAGCCGGGCGCAGATGTCGATGCTGCCGCGCATGAAGCCGCGGACCTTTTATGATCTGGTGATTCAGGTGGCGATCGTGCGGCCGGGGCCGATCCAGGGCGATATGGTCCATCCCTATCTCCGCAGGAGAGAAAAGCTGGAGCCTGTCACCTATCCGTCCGAGACCCTGCGCGGTATTTTGGGGAAAACACTGGGTGTCCCGCTGTTCCAAGAGCAAGCCATGCAGGTCGCGATTCACTGCGCAGGCTTCACGCCAGGCGAGGCGGACCAGCTCCGCCGCGCGATGGCGACGTTCAAAATGACCGGTGGCGTGTCGCCGTTTCGAGACAAGCTGGTGAACGGGATGCTGGCCAATGGCTATGAGCAGGAGTTTGCTGAACAGACCTTCGCGCAGCTCGAAGGGTTTGGCAGCTATGGGTTCCCCGAAAGCCACGCGGCGTCGTTTGCCCTGATTGCCTACGCCTCGGCCTGGATGAAATGCCATTACCCGGATGTGTTCTGTGCCGCCCTGCTGAACAGCCAGCCGATGGGATTTTATGCCCCCTCGCAGATTGTTCAGGACGCACAGCGCCATGGGGTCGAGGTCCGGCCGATCTGTGTCAACGCCTCACGATGGGATTGCACGCTGGAGCGCGGCCGGAACGGATGGCACGCGGCCGTCAGGTTGGGCTTTCGGATGGTGAAGGGGCTGGCAAACGGACACGGGGCGGCCCTGATTGCGGCCCGGATGCCGGACTATGAGAGTATTGATGATGTCTGGCGCCGTGCGGATGTGCCGGTCTCGGCCCTGGAATGTCTGGCGGAGGCTGATGCGTTTCGGGTGTTCGGGCAGATGCGCCGTGCTGCCCTGTGGTCAATCAAGGGACTGGCGGACACGGCGCTGCCGTTGTTCGAGGCAGCGGATCGGGGGCGGAACTTTCCGCTGCCGGAAGTGATCGAGCCGGAGATTACCTTGCCACTGATGTCAGAGCGGGCCTCAGTGCATGAAGATTACCGGGCGACAGGACTCAGTCTGGACGGGCATCCGGTCGCGTTTCTACGGGAGGGCTTATGGGAAGAAGGGATCGTTCGTTGCGGGGACCTCCCTTATCTGCGGGATGGACGCCGGATCCAGCTCACCGGACTGGTGTTGATGCGGCAAAGGCCAGGGACGGCCAACGGCACCATGTTCGTGACCATCGAGGACGAAACCGGCACGGCCAATCTGATTGTCTGGAAGGATGTGCAGGAGAAATACCGCCGTCCTCTTCTCGCGTCCCGTCTTCTGGCCTGTCAGGGCCGGCTTCAGAAAGAGGGCGATGTGATCCATGTCGTTGTGCTGAGCTTGGAAGACCGCACGCTATTGCTTCAGGGATCTGAGCTGCTCAAAGCACGCGATTTTCGTTAGGAGAAAACGCCGGATCGGCCGATTTTATTTTAAGAATGAAGATATTGTTGTTGGTGTTGAACCTGTGGAGTTGTGGGCAGAGCCGCGCCTGTGGTCAGCCTGCAGGGCTGTCCATCAGGACGCGAGCGACCGTAAAACGGCTGTCCATAAATCCACAGGCTTTACGCGCGTCGAAAATCAAATCAGCACATCAATCGTGCGGCTGTGACGGCCCCTCGACCTTTACGACTGAGACCCGGGCGTTCGAGTAGGGTGTAGCGGACGGATCAGGATGCGTAATGATGTCTGAACCGGCAGCGGCGGCGAGCAACGTGCCAAAATATGGATCGTTTTCTTTTGCGATCGAGAGGATCTCGTCCGCGCTGACGGGCGCGCCAAACTCTTTCCCGAGCTTGCTCAGGATATAATTGTCCAGCACCGCATGAATCATGAATGGTTGGTTCCGGAGAGACAGCAGAGCTAACAAATTCTCTGGCATGTCTTCGTGAGGTTCCGCCTCCATAACGGCGTCCACGTTATCGAGCAGAACGTGGAGCACGACACCGTAGATCGTGATCTCCAGCACACGCTGCTCACCGCTCTCTGTATCAGTCATTCCTGGCTCTCCTGTTTGGTGACAGGAGGATAGTCGGGCTGCATTGTGCGACTGAGAAGTGACGTATCAATGATAGGATGAGAATCCTGTCTCGAAAGAGACACTGTGCTCCAGCGGCGAATTGTTTCAGCAGGGCGCTATTATTACTTTTCTTCGGATGGCCTTTTAACTTTCACGAAAAGAGCGGAAATCCAGCGTGTAATTTGGGGATGACTGAATATGACTGACAAGCATACGACCATAAGGAAAATTTGCGTTCTGATCACTCTCGGCGCGATCATGGTGCTTCGTTGTTCTGTGGCGTTAGCAGGCGTCGAAGCTATTCAGATCGAAAAATCAGGTATCAAACCAAGTATTATCGTACCAGGCGTTCATGCTCCTGTCTTCGGTATCGAGGCGCCAAGTGCAGCCGTTTTCGTAGGAAAATCAGTCCTTCTTTCTGAAGGGACGGAAGCCAACCAAGACGCAAAGACCCAACCTGAGAAACTCGAACATTCCGTACCTGAAATCGTACTTAATCCTACCGTGGTCGCCTCGTGGGTCAACGGCATAGATATCGAGAAACTTAAGTCCAGACTGCAACTACATCTCGCATGTTATACTGGACAGGAAATGCTTCGAGCACGTAATACAGATATGTACTCGCGTGTACTGTTGAACATGAAGACAGCACAAGCAGCAGAATTTATTCTCGAAATGCCATGCCCGCAGCCAGCAGGTCTATCCCGTGACGACCTCGTGCGCACTGAAGCGCAAGAATCAGGCGTCACGATCAAGCGGCTTGAACATCTCAACGAGTGGGAGGCGGTCCAAAAGGAAATTCCGGATGACTACTATCGTGACTCAATCGTTGAGATGCTCAAACGACCTGAGGAGAACCTTTCGTCGCCCCCATTCGTGTCCTTCGTCCAAAACGGACAGTACGATGAATTCGACGCCTGGATCAGAAATCGTAACGTCACGGTAAGCCAGAAGAAAATGTATGAGTACGATGTCACCAAACGAACCAGCCAGATGTATCGAGCTATGACCCCATATGTACGATCTGGCGGTGCAGTCATTTTAATCGGAGCTGCTCATCTTGGCGGCCCAGATGGATTGGCGGCTCTACTGCGACGCGATGGGTATTATTTGCGTCCGATCACACTGCCCGAGCATAAATAGACTATTCACGCTAAATGGCCGCCTTCGAGCCGATTAGGGGGGTAAACGGACGGTCGGCTTTGTACAGGGCGATCGATAAAACCGGACATTCATATGGACGATACCCGCGAAAGTTTTCACTCTATTCCGATCGTTCAAATAACCCTTAAGACTCTAGTGTAAGCTGATGACATTATGGTTCTATCTTGCCGCTGTAGTATCCGACGATATCATCTAGTTTGGTCGTCGACCGTGGGCGGTGAAATTCTGCAACGCAACCCACTAACCCGGAGGCGTATATGCTGACTGTCCTGCATCCTGAAGTGAGGTCGCTTGTCGGGCAGTTTGCGGGCGGCCTGATGCCTATTCGACTTGGCACGGACGAAAAATATTCTCTGATTGTAAAAACGCAGAAAGAAGCAATATTAGCGGCGAAGATGAATGGTGGATTTGCCCTGTACCTGCCGGCACTGCCATCCACGACGGCCACGACCACTGCACTAGTTACAGCCTTTTTTGATGATGATGATCAGCCATTGATTGTCCGCTCCCCTCTGTTTAGAGACGACTCATTCTCCCGCGAGATACTTACCATCCTCAAAAGTATAATGAGGTCAATATCTACTTCTTCGATGACCAGAACTATGAGTGGATGAGCTTCAGGACGGCTCTAGAGGACGGTGGGAGCTGCCTCACAGACAAGGAGGAGATTCATCTGCTCACCTACAATCCTGAAACGGCTAAAAGCGTTCATCAGGGCTTAATAAACTGGTTCGGACAGCGAACGCGCGATGACGATGATCGTGCCATTCAAGCGGTGTTTAAGAGTGAGCTGGCGCCCAATGATATCCTTGTCCTCGACATGACGCCCGAAGTGAATGGCTACCAGGGAAGTACAGGATTCCGGCACGACTCTTTGACGCGTACTAATCCGGGCTATTTTCAGGAACGCGATATCTCGGTTTGCTTGTTACGTGCATTCAACCCAGAGAGCATCATGATGAATCCGCTACGTAAGGATACGTCCAAGGAGATACTTGACCATCTCGTGCTGACCGACTCCGTCGCCATTCTCATTCAGGCCAAGGACAGTCCGATTACAGAAGCTGGTCTTAGTCGCTCCCTTGATCGCAAGAGACGTGCGACCCGTAAGGAAGTCGACGACGCTATCCGCCAGATCAACGGTGCGGCTCGGTATCTTGGTCGCGAAGCGGTAGCGAGACTGGTCGTAGGCGGTGAAGACGTCGAAGTCTCCATCGGACAGCGTCAGATCATCGGGCTAGCCATCGTAAAGGAGCTTTTCGATGATGAGGGTGACGTCTATGCGACGGCGTGCGGGAAGCTCGCAGGGTTGCGCGGCGGCGGGCTCGTTATGGATTACAACTCTTTTCATGCTTTCACCCATCATTTCACAGCAGCGGATGCCTTTATCAGTGCGCTTCATACCCTTATCGCACGCATGAGAACTGGAACTTGGTTTCCCGTGAAGCACGCCGTGCTCGACGGAATTCTGGATTTGATTGACAATATCTCTGGACAGAAATCCGACACGCCAACGTTGCCTTCGCCAAGATGAGGGCAACTGCCGCCTCTCTGCTTCATATTCCTTGAGCCGATAGGCAGTTTACGGGGGCAAGCAGACTGTCCGATATCTGGCTTGACCTGCGCGACTTTTTTGATTGTGGCATATGTAGGTGTGACAAGAGTGCACAATGCCTTCAAAGGAATTTTCATTTGTTCTCGCTGAAAAGCCCTCAAGCCGATTCAACTCGTGCACAATATTCCACACGCATAGCATTTCTGATTGCAGGATTCGCGGGGGCCGCGTGGGCACCGATTATTCCTTATGTAAAATTTCGATGTGGTTTGAGTGATGCCCATCTAGGACTTTTACTGCTGTGCCTTGGTGCAGGCTCGATCGTATCCATGCCGGCAGCTGGAAGTCTGGCGGGGCGCTACGGTTGTCGTTGGATCATTGCCATTGCAACCCTCGCTATCTGTGCTGCTCTTCCGGTTCTGGCCTCTTCTGCTTCGATACCTCTTTTGGCGACTGCACTGGTCATGTTTGGAGCGGGCGTTGGAACCATTGATTGCGTCGTTAATGTTCAGGCTGTCATTGTTGAGCGTGCATGCAAACGAACAATGATGTCCGGTTTTCACGGCCTTTTCAGTGTGGGAGGTCTTCTTGGAGCGGTAGCTGTCAGTAGCCTGCTCAGTCTTGATTTCTCTCCAGCAATCACGTCTGTATCTGTGGCAGCCTTGTTAGTTCTGAGCGCCATTCTTGCTCTGCCAGGCCTGCTTACAGGGCGGACCAATGCAGAAGAAAGTGCTTCGTTTGTATTGCCCCATGGCGTCGTTCTCGCGATCGGCATGATGTGTTTCATTGTTTTTCTGACTGAAGGCGCAGCCATAGATTGGAGTGCTGTTTTTCTTGCGACCGCCCGCCATATTGATGTGCGATACACAGGATTAGGATATGTTGCATTTGCATGCACCATGACTTTGAGTCGACAGTTTGGAGATTATCTTGTAAATCGTGTTTCGGGGCGTTTCCTAGTTACAGGCGGAAGCTTATTAGCTGCGCTTGGGATGATCCTGATTACAGTCGTACCTATATGGCAGATCACTTTATTTGGTTACGCCCTTGTAGGAGCAGGATGTGCCAATGTTGTTCCAATCCTTTACTCAGCAGTGGGACGACAGCGTTATATGCCCGAACACCTTGCTGTCTCTGCCATCACAACCCTTGGATACTCAGGAATTCTGACCGGTCCTGCCGCTCTCGGGTTTATCGCTCAGATCACTGACCTGTCACTTGCACTTGCCATTGTGGGAGGTCTTTTGGCTGTCGTTTCTGTGATGGGAATGCTGATCCCTCCGACACTGCTGCAAAACAGGTCGTCTTAGTTCTCCGCCCGAAATCTAAATGATCCAGTCCGATCTTCATGACGATATGTCTCATTCCAAAAGTTCAGGTTGAGATCGCCAAGCGTAAATTTGGTCATTTTTGATTATCAGATCATCGTCGTGAGAAAGGTGTTCCCTTGCAAGTCTTGACGGTCTGCATCGGAACGTCGTCTCCGCGGTCTTGGTGGGCCATCTATATCCAATCTTGCAATGTCTGCTTTGCAAACAGGAGCACAGAGATTTTGTACGCCCGATATGACGGCGCAAGCGGATACGAGAGCCGTTGAGAGAATAATCGAAAGCGTATGCTAAGCTTTTCCCTCATTTGAAAAAAACGGAATATCCTCATTCTTGAGAGCATGCGTCACGCAAACGAGAGACTTTCGAAATAATGCTTATAGACAAATATGTTCCGAGCTTTCATTTCCGTGAACGGCACACGCTGGAAATAAGCGCACAGGCTTCTGATGTGTTTCGGGCCGCCATAAATTATAAGCCAGACAATGATCCGATCATTCGTGCTGCTATTGTCATTCGGGAATTTCCCAACAAGATCATTGACCGAATTGAAGGAAATTCACTTCCGGCCAAACGCCCATTCAGTCTGAGAAACTTCACTCTTCTGGAGCATTTAGAGGACCGCGAAGTGGTGTTTGGGCTCGCTGGCCGCTTCTGGCAGACAGACTACGGGCAGGCTTCCTTGCAAGACAGTGAAGACTTCGTGCGTTTTAACGCCCGTGGTGCAGCCAGGCTGGCTCTAAACTTTTCCTGTCGAAAGTCTCGGTAACAACCGGACGCGCCTCGCTACCGAAACGCGCGTTTGTTGTCTCGACGTCGAGGCAAAGCGAAAATTTACGCCTTACTGGTATCTGATACGCCCGGTCAGCGGATTGATAAGACAAAAGATGCTTGCGACCATCGCGCGCACGGCCACGGTTTCGTAGTCCGGTGGTACAATAACTGTACCATGGCCCAGATTGTAGCTTTGGCGCGGCAGTCGGCCAGATAGTTTGCTATGCCGGTTACGGTGATACATCGCCCCCACCAGCATGCGGCGGCTCTTACGTCACATAAGCGGCGCCAATTGTCCGCGCCCAAACAAGAACGCCACAGCACAGACATAATGCGACACGGAAATTGAATTTTAAATCCAACATGTCCGCAATGAGGAAATTAGCGTGGCCATCTGAACGACTGACATGAGGCGTAAGCCGACATGCGGCTAGTCCTTTCTGTTGGGGACAGCATAAGTTCCATATCCCTGTCGTAAAACAGATGTTTTCCGACAGGCAGGCTGCACCTGTGACGCGCCACTGTGTGTCCTGAGCAAAATCTTAAGGAGAAGTGGCAACAAACCCTGTCGGGTTGGCGTAAGCGGCGAGAACGTGGAAAATAGGGTTTTCCGACAGGCTTATCGGCTATATGTGCGTTTTTCTTCTGTCGATGTGCGCCAATTAGTGGACCTGCTTTCGGCTCAAGGTTAGTCGTCGGGCAAATACAACAAGTCACACTATCCTCGCACTTGGTGCTACATTTAGCCGAGCGCCGGATGTAGGCTTCACGTGGCAAGGTCTTGATAGTCTCGCGAGCTTTACTAACGTACGTTACATCGTAACACCAGAAGTGGAACCAGTGATTAACGTCCATACCCAGCAGGAATCCGTTCCCGACTCTATAGACTTTGTTAACGCCATCTCAGTGCGCGCCGATTGGGAATACCTTCTGCCGCCACTGTCTTGGATCAAGACTGCTTTTTACTTCCATCTGAATAGCTTAGAGTCCTTTTCAAATCAGGGCTAAACACCTCAAAGTCCATGCTGCAGGTAAAGGCTTCGAGCCTTCCAAATTTTCAGTGGGAACTTTAGCGACTTTCTCGCTGTCGAATTTGAGAAGATTTAGGCGTTTTTGGAGATATTGGCGGCTTTGACGGGTACAAGGTTAGTCCAGCTGATGTCACATCAGTCTTAGCATCTGGGTATACAGCTTGAGCTAATTTTAAATTATCGATGAATTTTGCTTTAAAGTGGCCCATGCGAACGACACCCGTCCCAAATTGGGCTTTAATAGCAATCCAAGATATAGGGGTAGGGCGATGTAAAACATGTAGTCGATAAGCTAGCCAGCAATAAATATCGAGGGCTTGAGAGTGCCCATTTAAAGATCTAATCGCAGCTTCCTCAATTGGAACGGGGTGGCGAATTAGTTGTTCAAAAAATACTTCTGATAACTTCACACGTTCTAAGAATTGTGTCTTATTTTGCGGATTATCATCGAAAAACATCGCTGTGTCGACAATGTTTTGATTGATTAGGCCGCTAGAGTTCCCACCATGAAATTCGAAGTTAATTCGGCATCTAGAGATGCGTTCAGCTTGTTCGCGTACGTCGGCAATGGATTTTCCGCCTTGTGGAATACCCATTCGTTTGAGCCAATCTCGGAGGCTTCGGCCTAATTCAACCTCTCGATTGTTAGTTTTTAGCGCCTCGGTTTGTAAATAGAGCATAATTAGGCGCGCTTTAGATCCGTATGGAACTCCGACATAAACTGGCTGGCCTGAGGGTGATGCCTTTCGACCAGGTTCTACAACCATCGTCACTCTGTCGGTCGTAACTTGCCATGCGGCGTCATCAGAAAGCCTTTTATGTGGTAAGCCTACGTGAGTGAAGCCGCTGTAGAGAAAGCCAATAGAGCTTTCTTCCATTGCCATATATTCCGCCGCAATTTTGATAATGCGACGGTCATAATCGAAGGAGAGAGCGCCTTGGCGGCCTTCGTTCTCGATAAGGTCATGGATAGTTCCCATGAAGCAAGTTTTACACCGTTGATCGAGTTTGTCTCCGGGAACTTTAGCGACACTTTGGCTACTAGGAAAAGATATTAGGAATTAGATATTAGTATGTGCCGCTAAAGTTCTCGGGATAAGGCATTTTTTCCGAGTCTCAGGTCGCTAATGTTCCCGATATCGGCCCCTAGAGTTCCCATAACGTCTCTAGAGTTCCCAAAGATCGCTAAAGTTCTCGGGAACGAATGTGCCGCTAGAGTTCCCGCACAGATCATCGAAGATGGGAACTTTAGCGACACCAGGTCGACTCGAGGCCCTGAACTAGTGAGCGTGCGAATAAAGAATATGTTTTTTAAGAGGCTGAAAAGAAACGTTTTAATTATCTCTTAGATGTTTTTTTCGGTGTGAAATATCAACGTGGATATTACGATTGCGATCGATGGTTCTTGCTTCTGGACATATATGTCTCCTTGTCTTTCCAGCTCCAAAATTGCTGAAAAATGAGCAGCCCACGTGGCCTTGCGCTGCATTAGGTTTTGAGGGCTCGCGCCAAGAGAAAAATGAATCACGCCTTCGACGAGGTCCCACGTGCTCCCCGGATAGTCCCGAACTTTCCGCTGCCACCATGCCAAAGCGTCCTGAACAGAAACACGCGGTACTAAAGAAGGCTGGAAGATACTCTCTGGGGGCCGCAGCTTTGCCCTCCGACGAGATGCTGACAAAAGCGCGTCCAGTAGATCTTGGGTGAGGATTGAAGACGCTGTCTCAGCAGCAGAAGGCGAGGGGGGCAGTTTCCCGCGTCCAAAAACACTTTCGCCCAGCACAGGCCGAGTTTCAAAGCACTCCACGGCTTGCAAAAGCGTGTCCTTTCGAAGCAGGACGCGTTGGAGCTGCTCGGCTGCCGAGTGGGCGGCAAGGTGCTCTTCAGTATCTTCCCGAAGCAGAAGAGCCGAGCGCATTTGAAGAAGGGTTGCAGCCAGAACAAGATCGTTCGCAGTCTGTTCGAGGGGACGGTTTTTAAGCCCCTCTTCCACGCAGATCAAAAACTGTTCGATCAGTTCTCTCAGCGGAAGCGTCCCAAGATCTATCGCACGACGACGGACCGCCTGCAGGAGCGCCTCCAGCGGGCCCTGCCAGGCACCAACTTCCAAAAGCAGTCCCTCAGACATCGTAAAGCGGGCGTATGGCAAAGGTGAGGTCGGGCCATCGGGTCGCAATGGTTTGAAGAGCCGCCCAGGGCGTCCAGTCCGCCGACCAGAACGAGACGCTCCAGCAGTTGGTGCGCTTGTTCGGATGCCCGTCCATGACGTCGACCTGCTGCAGTGGCCGCGACGTTCCCCAGTGCTCCCACAGCCACGCTTGTGTCATGGAGGAAGCGGGGCCGAGGGAGAGAAGATCCAGAGGGATGGGACAAAGGGCATTAAGGTCAAACGGAACTGAGCCCGATCCTGCCTCCCGTTCGAGAAGGACCGTCTGGCTCTGGACAATCTGGCCGATCAAAGCGGCTGTCCGGGCGTCTCCAACGGGAAAGATCCGGCTCAGATCTTCGCGGTTGGTGACATCCGGCCCCCACGATAGACTGCCAGTCCCTGCTGCTGTCGCCCGGAACTGGGCCAGCACGGCTTCTGACCCTGTGACGGTCAAGACATGTGCCAGCCAGTCCGGTTGAGGATTGAATAGCGGACGACAAAGAGGGGTCTTCCGCTCTAAAAGTTGTGACCTGGAGATTGAAAACGCCGTGCCGCTTGCCGGTGGCCTTGGGGTGTGGCGGGGGAGTGCCGGACGGGTGGAGAGACGAAAGCCGACCCCCGGTTCATCTTCGTCACTGGGGCCCGGTTCGAGATACCCGTGGGCAACGGGTCGCGCTTCCAGTTCCAGACGATAGGCTTCCAGGCGCGCGATTGTCTCATCAACGTCCGCGATGATTTCTGCCGTCGTCTGTGGCATGGGCTACAGGTCCAGAAGATGGGCGGGGGAATCCAGGTCCAGACGGGCCCGACGGACATAGCGGCGCATGCTGCGCAGGTCCCGGTGGCGGGTATGCGCCATGATCTGCTCGTCCCGGGCATTGGCCCGGAAGGCCTCGGTAACGAAGCCGGCGCGCAGTCCATGCGAGCTGAGGCGTTCCCCGGAGGGAACCTTGAGCCCGGCCACCCTAGCACGACGCAGCAGGATCTGCCGGACCGCATCCGGATGCAGGGCATCACGTCCGACCTGCTCCCAGCGATTGATCGACCGGAAGAGGGGACCATCCGTAATCTCGGCTTTCTTCAGCCAGCGCTCCAGAGCCAAAACCGGGCAGGTGTCGCGATGCTTGCCGCGAGGAAGAAACACCTCTTCGCCGCGATGCTCGGGATCCGTCTTGCTGTGGGCGATATGAAGCTTCAGGCCGGTGCCGATGATCCGGACGGCCTCTGTCGTGAGGGCGACAAGCTCAGAACGGCGCAGCGCCCCGGCAAAGCCGATGAGCAGAAGGGCCCGATCTCGCAGATCCGCCAGCGCTTCGACTGTTTTGCTATGCTCGGGGGCGACGAGTTTGCGGACTTCCTGGGAGGTGAGGGCAGCGGCCTGCTTCTGCGGCGCGCCATACACACGTCCTGCAGCGCGAAGGGTGGTGCGGATGGCCGCATGGCCGGAGCTCCACTCCAGCCCCCGCATGCGATGCTGATAGCCGATGGCAGCCAGGCGACGGTTGAGAGCCGAGCGGCTGAAACGTGGTGCCAGACTGTGCAGCCAGGCCGCAACGACGGGAGGAGCGGCCGGAAGAGGAGACGTTCCATGTTCGTCGCACCAGTGACAGAAGGCCTGCCAGTCATGGGCATACGCTCGCAGGGTTTCGGGTGCATAGGCCGCGGTCCGGGCACTGTCTTTTGCTGCGTCCAAGGCACTTTGCAGAGCAGGGGAGGACGCTTCGGAGAGACGCTCTGCGGGATCTGTCGGGACTGTCATGTCGGTGATCTTCCCTCTGAAATACCCAATGAGTCTGCCGTAGGACACCAATTAAGGCAATCTTAATTTAATACGCGGTAAGAGAACATTACCACGTGTTATGATGACAAAAAGCAGTCCTAGAATTCCCTTAGAACGAGCCCAAAAAGGCCTAAAGCGGCCCTCTGAGGCCTTCCAGCAGCGGATCCAGCTCCGCCAGGGACCTCAGGCCGTAGGTCACGAGGAAGGTCTCGGTCGTCCCCCAAAGCTGCGGCTGGCCTGGCACTGGCTTGCGACCGAGGCTGCGAATGAGATCCTTTTCCTGCAGGAGGGCCAAGGTCTTCTGCGACAGGGCGGCATCCCGGAAGCTTTCGATTTCGGGTCGGGTGATCGGCTGACGCGCAGCGATCAGCAGGAGCACTTCTAGCACGGCCCGGGGCAGGCGTTCTGGCGGTCGCTCCAATACCGCCCTCAGGGCTTCCGCCAGGTCGGGGGCGGTGCGGAACATCCAGCCGTCTCCAGCCGCGACCAACTCAAACCCCAGCCCCTCGGTGCGCCTGGCCACTTGGCTCAGGATCTGGGCAATCTCTACGTCCTCTCCCAGAGCCCGCGCCAGCATCATTCGGGACACAGGACCGCTGCAATGGAAGAGGAGGGCTTCGGCAAGACGGACCGGATCGGGGACAGAGGATGTCATGACGAGGAGGATAAGGCTGCATTGCCGCTTCCGCCAGATCTCGGGATTATGTTGGGGGTGGATCTTTTGGGAGAGATTAGAAGGCCAGGATCTGCAAGACGTCGTTTTTGTGCTAAAAAACAGAAATGCCAATCCGACCAGAACTGAAAGCGCTTTATCCGCCCAACTGGTCCGAGTTGAGCCGACAGGTGCGTTTCGAGCGAGCTGGGGGAATGTGCCAGCGGTGTGGCCGACCTCATGGACAAATCCTGCAGGTCCTTCCCGGGGGGCTTTGGAAGCATCCGGAGACGGGGCATTGGTTTAATGGAAGGGGACGACCTGTCGCGCCTCCGGATTTGATCGCTTTGCTTCAGAGCCGGCAGACTAAGGTGGTTTTGGCCGCTGCGCATCTGAACCACGACCCCACGGTCAACCGGTTGCGCAATCTTCGGGCGCTGTGCCAGCGCTGCCATCTGCTGCATGATCGCGTGTACCATTTGGCGCAACGGCGGCTCACGTTCCGGCGACGCTTGGCGCTCGGGGACTTTTTCGAAGGACCTTATCAGATAGGAATGATGCCTGGATGAAGCCAGAACGTGCTTGGCTCAGGACTCATAGCCAGAAGATTGACGGTTACGGCGAGGCAGATGGCTGAGAAGAAAACGGTGGCATCTATCGTAGCGGGTTGCGCTCCCGCGCCAATCCCTGAGCCTTCCAAACGTAATCTTGCTGCAGTTGCGACGTTTGTGTTTTTGTTGAGGTCTCTATTTTGGAATGCAGGACTTTATCCCTTGCTCTTACTGGGTATCTCTAAACCAGTCAGCATTATAGCCCCGGTCCGCCAGTATTCATTGTGCTGCAGGAATACCGTCCAACAGGGCTGAGAGACCGGTATCATCACCGATCTGTTCCGCAGCCATCAAAAGGCGGCGCAGAAATTCCTATTCAGAATCATCAATACCCGTTCGTTACACAAACAAATACGTAAAAATTTCAATCGGCACGTTTTCTATCTCTCGAAATGGTTGTTCAATGACTGGCTCCTTACTCAGGGTGTGTTACAGTACGTTTCTGTGAATGTTATTTTAGAGGAACGTCGCCATCATTGGCTGCCAAGAGCGGATCGTGACGCGTAATCAGAAAGCAGATAATGAATTAGAAAACTTTCAATGTTTTTTAAGTCATTTATACATGAAACGCTTTAGGTCTATACAGTATTAGACTGTATCATACGGTGGACAGCTTTATCGATGTCACTCTCCGCTAATTCGCCATACCCATGAGAAATAAGCCGATCAAGATTGGAGATGCTCGTGGGGGACCTGGAGTGGAGAGGATAATCCCCAGGGATATGAAGATTTAATTTTCGGGCATTATCTATATAAGCTGCACTGTCAGAAATGGGGCCAGGAAGGAACCAGCTCATTCTTGGCGCGTGACTGGCATTAAAAATCGAAAAGTCACCCCACTGACGTTTCATGGCACTTACAAGATGCTCCTGACGCCTCATCAGAGACATCCGGCGGCGTTTGAGAAAATCGTCCAGATCACCGGAATCAATAAACCTCGCCAAAGCTTCCTGCTCGAGCCACGGGAGTCCATTGTCCAGAATCAGCTTGGCATCGAGTATCGCAGGTAGAAGGGGCCATGGAACAACCATGTATCCAAGCATCATGCCGCCACCCAGGGCCGGGGCGAAGAGGCCCGCGTGTATGACATTCTGGCCGCCAGAAAGTGACAGCAGGGAAGGGATGGATTTTCCCTCCAGCATCAGCAGGTCAAACATTGATTCTTCAAAGATTGGCGTTTGGGTCTGAGCAGCCAGTGTCACCAGCTTGCGTCGGCGCGGCAACGACAAAGGCGCATTTGTTGGCACCTGACAGCCCGGATTAACGCAGATGAGCTGAACATTATCAAATGTCGCGCAAGAGAGCTTAACGCCTTTTTCATCCACCGGGAGGTTCAGGATATGAAGCCCAAGCTTCTCATACAGTAGCCTCTTCCCAATATAACACGGGTCTTCCAGCGCTACGGTCATGCCGGGTGCAAGCAGTGCCTGAGCGACCAGAGAGTGTGCCTGCTGAAGACCTGCTACGATAATGACCTGCCTTTCATCTACTGAGACGCCGTGGCGGGCCGTCAGCCAGCGGGCAATGGTCTCGCGAAGAAACGGTAGTCCAGCATTGGACTGATACTGACCACCGCGTTTCCAGTTCTCATAGTGAAACAGTTTTTGAAGGGTCCGTTTCCATTCGAGCGATCGGTATACGGGCTGATCGTTTCCGAACCCAAGGCTTATTGTAGAAGGTGAATCAATCAACGAATTATTTTCGTTGTTTTTACTCGCAAAAGCCCGATTGTGAAGAGGTTCCACTTTAAGATGGGCAGCTTCTCCGACCTCCGTAACACCAATTATGTTGGTGACTGCGCCTGCATCCCGCGGTGGCGTTCGATGCACATAAGTCCCTTGTGAAGGGCGCTTTTCCACATAGCCTTCAGCTTCCAGGTGTTCCAGCGCGTGCATGACGGTATTACGTGAAACTCCCCAGTTCGTGGCGCATTCCCGTATTCCCGCAAGGGCTTCCCCCGGCCGTAATGTGCCGTTTGTGATGGCGCTCACCATCTGCCGAACGATCTGTTTCTGCAGGCTTTCGTCAGATTGACGGTCCAGAAATGGCAGGAACATCACCATGGGATTTTCTCCAGAACTTTATATAACTTTATTAACGCGTTATATCTGTACCCATAAAAACGATACTATCTGTATCTATCGTGATATCTAAATATCACTCTATCACTTCGTTCTGTCATACAGCAAGAAAGCTCACGTCGTGGTTGGTTTCGTCCGTTGCGCTACAGTTCGTACCGTGCACTCCCTGTCCTCAGGTGCGCAGACCTGCGCTTGCCGTGGCAAGTGGAGCATGGCATCCGCACTCTGCGGGCAGACGCTTGCTTTCGTGACTGTTGCGATGGGCGTCTCCACGGCATCTGGTCATGCCAGTGACTTACCTCACAAGGAGAAAGCTGCAGGGCACACTCAGGCCAGCAAGCAGACTTCGTCGGTCGGTCGTCCGGCAGGGCTGGAGACGGTGATCGTCACAGCAAACCGCCGTTCGCAGGATATTCAGAAAGTCCCTGCCACAATCACGGCGATCAGCGCGGAAACGATTGCACGCCAGCATATGGACAGTGCAGCAGACGTCGCGGCTTTTGCGCCCAATGCACTGGGGTATAATTTCGATGGGCGTTTGCGTCCCCGGTATTATATCCGCGGAGTTGGCAACGGGAATGTCGCCAATAATGCAGTCGGTGCCGTCGCGCTTTATGCAGACGATGTTTACCTGAACAGCCTCGCCTTTCAGGGATTTCCACTGTTTGATCAGGCGCAGGTTGCCGTTTTGAACGGGCCTCAGGGTACGCTCTGGGGGAAAAACGCTACGGCAGGTGCAATTCAGTTCACGTCTCTGCGCCCAACGTTTCGTAATGACGGTCATGCACAGGTCGATTTCGGGAATTATGGACAGAAGCGCGGGGAGCTGGTTCTTAACACGCCGATTATCAAGAACGAGCTCGCAACGCGACTGTCTGTGCGTTACGAAAATTCCGACGGATGGGCCCGCAACCAGCAGACCAACAAGCGTGTCGGAAATTTTGGCGATTTCGCAACCCGGTTCCAAACTCTCTGGCGTCCAAACGAGAGGCTGGAGTTCCTGCTCAACCTGCATGTGCGGGACATGCAAGGCACGAACGTCCCATATTACAGCGCGCCCGGCACTTCAGTTTATTCCCCTTTGAAAACCGGTAGCCGTGACCTGACGAACACCAACGTCAACGGGCGGCAGGCGCTCGTCTCAGAGGGAGCCTCCCTGCATACCACATGGCGTCCGGGGGCAGGGCTTGCACTAACGTCGATAACGGCGTTCGAAAATGCCCAGCGTCGCCTTTCCGGGGATGGTGATTACACACCTCAGGAGTTCAGTCGCTCGTATGACAAACTGCACCCGACGCAGGTTAGCCAGGAATTCCGGCTGGCATCCGACGCACAAAAGCGGATTTCCTGGATTGCTGGTGCTTATTACTTTCATGAAAACCTGAATGACACGAATGCAAGCGTGACGCTTCCGCCGGGTGCAGTGACGACACCGGCAATCATTGGTCAACCGGGTTATTCAGGAACGAGCTATACGCAGACAACCGATAGCGTCGCGATTTTTGGAAACACGACAATTCACGTCAATAAATGGTTCCAGATTGCAGGGGGTGTCCGCTGGACGCACGATTACCTGCATCTGGATTTGGAGAGCAGGCAGGGGCTGTCACCAGTCTCGTTCTCGTCTAACTCTGCGAACTGGTGGAATGCGGCAAGCGTCGCATCCCCTCTCGTCGGGATTGATAGCTACCATGGTGGGCGGAGCTGGTCGAATGTCAGCTACGAAGTCGAGCCTCAGGTTCTGCTTGGCAAAAACCAGATGGTCTACGTCCGTATTGCCGATGGTTACCGCTCGGGATTGTTCAACACGCAGATTACCCCCAATCCGGTTAATCGAGGGGGAACGCCGCTACAGAAGGCCGCGCCAGTCAATCCGGAAACCCTGTCGTCCTATGAAGGAGGCTATAAGGGAAGCTGGTTTGACAAGCGCTTTACCCTGAGCGCGGATGGCTTCTACTCCAAGTACGACAACATCCAGGTTTCCTGGACGGCCACCGATGCCGCAACGAAATCGACCATTATCTCGTTGACGAATGCGGCATCGGGTATTTCCTACGGTGGAGAGTTCGCGTTTCAGGCACGCCCCCTGAACGATCTGACCGTATCCGGAAACGTCGGTATTCTGCGCACGAAGTTTACGAACTTTACGGCTCCGACAGGCGCAACGGATCTGACAGGGAATGAATTCGCCCGTGCCCCGCACCAGACGGCCAATATCTCCGTCGATTACAGCTACCATACCCGCATTGGTGATGGCTCGGTCGGCACGCGCTGGAACTACACGGGGCACTATTTCTACCTCGTTTCAAATGAAAAAGCCTCGGCATTGCAGCAATCCGCCGTTTGGCTCGGAGACGTGCATGCATCCTTCCGGCCGTGGAACAGTCGCTGGGAGTTGAGCGGAATTGTCTCGAATATTACCGGCAACAGGTACGTCGTTCAGGTTCTCCCATACTCCGCAACAAGTCAGACTTTTACATATCAGTATAGCGCTCCGCGAATGTTTCTACTTTCTGCTCGCGTAGATTTCTTTTGAGGAGGGGAACACCCATGGTTCAGTCTTTTCCAGTTATTGATCTTCACGCTCATTGGTTTTCACCTTCGACCCTCCACATTCTGGGTAAGCGTACGGAAGCGCCTCGTATTGGACAGCAGGGCGATAGTCTTGCCATCTGGCGTACCGGCGCTGGAGCAGGGAAAGGAGGGGCATTCCCCCTTGGCTCACAATGGACAGACGTCAATACGCGCCTTGCCCATCTGGATGAGGCAGGCATAGCTCACCAGCTTATTTCCTGGCCCACCACTCTTGGTGTTGATGCTGCATTGCCCGCGGCAGAAACGTTGGACCTCTGGACTGCATGGAATGACGAAACATCGTCACTGGTTCGTCAGCACCCCGATCGTTTCAGCGCCGTAGCCGCATTGAGCACGAGCGATCTCGCATGGTCTGCACGCGAACTGGCGCGAGGCCATGAGAAACTTGGTCTGATTGGCGGTGTTCTACCAGTTAATGGGTTCTTTTCCCGTGCCTCGGCAGAGCAGTTCAGGTCCCTGTTTGAAGTGGCGCAGGCACATCACAGTCACATCTACCTGCATACAGGATTTGCCAATCCCGTCATCGCAGGGCAGCCGCCGAATATCATCTACGACGATAACGAAGCGATCCGCTGGGTTATCGATAACGGCTTTCACTTCGCCTCAGCCATAGCAACACTGGCGTTCACGGATTTTCTTGATCCGTTTCCTGATGTCACGCTTCAGATTGCGATGCTCGGAGGCAGTGGACTGGGTGCGTTGGCCGCAGAACAGGCGGAGGTGTCCCCCCGTATTCAGGTCGGCTCACTGCGTCATCACTTCCGTCAGATCTGGCTGGACACCGGTGCGGCCGGGAGTGGAAGTGCTGCCGTGGCTGCTGCGATCCGTGTCTTGGGTTCGGAGCGGGTCGTGTTCGGCTCCGATTACGCGCCACTGCCAGATGTCAGATCCACCCTTGAGCGTGTTCGTGCCGCTACATCTTACGATCCGGACGGTCAGCGCTCCGTGCTTTCTTCCAATGCCCTCTCGCTGCTCTCCCGCCATGGCGGTTTTCCCGTACATCTGACGGCTTTCAAGGACACTGCACCATGATGCGCCCTGTTGTTCACTATACCCGTTGCCCCTCCGTTCCGACCGTAACGGCGCTTGCGCAGGCACAGGGCCTTTTGCAGGAAGAGTTCCGTGATGAGCCCGATGTAGATTTCGAATTCACGTCCGTCGGTTTTTCACCCAAGCTGAAATATGAGGGAGCAGACCGCCTGTGGCTCCGCAATGCCGGGCATGCACCAGCGGTGTGGAAGCGTAGTCTGGGTGTCGCCTGCAAGGTCGTTGGCCTTGCCTTCCTTGAAGGTCGTTACCCTGTACTGTCCCTTCACAGCAAAGGTGTCGCCAGTCCTGCATCACTGAAAGGCCGTCGCGTCGCGATCTTTCATAATCCGGACAGTCCGTTCGATCTGATGGTCGCACAGCAGTTCAAGATCTATCAGACGGCCCTGCAATCAGTCGGGTTATCTCTTGAGGACGTGGAGCCTGTTTACCTCCCGCGTTTTCATCCCGGTGCCGTAAAGGGCAGCTTTCTTCTCTCGCTTTTTCATAAGGGACTGGAAGCGCTTGAGGCGGGAGAAGTAGACGTAGTCGCCGCCTCAATCCCCCCAGACAGCGGCTTCTACCCGCAGCTTAACGTAGTTTATGACACGCGCCTTGCGCCAGACCGGGTCTCGCGTGTTCATCCATCTGTCCTGCGTGGTCTTGTTGTCAGTCAGCCGCTTCTCGATGAACGCCGTGATCTTGTGGTCCGGATTGTTGAGCGCCTGATTGAGGCGTCGGAACTAGCCGTACAGGCACCGTTGGAAGCCATCCGTACCCTGGCCAGTGATCTGGGACAGGCACCAGAAGCTCTGGCGGCAGTGTATGAAAATATTCCTCAAGGCGTACGTCTTGAGTTGAACGATGACTATGTTGCGTCTCTGGCGGCCCAAAAAGAATTCCTCCTGCGCCACCGTCTTATCGAACATGATTTCGATCTGGAAAGCTGGATTGATCGCTCCATCCTTGTCGATGCCACGGCTCTTCATCGCCAGCGGCAGGCACAGAACGTGAAGGTCTAGTCGCCATGTCTGATGCGTCATTGATCCTTTCTTCCGAGACTGGAGCCGCCATGTCGACAGTTGGTCCTTCTGCCCGTGCGTCGCGGGGACGGGCGCTTGCACTGCTGCTGGCGACGGGAACAGCCTGCGCCATGGATGGCATGATCCTTGCCGGGCTTCTGACACCAATTAAGGCGGATCTTCATCTGTCGGATGCTGCTTTTGGAAGTGTTGCGTCCATCTCGACGATTGCCGGTGTTGTCGGTGCCCCGCTTTTCGCGGCTCTGGCATCACGGTTCAGTCGCAAGAGCGTTCTGATTGGATCAATCATTCTCTGGAGCCTTGCATCTGCGGGGAGTGCCTTGGCATCAGGCCTCGCAACGCTGGTGTTGTGGCGTACGCTGACAAACTTCGGCATCGCGGCATATCAGGGCATTGCTCCCGGATGGCTGGCGGACTTGTATGATCGCCGTGAACGAAACTTTGTCTTTTCCTTGTTCATGCTGCGGAACAAGCTGGGATCTGCTCTGGCATTCGGGGTTGGAGGCTGGATCGCAGCCCATGCCGACTGGCATCGGGCTTTTCTGTTGACCGGGCTTCCGGGGCTTGTTTTGGCACTGTTACTGCTTCTGATCGCAGAGCCAGCGCCGGGACATGCCGATGGGCATATCGTGACCGAAAAAGTCTTTGGAGGGTGGAAGCATCAGCTCTCCGTTCTGAAGATTGGCCCGTATGTGACGCATCTGGCCGCACTATGCCTGTTTTTCTCGGGTATGATGACGGCACAGATGTGGCTTCCAGCCTTTCTGCACCGGGCGCATGGGCTGGATAACCTTCACGCCACGCGTTTTGCTTTCCTCGTTCTGATAGCCACTTTGCCAGCGGGTCCCCTCGGCGGGTGGTTGACCGGGCGTTTTCTAGCTGATCGGGTCTGGGGCATTGCCGCATCTCTTGCCGTGAGTGCGCTATTGGCAGCGTCCCTGTTCCTCGTCGCTTTTACCACATCCAGTCTGTCACTCTGCGAAGTCTTTAGTCTGCTTGCGATTGCTACGTTTGGGGCAACGGCTGGCAGCCTGACGACCTTGCTGATCGAGACGGTCCCGGTATCGCTTCGTACGATTTCCGGATCGTTTGGCGCAATGGTTGCCGGCGGCATCTCCGGATTAATCGCTCCATGGCTCCTCGGATTGCTGTCGGACCGTTTCGGGCTGGCCCACGCCATCCTCGTCGGTCCGGCTTTCTATGCTCTGGCGGCAATCTTTTGGATTGGCCTGACCCTTCACACATTCCGTACCCGCGCATCCTGATCCTTCACATCATTAAGGCTTGGACACCATGAACGCCATCAATACTCTGTCTCCGGTTACGGCTGCCCGTAATGCTCTTGTTGCGGCTACACGGCCCCAAATAGCCGAAGTATATCCTGAGGATTGGGTGGCACGCGCCCGTGAACTCGCTGCGGAGTTTCAGGTTGACGCCATCGACCGTGATCATGAAGGAAAGCGACCTGTTAACCAGATCCGCCGTCTGCGGGAGAGCGGACTGGTGAGCCTGCTCTATCCAAAGGCGCTCGGCGGTGGTGGCGGGACGTTGCAGGATGCCGCCAATAGCGTGCTGGAAATCGCCAAGGTTGACGGCTCCACAGCCGCACTTCTCGGGTTTCACTTCTATAATTCACTCGTGCCATTGCTGGCCGACTATACGGATAAAAATGCTGATTTTGTAAAACGCTCAACACAATTACGCTGGCTTTGGGGGAACGTCACGCAATATGTAAACAAAGATTTCGTGGCGCAGCACCATCCTGAAGGTGGCTTCACAATCAGCGGCATAAAGAAGTGGAATACAGGCGCTCCACTGGCAGAAATCACGACCGTTCTTGCGATTCACCCTGATCGTGACCGGTATATCTATTCGGTCATTCCCACCAATCGTGAGGGGCTAACGTTCCACGATGACTGGAATCCTATTGGTTTGCGAGGGGCTGATTCCGGAACGATTGAATTCGACAATGTCAGAATTCAACCTGAAGAAGTTCTTCACTGGTCCCATGGGCCGGGTCAGACTGGCCCTCTGCCGCTTTGGGCGAGTTTTGGAGCCATCTTTTACTCGGCCGTTTTCATCGGGCGAACGTTGGGAGCTCTGGAGCGCGTGCGCGATTACACTCTGAGCGGCCGACGTCAGGGCACGTTTGCCGGTGCAGTAGTATCAGCAGACGACCCGTTCATACAGGCGGAATTTGGTCAGTACTGGGTAGAAGCCCAGGCGGCTCGCGCCTATTTCGAAACCACGATCCAGACAGTTCAGGCTGCGTGGGAGCGTCGTCGTGAACTAACGGACGATGAACGTAGCAAAATCGCCATCGAGACGCTCTCATTGCGGACTTTCGCATCCCGAACAGCTCTTGAGATTACCCCGCGTATTTTTGAGCTCGCAGGAGGCCGGGGGACGGCATGGGCTGCCGATTTCGACCAGTACTGGCGCGATGCTCGCACTCTGTCGTCACATGATCCGGAAGTTCTGGCTCGACGCGTTATCGGGCAGCACACACTGCACGGCACATCACTGGTCTTCCCAACGCATTTCAAAAATGAAAATTAGAGCATGATCTGATCAGTCAGGGGAAGGGTTCGAAAAACCCTTTGGCTCTGAACTGTAGGCTGTGTTTCCCTACCTTGTGTGATGATTGGGGGGATGGCTCATGAAGCAGCCGGGGTTCTTTGGTGTGACGAGCGGCTTGCCCGGTTAAGCGGCCTCGGCGACCAACTCGAAGCTTTTTCCCCGACTGTGGATTTTGAGGCGTTCCGCCCCGATCTGGAGAAGGCTCTGGCCTATTCAGACCGCAGCAAAGGCGGCCGTCCCCCGTTCGATCCGGTGCTGATGATCAAGATCCTGGTGATCCAGACGCTGAACAATCTCTCCGACGAGCGAACGGAATATCTGATCAACGACCGACTGTCCTTCATGCGTTTCCTCGGTCTGGGACTGTCGGACCGGGTGCCCGATGCCAAAACGGTCTGGCTGGTTCGTCATGTTATACGGCCGGTGCTTGATCCGGAGGAGACCGCCATCCGGCAGGTCGAACGGTTGGGTTTCTACCCGACTGATGTGCGACACATCCTGCTAACGCATTTCGATATTGATCATATCGGGGGCCTGTCGGATTTTCCTCGGGCACAGGTCCATCTGAGTGCAGCCGAGGCCCAAGGTGCGATTCACCACCCATCCTTTACCGAGCGTCAGCGCTACCATCCTCTGCAATGGGCCTATGGTCCGGCCATCGTCGAGCATGTACTAGGCAATGACGTCTGGCGTAGTTTTAGCGGTGTTAAAGCGCTACTGGAGACATCGCGCCTGGTCTGCTGATGGTGCCGCTACCCGGGCATACACGCGGCCATTGCGGCTATGCCATCGACACGGGGGAGCGTTGGCTTCTACATGCGGGCGACGCCTTCTATTACCTTGGAACACTGGACGGGCTTTCAAAGGTGCCGTTGTTGGCACGTATTCAGGAAAAGTTGCTGGCCTTCGACTTCGGGCAGGTCCGGAGTAATCATGCACGGCTGGCAGCACTTTATGCTCGCGCTGAACCCGACCTCGACATTATCTGCGCACATGACCCGGCCCTGTTTTATAAATTCGCTCCAACGGGACAGTGATCGGAAGAGAAAATTTTGTATCACGTGGCGCCGGTGACGGGGGCGTAGAGCCTCGGCGCGGCGACCGCGCGTACGTTTACCGCCGCTGCTCCCAGAAGCTGCGTTGCAGATCTGAACTCCGAAAAGGCCCTGCAACTTGCGTTAGGCTCAGGACCTTTTTATTCAAAGAAAGTGAAATATGCCTATTATGACAGATCCAATCTTGATCATAGGCGCCGGTCCAACTGGCTTGACAGCAGCTTTGGAGCTATCGAGATTTGGTATTCCGGTACGCCTTATAGATCAGGCTTTGCATGTTGCGACCACCTCAAGAGCGATTGGCGTGCAGGCACGAACGCTGGAATTGCTGCAGCAGCGCGGTCTTGCACAAAGATTGATAGAGCTAGGCAACCCGTGTCTAGGGGCCCGCATCTATGGCAACGGCAAATAACTGTTCAGTTTAGATCTCAGTCAACTACAAAGTCGTTATGCGTACCAGCTTTTTGTGTCTCAGGCAGACACTGAGGCCGTACTCCGGGAGGCTGTTGAGCAAAACGGCGTTGTGATCGGGCGTGGTGTAGAATTAATCGCCCTGTCGCAGGATGCATTCTCTAGAGATCCCTCTCCTGTTCGGATGATATTACGCCACTCAGACGACCACCTCAAAGAGGTGAAAGCTCCATGGATAATCAGCGCCGAGGGCGGCGCATAGTACCGTACGCGCTACGCTCAATCTTCCTTTCGAGGGAAAAAGCTTCAAGGATCAATATTTGCTGGGCGATGTGACCGTCGATGGCAATCTGGGCAATAGAGATTTCCATGCATTTTCTTCCGCGCAAGGGCTTGTCGCGCTTTTCCCGATGGGAGGTAACAAATTTCGGGTGATCGCGAATAATCCCCTCACTCCTTCCGAAACAGGAGTGGCTCCATCACTTAACGAACTACAAAAAATTTATGATGAACGCTCACGCATTCCAGCATGTTTCCACGATCTCGGCTGGAGCTCATGGTTCAAAATCAATAGTCGGATGGTATCGCGGTTGAAAATTGGGCGCCTCTTGCTAGGCGGGGATGCCGCCCATATTCATAGCCCTGCTGGTGCACAAAGTATGAATACCGGCATACAAGACATGATCAATCTGTGCTAGAAACTGGCTTTTGTCGTAAGAGGAAAGGCGCAGCCGAGCTTGCTCGATACTTACGAAATTGATTGGCTTCCAGTAATACGCAACGTTCTTGCGAAGACCGAAGAACTTAGCAATGTTGTTGAATCTAACAACATGATTCTTCGGCACTTGGGTGATCATATCGGTCCGTTCATCGCTGGCTTCAAACAGGTGCAAGATACAGCTGCCCTGCAGATGAACGAGCTATCCATCAGCTATCGTGATACTCCGTTATCCGCGAGCAAGACGCACTCTGGAGACCTCCGCACCGGAGATCGGATGCCGGATCTTTTGGCGCGTCATCAAGACAATGGTCATTGGAAAGAGGTGCGCCTGATCGACATTCTTGATCCGTCGCGCTTCACGCTTCTGGTATCTCAAGACAATGACGAAACTGTAAATGATAACTATTTTGATACGTTGATGGAAGAGTGGGGTGACCTGATACGGATCGTCAGAATTAAGCCGCCCTCTGACGCGGATACAGCCCTTCTGTATAACAATTTGATAGGACAGAGAGAGAGTATTTTTCTCGTGAGGCCCGATGGTTATATCGGGATCATTGTCGGACGCCGTAATGCAGCAGAAGAACTCACATCCTACTACAAAAGCTGGTTTAGCCAGAAGGCATGAGCACCGCTGATCTGTATCCTTGAAGCTAGCCCGTTTCATTACCCATTCACTCCAATCAAAGTAGGAGACATGGACTCACACAGAAACAACCCCGAAAAACTCTCCAGTTTTGAGAATTGCTTTGTGATTCCATTCTTCTGCGTTGATTGGAAGGATATACACGAGCTTAAAGCCAGAGTGTTTTTCGAACCCTCCAGGTTAAGCGGATGAACCGGACAATCAAGGAAGCGACCGTCAAATGCTGCCATTACGACAGCCATGAGCAGTTGAGGACGCAACTCAATGACTTCATCGCCGCGTATAATTTCGGGCGACGGCTCAAGACACTCAAAGGTCTTACACCCTATGAATACATCTTCAAGATATGGACTTCAGAGCCAGAACGATTCATCATCAACCCAACCCATCAAATCCCGGGACTAAACACCCAGACCTATCCGGCCCGTGCGGCGAGCACACTGACGGCGGCGCAAGTGGGGGGCTACGTCGTTTTCCTGAGCCCATCCTGCCGCCGAGGGTCGCGCAGTGGCTTTACGGACTGGCACGGCGACTGTCTCAGACTGAACGCTGGATGCGAGGACGCTGTCGTAGAACGTGCCTCCCCGGACGGTCCAAAGGACTGACCGGAGAGATTGAGGGCCGTCTCACAAAACGATCCCCCAGACCAGGACCCGCCACTTATGGAAAAGGATGCGGGTGAATCGTACCCGAAAGGGACAGACCCGAGGGTCAGACTTCCGCCTGAGGGCGGCTGGACGTCGGGGCTAGGCGAAGAGCTTGGTGACGAAGGAGATAGCGCAGTAGGGCGAACGAACCCGTCAGGGCCGCCCCGTTATAGCAGTCGCTCACGAATGATTTTTGCGGCCTTTTCGATGGATTCATTGCTGTTGAGACCACCCGCGCTGCTCAGATGCGGAATCACTGCGAGCGGCGTTTCACCGGGATAAAGTCTGATGCGCTTGGTGTGATTCCCAACCTTGAACTCAGCGAGTTCGCACTTGATCTCTGGCTCTGACACGATGTCTACGAAATCCCGTTCGTGCGCCACGCCGACGCCGATAAACAGTTTTGGTTTATGTGCTTTGACCTGTGCTCTCATCGTCTTGAAGCATACATTCCTCACGTAGGCGATGTAATCGATCTTGCTTGCGAAGCCTGTGCGCTCCTGAGCCTCAATGGACCATGTATCGACCGTGAGACAGTTTTCCGGAAATAGATTTGTCAGCATGTAGTCGCAATCCGGCGATGCAAAGATGCTCCGCGCTTTTGCGAATTCGAAAGCCTCGCTGATCGGGTGCCCTTCGATGCAGCAGAGAAGCTTATGGGCCTTCTGATTGTATCCCCATCCCCATTGTTTTTCGACCGAGAACCCTTCTTCTGCGGCCAGAGCGGGGTTTGTATTTTCGGACTCACCGAATTCAATGCCACATAGCCAAATGGAAGGCTTATCAGGGGTGCCTATATTTCCCGGACCGTCAAATTTGTAGTCGTCCAGACTCATTGTGTGGCCTTTAACGAACGACGCATTTCTTGAAAGCATTATAATCTCTTCTGGAAGCTAATGCCGGCGAGATTAATGCAACACTTCCCCACGGGCAATTTCACTCTTTTATCTGCCGTAGGCCCCCTATGGCAGATAGCGCTGGAAGTATGACACCTCGCGTTTTTTCTTTTCGTTTGCCTTCCAACAAGCTCGCAGAGCATGACCTTACCCCGAACGTGCCCTCAGTTTTGAATTAGGGTCTTGTGCGTTGCTATATGACGTTTTGGCGTGTTGAGCAAAAGCCTCTGGGGTCATGCCATTGAGGCGATCGGACGGCCTATGGCGCGTCTTCCCAGTCATTTAACCGCTTGGCTCATGACGAAAGTTTCCCACTCCTCCATCTTTGATCGACAGTTTCGGGAAGAGATTTCCGCAAACGGACTCAGGGTCTCCAAGCTACGGCAACTTCACCAAACGCCTTGAGGACAGCCTCGTCCCCCGGGCGGACATCCTCGGAGAATAAGGGATTTTCGAAGTAGCCAATAACGACCAGGGAGCTGCGATCACCGGGTGGTACTAGAACAGCCAAGTCGTTCGTCTTGTTGCCGATGTTTGGGCGCATGCCCGTCCCTGTCTTATCATAGCCACGCCAACTGGCCGGAATGCCTGCTCTTATACGTTGCAGTCCACTCTGCGTTACCGCCATCCTGCCCCGCAGACGATCGCTGCTGAGCGAGCTGAGCACATCACCAAGTACGATCCGTCGCACCGTTTCAGCCATTGCTCTCGGCGTCGTACTATTTTCTTCTGTATCGGGTGCGATTACATTGATAGCTGGCTCGTAGCCATCAAGCCGACTCTTGTTATCCCCAATTTCACGCCGGAACCGTATCATCGCACTAGGCCCCCCTAGTCGACGCATGAGCACATTTGCCGCTGCGTTGTCGCTCGTAACCTGTACTGCCTCGACAAGAGTTATGATTGGTAAGCGACCCTTGGCCAGATTCCTTTCAACAACAGGAGAATAACCTACGATGTCAGCCCTGCTAAAGGTCAGGGTCTCCGCCAAGTCGAGGCGATTGGCATCGCTTTCGCGGAGTGCCATCGCTGCCAGAGACAATTTGAACGTCGAGCAATGGCAAAAACGCTCGTCGGCGCGCCAACCGACACTTTGTCCGCTGCCGGTATCAAGAACAAACACCCCCAGTCTGCCCCCTGAAGCTCGCTCGATGGCCTGAAGGCGTTCAATCGGATCGATCTGAGATGCCCGCGCAACCGCACACTTGGACAGGATTACGCTTGCACCAAAGCCGAAGGCAAAATCACGACGCTCAATCATATGATCTCGATAAGCCTAGTTTTCCCAATTCACCGTAGTTTTCGGCCGGACTGCTTACGCCTCATGCCAGTCATACATTCTCCGAAAGAGGGTTCCACATAGCCGACATCAGTCAGCCGAATCAGAGCTTGATTAGAAATGTGCGGTGGTGGGCCAGAACCACCCACAATGGTTAAGACTGTTGTGTGTTTTTGATTACAGGAATGCTGGAAACGCACGTCGGACCGTCAGTCCATGTACATTTCCAAAACAGGCTTGTCTTATGCATTTGGGGTCGCTGCATGCGACAAAGGACTGATTTTGCCGGGGTGACCACCCCGGTAAAATCAGGAAGGGGACGGGTCGGTAACAGGCAGACCATAACGGGTCGGCTTAGAGTATGACCGCGCCTTCTTTTCCTTGTGCCCTGAACGGATACCCGAGGTTCGGCCTCGGATGACAAGCATAGGGCATGGAAAAGATGACGCATAGAGTTGCGGCTTCCAAGGCCGAATTGCCACCCGCATCGATCACAATCGGGATCGACGTCTCCAAGGACTATCTCGACGCTGCCCGTCACCCCGGCGGTGATACCGTCCGTATTGCCAACACCCGCAAGGGCCAGACTGCGCTCCTGTGCTGGATCGGCAACATCAAAGCCGTTGCCCGGGTAGTGTTCGAGCCAACCGGCCCGTATCACCGCACACTGGAGGAACGCCTGGCGGCCGTTGGCATCCCGCTGATCAAGGTTAATCCACGACAGGCGCGGCGTTTCGCCGGAGCCACCGCCAAACTATCGAAGACAGATTGCGTCGATGCGTCGATGCTGGCGCGCTATGGTGCCTTGTTGGAGCCTGCTGCCCGTCCAGTCCGCACGGATCTACAAAACCGCCTGGCCGAACTGGTGGCCGCGCGCCGCAGTTTGATGCGCGACCGCACGTCAACGCTCAATCGTCTCAAGACCCTCACGATCGGCCTGCTGCAGCGCCACGCGCGTCATCGCTTGCGGCAGATCGAGGCGCAGATCACATCCCTCGACGCGGCGACAGATGCGCTCGTGGCAGAAGATGCGCATCTGTTCCGGCGCCGGGACGTGCTGGCCAGTATTCCGGGACTGGGAACGGTCACGGCTCATGCACTTCTGGCCGACATGCCCGAACTCGGCACGATGGAAGAAGGTCAGGCAGCCTCACTTGCCGGGCTGGCACCCATCACGCGCCAGTCCGGCACATGGCGAGGCCGCAGCTTCATCCAGGGTGGTCGGGCCACCCTGCGGCAAGCACTCTACATGCCGGCCATCGTCTCCATGCGGTTCAACCCCGACCTCAAACGTGTTTACGACCGCCTTGTCGCAAAGGGGAAACACCCCAAGATCGCCATTACCACAATCATGCGAAAGCTCGTCGTCCTCGCAAACGCACTGCTCCGCAAAGATCGACTCTGGACACCAAAAGAAACTTGATCACAACGGATACTCAAAGAAAATAGTTCATGTTTTAACAATCGGTTCTTAGCGCGATATTGGGTCAAACTGTGTATCACGCGAAACATCATTCATCGATTATTTTCATGTGTTACGTTGAACACCCGATCGTGCAAGCACACCAGGCTTTAACCGCTCATTGGGACCATAATCATTTTTAGGGTGAAAAAACAGATGTGGTGTGCTGTCAATTTCTAGAAGTTTCTCCTTATATTTTTCAAGTAAATAAGTTCTTTCCTGAAAATCAAGGCGACCGGGCATGTAAGCGACAAATGGTGGCAACACGTCAAAGCCTGTGTATCGAAAAATGCCGTTATGAATAGGCCACAGGACTGTCAGAATATCTCCGTCAATCCCATCGGGAGCGTAAGTATCGGCTGACGTGCCCGTTGTCGTGCATATCA
The DNA here is from genome assembly GCF_002723935.1 of Gluconobacter cerinus. Lineage (GTDB taxonomy): Bacteria > Pseudomonadota > Alphaproteobacteria > Acetobacterales > Acetobacteraceae > Gluconobacter > Gluconobacter cerinus. Next base: position 33,226 of record NZ_BEWM01000007.1, read on the forward strand.
TTGCCAGCTTTCCATGAAACAGTCCGGTATCATATTTGCGACCTGCTGCATAAGCAAAGCCACGACTGAAAACACGGTCGATCCACCCTTTCAGAATAGCCGGCATGCTGAACCACCACAAAGGAAACTGAAAAATCACCAGGTCAGCGGTCGCCAGACGTTCTTGTTCCCGCTGAATGTCGAATGAAAGCGTGTTAGTTTCAAAAGCATTATTCTGCTCTTGCGGAATATTCAGAACATCCAAATTGACGGCTTTACCCTGAAAATCAGCCCGGGTTATTCTTGGTTCAAAGTCATTTGCGTAGAGATCACTTACCGCTACAGTATGTCCGTTTTGCTCTAGTGTTTCGATGGAGGTTCTTAGAAGTGCCCCATTGAAAGAGGCCGGTTCGGGGTGAGCATAAACAATGAGAACGTTCACTTTGTGTGTCCTTTTCCTTTAAAAAGGGATTCACCGCTGACCACCATAATGCCTCCCAAAATCATGAGAGCTCCTATAAGGAAAGAGGACGTCAGGGCTTCATGAAGCAGCAATGCGCCCGATGCCACACCGAACACCGGGGTCATGAAAGAGAGAACACCCAAGCGCGATGCCAGATAACGTCTTAACAAGGAAAACCAGACAAGATAGCTCAGTGCTGAAATGATAATGGTCTGAAATCCCAGATTAAGCAGTACAAAAGACGTTGTGTGAAAAGTGGTCTGATGCGCTAAAACTGCTACGGACAGGAGTAGAAAACCAGCTCCTGCTAGTTGGCAGAATAACGTCACAGTCGCTGGCGCATCGGCAAGGGGTGTCGTCCGGACAACAAGTGTGGTCATACCCCAGGCCATTGCCCCCATGATCCCCATCAGGTCTCCCAGCCAGACCAGATCGTGTGCATGAGCAGCCTCTTTGTGTGCGGGACCAATAAACGAAATCACAACACCAAGAAATGCCACCAGGATGCCACTCCATTGAAACAGGGAAAGGCGTTCTTCTGGCAGGCGAATATGTAGTCCGAGAGCAGCAAAAATCGGTGCTGTATAGAGAAAAATGGACATGTGAGCAGCACTGGTGAAGCGCAGACCCTCAGCGGTCAGAAGGAATTCCAGCCCGAAAAGTGTGCCTACGGAGACAATGGGCCGCAACGGAATGGAACGAAATGCAGTTCTTTCACCGCGCCACAGAAGAAGTGCTCCTACAATCGCGGCGGCCACAGCCGACCGCAGGCCGACCTGTAGAATGGGTAGAATATCCGAGGCAATGACCTTGATCGCGCTTTGCTGGAGCCCCCATATTGCACAGAGAAGGACTATGAGTAATGCGGCAGTTGTATCTACCTCCTTACGATGTGAAGTTGTCATGATCTTTCTAACTTAATTTTCTGTTTATTTATGATGAGTGATTTAGGGGCAGCTTTGGTCCCAGTGTCTCAAGAATACGGCAGTCATCGATTTTCCCTTTTTGACATTGTGCCAGAAGTTGACTGAGTTCGTGATGGAGGGACTGAAGGTCTCGAATTTTATGTTCGATGTCTTCCAGATGATCGCGGGTTATGGAGTCAACACAGGCACAGGACTGGTTCGTGTTTTTTGCAAGATCCAGCAAGATGCGGATCTGTTCGATCGAGAACCCCAATTCTCGCGCGCGCCGAATGAAGCTGAGATGCGTCAGATGATCCTGGCTGTAAACACGATAATTCCCGGAACTTCGCGGGGGCGCGGGCAACAAGCCTGACCGTTCGTAATAGCGAATGGTCTCGACCTTTGTGTCCGTTCTACGCCCTAGCTCACCAATGGAAAAAGTCTGCGTCATGAGTCTCTTGACCCTGTAGTAGCTACAGGGTGGATATGGGATGTTTCCTGAAGTTTGTCGAGATCATGAGTATGCCCCTGTGTCATAATTCCTGCTGTTCGCAGATGGGTTCCTCTTCAACGTCGCAGACAGCACGTTGGCGGCGTGCGTTGTGGATCGCGCTGATCATCAATGGCGGGTTTTTTCTGACCGAGAGTGTTGCTGGCGTCATGGCAGAATCAGCGTCGCTTCAGGCCGACGCCCTGGATTTCTTTGGAGATAGCGCCAATTACGCGATCAGCCTTGCCGTGACGGGTATGACTCTGGTCTGGCGCAATAAAGCGGCCCTTCTGAAGGGTGCAACGATGTTGCTGTTTGCCGTGTGGGTGCTGGCCAACACAGCCTGGCACGCATGGGCAGGAACATTGCCACGCGCGGAAACGATGGGCGTGATCGGTGGGGCGGCCTTGGCGGCTAACGGGATCGTGGCCTTGATGCTGTACCGTTTTCGGAGAGGCGATGCGAACATGCGCTCCGTCTGGATCTGCTCCAGAAACGATGCGATCGGCAATCTGGCGGTCCTGCTGGCGGCCCTCGGCGTGTTCGGCACGGGAACCGGCTGGCCGGATAGTGTCGTGGCCTGCGTCATGGGTGGACTGGGCCTGCATGGCGGCATCCAGATCGTACGGCATGCACGGGCTGAGACGATTGATTATTCTGCAGGCCTGTCTGAGGCTGCGGAATAAACGGATGTCGCGTTCCCCTAAGTGTCCGCTACATTTTCGGATAATGCCTCACAGAATGCTTCACTGATAATCTGGCGCATCCATGAGTTATCGGCCGTGCGCTGCCAGAGATACGCGACAGAAAACCGTCCTAAATCTACAGGAGCAGGACACACTGTCAGCTCTGATATCGTGGCCAGGCTTCTGGCGGCATGAAGCGGCAATGTGGCCACGGCGCGCGTCCCGATCAGAAAAGCAGGCAATGCCGAAAAATGCGTCAAAGCGGACTGAACGCGCCGTTCATGTCCCATCTTTTTCAAAACCTGGTCAACAATACCTTTTCGACCAGAGTAAGAAACCAGAATATGGGGCAGCGCCAGATAGGTTTCCAGCGAGAGTGGTAGTGTGATGCCGCACGCTTCCGGGTCAAGCAGGCAAGCATAACCTGAAGTGCCAATATCCTGTTGGAGTAGACCTGAGCGCAGGACGGGATTGGCCACGACCGCAAAGTCGATTTCGCCCGTTTCGAACAGAGTCTCTACCGTGTGTCGATTGGCCTGCCGGAACGTAACGGAAATATGAGGCGCCTGTGTCGCCAGACGTTGCGCAATGAGCGGCCCGCCAGCAACTTCAAAATCGTCTGACATACCAATGGAGAAATGCTGATGACTGGTGGCGGGATCAAAGACAGCCCCAGCCAGAAAGGCCTTATGGATCAACCCGGCGCCACATTGAAGCGGTTCGGCCATGGCGATTGCGCGTTGGGTCGGCTGCATTCCGTCACGGGTCCGGACAAAGAGCGGGTCTTGTGTGGCGTCACGTAGTCGGCCGAGAGCTGTGCTGACGGCAGACTGGCTCAACGACAGCCGTCGGGCGGCCTTCGATACGCTCCTTTCTTCCCAGAGCGCCAGAAAGGTAGTGATCAGATTGAAATCAAACCGGGCAATATCAATCATAGTGATTTTGTCTATCTAAACATTCAATTTTCCTGATCATGCTGGAGCCTCTATTCTGGTGTCAATTCATTTGCTTACCCTCAGGCAGGAGAACGGATCATGAGCCAGCGTCGCGTTGCCGTCATTCAGGCAGGAACAACTCTTTTCAATACGCCTCAAACGCTGGATCGCATGGAATCCCATTGCAATGAAGCCGCGGCTCAGGGGGTTGAGCTTGCTGTTTTCCCAGAAGCCTATATCGGCGGGTATCCAAAGGGGCTGACATTTGGAGCCGTGCTTGGAAGTCGTTTTCCGGAAGGGCGCGACGATTATCTGCGTTACTGGAAATCTGCCATTGATGTGCCTGGAGTTGAAACGGCGCGCATCGGCTCGTTCGCGGCGAAAATGAAAGCACATCTGGTGACGGGCGTGATCGAGCGTGATGGAGCAACACTCTATTGTACCGCGCTTTTCTTCGGCCCTGATGGCGCGCTTCTTGGCAAACATCGCAAACTGATGCCGACCGGTATCGAGCGACTGGTCTGGGGACAGGGGGATGGTTCCACCATTCCTGTGTTCGAGACGGACATCGGTCGTATTGGTGCTGCGATCTGCTGGGAAAACTATATGCCAGACCTGCGTCAGAGCATGTACGCCCGGGGGATCAATCTATGGTGTGCTCCTACCGTCGATGAACGCGAGATCTGGCAGGCCTCCATGCGCCATATCGCGTATGAAGGACGCACGTTTGTCCTGAGCGCTTGTCAGTATATGACCCGGGCTGATGCGCCGGAGCAGTATAATTGTCATCAGGGGAACAATCCTGAAACCGTTCTGATCCGTGGGGGAAGCGTGATCGTCAATCCATTGGGCGAAATCATCGCTGGTCCTATTTATGACCGTGAAGCGATCATTACGGCCGATATTGATATGGATGACGTGATCCGGGGCAAATACGATCTCGACGTCGCCGGTCATTATGCGCGACCAGATATTTTCAACCTGTATGTCGATGATACGGCACGGCAGCCGGTCCTTTTTTCTGAGGATGCCACCGTGACATCATCTCCCGCAGCGCTCGATCAGGACGCTGAATGAGCGATTGTCGTAGGATCGTTCTCATTCAGGCGGGTCAGCCACCGCAAGACCTACGCGACCGACTGGGAGAACAGTCCGACTGGTTCCGGGCGGCTCTCCCCCAAGACGGAAGTGAGATTGTAACCGTCCGCCCTTTCCGGGAGGAGGTATTGCCCGCGATCGGCATGTTTTCGCACGCGATCATCACCGGTTCCTGGTCGATGGTGACTGAGCGCGAAGATCGGAGTGAACGTACGGGCGAATGGATACGCCATGCGGTAGCGGTGCAGGCACCATTGCTTGGCGTCTGCTACGGCCATCAACTGATGGCCGACGCGCTGGGCGGGAAAGTGGACTATCATCCCGCAGGACGGGAGGTGGGAGTCCATCAGATTACGACAGCCCATTCAGCTCGGCACGATCATTTGATGAACGACCTGCCGCACCAGTTCGATGCGTTCCTAACGCATGAACAGTCGGTTCTGATGCCTCCTGCATGCGCAACCGTGCTCGCGGGGTCCAAGCATGATCCACGCCAGATACTGTCGTATGGGTCAAATGCGTGGTCGACCCAGTTCCATCCAGAGTTTACACCAGAAATTATGGCTACCTGTATTGAACAGCGTCGGGAGCATTTCCTTGCTGAAGGGCATGACGTCGATGGCATGCTCAGTCGTTTGGTTATTCCCCGGAAAATCCCTCAAACGATCTTGAGAGACTTTATCTTAAATCCCGCTTTCTAAGGATTCCATCTGATTTGTGCCCGACCTGAAGGGCAATGGTTCCAGCCCGACGCGCTCACCGGCTTGATGGCTAGAAAACGCTTCAACCCCGTCAGAGATGTGAATATCCGCTCTCACCCACCTACAACCGACATTCCGCTCCCCCCCCCATTCTGGACCTTCCTTGAATGGAGCTAGTTATTGTTGAAGAACAATGAGTGGCTGTAATCTGGCCATTTAACTCGAAATTCGTGTAACCCTCGATAAACATTCAAGGCACAAATAAAAACGTATTTCAAGATATCCTTGCATTGCATGGATATCTTCTTCATAAACCTTGCATGACAAGGAAATCAGATGAGCCGAGAGATGTAATTGCCAAGTGGGAGGTTCAGCTACGCAAAGGCGTGTTGGAATTCATCATTCTGCATTCACTTAACGAACGCGAACAATACGGTTTCGAACTCATCTCGGGTATTGCCGAACGGGCCGCAATCAATGTGCCGGAAGGAACTTTGTATCCACTCCTGCTGCGCCTGCAGAAGGAAGAGTTAATTTCGTCTCGTCTTGCCGAAGGCGACGGTGGAGCGCCCCGAAAATATTACACCCTGACGCTTCAAGGGAGGGAGCTTTTACAAGCCATGATCCCAACTTGGTCGAAACTCACCATCTCCGTTGATCGTCTTTTGCATGGAGCCGCTGTATGATACCCACTTTTACAGACCCCGCCGCAAACCGTCTTTGGAAAGACTATTTCGCCCGGGTCAATCGTCTGCTGACTCATTCTGGCGCAGACAGGAAAGAGTTGCTGACCGATCTTGAAGCGCATGTCGCTGACAGTCTGATTGCCAATGCGCAAGGGACCGAAATGGAACGGCTTCAGTCCGCTCTTGCTCGTCTGGGGCAGCCTGAGGAATACTTAAGGCCACTGTTGGCCGACGACCTAATCGATCGCGGAACGCGCACCTACGCTCCACTCACAATCATCCACGGTTTATTCCACGCTGTTCTGGCGGGATCACGTCGAGCGACGATCGCGTGCGGATTTAGTCTTGGATATCTGTGCCTTGCCATCTTCGTGGCGATCGCTGTCCTGAAGCCCGTATGGCGCGATCATGTCGGTGTATTTCAAGGCGAGAACGGCACGATTAGAGCTGGTATTTTCTCGCTATCAGGAAGCGATCACGACATGCTGGGCTGGTGGACGACGCCAATTGCGCTCCTACTCGCAGCGCTTGTCTATGTGGGTTTGACAAAGAGCTTACGTGCTCTTCGTCACCAGCCATAAACGGTTGTCCTGATATCCTGTAGAACAAGGGTTTACTACTGGTGCGCGTCCTTTGTTTTATTCACGTTGGCTTCGTAAGGCACTTGCGCATCCATCTGGAAAGATTTTGTGGCCTAGTCTGACCGGAGAGAAAAGCTACGACCATTACCCCACCAGGAGCCGAGCCCGTTCACGTACCGCTTCAAGTTCGCTGTCCAAGACCCGACCTTTATGCTTTGCACGACGAGCACGCCAGTCAAGGCTACGCACCTGATCAGAAAGAACGACACTCGCAGGCTCACCCGCCAACGGCACTTCAAAAGGATACCCTTTGATTTTTGTTGTTGTGGGACAGCAAACAATCATACCAGACTTTTTATTGTAGTCGACAGGGGAGAGCACCACAGCGGGACGATGCCCTGCCTGTTCGCGTCCTGCCTGCGGGTCGAATTCCAGCCAGACAATGTCTCCGCAATCTGGCACCCAGGAGGCTGACATTTACCAGACTTCTCCACCCGTTTCGGACCCAAAATTCACTTCACCATGACGGTTATCATCTGTGATGGCAGCAGTTAAGGCTTCGAGAGACAGTGCCGCAGGTCGAACGGGTTGAATAATAATACGTCCATCTTCTTCGCGGACATCAACGGCTTGATTCACCTGCAGGTGAGCAGCCTCAAGGATATTGGCTGGCAGACGGACGGCCGCGCTGTTTCCCCATTTCCGGACGGTTCCAAGCATTGGATCTCTCCTGTGTGTGTCTACATGGTAGATACTACTTCGAGTGACCTTACTTCAATCCTAAAATAGCCGATGTCCGCTTTTAACGGATTGGGCATATGAAGCGGACAGGCCGTTCACCCCCCTGTGCGGCCTGTCTGCTTAGGAATAGAAGCAGACAGGCGGGATATGCCTTCATGTCAGTCGTTCAGATGGCCACACTAATTTCCTCATTGGGGACATGTTGGATTTAAAATTCAATCTCCGTGTCGCATTATATCTGTCCTGTGGCGTTCTTGTTTGGGCGCGGTTAATTGGCGCCGCTTATGTGACCTAGGGCCTGTTAGGCCTTGAATGATAGAACGGACTGCATAGCTACTTATGATGAGCATGATGCAGTCTGTCTTCTCCGACACCGCCTGGTCTGTCTGGGAGCCAACTGATCGAGGAAGTCCGTCCGAAGGGCAAGAGCCCGCCGAGGAAACTTCGACGGACGATATCCGCGATTTTTTGGCGTCACCAGAATGGTGCGAAATGGCGTGCGCTGCCATCTGAGTTTGGTCCCTGGTGGATTGCAGCACAACTGTTCATTCGACGGTCGAAACGCGGTGTGTGGCAGCGCCTCTTTGAAAAGGTCAAAAACAGGGACCAGACCCTCGGCATGGTTTTTCTCGATGGCACGATAATCTGTGCCCCTCACAAGGCCGCCTGGGCCGCCAAAAAAGGGGCTACAGTTGGTCGCTCACGTGGAGGCTTTGGCACCAAAGTCTGTGTAGCCGCGGATGGACATGGCAAGGCACTGTCTTTTATCCTGTCCTGTCGCCCGGACAGGCACATGAACTGCCATCCGCTTATGCCCTGCTCGACGACCTGCCGCACCCATCGACCTATGTCGTCTGTGATCGCGGATATGCCTCGCACAAATTCCGTGAATATCTCTGGGACCGGGGATCTCGTCCTGTCATTCCGCCAAGGAAGAATAACCCGGAAGTCGCCTGTCCCAGATGGGCGTACAGACACCGGCATCTGGTTGAAAACCTGTGGGCAAGGCTCAAGGAGTGGCGGGCTGTCGCGACCCGATATGAGAAAACCGCCGCATCCTTCCTCTCCGTCATCCTCATCGCTGCTACAGTAGACTACATCAAGGCCTAACAGGCCCTAGCCTCTGAGCCTTGAAAACAAACGTAGGCATCGACCCTCACTTCCGACGATAGTTTTTGCTATAGCCCCTCAGGCCCATCATACTCGCGCAGGTGACCATTTTTGATCGCCAGCCAACGAGTGCCGACGTTTCGCACAAACTGACGGTCGTGCGAGATGATTACGGCTGTGGCACCCTGTGCAAGAAGCTCTTCCTCAAGGCGCTGCTGTCCGGGGATGTCGACATGGTTGGTCGGTTCGTCGAGGACATAGAAATTTGGCGTCTCCAGCCGGAGCTTTAGCAGTGCCAGACGCGCACGCTGACCGGGTGAAAGAAGCGCTATCGCTCTCGTCTGCGCCTGGATGTCGACTCCGGCCGATGCCAGCAACCTTGTTGCCTGTGCGTCGCCGATCCCCGTAAGCGCCGCAATGAGCCGATGCGGCGTTTGCCTTTCCGGGAGATGAGACATGCCCTGATCCATGAAGCCGGTAATGGCGGATGGGCTGACCCGGGTGCCCGCCACGCTTTCCGCGGTAGCTCGTTTTAAAAGCCGAACAAAGCTTGTTTTTCCGGTGCCATTCTGGCCTAGAAGAACAACCCGGTCGCCTTGATAAATGTCGAGTTTGTCGATCTGGAACAACGTATCGCCGATTGGCGTGGTGATTGTCACATCCCGCAAGGCGACCAGAACCTTCGCATGCGTGCTGCTGCTGGCCAGTCTGATCTCGCCCCTGCGCAGGCTCTCTACTGGCTTCAGGGTTTCCTCAAGCTTCTCGGCTCGTGCTTTCAACTGCATCGCCTTCTTCTGGAGCAGGTCACTTCCACTATTGACCCCGATATTACGCAACGATCCGGCGTTGCGGCGCAGTCGGCCGACTTCCTTGAGGTCCCTGGTATATTGCCGGTCCTGTGCCGCGTCATCCTCGACCAGAAGTTTGTGGGCTTGCGAATATGGATAAGCGTAGTCGCGGCTGATTTCCGGGCGCAGAAAGAGCGTGTGGGTGGTGCATGTATCGAGAAATCTGCGGTCATGGCTTGCGATCAGCATCGGCGTGCGTGCAGCAATGCCAGTAATCCAGTTTTCGAGAACGTTCAGCTTGTCGGAATCCAGATGATTGGTCGGCTCGTCCAGCAGCAGGATATCGGGCTCGGTCACCCAGACGCGCGCAAGAAGCGCCAGCCGTTGCCAGCCGCCACTTAACTCTTGCAGGCATCGGTCATGCAGTTCCGGCGGTGTGTCGAGTTCGCCGAGTGCGACATCTACTCTCCAGGTTTCCTGATCGCGCGCTTGGGGAGGCAAGGCACGACGTATGGCCTCGTAGAGGCTCAGACTACGCAGGTTTTCCGGAAGGTTCTGCGGCACATAACCTATGCGCAGGCCGCGCGCGAGCGTGATGGCGCCGGTATCTGGCTCCGCAAGACCTGCGACACAGCGCAGAAGGGTTGATTTACCGCTTCCATTACTGGCGACAAGGCCGATCCGCTGATCAGCGTAGAGCGAAAGGTTGAGATTTTGAAACAGCGTGCGCGGGGACGCGACACCGACGTCGCGCAGGGTAATGAGTGTCATGATGAACAAGCCTGTTGAGGCACTGACCGCACAAAGGGTCAGCGGATGCATCAAGGGCAGTCCGGCACGAAGCAATCAGCGTCAGGCGGGGCCGCCCTGCGAATAATTATCGCAGGGCAGAAACAGGGCCACGGCGGTGGAGGTAATGGCGAAATGCAGTCATGTGTCCTCCCTCCCTAAGCTAATTCGTAGCGTTCTCCACCTGTTTAGTCGAATACGCGTTCGACGACAATCGTCTGACCGGTGTCGTCTACAGAACAGTCGTTTATTTTCTATTGCTTACCTACTGAACCTCGTCGAAGATCTTCCGCATGGCAGACTGTTACTCTTCTAGTCCGGCTGAAGCCCTCGCGACAGCAACAAGCGTGTTCCGGGAACGCTATGAGGCGGCATCCTTCGCTTATGTCGCGGGCTCAATCATGCGCGGTGAAGGCACTTATCTTTCTGATATAGATCTCGTTGTCATCTACGATCATCGCGAAGCCGCATACCGAGAGAGCTTCGTCGTAGGAGACATGCCCATAGAGGCTATCGTTCATGACCGCTAAACGTTGGCTTGGTTCGTCAAAGACGACGTGTCACGAGGTCGCCCCAGTATTCTGAATATGATTGCGGAAGGCCAAATTATCGGTCCAGAGTGTGACAGAGCCGTGGCACTGCGCAGAGAGATGTCAGATCTTTTGGCAAAAGGGCCGCCTCCTTTATCGCCCACTGGTTTGAATGCATTGCGCTATGAATTAACAAATGCAATCGATGACCTTCGCGGCAATCGAATTTTGCAGGAGGTGATAGCGATCGGTGCCTCGCTCCATCCCAGACTTGTGGAACTCGCATTGCGCGGACGGGGGCGCTGGAATGGTACGGGAAAATGGGCACCACGCCTGCTCGGCGAAATAGATACCGGGCTGGCGGACAGATTCGATAAGGCTTTCCAAACACTATTCACGAATGGCGATGTCCAGCTCGTCATTGAGTTGGTCGAAGCAGAACTGGCGCCCCACGGTGGAACATTGTTCGGCGGTGACTGCCGCGTTGCGTCCGGCTCCTGGCGCGTGATTTAACGGCACCTAAAGATGGTTGCAGACCTGTATGAATTGAAATGCTTCTTACTCTTGTTAAAGAGGCAGAGACGATCGGATGGTCTTTTCCCGGGGGGCGCTTTTATCGGTGGACGAACACCGGCAGCAAACGCATCGGAAAAACCTTTGCAACTCTTTTTTTGTACCTCACCACCCGATGTCCGATAATCGGAATTAGGACCAGTTTTTGGCAAAATTCTTCTGTGTGCGTCACTGCTATGGTCTCGTATGTCTCCCGATGTGAGCTTAAAATGCCCAGGAAACCGACACAAAACCTTAGCAAGTCCAGTTTGAACCCTCTACCTCAAACGCAAAAGAAAAATTCTTAAAAAACACCATAGGAACGATTTATTGAGTCTTTTATTAACCACACAGCATAGTTGTTTGTATCGTTAAACATAGACATGAAATATATTTATGAAATGATCATTATTTTTATCATATAAAAATACAAACAATAACTACATATAATAGTACATTATGCGGCGAGTATTGCTATGCTTTCAATTCCTGTGCCTCGTATTTCAACGACGAAACAAAGCCTTGAGGTAAAAGCATATGTCTTCGCAAAGGCAACGTCATTACGACATATTTTTGCAAGTCGCGCGGCAGAGTTGACACTACAATTGCTCTTGCTCGCGGGAAATACAGGGTTGAACATGGGTAATCCACTGGAGCGATGTCATCGGGATGCATTGTGTGGGCGCATTCATGCGCCGCATAGCGACCTGATTCGCCGTAACGCTGGACAAAAATCCCTAGCGTTCTGATTTCTTCGCATAAGTAATATCACACGGATTACAATTAATGAGCATATCTCTTGTTATAGGCGATGGAGGCGTTGTTCCGCCGCCATCTGTCAGACCGGTAGCAAACGTAATCCACGATGATGCCGAGGCGGTTGCAGTCGCTCGGGATATCGCACCTCGCCTTGGGGAGGGGGCCGTGGAGCGCGATCGTAAAGATTTGTTTCCTGCGGCCGAACTGGATATTTATTCCACGTCCGGACTCTGGGGAATGACCGTTCCGCGCGCTTACGGGGGAGCAGAAGTATCCTACGTGACAGTCGGTAACGTTATCCAGGTAATTTCGGCGGCAGATTCGTCGATAGGGCAGTTGACGCAGAACCATCTTGCTACAGTGGCAGTCATCCGTTCTGCCGGCACTGATGAACAAAAGGCAGATCTGTTCGCCGAAATTCTGAGGGGAAAGCGCTTTGGAAACGCGTTCTCCGAAATTGGTACACGAACTGTCTCGGACTTGAAAACTACTTTCGTGAGAGAAGGGCAAGACGTAATCGTTAACGGCGTAAAGCACTACGCGAGCGGGGCTATTGCCGCCGATCTGGTGCAGATCGTAGCGTTGGATGACGAAGGACGAGGCTGGCTTACCATAGCCGATCGTACCGCCTCCGGACTGACTGTCATCAATGACTGGGCAGCTTTCGGCCAGCGTGGCACAGGCAGCGGTAAAGTCTTGATCGAGAATGTACGGATACCTGAGCAAAGAGTTATTGCCGCGTGGAAGGCCTATCTTCCCGAAAAGCCTACGCCAGACAGTGCGATCTCGCAATTTATTCAAGCGGCGATCGACGCAGGGATAGCGGAAGCAGCAATTGCAGCAACTGAGAATTTTGTTCGTACACGCACACGAAGCTGGGTCGACAGCCCTGCCGAAAAGGCGAGTGATGATCCATATACGATCCATGCTTTCGGTGGCTTGCATGTTCGATTGAGCGCCGCAAAGGCGCTTCTGGACATAGCCGGACGGGCAATTGATGAGGCCATAAATGAAAATAGCGCAGATTCCGTAGCTGCAGCTCAAATAGCTACTGCAAAGGCTAAGATCCTGACGACGGAAATTGCCATCGAAAGTACAAATCGTCTGTTCGAACTGGCTGGAACTGCCTCTACAAATCGCGCCTTGGGCCTCGACCGATTTTGGCGGAATGCACGCGTTCACACACTGCATGATCCGGTCAGGTGGAAATACGCAATTGTTGGCGACTACTACCTGAATGGTCGCCGACCGCCATTACATCCTTGGAGCTAAGGCGCGTCATGTCCAGATCTCCGAACAATCCAGTGTCCAACGATATTCGCGAGCCGATACCGCCCGAACAAAATACACGATGGGGACGCCGAGCTATGGTCCTGGGAGGATTGGCTAGTGTCGTCGGGGGAACGCTCCTGGCAGCCCGGCATTCGGGTGCTCATCCTCTGCCGCGCACCGCGGATGGACTGCGTATCATCAGGTTATCACTCCCGGTCAATGCACCATGCGTTGCCCCGATGATTCTGGCTGAACAAACCGGACTTTATCGCGATCGCGGTTTGAAGGTCGAGTTTACGAACTGGACTGATACGCCGAGCTTGCTGGAGGCGGTCGCGACCGGGAAAGTCGATGCGGGTGCGGGAATGATCATGCAGTTTATGCGGCCGCTGGAGCAAGGGTTTGACCTGAAGCTGGTGGCGGGCACGCACGGAGGCTGCATGCGCATGGTTGGATCGCGTCGCGCCGGGATAACGAAAGACATATCCAGCGTCCGGGGCAAAACTATCGGCATCGCGGATGCCACAGGTTTTGCATATAACACGTTCGCACTGTTGTTAAAAAGCAATGGAATTGATCCCCTACAAGACGTGGTGTGGCAGGTGTATCCGGCGCCGCTCTTGGAGGCTGCGTTAATGAGAGGGGATATTCAAGCTTACGCGGATTCCGATCCTCTTATGTATTTAGCGCAGCGACGTTCAGGTGGTGATTTGGTGGAAATTCTTTCCAACCTGGCTGTGCCTTGGCAGGGACGTGTATGTTGCGTCGTGGCAGCAAGTAATACGGTGTTGCGGCGAGATCGTTCGGCTGTTCTGGCGATGATTGATGCCATGATAGAGGCAGCGGAAATCTGCGTTGCCGATCCTATGGAGGTAGCGAAGGCCTTTGTACAATACGGAGCGATCAAGGCCCCTGTAGAGGATATTGCTGCTGTTTTGCGAATGCAGACGCATCACATGCATCCGGTGGGACACGACTTGGCGGCGGAAGTGGCGTTCTATGCGGCGCAACTCAAAACAATTGGCGTCATGAGTGCTGATCTCGACCCACAGGCATTCGCACAGAATATTGTTGATGATGTGACCAAGGGGGAGCCGATGCATGTTTGATAAAACTCAGTTCCCCGCCGAAAATGTTGCACCGACAGCTGGACATTCTGTCTTTCGTCTGTGGTGGCCAGGAGTCATTAGTGGTGTCACATGGGCAACGGCTTTTTCGGTAACCGCATTATTCCCCAACCACGTACGTACTCCCGCGGCTCAGTCGCTGGAAGCATGTGAAATCATGATTATTATTTTCTCTGGTTTCTCCGTGCTGCTTGGCAACATGAGCAGCTTCTCATCTTTGGCTCATCATGGACGACGGATTGCTGCATTAGGCGGGGCAGTGGCGGTATGGGAAGTTATGACCGCCAAGACAGGGTGGCTACCTCTACCTTTCTTTCCGTCACCTCAGGCAATACTGGATGTCTATAGGGTAGATTCCGAACGTTTGGCACAAAGTGTGTTCCATTCGTTGTTGCTCCTTATTCCTGGGTTTGGATTGGGATCATTAACGGGATTTCTGGTCGGAGTTGCGATGGGATGGTCGCCAGAGGCAAGATACTGGGGGCATCCAATTATTCGTTTGCTTGGACCGTTGCCGTCCATTGCATGGTTACCAATCGCATTATTCATATTTCCGACCATTACGGCCGCAAGCGTTTTTCTGATTGCGTTGGCGACGGCATTTCCGGTTGCAGTGCTGACGGCATCAGGCGTGGCAATTGTTGACTCCCGTTTGTACGATGTAGGACGGACGCTAGGGGCATCGGAAGGCTTCCTCATTCGCACAATTGTAATTCCTGCAGCCTTGCCGAATGTTTTCGTTGGTCTGTTTATGGGGCTCGGTGCTTCCTTTATCGTTCTGATTGTAGCGGAGATGTTAGGGGCAAAAGCCGGGCTGGGCTGGTACCTGCAGTGGGCTCAGGGATGGGCAGCTTATGCTAATCTCTACGCGGCTCTCGCCGTGATGTCGGTCCTGTTTTCGAGCGTAACAATGGTACTATTTGCAATACGCCGCCGTCTGCTGCGCTGGAACCGGGAAACAGTCGAGTGGTAAGGGCGGCGCAACCTAACACCTCGGAAACGAAGGATTTTCCCGGGGCATCAGTTCAGGTGCGATCGGTCTCACACGCCTTTGACAATGATGCGCAGGTATTACCAGTTCTCGGCAATGTGACTTTTGACGTGCCGAGTGGAGAAACATTGGCACTGCTGGGGCCGAGTGGATGTGGAAAATCGACACTGCTGCGCCTGATTGCCGGACTGGAAATGCCGAAAAGAGGGGAGATTGGCGTAGATCACGTACGCGTTGTCGGACCGGACCCTAGCCGATTGCTGGTGTTCCAGGATCCTTTGCTATTGCCGTGGCGAACGGTGAAGGAAAATGTCGCCTACGGACTTGAAGCACAGGGGATCGGCAAAGAGAAAGAGCGTGTATTGCAGGCTCTGCAAATGGTGGGACTGTCTGATTTCGCGGCAGCATATCCCCGTGAGCTTTCTGGTGGCATGGCGCAACGAGTGGCTCTTGCCCGTGTGCTGGTTAATCGTCCTCGCGTGCTGCTGTTGGATGAACCATTCGGAAAACTGGACTCACTAACGCGCATGACCATGCAAGAAGAGTTGCTGATGCTTGCGCGACGCCACACCTTCACAACGGTCCTGGTGACGCACGATGTGGAAGAAGCCTTGTTGTTAGCGACCAGAATACTGGTGTTTTCATCACGGCCCGCAGAAATCATTCTTGATCTTGAAAATAATCTATCCTTTCCGCGCTTTCGTGATGACCCAGAATTTATTTCTTTACGGCGACAAAGCCTAGTCGCTCTTGGTCATGGTGAGGAATTTTTTAGGTGAATATTACTAATTTCAGTATGCCGCATTCGGACCGATGTAGATTGCATCGAATGTAAAAATAATAAAAACACCCACCTAAAGACAGGATAAAACATGCCTTATCAAGATAAAAATAATTCTCTGTTCATTAAGAAATTACTGACGAAGTCACTAACGACTCTCCTTTGGAGTTCAGTATCCTTGGAGAGTATAGACACTGCCCTTGCGCAGTCCATGAGTATGTCAGGTCATCATCACCATCATGTAACGAACTCCCTCCCTACTAAGACGGCAGTGCAAAAGTCTCTGAAACCAGCCTCCTCAGGCAAGGCGCGTGAGGGGGCGGGGACGACAAAAACCGTACCTGCTGAGGATGACGACATGGGCGGCATGTATATGGGAGGAGCAAATGCAAAGGATGTCGAAAACCTGAACGTTACAGCTAGCCGACTGTCTCCGATCCGACGGGCAGGAGCCCGTCTGCTCTCAGTTCCAGGCGGTACCAATATCATTGACTCTGCGATGGTTCTCAAGCAGCGTAATGCAACGTCGGCCGATTTATTGAGTTACCAGCCGGGAGTGTATGCACAGGCTCCAGCTGGCTCGGACGATCTCCGCTTATCCATTCGTGGATCAGGGCTTCAGGTTGGTGCAAACGCGACTCGTGCCGGTGTTATCGTGCTGTTTGACGATTTGCCTGCAACCACGCCTATTGGCTCATTCAATGAACTCATGGAGCCTTTAGGCATTCAGTATACGGAGGTGCTGCGTGGGGGTAACGGGCTTGAGAGTGGCTCACTTCAGCTGGGGGGGCTCATCAACTTTCATAGTTTTACCGGCTATGACGCAAAAACCTATCAGGCACGTGTTGAGGCGGGCAGCTTCGGATACTTGAAAGAGCAGCTTTCTTCAGGGAAAGTAATTGGTAAGTCTGATTATTATATTAGCGTTACGAATTCATATCGTTCAGGTTACCAGGATCAGACGAAAGCCACCTCGTTCGGGATCAATTTTAACTATGGTTATCGCTTTAATGACTCGGTCGACACACGTTTCTTCTTCCGTTACCGTCAGACGTATGAAGGCAATCCCTATTACCTGACGCGTGCACAGGTCAGAGACAATCCAAAACAGGCACAATATCCTTATAATACATGGGGAACCTATACGATCGAACCAGGAACAAAGTATTTTGGTAACCGGACAACCATCCGGATCGACGATGCTTCTCGGCTCGTAATTGGAGCTACCTACATTGATGCACCAATGGATCACCAGCTTGGCAATACAGCATCGATTTATAACAATTTTTACCTTAGCGGAAGTATAAGATATACAAGGAATGATAGAGTATTTGGTCATAAATCGGATACAACCGCCGGTATTTACGCGACAGGCGACCTACCTGGTAGCGATTTTATGAATCTTGTTCGTCGCCAAGCTGCCTATCCGAATGTGCCGGTGGGCACACTCCTCACCAAGCAGAAACTTGGTGGTAGTAGCACTGTGTTCCATGTTAGCAACAATACTGAAGTATTTAGAAACTTTTGGCTTACAGCAGGAGGGGGCTTGAGTTACGATCCCCGTTCCGGGTCGGTAGTCTACCCCGTTCGTAACCACTTCAGCACGGCTCCACTGAATTTCGCGCCCCGCGGCGGATTTCGTTATCAATTCACGCCTGATATACGTATTTACGGCAATGTCAGTCGAAGCGTTCAGTCCGCCCAAGACTGGCAGTTTCTATCGGGTAAGCAATACACATCAGGTCTAGCCAAAGGTCAGACTGAGGGATGGCAGAAACTGGAGCCACAGACTGCAACGACTTTCGAAATTGGCTCGGAAGGGACGTATAAGAGCCAGCGGTGGAGCGTCTCTTACTATCATTCTGCCGTCCATAACGAGCTCCTTTCAGCAGTGACAGCAGATTCACAGCTTTATAACAGCGCGGTCTTTACAAACGCTTCTCGCACCACACATCAAGGCGTCGAAGCAGGGATCAACGGTACGCTGTTTAAGTGGAATGGGAATGCCATCACTTACATGCAAGCCTATACTTGGTCTGATTTTCATTACAACCATGATTCTGTTTTCGGTCACAATCGCCTACCCGGAGTTCCAGAACATTATTATCAGGGCGAACTGCACGCAGACTTTAAGAACGGATTTTATACTACATTTGATGTTGAGGCCGCGTCTTCAATCGTCGCATCTTATGATAACGGGGCAAGGACTGCGCCATATCATATTTATAGCTATACAGTGGGCTATCTGTGGCCAAAGAAAAGCCGCCGCGTTTATCTCCAGTTTCATAACCTTGCTAACAAGCATTACGCAATGGGGGTCGTCCCCGTTTACACATCTACGAATGGAGATGCAGCAGCTGAATTGGTTGGAGATGGGTTTGGTGTATTCGCTGGTATCGATGTTGGACTGAATTAAATCTTAAGAGATAAGAAGAATATTGTTAGTATTTTTGCATCATAATCATTAGATGCCGCGGACACTGGTTGGTGAGGCTGCCTGGCGCTGTATGCCCTGCCTGATTGGCAGGGCATCCTCAGATGTATTTGGAGATCGTTAAGCGGCTGTACTCATTCTTTAAAAGAGGGGGAAATAATTTATATCGTAAGCTCAGTAATCCAGCGCTCATCTCATCGTGAATGCTCGATTTTGACGGCATAGTTGGATTGGAAGCGGGAGACAAAAATCAAGGGTGGATTAATCGTCGATTTTAAATTGTCTGGTCACTATGTCCATGATGGTATGATTGCTCCATGATAGGCCTCGAGTAGCTTTGCGCGGACGTTCGGTTTCTGGAAAGCCCGCACGAGGGGCAGAACCCACGTGGCATGGGCATCTGGCTGGTTGACGGCGATGAAATTGATATATGGATTGTTCTCCATACTTTCTCGCGCAAGCCGTTCCGATGTAAGGTTAATGCCTGCTTTGTAGGCCCATTCTGTAATTACGACGCCTGCATCCAGATCAGCCAGGGAGCGTGCCAGGACCGGATCGTCCAACTCCTTGATTGTCAGGTTTTTCGGGTTTTCAGAGACATCAAGCACTGTTGGCATATTTCCTGCGTCAGACGAAACTTTAAGTAATCCCAGAGACTGAAGCAGTTTCAATGCGCGCCCCTCGTTTGTTGGGTCAGCGGGAACTCCAATAGTTGCGCCGTCAGGAAGTGCGGAAAGCGTCTTCCATCTTTTTGAATAAAAGCCAATTGGTGCAAAATAAGTATTTCCAACCGGGACAATATGGGATCCGAGGGCCGCATTTTGGGCTTCTAAGTATGGGCCATGCTGAAACGCGTTGGCGTCAAGGTCTCCCGCCGCCAGAGCTGCATTGATTGGATTGCCCTCGGAAAAGGTAACAATTTCAATCGTCAGGCCGTCAGCACGGGCATTGTCCTGAACGATGTGCCAGATATCTTCGTCTTCTCCCGAAAGTATCCCAATCCGAACAGGCTTTGATTCTGCTCTTGCTGATGACACAACTATAGGCGTGGCAGCTAAAATCATCAGAAGCTTCCGACGATCGAGAAGAGTATTGCTCCCTTGGGCGCGAGCATTCGTGAAACGTTTATGCATGGTGCAAATCTTTCGATGGAGCGGCAGTGAAAAGATCGTTGTAATGGCGCGCAGCGACATCGGGATGAGAACGCAGGCGACCTTTGAGGGTGTTTTGTCCGATTTGGGAAAACAAAGGATTTTCGGGGTCCTGAGTGATACCGCTGCTGGTGCCTGCGAGAGGGTCTGGTAAGGAGAAAGTCGGCATCGTGGCATCAAGTTGTGCACCAAGAAAGAACGCAGCAGAGAGCCTATTCCGTCCGGCAGCGGGGCTGATTACGCGATGAACTGCGGCTTTGAAGTATCCACCAGATGCGACTTCCAGCAGTTCTCCGATGTTGACGATAAATGTTTCCGGCTGGGGAGGTGCCTGAAGCCATTCACCGTTTGTCAGTTCTACTTCCAATCCGCCTTCATTGTCTTGAAGGATCAGAGACAGGAGATCACTGTCTTTATGGGCGCCAACGCCCTGCTTCTTTCCATCATCATGGCGACCAGGGTAATGGATCAGTTTTAATAGCTGATAAGGCGTGTTGCTGACGGCAGGATGAAAAGCGCTCGCCTGTTGCCCCAGAGAGAGGGCAAGAGCTTCAAGAAGGCGTCTTAGAACACTCAGAACCTGATCCTGCCACGACAGAACTGTTTCTTTAAAACGTGGAAGTGTTTCGGGCCACTGATTGGGGCCTTGAAGACGGAAATAAGCAGGCTTACCCGTCAAATCCTGAATGACAGGTCTCTCTGGGCCAATGTCCAGCTGTTCCCGCCAATCCGCTTTACCTCGTGTGAGTTCCCGACCGGCATGATTATAACCCCTAAAATGAGGAGAGTTGATCATGGCAACCTGCTCTTTTTGAGGAAGAGACAGAGAAAAGAAATTCTTTGCCTGCATCATGAGCTCAGCATTCAGATCTGCTGAAATTCCATGACCTTTTAAATAGAAAAATCCGTACGCGTGTGCGGCCTTTCGAAGGGAGTTGAGAAAGACATCATCTGGCGCTTTCTGATCTTTCCAAAGTGACAGGTCGATGGTTGGCAGGGAAAGTTTCTTCTGCGTCATGCGTTTGATCACTTTCAACTACGACTTTCCATAAAAGCAAAGTCGGTTTGCGGCGGCCCGGAGGAACGGGCCAATGACATATATAGCCATCATAAATCGCATTATATATTAAATCCACATGCAATATGTTGTTTGACTCCTAAAACACTATGACATAATCGAATATTGAAATTCACCTTTGGAAAAACTATTATGCGTAGTGGTTATATCGTGGCACCACTTTTGGTCAGCCTTTCGTTTTCGACGGCGGTTGCAGCTGAAAGCGAGCCCCGTCAGGATGGTCCGGAAACGCAAAAATCAATTGAGAAGCAGAATTTTATTAAAAAACCGGTTTCTACTTCCCGGACGAACACTGTTCAATCAGAGGAGCCGGAGCAGGTCATTGTTACAGGAACGCGCGATCCCTTTCAAACTGCGGCAAGAAGTGTGAGCCCCATTACGATTATTGGAGGTAATCAGCTTCGTGCGACTGGAATGACTGACATCCGGGAAGCGCTTGTCCAACTCTCACCATCTATTAGCCGAGAAGTGAATGGTTCAGATCAAGGATCAGTCATAGATGCGCTAAGTTTGCGAGGACTGAACGCTGACCAGACCCTAGTTCTTGTGAATGGTAAAAGACGACATACCACAGCAGCAATTGCAGTCGATGCTTCGTCTCAACAGGGTACAACCCCTGTTGATCTGGATATGCTACCCATCTCCGCTATCGACCATATTGAAATCCTGCAGGACGGCGCCGCCGCTCAATATGGATCGGACGCCATCGCTGGTGTCATAAACGTCATTCTGAAGTCCAATAATCACGGTATTCATATGCAGGCTACAAACGGTGGATACGCTGCGGGAGATGGTTTTACCACAGGAGAAAATCTCAATGCAGGTTTCAAACTGGGTCAACGCGGGTATCTGAATATCAGTGCAGAATTCAAGCATCAGGATCGGACCCAGAGAACCGGCATTGATCCCCGAACCGGCAAAAATAATGATCTGGCAACCGGTCAGCCTCAGGTGACAAGGGAGTCAATCGAAGCGAATTTTGGTTATGATCTGACAGACAGTATCGAGCTTTATGGTTTTGGAACATTTACACACCGGGACGCTGAGCGTTGGGCCTTTCTCCGTGCTCCGAGCACAACCGCAGCGGACGGGCTTTCCGGCATGTATCCGAATGGCTTTGAACCTGTTGAGACCATGCCCGAAAATGACTACGGCTTTACGCTCGGCTTTCGGGGAAAAAAACTTTATGGCTTTGACTGGGATTTGAGCTCCACTATTGGCGGAGACCATGACACCCTTGCTGATTACAATTCCGCCAATGCCGATGCCTACAAGGAAACAGGGTCTTCTCCCTCTCGTTTTTATCTTGGCAATTACTCCAATCAGCAATGGACGAATAATCTCGACATTCGACGGGGCGTCGACATCCCTTTTCTCTACAGCCCGTTGAACATCGCATTTGGCGGTGAGTATCGTCGCGATACATATTCAATCGGGGCGGGTGAACCTTTATCGTATTATCTGAGCGGAGCGCAGGGGTATCAGGGCGAAACGCCAGAAGACGCTGTTGACGCATCCAGACATGTCGCCGCAGCCTACGTCGATTTTTCAACGCAGATTGTTAAACGTTGGAGAGTAGATCTGGCAGGTCGCTTTGAACATTATAATGATGTTGGCAACGCCCGAACGGGTAAGATCTCCACACGCTATGACATTAATCGCTATATCGGCTTCCGGGGGACTGCAAGTACCGGATTTCGCGCGCCTACTCTTGCGGAACAGAATTTCGCAGCGTTTATCTCCAGTCCCAATTATGCAACGGGTCAAATTGCAGCCAATTCAGCTGCTGCGCGTGCTTTAGGGTCTCCTGGGCTCAGACCGGAAAAGTCCACAAATTTTAGCATCGGAATGATTTTGAATCCACTCCCTCGGCTTCATATCAATGTTGACGGTTATACGATCTCCATCAAGCATCGCATTGTTGACGGAGGATATGCCTCTGGAGCGCGTGCGGTGGAAGCCTACTCAGCCGCAGGGGTAGATACCTCCGGCTTTGCTGGAGACGAATCTGCCGTTAGCACGAATTATTTCACAAATGGCGCCAATACCCGGACAACGGGTCTTGATATTACTGCACGATATTTTTCAGATTTCGGGCAATACGGAAAAGTAGACTGGGACGCAGCAGTCAATTTCAATCATACGAACGTAAAAGATATTGCACGAACAGGGGAGGGGACACCTGTTTTGAATGCTCAGCAGATCAGTTTGATGTCAACGGAAAATCCGGCCAATAAGCTGATTTTTGGTGGGATCTGGCGTCGCGGAAAGTGGAATGTGGCCGTTCATGAAATCCGCTATGGTCATACGACATCCAATTTGACATTTGTCTCCGGCAGTAATGCTTTCTCGACGACAGATTTCTATCATCAGATTAATCGTCCGCGTTTCGTCACCAATCTGGAAGTTGGCTATCAGGTCCTCCCGCAGCTTCATCTGGCGCTGGGTGGCAACAACGTCGGAAATGCTCATCCAAGCCGGGTGCCTTCTTTCACAGCAGATTATAATAACAATCTTTACGATACTCTCAGTCAGCAACTGTCCGAAGAAGGGGGCTTCTACTATCTGCGGGCTGATCTGACGCTTTGAACATGGAATATTTAGAAAATCTGTAGGCCTGAAAGAGTCATGAGATGCTAAAAGTTGAAAACCTTTCCAAGGCGTTTGACGGGCGTATTGCACTGGAAAAAGTCAGTTTCTCCGTTCAGGTAGGCGAAATTGTTGGAATTATAGGGCGCTCCGGAGCGGGAAAAACGACACTTTTGCGCTGTTTGAATGGTGCAGAAACGCCTGATACAGGTCACGTTTTTATTGAAGGAAAGGATCTAAGCAGATTTAAAGAGCGTGATCTTCTAGCCCTTCGGCAGCGTATTGGTCTTGTCTTTCAGAGCTTCAACCTTCTGCAGTCCCGAACGGTCACAGGCAACATCTCTCTTGCACTCGAGATTTTAGGGATCCCTAAAAAAGAACGCCGTTATCGAATAGAGAAGCTGATACAACTGGTCGGACTTGAAGGGCAGGAGACAAAATATCCTACACAGCTTTCCGGAGGGCAAAAGCAGAGAGTAGGAATAGCGAGAGCTCTAGCAGGAAATCCGGCTATTCTTTTGTGTGATGAAGCAACATCTGCGCTAGACCCAGAGGCGACCACCTCCATTCTCGCTCTTCTTGAAGAAATAAATAAAGAGTTAGGCGTCACGATAGTTCTGATTACCCATGAAATGGATGTTATACGAAACCTTGCTCACCGAGTGCTTGTGCTCGATCAGGGATGCATTGTTGAAGATATTTCAACCGAGGCGCTTGCCAAAGGGCAGGCCCATCATGCGTTAACGAGATCCTTCATCAATGATGATCAGGTAAATCTCGCTGACTGCCTGCGCTCATTCGTGACCGAGAAGGCGTTTTCGGTCGCTATGCCGGTTTTGCGTTTAGGCAGTATGCGGAATGAGTTATCGTCAACACTACTGACAGATCTCTATCGGACTTTCGGTATTACGGCTTCTATCCTACAGGCTGATATTCGTGGAAAGTCTTCAGGAGGTCATGACACCCTTGTTCTGACTTTATCGCATAATCATGAGCATGCTATTCAATGGCTTTCGCAAAATGTCGAAGATCTGGAGGTTATCGGGTATGTGTCTTCAGATCTTTGAACTGTTTTGCAAAGCAACTCTGGCAACCCTTGAAATGGTTTTCGCATCTGCCGTGATCGCTGTTTTTTTTGGTTTGCCTCTCGCTATTCTTTTAACCATCACAAGGCCCGGTGGGCTATGGCCTATACGGTCTATCGGCAGGGTCTTGGGATTTGTTGTCGATCTGACAAGAGCAGTCCCGTTCATTATTCTGCTTGTGATCCTTATTCCTTTTACGCGCTTCGTGGTGGGGACCGCGCTTGGTACCGCTGCTGCAATCGTGCCTCTTTCCATCACAGCGATCCCTTATTTTGCGCGCATTGCAGAAGTGTCGTTAAGAGAGGTGAGTCCAGAATTAATCGATGCCGTTCGCGCAATGGGTGCAACACGAGCAAAAATCGTGCGCTCTGTGCTCATTCCCGAAGCGTTGCCTGGTCTGGTTTCTGGTTTGACCGTGACAATGGTTAGCCTGATCAGTGCGTCCGCCATGGCAGGTGTTGTTGGTGCAGGGGGGCTGGGAGATCTGGCAATCAGATACGGATATCAAAGATTTAATACTGCCATGATGTTATGGGTCGTGAGTATTCTTGTCGCATTGACAATTATCGTTCAGTTTGTCGGAAATACAGTTTCCGCACGTTTGAAAGCATATAATCGTTAGTCTCAGGGCATATAACCACAAGATGACGGATGGTGATCGGAAGATGGCTGGCGGACGAGCAGATAATTTGACGCATCAAAGATGGCATGAATACGACGCTTTACGCAGTTAATGAGGAAAACAGACGTCCGCTTCCGTTTTGAACAGTCTTTTCCTGCCCAATGGCTGCTGAGAGATCGTGAGTATGCCGCGGACTGGCTTAGCGACGCGCCTTGTAAGAAAAAGGGGTCAAACCCTGGAAATCTCGCGGGGAACCGAGCAAATACGACAAGCGGAAATATAAACACTGCAACCGCATCGAGATTATGTTCGGAAGGCTCAAGGACTGGTGGCAGGTCGCAACCTGCTACGACAGATGCCCGACCGTCATCTTCTGGCTATGAGCCCTATATTTAATGCAAACATTCACTCAACAGATAGCATCTCAGATGGAAATCTATCATGTCCAAAGGCAAACCCTTGGGTAAAATAGGTCCGTGCAAATCGCCGCACCGTCCTTTGTAATGGACAAGGTGGCCTTATTATTGGTTGAAAATGCCTCCCATCTTATTTCTGACCGTTCTTCTACCGAAACAAAGTCTCTCCAGATATTGTGTATGATACGCGAAATCTTTGGATCAACATCTTGATATCTCGTTGGTAAGTTCGCTCTGTTATAGCCTTCCCGCCACCATACGTTTGCCAGTTCGGCACCATGTGGGGCACCCGTTTCATTGGGGCCAATGCCTCCGAAAAGATATTTATGAACGAGCTGAAATTTGCTCAGTGCAAGGGCATAGCGGGTCGTCGGGTTTTGAAAGACAAGATCCCCTGCGACCGCACGCCATATTCCCAGAGGGTCATGGTGGGGTAGGGCATCCCGATAGCGGTTCACGATATCGGTCCCACTCAGGCCGAGAGGCTGTACTCTTGGGTCCAGTAAGCGCGCAGTATCTGCAAATGTGAGATGAGAGTGCACGCTGGAATGGGACAGATATTCCGCCGATGTCGTGCCGATCATAACTGGAACCTGCGTTACCAGTCCTTGGACAGCGGCTGTTTCTGGATCAAGGGGTAAGGACGCAGCGTCAATGACTGGTTGGAAGGGAATTCCTACAATTGTCACTCGTCCGTCTCGAGTGAAGTCATGCTGTTCGTAGGATTCATTGCAGATCTCTTGCTGAGCAGCGAGAAGCTGATGAATGGGTATCTCTTCGAGGATTTGAAGTGATGGCTGGCCGAGACGTTTGAGAAAGCGTTGTGCCGTCAGGCGTGCGTCTTTGTGTGGGAGTACCGCTGGGGTAGCTCCGGACTGGATCATGGTCCGGGAAAACAATCCTTTTGCCGCAGGCATGGCCATAAGAGTGGAAACGGCAAATCCACCCGCAGATCGTCCGGCCAGAGTGACGCGTTCGGGGTCTCCTCCAAAGAGGGCGATGTGCTTCTGAACCCACTCCAAAGCTTTGATGATATCAAGTAGCCCGCGATTTTCGGGCGCGCCATCCAGGCTTAAAAATCCCAGTGCTCCCAATCTGTAATTGAGCGTTACTTCAACAATTCCGCTTGCTGCGAAGGCGCCTGTCTGGAGGAGTGGTTCGTTTCCGGAACCGACGGCGTATCCGCCTCCGTGCAGCCAGACAAGAACGGGAGCTTTCCCCTCGCGGGCGGGGCTACGGATATTGAGGGTTAGAAAATCCTCTCCGGCATCCAGCGTGGATGTGGCTCCTTTTCCGACAGGTCCATAGGTTGGGGTCTGTGGGCAGACGGCACCAAGGCGGTGAGCGGATCTCACACCGGTCCAGGGCGTAACGTCCTGAGGTGCTGCGAACCGGTTTCCGCGAACGATGGGGGCGGCATAGGGAACGCTTAGGAATGTCAGAATTCCGTTTTCTGTGAAGCCTTCTATCGCGCCACTTTCGATCATGATCCGCGTCATGAGAGGTTCCTTTACTGCTTTACCCGCCGACGGCCCGACGAAGATTGATCAGACGTTCAATGATGATGATGGGTACCAAGCTAAGAAGCACCACGAGAACTGAAAGCGATGCGACCTGCGGGTCCGTCCGGAACTGGATGTACTGATAGATGGCGAGCGGCAGCGTAACGGCTCTATGGCCTGCAATGAACAGAGCGATAACGGCTTCGTCGAAGGAAAACAGGAAAGCGATCAAAAATCCGGTGATGAGGTGTGGCCTGAGCGCAGGCAGAATGACACAGCAGAAACTCTGCCAGGGCGAAGCGCCGTGAATGCGAGCAGCTTCCTCCAGTGTCCGGTCCAGCTGTGCAATCCCGGAAGACACAATGCGCGTCGTATAGGGTAGCGTGATGCTGATATGGGCCAGAATCAATCCTGTTAGGGTGTCCAGGAGGCCAAGCGGTTGCAGGGTCATCATAAGCCCCACTGCCAGCACAATATGGGGCATCAGCATTGGAGAAAGAAAGAACCATTGCAGGCTTTGCCGTCCCGGGAAATGGCCTCTCACCAGAGCAAAAGCAGCGCTCGTCCCCACAATCAGGGAGAGGACCGCAGAGCATCCTCCGATTAACAGACTGGTTTTTCCAGCCTGAAGAAAAAGAGGGTTATGCAACACCCTGGCATATGAAATCAGGGAAAAGCTTGCGGGTGGAAAGCTGAGATAGGGACGTGTATCGAACGACACGATCAGCACGATAATCAATGGTGCGAGCAGGAACAGGTAAATCAGGCCAATCAGAAGATGCCATGCCATCCTGACGGTTCGGTCGTGTTTCATGATTGGCTCTCCACGCGTTGAAGAATTCTCTGATAGAGCGCCACGAATATTCCGAAAAAGGCCAGGAGGGTAATGGATAGGGCACCGGCGAATGGCCAGTCCAGAGATATGGTTGTCTGGTTGAAAATCTCTGTTGCAAGGACAAAGACGCGCCCTCCACCCATCAATTGAGGTGTCACGAGTGAACTGATTGCGAGAACGAAGACAAGCAGCGAGGCTGTCATCAGTCCTGGCACGGAGAGAGGCAGCAAGACGTGCCAGAAGACCTGAAGGCGACGTGCCCCGAGAAGGGAGGCCGCCTGTTCCAGCTCGGCATCCAGACGGCTCAGGTGGCTGAGGATGGAAATAATGCCATAGGGCAGCAGAATCTCCACCAGCGCGACCACCGTGGCAAAGGGACCGTTATCCAATCGTGTGGGCTGCGCCAGAATGCCAGCCCACACAAGGGTGGTGTTAATGAGGCCATGTCGTCCCAGGATGACCATCCAGCCGTAGGTTCGGATGACTGTAGATGTCAGGAGGGGAGCAATGGCCAGCGCTGTCAGGGTGCCTCGCCAGCCGCTTTGCGACCGGGCAAGAAAAAGCGCGACGGGAAAAGCCAGTGGTACGGTAATGACAACACAGAGCAGCCCAATGAAAATCGTGCGTCCAATGACCCACCAGTAAAAGCTGTCCTCGAACAGCCG
This sequence comes from Gluconobacter cerinus, assembly GCF_002723935.1. Lineage (GTDB taxonomy): Bacteria > Pseudomonadota > Alphaproteobacteria > Acetobacterales > Acetobacteraceae > Gluconobacter > Gluconobacter cerinus. The sequence continues at coordinate 61,567 of NZ_BEWM01000007.1, forward strand.
GACATAAGCGTGGAGGGAAAGTGTATGTCCGGTCGTAGGCTGGAGAGACGTCCTGGCCAGCCAGAGGAGCGGGAAGACGAATGTCACGACAAGGGCCGCAACACCCGGAAGGATGAGCAGGGCCTGCAGCCAGGACGGCTGTTTTCGGACAGACACCCTCATGAACTCGGATGGCCTGAAGTGAGGGCATCGGAGAGAGGCTCTTGAAGGACTGACATGTCGCTGGCCTGCCAGTGCAGGTCAACAATGTCTCCCGTCTGGGCTGGCTGGCCCTGATCTTCCTGCTGTTCAACGGTGAGTGTTACATACCCGACACGGACCAGATAAGTTCGGCGCTCACCCGTATAAACAACGTTTTCGACCACACCCTGGCAGCATGTTTCGAGACTGTTGCCCAATCTGATGCGATGGGGGCGGATCAAGAGGGTTCTGCGGTCTTTCCAGCCTTCGGAAAAGCCAATGAAAAGTGTGCCGATGCCTTCCGCATGGATACGTTTGCTATCGACCCACACAGCCTCGATGAAGTTGCTCCGTCCCACGAAGGAAGCCACGAACCGGTTTGTGGGACGAGTATACAGATCTGCCGGGGTGCCAAACTGCTGGAGGCGTCCTTCCGACATGACGGCGACCTGATCCGCAATGGACAGAGCTTCGTCTTGGTCATGGGTCACAAAGATGGCTGTGATCCCAAGGCGTTGCTGAAGAGCACGAATTTCCGTGCGCACCGTATCGCGCAACCGGATATCAAGATTGGCCAGCGGCTCATCCAGCATGAGAATGTCAGGTTCGATGGCAAGCGCCCGCGCGAGTGCCACTCGCTGCCGTTGTCCGCCGGAGAGTTCGGTGATGCGTCTGTTCTCCAGCCCAGTCAGGTGCATGAGAGAGACCAGTTCCGCCACACGCCGCCGGCTTTCTTCCCCTTTGATCCCCCGGACATCCAGGCCAAAGCTGATATTGCGGGCGACGGAAAGGTGAGGAAACAGGGCATAGGATTGAAACACCATTCCCATGTTTCGTGCGTGAAGAGGGGTTTCCGTCATCTGACGCCCCGCAACGTGCAACTGTCCTGAATCAACCGGGGTCAGGCCTGCAATCATGCGGAGCAGGGTTGTTTTTCCGCATCCGGAAGGGCCCAGCAAGGTCAACATCTGCCCGCGTTTCAGCGTAAAGCTGACGTCATCGACGGAACGCCTTTCTGCACCCGGGAATTGTCTCGTGAAGCCGCTGACGGAGAGATAGGCTGGTGTTGAGTTTGTTTCAGCCACTGATGACCTCACGTTGAATACGGCGGATCCAGCTATTGTAGTGCTGGCTAACGAAGCCCCAGTCGAGATGCATTTCACGGCGTGCTGTCTCTGGTCGCCCGAAAATTGCTTCGGATGTCTCGGCTGACAGCACAACCTGACGGTTTACAGGCCCATAAAACGCGACATTCGCAAAGGCTGTCTGCACGTCCGGGGAAAGGGCATGTTCAATGAAGGCCTGCGCCAGTCTGGCGCGTTGTGGAGGGGCCGTCAGGTTGAGCGTATTGATCTGTGCGACGCTGCCTTCAGACGGAACGACAGCACGCAGCGTATTCGGATTGTCCCGCGCGAGCATCTGACCGCGGCCGTTCCATCCAACCCCCAAGGCAATCGTCTGGGCCAGCGTCAGGGTGTAAATGTCGGGCTGTGCGTTCCAGGTTGCGACATAGGGGGCAAACTGTCGCATGAGGGTCAGTCCCGGCTCGATGTTTTGCCTGTAGTCCCCTCCGGCCATGCGCGTCAGAAGGGGAAGGAGTACAACGCCACGCGTATCCTCGACAGGCATGGAGATCTGGTCCGTCAAATCGGGACGTCCAAGTTCACGCCAGCTTTCCGGAGGGCGCGTCAGAACACGGCTGTCATAAATGAGCGACAGATTATCCCGTGAGAATGCGACGCCATTCATGGCATCGAAGCGTCCCCAGTCTGGAATATCGCGCAGGCTCAGAATCTCTTCTTCCCGTAAAATGGAAGTCAGTCCTTCCTGTTTGGCAAGAATAGCGACCGACACATCCGCAATGGCGACATCAATCTGCGGTGCTTCCCGTTCCAGCCGTAGCGCTGCAAGAAGCTGTGCAGAATTGATGATGGGGCGGTATGTCACGCGGACGCCCGGCATGGCGCGTTCGAAACTGTTGATCACGATGGCCTGAAACGCTTTCTGGAATGGTCCGTGAAAGCCGGCTACCGACAATTCCAGATCGCCATCCGCCGCCCGTGCATGTCGCCATGCGGGCAGTGTTGCCAGACCGCCAAGAACCTTGCGGCGCGTCGTTAAGGGGGGAGCGGTTGGCATGAGCCGCGTCAGACCTCTGGTGTCCATGTGTCGCGATACAGGCGCAGCCAGTTCTGTCCGAGAATTTTCTCGATTAGCCCTGTGGACCACCCACGGCGCATCATGGCGGCTGTCAGGTTGGGTGTTTCTGGGATGCTGGCAAAGCCCGCTGGCTTGCGGATCGTGGTACGGCCAAATTCTGTCAGCTGACGTCCATATCCCTTGTCCCGGTTCGCCCAAAGCAGCCACGGGCCAGGGCGGGGATGTCCTGTACTGAAATCGGTACCCATCGCAATGTGGTCTTCACCCACGATGTTCAGGACATGCGTCATGGCATCCAGATAATCATCGATTGTCGCATCATTCCCCGCACGCAATCCGGGAGAGAACAGGCTGACACCCACGATGCCGCCTTTTTCAGCACAGGCCCGGAACAGATGATCTGGCTTGTTGCGTTTCACATCGCGAAGCGCGCGTGGCAGCACATGTGAAATACAGACCGGGCGTCGGGAATGCTCAATCACGTCGGCTGACGTCAGGTCGCCTACGTGACTTAGATCGCACAGCACGCCATGGCGGTTCATTTCATGAAGAACCTCGCGTCCGAAGCCTGTCAGGCCACTGTCACGTTCTTCAAGATAGCCAGCCCCTGAATAGTTCTGGGTGTTGTAGGTCAACTGCATGGTATTGACGCCCAGCAACTTGAAAAGCCGTACATAATCCAGACGGTCTTCCAATGGGGACGTGTTCTGCCAGCCGATACTGATCCCTGTGCGATTGGTGCGTTTGGCGGTCTCGATATCCGCGACGGAGCGGATTGGGATGATCAGATCTGCATTTTCAGCAAAGTGCCGCTCCCAGGTTCGGACATACGCCATGCCCTCACTGAAGTTCTCCCACAGCAGGGACGCAGCATTGACAACGGTCAGGCCGCCGGCACGCATCTGTTCAAAGATTTCGCGGCTCCAGGCACAGGTCTGAAGGCCATCAATCACGATGCTGCGTTGGTGCAGCTGAAAGGAATCCTCGGTCATGCGTTACTCTTCACCTTTGTGGATGTGCCGTTGACAATCTGTTCGGGGTGCCATTCATCCCCAAGGAGTTCTGGTCGGTCGAACTCACGGAAAATATTCAGCCAGTCCTGGCTGTTTTCGCGCAGGAAAGATGCTGCGACACCATGGACCAGCCTTTGAACAGCCTCATCCATCGCGGGTGCGCCACTCGTGAGCTTGCCATGGCTCAGCACAGAGGCAAAGCACAGACAATAAATCCGGGATAACGGCTCTTTGTCACTGTCTTCGCGTGCAACGAACGAAAAATCCGGTGCCAGATACGGAGATTGGCCGAGAGATTTACTCTCTTCTCCGGCTGGAGGCGTATAATGATCGTCCCAGAGGCTGATCTTGGACGCAAATGAGGAAAGTTCTGGTCGAGATGTAACGTCACAGGAAAAACCGGTCGCAAAAATCAGAAAATCCAGCTCCGTTTCACCATGAGGCGTTGTGACGGTTAACGCAGATGCTGTTTCTTCGACCGAGAGCAGGGGGGCACTCACATGCAGTCTTGCATTCTTGTGCCTGAAAACCCGGCGCGTACTGTCGCGTGGGGGAGGAACAGGGGCGTCAAGCCCAAGGCGCATCATCTCCCATTTTACCGCGTCCGGCAGGCCAACATATCCCATGACCAGCCCATCGCTGCTGATCCCGGTGAACTTATCCACACTTGGGAGAGCTTCGCGGCGGACGAAGAGGTCAACGCCAGCAGCGCCAGCCTCCAGAGCGCTCGCAGCGTTGTCCATTGCCGATGCGCCTGCTCCTACGACCCCAACACGCTTTCCAACAAGCGCTGTGAAGTCGATCATATCGGCGGAATGGGCGCAGAACCGGGAGGAGAGTCCACTGGCAACAGAAGGAAGGGATGGGGCGCCCAGTCCGTCTATTCCCGTTGCCAGTATAACGCGTCGAGCTAAAACCGGGGTGGTTGCTCCTCGTACTGTAACCCTGATGAGGCCATCGTCCTGCGGGGCAATATCTGTAACGTCCATTCCGTTACGAACAGGCAGGTCCAGAACGCGTCGATACCAGACGAGGTAATCCATCCATTGTGCACGTGGAATTTTGTTTAGGCGTTCCCACGCTGCATTACCGAACTGCGCTTCAAACCAGGCGCGAAACGTCAGGCTGGGAATGCCCAAAGCCGGGCCGCAGGCAGATTTCGCTGTACGGAGTGTAACCATGCGACCGTAGGTGACCCAGGGGCCTTCTGTGCCTTCAGGAGCGCGATCAAGGCAGATGACTGAACTGATGCCCCGAAGCCGCAGAGCCGCAGTCGCCGCGAGCCCGATCATGCCTGCGCCGACCACCACCACGTCATAGGTTGGTTCAGGCGCATCATGGAGTGGAAGAACCCATGGTTTTGCCGGGAGGTTCAGATAATCCAGATCGCGGTGAATACGGGCTTCAAGGTCCTGAAGATCGAGCGCTGGCGCTGGTGTGGTGGCCTCAATTCCTTTTGGCATCTGGTGCTCCTGGCTCGGTCTGAAAAAGGCGTGTGTGAAGTTTTTCGAGCGCTTCGGGTGGGTGCCGGATAAAATCTGGCAAAAGGGCACGCGCTGTAATTTCGATCTGTTCGATGAAGCGAAGAATGCCGCTATCAGCTGCCGAAAACGCCGGTGTCAACACACTCCACGCCCAGGGAATATGTTCCACAATAGGCCGCACGACCGTACCGCCAATGGGAATGCCGTAGGCTGTTACAGGCTCTACAATGGCTACTCCCAGTTCTTCACGGGCACTCATGACAGCATTGAGGGATGTATTGGTTTCTATCCTGGTGAACGAGCTGTTCCCGGATGCCTGAAGAGCTGCGTCGATCGTGCGTCGCAGCCGGAAGGGATTGCCCACGGTCAGAACCTGCTGGGTATGCAGTTGACGAAGAGAAAGGCTGTCGGATTGGGCAAGAGGGTGATCCTCATGCAGAACGGCAACACAGGATGCTTCTCCAATCCAGTGAATGTGCAGATTGGTATCGTCGATGGGCAGGGTCGCCAGACCAACATCAACACTCCCATCCGTCACGGAGCGGACGACCTCATCGGCTGGCATGCCTTTGAAGGACATGGAAATATCTGAACTGCATTGCATCAGACCGGAGATCGCTCGGGGAACAAGGCCGCCAGAGAGTGCAGATGTGGCGCCGCATGTAATCCGGCGATGGTTTCCACCTGCAGCGATCTGTCTGGCTTTCTCCTCAATATTCTTCAGTCCGATGAAGGAGCGCTTGACCTCATCATAAAGGAGGCGTGCTTCCTGCGTAGCATGCAGCCGCGTCCCGTTCCGCTCGAAAAGGGTAAAGCAGAGTGCTTTTTCCAGTTCCATAATGAGACGGCTGACAGCAGACTGCGTGCGCCCGAGATGACGTGCTGCGCCTGTCATGCTGCCGATCGAAAAGACAGCATGAAAGGCTTCGATCTGACGTCCTGTAATCATGGTTTCAAAATCCGAGGGTGATCGATGTTACCGCCGCAAATCCTCCCCCGAGATAATAGCTGGGTGCAGTGCCTGCGACGGACGTTCCATATATACCTTTTGTGGTCTTGGCATTCGTCCGAACCGTATAGGCGCTGGACAGGTAGTTGCTGTCACCGAGGTTCACAAGATTCAACTGGATCGTCGGGCGGTGGATGAAGTGGTAAGTCTTCATGCGGTACCCTAACGTCATATTGGCAGTTTTGTAGGCAGGGATGCTCTCATCATTCATGAACGTTGAGTATTGTGAATCAACGTAATTGAAGAATACGTTGCCGAAAAACTGACCGTCATCATAAGATATGCCTGCAGATGCCGAAAATTTCGGTGTCAGGACTGCACTCTTCCCTTTGGTTGGGAGAAGATCGTTTCCAACAGCAAGATTGTTGTCGATCGTCGCATGGAGATACTGCCCCGAAACGTATGGGCTCAAATGATGCCAGGGACGAAGGGAAATCTCGACCTGCGCTCCGCGCGTCGTTTGGCCGCCTGCATTGATGAGGTTTGTCGTCAATGCGCCATCAACATAAACGGATGTCGAAATCTGCCGGTTTGTGAAATTGTAGTTGAAGAAGCCAATGGAGGCATTGATAAGACCAGTATGACGATATCCAATTTCTTCGGAAATGGAGTATTCATTCTTGAGGTCAGTTTTTCCAGCCGTCGATATCTTTCCGGTCGAGACACTGAAAGCGTCATAATACGGTACGTCTGACATCGGTGCGTGGAAATTTGTTACCGCGTCGATGAAAATCTGATTGTTTTTGTCAATCTTGTAGCTGGCCTCGAAACGCGGCAGCGGAACTGCGCTATTTGTTCCCCAACGATAGGTCGCACCTGGAATGTTGTTTGTTCCGGATCGTGCCAGAAGCACAGCTTTGAACCCAGCGGTCAGATCAAGCCGATGATTCAGTAGAGACAACCCGTCCTCAATGAAGAAGCCATTGACCTGCTGCATCATGTGGAAATTCTTGGTCGCCAGGATGGAGCCGTTTTGAGTGCGGATATTATTATTGATGATGTCACCTGCCGCACTGACAGGAGAGTAATCGTAGAGGGAGTTTTTGGTCAGATTGCTGTACCAGTAACCAACCTTGAGAGTATTTACGCCTGTCTTCAGCGTGAAATGACCTGAGAAGCCCGTATTGAAGCTGTTGGAGCCTGCAATTGCTGCGGCCACAGCTTTCCCGTTATAGAGCGTAGGGAAGCTGACGGTTCCCGCAGACTGGTTGCCAAGATACAGGCTTCCAGGTGTCAGGGTCGTCCCACTTGGGACCGACCCGCTCATCCACTGATAGTAGGGGGCGATATCAGCCGTCAGACCTTTTGCAACCGTAAAGTGGCTTGGAGCGCTGATCATCATTGAAGAGCGCTTATATTGATAGAGTCGGTAATAGGTTGTGCTGCCTGGGGTATATTCGCCAGAATAATTGTAGGATTTTCCGTACTGCTTCCATTGCGCAAGAGACAGATATCGTGTTGGGGATTCGTCAATCGTATTCCAGGTAAAGACTGCTGAGGCTCGATTGTCTGCGCCCCATTCTTTTACCGCTTTGGAATCGACATGGTAGCGACGGTTCGTTCCTGGCCCGCGCCAGTTATTGTTGCGGGTATACGAACCAGACATGAATGCCCGGACACCGGAATGGCCGATTTCTCCACTATCCAGACGCAAAAAATCCTTGTTCGTCGCATGCGTGCCGCCTGAAAGCGATAACAGTGCGCTGGCTTTGTGACTGGGGTCCAGCAACGTTTCGGTAATCTGGCCACCACCCGCATTATAGACCGGAGCGGCAATGTCGCTGCTTCCCTGCGCCAAATCGACACGACCAATATTTTCCGTATCTGCCCATTCGGACGTATCAGCGATCCCATAAATGGGATCGCCTGCGGGCATTCCCTCAAACACCAGACCGATTTCTGTCTGGTCCAGACCACGAACGGTAATGCTCGTATGGTCCGCGAGACCCAGGGGATCAGAATTAGCTACAACAGCCCCTGGGGACATCTGAAGCAAGTTAAGTGTGTTCGTGGTCGGGGACTGCTTCGCAATATAGTCTCGTGTAACCCCGCTCTGCATGCGTGGAACTGTCTGAACCGGCATGAGGCCTCCGCCCGGTGTCGTATTGGTCACACCTGCGGAGAGCGTCTCTGTTCTGACGTGAATTTCTTCCGCTTTGCTGATCGGTACAGGCGCGCGCGTTGCGGTCGCCTTCTTCGGCACGCGGGAAGGAATGGGCTGTCTATGCATGACGTCATGATCGGACGGTTGCTCATCTGCAGCCTGAGCAGTGCCCCCTAATGTCAGCAGAAGGAGGGTCAGAAGTGCTGGAAACTCACGAGATGCGGACATGGCGGAATCCGGACGAAAAGGTTGGAGGAAACAGGCCCATTCGCATTTTGGCTGAACTCATTAATCACTATATTAATAAGTTTATAACCATAAGCTACTCACTGAGTCGTATATTATGTTAGCGCATGACGCAACGAGATTAATGATCTAAACTCATTCTTATTCACGATCACTCTTTCATATTGTCAATGTAAGGAACAAAAATGACCAACGAGCAGCCATCGAACGTGGGGACGATCCAGGTTTTTTATGGAATCTCGTCGCCATGGGCTTATCTTGGGATGCCAAAGCTGCGTGAAATTGCTCGGTCGGAAGGCGTATCACTTGTGCTGCGACCAATTCGGATTATCCAGAGTAATGGCGGAATCCCTTTGCGGGAGCGCCCCACTGCCCGGCAGAATTATCATGTGGTTGAATTGACCCGCTGGCGGAAGTTTCTGGATATTCCGCTTAATCTGAAACCGAAATATTATCCCTGCAGAACTATAGAGTATGCGGCTTGTCTTGTTATTGCCGCGGGTCTCAAAGGCTATGACGATGTTGCTTTGTCGTGGGCGATTCAATCCGCATTATGGGTCCATGATCAGGATATCGCAGATACGAATACGCTTGAGGGTATTGTTGAAAACGTACTCCATTGCGACGCCAAAGAACTCTTAGTCTTTTCCCAAACGCCAGAGGTGTACGCTGTATGGGAAAAAAACCTGTCTGACGCAGAACAGCTTGGTATCTTTGGTACTCCTACTTACGTCGTTGGAAACGAACTGTTTTGGGGGCAAGACAGGCTGGACTTTGTGCAACAAAGAATTCATGGGGGACTATGACTATTATTTTCCTTCGTATCCGCCGTTACCTTCCCAACGCACTCTGGAAACTGTGTTTAAGCGGAGAGCTCATAAGCCACGGTAGCCCTATTCCTAGGACAAAAGCATTCTCTAGATAATATGGCTTAAGTCTTCTTGGTAGAGTATATTTCGCGGACAATATTGTTTGTAAATACAAACCAATAATCAAATATTAACCCGGCAGAGGTCTGCCGGGTTAACGTCAAACGTCAGCGCAGCCCACCGGAGGCAATGAGTGTTTCGCCTGTCAGCCAGCGCGCATCATCAGAGGCGAGGAATACGGCAAGTGGCGCGATGTCTTGAACCTGGCCACTACGTCCCAGTGGTGTCTGTGAAATAATGAGCTGTTCCATTTCGGAACCAACAACATTGGCCGTTTTGGTGCCCTCTGTTTCAATCAGGCCAGGATTGATAGCGTTGACCCGAATATTTCTCGGCCCCAGCTCACGCGCGAGCGAACCGGTAATGGCGTCAACGGCTCCCTTTGTTCCCGTATAGACCGCAGAATTTGGTGGCGTAATACGAGATACAACGGAGCTGATATTGATAACGCTACCGCCATCATCAAGGTGTTTGGCGGCGGCCTGGGTCGTCAGTAAAGTGCCAAGCACATTGACATTAAAGAGACGATGGAAATGGTCTTCGGTGATCTCGTCGATCGAAGCAAATTCGTAAACCCCGGAATTATTGACGAGAATATCCAAGCGCCCGAATTGACTGATCGCCGCATCCACGATGGCCTGCGCATCGGATTTACGAGAAACATCTCCCTGAACAGCGACGGCCTGACCGCCATTGCTGGCAATGGCTGAGACGACGGCGTCCGCTCCGGACTTGCTGGAGGCATAATTGACGACGACAGCGGCCCCCGCTTCGGCAAGTGCCTTGGCGATACCAGCCCCAATTCCTTTGGAGGCGCCTGTTACGATTGCAACTTTTCCGGAAAGTTTGCTCATGGATATGTGCCTGTCTGTATGGGCCAGAACGCACATGCGTACTTTATGCCCGGTTGGTCGAAAGCAAAGGATTTAAATGTGGAGTAACCCCTCCAACATACGGCATATAAGGTTTGGATCTCCGGTTTCAAGGATTTATGGAGCGATGACACCAAAAAAAGACCCAAGTGGGCGGCGAGGGCGGGGGCGCCCTCAATCCTTCGATCGCAAGGAAGCCTTGTGTGCTGCCATGCGCTTGTTTTGGGATCGCGGCTATGAGGGGACGAGCTTCGATGATCTGATTTCAGTCATGAAGATCAGTGCTTCCAGCTTTTACAATGCTTTCGGAAGCAAAGAGGCGCTGTATCACGAGGTGATTGACACCTACATGAGTGTCGCTGGAGGTTGGTTTCTCGATATCCTCGGTAAAGATGCCGATACGCGAACTGTCTTTCAGGATTTAACGACAGCAGCTGCCGTTGAATTTACACGCCCCGACCAGCCTGCAGGCTGCATGATCTCAGTCGCGGCAACGCAATGCTCCCCGAACCAGCACCGTTTGCGCGATCTTTTGGCTCGTCAGCGGACACAGGCAGAAGGCGCTATGGCTGCACGCCTGCAACAGGGATTGGAGGTAGGAGATTTGCCGACAGGTACCGATATTGAGGCTCTGGCAGCGTTCTACGGATCCCTCCTACGCGGCATGGCTGTCCAAGCTCGGGACGGAGCATCACAGGAGCGGCTGATGGAAATCGCGCGGTTTGGGATGAACGCCTGGCCAAAGGCATGACCAAGATTTTTAAGAGGCTTCATCAAACCGATTGATTATGAACTCCATGATGCAAAAGCATAC
>NZ_BEWM01000008.1 GCF_002723935.1 Gluconobacter cerinus
AGTTTTTACTACTCGAAAGACAAAATGTAAGGTCCCCTGTTCGCTTGCCGACAACGATCAAAGCAAGGGCATTAGACTTGGGTACCTGCGCCTAGAACGATAGGATCTTCCGCAAAGGGTCGGTTCAGGATATCAAGCACTTCATCTGCAGCGTAAATCCGATTGCGTGCATAGCCAGTTCGTTCTCTTAGGATACCAGCCTAGCAAAGCTGGCCAATCGCCGTGTGAGCAGCGGGTGGCGTAATCGACAGCAAAGTTCCCAGCCGTAAAGCCGTCAGAACCGGATAATTCCAAAGGATATCAAGCGCTCGTAGAGCTGCTGATGCCTTTCGGAATTAACGGCGGATCAACCATGCAGCATTCAGGGTTCTGAGAGCTTCACGGGCGATGCGTAACTCCTGAACCGTTTGAACAATGGCATTCGATACAAAGCCGATCAGAGAAAGTCAGTTTAGTTTCTGCTGTGCTTGTTTGAGAACTGCATAATCAGCCTGTTTGTGGAGCTCTATATACGGTGAGAGATAGAGCGGAACTTGTTTCTCAGCTGCCATCATCAAGGGTAGCAGGAGCCGACCCACGCGACCATTCCCGTCTCGGAACGGATGAGCAGCCTCGAAATGAGTATGGGCTAACGCCATTCGGGTAATCAAGGACTGGGTCATCATCTGCATCCCGTCTTCCCGCATGTAGTCCAGGGTCTCTTCCAGAAAATGAGGGACTGCAGCCGGAGGTGGAGGATTATAGACGGAATAAGCAATGTGCCCATTGCCGCCGATCCATACGACCTCCTGCCGGAAGTCTCCCGGAGTATCTCGGTAGGACGCATCATGGCCGAGTACACTACGATGCAGGTTCTGGATCAGATCGACCTGAAAGATTTGACGGCCCTTAATGAGAGCCGATGGCACAAACCGCTCCAGAGCCAGCGCGCAATCTCATCAGCCTGTGCCAATGCCAACTGGGCCTGGGAATGCAGTGCTGCGATCTCTTCAAGAGGAATTCTTTCCTCCAGAAGAGGAGAGGAAGAACACCGTAGTGATGCTAATAAGGGGCTGGAAGACGGATCAGACGCTCACGGACACCACCGGATAGTTCAGTTCGCTTCATGCCCTAAAACCTTTATCAGAGAACGCAAAAAAGATTTTTATTAAAGGTTATGGTAAAAGACTTTCAATAAAATTTTCTGGTGGAGATTTCTTAAAGGTTTGTGACCACTGGTCAGCATACTTTCAGAGCATGAGAAAAGCAGCCGCGATATTGACGAGCGCATCACAGAACACGATCAACAGAGGCTGTTTAAGCGCCGCAAACGAAAGCCTGATGACAACAAGTATGGTCGAAGATAAGGAAACCCTCCTGAACTGTGAACATGGGCGTTGTCAGCCAACCGGGCTAGCCCAGATTTTTCCGGCGATATTGGATAAGCGGCCGGCGTTAGTAAATGAGCTGCATTCTGTCGCTCGCTGATTAAAGAGGCAGATTAGGGGGGTAGCAGAACGTCAGCTTTGGGGTTAGCCGTGGGCCTAAGCAGACAGTAAAGCATTCGAGCGTGGAGCCAGGAATTCCGTTCTATCGCCTGTAAGACGTGCTCCCAAAGAGAGATTGAAGTAAAATTTTCACACTTTGCCTAAGAAATAGTACGAAACCTGTTCTTGACGTTCTGTTACACTAGAAACATTCTGTCACTCATAATTTTACGGTGAGATTTCAAGATGACAGATCAGTCCCTTTTTCCAGCACAAGTCCCTCCAACTGATCATCTTGAAGGGGTTCTTTCTGGAAAATCGGGAGCGTCTGTCGCGACACACGATCAGACCTACGGATCTCTCCCTACGCCTCAGGAGATCAAGGACCTTTTAACGGGCCTGTCAGGAAAGCAGGTGGGAAGCTCCGGTCAGGACCTGACGTCAGGTGTCGACTACTGGAAGAACTCCCCGGAGGTCGAAAAGCTCAAGACCGAGCTGCTTGCGTCCGGGCAAAGCAATCCGGCTTCTGCACTTACTTCAGACAAGACGGCCCTTTCAGAAACAAAGACATTATCGGCAGCCGTCTCACCATCTCCGGCACTGGTGAGTCGTGCCGCCGTCGCGCTTTACTCGACGTCCATTGATGAACCTCTTTACAACCAGGGCGGCGCAGGACCGACAATCTGGTTTGCTAGCGCGAACCCCTTTGCGTCCAATACTGTCATGGTAGAGCATTCCGCTCTGGTCAGCAGTCATCTCACTGAACTCAAAATTTTGCGGAATGACGGATATTCGGTGGGCTAATGGAGACCTGGATATTGCTCATGGCGGACTTCCCGACGTACCTCCAGGATATAGTGATGCTGCAACCAACAAATATTTTCTGCAGAGCTTTGATGGGGCGGTAGGATACCACGGTTCCGGGTACTACGTCGCAGAACATCTTCTAAACCGAGATTTTACTGCTCAAGAACATAATAACTGGGTCAGCGTTATCAATCAGGACATCAAACATAACGGATGGACACCAGCAGAAGTCTGGCTGAAGTTCTATGTTACCGTCTCTAATTATCCTGAAGTGACCACGGATCTGAACGGCTTTCAGCGCGATATTCTCAGCCGCACAGACGGCAGTTACGATACCGGCTGGAACACGTGGGCCCAGAACATGATGGCGCATGGATACTCTCTTACGGAGATGCGATCCAATATTGCACACAGTGATGCGGCGCAAGCAGCCCTGAATGCAATTTATCAGGCGGACTTCTCTCGGAATATCGATGCTTCAGGCCTTCTTCATTACGAAGACAAGCTGGCCAGTGGGTGGACCTTGCAACAGGTCCGGACTGAGGTGTCCCATTCAGACGGAGCTACACAGCGTCTTTCCCAGGCCATCACAGACATTCAGGGGCGTGCGGTTACGGAGAACGACAAGACCTGGATCCAGGCCCAGGAAGACGCTCTTATAAACAGTTCGACAACACTTACACAGATCTATCAGGGCACGGCCCTCTGGACGGGCGAGCATGGCGGTTACAATGGCCTGATTCAGAACATTCAAAACCGCACGCCGACAGATGCGGACAAAACCTGGATCCAGGCTACCGAAAGTCTCATCGGAGGCCGTCAGCAGACCTATTATCAGGTGCGTCATGATCTGGCCTATTTCTCGGGTGAAGATTACGTCATCACAGCCTACTATCAGCGCGTCCTGGGGACCGGTCCGACAGCAGATCAGATCGCCAGCGCCAAGCAGGATCTTGATAACGGCGGGAGCATTACAAACCAGCAGACAGCGCTTGCCATGTCAGATGCCGGGCGTGCCGTGATTCAAGGTCTGTATCGTGACCTTGCAGGGCTGAATTCACCCAATGACGGTCAGAACACTTATTACCAGAACCAGTTGGCCTCAGGGTATGGCATCCCTCAGGTTCGTATCAATATGGCGCACAGTGTCGAAGCACATACGGCTCTGAACCAGCTTCAGCATGACATTATTGGTCGTACGGACGGTCAATATGATGAAGCCTATGATCAATGGGCTGAAAACAATATGGGATCATACACGGACTGGACGTTGCAGCGTGTTCGGCAGGATATTGCATTTACATCTGCCGCGCGCACTGCATCCACAGGCGTGATCCAGAAAGAAGCCGGGATCCAGTCTCCGTCAACGCAACTTCTTGATTATTTCTCGTCACAGTTTTCTGCCGGTAAATCCCTGGCGGACATGACCATTTCGTTTGCCTATGGTGGCGAAGTGCGTGGCGCAGCGACAGCGATCATTCAAAAGGAATCTGACATCCAGGCGCCATCAGGCCAGCTTCTGGATTACTTTTCACGCACAATCGCCGGAGGTCAGTCTCTTCAGGAAATGACCATCTCTTACGCGTATGGAAATGAAGTCACAGCCGCGCTCGGAGAAGGTTACAGCTTCTTCCTCGGACGGCCAGTCTCCGCCAGTGAGCTTTCGACAGCACAGGCGACGATCGCTTCCGGCACAAGTCTCGCAGGCATTTATAGTCCCCTCTCACAGTCCTCTGAAGCCTACACCCAGTACCGGAACCTTTATGCAGACTGGGGCCAGGTCCCTCCCACCGATAGTCAGCTACAGACTACAGGAACCGCCCTGTTTCATCTTCAAAGAGCCTGGGTCATAACGCAAGCGCAGACATCTGCGCAGCTTCAGGCTGAAGTCCAGCAATATCAGTCGCTTCCTGCAGCGGCGACGTTCCAGGACTATATCAGCGCGCTTGCTGTTTCTCAGGACCAGGCAACGGATCTGACAGCCAGCATGTGCGCAGAGCCCATGATGGAGGAAGCCGATACCGCTGCAGACGTTGACAATCTCTCCTCGCAAGGGGGGGGAAGTCGTCCTGACTGCTGCCACAAATCAGGCCATTATCAAGACCGTCCAGAAGTTGGACAAAGATGACCCAACCCCACCGTGTAATGATGGAAACAAGTTCCGCACGACGGTTCCAAAACCTGTGGAGAACACCAGTCTGATTGCTGGAGCAAATATCCTGTATTCGCTTGTAAATCAGAAAGACTGGCCGGATACCTATAAGACCAATGGTATCACCTGGAATGATGCTGGCGCTGGTAACAACCTGTCCAAGCAGGGTCTGCCTTACGAAGCTTATGTTCAGCAGAAGCTGAACAACTGGCGTCCGGATGGCGGCTATGTCTGGCTGCAGGATCATCGCGGGAACTGGCCAACGTTCGATCATTGGAATCAGAAGTCAGGTGATGCCGTTAGCGACAAGACCCTCAACACAAAAAGGGAAAGCTACCAAGATCATCCCCCACAAATTAAATGCAGATCTGGTCAGACATGAAGAAAATGACCCTGTATCAAACAGGGAATAGCAGGGCGTCTTCAAATTCATATGTCGTGTTTACTCAGGCTGAAATTGAGTCTTACCGTTTTGAGCTGGGTGTCCGGTCTGAGAGCACGACCGAAGCCCAGTGGGAGCAGATCTGTCAGGCCTATCGTGGCGCAGCGGCCAAGATGGCAGCCTACACTCCGAACGGCGCGAAGCCCCTGACTTTTGAGATTGATGAAATCACATGACCCAGACCTATTTTACGCCCGAACGCATCCGGTGGCTGCATAACAAACAGGTCGGTATCATTATGTCTCCGGCATTTCTGGTGATCGAGTGCCGAGAAATCTGGAAAGGCAGTTATTTCTCGCGTACGGGTTGGAGTACGCATGCCCCCAAAGACGCTTCTCCGCTTTGGATCGGAAAGAACTTTCGCAAAGCTCTTCTGTCCAGCGAATATTTCAACAAGCCTGGAGAGCCTTTTCTAGACGGAGAAGAAGTCGATGCGATGTCGAAAGCTTCCAATGCGCGCCGTCTGGCTTTCTGGGAAGAAGTTGCCTCAACGTACGGCTATAAGAAACGTGAACAGGCAGGGTCCTGTTGCGATATGGTCTTTGCCGAGTGGCACTATCTTGTGGACGATTTTGTTATTTTGACGCCCAGCAAACGGACCACTGGTGGCCACTTTGCATGGCCATCCAATACAAAGCAGCATAAAGAAAAAGTCATGCATGTCCCTCTGTCTGTCTCAGATGAAGATCTGGGACTGGCGGTTCAGGAAGCACTTTCCCGATGTGAAGTCCCCAAGCGGCAGACGGTCAATATGCTAGGCCGCCAGTCGACCTGACGCCTGCCTGACACTTTGACAGAGTGGCGGCAGCTTTAGGTGTGACGTGATGGGGATCTGATGTCCGAGAGGCGTAAGCGGACCTACTGCCCTCGCCTCTTCACAGACATAATTTTTCCGAAATCGGCATCTACATATCAGACATAATGCGGCTCAATCTAAAAGCAGGATTACCGAAACGCAGGAAACCTAGGTGGACGACTTTTCGAGCCCCCACGTTGGTTGTCTGTGCATGGGACATGCATGAGTGCGATGGCTATATCCGTTCAATTGCAAGCCATTCTGGCCTTTAAGGTGTTGTTTATATCGCTTATTTAATCCCCGAAGTGCTTTCCAGAGAGCACCTTAACCCAGCGTTTTGTTGATGCTGGGTTAGTGTCACGTCAAGCCTGTAGAGCGTGTAGGTTAGCTTCAGCGTCTGAGGCCAGATATGGCCCCGCAGCGTGAACTTGAAGCGCCATGAGCGCAATACTTCCAATCGGCCGGGATCCAAGAGGCAAGAGCGCGCTTCCGTTTGTCCAGCGGCACAGGCCGTCCTCGACATTATTCCATCCGGACAGATTGATGTTCTGCAGATGAGATGTCAGGGTCTTCGTCGCGTGTCCCTCGAAAAGCTGGACGTCGCCGACCAGCAGGCCGAGCATACGGCGGTCATCCACGAACGGTCCGACAACATCACACGGGCGGCTTGCATTTGAAACGATCCGAACGTTTTCAACACCAGCCGGAATCATGAACATAATCCGATCATTATTCTTACGGATCGGGCGGAGCGTCGCACCGGTATCTGTGACCAAATGAAGATCGTTCTCCTGCGTCAGGGAGGGAGTATCAGTCATAAGAGGAGAATTGAGGTGAACAGCTCGTGTCTCAATCTGACGGAAGAGGGGTTCGACAAGATCACGGTCTACGGTCAAAGACGCTGCTGCATCCTCCCAGGACAGATTACGGGAAGGTGTCAGAGACACGACCTCTCCAGCCTGCCGAAACGCACTACGATTTCCAGTATCAAGATAACTCTCAGTCAGCATACCATCCGCCATGATAACTGAATGTTCTTCAGTTTCGATGTGGTAGTAATCGTAAGAGGTTATCGACGTGTCATAGAAGATCGAACGACCATTTACGAGCATACGCGCCAGAACGAATTTTCCATCAAAAAACAGACAGTGCTCGGCTGTGATGAGCATATCCTTGAACGGTACGCCGTCGGATACTGCGTCCTTTAGAATACGGACGGGATAGCCCGCCTGATCCAATGGAAGATACGGCCGCACCGTACAATGCGCATGTCCCGCCCACGTGACGATATCTGTATATATCACCTCGTCTTTACAACAGAGGACTTCGTCACCCATGACGATATCCTGCACGGCTTTTTTTCCATTGGGGACAGAAATAATAGAATCCCTCAGAAAGCAAACCAAGACCCCGTTCTGACTTGTATTATTTAACGGGGTCGAACTAATGAATAAATTTCCATCCTGATATGACTGGAATAAATTATTATTTTTTTCATAGTCATAAAAATCTCCCGATACCGTGATTGTTTTTCCATTATCTGTAACGATATTCGTACTATTTCCGTTCTTTGAAACGGAAACAACCTTTGTTGCGCCAGGAATTTCTATGGTTGATCCTGCGTTTCCAAATCCTGATATACTTTGAAAAGAAATGACGGATACATTACTTCCTGGGTTAATCAGAAGTGTACCACCACCATTTCCGAAAGCGACTTTCGACCCACTTAAGGCAGAAATCGCAGCCTGGTTCTGTACTGAATTCAGAATCAGCTTTCCGCCAGAAGATATATTATACGTCGAACCAGAAAGGGCTGATATCGTCGAGGCACTATCCATGGAAATGGTGCCTCCATCTGCTGTGAATGTCGCACCAGTCAATGCATTGACAACGCCACCAGTCAATCCAGTTACTGTAACAAAGGCGTTGTTGCTTGAGGTGACACTCCAAGGGTTTGCCAGGGAAATTAATGAGGGAGAAAAATTGACGGAAGCATTGACGTTTTTGCCTGAAAAATTAGCGCTCGCTCCGCCAATCGATACGAGTCCAAGGACAGGCAAAGCTGGAACAAGAGTGTAACTCCCGCTTTTCGTGACAGTATGGTTGTATCCATATATCAGCGACATCTTTTATCCTCTCGTTAATTTATCGTTGACGCGCTTTAACTAAATATGTTGCAAAGAGCAACCATGTGTTACTTTAAAATATTTTTATGTAATATAATTAGGTAATTAAAGTATTAACTGGTTAATAATTAATAATATATACTTAAAGATACAATAATTTCTTGAATATCGGTTGGTTATCATTTAAATTATATCTTATTATATATAATTATTTACCTAGTTTTATTTCAAAATTTAATAGGGTGCGAATTATATTCCGTTAGTTTTTCCATTTGAAGGAATCGAAAAACCGTTAATTAAGGTGCCTTGGCTCTGATTTTGGGCTTTTGGTGATTTGATTGACGGTTCTGTGGGCCACTTTTGATCTGCGTTTTGAGCCGATCGGGGACTGAACCGCTCCGGGATTGGCGGAGACCTATTCACCTGAGAAGAAGGTCTGATGAGCAATTCTGTGAAGAAGTTTTCTCCTGAAGTCCGTTCCCGTACGGTACGGCTGGTTCTGGAGCATGAGGGCGAACATCCGTCTCGCTGGACGGCGATGGTGTCGATCGCCGGGAAGATCGGCTGTTCGGCGCATACACTGAACGAATGGGTCAAGAAGGCCGAGATCGAAGCTGGCAAGCGGGCTGGTGTTCCGGCCGAGACCGCAGATCGGCTCAAGGCGCTGGAACGTGAAGTGCGCGAATTGCGCCAGGCTAATGAGATCCTGCGGAAAGCTTCAGCGTATTTCGCCCAGGTGGAGCTCGACCGCCCCTTTCGGAAATGACAGCGTTTGTCGGTGAGCATCGACAGGCCTACGGGGTCGAGCCGATCTGTAGAATTCTGCAGATCGCCCCATCAGCCTACTATGAGCGGCTGCGAAAACGGCGTGAACCAGACCGCCGATCAGCCCAGAGCAAACGTGACGAGGTCCTGAGGCCCGAAATCCTGCGCGTTTTCTCGGAGCATTTTGGTGTCTACGGCGTGCGGAAGGTCTGGCGTCAGTTGCGCCGGGAAAAGATTGAAGTCGCCCGCTGCACAGTCGCGCGGCTGATGCGTGATCTTGGCCTGCAGGGCGTTATCCGCGGCAAACCGAAGCGCACGACGATCAGCGACAAGAGCGCGCCCTGTCCGCTCGATCGCGTCAACCGGCAATTCAAGGCACCGGCGCCGAACCGGCTGTGGGTGTCGGACTTTACTTATGTCACGACATGGGCCGGGTTCGTTTACGTCGCGTTCGTCATCGACGTGTTCGCACGCTACATCGTCGGCTAGCGCGTCAGCCGGACAGCACATGCGGGCTTCGTGCTCGACGCGCTGGAGCAGGCGATCCACGCCCGATGCCCGTCAGAAGCAGGCAATCTTGTCCACCACTCGGATCGCGGCTCGCAATACGTCGCCATTCGCTACACCGAGCGCCTGGCCGAGACGATCAACGGTCTGTTCAAGGCCGAAGTAATCCACAGGCGTGGCCCATGGCGCTCGTTTGACGCCGTGGAATATGCCACTCTCGAATGGGTGGACTGGTTCAACAACCGACGCATCCTCGAACCCATCGGTAACATCACACCGACCGAGGCCGAGCAACAGTTTTATGCCGCTATGGACCACGTCCCACTGGCAGCATAACTTAAGAAAACCAGTCTCCGCCAATCCCGGAGCGGTTCAATACGCCAGGGCCGCGGCTTGAGAGACGACTTATGGACCTTTCCTTGAGACAAAGTCTGGTTCCTCTACGACGTCCTCATTGGCTTTTGAGCACCAGGTTGCACAGCAGCCTAGCGCCATCATTGGCAACAACATCCATCGTTCTCCATTTAGGAATTAACGTGGATTTCCGGCCGATGGGGATGGTGATTTGTAGCCACAGAACGGAATAGTTAGATCGTCTTGGCACCCGGCACCCGGTCCAACAGCCTCACCCAAAAAAAGCGCATGAAGGACAGACGATCGTTGATCAGGCATTCCTTCCGCTATCCAAATAAATTGTTCAACGCCTAGATCACCAGAACTTTACACATCAGCACGACATCAAACGGTGAACGTCCACCTTGAGTGCTCCCTGAATAAGCCAAATCCTGCTCCAGGTCAGAGCGGAACACTGTAGAATCTACGCTTCGAATTGATCGCCAGGCCCTCTGAACCGAGTAAATCTCTCTTTATCAACATCAAAGAACCTGGGCTGCTTCATAGCACCATGCCCTCCCCCAAGATCGAAGAAATAGAGTCACACAGAAAGCCTCAAAACCAGAGAGTTTCCGACCCTTCCCGCGGGAGGCAATGTTTTTGTCATTATAAAAAAAAACATTAACTTGATGATTTTTGTTTTATTAACTAGTAACTGATCGTTAGCGCCTCGCGATAAAAATTCGGAACTTCTTAATTAATGCCTCAGAGCCAGATATCGAGTGATCAAGAGGCCGCTTCGAGCGGTGCGAACCCCCTTGGTTCCAAGCTTTCTGATAAGCCCGCCTATCCTCCTTCAGCGTCAGTCCCGACTCAACAGACGCATCATGGCATTCGGTTTGATTTCAATTTTGGGTGTCGTGTTCAACTGCCACTTCTGGGAGACGGGCAATATTCTCTTTGAGAAAACCGGGATCCCTGCAGGTCTTATTCATTCCAGCAAGCGTTGGTATGTCCGATTTGGCATAGATGTTTGGATCGAAAGTCAGTCTCAAGGTGGCGTCAAATTAGAGAAACAGGTTTTCAGTCATCACTTCGACCCACAAAACAAAGAGGTTCTAATCCAATTCCCGGTGGGGGCATTCGGCGACACATTGGCCTGGATGCCCTATGCAAACCGCTTTGCGAAAAAACATGGTGCCCATGTCACTTGCGCTCTTTCAGGCCTCATCAGTCCTCTGTTTGAGAAAGCGTATCCTCATATTCGCTTTTTACGCACGAGGAGGTCATTGACCAAAGGCTCGGCGACACATTCTACGGGACCTATAGTTTAAGAGTGTTTTTTGATGATGTGGCATGTGACTTGCAACCGACTGATTTTCGATATGTCGGCCTACATAAAACAGCCGCCTATATCCTCGGGGTTTCCCCTGAAGAAGAGCCTGCAAAGATTACTCTTTCTGACGAAAGCCGTCCTCTAAAAGAGCCTTATGTCTGTATCGCCGTACAGGCGAGTTCCCAATGTAAATATTGGAATAACCCGACAGGTTGGCGCGAACTGATCACGTGGCTTAAGGAGCAAGGGTATCGCGTCGTCTGTATCGATCAGAAAGCCGAACATGGAGCGGGTTTGGTATGGAACCACTTACCGCATGGGGCTGAAGACCAGACAGGAAATCGTCCTCTGACAGAACGAGCGCGCTGGCTTAAGCATGCAGCATTCTTTATTGGGGGCAGTTCAGGCCTAGCCTGGCTTGCATGGTCTGCAGGCTGCCCTGTGATCATGATTTCAGGGTTTACCCACCCCAATAACGAGTTTGAAACGCCCGGGCGCGTGATCAACTGGCACATCTGTAATTCATGCTGGAATGATCCGAAGGAGCGTTTTGATCACCACGATTTTTTTGTGGTGTCCGCGGCACAAAAACTTCGAAAGGCAGTTTGAGTGCACAAAGTTTATCACCTCCGCAATGGTGATAAATAAAATCAAGTTGATGACGGAACAATAAAATGAGCTCTTATATTGTTAGCAGCGGACAATATTTGTCAAATAGCCCTATACCTTGGACTTCTGGTGGTGATTATTACGATCACGTATCAGTTCTAAGCGGTGGTATAGTTAAGAATGAAACACTTATTTCAGGTGGATCTATCAGCGTTGGTTCGGGCGGACTGGCCGTAGGAACTGTTATTTCAAGCGGCGGTTCCCTAACATTTGCCGGCGGAGGAAGCGGATCATATACCCAACTTTTGCCAGGTGGGACACTCAATATTGGCTCTGGTACAACCTATGATAATCAGCATACCACGTCGCTGACGGCGACTTCCGGGGCACAGATTAATGTGTTGTCTGGCGGGACACTATCTAACGCAGATGCTGCCTCAGGTGGATCTATCAGCGTTGGTTCGGGCGGACTGGCCGTAGGAACTGTTATTTCAAGCGGCGGTTCCCTAACATTTGCCGGCGGAGGAAGCGGATCATATACCCAACTTTTGCCAGGTGGGACACTCAATATTGGCTCTGGTACAACCTATGATAATCAGCATACCACGTCGCTGACGGCGACTTCCGGGGCACAGATTAATGTGTTGTCTGGCGGGACACTATCTAACGCAGATGCAAAGCAATTTGGAAATATTATTGTAAAAAGCGGTGGGACGACAGAGAATGCAATCATTTCCAGTGGAGGCGGTCTTGGCGTTGCTGGTACAGCTTCTGGAACAATAGTTAATTCCGGGGGTGTTCTAGAAATTACTTCTGGTGGTATTGCTAATGATAATACCATTACCAGTGGCGGGGCCATTGATGCCGATGCTGGCAGCGTCGTGGGCACCACGACAGTGTCGAGTGGCGGATCGCTTACCGTTGCAAGTTCAGCAGCAATTTCAGGTGTTGTCACCATAGCCAATGGCGGCTCTGCAACGATCTGGAACAATGCTGGCGGAACCATTGACCTCGTAGGAGACACCAACCACGGACTGACCATTTCGGGTCTCGAAAATGGTGGTACAGTCAGTACGGTTATCAGTGGATATACAGGAACGGGGCCCGGTGATTCAGATTCAATAGATCTGGCCGGCGTTTCTCCTACGGGTGCAACATACAGCTATCCGTCCAACGATCAGGTGGTCGTAACGCTCAGCAATGGAAACACCATCACCCTTAATATCGAGGGCGTCAAAACGACAGGTTTCGCTCTCGTTAGTGATGGGAATGGTGGGTCCCTTGCTGAAGTCTGCTTCCTTGCGGGTAGCCTCATCTCAATCCCATCTGGAACGATTGCCGTCGAAAAGCTGGCGGTCGGTGATAACGTCACAGCATATGTCGATGGGACCGAGACAGTTCGCCAGGTGACATGGGCCGGCCAGGCCCGCTGCACGGTCCGTCCGCATCTTGCTTTAGATCAGGCAGGATATCCCGTTCGCATTCTCAAAAATGCGATCTCTGAGGGCGTTCCTTTTAAAGACATGCTGATCACCGCCGAGCACTGCCTCTTCTTTGACGGCAAGTTCGTGCCGGCTCGGATGCTTGTAAACGGTCGTTCGATCTTCTATGACACCTCGATCACGTCTTACGACTACTATCACATCGAAACCGCCGACCACTCCGTCATCATGACTGACGGTATGTTGACGGAGAGTTATCTCGATACCGGAAACCGTCGCGCTTTCCGTCAAAATAACGCTGTCGTCTCCATCCCTCTCAGCCGTAATCTCTCCTGGGATGATGCCGCAGCCCCTCTCACCGTGTCGCGTGAAGCAGTCGAGCCAATTTTCCGCCAGATTGAAGCCCGAGCTGAAAATCAGGCCTGCCCGGTACAAACCGCACCCAAGCCTCTGACCTATGACAGCGACCTGCACCTTGTGACTGATACAGGCGCAACAATCCGCGCAGCCCGGACCAATAATGATCAGGTTGTCTTCATGATCCCTGTCGGCGTCGACAGCGTCCGGATCGTCTCTCGTGCCAGCCGTCCATATGACGCACTAGGACCCTTTGTGGACGATCGTCGGACACTGGGGGTTCTGGTCGGCGATATCAGAATGTTCGAAAGCAATGCAACGCGTTTACTCAGCGCGCATTTGACTGAGGAAGGTCTTTCGGGTTGGAGTAACGTCGAAGACGGAACAGTGCGTTGGACTGAAGGAAATGCTTTTCTTTCTTTAGGACATCGCCCCCTAGGCAGTATCGCTCTGTTATCCGTTCAAATTCTTGCGTCTGGTCCCTATCTGGTGACAGACACGACTCTAGACGTGGCTCTTCAGGCATAACAAAAAAAAACCCGGTGACTTCACGTCACCGGGTTTTTCTTATATGATGCCACAATCATGCCACATAGAACCTTGCTGACTCTAGGACAGATCTGGACCCCCAAAAATCAACAGGAATTCCCTAGAAAAATTGTTGATCTGGTGAAAAGCAGTATCGAATTTCAGGTATTGAACAATAAATTAGATATAAAAAGATGCGCTCACTCTCTTTTTCGAAAATGGATTAAAAGTACCCAAGCGTCTCTTACTGAAATTGATGAAACCCGCGTATCTCCAACACTCGCGTTGGCACAAAAGCTCTTTGCTCTTCGCAAGTCCGCAAAGATGAGCCAGCTTGCGCTTTCTGAAGCGCTCAATATCAGTCGCTCTGCGGTTGCTGCGCTTGAAACGGGACGAACTGGAGATCTTCAAAAATATCTTCCAAAAATTTCTGAAATTTTTGATGTTCCCATCAATTTTTTTCTGGATGGCCTCTCAACTAAACCAGTAAAACGCCTCATCTCATCAGATGAAGATATTTTGATTGATCTTTACAGAGCTCTCACGCCAGAAAAAAAAATCAGTGCCCAGAAGTATATGGAGAGGCAAAAAAATACATAAATGATCAGGTTGCTACGCAGCGGGGCTGATCCGCTCCAGAAAGAGGAAGCGGCGCATATTATAGACGATGTTGGCCAGCCCGATCTTCATGGTGGCCCGCTTTATGCCTACGGTTCCGACGAACAGCCCCATCTGTGATTTCTGATCGGCAAAGACGTGCTCGACGCGGGATCGGATCACCGACTTCCCCGCATTGGACCGCTGGATATGCCGGGGCATCGGTTTGAGATGCGGCTTTTTGCGATGAACCTTTGAGATAAAGCTCTGCTTTTCCATAAAGTCTTCGTTGGCTTTTGAGCGATAGGCCGTGTCAGCCCAGACGCTGGAGGCCGTATTGGTTTTATCCAGCAGCCCCTCTCTCAATCGCGCGCCATCATTGGCGGCGGCATGCGTTGTTTTCCATTTCCGGATGAACCGGTATTTCCGATCGATGGAAACATGCGATTTACAGCCAAAGAATGGGATAGCGAGATCGCTGGATGGCATGGTTCCATCGTCCTGCCGCTTCGCCTTCGTAAACTTCAGCGTCCAGCGCGCATGCCTGTCCTTGTGTGACAATCTGGATGGCTTATCCTGCCAGTCTTCAGGAAGACGCCCTGCCCGGAGGTCGGCTTTCTCAGCATTCGTATTGCGCTGCTTTGGAGCGGTTACCAATGTTGCATCCAGGATCTGGCCTGACATTGGCAGATAGCCTGCGTTCCGCAGGGTTGTATCAAAGCGATTGAACAGACCCTCGATCGCTCCCGCCTGCGTCAGGCGTTCACGGAACAGCCAGACCGTTTTGGCATCAGGAACACGATCTGAAAGCCCCAGCCCAAGGAAGCGCATGAACGACAGGCGATCGTTGATCAGATATTCCGTCCGCTCATCAGACAAATTGTTCAGCGTCTGGATCACCAGGATCTTGAACATCAGCAGCGGATCAAATGGCGGTCGCCCGCCCTTGCTTCCATCTGAATAGGCCAGAGCCTTCTCCAGTTCTGGGCAGAACACCTCAAAATCCACAGTCCGGGAAAATGCTTCGAGCTGATCACCAAGCCCGCTTAACCGGGCCAACCGCTCTTCAACATCAAAGAAACCCGGCTGCTTTATAGCGCCATTCCCTCAGTTAGAACCAGACGAATGGAATCACATAGCAGGCCTCAAAACCAGAGGGTTTTTCGAACCCTCCATCTCCAAAAACTGCAGTTTTCCGCCATAAATCTATGTCCGTTTTTTTACTTTATCGGACATAGGGGGTGGGACACAAAAAAGGCCCGCAAAGGTCATTTCGAGGCGTGTCCCACAGGCGTTCGTCCAAGGATGAAGTCTGCTGCCGGAGCGGATGTCTGATCGGGGAAAGTTTTGGCTTAACCTTTTACGTTAATCTATCTCGACCAATCCATGTGCCAGACCTACTCTGCCGTTAGGAAGCTATAAGGAGAATGTCAGTCGGGGCTTGGGGCCCGCTCATCATGAGTTTCTTCGTGGCGGTCTTCGCGTCGTTGACGTTGTATTGGCATCTGGATCTTTCCGGGATCGCGTTAGCCCTCCCTTTCTTGGGCTTCCTCTTGATCGGCCTCGCGGCGATGTATGTTATCCGTTTACCCGGGCATGGGATCAAACCTACTCCGAAAGAAGAGCGTGCCATTATGTGGAGTAGCATCGGCGAAGGCATCGGCCTTTTCCTCGCTTCTAACATTGTCATAAATCTGCATCGGCCAGACCTTCTCCGGCCTTCAATGGCTCTGGTTGTCGGGCTTCACTTCCTTCCCATTGCTTTCTCTGCGGGCTTCTGCCCGTTTTATGTTCTGGGAGCGGCTTTGATTGTCGCGGCGACCGCCGGCTTTGTGATGGGAGCGCCTATGGGCGGCAAGGTCGCTGGCCTTATGGCCGGAGGAGCGTTGTGGCTTGCGTCAGGCATAGCGATACGTCGCGATTGGCTGGCAAAGGGCAAGGCATCCGCTACAGCTTGAACTTCTCTCGGCCAACCGTTCGTCTGATAATAAGGCGACGGCCCCTGCCTACTGCTGCATCTGTAAGCCAATAGGCCGACCAGGGGGGCAAACGGAATGTCGGCTTTGTGTCGGGCGCTCGATAAAGTCGGACATTCACATGGATGACCCTCGCGAAGGTTTTCACCCCATTCTGGTCGTTCAAGTAACCTATGCGACCTTTGAAAAGCCGACATTTGCTCACAAAACAACCAAGAACCAGCCAATTGATCCAGTATAAGCGTTCGAATCCCACATGGTCCGCTATCCCCGCGGATTGCCCTCTATGGCCCAATATTGCCGCCGATCGCCGCACACCACCATGCGCGAATTCACTCTATAGCCCGACATTTCATCATCAACTCATGTCTAAGCCGGGCGACACTATCAATTCAAACGGCTGGAAGATTGTTAGGCGCAGTCCTCGGCTCGGTTCTGACAGGATTGGGCGACTGGTGCTGATCCCGCAAATGAACTGCGGTCTGGTCGATGCTCGGATAGACAGTCGTGGCGTTGATATTGATCCGGTCAAGCTGGTTGAGTATGTGCGCCTTATTCTTGATCGTAACACGACTGATCTCGATGCCTTCCTCTCCCGCATCAGGCAACGCGGCCTCGTGCCCGAACAGCAAGAAGGCACCGGATTGCGATTTGATGCGTGTATTCGTGCGCTTCGCCTTCACGCAGATGATAGACCGGAGGTCGTCGGGAATGATCCGCCCCTCGAAAAAGCCTTTCTCCGACTTGATGTGATGGAGAAGTTTACCGGCGACATCCGTTGCGTTGAAGGCATCTTGGTCGAGACTGAGGTCTATGTCGTTCTTCTGCACATAGGTCAGGTTGGAAAGGTTCGACAGGCAGCTGACGGTGTCGGAATCATAGTATTTTATGACGTTCGATGCGATCCGGAAGACAATGACCTCGCCGTCAATTCCGAGCTGATCCGGCCTACACGAGCAAGCGAAGAACAGAGCCACTAGCGGATTGCCGGAAATATCGAGTAGCCGCGTTGGCAGACCGTAATGTTGCATCCGTACGAGACGGTCGAAGCAATAGTCATCGCCTTGGAACTCGTCGTGATGTGCAATTAGCAACTCTTTGCAGAGACGGTCCTCGTTGGGCATAAACTGCCAATCACCATTTTCCCATTTGCGCAGCAGGGATGGGGTCAACTCGTAACGGGCGTCGCTGTGTCCTCGGAAGAAGGGGTCGGTTCCGGCCTTTGCCGGTGAGCTATAGAGCAGCTCAAGAAACCGCTCCACGCTGTCGGCGTCTCCGATAATCTTCTTGTCGCGCGGTGGCGGTTGGACTTCTCCATCGCCAACGGCTGGAGCGGCCTTCGCCGCAATGCCCTGGCCAAGACCTGGCTTGGCCTCGGCCAATCGGTCGAGGATGTCACGAACATCGCCCTGGCGGACGGCCCAATGGGTTCGATAAAGTTGGAACTTATCCGTACCAAACATCGCGCGCGCCGCATTGATATCCTCAAAATCGACCTCACCGAAGTCGATCACAGTCTCGAAGGCAGCGGAGACCTCCTTGCGCCCGGAATCGATGTTGGAAACTCGGCCGTATTTGATGAGCATGGAAACGGTGTCTCCACTCGACTTGATCTCGCTGCATAGGAATGTCGGCAGCTTTTCCAGAAAGGCGATCGCGGTACTGTCTAGACTCTCAAGCCTCTTCTCTGTGTCAGACGGTGTGTATTCGAACATACGTCCTCGCCCCATAGCGACGACATCGACGTTCCCTTCGACATTTTCCCAGTTACCGAACGAGATATAGTTGAAGCTTTCCGCCATGCGTCCTCATTCCGTTCGCTTGCTGAATGGTATCGATTAAATGCGTGGGACCGCTACATCTCGATCCACAGATGCCGCAGACCAATTCTTGGCAAAGTGAGTTCGCGTTCATGTTCAGACGAAAGGACAGCTACCCGTCGAAGTGCATCGTGGCTGACCGTGTTCAGACGGTCATCACAGCTCCAGCCCGATATGCCAGCACGCGATAAGGTGCGTATCCAGCAATCGAGACGTTGGATCCACGCCGCTATGCCGCCCGCTTGAACATAGGCGATCATTACCGCCTGTTCGTGCGCCGCGCCGTGAAGGCCTGCTTTGAAGCGCTGCACACCACCGGTGCTGCCGTTCGCCACGCGAAGATATTCGCGCTTGTCCCGATCTTTACCCTTAGGCGTAGGGAGACGTTTGCATTCGATGGGAAGAAGCGGATCGAAATCGTCATGCCGCCGACCTTCGATCCAGATGACTTCTCCCGCTGGGGCCGCGATCAGATCGATCCGCCGCGCTAGCTTTGTTTCATCCGGTTCCTCGATGCGGAACTGGAGGACGTCCCAGCCCGAGGATTTACGGGCAACACCGTTCAGGTGGGCGCAGAGCTGTGAGGTCAGTTGTGTCTCTGAATCCGCCGCCCGTCGGCCGGGTCGATCGCGCCAAGCAGGCAATTGGTCCAAAATGAAATCGATCAGTTGGTGAAGCCAAGCCTTCGGATGATGCAAGTCAGGCGAGAAGCCGCCACTCTGAACATCGGCGCCGTCATCATCCGCCAGCATTCAGAACCCCTGCGTTCGGAGGTCGGCCAACACGTCGTCGCTGTCGCGTAGCGCTACTGAACGCAGCCAGTACCGAAGGCGGTCCGGTTTCAGCAGGAAGATAAAGTGCCCATCATAGATTCGCGCGATACGCGTGATGGAGACCGATGCGCCCTTTTGTTCGCGAAGAAGAGCATCGACTTTCCCGTGCAGAGACTCCTCACCTTCCCAGTCAATCATCCCACTCCCGAATACGAAGGGATGGCAGACGATGCCGGGCCAGCGTCGTGGAGGCAGGCTGACCAGCGGCTTTGCACGATAGACTGCTCCGATCTGCTTACAGAACAGACGCGCGAAGTCTTCGAGTGCCGGTCCGGCGTCCTCACGCAGAAGGCGGGATTCACTGCCTTTGCGAATGAATTCCCGATATTGGAAGACGATATCCTCGGCGATGATCCGTTCATTGTCGCTAAGGTCGAGATCGCCGTCCTCGGGGAAGGGCAAGGCGAGCACATCGGCTCCGGCGACATTCGTCGCCTTTTGGGTGAAAAGCTTGGTACTGATCCCGGCGGCATAGGCGCGTAGCGGAATCGACTCCGCCTCCAGCCAGCGCGCTAGTACTTCGAGATCATCGCGTTGGGCCTGCGCGAATCCGACGATCTGGTTCTTGAAGGTAAGGTAATCTGCGGACCAGATTGCATGAGGCAAGTCCTCATGTTCTCTTACTAGAAGCATGGGCGGCGTAAAGAGCTCGGCCGAACGAGGCCCCTCGATCGGCTTGTCAGGCACAACGGTGATCTGGCTTTTGTCGATGCCGTCCAGCGTCAGGGCCGCCGAGGGCAAAAGCGGCTTTCCGATCAGATGGTCCGCGCTGCGAGATACGCCTTTCTTGCCCTCGACGAATCCTTCTCGGACATGCCAGCCGCGCTCGGCCGCATGCTGCTTGAGCGTGCGATATCGTTTGAGCCGTTTTACGAGGCCGTAGGCTCGAGCGCCGCCGAGAAGGCCGGCGCGCCAAATATCCGGGCTAGGTTCAGACAGCACCTCACTGCGCGGCAGCCAGTGCAGATCATAATAGTCGATGTCGAAACCCTGTTCGGCGTCGGCACGTCCGGCGCGACGAAACACCGCGTGCAAGATTCTGCGATCTTGCGGCGCCTCGCTCGCTTCCGCTACCACGGCGACGATCTTGGTGTCTGCGCCCCCTTTACTGAACAGGCCACGGATCGACACGAAGTCAAGGATTTCGCGCACATCCCAACGCTTAAAGAAGGCTGCGCGTACGGGCGCGGAGCTGGCGTTGTAGATCAGGTTGTACTGCTGAAGCATGGAGAGCACGCCGCCCGGAGCCAGCAGTTCCATGGTCTCCGCCAGAAACAGATAAGCCACCTGCTTGTCTGCCCCGGCACCGAGCGCTTCTGTGAAACGTGCATAGCTTCGCTGCGCGCCCTCGGTCTTGAGGGCCGATTCAAACGGCGGATTTCCAACCACAACCCCCACCGGGCCATCGATGCGTGCTTTCTCTCTCGCCTCGAAAAAGCAGGCTTCGATCAGGGTCCGGTCCGTGAGCTTAGGAAAAAGCTGAACGCTTGCCCGGATATCCTCGGGCTCCAGCGCATCACACAGCGCCAAGCACAAGCTGAAGGCCGCCAGTTCTATCGCGCCACCTTCGACGTCAATCCCACGAAGCCGTTCGATCAATGTGCGCAAAACATCGACGCCTGGCTTGGCCCAGCCGTTTCGGCTTCGCCAGTGCAGCACCAGTCGCTTATAGGCCTCGACCAGAAAGATTCCCGAGCCACAGGCTGGATCGAGAATGAGTTCACCCCGGTCGATCAGCCGGTCCAACCGTCGCCAGCTCAAGGCCTCGTCTAGCATCAATCGGACAAGTGAGGGAGGCGTATAGACTGAACTGTCGGTGTCGGAGACGAACAGTTGATAGATATGACTGATAACCTCGACCGGTAGATCGCGGAACGAGTAGAGCGCCCATAGGTTGAGTTGCCCCCCAACCTCCTCGCGCCCCTCTAACAGAGTGCTGAATCCATGTAGTTCGGTGCTGTTTTCAAGAGCAGCCCGGTCTTCGTCCTCAAT
This sequence comes from Gluconobacter cerinus, assembly GCF_002723935.1. Taxonomy (GTDB): domain Bacteria; phylum Pseudomonadota; class Alphaproteobacteria; order Acetobacterales; family Acetobacteraceae; genus Gluconobacter; species Gluconobacter cerinus. The sequence goes on from NZ_BEWM01000008.1 coordinate 20,885, forward strand.
CCTGAAAACATGGCCGTTAAAGCGGGTTTCAAGGGCGCGAAAAATTTGGACCAGTGCTGGGCCGTCCGCCATGACATGGAAAAAACGAGTGGCACCTTCGCTGAATTGCCCGAAAAAGTCAGCAGGCAATGCGCCACGCTCTTCCAGATAGGCAATGAGCAGGGAGAGGATGAGCAGCCGACGACGAAGCCTGGCGTTCAGCAGTCCACTTTGTTTCAATCGGTTATGCAGATCGCCGACCGCATCGACCAGACGACGATGCGCGGATTTGGACGAGGAAAGCAGTAGCTTGCACGCGGCCGGGTCATCCCACAGGGTGCTATTCCGAAGCCGTTCGGCGTCCCACCACGCTTCGCGAGCGTTGATGCGTGCGGCGAGAGCCAAAGTCTTGACCGGTTTGCAAACGAGATCGCCAGAAGCCGAAACAAAATCAGCCTTGTGGGCGCAGCGGAACAGCTGAATCAGACCCGGAAGGCGGCGATAAAGAAGTGGAACTCCGCCCCAACTCCAGATCCGCTTATGCAGTTCTGCGAACGCAGGATCATCGGCCGGACCATTGCCAACGAATATGAAGGCTTGTGGCGCACCCGCCCTACCTTGGGTTTCCGCTTCGAAGAATACCGCATAGGCGCCGTATGAGGCGGCCTTCTCCATCGCCACGACTTCCTCGGGCGGACGCCCTTCGGGCAAATACCCCGCAATCCGAATAAGACCATCGATCTGGACATCGCTGACATCCAGTTGTTCGATCCAGGCCGTTCTATCGCCGATGGCGGACATGTTATGTTCCGTTCCTGATCGGCTGCATCACGACTTACGGCTGGCTTTGCTGAATTCAAACCCTTCACGCAGCAAGTCGACCATCGTCATACCTTGGGCGACGGCGTATCCTTTAAATGCCTTCTTGAAGTCGACCGGAACCTTGAAATTCAGGGTTTCAAGCTTCTCGGCTGAGGGACGGTTGGTAGAATCCAGCGCTTCAGTCACTTTGCTGTTCGCCATGATTCCGTTCCTCTCATCAGCGTAAGTTAGCAGGCAGATAACAGAATTCTGTATGGCCAGCAATCTGGCAACACAGAATAACTGAAATCTTGCTGACACACTTGGCGTGTCAAGAACGGCGTGAGGGCCAACGGAGATGGCCGTCCCCGTTGGCCCGCCTGGTGAGATTCGAACCTCAACAGGATAAAATGTATGCGTAAGTCCGCTATCCGTCTTTGTCGACAGAGCGTCGGATGATTCATGTCGGCTTTCCGGAAACTCTCCCAACCGCCTGTATGACCGAGATGAAGGCGACTGCCGCCTGTCTGCTCTTTTCTGCTGAGCCGACAGGCGGCTTAGGGGGATTGCAGTCGGCCCGCTTCGAGCGAACGACCTGTGGAAGCGGACATTCTGATTCGGTGTGACAGGGGTACTCTGAGCGGCCTTTCGCTAAACCTTGTCGCTCCCGTCGCCCAGCACTTCGATCACTCGGCATTCCTCGACCGTGCCGTGCGCACACCGATCTAGCGAGCGTTGCAGCTCGGCGCGCAGTGCCACCAGCTCCCCAATCCGTCGGTCAATATTCTCGACGTGCCGGCGGGCGATGGCGTCCACCTCGCCGCAGGGACGCTCCCGCTGCTCGCTGAGCGTCAGCAACTCACGAACGTCGGCGACCTCGAAACCCAACTGGCGGGCATGGCGAATGAAGTTGAGTCGGGCCACCTCTTCCGCGCCGAAGCGCCTTTGGCGCCCTTGCGTTCGGGCCGGTGTCGGAAGAAGCCCTACGCCTTCGTAGTAACGGATCGTCGGCACCTTGACCCCAGTGCGCCGCGCCAGCTCGCCAATCGAGATGCTCATGGTGTTTTGCTCTTGAATCTCCAGTGGCTAGAGATTGTAGGGTGATCCCGAGAAGGAGTCACCCATGTCCAAGAACTGCTGCAAATCCGAGCCCGCCTGTTGCGTTCCGTCACCTCTGGCCGCGCCCACGAAAACCGTCACACCAACCGTCGAGGTGACGACATGCGGCACTGTCGCGGATAGCTGCTGCCCGAAGGGTGTCCCGGTCTTCGACGGTGTAGACCCGCGCTACAAGCGCGTCCTGTGGACGGTGATCGTGATCAATGGCGCGATGTTCTTGACCGAAATGGCAGCGGGACAGCTCGTTGGCTCGCAGGCCCTCAAGGCCGACGCGCTAGACTTCCTGGCCGATACCGTCACCTACGGTCTGAGCCTGGCGGTGATCGGTGCGAGCCTGCGCACGCGAGCCACGGCGGCACTCGCCAAGGGCGTCTCGCTGTCGCTAATGGCGCTGTGGGTGTTCGGGTTCACCGTCTACCACACGCTGATTCTCGGCGTTCCACAGGCCGAGGTCATGGGTGCGATCGGCGTTCTGGCGCTGGCCGCAAACCTTGCCTCGATGTTCCTGCTCCTACCCTACAAGGATGGCGACGCCAACGTGCGCTCGGTGTGGCTCTGCTCTCGCAACGATGCGATCGGCAACCTGATCGTCATGGGCGCGGCGCTCGGCGTCTGGATCACTACCAGCGCATGGCCCGACCTTGCGGTGGCCGCGATCATGGCTGGCATTTTCCTGTCGTCGGCGGTGCAGATCCTGCGGCAGGCATGGGGAGAATATCGAACCGAAGAGACTGGCACAAAGGTAGCTGCCGCATAGGGTGAGGATCCGCCCATGTCCGCTTCCCGGCAACGCAAAGCAGACATGCTGCTTACGCTCTCATGTCAGTCATACAGTCACTCCGGGGTGCTTTCCGCATAGCGGACACTCTGCCATCCTGTAACTTGGTCAGGCTATTGCCTCCGGGAAGATTTATTCTTCTAAGCCGCGAGTTGTAGACCATTCAGTTCGCGTCGTTTCTCTCTACAGCGAGGTATTTCCCGATCAAGGATTGCTGCGAAGCGATCATCATTTTTTGAGAGATCAAATACGCGAGTTCATGAACTTGACGTAACCAAGTATCCGATCAGCTAGATAATCCGTCTATCCGGATTGCAGCTCCCCTACTCGGTTTCCATCGGACGTATGCCTTACTTAGTGGGTGATAGGTTCATCCGGTCTATCCAGATATGATATCGGTTATTAGCAAGCATGGCTGTTCCGTGCATACGCTGAACGAATGTGTCAAGAAAGCCGAAGTTGAAACTGAAAATTCTACAGGCTTTCTCGGAGCATTTCAGCGTCTATGGCGTGCGAAAAATCTGGCGTCATTGCCTCATGCGTAACTCGCAGATTTCACGATAAGATTTCCAATTAATTCGTAATCCTTCTCGAGGTTCGAATAGGAAACACGGATATAGGATGATTTTACAAGAGAGTGCTTCGAACCGGATGAAACAATAATTCTGTTTTTCTTTAGAAAATCTATTGATTTTTTTTCATCATCCACTCCCATCCAAAGGGAAAGACCACTTCCAATCCTATCTACCGATAAATTATATCTATTCAATACGTCAGAAAGGCATCGCCTTCTATTTAGATATACAGAACGTGCATTCTGTATGCATTCCTGAGCAGTTTTGTTTGCAAGCAGATAAGCCGTGGCCTCCTGAAGAATACGACTTGTCCAACCCGCCCCGAAAGCCCGAAATTCCTGAATTTTTCCTATGACTTCAGAAGATGCGGACACAACGGCAAGCCTCAGATCGGGAGACATGCTTTTGGAATAAGAGCGAATATGAACCGTGTAATACGGATGCCACTTGCCCAAGCTACAAGGGGGAACGAGGGAGAGGGCGTCCAAGGCGTCCCACTCGATGATCCAGAGCGGCTTTACACTGAAAGTTTCTGCTATGGCCTTTAACCGGTCCGGGTGGACGCTTTGCCCCGTGATACCATTGACGCGTGGCTGAAAGACAAACGCAGCTGGCTCATGTGTCAAAGCTGCCCTTAGAGAATGAAGACACGGCCCGTCAGCGTCGCAGACGACTGGAATGATTTTTACGCCCAGACGCTCAAGTATATCGAGAGTCGCAGTTGCTGTTGGTGTCTCGACCGCGACAACACTCCCGCGGGACAGGAGCACCGAAAAAGTTTCATTAAGAGCGCAGAAGCCGCCGTTAGTCGCAAGGAAACCTTCGCTCTCATAAGGCCAGGTTGTCCTGCACACCCTCTCAAGAGCGGCCGTAATACGGATCTTTGCGTAGGAATTAATGTCTGGGGCCTGAGCCACGTGCGCCAGAGCCTCGTTCAGAGGTGGCAGCAGGGATCGGTCAGGGATGGCGGCAGAGAGGTTGATGATGTCTTGCCCTGCATGTTTCTGAACACCGCGCCGCTTGGGACGAGGTGACGAAGATGATCGACAGACCCAACTGCCAAGCCGCCCTCTCCCTTCAATGAGGCCGTCTTCCCGAAGCTCTGCCCAGGCAAGACATAGGGTTGCTGGACTGATCTGCATGCAGAAAGCCAGATCCCGAAGAGAGGGCAGACGGCTGCCAAGAGGTAGCAGACCGGATTGAATGAGAAAACGCGTCCGGCGGCTGATGCCAGCAGATGTTCGATCGGGCAGATGTCCCGATAACCACTCAGAAGATACGTTATTTATATTATTCACTTCAAGGTCCGTATTTTAAATGTTCAATAACAACATATCACTTGATATGCACGTTATAGGATGGAAAGAATTGTCATCGGAAGAGAGCACCACTTCCGGGGCAGGTGTCCGGAAACGGCTCTGTTCTGCTGGTGATCATTAAAAACCAGAATTAAATGTTCAATAACAACATAACATTTGTGAGCTCCATCCAGGTTCGTCAATACTGTTCCGGGACGGATATGAAATATGTGATCCTGAAGCTTCCCGGGATCCGCCTTCTGCGAAAGAGGAAAAGGGCGTGCGGAACAAGACTCTATTCGTGCTGATGTCCATGACTGCACTATCCAGCAGCATCGGTGAGGCTCGGGCGAAAAGCTTATCAGTAGCAAATAGCCGCGAACGTCACACTCCTGTGGCGTCTCAAAAGACTGCTGCTGATGGAATTCAGGCGCACGGTAACGCGGAAGAGTTACGGGTGTTTGCTGAAGGTCTTCATAGCCCGACCGGGGTTACGAACCAGACACCTGGCGGGGGACTGCTCCCACCACGTGATGACGCGGCAATGGTCAGTGGTGCCAGCCGGGATTTCATCGCAAAACAGGTGCCCACAAGCAACCTTTTTAGTTTGATGCAAATGGCACCCGGCGTAACAGTGGCCAAGACCGATCCTCTTGGTGTCAGCGATCGTTCCAACGTGATGATCCGCGGAATGCAACAGAACGAAATTGGCTGGGAATTCGAGGGAATGCCCGCTGATGACCAGATCAATCATGTGGCGGATTCATCAGAATGGTCGGATTCAGAAAATATTGGTCGTTTCGAGATCCGTCAGGGCTCACCCGACATGTCTGCACCAGTACTGAATGCAGTGGGCGCGCTTGTCAGTTCATCCCTGCGTGATCCATCCTTTCATCGCGGCGGATATCTAGGTTCCAGTTTTGGCACCAACAATGCGTTCCGCGAATTTATTCGGCTTGATTCCGGCGAGATTGGCCACAGCGGGATCCGAAATTTCACGTCTTTTTCTTACACAACCAACGACAACTGGCGTGGTCCAGGCAACAACACCCGCTATCATGTCGACAGCAAATTCGTGAAAGAATGGGGAAACGGCAACCGTGTGGCTGCCGTTGTGACCTATAATCGCCTACAGAACGCATGGCAAAATTACCTGACATTAAGTCAGTGGCAGCAATACGGGACGCACTATAATCTCGCTACGTCTTTCAAAAGCGGACAAGCGAATTATTATAAACTCTGGATCAACCGCCGATCACGCGTAATGATTTCTTTACCGTCACAGTTTAATCTCGGCCACGGCCTCTCCCTGACAGCCACACCTTATTATTTCTGGATGAGCGGCAGCGTTCCAAATGGTACGACGCTCAGCAATAGCGGGAGCTATTCCGGCACACAGGCAGCAGGCGATCTCGGGCTGGAAGACCTGAGCACTGGCCGTGGTGTCGTCGCGGCGATGGCTGCCGGTTATACGTTCTCCAGTGGCATTACGACGGGACTAGCCTATCGCAGGGGGATCAACCTTCTTGAAGTGGGTGCGTGGTATAATAACGTCGATCGTAGGGCCATGACGTCATATGCTGCTGTCGGCGGGAATGGCCAAGCCGCCAATCTTTATGGCGGCTATGCCCTCACAATGGCCAATGGATCAATCCTATACAGCACCAATCTGCATGAAATTCAGCAGACGACAGCACTTTACGTCCAGGACACCGTTTCTCTGCTCCATGACAAACTGAAAATATCCGCAGGTTTCAGGGAAGCCATGGTGGATTTACGTGGAACCAACATGCTTCCTGGTGCGCGTTATTATGCTGGAGCCAGCTATGCAATCCCCTTGCCCCGCATGAGCATCCATTACAGGTTCAATTCCGAGCATCAGGTTTTCTTCAACGTCAACACAGCGTTCCGAACGCCAGTCGGTGACACGCCATTTTATGATACAATCAGTGTCTCAACCGGCAAGATCACATCTCATGGCAGTTCTTCAGTTAAACCTGAATACTCTATCTCCGAGGAACTCGGATATCGCTACACTGGGATTTTCAACGCTTCTATTGGGGTATTCAATTATAACTTCAAAAACCGTCAACTTTCCGCAACTGCTCCTTTAAATGGCGTCCTAACTACGCAGTATCTGAATGTTGGCGGACAGACGACACGCGGCGCGGAGGCCGAGATCGGGCTGAAGCGTTGGCATCATATCTCGCCCTATGCGTCAATTTCGTACCTGCATGCGTCCATCGATGACAACTTCTATACCGGCGGGACTTACCTTCCCACGAAGGGGCGAGTGGCTCCTATGAGCCCGAAAGCCACGGCAGCAGTCGGTATCAATTATGATGACTCCCATTTCTTTGGCGGCCTGCAGTTCAATTGGGTGGATGCAATGTATTCCTCCTTCATGAACGATCAGGGGATTCCGGAGCGCAAAACCCTGGACATCAACGCAGGATACCGGATGAGCGACGTCGGCTTTTTCCGGAAACCTCAGATCCAGCTCAACATCATTAACGCTGCCAACACCAAATATCTGTCCGGTGTCGTCGCTCCTGTGGCCAACGCCAAGGCTCAGAAAGGAGCGAATGGAAAGACCATTGCAGCCTCTACGCCTACATATGATGTCGGTGCCGGCTTCGCCGCTCTTGTTTCGATATCGACAGGTTTCTAAAAAACATCTGAGGATATTTAATCATGCTTGTTACCCTGATCCAGTTCAATGCCGGCAACAAAAAGGCCGAAAATATTGCAACGGTTCGCCGATTGGTTGCTGAGTCATTTTCCCGCCAGAAATCTCGTGTGATCAGTCTGCCGGAAATGTGGCCTTGTCGGAATGCAGACCGTCCTACGCGTTTTCAGGTTGCTGAAATACTCCCGGCACCAGGCAGCGGCGCAACCGGAGGCGAAGTTTACCAGACGATGGCAAAGCTCGCGCGTGAATACGGTGCCTATGTCCACGGTGGATCCATTGCTGAGCTTGACGGTGAGCGTCTGTGCAACACGACCCTGATGTTCAATCCGGAAGGACAGGAAATCGCGCGCTACCGTAAATTACATTTGTTCGACGTTACGGGCCCAGATGGCACAGTGTACAATGAAAGCCGGGACTTCAATCACGGGAAATCCCTGAGCATCTGCGATATAGATGGCATCAAGGCGGGATTCACGATCTGCTATGATCTGCGTTTTCCCGAGCTTTTCCGCGCCCTGCGCGACGAAGGGGCAGAAATTATTTTTCTCCCTGCTGCCTTTACTCTTCAAACGGGAAAAGACCACTGGGAAGTTCTGCTTCGAGCCCGTGCCATTGAAAATCAGGTCTGGATCGTGGCGACCGGCATGTACGGCTCACACCGCAACGACAAGGGAGAGATCCGCACAACATTTGGTCATTCCCTGATCTGCGACCCTTGGGGCCATATCGTAGCGATGGCATCTGACGGAGAAACCTCCGTCACGGGATATCTGGATCACGCACTGACACAACGTATCCGCCAGTCCATCCCGCTGGGCAATCACCGGCGCCTTCCCCTGCCTCTGACAGACTGAGGTAACGCCATGCGGGAGAAAAGCTGGATCGTCCTGATTTTTTTACTAGCACCGATCAATTTCCTCATGTCGCTGGACAGGCATGCCATTTCGATAGCCATGCCTGTCATACGCAAGGATCTGGGGTTCAGCATCCCAGAAGCTTCGTTCATCCTCTCCTGCGCGACATGGGGATATGCGCTCCTACAACCGCTTTCCGGTTGGCTGGCAGAAAAACTCGGCCCGCGCCGCGTGCTGTTCGGAGCCGCTTTCCTATGGTCGCTTGCAACTCTTGTCAGTCCCCTCTGTCTCGGATTTGCACCTTTCCTTCTGGCCCGCTTTGGCATGGGAGCAGCTCAGGCCCCAGACTGGGCCAGTAGCATGCTTGTTCTCAGGAGACATTTTTCTACCGTCACCCGAAGTCGCGCTAACGCGCTTCTGCTGGGGTTCATCTATCTCGGGTCTATTATCAGTGGGCCGCTGACGTCCTGGTTAATGCTGACCTATTCCTGGAAGCTGGCTTTTGCAATTTTTGGCGCATTTGGCATTGCCGTAAGCCTTTATTGGCTGGTGTTTTACAGGGACAAACCCGACAGCATTTCGTTGCAACCCGACTTGTCCATCCCAGCCCCCTCGTCCGCTCTCAGTCGCAGCAAACTCTTACGGACCCCTCGCTTCTGGCTTATAGGATTTCTCTATTTCTGCACCATCTGCGTACAGGGATTTTACGCAAGCTGGTTTCCGACTTGGCTACATGAGGTGCATCATGTCCGCCTCAAGGATCTGGGATGGCTCTCATCAGCGCCATGGGTAGCCTTGTATGTCTCAGTATTACTAGCTGGCATCATAGCTGATTACCTCGCTTCACGGGGTTTCAGCCTGCGCCATGTCAGAACAGTTCCCCCGATATTCGGCCTTGTTCTGAGCGCAGTGTTACTAGCCATCGCAAGCCATGCACAAGGCACCATTCTAGCTCTGTGCCTCATGACAGGCTGCCTTGGTGCAATCGGCTTTGTGCAGGTTTCACTGTGGTCCAGCGTCCAGGATATCAGTGGCGCCTACACCGGGTTTGTTACGGGTTGCACAGCATTCTGGGGCAGTCTTTCCGCCAGCATCATACCGCTTGCAGTTGGTTGGGTCGTGACACGAACCGGCTCTTGGGAAGACGTACTGTTTTTGCCTTCGACTGCAGCCTGCGCCGGAGCAATCGGCTTTTTCTGGCTGCGACCTGACAGACCTCTTCTTGAAGCAAGGGAGCATCATTGTGAGCTCTGAACATACGTCTCCAGCTTGTTCTGAGGCCATCATTTTTCACAACACCGCTTCCCGCAGTCCTTATGTGATCGTCTGCGAACATGCCTCATCTTTTATACCCGACGAATATAATGGTCTCGGGCTCTCCCCCCAGGCGGCCAAAGAGCATATCGGCTGGGATATCCATGCCATGAACATGGCGACCATAGTGGCCGGACTGCTTGATTCTCCCCTCATAAGCGCCCCTGTTTCCCGCCTCGTAGCGGATCTGAACCGTCCGGAAACCTGTCAGGAATGCATTCCTACCAGAAGCGAAACAACATCCGTACCAGGGAACCTCTCCCTCACATTGCACGAACGCGAAAACCGACTTTCACGATGGCATCGCCCTTTTCATCAGGGCCTGAGTACATTTCTGGAAGACCGTATCGCGCGCGGGATTGAAACCTTCCTAGTAGGTATTCATTCCTTTACCCCGGTCTATGCTGGTGTTCCTCGTCCATGGGCGGCAGGCGTCCTGTATCGAGCCTCCCATTTGCACGGCGAAACCGTAGCGCAGGCCATGGAAAAACAGAGCGGCGCGCTCGTCGGCCGCAACCAGCCCTATGATCTGTGGCAGCACTCGAACCATACGATCCCTTTCCATGGGGACAGACGTGGCCTCGCCGCCGTCATCGTCGAAATTCGCAATGATCTTCTGGCGACTGCTCCCGGTCTTACCCGATGGGCCAGGATCACAGCCCAGGCCCTTCAAGAAGGCCAGACCTGCCCTCTCCCTCCCGATAACACACAGGCCAAAACTGCATGACTCCTTCCGCGAAGCCGAGCATCAACGGTACCTGGGCCATCGAAAGGCAGCTCTCCAGCTGGAGCAACGGCCTTTTCCCTCATGAAAGCATGGACCTGCGCGTTTCACTCCGTATCGAGAATGGAAATCTGTTCTATCACTCCGTGAACCGAACCAACCCGGATGCTCCCCCCTCCCATTTTCGGTTCGATATTCCCCTCGATAACCGCCCACATCCCTTCAAAGGGAGTCAGCGCTTCGATCATCTCCGCGGGCGCCTGCTGCCGAATGGCGCACTGGAAATCCTGAAACTCAAGGACAGCGCAGTAGTCCTTGCGGAAATCTGGCGTAGGGATAGCGATCATCTGTTATTCCGATGGGGTGTCAGCTGCTCTGCACCCCGAAGCCCGAAAGCGTATACGGAATATTTCAGTGCCATCGATCCCAATGGAGTCAGGTCTCATGCTGCGTCGTTCTGAACCCGGAAGACAGTGTTTCCTGCCTGGGCTATGCCTCATCGCAACAGCACTGTTTCCTCTCACGCTCCATGCCGCCGAAAGCTCACCCTTTGCAGCCTGCGCGCTGAACAAAGCCATTTCGGGCAAACTTTCCCTAAAGGGAAAGACATGGACTTACGAACGACGCCTTGCCACACTCACGCTGCACGATGCGAAAGGTAATCCCACGGCGTGTCTGTCGTATGTCTCCTATACCGCAGATCGCTCGCCCTCCCGACCTGTCACCTTCTTCTTCAATGGCGGTCCCGGCTCATCAGGGCTGTTCCTTCAACTTGGATCGTTCGGGCCCCTGCGCGTCCCTGCGGAAGCCAGTCGCCTAGCTGAAGATGCCCACTATAACGCTGCCACTAACCCCATGACGTTACTCGACGCCTCCGATCTGGTCTTCGTCGATCCGGTCGGAACAGGCTTTTCCCACCCTCTGAGAGACAATAAAAATGCGGATTTCTGGGGCGTGGATCAGGACGCCGCAGCGTCTGCTGATTTCGTTGCGGCCTATCTCGATAGCGCCCGAAAATGGAACGTTCCGCTCTATCTGTTCGGCGAAAGCTACGGAACAACCCGGATTTCCGTCACAAGCCGAGTGCTGGCCGAGCGCGGCATATTCCTGAACGGATTGATTTTCATGTCCACCGTCCTCAATTACGGAGAACGGCTCCCGGGAATGGATATGACCACTCTAAGCTATCTTCCTACCTATGCCGCAATCGCGTGGTTTCACCGTAAAAGCGGCTATCAAAACCTTAACCTGAACGCGTTGATCTCGCAGGCGGAATCCTTCGCCGCAACAACTTACATGCAGGCCCTCTGGCAAGGCAAAAATCTCGACCTGACAACAGAACGAGCTGTAACAGGAGAGCTTGCCCGCTACACGGGGCTATCCATCGAAACAATCAGGGCCCATGCGCTTAGACCGGACGTCAATACCTTCCGCAGCGAACTTCTGAAGTCTGACGCACTGATTACAGGCCGCTACGATGCGCGGGCTACTGCTCCCATGTCATATCTCGCGCCCGATGCGCCGGACTTCGATCCCTCAAACGAAAATGTCCGTACCCCACTCACGACCGTCTGGAACAAACAACTTGGACAGGATTTCGGCTATGATGGTGAGCGCCCCTATGTCATATATGACAACACTACCAGTTCAGTCTGGGACTGGCGTCATAAGGCGAAAGGACGGTCCCGTCTTCTTGAAACTGCGGTGACCGGTGGTGACCTTGCAGAAACGATGGCCAGAAACCCTGGCATGAGGGTCATTTTTCTAAATGGCCTCTACGATCTGGCCGCACCGTTTTCGCTGACGGCTTACGATATCCGACATCTCAATCTTCCAATTAGCCAGATACAGGAAATATCATTTTGCCGTTACCCTGCAGGGCATATGATGTACTTCGATAACCATGCCCTCAAAATAACTTCGCAGGATTTACACAAATTTTATGATAATAAGAAACCATGCTATTATAAATAGTATTGTTTTATATAAGATCTAAATTTTTCATTTATTTTAGATATTTGAAGTAGATTTAATATGATCTGAATGTCAGCTTCCACTATCAATATGTCTCCATAGCAGACCTTCCGCTCTCCCTCCTAATCTGCCGTCCAATCCTCAGATCGCAACCCATTTACACGCGTAAATTCTCGTAGGTTTCCGGTCACGACGACAAGCCCCCTGCTTCGCGCATGACCGGCAATCATCAAATCGTACGGACCGATGACACAGCCACGCGTTTCCAGGTATGCCCTGATTTCCGCTGTATGGACTGCGGCATCATCATCAAACGGCAACACAGACAGACGGGCTGCAAAATGCTCGACTTCACGACGGGTCTTGAGCGGATTTTGAGACTTTTCAGCTCCGTAAAGAAGTTCGTAAAGAACAACGTCGGAGATGCAGAGCGCCTCAGCGTTATCATTGAAACGTTCGCGCAGACCTTGTGGACGATCACGCAAAACGCGAATACAAAAGTTTGTATCCAGAAGATAACGAAGCATCAGAAGCTTTCGCGCTCCTGCATTCCGGGCTGATCGCGCTCAGGCAATGGAGTGCCCGAAGCCGCAAAAAAATCGTCCCATGCAACATTTGCCGGGGCGATGATGCGACGCGGACCATCCGGGATGATCACGACGTCTTTTAGGCTGACATCAAACGCCACTGCTTTGGGAAGGCGCACGGCCTGAGAGCGATTGGACAGAAAGAGCGTCGTGCGGGTGAGCATCCTAACCTCCATGCGGGATATGTCGAAAGTATATCCACACGCTGGTCGGGTGGCAATAAAGTTTGTGTGTCATGCAGGCCCACCCATTTTTTCGGAAAAACCACTCTTACGGATCGGAGACCAACGACCAGAACGCCAGTTTGCGCCTATGTGCAGCCTTCAGCCGTGTCCAGAATGCATCCTGATGTTCCATGCCTTCTGCCATGGTCAACGTGGTGGCTGAAGCTGACAGGACGCAAGATCCTTTGAGGCGCAGGCGTAGTAACGGGACTGCGCCCTGTCCAGAACATCTTCTTATCGTTTCCGACTCTTGAGCGGATTGGCTGGCAACCACGCTCAGAGGGTGAGGAAAGCGACGGTGATGTTGACGAGCGTACCGCAGAAAACAATCAGAAGAAGTCGCTCAACCGCCGCAGACGACAGGCCTGACGAGGATGGGTTAGACCGCAGATACTTCACCCGCGCATAGCCGGCCAAGATCAAACTGATCCCAACACTCCCGGATACCATGGCCACACGGTAGGACAATGCCGCTATTGCTGGCGTATAAATTTGGTCTCTCCTTCGAGGTGTGTCCGCAATGGACACACCAGTAAGTCACATTCCCAGAGCACGGCGATAGATGTCCAGCAGGGTTTCCTGTTCCTCGACCTGGGCAGGCTCCATTTTCCGCAGCTTCAGGATCTGTTTGATGGTCTTGACGTCGAACCCGGCCGACTTGGCCTCGCTAAAGATGTCCTTGATATCACCGGCCAGCGCCTTTCGTTCTTCTTCCAGGCGCTCAACACGCTCAATGATGGATTTGAGACGATCCACCGCAATTCCTCCGGTCTGAACGGTGGTCTCAGCAGATGCCGTGTCCTGTGCTTCATGTGCCAACATACAGTTCTCCTTTCACTCGCCCAGTTTGCAGGCTCAATCTGCGACTGATGCGTCAATGGTAGGTCCCATCGGACGAAAGATCCGACGCTAGCCCATAGAGGGTCCGGTCCAGAGCAAGCGTTCCGTCGAGGTGGCGCTCGATCATGGCGCGTAGCAGACCACCAGCCGATCTGACTTTGCCCTTTCGTGCCTTTGCCGAGATCACGCAGACCGCCACGGCCGCTTCATAACGGCCCATGACGCTGCACGCCTGACGCCAAGCATGAGACGAAATTCCCAGAGAGCCTGTCAGCATCTCGACGGCCTCGATCAGCTCGGCCTCATGTGGGCGACTGGTTGTGCAGAGATCTCGCAAATCAGGAACAAGCTGGAGAAGGAAATTCGGTCCGGCCTTGAAGCCCCGAAGCGGTGAAGCCTTGGAACGGGAGGCACTGTCAGACCCAACTACCACCTCTTTTATGCCAACGCCGGCGCAGCCGGCTCCGCTTACAGTAACTTTAGTTATAGTATTTGGGTTTGTATCAGTATTATGGGGTCCATCAGTGCGCCCCATGGGGTCCATTTCCACAGGGTCAGCCCCTGCAATCATGGCTTCCAGACGCTCGACCAAGCCCTCCATCTGCTCAACCAGCGGCGACAGGATGCCCAGATCGTGGTCAGTGCCACGCAGCGCCAGGAGCTGATGCCCGTTCTGCTGGATGCTCATGACCGTCGGCTTGTCAGCCGTCGTCTCCAGGGCCGTAGCACAAAGGGCCGTAATGCGGCGACCAAGCACCATCGCCCGCTTGTGCAGCCGTTTTCCTTCGCGCTCCCGCTCTCTGAAGGCCTCGACGCGTTGGAGCATTTCGTCGTAGCGCCGAGACAGCGGGGACAGATCGAACCCGTATCCCTCTAGGATCGCACCATTGCGGCCCTCGCGCCTTAGCCAGCGCTGCTGATTCGGGCTATCGCGCATGATGATCCAGCCCAATTCGCTGAGGCCGCGGAGCCAGCGTTTGACCGTGGATCTCTCGATCCCAAACCGCTCGCAGATGTCGCGATTGCGCACAGAGCAGATGGTAAGATTGTCGTCTTCCCAATCCACCGGCTTCGTGCGGCTGATCAGAAAGCCAAGCAGATCGGACTGGCGCGGCTGAAGGCCAAGCGCCCGGGGCTCTGTATGCAAAGCGCTTAGGATCTGCGCCTTGGTGGCACCGCTGCGGGGCAGGGCTTCACACTGCATTTCGGCCAGGATCATGGCTGGAGTGATGCGTCTCACCCCAGCCTGATGGGGGTCATGCGAAAGAGAACAGGTCATGGAAAACTTCTCAGGATTTCGGGTTTCCGAAGCCCTGCTCTCCAACCCTTCAAACAAGCCCCTCCCGTTTGCAAGAAACTCTTGCATTCGAAGCTGAAATGTAGGATTGAAAAATCAGCGGTGAATTTTCAATCCAGTTCAATCGGTTTGGCGACCGATGGGACTACGTTCTTAGGGCCTCGTGAAAGCGGGGCCTTAAACGTATCTGGGCTCTGGCTAACTCACTCAAACAATTCCTTCTTCAGGCCCAAATAGGCGATTTGCCTTTATGCGTTCACTCCCAGTGGAAAGGAAGGCTCTTTCAAGAGGCTCTTTATGGCGCTGATAAAGCCACAGGCATCTGCGACTTATCATGCTCACAGGGCGGTGTGCGAAAATAGAAGATTCAAAAAAGAACAAAAGCAGCACTCCGTAATTTTTTTTAATAATTCGTTAAGGGAACCTTTTTTCTTTGCGCGACCTCGTGCTAGGACCGAAAGTGAAAAAGAGCAGATAAAGGCGATTTATAGCTTTTATCCAGAACTCTGGTACGGTCTGACCTCAGGTTCGTCTAGTAATTGCAAAGGTGTTGGATGGGTTCGGTTGTACGGCAAGAGAATAAGCAGTCAGATTCTCTACTAAATAGCTTCGATGCATTATCTTTTTGTGAACAAACACAATCTTGTGTTGATAGCGTTATTCACGTTCTTGCTATAATTTCTGAGATGACCTTTACCTCTTCTGCCTTGATAAACGACTATGTTAGTCAAGTTGAAGAGTGCGAAATCCACGTAGGCAGGCTCAGAAGTCTAGATTGCTCCGATGCCGTATTTCTCGAACTCAAGAACGAATGTCTGAAGAGATTCAGTGCATTTGAAGCTGACAGAGCCGGAGAGTTCAGCGTCGCGCACAAAGAATCAGTATTCGATTTCAAAGCTTAAGACCGCTTTCTCGTCTTAGTCGCAGATGAGCGTGCCAGTCTTCGTGTTATCGAAACGGAGACTGGTCAATGAAACTAAACTTCCTTGCTGCAATCACCCTGCTCGCTTTAGCGGCTTGCTCTGGCAACGTCTCGGCCGATCATGGTCACGGCCCGAAGCCGCCGCCATTCAAACACGCTCGCTATGAGCCAGGCGCGGCCTATGGATCAGCCCGAGCGGTCTGGGCGCCTCCCGTCTATGATCGGCAAGGTCATATCGTAAAGGTGGAAGATCCCCGCAATTCTGGAGGCCGTGAAGACTACGAGCACGCGGCCTGGGCCGTTGGTGACCCCAACAACAACTCCACGCCCTCACCCGGAACCTTCTAAAAGAAAAGCGGCCCTCTGGGGCCGCTTCCTGCTTCAGGACCGTTTAGGGAAGAGGGTATCGGCCTCTCTGATATAGGCCAGCATCCCGGCCTTCCTCCGCTGACGAAACTGCCAGTTCATCCACCCGTTCTGCAGAATATAGAGCCCCAGAGCGAACCAGAACGGCATCATCTCGATTGCGGTCACAAGCGTCTGGCTCCGCCACGACCCGCTGAGGCCGACAATGATCCACGCTGCGAGAAGGCAAGCCCCTATGAGGGCTGCGGCCCAGGCGCGCTGATACGTCCTGGCCTGCTGGTTCTGGAGATAGATCTCTACCGCGGCCGGACTGACGTCATACACTTCAGCCGTCGCAACAATGTCGATGCGACCCGATTCATCAACCTGAAACCCGTCCTCCGCTTCAGGCTTTCTCCGGACGATGCCCCACAGTGTCCGAAGCAGACTGTAGCCGTCACGAATACTCGTGGCCCCGACTGCGACAGATGGAGAGCCTACAACCAACCGGGCTGCCCGGCCTGTTTTGGCCAGGACTCCCTTCTTTTCGTTCGCCCCGCTCACTGGCTGACATCCATCAGGAACTTGTTCAGGTCTGGAGGCACGCCGTCGAGACGCCCCAGAGACCCATCATGATGCTTCCAGAAAAAGGTCGGTGTGCCCGTCAGCGATACCGCTTTAGCGGCTGCCATATTGGCATCAAGTCGAGACTGGGCTTCAGGAGACGGCTGATCCA
Source organism: Gluconobacter cerinus (assembly GCF_002723935.1). Lineage (GTDB taxonomy): Bacteria > Pseudomonadota > Alphaproteobacteria > Acetobacterales > Acetobacteraceae > Gluconobacter > Gluconobacter cerinus. The sequence continues at coordinate 37,944 of NZ_BEWM01000008.1, forward strand.
GCACATTCGAGAGGCCGCCAGACGTCCAGGCCTGAACCATACTCGCATCCGCAGGCAGCGAGGTCATGGCCTTGGCGTAACGCGTACTTGCGCCGCCATCCTCATAGTCCAGGAGCGAAAGCGGCACGACCCTCAAACGTAGCTTCCCACTGTCAACGGCGGGCTGAAGGAGCTGCATGGCCCGGCTCGAGAACGTGCAGCGTGGATCAATGAACATGATCACTTCCGGCGCACCCTTCTGGCCGATCACACCGGCATAGATCTGCTCGGACAACGAACCGGCGGGGGCCTTTCCGCCTCCCGGGACGTCGATCCGAACCGTGGGAACGGCCCCTGGAATGTAGCGGATCTGCTGTCTTGTGATGTTTTTGCCTGCGGTGTCCCACATCGTGCCGGCAATCGCGGCCTGACCGTCTGGCGTCGCATAAACTACCTGGAAGCGATCGCCGTTGCGCACAAACATGCCCCTGGTGCCGTGCCAGACCTCCAGATCTGTCGCCCGCTTGCCCATCAGTTCATGAAGACGGTCATAGGGAACGGGAATGAGCGTCCCGCCAATAATGAAGCTGTGATTTTCAGGCGTGAAGAATACCAGAAGCTGGTTATCGCCATGAGCAACACCTGTCTGTAGGCCGTGCTGAGGCTCTGCCCACAGGATCTCACTGCCTGCCTGCACCAGCCGCTGGATCGCGTCAGTCGGCTGAGGCCCGAGCGGAGCGGTTTTTTGAGGTGCTGATGTTTGGGCAGGCGAAGAAGGAACAGCGCATTGGGTCTGCGCCATTGCTGGTGCTGCCAGGAACAGAGATCCGACGAGATAAAGAGAGGTACGAGAACGCATAATGGGTCTCCTGAAGAATTAAGGAGACCCTATCGGGGTGAGATGCGACTAAGAGCTGCTTTTTGGAGCGTCTGGCAGAGGACCGTAAAGGGAGCGATATTGTTTGAGCGAAGCCTCGGCTTTATCTGCCCAAGCCTTCAACTCGTCGTAGTTAGCCTCCGACTTATCGCCAAAATCTTTCCACTGGTTTGTTAAAGACTGCTGACGCTCCAAATCAGAGCGCGCCTGGACCAGATCTGCCTCAAGAGCCGCAATCTGGTCCTTGCGGTCTTTCATGATTCCTTCTTGCCACTTGATATGGTCGAGGAACTCTTGCCCTTTTGCTACAAGGTTCTGAATACGAACCTCATAGCCGTTTTGCGCCATCCGGTGCTGCGTTTTGGCGACGAACAGGTTTCGCGACTGCTCTGACTCGGCTGCCATTTGCCCGAGCATGTATCCTGCCCAGCCACTCATTCCAGAGCTGTCACTTCCCACCGTCAGCCTCCGTTCAGGTGATTTTGTTCATCGTTGTAGCTACCATCTGCTTTTCTTTTGCAGAAGTCGAGTTGGCAAGTTGCGAATTTCCTTTTGCAGGCAGTCCGTTAGTTAATGAGCTTTGGATGCCCTTCAGCGTCCCAGCCATACCGACGACGGCCGCGTCCCTAGAAAACTGATCCAGATCGACGCGGTTCCCTTCATGGAAGCCAATCATGGCAGGAACACGCTCAGGGAGGATCGCAATCAGCCTGAAGCACATGAGGGCAAGCGTGATGTGGACTGTGACATACATGCCGAGCATGACGACAACGCCGATGAGATTGGTCACGATCCAGCCATGCGACAGCACGAACCCTGCTGCCACACCAAATGTCTGGTGGATCAGCCAGGACATGGCATCAAACACGAAATAGCCGAGGAAAAGCCCGAACAGCATCAGGGTCGGTCGAAAAAGGACGTTGAAGATCAGCGCATATCCTGCTTTCGCGTGCCCATGCAGACCTTCCCCGGACATTGTCATGTGGGCCAGCATCCAGAGCGGAACAGCGATCACGCCTTCGCACACCAGAATGAGCCAGCCAGCAACGCCCGCCATCCACATCACCCAGGGGATCATCGGCAGCACGAACGCGAGTGTAAGGCCCGGAAGCAGAAGCGCCATTGCGCCTGTGAGGATTGGCGTGCTGAGGAACTGCACGACGACGTGCCCCACACCGATCTCGGCAGCCCCCGCAAAGTTGCCCGTCAGGGCTGCTCCTGCCGCCGTCACCGCAGATCCAGCGTTCGAACTGAGAAGTGCGGCGGACGCCATGACCAGAAGGGCTGTGGTAATCATCCAGTTCCCTAGCCCCATGAGGTTCCCGAACGGATCCGTCCAGTAGCCTTCAGCGCCAGAGGGCTCGATAAACGCCATGACCGTCTGAAGCGTGTAGTCACTCAGGTGCAAAGACCGCGCGACCTGCGACAGCACCCCCGCGCCATCACCGCTCGGAGTAACGCCGGCATAGAGATCACTGCTGCCGCCTGGAGCATTCATGCCGTCCTGCGTGGCCACCATATTGGAGATATTGGCCAGAAGTGCGCCAGTGGATTGCATCATGGGCGCGATGTCGCCATGGACGTCCTCACCCAATCCCACGTAGGTCGGGGCACTGACAGTCGGGGTGGATGCCATCAGGGACATGGTTTCCCCATTGAGACGGGCAAACTCCAGGTAGTACGCCCCCGCACCGGTCCAGCCGAGGCTATCCAGACGGCCCTTGGTGTTGGCCGCGTCTCCGTTGGTCCCGCTGTTCCACGCCTGGAAGCTGGTACTGCGCTGTGCGACGGCCGCCTGAACCTGCTGGCGGATATTGGCAGCCTTGGCCGTCAGCTTGCTGGTGTAGTCATTGGTTGCCTGCGTCATAAGGGTTACAAGCGGGGCAAGACTGGAGGACTTTTTGGTTTGCCAGAACTGGTTTGCAACCTGCTGGACCTGCGGTCGGATTTCGCCCACCAGAACGCTATCCAGAATCTGCTGCTGCATAGAGGCCGTATCGACCGTGATCCCCAGGATCTTCGTCGCGGCGCGCGGAGCCTGGATGGTGACAGAACCGCAGACCGGCTGCCCGTCTCCCGTGGTCATCTGATACGGATAGGTAATCATACCCAGATCGGAGCCGGATACGGCCTTCACGGTTCTCCCGGTCGGGGCTGGCACGAGGCTCGAATTGGACGAGGCCAGGTTGACCAGATCCCGGCACATTTCATTGGCGATCAGGCCAGCCACAATGGTTTTCGTACCCGGTACCATGGGCTGTGCGATGGTTTTTCCGTCCGGACCAATCGCCTGCACGGCGGAGGAATAGACCGTCTTCGCCATGCCGACCCCCCAGAGCGAACCCTGAACGAACGCGGCCTGCCCCGCACTGAAGCCGCCTGCAACCGGAAGCATCATGATCGCCCCAAAGGCCATACGCACGATACTCATGGAGGTCTGATTGGATCCAAGCACCTTCGACGTCTCGGCCGAGCGGTGCATGTTCATCATCATGACGTAAGAGACAAAGGCCATGGCTAGCGCCATGACGAAGCCTGACAGATCGCCGAGCATGGTCCCGATGACCGTGGCCTCTGTGCCGGTGGACGTCGAGGACGATCCGAAGACCGGAAAGACAGACTTGATCATGGTCGCGGCCCAGTCATCACCGGGATCAAGCATGTTCCACGTCACGCCATAGGTGGAGTTTCCCGACGTCGAATTGCCTGTGACCGACTGTGCGTGAGCCATCCCTGTTGCAAAAAGGAGGGGCAGGGCGCAGAGCGCCCCGCCTGTTCTGCTGAACCGTCTGAAGGAAATCATTACTTATAGTCCCGGGCTTGCACTGGCGGACGCGGACGGAGACGGCCGGAAAACGGAGGCGACGGCCTCAACCGCCTTTTTCACCAGCTCACGCGCCTTCTCTGAGAGATCTTCGACCATGCTGGTCCCGGCTTCCTTTCCCGGCACCCCCTTGGCGAGTTCGCCAATTTTGCTGTCAAGGCCGTTGAAGCGCTGCTCGACCTGAGCCTCTGTCCCACGCTGCACCCCAATATCGGCGGATTTCTCACGATGAGCGCCATAGGCCGCGACGGCTTCACCCGCTTCCTTCAGTTGCGCTGCGAACGCCTGGTTGGTGCTCCGTTCGGCTTGAAATCGCGATTGCAGGCCTTCATGCCGACCTCCCGGCCGCATTTCGCTCAGCACACCATCCATGCCGTTTGGCTCGGATTTTGCGGCCTCAGCGATTTCCCGCATAACCGAAGACGCCGGAGTATTCTGCACGGCCTCCAGAGCACTCTGGGCCTTCAGGCCCAGGGCCTCGGTCTGATCCAGATGGTTGGCGTCGGCCTGCTGCCCGTGGGCCGCATTCATCGTCTGGGCCTTGGCCATCCAGTTAGACCCGGGCGTGACGGTCTGCTGCACGGCCTCAGGACGAATGGCCTGTGCGAGACGGGTAAAGAGACCCGGGCCGCGCACCTGATAAACGACTTTCTCATCGGCTTCCTGTGCAGGGGTTTTCGCCTCCTCCCTCGCCGGCCTAGGTCTATTCTGCGCTTTAGCTCCGGTGTCAGCTTTGTTCGATGCCTCTGGTGCAGCCTTCTTGTTCTCGGTTGCGCCAGCATTTACCGGTCGCTCAGGGCGTTGGGCCTGTGGCTGGTCTGCTCCCGGATCCCCGCCTCCAGGAGAGGCATGCATCCGTGGATCCGCCTTTTCTCCCGAGGGGTGAGTTGGGGTTTCACCCTCTTGCACGCGTGGATCCTCACTGTCCTCTGGCGCAGGGGCGTCCGGAATATCATCGAAAGGTGGTGGCTCAGGACTTCCATCAAACTCGGAGGCCGGTTCCACAGGTCGGACGTCTGCCTGTTCGTCCTGTGTAACGGCCTGCGCGTCAGGGTCGTGCGTCGAGAACCGTGCGGCAGTGGCAACCCGCTCCGACAGGGACTGAAGAACCTCGTCAATCTCCGGATTGCCCTGCTGGTCGGCCCCCATGGAGGCGACGCGCTCCGACACAGAGCGTACGGTGTCCACCAGTTGCTGATCCATCAGATCAGGGGTCTGCCCCATAAAGCCCTTGAGGGTCTCAGACGACAGGCCGGGCACGGTCATGCCGCGCTGTGTCATCTCTTCGCGTAGCCCGTTCTCCTGCGGCAGGATAGGCCCAACCAGACGCTCGGCGTCCTGAAGCACATAGGCCACGTTGGTCCGAAACCGGTCATTGGATGCAAGGTCCGGGTCCTGATGCTTCTGGGCAAGCAAGGTGATCTGCCCGGCCAGTTGGGGCGCATCCTTCTCCAGTTGGGGCCGCACACGCTCCAGGCTCTGGAAGACGTCCGCGAGGGCAGGGATCTGCGTATCGTTCTGGGCCATGTCAGCCTCCGGGATTAACGTTTGGGGATGGGATGGGGGCAAGTCTCTTGGCCTCGCTTTCCTCTTCGTGCTGGGCCACCTGCGTTGCGGCGAGCGAAGACTGGAAGAGGCCGAGACGGTAAGTCTGCAGGGCGAGGTAGTTGGCCTGCGCCTGCTCGATCGCCAGCTCACGCATGACCGTTGCGGGCGGCATCTGCTGAAGGTTCTTGTTCCAGGTCACGCCAGAGACACGGCGATTGACCTCAAGACTCATCGACGTCAGCCACGAGGCCTGATCCGAGACAGTCATGCCCTCGGCCTGCATCTCGGTTTTCTGCACGTCGGTCAGGTTGATCGACGGGATCTCCAGCGAGGTGATGAAATTCATCACGTAGCGCGAGAGCGACATGCGGGCGTTGTAGGCGCGACGACGCAACGCAGCCTCGCGTCCGGACGTGGACGTAAGCTGCTCGCCGCGCAATGCGGCCGGAGCCACAGGCTGGATAAGTGTGGTGCTGTAATCGTTGGCGGCGTCCACACCGCCGTCAGCCGACAGGGTGTCCTGCCCGAACAGGGAAATGGCCCGCTGGTCAGCATTGGGCAGACGGGAAAGAGCCGAGCAGAGACCGGCTGTGACGTCTTCCTGCGAGCAATACCTCCGCCCGTGCAACGCCATGCTCGATGCCACGCCCTGGCCCTTGCCATAGTAAGACGGCGTGCCGGCGTCGGCCTCTCCGCGACTGTCCGTAATCGTCGCAATCGCGCGGGTTGCCGTTCTGGCCGACTGAGACGCGCCCTGGGTGGCCTGCGCCCCGACAATCCCCGTGCAGAACTCCGGGTTCATCATATGCTCGTCGCGGATCGTCGTATCCTGCTGGCGGCGAGCAAACTCCGCCATCGCTGTATTGGACGCATCCGCAATACGCTGCTCGGCGGCGACACCCGCCTTTTCGTAGTTACTGAGCTGAGTGAAACCCTTGTTCAGCATCGAGCTAACGGAGTTCGGGTTGCTCAGGCTCTCCATTGAGCTCGTAATCTGGGACGTCAGCGTCTTGGTCATGGAAGACAAAGCGTTGCCGGTAAATTTTTGTAGCCCGCTGATGGCCGCAACCACGGCGGCTTCACCGATGAACGCGTTCGCAGGCTTCGGCATCACAACAAGAACGGTCGTGCAGAGGAGCATCGTTGCGATTGTCGGATTGAGGCGGATCTTCATCAGAATACCCCATCCAGAGAGGTGCTGGTGTAGCCGGTCGGCAGACGTGGCTCCCCCCGGACATACCCGTTTGAGTCGCCATTCCCGAGGCTCCCGGCCGCAAGCTGCGGGCCGCTGCCGCCAAAATTCAGGGAGGGGCACATGAGGCCGTTTCCGCCTGACAGGCCGAGACCGACATTCACACCGTTCAGGCTCAGGCCACATTGTTGCGCGGCCCCGACGGTATTGTCCCATTCGGTCTGGGCGGCCGAGCAGATTTCTCCTTCGACCTGCCCGACAACGTCATTGATCAGCGCTGCGGGGTTCGCAATGTTCGTCAGGAGATTGAGGCCCGTACCATTGAAAAACTTGTCCAGGCAGGAGAGGCCACTGACACTTTCAGGCTGCTTCTCATAAGCATTGTTAGCCTTGATGCGCCCGTTTACGGCGTCCGCTGCGGCCTGCGTGAGGGTTGCGCAGGCCTGACTGCCCTGTGTTGCGGCAGATGCGCTCAGAGGGACCGAAAGAGTAGCGGCCACGAGAAGAAAGGATGTCCGTTTCATGCGGCCGCCCTCTCTGCTTCTGGATCGAGAAGGTCGCGCAGAAGCGCTAGACGATCGTCAGAGAAGACGCGCGCGGACAGCTCTGCCCTTTTCTGACTGTCTGTCCATGCGACCAGTTCAGCACGGCTGGAGACCGCAGATGCTACAAGATCCTCTCCGCCTCTGACGGTCGAGACCACTTCGGCAACAAAGGTCCGTCGCTCCTCATTCGGTAAAGACACAAGGAGGTCGGCCAGAGAGGCGATGATCGCCCCGTCCGTGCCGGAAGTGTGTCCATTCCGGACACGGAAATGCTCAAGCAGATTGTGCCGTGCAAGAGCAAGGTTAGGGGCCAGAGAACTCTGCGGGGTGTCCCTGTGCGGTGTTGGATCGTCTGGTGACATGCCTCTCTCCTGGGTAAGTACCAGAAGAAAAGCAGCTCGATCTGCGACTAACGCTTATTTCTTCAAAATAGTGACGTGTGCGCGTCCGACCTCGATACGCTCGCCGAGCGGGCTGACCGTTGTGGCCAGAACCTTGTTCCATTCCCGACCGCCCTGCCAGTCAACGGCCTCGCCTGGATCAACGCCCGCACCGTAGGTGACACGCACACCTGATGGCACGATCTGCCTGATCGCAAATGAGAGTGGCACCTGATGGCCATAGCCGGACGTCATGCGGAAGTGATGAACCACCTTCGGCGGATCCGTCTGCACGGATGGTTCTGCGGGAGGTGCAAGAGAGGCCAGTCCCGAAGGGGCTGCCGAAGGAAGGGGCGGGGGGGCGTGACTGATCTCGAAGGCAGCTTCCGTCAGTATTGCTTTGGGCATCTCTGGAGCGGGCTGCACATGGGCGGGGGGCAGCATTACAAACATTCGGTTTCTCCTGGAGTAACTTAATATTCTAAATCGCAGATCGACATGCGACTGAGGAGAAATGTTAAATTCGAACTCAGTTGTCAGGGGCGCTCTCGTGGGTATTTTGCAGTATCCGGACCCGAAGTCCGGTGCGTAAGCCTGCCGAGAGAGAGAACTAGCCATGAACAAGAAAACAGAGACGCAGGTAAGTGACGGCCAATCTGATGAATACCTTGTGGAACTAGGACAGCGAATTAAGGATGTCCGGGAAGGCAAGGGAATGAATGTCGTAAATATTTGTTTCGTAACAGATTTGGCCGTTGGGACGATTTCAAATATCGAGAGGGGTAAAAATGTATCTTATGTTACCCTGCATAAGATACTTCTAGCCCTTAAGACGCCTCCCAATGAAATACTCCCCCCTGATGATCACGATATACTGCCGATCGAAGTCAAAGTAAGCGAAGAGGATACACAGAAGTATCTGGACCTGGTCAGTGCCTTCCAAAAATCCTCTACATCTTTATCTCATCTGATACATAAGCTCCATTTAGCACGCGAGCATGACGCGGCCGAAAGCAAGAATGCCACCTCGTCAGAAACTGACCCACGAGAACCAGTTGTGAGGCAGCTTGGTGAACGAATCAGAGATATTAGACTTGCCCGCGGGTTGAGTGTGTCTGAGTTGGGCGCGGCTAGCGGACACCAGACGCCCGCTATGCAACTAATCGAAATCGGCCTCAGAAAGCCCTCAATCGAGTCTCTTCGACGGATCGCAGCGGCCTTGAAGGTCGCTACAGCCGATCTATTCCCTGGCCTCCCCAACCAAAAAGACATTTTCAATTCTCTCCGCACGCTTGGGCTCTACAGCAACATTCAGAGCGTCCGCGAGCAGGTGGAATTTTTTAACGATAGCTTCATCGCATTAGGCGCAGCTGTTCAGAAGACAGTGAACTAACAAAAAACTTTTCTTCGTTTCTTGTAATAAGACTTGAAACGGATGATCTATCGTCGGATAAGACCTTACACGTTGAAACGCGATAGGGACTTCCGACGATGTTTGCACACACCCTCTGCTCCCCACTTCCGGCTTCCGGCGTCGTAGCAGGTGGGCTTTTCCAATCATCACTCGTAGAAGGCAGCAGTACGCATTCCCCGATTTCCCTTGGGAAAAACCCTGAGGAAATCAAAGCGCTCGTCGTCACAATGGCAACTAAGGGCGTAAATGTCGCGCACATAGCGGCCGCACTTTTCATAAGCCGCCTGGAAATCGAGGCCATTGCGCGAGAGGAGGGACTTCCTCTCAAGCGCACAGCGCTGAGGAACAGCCCTCGGGCATGGTCTCTTCTCGACATCAGCCGCCTCAGCCGCGCATGGGCCGAGGGCGAAGACCTTTCCGCCATAGCAAAGCGCCTCGACCGCACAGTCATGGCGGTTCGCAAAAAGCGCGCTGCCCTCGGCTTGCCCGCGCGGGAACGCTATGCCGAGGTGGTCTGGACGGACGCCGACGTTGCCACTCTTCTGGCTCACCGTGAGCGTCGCATCGGGCTCCAGCGCATTGCCAAACAGATGGGCCGCAGTGTCCGCAGCCTGCAACGAAAGCTCGTCAGCCTCCGCCCAGGTGCTGACTCTTGCGCCATTCCGGCCGACCCATCCGTCGTCCTGACCTGGGAACAGGCGTCACGCCTGACGCCAGAAGAGCGTCGGGGCCGCAGATGGCAGGTCCGGAACTCACCAACCGGGCTAATCATCGGCTTCAGCCGGAATGCCTGCACCACGCGCTGGTCCGTGGAAATGCAGCACGAGCTGGCCATGCGGCATTTTGCCCACCAGTCTCCTGACGCAGTGGCCGAGGACTTTCTCCTGACCGATCGCACCATCGTCAGTCAGTCCGGATGGCTCCATCTGCCGCGCCGCTCCAAGAAAGACATGCGCAACACGTTCGATCCGGACCTGTATGAGGTCTATCTGAAGAAGATGGATTACGTGCGCCGCGAATGCCTCGGTAAGGCCGGGTTCTATTTCTGGACCACCCGCCGTAACGGCCGCCGTATCAGCCGCTTGCACCAGCAGACCGCCGTCATGCGCTCGGGCGATTAATCCGCAAATATCGCCATTTTTTCAGCTTCAGTCGCAGATCAACGGGTCACGGTGACGATGACACAGTCATCATGAGGTTTGAAATGCCATCCGCAGCCCCGCTGTCGTTCCACGGAGACATCGCGCCATGAGCCGCTCCTCGGGATCCCTGAGCCGACGCCTGACCGATCCTGATTTTCAGGGAAAGATCGTTGAGCGTTCCTTGCAGACGTCCATCGCCCTCGCGGCTGTCGTGGTCGTTCTGGCCGTTCTTCTGGCCCGCGCCTGGTCGTATCATCCACTCCCGAAGTATTTCTTCGTGGATGGGATCAACGCCCCTCGCCCGGCTATCGCGCTAAACAGCCCGATCCTTAGTCAGGAAGATTTCCTGTCGTGGGTCATCAAGTGGTCGCTCAAGCCCTACAACATCAATTACCGGGATTATCCGTCGCAGCTTAACGCAGCCGGGTCGCATTTCACCATCAATGGCTGGAATACGTTCGCGCAGTCCTTCGTTCAGGACGGCAATCTGGCGAAAATGAAAGAGGCCAAGCTGCTCTGCTACGCGCAGCCGACGCGTGCCGCCACCATTCGCCAGCAAAGCATGGTCAACGGTCATCACCATTACGTCGTGCAGTTCCCGTTCGTTCAGACCTGCGAGAACGTCAATGTGGAAAGCTCCCAGACCCTGATGGCAACCGTGCATGTCGAGCGTGTCGATGACGCTGATCACCCTGACGGCATTGCCATCACCCAGCTTGTGGCCAGCCCGCAGTGAGGATCCGTGCCATGAAAACCCGTTCCTTTTCGTTAGCCCTCCTTGGCCTCATGGACTTCATGCCCTTCACCGCGCTGGCACAGTCGGCCGCCCCTGGTCCGGAGACCCCACCAGCGTCTCCCCCTCTCTCTGCCGAGCAACAGGATCAGCAGGCCGCCGAAGATGAGGCCATCCCCCTGACGCCGGAGATGATCCGTCGCCTCGGCAACCGTCTCAAGGAGAACCAGAAAGCGCGTGAGGATGTCGCTACGGAAGTCGCGGCTCCGACAAGCCGCCCGGCCATTCGCGTGTCTTTCGCCCCCGGCCAGCAGACATCGCTGATTTTCACGACCAAGGGCTATCCCACGGCCGTCTCGTTCGTAGACCGCTCCGGAGCACCCTGGCCGATCGCGTGGAACACGACCAGCACGTCCGCCAATCCGGATGGCCTGAAGAACTGCTCGTCTGACGGGGGTAAAGGGGGTTCCCCTGCCGTGCAGACCACGGGTTTTTACACCTGCGTTCCTTATGCTGGCAGCAACACCATCAACATCGAGCCCCTGTCGCTGTCTCCGCGTGGTGGCCTGCTCGTCACGCTCAAAGGCGCCATCAAGCCGATCTCGTTCCTGCTTCTGGCCGGTCGGGGCACCTATGACGACAACCTGACAGTGCGCGTGAACGAAGACGGCCCTAACGCCAAACAGGAAATGGGACCGGAAGCCGCCCCTGGCACGGCAGAGCCCTTCATGAATGCCATGCTGTCGGGGATCGCTCCGGCCTCCGCCGTTCCCCAGAGCGTCGAAGGTCTCTCCCCTGACGACGTGCGGGCATGGCGGATGGGGAATGAACTCTACATCCGCACGCGGCTGGCGCTCATGACGCCTGCCTGGGACAGTTCTGAGCGTGGTGAAGACGGCTACACCCTCTATGCCTTCCGCCAGACCCCCTACATTCTCCTGTCGGATTCCGGTCGGACCGTGTCCGCGTCTCTCAAGGACATGACGCCATGATGCCGAAGCTTCCCAAGTTCAAATCCGTCCTGTCGAGCGCGACACGCGGCGGAAACCGCCGCCTGGTCCTGCTCGGCGCCTCGGCCGTCTCCGTGATCGCTCTGGTGCTTGTCGTCTCACATCATGAGACCAAGCAGATGCCCAAGTCTGACCCGGGTCAGATCGCAGAGATGAACGCTCTGCCCGCTGGAACCAACACCAATCCGGAACAGGATCGTCTGCGTCATCTGCAGAACACCGAAACCGCACAGAAGTCCGAAGGCGCTGGCCAGTCCTACACGCCGGATCTGGCACCGGCCGTTGCGCGTGCCGACAAGGGCGAAAAGAAAGATGCCGTCCTGTCCTATGACGGCGCGCATGGTCAGCCGCAGGAAGTCGGGTACAACGCGCCGATTACCCCTCCTGCACCGCCGCCAACGCCGCCGCATATCGAAAATGCACCGCAGGCACCGCTTGTGCAGACCGATCCGGCCTATTCCTCTTCTGGTAATGGCGAAACCTCTCAGGCCGAGCAGCAGGAGCGTGAAAAGCGCCGCGCCCGCTATGTCGCCGAAATCGCGCGCATCGAAAGCGGGCTTCAGACCCGGCCCCCTGTCTCGGATCTTCAGGAAGCCGTGTTTAAGCCAGAGCAGGACGGCCAGCCTCAGGCCGAGAAGACAATGGCCACGCGTGGGGCAACGGGCGCATCCGCAGCGGCCACGGCCTCACACGATACGGCAGCTCCGCCAGCTCTGATTCCTGCCGGTCGCGGGATCTATGCCCATACCGTCACCGCGACGGACAGCGACCTGTCCGGTCAGATCGTGCTTGAGGCCGATAGCGGTCCCATCGCCGGCGACCGCATGATTGCGACTGTCGCAAGGGCACCCGGAAACGAGCAGCTCCTGGTCGTGCAGGTCAACAAGATCATTCATCAGGGCCGCAATCTCGCAACCAACGGCGTGGTGATGGCGCCCGACACCATGAAGCAGGGTGTCGCCTCCAGCGTCGATCCCCTGATTTTCCAGCGGTTCGTCATGCCGGCAGCGGCTGCATTCGTGCAGGGCCTCGGTCAGGCCATCGAAACCACGTCCAATGTCACCGGCAGCTACAGCGCCCTGGGCGGCATGAATTATATCCAGCGTCTGAACATGGGCCAGCAGCTCGGCGTCGCCGCAGGAAGTGCCGCCTCGGCCGTTAACAGCGCCCTGACACAGGATACGCCAACCCGCTCGCGGATCATTCTGGCCGCCAATGTGAATGTCGGCGTCATGTTCATGGATCCCGTTGTCGATAAGCCCTGAATTTCCGCACTCAGTCGCAGATCGTTCCCCGATCCTTCTGGCAGTCTCAGCCAGAAGGATCTTTTTTATGAGTTCCACAGTTCATCACCTGAACACCGAAACCACTCCGCGTCGGATGGAGCCCGCGTCGGCTGCACCCCCGCCGCCTTCTCAGCACGACACCGTGGCGGACGATCTGGACGGTCACGACGCCGACCCAACGGCCCATACTGACAGTCACACGGTCGAACCGGCATCATCATCCCGCTCCTCTTCTTTTCTCACGCCCCTGATCTCGCGCTACGAGGCGCTGACACCGCGCCAGAAGCTCTACGGCGGTTCGGGTCTCGGGATCTGCGGCGTCCTGCTCGTGGGGATTCTGGCGGCCAGTGGGCACCATCATCACCCTGTCTCTACGCCTGGCCAGGAAGTGGGCATGGATCAGACGGCAGCGCCCGTTGCTCAGGCCCCCGAACCGCCTCCGGTGGCGGCCCCTCCTGCCACCGCCGATCTTGCGGAAATGCAGACCCTCGGCCACCCGAAAGCTGCGGCGACCCCGTCCGCCACTGCGACGTCGCCGAAAGCGCCTCCTGCGGCCGCCGTTGCCACGCCGTCAGCCGCATCGCAGTCTGCGCCAGCCCAGACTGACGCCCCGGTCGTTGCTCCGCCCACACCTCCTGCCGATCCGGTCAAGACAGCGCAGACCCTTCAGGCCGCGCCCATGGCGACCCAGCAGCAGATCGACGTGCTTCAGCTCGTCACCGAAGAGGCCCGCGTCATCGAACGCGAGCGGGGCGAGGTCGAGAGCCTGCGGCAATCTCTGGCAGGGCGCAGTAAAGCTGAAGAAGACCGCCTGAACGATCTGACACGGCGCATTTCCCTGATTGAAGCCAATCACGCCGTCACGGGTGCTGAAAACTCCGGTGCGGATGAGGCCGCACAGGCCCACGCAGCAGCCGAAAAGGCGCGTGCGGCCTTGAGTGCTGCCATGAACAGGCCTGCGGCTGCGGCCCCGACGTCTTCGAACGCTCCACCCGCTCCGGCCGCCGTGGCCGGCCCGGCTCCAAAGCCTGCCTGGATCCATCACTACCGGATCGTTGCGGCCTCACCACAACTCGCCATGATCGAAGACAGCGCGGCCCCAAGCGGACAAGCCCGTCAGTTCGAGGTCGGCGTTGGCACCGTCATTCCCGGTTACGGCGTCGTCCTGACCATCAGCCAGCAGGGCGCCACCTGGGTTCTGCACACGGCTCATGGCGACCTGAACTGAGGAGGCCAGCATGGAAGGCCTTGTCAATCTCGTCCATGAAATCGCCGTTGCCATGGGCTGGCTTCTGCCCACGGCCTGCTACGCGGCGGCCGTGAGCTGCCTGATCTTCAGTCTGGTCGGGATCTATCAGTATTACCACCCGACCATTCAGGCCCTGCAGGACAAGCCGTGGCTGCCCTATCTGTCGCTTGTCCTGTGCGGTGTCTTCGCGTCGTTCAACGTCATCCTCACCAAGAGCACGGCCTCGGCCGGAACCGACGTGCAGGTCACTCTGGGCGACGCGGCGACCAGTTACAGCACGGCGGACAGCCTGATCACCGGTACCGGCCCCAAGGACGCGATCCTCGCGATCGTCAAAGACTTTGCCCTGTTCTTTCAGATGTTCGGGGCATGGACGTGCTTCTTCGCCGTCCTGACCTGGTTTGCAATCCAGCGAGGCCGTTCAAACCGGGAGCGCCTTGGCTGCGGCATCCAGTACGTCTTTGGCGTCATGCTCCTCAATCCCGTCAAGGACGCCACCTGGATCCTTTCTTTCTGGCCCTGAAACGGGCTGACGAAAAAAAACACCCCTCGCCCGCCTCAGTCGCAGATCACGCGGTCAGATTGGTTGGCAGAGGGGATTGTCCCTCACAACGGAGAAACAACTCATGACATCCCAGACAGCCCCGTCTTCTTCCCGCGCTCTCACCAAGATCGGCGCGACCGTCGCGACAGCAACCATGCTGCCGATGGTGATGGCTGGCACCGCTCTTGCTGCCGCAGGCGGTACGGCCTCCAGCAACGGCCTTGGCCATCAGATCCAGAACATGGCGCAGGAAGGTACGGACACCATCGGTGTCGGCTCTGCCGCAGCCCTCTACGCGCTGGCCATTGTCGCGCTCGTGACGGGTATCGTGCTGTTCTACAAGTCCCAGAAGGAAGAGACCAAGCGCCCGGGCATGGCGATTGCCGGCGTCGTCTGCTTCGTTCTGGCCGGTGTGGCGGCTACAGGTCCGAAGTGGATCAACAACTCTGCGAACACGGCCTCCAACGGGAATGCTGAAATCAGCAATACCGCCAAGAGCTACCAGTTCCAGTAAGCTGACATGACCTCCGATCCGTTCTTCCTCCAGCCTGGTCTCGACCAGGAGATCCGGCCCGGGAAAGACGGGTCGGATGGCTCGTTCACCTGCTCCTGCTGCGGTTTGCCGTCGCCCGGGGCAGGTCTTCCCTGGACTGGTCCCTCCTCGGGGGCCGGTCTCAGGGTCTGCCAGGTGTGCAATCTCCTGCAGGACACATCGCGTGCGGCCATCGACGCCGAGGCCATGCTGGTCTGGTGGCCGGAAATCTCCCAGTCGCGCCTGATGTTTCTTGTTCGCACGGCCCACCAGACGCTCCGCCTGATGGCCAGACAACAGGGTCAGTCTGACCGCCAGTTCTGGGACACCGTCCTGAAGGCTATCCCGGACCCTCTGCTCGGCACGCAGTTTTCCCCCTCTTTCCGGACGCCCATGACGCTCCTGCGTCTGCTGGAGTCCAGACGTGCGGAAGCCGAGCATCGACTGCAATCCGGCTCCATCCGTCAGATCACAACGGCCATGCGCCTGTGTGGCAGCGCCGATGAGGCCGTCCAACGCAATCTCGCTCTCCTCCGCGCAGGCCTGCGCATTCTGCCAACCGGCAGGCTGCTTGACGCTGGCGCTGACGTTTACCCGACCTTCCTCGACAAGGCCCTTGCCCTCACCCCATCCTGACGCGGAGTTTCCAATGTCTGGCTTTTTGACCGAGTTGCTTGCCAGCGCGAGCCTCTTCCTTCGTCAGCCCCTCGAATCCTTTTGCGATGTCGAGACCAATCATACGGACGCCGTCCATCAGGACCGGCTCGTGACACTCCGGGGCGAGTACGTCTCGGTTCTGCGCGTGAATGGTCTGCGCACCATGTGCTCGCGTGCAGATGTGGAAGCCGTCGCCGAACAGCAGCGCATCGAACTTCAGGGCCTGCTCGAAGGCACCGGTCATGTGATCGAAGGCTGGTATATCTCCGACCCGGATCAGGCCCGCGTCGCCGTGGATCTGCTGGCGCTCAATGGATGCGAGCAGATTTCGCGCATGATGAACGCTGACTTCCACGACATCATCAATGAGCGCCGCCTGCGGTGGCCTCAGGTGATGCGGTGGGAGGATGCCTGCTACATCCTGTGGACCCGACCGGCCGTTCTGACCCGCGAAGAAAAGAAGCAGGTGGCGGCCGAGAGAAAAGAGCAGGTCAAGGCGTGGCCAAAAGCGGGGAGCGGTCAGCGCTTTACCCTGCGCTCCGAACTCATGGCAGGCCGACATGATGCGTTTGTGGCGCGTGTGCAGGACAGCATGTCCAATCTCGGCATCTCCACAACGCTGCTCCGGGCCGATGAATCCATCACGCTGGCGCGTGAAACGCTCTACCGAGAGACGGCCGGAAGCGGCTGGAAGCCCACGCTGGTGGGCGACCCTGTCATGCCGCGTCTTCCGGATGACGAAAAACAGAGCAAAAAGACCGAAAACCTGCTCTGGCCGTCCCTGCGCGATCAGATTTTCAACGCGGATGCCGAAAATCAGGGCGGCCAGCTCGTGACGGTCGGTGATTACACCTATGCCCCCGTGGACATGCTTCTCGGCCCCGAGGATCCGCGCCCGTTCTCCGAACTGCTCAACACTCTGGGCCGCAAGCGTCTGCCCTGGCGCAGTTCCATGATCCTCGAAGGCGGTGGCAAAGCCGCGTTCGCCATCAAGGAAACAGGGGCCACCATGCTCGGCATGTTTCCGGGCAACAAAGACATTACGCGGGCTTTTCAGGCCATCAAGCGGATGCGCGAGACGGAAAACCATAATTCCGTCCGGATGCGGATGACCGCCAGCACCTGGGCACCGGTCGGCGAAGACAAGCTGCTGCGTCGCCGTGCGGCCGATTTATCTCAGGGCCTCGAAAGCTGGGGCGGCTGCAAGACCACCCGTGTTCCGGGCGACCCGCTTGAGGCCGCCATGGGGTCGGTGCCGGTGCTTTCTCTGGGTTCCACGGCCACCCCGGCTCTTGCGCCTCTGGGGGATGCCATGGGCATGATGCCGTGGATGCGAAGCGCCTCCCCCTTCCCGCAAGGTTCCATCCTCTTTCGTAAGCCCGATGGCGGGATCTGGCCGTTCGATCCGACTGGCGGCGGTGTACGTGAGCATATCGCGGATATC
>NZ_BEWM01000009.1 GCF_002723935.1 Gluconobacter cerinus
AATATCCGCGATATGTTCGCGCACACCACCGCCAGTCGGATCGAACGGCCAGATCCCGCCGTCGGGCTTGCGAAAGAGGATGGAGCCTTGCGGGAAGGGTGAGGCGCTTCGCATCCACGGCATCATGCTCATGGCATCGCCGAGAGGCGCAAGAGACGGGGTGGCCGTAGAGCCCAGAGAGAGCACGGGAACCGATCCCATGGCGGCCTCAAGCGGATCACCCGGTACCCGGGTCGTTTTGCAGCCGCCCCAGCTTTCAATGCCCTGAGACAGATCGGCCGCACGGCGACGCAGCAGCTTGTCTTCGCCGACTGGTGCCCAGGTGCTGGCGGTCATCCGCATCCGGACGGAATTATGGTTTTCCGTCTCGCGCATACGTTTGATGGCCTGAAAGGCGCGCGTGATGTCCTTGTTGCCCGGAAACATGCCGAGCATGGTGGCCCCCGTTTCCTTGATCGCGAACGCAGCCTTGCCGCCGCCTTCGAGGATCATGGAACTCCGCCAGGGCAGACGCTTGCGGCCCAGAGTGTTGAGCAGTTCGGAGAACGGGCGCGGATCCTCGGGGCCGAGAAGCATGTCCACGGGCGCATAGGTGTAGTCACCGACCGTCACGAGCTGGCCGCCCTGATTTTCGGCATCTGCGTTGAAAATCTGATCGCGCAGGGACGGCCAGAGCAGGTTTTCGGTCTTTTTACTCTGCTTTTCGTCATCCGGAAGACGCGGCATGACAGGGTCGCCCACCAGCGTCGGCTTCCAGCCGCTTCCGGCCGTCTCTCGGTAGAGCGTCTCACGCGCCAGCGTGATGGATTCATCGGCGCGCAGCAGCGTCGTGGAAATGCCAAGATTGGACATGCTGTCCTGCACACGCGCGACAAAGGCGTCGTGACGACCGGCCATCAGTTCAGAGCGCAGGGTGAAGCGCTGACCGCTCCCCGCTTTTGGCCAGGCCTTGACCTGATCTTTCCGCTCCGCCGCCACCTGTTTCTTTTCTTCGCGGGTCAGCACGGCGGGTCGGGTCCACAGGATGTAGCAGGCATCTTCCCATCGCATCACCTGAGGCCACCGCAGGCGGCGCTCGTTGATGATGTCGTGGAAGTCGGCGTTCATCATGCGTGAAATCTGCTCGCACCCGTTGAGCGCCAGCAGATCGACGGCCACGCGGGCCTGATCGGGGTCGGAGATGTACCAGCCTTCGATCGCATGGCCGGTGCCTTCGAGAAGGCCTTGCAGCTCAATGCGCTGTTGCTCGGCGATGGCCTCAACGTCTGCACGCGAGCACATGGTGCGCAGACCGTTCACGCGCAGGACAGAGACGTACTCGCCCCGCAGCGTCACGAGCCGGTCCTGATGAACGGCATCCGTGTGATTGGTCTCGACATCACAAAAGGATTCGAGGGGCTGACGAAGGAAGAGGCTCGCGCTGGCAAGCAACTCGGTCAAAAAGCCAGACATTGGAAACTCCGCGTCAGGATGGGGTGAGAGCAAGGGCCTTGTCGAGAAAGGCCGGATAAACGTCAGCGCCAGCGTCGAGCAGTCTGCCGGTCGGCAGAATACGAAGGCCTGCGCGGAGCAGATCGAGATTGCGTCGGACGGCTTCATCGGCGCTGCCACACAGGCGCATGGCCGTTGTGACCTGACGGATGGAGCCCGATTGCAGCCGGTGCTCGGCTTCAGCGCGCCGACTTTCGAGCAGACGCAGGAGCGTCATGGGCGTGCGGAAGGAGGGGGAAAACTGCGTGCCAAGCAACGGGTCCGGGATAGCCTTGAGGATGTTCTCCCAGAACTGGAGGTCAGACTGACCCTGTTGTCTGGCCATCAAGCGGAGTGTCTGGTGGGCCGTGCGAACAAGAAACATCAGGCGCGACTGAGACATTTCCGGCCACCAGACGA
Organism: Gluconobacter cerinus; assembly: GCF_002723935.1. GTDB lineage: Bacteria > Pseudomonadota > Alphaproteobacteria > Acetobacterales > Acetobacteraceae > Gluconobacter > Gluconobacter cerinus. Next base: position 1,891 of record NZ_BEWM01000009.1, read on the forward strand.
GCATGGCTTCGGCGTCGATAGCTGCCCGCGACGTATCCTGAAGAAGATTGCACACCTGACAGACCCGGAGACCGGCCCCTGAGGAGGGACCAGTCCATGGGAGACCTGCACCGGGCGACAGCAAACCGCAGCACGAGCAGGTAAACGCGCCATCCGACCCGTCTTTCCCGGGCCGGATCTCCTGGTCGAGACCAGGCTGGAGGAAGAACGGATCGGAGGTCATGTCGGCTTACTGGAACTGGTAGCTCTTGGCGGTATTGCTGATTTCAGCATTCCCGTTGGAGGCCGTGTTTGCAGAGTTGTTGATCCACTTCGGACCCGTTGCCGCCACACCGGCCAGAACGAAGCAGACGACGCCGGCGATTGCCATGCCAGGGCGCTTCGTCTCTTCCTTCTGGGACTTGTAGAACAGCACGATACCCGTCACGAGGGCGACAATGGCCAGAGCGTAAAGGGTTGCGGCAGACCCGACACCGATTGTGTCCGTGCCTTCCTGCGCCATGTTCTGGATCTGATGGCCAAGACCGTTGCTGGAGGCTGTGCCCCCTGCGGCAGCAAGGGCTGTGCCAGCCATCACCATCGGCAGCATGGTTGCTGTTGCAACGGTTGCGCCGATCTTGGTGAGGGCGCGGGAAGAAGACGGGGCTGTCTGGGATGTCATGAGTTGTTTCTCCGTTGTGAGGGACAATCCCCTCTGCCGATGACTCTGACCGCGCGATCTGCGACTGAGGCGGGAGAGGGGTATTTTTTTTCGTCAGTCCGTTTCAGGGCCAGAAAGAGAGGATCCAGGTGGCGTCCTTGACCGGATTGAGGAGCATGACGCCAAAGACGTACTGAATGCCGCAACCAAGGCGCTCGCGGTTCGATCGGCCTTTCTGGATGGCAAACCAGGTCAGGACGGCGAAAAAGCACGTCCAGGCCCCGAACATCTGAAAGAACAGGGCAAAGTCTTTGACGATCGCCATGATCGCGTCTTTGGGGCCGGTGCCGGTAATCAGACTGTCGGCCGTGCTGTAACTGGTGGCAGCGTCGCCCAGAGTGACCTGCACGTCCGTTCCGGCCGAGGCGGTGCTTTTGGTGAGGATGACGTTGAACGAGGCGAAGACACCGCACAGGACGAGGGACAGATAGGGCAGCCAGGGCTTGTCCTGCAGGGCCTGAATGGTCGGGTGGTAATACTGGTAGATCCCGATCAGGCTGAAGATCAGGCAGGACACGGCCGCCGCATAGCAGGCCGTTGGCAGGAGCCAGCCCATGCCAACGGCGATTTCGTGGACGAGATTGACAAGGCCTTCCATGCTGGCCTCCTCAGTTCAGGTCGCCATGAGCCGTGTGCAGAACCCAGGTGGCGCCCTGCTGGCTAATGGTCAGGACCGCGCCGTAGCCCGGGATGACCGTGCCAACACCCACCTCGAACTGGCGGGCCTGCCCGCTTGGGGCCGCACTGTCCTCAATCATGGCGAGTTGCGGCGAGGCCGCGACGATCCGGTAGTGATGGACCCACTCAGGCTTTGGAGCCGGACCCGCCACGGCGGCCGGAGCGGGTGGGGCGGCTGAAGATGTTGCGGCCACTGTCGCAGGCTTGTTCATGGCAGCGCTCAGGGCCGCACGTGCCTTTTCGGCGGCGGCATGGGCCTGGGCGGCTTCATCGGCACCGGAGTTCTCGGCACCTGTCACGGCGTGATTGGCTTCGACCAGAGAGACGCGCCGCGTCAGATCGTTCAGCCGGTCTTCTTCGGCCTTGCGCTGTCCGGCAAGGGACTGGCGCAGCTCTTCGACTTCGCCGCGCTCGCGTTCAATCACGCGGGCCTCAGCCGTGACGAGCTGAAGCACGTCGATCTGCTGCTGCGTCGCCATGGGCGCGGCCTGAAGGGTCTGGGCTGTCTTGACCGGATCGGCAGGCGGTGCGGGCGGCACAACGGCCGGAGCCTCAGTTCGGGGGGCGTCAGGCTGGGCTGACGCAGACTGCGATGCGGCTGACGGCGTTGCAACGACGGCCGCAGGCGGCGCTTTCGGGGACGTCGCAGTGTCGGGCGGGCTCGCAGCAGCTTTCGGATGGCCGAGGGTCTGCATTTCTGCAAGATCGGCGGTTGCAGGAGGGGCCGCTACCGGAGCGGGTTCGGGGGCCTGAGCCACGGGCGCTGCCGACTGATCCATGCCGACTTCCTGGCCAGGCGCGGAGACAGCGCGATGGTGGTGCCCACTTGTCGCCAGAATCCCCACGAGGAGAACGGCGCAGATCCCGAGGCCCGAACCGCCGTAGAGTTTCTGGCGGGGTGTCAGTGCCTCGTAGCGCGAGATGATGGGCGTGAGAAAAGAAGCAGAGCCGGACGATGCAGGGGCCGTCGTGTGATTGTCATCATGGCCCGTGGCTTCGGGGGTGTCCCCGTCCGGACCGTCAGACACCGTGTCGTGCTGGTGAGGCGGTGGGGGCGCTGCCGGGACGGGATCCATCCGGCGTGGCGTGACTTCGGTGTTCAGGTGGTGAACTGTGGAACTCATAAAAAAGATCCTTCTGGCTGAGACTGCCAGAAGGATCGGGGAACGATCTGCGACTGAGTGCGAAAAATCAGGGCTTGTCGAGAACAGGATCCATGAACATCACACCCACGTTCACGTTGGCGGCGAGGATGATCCGCGCGCGTGTTGGCGTGTCCTGTGTCAGGGCACTGTTGACGGCCGAGGCGGCACTTCCTGCGGCGACACCGAGCTGCTGACCCATGTTCAGGCGCTGGATATAGTTCATGCCGCCCAGGGCGCTGTAGCTGCCTTGGACATTGGACGTGGTTTCGATGGCCTGCCCAAGGCCCTGCACGAAGGCTGCGGCGGCAGGCATGACAAACCGCTGGAAAATCAGGGGATCAACGCTGGAGGCGACACCCTGCTTCATGGTGTCGGGCGCCATCACCACGCCGTTGGTTGCGAGAGTGCGGCCCTGATGAATGATCTTGTTGACCTGCACGACCAGGAGCTGCTCGTTTCCGGGTGCCCGCGCAACCGTTGCAATCATGCGGTCGCCCGCAATCGGGCCGCTATCGGCTTCCAGCACGATCTGCCCTGACAGGTCGCTGTCGGTCGCTGTGACGGTATGGGCATAAATCCCTCGACCGGCCGGAATGAGCGCTGGCGCGGCGGCTGTATCATGTGAGGCCGTGGCCGCTGCGGAGGCTCCTGCCGCACCACGCGAGGCCATGGCTTTCTCGGCCTGGGGCTGCGCCTCCTGCTCTGGCTTGAAGACGGCTTCCTGAAGATCCGAGACAGGCGGCCGGGTCTGAAGGCCGCTTTCGATGCGCGCGATCTCTGCGACATAGCGGGCACGGCGCTTCTCGCGCTCCTGCTGCTCGGCCTGAGACGTCTCACCATTCCCGGATGCGGAATAGGCGGGATCGGTCTGGACCAGCGGGGCTTCCGGCGCGTTTTCGATGTGTGGAGGCCTCGGTGGTGGAGCTGGCGACGGTATCGGAGCGCTGTAGCCGACTTCCTGGGGGTGAGGCGCTTCGGCTTCATGCGGAAGAACCGCATCCGTCCGCTCGCCCTTGGTGTTGCGTGTTACTGCGGGAGCGAGATCCGGGGTGTAGGATTTCCCGTCCCCCTCGGATTGCTGTGCGGCCTCAGTGTTTTGCATCTGGCGCAGGCGATCCTGCTCAGGGTTGGTATTGGTCCCACCGGGCAGAGCGTTCATCTCCACGATCTGCCCTGGATTGGATTTGGGCATCTGCTTGGTCTCATGATGTGAGACGAGAAGCACCAGAGCGATCACGGAGACGGCCGAGGCACCGAGCAGAATCAGGCGGCGGTTTCCTCCGCGTGTTGCGCTCGACAGAACGGATTTGAATTTGGGAAGCTTCGGGATCATGGCGTCATGTCCTTGAGAGACGCGGACACGGTCCGACCGGAATCCGACAGGAGAATGTAGGGGGTCTGGCGGAAGGCATAGAGGGTGTAGCCGTCTTCGCCACGCTCTGAGCTGTCCCAGGCAGGCGTCATGAGCGCCAGCCGCGTGCGGATGTAGAGTTCATTGCCCATGCGCCACGCCCGCACATCATCAGGAGAAAGACCCTCGACGCTCTGGGGAACGGCGGAGGCCGGAGCGATCCCGGACAGCATGGCATTCATGAACGGCTCTGCCGTCCCGGGGGCGGCTTCCGGACCCATTTCCTGCTTTGCATTGGGGCCGTCTTCGTTCACGCGGACCGTCAGGTTGTCATCATAGGTGCCGCGCCCTGCCAGAAGCAGGAAAGAGATCGGCTTGATTGCGCCCTTCAACGTGACGAGCAGGCCGCCACGCGGTGACAGCGACAGTGGCTCGATGTTGATGGTGTTGCTGCCAGCATAGGGAACACAGGTGTAAAAGCCTGTGGTCTGCACGGCAGGCGATCCCCCTTTGCCACCGTCCGAGGAACAGTTCTTCAGACCGTCAGGATTGGCGGATGTGCTGGTCGTGTTCCAGGCAATCGGCCAGGGTGCGCCCGAGCGGTCCACAAAAGAGACGGCTGTGGGATAGCCCTTGGTCGTAAAAATCAGGGATGTCTGCTGACCGGGCGCGAAAGAGACGCGGATGGCCGGTCGGCTGGTCGGTGCGGCGACTTCCGTAGCAACATCTTCACGCGCCTTCTGGTTCTCTTTGAGGCGATTGCCGAGACGGCGGATCATCTCCGGTGTCAGGGGAATGGCTTCGTCCTCGGCAGCCTGCTGGTCCTGCTGCTCTGGAGAGAGGTGTGGCGCGGCTGGCGCGGCATCTGGAGCAGGTGCAACCGACTGTGCCATCGCGGTGAAGGGCAGGAGGCCCATGAGGCCGAGAAGGGCCAGCGAAAAAGAGCGGGTTTTCATGGCGCGGATCCTCACTGCGGGCTGGCCACAAGCTGGGTGATGGCAATGCCGTCGGGGTGATCCTGATCTTCGACCCTTTCCACATGCACGGTTGCAATCAGGGTCTGCGAACTCTCCTGATTGACGTTCTCGCAGGTCTGAACGAACGGAAACTGCACGACATAATGGTGATGGCCGTTGACCATGCTCTGCTGGCGAATGGTTGCGGCGCGCGTTGGCTGTGCATAGCAGAGCAGTTTGGCTTCTTTCATTTTCGCCAGATTGCCGTCCTGAACGAAGGACTGCGCGAACGTATTCCAGCCATTGATGGTGAAATGCGAGCCTGCTGCGTTGAGCTGCGACGGATAATCCCGGTAATTGATGTTGTACGGCTTGAGCGACCACTTGATGACCCAGGACAGGAAATCCTCCTGACTGAGGATCGGGCTGTTCAGCGCGATAGCCGGGCGAGGAGCGTTGATCCCGTCCACGAAGAAATACTTCGGGTGCGGATGGTACGACCAGGCGCGGGCCAGGAGCACGGCCAGCACCACCACGACGGCGGCGAGGGCAATGGACGTCTGCAAGGAACGCTCAACGATCTTACCCTGAAAATCAGGATCGGTCAGGCGTCGGCTCAGGGATCCCGAGGAGCGGCTCATGGCGCGGTGTCTCCGTGGAACGACAGCGGGGCTGCGGATGGCATTTCAAACCTCATGATGACTGTGTCATCGTCACCGTGACCCGTTGATCTGCGACTGAAGCTGAAAAAACAGAGAAATTTGCGGATTAATCGCCAGAGCGCATGACGGCGGTCTGTTGGTGCAAACGGCTGATCCGGCGGCCGTTACGGCGGGTGGTCCAGAAGTAGAACCCGGCCTTGCCGAGGCATTCGCGGCGCACGTAATCCATCTTGTTCAGATAGACTTCATACAGGGCCGGTTCGAACGCCTTGCGCATGTCTTTCTTGGAACGGCGAGGCAGGTGCAGCCAGCCGGACTGACTGACGATAGTGCGATCCGTCAGGAGGAAGTCCTCTGCCACGGCATCAGGGGACTGGTGTGCAAAATGTCGCATGGCGAGCTCGTGCTGCATTTCTACGGACCAGCGTGTGGTGCAGGCGTTCCGGCTGAAGCCGATGACCAACCCGGAGGGTGAGTTTCGGACCTGCCATCTGCGGCCCCGACGCTCTTCCGGTGTCAGGCGGGACGCCTGTTCCCAGGTGAGAATGACGGATGGATCAGCGGGAATAGCAGTGGAGTCAGGGGTAGGGCGGAGACTAACGAGCTTACGCTGGAGACTACGGACACTGCGGCCCATCTGTTTCGCAATGCGTTGGAGCCCGATGCGCCGCTCACGGTGGGCCAGAAGAGTGGCAACGTCGGCGTCCGTCCAGACCACCTCGGCATAACGCTCCCGGGCAGGCAGGCCGAGGGCGGCGCGTTTCTTGCGCACGGCCATGACGGTGCGATCGAGGCGCTTTGCGATAGTGGGAAGGTCTTCGCCCTCGGCCCATGCGCGGCTGAGGCGGCTGATATCGAGGAGAGACCATGCCCGAGGGCCATTCCTGAGCGGAGTGCGCTTGAGAACAAGTCCTTCCTCTCGCGCAATGGCCTCTATTTCGAGACGGCTTATGAAAAGTGCAGCCGCGATGTACGCGACGTTCACACCCTGAACGATCATCTTTTTTAAGAGGGAACGTGCTTGTTCAGGAGCTCCGAACGGCGAGAGACCAGACGACCGAAAAGCATCTTCGTTTTTACTGTGAAGCTGCATCCCTGAAGCCAGATTGGCCTGGGTAGACAGGGCAAACGACGGTTGAAGAGCAGCAAGCATCGCTAGAAATACCGTTATTGTTGCAGACGGTATCCTTATCTAGCGACGATAGCTTATATGCAAGAAAAAACTTCCTTAAACGATAAGATTATCGTCTAGTCAGTTTATTATATCTTTCGTGACGCGTTGAAGAACGTCCAGTTTATCGAACAATATCCTTGCCTGTTCGGATGTGGAGAGGATTCCGCTGTAGAGGCCCCGAACACGAAAGAGAGCAAAAAAAGTGGCGTCTACCCTTGGAAAGCCTGCGAATAGCAAGGCTGTCGGAACACGTAGGGCCGCTGCAATCTTCAAGAGGGTGTCGAGATTGGGGTTTCGCATTCCTATCTCGATAAGGTGGATTGCTGGCGCGTGAAGGCCGCTGGCGGCAGCCAGATCGGCACCGCTCAGCCCTCTGGCCAGACGAATGTCGCGTATTCGTTCGCCGAGTTCTACGAGAACTGGCTGTCTCTTGTCGGGCGGAACCTTTTTGCCCTCGTTAAGAGTGTGGTCTGTCTTAATCCTCTCCACTTCCGAAAGGATTTCCAGCAATGATTCCCTGTTCTTTTCGAATATCTTACTGAGCGAAAGGCATATCTGTAGTTCGTCGTCAGACGCCTGACCTTCCAAAGGTAATATTTCGTGCCTATCGGGAGGTAATATGTTGTCAGGAACTTCTTCAAGACCCTGAATAAGCTTCCATAGAGAGTTGTAGGCAGGCGCCTTACCTTTCTCCATGTTCTGAACTGTATTCACAGATAGTCCACTCATAAAGCAGACCCGAACAACATTTAGTTCCCGTTTCTCCCGAACCTCGCGTACTCTATCGCCTAACTCAGTCAGATATCCTTCAACAGAAGCATCATTTGCCTGCGTCTCTGTTTTCTTGTTCATGGCTAGTTCTCTTTCTCGGCAGGCTTACGCACCGGACTTCGGGTCCGGATACTGCAAAATACCCACGAGAGCGCCCCTGACAACTGAGTTCGTATTTAACATTTCTCCTCAGTCGCATGTTGATCTGCGATTTAGAATTTTAAGTTATTTCAGGAGAAACCGAATGTTTGTAATCTTGCCTCCCGCCCATGTGCAACCAGCTCCAACGACGCCTAAGTCTTTGCTGACGGAAGCGGCTTTTGAGATCAGTCATGCGCCTCCACCTCTTCCCTCGCCTGTCCCCACGGGGCCAGTCTCGCTGGCACCGTCCGCAGAGCTACCCGCTCCATCCGAACAGCCAAAGGTGGTTCATCACTTCCGCATGACCGCCGGATATGGGCATCAGGTGCCGTTGTCGTTCGCCGTCAGGCAGATCGTGCCATCCGGTGTCCGTGTCACTTACGGCGCAGGCGTTGATCCAGGTGAGGCCGTGGACTGGCAGGGCGGCCGGGAATGGAACAAGGTTCTGGCCACCACAGTCGGTCCACTCGGCGAGCGTATCGAGGTCGGGCGTGCACACGTCACTATTTTGAAGAAATAAGCGTTAGTCGCAGATCGAGCTGCTTCTCTGCTGGGACTTACCCAGGAGAGAGGCATGTCACCAGACGATCAAACACCGCACAGGGAAACCCCCCCGAGTTCTCTGGCTCCCAATCTCGCTCTCGCACGCCACAATCTGCTTGAGCATTTTCGTGTCCGGAATGGACACACGTTCGGCACCGACGGGGCGGTCGTCGCCTCTCTGGCCGACCTTCTTGCGTCCCTGCCCAATGAGGAGCGACGGACCCTTGTTGCCGAGGTGATCTCAACCGTGGCCGGTGGAGAGGATCTTGTGGCAGCCGCTGTTGCCAGCCGTACTGACCTTGTCACCTGGACCGACAGTCAGAAGCGGGCAGAACTCTCTGGCCGGGTTTTCTCAGAGGACCGTCTGGCGCTTTTGCGCGATCTTCTCGCTCCTGAAGAAGAAAGGGCGGTCGCATGAAACGGGCACCCTTTCTATTTATCGCGGCTGCCTTGTCGCTTCCCGTAGGTGCCTCTGCCGCAACACAGGGCAGTCAGGCCTGCGCCACCCTGACACAGGCCGCAGCGGACGCCGTCAACGGGCGGATCAAGGCCAACAATGCCTACGAAAAGCAGCCTGAAAGCGTCAGTGGCCTGTCGTGTCTCGACAAATTCTTTAACGGGACCGGCCTCAATCTCCTGACAAACATCGCCAACCCTGCGGCACTGATCAACGATGTTGTCGGGCAGGTCGAAGGAGAGATCTGTTCTGCGGCCCAGAGTGAGTGGAACAACACCGTCGGGGCCGCGCAGCAGTGTGGCCTGAGTTTGAACGGTGTGAATGTCGGTCTTGGCCTGTCAGGCGGGAATGGCCTGATGTGCCCCTCTCTGAATTTTGGCGGCAATCGTCCCCAGCTCGCGGCCGGAAGTCTCGGGAATGGGGATTCCAATGGCTACGTGCGCGGTGAGCCACGCTTACCGACCGGGTACACAAGCACACCGTTGGATGGGGTATTCTGATGAAGATCCGCCTCAAGCCAACAATCGCAACGATGCTCCTCTGCACGACCGTTCTTATCGCGATGCCGAAGCCTGCGAATGCGTTCATTGGTGAAGCAGCCGTGGTCGCGGCCATCAGTGCCCTGCAGAAGTTTACGGGCAGTGCGCTGTCGTCGATGACCAAGACCCTGACTTCTCAGTTGAATAATTCGATGGACAGCCTGACGAACCCGAACTCCGTCAGTTCCATGCTGAACAAGGGCTTCACCCAGCTAAGTAACTACGAGAAGGCAGGTGTTGCGGCCGAGCAACGCATCGCGGATGCGTCCAATACAGCCATGGCGGAGTTCGCTCGCCGCCAGCAGGACACCACGATCCGCGATGAGCACATGATGAACCCCGAGTTCTGCACGGGGATCGACGGGTCGCAGGCCACCCAGGGCGCGTCTCAGTCGGCAAGGACGGCGACACGGGCCATTGCGACGATTACGGACAGTCGGGGAGAAGCCGACGCAGGAACGCCGTCTTACTACGGCAAGGGCCAGGGCGTGGCATCGAGCATGGCGCTGCACGGGCGGCGGTATTGCTCACAGGAAGACGTCACGGCCGGTCTCTGCTCGGCTCTCTCTCGACTGCCCAATGCAGACCAACGGGCCATTTCGCTATTTGGGCAGGATACTCTGTCGGCTGACGGCGGTGTGGACGCTGCCAACGATTACAGCACCACACTCATTCAACCCGTGGCTCCGGCTGCGCTGCGCGGGGAGCAGCTCACGTCCACGTCCGGCCGCGAAGCCGCGCTGCGTCGGCGTGCCTACAACGCCCGCATGTCGCTCTCGCGCTACGTCATGAATTTCATCACTTCGCTTGAGATACCGTCGATCAATCTGACGGATGTGCAGAAAACCGAGATGCAGGCTGAAGGAATGGCCGTCTCGGATCAGGCCTCGTGGCTGACGTCGATGAGCCTTGAGGTCAACCGTCGTGTCTCTGGTGTGACCTGGAACAAGAACCTTCAGCAGATGCCACCCGCCACAGTGATGCGTGAGCTGGCCATTGAGCAGGCGCAGGCCAACTACCTCGCCCTACAGAATTACCGCCTCGGCCTTTTTCAGTCCTCGCTCGCCGCTACGCAGGTGGCGCAGCACGAAGAGGAAAGCGAGGCCAAAAGACTTGCCCCCATCCCATCTCCCAACGTCAATCCCGGAGGCTGACATGGCCCAGAATGATACGCAGATCCCTGCCCTTGCGGACGTCTTCCAGAGCCTGGAGCGCGTGCGGCCTCAACTTGAGAAGGATGCGCCCCAACTGGCCGGGCAGATCACCCTGCTGGCGCAGAAGCATCAGGATCCGGACCTTGCGGCCAATGAGCGGTTTCGGACCAACGTGGCCTATATGCTTCAGGACGCCGAACGTCTGGTTGGGCCTGTTCTGCCGCAGGAGAGCGGGCTACGCGAAGAGATGACGCAACGCGCCATGACCGTGCCCGGCCTGACGTCCGAGACCCTCAAAGGCTTCATGGGTCAAACCCCGGATCTGATGGATCAGCGACTGGTTGACACCGTCCGCTCCGTTTCCGAGCAGGTGGCCTCCATGGGGGCTGACCAGCAGGGCAATCCGGAGATTGACGAGGTTCTGCACTCGCTAACAGATCGGGTCGCCAACGCCGCACGGTTCTCCACGCATGACCCTGACGTGCAGGCCGTTACACAGGACGAACAGGCAGACGTAAGACCTGTGGAACCGGCCTCCGAATTTGATGGCAGTCCTGAGCCACCACCTTTCGATGATATTCCGGACGCTCCTGCGCCAGAGGACAGTGAGGATCCACGCGTGCAAGAGGGTGAAGCCCCAACTCATCCCTCGGAAGAAAAGGCTGATCCACGGATGCATGCCTCTCCTGGCGGAGGCGATCCGGGTGCAGATCACCCACAGGCCCAACGTCCCGGGCGGCCGCCCGGGACTGAGGCGAAAGAGAAAGCGGCTCCTGAAACCCCAGACAACGGAAAGGCTGGCTCGAAGGCGAAGGCCAAACCTGGGCCGGAAAAGGAAGAAGCAAAAACTCCGGAAGACGAAGCGAAGGAACAAGTTGTCTATCAGGTGCGCGGCCCGGGTCTCTTTACCCGTCTCGCACAGGCCATTCGTCCCGAGGCTGTGCAGCAGACCGTCACGCCCGGGTCCAACTGGATGGCCAAGGCCCAGACGATGAATGCGGCCCATGGGCAGCAGGCCGATGCCAATCATCTGGATCAGACCGAGGCCCTGGGCCTGAAGGCGCAGAGTGCTCTGGAGGCCGTGCAGAATACTCCGGCGTCTTCGGTGATGCGCGAAATCGCTGAGGCCGCAAAATCTGAGCCAAATGGCATGGATGATGTGTTGAGCGAAATGCGGCCGGGAGGTCGGCATGAAGGCCTGCAATCGCGATTTCAAGCCGAGCGGAGCACCAACCAGGCGTTCGCAGCGCAACTAAAGGAAGCGGGTGAAGCCGTCGCGGCCTATGGTGCTCATCGTGAGAAAGCCGCCGATATTGGGGTGCAGCGTGGGACAGAGGCTCAGGTCGAGCAGCGCTTCAACGGCCTGGACAGCAAGATTGGCGAACTCGCCAAGGGGGTGCCGGGAAAGGAGGCCGGGACCAGCATGGTCGAAGATCTCTCAGAGAAGGCGCGTGAACTGGTGAAAAAGGCGGTTGAGGCCGTCGCCTCTGTCTTCCGGCCGTCTCCATCCGCATCCGCCAGCGCAAGCCCAGGAATGTAACTGATGACCTTCTTTAAACGGTTCAGCAGAACAGGCGGGGCGCTCTGCGCCCTGCCCCTCCTTTTTGCAGCAGGGATAGCTCACGCACAGTCGGTCACAGGCAACTCGACGTCCGGGAACTCCACCTACGGCGTGACCTGGAACATGCTCGATCCTGGTGACGACTGGGCTGCGACGATGATCAAGTCCGTCTTTCCGGTGTTCGGATCGTCCTCGACCTCCACAGGCACCGAGGCCACGGTTATCGGAACCATGCTGGGCGATCTGTCCGGTTTCGTCATGGCGCTGGCCATGGCGTTCGTCTCATACGTCATGATGATGAACATGCACCGCTCGGCCGAGACGTCGAAGGTGCTTGGATCCAATCAGACCTCCATGAGTATCGTGCGGATGGCCTTTGGCGCCATCATGATGCTTCCGGTGGCAGGTGGTTTCAGTGCTGGTCAGGCCGCGTTCGTTCAGGGTTCGCTCTGGGGTGTTGGCATGGCGAAGACGGTCTATTCCTCCGCCGTGCAGGCGATTGGTCCGGACGGAAAAACCATCGCACAGCCCATGGTACCGGGTACGAAAACCATTGTGGCTGGCTTGATCGCCAATGAAATGTGCCGGGATCTGGTCAATCTTGCCTCGTCCAATTCCAGCCTTGTACCGGCACCGACCGGGAGAACTGTGAAGGCCGTATCCGGCTCCGATCTGGGTATGATTACTTATCCGTATCAGATGACGACGGGAGACGGGCAGCCCGTTTGTGGGTCCGTGACCATCCAGGCGCCACGTACCGCGACGAAGATCCTGGGCGTTACGGTCGATACGGCCGCTATGCAGCAGCAAATTCTGGATAGCGTTCTGGTGGGCGAGATCCGGCCTCAGGTCCAGCAAGTTGCGAACCAGTTCTGGCAGACCAAAAAGTCGTCCAGCCTGGCACCCCTTGTTGATCTGATGACGCAAGCGACAAACGATTATACCAGCAAGCTCACGACAAAGGCGGCGAGTATCCGCCAGCAGGTTCAGGCCGCCGTCACGAAACGGAGCACCAGCTTCCAGGCATGGGACAGCGGAACCAACGGAGACGCTGCCAATACCAAGGGCCGTCTCGACAATCTCGGCTGGACGGGCGCGGGCGCCTATTATCTTGAGTTTGCCCGTCTTAACGGGGAAACCATGTCGCTGATGGCGTCCACGCCGACTGTGAGCGCCCCGACCTACGTTGGATTGGGCGAAGACGTTCATGGCGATATTGCGCCGATGATGCAGTCCATTGGCGCACTTCTGGCCAACATCTCCAACATGGTTGCGACGCAGGACGGCATGAACGCTCCAGGTGGCAGCAGTGATCTTTATGCCGGTGTAACCCCAAGTGGTGACGGCGCTGGCGTGCTGTCACAGGTTGCCCGCTCTCTTCACCTGAGTGACTACACGCTTCAGACGGTCATGGCGTTCATCGAGCCGTCTGGTGCTGAGGGCTACTGGACGGATCCGTTCGGGAACCTCATGGGGCTTGGAAACTGGATGATCACCACGGCCCTTCTGGTCATGGCGTCCGCAGCGCTCCTCAGCTCGGACGCGGGATCGGCAGTCACAGCGGCTGGCGCGGCTCTAACTGGCAATTTCGCGGGGGCTGCTGGCATTGGTGTGGGGCATGTCGTCGTGCAGTTCCTCAGCACGCCAATCCTCACAGGCGCAATGGCGCTTCTGCTTCCGGGCCTTACACTCGCGTTCGTGCTGCCGATGATTCCCTGGGTGATGTGGATGGCGGGCGTTGCTGGCTGGCTCATTCTGGTGTGCGAAGGCGTAATCGCTGTCCCGCTCTGGATGCTGGCCCACATGACAATGTCCGGAGAAGGCCTGCATGGGCACGCGAAAGCAGGATATGCCCTGATCTTCAACGTCCTTTTCCGACCGACCCTGATGCTGTTCGGGCTTTTCCTGGGCTACTTCGTGTTTGATGCCATGTCCTGGCTGATCCACCAGACATTCGGCGTAGCCGCAGGGTTCGTACTGTCACATGGCTGGATCGTGACCAATCTCATCGGCGTTGTCGTCATGCTCGGCATGTACGTCACGGTCCATATCACGCTTGCTCTCATGTGCTTCAGGCTGATTGCGATCCTGCCAGAACGTGTTCCTGCCATGATCGGCTTCCATGAAGGGAACCGTGTCGATCTGGATCAGTTTTCAAGAGATGCGGCTGTTGTTGGTATGGCGGGTACATTACAAGGCATCCAAAGATCACTGGCTCCGCAAAAAGGTTCTAATGATGGACAGCGACCTTCAGCACAGTTAGTGAATGGGGTACGTAATTCTGCCGCTGGTGGTAACGACACGACCATGCAGCGCATTACTTGAAGGTGAAGGCAATGGCTGAAAGTGAGGGCATGGGAGCGTTAGCAGGCTATATGCTTGGTCGCGCTTCGGTACAGCAGGACCAGTTCATAGAGAGCTGGTCTTCCCGACTGCGCAGACGGTCCGGTCCAACTTTTGAGCAGCTTACTCACGAGCTGCTCGCCCAAAGAGATACCCTGAATAGCATGGTAGCTAATTTGCGCGAGAAGCTGGAGCACTCATCTCGAAGAGAAGGTGCTTTAGTTGCCGAGCTGTCACAAGCGCGCTACGACTACGAGCGTCAGCAAGCGCTAACAAAGCAGTGGCAGGATTTTGGCGATAAGTCGGAGGCTAACTACGACGAGCTGAAGGCTTGGGCGGAAAAGGCCGAGGTTTCACTCAAACAGTATCGCGCCCTCTACGGCCCTCTTCCAGACGCTCCAAAAAGCAGCTCTTAGTCGCATCTCACCCCGATAGGGTCTCCTTAATTCTTCAGGAGACCCTTCATGCGTTCTCGTACTTCTCTTTATCTCGCCGGATCGCTGTTCCTGGCAGCACCGGCAATGGCGCAGACCCAATGCGCCGTTCCTTCCTCGCCTGCCCAAACATCAGCACCTCCAAAAACCGCTCCGCTCGGGCCTCAGCCGACTGACGCGATCCAGCGACTGGTACAGGCAGGCAGCGAGATTCTATGGGCAGAGCCGCAGCACGGACTACAGACAGGTGTTGCTCATGGCGATAACCAGCTTCTGGTATTCTTCACGCCTGAAAATCACAGCTTCATTATTGGCGGGACGCTCATTCCCGTTCCCTATGACCGCCTTCACGAGCTGATGGGCAAACGGGCGACGGATCTTGAGGTCTGGCGCGGAACCAAAGGCATGTTTGTGCGCAATGGCGACCGCTTCCAAGTAGTTTATGCGACGCCAGACGGTCAGGCCGCGATCGCCGGCACGGTGTGGGACACCGCAGGCAAAAACATCACAAGACAGCAGATCCGCTACATTCCAGGGGCCGTTCCCACGGTTCGGATCGACGTCCCGGGAGGCGGAAAGGCCTCGGCCGGGTCGTTGTCCGAGCAGATCTATGCTGGTGTGATCGGCCAGAAGGGCGCGCCGGAAGTGGTCATGTTCATTGATCCGCGCTGCACGTTCTCGATCCGGGCCATGCAGCTCCTTCAGCCCGCCGTTGATAGCGGCAAGCTGCGTCTAAGGGTCGTGCCGCTTTCGCTCCTGGATTATGAGGATGGAGGCGCAAGTACCCGTTACGCTAAGGCCATGACCTCGCTGCCTGAGGATGCAAGTATGGTTCAGGCCTGGACGTCTGGAGGCCTTTCGACTGCTCTGGATCAGCCTTCTGCCGAAGCACAGTCACGACTTAACGCGAACATGGCCGCCGCGAAGGCGGTATCGCTAACAGGCACTCCGACCTTCTTCTGGAAGCACCATGACGGATCTCTGGGACGTCTCGATGGCGTGCCGCCCGATCTGAACAAGTTCCTTGCGGACGTCAGCCAGTGAGCGGGGCGAGCGAAAAGAAGGGAGTCCTGGCTAAAACAGGCCGGGCCGCCCGGTTTGTTGTGGGCTCTCCATCTGTCGCAGTCGGGGCCACGAGTATCCGTGACGGATACAGTCTGCTTCGGACGCTCTGGGGCATCGTCCGGAGAAAGCCTGAGGCGGAGGACGGGTTTCAGGTGGATGAGTCGGGTCGCATCGACCTGGTTGCGACGGCAGAAGTGTATGATGTCAGTCCGGCCGCAGTCGAGATCTATCTCCAGAATCAGCAGGCCAAGACGTATCAGCGCGCCTGGGCCGCCGCCCTCATCGGGGCTATTCTGCTCGCAGCTTGGATCATCGTAGGCCTCAGCGGCTTGTGGCATAGCCAGACTCTCGTGACAGCGATCGAGATGATGCCGTTCTGGTTCGCTCTGGGGCTTTATATTCTGCAGAATGGCTGGCTGAACTGGCAATTTCGCCAGCGGCGAAAGGTCGGGATGTTGGCCTATATCAGAGAGGCCGACACCCTTTTCCCTCGACGTCCCTGAAACAGGAAGCGGCCCAGACGGACCGCTTTTCTTTTAGAAGGTTCCAGGGGGATGCGTGGAGTTATTGTTGGGGCCACCAACGGCCCAGCCCGCGTGCTCATAGTCTTCACGGTCCCCCGAGTTACGGGGATCTTCGATTTTTACGATGTGGCCCTGCCGGTCGTAGACAGGCGGTGCCCAGACGGCTCTTGACGACCCGTAGGCCGCGCCCGGCTCATAGCGAGCATGTTTGAGCGGAGGCGGCTTGGGGCCATGGCCGTGATCGGCCGTGACGTTGCCTGAGCAGGCGGTCAGGACAAGCAGTCCTGTAACCGATAAAAGACGCACAATCATATCTAGATCTCCTGAATGGAGATCATAGAATTGCGCCGGCTTCTGCGACTTAACGAAAAACCTTTCGCTTAGTCAGGCAGGGAACCAACGTCTTCCTCTTCGATGCACAAACCTGCTTCGAGAATAGCAAGACAGTTTAGGCACTCGCGTTTCAATTTTTCGCTCTCAGCATTCTCGAATGAAAGCGACGTAACTTGGACTGAAAGTCTACGAGCATTGGAAAAGCATTGATAAATCTTCTGAATGTCAGAAGCCGCAATGGCGAAGGAGCAGGAGAGCTCTTTTGACTGTTCTTTGATCAGCATTAAGCAACTATGGAAGTCTTTCAGTATTTCTCGTGAGTTATAATCACGAAAACTTGTAGGAGTATTGGCTGAAGGAACTGTCGAACCCATCTTGCACCTTTGCGACTACAGAACGCTCCGAGAGATAGAGGCAAAACCGGCATACATTATCAAGTTTAACTTTGCCTTTATCTTATCTCTTGTTTGCTCGTAGCACGGGCCTGCGCAAAGAAAAAAGGTTTCATTAACGAATTGTGAAAAAAAATTACTAAAGGCCGCTTTTGTTCTCATCGGCAGCTTGCGAGTGTGGAACGGAGTCATGTTACAGATGAAAGTCGCAGATCCCTGTGGCGATCTCTGAGCGGCCGAGAGACTCTGAAAAGGGCCTTTCTTTCTCGCTACAGGAGAAGCATAAAGGCAAATCGCCTATTTGGGCTTGAAGAAGGAATTGTTTGAGTGAGTTAGCCAGAGCCCAGATACGTTTAAGGCCCCGCTTTCACGAGGCCCTAGAACGTAGTCCCATCGGTCACCAAACCGATTGAACTGGATTGAAAATTTCAGTGCTGATTTTTCAATCCTACATTTCAGCTTCGAATGCAAGAGTTTCTTGCAAACGGGAGGGGCTTGTTTGAAGGGTTGGAGAGCAGGGCTTCGGAAATCCCGAAATCCTGAGAAGTTTTCCATGACCTATTCTCTTTCGCATGACCCCCGTCAGGCCGGGGTGAGACGCATTACCCCGGCCATGATCCTCGCGGAGATGCAGTGCGAAGCTCTCCCGCGAAGTGGTGCCAGCAAGGCGCAGATTCTCAGTGCGTTGCACACAGAGCCTCGTGCGCTTGGCCTTCAGCCGCGCCAGTCCGATCTGCTTGGCTTTCTAATCAGCCGCACGAAGCCGGTGGACTGGGAGGACGACAACCTCACAATCTGCGCCGTGCGCAATCGTGACATCTGCGAGCGGTTCGGCATCGAGAGGTCCACGGTCAAACGCTGGTTACGCGGCCTCAGCGAGTTAGGCTGGATCATCATGCGCGATAGTCCGAATCAACAGCGCTGGTTGAGACGTGACGGCCGCAATGGGGCCATCCTTGAGGGATACGGGTTCGATCTGTCGCCGCTGTCTCGGCGCTACGACGAAATGCTCCAACGCGTTGAGGCCTTCAGAGAGCGGGAGCGCGAAGGAAAGCGCCTGCACAAGCGCGCCATGATCCTGAGCCGCCGCATCACGGCCCTTTCCGCCACGGCCCTTGAGACGGTCGGGGATAAGGCAGAGGTCATGAGCATCCAGCAGAACGGGCATCAGCTCCTGGCGCTGCGTGGCAATGACCACGATGTGGACATCCTGTCGCCATTGGTTGAGCAGATGGAGGGATTGGTCGAGCGTCTGGAGGCCCTGATCGCAGGCGTTGACCCTGTGGAAATGGACCCCATGGGGCGCACTGATGGACCCCATAATACTGATACAAACCCAAATACGATAACTAAAGTTACTGTAAGCGGAGCCGGCTGCGCCGGCGTTGGCATAGACGAAGGAGTAGTTGGGTCTGACAGTGCCTCCCCTGCCAAGGCCTCGCCGCTTCGGGGCTTCAAGGCCGGACCGAACTTCCTCCTTCAGCTCGTCCCGGATCTGCGCGATCTCTGCACCAGCAGCCGTCCCCATGAGGCCGAACTGATCGAGGCCGTGGAGATGCTCACTGGCTCTCTGGGGATTTCGTCTCATGCCTGGCGTCAGGCTTGCAGTGTGATGGGCCGATATGAGGCGGCTGTCGCGGTGTGCGTCATTTCCGCCAAGGCGCGAAAGGGCAAGGTCAGGTCGGCCGGTGGGCTGCTACGGGCCATGATCGAGCGCCACCTCGACGGTACGTTGGCTCTGGACCGGACCCTCTATGGCCTGGCGTCAGATCTTTCGGCCGACCGCACCTACCATTGAGGTGTCAGTCGCAGATGGGATCTGCAGAATGGGCGAGTGAAAGGAGAATTGTATGTTGGCACATGAGGAACAGGACGTAGCACCTGCCGAGACAGCAGCTCAGACCGGAGGAATTGCGGCCGATCGTCTCAGATCCATTATCGAGCGTGTCGAGCGACTGGAAGAAGAGCGAAAGGCACTGGCTGGCGACATCAAAGACATCTTCAGCGAGGCCAAGTCGGCTGGCTTCGACGTCAAGATCATCAAACAGATCCTGAAACTTCGGAAAATGGAGCCCGCCCAGGTCGAGGAGCAGGAGACCCTTCTGGACATCTATCGCCGTGCTCTGGGAATGTGAATCAATGGTGTGTCCATTGCGGACACACCCTTTAGGAGAGAGCGAATTTCTACGCCAACAGTTGCGGCCTTATCCTACCGTGTGGCCATGGTGTCCGGAGCCGTTGGAATCAGCCTGATTCTCGCGGGATATGCGCGGCTAAAATATCTTCGGTCTCACCCAACCTCACCTGGACTGTCGGCCGCGACGACCGAGCGGCTTCTTCTGATCGTATTCTGCGGGGCGATCCTGAATATTGCCGTCGGTTTTCTCGTTCTCTGAAGGCGGTTGCCATCCAATCCGTTCCAGAGTGTTCAACAGGGTGGTGCGAGGAATCTGGAAGCTGCGGGCGACGGACATTTTGCTCGCTCCCTTCTTCAGGGCTTCAAGGGCCATTTCCAGCTTTTCCTGATTTATCGCAGGCGGCCTTCCTCCCTTACGGCCTCGACGTTTCGCAGCGGCAAGCCCTGCCATGACCCGTTCATGAATCAGAGCCCGCTCGTATTGCGCTAGGGCGCCGAAGAGCGAGAACATCAGTTCACCATGTGGCGTCGTGGTGTCCATTTGCTCTGTCAACGACCGAAAGGAGACAGATTTCTCCTTGAGACCCGCGATGATTGACAGGAGATGCGGAAGAGATCGGCCCAGGCGATCCAGCTTCCAGACCACGAGAACGTCTCCACTCTTTATATAAGAGAGACATTCTTTCAGACCCGGTCTGTCGTCGCGTGTTCCCGAGGCCTTGTCCTGGAAGATATTCCGTTCGTCCACCCCCGCCGCGAGAAGGGCGTCGCGCTGGAGGTCGACAGACTGACGCTCATCGAGCGAAGAAACACGCATGTAACCGATCAGCATGTCGGAAAACCCCGTTTTTTGTGTTTTGGTCACTTACACCAAAGCGACGGGGTTTGTCGTCAGTTTTCACTTCATTTTAGGCTAGGAGGCCTCATGAGCGTGATCCGAAACGTAGGTCATGTCGGAAAACAGATGATTCCCGACAGGGGGGAATGCCAGTCTGGCGCGCTCGCATGTTTGTAGATGTTCACGCTAAATGGCCGGTTTTTGATCACGGTATATGGCCACCTACAGGCAGCAATGGGGGGATAGTGTTGAAAAAGTCGCGCTTGCTTTGAGAGTGAAGCACTGATTCATTCTTCGCAGGAGGACCCTGCAAATGATGGGTGATCGAACGAAAATACAGGAGGAACTGTTCTACGAGTTCCGTCTTGAAGATCATGTGCCAGCTGGCCACCTTTTGCGTTCAATTGATCGCTTTGTTGATCTGGACGGCCTGCGTGAGCATCTTCGCCCATTTTACAGCGGCACGGGGCGGCCTTCGATCGATCCCGAGCTGATCATCAGGATGTTAATCGTTGGCTACGTGATGGGTATTCGATCCGAGCGACGGTTATGTGAAGAAGTCCATCTTAACCTGGCCTACCGGTGGTTCTGCGGCCTTGGTCTCAACGGCCCTGTACCTGATCATTCGACATTCTCGAAAAACCGGCACGGACGCTTCCGGGAGAGTGATCTGCTTCGCCAAATGTTTGAAATGACCGTCCGACAGTGCATCGCCAAGGGACTAGTGGGCGGTGAAGGCTTTGCGGTCGATGCCAGCACGATCAAGGCCGACGCTAATCGGCAGCGTAGTGTTCCGAGCCCAGACAAGCTGCCAATCGAGGCCGCCCATCGTGCTGTGCGGGAGTATTTCTCGGTGCTGGACGATGCTGCATTTGGGTCTGCTACGCCCGTACAACCAAAATATATCTCTCCGGTCGATCCTGCGGCACGTTGGAACGCTGCAAGCGGTGGCCTTGCTTATTATGCCTACTGCACAAATTACCTCATCGACCTTAAATCGGCTGTCATCATGGATGTAGAAACCACGACAGCCATCCGGCAGGCCGAGGTTACGGCGCAACGCCGAATGATAGAGCGTACTCAGGAAACATTTGGAATATGGCCCGAAAAGCTTGCTGCGGATACAGCTTATGGCTCCGCTGAAAACCTTGCGTGGCTGGTTCATGAGCGTGGCATAGAACCTCACATTCCGGTTTTCGACAAATCTGCCCGGCAGGACGGGACTTTCGAACGCCGAGATTTCACATATGACCACGTGCACGATCTTTACGTCTGTCCTGGCGGACAGGAACTGAAGCAGCAGTGGCGCAAGATCAACTCGGATCGACCAAACGCCCCTCCCGACAACCTACTTCGATACCGTTCGTCGAAACTCGCGTGCGACGTATGCACTCTCAAACCGAAATGCTGCCCCGATCAGCCCAGTCGTAAGGTCCTGCGCTCCGTCCATGAAGGCGCTCGTGATCTGGCCCGCGACATTGCCTTAACTGACGCCTATATCGTCTCCAGACGAGAACGAAAGAAGGTCGAAATGCTGTTTGCTCACCTCAAGCGCATTTTGAAGATCGATCGGTTGAGGCTCAGAGGACCAAACGGCGCCCGTGATGAGTTCCATCTCGCCGCAGCTGCCCAAAATCTCCGCAAAATGGCGAAACTGATACCTCCCGGAGCGCCTGCCTTGTCCACCTGAGGCAAGAAAGCTGCACCTATGCCGAAGTGGTTTGGCAACACTTTCACTCTTCACCATGAGTTTTTCAACACTATCGGGGGAAAGCAGAACGTCCGCTATCTGTGCTCGAACGCAAAACAACAGACGTTCCTACTCGCCTAAAATATGTATCGAACGATATTAACGCCTTCGTCTGGCAGGACTGGGGAAGCGATCAACCGGCTTCACTGGTAATTTTAGCGAGTTCCGATGTGCGTTGCGCTTTCCAGCGTTGAAGCAGTCGGGTGCGAGGCTCACCTATCTTCTTATCCAGAATTTCTACCGCCTGTATTCGGTCCGTGCGGAAATGACGAAAGTCCTGCCTCAGCTCGCACCAGGCGATCAACATGCACGTGGTGTCCGAATAACCGAGAACAACCGGCCATACTGTACGCTCGGTAACCTCCCCCTGTTGATCCCGATAATGCAGATGTAGCTTTGTTCCGGCACGGATTGCCGCTCGAAGGTTCGTCCTGTCATCTTTGTCTTGTGATGCGTCCAGAGGCAGCTTTGTCGCTGTGCTTGGAACGCTGATAAACGGCTGCAAGGCCGGGGGGACAACCGCGGCAACCTTGGCGAGCACGTCCAATGCGGCGCGTGACAGCTCCTTTTCGCCATGGGCCGCCACCCACTGTGCTCCCAGAACGATTGCTTCAAGCTCAGCCGGGAGCAGTGCGAGGGGTGGCATGTCATATCCAGTTCCCAGAACGTATCCAACGCCAGCTTCTCCTGAAATAGGCACGCGCTGCCCGATCAAATGTGCGATGTCGCGGTAGATCGTACGGATGGAGACTTCCAGTTCTTCGGCCAGAGCCCTTGCCGTAACGGGGCGAGACGACCGACGCAGGATTTGGATGATCTGAAAAAGGCGATCGGTGCTACGCAAAGCTTCTGCAATCATGCTGACAGGATGTTGTCAGCATGATTGTGCCAAAAGGTTGGGAGCACAACCTGAGCAGGAACTGCCCGATGACGTTTACCTCTATCCGCCTGATCGCCTCCGACATCACGACGATGGTGGCCTTTTACGAACTGGTGACGGGACAGTCTGCCGAATGGCTTGCACCCCAGTTTGCCGAAATCCTAACTCCTGGCGCGACACTTGCGATCGGGAGTGCTGAGACGGTAGCACTGTTTATGGAAGGGAGTGCCGAACCAGGTGCCAATCGCACGGCCATTCTGGAATTCAGGGTCGACGACGTGGATGCCGAGTTTACGCGCCTGAAAGACAAGGTAGACGTTGTGATCGAACCCAAACTGCTGCCGTGGGGTAACCGTACGGCCCAGTTCCGCGATCCCGAAGGCACGATCATCAGCCTGTTCACGCCGGTAACTGAAGCCGCCAGAGCCCGTTTCGGGAGCCGGTAACAAAGCACCGGATGATCTCCGATGATGAGCTACACGTCGTGTTTTGTATTAGGTAAGTAGTACGCATAAATGCGGCGAATACCGCTGTCGAGAACCACTCTCCCGCGATACATCCCCCGTTTTCTTCGTAGACTGCTATCAATGTCTTCTTTACGTTCCGTTTTAGCAGTACGCTGACGTCTGAGACGTCGACAGAAGTGTTCGGACAAACGCTCGACTTTGCAGAATGGATGAAATTAGGGGGCTATCTCCACGGTGCCTGATGGCGCACCAATGCAGGCATCATCAAAGGCGACTGTCCTAAAAACGCCGGCAATACCGACCGAAACACGCCGCCTTGCCGTCAATTCATTGTCCCCGAACCGGTCTATGGCCCAGGACAATGCCACGACGAGTTCGAACACTTCTGCCGCTGTCACAGTATCCACAGTGTTTCCGGACAGGGTTGCCTGACGGAGAAATGCCCCCGTTCGATCAATCAGCGCAGCGCACGCAGAAGCCATGGACGATTGCGGGTCTGCCTGAGCGGAGGCAACACAGGTCGGCAGGTCATGCCAGATGCGCAGTGTCCATGCGAGCCGGATCAGCCATTCTGCCAGTGCCTCTTTCGGCGCGAGTGATATGGACAGCGCATCAGCTTCGGCCAGAGCAGCCTCGATGCTGACCGAAGCCACGGCGGCAAGCAAATCGTCCCGCGTCGGAAAGTTCCGATACAGCGTCGCATTTCCCACTCCTGCACGTAGGGCGATGCCGTCAAGGGAGGCGAGAACGCCTTCTTCCTCGAATGTGGCACGTGCGGCCGTAAGGATCGCATCACGGTTACGCCGCGCATCGGCGCGCATGGGGCGCGGCGCGGCTGAACGTATTTCCCGCTCAGCGGTCATAAATATCCTCCCTTGACGAATCGGGGATAGTCCCCGGATAGTGTTCCGGGGAAAATCCCCACTTTCGGAGAACTATAGAATGACGCAGGCAATCGACAAGACCAACCGTAATCTGGAGGATCGGGTCGTTCTCGTAACGGGTGCCAATGGGGGGCTCGGGGAAGAATTCGTCCAACAGGCCATTCAGCGTGGCGCTCGCCGCGTTTATGCCGCAGCGCGAAAACCCAAAGTCTGGAATGACGCTCGTATCGTGCCGCTAACGCTCGACATTACGAAAGCCGAGGACATCGCACGCGCTGTTGCGACTGCGCAAGACTGTGACCTGCTCATCAACAACGCGGCCATCGCACCGGAAGCCGATGTCTTACTTCAGCCCGAGATGGAAACACGGCGAATCTTTGACACGAATTTCTTCGGCACGCTGAACGTCGCCAACGCCTTTACACCGGTCCTCGGTGCCAATGGCGGCGGGACAATGCTCAATATTCTGTCCGTTGCGGCTTGGGTCAGTATACCGACGGCCTATGCCGCATCGAAGGCCGCGTTGTGGTCCGCGACCAACGGTTTGCGTATGGCGCTTGAGGGACAAAACACGCAGGTCATCGGGCTGCTGGTCGGTATGATCGACACGCCGATGACGAAAAACTGGACTATTCCGAAGAGCAGCGCGGCGAGCGTCGTGACAGAAGCTTATGTCGGTATTGCCGCCGGTGCTCTGGAAATTTTGGCCGATGATACGACGCGCGACCTGAAGTCGAGACTCAACACGAAGGGCGAGGAACTCTATCCGTGGGTCCATGCCCAGCTCCGAACGCTGATGGCCTCGTAACCCGAGCTGACATAAGAGGGTGAAGCTGAGTTGATGACTGTCCCTGTCTGATTCAACGTCTTTGAACAGACAGGCAGTTCAGGGGGGTGAACGGAATGTCCGCTTCTCGAAAAAAACGGGAGAAGCGGCAATAGAAGCTCAAACTTACGGGTAGCTTCACAATGGTGGACAGTCTGACGACACAACCTTATCAAACCAATTTCTCAACAATTTTAGGTATGCATAAAGAAAGTTTCATGCACGACCCAAAAAAGCAGCACGCCCTCAGAGCGTAATAAGCATTTCTATTTTGATGTTGGCGGAGCCCCGGACACTTGCAAGCAGAGGTGAACCGGGGCCACGTTTGACAGTCTAGAAAATTTCGCTCATTAATTCAATACCATGCGAGGAGGAAAATTGTGGCACAATGTTTTTCTCCGGCGGAGATAACAGAGTTTGAAAAAATTCTATCTCGCGAGAGAATAGATTATTGGAAAGCCATAGCAAATGATCAAAGACTGGCTACATGGCGATCCCGAATTAAATGTCCGGTTCCTGTAGACGATAGTCATGCAATTTTGTTGCACGAATGGAATTTCGCGCTGTCGTCAGCGTTTTTAGCAACTTTGCAGCCGTTCGAGTTGAGCATCCGCAATCACATGCATTCCGCGATGTCCAATTATTTAAAGACGGACCATTGGTGGGGTAAACACGGGAACAATAAATGGGAGGCGTCCGACAATATTGTTGGTAATTATAAAGAAGCCGTAAATGATGCAATAGCTATTGCAAGTAGGCGCGCTAAAGGTGTTACGTCCGGCGGCGTAATATCTGAGTTGTCATTTGGTTTCTGGTTATCCCTGCTTGGACCGTCCTATGATAACCCAAATAGCCACCCTTATTGGAGACAATGCTTTCATTCTGTTTTTGATAAACTGGGACCTTCGAGGCGAAAAGATGTCTATTTTGATCTGGAGCGTATTATTCGTTTAAGAAATAAATGTGCACACTTAGATCCCATAGTGAAAATGGATTTACAGAACGAATTTAATCATATCATTTATTTTTGCAAAAAATTTAGCCCGGAAACAGCTAAATGGATTGAAGATACTAGTTTACTTCCGGGCCTCTTAAATCGTGACTGGATTTCTGCTTTAAAAAAATGTGGGAGACTAATTGGAAGCGCTCCCTAAGAGCCCTTTTGGAAATTCAGCATGATGGGTTTTCAGGGCGTGTCGCGCGTGATTCAAGCTCTTGATGTGGACGCCCGAGCAGAGAGGCCGAATAGCCGATATTACTCGCAGGACGAAACGCTATCCGTCTGACCTGACAGATGAGGAATGGGAACGCCTAGCGCCTCTGATGCCGCCTGCGAACCGACGTGGTCGGAAACGGGCAACCGATTTTCGTGAGATCATCAATGCTCTGTGCTATCTCGTGCGCTCAGGTTGCGGCTGGGAGATGCTTCCGGTTCATTTTGGCCCGTGGCAGACGGTTTACTGGTGGTTTCGCCGGCTGATGCGCCGTTTCCTGTTCCAGACCATTCATGGCATTTGTCTGATGCTCGATCGTGAAGCGGCAGGACGTGAAGCCAGTCCATCGGGCAGCGTCATTGATAGCCAGGGTATCAAGGCGCCTCATGCAAAGACGCGTGGTTATGACGCAGGCAAGAAGATCGTCGGTCGAAAACGCCACATCGCAGTTGATACGGATGGCCGGCTTCTCTTGGTCCGGCTGACAACAGCCGATATTTCGGACAGCGCAGGGGGACAGATGATCCTTGATGCCATTCGTAAACGCTGGCCTTGGGTGAAGCACCTGTTTGCCGATGGAACCTATGATCGCCTCCAGTTGATGGATAAGGCCGCTTTTCTCGACTTCACAGTCGAGGTCGTCCGGCGATCAGATACAGCGAAAGGGTTTGAAGTCCTACCGCGTCGATGGGTCGTTGAACCGACCTTCGGCTGGAGGATCCGCTGGCGTCGTCTTGTGAAGGATTACGAGCAACGGATCGACGTTGCCGAGGCCATGATCCACATCGCCATGGGAAGCCTCATGCTACGCAGAAACGCTCATCCTTGGATTTCCAAAAGGGCTCTAAGCGCAAGCCGTTATGTAATAAATCCGTTATTTAATCTCAATTATAAGCGACAGCAGAAACATGTCCGCTTTCGGGAGACCAATACATAATTTGAATGTCGGATATGTAGGCGGAAGGAGCCATCCCCCAACGATCTGGGTAGTCTGTTACGATTTAATTGCTTTTTAGCCTGCGAGGACGGAATTTTTTGCCTTGCGTTCGGCAAGGGATTCCAAGGGGCTGGAAAGCCCGGTGTCCGGCGAGTTATCCTCATATTCTGGAATTTTCCTATTGGCTTTCGGGTCGTATTTCTTACCTCCCACAAAGAGATTTAGTTTGTCGGTGCTAGATGGAGGATGTAATTGGAAAAAAACATAAAAGATGGTGACGCAGAACAACTACTGCCGCGGCAGATCAGGTTGGTTCAGTCCCTCGCTGATTTCCAGATGGCATGCAGTGCCATGGAATTTATATGTGAACTTGACGAAGATCGCCTCGTTACTCGCGTTGAGCGACGGCGCTATCGATGTTTTGAAGACACCGCTGTAATTGCCTATGGGCGCGCCTTCACAAATGCTAATAATTTGCCTTTGCTTAGTTTTAAACAGATCAAGATTAGCCCCAGCTCTGACGAACGTGCTCTGCATGAGCGACTGTTAGAGCGGCGCAACAAGGTCATAGCTCACTCCGATGCTGATCGGCAGCGCATTACCTTCACAACCGAATGCTTCAGTTTGGAAAACAAGCTGGTAATGATGCCACGTTGGGACTTCGACGATGCGCTGGAATTTTTTGCTGAGCGGGAGGCGTTGGCTGCGTGGTTCGGCACCCTTATATCGGCGACTAGCAAACGTCTATTTGAACAAGTGCAAAGCATGTCGGAGATACGCTTCGTTCGTGATCATACTTTGATTGTAAGTTCCGGTGCAGAAGAGGGCTAGGATTCAAAGGTGCTATGTATTCGCCTACGGACTAAGATCACTAATTAATCGGGCACAAGGCCAATACGTTACCAAAATCCTAAACCTCGCGTGAGGAAATGTAATAGATCACAGCGGGGTGTGAGCCGCCTCTCGGCAGAAAGAAGTAATGCGGGTGTTGCTCGCCAATATCCCCAGCTACTTTATGATGGTCGTAACGGGGCTGCGTGTCCGGTCGTAAACGAAAGTCCGCTTTTAAGACGGGCTCCAAAGAGCTTGAGCGTCCGGCATGAAGGCGCATCCCGTCTGTCCGCTTCATATTCGTTGAGCGGACAGGCAACTTACGGAGCTAGCGGAACGTCCAGATTCAACGGGATAGTACAAACGAACACTCACTACACCAAAATAGATAAACCCAAAAAATTACAAATTAAGCTCCATATTTGGCGACAATTCACAATGGATACCTGTTCTGAAGACCAAGCAATCTGGACAAATACCATTTACCGAGGAAGCGTCAGGAGGAAATTATCTGCCAAATCGAACAGATAATCTGTAGGATCCTCGCCGCGCTCTTTCATATGTAGCATCTCGCATACCTTATCATCATCTAGAATGAGCATAAGTTTACCTGATTCTCGCATCGCTCCCTGAGTCATCGTCACCGCATTTTTGTCAGCACCATCTCGACTAAAAATAATGGCAACACGCCTTAGAGCTTTTTCCAATAAATATTTCTCTGTCGTAAGAATTTGTCCTTGCTTTATTTTTCCTGTATAATTTTTAAATTCGAAAATTACGTATCGACTATCCAAGTGTTGTACAATAAATTGCCAAAACTCAGTGGTGGATTGGATGCGGCAAACAGAATCGTAACGGTTTAATCCATCATCAGTTCGTTTTTGATCATGCCAGCCATAAAGATCATTAGGAAATAAATATTTTAGTATTCTCACGCACAGTTTTTCATAGTCAGGCCAATGTTTTTTGCCTCGATTAAGCTTTTTAAGCTCTTGACACAGTTCAGTGCCTTTAGAGTCTTCTTGAGGTGGCGCCTGGTTCAATGGCGTCTCGTTTAATTTTGGTTCTGATGTTGTATCACCGTCTTGTGTCAGATCATTGGACGGTATCCCAAGAATTGATTGGAGTTTTCCAAGAATCTCAGTATTTTTTGCAGACCAATTTATTAGATCGGCGCGGTCTATGAAGGTCAAATTAAAGCTCGTCTCTAGGTAAAGACGCAATTCGGCGGGAAGATAGCAGGATACGACTAGCATACCTTTTGTGACTCGCGCTTTAACACCTTCGTGGTTCAGTCGGATAGCTGCATTTTCAATAAGTCCTGCTTGAGCACGTGGGGTCCTATAAAATTTGACTTCAATCGCCCATTTTTCGTTGCCAAGCGTTGCATGGAAATCGAATTTATTATTTGTCTCCGGTAAAGAAGGAGAAATAATAAAATTATTAATCTCTAGTATATTTCCAACCAGATTTTCAAATTCTACCGCTTGATCTTCCATATTTCCCCACAAAAGTGACAGAAGAAAAGTCTTCTACATTTGCCAAAATATTATCTGTTATTTTAAATCTAATAATCCGTTTGCACAACGGCATTCATAAAATGATTTTGAGTGATGTCCGTGATTGCTTTTGCATTGTGGGGAAAACCTGATGGTGTCGGATATGTAGGCGGAAGCGGAACTACCGCTATAGAGAGCCGGAAGGAAAGCTCTCAGACCGAACCCGCATAATGGTCTGCCGACTTGTGGAGAATTTTCTGGCAAGTGCAGAAACGCTCATACCCTCCGCCAGGTCCTTGAGGACGCCTTGCTTCTCACCTTCTGACAGTGTGGAAGGCCGCCCCAGGGTCTTCCCTTCTGACTTTGCCCGCCTGAGACCAGACTGCGTGCGCTCAATCAGCAGATCCCGCTCGAACTGTGCGACAGCATTCAGAACCTGCATCGTCATTGTGCCGGAGGAACTGGTCAAATCAGCACCGCCAAGTGCGAGGCAGTAAACCTTCACTCCCATGGCTCCCAGCATTTTAACCGTGGTGCTGACATCCATCGCATCGCGACCAAGACGATCAAGCTTGGTCACGATCAGAACATCTCCAGCTTCCAGTCTATCCATAAGGCGAGCAAAGCCACGCCGTTGCGCGATGGATGTACTCCCGGAAATTGTTTCGGTAACGACGCGACGCGGCTCAACCCGAAAACCGGCTGCTTCAATTTCCTGAATTTGGTTTTCGGTCGTCTGCCCGACTGTAGAGACGCGAACATAGGCAAAGGTGCGTGGCATGGGGCTCATTTCGTCCGAATAGGATGTCCGAAATATGAACTATGTCCGAAACACTGTAAAGGTAATTTGCGGACAGATTGGTTTGCCCCTGTCCGAAAACGATCGTTTTCGGACACCCGAATGTTATGGCATCAAAAATAAAAATGACCTAAACACAGAAAATGACTCAAACTAAGAATGCAACCTTCTTGGATAGGAGATCAGTTACATGATTCGTGTCAACGTTATGCCGAATGGTCGACTTGTTCTGCCGGTTGGCTTGCGTAAGTCGCTTGGCGTCGAAAAAGGCGGCCAGCTCATGGCGGAGATCGTAGATGGGCAGGTTCGCTTAATGACGCCTGATGCCTCGCTTGATCGGGCAAGAGCACTGTTCCGAAAATATGTCCCGGCCGGCACCTCGATTGCGGACGAAGTCATTGCTGAGCGACGCGCTGAAAATGCGCTCGACAGCCATGACGATGGGGTGAAGCGCTGATGCCGATTTGCGTCATTGACACATCCGCTGTCTTTGCGGACCTGAACGAGGAAACAGGAGCTGAAGAAGCTCGGTACTGGCTGCGCGATGCAGCCATTTCCGCGATCAACCTGCAGGAGATCGTTTCTAAAGCTGTTGATAAAGGCGTCCCGGCCGAAGGAATATCCGAACTTATCTCAGCTTTGCGCCTAGACGTGCGGCCTCTTGATCAGAACCTGGCTCTCGCGGCCGGATTGATGCGCGATGCGACCAAGCGGGTTGGTCTCAGTCACGGAGACCGTGCCTGTCTGGCGCTAGCCAAAAAAATGGGTCTCCCCGCGGTCACGGCCGATCGGGCATGGGCTGAAATTGCGGACGCAATCGGAGTTGAGGTGGTTCTCATTCGATAGTCGTACGCAGTGTAAACCCTATGCAGGTTTTCTGTTCCACGGCTGCTTGCCCCCCCAGAAGGAGCCGCTCGAAATAAGCGGATCTTCCGGTTTCGCCTCATCTCAGACGTAGAAGATTCGAAAAGAGGAATCGAATAGCGGACAAGACTTATGAAAGAGCAGACCATAAAATGGGTTCAAAATCGGGTCAGTCGTTTTCAATTTCTTCTGGTTGCACTCCATGCATTACATACAAAAACTCATTATGAGACAGGATGATCCTCCCAGTCATGCAAGCGCACGATTCTTCGCTTTTTCATGATTTTTCAAAAGCCCATGAACATGTTGATACGCGGTCTCAATCTCAGAAGGAATTTCAACATGTGGGATAAAACCCCGTCCACACGGGCCGTAACCGTTCTCATCATCTCGCAACCGGGGAATTTCTCCCATGATCAGAGACAGGAACCGCTCCGGGCTCCATAGTCGCGAAGGGAGCTCCTCAGCATACGTCACGATTCCGTCTCGTATCTCGAGACGCGGAACAAAAGTCGGACAGCTATAAAAAACAGTTGCACATGATGCCTCCTGCCAGACTTTCTGGAAGGTGACGAAAGTTCGTAACTGCATGGCCGGATCCTGAAATAGGATAGTAGAGCAGGGTTCCAGCCCGAGTTCCGAGAGCAGTAATTTTGTAAAGCTCGCGTTCTCGCCGCAATTGGTGGAGCGCGTTTCCAGAACCAATTTTTCTTTGGGAAAACTCCAGACTTCCGAAGCCAAAGTGCCAAAAATCTCGGCTTCGGATCTGTCTTTCAGGTATATTTCTGGTAGCAGGTTTTCTGATCTGACAGTCTCTACAAGAAGAGTGGTAGAGTGCCCGATGCCCCCTGAAAAAAGCAGGTGACAGTTGGCTTCACGTGCAGCCTCACAGGCTGCATGAGCCGTCTCAAGGATGGCATTTCCGGCGTGGATCACCAGATCCACTGAAGCACTGTCAGCCTGAGGCATGTCATTGAGGGCCAGAAAAGCTGATATCGCATTGACTGCATCAATATCGTTCTGCGCTTTAAGATAGGTATTGAAATCAGACATATTATTCTCTTTATCTCACCGAAGGCCGCCCTACACAGGACATAATGTCTCTACCGTAATGCGCCCGATTTCGGAAAATACCTCAAAAAAAAGTTTTTCATCAGGGTGACCGCCACGGGTATAGGCGCAGACGATGGGCGTTGCTTCCGACCTTGGTCATGCACGGCTATATCTTCGGCAGCATCCTTACCATTATTGCCGGTTTTGTCGCCCGCAGCCCAAGTGGTTGGAAACCTTGCATGTAATCTTCTGCTGACCTTCACTTACGGTCGTTTTTAAATGTCTGCTTATTGATGGCAAACGCTAAAAAGCAGACAGTCGCAAATCCCCCCAGAGCTGCCTGAGAGACACCACGCAGGCGGCCAGATACCGTGATGAGAAACTGGGGCATTTAATGTGAAGATTTATACAACGCACACGAAAGTGCATTTTACGTACGCGTGGGGTGAGCACCGTTAGAATTCGTGTCATCGCTCCACGCCTCAGTTCGGTACGATTTTCTGCGTCGCCACATCGTAGTGGAAGAGATGTAGCTGCCCGTCCTCGATCAGTTTAACGGCTTGGCCAACGTGTTCTGGCAGCACATAAAACCACTCTTTTGGCGAGATCTTCTTTCCAAGACGATCCACGACGAATAATTCGGCAGGGCGTGCGGATACGAAAAAGCGATGCAGAAGATCCTCAACTTTATGGCGGGAGAGGTTCTTGAGGCTGTATGTGGCGACGATATCCACTGGAGCTAGTAGAAATGTTGGATCGTTACGGGCATCAGCTACACGGCGGGCAACGTCCTGACTGGTCACACCAATTTTGTGTAAGATCATCCGCTGCTCACGAATGGCAGGATCCTCTGAGCGCGACCGAGCGACATAGATTGTGCCAGATAGTTCAAGCTGATCA
The DNA here is from genome assembly GCF_002723935.1 of Gluconobacter cerinus. Lineage (GTDB taxonomy): Bacteria > Pseudomonadota > Alphaproteobacteria > Acetobacterales > Acetobacteraceae > Gluconobacter > Gluconobacter cerinus. Next base: position 34,693 of record NZ_BEWM01000009.1, read on the forward strand.
CTCTCCCATTCTGGGTCAACCGGGCCAAGTCCCACCTTCTGCACGGTGCGCGCAGTCTTGTCTTCCGATAAGGACTTCCGGAAGGAAGACATTAAAGGGTCGCTCTCTGTCCCGTTCGAAAAAATGATCCGCAACCGATGATCCCGAGAACCGCCGCGTGAGGTCATCTCTGACTTCTCCGCAATCATGGCGAGCAGGCCGTTACGAATGAAAAAATCGCCTTCGATAGGCTCAATAATGGCCCATTTTTTTACAGCCCTTGCTTTTCTCTCTCCCGTCTCAAGAGCGCGCTGAACGATCTCGAAGCGCTCACGAAATTTCTCAAAATCCCGGCAGGGTACAAACTCAGCGCGATGATCGGGTGTCACCCGTTCGCTTGAGGGGGTTGTGTGTTGGAAGGTGACGAGTGAGGGATCAACCTCCAGTTCGTCATCATCAAAGATGTCATCGAGACTTTCCGGGATAGCCTCCTCAGGGACTTCGTCTTTCCACGAACGAGGCGGGGCGATTGACTTTTCGTCCAGAAGACCTAGGCGATCGGCTGCTATCATTTTCTCGGTTGGTGAAGTTTTTACAGCGCCCCACGTCATCGCCAGCTTCATCTCGTCATGAGACAGTGCCTCTGGATCTGGCAAGCGGCCGTTCTGCTCGACAAAACAGGTAACGTCCAGCAACACCGCGACGCCACGATCTGTGGCGCTTCCACTTCGGGTGCCACGTTGTTTGAGATCCAGAAGACCAAACTCGTCGTGTTCGCTGTAGATGTCATCCAGAGAGGGGCGCGCCATTATTGTGCCGCCTCGCGCAGACGCTTGGCTTTTTCGGCTTTCAGCCAGGCAAGCGCTTCGGCCATGCGTTTCTCCAGTGTGTTAGCGGAGTTCACATTGGGCTCGCGGCCTTCTGTCGCGCGAAATGCTTTAATGCGCGGCCATAAAGTCCGTGCTTCGTCTCCACTCATATTCACCCGCAAGGCGACCATGGCGGATTGCACATGCGCGAGGATCTCAGCATTCAAGGACTTAGACGCGACTTCGAAGCGTTCCTGAAAGACGTTGATGCTATCAATCAACTCAATATCGATGTCCCGAACATTGATAAATTTCTTCACCATGGCCAGCAGAGTGTTCGGAGCACTGTCAGGTGTCTCCTCACCACCATCGTTCGCTTCGCCTGTTGTGGGGGCACCTTCGGTTGGTGGAGCACCAAGCACGGATTGCGCGCCCGTAATATCCTGCTCGGCTTGCTTGCGGGCCAATGTCAGGACGTTCATATGCGCAGCCAGATGCTGGCGAACGGATTCAGCCTCTTCTGTGTCCAACGTCTCGTAACGTCTTTCGATGATATCCGTCAGAACCATCTGCGTTGCGACTTCAGGTGCGGTTTCCGGTGACAGCACACGGCGGTCCATTTCCTGATAGGCCGTCGCCATCAGATCGTTCATGTCCTTTTCACAAATCGCCCGCGCGCGGTCTGTGGGTGGCTCCATGAGGCCTTTAATCCCGATGGTGACATTACCTTCATCATCCGTGCCAATCGGTGCACGAACATCCCCATCTTCCCGCCGGTAGAATTTCAGGTTCGGAGCGAGGACCTGCTCCATCAGCAATGAACCCGAGATCGCTTTCAGCATATCATTCACAGCATCAGTGACGACGCCCGTTTCAACCCCGGGCTCAGCGACAAGGTTTGTGAACAAGGCGCGAGGCTTCCCGGGCGCATCACGGGTTGCACGACCGATGATTTGCACGATCTCAGTCAAGGAGGAGCGGTAGCCGATGGTCAGAGCGTGTTCACACCATACCCAATCAAAGCCTTCCTTAGCCATGCCAAGGGCGATGATGATATCGACTTTGGCTCTGTCAGCGTCATCATCACGCTTACCATCCGCTCCTCTAATCTCATGGGATAGAGCGGTCTTCACGTTGTTGCGGCCCGGACCATCATCTACCAGATCAGCAATCTTCAGAAGCCGTCCTTCTGCTGTGCGGACCAAATCAAAGCCGGTCTCAGGGTCTCGACCTTCATGCTTTCCTAAGAAATCAAGGATCCGACCAACCTCGTTGTATTTGTCATCAAACGCTTCAGACGAGCCGCGATGCGGGATATGGATAATCGTCTTTTGATTGGGGTTCAGAACGCCCTCAAGGCCGTTGATGTAATTCCCTTTATAGAAATCGTAATTGATGCCGAGTGCTTTGAGGAAGGCGTAGCTCTCCAATTGCTCGTAATAGCTGTAGGTAATCTTGGTGAAGCGGTCTTCGTCTTCCTCCCGGAGAACCGGATCTGAATCTCCCCGGAAATAGCTGCCCGTCATAGCCATGATATGACAGGCGTCCCGGGTAATCAGGTTCCGAAGAATAACGCCGAGACGGTTGTTGTCTGATGCCGAGACGTGATGGAACTCGTCTATCGCAATGAAGCATCGATCAAACGCTTCGATACCACTGGTCTCAATGACAGCATCAACGCCAAAACGGAATGTCGCATGGGTGCAGACCAGAACCTTTGCGTCGCTTTGCAGAAAAGCCTGAAACGCCTTGACCTTTTCTTTGCTCGCGTCATCGCCCGTCAGGCAGAGGTTCCAGCGCGGCTCAACCTCCCAATTTGCCTCAAAGCCGTAGCTCATCAGATTGGTAGAGCGAAAAGAGCCACCGATTGACGTTTCAGGAACGCAAACGATCACCTTCTCCAGCCCCTGATGTAGTAGTTTATCAAGTGCCACGAACATGAGTGCGCGGCTTTTACCCGCAGCCGGGGGGGCTTTGAGAAGGAGAAACTGCGCGGCACGGGCATCGTAGGTGCGGGCCTGCATCGGGCGTTGGCCTAATGCGTTCGTCTTGGCTGTTGACGTGCCATAGGTGACGTTGAGCATCTCAACCATGGGTCAGGCCTTTTTCTTTTTGCTGGCAGTTTCTAGCGTTTTGATCTTGGCCGCATAGAGCTTGAAGAGTGTTTCCAGGCGTTCCGTATCATTGCGGAAGGGGCGGCCGATATACATGCTCTCCAGCAAGTCATCGTTTTCCTTATGCACCGCACGAAGGTCGTCAGGCATTTTGTCTGGATCGTATAAATCCGCGATTGTTTTGGGGTAGTGGGAATAGCGGCATTTCAGGATGCGGCGCGCTGAAGCCGAGAGGGCTTCCAACTGCTCGTCCGTGAACTTCGGGACTGGGAAGGTGTTCCAGCCGAGCGTGTTGGAATAACGGAAATCGGACTTCAGTTTGCCGCAGACAGTGGCGATCCAGACAAGATGCAGACGTGACGCAATGAGCGCGATGCACCATTCAGGGGCGTCATAGAGTACCTGATTGAGGTCCGATGAAATCACGTCAGCTCCCACTCGCTCCACTGGAAGGTACGGGCGGCGCTCTGAAGTAACGCGGGGGACGAGGATGGCGTGGGTTTTGGTTTCTGGTCCTGTAAACCAAAACTTATACGGGGTTGCAGCAGTTGGGCGTGTAACAGGATTACTGCTCTCGGTCCTAAACTGACGGACCGCGTCTATTCGTTTTTGGAATGGTGGGTACTGATATGCGTCTGATGCTTCTTGGTCCTTGATCCACATGCAATAGCGAACCTGTCCACGAACGACCTCCTGGGACCCAAGATACTTACGGATGAATCGGTTCGAATCTGGATATAATTGAACGATTTCGTCTCTTTCTTCAGTCGATAATATAAGGTTTCCGCCATCAGCTGGCTTTGACCCATAGTCCATGCGGGGAAGACCAAATATAGATTTTCCAGAACCTTCTACATATACAGGAGGAATTGGTATTAAATACGGACTGATAGAGGATACATCGCTAATTACTTTTCCATCAAATAATTTTGCTCCAGAAATATATTTAGGGCACAAACCAATTATAACGCAGATAACTGCTGCATTTGACGATGCATTATTTCTCCACTGAAATGACGTATGTGCAAATCTTATTTTTTGATTTTCAAGTATCCGAGGCCAAAATGAAGGTACCTGACGACCTTGCGTAATTGAATTTGTCGACACAAAGGCGAAATTCGTTCGACAGAATGCTTCTGCGTATAGTGTTGCCAAATAAAACCACGATGCTACGTAATCTAAATTCTTATAAGATTTAAAATCACTCTTAAATAGTTCGCTTCGATCGCTCTTTTGCTCTGATGTTTGAAAATTTGATCCCACAAACGGCGGATTCCCCGCAATAAAAATCTCCTCATCATTGTTGGGAGGTGGGCATACGGCCTCCCACTCAATCTCTAGAGCATTACCTCTGTGAATACGGGCAGCATCTCGCAAAGGTAGAGCCGCAGGACATCGTCCAAAAATGGCTTTAAAACTCGCATTAGCCTGATATTCAGCGATGAAGAGTGCAAGTTTTGCTGTTTCAGCTGCGAAATCCGAGATCTCAATCCCGTAGAAATGGTCGATCTTGATGCGCGAGAACATCTCGCTCGTACCCATGGCATTACGTCCATCAAGCTCTTCCAGGCGCTGCATGATACGCGTCTCGCGTGCCCGGAGTTCTCGATAAGACACAACAAGGAAGTTCCCCGATCCGCAGGCGGGGTCAAACACACGGATGTGCGACATACGACCCAGAGTTTGCTGAAGTGCACGAGCACGATCCCAACCCTTATGGATCTCCGCGTCCAGATCATCGAGAAAAAGAGGCCCGATAACCTTCATGATATTCGGAACCGAGGTGTAATGCATTCCCAGTTCAGAGCGTTGCTTTGGATCCGCAACGGACTGGATCATCGAACCGAAAATGTCCGGATTGATCTTACCCCAATCCAACCCACAGGCCTCACGCAGATAGCGGAAGGCAATAGTATCGAATTTCGGTGCATCAATGGTGCCAGCGAAGAGACCACCATTCACGTAGTCCAACTCACCGGTCCATGCGGGCAGACCTGTTCGTTCGTGCGTGGGAAGGTTCATCGCCCGGAAGGCTGCAATAATGGCCTTATGGGCTTCCTCCCCCTTATCGCCTGCATAGGTGAAAATCAGGCGGGAGAATTGTTGCTCTGGAAAAATACCGACGTCTTCGGCAAACATACAGAAGATCAGTCGCATCATGAGTTGGTTCATCTCATGACGACGTGCATCTGTTCCCCAGTCGGGATTTGCCCTGATTAACGCGTCATAAAGCTTGGCGAGCTTACCCGTCGCCTTCACATCAACCGGGTTTTCCTCAACAGCACGATATCGCTCCTTACCCGCAGCGGGAAGGAAGAAGCCGAACTGATCCCCCAACTCTTTGAAGGCGCAATGGAGTGTTTCGCCCGAAGCAGTATGTTCCGCCGCAATCATCTCACCATCCGTTGCGAGCAGAATGGCGGGTTTGGAGGATTTGGTTTTCTTCGATGCTCTCAACTGCTCAAGAGTAGTGTCGCTCTTTCCGGTTGTGGCCGGTGCATAATGAAATCGCCTGCCAAACAAGACCCCGCCCGGAAGGTCAGATTTATTGGTCGACCCGTTGCGAAGCTTTGAAATTGCCGCCTGTGAAGCATCTGTTGCTTCAGCAAACGAGAAGGGAAATTCCTCTGCGTCAAAGGATGCCTCCGCGATCTGGGATAGGGCATCATAGATTTCAGTCGGGTTCATGTCGGGCCTTGGGGTGCAGCAGAGTTCAGCAGGATCAAACAACTGGCGATATTACTGCAACCGTGTGTCACATATGACAAGGTAAGGCCGGGACGTCAGGAGAAGGACGCCTATGTTTGTGTATCACTGCTTTTGGCTATACCGGCATGAGCCGCCCATGGACTTATGGACAGCCGCTCCGCGGTCGCTCGCGTCCTGATGGACAGCCCTGCCGGCTGACCACAGGGTGCGGCTCTGCCCACAACTCCACAGGTTCAACACCAACAACAATGTCTTCATTCATAAAATAAGTTCGCTCGAAGCGGCGCTCTTCCCTACCGGAAGTCCCGTGCCTTCAGCAGCTCCGAGCCCTGAAGCAATGGTGTCTGGTCTTCCAGACTGAGCACAACGACATGGATCACATCGCCTTCCTTCTGAAGCCTCCCCTTGCAGGCCAAAAGACGGGACGCCAGAAGAGGACGGCGGTGCTTCTCCTGCACATCCTTCCAGACAATCAGATTGGCTGTGCCGGTTTCGTCCTCGATCGTGACGAACATGGTGCCGTTGGCCGTCCCTGGCCGCTGCCGCATCAGCACAAGACCCGTAAGCTGGATCCGGCGCCCATCCCGTAGATAAGGAAGATCCCCGCAACGAATAATCCCTTCTTTTCGCAGTCCCTCCCTCAGAAACGCGACGGGATGACCTGTCAGACTGAGGCCAGTGGCCCGGTAATCCTCATGCACCGACGCCCGCTCTGACATCTGCGGCAGGACAATCTCCGGCTCGATCACCTCCGGCAGCGGAAAGTTCCGACCCCGATCCGCCGCTTCAAACAGCGGCAGCGCCGTGTCCGCGAGCCCCTTGATTGACCAGAGCGCAGCACGGCGCATCTGTCCGAATACCCGGAAGGCGTCCGCTTCCGCCAGACATTCCAGGGCCGAGACCGGCACATCCGCACGCCGCCACACATCGTCAATACTCTCATAATCCGGCATCCGAGCTGCAATCAGGGCCGCGCCGTGCCCGTTTGCAAGCCCGCGCACCATACGAAAGCCCATCCTTACGGCTTTACGTAAAGACGTACCGCTACGTTCCAGTGTGCAATCCCATCGTGAGGCATTGATACAGATCGGCCGGACCTCGACCCCATGGCGTTGCGCGTCCTGAACAATCTGCGAAGGCGCATAAAACCCCATGGGCTGACTGTTCAGCAGGGCGGCACAGAACACATCCGGGTAATGGCATTTCATCCAGGCGGACGCATAGGCGATCAGGGCAAAGGAGGCGGCGTGACTTTCGGGAAAGCCATAGCTGCCAAACCCTTCGAGCTGGCTGAACGTCTGTTCGGCAAATTCCTGCTCATAGCCATTGGCCAGCATCCCGTTCACCAGCTTGTCGCGGAACGGCGAGACCCCGCCTGTCGCTTTGAACGTGGCCATGGCGCGACGGAGCTGATCCGCCTCGCCTGGCGTAAAGCCCGCGCAGTGGATCGCGACCTGCATTGCCTGCTCCTGGAACAGCGGGACACCGAGTGTTTTCCCCAGAATGCCGCGCAGGGTCTCGGACGGGTAGGTGACAGGCTCCAGTTTCTCTCTTCTGCGGAGATAGGGATGGACCATATCCCCCTGGATTGGTCCCGGCCGGACGATCGCCACCTGAATCACCAGATCATAAAAGGTCCGGGGCTTCATGCGCGGCAGCATCGACATCTGCGCCCGGCTTTCGATCTGGAATGTGCCGAGTGTGTCAGCCTGCTGGATCATGCGATAGGTCTTCGGATCCTCGGCCGGGATCGAAGCGAGATCCATACGGGTCTGATACACGGTGTGCAGCAATTCGAACCCGCGACGCAGGCAGCCCAACATTCCCAAACCCAGAACATCCACCTTCATGAAGCGCAGCACGTCAATGTCGTCTTTGTCCCAGACGATGATCTGCCGCCCGTCCATAGCGGTTGGCATCAGGGGGACGAGTTCGTCCAGGCGATCCTCGGTCAGCACAAATCCGCCCGGATGCGTCCCAAACTGGCGCGGGAAGCCGAGAAGCTGGCGGGCAAGATGATAGGTGAGGCTGAGGCGGCGATCTTTCAGGTTCAGGCCAAGATCGGCCGAACGCGCCTTGCACAGATCAGGATCCGCGAGAGAGGAGGCGATGTGTCTGGAAAGCTGACCCGTCAGATCCTCCGGTAGCCCGAGTACCTTGCCAACTTCTCGCAATGCGCCTTTGGGCTGATAGCGCTGCACGGTCGCGCACAGGGCCGCGCGGTGGCGGCCATAGTGCCGGTAAATCCACTGGATGACTTCTTCGCGGCGGTCACTCTCGAAATCCACGTCGATGTCGGGCGGTTCCTGCCGTTCGGCCGAGATGAACCGCTCGAACAGCAGGCCCGAGCGAACCGGATCAATACTCGTGATGCCCAAAACGTAGCAGACGGCCGAGTTCGCGGCAGATCCGCGCCCCTGACAGACAATCCCGAGTGAGCGGGCATGACGCACAATCGTATTCACAGTCAGGAAATATGGCGCGTAGGACAGAGAGCCGATCAGCCTCAGCTCATGGGCGATCTGCGCCTCGACCTCAGGGGGCGTCCCGGCCGGATAGCGTCGCGGCAGTGCGGCCTGGACCAGACGTGTCAGGGTGCCCTGCGCGCTTTCGCCCGTTCTCTCGGTTTCGGTCGGATACTGATAGGTGAGATCATCCAGACTGAAGGCGCAGGCCTCGGCAATTCGCCGTGTGTTGGCCACGGCGTCCGGAAAAGCGGCGAAGAGGCGTGCCTGTTCTTCCGGGGCTTTCAGGTGGCGATCGGCATGAACGTGCCGACGGTGGCCGAGAGCATCGACCGTGCAGCCTTCTCGGATCGCCGTGACGACGTCCTGAAAAACGTGCCGGCGCGCATCGTGGTAAAGAACATCTCCCGTCGCCACGCAGGCCAGACCGCGCGATGTGCAGAAGGCGACAATCGCATGAAGACGCGCCAGATCCCCGGGCTGCCGTAGCAGCGTCAGCGCGAGAAACCGGCTCTCTTCTTCGGCTGCCCTTTGTCCGGGCAGATCCAGCAGGCTCTGAACGTGCTCCGGGAGTGTCGCCAGATCCTCGGGCGGCAACAGGATCAGGAGGAGGTCTGGTGCTGCTGCGACGAGATCCTCCCACCCCAGAAGAAACACGTCCCGCTCGCCCCGGTGATGACCAAGCGTCAAAAGCTGGCAGAGACCTGCCCAGCCCGCACGGTTGCGAGGATAGGCCAGGAGCGCACTGCCATCGCGTAGAGCCAGACGGCATCCGGGTAGAAGACGAAGACCGGCCTCCCGCGCCGCCAGATGCGCGCGGATCACGCCAGCCACAGTATTCCAGTCGGTCAGGCCGATTGTGTCATAGCCCAGGGCTTTCGCCTGGAAGATCAGTTCATCCGGCTGGCTGCCCGAGCGCAGGAACGAAAACGAGGACGTGACCTGCAGTTCGACATAAGGCGCGCTCATGGCTTAGCGGCGGTGGGGATGGGGGTGCCGGCTGCTATCAGGCGCGTTGCTGGTGGGCGCGCGCATGACCACGAAGCCGGAGCGTTCGAGATAAGCGACCAGACGCTCGGCTACGAGACGCGCCATCAGCTCGGCGGCGTCATGCGTTCGCCTGCGTCCGTCGTAACACAGCGCGTGCATCAGGACTTCGGCCACATCCGAGGTGCTGGCCGGGATCAGATCATCGCGGGGGTCCATTAGAACATCCCCTGTAGAAACCAGTCACCTGAACCGGACCAGCCGTGGACTCCGTCGCCTTTGCGAAACAGCCACAGGCGCAGGCCGGTCGTGGTCTCGACCTGCCAGTAGTCGCGGATCGCGCCGTAACTTTCGGGCGTCTGCCACCATTCGCCCAGCAGTCGTTCGGGGCCATCGGCCGCCGCAATGCGATGCGTCTGTCGCTTCAGGACGAACTGGCGGGGCGCACCGTCCGGAAGCAGGGCAGTCACCTGCACCCGGACGGGCAGATCGAACAGAATGTTCGGCCGCGCCCAGAGCATCTGGCCCGCGAAAGGCGGTTTTGCCATGTCGCCTGGAGAAACGCGAGACTGCCCGTCTTCCGGCCAGGCGGAAAACCGGGGCGCGAGCTGGTGAACCGAAACCACGCCCGGACGATTCAGTAACCGGTCGATCAGAGAGGCCGGGAGGCCCGTTTCAGAGGATCCTGCTTCGTCTGGCAAGACAGACCGCTCGGGCCCGGCTTCCAGCGGTTCGTTCGCGCTCACGGTCAGGATGACGGTTTCAATTCCAAACTCTGGCGCGATCTGCGGGATCTGGTCCTTCAGCAGGCGCGTCAGACGCGTGATGTCAGCCGTGGGATCGGACGTCCCCACGCGGACGGCCTGGATGGATCCGTCCACGCGAACACAGAGAAAGTCGAGCTGCCGTGCCCCCTCCCCGCGTGCCATCAGCCTTTCGCAAACAACCGGCACAAGGGCTGCAATCACTGTAGCAATGGCCTCCGGCGTGCTGATCGGCTCGACCAGAGAGCGGGTCAGGGAGATCCGGTCCACAGGTTGAAACACGCTGAGCGGGCGGACCTGCCGTCCCAGAGCCTCATCGAGACAGGTCAGAAGCTCTGCCCCAAAACGCTTGGCTAGAGGTGCGCGCGGGAGGTCCGCCAGCGCGCCGATCGTGTTTAGGCCGAGACGGCTAAGGCGGGATAGCGTCTGTTCCGGCAAAGGAAGCGCTGAACAGGGCAACGGCTGCAGCGCCTGTTTCTGCTGACCGGGAGGCACGAGACAGATCCGGTCGATCGCCGAGCGGGCCAAGGCGCGTGAGGCAGCGGCCGTATCGCTCAGCGCCACAGAGCAGGAATGCCCCCTCGCCTTCAGGCGTTCCCTGACGAGATCCAACATGGCCGTCTCACCCCCGTAAAGATGGGCGCATCCGGTGGTATCGCTGTAGAGCCCGTCCGGAGCGTCGAACGCGGGCAGCGGCGACAGCCAGATCAACCATGAGCACAGATTAGTCAGCGCGACCCTCTGTGCGTCGGCGTCCTCTTCTGCGGTCAGAAGATCCGGCACCAGGGAGCGGGCCTGCGCTAGCGGCATTCCGGGTGTCAGTCCGGCTGCGAGCGCAGCCGGACTGACACCAGTGACGGTGTGGCGGTTATGTGCCAGCGCGTGCACAACGAGCGGCCTGTCGGGCGGGAAGTCTTCCGGGCGGGAGAGCTGGAGGCGCTCGGTGCGCCAGAAGGGCATCCAGAGAGCGAGAAAGCGGCGCATGATCGGTGCAGTCGAGGATCCAGTGAGCAGGGCGGCCTCCCCTCACCCGCAGCAGCGCGGCAGAAAGGCGTCGGGAACCGGGAAGCGGCATGGCCAGTCCCGGAAAAAATCGTGGTGATGAGGGATGAGAGAGGATCCGCCAGCGCGTGGCGCACGCGCAGGGATCTTTCCCGGGAGCGCGCGCGAGCGGTGCAAAGCGCAGGAAGAAGCCTGTGTTGCCACTCGCTTCCACTGCCAGATTGAGGCGACGGATTTCCTTAAGGGTTGGAACTTGGCTGCCAGTGATGACGGCCAATGCGCGCTCTGGTCCGCGCAACACGTCTTCGGCGACAGCGAGCAGGCTGGTCGGGTCCGTTTCAATGCAGACCAGACGTTCTAGTGAAACGCCGGACTGATGCAGCCCGCAGGCGTTCAGTTCGGCAGGTGTATCGCTGATCCAGAAGATAGGCCCCCTGCCCTCTTTCAGGATGGGCAGCAGCATGGCGAGACTGGCTCCGATTTCCAGAGGATCGGAGATCAGGAAGTCATGCAGGCTACCCGTTTTGAGGCCACCGCCGAGATGGTCATCGACGGCAGAATGCCCGGTAGGCAGCGTGTCAGTATGGGAATGAGGAAGGCTTCGACGCTCCAGGCGTCGGACCTGCTCGCGCAGTCGCGCCACGGCGTCCGTTGTCATCTTTATTCTCCTTAACGAGAACATAAAGAGAACAAAGTGACCTCTAAAGCAAGATCAATCTTTTCGCCGAGTGCCCCCTGTGAAAGCCAAGAGTAACGGAATTAGCCATAGTCTCGGTAGAGCAGAGTGCATGAAAGTGCATGCTACCGGTTGCATGCAGTGCTACCGGTAGCATTCTACTTTCAGACTTTAGCGCGGTCCATCAGTTCCCGAATGCCTTCCCAGTAGGCAAGACGGTTCGCATCACAAAACTCAATGAACCTCTCAGCAACGTCTTCTGGAACTCTGGTGTTTATCGTCACAGTCGGTCCAACCGACTTCTTCCTGCGAGGAACCAATCGCGCGCCCGCTTCGCGGCTTGTAAATCCAGCGCTACGCCCCGCCTGATCAATGCGCTCAAGGTCATCGCGGCCTAATGCGCTTGGTTCACGCGGTGTTATCGCAGCCAATTTTGAAGTGACTTTTTTCGGTTTGAAGCCGAATGCGTCGTCGTTCATGCTGAGATTTCCTCGGTGTCTGATGTCTCGACGAATGATGAGATAAGTTCTTCCGCTACGGCTTCTGCGTTCCTCAGTGCTTCTGGCAGACCATTAACATCTGTCGGGTCCAACTCTTGAAGGGCCAGTCGCCTTACGAAGATCGCCTTGTAAGCCTGACGCTCGTTGAGCGCGTTTGCAAATAGCGGCAATTCGGCCTGTTTCAAGCCCGCGAGTATCTCGCGCTCAATGCGCGTTTTTATCACCGGGCTGGTACGAGTGAGAATGATGCGGAATGGAATCTCGTGACCGCGCAGAGCCTCTTCTTCTTCGTGGATTAGGTCGATGGCTCGGCTTGCCTGGCGTGCATCGACGCCGCTGGCTTGGAGCGGTACTACTACCAGATCTGCATGGCTAATCGCGCGAGAGACGAGACGGCTGGCTGTTCCTTCCAGATCAACAAATACGAATTGCTTTTGACGGGCAGCCTCGACGATTTGGCGGATAACGGTTCCTTCCTTCACGTCGGAAATCACTTCGAAATCAGCCTGTGAATTACCCGTGCGCCAATCGGCAATCGGCTTATTAGGATCGGCGTCGATTACGGTGACGCTTGCTCCCATTGCTGTCAGGGTCTGTGCCATCACGAGAGTGAAGGTACTCTTCCCGGCGCCCCCTTTCGGGTTGGCTGTAACAATTACTGGCATCAGAACTCCTAGCGGCAACGCATATAATATTGGTTGCATGTCGTGCTGTTGAATGCTTCTGGTAGCACTACATGCAACCGGTTGCAACTGGTTGCAAGGCAACCAACTGCATGCACGAAAATGCCTGCTGCCAGAAAGCACTGGAATAATGCCAGATTATTGGGGATTTCGTGCAAAAAGGAAGGTCAGAATATATGGTTGCTACTGGTAGCAATCGGTAGCAGACAACAAAAACGACAAGATTTGAAGAAGGAAAAAGAC
>NZ_BEWM01000010.1 GCF_002723935.1 Gluconobacter cerinus
AACTATCGCTGCTCGAAAGACAAAATATAAGGTCCCCTGTTCGCTCACCGACCACAATCAAAGCAAGGGCATTAGACTTGGGTACCTGAGCCTGGAATTATAGGATCTTCTGCAAAGGGTCGGTTCAGGATGCCAAGCACTTCATCTGCAACGTAAATTCGATTGCGGGCATAGCCAGTTCGCTCTCTCAGGATCCCAGCCTGGCAAAGCTGGCTAATTGCCGTGTGAGCAGCGGGTGGCGTAATCGACAGCAAAGTTCCCAGCCGTGGAGCCGTCAGAACCGGATAATCCCTAAGGATATCAAGCGCTCGTAGCGCTGCTGATCCCTTTCGGAACGAACGACGAGTCAACCATGCAGCATTCAGGGTTCTGAGAGCTTCACGGGTGATGCGTAACTCCTGAACCGTTTGAACAATGGCATTCGACACAAAGCCGATCAGAGGAAGCCAGTTTAGTTTCTGCTGGGCTTGTTTGAGAGCTGCATAATAAGCCTGTTTGTGGAGCTCTATATACGGTGAGAGATAGAGCGGAATGTGTTTCTCAGCTGCCATCATCAGGGGCAGCAGGAGCCGACCCACGCGACCATTCCCGTCTCGGAACGGATGAACAGCCTCGAAATGAGCATGGGCTAACGCCATCCGGGTAATCAAGGACTGGGTCATCATCTGCATCCCGTCTTCCCGCATATAATCCAGGGTCTCTTCCAGCAAATGAGGGACTTCAGCCGGTGGTGGAGGATTATAGACGGAATAGGCAATGTGCCCATTGCCGCCGATCCATACGACCTCCTGCCGGAAGTCTCCCGGAGTATCTCGGTAGGACGCATCATGGCCGAGTACACTACGATGCAGGTTCTGGATCAGATCGACCTGAAAGATTTGACGGCCCTTAGTGAGAGCCGATGGCACGAACCGCTCCAGAGCCAGCGCGTAATCCCGAACCTGTCTAACCGCCTGCCCTCCCTGATCGTCATCTTCGTCAGCGATAAGAAGTTCATCGAGGGTGCTATGGGTTCCTTCCATCGCCGAACTGCTGACGGCTTCACGGCGGCTGAGAATACGACTGATCTGATAAGGATCTGGAAGAGAGCGCGCAATCTCATCAGCCTGTCCCAATGCCAGCTGGGCCTGGGAATGCAGCGCTGTGATTTCTTCAAGAGGAATTCCTTCCTCCGGAAGAGGGAGAGGAAGAACACCATAGTGATGCTCATAAGGGACTGGAAGACGGACCAGACGCTCACGGACACCACCGGATAATTCCGTTCGCTTCATGCCCAGAAACCTTTATCAAAGAACTTGAAAAGATAATCTTATTAAAGGTTATAACAGAAAACTTTCAATAATTGGACGTGTCACGGTTTAGTTCCGGACCATGGGTATTTGTTAAGCGACGTTGCGCTCATGATCCAGAGGACTTTTCCACTGGAGTGCGGAATGCCGCCTCTGCGCGTTGTAGAAATTGTTGATGTAAAGAGTGATGGCCTGCTCGACCTCCTGACGTGTGCTCCAGGCCTGTCGCCACATGAGTTCTGCTTTCAGGGTTTTGAAGAAGCTTTCTGTCACTGCATTATCCCAGCAGTTTCCCTTTCTGCTCATGGACACGAGAAAGCCATGAGCAGAAAGGAGCTGACGGTAAGCCTCTGAACAATACTGACTGCCACGATCAGCATGATGGATGCAGCCTGGTGGTGGCTGACGCAAGGCAATAGCGCGTTGTAACGCTGTAGTGGCAAGATCTGCGGTCATACGGACATCAAGGTTCCAGCCGATGACTCTTCGTGAGAAGAGGTCCAGCACCACAACCAGGTAAACCCAGCCTTCCCGCGTCCAGATGTATGTGATGTCCGCTGTTCATTTCTGGTTAAGCGATGTTGCGGAGAAGTCCTGTCCCAGAAGGTTGGGTTCAATGGCATGACTGTGAGCGCTCTTCGTGGTTACTTTAAAGCGCTGCGTTCGGACAACCCGGATGTCATTCTCCCGCATCAGCCGTCCCACACGGCGATGTCCGGCAGAAAAGCCACGAGCTCTGAGTTCCTCTGTCATGCGGGGACGTCCGTAGCTTCGCCTGCTCTGCGCGTGAATGGTGCGGATATGGACCATCAGAGCATCATCCTGTCTTCTGCGGGCACAGACCGGACGACGTCGCCAGGCTCTCAAACCTCGGTCGCTGACACCAAACAGCCGACAGACCCGTTCACGGGAAAGCGGACCGTGATATCGCGCAATGAACGCAAACCTCACGATCTTTGGTTCGCGAAGAACTGTGTCGCCTTTTTTAGCAGTTCCCTCTCCTCCTTCAGCAGAAGGTTCTCACGACGTAATCTCTCATTCTCACGTAATAACGCCGTATGATCCGTTGTGTCAGCAACGACAGTGTCGTGCTTCTGGGCATCACGGATCCATGTCTTCAACGTCGAAGACCCAATACCCAGATCCTGAGCAATACGCTCACGCGACAGACCGCTGCTCAGAGCTAAACGCACCGCCTCGTGTCTGAACTCAGCCTTGTAAACTCGTCCCATTCCAATTTTCCTTTACAACCACTTTCGGTCTTAAAGGTCCGGCACTAAACCGCGACACGTCCATCTTGTGGCCGGTCCCGGAAACGTCCGGTCGTTCCTTGGGGGCCTCGGGCTCTGCGGGTCCGGTCGCGTGGCTTTGCGTGAAGGCAACAGAAGGACGGCAGCGTTCTTCCACGATCTTCAGGGTGCGGGGATTGAGGCCGTACCCCATGACTTCACCCTCCTGTGTCGCCATCCAGGTGCCCATGGTGATGAAGCCCTCGGGCGCACGAACATATCCGTACTCGTCCGAGACCAGGACAATGGAGTTTTCGGGCCGCTCATTGTCCAGCCAGTCCTGCTGTGCTGCGGCGTAAGCTGTGGCATCAAGCGTGTAGCGGCTGTCTGTCCCGGGTTCTGCAAACAGATCCTCCATCCAGACGATGTTGTGCTTACGGGTAAGATCATCCCCGAAACGGGCGTTGCGGGCGTACCATTCTTTCTGTTCGAGGTTCCGGGCAAGCGCGCCCCAGGCCACGGTATCCTCCGGATCTTCGGCCTTCACGCGATACTCGGCCGGATCCTCGTCGTCTTCCACGCTCTCGGAAAACATTTCCGCCCATGCGTCACGCTGCTCGTCCAGAGAGGCCTGCGCGATGACCTTGCGCTGCCGCTCATCAGGCCCTCGGCCGAGAGCGATGGCATCCAGAATGGGCGGGTGCAGCTTCGCCAGAAGGCTGAGACGCTTGAGATAGCTCGGCGTGACCATCAGGGCGGCGCAGACCTGCGGATCTGTATAGCCAAGCTGCTCGCGCAGACGGGTGACGCTGTTCCACTGCTCTGGCTCCGTCATGTCCAGACGCACGAAGTTCTCACTGACGGCGGCCAGGGCATCAAGGTCTTCGCTCTGGTCTCCGACATAAACGTCGATCTCTGTCAGACCGGCATAGATGGCGCCTTCTGTCCGACGGTGACCTGCCACGATCATCAGGCGTCCGTCTTCCAGTTCCCGGACGGCCGGAGGATGGAGGATACCAATCGCCTTGATATTCAGGGCGAGTTTGCGCAGTTCTTCAAGACTTCCGATGGAAGAGCGCGGATTGTTCGGGTTGGACACAAGGGTTCTCGGATCAACACGGCGAAGCTCGGCCATGGAACGCTCTTTCTATGATTTTTCAGATGTCCCTCCCGCGTCACGGGCCAGCCAGCCGCGCAAGGCCGCGCGAAGCGCGCCCGGCCTGAGCCTTGCGCGGTTGGCTGGTTCGTGACAGCCCCGCCCTTCCTTCTTGTCCTTCGCCTTTTCGAAGTGTTCTTCCTTCAGAAATTGCATCAAATCTGTGAATGCTGTATTTTATGTAAATAAAGGAGAACGCTATGCGCACATTCTCGACAAGCGATTTGTCCCGGAAATCCGGAGACATCATCGCCAGTGCCCTGCAAGGGCCAATTTCAATTAATCAGCGCGGCAAACCACGGTTGGTTATGCTGAGTGTCGAACAATACGAGGCATTGGTGGGAAACGCACCAGAGCGTACTGCCGGTGCCACTACGGAAATGCCTCAGGATCTGGTGCACGACGTAGCAAATGCGATTGACGGGTACCTGTTGGAAACCCGCACAGAACCATGAGTCAGACTTTTCGGCCCGGGATGGTACTGCGATACCCCTATCTCTGGCATTGGCAGAGCGGAAATGGCGAAACAGAAGGACGCAAAGATCGTCCAACAGCAGTTGCCGCAGTCTTTGTGGGACGTGATGATCGTCAGTACGTTCTTCTCCTTCCCCTGACGACGAAACAACCCTCTGGGCCACGCATTGCAGTCGAGGTCCCGGCAACCGAGAAAAAGCGGGCAGGCCTTGATCAGGAACTGCGCCAATGGATCCTGTTGGACGAATACAACCTGGATCCGACCGCTACCTCGTATTACTTGCAGCACACGTCATCGCTTGGTCAGTTCAGTGACGCGTTCATGCGTCCCGTACTGGCACAATTCCGCGACCTCTTACCTACGGCACGACGCATTTCTCGCTATCCTTGAGACAAGCCGATCACGCCTACTTTCCCGACGCTCAAGATCTCTGGCGTCCGTCTTAGAAGCGGATTTTTACTGACTCCCCTCACCACGGAAGACTGCCTCTAACTCACCTGCGACGTAACGTGGAAGGCCTGTTCTGATTCAGTCCTAAGAGGGAGGATTGGAAAGGGCTGGTCCTCGGTGTGGGAAATGGGCATTCTGTCTCGTATGCGACATGCTCTTCCTGCCTTATTGCTCGTATTGCCGTTGGGGGGCGCTCTTGCCGCAGTGCCCTCGCCTGCCGAGATCGTGGATCATGCTCCGGATAGTGCATGGCGGACAGTCCCGTCCGAACAGTTGTTGCTTATGAAGACGAACGATGGGCGGCGGATCGTGATCGAACTCGCTCCGCAATTTGCGCCTGTGCACGTCGCTAATATCGTGCGTCTTGCGCAAAGCCGGGCCTGGGACGGCGGAGCGATCATGCGTGTGCAGGATAATTACGTCGTCCAATGGAGCGTCAGGGACGAAAAAGCATCTTTACCCACGCATTTCGTCGCGCATCCGCCTGCTGAATACGATCGCCCGCTCGAGGGGCTCACATATCGTTCTCTCGGCTATGCCGATCCTTATGCCGCGCAGGTCGGGTTTGCGGATGGGTGGCCCGTTGGCGGCGATGGAACGAGCGTGTGGCCAGCGCAGTGCTACGGGACTATCGGTGTGGCGCGGAATATGCCGCCGGATACAGGAAACGGACAGGAACTTTATGTGGTCAACGGTGAGGCGCCCCGCCAACTCGACCGAAACCTCGCGGTCGTCGGCCGTGTATTGGTTGGGATAGAGCAACTGGGTGCGTTACCGCGTGGCACGGGTCCGCTTGGGTTTTATACCGATGTGCTGCAGAACGTCGGTATTCAAAGCGTTGTACTTGCTTCGGACTTGCCGGTCTCCGAGCGCCCAAAGGTTCAGACAATGCGCGTCGAGAGTGCGACATTCGCGACGTATCTTGCTACGCGCGCCGCTAGGAGTGACCCGTTCTTTGTTCATCCCGCCCATGGCGTCGCACTCTGCAATGTCCCGGTGCCAGCACGCGAGGTGCTGTAGCCTTTAGAGGAGTGCGGTTCGTGATTGATCGGTCCCATCAGGCCTGATGCTCTGACATTACCTAATATCCCGAGCCGGGCTTACCGCAAGGATTGTCCACTATAACGCAGAATGTCCGTATTCGGCACTGGCTGGACGCATGCCCGAAGAGTCGTATCATGATACGACCACTCAATTTGAGCAGAAATAATACAGTTCTGACGATTGAAAGAGAGCCTTCCGTCGCGGTGGAAATGTTTTCCAACGACCCGTCTTCTCTCGTTTCCATTTGCGAGTAAACTCTTCTGCGAAGATGATCTTGTGAAGTTTTTTCAGCATTGCCACATTATCAAGAGAACAGCCTCGTGTGGCATTTCTGGTATAGGATGATCGGATCATAATGATGCGTAAAGCAGTTTCAGCCGCCGTCATCACGCTTCTGGCGTCTTCCGTAGCTTATGCAGCGCCTTTAGCTGATTATATTTCGTCTGCAATGAATGCTCCAATTCGTCAGGGCGACAGAGCGGATGATACCCGTCGGCACGGAGCTGAGATTACTGCACTGGCTGAGATCAAGCCAGGCGAGCATGTTGCTGATTTTCTGCCGGGCGGTGGTTATTGGACCCGTATTTTCTCTGGTATTGTTGGCCCTAACGGTAAGGTGCTGGACATCTGGCCAGCGGGCATGGTCGCTCCGAGATCAAAGGGCGAAATCCGCATGAAAGCGCTTGCCGGGGCACCAGGGACAGAAAACGTAGCGGCTGTCCCAGATGATCTTTCTCATCTCACCTTGCCAGCCCCCGTGGACGTATTCTTCACGTCCCAGAACCTTCATGATCTACCAACCCCATTTTTGGGCAACGTGGATATCACCGCATTCAGCAACCAGGTTTTCGATCTTCTAAAACCTGGTGGCCGCTTTGTTGTCATTGATCACGTGGCCGCCCCAGGGACAGGCCTCAGTGAGACGAACACTTTGCACCGTATTGATCCGGAAGTCGCCAAAAAAGCCATTCTGAATGCGGGATTTACTTTGAAAGCTGAAAGCAAATTACTGTCGAATCCTGATGATGATCATCACCTCAAAGTTTTTGATCCTGCCATTCGAGGAAAGACCGACCAGTTCATCTTCGTATTTATCAAGCCGGAACGTTAATTTATCAGAATGAGTCTATTTTTTGTGCCAAAGAAATAGACTCATTCAAGTGTAAACGTCGGATTTCCTCCTAAACTACCTGTCTGCCCAATGATACAAAAGCAGGCAGGCGGCTATCGCCCGACGTAGTAGGTGATCTTCAGGAGCGCCCATTTGTATCGTGAAAATCGATTGCACGAATGGCCGCTTTTCCAGTCCTACCGCCCAACTGCCGACATTCCCTTTGCCCCCGTCACTCGGTATCCGCGAGTATCCAGTTGTTTACGGCTCCAAAGAATTACGCATCAACGCCGACCGTACTTTGTCACAGGCTCCCGAAACGGAGACGGGCGGCTTCGGTTACAGGTGTGAACAAGCTAATGATAGTCCCCTCGGGGTCGCGGAACTGGAGCGTGCGGTTACCCCAAGGCAGCGTCTTAGGTTCGATCACAACGGCCACCTTGCCTTTCAGACGCTTAAATTCAGCGTCCACGTCCTCGACCCTGAATTCAAGGATGGCCGTGCGATTGGCGCCTGGCTCGGCACTTCCTTCCATGAACAGCGCCACTGTCTCGGTACTACCGATCGCAATTCTTGCGCCAGAGGTTACGATTTCGGCAAACTGAGGCGCAAGCCATTCGGCAGAGTGTCCGATCACCAGTTCATAAAAAGCAACCATCATAGTGATGTCGGCGGCAATGAGACGGGTAGAGGCGAATGTCATCGGTAAGTTCCTGTGCAGGTTGTGTTCCGCACTTTTTGGCACAATCATGCTGACAGCATCCTGTCAGCATGATTGCAGAGCCTTTGCGTAGCACCGATCGCCTTTTTCAGATCATCCAGATCCTGCGCCGCTCGTCTCGCCCCGTTACGGCGAGGATGCTGTCCGAGGAACTTGAAGTCTCCATCCGCACGATTTATCGCGACGTTGCACATTTGATCGGGCAGCGCGTACCCATTTCAGGTGAAGCAGGCGTTGGGTACATTTTGGGGGCTGGATATGACATGCCACCCCTTGCACTGCTCCCGGCTGAGCTTGAAGCAATCGTTCTGGGAGCACAGTGGGTGGCGGCCCATGGTGAAAAGGAACTGTCACGTGCCGCATTGGATGTACTCGCCAAGATTGCAGCAGTTGTCTCCCCGGCCTTGCAGCCGTTTATCAGCATTCCAAGCACAGCGACAAAGCTGCCTCTCGATGTATCACAAGGCAAAGATGACAGAGCGAGCCTTAGAGCGGCTATTCGCGCAGGAATAAAGTTACGCCTGTATTATCGGGATCAACAAGGCGAGGTCACCGAGCGTAAAGTATGGCCAGTCGTTCTCGGTTATTCGGACATTACGTGCATGTTGATCGCCTGGTGCGAGTTGAGGCAGGGATTTCGTCACTTCCGTACGGACCGGATCCACGCGGTAGAAATTCTGGATGAGAAGATAGGTGAGTCTCGCTCCCGACTGCTTCAACGCTGGAAAGCGCAACGCATAACGGCACTCGCTCAAATTACGACGGAAGCCGGTTGATCGTTTTCCCAGTCCTGCCAGTTGAGGGCATTAACATCGCTCGACACATATTTTAGGCGAGTAGGAACGTCTGCTATTTTACGTTCGAGCACGAACAACGGATCCCCCCGTAGCGGTCGTCTGAACGAGCGTATCGGGACCTGTGTTTTCTCAGCGCGCCGCAGGAAGCAGCTCACTCACCAATGACGGCCGCTTATCCGACATCGCCAGCAAAACCTGAACTCGTCCGGTTGGCTGACGACGGCCATGCTCCCAGTTCAGGAGGGTCCCCTTGGCGCGCCCGATGCTTCTGGCAAACTGTGCCTAAGAGAGTCCGCTCCGGGTTCTGATGGCCGCCACGTCAACCGACTGAACGCGGACCTGGTAGGTTTACAAACCTCTTATTTCGGCCGATCAAAAGTCTTAAGACATTGGAAATGTTATGTAATAGATCTTCCTAAGATAAGTTCTTCGAACCCTTCCAGATCCCGAACCTAATATTTCGTCTCGTTTGGTATAATTAGGGAGCTATGACGATTGGCTTCTTGCTTCGCGGGGGCGGGACGATACGATAGAACGGTCCTAACCACCCTCCATCTGCCATCAATAGTGGGGTATTCCCCCACTATTGAGCTTTCTAAAATTAATTAGGCAAAACAATGCGAAGCCAGTCACCTTGGAATGCACGTCTCCCAGACGGAACTGGATCGGCGGCGGAACGCCTAGCCGACGTGCTGGGATCAGACATACTCCATGGTATTTTGTCTGTTGGCGATCGACTGCCAGCACACCGTGACCTCGCGTGGCGTCTGGGCATCGGCATTGGATCCGTTACGCGCGCTTATGCCATTCTTGAAAGACGCGGATTAGTGCGGGCCGAGCATGGGCGCGGATCTTTCGTTGCCGCACGGGCGGATGATCCGTCGATTTTGCTGGATATGTCCACCAATATGCCCCCGCCCATGTTTAGTGACCGAGCACTCGCTCGCACCCTGTCACGTCTGGCCCGTACCGTCGACGCCGCCCTTTTTAACGTTTATCCACCTGTTGCTGGACATATCGAACACCGTCGAATTATGGCGCACTGGCTGACAGGTTGCGGTATCGAAATCGATCCGGAAAATCTGTTACTGACTGGTGGAGCGCAACAGGCACTCAGCGTGGCGTTCACCGTCGCGCGCCCACATGTGGGCAGCATTATAACCGAAGAGGTGACCTACCCCGGCATGCTGGACACAGTGCGTCGCGGAGGAAAAACCTTGCAAAGTATTGCCATGGATGCGCGCGGGATGATGCCTGATGGGCTGGAAGCCGCCTTATCGTCACCCCAAACTGGACGGGCATTAGTGTATGTAACGCCCACCCTGCATAATCCAACCACCGCTTGCATGGATAGCGATCGAGTACATGCCATTGCCCAGTTGTGCCGCCGGTTCGATGCTCTGGTCATCGAAGATGGTGTCTATGCTGGACAGAGCAAGCTAAACCACACTCTCGCGGCGCTCATTCCGGAACGGACTTTTCATGTTTCCAGTCTGTCAAAAATCATCAGTCCAGGTTTGCGCATAGGCGCGCTGGCCCCCCCAGCTGCATTCGCAGCGCAGACACTTCCAGTGCTGCTTGCATCATCCCTGATGATCGCTCCCCTGTCCTATGCGATGATGGCTCAGTGGTTGAGCGATGGAACGGCTAGCAGCGTCCGTCAATCTTTACGTGCCGAAGCCGCAAGACGACGGAATCTTGCTCGTAATATATTGGGCAAACGCATGACAGAACCGGGTGGAGACGGCTTTCACCTTTGGCTGCCCATGGATGCATCCACAGCAGAAAACGTCGCTGAAAACGCAAAGGCACTCGGTGTTTCAATCGCACCACCGAGCGCTTTTTCCAGTTGCGACACCCTTCAAAAAACAGGCGTAAGGCTCGCCCTGGGTGCCGTATCCTTCAAAAATCTGACCGTAGCGCTGACGCGCATACGTCAGGCATGCGAACTAGTAGAAAGAAAAGTGTCACGTGACACTATAGTCGTAGGCTGAAAGTGTCACTCCGCGTTAGTCTGAAAAGAACAGTCAGGCGGCGGAGAGAAAGCATGTCAGACCTATCAACAAATATCCTTACTATTATTGCCGAAATCTACATCCGCCCTGAACACAAAGATGCCATCCTCGGCGCAGTTGCGGCATGCGTTATCGCGTCGCGTTTAGAACCGTCCAATATCTCCTATGACTGCAAGCGTGACCAAAACGACCCGAAGCATCTCGTGTTTATCGAACAGTGGGAGAGCCTCGACGCGCTTCTAATTCATGAGCAGACGGCACATTTCCTGGCCATGAAAGAGACGTTTACGGCAGGACTGGAAAGACCACTGACGGTCACATTGCTTGAGCCGTGTCCCCGGATGGCCTGACGATGGCGAAATACGTCTATATCATCGGAACGCGAGACACCAAGGACGCAGAACTCTGTTATCTGCGAACCAAATTGTCGGAACGTGGTGTGCTCTCCAGAGTTGTCGATGTCTCCACAGGACACAATTGCAGCGGTGTCATTCAAGTCACCGATGTCGTGGCATGGGACGTCGCATCATGCCACCCGCGTGGGCCCGATGCCGTATTCGGGAATGTCAGAGGTTCAGCAATTGCAGGAATGTCTGACGCGTTGTTGCACTATCTCTCCTCGCGCCCTGATGTGGCAGGAGTACTGGCACTAGGGGGGTCTGGAGGCACCGCACTGGTAGCACCTGCTTTGCAGGCACTGCCCATCGGTGTTCCAAAAATTCTTGTGTCCACCGTGGCATCTGGAAACGTTGCGCCTTATGTTGGTGGATCAGATATAGCAATGCTGTATTCCGTGGTCGATCTGCAAGGGCTGAACCGTGTGTCGCGGCGTGTGCTCGAAAACGCAGCGAATGCCATGGCCGGTATGGTGCGTTCTGCGACGCATGAACCCGAAGACCAACGCCCTGCGATTGGCTTGACTATGTTTGGTGTCACGACACCCTGCGTCACACACCTGACTGATGCCCTGCATCACCAGTTTGATTGTTTGGTGTTTCACGCCACCGGTACGGGTGGTCGTTCGATGGAACAGCTGATTGATCGTGGAGTCATACGCGGTGTAATTGACGTTACAACAACGGAATTCTGCGACCGCATTGCGAATGGTATTTTCCCTTGTGGAGAAGACCGGCTCGGCGCAGTTGCACGCACTAGAGTGCCTTATGTTGGCAGTTGCGGTGGTCTCGACATGGTCAATTTCGCTGCCCGAGATACGGTTCCACAAAATTATAGAAATCGCGTTCTGGTAGAACATAACCCACACATCACACTGATGCGTACATCTGTCGAAGAATGTCGTCAGATGGGGCAAATGATCGCCGAACGCCTGAATCACTGCGAAGGCCCGGTCACATTCTTTATACCGGAAGGCGGCTTTTCTTTACTTGATGCGGCTGGAGAGGTCTTTTTCGATCCCGAAGCCGATGAAGCATTCGTCGCGGCATTGTCAGGGATGCTGCGCGAAAGCGCAAGGCGAAGGCTGATACGCCTGCCATATGCGCTCAATGATTCTGCTTTTGCTCAGGCAATGGCGGACGAATTTCAGACAATGTTCAAGGAGACAGAATTCAATGCCTAGCATTGCACGCGAAACTATTCTTGGTCGTTTGCGCGGCCTTATCGCAGAAGGGCGCCCTATCGTTGGAGGCGGAGCAGGAACAGGTCTTTCCGCCAAATGTGAGGCGGAGGGTGGCATCGATCTGATCGTCATTTACAACTCCGGTCGTTACCGCATGGCTGGACGCGGTTCACTTGCGGGGTTGCTTGCCTATGGCAATGCTAATCAGATCGTTATGGATATGGCACGTGAGGTGCTGCCAGTTGTCCCAAACACGCCAGTACTTGCCGGCGTGAATGGGACTGATCCATTTGTGGACTTTGATGTATTCCTCGACGAAATACGCAGAGTGGGTTTTTCTGGTATACAAAACTTCCCGACAGTCGGGCTGATTGACGGTACATTCCGGAAAAACCTTGAAGAAACCGGCATGAGCTATGCTATGGAAGTAGATGTCGTCGCTCGGGCCCGCAAGAAAGATTTGCTCACGACCCCTTATATCTTCGACCCAGAGCAAGCTATCAGCATGACAAAAGCGGGCGCGGATGTTCTGGTTGCCCACATGGGCCTGACAACTGGTGGCAATATTGGTGCAGAAACAGCATTCACACTGGACGACTGTATAACGCTGATCAACCAGATGACGGATGCTGCCAAAAGTGTGAGAGACGACGTCATCGTTCTTTGCCATGGCGGACCGATTGCAATGCCTGAAGATGCCCAGAAAGTCCTCAAGGCTTGCCCTGATTGCCATGGATTTTATGGTGCATCGAGTATGGAACGGTTGCCAACCGAACGCGCGCTGGTCGAACAGACACAATTGTTTAAATCTATGACGCGCTAGTATTCTTCCTGAAGGGCATGTTAGGAAATAGTAATTTTTTAAACATGCCTTTCTTTTTCTTTTCGTACATTTGAAAAATTCCATGAATAGCCATATAAATCAGGAGCATAGACATGATAGGAAGCGATGTCAGTGATGCTCTGCTCCGGCCCAAGTCTCGGAAACAGATCCCCGACGATGAAGAGATCGCCAGTCAGCGTCACGGCTGATAGTGTGTATGACACAAGGCGATCTTATGAAACCATTACCAGCCCTGATACATAGTAGATCATACCTCCCAAAAAGAATGTAGTGTTATGGCGCCTCGCATCAGCAAAGATGCCATCACCCGAAATGACACTCTGTAGGCCTACGGCTATCCCGGACGGGCCAAGGGGAACGATGGAACACCCATCAGACAGGCCGTCTCATAAGTCTAAGCACCCTTAATGCCCTCTCCGCGTTGACAGGGTAAATTGTACAACAGAGCCACACAACAGGAGAAATTTCATGCCCCTCGACGTCGCTAGTGCCATTCTGCAACGCCGCGCTATCAAAGTCTTCGATCCCGACCACCGCATGACGGACGCTGAACTCGACACACTGCTCGGTCTCGCCCGCCGTATGCCAACGGCGTTCAACATCCAGAATTGGCGCTTCGTCGCCGTGACCGATCCAGAACTGCGTACCAAGATCCGCGCCGTCGCATGGGATCAAGCTCAGGTTACTGACTCTTCCGTGCTTCTGGTTCTCTGCGCTGACATCAAGGCGTGGGAGAAATCCACCACGCGCTACTGGGAAAACGCCTCCACCGAAGTGCAGCAATTCATGACCGGCGCGATCGATCAGTATTATCGTGGACGCGAACAGGTCCAGCGCGACGAAGGCATGCGCTCGTGCGGTATGGCAGCGGCAGCCATCATGCTACAGGCCGAAAGCATGGGCTACGGCACATGCCCGATGGACGGTTTCGACTTCGACGCAGTGGGCAAGCTCATCAATCTTCCCACGGACTATGAAATCGTCATGTTCGTCGCGGTCGGCAAATGCGCCAAGGCTCCTCACCCGACGGGCGGCATCCTTCCGACGAACGAGATTATTTTCAGAAATACGTTCTGAGCCATTACCCCGGTCTAAAGTTACCAGAAAGCTGCCCGTGACAAACGCTACCGCTCACACGACATTCCGTCTGACACCGGCGATAACCGGACTGTTCGCCGGGGTGTGCGGCCTGACGGTCGCGAACATCTACTACGCGCAGGCTCTGATCGGCCCCATCACGGGTGCACTGGCCATTTCCTCCACATGGGCGGGAAGTATCGTCACGCTGACCCAACTCGGCTACGGGGCTGGGTTGGTCCTGATCGTGCCGCTCTGCGACCAGTCCGAAAACCGTCGTCTGATCCTCCTGACGATTGCCGGGCTTGTCGTCAGTCTGATCGGAGCGGCGCTCAGCACCTCAGTCGCGACATTCATGCTGTTTTCCGTCACCATCGGTCTGTGTTCCGTGGGATCGCAGATTCTGCTTCCGCTCGCCACGCATTTCGTGGAACCCGGTCAACGTGGCAGAACGATCGGCAA
Organism: Gluconobacter cerinus; assembly: GCF_002723935.1. GTDB lineage: Bacteria > Pseudomonadota > Alphaproteobacteria > Acetobacterales > Acetobacteraceae > Gluconobacter > Gluconobacter cerinus. The sequence continues at coordinate 14,250 of NZ_BEWM01000010.1, forward strand.
TATCATGGGCGGTCTGCTGTCGGGGATCATGCTCTCGCGGCCCGTCGCAAACGCTATGGCGGCCGCGTTCGGCTGGCGAGCCGTGTTCTGGGCCTCTGCTGTCGTCATGATGCTCGCGGGTCTTGGGCTGGCGCGCGTTCTGCCCGTTCAGGCCCCAACCCGTCGCATGTCTTACGGAAGCCTCTTGCGGTCGATCATGCATCTTCTGGTCCAATACAGGACGTTAAGGGTTCGCATCGCCTGTCATGGTCTCGTCTTCGCTGTCTTCAACATGTTCTGGACCGCCATTCCGCTTTTGCTTCATGCCCAGTTCGGCTTTAGCCAGAGCAAGATTGCCCTCTTCGCACTCGCGGGAGCAGGCGGCGCACTGGCCGCTCCTCTCGCAGGACGCTTGGCTGACGCCGGACTGACCCGTCCCGCGACACTGAGCGCAATCGCACTCGTAGGCGCAACGTCTCTCACCTCGGGCTGGGCCGTCGCTGCAGGTTGGATTATCGTCCTCGCGGTACTTGCGCTGCTGCTGGATGGTGGGGTGCAAACCAATCAGGTCATCAGCCAGCGCGTGGTTTACAGTCTCAACGACACTGCGCGCGGACGCCTGAATGCTGCTTATATGGGCGGTGTGTTCGTCTGCGGTGCGCTCGGATCGTCTTGCGGGGCCGCACTCTACAGCATTGCAGGTTGGTGGGGCTTTGCGATCGCAGGAACGCTCATGTGCCTCGCCTCCCTCGCGCTCTTTGCCGCCACGAATGGTAGGCATGCCGCCTCATGAACCCTGCTCCATTCTCTCCGTCCCTGATCTGGTTTAAAATGCACGAACAGATAGAAATTCAAGATTAGTCTGCTTACCGGCGTCGACCTTCTTGATTCATTCGTTCAGCGTATGCGTCGAACAATCTACCTTGGTAGTACTCGATCTAAGTGATATCGGCTGAATTTTATTATCGGTGTCCTCATTCGGCTATCAAATTCAGAGTTCCAGAAAGACAAATTACTGGAGAATTTCGTTAAATTCCAAAACGTTCCCGTCTGGATCACGAATAAAACAGACGACGCGTCTGTCGTGTCCCATATGCACTGGGCCTTCTGTGATCGTAATCCGTTCCTGTTCCAGCCAGGCCACAAGGCCCACCATACTTTCGATAATAAATGCCGCATGTGTGTAGCCTGAATATTTAACAGGAACATCCATCAGAACATTACCAGCCGGGTCTGATACACCATTAAAAATAAGATGAAGACGAAGTCCTGATGGGTGATGTAGACCACAGGCTTTCACCGCTGGAGCGTATTCTTCTGGATCACGGATGAAGCCAAATTTGGCATAAAACCGTTCGGAAACGGCGAGATCCGTCACACGAATGCCTACATGATCTAGACTCAGATGAGAGAAGTTCATTGCGCCTCTCCTGTTTTCAAATCCGCTACAATATTCGCGAATGGAACAAATCCCTCCAGGCTTTCCGTGCGCTGCAACCATCTACTAATGGCCTTGTATTCTGATAGATCAACATTTCCTTCCGGAGCTCTCGCGACATAACTGTAAAGCGCGACATCCGCGATTGTCGGTTCTTGGGTTCCTGCGATCCAGGTCCGGCCCAGCAAGGTTTGCTCGATCACTTTGAGTGTGTCATGAGCACGCTGGATGACCTCTTCCGGATTGAAGGGGGCGCCAAAGACTGTCACAAGACGCGCAGCACAGCATCCATATGTGATTTTTCCTGCCGCAACAGACAGCCAGCGTTGAATTTCCGCCTCTGTTACTAGGTCCTCTGGCAGCCAATGAGATGGCCCCATTTTTCGCGCGACATAAACAAGGATGGCATTAGAATCCGCAATGATAGTCCCGTCATCATCTAGAACGGGAATTTCTCCAAAGGCGTTCAGCCTTAAAAATTCCGGAGTTCTCTGCTCACCCGCGGCAAGGTCGACAAGCGTCAATTCGTGAGGCAAGCCGACAAGAGAGAGAAAGAGGTGCGCCCGATGCGCATGCCCCGAAAGGGGATGATAATAGAGCTTCATGGGGAACTCCCGAAAAAAACGGTTGAACAGATACATTGTCTTCTCACGCAACAAGGCATGCGATAATCTGTCGAAATCGCACTTCATTATTGCGTTTTGTGGCTATAATTTGTTGATTACAGGAGAGAGATCTGATCGACCTTCCGGCATTGCGGATCTTTATGGCCGTGGCCGATCACGCCAGTTTTGTCGGAGCATCCCGGAAGCTGGGTCTTTCCGCAACAACGGTAACACGGACGGTGAGAAGCCTCGAGATAGCTCTCGGAATCTCCTTATTCAACCGTACAACCCGCTCTGTACATCTGACCACTGAAGGCGTGGAGTTTCTGGCTCGGTGTCGGACAGCGATTTTCGACCTAGATGGTGCGATTGCTATAGCGCAAGGTGCGAGGACTGCCCCCCAAGGAGTGTTGTCGATTACCGCCCCCGTTATATTTGGACGGGTACACGTCCTTCCCGTTGTCACAGAACTTTTAAAAGCCTGGCCGCAATTGAACATCAGGCTTTTTTTGACAGACCGGGTTGTTCATCTTGTGGAAGAAGGAATTGATCTCGCCATCCGGATTGCACCTCCACAAGACAGCGCCCTGAAGATGCAGAAAATCGGAGAGGTCCAGAAAATTTTTGTTGCCAGCCCAGCTTATCTGAAGAAACACGGAGAGCCACAGGTCTTTGAGGATCTCGCAACGCATGGCCTCATTGAGGTTAATGAATATGCAGCGGGATATTCTGAGTGGCGACAGGGCGGGAAATCTGGTTTTTCGATAAAAGTCTCGCCCCGGCTTTTCGTGAACAGTGTCGATGCGGCTCTCACAGCCGCCATCGAAGATCTAGGCATCGTCACGGCATTATCCTACCAAACTCACCAATTTGTTGAAAATGGGCAGCTTCGAAGAATTTTGACTGACACCCCCGCCTCAGTCCTTCCGGTCTTCATCCTGTTCCCTGCCAAAGAACGTCAGTCCGTAAATGTTCGAACGTTTGTTTCCGCGATGAAAGACAGGTTTATTGCAAAAAGGGCTCTCACAGCACACCCCACATAGCAGAAGGGTCCCGTGCAAACAGCCGCTACCATTTTTATGCATTGTGCGGCTTTACGTTTGAGCTTCATTCCATCGAGTAACTGCAAAGCTTTTTGAGCTCTAAAGCGGTAGACTACCCTGGTTCAGGGCAAGTTCGCGCAAGACGCAGAAAAGCGCCGGTTAAAATCTTTGGCGATTTCTGCAAGAGTGACCTCGCCTAGTTGAGCGATCAGGAGCGCCTCAGCTTTTTCGAGTGCGCTCGTCATTGACGCATTTACGGCCTGCTCGACGAGGCAATCGGGCGCGGGGTCGGCCAGGCCAATTGCGAAAATACGCGGCTGCCCCACGGCTTTGTAGACATCAAGCATCGAGATACTTTCCAGCGGCTTCAGAAGCGTCCACCCGCCAGCGTGCCCCTTGATGGAACGAACGAACCCCACATCCCGCAGGCCTGCCATCGTACGCCGAATAACAACCGGATTGGTATGCAGCATTTCCGCCGCTGCACCGGAGGTGATGGGCCCATTCGCGCGATCCATATGGATCAGCAAATGCATCATTCTCGATAATCGCCCGTCCAGTTGCATCGCCTGCCTTTTAGGCCCTTCTATCATGTCACATCAAGAGTTGCAAAAAAGCTGTTATGCACATATGTAACTTCAGACATTACATATGAAGTTGAATAGGATTTAACGATGTATGATGTGATCGTGATAGGCGGCAGCTTTGCCGGACAAGCGGCAGCTATTCAGCTGGCACGGGCTCGCATGAGCGTTTTGCTGATCGATGCTGGCTTACCGCGAAACCGCTTCGCAGACGCGTCTCATGGTTTCCTCGGCCAGGACGGCAAAGCGCCTAACACCATTATGCGTGAAGCCACTGCACAATTACGGCGATATCCAACTGCGCAGATCTTGCAGAACGACGCGCAGAAGGTGGCACGAAATGGCAAGACGTTTACTGTGTATCTAGCCAACAGAGCAAAATTTCAGGCGAAGCGGCTGATACTCGCTACTGGCGTTTCCGATACTTTGCCCGATATCCCTGGTGTAGCGGAACGATGGGGCAAGACCGTTCTTCATTGTCCTTACTGCCACGGATATGAGGTCCGCAATCATCAGCTTGGAATTATCGCTACCAACCCAATGTCAGTCCATCAGGCAACATTAATACCCGATTGGGGACCAACAACTTACTTCACTCAGGGAATTTACGAGCCGGATCCAGAGCAGGCAATGTTACTTAGCAAGCGCGGCGTCGTGATCGAACGTACTCCAATCATTTCTTTCATCGGAGATGCTCCTGGTTTGGATGCCGTGAAGCTGGCGGATGGACGGCTCATTGAAGTCGCAGCTGTGTTCACGGTACCGAAAACCAGACCTGCCAGCCCGATTGCCGAGGATCTGGGCTGTATTCTGGAAAACGGACCTACCGGTCCGTTCATCAAGGTCGATACCTGGGGCGCAACCTCTGTGTCCGGTGTCTATGCAGCTGGGGATGCCGCTAGCCCGATGCATAATGCAACGGTCGCAGCAGCGTCGGGTGTCCTGGCAGGTATAGCGGCGCACCAATCTTTAGCCAGGGCGTGATCACGCGGTAGCGCAATCCGCTGCCTGTCATCGAATACTCAGTTTTCTTTTCCATGCCCGAGCCGATGGCAAGGTCGGAACCCATAGGAACGGGCTTGCCATGCGATCAGGAAGCTTACAGCAGCGAGTGCCATCACGATCCAGGGGAATGACAGAGCTCCCCACGTTTCCAGCAACACACCACCCAACAGGCCACCGCCGGCTATGGCGCTGTTCCAGACGACGACATTCATCGACAACGCAACATCCGTACCCTCCCCGGCTGCATCAGCCAGAGCCGTCTGGAGCAACGTCGCGGCCCCTCTGAAAGTCAGACCCCATATCGTAACGCCAATCATGATCACCGCAGGCGATGCTGACCCAATTGCAAAAACGCCTGCAACAGCAGCGAATATTGCCAGACTGACCAGAACAGAAAGCCGGAGGGCATGATCGACCGTACAACTGGTGAGCCAGATGCCTGCAAGGGCAGCGAGACCAAAAAACAGGAGGATGCGGTCCGCCTCTCCTGCCAGCCCCGCCGGTGTAATGAACGGTACGATATAAGTGTAGAGAACGTTATGCGCGAGCATCCATGTTACCACGACGCCCAGAACAGATCGCACCCCCGGTGTTCGCAGGACATGACCGAACGGCTGGCGCTCATGATGTGCAAGGCCTGGAAAATCAGGAACCTTCCAGAACCCAGACAATTAACAGCACGGTGGCACCCGACATAATCCAGAAGGCCAGTCTCCATCCCACAACCACGCCCAGCCAAGTGCCCGCCGGAACACCCACAGAAAGCGCGATCGGCGTGCCAACCATGGCAATAGCCAGAGCACGTCCTTGCTGGGCGGGTGTCACCATTCTGCGTGCATAGCCTGCCAGCAGGGCCCAGGCGAGCCCTGCCGCTGCACCCGCGCCATATCGTGCCATGAGGGTCAGGTCATAATCCGTCGAGAATGCTGTGACGGAGTTGAAAACTACAAAACCAATGATCGCCAGTAACAGAACCCGCCTTCGCCGCCAGCCCTGTGTGGCCAATGTTAGCGGGATCGCAGCACTCAGAGAGCCCAGAGCGTAAGCCGTGACCATCTGCCCTGCCAAGGCGGGGGAAACATGCAGCCCAGCCCCGATCTCAGGCAGCAAACCTGCAGGAAGAGTTTCGGTCATAATGCAGATGAAGCCAGTCATCGCCAAGGCGAGTAAGCCGGCCATAGGTAATCTGTCATCAGGACTTCTGCGAAGGGGTATCGTCTTGGAGGTCATACGGCTCTCATATATGGATCGGATGATCCATATATGAGAGCGTAAATTCTTGGCAATTATTTCTGGATCACTTAATATGAAAGTCTTTCAAAAGGAGCAGTACCATGGCGCGAACAGGGCGTCCCCGGGAGTTTGACAGGGACAAAGCACTCGATGCCGCCATGAAACTTTTCTGGGCGCAAGGTTACGAACCGACATCCCTGACACAGCTCAAATCCTGCATGGGCAATATTTCGCCGGCAAGTTTTTATGCCGCGTTCGGCTCGAAGGAATTCCTGTTTCGCGAAGTGGTGCAGTATTATCTGGCGACCTATGGGCAGGTGATGTCGCCCTTATGGGACGAAAACCTGACGCCACGAGATGCGATTGAACGGGCTTTGCGCGGTTCGGCGCGCATGCAGGCGTCCCGGACGCATCCCTGTGGCTGTCTGGTCGTATCGGGCGCTAATAACTGTTCGCCCGAAAACGAATCTGTTCAGGCCCTTCTCGCTGCAGAGCGTCAGCGAACGCGGACCGGGATCCGGGTCTGCGTGGAACGCGCGCTTGCTCGCGGCGAACTGCGCGATTGTGCAACAACAGCGGCCCTGCCCGATATTTTCGCGACATTTTTCCATGGCATGACATGCGAAGCGCGGGACGGGATGACGTCAACATATCTGGATGCCGCCATCACCTCGCTTCTGACCTTATGGGATGCCAACGCGCTGCTCAGCGGGCCGTGAAACACGTATGCCAGACATTGATGAGCCTGCAACAGGCCAAGCCCTAAGCCGTTAATTCTATATCGACCACTCCATAATTCCTTGACCCTGTTTTGTGCACATATTATGGACCATCCAGTACGGAATTAAATTCCGGAACAAATCGCCGTGTCTCGGCCAGGGAATCCAGTTATGAGCAAACAGGACATCGCATTCATCACGGGTGCCAATCGCGGCATCGGATACAGTATCGCGAAGCATCTGATTGCCTCGGGCATCAACGTGATCGGGACCTATCACTCCAACGAAGACGAGGCGAAAGCTGCGGAAGCAGCTCTTGTCGGCGAAAACGCAAAACTGCGCATGTTGAAGCTGGATATCGTGGACCATGAATCGTTCGCGGATTTTTCCGAACAGGTCAGAGCACTTCTCGCACATGAGTTCGAGCACAATGCACTGAGTTATGTCGTTCAGAACGCAGGCAATATCATTCACACTCGCTTCGATGCTGCGACATCCGAACAGCTCGACAACCAGTACAACATCCATTTCAAAGGCCCCTATCTGCTGACGGTGGCCCTCCTGCCCCTGATCCGGGACGGCGGTCGTATTCTCAACATCACCTCTGCCGCGACCCGTTTCTACCTGACGGATCATGGACGTTATTCAGCCATGAAAGCCGCTACCGAAGTCATCTCGCTCTACATGGCGAAAGAACTGGGAGAGCGAAGCATTACCGTCAATGCAGTCGCCCCCGGTGCAATCGCCTCGGATTTCGGCGGTGGTCTGGTCCGTGACGATGCCACGATTAACAGAAGCCTTGCAGAGATCACGCCTCTGGGGCGGGTCGGACAGCCCGATGACATTGGTGCCGCCATCCGTGCCCTTCTGTCTGACGATATGCGCTGGGTGAATGGCCAACGCATTGAGGTGACGGGAGGCCAATCGCTATGACACTCAGACATTCACAACCGGGAGAGGCCTCATGATCCACGTTATGGCCAGCAGTGTCATTCCTGCATCCCTTCCCTCTGTCTGGCGGCTGATCCGTAATTTCGGCGCCCTTGGACGCTGGTTGCCGGGCGTAAAAGCTGCGTGATCGAAGGCAATGAATCCGCTGACCGCATCGGCGCAATTCGCCTGGTTGAGATGGGGGATGTCGGACTCATCCGCGAACAGCTTCTGGCACTCTCCGACGTGGATAACGCGGTCACGTTCTCGATCGTTGAATCAGCCCTGCCGGTCCGGAACTATCGCTCTACCATCAGCCTTCTTCCCATAACGAAAAACGACCACACGTTCATCCAATGGCGGGGGCAGTTCGAAGCCCCAGTCGAACATGCCGCCAGTATGAAGGCCCGGATGCCGACACAGATCTACCAGCCAGCTTTCGACAGACTGGCCGAGATACTGGCCTCAGAGACGACATTGTCATGAAGGAACCGAAACCCATGATCCAGTCCCCCTCTAACGCTTCCCGATCAGGCACATTCAGGATTGGCGGCGATCTCGGCATCAACCGGCTTGGTTTCGGTGCGATGCGCATCACTGGCCAGGGTATATGGGGACCGCCCGCCGATCACGACGAGGCCATCCGCACACTGAAGCGGCTCCCAGAACTCGGCGTCAATTTCATCGACACGGCGGATTCCTATGGTCCGGACGTCTCCGAATGGCTGATCAGGGAAGCTCTGCATCCCTATCCCAAAGGCTTGGTCATTGCGACGAAGGGCGGCCTCACCCGCTCCGGCCCCGACATCTGGAAACCGGTCGGACGGCCGGAATATCTATTGCAGCAGGTGCACAAAAGCCTGCGGAACCTCGGAGTCGAGCAGATCGATCTGTGGCAACTCCACCGGATCGATCCCAGAGTCCCGGCAGACGAACAATTCGACGCGATCCGCTCCTTCATTGATCAGAAACTGATCCGTCATGCAGGACTGAGCGAGGTCTCCGTCGACAACATCAAAACAGCATCGACATTCTTCGACGTCGCGACCATCCAGAACCGCTACAATCTCGTCGATCGCACCAGTGAGGACGTGCTTGACTACTGCACGCAGCAGAACATCGGATTCATCCCATGGTTTCCCCTTGCCGCGGGCGACCTCGCAAAGCCGGGCTCAATACTGGATGTCATGGCCCGAAAATATGAAGCACACTCAAGCCAGATCGCACTGGCCTGGATCCTGAAGCGCAGTCCGGTGATGCTTCCGATCCCGGGCACGTCCAAGGTCGCGCATCTGGAACAGAATGTCGCGGCTGCCGACATCACCCTGTCCGATGAAGACTTCGCGGCGCTGGATGCTGAAGGCCGCAAGGCGTTCCAGTCCACGCCTTGAGGAAACGCGTCCGGACAGTTACAACCCCAGCGTCGAAAGACCGGGGTGACTATCCGGACGCCGTCCCTCAGGCCACCGGAACAGACGGTCGGTCGTCGAAATGGGTTGGTCGTTGATTGACGCTGCGCGGTAACGCATCAACCCGTTTTCATCGAACTCCCAGTTCTCGTTCCCATGGGACCTGAACCACTGTCCGGCCTGATCCTGCCACTCATAAGCAAAGCGGACCGCGATCCGCCTATCCTGAAAAGCCCAGAGTTCCTTGATAAGACGGTATTCCTGCTCGCGCTCCCATTTGCGCGTCAGGAACGCCACGATGTCCTCGCGTCCGTGGATGAATTCCAGGCGATTGCGCCATTGGCTATCGGACGTATAGGCCTGCGACACCTTTTCAGGATCCTGGCCATTCCAGGCATCTTCCGCGAGGCGGACTTTCTGAGCAGCGGTTTCAGCATTGAAGGGAGGCAATGGGGGTCGGGACATAGGGAATTCCGCTTCTGGTTCGGGGACGGGTCACGAGTTGATCCGAGACCCGTCAGTGTTTTCCAAAAGAGTATTTGACGAAAGGACAACGATCCCTCATTTCAAGCCATGACCAGACAGATCGGTATTCTTCTTTATCCAGACTTCCAGTTGCTCGACGCTGCCGGAGTGACGGCAGCCTTCGAGATTGCCGGAGGATTTGGGGCGGCTCCGTATGAGATGACGCCCCTGTCCCACCATGGTGGTCTGGTCCGGTCGTCTTCCGGGATGACGATCGAGACGGTTCCGCTCGCGGCGGCACGGTCGTTCGATACGCTTATCGTTGTCGGAGGCGAAGGCCACAAGCAGGCTATGAGCTGCCCAGAATTACAGGCCTTCATCCGATATCAGGCGACCACGGCGCGGCGGATATGCAGCGTATGTACCGGGGCCTTTCTGTTGGCGGCGGCCGGCATGCTCGATGGACGCCGCGTAACGACGCACTGGCAACAGGCTGCAACTCTGAAAGCACTGTTTCCAGAAGTCATGGTTTCGGCCGATGCCATTCATGTCCATGATGGCCCGGTCTGGACGTCTGCCGGCATCAGCGCTGGCATCGATATGGCTCTGGCGTTGATTACCGAAGATCTTGGGGCCGAGATTGCCCGTCGCACGGCGCAGCAAATGGTGGTGTTCTATCACCGTCCCGGAGGACAGTCCCAGTTCTCAGCACTCCTCGAGATGACGAGCCCTCAGGAACGCTTTGCCGAACTGTTGGGATGGATCCGGTCCAACCTGGAGCAGCGCCTGACCGTGGATATTCTGGCCAGTCAGGCCGGCATGAGCCCCCGCAATTTTTCTCGCAGTTTCCGGGCAGCGGTGGGAATGAGTCCCGCCAGAGCGGTCGAGAAACTGCGTCTGGAAACCGCGCGGGAACGAGTGGAAAGATCCACCCTCCCCATTGAAGCCATCGCCGTCATGACGGGCTTTCATGATCCCGAACGGATGCGACGCGCCTTCTTACGTGAGTTCCATCAGCCGCCTCAGGCTATCAGGCGAAATGCCACTGCCAAGGCGACCTGAGAGTGCTCATTTTTCCTGAACGAGAAAGCAGCTCGTTTTGCAGGCAATCCCGATGAGGTCCCCTTCAATCAGGGATCGCATCTATCCCGCTAGAACAGGTCAAACACGCGATAGGTCAGGACCCTTCCTAGGATTTAACCCCTTGAATGAGGGTCGACCCGCAGGAAGAGCAGAATTTCTTCAAGCACCTGCCATCGGTTCCTCTCCATAACCACCATATGCGTTCCTTCTCCAATCTCTATCCAGCGACGGTACGATGCGTTGAGAAAACGTGAAAACAGATTCCTCATCTGCTGAGTGGTTACGTCTAAATCCCACTCTGCATGAAGCAGAAGAACCGGGACCGTGATCTTTTCGGGACTGTAAAACGCCTTCCCCGCGGACCAGTAGTCACGCACATCCTGAATGACACCCGCAGGCGCCCGGATCACTCCATCCTGCTCTGCGGGATCGCTCGCAAGAATAACTGCGGCCCACTGTTCAAACCATCCTGCTGGCAGAATCTCTTCGCGTCTCTGCTCAGGTGCGCCTTCAAGCCAGCGCTGGCGAAATGCCTGAACATTAAAGCGTCGATAAGCGGGCACGGGACCACCAGGGTCCAGACGAGAAACCCCATCATTGATCCATTGCGGTGCAATCAACGTTAATTTCTCCACCTTGTCATTGTGAGCAGCCGTATATGCGCCGGTAACCGTGCCACCCCAGGACATTCCGATCAGGCAAAGACGTGGGATGGCAAGCGTTACGAGAAGATAGTCAACAGCAGTACTCAGATCGCGTACTGCTGTTTCGGTCCTGACCTGAGGCAGCGCAGCTTCAGGTGTACCTCCCATTCCATCAGGACGCGTTGATCCTCCGAAACCCCGTACGTTAAGCGCATAAACATCGAACCCTTCCTGAGCGAGGAGATCCATGAATGCGCCCTCCCCGACAGGCACATCGAAAAGACTTTCCGCCGGCAACGTCGCGCCATGCATCAGCAAGATAGTGCGCTGTGAACCAAATATCTGGATGTCTGCACGTCGTTTATGGCGCAGATGAAGCGTGATATCGGCCGTATCACTCGGGATGAACCGGTTTTCCATAAGCAGATTTGTCATCTGACGTCTCCTGCATTTGGTTGCGCGAATTCCCATGCAAAACCTTCTGGACGACGCCTCACATATCCGGCACCCGTTTCCGCGAAATGACTGGTAAAGCAGAGACTCCCGCTTTCCGCCGCTTCTTTAAGAAGCCACCGCCGCGAATGCTCGGCAGGCTGAACGAATTCGCAGTAAACGGACCGCAGATCCGGACGATAAACCTGTAGAGGATGGTGCATGACATCTCCGGTAAACCACGCCTCTTCACCATCTGACTGCAGCCGGATCGAGGCATGATCGATGCTGTGCCCAGGGGTCGGATGAAAAGAGAAACCTGCAAGAAGATCTTGACCGTCGATGATAATCGCCTCTCCCAGCCCGGCTTCGATAACGGGGAGCATGCTGTCTGTATAGACACGTGGGAGTGGGCGATGGTCCGGGCGCCCCAAGATCTCTGGAGGCAGATCTGGAGCAGGGTCAATACCGTCATTGCTGGCGCCGTATCGGGCCTCAATCACTGAGAAAACATGACGGGCTTTCGGAAAGGTCGGTACCCATTTTCCGTTGTGCAAACGCGTATTCCATCCAACATGATCGGCATGAATATGCGTATGCAGAACGGTATCAACCTGCTCCGGTTGTACACCTGCGGCTGCAAGATGTTCGAGAAACGACGTATGCAGATGATCCAGTGCCGGTGCGGCAGGTAACGGCTTGTCGTTGCCTGTGGCGGTATCAACCAAGATATTAAGACCAGCAACCTGAGCAAGCCACGCATAAGTTCCCTGCGCGAGCCCACCGGTCACGGGGTTAAATGATCCTGGCGTCAAATACGGACCGAATATTGCAAGTGCCTCGGCGTCGATATCCGGATACAGTTTGTGAGGCCGCGCGTTATCCCAATGAAGTTCGGGAATACGCGTGACACGGGCGTCACCCACTTGAAAAGCTTCTGCCATGATTGACTCAATGCGATTGTTTTACCTCGCATCAGACGTTAGGGTGCGCGCAAACATCATACAAATCGATTTGATATATGAAGCCCATTGATCATTTCAATCTTCGCTCTTTCGATCTCAATCTTCTGATTGCTTTCGACGCCCTCGTTTCAGAACGCAGCGTCACAAAGGCGGCACGACGCCTTCGCATTCAACAACCCGCAATGAGCCATGCACTCGCCACCCTCCGAATGTTACTGGGCGATGATGTGCTCGTCAGAACCGGTGCTGTCATGCAGCCAACCGCCAAAGCGTCAACCATGGCGTCACATGTCGCGGAGTTGTTAAGGCAGGCTCAGCACATCCTGATGTCTGAGGAACAGTTTGATCCTGCGACGGAACAGCGCATCTTTCGTTTCGGCTTTTCGTCCGAACTTGAAGTCTTTCTGATGCCTAAACTGACGGCCTATTTGCAACGGCATGCACCTGGAATACGACTGCTGTCACGTGGATCTCCTCGGAGTGAAGTCTATACATTACTGGATACGGGGGCGCTGGATATCGCAGTTGGGTGTTTTGATTTCGGTTTGGAACGCCATTGTGGAGTATCGTTGTACGAGCAGTCTCTCGTCTGCTGCTTCAACCCGGAGCTGATCGATCTGGATGCTCCAATCACGGTTGAGCGTTATCTTGCATTGCCCCATGTTCTCATGACGCTGAAAGATGACATCCAGGGATGCCTGTCAGACGCACTGATGCAGATTGGTCAGGAACTCAACGTGGTTCTCGCTGCATCAGATTTTCTGACGGCACTTGCTGCCGCAGCGGCCGCACCCGTTCTGGCTACGCTTCCCAGCCGGATCGCTCAGCAGCATGCCGCGCATTTCGGTTTGGCAATCCATCCCGTTCCACTGGACCTGCGTATCCCGGCAGTATCGATGATCTGGTCAGCCCGGAGTGATCGTGATCCTGCCGCAATGTGGCTGCGCGATGCTGTCGCATCAGTATTGGATAGTCATGTAAGATCAGATTTTTAATAGATGCTCAAAATAGCTAAGACAGATAAATCTCTCCAGAAAGAGATAGGCTGTCATAGCTTCCCCAAAGCACGAGGAGTCATGACGACTTACATCAGCAGAAATTCTGATTATAGAGAAAAATGAGCAGCCATCTTTGTATGAACGTCAAATTTTTACCAATTTGATTGCGCGCTCAGGACATGCTTTCACACACAAACCACAAGCACGGCATTGATCAGCATACGGGGTATAGGCGACCATCCCTCCGTGGACATAGCTCTTGAATTTGCCCACAAATGAAAGATCGCGATAATCGGACGGATCGATCTTGCGCACTTCAAACACATCGTAAGGACACACGGCGACGCAGGCGTCTTTTCCCTCACAGCGATTTAAGTCTACGACCGGCATGACCCGTCCTGTTTGGCCGTCTTTCAGACATTTAGGTGTGGTCATCGCTTTACTCCCTGACCCGCTTATTTCGCGCCCTGCTGTAAATGCCCACTTTGCCGCAGCTTCTGCGCGAACATCTCAAGCGTCGTTGTGGGCTTGCCCAGTTCCTGCCAGGTTTTTTCGGCATAGAACGGATCTTCGTGATCCCCGAAATACGCAAACAAATGCGCGACGAACTTCATTTTCGGATTAAAAAGACCGATCATCCGCATGATCCAAAGTGGAGCCACGCGAATTTTAAGTGTCGGATCGTAATTTCGGACAAACCGCTCCAGCGCCTGTCTGACGGAGATCGCTTCCGGCCCCTGTACGGGGCAATGTACAGGCATTGCCTCAGGATTCTGAAACGCCTCAATCACCCAGCGCGCATAATCGGCGGAGCTGACCCACCAGATTTTGATGTGGGTATTCCCGATCCACTGGAGCGCTCGACCGCTGATCATATTCGGCAGCAGGTCCATGAAATGGGTCGGTGCGAAAAACGTATGACGAATACCGGAATCCGCGATAATTTTGTGCCCTTCCATCCGAATAATATTGGGCACGATGTTATGGCTGATAGTGTTGAGCGCGGGAGGATAGGCGCCCAGAGCACCGATTTTAGCAAGATACCTAATATTCAATCCTTTGATAGCGCTCATCAAGTTTCGCACACCCTCCCTCTCTTCGTAGAAAGGAAGCGTCAAATCCGCCGTCTCGGTCGCAAGGTTGAGATAGAGCGCATCCACCCCGTCGAGCGCCTTGCGCAGCCCCGTAACTTCCCGCAGATCCGCCTGGGCGATTTCGACATTAGGCGGCAGCATCCTCCGGGCCTTGTCCGGCGAACGAACGATTGCCCTCACCTGAAAATGTTTTGCCAGTTCCGCTGCAACTGGCGCGCCAAGCCGCCCCGTTGCGCCGATGACGCCTATAGTCCTGATCGGTTCCATCATATTTTCTGATCCATTGATATAATGATCATCTTGAGTTTTTTCGGGTCGTAATGCCGGTCTATGACGGCGTTCTGGAGCCCGAGCCCGCGCAATAGAAACCGGATAGTGTTCTCGACCAGCTTGTCTCGTGTGATGCCGTATTCAACGACCGTGATGTCGGGCAGGCTGATGAGATGCAAAGTATTCGCCAGATGATGGACGAACCATATCTCTGCATGACCGATATGAATGCCAGATTCGACGTCTCCGGCGTCTTGAGCCGCCCTGAATGATTGCGAAAAAACGCTGACCCATGGCTTTACATGCTGGTCGAGGAACGCCTTTGCGAACTGGCCATCGCCAAGCAGGCTGGCCGTCACAAGGCGTTTGGTGTCTTCGTGAGACTGCGCATCGCCAATCCCGGGAAACACCGCGTGTACGAGTATGGCAACACCCATGACCAATGTTTCAGTCGAAGGCGTCGCCTCGGCGAGAATACGGCTGCCAACTGCATTCGCTTCAACGCAGTGAGTTTCAAGCGCCGCATAAAGCACGTCCTTGCTGGTAAAGTGCCGATAAAGCAAAGCTTCGGAAACACCAGCGGCTCTGGCGATTTCCTTGGTCGTCGCACCGTCCCGACCGAGCCGGGCGAAAATGGGAGCTGCAGCGGACAAGATGGCCTGCTTGCGATCAGTTGCGGACAGTCTGGAACGGCGTGAGGTCGACATGGGTTCTCCTTACGAAGGTAAGGTAAGTAAACGCTCACTTAAATTCAAGCACTTATTTCATTTTGCCGTATAAGAGCAGGCTCGGGCGGACATTGACGGCTTGAGAGCCTGTTTGGAAAATCGGTCTGATGTGATTCAAGCCTTTGATGTGGACGTCAAAACAGAAGAGCCGAGTGGCCAGCATCAGTTAGAAAAAGAAACACTATCTGTTTGAAATGCCAGGACTTGATCGTATTCTGGCAACAGAAGCCTCTGCCATAGCCGGACTTGCACCAATGGCTCATGACAATGGCGTGATGCATAGGAAACGTATCATTTCAAGGGGAGGAAGATTTCTCCGTCAGCCCCTGTTTCAGGCAGGATTGGCAACTGCGTGCCATAAACCCTTCTGAAAGATGTTTCCAAACCCATGAAACAATCGGGTAAACCACACAAACTGGTGATCGTCGCTATCGTACGGCGTCTCATTGCAATCACCAATACAGTCCTCAAAACAAGGCTGCCATGACGTATTAGATCCGCCGCTCCAACATAGTTTCTAACATCTGAAATTTCCTCGCGAGATTATGAAAAATGACCAGATCGGTTCCGTTTATCTCCCGCATTCTGATCTTTCCGATTAAATCATTGGATCCGGTGGAAGTCACAAATGCGCGGGTTCTTACTAGCGGGGCCTTGGCAGACGACCGGTGCTGGGCTCTATTTGACGCACAGGGGCGTGTGGTTAACGGCAAGAACCACGCAGAGATTCATCGCATCCGCGCTGGTTTCGATCTTGATAAACGGACCGTAAGCCTACGAGATGACTCTGGTCGAGGTCTGCCTACTGTTCTGTTCAATCTTGATGGCACTGCAAGACCAATAGAGGCATGGCTAAGTCGGTTTTTCGGTTTTCCAGTCCACCTTCGGGCGGATACCACTACGGGACATCCTGATGATACGGATTCGCCTGGTCCGACTATCATCAGCGTTGCGACGCTAGAGGCGATTGGAATATGGTTCGGGTTGCCAGTCGAGCAAGTTCGGGCCCGCTTTCGGACCAATATCGAGATCGGGGGCGTCCCGGCTTTTTGGGAAGATGCACTGTTCGGAGCACTTGGAGACGAAGTCGAGTTTCACCTTGGTGGCACAGAGTGGTTGGGAATAAACCCCTGTCAGCGTTGTGTCGTGCCGTCTCGCGATCCGCTAACTGGTCAGAGAGACAATGCTTTTGCCCGCCGCTTCGCAGAGTACAGGCGCCGGACGCAGCCGGCATGGTCTAATCCCGCGCGCTTTAATCATTTTTTTCGTGTAGCGATCAATACTCGGTCAGCACGCACCGGCGTTAACACAAGGATCGCACTGAACGATATCGTTACAACGTATAACAATGCAGCGGCATGCACGGCGTTGGAAGAAAACAAACGCCCCGCAGGATTCTGAGCGGGCACCATGTATATCATTCACGTGCGAGCCGAAACGCCAGATATCCGTTCGTTCAGACGACGCCCGCTGGTAGGTGAACGGCTTCCCTTCCGTTTTATCGCCGATCATCATATGCGTATTTGCGGCCCAGTTGCTATGGTCGCCGCGGCGCTTGTATTGTGTGATGAACTCGGGACTTCACCTGAACGGATCGCCTGTGAATCGTTCGGCGGCGTTCTGTCGCACGGAGATAGCCTGCCGGACACCAAGGAATATCCGATCAGCTTCTCGCTATCGGGCATAACCTACACTGCAAAGGGAACGCAGAGCGTGCTCGGCATCGTCATTCAAAAGGGTGTCAGATTGGATACGGGTTGCGTGGCAGAGACTTAGGTGGACGCTGCAAAGTCAAGCTCATAAAAGGCACCATCACAACCGGTTGCGAAGTCGGTCTATCGGCGGCAGACAAGAAGGCGGGCTACATCCTGGCGTGTCAGGCAAAACCTCGTGGGCCACTGCTCATTGTACGATAGTGTCCACTTAGCAGGTGATCGCCAGATATGCGGTTCCAACTGGATTTCATGGCACCCGTGGTGTTCACCGAATCGACAAACCGGAGGGCTCTACAAACCCGCCGGTTTTTCCAGGAGAAAAGGTCCCCCTTCAGCCAAAATTGGTTCGTACCTCTTTAATTGCGTCCCTTGACGGGAGTTTTAAAGTTGATTGGCGATACGTCGATAGGAGTGTGCCAGACTGACATTCATCTCCGCGACGCTCTCAGAAAATGCCGTCGCATCCTGAGTGACCTGCGGAATCGTCAATAGATCTGTATTCGAATGAATCGTTGTCGTGGACGGAATATAAAACTGCTCCGGCAAGACGCAATCTTCGACAACGGAATTATGCCTCACCACACAACCACGCTCGACCGTGCAGTTGAAGATCACGGAATTGAAGCCAATGAATACCTCGTCTCCAACAGCGCAAGGACCGTGAATGATCGAGCGATGTGCAATGGACGTGCGCGACCCGATCGTCACGGCCGCACCATCTTTTGAGTGGATGACAACACCATCCTGAATGTTTGATCCGCTCCCGATCAGGATGGGTTCGACATGGCCATTTTCATCGGCTTCATCGGCACGAATAACGGCATAAGGACCGATGAACACATTGTCCTCGACAATCACATGACCGCACAGGATCGCAGTCGGATCGACAAAGGCGCTTTCAGAAACCACAGGAAAATCACCACGTGGATTAGGTCTCAGCATAGCCACGTTTCATCTCCTTAAAGATCATTCAGAATGACGCCAGGCAGGTTATTCGACAGGGTTTCGCCCGGCTGATAGTGCATGACAGAGCGAATGGCCTCTCCCCGATGCAGAAGGTCAAATGCCGTATTGATCCGATCATGAGTCATGTTGTGGGTGATGTAAGGGTCAACGCTAAACTTCCCCGCCAGCCATTCATCGACCATACCGGGTAACTGCGAACGCCCTTTTACCCCCCCAAAGGCCGTGCCCCGCCAGACCCGTCCCGTGATCAGCTGGAAAGGCCGCGTCGAGATCTCCTCGCCAGCCCCAGCGACACCGATGACTGTGCATTCACCCCAGCCTTTATGGCAACACTCAAGCGCCGCTCGCATGACATCGACCCGACCGATCGCCTCAAAGGAATAATCCACGCCGCCACCCGTCATCTCCACGATAACTTTCTGGATTGGATCGGTATGATCGGTCGGATTGACGAGATCGGTCGCCCCCAGATTTCGGGCCAGCAGGAACTTCGCCGGATTGGTGTCGATGCCGATGACCCTTGCAGCACCGGCCATGACAGCCCCCTGAATGACGGCCATGCCGATCGCACCGAGACCAAAGACGGCAACAGTCGATCCCGCTTCCACTTTCGCAGCGTTCCGCACGGCTCCCATACCTGTCGGGACGGCGCAGCCCATGACGCTGGCTTTCGCAAGCGGCGCCTCTTTGGTGATCTTCGCCACGGCAATTTCGGGCAGCACGGTATATTCGCTGAACGTGCTGGTGCCCATGTAATGAAAGATCTGGCGGCCCTTGTATGAAAAACGGCTGGTGCCGTCTGGCATCAGACCGAGCGCCTGTGTCTCGCGGATAGTCGAGCAGAGATTGGTTTTGCCCGAACGGATCATTGGGCAGTTCGGGTCTTCGGGAATATAGAGCGGAATGACATGATCACCCGGAGCGACAGAGGTAACACCTTTACCCACATCCTCGACGATCCCCACCCCCTCGTGACCGAGAATACATGGAAAACGTCCTTCCGGATCATGTCCCGACAGGGTAAACATATCCGTATGACACAGGCTCGTGGTCACGATACGAACCAGAACCTCGCCGTCTTTCGGGCCTTCGAGATCAACCAGATCGATCTCAAGCGGCATGTTAGGTTCCCACGCAATTGCAGCTCGGGTTTTCATGAAAATATTCCTCAATAATAGCGTGTGGTAATTCGTTCAGGCCGACTCAAGGCTTTCCGACTGGCGACGCCAAAGCGGAAAGGGATCAGGGAGGCGTGCATAGCGTGACGGCTCAAAAGGAGTGTCTCCGAGATCTGGAACAAGACAGGCATCAAGTTCCTGCCGAAGTCCGGATTCATCCATATCTCCATTGCCGATGAAGACGATTTCCTGACGACGGTCGCCGAAGACCGGATCCCAGTTTCCCAATACGAAGTCCCGCCACTGATCAGTATCCGGCCACTGATTTTTCGGGATCGCCGCCCACCACAGCCCCATCGCCTCGCTTCGCACCAGAGCTCCAGCCTGACTCATTTCACCTACCCAGTCCGGGCGCGTAGCTAACCAGAAATGGCCCTTGGCGCGTACGACGCCAGGCCAGCTCCGATCAAGGAAAGCCTGGAATTCCGCTGGTTGGAACGGACGGCGCGCACGATAGACAAAATTACGGATGCCATATTCGTCTGTTTCAGGAACATGGCTGGAAAAGCCGTAAAGTTCCTTGAACCACAACGGATGCTGATGTGCCTTGTCGTAATCGAAACGGCCTGTATTCAGGATCCGCTCAACAGGAACAGACCCCATGTCGGTCTCGATGATGTCAGCGTCCGAATTCAACGCACGAATGATCTGCCTCGCCGCATCAACCTGATCCGATGTAGCGGTGGAGACTTTGTTGATCACCACGACATCCGCAAACTCGATCTGCTGGACGAGCAGATCGACCAGGGCACGCTCGTCGTCCTCCCCGGCCGTTTCACCCCGATCCTTCAGGAAATCGCTGGAAGAATAATCGCGCAGGAGATTGACCGCATCAACGACCGTCACCATCGTATCCAGCCGTGCGATATCGCTCAGGCTGACGCCATTCTCGTCACGAAACTCAAACGTTGCGGCTACGGGCAGCGGCTCCGCAATGCCGGTGGATTCAATGAGCAGATAATCGAATTTCCGCTCCTCTGCGAGCCTCCGCACTTCCTGCAGCAAATCGTCGCGGAGCGTGCAGCAAATGCAGCCATTGGTCATTTCAACCAGCTTTTCATCGGTACGCGACAGATTGCTGCCGCCCTCGCGCACCAGAGCGGCGTCAATATTGACCTCGCTCATATCATTCACGATGACCGCGACCTTATAGCCCTGGCGGTTATTCAGTACGTGATTGAGCAAAGTCGTCTTTCCCGCGCCAAGAAAGCCGGACAGCACGGTAACGGGAAGTTGGTCATCCATAGCGATTTTTCCTCTAAAGCCTTGTAGGGTTTGGGGCGTCGCCATAGACGACGGCCGGATCGAATATTTTGTGCGTTTCGCAAAAGAGGAGTGCTGCCGATGATGACGGAATGCCTTCCTCAGCAGTGAGATCAACACGCCGATAAAAACAGCTTCGATAACCCACATGGCAGTTCGCTCCTGTGCCCGCAGTGTGAACGCGCAGCCAGATCGCGTCCTGATCGTCGTCGATCCGCATTTCGAGGACATGCTGGACCAGCCCGCTCGTGGCGCCCTTTCGCCAGAGGCACTGGCGGCTTCGGCTCCAGTAATGCGCCTCACGGGTTGCGATTGTGCGTGCGAGCGCCTCTGCGTTCATGACGCCCACCATCATGACATCACCGCTTTCTGCGTCCGTTGTGACCACGGTCAGCAGTCCGCTGGCGTCGAAACGTGGCGCGAGATCACTCCCCTCCTCAACCTGCTCAATTGAGACGCGCGACCCAAACGCCGTTGACACAGAAGATACAGTTGTGCCCATCACATGCCTCCCATTCCCGCCATAGCGAAGAACTGGCGACGCAAGGGTTCCGACGTCTCGAACTCGCCCAGCAGGCGGCTGGTGACCATGCTCACACCCGGCTTATGTACTCCGCGTGTGGTCATGCACTGATGAGCCGCGTCGATCACGACCGCGACGCCCCGTGGTTGAAGCACGCTCTGGATTGTATCCGCGATCTGGGCCGTCAGTTTTTCCTGGATCTGTAGACGATGAGCGAAGACGTCCACGAGACGCGCCAGCTTACTAATGCCAACCACCCGCCTATCGGGCAGATACGCCACATGCGCCTTACCGATCAGCGGAATGATATGATGCTCGCAATGGGATTCCAGACGGATATCGCGTAGCACCACTATCTCGTTGTAGTTACCGCTCTCCTCGAAGGTCCGCTCCAGAAGAGCGACCGGATCGTCCTGATATCCCTCGAAAAACTCCTCATAGGCCCGCACCACGCGGTCAGGCGTGCCGACAAGCCCCTCGCGATCAGGATCATCACCGGTCCAGGCGAGCAGGGTTCGCACCGCCTCCTCCGCCTGAGCCCGGGTCGGCCGGGTTCTCACTTGTCGTGGAATGTCCATCAGTGTGTCCATGGAGGGTTCATCTGCTATTGACTATGTTATGTTATAACATAACCATAAGAGCCTTCGCCACTCATCGTCAAGCTCGGGAACCATGCCTCCCTCACAGCAACATGCCGTCTCATCGGATATGACCGTACCCGCACCGCAAGAAAGCCTCGGCGCCGTGCTGTTCATGGAGAGCTGGCCCGCGCCAACGATCGACCCAGCGGAAAACAGCAGGATGGGCCGTCTTGCACCGCATGTGGTCGCCTGTGCCCACGCGACAGTCGTGATGGATCTGCAGCGACCGGATGTCGATATGGTCGTGTGGGGGCGCCGGATTCCGGCAACATGGGAAGGAACTCTCACAAACTGCTCACAAGTCCCATCTGCTCTCACTTTCGCCGGCACACCTTCGGAAATCGCAGATTCCCTTGCAAACCCGGCTTTACATCAGGACTGGTCTCCCCTCATCCTGACTGATGTCAGGGACTTGTCCGCACTGTTCGGTGCGCTGACAGGAGGCGTCCGGCAGCACATCCAGCTAATAACGCCATCCCGTGGGGAGACTGCGTTCGAGTTGCCCCCCGATGCACTTCGGCTGATCTGCGCCTATGGAAGCGCCGGACCAGAGTGGTGCGGCAGTCAAAATCCAAAGAGTGGTATTGTTAGTACCCTGACACCGTTCGCAGTAGCATTCATTAAAGGGGCGGCTGAAGGCAAACCCGGATGCCTTCATCGTCTCCCGGCAAATATCGCAAACGGTGCAAGGCCTGGGCCGGTCCTCGTGATGGATACAATTTCCCCATGATAGAGCGTGTCATGCCGCCGTCTCGCGACGCACGTCAAGGTTGCGATGCCTTCAAAAGGCGGGCCACGGCTTTACGGAATGATGTGCTCGACGTGCTGACGAAGGCAGATGTGCCACTCTCGGCTTACGACATCCTTCGGTGTGTCAGTCATCCGGATTGCCGACGAATCGCCCCGACTATGATTTATCGAGCTCTCGGAAAGCTGATCGCCAGCGGATTGGTGGGACGGCTCGAAAGCCGAAATGCCTTCGTCCGGATCCGGACAAACGACCCCTCTCGCCTTGTCTACTGTATCTGCGACCAGTGTGGTGCCGCGCAAGCAGTGGAAAATACACTATCTTGTCAATTGATCGACGCTGCGGCCGAGACTCTTGGATTTCAGGTCCGGCATCGGGTCATCGAAGTCCAGGGCGTCTGCGCACGATGCAGCGTCTGCCCGTCTTTCTTGCCGACACAACAAAAGCACAAGCTTCCGACACGCGCGCCCAAATGAACCGCGGCCCCTCGCCGCTCTTCTCCGTTAAGGCTCTCTCATGTTATCGACCACCATCTCTTCCCGTCCTTCATCCCATCCAGCAAAGGATATACTCGCCTGCCGTGTGGACGGGATTATCAACGATCTCTCCTCCACAACTGCTGACCAACTGGTTGATCCTGTCTTCCGTTCAGACACCGAGGCGCTTTCCCTGATCCGCCATGACACAGCGCATGTCCTTGCGCAGGCCGTCAGTGAACTGTTTCCCAATACCGCGCTCGCGACAGGGCCCGCCACGGAGCAGGGATTTTTCTACGATTTCGCGGCTGGGCACGCGTTTACGGATGACGACCTCATCCGGATCGAATCCCGCATGCACGAGATCATTGATCGTGATGAAACGATCGTCAGGGAAGAATGGGATCGCGAGAGAGCGCTGTCCTGGTGCGGGGAGAATGGACAGCCCTACAAGGCCGAGATCATCATGTCCCTGCCTGCTGATGTCACCCTAAGCTTTTATCGACAAGGCAACTTCGTCGATCTCTGCCGAGGGCCACATCTCGTCAGCACAGGACAGATCGGACACGCCTTTCGCCTTCTCAGTACGGCTGGTGCCTACTGGAAAGGTGATCGAAGCAATCCAATGCTGCAGAGGATTCACGGAACAGCCTGTCGTGATGCCGACGAACTCGCCGCGTGGGAGCAGCGTCAGGAAGCAGCAGCACGGCGTGATCATCGTCGTCTCGGCCGCGAGATGGATCTGTTCCATTTCCAGGCCGAAGCTCCAGGCGCGGTGTTCTGGCATCCGAACGGCTGGACACTGTTCCAGACCCTGCACGCTTATCTGCGCGAACGTCAGAAGGGCGAGAACTATGTGGAGATCAATACACCCGACATCATGGATCTGTCGCTCTGGCAGGCCTCCGGCCATTGGGAAAAATTCGGGGAGAACATGTTCACCACCGAAACCGAAGGGCGTATCTATGCCCTCAAACCCATGAACTGTCCTGGTGGCGTGCAGGTTTTCCGCCAAGGCCTGAAGAGCTATCGCGACCTGCCCCTGCGGATGGCCGAATTCGGCAAAGTCCATCGCTTTGAACCGTCAGGAGCGTTGCATGGCCTGATGCGCGTACGTGCATTCACGCAGGATGACGCACATATTTTCTGTACACCGGAACAGATGGAGGCCGAGACGCAGCGCATCTGTCATCTCGTACTTTCGATCTATAAGACTTTTGGTTTCGATGACGTCCGTATCAAATTCTCCGACCGGCCAGAAAAACGTATTGGATCGGACGAGATCTGGGATTGCTCGGAAGAAGCGTTACAGCGCGGGGTCGAAGCTTCAGGTCTCTCCTACACACGCAATCGAGGAGAAGGCGCCTTTTACGGTCCCAAGCTGGAGTTCGTACTGCGTGATGCCATCGGCCGGGACTGGCAGTGCGGTACCGTTCAGGTCGATCTCAATCTACCTCAGCGTCTGGACGCGCATTATATTGGCGCGGATGGGGAAAAACATCCGCCCGTCATGCTGCACCGCGCCCTGTTCGGTTCGCTGGAACGCTTCATCGGCATACTCCTTGAACACCATGCCGGCCACCTGCCTTTCTGGCTTGCACCCATTCAGGTTGTGGTGGCAACAATCACCGGCGCTGCGGACAAATACGCAGTCGATCTAATTAAAGCGCTCCGCCAACGTGGAGTCCGCGCAGAGCCCGATTTGCGCAATGAAAAAATCGCTTACAAAATCCGCGAACACAGCCTCGCGAAAGTACCCATGCTGCTGATCGTCGGGAAGAAGGAAGCACAAGGAGGGACCGTGTCCATCCGGGAATATGGAAGCTCAGAAACACCAATTTTGGACATGGAATCCGCTATAAATTTAATCTCCAAAGCATCGGAGTCTCGTTTGGCGCAAGTCTTTTAGCTTATCGATACGATTGCTTTGGTTGTGAGACATCACCGGGACAAATGATTATACGAACAATATTTACAATCATTCCTGAATTTCTAACTACTTCCCGGCGTCGATTTCGAAAGCCTAATCGATACACAGAAACGCTTGATTATTTCTACGCAACTTAAGTCTGGGATCGAATGCGTTAGTCTCATGCTTGACGAACATTGAGAGGTAGGGCTATTCGTTATGTTATAACGTATTTGTTGCCACCGAAAATAAAATTTTTCGACGCGAATCAACAAACTACAACTCGTTAAACAAGGAACGGGAATTATTACAATGTAAAACGTTAAGAAAATTTATATTAACGTATCTTTAAGGTCTTTTAGTTGGGTTTATTTATGAGAAAAAAATCAATTTTGTTTGCGGTTATTCCTGCGTTTATTGGATCCGCTCAGGCTGAAGAAGGCATGTGGACGTTTGATCATTTGCCTGTGCGTCAGATGAAGCAGCAATATGGGTTTGAACCCTCTGTAGAATGGATTAATCATGTCATTCAGTCTTCGGCACGCTTGGCGGAAGGCTGCTCTGCCTCGTTCGTATCAGGTGATGGTTTGGTGATGACAAATCATCATTGTGCCAATACGTGTCTCACGGATCTGTCTGATAAAAATCACGATTATTTCCATGATGGTTTCTCGGCTCCAGAGGTCTCAAAAGAGCCTAAGTGTCCGGGAATGGAACTGGATCGTCTGGATCAGGTGAAAGATGTAACGGGTCGTGTCGCAGAAATGACCGCAGGAAAACATGGCGCGGAATATGCCAAGGCTTTGCAGGTTGCCAATAGTGTCCTGACCAAGGAATGCGCGCTGGGTGATGCCTCACACTGGCGTTGCGATGTCGTGACACTCTATCATGGTGGACAGACGGCGCTTTATCGCTACCGCCGTTATCAGGATGTCCGTCTCGTGATGGCGCCCGATCAGGATATAGCATTCTTTGGTGGTGATCCCGATAACTTTACATTCCCGCGTTATGATATTGATCTATCGATGCTGCGGGTGTTTGAAGACGGAAAGCCGGTTCATACGCCGTTTTTTAAATTCGATCCAAAGGGCCCCAAGGCTGGTGATCTGGTCTTCACATCCGGAAACCCAGGACGCACACAACGCTCCCTTCCGGCCAGCGTCTTGACATTTCAACGAGATGTCAGCCTGCCAACCATTATTGCCGCTTATTCGACCCTTGAAGGAGCGCTGTGGCAGTATTCCAGAGAAAGCAAGACCCACCTAATTGACGCACAAAATACGCTTTTCGGTGTTCAGAACGCACTGAAATCTCTGTCTGGTACAGCAAAGGCTTTGCGCGAACCTGAAGTGATAGAAAAGCGCGAGGCGGAAGATCAAGCCCTACAGGCGTGGATTGACGCAGATGCAGAACGTCGCAAGACTTATGGTGATCCGTACAAAAAAGTGGAAGCCGCTCTTGCTGTGCAGCGTCAGTATTATGTGCATGATTTTGCCATAACACGCACAGTTCATGGTCTGCTGGGGGACGCTGTTATGCTGGTGTCAGCGGCGCATGAACGAAAGAAGCCAGATACAGAGCGTCGGGCCGGTTACCATGATGCGGAATTAGCCGCACTTGAAACCGAGATCGCTGCGAAAGTGCCGGTGCATACTGAATTGGAAACTACGACTTTGGCGTTAGGTATGACGACCATGCGCCAGATACTCGGTGAGGATGATGCAGCGGTCCATCTGATTCTGGGCACAAAAAGCCCGGATGAGCGCGCCGTAGAACTGATACAGGGCACGAAACTGGCGGATCCCGCAGAGCGTCTTGCGCTTTACAAAGGTGGCGTAAAAGCCATTGAAGCATCCAAAGATCCAATGATCGTTCTGGCACGTCACTTACAGCCGGTTCTGGACACGATCCGCAATCGCAGCCGTGACCAGATTGAAGCACCGATGCACGAGGCCCAGGGTACGATTGCACGGGCCCAGTTCGCGCGCGCTCAGGCAGAAGGAAAGGCTGATACACTTTATCCGGATGCCACGTTCTCGCCGCGACTGTCTTACGGCACAGTCAAAGGCTTCCAGGATGGCGCAAAGGCCATTGCACCTTTCACGGATTTTGCAGGGATGTACAAACATGCAACGGGCAGTGATCCGTTCCGTCTGCCGCAAGTCTGGTTGGATGCGAAGCCACATCTAAACCTCTCTACGAAGCTTGATTATGTGTCGACCAATGACATTGTCGGCGGCAATTCAGGCTCCCCTGTTATTAACCGTCAAGGCGATGTCGTTGGCCTGATTTTTGACGGTAACCTCGATAGTCTGGCGGGCGATCTTTATTACGACATCGAGCGCAATCGTGCTGTTTCCACGGATACAAGTGCCATCATGGCTGCATTGAAGACGGTGTATCACGCTGACGCTCTTGCAGATGAACTTGAGACGGGGAAGCTAAAGTCGCGTCCGGAATAAAAGTGGAAAGATAATAACTTGAACAACTCTATACCCGTTCGGATTGCAATTCTTACCATTTCGGACAGTCGGAATTTAGAAACCGACATTTCCGGCAAGATTTTGGCCGACAGAGTCACAGAAGCAGGGCATGTTCTTGTGGATAGGTCCATTGAAATAGATGACATCGATAAAATTACTGATGCTCTCAATGTCATGATTGATAATAAAGATGTTGATGTCATAATTACTACAGGAGGAACTGGATTAACCAAACGAGATGTCACTCCAGAAGCATTCGATCTCGTTATAGACAAATGCATTCCCGGTTTTGGAGAGCTGTTTCGAATGTTGTCTTATAAAAAGATAGGGACCTCTACAATACAATCCAGAGCCGTGGCGGGAGTTTCCCGTGGGAAATTACTATTTGCGCTTCCCGGATCACCAGGCGCAGTGAAAGATGGATGGGATGATATTTTAAAAAACCAGCTAAATAGCAATCATAAGCCGTGTAATTTTGTCGATATTATTTCAAGGATATGAGAAAAATTATGTGGAGGGTTCGAAAAACCCTCTATTTTTGATGCTTTCTATGTGATTTCCTTTCTGCGGTTCTGACTGATGGAGTGGCGCTATGAAGCAGGCTGGTTTCTTTGATGTTGAAGAGCGGCTTGCCCGGTTGAGTGGGCTTGGCGATCAGCTCGAAGCGTTTTCCCGGATGTGGATTTTGAGGCCTTCCGCCCTGATCTGTAGAAGGCTCTGGCGTATTCTGACGGAAGCAAAGGCGGGCGACCACCATTTGATCCGGTACTGATGTTCAAGGTCCTGCTCATCCAGACGCTGAACAGTTTGTCTGATGAGCGGACAGAGTATCTCATCAACGATCGCCTCTCCTTCATGCGTTTCCTTGGTCTGGGACTTTCAGATCGGGTGCCTGATGCCAAAACGGTCTGGCTGTTCCGCGAGCGTCTGACTC
>NZ_BEWM01000011.1 GCF_002723935.1 Gluconobacter cerinus
GGCTCCCGTATCAATCGTGACATTTGACCCGGTGCCCTGAATATTAACATCAGCTCCGCTGGAGGCGACAATGTTGGACGTCACACCACCCGCATACACATCGACAGCATTACCGGAGAAAAAAGTTCCGCCAGACAGGCTACCTCCGCTGCTGACCGCAACAGTTGCAGCTCCAGCAACGGGGCTTTCACTAAGGGATACGCCACTCTCAATGATCAGGGTCCCACCAGCACTTGTCCAGTTGTGTGGCCCCAAATTTCTATAAGCAGAAATTGTTCCGCCAGAAATAATGTAATATGCTCCGCTATATTGCTGCGCTCCAGAATCAACGACAAGAGTGCCACCACTCAATAGTGTTAGAGTAGAAGATGAATACCCAATCAGAGATCCACTTTTTAGTTCGATAGACCCACCCGAAGAAATGGTAATATCTTCATTGAGATTTCCGCCGCTGCTTACTACTATACTTCCGCCAGAACGTACAGTTCCGCTCCCGTACAATTCACCTCCCGACAAAATAACAATTCCTGAGGTCGAAGAACCATAGAAACTACCTGGGACGCCGGCCGAATTAACTGGGCTGTCTACGTACAGTATTCCGCTAGATACATAACTCATTTTATTATCCTCTCATTAACTTGATTCTATTTATCACCATTTCGGAAGTGATAAGTTTTGTGCACTCAAACTGCCTTTCGGAGTTTTTGTGCCGCGGACACCACAAAAAATCGTGGTGATCAAAACGCTCCTTCGGATCATTCCAGCATGAATTACAGGTGTGCCAGTTGATTACGCGCCCGGGCGTTTCAAACTCGTTATTTGGGTGGGTAAACCCTGAAATCATGATCACAGGGCAGCCTGCAGACCATGCGAGCCAGGCTAGGCCTGAACTGCCGCCAATAAAAAATGCTGCATGCTTAAGCCAGCGCGCTCGTTCTGCCAGAGGACGATTTCCTGTCTGGTCTTCAGCTCCATGCGGCAAGTGGTTCCATACCACGCCTGTCCCATGTTCGGCTTTCTGATCAATACAGACGACGCGATACCCTTGCTCTTTAAGCCACGTGATAACTTCGCGCCAACCTGTCGGGTTATTCCAATATTTACATTGGGAGCTCGCCTGTACGGCGATACAGACATAAGGCTCTTTTAGAGGACGACTTTCGTCAGAAAGAGTAATCTTTGCAGGCTCTTCTTCAGGGGGAACCCCGAGGATATAGGCGGCTGTTTTATGTAGGCCGACAGATCGAAAATCAGTCGGTTGCCAGTCACATCCCACATCATCAAAAAACAGTCCTAAACTATAGGTCCCGTAGAATGTGTCGCTGAGCTTTTGGTCAATGACCTCTTCGTGCGTAAAAAAGCGAATATGAGAATACGCTTTCTCAAACAAAGGACTGATGAGGCCTGAAAGAGCGCAGGTGACATGGGCACCATGTTTTTTCGCAAAGCGGTTTGCATAGGGCATCCAGGCCAATGTGTCGCCGAGTGTACCCACCGGGAATTGGATTAGAATCTCTTTGTTTTGTGGGTCGAAGTGATGACTGAAAACCTGTTTCTCTGATTTGACGCTACCTTGAGGCTGACTTTCGATCCAAACATCTATGCCAAATCGGACATACCAACGCTTGCTGGAATGAATAAGACCTGCAGGGATCCCGGTTTTCTCAAAGAGAATATTGCCCGTATCAAGGTCTCTAAGTCGGACGTGCCATGTTTGCCCGTCTCCCAGAAGTGGTAGTTGAACACGACACCCAAAATTGAAATCAAACCGAATGCCATGATGAGCCTGTTGAGTCGGGACTGACGCTGAAGGGGGATAGGCGGGCTTATCAGAAAGCTTGGAACCAAGGGGGTTCGCACCGCTCGAAGCGGCCTCTTGATCACTCGATATCAGGCTCTGAGGCATTAATTAAGAAGTTCCAAACTTTTATCGCGAGGCGGTAACGGTTAATTAGTAGTTAATAAAATAGAAATCATCAAGTGAATGTTTTTTTCATAATGACAAAAATATTGCCCCCCCCCCCCGCGGGAAGAGTCGAAAAACTCTCTGGTTTTGAGGCTTTCTGTGTGACTCCATTCCTTCGATCTTGGGGCACGGCATAGTGATATGAAGCAGCCAAGGTTCTTTTATGTTGATGAAGAGAGATTTACTCGGTTCAGAGGGCCTAGCGATCAATTGGAAGCGTAGATTCTGCAGTGTTCCGCTCTGGCCTGGAGCAGGATTTGGCTTATTCAGGGAGCACTCAAGGTTGACGTTCACCGTTTGATGTCGTGCTTATGTGTAAAATTCTGGTGATCTAGGCTTTGATCAACCTGTCTGATTAACGGACGGAATATCTGATCAACGACAGCCTGTCGTTCATGCGCTTCCTTGGTATGGGGCTGTCGAATCATGTTCCTGATGCCAAAACGATCTAACTATTCCGTTCTTTGGCTACAAATCACCCTCTCCATTGGCCGGAAATTCACGTTAATTCCTAAATGGAAAACGATGGATGTTGTTGCCAATGATGGCGCTAGGCTGCTGATAAAAATAGTGCAACCTGGTGCTCAAAAACCAAGAAGGACGTCATAGAGAAGCCAGACTTTGTCTCAAAGAAAGGTCCATTAGTCGCCTCTCAAGGCGTGGCTCCGGCGTATCCATAAATCCAACACTGGCAAGTCAACGATCCGACCTCGGATCGAGCATGTCTCTGCCGACCAAAGTCACAGACAGGATTGCTCATCCGAATTCTCGGTATTACACGGGTCACAATGAGGATTGGGCTAGAATTATAGCCTATCAACATGCTCCGCTTTATCTTCCTGAAACGGATCAGCCCTGCCGGCTAGCCGAGCCAGAGCAGGAAGTCCCCGCTCTGCTCACATTACAGAGCGGATATCAGACCATTCCACCCTAACCCAGCGTTTTGTTGACGCTGGGTTAGGGTCACGTCAAGCTTTTAGAGCGTGCAGGTCAGCTTCAGCGTCTGAGACCAGATATGGCCCTGAAGCGTGAACCTGAAGCGCCATGAGCGCAATACTTCCAATCGGCCGGGACCCAAGAGGCAAGAGCGCGCTTCCGTTTGTCCAGCGGCACAGGCCGTCCTCGATATTGTTCCATCCGGACAGATCGATGTCCTGCAGATGAGATGTCAGGGTCTTCGTCGCATGCCCCTCGAAAAGCTGGACATCGCCCATCAGTAGGCCGAGCATACGACGGTCATCGACGAACGGTCCAACAACATCACACGGGCGGCTTGCATTTGAAACAATCCGAACGTTTTCAACACCAGCCGGAATCATGAACATAACCCTGTCATGATTCTTACGGATCGGACGGAGCGTCGTACCGGTATCTGTGACCAGGTGAAGATTGTTCTCCTGCGTCAGAGACGGAATATCAGTCATAAGAGGAGAATTGAGGTGAACAGCTCGTGTCTCAATCTGACGGAAGAGGGGTTCGACAAGATCACGGGCCACTGTCAAAGACGCTGCTGCATCCTCCCAGGACAGATTACGGGAAGGTGTCAGGGACACGACCTCTCCAGCCTGCCGAAACGCACTACGATTTCCAGTGTCAAGATAACTCTCAGTCAGGATACCATCTGCCATGATAACTGAATGTTCTTCAGTTTCGATGTGATAGTAATCGTAAGAGGTTATCGACGTGTCATAGAAGATCGAACGACCATTTACGAGCATACGGGCCGGAACGAATTTTCCATCAAAAAACAGGCAGTGCTCGGCTGTGATGAGCATATCCTTGAACGGTACGCCGTCGGATACCGCGTCCTTCAGAATACGGACGGGATAGCCCGCCTGATCCCGTGGAAGATACGGTCGCACCGTACAATGCGCATGTCCCGCCCACGTGACAATATCTGTATATATCCCCCCGTCTTTATAACAGAGGACTTCGTCACCCATGACGATATCCTGCACGGCCTTTTTTCCATCGGGGACAGAAATAATCGAATCCCTCAGGAAGCAAACCAAGACTCCGTTCTGGCTTGTGTTATTTAATGGAGTCGAACTAATGAATAAATTCCCGTCCTGATATGACTGGAACAAATTATTATTTGTTCTATAGTCATAAAAATCTCCCGATACCGTGATTGTTTTTCCATTATCTGTGACGATATTTGTACTACTTCCGCTTTTTGAAACGGAAACAACCTTTGTTGCGCCAGGAATTTCTATGGTTGATCCCGCATTCTCAAATCCTGATATACTTTGAAAAGAAATGACGGATACATTACTTCCTGGGTTAATCAGAAGTGTACCACCACCTTTTCCGAAAGCTACTTTCGATCCACTTAAGGCAGAAATTGCAGCCTGGTTCTGTACTGAATTCAAGATCAGCTTTCCGCCAGAAGAGATATTATACGTCGAACCAGAAAGGGCTGATATCGTCGAGGCACTATCCATAGAAATGGTGCCTCCATCTGCTGTGAACGTCGCACCAGTCAATGCATTGACAACGCCACCAGTCAATCCAGTTACTGTTACAAAGGCGTTGTTGCTTGAGGTGACACTCCAAGGGTTTGCCAAGGAAATTAATGAGGGAGAAAAATTGACGGAAGCATTGACGTTTTTGCCCGAAAAATTAGCGCTCGCTCCGCCAATCGATATTATTCCAAGGACCGGCAAAGCTGGAACAAGAGTGTAACTCCCGCTTTTCGTGACAGTATGGTTGTATCCATATATCAGCGACATCTTTTATCCTTCCGTTAATTTATCGTTGACGTGCTTTAATTGAATATGTTGCAAAGAGCAACTGTGCGTTACCTTAAAATATATTAATGCAATGAATTTAAATATTTAAAATCTAAAATAGTTAATAATCAACAACATATGGTTGTATCTATAGAAATACATTTGAATATTATTTAGTTACTACTTGTATATAATTATTTTATTTTTATTACCATATTTTTTACTGTGAAATTGAATAGGTTGGGAATTATCTTTCGTTGGTTTTCCATGTGAAGGAATCGAAAAACCGTTAATTAAGGTATCTTGGTTCTGATTTTTGGCTTTTGGTGATTTGATTGACGGTTCTGTGGGCTTGACGATCATTATGCGACTGCTTTGCTGGCTTGTCCCGCCAGTCCTCAGGGCTACTCCCAGCCCGGAGGTCGGACTTCTCAGCGTTGGTGTTCCGCTGCTTTGGAGTAGCCACCAGTGTGGCATTCAGGATCTGGCCTGACATCGGTAAATACCCGGCGTTGCGCAGGATTGCGTCAAAGCGGTTGAACAGCCCATCGATGGCATTCGCTTGTGTCAGGCGTTCACAGAACAGGCGCTCGTCGATCATGTATACCGTCTGATCGTCGCACAAATTGTTCAGGGTCGGATCACCAGCATTTTGAACATTAGCACCTGATCAAACGGCGGACGTCAGCCTTTACTGTCGCCTGAAGGTGTCAAAGCCTGCTCCAGATCATGACGGAATACCTCAAAATCTACCGTCCGGGAGAACACTTCAAATGTGATCATCAAGCTCGCTCAGTCGCGCAAGCCGCTCTTCAACATCAAAGAAACCAGCCTGCTTAATCATCCATTCCCTTCAAGCATAACCGGACAAATGGAATCACACAGGACAGGCCAGAGGACTTTTCAAACCCTACACATTATCGGCGTGAAGCCTCACATTTCTCCTGCAGCCACTGCATAGCGTCTGGCGGCATTGGTGCGGTCATCATGGTTCTATAATTCATGCAGGCGGCTGTCTCATGGGGTTGCGGCTCGTGTGAATTGCAAGCGCACCCTGCAAGAAATACCGCAGTTAGTGAAATGAGAATGAAACGCATGATGCTCTCCCGGATTTGGCAATATTTGGTAAAGCGTGAGATCGTCCGCAGAGTTCAGGTCAGAGGATTTTATAGTCTATGTGCGCTCTTGAGAGGCCCTGACCAGAAGCCCCTATCTCAATAGGTTGATGTTGCGTACGGTTTCGTCGCTGAATATGGCTTGCCCCCCGCGGGGGGGGGGGGCGACAGCAGATCAAACTGCGATGTCTAAAAATGTTTTTTTTGGAATTGAGCATCAGAACAGAACTGAATATTTTGCAACGAAATATCTCGTTTTTTTAGTCTATATAGGACGTTTTATGGTTTCCTCAAAGACGGAAAGTTAACGGAATAATTTATAGGTCGGGGAGAAATGATTTATATAATCCCTATCAACGAATGCATAATGCAATTTTTCAATAACGGGGGAATCAATCTTGATAAATCCCAACAATAGTTAATATCTTAAATATACGTCATTAACCATTGGATTAGTTCGAGTGTATCGATTAATAAAACGAAGATTTATTTTTATAATTACACAATATTCGCCATACAACGGAATAGATAATGCATACCAGCAGAGTCACGAACGCTCCGAACTCGCAATACCCTACATCCTCGTAGCTGTCTTGCATTCTGAAGTGCATGGCGCACAAAACACTAAATAGAATAGCTATTTTTAAAAGAAATAATCGCGACATTGTCTACAAACCAGGCTCCATCTACAGCTGCTACTTGCTCGCGGTTCTAAAGTTAATTTCCAAAAATCATGAAGCGCCTAACGAAATTTCAACTATGATGCAAGGTTTTACTCACAATACATCGTCACTTAGGGGTTTGATGATGTGATATGTTCACGCGTTTCGAAAGAATCCTTATGGGACAACCGCATCGTGGTGCTGAGGGAAGCGTTCGGGATCAATCCGAAGAGAGTTGCGAAATTGCGCAAGGGCCAGACTGTGGAAGATCAGAAAACTGACTCTAAAGATCCGCGCTCAACTGGAAGGATCGAAGAACCGGTAATTGATATGCGTGGCTCGCAATTTCAGGCTTTTGGCGACTTAATTTCTGCTTCTTTGGGTCGCGTTGACAAGAGGTTTGATCCAGAGCCTTGCGGCGGCGAGGTTGAGGAAACTTATGAAGGACAAGACGGTCTTGTCGTATCGGGTCGCGATACGGCGCATCTGCTTGAGTTTGTTGAACATGCGCTCGATGCGGTTACGGTCCTTGTAACGCCGCCAGTCAGTGTTTTGTGGAGTGCTGCGGCCTTTGCGTGATGGAATAACCGGCAGGATACCACGGAGCAGCAGGTCCAGGCGGAAGCTGTCACTGTCATAGCTCCGATCAGCCAGCATAGCCTTGGGGGTCGGGACAGACAGCTTCATCAGGGCGTCTGTGGCTTTGTAGTCCGAGACCTGGCCTCCGGTAAGGACAAAGCCAAGAGGGCGCCCCTGAGTGTCACATCGGGCATGGATTTTGCTCGTAAAGCCGCCGCGTGATCGACCAAAAGCCTCCGAATGAGCCCCCCTTTTGCGCCCGTAGCCTGTGAATGGGCACGGACTTACGATGCTGTCGACCATATGCTGCCAGTTATCGGTTAGGCCGAGGTCCACCAGGGTTTGTAGCAGAGCATCCCCCCCCTGTTCAACCCAACGCCGGAACCGAACATAGACCGAGTTCCATTTGCCGTAGCGTTCATGCATGTCCCGCCACGGACAACCGACGCGCAGGACATACAACATACCATTGAGAAACCGGCGGTTCTCTCCGGCTGGTCGAGCCCAACGTCCATGCTCAGGCGGCAGAAGCAGACCAATCAGCGCCCATTCCTGATCCGTCAGGTCGCCTCGCGCCATCCCCGCTTAACCTTATCGCCTTCGTCGAAGCAACCAGTGAATCAGATCTCAGGATGAGCGTATAGACCTTTTGTCAACGCGGCCTAAACCGATTTTCCAAACAGACTGTAAGGCATCACAGAAAATGCTTTAATAACTCCCTCGAAGAGTGAAATAGAATGTTCGTGGTTGACCGTAGATTGCGCCGTTATAAAAACCTGCTTGCCGGTAATAGGTTTTATTAGTCAGGTTGCTGATATTCCCGGTAATATTAAGCCAATTTGTAAGCCGATAGCGGGCCATCAGATTGATTAGCGTGTATCCGTTCAGGTACAGGTTAGACGCATCATACTTCCCGTTGCCTAACGGCCTACCTGGGTTGACTGGCCATGAGGTGCTGGTCTGTGTGGTAAAGCCGCCGCCAATCGTCAGGTTGTGTAGCGCTCCCTGAAAATTATAAGTTGTATTCATTTTAATCAAGTTATGTGGATCTTCCTGATATCCTAGTCCCTTTTCCTGAAGATAGCTGTAACCAAACAGGATATTCCATCCACGCGTGAGCTGACCGGAAATATCAAAATCAACACCTTCGGTTTTAACGCCATTAGCGGATGTATAAATTGTGTTCCCGGTGATGGAATTAGTCAGGCCAGTCGTTTTTGCGACGTTGTTTTGATTGTTAAGGTAGAACGCAAGTGAGCTATTTAGGCGACCATGGAAAAATTCGCCTTTGAGGCCGGTCTCGTAGCTTTTACCTAAAACTGGAGATAGTGGCTGGTTATTAGCATCCCTGTAGGAAGATTGTGGAGTAAAAATATTCGTATAGCTTCCGTAAATTGAAATATTTTTAGTGATATCATAGACAAGGCCCGTGAACGGCGTAAGAACTGCATTCTGATTCATCGAGCCAGAAGAAGCCGTATAAGAATTTTCTTTGTTATAGACTCCTGAATAATATTGATAAGAACTCATTCTTCCACCAAGAATAAGGTTCAACCCTTTCGATAATACGAAATGACCACTTACATACGCACCGTAGTTTCGTGTGACATCCACCTCGCGTGCGTTGGTGCGATGAGTGCTGAAATTAGCATAACTCCCGTCCCAATTTTTCCAATCGGAAATTGCTAAACCGGTGGAACGGTATTGGCAGTTTGAGTAAGGTGTAACATTGGAGATATTACAATTTCCTAATGCTTTACTGAATGACCATGTCGTTAATTCATCACTGTATCCATTAAAGCCGAAGACGAGGCTTTGTGTGTGTCCGAGTGCCCTGAATTGTCCTGTCAAACGAACGTCTGCTGTGTCACGAGTGTCATTATATTCAGCATGGAGCGCATTAAGGTAGGCACCCGTGCCATCCTGGTTCCAAAATCCAGCGTATCCACCCGTACTTTTGGAACCATTGTTTACTTTAAGATTACCAAGATTTTGGTAATTCCCGCTCCATGTATGCATGTAGCTCACGCGAAGATGCCAGTTTTTTGAAAATCTGTGGTCATAATTTCCGAACGCCGACATTGAATTCGCTTCCGAGAAACTCCAATTGGCTACTGGGTTTGTGCTACGCGGTAGGCTTGTACGTGTACCGTCTGCATACCAGATTGGAACATTTGATCCCCAAGAAGCACCATTATCTCGTGTTTTTTCGTATTGAAACCCCCAGTTTATAACGTCTCGGCTCGAAAGATCCGCAGCAAAATTCGCAAGCGCACCAATGTTATAAAAGCTTTCACGCTGCCTGAAAGTGTCAGAGTCTTCCCAGGAAAATACATATCGACTTCGTATTGTTCCGGATTTATTCAACGGCTTGTTTATATCAAGCATGACACGATGATCATTCCAATTTCCGAGCCGGAGCATGGCGTTGATCTGCTGAGTTTTGGTTGGCTGCTTGCGTTCGAGATAGATGGTAGCAGATGGATCGCCTGTCCCCCCCATGAGACCATTTGCGCCACGGATGATTTGAATATTGTCGTACAGGTCCATATTCATGGTCGAACCTGATCCACTAAATCCTGTAGCACCGTTTATCTGCATGCCATCGACACGATAGTTTGTAATATCAAAGCCGCGGGCACGATAAGTAGTACGTCCTGCGTTATCATTTTGAAGCGATGTGACGCCCGCAGTCGTTTTCATGACATCGTCTAGTGTGTTTATCTGCATGTCGTCCATCAACTGGCGTGTAATGACGGTAACGGTCTGAGGCGTTTCACGCAGGCTCAAAGGAAGTCCAGTCGCTGCGCTGGTTCTGTGGATCGTATAGGTATTCAGAGTGTTATTCGAACCTAAAACCGAAATATTTTCTATATTTTTATTTGTTATTGATATTTTATTTGCACCATTTTTAGGGTGATGGTGATTAGCTTTAAAATGTAAATTATGCGCAGCAAATGCAGGAGCAGGAAGAATAAATGCAGAAGCGAAAAGGACGGAGCGCATAGAGAACCGAAACAGAGAAGGGGTTATTTCAAACATCGAGGGCACCTGATGATAATAAGAGTAATTCGCAATAACATTTAGTCTGTGGCATGTGCAAGATAGAGGGATCGACGAACCGTTAATTGATGTGCCTTGTTTCTAATTTTAGGCTGTGGGCGATTTGGTTGACGGGTCTTCGGTTCATTTTTGATCTACATTTTAAGCGGATCGGGGGCTGTTACCCGCTGGATTGCTATACTGCGGTGCTGATCCGCTCAAGGAAGAGGAAGCGGCGCATATTGTAGACGATATTGGCCAGTCCGACCCTCATGGTGGCTCGCGCGATACCGACAGTTCCGACGAACAGCCCTGTCTGTGACTTCTGATCGGCAAAGACATGCTCGACACGCGAGCGGATGACCGACTTTCCAGCATTTGATTTCTGGATATGCCGAGGCATGGGCATTGAGATGCGGCTTTTTTCTATAACCTTCGAGACAAAGCCCTTCTTTTCGATGGAGTCCTTATTGGCTTTCGAGCGATAGGCTGTGTCTCTCTCCGCCATTATCCCATCAATGCTACGTATCGACGGGAGCCTGACTGGCTCCGCCCAGACACTTGAGGCTGTATTGGTTTTATCCAGCAGCCCCTCTCTCAATCGCGCACCATCACTGGCGGCGGCATGCGTTGTTTTCCATTTCCGGATGAACCGGTATTTCCGATCGATGGAAACATGCGATTTATAGCCAAAGAACGGGATGGCGAGATCGCTGGATGGCATGGTTCCATCGTCCTGTCCCTTCCGCCTTCGTGAACTTCAGTGTTCAGCGCGCATGACGGTCCTTATGCGACAGCTTTGCCGGTTTGTCCTGCCAGTCCTGTAAGATCCGTCCCTCCCGGAGGTCGGCTTTCTCAGCGTTGGTATCGCGCTGTTGTAGAGCAACTACCAATGTCGCATCCAGGATCTGGCCTGACATCGGCAGATAACCGGCGTTCCGCAGGGTTGCATCAAACCGGTCAAACAGTCTTCCAATGGCCCCCGCCTGTGTCAGGCGTTCACGAAACAACCAGACTGTTTTGGCAACCGATCTGAAAGCCCCAGACCAAGGAAGCGCATGAAGGAGAGGTAATCGTTGATCAGATACACTGTCCGTTCATCGGACAAATTGTTCAACGTCTGGATCTCCAGGACCTTGAACATCAACACGGGATCAAACGGTGGTCGCCCGCCCTTGCTCCCATCTGAATAGACCAAGGCCTGCTCCAGATCAGGGCGGAACACTTCAAAATTCACCGTCCGGGAAAACGCTTCGAGCTGATCGCCAAGTCCGCTCAATCGAGCACGCTGCTCTTCAACATCAAAGAAACCAGCCTACCTCATGATCCATGCCCCCAATCAGAACCGAAGGCCGATCTATTCCTGGTCAGTTTCGCCTCGGTCATTGGGCCTCCCCACGGCGGCTGCGTGCTAACTGGAAAATATCGCACGGGCGCAAAGACGGTTTTTGTGAGCAGATGTTCCAAATCGAGGATAGTGCAATCCGCAAAACGACGATCGATACGGTCCTTTCGATCGCTCAGGAAGTGAACGCCAGTCGCGATTGCCTGGGCAATCGGTCATGGTGCTGTGCCGATCATCGGCCCTCGTACGCTGGAGCAAGTGGAAAGGAATCTCGGTGCCGCCGAAGTTATGCTTTCAATAGAATATGTCGTCTACCTTAGTACGGCCACCACTTTCGCCAACAACAGCAGCATGCGCCCCATGCGTTCAACAGAGTGTCTATCGTAGCTTTTGGAAAACCTGCATCTACAAGGCTGACGTCCATTTGAACCAATGATGTCTTCATTTGGTTCTCTTCAAACAGAGTATTACTTCCAATTTGGATGGAATAATTTTCCAACCTTTCCGTAGACCCGGAGGCCGCTGACGGACAGGGTACCTTTCAGTCAATGACCTGATATCTGGCAGCATGTCACTGCTCAGTGTCCAGCTTTTTTGGAAGGATTATACCATGCGTTTTTCTCTACCTCGGATTGCTCTTATTGCAGCTTCCATCACGGCCCTGCCCGCCATCGCGTCCGCCCAGACCGTAACAAACCCGGCCCAGGTCCAGTCCGGCACCTATGTCATTGAGCCTGGCCATACGCAGGTTGGATTTTCCCTGCTGCATTTCGGTTTCACCTACTATAGCGGGCTTTTCTCCAATGTCTCCGGCACGCTGCAACTGAATGCCAAGACGCCGTCCGCTTCGAAATTGTCCGTAACGATCCCGGTCGCTTCCGTGCAGACAACTAGCGACAAGCTAACCGACGAACTCAAGAGCGACCAGTGGTTCGATACTGAAAAATTCCCGAATGCAACCTTTGCCTCCACTGAGGTCAAGCGCGTCGGCAAGACAGATGCCATCGTGACGGGTAACTTGACCCTGCATGGCATCACAAAGCCCGAGACGCTGAAGGTGCATTTTGTCGGCGCCGGTATCAACCCGATGGATAAGAACTACACGACCGGCTTCGAAGCCGCTGCCACAATCAAGCGCAGCGACTTTGGTGTGAAGATGTACGTACCCTATGTCGGTGACGACGTAACGCTGCATATTGCCGGCGCCTTCGAAAAGCAGAACTGAGATCATGAAAACAGTCCCGATGCTGATTGAGCGAACATCGCAATATGGAGTGGTGGCGATCGTCCTACACTGGCTGATCGCAGGCGGGGTTCTGCTCCTGATCGGCATGGGGCTGACCATGGATCATGCTTCCCTTGATCCGATGCGCATGTTTCAACTGTATCAGTTACATAAATCCATTGGAATCTTGGTCCTGCTACTGGTCTGTTTGCGAGTAGGATGGCGACTGACCCATGCGGCGCCTGCGCTTCCGGCCGATATGCCTGTCGCGGAACGTCGGGCCGCCCATCTGGCTCATCTGGCCCTTTATGGATTGCAGATCGTCCTCCCGCTCAGCGGGTGGGCCATGGTTTCTGCGTCTGTTCTCGGCATTCCAACAGTGCTGTTCGGCATGGTGCCATGGCCGGATCTTCCAGTTCTCACAACACTTCAGAACAAGGCTCCTGTCGAAGCTGCCCTGAAGGGGTTTCACCATTGGGCCGCATGGACACTAGTCGTTCTGCTTGTCCTACATGTCGCTGCCGTTTTGCGCCATGCTTTTATTCTAAAGGATTCAGTGCCTGGGCGTATGCTACCCTGGCAGGCTGGATCGTCCCAACGCAAACAGCCATAGGATTTTTACAATGCCATCCATTAAACTGATCTCTGCCCTGGCACTTGCAGCGGGCCTTTCCCTGCCCCTGTCTGCCATGGCGACAGACTGGACGCTTGATCCGGCCCATAGCACGCTGGCCTTTTCGGGCAAGCAGACCGGAACGCCGTTCAGCGGTCATTTCGGAACATTCAACGGCTCTATTTCCTTTGATCCGACGCACCCAGAAGCTGGGCATGCCCATGTGACGCTCGCTATGGCAAGTGCCGTCACGGGCGATCAGCAACGGGATGGTGCTTTACCAGGAAAAGACTGGTTCAATGTTGCTGGTTTTCCCTCCGCGGTGTTTGACGCACAGAGTTTTCGTGCCATGGGAGGAAATTCCTATGAAGCCGTCGGTACCCTGACGATACGTGGCATCAGCAAACCAGTCACTTTACCCTTCACGCTCGACATTAATGGCACCACAGCGCATGCGAAAGGGCATCTTGATCTCGTACGCTCCGACTTCGGAGTCGGACAGGGACCATGGGCGAGCGGGCAGTGGGTCTCACTGAACGTGGGCGTCGACATGGATATCACAGCCCAACGGAAGCCCTGACCAATGGGAGAGCTTCCTACCTCTTCGCACGGATTTGCCATAGAGCAGGTCGTCCTGACAGTGAACGATCTGGAAAAGGTCACAACCTTTTATCAGGCAGTGATCGGCCTTGAACGACTTGGGCAGGACGGGGAGATCGTGCGCCTTGGTGCCGACGTTACGCCCTTGATCGAACTCCGACAGGATAGACATGCGCGGCAACGCTCCTCTCGGGAAGCAGGGCTATTCCACACGGCTTTCCTATTACCGTCCCGCTCGGCCCTGGCCTGTTGGATTGACCACGCAACGGAGCGGAAATTGCCGCTGGTCGGGGCATCGGACCATGATGTAAGCGAGGCCGTCTATCTGTCCGATCCGGAAGGGAACGGCGTCGAAATCTATGCCGACCGCCCTCCGTCCAGCTGGTACTGGCGGGACGGCACGATACGCATGGGCACAAAACCTCTCGATATTCCCGCCCTGCTCGAACAGAGCCGCGGAGCACGCTGGGATGGCGCGCCCACCGGCACACAGATCGGACATGTTCATCTTCAGGTCGGCACCATTGAGGTCGCGGAGGAGTTTTATGCTCGTAAACTCGGTCTGGATGTCACCTGCCGATATCCGGGGGGCACTTTCTATGCGGCGGATGGCTATCATCATCATATCGCCACCAACATCTGGAACAGCCGTGGAGCGGGACAGCGTCGTTTCCCCTCGACTGGTCTGGCCGAGATAGCCCTGTCGGTCTCTCGGCCTCTTCCAGAAGGATTAGTGCCCGCCGCAGACGGAAATTCTTCTGGAACCACCGTGACGCTTGAAGACCCTTGGGGGACACCGATCCGGTTGCATAGTCAAAGGTTCCTGTAAGACCTTGGCCAGCAGTAGAGGGCATCGGGGCGGCCGTCGCTCCGTGGACCATAGCTTCTAATATCCTCTGAGGACTGGCATGTTGGACGATCGTTTTCACACCTACCGGCCTGAAGACGGACATGGTCTTCTGCATGACCCCTTTAATGCCATCATCGCGCCACGACCGATCGGATGGATTGCGACGGTTGATACGGAGGGTGTGCCTAATCTTGCCCCTTACAGTTTCTTCAACGCGTTCAACTATACCCCGCCGATCATCGGGTTTTCCTCAATCGGCTGGAAAGATACGGTCCGGAATGCACAGGAGACCGAGGCATTCGTCTGGAATCTGGTCACGAAGCCCTTGGTCGAGCGCATGAATCTTTCGTCTGCCGCATTCGACCGGCTGACTGATGAATTTGATGTGGCAGGGCTGGCAAAAATTCCGTCCTGTCGCGTTCGGCCACCAAGGGTTGCGGCCAGTCGGGTGCAGTTTGAGTGCCGCGTGACGCAGATCATCCAGCTTGAGGCGGCTTCCGGTGAGCGCCTGAAAAGCTGGCTTACGTTGGGGGAAGTAGTGACGATCCATATTGATCGCTCTTTTGTAAGCGAGGGAATCTACGAAACCGCTGCGACACGCCCTGTTCTGAGAGCGGGCGGAGCAGGATGGTATTCAGAAGTTGCTGAGGCGTCCATGTTTGACCTGCGCAGGCCTTCTTCATCTGGCGCAGCTCTGGATGAAGGCGCGGAGTTAGCGGTTCTGCCCTCCACGCCATAAAAGAAAATTACCAGCCTTCGTCCCAGTCTGCCCGACTTCGGAAATAATCCGACAAAAAATCAGATAAAGCCCGGACCTTTGCGGCGAGATGCCGCGCGGGTGGGTAAAGGGCGTGTATTCCCAGCGCTGGCGGCTCAAAGTTGTGCAG
The DNA here is from genome assembly GCF_002723935.1 of Gluconobacter cerinus. Taxonomy (GTDB): domain Bacteria; phylum Pseudomonadota; class Alphaproteobacteria; order Acetobacterales; family Acetobacteraceae; genus Gluconobacter; species Gluconobacter cerinus. Next base: position 15,617 of record NZ_BEWM01000011.1, read on the forward strand.
CAGGGGCATCAGCTTACCTTCCCGTATTTTCGGACCTGCAATGAAGCTGGGTAGACAGGCTATTCCCAGACCCCGTTCAGCCGCTGTCAGGCAGGCTTCGCCGTTTGAAAAGGCGATGCGTCCGGTCACGGGAACCTGAATATCCTGTCCTGATGACGCATCGTGGAAAGACCAACTGTGGGGTGTACGGAAATTGGTGTCGATGATGCATACATGCTGCGATAGTTCTTCCGGACACTGCGGTGCGCCACGGGACGTGATGTAAGTTGGGGCGGCGACAGTGACGATCCGGGCATCGCACAGCCTGCGGACAATCAGACTGCTGTCGGACAGACGCCCGATACGGACGGCGACATCAAAGCCCTCCTCAACCAGGTCCGCCAGCCGGTCCGAAAAACTGACATCGAGGCTGATGCCGGGATACTGCTCCGCAAATGCCAGCAATGCCGGAACCAGTTGGACCGCGCCAAACGACATCGGGGCAGTGATCCGCAGTCGGCCTGAAGGTGCACCCGATGTCTGGCGGATGGATGCATCGAGCGCGTCCCGCTCTTCGAGCAGAATCTTGACACGCTCATAATAGACCTGGCCAATCTCGGTAGGGGAGAGGGCACGGGTTGTTCGCTTGATCAGTTGCACGCCCAGATCGGATTCAAGGCGGGACAGCATCTTGGAGGCCTGGCCGCTACTGACCCCCAGCCGCCCGGATGCCGCAACAAAACTGCCTGTTTCCAGAACAGCAACGAACAGGCGGTCAAGGCTCAGACGATCCAAATCACAGGTCCTTAGGAGGCAGACGCACCCGGAAGCAGAAGGGACTGTATGAAGTCCTGTGCCCGCCTCACTCCCGAAGCCGTCAGAGTATGACCGACACCGGGCAGAATGTCACATGTAACGGTCATGCCGATCGTGGTCAGGGTCTGTGCTGCTCTTTGAGATTCCTGCACCGGTATGATGGGGTCTGCGTCGCCATGGATCAGCAAAATACGTGTTTCCGTGGAAGGAGCATAGACGGGGGACGAGGCAAGCCGCCCGGAAAAGGCAACCACGCCCGCCACGGGCCAACGGCCGGAGACCGCGGCATCCAAGGCCATGATCGATCCCTGGGAAAAGCCCACAAGCACGACCCGGTCCAGCCTGTTTGCAAAGCCAGCCTCCGAGATACAGGACTGCAGCGTATCGTCAAAAGCCTGCCGCGCAGCGACGATCCGTTCCGTCCGGTTGGCCTCCGTCACGCCCTTGATGCTGAACCATTGTCGACCGTCTGGTGCAAGGTCGAACGTGAACGGCGCGTCAGGAGCGGCAAGGGCTATTGTGGGGAGGTTCACCCCCCATTGTGCCAGTAACGGCGCAAAACTGGCACCCCTACTGCCGACCCCATGTAGAAAGATGACCAGGCCGGCACTCATGCTACTGCTCCCGACGGGCGGGGAGTTGGAGGCAGGTATGACGCCCATGCGAGGTCGGGCCCGAGGGGCACGATGCCGTTGGGGTTCAGCGCCTTGATCGAATAATAGCCGCGCTTGATATGATCAAGGTTGACGGTTTCCGCGACACCCCTGACCTCCAGCATCCGTTCCAGATAGCGGCTCAGGCTTGGATAATCCGCAATGCGTCGGCGGTTGCACTTGAACAGCCCATGATAGGCAGCATCGAAACGGACCAGCGTCACGAACAGGCGGATATCACTTTCCGTCAACTGCCCCCCAACCAGCCATGAGGCACCGCTGGACAGCCGTTCTTCCAGCCTGTCGAGCATGTCAAAAACACCTGCGAAGGCTTCCTCATAGGCCAACTGTGTTGTTGCAAACCCGGTGCGATAGACGCCATTGTTGAGGTGCATGTACATCTCATTGTTCAAAGTGTCGATTTCACCGCGCAGGGCTTCGGGATAAAGGTCGTGGTTCGAGGACGCCAGCGTACCAAACCCGGAATTGAACATCCGCACAATATCGGCGGACTCATTGTTCACGATCGTCTGTTTTTCTGTGTCCCAGAGAACAGGAACCGTGGCACGACCGGTATAGTGGGGATCAGCGTGAGTATAGAGTTCGTGCATCCATGTCACACCATTAAGCCGATCAATGGTGGCACTAGGATAATCGCCAAAGCGCCAGCCCTGATCGGTGAGGGCTGGCTCTACGACTGACACCGATACAATATTCTCTAGCCCTTTCAGGCTACGGGCAATGAGTGTACGCGACGCCCATGGGCAGATCAGGGCAATATAAAGGTGATAGCGGCCTTTTATGGCTGTAAAACCTCCGTCCCCCGTCGGGCCGGGGCGCCCGTCAGGGGTAACCCAGTTCCGAAAGGAAGACATTTGGCGTACAAATCCACCCTTTGAGTCCTTGGCCTGAACGGGATGCCAGTTTTCAACCCATTGTCCATCAACCAGCATCAGAAGCTCCTATGCCCCACTATGTCGTTATGACCTCAGGCGAAAGCGCGACATCTGCTTGAACTGCCTATATCGCCCTTCCCTAGCGTCGTCTTAATCTGATGAATCATCAAAGATTATACACAGTGATCGCGATACATTCCTTCCCTAGGAGAAACAGTGCTCTAAAGCGGTATCCTGTGGCGAATGGAATTTGGGGCAAAGGGCAACATCAGCGTCTGTTCCTCATATCGTAGACCAGACATTCCGTTCACCCCTCGGTCCGCCTACACTTGCTTAGTATTACAGCAGCTGACAGTCACCGTCTTGTCGGTCACAAGCGAAGCCGATTAAATTTTCCGAAGGTAGACACTCAAAGTCAGTTTTGTTCCTGGCGTCAGGAGTCATTCCTTTAGGCAGAATATGAAGCTTGCGGCTATGTGGATTGCAGCCAAAGCACGGGATGGCCAGATCGCTAAACGGCATGATTCCTTCGCTTTGCCTCAAGATAAAACCGAAATTACAGCCATAGGGAAGGTGCTATCAGTTCATATCGAAACTAGTAGTTACTTCCTCGAAGCCTCCTCAGTTCTCAGTTTTTGTGCTTCGATGAAGGCTGATGCGCTATGAGCCATTTTTAGGGCTTGTAGAACATAATGATCTTGTAACAGTTGTGCTGAAACCCATGTGCCTCGGTCATCTTGCCCATAATGGCCAGCGTTTTGTACTTTTGACAGCAATCGTGCGACGTTGCCGCGGGAAACACCATAATGCTTTGCCATTGCACTGGCGCTGCCAAGATCAACATAGACGCGATCGGCGTCCAATGGCATCGCTTTCTGTGCTCTTGTCATTTCGTTAAGAACGGAGATTCCAATCGTTGTGTTGATCAGAGGCGCAATCGATGGAGGGGGCGCGTAATAGACCGGGTCATTGAGCATATGTCGCGCAAAAATTGGGTGCATATGAGTTAGAATACACGGATCTGCACTCGCGATGTCACCACGACCAGCACCATCGATCAGATCCAGCCCTTGCAGACTGATCTGAAGATAGAGATAAAACATTTTTTCAGAAAATTCTGTCATGGCATAGGCCCGCACACGCTGGTCCGCTTTGGATAGCAGGGTGATATAGCCTCGTGCATAAATTTCTTTCAGATAACTCGTGACCGTATTGGGGCTGGCTATTCCCGTATGTTCAACCTCACGGAAAAGATTGGTTGCCGTGAGCGGCGGAAGATCCGGATTAATCTTGTGTGAAAAATTCAATGCAAGTGCACCGTGAGTCATGACCCAGCGGCGTAAATCAGCGACATAACGGACCTCTCGCGGCATTTTCCTGTGGATCGCCAAAAGTTGCTGGTTGCAGAAATTCAGGCACTGAAGGAAGCCCGGTAACGCCATCAGATCATCGACTGTATATGATGGTACATTTTCATGATCGGATGGGGCAAAGCCAGTTTGTGTCATGAAAAGCCCATTCAAATGATCAGGACATCCTTTTTAGAGATTTGTCGGAGGCAAGAAAGCCTTTTGTCGCATTTTTGGTGGGATTCGTGTTTCGACTTGTTTTTTATGAGATCAAGGTCGATAATAAATATATATATTTCAAATATAAAATTTTTGGAGATACATTTTTGATATGATCATTTCTTATGAAATATAATTAACGAAATTATCAAGGGCTCATATCCGCATGGCTACTGCAACATTCGATAATAATCAGAAGACCATAACGCTGGCGCAGGCGATTGTCATCAACGGTAGCTATCCAGTGTACGGAAATGCTTCGGGTATGCCAATCGGACTAATTCGAACCTTCGCTTTTGATAGTGCGTCGGTATCAAATACTTTGAAAAGTCAGGGGCAGATTCTTTCTATCGCTTCCAACCAGTCGCTATTTGCTCTTCTCGGAACTGTATATGGTGGTAATGCCTATGAAAATTTCGCTCTTCCGGATCTGGCAGGAAAAGTAGAAATAGGAAGCCAGAATGGCATAGGGCAGGTGACTGGTGAAAGCCAAACCACGCTGACCGAAGAGCAGTTTCCGTCATTATTGGGTGGCACCAGCCAGTCAGTGGATAACGCTCAACCCTCCCTGAGCGTCAGTTATGTTATTCGCGTGACAAGCGATCCGTCGTCACTGGGATTCGTGGGAGAAGTAGATGCTTTCGCAGGATCACCACTAGCGATCGTGGGTGGTGAGTTTCTCGCTGCAGCAGGGCAATTAGTTTCTATCGCAGAATATCCCCAGTTATTTGCGGTTATTGGCACCACTTATGGCGGAAATGGGGTGACAACATTTGCGCTACCTAATCTGACTGGGCGCAACATTATCGGGACGTCCAGTACGTTAAGACTGGGGGCGGTCGTAGGAAAGCAGGCAGTCTCACTTAGTGACGCGAATGTCCCCGTGTCTGATGGGGGTAGCGGTACGTCTTTTGACAATCGTGCTCCCGGGCTCGCACTAAATTACATTATCTGTGTTAACGGCGCTTTTCCTAATTCAGGTAGCGATAGTGGTCCCGTCATGGGCGAAATTCGTGCTTACGCGGGATCAGCAGCCTCCATTCCTCAGGGGTGGGTATTGGCGAATGGTACACTGCTGCCCATTGCTCAAAACCAAGCGCTTTTTGCCCTTTTGGGCACAACTTACGGCGGTAATGGCCTTACGAACTTTGCCCTTCCAAATCTTTCAGATACAGTTGTCGCCGGAAGTGGCGGGTCTCAGAGTTTTGGGAAGACTTACGGAAGCAACACTGCCATTCTGAGTGTATCTGATGCCGCCTGCTTTTGTCGGGGAAGCCGTATACGTACGTCCAGAGGCGATCTTCCCGTAGAAGAGATCCAGATCGGCGATCACATTGTTGCCTTTGATGACGACGTGACAAAGGGCACCATCAGGCAGGTGACGTGGGTGGGGCGATCGCGTGCTGTCGTTCGAAAGCGTCTGCCGGATGATGAAGCTGGCTATCCGGTGCGTCTGTTGAAAGGGGCGATTGCACACGACGTTCCCTACAAAGATATGCTCATTACATCAGAACATTGTCTGTTTCTTGATGGCCGGTTCGTTCCAGTACGCATGCTGGTCAATGGGCGTTCGATTTTTTTCGATAAAAGCATAGAATCTTACGATTATTATCATGTGGAGACAGAGAATCACTCTGTCATTATGGCCGATGGCGTATTAACTGAAAGCTACCTAGATACCGGTAACCGGTTTGCCTTCAAGCAGAACGGCCCGGTTGTCTCAATGAGGCAGAGCCGTAATTTAACTTGGGATGCTGCAGCGGCCCCGCTCGATGCTTCGCGTGATTTTGTTGAACCTCTGTATCGGAGCTTTCAGTCCCTGGCCGATCGCGTCGAACATGCGGGTCGGTCGCAAGCTCCGATTCTGACATACGAAGATGGGTTATGCCTTGTCACTGAAACCGGACGGCTGCTTCATCCTATCCGCAAGGTGAAAGACCGGGTCATGTTCAGGATCCCTTCTGGCGTGAGGTCTGTTCTTATTCTGTCCAATGCCAGCCGTCCTTGCGATGTGATTGGTCCTTTTGTGGATGATCGTCGTATGCTTGGTGTGCTGGTCGGTTATATTGAGCTTTTTGAATCTGATACGACGACGACGTTGGTTTCCCATTTGCAGGACGCTGACCTGTCTGGCTGGAACACTATTGAAAATGGTGCGATGCGCTGGACAAATGGAAGCGCATTGTTGCCTCTTTGTTCTCGGTCACTTGGCAGCACAGCGATCATGGCGCTTCAGGTTCACAGCGCGGGTCCATACCTAGCTTCGGATAGTTGTTCCGACCTTGTGAAACGGCAAATGGGTGATCGAAGAACCGTTGATTGATAATGTGCTGCGGCGCTGAATTTTTCCAGGAAGGAGACGCGGCACATGTTGTAGACGATATTAGCAAGACCGATCCTCATGAGCCGCTCTGAAAGAGGCGAAGACGCCCACTTCGCAACATCTATCCCCAATTAGAGGACATTTTACTTTCCCTCATAGCAGCCGGTCAGCGAATGCAGAAGGACGCGTAACTTCTAGGAACAGCTTCCATAAATACCACGATGGGCGGCACTATTTTATTCGATCTTCATCGTGGGAAGTGAAGCACCGATCTCTTGCGCAGAGAACGATACCGGATTTTGACAGGCGTTGTTAACCTGCAAGCTGAAGATATCAGGACGGGCATAATGCCCCGCCACGTCAAGGTCATATTTCCCCCGGATGACATCATCCAGATCAATATCCGCCGTAATGATGGCTTCACGATCATAGATCGGGCCTGCGATAATTTCTCCGAGCGGATTGACGATCACGCTTCCGCCACGAATGAGAACGGTTTCCGGGTTGTTACCCTGATGACAGGTATAATTTTCCGGCGCATCCGCGCGCGTCATGTACTGACAGGCACTGAGCACAAACGTCCGTCCTTCATAGGCAATATGCCGCATGGAAGCCTGCCAGATATCGCGCTCATCCACCGTAGGCGCACACCAGAGATTGATACCCCGGGCATACATACTCTGACGTAGGTCGGGCATGTAATTTTCCCAACAGATCGCAGCTCCGATGCGCCCAATCTCTGTTTCGAACACTGGAATGGTCGAACCATCTCCCTGTCCCCAGACCAGTCGTTCGGTGCCGGTCGGCATCAGCTTGCGGTGTTTGCCAAGAAGCGCCCCATCTGGCCCAAAAAAGAGCGCCGTACAATACAACGTCGCCCCATCTCGTTCGATAACCCCAACAACGAGATGGGCCTTCATCTTCGCTGCGAAAGAGCCGATCCGTGCTGTTTCTGCTCCCGGAACGTCAATGGCTGACTTCCAGTATCGAAGGTAATCCTCACGCCCTTCAGGGAAGCGGCTTCCAAGAATAGCGCCGAAACTCAGCCCTTTTGGATATCCACCGATATACGCCTCGGGAAAGACTGCGAGTTCAACCCCCTGCGCTGCAGCGGCTTCGCAATGGGCCTCCATCCGATCCAGTGTCCGGGGAGTGTCGAAAAGACTGGTTCCCGCCTGAATAACGGCGACGCGACGCTGGCTCATGTCCGGCTCTCTCATGCATGTAGTGGATTACAGGAACAGGAAGAGTGGACTTTCTCCCATTATCGGGCAAATTGATTATTTTGATAGTCAAAATCATTATGGTCGATATTTCACGTCTTGATTTCAATCTGACGACTACTTTTCTGGCACTCTGGGAAGAACGCAGCGTCTCCCGAGCAGCAAAACGATTATCACTGAGCCAGTCAGCCGTCAGTGCGTCTTTGGGCCGCCTGCGGGAAGCGGCGGATGATCCTTTGTTCGTCCGCACCCGTGGGGGTATGCAGCCAACACTTCGGGCAATCGCCATGGCGGAACCGCTTCAGGGCGGGGTCGCTCTGATCCAGAACGCATTCTCGACTGTTACTGCCTTTGATCCCGCAACCAGCCGACAACATTTTTCCATAGGGATGTCTGACGATTTCCAGATTGCAATTGGGCCGCTGATAACAAGGCGGCTGGCAGAAGAAGCGCCCCGTGTTTCAGTGACATTCAGGCAGGCTAACACACACCGCGTGGAGGCCCTTTTTGAAGCGGGCGAAATCGACTTTGCCGTTGTCGCACAGCCGAATGTGCGCTCCGGATTGCAGCGGCAGGAGATCGGGCGGTCCGGTTATGCCTGCCTACTTGATCAAGTCGCCTGCGACCTTACACTTCCTCTAACACTGGAAAATTATCTGTCTCTGCCACATCTTCTGGTCTCATTTTCAGGCCGCGAGGGCATTGTAGATCAAGCCTTGAAAGATCTTGGTCACTCACGGCGGGTGCAATCGGCGCTGACACATTTCTCTGCACTACCGCCCTTCCTGGTCGGGACGCGCGCCGTTGCCACACTACCTGTTCATGCCGCCCAAAGTCTTGCTGCTGTTTCAGGCCTTACTGTCTGCGCGGCACCCATTGATTTGGGAGACTATTCTGTATCGATCCTCTGGCAGAGAACGGCCGATAATCTCTGGATGCGCCAGATGATGAGCGATGCCTTCCTGGCGATTTCACCGGACTTAGAGGCAATCTATTCGGGTTAATCTCGCATCGTGAATGTCCGATATCGGACAACAATAAACTGATTGTGTTGAAAAAGTCAGGTTGAGATGTTCGCTCAGGATTTCGTATGCAATTGGGAATGAAAAATCCCCATAATTACAGCGCTCTATACGTTGTGATATCGAACCTAAATGTTGAGTAGAAGCTCGAGCGGGACTTTTTCAACACAATCAACTGATAGCCGACCTTCCACTTACCCCCCCCACAGCAAACAGAGAGCGCAGCTTAGCCCGTTCCAGTCTCATCAAGCGTTACCCCAATGCGATAAGGCCCTTCAAAAAAGTCCCCGAGCGCCAACCGTCGTCGGAACGTAAGCCGCCGTTGAGCCAGATGATATACGCGATCATGCAGCAGGTGGCAGCGCTGGCACAGCGCCCGAAGATTGCGCAACCGGTTGACCGTGGGGTCGTGGTTCAGATGCGCAGCGGCCAAAACCACCTTGGTCTGCCGGGTTTGAAGCAAAGCGATCAAATCCGGAGGCGCGACAGGTCGTCCCCTTCCATTAAACCAATGCCCCGTCTCCGGATGCTTCCAACGTCCCCCGGGAAGGACCTGCAGGATTTGTCCATGGGGTCGGCCACACCGCTGGCACATTCCCCCGGCTCGCTCGAACCGCACCTGTCGGCTCAACTCGGGCCAGTTGGGAGGATAAAGCGCTTTCAGTTCCTGTCTGATCGGCATTCCAGTCCTTTAGCACAAAAACAACGTTTAAAGACGACGTCTTCCGGAGCCTGGCCGCCAAAAGATCCACCCCGAGCATATCGCAAACCCTGGCGGAAAACGGAGAACCGGCCCTATGTTCTCGACCATGACGTCTTCTGTCCCCGATCCCGTCCGTCTCGCTGAAGCCCTCCTCTTCCAGAGCAGCGGTCCTGTGTCCCGAATAATGCTGGCGCGGGCTCTGGGAGACGACGTAGAAATCGCCCAGATCCTGAACCAAGTGGCCAGACGCACCGAGGGGCTAGGGTTTGAGTTGGTCGCGGCCGGAGACGGCTGGATGTTCCGCACCGCCCCCGACCTGGCGGAAGCCCTGAGGGCGGTATTGGAGCGACCGCCAGAACGCCTGCCCCGGGCCGTGCTAGAAGTGCTCCTGCTGATCGCTGCGCGTCAGCCGATCACCCGACCCGAAATCGAAAGCTTCCGGGATGCCGCCCTTTCGCAGAAGACCTTGGCCCTTCTGCAGAAAAAGGATCTTATTCGCAGCCTCGGTCGCAAGCCAGTGCCAGGCCAGCCGCAGCTTTGGGGGACGACCGAGACCTTCCTCGTGACCTACGGCCTGAGGTCCCTGGCGGAGCTGGATCCGCTGCTGGAAGGCCTCAGAGGGCCGCTTTAGGCCCTTTTGGGCTCGTTCTAAGGAAATTCTAGGACTGCTTTTTGTCATCATAACACGTGGTAATGTTCTCTTACCGCGCGTTAGATCAAGGTTGCCTTAATTGGTGTCTTACGGCAGACTCATTGGATATTTCAGAGGGAAGATCACCGGCATGACAGTCCCGACAGATCCCGCAGAGCATCTCTCCGAAGCGCCCTCCCCTACTCTGCAGAGTGCCTTGGACGCAGCAAAAAACAGCGCCCGGACTGCGGCCTACGCACCCGAAACCCTGCGAGCGTATGCCCATGACTGGCAGGCCTTCTGTCACTGGTGCGACGAACACGGAACGTCCCCTCTTCCGGCCGCTCCTCCCGTCGTTGCGGCCTGGCTGCACAGTCTGGCACCACGTTTCAGCCGCTCGGCGCTCAACCGTCGCCTGGCGGCCGTCGGCTATCAGCATCGCATGCGGGGGTTGGAGTGGAGCTCCGGCCATGCGGCCATCCGCACCACCCTCCGCGCGGCAGGGCGTGTGTATGGCGCGCCGCAGAAACAGGCCGCTGCCCTCACCTCCCAGGAACTCCGCAAGCTCGTCGCACCCGAGCATAGCAAAACCGTCGAAGCCTTGGCGGATCTGCGCGACCGGGCCCTTCTGCTGATCGGCTTTGCCGGGGCGCTGCGCCGTTCGGAACTGGTTGCTCTGACGACGGAGACCGTCCGGATCGTGGGGACCGGCGTGAAGCTCCATATCGCCCGCAGCAAGACTGACCCCGAACATCGCGGCGAAGAGGTGTTTCTTCCCCGCGGCAAGCATCGCGAAACCTGCCCGGTTTTGGCTCTCGAGCGCTGGCTGAAGAAAGCCGAGATTACGGATGGTCCCCTCTTCCGGTCGATCAACCGCTGGGAGCAGGTGGGACGCGAGGCCCTGCATCCGGATGCCGTCCGGCAGATCCTGCTGCGCCGTGCCAGGGTGGCCGGACTTAAGGTGCCTTCCGGGGAACGCCTCAGCCCGCATGGGCTGCGTGCGGGCTTTGTCACCGAGGCCTTCCGGGCCAATGCCCGGGACGAGCAGATCATGGCACACACCCGCCACCGGGACCTGCGCAGCATGCGCCGCTATGTCCGTCGGGCCCGTCTGGATCTGGACTCTCCCGCCCATCTTCTGGACCTGTAGCCCATGCCACAGACGACGGCTGAAATCATCGCGGACCTTGATGCGACAGTCGCGCGCCTGGAAGCCTATCGTCTGGAACTGGAAGCGCGCCCCGTTGCTCACGGGTATCTCGAACCGGGCCCCAGTAACGACGATGAGCCGGGGGTCGGCTTTCGTCTCCCCACTCGTCCAGCGCTCACCCGCCACACCCCAAGGCCACTGGCAAGCGGCACAGGGTTTTCAATCGCCGGGTCAGAGCCGTTAGAGCCGTTAGAGCCGAAGACCCCTCTTTCTCGTCCGCTATTCAATCCTCAACCGGACTGGCTGGCACATGTCTTGACCGTCACAGGGTCAGAAGCCGTACTGGCCCGGTTCCAGGCAGCAGCAGCGGGGACTGGCCGTCTATCGTGGGGGCCGGATGTCACCAGCCGCGAAGATCTGAGCCGGTCCTTTCCCGTTGGGGACGCCCGGACAGCCGCTTTGATCGGCCAGATTGTCCAGAGCCATACGGTCCTTCTCGAACGGGAGGCAGGATCGGGCTCAGTTCCGTTTGACCTTAATGCCCTTTGTCCTATGCCTCTGAATCTTCTCTCCCTCGGCCCCGCTTCCTCCATGACACAAGCGTGGCTGTGGGAGCACTGGGGAACGTCGCGGCCACTGCAGCAGGTCGACGTCATGGACGGGCATCCGAAAAAGCATACCAACCGCTGGAGTGTTTCGTTCTGGTCGGCGGACTGGACGCCCTGGGCGGCTCTTCAAACCATTGCGACCCGATGGCCCGACCTCACCTTTGCCATACGCCCGCTTTACGATGTCTGAGGGACTGCTTTTGGAAGTTGGTGCCTGGCAGGGCCCGCTGGAGGCGCTCCTGCAGGCGGTCCGTCGTCGTGCGATAGATCTTGGGACGCTTCCGCTGAGAGAACTGATCGAACAGTTTTTGATCTGCGTGGAAGAGGGGCTTAAAAACCGTCCCCTCGAACAGACTGCGAACGATCTTGTTCTGGCAGCAACCCTTCTTCAAATGCGCTCGGCTCTTCTGCTTCGGGAAGATACTGAAGAGCACCTTGCCGCCCACTCGGCAGCCGAGCAGCTCCAACGCGTCCTGCTTCGAAAGGACACGCTTTTGCAAGCCGTGGAGTGCTTTGAAACTCGGCCTGTGCTGGGCGAAAGTGTTTTTGGACGCGGGAAACTGCCCCCCTCGCCTTCTGCTGCTGAGACAGCGTCTTCAATCCTCACCCAAGATCTACTGGACGCGCTTTTGTCAGCATCTCGTCGGAGGGCAAAGCTGCGGCCCCCAGAGAGTATCTTCCAGCCTTCTTTAGTACCGCGTGTTTCTGTTCAGGACGCTTTGGCATGGTGGCAGCGGAAAGTTCGGGACTATCCGGAGAGCACGTGGGACCTCGTCGAAGGCGTGATTCATTTTTCTCTTGGCGCGAGCCCTCAAAACCTAATGCAGCGCAAGGCCACGTGGGCTGCTCATCTTTCGGCCGTTTTGGAACTTGAAAAACGAGGAGAATTATATCTTAGACAGTTGCACCTGCCACGAACATTTGCAGTTGATCGTCCCTGACCAGCTATCCCGGTAAGCTTACTGTCGCAATCAGCGGATTCAGAATTATCTTCGATATCTCACTGAAGTTAAGGCTAATTTTATCCTACATTTAGAAATTAGGCCATTAGAATCAATATGTTTGGTTCTCTATTCAAACGGTACGATGAGAAATTTTTGCACCGCCTAACGGCCAGCTTATTGTGCCATTCAGTTGTTTGGACTCTTCTCGCTCTATCCCCCTCGCTGTCCGCATCATCCTCTTTCACATCTTTTGGACTCTTCTCGCACCCTCTTGGACTTTCCTCGCTCATTGCAGACAGCCGTAATCCACAGCGATTTGAATTTAAAACAGTTATCCCTTGGGGTCTCCTCGCTCATTTCTTGGGCTTTGCTCGCTACAATGGTGGTTATCCCTTGGACTCTGGTCGCGCATATCTAATAGATATATCTAATAATCTTCCTAGAGCGCGCGAGCAGAGTCCAAACCGCGGCGAGTGGAGTCCAAGGGAGTTCTGTGGAAAAATCGCCGCGAGCAAAGTCCAAATTGACACCCGATCGCCGGCCATGGAAAGTCACGTTCATGGGTGAAATACACAACCTTCTTGAACGCCATGGACTCCATGAAGCTCGGCGACAGGCGTCTCTCGATGGGCAGCTAAGCCGTGTATGTGTCGATGCTGCTCATGAAGTATTAAGTGATGAAGCTTTACAAATTGGCATCACTCATTCGGGCTTTGCGATGGCTGCTCTGCCTCATAAAAAGACTGAAGAGACCGTATGGGAACGTGAAGGCGGAGGAATCAAACTTCTTATTGAAAGCGGCTTAAACGACGACAAAACTCCCGTGGGTATTCCATACGGCTCAATGGCTCGTATGATTCTCCTCTATTTACAAACTCAAGCAGTAAAAACACAATCCCGTGAAGTCGAGCTTGGCTCTTCGATGAATGCTTGGCTTAAAGTAATGGGAATTACTGTTGGTGGGAAAACTTATAATTCCGTAAGAGACCAAGCAAAAAGAATCAGTCAGTGCAGACTAACATTTTTTCGCGTCCACAATGGAGCAAAAATGGTTAGTAACGGAGCATTTGTACGGGATGCAATCTTTCCAATTCAGGAAGATGAAAATCAACCTTCGTTTTGGAGAGAAGTTGTTCGTTTAGACGAAAGTTTTTACGAAAGCTTGATTGACCACCCTCTGCCACTTCGGGAAGTAGCAATTCGTCAAATATCCGGAAAATCAAAAGCGATAGATACATATATTTGGTTAGCTTACAGGCTACATATACTCAAAGAACCAGTATCTATCTCGTGGTATGCTTTCAAAGGACAGTTTGGACCAGAATATGCGCGTATGCGTGACTTCAAACGTGATATTACAGGCCCACTAAAACTAGCCCTCTCTGTTTATCCAGAAGCACACGTAGATGTTGATATGGAAAAAGGGTTGATACTATATCCCTCCCCTCCTCCAGTACCAGAGAGACGTATACTAGGGCGTTAAATATATACCTATTGATTCGAAAAATAAAGATAAGGCCAAATATTGATTGTTAGGCGAAACAATAAGCAATTTGAATAATGCCTATATCGCTTTAGATATCATCTGGAAAATTATCGCTTGCCCAGGCAATAAAGCTATCAGAACGAATGAGCGGGACATAAAGGCCCCAATAGCTCTTCGCATTACAAGCGATGTAAGAAAGCTGATCCTGATAACAATCAGAAAGTTTTCGCAAAGAATCGCTCTTACTGAGATCAAGTAGAAGAGTTTTTGCGTTTAAAAGATGTTCCTTCAGGTGCGTCCGGTCACTCAGTTCAAAATCACAAGCGATCAGGAATTTGGCGAGATCGCCATACAGGCTCTCAATGTTTGCCAGCCAAACTATCTGTAAACGTCCGCTTTCGAGAAGCATGTAGCCTGCATCTAACCGGCCGGAAGTGGGCGACTGCTGCCTGTCCGCTCCGTGATGCAGGAGCAGACAGGCAGATCAGGCGGGTGAGCAGAATGTCGGCTGTTGGGCGGTAAGACTGGAAAATCGGTCATTCGTGCAATCGACTGTCACGACACGAATGGGCGTCTCCTGAAGATCAACCTGACAACCTACTTCGTCGGGCGAGAGCTGTCCGTCTCATAAGACCCCGCATATATGCACTCGTCATGCCAGCGATAGGTTCATGGTCAGTGCCTGAGGGACGGAGCAGAAACTGCGGCCAGCGCGAGGCTGAAGCACTCCCTCTTTTTGGAGGAAATTGCTTCAGACCGCTTCTGTTCTCTCACTTTACCTTCGTAAAGGCATCGCGTAGGAAATGAGCCGCTTGGGCGACTGCGGCGGTGGCCGCCGGCGTCTTGGCAAGCGCATTGAGCATAACGAAATCGTGGATCGTCGCGTTATAGCGGGTCGTTATGACCGGCACGCCAGCTTCGACCAGGCGTCGGGCGTAGGCCTCGCCCTCGTCACGCAGGACATCGTTTTCATCTGTGATGACCAGCGCTGGCGCCTGCCCGTGCAGGATGGAGTCCGGCGTGTTCAGCGGCGAGACATGCGGCTGGGCGCGGTCCGTGCCGGCAGGCAGATACTGGTTCCAGAAATAATCCATGGCTTTCGCTGTCAGCCAGGGGCCACTGGCGAACTCGCGATAGGATCCGTCATTCATTGCGGCATCGGTCACCGGATAGAACAGGAGCTGGGCTACGGGCCTGGGTCCATGCCGCTCCGCAACGAGGGCGGAGACGACAGCAACCATATTACCGCCGACGCTGTCTCCGGCGATGGCAATGCGGGATGGATCGATCCCGAATTCGACCGGATGACGAGCGACATACTCCAGAACCGCATAATCCTGCTCGATCGCAGTTGGATAACGCGCCTCGGGCGAGCGTTCGTAATCGACGAAGATCACCACCGCACCGCTGCCCGCCGCTAGATCGCGCACGAGGCGGTCATGGCTGGCCGGGCCGCCCATCACCCAACCGGCACCATGATAATAGACGATGGCCGGCGCATGGTTCGGGGCGTCGAACGGGCGATAGATCCGGATGCGTGTGCTGCCGGTCGGGCCAACGGGGAGCACGCGGTCGGTGATCCGGGCAGAGGGAGCGGTGACCTTCACCGATGCCTGCGCGCCGTCCAGCAGCGCACGGGCATCGTGCGGGGACAGCGAGGGGATGGCCGGGACATGGGCGGTGGCGAGGTCGTTGAGGAAATGCTGGGTCGTGGGCTCCAGCACGGGCGCGGCGAGCGCGGGCGCGGCGGCAATAGCGGTAGCCAAGGCGATGACTGTGGAGAGGCGCTTCATGATGGAAAACTCCGTATCGATCAGGCTGCGATCGGCCTGTGAAGCACAACATATCGTGCACGATATTATCGTGCAACATGATAAATTGCATGACTCCTATGCATTAACATCGCCCAAGATTTGATATTACGCGATATAATGGCCCTACTTATGGAGGACGATATGAACGAAGACCCATCCACACCTGATCTGTCGAATTTCGTGTGCTTCTCGCTGTATGCCGCGAGCCACGCCTTCAATCGGCTGTACCAACCGCTGCTCGAGCCGCTCGGTCTCACCTATCCGCAATATCTAGTAATGACCGTCCTGTGGAGCAGTGACGGCAGACTTGTCGGCGAAATCGGATCACAACTCGATCTGGTTAGCTCCACCCTGACCCCGTTGCTCAAGCGGCTGGAGGGCGCTGGCCTTGTGGAGCGCACCCGCGACCAGAAGGACGAACGACAGGTGCGCGTTCATCTGACCGAGGCCGGTCGGGCCCTGCGCGTTCAGGCCGAGACGATTCCGGCTTGTGTGTTAACGGCGACCGGGCTGTCGATCACCGAATTGCGGGACTTGCGTAATCGGGTCGACCGGCTGCGCCAAGCCGTTAGCTCTCCGCGTGCTCCGGGCTGCAATTCCGACGATCATTGAGCCTGTCACCCATTGATAACCTTTTCCAGGGAGACTGGTCTTGAGTTCCCCCTACGCCCTACAGAGACAAACGGGGTGATCGCACTTGGCTGCTGGCACATACCGCGCATTTTAGGCGGGATGCTCGTGATGTTGGTCGTGATCGACAACAGCCTATCCTCGCAAGCCATGAACACGTCCGTTTCAGAGAAGCGAAGAGCGACGCTCTGGCTTCTGACATGCGGGCGTAAGCGGACCTGCTGCTTACGCCTCATGCCGGGCATACAGGCGGCTACATTGCTTTCCACATAGCGGACATAATTTGAACGCACCATTTTCTGCCAAAACCTAGTCAAAACGCTTTTTGAGTCAGGCTCTGAAAGAGCAAACCAGACTGCAATGAGGTGAAACGCCTAAAGGCGATAATTGCGTAATGTATCGAATCATCTAATAGTATCCAGTATAAAACGAGGTGATATCTAATGTCATTAACCGACGCTCTTAAGACTGAATATTTAAAAATTCTTTCTGGATACGATATTAATTTCTTTGACCGCACCACAGTGGGGGAGGGTATCGCGGGATACTCCGATATCTTTCTTCCGGGTGCTCCTTCTGAATGGAAGTCTGGCCGAAGAGTTATGATCGTCGGACGCGAAACGCGGGGGTGGAAACGACCAGCGTCCACCGGCTCTTATGATACGCTTGAGCGCCACATCGATGCGATGGTTGAGTGTCATACGAATTTCTCGGCGCGCCATGGCAGCAAAAACAAGCAGAACCGAGGAGAAACTTTCTGGAACTTCATGCGGTCTGTAGGAGATATCGTTGGCGATGGGAACGTAGCCTGGTGCAACCTGTTTTGCATGGATTTCAAAGACAAAATGCCACAGCCAGGGCAGCCGTATTATGACACGGTCAAATCCCTGTCCGCGCAGCTACTGAAAGCTGAGATTAACGTTCTCCAGCCCGATGTTATCATCTTTGCCAATGGGGGGGCATCTGTACTTGTCCGGCGAGAGTTTTTCCCCCTCTCCGGCCCAGAAAGTGTGTGCACTGACTGGCGACCAGTTGGAAAGTTTGACAAGACAAAGCTAGAACGTTTCACTCTATATGGCTCAATCGACTGTTATCGAATCAATCACCCTTCCTCGATAAGCCGGGAAAACCGTGCAGCCCGAACGCTTTTTCTAGAGCATTTGCGCTCTACCTTTGCGGCTTCCGTGTAACGTTCAGCCATCAGACAGTGAACCGCCCGAAGATTGGCAGCGACCAATCTTCGCACAGCATGGTGCTATGTCCGTTAATAGGAAGCGCGTACTGCTTCACCCACGTTTGACAAGAGAGCGTAAGTGGATCTTCTGCTTACGCCTCATTCCGGCCATATAACCTCATTGTTCTGGTGTCCACATTCAAAAATTGAAGCGGCACCGTATTTCCTGAAAACATATCTTAATAAATCTTCAAAAGAACTATGTTAACTTATTGTTTATTAAAAATATTGCTAATCAATAATCAACCCTATCTATTCTAACTTTATCTCTCCACATCTCTAAATAAACAGACCCGTAATTTTCAACAAACCATTTATTTTCTTTTATTATTTTCATAATTATATCCGCAAATTTGTCATGATATTCAATCCATTCCTCAGATTCCTTTCTATCTATGAAAAAATCTTGAGAAAAATTATCAATTATATTTTTATATCTTTGCAAAGTTGGTGGATGAGTGTTTATATCCTGGAAAGAAGAATCAATTGAATTCATTACTTTTTCAAAAGAATATAGCGCCAAAAAAAAGTGTATAGAACCATGTATTAATTCGTTTTTCTTTTGGGTATCCGTTACAGCATTAATGGATTCTAGGTCTGCCTCAAATTCATTTTTCCATGCATGATTATAAATACTTATATGTTCCTCTATTTCTCCCCTACTTCGAGATATTCTTACGGTGTCAGAAAATTCATGTGCGAGCCTGTGGTGCGCATATTCATGTCCAATGATAAATTGTATTTGCGCTTCTGTCATTTCTTTTATTGCACAATCAATTTCCTTTGGAACAATTCCGCGTGGATCAAGTTCAAAATCCATGGATTCTTTTTCCAACATTACTCTGATAGCGATGAGCGCTGCTTGTATCCGAATTTCTATAGGGATATCAAAAGAAGTCATGCTTAATGAAAAATAATAAATGAAGTATCTGAGAGCTTCAGATATTATTATGATATTGCCAAATTCTGTTTTCATGCACTGAGCTTCTGGAATTACGTCAAGAATATATCCAGAAGGAATATCCTCTACTATCATTTTGTCAATTTCATCAAGATACGACATATATATTTGAAAATCTTTTTTGAACGGATCATCGAGCATAGATTTTCCAGATTTTCGCACACGATTTAATCCAACCCTGTATAATCTTGTATGATCTGTGATAATATCAGCCCTCATCCTCAATAATAAATCGTAAGAATTTTTTGGATTTAGAACTTTATCTCTCTCTTCTATGTCTTTGCAAGCCATTGTCAAAAACAATTCTCTAGGATCCATATTTTCGTCTATAAAATTTTCATAATTAGGACTCATTCTCACGTCTCCAGCAGTTTTTTTTGGGCGAAGAAATTTATATATGCCTTATGATTATTATAATGTGAATACTCTCACTGTCTTCTGTAGATATAGAAACTGATACAGTGATAACCTCACTACGATATGATCATTTAAAATTATTTCCTGAGAAAACAAAAAGACTGCGAGATAATATCTTCTTTATCGTGATTTCCCGATAGCTGACATTCCGTTCCCCTCCCATCGCTGCCAGCAGGTAGCTCACTGTGAGGGCATCCGGAGAAAAGAAATAATGGAGCCCTCCTGAGACAAGTCGTTGCTGAAGCATAATGTCTCTTCCGAGACAGGATCCTTGTCGTACCATTGATACGTCACTTCTCAGTCGCACAATGCAGGCCGACTATCCTCCTGTCACCAAACAGGAGAACCAGGAATGACTGATACAGAGACCGGTGAGCAGCGTGTGCTGGAGATTACGGTATACGGTGTCGTGCTCCACGTTCTGCTCGATAACGTAGACGCCGTGATGGAGGCTGAGCCTGAAGAAGACATGCCAGAGAATTTGTTAGCTCTGCTGTCTCTCCGGAACCAGCCGTTCATGATTCATGCGGTGCTGGACAATTATATTCTGAGCAGGCTCGGGAAAGAGTTTGGCGCGCTCGTCAGCGCGAACGAGGTGCTCTCGATCGCAGAGGAAAATGATCCGTATTTTGGTACGTTGCTCGCCGCCGCTGTCGGTTCAGACATCATCACGCATCCTGATCCGTCCGCTACACCCTACTCGAACGCCCGGGTCTCAGTCGTGAACGTTGAAGCATCGGAACTTCGGCACGAATGATTTGCGGAACAGCATGAGGGCTGAGCTGGGGGAACACGGTATGACTGATGAGAAAGCAATCAGGAGATATGAGAAGTGAATTTTGCTCGTGTCATTATGATCCGTCGAGAGCGCCAGCGCCAGCGGAGAGAGGGCGCCGCCGCAAAAGAAAGGCTCTCGGTGTCGCCACTGCTTCGGAACACTTTTGCCGCTGACAAACAGCTTCAGCGCGGCTGGAAAGCAGAAGGACTACCGATCTGGAGGCGCCTGCTTCGGGCATTTTTAATTCAAGGATGACGGCCATGACTGACAAGTAATCGACGGAAAGGACCAAATTATGAACGTAGAGATGGCCCATGACGATTGGATGCACAGATGGTTTAACCTGCTTGACGGAGGCCTTGGTTATTTCTGGTGTGGATGTTTAGCGCTAGTTGCCCTTTGGCTTGGCTTTGTGTGGTGCCGGCCGAACATTCAAAGGCTCCAGCGTAGAGACTATGACTGACAAACCGACGACCAGTTCGATGTCGGAGAACAACCTGGTTGAGTTTCGATCTGAATGTAAAGCCCGTGGTTTTATGGACAGCCGTTCCACGGCCGCTCGTGTCATGATGGACAGCCCTGCAGGCTGACCACAGGGCGCGGCTCTGCCCACAACGCCACAGGTTCAACACCAACAGCAATGTCTTCATTCTTAAAATAAAATCGGCCGAACCGGCGTTGTCCCCTATCGAAAGTCCCGTGCTTTCAACAGCTCCGATCCCTGAAGCAATGGCGTTCTATCTTCCAGGCTGAGCACAACGATATGGATCACCTCGCCTTCCTTCTGTAGCCGCCCCTTGCAGGCCAGAAGACGGGAGGCGAGAAGAGGACGGCGGAATTTCTCCTGCAAATCCTTCCAGACAATCAGATTGGCCGTACCGGTTTCGTCTTCGATCGTGACGAACATGGTGCCATTCGCCGTCCCTGGCCTCTGCCGCATCAACACCAGTCCGGTGAGCTGG
>NZ_BEWM01000012.1 GCF_002723935.1 Gluconobacter cerinus
GTGAATGGTGCATATGGCGTACGTCAGACGATGAGCCCACAACAGGCTGGGCTCGGCCGTTTTGATCGACGTACTCTTGTAGGCTTTCGATGGGAGCACGACTTTGATCCCAGAACGACCTGGCATACCCAATTTACGTATGATCAACGTCATGTCGACCAACCAACCTCCACAACAGCCTTTGTGGGACCGTTCAATTCCTACAATGTACAGACGGACCTGACGAACCACGGCCGTATTGGGAAAACGCCCCTGACCAGCTTTGTGGGTGCCAGCTTCGACTACATGGATTATGGCTATCAGGTCTATAATCTGACCCCGCAAGGCGGTGCGACCCGAGGCGCCCTGAATTCCACGTCTTACGGCCATCAGTGGAACATTGGTATTCGTTTCCAGGAAGACTGGCAGCTTTCGCCGCTCTGGCATGCGGTGATTGGACTTGGCGGCACACAATCCGACATCGGTGCGGTCGAAACACTCTACAACAGATCGGCCAATTCAACCTCTCTGCAAAATATCACGGCCAATCGACGCTTTTTTAATCTCGCACCTGAAGCCTCTCTGGTTTATTCGCCAACCAAAGACTGGACTTTGCACAGTCGTGTTGGAACAGCCTACGCCACGCCCGGCTATTCCAGTCTCTTTGTCACTCCTCAGGGAACCTACGGGAACAATACGCAGCTGAAGAGCGAAACAAGTCTCGGTTTTGATCTGGGCGCTGAATGGCACCCGTCGCCCAGCATTAATATACAGGCTACTGGATTTTATGAGTTCTACAAAAACGAGCTTGTTAGCCAGTCGGCGGGTGTCAATACACCCGCAGGAAGCTATACCTTCAATGCCCCGGCCTCAGAGCATCGTGGCATTGAACTCGGCGCGACATGGCAGCCATTGCGGGCCTTTTTGCCGGGTGCGCGGCTGAAGCTGTCTTATACCTATGACAACCAGATCTATACAAAATACACCGAAACCCTGTCCAACACGACGATGGCGCGAAATTTCTCACGAAAGGGCAGCCTCATCCCTGGCGTCATGCCGCATTTCCTGGATGCGCGCGTTCTCTATGATCAGCCAGACGGATGGCTGCAAGGGCTGGGAAGTTTTGCAGAAGTGACGTGGAGGAGCTCCTTTTACCTCGACAATGCCAATATTCTGAAAGCCCCCTCATACGCATTGCTCAATCTGGAGGTTCATTACGACCCTCCAGAACATCTGGGTTGGGCTCACCGTCTGCACAGCTACTTCGAAGTGCAGAATGTAACCAATCAGGTTTATGCCGCAGGTGCGACTGACATCAGCGATACACTCCTCTCGACCGGGCAGCAGGCTGGGCGGGGTGTTTTGGCCAATAAGACAGGATCAATATACGCCGGATCGCCAAGAGCGTTCTTTGGTGGCGTGCGGATCAAGTTCTGAAAGTGCCTAAGATCATGAACGCTTCCAGAGCCTCGCTTTGGCCAGATTATCGCACAGTCTGGCGATGGCATTTTTTTGCAGGGCTCTTCTGTCTGCCCTTTATTGTGTTTCTGTGCCTCACAGGTTCAATTTACCTGTTCAAGCCGCAAATGGATCATTGGATCGACTGGCGTTACGATCATCTCGCAAGCAGCGCGACACATTCAACCCCGGAGCAGGAAGTCAGGGCAGCACTCAATGCTGTCCCTAACAGCCATTTTCTAGCCTATGAGTTACCAGAGACGGCTTCCAGCGCCGCTCGAGTGATCGTTGATCGCCAAGGCACAGCCGTTCGGGTGTATGTTGACCCGACATCGTGCACAGTTCTCAAACAGGTTCCCGAAGAAGAACGCTTTGAGCGCATCATCTTCAAACTGCACGGCCAACTCTTATTAGGAAACGCTGGCTCCATCATTATGGAAATGGTGGCCTCCTGGACAATAGTACTCATTGCTACGGGTCTATACCTCTGGTGGCCACGTCACATTAAAGGACTAAGAGGCATTCTCTACCCTCGGATCACTCATAAAGGTCAAACTCGGTGGCGAGACCTCCATGCCGTAACCGGGATGTGGATCTCCTTATTTCTGGTACTTTTTCTTATCTCCGGTCTGCCATGGTCCTTTGTTTGGGGGCACGCTTTGTCGCGTGTGGAGACACAGATCAGTCGAATGACGACCGTTCCGGACTGGGAAATCGGAGCTGTTTCCGAGCGCAATCTTGTTGCTGGCCATCAAGTTTCCTCGCCAAAAATGGACACGATGCCCGGCATGGATATGGGCTCCATGACCATGCCAGACAGTTCCCTACCAGACGGGCTAAACCGTGTGGTACTGGCTGCGTCTCAACTTAAATTCCCTGCACCTGTCCTCGTGACGCCACCATCAACGGGTGAAATTACGTGGCATATTCGTTCGGACACGCAAAACCGTCCAGAACGTATCAGTGCGCTGGTAGAGGCCTCTGGTCAGGTACGGTCAGTCCAACGCTTTGAAGATAAGACATTGATGGATCGCATTATCGGATATGGAGTTGCGACCCATGAAGGGCAGCTTTTCGGAAGAACCAATCAACTTTTGAATTTTCTTGTAGCATCGGGATTGCTGACTATGAGCGTGTCTGCGCTCATTCTGTGGCTCCGCCGTAGACCGCCCGGACAACTGGGAGCCCCATTGGCCGTGCCCAATAAACAGATAGGTGCAGGCGCGTTGACCATTCTGGTGTTATTGGGAGTGCTTCTCCCAGAACTGGGCGCTTCTCTTTTGCTCCTTTGGCTTGCAAGCTTGCTCTTGCACGTCGTCCGCCATAGCTAACTGGCCGGAACGAGACGACGCAGTCGTGTGGCGATTTCCTGTGGACTGGTGTCAACTGGCAGGACAGACACCAGTCGGTTGTCGCCATCCATCAGATACAGAACAGAGCTATGATCCATGAGATAGTCTGAGGACATACGATCCGCTGGAGTGCCAC
The DNA here is from genome assembly GCF_002723935.1 of Gluconobacter cerinus. Lineage (GTDB taxonomy): Bacteria > Pseudomonadota > Alphaproteobacteria > Acetobacterales > Acetobacteraceae > Gluconobacter > Gluconobacter cerinus. The sequence goes on from NZ_BEWM01000012.1 coordinate 2,926, forward strand.
GACGTCGCGCCATGACGTGGAAACTTTTAATGACTGCCTGGATCTGGGATTCCGTTCCCGTAAGTCCAACGATATCAGGAGAGAAATGGCTGACGTAATCAGCGACAACCTCAGGGGTATCACGTGATGGATCAACCGTAATGAAGAGTGGCACAATTTGGTGTGACACTTTTCCCATAAGCTCAAGAGCCTGTGTGACAGTCGCGAGGGTTAACGGGCAGACATCTATGCAGTGGGTATATCCAAAATAAATCAGTGTATAGCGCCCTTGAAACTGGCGCTCCGTAAGAGGATGGCCGTGCATATCGATGAGGGTATAAGGCCCCCCCAACGTTGCTGATGCCCGATTTAGGAAAATCCCACGCATTCCGATTGCCCCTAGAAAGAGAAGCGCGATGATCAACACCGGAGCAATTAGTTTCCTTGCTTCGTTGAAACGAGCAGGCTGTTTCTGAATAAGCTGCTTTAGTTTTTTACGTCCTCCACCGCGGTTCGACATAATTTCCTCCCTAAGCGTACCATCTTAGCATACGAAGCGAGCCATGAGCATAACTGGCTCTGAGCTACCGAAGAGACAACCGTAGTATCCGATGATGGAAAATAGCAGGCAGACGGCTTCCCCAATCTGCTTGTCTGCTCAGTGATATTCGAGCAGACAAGCAACAGTAGCCCTCTTATTGTACACCGCCGCAGGCAAAATTTAAACTTTCCCAAAGATGACATAAGCGTACGGCGTCGTATTGTGGTGGTCAGATCCGTTCTGCAGCCATTTTAGCCGCTTCCAGGGCTTTGCCATCCATCCACGTGCGTCGTGAGCGCTCAGCCTCCATTTGTGCGTCAGATATTTCCGAGGGGTCTCCATGATGAAAAGGGGGCTGCGGTGCATACTGAATGATCAGTTGTGCATGCTCTGCGGCAGCTTTTCCCCGTAATTCAGCTGCCAAAGTTAAACCGAAATCCAGCCCTGCCGTAACACCGGCCCCGGTAATACGATTGCGGTCTCGAACCACGCGTTCATGGGAGGGAATTGCCCCCATAACAGAGAGGATATCAACCACTCCCCAATGAGACGTTGCTCGATATCCTCTCAAAAGCCCTGCCGCAGCCAGTACAAGAGACCCAGTGCAAACACTGGTCACATATTTCGACGTAGCTGCTCGATTAACTAGGAAATCCACAATTATTTGATTATTCATGCAGGCGATTGAACCCATCAGACCGCCTGGAACGAACAGAACATCCAGATCCTGAGGGCACGTTTCTGTCGTATCAGTTGGTGTAATCTGAAGTCCCACATCTGTCTCGACCGGGTTCCGATCCACCCAGACCAGGTGAATGTCGCATCCAATGATTTTGAGAATTGTCTGCGGCCCGACCAGATCAAGAAGTACCATCTGTGGATAAACCAGCATGGCGACTTTGAGAGGTGGCCCGGCAAACATCGGTTTCATGTGCTGATGATGTTCGTTGGCGAGGATAGCTGCAGATGGAGTGCTCATTGCAACGTCAGGAATAAGGGATGCAAGAGTAAGGGCTGCGAGACTGCGTCGCGTCAAGTTCACTGCTTGATGGTGAGAAGGCTGTTCGGACATCAGATTATTCCTTGTGCAACGCGGCGATTAGAAATCAACACGGACGGTGCCGAGCGCAGATCGTGGAGCCGCAGCACGCATTGAAAATGTGCCATTTGTGTCGTAGATGCGCGCATTCGTAAGGTTGTTGAGGTTTAACTGCGCGCGAAGAGGATGCCCCTTAAGAGAAAAGGCATACCAAATTGCTGAATCCAACCTGAAGTATCCGGGAAGATAAAAACTGTTGGGCAAGGTGGCTTCCCGACGCGTCTCTGCTCTTATACCGATCCCGATACCAAGTCCTCGTAGATTTGACTTATTGCTGAATTCATAAGTAGTCCAAACATTTCCTGCATGTTTCGCAACCCCAGCCAATACATCGCCAACTGGATATTTATTATCCTTAGTCACTGTTGCGAATGTATAAGCATAGCTAACAACAGCTTTCCATCCAGGAAGAATTTCACCTGTTATATCAGCTTCAATACCTCGGCTCCGCTGTTCCCCTGCTGTGATTGAATAGAGAGGATGAGCTGGATCTGTCGTGGGAACATTTGTTCTCGTGATCTGATATGCCGCCAAAGTTGCCTGAAAATGATTATGAAACAATTGCTGTTTGATTCCAGCTTCTATCTGTTTGGATCGACCTGGAGAGAGCGGGGCTCCTGTGTATGTTGATGACGTGGTTGGCAGGAAGCTGGTTGTCCAATTAAAATAGAACGATGTATTGTCTGTAGGGGCGTAAAGGATACCCAGACGTGGTGAGAATTTATTTGCGGCTACAGATGCGTTAATCCCGGTTTTCTTATTGAGAGAAGACGTATCTGTTGCGTCATAGCGTCCTCCGCCCAGCAGATAGATATGCTTTGCGATTGTAATAAAATCCTGAAAATACACTGAGGCAGCTTCTGCTTGCGTAGAAATATTCGAACGCAATCTGAAAATGCCAGGCGTTGCAGAATATACTGGCCTCTCAAGGTTCAGTGACGCAAGCGTTGCTGATAAAGTCTTGGCACTGTAATCTGTTTGATAGAGTTCACTGCCGATTAGCCAGTCGTGTTGCAAAAATCCTGTGTGGATACGGCCGGAAAATTCATTCTGCAAATCGAAATCCTTGCCCATTTGAGGGCCTTCTGACACTCCACGGGCTAAAATCATGCCGTTAGAGCTCAACGACAGCGTACTCATACGATCAGAGCCGAAGTAATAGTTGTTGATAGAACTTGCAAACCCAGAGCGAAAATGGAAGTTTTTATTAAAGTCGTGGCGCCAGTTATAACCAAATCTCCATGAGTTTTGATGAGATGCACCGAGGCTTGTATTCTCGAAATTATACGATAGCGGAAACGCTAGTGCCTTACGGATCAGTGGTGTTTGCGACGCTCCCCACGTGTAGTTCGATAACTGATAGGAACTAAAGAACGTAATTGTATCATGATGGCTTGGACGCCACCGGATCGTTGGGGCAATGTATGTATCTTCGTTATAACCGAAGTTTCTAAATGTGTTATCGTGCTGATAGGCAAAGTTGAGGCGCCCTACGAGGGTGCCGTTCCCCGACAGATCGCGATTGGCATCGGCTACACCTCTAAAGAGACCAAAACTTCCGCCGGAGAGTCCAGCGTGCAAGAAATTTGCACCATCGACAGGCCTTTTGGTCTTCACGTTCACAACCCCGCCTGAAGACAATGAGCCTCCGTAAAGCACGGAAGCCGGCCCTTTGAGCACCTCAATTGAATCTACGCCCTGTATGTCTTGCGTTCCTGTTTGTTCGCGAAATCCATCGCGTAACGTGGTTGAGGAGTCCGAAAATCCTCGAACTCGAAACGTTAGTGAGTTGGGAAAGGCCAGGTTACGTTCGACACCGCTGACAGTTTCAACTGCCTGATTAATGGTCAGCGCGCCGCGGTCCTGAATTAAAGCATGAGTCACGACCTGGACAGACAATGGAATTTTCTGGATCTGAACAGGAATTTTCAGTGCTGTTGTATCTGCAGGTGCGAGATATGCTGTCGCGGTCTGTCGTTTTCCATCGACGAGAATAAACTCGGGGCGGTGTTCTTCCTGGTGAAGACCTTGAGAAGATGAGGTCGGCGATTGTCGTGATTCATTTTCAGGCTTCGGCTTAGCCAGAGGACGACGCACCGATGCAGATGATGAAGCATGACTACTGTTGGTATGATCGCCAGGTGTCGTTGGTATGTGTGCTTTTGAAGACGCATGCACACTCCCGGATGTGAGTGCAAGCAGGGACGCGCCGATGCATAGAGCGCATCGGCTTCGGATATGAAGCATTGGATAATTTTCCGTAAAGGCATGATGCGATCGTCCGGGAAGCAGACGATTGGGGTGTCAGACTTATGCCGTTACGAATGTTGGGGGACCGGTTGCTGGTGGCCGTACCCCAGCCAACCGGCCCATGGTGCGCGGAGCGATAGCCGACTGAAAGCAACAGTAACATACGCGAAGAATAGCGAGCAGGAACGCAATACAAAACGCGATAGTGATTGTTGGTATGTGAAGCAAAGGACATAAAAAGCAGTAACCGTCACCATGATGGTGGCGGGCAGGCACAGACGTCGCGACGTGCTGTCCGTCAGCCATGTCTGGCATGTCCGCACTACACTGCATGATTGAAGCGTCATCATGCTGCACTGGTCTTCCGATGTGCAGTCCGGTCAGGCGCTCTAACGTTACTCGTGGCATTTCACCAGGAAGGGCGCGGCTCTGCAACGTCAGTTGTCCAAGAAATCCTATCAGCGCGCACGCGATCAGTATCAGACGAGCAGAACGTGTCAGGTCATTCCCGAAATGCCATGGAAAGGAAGAAAACAGCGGTCAACTCCCTTTCGGTGCGACGGTAGTCAGACAAGTCTTTGCGGAAAGGAAGCAGGCACAGATAGCTCCTACTCGTTGCCGCTCCTATTGAGTGCACTTACAGACACGATAATCTGTCTCGCATGCTGTCCGCTCAGCGCATTTATCAAAGTATGACAGTCTGTTCAATCTTCTGATTTTAAATCATGAATGGCGTCGCGCATGCTCACTAGGCATTCGTTCTGGATCAACAGACGGTCTGCAAGCCATCGGAGGGCGGCGGTTCGGATTTTCTTCGTCGGGGAGATATTTTCAACTGGGAACTGGCGGAGGTCCTTATACTTCCCTGAAGCAGATTAGGCGGCTGAGACGACGAGCCCGTCCCAAAAAGAGCGTTCCTTTCCCTTATGAAACCACTGCATCATTTTGGACGGGACGCGAGGCGCAAAAGATGTCATTACGCCTCTTAGCTGTAAGCACAAACTGATCGGTTCACTCGGAGAAGGTATCGTTTTTGTGAGGGTGTCGGGTTCGAGTGTGAGCGATCGACGGGGTGTCTGGATACGCAGCGCGTATCTGGTACTCGTCGCGTGCGCGATGATCGGGCTCCTTGGCCAACTCACGCTACAAAGCCGAGCGCTACCAGATGAAATGCCGCGTGCAACGTTTGAGCGCTTGACGGGACTTCAGATCGGCCCAGCTGACTCTGATGTTACCGACGCCGTTATGATGAGTAACGACATGCCGGGCATGAAGATGACCGATATGTCAGGCGCGGGCGGGTCATCCAAGCCTCACCACCATCATGATGGCTATTGTTCCCTTTGCCCACTACTGCATTTGCCGGTCGTGGTCTTGGCATTCGTTTTGGCGCTTCTGCTGGCTTTTCTGCGCGTCTTCTATAACCCTTATCTAACCGTAAAAGTATTTCTCCTCTGCTACCGTGTCGACAGGGCGCGTCCCCCGTCCACCGGACCGCCGATCTTTTCGTGACACCGTAAACCGATCATTTCGCGAGCCCCGAAAGGGGCGATCGTCCGACCTCGTCACGGAACAACGTCCATGTCTTTCATTTCAAGCTGTCGCGCCCTGCGCGACGGCCTGCCTCGGCTTGTCTTAGCCGGAGGGTGCGCCCACGCGTACACACAAACGCACACCCCCATAATCGCCGCGGCAATGTGTTGGCGACGATGGTTGGGCCTGATGAGTGCTGCCACATAACTCGCGTCATGCTCGCTGTTTCTCGCGGTGCTTCGTTGTCTGACCGTCGCTTGCCTCGCGCGTTGAACACCCTTGTGGTGCTGGCGACGTTGCTGGGAATATTCGGACAGCTTGCTCTACAGAGCTTGGCATATCCGGATGAAATGCCGCGGACCACACTGGAACGCCTGACCGGGCTCCAGATCGGACCAAAAGCCGTCCAGCACGATATGTCCATGCCCAGCATGAACATGGCGACGGGTCAGCACCACACGACATCCGGTCATCGGCATTCGCATCATGACCATGGCGCATGCTTTTTGTGTCCGCTGCTACACTTACCAGGCATCGTACTGGCAACGCCATTCATCGCCATGTTGGTGGCGGTTCGCTTTATTTGCACGCGATACATTCTGCCCCCTGCGCAAGCACCACCTTATGGGCACGGAATCCGGTTGCCGCCGCCAACGGGGCCACCCGTGGCTGCCTGAGTCATCGTCACTGCCCGGTCACAGGACTGAGTGTCTTTGAATGAGGACACACATCCGTTTCCCCGGGCTACATTCTGCCTCAGAACCGGATTTCTTTTATGCAATATCTTCGCCGTTTCCGTGCGTCCAGCGCACGCGTACTCGCCTGCGGCTGCGCTTTCACAGCGCTCAGTTTTGGACCGGCCACCCTCGCGTCCGAAACACTAAACGTCACGTCAAAAAAGGCATCAGCGTCCCAAAAGCGTGCCGATGAGACGACAAGCGTCCAGACCTCGAACTGGTCTGGAGAGACGCTTACAGTGAGAGGCAAGCGTCGCAGCTATACAGCGCCGACCTCATCTGCCGCCACGCGTACCGATACGCCGCTCATTCAGGTTCCTCAGTCGGTCCAGGCGATCACACGCACACTCATCCAGGAGCAGGACAGCCACTCATTGAGCGCCGCTCTGGTCAACGTTTCTGGCATTACGCCGACACGCACTGATGGGATCTTATTTGTCCCTCCGATCGTGCGTGGATTTCCAGCGGAGGTCTATCTCGATGGTTTGCCGATCTTCGCAGGCAATCAGCAGGCCTTCGCCCCCAATGCTCTGGTTGGTGTCGAACGTATTGATGTTCTCAAAGGACCGAGCGCCACGCTTTATGGTGGCGGGTTGGGTACGCCACTTGGCGGGATCATCAATATTGAATCTGAGCGTCCTGACGACAAAACCGGAGGATATGTTGCGATGCGCGGCGGGAGTTATGACACTTTAAATCCGTATGGCGACGTCAACCTGAAGCTGTCACCAAAGGTTTCCTTTCGCCTTGCCGGTGAATACCAGAGTTACGAAAGCTGGATCAACAAGGTCCATGGCAAGCAGTGGTCGCTGCAACCCAGCCTGTTGTATCAGATCGATGACGACACCGATCTGATCGTGCGAGGTCAGTTCAATGACCGAAGAAACCTCGAATATTCGGGTCTCCCGGCTGACGAAGCCCTTGAAGGCAAACTTGATCGCTATGCATTTCCCGGCTCACCGATCAGTCAACCTGAAACGCATAATGAAAACCGTATGGGCTCTATTGCCCTACATCATGATTTTAATGAGCGAGTAAAGCTAACAGTTACCGGACGCTATTACGACAATACCGTGCATGAATATGGAAGCTTCGTTGATCCGGATTTATTTCCGACAGACGCCTCTGCACCAACTGTGTATGAAGTATCGCCTATCCTGATGCATAACCGCACCAAGGAGGCGACTTTTGATGCCAATCTGTCTGCTAAACTGCATATCCTGGGTGGAACTCATCAGATTCTCGGGGGCATTAATTACGACTGGACGAGTTTCTACAGCGCCATGGGTTTTGGCGTCAGTGATACGCCGTCAGGCACGATTGACCTTGCCAATCCGGTCTACGCTCTGAGCTACACGCCACAGCTTCCTGTTAATTCGTATACTAACGACCATTACCAGACCTACGCCGTCTATGCGCAGGATCAGGCGACTTACGGCCGTCTTCATGTCACCGGAGGCCTACGTTTCACCGCTCTCAAATTTCGGGAAGTAAGCGATTACGGTGTGGCGAATAATTCGACCTATTATCATGTTTCACCGCGCATAGGTGCTACGTTTGATATTATGCAGGGGGTTGCGCTCTACGCGGGCTATGCGACGGCATTCAGGGCAGCCTTTGGATTTGTCGGACTGCAAGCGCCTAAACCTGAGACGTCTCACAATGTCGAAGTAGGTGTGAAGCTTGCACTTCCGGGAACCGGACTCTCCGGTACGGTCGGAGTGTTTCGACAAACGCATGATAACGTTGCTGTCTCTGATGTGAACAATGTGGGCTATTATGTGCAAAGCGGGCGACAGCGTGCTCAAGGCGTGGAGGTCGATATGGTCTGGGAACCCACACCAGCCTTCTCTTTGCTTGCCAATTATGCCTATACGGACACAAGGGACGAGGGCGTGTCTCCAGGAGACCAGATCGCCCGCGTGCCTAAAAGCAGCGGGCGTGTCGCTGCGCGCTATCGGTTCTTACATGGCTGGACAAAAGGCCTGTCCTTTGGCGCTGGCGTAACAGCCTACACTTCGCGGGCATTGACGCTACCCAATACCATTTCCGTGCCTGGTTATGCCGTAGTTGATGCACAAGCTGACTACACATTTGACCGGTATACGCTTGGTATTTCCATTGTAAATCTTGGAAACAGAAAAGCTTGGGACCCCTATTCCTACATGGGAAATCCGGTCGTTGCTCCCATTCAGCCGCTATCGGCTTATGCGACGCTGAAGGTCAGGCTCTGATCATGGGTAATTTTCAGAAGCAAGCGATCATCGTAGGTGTTCTTGGTTTTGCGGCGCTATATTTCTACGCGGGGTCTTCTACGTCGCGAGCGTCAACAATATTGCCCCTCTATGCCAAAGGGACCATCCCGCCGCTCGGGGTTCCTGAGATACGGGCCAAAGTGGATAAGACAGGCGAGAGCATGATCTTCAATGTCAGTCACCCAACATTGGAACTGTTTCGTCCTCCGAACGGACAGGCGAATGGCACTGCGGTCATTATTGCACCTGGTGGTGGCTTTGTCGGCCTTGGTTACAACGCCGAAGGAACTACTGTGGCGCAGAAGCTGACTGAATACGGGGTCACGGCTCTGGTGTTGAAATATCGAACAATACGAAGTCCTGACGACATGATGCATATGCCGTCTGTTCATATGAAAGAGATGAAAACAATCATGGCACGTGCGAAGAGCGGCATACCAGTCGAAGTGCCGCTCTTCGCGGGCGAGCCTCATGCTGTTGAAGACGGCAAGCGTGCTATCACACTGGTGTACCAGCATGCAGCGGAGTGGGGGATTAACCCGAAGCGAATTGGGTTCATTGGTTTCTCATCCGGTGCGTTTTTGGCTGCGGATCTCGCAATCGGCAATAAAGCTACAAGGCCAGCCTTCGTCGGCTTGTTTTATGGCGGACTACGCACACCAGTTCCGAAAGATGCGTCTCCCGCCTTCATTGCCGCCGCAGCGGATGATCCGTATTTACCTAACGACGGTACGCTACTCTACACAGCCTGGCGAAAGGCGGGCTCTTCGGCTGAACTTCATCTCTATGATCGAGGAGGTCATGGCTTTGACCTGACGACAAGAGGGAGCACGAGCGATCACTGGTTGAGCGAGTTTCTTTGGTGGATGCAGGCTCGAAATTGGCTGCAGCAGTAAAAGAGATACTCCTTCAGAGATTATAGAATCAGAGCCGTGCTAACTGGGGAAGATTTTACGATCCTTTCTACTCTATGCCGCGCTAATGTCCGCTTTCGGTTGTTTCTTTCCAAAAGCGGACATTCCGTTCTCCCCTCCTGATCTGCCTGTCTGCTCCGTGATGCAGGAGCAGACAGGCAGCAGTCGCCTACTTCCGGCCGGTTAGATGCAGGCTACATGCTTCTCGAAAGCGGACGTTTACAGATAATTTGGCTGGCAAACATTGAGAGCCTGTATGGCGATCTCACCAAATTCCTGATCGCTTGTGATTTCGAACTGAGTGACCGGACGCACCTGAAGGAACATCTTTTAAACGGAAAAACTCTTCTACTTGATCTCAGTAAGAGCGATTCTTTGCGAAAACTTTCTGATTGTTATCAGGATCAGCTTTCTTACATCGCTTGTCATGCGAAGGGCTATTGGGGCCTTTATGTCCCGCTCATTCGTCCTGATAGCTTTATTGCCTGGGCAACCGATAATTTTCCAGATGATATCTAAAGCGATATAGGCATTATTCAAATTGCTTATTGTTTCGCCTAGTTGTTTAGTCCCGGGATTTGATGGGGTATTATTTTCACGGGAGTGGAAGGAAGCCTTATGGGGGAGCGGTGAGAGACTGTTCGAAAACGTACGCTAAGGATTTTAGAAACCGGATTGCAACCGAAGAGGCCTGAAATCATCTCGCGGCTGCCCGATTTCGCCCCAAAGATAATCCCCTGTGAGACCAATATGCTCCCAGCCGAGTGGTGCCACATGAGCAAGCACGTCAACGGGTATCGCGATGCCCGTCTGACGAAGATGCTGAGCGGCACGGTCCAGATAGACCGTGTTCCACAAAGTTATAGCTGCCGTCACAAGCGTCAGACCAGATGCCCTATGCCGCTGGTTTTCAAACGTGCGATCTCGCAGTTCGCCCAGACGATTAAAAAATACGGCCCGGGCAAGCGCGTTGCGTGCCTCGCCCTTGTTAAGAACACTGTTGGTTCGTCGCCGTTGTTCGGGGTCATCGAACCAGTCGAGCATGAACAGCGTGCGTTCGACACGGCCAATTTCGCGTAAGGCCCGGGCCACAGGATTTTGACGAGGATAGCCTGCCAGTTTGCGTAACATGACTGAAGCTGTGACCGTGCCCGCCCGGATCGAGGCGACCAGGCGTAGAGTTTCGTCCCAGTGCTCCTCAATGGCCCGAACATTGATCGGACCCGCGACCAGCGGTCGTAGGGTGGGCCAGGGCGCTAGCGAAGAAAGACTATAAAGACGTCGCTCGTTCAGATCCCTGATACGCGGAGCGAACCGAAAACCCAACAGATGACACAGGCCGAAGACGTGATCGACGGCCCCGGCCGTATCGGTTGCGTGCTCGCGAATGGTCAGTTCACTTTCGTGATTCAGCAAGCCATCAAGAACATACGCGGCTTCTCCGGCATTCGCCGCAATGACTTTGGTATGGAACGGCGTATAGCGATCGGTAACGTGTGTGTAGAACAGGACACCGGGATCCGTGCCGTAGCGCCCATTGTAGTCAGCGCGCCCTTCGCCCCGACCGCCGGCCCGAAAGAACTGACCATCAGAGGATGAAACATCACCATCACCCCAAATACGCGCCATCGGATGGGCAGTGTGACAATTTACAATTGCGGCCAGCGCACCGAGATATGTCTCATCGCGAACATGCCATTCGGTGGTCCATCGCAGTCGGGATAGAGTCAAACCGCGCGAGCTTTCGGCCATCCGGCCCAACCCCAAATTGGTGGCGTCGGCAAGGATTGATCCCATCAGGGCAGCCTGGTCGGATGTCGGCTCACCATTCCGAGCATGGACAAAATAATCCGTGAAACCCGACCACGCGGCGACTTCAACAAGCAAATCGGTGATCCGGATGCGTGGCAGCAGGCCATACAGGCGGGCCTTGAGAAGCTCAGCCTGATCAGATGGCGATCGCCGGAGCGGTGAGACCGATAGCTGACCGCGTTCGATCGTCACATCGACCAGCGTGCCAGCCGACGCCGCCTGTTCGACAGCCGTCATGCGGTCCGACATGACGGTCTGCCGATCCGCAAGCCATGCCGAAAATGACGATGGCACCGCCAGTCCTAATCGATCCTCAGCACGCATGGTTGAAAACACAACCTCGGGTAACTGATAGTCGTCGAGTGTGCGGTACGCTCGGCTGCCGTCCACCCAAATACTGCCAGAGCCCAATCGTTCCCGCAGATGGACAAGGACAGCAATTTCATAGGCTCGCCGATCGATCAGGCCGTCACAGACACAAACGATCTTTATCCATTGTGGCTTGAGAAAGGACAGTGGCACGCGTTTCGCTAGGACTGATCGACCCTCACGATACATCTTTTTCAGGGCATCAATCCCGCCGAGCAGTGGATCGCTGCTGCGTGCAGCGCGGAAGGTAAAGGCGGCGAGAAAGGCCGGGAGGTATTTTCGTACGGACGGATAACGTTCGACAACATCTCGCAGATCGTCCTCGCTGGAACGGGTCAGGCCTTCAGCAATCTGCGCACTATGGGTCAAGCGGTCCCATCCCAGATGTGTCTGGATCACTTCGATCGGATCGACAGCTGCCTCTTTGGCCTGGAGCAATAAGCGGACCAATTTCGCATGAACTCGCGCTGTATCCTTAAGCAGACGTGCTTGACCTAGAAGTCGATCTGATCGCGTGCGATCCGCGCGTCGGAACAATGAACCGAGCATCTTTTCGACCATTATGATTGCAGCGTCCGTAAGTGTCGCTTCCATCTCAATCACAAAGGCAATCAGCGTTGCGAGTTGTCGGCCATGATTTAATCGCCGAACGTGCTGCGCTGTGACAATTCCCGCAGTCCGCGCAATGACCGTATAGCGGGCTGCATGAATCCGACGCCGCCGATCTGCCTCAATCCCGACAGCGCGCACCTTTTCCAGCCGATCAATAATGGCCTTCAGGTTTCTGGCGGATGGCGATTCAGACCAATCGCGGATCCAGCCCACCTGTGTCCGCTCTCCCTCTCCCGGAGCAATGAGGGCCTGAAGGCGACGTTGCTGTTCGAGAGTACAATCCGATCCAAGAGTCGCGTACGCTATCTGACGTGCGCGAGCTCTGGCAATCAAGGCCACCCGTTCGAGTGTATCGGCGGTCGGCAGAACGATCCGCTTAAGTCGTAGCCGCTCGACCATGGCAGTCATGATTGCCATGCCCCGGTCAGTGGACGTCGCAACCTCGATGCCAAGGATAAGCATGTCGCGCAAATCGGACCGCGTAAAACTTCGCAGACCTAGGTATTGCTCGATCTCGGAGCGGTGTTCCCGCAAAGTGGTTGTGCGAGCCGCGTAAGCTGCAAAGTCCTTGATGCTGCATGCAAATTGGCGACTAAGGATTTCCAGAACTTTAGCTGGAGGTTGCTCTCCTCGTAGCAATGCGCGACCGGGATGCCGCAGATAGCATAGCTGCACAGCAAATCCGAGACGGTTTTCCGGACGCCGACGACGTGCAAGGAGGGCCATGTCATCGGCCCCTAAAGCGTAGATACGTTCTATTGTTTCGGAATTGTCAGGAGGGTCAAAGAGAACGGCTCTCTGGTCAGGTGATAAAATCGTTCTCGATCTTTGCTTCACATTAATCACTTAATTCTTTGATTAAATGGTTTAGATGACTTAGTTTGTAAGACAGGTTATGGTACTATTATAACCTCATGAAGGCATTAGATCTGACATGTCACGTAAACGGACGTATAAGTGACAACTATGATTGGGTATGCCCGGGTCTCAAAGGCCGACGGGTCGCAGGTATTGGATCTGCAACATGACGCTTTGGGAAGAGCTGGTGTCAGGCCCGAGCATATCTATGAAGATACTGCATCCGGACGGCGCGATGATCGCCCTGGTCTGACGGCATGCCTCAAAGCTTTACGATCTGGCGATACCCTTGTGATTTGGAAGCTGGACCGCCTCGGACGTGATCTGCGTCATCTTGTTAACCTGGTCGGGGACCTGACCAAACGCTGTGTCGGATTGAAGGTTCTGGCGGGCGAAGGCGCTTCAATCGATACTACCACTGCAAATGGTCGCCTGATCTTTGCAATCTTTGCCGGATTGGCAGAGTTCGAGCGAGAACTGATCGTCGAACGCACACGTGCGGGTCTGGCTTCTGCACGTGCCCGGGGACGACAGGGCGGCCGCCCTTTCAAGATGACCTTAGCCAAACTTCGTCTGGCTCAGGCGGCTATGAGTGATCCTGAAACCCAAGTTGGAGATCTGTGTTCCGAACTGGGGATCAGCCGCCAGACGTTGTATCGACATGTCACTCCCGAGGGTAAAATCAGGCCGGATGGGGAAAAACTTCTGGCGCAAAAAGCACGCAAAATCTCTTAAATCTGAGACTTACGGCTTATCTCTGGTCTGGGTAACGTGAGGATCGATCGACACCAGCAGAAACGGCTGCTGAATGTAGGATTGCCCCTGATGGAAGAGTGGAAGGCGGTCCAGTTGGGCGATGGGCAACCAGAGACGACCGTCAGGAGCAAGGCACGGTGCATCCGCCCAGTGCAGACGTGGATCCGAGATCAGTCTCGTGATCTTTCCAGAAATATCTCTGCGATAGACGCTACTATCCTTCAGGTTAGTAAAGTAGAGATTTCCTGCGGCGTCCATGACGCTCCCCCCGATCGGGGGTAAATCCGCCCAAGGCTGAACAGCAGCAGATACGTCGGCTGATGATACATTGGGATCATCAAGCAACACTGTCGGAACTTGAGACCACGGCCCTTCAAGCGGCCCGAAATACAGCCATTTCCCGTCCGGACTCACTTCAAGCGGATCGACATTCACCAGAAGCGGCCGATGCGGCTTGTTCTCCACGACGTGTCCATCCATGATAATCGGTCGCTCTGCCCGTGCGCGTGTGGAAACATCGTTTTCCAGAACGCGGCGTGCCTGGCCTGTTTCGATATCAAGAACGATCAGCGCCATCTTTCCCGCATCCGTGAGATAGGCGTGCGTTCCGTTGAAACGGATATCGTCGATATAGCTCCCTGCCTGCGCGATCTCTGGACCCAGAGGATAGATCCGCAGCACATGACCTGTCGCCGGATCAATACGGACCAGTTTGGCTCCCCCAGGTACGGGTGGACCTCCAAAAGACGGAGTTCCAGTATCAACAACCCAGAGCGTGCCGTCAGGAGCGACATGGAGGGCGTTGACGCTGACAAACCGATGCGTCGCATTCCGTCCGGGTTTCCAGCCATTCCAGTCAGCATCCGGAAATGACTCTATCTTTCTGCTCTTCGTCAGAAGACCTACGGCTGGTCCGGAAAACTCGGTCCAGCGAGGCCCTGCTACGAACACATGACCGCCACCGAGAGCCACGGCGTTCCAATCCATTGACGTAGTGGTCGCTTCGATCCTGATGGGCTGGGCATGCACAAGTTCGGGGTGCACGCACGCGGCAACGAACCCCATGAAAGCTGCGATGGCGGTTTTGTGCAGGGTTCTCTTAAAAAAAGCCTGCCGTCGGATATGTTCCATGAACCCCATGACGTCAGATACTCGCAATAAAACCGGACGCAGATCCGGTGGCAGGATCGACGAACACCACGTCGTCTGGTGCCCGTCGCGGCGTGTCGATGGCAAGAAAAACCACTGGATGGCTCAAAATACGAGGTACGGCATGCACAGCCCGACGGGGGAACACCAGAAGATGGCCGGGTGAAAACGGGGCCTCCTCCTTGGGATCATCAATCCAAAACGTGCCCGTCCCGGAGAGGACATGGAGCACTTCATCGCACTGGGTATGATAATGCGGCGGCACATCCCGATAGATCCGGAAGACCCGGATACTGGCTTCCGGCTTGTCGGTCAGATAGGTGTCCAGCAGCATTGTATCCGCCGTTTCTGGGAACGCCGCCGCAATTTTATTGAGATCGAAGCGACCTCCCGTCCGGTTCAGGGTCATCAGATGCTCTTCGTCATTCATGATACCTGCTCTCCAGTTCCAAGAAGTTTCTGTATGGCGGCAGTATCGGCGACCTGATGCAGCGCCGTGATCTCTCCGTTTTCCACGGTCCAGAGATGCGCGAAGGCGATATCGCCTGACTGCCCACCCGTTGTTCTCACGCGATAGACACCTGTTGTCGCGACACTCTTTCCTTCGGCTGTGACGCTATGTGGAAGTGTCACGTAATCCGAAAAATGTTTCATGATCCTGGTGAAAAACTGCTCTTCCACAGCTTTCCGTCCAATATACTGCCCACCTTCAGGAAAGGTCGGAAGAACACTCCATACAATTTCGTCAGAAAGAAGTGTTGTATCTCCGGTGCTGTACCAGATTTCCACGAGTTCTTTAGCTGTTTTAGTCATGAACTTCTCCGATCAGTTCCAGTATTCAGGCTGGGAAACCTTCGAGCACAATCTTGCCTTTAGCCTGACCGCTCTCAATCAGGGCGTGAGCTTCCCGCAGATTGGCGGCGGTGATCACACCAAGATTTTTACCGAGTGTCGTACGAAGATGGCCTTCATCTACGAGCCGTGACACCTCATTCAGGAGATTCCCCTGTGCACTGATGTCTGCCGTTCCGAACAATGAGCGCGTGAACATCAGCTCCCAATGCAAGGACAGGCTTTTCTTTTTGAGAGAGACCGCATTGAGTTCAGCCGGATCATCAATCAGGCCAAAATGCCCTTGGGGCGCAAGGAGTTCGATAATCTCTGCCAAATGTTGATCGGTTTGCGTCGTGGAAAAGACAAAGCCGGGAGCGCCCGTAGGAAGGGCAGCAACCTGTGCGGCCAGAGGCTTGCTGTGATCGATCACGTAATCTGCCCCGAGAGATGCGACCCACTCCTGCGTTTCAGGGCGCGAAGCCGTGGCAATGACCGTGATATCGGTGAGAATCTTAGCCAGTTGGATCGCTATGGAACTGACCCCGCCTGCGCCCCCGATGATCAGAATAGACGGTGTCACTCCTGGAACAGGCTTACGAATGTCCAGACGATCGAAAAGCATCTCCCAGGCGGTGATCGTGGTCAGCGGTAAGGCTGCGGCTTCAGCCCAGTTCAGGGAGCGGGGTTTGCGCCCGACAATCCGTTCATCGACCAGATGAAACTCGGCGTTGGTCCCGGGACGATTGATCGCGCCCGCATAAAAGACCTCGTCGCCGACAGAGAAATCCGTCACGTCCGGTCCGGTGCCGACGACAACGCCTGCGGCATCCCAGCCCAGAATGCGCCACTGGCCAGCATCCGGTGTTGCGCTGCTGCGGACCTTTGTATCAACGGGATTGACCGATACGGCTCTGATCTCCACCAGAAGATCCCGCCCTGTGGGGACAGGTTTTGGCAGATCAATATCCTGAAGGGACGCCGGATTTTCGATGGGAAGCGGCGTCTGATAACCGATGGCCCGCATGATGTCTGCTCCTCTGTTGAATGAGGAGAAGAGTGAGCACTATGCTGTTTTCAGACAAGAACGCACTTTTAACGCCCATAGTGTCGGAAATGATACCGTTATGACCCGTATCCGCCATCAGTCGCTCGATTGCAGCCCCGGCTGCGCTGTTGAAGCAACGCTTCAACTCATCGACGGGAAATGGAAAGGCGTGATCCTCTATCACCTGCTTCAGGGGACATTACGCTTCAACGCCATCCGTAAACGCCTGCCCAACATCACCCAGAGGATGCTGACGACCCAGCTTCGCGAACTGGAGCGTGACGGGTTCGTGTTACGGACGGTTTACCCTGAAGTTCCGCCAAAGGTGGAGTACAGCCTGACCGCACGCGGACGGACCCTCGAGCCCGTCATCATGGCTCTCAAGGCCTGGGGTGATGAGCACACGACGTTCAGGCATGATCCTGAAATCTGCGCAGATCTGAAGGGCTCTCTAACAAACTCTTAGCGTACGTTTTCGAACAACCTCTCACCGCTCCCCTTATGGGACAGATACGTCATGGCAGCGCCACGACCACGCACGCCGTGCGAGCAGCAATACAGCGCTCGCAGGCTTCGCTCGCGACGCTGAGCGAGGAGTTCGGGATCAACCCGAAAACAGTTGCAAAATGGCGAAAGCGTCAAACGGTTGAGGATCAGAAGGCAGGCCCTAAAGAGCCGCGCTCAACGGTCCTGTCCGAGACGGACGAAGCGATGATCGTGGCGTTTCGCCGGCATACTTTACTGCCGCTGGATGACTGTCTTTATGCCCTGCAGGCCAGCATTCCTCATCTGACACGTTCGGCTCTGCATCGCTGCCTTCAGCGCCACGGGATATCCCGGCTTCCGGATATCGAGGGAGACAAGCCCAAACGACAGCGTTTCAAACGCACTCCCATCGGCTTTTTTCACATCGATATTGCCGAGGTCCAAACTGCTGAAGGCAAGCTGTATCTCTTCGTCGCCATCGATCGGACCAGCAAATTCGCTGTCACACAACTGGTTGAGAAAGCCGATCGGAAGACTGCCTGGGAATTCCTCGAATATCTCCTGAGCATCATCCCTTACCGGATCCACACCATCCTGACCGACAATGGGATCCAGTTCGCTGACCAACCCCGTAACCGCAATACGGCCTGGTCTCGCCCCATGCGCTTCGACATGATCTGCGAAGCTCACGGGATCGAACATCGTCTGACGAAACCCAATCATCCCTGGACGAACGGTCAGGTTGAACGGATGAACCGGACAATCAAGGAAGCAACCGTCAAACGCTTCCATTACGACAGTCATGAGCAGTTGAGGACACACCTCAATGACTTCATGGCAGCCTATAATTTCGGGCGAAGACTCAAGACCCTGAGTGGCCTCACACCTTACGAATATGTCTGCAAAATATGGACTTCAGAGCCAGAAAGATTCATCATTAATCCAACCCATCAAATCCCGGGACTAAACACTTTACAGGTAGCGAGAAGTCGTGGCGTGACATTCTTACGGCTCCAGACACGACAGCCACAGGTGCCAGACTGAGATCGGGCCTGGTTCGAGATTTGGAGATGAGTGACCGACATACACGAAGCTTCGGCCATGGCGGGAATGAGCTAAATCCGTGCTAAACGCGCTCACAGCATTTGGAAGAACCTCGATGAGGTAGCCCGGAGGAGTTTCCAACATTGCGCTTGAAAGGAAAGGCGTCAATTTGGTGCCGATCGACGATCCATCACGGACGTAGGCAAGCATGAACGCTTCGCGATTCCCCCAAGCATACTCCCCTTCAACAAAGCGGCGGATACCTTTGTCGCAGTATAAGGCCTCCGTTTTAGACGTAGTTGCATCTACGATCTTGGCTTCTATGATTAGTGGAAAGCCTCGGTTTCGGTTCGAAAGATAAATGGATAAGTCCGGACGTTTCTCCAAGTGAGATCCGTCAAAACTGAGACTTTCCTTACCTCGCGTTACACAAAGAACTAGCTGGCCCCACAGAGGATCCTGCTCGATCATCGTGTTGAGCCGCGCTTCCATCAGCGCCGTTATTTCCGCCTCGCTCCCCGATGCGACGGTCGACGGTGAGTGCGTACGGACATCGCTGAATGCGCGAAGCAGGCTCTCGGCAATGACCTCAAGATGGTCGTTCGACACTTCCGGCAGCGGCAAATAGAGACCACGCGTTAGTTCTGCGATTTGGTCGGGGCGTGGGCGGATTGCCGCGGCTCTCATGCGTGCGCCCGCCCCTTCAGCAAATCGACATGGGACCAGACGATCCGCTGTGCGAGCAAGCGAGCCTGTGTTTCGCTCCAGTATCGGCGCTGAGCCAGCAGACCAATAAGCAGGCCGCCATTTCCGTCGCGAACTAATATTTCCGACGCAGCCGCGTCGTCCGCAGCTCGAAGCAAGCCTTCCCAATCACTAGATCCTACGGTCCCACGCGCGCCATTGAGCGATGTCCGAACTTCGATACCGCACCAAGGGGAGATCTCTGGCTGAAAGAGATGATCCACAACGAGCTTCGAACCGAATCGCTCACACCAAGGTGCCAGTTCCGCCTCTAAAACCTCCCGAAACCGCGCCTGCTCTGGATGTGTGGGGACGGTCTGGGCGTCCTTCTTGTTCTGTGCGAAAGGAAGATTGGATTCCAGCGTATCGGATATGACCTGTAAGTCGCGTGGGCCGAGGCCGTACAAACGTGCGACCCATTCATCCACGTCGCTCCGTGACTTCTGGTCAGCGACCAACCCATCAAATAGTGCCAACATCTCATTTCGAAGGGATGGTTGGAACGTCCGGAAGTCAGGTAGCGGAATTCGATCCAGCGTCGCTTTTTCGATGACCTCCCGCTCGAAACCGAATTCGCCGCTCGTCACAAGGGCCATCCAGACGGCCAGTTTGCTCCCCAGAATGAGCGTCAGATAGCGGGCAAGGAGATGCGCTTCCGGATACGTGTGCAGGCTGTAGCCATAGAATGTTTCATTGAAGACAGCGTCCTTCTCGGAAATCGCTACCCCGATACGTCCCGTAATTACTGGGGGTGATTTGTGAACGACGACAAGGGGACCGGCAAATAGTTCCACCGATCGAGGGTCGTGAATCCTGTCCTTCGAAAAGACGTTGAGGGCCTCGGTGTCGATGGAGACTTCCGTGAAGGACGATGCCGTGATTTCGGGCAAACCGTGGAGATAACTTGCATCAACGCCAGGGAGACCATCGCCCTGCTGGCGTATCCGGCTGCTCGGCCTGAGCTTCTGGTATCCGTTGCCGCTGCCCCGCAAGAGACCGCGCTCTGTGACACCAATCACTTCTCGCCAAAAAGATTCTAACGTCGGATGTCCGTGCGCCCGTATCCGCTCTACGATTCCAAGATCGGCCTTTGTCCCCCGGAACAGGATTTTCAGAATTTCCGGTGTCTCACGAAGTTGCTGCGACGGCACTAGTTCAGCGTTCAGCGCATCAATACGCATGCCACCGGCTTGGTTTAGCGAATCTTCAAACCTCGGACTGATAAGACGAAAGCCAGCGCTTGCCTCAGGCGTCTTATTGGTAGCGAGCAGAATGCAGAAGGGTGCGGAAATCTCGGGCCAGACCTTCGTCTGCCGTAGTTCCACACCATTTATGATCGAGGTGACGTCCAGAGCCTCAAATAGCGACTGGCGGGCCTCGATCATGCCATCACCCTGCTGGAAAAGCAGCCGCGCATGAAGCGCGAAGGCGATTTGCCCATCTGGTTTCGCCCATTCCATTGCGCGCCATACGAAGGGAAGATCGAGCCCTTCATTCGGCAATGGGGGCGACGTGACCGAGATTTTCCTGCCGGCTGCAATACGAGAAACCGTTGCTCGCACCAAATTCCAATCTTGCAACCCTGTGCCGCTCGCCCAAGGCGGATTGCCTATGACAAGATCGTAGCGTCCGACATGCTCGTCGCCCACGAGCGGTCCCAGACTTCCTAGTTCGGTGCCTTCGGTTTCGTTCTCGGCCTGAACTCGATGCAGCACCTTCCCGCGCAAATCCTTGAATTTCAGCTTGTCGACCGGCCTCGGATTAGGGTCCAACTCAATAGACATCAGATACAAACCCAGCGCTGCGAAGCGAAGCGCGGCTTCATTGATGTCGAAACCGACGATCTGATCATAAAGTATCGAACGGAGAGCCTTTGTATCCGGCCGTTTCCCATCTGCGCGCCAATGCTCTGCCACTAGCTCACGAAATGCCGTCAGCAGGAACACTCCGGCTCCAGCCGCTGGATCGAGGATTTTTGCCTTCTGGGTTGCGTCCTGCCGTTCCAGTGCGCGAAAGGACGCTCGCACCATCAGATCGGCAATCGGCCGGGGTGTATAATAACCACCTTCGCGCCGTTGACGCAGCGGAGCATGATTTCGCAAGTAGAGTTCGTAGGCTTGGCTCAGGACTCCGACAGGAATATGCGCGAAGTCAAGATTGTCCCATTTCTCTTCCCAACCCAGATAAAGTTGGCTTTCCGGCGATCTCCGAAGAATGTCACCCAATATATGATAGACGCGATCCGGTAGTTTTTGAAATATCCCATCCGATAGAGGAAGAAGATCGCCGTTGAACGTCGTATCAAGCCAAGTCGATGTCTCCTCGGCAACCTCACGACTGTCAAACATGCTGGCTGCAGTATTCGTGTCGGAAACACTACTTGGCAACAGCCCACGGTCAGCCAGAAAGCGGGTGAAGAGGGCACGGCCAACAAGCGAGATCGCGTCTTCATCGGACATGCCGTCAAGCTCGGTCAGTCTTGTTATCGAGCCCGTAAGCAGATTAAGGACTACATTGGAAATCCAGTTACTCTGGTTGATCGCTGCTTTGGGGCGGATGTTGCCGAGGCGCGCGATCGCTGCGGATCGAGCATTGTCGCCATCACCTAAGTCCACCCGCGCCTGTGCAGGCGATTTCCGGTCAAGTGCAACTCGAAAGACGTCGAGCCGCCCCGTAGCGATGACTCCTAGATAGGGCGCGTCACCGCGCATGGCGAGCAGCCGTCTAATCTTATGAAGCTGATCGTCTCCTTGTAGAGAGTCTGCATCAACCAGAAAGATCAGCGGGGCGCCCTGCCATTCATAAATGGCGCTTACGACGCCCAATATATCGCCTCCACGCTGCCGTGCCGTCAGGAGCGATGCATAGGGCAGCAAGTCCGGTCCATCGCTGTCCAGCAGGCGCAGAGCTGCCGGATCAGCGCCAAAGTCAACGAGCGCGGTCGCTATGTCAGCCATCGAACTTCCCCGCATCGCAGCCGAACGTAAAGATGACGATGGTGAAGCGAGCCGTCATGCCTTCAAATCCAAATTATTCTGGCGATCACCACCAAAATGGCCCTGACGAGCGCCACCACGGGGTTTCTTTAGTGTAACTCCTACTTTCGACATGATCCGTCGATAGTCCCCGCCCATTTCGCTGACCGAAACAATGAGGACGGCGATGAGCGAGAGATGTGTAGGGACCTCGCCAGTGCGCGCATAATTGGAGATCGAGTTAGGATTCATACCAGTGAGTTCAGCGAACGCGCGAACGCTCAACCCAGCCTTCCCAAGCTCAGCAATGAATTCGGTATAAAGCATAGGGCGCTATTCCACACATATTAATGTAACCTATCACATAGATTTATGTATGCAAAGGGCTCCGAGAGTGACTTGCCCTGTGCGGGGCGCAGGCACTCCAGCTTGTTTGAAGCCAGAAGAGTTTGACATTGCCGTTACGTGATCAAGTTCACACAGTGCCGTCCGTCCGGGTCTGATGCAGTTCCTTCGGACGCCGCGGTTGCTGAAAGGAACATTGATGTCGGGCATATGGGCGCCTCAGAGAGCTACAGCGTAGACATAGTGCCCATCATCATTGGGTAGGTGCGCCTAATGAGATTCGAACCTCGAAGGGGAAGAATGCATGCGCAAGTCCGTTACCCGCCTTTGCCGGCAGAGCGTCGGATGATTCATGTCGGCTTTCGGGAAACTCTCCCAACCGCTCGCATGCCCGACATGAGGCGTAAGCGGACCGGCTGCTTGCGCCTCATTTCTGCCGTTCAACGATCTGTCGCGCTTTCCCCGATAGTGTTGAAAAAGTCGCGCTTGCTTTGAGAGTGAAGCACTGATTCACTCTTCGCAGGAGGAACCTGCAAATGATGGGTGATCGAACGAAAATACAGGAGGCACTGTTCTACGAGTTCCGTCTTGAAGATCATGTGCCAGCTGGCCACCTTTTGCGTTCAATTGATCGCTTTGTCGATCTGAACGGCCTGCGTGAGCATCTTCGCCCATTTTACAGCGGCACGGGGCGGCCTTCAATCGATCCCGAGCTGATCATCAGGATGTTAATCGTTGGCTACGTGATGGGTATTCGGTCCGAGCGGCGGCTATGTGAAGAAGTCCATCTTAACCTGGCCTACCGGTGGTTCTGTGGCCTTGGTCTCAACGGCCCTGTGCCTGATCATTCGACATTCTCGAAAAACCGGCACGGACGCTTCCGGGAGAGTGATCTGCTTCGCCAAATGTTCGAAATGACCGTCCGGCAGTGCATCGCCAAGGGGCTGGTGGGCGGTGAAGGCTTTGCGGTCGATGCCAGCACGATCAAGGCCGACGCTAATCGGCAGCGCAGTGTTCCGAGCCCAGATAAACTGCCGATCGAGGCAGCCCAACGTGCTGTGCGGGAGTATTTCTCGGTGCTGGACGATGCTGCATTTGGGTCTGCTACGCCCGTGCAACCAAAATATATCTCTCCGGTCGATCCTGCGGCACGTTGGAACGCTGCAAGCGGTGGCCTTGCTTATTATGCCTACTGCACAAA
>NZ_BEWM01000013.1 GCF_002723935.1 Gluconobacter cerinus
TCATTCAGGTTCTGGCAGCAGGACCCTATGTTCAAAATGAACAAAAAGACCAGGTTGAGGTTATGCGCCAGTATGCGATCTTGTTAGATCATATTAACAAAAGACCTAACCTAAAATCTTGCTGCGGCGAGGTTGAGGAAGCCGATAAAGTACAGTACAGTACAGGGCAGTCCTGTCGTAGCGGGTTGCTAGGCGCGGATGGTTGAACATTCCCTGAGGCAGTTACGGTCACTGTGACGCCGCTGATCTGTTTTCTGTGGTTGCACTACGGTCTTTGCATGATAAAATGACCGGTAGGATCCAACGGATTAGCAGGTCTTGACGGAAACCGCCGCTGTCATAGCCCCAGTCGGCCAGCCTGGCTTTCGGGTTCGGGACAAGCAGCGTCATCAGGGCGTTGTGGCTTTGTAACCCGAGGTCTGGCCACCGGTGAGGGTAAAGCCGAGAGGACGTCCCTGACTCTCACATCGGGTATGGACCTTGCTCGTAAGGCTGCCGCGTGGCCGACCAAAAGCCTCAGAATGAGCACTTCTTTTGCCCCGATGGCCTGTGAATGCGCACCGACTACCGTGCCGTCGACCCTATGCTGCCAGTTATCGGTTAGTTCTAGGTCTACAAAGGTTTGCAGCAGGGCATCCCATACGCTCTGTTCAGCCCAAGGGCGAAACCTGACATAAACGTAACTCCACTTGCTGTAGCGCTTATGCAGGTCCCGCTAAGGGCATCCCGTGCGTAGAAAATATTACATGTCATTGAGAAACAGGCGGTTGTCTCTGGCTGGACAGGCTCAACGTCCACGCTCAGGAGGCAGAAGCGGACCAATAACCGTCCATTTATGACCAGTTAGATCGCCTCGTTCCAGCCAGTTTTCTCTGCCCTTTATCCCACGGCCAGGAAGTGAATCTGATATTACCCCAGACCGATAGGTCTTTTGTCAACGTGACCTAGTCAGTGAGCTGCTCTACATCCCCCAGAACTGAGGTTCGGTAGCTTTCTATCAATCACTTAACAAAATATTGGACAAAGGTAAGTAAAAAGCAGCTTCTGAATGACGTTTTTTCGCTTACGGGACATCTTTTGCCGAGAAAGTAGCCGGTTACGCTGAGGCAAGAAAAGCAATCAGGGAAGATATGACAGACTTGAGGGAAATGCCTATTGGGCTGGTTTCACAAGGTGGCGCGTTCTAAAAACCTTTTATTTTTGAGTGTTTTTCTATGGTTCTATCCCTTCTGTCGTGATGGGGGATGGCTGCATGAAGCAGCCCGGTTTCTTTGATGTTTGAAATCTTGGTGATCCGGACACTGAAGACTCTCTCCGACGAACGGACGGAATATCTGATCAACGATCGCCTGTCTTTTATGAATTTTCGTGGTCTGGGCGGAGTTATTCTGAACCATCAATGCTTCTCCGCCGAGTTCAAGAATCAGTTAGCAAGAAATTTAATTAATGGTTCTTTGATCCCTCTACCTGATTAGCAAGCGCATGATACGCTACAGATCTTCCGGGGACTGCCGCCACCCGAATGATGACGATAGAGTATAAGGAGGGTTTGTTGCTCAATATTGGATATGATATATGTCGTAATATAAATGTCTTAATTATTTTGGAATTATTTCTATGATAGGTACTAGTACCTTGTGCAAAAAATCCATTTCAGAACTAAAAAATCATCATTTTTTTATACCGGATTACCAGCGTGGATACCGATGGGAGCAGCAGGATGTCACAAATTTATTGAATGACCTGTGGCAGTTCAGCCAGAATCAGGGTGGCCAAAGCTTTTATTGTCTACAACCTGTTGTGGTCAGGCGGCGCGTACCTGATGCACAGTCTCCCGCAGCATGGGAAGTGATTGATGGCCAACAGCGCCTGACTACCGTCCATATCATCCTGACCACGCTGGGTGTTACAGTACCCTATACGATCGAATATCAGACCCGCCCTGACAGTGCAGCATTCCTAAGCAGCATGCAGCAGGACAGGGCCGATATGAACATCGACTTTTACCACATGTTCGCTGCCAGAAGCGCGGTGGCGCAATGGCGTGATGAACACAAACACACGCCAGAAGCCTGCGCGGCCATAACCCGCATGCTGCAGGCAGCAGACGAACCCAATGCCAAGATCATCTGGTACGAAGTCGATGCGCAGGAAAACGCCATTGCCGTGTTCACCCGCCTGAACATGGGTCGGATCCCGCTGACTGATGCCGAACTGGTCAAGGCTCTGTTTTTGCGCGACAGTAATTTTCACAATAAAACGGGCGCCTTGGAACAGCAGCGCATAGCCCAGCAGTGGGATGAGATGGAACGAGTGCTGCAGGCCGATGATTTCTGGTTTTTCCTGAGCAATACCAGGCAAGAAGCCAACCGCATCGAACTGATACTGGACCTTGTGGCACGGCAGTGGAATAACGGGGGCGCCAGCACGCATGATGCGCACTTTACCTTCTTCAGCTTTGTCCAGGCACTCGAACCTGGGCCGGAATCCAGTAACGATTCACGCGCGCTGCAGGAAGCCAGCAAGGCTGACGTGCGCAGGAAGCAGGCGCACAGGCGCGAAGCGTGCTGGCAGGCAGTGCGGGCGTGCTTCCTGACCATGCAGGAATGGTACCGTGATCGCACGATCTTCCATCTGGTCGGTTTCATGGTGACCATATCGTCACCGTCGCACAAACAGGAGAAACCTGCACAACGTCAGTTTCTCGTATCCGAACTGTGGGCAGCGTATCAGAACAGTCCTTCCCGCACCACTTTCCACGCGCTATTGCGCGAAAGGACGGGATTCCGGCTGAACGGGGAGTGCCTCATGGTGGGCCGGCACAAGGTAGAGGAACTGAGCTACCGTGGAACCCGCACAGACGTGGTCAAGACCCTGTTGTTCTTCAATATTGCAACACTGCTCAATAACAGAAGCGCCAATACCCGCTTCCAGTTCGACCTTTACAACATGAATTATTGGGATGTGGAACACATCAGTCCCATGGCCGAGAGCGATAGTAACAGCCGCCTGCATGATAGTGGGAGGATGCTGCACAATAGCCAGAAATGGCTGGAATACGCATGCCGCTTTCTGAGTCCTACCCAATTGGGCGAAACCGATTTGTACAATCAGGCACAGGCCCTTAAGGATCAGGATAGCGTGGACCCGGCGGCCTTTGCTGCCCTGATCAGGGCTGTGACAGCACATTACACGGCAGGCGAAGATGACGATAACAAGGATACACTTGGCAACCTGACCCTGCTCGACCGGCACACTAACCGCAGTTATGGCGACAGTATATTTCCCATAAAGCGTTCGCGTATACTTGATCTTGATGCGACAAATACATTTGTCCCGCCATGCACTTCCAATGTATTCCTGAAATACTACAGCCCTGATACCGATGATATGATGTACTGGCGCAAAATCGACCGTGATGCCTATCAGGGGGCCATCATCGAAACCATCAAAAAATTCCTGAAAAAAAATTGCTGAAAACTGGGAAAAGGAAGGCACCAAGTTATGAGCACCAACCGGTCTCTGAGCCTGTACGACCTGCTTGGCACGCAAGATTTCATCATCCGCATCCCTGTAGCCCAGCGCGATTACGCCCAGGGCAGGAAAGGGGAAGAGTCCCGGCGGCAGAACTTTCTCCATGCCATCAAAGATGCCCTTCTGGCCGGGCAGCGCAGCCTGCCGCTTGACCTTGATTTTATTTACGGCAGCCAGGAGCAGTCCGCCGATGTTCACCCTGAGCACTCGGATGCCGGGCCTGCGGTCCATCACACATGTGGCACGTCTACGTTCTTTTCGGTGCTCGATGGCCAGCAGCGCCTGACCACGCTGTTCCTGCTGCATTGGTATCTGGCTTTAAAGGAAGGGGAGATCGCGGATTTCCGCAGTCGGTTCGCACCGCATGGTACAAGTCGCCTGACCTATCATACCCGCGAAAGCGCACGGCTGTTTTTTGATGCCATCGTGCAGCAGGACGCGCTGAGCGGACTATGGGCCGGGCTTATGACCGGCGCAGGCATGGCAGATCACATCTGCGACCAGACATGGTTCCATCTGGCATGGATGGATGACCCTACGATTGAGGGTTGCCTGACCATGCTTGATGCTTTGCATGTTGACCTTGGCCCATGTGAATCCGGTCTATACGCCCGCCTGACCGGGCGTGACGGGCAGGGCGCGCGCATTACCTTCCAGTTTCTGGATATCGGGTCGTTCAAACTCACGGATGACCTGTACATCCGCATGAACGCGCGCGGCAGGAGTCTGAGCGCGTTTGAAAACTTCAAGGCCGGGTTATGCGGGCACTTGGATGTTAACGCGCTCGGTGATGACCGGTTCACGCACCAATTGGATACACAATGGGCCGACCTGTTCTGGGGTATGGTGCGCCAGCAGGGCAGCGCGCATACGGATGAATACAACCGGCTTTATCTACGGTTTTTTATGCTTATGGCATTCTACCGCGAGTGTGATGAAACTGCAGCCTCGTCCTTTGACAGGCTATCCGGCAAAGAGCAGGCCTATATCAGGCAACTCAGGACGGCGGACGACTACAATCCGCCTACAACCCTGAAAAACTTCAGCCTGTTTGATGGTCAGACGCTGGAGCGGATCACGCGCCTGCTGGACTACTACCTGCGGTACCCGGCATTTGCCCATGCGCCCTTCAGTGGTGATGGCGCAGCAACCCTGGCTTCTGCCTTGGCGCCGCGCGCAGGGTACGAAGCACAGGCCCTGTTTTATGCACTGGTCTGTTACATCCATGCTGGGGGAGACCCAGTGGGTAATCCGCAGGCTTATCGTCGCTGGCAGCGTGTGGTGAATAATCTTGTTCATAACCATACCATTGACGATGTACCGGCTTTCATAAGGATCTGCCGCTCGCTAGGCAGGATGGCTGAACACCATGCCGACCTGTATGGTTGGATGGCTGAGGAGCCCGGCGCGAATAGTCCGCCAGACCGCACCGCCGCTGTTCCCAACCAATGGCATGAAGAATGCTGCAAGGCATGGTTGATCCACGCCTACCCGGCATGGGAGGCTGCCATCATAGTATGTGAGCAGCATGACTACCTGCGCGGCCGGATATGGGCAGTCCTGGAACAGTCCTGGCCCGAAGGCGCGCACCACCCGGACCAGGCGCAGTTTGCCCGCAACACAGCTATATTCCATGTTCTTCTGAGTCCAACAGTCCTGGCCTGCCCGCGCTACCTGCTGCAGCGCGCGTTGCTGACGCTGGGTGACTACACGGCTGGGAAGGATAATTTATGTGGCCCGAAGCAGCGCAGTTATAGTGAACGGTCACAGAATTGGCTGGGTGTTATAAATAGGCGCGATAGTAAATGGCAACGTGACCATAGTCAGAGCCAAGACTTGTTTACGAGCCTTGTGTGCGCAGTCGACTTGCTTCTCCCAATAGTACCATCTGCTATTCTGGTTCGGAATGTGAAGCGCGCACTGGCGACTATAATCCGCAAGGACATGAAAGCGATGGAAAATCGGGGGGAAACATATCATGGCTACCCGTGTCCACGGTACTGGTGGAATTTAATGATTTCATGCCCGCAGGCGTTTTCTTACTGCAGGCAGCACCGTATTGGCAGAAATTCCTGGGAACATAACAATCCTACTGGAAAAAATTATAATAACCCTGATATCTACCTGATCAGTAAAACGACTTATGGCAGCAGACATGTAGAATTACGGACCTATGTGCTCTACCAATGCCTGAAAAGACGCAGGCATATATTTGAAGCCCTTGCCAAAATCAACTATACGCCAGTCTCTGGACACGGCGTATATCCCACCCTAGATATGAAGTTTTCAGATGGCCGTACCTTCCATGTAACGTATCGACATGGACGTTTCGTGGCTGTATCAGGCCCTGGCGGGAAAGAACACATAGCATTTCCTCCCATATTACGGGGCATTCTGGAAACGTATGTACCTCCCGAATACCTTGAATCTGTAAGCGAGGTATCTTAATCGAAACAAAATTATCCAGCTTTTTGAAGAGTTACAATACAGTCCGTTCATGGAGGAGAGACATTTGTAATTCTTCACGCTGATCAGGTAATTTTGAGACGTCTGGGGTAGCAAAATTGATACTCATCAGCGCCCCCGTAATGGCCGGGTCAATGAGGTGTCCATGAATAGCGGTTCAATGAACGTGTGAAACGCGAACATAAACTTGTGAAGCATAATGATTTCCGGGATCGTTACATTAGTCGTTTGTATCGTATCTGTAGTGGATTGCGCATACGGCATTTATATTCAATGCCGCGGAGTAGGCAATCCACACATGTTATCCGTCATGCAGTGCCGGATTGTTCCATCCCTCGGAGATGATAACTGATAGACCGCTATCCGCTATAAGGAACATTTGGCCGACACTGACACCGAACCGTCTGTGGAGTGCGTCGAAGATTGCCCTGACCGAGATCATACCCCATTCAACACCAAGTGGACCTTACTAGCTCGGCTCCTGCAGTGATTGAGGAGGCCAAATGCTTCTCCTTATAAGTTTATGGGCGAGGCAACGTGGACGAATTTGAGCCAGTATCTGGCTGTGGAGATATGGACCATGCTCATGAAACTGGCGGCGAGTTGATCGTATCGGGTTGCGAGGGCGCAGTTGATTTTCAGCCGGCCGAACATGAGCTCGATACGGTAGCGCTGATTATAAAGCGTCCGCTCATACCTAGTCGTCACCCGGCGATTTGATCGGCGCCTGGATGTTGCATTTCGCAAGGTCCGTCCTGATGTCGCAGGACAGCATCGTCCGCTCCGGCAGACACGTACCGTGCGACACGCCTGGCAACACCAACAAGCACACAGGCTAAGGGGTAGAACCTCCTGCATGTATCGGACCACATGGCGTGTCGTGACAGACGTTACCACTTTACTTCAACGATTCCTTCAGTGCCGCATTATCCAACGTGGCATCAGCCAAAAGACGTTTCAGGCGGTTGTTTTCATCTTCCAGCGCCTTTAGTCGATACCCCAAGGATACCATAGCGGGTCTTTTATTTTTAAAATGTCGGGTCAGTGCTCCCATATTTACGGCAAAGATCCGAGACCTTCAGTCTATCCTCCTATTTCTTCAGAACCCCTATGATCTGTTTTTCCGTAAAGCAGCTGCTGCATTTCATTCGTCCGTATCCTTCTTGATTGGACTCTACTTTTAAATGGCTACATTCTCGGGGGGTACGTCAGTGGAAGCGACAGGCTGTCGAAGACCAGAAGACAGGACCAAAAGAGCCCCAATTAACGGTCCTTTCCGAGACGGACGAGAAGTGATGATCGGGGTGTTTCGGCGCCATACATTGGTTCCACTGAATGACTGCCTTTCTCTCCTGCAGGCCAGCATTCCCCATCTGACACGCTCGGCTCTGCATTGTTGTTTTCAGCCTCACGAGATCTCACGGCTGCCGGGCATTAAGGGAGACAAGCCCCAAACGCCAGCGCTTCAAACGCTATCCCATTGGCCTTTTTCATATCGATATTGCCGAGGTCCAGACTGCTGAAGGCAAGCTGTAACTCTTAGTTGCCATCGATCAGACAAGTAAATTTTCTGTCACACAACTGGTCGGGACAGCCGACCTGAAGACGGTCTGGAAATTTGTCGAACATCGTCTGACAAAACCCAATCATCCTTGGACGAAAGGTCAGGTGGAACAGATGAGCCAGACAATCAAGGAAGCAGCCGTCAAACGTTTCCATTACGACAGCCATGAGCAATTGAGGACACACCTCAACGACTTCATGGCGGCCTATAACTTTGGGCGAAGGCTCAATGCCCTCACACCTTAAGAATATATTTGTAAAATCTGGACTCCAGAGCCCGAAAGATTCAATATTAATCCAGTCTATCAAATCCTACGACTAAATACCTTAGGCCTGCTCCTACCTCCCATTCGTTCTCATAAAGCAATTCTAGGTCACAAGCTGTTCAGGATCTCATCATATGAGGCTATCGAATGCTGCCAGAACGGCTCTGGCGCTGTCTGTCCAGGGGATGGGTTTGAAGCGGGAGCGGACCTGTTCCGTCCATTCGCCGAGGGCGGGCTGGTTTGAGATGGTGTCGTGGATGAGGCGGTAGGCGTCGTTGGTGTCGCATGGATTGAAATAGTGGGCGAGGCTGCCGCCGGCCTCGGGGATGGACGTCGTGGATGAGGCCACGCAGGGGCGCCCCATGCTAAGACTTTCCGTCACGGGTAGACCCCAGCCTTCGAAGAAAGAAGGAAAGACGGTGAAGCTGCAATCGGCGTAGAGGCGGCGTAGCTCGGCGTCGGTGGGGTTCTGGATGAAGCGGATCTTACCGTTGAGCCAGCCGGCATTTTCCAGCTGCTGCATGAGATCGGAGACGAGCCAACCCTTCCGGCCTGCGAAGACGAGAGTGGGAACCTGGTCTTCGGGTAGGTCTTCGAGGAGTCTGCGCCAGACGCGGAAGAGCAGAGCGTGGTTTTTCCTTGCCTCGATGGTGGAGACGAACAGGACGTAAGGCCCGTTCATGAGGGGCTCGTTGGCGACGTGCATGTCGGCGAGGCCGAAGCCCGTGCCAAGCGGAATGGGCTGGACGGTGATGGAGGTGCCGATGTCCAGTTCTGTCAGGTAGGACTGCACGTCTGCAGCCGTGGCTTTGCTGATGGCAAAAATGGTGTCTGCCAAGGGTAGGATGTTCTCATGCCATTCCGTGTAGGCAAGGATCAGGTCCCGGTTGCACCATTCAGGGCAGCGGACCGGCACGAGATCATACATTAGTAGGCCATAGGTCATACGCAGGTCATCGCGCAGCCAGCGGATGGTATGGATGTAGTTCCTGTGGTGCCATGGCGCGCCAAGAGTCAGGAACACGTCACCCGGGCGTGCAAGTTCTTCAAGCTTCCGGCCGGACGAGAGAATGACCATGGGGCTGATTAAATCAGTTTGTTTCAGATGCCGCCGCCGACTTGCCCATGCGACCTGTTTTTTGTGCCAAGCGTGCTGCTGGCGGCGGATATGACGTTCGGCAGCGCGTGCGCTGAGCTTCAAGATGGAGGCCGGAAGCTGCAGTGTGTGGTCGAGAACTGTTTTCTGAAGTCGGAGGGCCTGCTGCAATCCTGCCACATCGTGAAGGTGGTCAAGGTCCGCGAAGGAGAGGTCCGCACGCGCGGGACGGGCCTCTGGTTTCGCAGGGGCGAGACGTGAGAGGCTGTCCTGTTTTGCGTCTTTTTGTGACGGGCGCGGTTGGGTCTGGGTGGTGACGTTCTGAAACATGTTCTGAACGAAAGACCATTCTATGATCCGCAGGTCACGGTCGTTCTCACCCCTGTGAACAAACCGGATTCCATCGCCGCCCAGTTCATCAAGCGCGTTCGAAAGTTCGTAAACGACGCGCTGAATGCCGCTGGGTCGGTTGTGGTGGGTTAGATAGGTGAGCAGATCGTCGATATCGAGCCAGAGTGTCATGGGTCTTTACTGTTGTCGCACTTAGGGAAAGGGGAGCGTGCGCGGCTACCGACACGCAGGCAAGGTGGGTAGGGGCGGCGTCGTCGGTCAGGTCATGTCGAATGCTGCCAGAACGGCTCTGGCGCTGTCTGTCCAGGGGATGGGTTTGAAGCGGGAGCGGACCTGTTCCGTCCATTCGCCGAGGGCGGGCTGGTTTGAGATGGTGTCGTGGATGAGGCGGTAGGCGTCGTTGGTGTCGCATGGATTGAAATAGTGGGCGAGGCTGCCGCCGGCCTCGGGGATGGACGTCGTGGATGAGGCCACGCAGGGGCGCCCCATGCTAAGACTTTCCGTCACGGGTAGACCCCAGCCTTCGAAGAAAGAAGGAAAGACGGTGAAGCTGCAATCGGCGTAGGGCTGCGCTGATCTCGACCACGACGCGCTGGTTGCCGCTGGGCCTCCTAGATGGAACAGTAGATCGTCAAGGATCATGATGTTCTTTCACTTAGGTAAGCCGTGTGGCAGGCATCCAGGACGGCGTCGGCCGTGCGCTCCCAAGGGACGGGCTGGAACTGTGTGCGGACCTCTTCCTGCCAGCGGGCCAGTCCCTCGCGGTCCGTGATGGTGTCGCTGACTACGCGATAGGCGGCGTCGATGTCTTCCGGGTCGAAGTAGCGCGTTAGGTGGCCTCCTGCCTCTGGAATGGAGGTGGAATTCGAGGCGATGCAGGGTTTGCCGCTCACGAGGCTTTCCGTTACGGGCAGGCCCCAGCCTTCATACAGGGAGGGGAACAGCGTAAAGAGGCAGCCCTCGTAAAGGTGGAACAGTTCCTCATCGGTCGGATTGTTCAGGAGGCGGATTTTGCCGCGAAGCCATTCGGTGTTTTCAAGCTGCTGCATGAGGTCGGAGACCAGCCAGCCGACACGGCCGGCAAAAACCAGCGTCGGGATCTCGTCACGCGGCAGGTCGGTCACCAGACGGCGCCAGATTCGGAAAGCCAGCAGATGGTTTTTCCGTGCCTCGATGGTGGAGACGAACAACACATAGCTTCCCGGAACGGGCAGCCCCCTGGGGCGCTCGTCCTGAACGCAGCGCGGTGGCCCGAAACCGCTGCCGATGGGAATGGTCTGGACCGGGGCGTGCAGCTTAAGGCGATACCGGTGGGCATAGTCTTCCACGCTTCGTGCGGTAGCATTGCTGATGGCCAGCAGGCGGCCGCACTGAGGCAAGGTAGTGTCGAGCCAGTGGCGGAAATCCCGGATCAAGGATAGGGCGCACCACTCTGGACGCACTGCCGGAATCAGATCGTAAAGCAGCAGGACGGGCTGGATGCCATAGATCTGTCGCATCCGCGCCAGACGTTCCCCGAAATCCGGTTCGGACCAAGCGGCCCCCAGAATCAGGAAAATGTCCCCGCGTTGCGGTGCGCTGACGGAGAACGGAGCCGGATCGGGGGCAACGGAAGCGGGCTGTGGCGCCGTCGTGGGGGAGGCGAGGGCCGTGGAGCGGCGCAGGCGTGAGCGTGCATAGCGGCGCAGGAGCTGAAGCGCGCGGAGCTGGTTGACGGCAATATTCAGCAGAGGGCGGGCCAGTTCGGGAGGGAGGCTCTCTAGCCGCCGGATCACACCATGGCGCAACCGCTCGATCAGGGCGCGGGGCGACTGTGCGGTGGAAGACGCAGGTGTGGCGTCGGGTATGATTTTTTCATCCGTCCGGACTGCGAACAAGGCGTCCAGATCTGCGAAGGAGACGGGTGTAAGGAGGTCGCCGTCCAACTGCCCGCGACGGGCTAGAACGATGCGGCCGATCCCCGGTATGGAGGCGGCCTGCTGGCGGATGACGCGAAGAATTTCAAAAACGAGACGCTGGATTCCGCTGGGGCGGGCGTTTTTCTCGAAGTACTGGAAGATATCTTCGACGTCGATCCAAATTGTATAATCTGCGCTCATGCGTCCGGAGTAGCCTCGGGCTGACCGACGAGAGCGTCGGTCTGTCAAACGGTGTAGGGCGTTCTGTAGAATAAAGGCCACTTCCGGAGCAAGCAATCTTGGGCTTTAATTGAAGCACGGAAGCTGTGAGAGCGGGGAGATGTTATATTTGTTGCTGAAAATTTCCGTTTTCTGAACCTGCACTTATGACAACTATTTGCTATTTCAAACAGATCGCCTGTGATTAAAAAACCAGCAGGCAAAAAACCTGCAAACGGGACTGCACGAAACTGCAGAAAAAATGTTAGTCTCGCATAAACCGTGCTTATTGACCTCCGTTTTTTATCCAATTTCTGAGAAACCGTTCCGCTATGCCGATTTCGACCGAGAGTGCTGCTGACATCGTCCGGCTATTTCGTACAGGTCTTGGAAGAAGACCAGAGCCCGCGGCTCTCGCCAATTTTGCTTCCCTGTTGGAAGATGGAGCAACGTTCTATGACGTGGCTCATATCATCGCTGGATCGCCAGAATTCCGTCAGCTTCACGGTGACGAAGACATCTGTGACGCCCGATATGTATCTTTCCTGTACCATAACGGATTGGATCGGACGCCTGATCCGCAGGGAGAAGCCGGCCTTATGGCGGCCCCGAACCGGGGCGATGGGCTGGTGATCGTTGCTGGATCAGAAGAGGCGCGTGCACGGACCGATCTCTATGCGCTGCTTTATCCGGAAGGTGCGTCGCCGCAGGACGACATGGCCTACAAAGCGTGGCTGCTGCGTTATGACCGGTTGTCCCCGACCGAGCGGCTGGCTATCGGACGCCATATCGATCAAGGGATGCCTTCGCGCCCAACGTTTTCCCTGATGCTACAGGTCGGCAATCACCGACTTGACCTTCTGGAGGAAACGATCGCTTCCCTGGAGGCGCAGATCTATACCGACTGGACGCTGATCGTGGTTTATCCCGAGAATCTGCGGCCAGGTATTCGCACGCATCTCAGAGAGATTATGCGACGTGTGCCCGGACTGGTCGGTGTGGAAGTTTCTTCCCATCAAGGTGTTGAAGGTCGCTGGCGGAGCGCACTGGCGGCTGCGGTAGGTAGTTTTTGTGCCTTTATGGAGCCTGGGGACCAGCTCTCCCGAACGGCGCTTTACGAATTTGCGGTCGCTATCGCCAATCGGCCTGATCTGGTGCTTCTGTATTGTGACGAGGATCGTCTGGGCAGTGACGGGCAGCGCTGTCACCCGTCTTTCAAGACGGGGTGGAGCCGGGACCTCGCCTATGCAGGAGATGTGATCGGGCAGCTTGCCGTATTTAGCCGGGCGCGGATCATGGCGGTTGGGGGAATCCGTGACGAGGGCGGCAGCTTTGCGCGGTATGACTTGTTGCTGCGCGTGACGGAGGGGGTGCCGGCGGTCTGTATCCGACATCTGCCTCGGCTTCTGTTCCATCGTGGACGGACGCCGGGTCTGCCGCTCATGTTCCCGTTGGTGCGTGCTACGCAGCAGCATCCTGAGATGCGGGACGTGGTCCTTCAGCATTTTCGGGAAAGCCACCCAGACCTTGATCTTAAGGATGTCTATATCGGTGGCAATGTCTGGCCGAGGATCGTCTATCCTGCGAACGGCACACCGTTGGTCTCGATCATCATCCCGACCAAGGACAAGTTCAGGCTGCTTGAGCGTTGTGTTTCCAGTCTTCTGAACCTGACCGGATATCAGAATTTCGAGGTGCTGATTGCCGATAATGGCAGTACGAACCCGGAGATGCTTGATCTTCTGCGGCGTATGGGACGTGATCCGCGACTGACGGTGCTGCGGCTTGCCACGCCCTTCAACTGGTCTACCCTCAACAATAGGATGGCCCGTCAAGCGAAGGGCGACATGCTGCTCTTCCTCAATGACGATACCGAAGTCCTTGAGGAAGGCTGGCTGACGGAGATGGTGTCACTGGCGCAGCAACCCAGTGTCGGCGTGGTAGGGGCTCGGCTCTCTTACCCCGACGGTACTTTGCAGCACGGGGGCGTTGTTCTGACGGAACACGGGCCAAAGCATATCCTGCGCAGCGCGGCGGAGGATAACCCCGGTTATCTTGGTCAACTTGTTCTGACACGGGATCTCATGGCCGTGACGGGAGCATGCATGCTTGTCCCCCGTCCGGTTTTCGAGCAGATCGGCGGTTTTGACGAGACATTCCCCCTGACATGCAATGACATTGATTTCTGTCTGCGCGCCCGGGAGGCCGGGTTGCGGGTCGTCTGGACGCCGCACGCAACGCTGATGCACGAGGATGGCGGTACGCGCGGCCGGGATGGGACGGCGCGTAACCTGTTCAATGCTTGCGTGGATGTCGGGCGGCTGCTGGAACGATGGGAGCAGATCATGCTCGATGATCCGTTCCTGAATGCCAATCTCGAGGCAACGGATTACACCTTGCAACTGGCCACCCCACCCCGTGCACCCAAGCCCTGGCGGCGGCGTGGTCGCGGTCATAAGGCATCCACGCGTACCGTGCTGTCCTGAAGGGTTTTCCCGTTTTGTTTGCGGGCATCTCTCTTGAGTTGATCCGTTCTGACCTGAAAAGATCAAAGATGTTCTGTCCTGCTATTTCCGTTTTCCGTTCCGTTGTGGAGTATCCTGGCCTGTGAGTGATGTGACAGTGCGTCAGTGCGCCATTCTGGTGGGAGGGCTTGGTACGCGTCTGGGCGCATTGACTCGCGCCCTGCCTAAGCCGCTCATGACCTGTGGCGACCGGCCATTTCTGGCGTGGCTGATGCGGGAAATGCAGCGTTTTGGCGTAGAGGATTTTGTCCTGCTGGCAGGACATCTCTCGGCCGAGATCGAGCAGGCCGTGGAACAGATCCGGTCTTTTCTGCCGAAGCCGGCGAAGATCACGATCAGCGTGGAGCCGTTCCGCGCGGGAACGGGGGGCGCGCTGTATCATGCCCGCGCGCATCTTCATGACCGTTTCCTACTTTGTAACGGGGATTCCCTGTTTTCCTGCAACCTGTCGCGGTTCCTGTCGGGTGCGCGGCGGGGGAACTGGATGCTGCTGCGCGCAGTCGAGGATCTGGACCGGTATGGGGAAGTCCGTCTGGCAGAAGATGGCGAACATGTTGCGTCCTTTCATCCTAAAGCCGAGCAGCCGGGGCTGTCGGGGCTGATAAACAGCGGGATCTATCTATTGGATCACACGGTCTTCGATCATCTGATGGCGGACTGTTCGCTGGAGCAGGATATTCTGCCCGCGCTGGCAGCGGGTGGAGAGTTGCGTGGTATGGAACTGACGGGATATTTCCGGGATATCGGCCTGCCGGACGATCTTGCCGCGGCAGGACAGGAACTGCCTGCAGTGCTGCGGCGTCCGGCCGTGTTTCTGGACCGGGACGGTGTCATTAATCGTGACCATGGCTGGGTCGGGACGCGGGAGCGTTTCGAGTGGGAGCCGGGTGTTCTGGACACCATCAGTCGGATAACGGAGAGCGGGCATCATGTCTTCATCGTCACCAACCAGTCTGGCGTGGCGCGTGGACTTTATTCCGAGCACGATCTTCAATCCCTGATGGAGTGGGTGATCGGGACGGTACGCGTTCATGGGGGGACGATCGACGACTGGCGGTACTGCCCCATCCATCCCGAGGCCGTGGTGGAGCGGTATCGGGGGACCAGTCCTGACCGCAAGCCTGAACCGGGCATGATCCTTGACCTGTTGCGGCGGTGGGAGCTTGATCCGGAGCGCTGCGTGATGTTCGGAGACCAGCCCTCCGACATGCAGGCTGCCAGTGCGGCAGGTCTCGAAGGCGTTCGTGTGGGCCCCTCCGGTCTGGCTGACCTGATTTCCGAAAGAGAGGCGTTCCTGTGAACAGCGATCCTCATACACGCTCGTCCCACACACGCCCGATTGCTGGGACACGGAGTGCCGTTCGCGCACGAGTGCCGCTCCGTCTGGGGCTGGCTGGGGGCGGGACGGATCTCAGCCCGTACTGTGACGATTTCGGCGGGGCCGTCCTGAACACGACCATCGACCGGTATGCTTATGCCTTCATCGAGCGATCGGCAGACGGGAATGTCCATTTCATTGCCCCCGATGTGGGCATCGATGAAGCGTTTGACCCGCGTGACATCAATGGCACCATCCCGGTCCATGCGAAGCTCAGGCTTCATGCCGGGGTTCTGGCCGGGATCAGCCGTCGTTTCTCAGTACAGGTTGAGCCATGGCGCATCACGTCTTTCGTGGATGCACCTCCCGGATCAGGGCTCGGGTCGTCCTCTGCGCTGGTCGTCGCTCTGGTGGAGGCTTTTGTAAGCCTGCTCCAGCTTCCGCTGGGCCCTTACGATGTGGCGCACTTGGCTTATGAGATCGAGCGGATCGATCTGGGGCTTCAGGGGGGCAAGCAGGATCAGTATGCCGGAACGTTTGGTGGAACGAACTTCATCGAGTTCCTGGCCCAGAACCAGGTGATCGTTAACCCGCTGCGGCTGTCCAGTCGCATCCGCAATGAGGTTGAGATGTCTCTGGTCATCGCCTTTACGGGC
Source organism: Gluconobacter cerinus (assembly GCF_002723935.1). Taxonomy (GTDB): domain Bacteria; phylum Pseudomonadota; class Alphaproteobacteria; order Acetobacterales; family Acetobacteraceae; genus Gluconobacter; species Gluconobacter cerinus. The sequence goes on from NZ_BEWM01000013.1 coordinate 15,893, forward strand.
GTGTCGCGGGCCTCCGCCGACATCATTGCCGAGCAGCGCAGTGGTCTGCTCAAGGTTACGGAAGAGACCATGCGCAACATGCATCGCCTCAAACAGGACGCGCACGATATGAAGAATGCTCTTCTGCGCGGGGAAGTGGCGTATATGGCCGAGATCCTGAACCGGTCGTGGGAAGCGAAAAAAAATACGGCGCGGGGCATCTCCAATCCATTGATCGAAAAGCTCTATGGGCAGGCGATGGCGGATGGCGCGATCGGTGGGAAGGTCTCGGGCGCCGGTGGTGGGGGGTTCATGATGTTCCTTGTGCCGCCTGAGCGTCGGGTGCAGGTAATCCGCGGCCTGAATGGTGCGGGCGCGCAGGCTGGTGGCGTACATCTCGTGACGGAAGGAGCCGAAACATGGCTGAGCTGAAGCCGGTGACTGATGACAGCCCGTTCGCAGACGGCATGAGATGGGACGACGGGGAACGGTCCGCGGGGAAAGAGCATCTGCCCATCAGGGAGCCTGCGGTCGAAAAGCATGTGCGTGTGCTCATCGAGAATCAGCTGGAGCAGGCCATGGGGCGTGTCTTCCAGGTGGAGGAGCGGAGCCGTCATCTGGAACGTCTGTTCGCACGGGAGCCGGTTTCGGAGCATGATGTCCAGTCTCTGACCCGCAACAATGCGGAACTGCGCAACCAGCTTCAGCAGCTCCAGTCGGAGCATCGGCTGCTGCTTCAGTCCACCGCATGGCGTGTCGGGCGCAGGCTGCGGGATCTGGCGCAGCGCCATCCGGTCTTTGCCCGTCATGCACGCCGGGCTGCCAAGCTCGCATACTGGACCCTCACGCTGCGTCTGTGGTCGCGGATCCAGGTTCGACGGGGTGCCAGAAAAGGCATTGCCCTTCTTGCACAGTCGCCGTTGTTCGATGCGGCCTGGTATTGCAGGCGTTACGCGGCAATGTTACCGCCGGGGACTGATCCGGTCGCACATTATTACTGGACAGGCGCAGCGCAGGGACTGGATCCGCATCCGCTGTTCAGCAGCAGCTGGTATACTGCTGCGTTGCCGGTTGAGGCGGCGATCAATCCGCTTGTCCATTACATTACCCATCAGGGACGCAACCCACCCGATCCGCATCCCCTATTCGACACGGGCTTCTATCTGAAGCAGGTCGGAAAGATAGAGCTTGGACGCACACCGCTGGAAGATTTTCTGGCGCGTCCGTCCGGATCTGCGATCAGGCCGAATGCTGTTTTTGATCCTGTGGCCTATGCCGAGGAATATGCCACCAGCCTGAAAGACGGGACCAATCCGCTGGCGCACTATGCCGCGGAAGGGGAAGCCGACGGGTTCTGGCCGCATCCGCTGTTTGATCCGGCCTGGTACACGGCGCGCCACCCGGCTGCCGTAGAGTTCGGAGCACTTGCGCATTATCTGCGGGAAAAAAAATGCGCAAAGGGCGTGGTTTGTTCCGAACATATGGCGCAGCTGGGTGACAGTACGCTCTCTCTGCCGTTTGCGCTATCCTTCCCGGAGGAACGTGCTCCGGAAGTTTCGATCATCATTCCAGTCTATGGTCATTATTACGATACCTGGCGCTGTCTGGCATCTGTAATGCTGCTGACGCGGAAAGTGCCGTATGAGGTCATTATTGCGGATGATCGTCCGTCTCGGCCGATTGCTTCCCTTTTGGGAGCGAAGGGTGCGGTACAGATCATCAATACTGAGAATCTCGGTTTTCTCGGTAACAGCAATACCGCCGCGCGACGAGCGCGAGGTCGCGAACTGATGTTTTTGAATAATGATACGACTGTCGGGGACAACTGGCTGGCCCCGATGCTGTCGCTCATGAAAGCCGATCCCTGTGTGGGCGTCGTGGGCTGCAAGCTTCTGAACGGCGATGGCACAGTGCAGGAGGCGGGTGGCATCATTTATGGAACTGGCTGGGGTGATCCGTTCGGGAAGAATGACCGTGCAGATCGTGGCTGCTACAATTACGTCCGTGAAGTGGATGTGGTGACTGGAGCCTGTTTCCTTGTCCGTCGCCACTTGTTCGAGAAATTGGGCGGATTTGACGGTCGTTATGCTCCGGCCTTCTACGAAGAGTTTGATCTTGCCACCAGTATCCGGGATGCGGGATACCGGGTCGTATATCAGCCTGCGAGCTGTGTCCGTCATCATGGTAGCGCCTCCTATGGCACGGAGATGCGCGACAGGCAGACGCTGAAGAACCATGCGACCTTCTGTCGCAAGTGGCAGACGCTCCTGGCGACTCAACCCGCGCCTGACACGTCCAGATTCCTGAGTCGCGAACGGCCGTCTCCGCGGGGCATTATCCTTGTCATTGATGACAAGGTGCCGGAATACGACAAACATGCCGGTGCAGTTACGTTGTTCCAGTACCTGCGCCTCATGCGGGAACTGGGGCTGCGGGTAATCTATGCCCCGCAGGACGGTAAGCCGCTGGAGCCTTACACATCTGCTCTCCAGCAGCTTGGAGTTGAGGTCCTTCATGCGCCGGACCGACTGGACCGCTGGCTGCAGGCCTATGGGCTTTACGTCGATTTCATCTGGACGGCGCGCCCGGATGTGACATTCCCGATCCTATCGCAACTTCGGCGTCATACCGGTGCGCCAATTCTGTATTACACTCATGACCTGCATTATCTGCGGGAGATGCGGCGTTACGAATTGGAGGGCAGCATCTGGGCCCTTCAGGAATCTCAGCGGCTCAAGCCGATGGAACTGAAGATCTTCGATGTTGTCGATCATGTCCTGACACCGAGCGCGGAAGAAAAGCTCGATATCCTCCGGGAGGTGCCGCATGCAAATGTCACGGTCGTGCCGCCGTATCTGTTTGGCAATACGGATCTGACAGACGCGCCGGCTGATTTTGCAAGCCGCAGAGATCTGATCTTCGTCGGCGGGTTCGACCACACACCCAACGTGGACGCTGCGGTCTGGCTCGGTCAGGAGATCATGCCGCTGGTCTGGGAGAAGCATCCGGACAGCACGTTGTGGATCGTGGGGAACGTGCCGCCGCCGAATGTACAGGCTCTGGCGTCGGAGCGGGTGCAGGTGACGGGATTTGTGCCAGAACTGGAGCCTTATTTTGAAAAGGCGCGCGTTTCGGTCAATCCGCTGCGTTACGGGGCGGGCGTCAAGGGCAAGATCGTTACATCATTGCAGGCGGGTATTCCGGTTGTCACCACCACCTGCGGTAATGAGGGCATCCAGCTTGAGGATGGGAAAGAAGCACTGATTGCCGATAAGCCCGAGGATATCGCGCAGGCAGTTATCCGTCTCTTGGATGACGAAACTCTGTGTCGGACGCTGATCCGCTCCGGAGCGGAGGTGGTGCGAACGCGCTTTTCCGCCAGTCGGGCGCGTGAGATCCTGCGGAACATTCTGGGAGATGCATTGTGTCCGGTCTGTGGCAGCCGCCCGCGGCAAGCCCGTTACGCAAAAGCTGACTGGCGCTTGGGACTGCACTGTACGAATTGTGGGGTGGATAATCTTGGAGCCGGTGTGGCGCAAATTGTGGTGACGCCGTGGCATCGAGAGCGGATCAACACGATGCGTGATGCGCTTCCATACTTGCAAGATCTGCGGATTCACGAATTCGGCAGGGGCGACGCGTTTCGCGCCGCGCTATCGGGGCTGGACGGATATACCTGTTCTGACAAGCCTATTGACCGGCTGCTTTATGAAGATGGCCTGATCGATCTATTCCTCAATCCCGAGGACCAAGTACAGGATCTGCCGACACTGCATCGTATTCTGAAGCCGGGTGGCAAATATATCTGCGCAGTTCTCAAGCGGGCGAATGAGAAGATAGAGTCTCTGAGGAAAATTGGCTTTCAGGTGACAATTTATAACGTCGATATGTATGACAGCGATGAGACTTCTCTGCAGATCATTGAGGCCCTCCGGGATTGAGACGGGCTTCTTAAAAAGGCCATGAAAATAAGCTTGGGCAAGCCGCTATGTTCAGTATTAAAACCAGAAAGAGCAGCTTGCTTCGGATGATAAAATCATGCACAGAAAAGCAGATAGGCC
>NZ_BEWM01000014.1 GCF_002723935.1 Gluconobacter cerinus
GAATGTCACAATACCAAAGACTATGACGATCTCCCAAGATGCTCGCGTGCAAGGTACCATGGTCGTCGGTGGCAAGGGGGGATCAATCGGTATTGTCTCAAGTGATAATAAGCGAACAAGCTACTTGACGACAGATTCAAATGGCAATTTATTTATGGTTCCCGATCGAGCAAACTCGGGTGGAGGTTTCCGTAACTACACGTTTGCTTATAATAACCTCCCAACAGCAGCGCAAGGAACGCAGTTTTATTGCTCAGACTGCTACTCTCAGCTCAGGCCCGCATCCAATACAGATTTAGGTCTTATAGTTACGTGGAATGGGAGCCAGTGGATTGATGGAGTTGGTATGCGTGTCCAACATTAAATTTTGAAAATTCAAATAAGTCTAATCTGGATGGTTCGAAAAACCCTCTGGTTTTAACCTTTCTGTGTGTTTCCATTCTCCCTGGGTTGATTGGGAGATGATATGAAGCAATTCGGTTTCTTTTGATGTTGAAGAGAGACTTGCTCGGTTGAGTGAGCTTGGCGATCAACTCGAAGCGTTTTCCCGGACTGTAGATTTTAAAGTGTTCCATCCTAATCTGAACAAAGCTCTGGCGTATTCGGACGGAAGCAAGGGCGGACGAGACAATCTTCGCAACGGAGCTCGCCATCCCGTTCTTTGATTACAAACTCTATATTTCTATCGCCCGGAAGTTTCGGCTGATCCGCAAATGGAAGGCGACGCATGTCGCCGCCAGACTGGGCGAAGGCCTGCTAAATAAAACCAATACGGCCTCAGCAGTCTGGGCGGAGCCATTCAGGCTCCCATCAATGTATTGACGGAAGCCTGAATGGCGGAGGGAGACACGGCCTACCACTCAGAGGTCAATGAGGACTTCATGGAAAAAGAGGGGGTTGTCTCGAAGGTCAACAGGGAAAACCGCACCTCAAACCTATGCCCCGACATATTGGGTAATGTAAATTATTATACACACAATAAGTTAACTGAATATTTTCTTTATATTAAATCTTCTTTCTAAATCCATAACCTCTTCCGAAGAAAATGTTTCTCCTTTTTCAGAAATCCAAAGACCAGAAAAATAAGTGAGCACATAGTCATATTTCATGTTATCAGTCCTTTATGATAAGAATTTATATGCACTGTAATAAATGATCTTCACTAGGCAAACATAGCATTACAAATATCTGCCATACAATAGTTTTATCAAACTGCTGTAATGGGACCGGGATAGGCTTGTACAAGCGGATCATGGGTCAAAAGAAGTAATCCTTCTACTGTCGCCTGGGCCACGAGGATGCGATCAAAGGGATCCCGATGCACATCAGGAAGCTGCCCGACCGCAATGGCATGCTGACCGGTGACGGGTAGTTCCTCATAGCCGTTTTCGATCAGGCCACGTCGCAGCAGATGGGGATCGATCTGGAAGTCTGCACGTCCCAGTCCTGCCTTGATGGTGATTTCCCACAGGCTGGCAGCACTGAACACCAGAGCATTGTCCTGATCTTCCATCAGGGATCTTGCACGCACGGACAGCCTGTCCGGCTCTCCGGCAGCCCAGAGCAGGAGATGGGTGTCCAAAAGCAGCTTCATGCCGGACCGTCGAACAGAGAGATGACCTCGTCTTGGCCCATGCGATCAAAGTCCTCCGGGACCCGGATCTGTCCGGCCAGAAACCCCAGACGACGCTTCTGTGTCTCTTCGGGCGCAGTAATCGGACTGACACGCACCATGGGCCGACCGGCTTTGGCAATGATGAAGCTTTCGCCCTTCATGGCGGCCTCGATCAGCCGAGACAGATGGGTTTTGGCTTCGTGAATATTGACCGTCCGCATGACAGAACCTTTCTCCTTCGCACCAGACTAACTTAGTTTTTCGAGTTTAGTTTATCAAGACGGCAGCGCCTCAAAGCACAACGCTCTCTCGGCTCCTGCAGCCGTCCTGCACGAACGGTGCAATGGTCTATGAAGACCTTACTTTTTACGTCACGAAAACAACACGTTTCAGTCTCTCGAAAGCCTCTCAAAAGGCCTTCTTCTGTCACGTTAAGACACGTCTCAGTCTCTTCTGAGACCCTCTTGTGGCACGCCAAAGACACGCATAGGGTGTCTACGGGTGAAACCATGTCATCATGCGCATGATGATCCGTCCAACACCCCAAGAGGGTGTGTCCAGAACGGACACACAGGAGTTGAAACCGGGACATGTCAAAAGCACTTGCAGCCCTCAAGACGCAGCATCCCTTTCGGGCTCCCCGGGCCACGGCAACACCGATCTATCGTTGGCTCTATCAAAACCATGATGCCATCGCAGAACTGCGCGAGGGGCGCCGTGTTACCTGGAAAATGATCCTCACAGCAGCTCAGGACGATGGCATTGATGTTGCGTGCACAGAGGCTGTCGCCAACACGATCCGTAAAAAATGGTCCCGGATTGTGAGTGAACGGGCCCGCCAGAAGGCCGATACCACACCCAACCCGCCTGCAGAGACTGTCAGCCCTGCCCCCAGCCGTCTGCCTGCAAACTGGCAGCCGGAGGAGGTCAAACAGCAGTATGCCGAGCGTGAAGATGCAGAAAGAGTGCCCCCGGTCAGAGCGCCTCGAACTATTGTCACCTCACCAGACCCAACCAGACGTCGCCCCGGGTTTCCGCCGCGTCGGCGACTGCCCGTAGAAGATGACGAAAGCATTCCTCAGCTTGGTCGGGAGTCCATTTCCCGTATTCTGGACCGAAAACATGCGGAGAAAGAAAAACGATACTGGCTTACGCCAGACTGATGTCACCGCTTGAACACTGAGTTGTTCAAATCTCGACAACGAGTGCGTCGTCAAATCCCGGAACAGAGAACAGGGGTCCGGCCGGGTTGGCGAGGACCCGGGTCCCACTGGCATGACGGTGCTCTTGCCGGGTATGGATATGGCCGTGGATCCACAGAGCAATCCGGAAGCGCTCCATCAGGCCGGACAGATCAGAGGCGAACAGCCCGGCTCCTGACTGACGGCGCAGGCTTTCCGGCAGACACGCTGCCAGAGGCGCATGATGGGTGACCACCACGACCGGCAGCCCGGACGACGTCTCTGACAGACACTGCTCAAGCCGGGCACGGTGAGCATGATGCAGGGCCGCTTCATCGCCATGCGTGATACAGCCCTCACCAGACGGCCGCAGAACCCCTTCCCCTGTTGTCTGGTGCGGATCCACTGGCACAGGAGCCAGAGCCCCATCCGCCCAGAGGGTGAGGCCTGTGAACCGGATCCCGGCCAGCACGACCTCTGTTCCGTCCAGGAGGTGAACTGTTGTTCCGGCTATCGCCTGTCTCAGACGCTCCTGCGCCCGGTCCGGGGTCATCCCCCAGGCTTCATGGTTACCGGCGACGAACATAGCCGGACGGCCACCCGCCAGACGGTTGAGCGTTGCCACGGCTTTTTCTGGTTCGCCCCGCCAGAGATCACCTGCCGCCACCAGCACATCGAACTCCGGGCGGATTGGATCATAGCCATCCGGAAACGGTACAGCCTCAAGATGGAGATCAGACAGAACCCACAGGCGGATCACAGCTCTGGCCCACGTCTGTTCAGGGTTACTGATTTTGTCCGGTTTTAGCCGTGTCAGGCGTCTTGTCCGTTCCCCACTGGCTCACATCATGGGCTGCTTTCCTGGTCCAGACAGCAGTGTCATGCGCCGCGTCTTTCGTTCCGGCTTTTGTGGCCTTCCAGCCTTTTTCACTTTCCCGGCCGGTCCAGTGTGCGGCTTTGGTTGTGCCGTCCTTTGTGGCATCCCATCCTTTGACGCTTTCCTTCTTGGTCCAGCGGGTCGCATCAGAGGCATCCTGACGCACGGTGGTCCAGGACTGCCGGACGCTGCGGCACAGATCGGTTTCACAGGGTTTCTCAGAGGTCTCAGCCGCCAGAGCGGCAGAAGACAGAGTCATGCCGGCCAGAAGCATGGCAGACGACGTACGGAACCGGATCGACATCAGGAAACTCCCTGTTTGTGAAAGAGATCAGAGTGACACTCTGCCATGCTTCGGACAAGGACCGCTTCAGACCCGGCTGGTAAAGCGGTCTCCGGCTTCGACAGGCCGCACAAGAATGTCGGCTTCGCGTTGATAGATGTCAGAGCGCAGAAAGCGCACCTCCTCTTCAACCTCTTCAGGTGGTCTGTCGATGAACCAGGCTTTGGGTCGCCCGTCAGAACCATCGTTCCAGCGGTAGCCACGAGCCTTGAGCGTATCCTTGAGCTCAAAGGGCGCATATTCGGCCCACAGACGCGTCCAGACTGTTCTGGCCCGTCCCAGTAGGAGAGAGAGGGCGGAGCGGTTCTCCGGGAAGCCTGTGTGGCCCAGAAGGGCAATGGCAGCGTGACAGTCATCCACGGCACGATGCCCGTCAAAGAAAAATCCGGCCTGGAGACCCAGATGCCCCAGTTTGCGTCCTGCAAAGCCTGCCTGATCCCAAGGAACGTCTTCCATGGAACAGGCCCAGGGTTTGTTCACAAAGGCCGGGCAGAAGCGTTCGAGAAAAGAACGGTCAAACGCTGCGTTATGAGCAATTACCAGACTGGCATCCGGGGCGAAGGCCGCCACCTCGTCGGGTGAGACGGTCTGTCCAGCCAGGCGTTCGGGTGTCAGTCCTGTCAGATCCTGAACAAAGGCGGGGACGGGAATGGCAGGTTCCCGCAGTCGGCTGAAGGCTGGCAGGGTTCCTAGGAGAAGGCCATCGATGCGGTAGATGAACGGGACCATGCCGATTTCGATGATTTCGTCCTGACGGGGATCAAGGCCGGTGGTCTCCAGATCGACGAACAGACCGGTCCGTAGTCCCCGGCCCTCGGGTTTATGGCCCAGAACGGAAGGACGCAGGCGTCTCAGAACCCGGTAATTTTCTGAAGCCTCCAGGCGATCAGCCAGAGCTTCTAAAGCACGGTCAGAAGGGAGCGAGTTATCCACAGGCATTTGGGTTTCAAATAGTTTTAAATGTTTTAAATAGTTTTAGCTCAAAAAAGCTGTAAATTCTTCTTTTATTTCAAACTCTTAGAGAATTTACTGGCCCCCAATGTACGGGATCTGGCCCCCAATGTACGGGATCTGGCCCCCAATGTACGGGATCTGGCCCCCAATGTACGGTTTGTTCACATACATGCGTCTGTTTTTGCCTTGTTGGGAATGGAAAAGGTTGCTTCTATCTTGTGTCATAGGTGCAGATTCGAATTGCCCGTACATTAGGGGCTAGCATTGTTCTCCATCCGGATGGAGGAATTTCTATAAGTCATAACTAATAATGGCCCTGAGTTTCCTAGTTCTTCTTCAATGTTATATTCCGGCAAATTATTAGAATTAATAATTTTCCTCAAATTTTCAGTAAATTTTTTCAAAGTTCCAGAACTACCGCTTCGATCATAAATTGTTTGGAATGACCACTTTGCTTCGGTCTTCCCCGCCGCGCGGCGGGCTAATCTATAAACAAAACGACCTATACCAGGATCTATTAAAAAATAATCTGGGTGTACAGTTAAAACTTCAGGGTTTTTCCCATCGGTTATTTCTCTATACATCCAATCAGCTAATTCTATTTCTATATGCTCTGGTTTTCCTGTGTCGCTTTTTATAATTTTATATCGACTAATAAGTGGCTCTCCTTCATCTACAGTTATCGTTTTGCCGTTACTATTTTTTTTAATGCGCTGAACTGCAACGTGTGTTGTGTTTAGTCTGACGCACGTTTCGACCAAGTCATCTTTTTGTTTGCCACCATCAGAGCGGCGGCAAAAACGCAAAACATCAGCAACATGCGGACGAAAAATCCGGCTAGGGCGTTCGGCTTTTCCTTCGCGGAAACGGTTCATTTGTTCGGTAAGATGCGAGACTGCCATAAGAACTAAATCGTAGTCCCAGACTGAAGCCATACCAGCAGCGCCTCCAGAAACTGTCACATGACCATCTGATAGCTCATAATGAATGACCTCGCCCGCACGGCGATCTCGTTTAGATAAGCGAAAGACCGCCACATCCATAATGCTACGAGAGTCCTTCGTACCTACATCATAAAGGGTCGGTACAAAAAAATCTGTTTGGCTTTCTGCTTTTGGAGCTTTGCGAATGGACATCTTATTGTCTCTCTTACCCCATAGTTTCATTCATAAAACTTAAATACGATTATAAGTTTTTACTGATTTCCGTATTTCTTTAAAAGCAGTTCACGCACTTCGTCGGCAATTTTTGTCCCACGCATAGCGCAAGACGATTTAATCATTCGATGTAAGCTAGCTGGAACATCAATCGTCAGTCGCTTCATTGCCTCAGGTTCATCTGAATTTTTTCGAGTTTCGACCCAGGCATCAGCTGATGGCGAAATTGCTTTGTTCGTAGGCTTCATGCCGATTTGGACTTTTTTTGCGCTCATTTGGTGAATCCCATCAACTCGTCTTTAACAGCATCTACTTCTATGGCAGCGGGACTCTGCGGATCTATTTCGTGCACTGATTTTCCCTGAGCCGCAGCCTCAGCGAAAATCACACGCTGAGTAATGCTCGATGTGAAAACCGGAACCGAATATGATGAAAGAGCCTCTTTTACATCTCGGCCTATAGCCGTTTTTGCGATTTTACGATTAACCACAAAAGCAGATTTAAGTTTTTCTTTATAGATTCCAGCTTCCTCAATGAGTTTAACAACTTCATCAGCCGCCCAAATATCATAGGGAGATGGCTGTACAGGGATTAAAATGAGATCTGATGCCATGATAGCGCTGCGTGCTAAATCAGTGACACGGGGGGGCCCATCAATAATGATATGATCGTAATCTTTTCCGATCTGACCTATCTCTTTGTGCACGGTAGCTCTCGGCAACCCTACCACTGAAAAAAGTGGTTTCCCTTCACGAGCAGCGGCCCAATCTAAGGCGCTACCTTGAGGATCAACATCGAGAAGGAGTACGCGAGCACCGGCATGCGCGAGACTTGCCGCCAAATTAACACTTAAGGTTGTTTTTCCAACCCCGCCTTTTTGATTCAGAAGACCAATTATCATACTGATTTCCTTTTTAAAGTTTTTACGATTAATCGTAAAAATGTGCAATCGTATTTGATGTAATAATTTTATACGATTTTTAGACTTATCCTAGTTCCACAATTTCCTGGCAATAGTCTGCTCCTCGTCGCCGGAGGCGTTGGCGTAGATGGCGGTGGTAGAGAGCTGGGCATGGCCGAGCCATTTCTGCACGAGATTGAGCGGAATGCCGGTGGAGACGGCCGCCACGCCAAAGGCATGCCGCAGACCTTTGGGGGACGCGGCCGGTCCGGACAGACCAGCCTCGGTCATGACCCGGTGCACCATCCGCCAGCCGGTCATCCGGGCCACCGGCCACAGACGCAGAAAACGGCCCCGGTCCCGACGCGCCTGCGCTTCGCGGACGCCGTGCACCAGATCAAGGGCTTCGAGCAGGGCAGGGGGAACAGGGACGGCTCTGTAAATCCCGTCCTGACGTTTCTTCAGACTTTCGAACACCAGCACACCGCTGGCCAGATCCACCCGGTCGGCGGTCAGGGCCAGGGCCTCGGACAGACGGCACCCCGACCAGGCCAGGGTCATGGCGAGGGTACGGACATCGCGCGGCGCCCGCTCGGCCGCTTTCAGGAAAGCGGTGCGCTCGGAGACGGTCAGATATTTCCGCGCGCCCGAAGGATCAAACAGCTGCATCCCCGCCTGCGGCGCCACGCCGCCGCCAGACGGCGTCTTCCTGCTAAACCCCCGAGCTGCAGGAGCCTGAGGCTCCTGCCGGGAGCGCGAGGGCAGCGCCCTCGTTTTCACCGTCACATCGCTTGCTGTCATCAGTCCATATCCTCTCGATAGCCCCGACGCTGCTTTACCCGCATCCACCGCATCAGCTCTTTCTGAGCGGCAACCGGATCGCCAAAACGCTCCCGCCGCTCCTGACCGGTGGTCCCCAGACGCCCCCAGGAGCGGACAAGGACAGTGCCGCCAAAGAGATCATCCTGCAGGGTCAGACGGTAGAACCGCCAGCAGTTGGTCGCCGGATCAATCCGCTGCAGACGGGCGCTCTCGGGGAAGAGGCTGAACTGGCGGGGCGGGGCCGTTTGCGGAGCTTTGGGCATTAGATCCCGAAAAGTGTAACAGGTCCGGATCCGAACCGTCAGGGGCTTTTTCTCCAGGGATACGGGTTTTCGGGGCTTTTCGGCAGATCGTGAGAGCGGGACGGGAAGGCGTGATCCGGTCGGATCTGGGACCGGAAGGCACAGGATGTTACACTATAGATAATAGTGTAACATCCCAACCCTCCCTGCGGGAGGCTTCGGTAACGTACACTCATATAACGTAACACCCTGCGGGTGGTATACACCGAAAGAGAGTTTTTTATTCCCGGCTTTTACTGAAGAGAGTTGCCAACTGTGCAATAGGTTCTCCCAGTTCGGTAGGCAGCAAAAACCAGGTGGCATGGCCCGTGGAAACGGGGTGACCCAGATCGGAAGGATTATCGATCTCGCCATTCCAACGAATGCCAATACGTTCTTCTCCATCGTAGTGCATTCGAGCTGGGCTCAGGACCTGTTAATTTCTTGAACTAAGCATGGTGTTGTGATTCAGAGGTTTACCGATGGAGGGTACGCCTGTGAGTGAAGTGTTTTTGCTGCCTGAGCACCAGAGGGAACGGATCAGGCCGTAATTCCCGCTGGCGCATGGGGTTCCGCGTGTGGATGACCGTCGTGTTCTGAGCGGAATTGTTTACGTGATCCGCAACGGCCTTCAGTGGAAAGACGCCCCAAAAGCGTATGGCCCGCATAAGACTTTATACAATCGCTTTATTCGGTGGAGCCGCCTGGGTGTCTTTGACCGGATCTTCGTCGCGCTGACAGAGCAGACTGGCCGTTCGAAGCGTCTAATGATTGATGCGACACATTTGAAAGCACACAGAACAGCAGCTTCCCTGCTTAAAAGGGGGCTTTTCCCCGCCATATCGGACGGACAAAAGGCGGCCTGAACTCAAAACTCCATGCCGCGTGTGATGGTCAGGGCCGTCCGGTCCGGCTGCATCTGACAGCAGGGCAGGTCAGCGATTTCAAAGGCGCAGACCTGCTTCTGGCAGATCTCCCCGACGAGACAGAAGAAGTCATCGGGGACAGAGGCTATGACAGCAATAAAATCAGACAGTCTCTCGCAGACCGGAATATTACAGCCTGTATTCCGCCAAAGAAGAGCCGGAAATCAAAGCCACCTTACGACTGGCATCTGTATAAAAAGCGCCACCTCATCGAAAACATGTTCGCAAAAATCAAAGACTGGCGACGTGTTGCGACCAGATACGCCCGGTGCGCACACACTTTCATGTCCGCAATCCACATCGCCGCAAGCTTCATCTTCTATCTCAAGGAATGAGTCCTGAGCCTAAAGAGCTTTTTAGAAGCCTTAATCTTGTTTCGTTTGGATAATAATATCCTCAAGCATCGGGAGTCTTTTATCTGTGATTAGGCGTTTGAGTGTGTGAATAACCTGAGCTCCGGTAATCAAACGGGTACATTCAAATTGCCTCTCAGTCCCTTTATGCCGTGGGCACCAGAGAAAATCGTGATGATCAAACTGATGCTTCGAGTCATTCCAGCAGGAATTGCAGGTATGCCAATTGATGATGCGGTAAGGGGTAGCGAACTCGTTGTTCGGATGCGTAAAACCGGAAATCATCACAACCGGCGTCCCTGCCGCATGCGCCAGCCATGCCAGACCGCTGGAAAGGCCAATAAAAAAACTTGCATGCTTCAACCAGCGTGCTCGCTCCGACAAAGGCCGGTTCCCTGTCTCATCCTCAGCTCCATGAGGAATATGATTGTACACATACCCCGTCCCATGAAACGTCTTCTGATCAATACAGATCACGCGATATCCTGAAGCCTTCAGAAACGCGATGACCTCCTGCCAACCTGCCGGATTGTTCCAGTATTTGCACTGCGTACTGGCCTGCGTAGCAATAACAACATAGGGCCCCTCGATGGGAGGCGTATCGCCATCCTGAATCATGATGGGTGGCGGGCAGTCATCCCAAGGATCGACCCCCAAAATATAAGCCGCTGTCCGATGTAGGCCCACATGGCGAAAATCCGTGGGCTGACGCGAAAATTCAGCGTCCGTAAAGAACAGACCAATATTGTAGCTGGCGTAGAACCTAGCCGTAAAATCCTTATTCGCCTTTGCTTCATCATGACCAACAAGCATGATGTTCGAGTTTGCCGCCTTGACGAGTGGCAAGATTACGTCTGCAACAGAACATGTGACTTTGGCACCACTTTCCTGCGCCAGTCGCAGAACCGCAGGCAACCAGGCAATGGTATCGCCAAGCGTTCCAACAGGAAGCTGAACAAGAACGGGCTTTCCTTCCAGGGATAACTCATGGTGCAGCACGTCTTCGCGTGCTCCATCCGGCTTTTCCAGCCAGACATCAATTAGAAAGGGTACGAAAAACTTCTTGGTCGAAGCCACCATGCCGCCCTTGAGACGAGCATCGAACAGAATGTTTCCCGTAGCATAGTCCGACAACCTGACGTGCCACTGACCAATCTCAGAGGCAATTTCAGGCACCATGACCCGCGCACCGTCATTGAAGTCGAAGCGCACGCCCTGAGCGCCCTCAAGGACCGGAACAGGAGAAATAGCAAGATAGGGAGATTTCGTTTCTATATCGGTAACAGGAGAAGTCACCGAAACCTCTTCTGTCGGGGCTGGAATAGAAGCTACATCAGACATTAGTAAATAAGTCCCGGAAATATCTCTACACACTGCAAAACAATAATCGCTTTTATTGCTTATACAACAGGATTGTGATAATAATTTTATTTTTATAACTAATAAATTACGTGAAAAATAATAGTTTAATTTAAATTGAACTATTATTGCATAATTCATTTCTACTATAATGAAATAAATATCAACTTTATGTGATATATAATTATGTCTAAACAATTCAGTTGTGGAGTTGGAAAAATCCTGTCTAGGTTTGTATCTTACAATGTCAACGTAAGGTTGGAAGAAACATGACTACTACCAATGTATCTTCAGGACAGGTTTTATCTGACATAACTGTAACAAGCGGAAATACTTATAATGTATCCAAAGGAGGAATTGCTAATAACTTCTCCGTATCATCAGGTGGAGTAATTAGAGCTGGGCAAGGAGGAGTTTCATTTGGTGGTGGAACATTAAATTCTACAATAATTAATTCATCAGGAATTGTATATGTAGCTCAAAACGGAATTGCAAACAGCACCACCATTAATAGTAGCGGTCTACTTTATCTGGATAATGGAGGAAGTGCTAATTTAACAACAGTATCTTCAGGTGGATTAATAAATGTAAATAGTTCTTATGGAACGGGATCCATAGTAACTAGCACAACGGTTATGTCCGGAGGAACAGAAATTGTATCCGGAGGAACAGCTTCAAGTAGTGTTGTTTCTTCGGGAGGGCAGGCTACACTATATAATGGTGCATCTACCATAAGTAGCATTGTATATGGCAATGAGACGTTATCTAGCGGCGCAAAAGGATATAATGATAAATCTTATTCAGATGGAAGTATCATTATATCAAATGGTGCGACTGAATATGCCTCTGGTTCAGGAGGAACTGCATCCGGAATTAATGTAAAATCAGGTGGAAATATTAACGTTATAAGTGGAGGAACAAATTCTTCAGCTATCATATCAGGAGGAGGAAAAGAAACAGTAAGCTCAGGATCTTATGATTATAATACTATTATTCAGGGAGATAGTACAGGATCAGCAACATACTTTATTTCAAGAGGGGGAATTGGATACGGACT
The DNA here is from genome assembly GCF_002723935.1 of Gluconobacter cerinus. Lineage (GTDB taxonomy): Bacteria > Pseudomonadota > Alphaproteobacteria > Acetobacterales > Acetobacteraceae > Gluconobacter > Gluconobacter cerinus. The sequence continues at coordinate 11,827 of NZ_BEWM01000014.1, forward strand.
AACTGTAAATTCAGGAGGTACAGCCAGGGTTGGTCAAGGAGGAGTTTCATTTGGTGGTGGAACACTAAACTCTACGACAATTAATTCGTCTGGATCAGTGTATGTAGCCCAATATGGGAATGTTAATAGTACTATTGTTAATAACAATGGTCTACTTTATTTGGATAATGGAGGAAGTGCTAATTTAACAACAGTATCTTCAGGTGGATTAATAAATGTAAATAGTTCTTATGGAACTGGATCCATTGTAACTAGCACAACGGTTATGTCCGGAGGAACAGAAATTGTATCCGGAGGAACAGCTTCAAGTAGCATTGTTTCTTCGGGAGGGCAGGCTACACTATATAATGGTGCATCTACCATAAGTAGCATTGTATATGGCAATGAGACGTTATCTAACGGCGCAAAAGGATATAATGATAAATCTTATTCAGATGGAAGTATCATAATATCAAATGGTGCAACTGAATATGCCTCTGGTTCAGGAGGAACTGCATCCGGAATTAATGTAAAATCAGGTGGAAGTCTTTATGTAATGAGTTCCGGAACAGTTTCCGGAGCTGTTATATCTAGTGGAGGTAATTTTAGAGACGGTTTATATTCGGGTCAAATGTCGTCTTCAGGAGCCTTTTTAGGAAAAGATATTGATGTTACAATAGAATCTGGAGCGTCTGCTACTATTTATAACGGTGCAGTCTCTATTAGCGCGCAGATCATGTCTGGTGCATATATAGATGTTGGGTATGGCCAGGCAGGAAATAAAACATCAACTAATCAAAGTATATTTTCTGGAGCTACTATTTTTTCTGGCGGAAGCGCACAAATAGAAAATACTATAACCACCTCAGATGTCGTGTTATCTGGTGGAACTATGAATGTAGTTGGATCTTCCGCAGATATTATATCTACGTTAATACTAAATTCAGGAAAAGAAATAATAAAGTCTGGAAATGTAGCTTCCAACAATATTGTTTCTTCAGGAGGAAGTTTATTAGCTTCAAATGGATCTGTAGTATCGTCTAGAAATATATACTCCGGAGGTACGGAGATAATATCTTCTGGGGCAAAATCTTATAATGATTCTATAAATAGCGGTGGTGTAGAGATAGTATCGTCTGGCGGTATTTCTAGTAACTCTGTCATCAATGATGGAGGAATGGCATCCATTTCTAGTGTATCATCGCTTGTCAATGCAACTCTCAATTATATGGGGTCGATAGATTTTTCCTTTCTCCAGGGCAGCATAACCTATGCTGGAGTTAGTAACTCTGGACTTCTTACCGTAACAACGTCTACTCAAACGGTAAAATTGCAATTATCAGGATCGTATCCAAGTGATGATACTTTTATCATCTCCGGAGATACTGTTACATTGGTTTGCTATCTACCTGGGACACTTATTCGAACTCCGCATGGAGAAGTCCCTGTAGAATCTTTGGATATAGGTGATGAGGTAGTTACTTTTAATTGGGAAACACAAAGTGAAGTAATTCGTCCACTAACGTGGGTAGGTTATCAAAAGAGCAAATTACAGCCTAATCTTCCAGAAGATCAAGCTGGATATCCGGTTCGGATTTTGAAAAATTCAATCTCTGACAATACGCCGCATAAAGATCTTCTTGTTACACCAGAACATTGCTTGTTTTTTAACGGAAAATTTATTCCAGCTCGTATGTTAGTTAACGGACAAAGTATTTTCTACGATAGAAGCGTAACTTCTTATAATTTCTATCATATAGAAACAGAAGAACACTCTGTTATTTGGGCTGATGGAATGTTGTCCGAGTCGTATTTAGATACTGGCAATAGACGCTACTTCTCTAACAGAGAAAATATTATTAATATCACTAATAAAAATCAAGATTGGAATATAGATTCTGCTGCAGCTCTAGATGTTTCTAGAGATACAGTCGAATATATATATAATAAAATTGTTAGTAGAGCTGAAGATCTAAAGATAGTTAAAAACCAAAAACCAAAAAACATTGTGAAAAATCATGAAATGTATTTGATAACTAATTCTGGGTCCAAGTTGAACCCAATCCGAAATACAAATAGTTTCGTAACATTCCGGCTTCCAAAAGATACTACTTCTGTACGGATTGTTTCTAGATCAAGTAGGCCATGCGACGTTATTGGACCATTCGTAGATGATCGCCGTAACTTAGGAGTTTTAATTGGGAAAATTATATCTTTTGAAAGTGACGAAACTATAAATATTACACAACATCTTACCAACAGCGATTTAAAAGGATGGCATAATATAGAATCAACCGATATGAGATGGACAAATGGTGATGCTACTATCCATTTCGATAGAAAAAAAATAATGAAAAACGAAACGATAATCTCTATCCAGGTAATATCTTCAGGGCCATATCTGAAAGATGAAATTATTGTTGAAAATATTTCAATAGCTTCTTAATTCATAAAAAGGGTCATATTGGTTTCATATTCAATATGACCCCTAACTTAGGAAATTCTTCTATGGAAAAAGATCAATTCGCACGCTACTTTGAATCTAACACTGATAATAATTTTGTAGCTGTAGCAGAGGCTTTCAATATTGATATAAAAGTAATTATTTTTCTAAATCTAGTAAGGCTTGTTCCATCTAGAAATAATAAAGTTGATTATTACCAGTCGTCATTTTTTTCAATAGGAAATACAATAGAAGAGGCGTTGGATAATATGGTTTTCAATATAAAAAAAGAAAACCCAAAACAAGCCACTGAAGAGGAGATTAATATTATTGGCGATATATCTAATAAAAAAGAACCTATATGGAAATTTATATCTAAAGAGAACTTAGAAATTAATTTAACCAATCATTAATTAGTTTAATTATATAACTGCAACTATAGTGCTAGCACTACTTTGGTAGAAGTATGATTTTTAGGATTCCCATGGGGCTGATTGCGTGATTCATGGGGAGCCAGCTTTGACGGAGGCTGGCATTGGAAGAAGACTGGCAAGCGGATCTTGAGCAATGGCTCGTCCCGTACCTGGAAGGTCTTGGTAACAAGACACGGCGTAAAATGTGCCCGGCCTTTATCGAAGGCCTGATCGGGCCAGGAGATCGCAAGAGCATCCAGCCTATGGCCATGCGTTCGGATGCGGCCCCCTATGACCGGCTACATCATTTCATCGGAGCGGGGCTGTGGGACAAGGCCCCACTGGAAGCGACCTGGAGGGATCGAAGAACCCTTGATTGATACGCTTGGCTGATGATTTCAGGCATTTAGCGATTTGATTGGCGACTTTGGGGTTCGTTTTTGATTTGCGCTTTGAGTAGATCGAGTGCTGCCGCCTGCTGGATGGCTATGCCTTCGCGCTGATCTGCTCCAGGAAGAGGAAGCGGCACATGTTGTAGACGATATTGGCCAGCCCGATCCTCATGGTGGCCCGGGTAATGCCGACCGTTCGGACGAACAACCCGGTCTGCGATTTCTGATCGGCAAAGACATGCTCGACGCGGGATCGGGTCACCGACTTCCCTGCATTGGACCGCTGGATATGCCGCGGCATGGGTTTGAGATGCGGCTTCTTCCTGTGTGAACCTTTGAGACAAAGCCCTGCCTTTCCATGAAGTCCTCATTGGCTTTTGAGCGATAGGCCGTGTCTGCCCAGACGTTTGATGCCGTATTGGTTTTATCCAGCAGCGCCTCTCTCAATCGCGCACCATCACTGGCAGCGGCATCTGTGGTCTTCCATTTCCGGATAAAACGGAACTTCCGGTCGATGGCGACATGGGATTTGTAGCCATCGACCGGGATAGCGAGATCCGTTGCGGGCACACTCCCGTCATCCTGCCGCTTTGCTTCCGTGAACTTCAGCGTCCAGCGCGCATGGCGATCCTTGTGGGACAATTTGGATGGCTTGTCCTGCCAGTCTTCAGGGATACGCCCTGCCCAGAAGTCGGCTTTCTCAGTGTTGGTATTGCGCTGCTCTGGAGCGGCTACCAATGCTGCATCCAGGATCTGGCCCGACATCGGCAGATAGCCCGCGTTCCGCAGGGTCGCGTCAAATCGGTCAAACAGTCTTTCAATGACCCCCTCCTGGGTCAGGTGTTCACGGAACAGCCAGACCGTTTTAGCATCAGGTACCCGGTCCGACAGCCCCAGACCAAGGAAACGCATGAAGGAGAGGCGATCGTTGATGAGATACTCCGTCCGTTCATCGGACAGATTGTTCAGCGTCTGGATCACCAGGATCTTGAACATCAGCACCGGATCAAACGGCGGTCGCCCGCCCTTACTCCCATCTGAATCAGGGCGAAACACTTCAGTCCGGGAAAACGCTTCGAGCTGATCACCAAGCCCGCTCAGCCGAGCAAGCCGCTCTTCAACATCAAAGAAACCGGACTGCTTCATCTTCCATCCCATCGTCGTATGATGAACGATGGAATTAGACAGGGCCTCATAACCAGAGAGTTTTTCGAAACCTCCACCCTCTGGTTCAAAATTCAGCGGAACCGCTATAGCTCAGTTTCTTTATTTAAACGCTGAGTGGATTGTGTCTTTGCATCCAAGAAACATTTGAAAGAATATGCATTGCTCTCCACAGTGCAAAGTCTTCTGGAAGCTGGAGGGATACAGCTGCAGCAAATATATCAGCGGTTTTATAGGGATCAGTTATTGGATAGAGAGACGACGGGGCTGAGACATAATCAAGTGTCCGGAAGAGGTTCGAAATATCTGCGGGTAACGGTTCAAGAATTGACTTCATCTCGAGCTTTTCCCACTCTTGCAGACGCGAGCGATTGCCTGCCATTGTGTCTTTGAGATTATCGCTCTTCAAGAAGCATGTCAGAAGTCCGGTGATTGGATTTCTAAAACCGACCCGATTATCATCACATCGCTCTAACTTAAAGCTTAAAACGGTTGAGACACGCGGATCATGTGAAGTAAAAAGCGGCTGAATCATATCAGGTGTCGTCAGAAAGATCATATTGGGCCACAATGTAGCAGCAATCGCTAGGAGCGGCTCTACGCGTGGATCTGCTGCCGGATTATTCACGTGGCATAGACGCCCTGTGCCCTTTTCATAACAGAGCGTTGTGTCATGAACCGTCTGGAATATGTGAGCTGAAAAACGATTATGCGCCCATGCTGCTAGCGAGTTTCTAGCACTAGCCGGAGGCGCTACTAGTCTATGATTTTCAACGGTCTCGTTGAGTAGTGCCAGATTGACCTGCTGCTGGATCCGATGAAGCCCAACCATCATAGGGTCTGTCTGCTCCGGAAGGGTGGGATCATAATGATCATTGCGATCACAATGGATAAACAAACCCATTCCAATTCCGGCCTCTCGAATATCGACACGCCGCTGCATTTTCTCGATGTAATGCTGCGCGCTACGGATCACGTAGTGATGGACACGTGCAACATCCCACTGCGCTAAAGTCTTGGTACGGTCAGGATGCTCATCCTTCCACGAGACAGGCTGATGGTCCGTGGTCACATAAGGCCCGTTCACCTGAAACCTATGCGGGTTAATATAGACCGGATCTGTCTGCTTCGGCCGAACAAAGCTTTTGGTCGTATAATTATATTCAAAATCGGGTTCTGAACGCGTTGTGTAATTCTCAAATACGATTGGCGTCGGGGGCTTGATGACATGCCCTCCACTGCCAAAGCAACACCAATTTAGGGCAACACCATTAGCGCCAGGCTATTGACTCAAAAATTCAGCCACGGAGGATCCGTCTCGAATATCCAAGTATTCATCGGAATCAAGAAAAAGTAACCAATCGAACTCTTCGCGGAAACGCTCGAGCGCATCGATGTAGGTGCGCTGCTGCCTGATATTGAATTGATCGGCGTCAGCGGCACGCAACGTGCGCACATCGAAGACCTTCGCAGCTTCATGAATGACTTCCCACGTCCCATCTGTAGAGTAGTCGTCATAAATAATGACTGTGCTAAACCCACAATAAGCGTGCCAAGCGATCCAAGATGCGATGTCCTCGACCTCGTTTTTCACAAAAAGAACAACACCTGTTTTCAGCACGAAACGGTCCTTTATAACGGGTGACTGAGTTGGTTGATCTGGTACTCAGGGGGCAGGCGATGATCCTACATGACATTCCATAAAAGGCCTGGAACACCACGAGATATCTCTTCTTGGACCGACGGCGACGCCTGATAAAAGACGCGTAGGAACGTTTCGCGATCGGGCGCTTGCGGCATAGATTTAAGCCAATTAATAATTCTACTGACTGAGAAGTCGCGATCTGCAAAGAATCCTGAAATGGTATTTGCGGTCGTGGAAAGCTGTTCCTCAATTAGGATTGGCTCAAGAAATTCCCATTCATCTGCAGATCTACGGTTCGCTTCCACCAAGTTCGACCCTGAGCTCGGGTCCTGACAGGACAGATAGAGATTACTGATGGGGTTACGCAATCCAATCCGCCCATCCGACCGTTTATGACAACGATAGACGAGGCTCCGCATCAGTCTCTCATCCATGGAAATCTTTAAAGGACCAATGAACCCAGGAATAAATAAGATTATAAGATGAGGGGTCGAGGAGTGCTTGCTTCCAAGCACTTCGAGAAAGCCATGGCGTTCTGCAACATCGGGTGTTGTGTGCAGAAGACGTGACTCAGATGGAATATAGTAAATGCGCGTTTTGAAGAACGTTTCAAAGCGATAGATCAACACGCGCTCAGGATGGGAATCATTATCCTCGGTATTTGCGTGCTCATGAAAACTTACGTCCACAAAAAATGTGGAGGCAGAACGCAATTTCTCAATTGCATGATCGAGTGCTGTCTCATAGATCGGCAGAAGCAACGCTTCGGTTCTTGGAACGAGCTTTAACGGCTCTTCATCAAGAACATCATTGCGATCAAAATGCTTTAGGTACCCGTCGGAGTCACTGAGATCAACATTTAAGCGCCTTTTAATACGCTGAATGTAATGCTCTAGGCTTCTACAAATATAATGTAAAACAAACCCATCATTCCAGTCAATTTCTTGTACAGAATTAGCAGACAATACTGGAACGCCATTCGGACGCACATAGCGCTGTGTCGAAACGTCAAACCAATGCGGGTTATGATATTTATTTCCCATTTTTTCAGGACGGACAAAACTTTTAACCAGTACATTATCATTAAGCTCTGGTGTGGAATGCCTTGGAAACGCGGCAACTGTGAGTGCATGTGGACGCACGACGCGCCCTGATGTGCCATGAATCCGCCAAGAAAAAGCTATTCCGTCTGCATGGTCGAAGTTTGCAAGATAAGTCTGCAGTGTTTCGTGATAGCGTAGGTAAATATACTCATCCCCATCAAGAAAACCGATCCAATCGAACTGTCCGCGAGCTTGTTGGGCTGCGTCCATGAATGCATCGCGTTGTCGCAGGTAAAAGTCAGGCTGCTCGATCGGGTTCGTGCGAGTTAGTCTAATATCGTAGCATTTGGCAGCAGCTTGCAGGATCTCATAAGTCCCGTCGGACGAATGATCTTCATAGATGAAGAATGTCGATACGCCCCACGCAGCATGCCAAGCAATCCAACCAGCGATATCTGAGTATTCATTTTTAACGAACAAAGCGAGAGCAACGCGGGGCCGCATAAAGTTATCCTCTGACCACAACAACATTTTTAATGTTAGCAGATACACCGACATCGACAAGGATCAGGGTAAGCGTCAAAACGCTTGTACGGAAAATACTTATGAACTGATCGAGAATTTAAGTTGACAGATCATATAAAACAGGATATCTATATTTATGTTATTATAACATTTTTATAATAAAATCACAAAATATTAAAATGGAAAACAGCATGTACTTTCGCTTGTTCGTTTTCACGTGCCTAATCGCTTTGCCTTGGGTTACAAAGGCGCAAAGTGCGTTGGCAGTTCAAGATGCCTCAGGTCAATATCAGGCTGCACAAGTAGCGAGCTTCGTTAATTTCACCGATCCGAGTCCGATCCGAGCGTATAAAGGGTCGGATAATCAGTGGCATAAGGTACAACCCATTGTACCTATTTGCGGGCTGGACGCAAAAAATTCTCCACTTGCCTGTAACTTTTTGGACGCAAGGAAACTCGGGGCCGCTAATGGCTTGGCTTCACTAGACGGTAGTGGGCATCTGCCTGAAGAAGAGCTAGGTTCAATCGATAATGCCCGAGTTCAAGGAGCGTCGCTAAGTTCGACCGTGTCCGCAATATCGGCGCAAATACTTGGCAGGGTAAGCACTGGGCAGGACGTTCTTTCTGCGTTGCAGGCTACCCCAGTTAATTCAATCGAAGCATTTAATCCGGCCGACTCAGCATTCGGTCGACATTATATTATTTCCGGCGGTCATTCGGCAAACGATTTCGTTGGCGAGAAACATAACTGCCGCACTATTAGTGGTGGTGACGAAGGCGGAGCCTGCTTCCAGTTTATCAATGCCAGCGGCGGATCTTGGACCCATCGCAGCGGATCCGGTGACATGGATGGGGTCAATATGGAAGTCGACTCCTATTCTTCCTCCCCCATAGACGTCATTGGCGGAGGGACGCCATCAGCGGATGGCGTAAATTATCAAATAACGTTTGGTTCAAATTTCGTCAAAATAACCCCGGCGCTATCGGCCAAAGAGCTTGCTCTATTCCGCAATAGAATGTCCATAACAACAAATATCGCAAATGGCATGTCTAGCGTCGAAAGCAACGATTATAGCGGAATCGACAATGTAGACATGCCAAATTACTATCATGGATATGTTTCCAACATTGAAAACGATAGCACGTCATCAACCATCACCATCGAATCTTATTACTACCCTGGAGCATCTTTCCCAGGCTCAATCCAAGCGCAGTATATCTGGCGTACTATGGCTAACCCATCGCCATATCCTTACCCTGGAACACAGAACTGGACACAAACAACAGCCCAACCAACATCTAGCGGCTCTACAACGATCATTTTAACGGGCGCAATCTCCCCGCCTCAAGCGCAAAATGGTCAAAATGCCTGTGCCGACTGGTCTTGTACCCTTTCAAACGCGTCCCTGCATTCAGGAACAACTGTCTCGTCTGCGTCGTATAATTCGTCAAACAATACCACGACCCTAAATATCTCTGCACCAACGACGGCCGCAATAAGTTCTGGCACAACTATATCGTTCTCTGTGGAAGATGCAAAAGGCGGAAACAGTTTTGCACCGGGTAACATGAAGGGCGATCAGATTGACAATCAAATTACCTATCAGTCACCAGTGACAAATAGCGCCGTCAAGAACTCAAATTTTCACTCTTATACTTCTCCAGCAATCTTCTTAGGGCAGTCCGTAAAAGACTTTAATGAATATCACCTTCAAGCTGATTACCAGCCTAAGGACGGCATTACACGCGCACATGACAACGAATATGATTTCTGGATGAATGGCGCAGATCACGACGGACAGCTAGAAAGTCGCGGTTTGAGCTTGGTATGGCAGGGACAGCACCGTCTTGCCACAGGTTCATGGATGATGAGACTAGCGGGCTTCAACCTTCAGCCAACGGGCCTTTACGTCGATGGCGTGACGAATGGCGGTTTAGAGTTCCGAAGTGATACGGGCTTGTTTGCATTCAAGCAGACTACGCAGGAAGCAAAAAACATCGGTACTGTAACGCCCAGCATGATGATGGGTAGCGTCGGATCCTCTTCTCATTACGGACAGTTGGGCTGGTATGCCTCAGAAGACGGCCCTCAGAACGGTTCATTCCATCTAGGCCTTCTCAGCAGCCAGACGCCGTCCCTTGCTTACAATGTCGACCCGCTCTGCCGTTCGACAGACGTACAGCATGAGGAGTATGCGTGCACGCAGGCCGGGCAACTTGTTTTTGATCCTGCAGGATACATGAACGGTATCGCTCTGGGCATCGGGCAAGGAGTAAATTTTAATCCAGGACTCATTGTAGATAGCAATGC
>NZ_BEWM01000015.1 GCF_002723935.1 Gluconobacter cerinus
TTTGCCATCTGCTGGCTGACCTCGACATTCAGCCCCGAAAGACGCGCAGCACCGAGAATATCTTTCCACGTTGCCACACCGGATTCACGAAGTTCGGAGACTTCGGCCATGTTCGTACGCAGCCACCTGTAGAGTGGGCTCGCCCGGTCCCGCAATGCGCGCTTTCCATTCCGGGAGGTCTTCAGGTCTCGAAGTGGATTTGTCACGGACGTCTCCTCGAAGTGTGTCCGTTTTGGACACGGCGCGGGACTGACGGCCTCTGCGTGACATGGTCCCAGAGCCCAATACAGCCGTCTGGAGCTATACACACGGCGTTTTCACGGCGCAAGTCCGGCGTTGACACGGCGTTACCACGGCTCTTCTACGGCGTTAACACGGCGTCGTCACGGCGAAGGCACGGCGTAAGTACGGCATAGAAAAGAGCTTCTTCATAGACCATTGCACCGTTGGTGCGGACGGCTTCGCCGCCGAGAGGCAAAAGAGGAAAAGGGTGCGGTTAGTAGCCTCACCCTTTGGTCGCGCTTTTGACGATCGGTTCAATCGCAGACCACGCTGTCATGATCACTGTCCCAACCCGAAGGAGACGCCAGTGACACCGGCAGCAGAGACAACCTACGAGCAACAGAAGGCAGGTGGCCTACCGCTTGAAACGTCGTCTGAGTTCATCTTCGCCGGAGCGACGCTGCGCTCTGCCTCCTACCAGGGGCGGCAATGGTTTCTGATTGCGGACATCTGCGGAGCGCTGGAAATCAAAGGGCCTGCCGATGCGGCGAAGCGACTGGACGATGACGAAAAGACTCTCATTCGAGTTCAGACCGCAGGTGGCCCGCAGCAGGTCGTGTGTGTCACCGAGAGCGGCGCGTATCATCTCTCTTTCGTATCCCGGAAACCGATCGCTAAACGCTTCCGCCGCTGGATTACAGAAGAGGTTATTCCTCGCATCCGGGAGACAGGTTTCTACGCGCTCCCAGGAGGTTCATCTGAAAACCTTGAAGACCAACAGCACCTAAAGGCGTGCTTTCAGGCACCGGGCCGCTATGTCGTTTTAAGCCTGCCGAATGCGCCACTCGTGATCGAAGCGCGCGACATGGACGAGATCTTACTCGACTGCGATCAGGCAGACATGCAGGCTTTGGTGAGTTCGGCAAAGCTGGTGGGGTCGCTGTGGCGGAGCTATCGCGCAGAGATTGCGATTCTCAATGAACCGCTGACACTTGATGAAGGCCTCCAGCAGCTCGATCAGGCCATCTCCCTAAGCACCCGTCTGGCACAATGGGTCCAGCGAGCTTCGGAAAACAAAGCCTTGGCGCTAGCGAAGGCTGCGACGAAATGATCTCAGTCGCATGAGGGCTTTCTATCCTGCCCTCATGACAGATCAGACCCAGACCCCCGACCGCGCTCCCGAGACCGACGTTTCGGATCGGGAGCTTCTTCAGAACCTTCTCGCCCGCTCTGACGAGCAAGGAGAAGAGATCCGGTTCATCAGCGAAAAGCTGAGTATCCTGATCGAGCTTCTGACCCCCTCGGAGAAGGGAGACGGCCCGACACTGGACGACATTCTTGCGCGCCTCGTCGAGCTGATGAAGGATCAGGAGCCGGTCATCAGGCGCATCGACCACACGACCGCCCGCAACAACGACCTCCTTGAAGGCCGTAAGGTTCGTCCGAAGACAGAGGACGGCCACACGTCATGATGACCTTCCGCAAGATTTCGGCGGAGTGTAACGGCAAGTTCGTGGCCGCCTATTTCACCGAAGGGGCACCGGATCCGGAGCACGATTTCCGCACTGACACCGGCAAGGTGCCTGACGGTGATGGTCAGCGCCTCACGAATTATTACCTCGGCCGTGATGGCCGGGCCTCGTTCAATCCGGGCATGAGCCAGCAGATGGCGGACGTCCTCGGCGTGGATCGGCGGGCCATGCCCACCACCGAAACACTTGCGGCCCTGTTCGAGGGCAAGCGCGCTGACAATGGCGAACAATGGTCTCAGGCGAAGCGAAAGATCAGCGCCTATGATCTGACCATGGCCCCGCACAAGTCGGTCACGCTGGCTGCCGAGTTCGCGCCAACACAGGCCGAAGGGGCCGCTATCTGGAACGCTGTGCAGCGGGCCAATGATGCGACCATGCAGTACGTGGCCCGCGAGCTAGGCTTCGCGCGACGTGGGCATGGGGGGGAAGACGGAGAAGAGGCCGGGGAGGTTGCCTGGACGTCCTACCGTCACCGCACGTCGCGCCCGACCCTGACCCTGCATGATGCCGAGACCGATACCACCTATCTGCGTGAGGCCCCGACAGGGGGCGATCCGCAGATGCACATCCACAACTCGCTCTACAATGTGGTTGTGACCGAGAGCGGTCATGTGGGCTCGCTGGATACCAAGCGCCTGCGCTCCCGCGTGCATGAGTTCGGCGCCTTCTTCCAGGCAGAACTGGCGGATGAGCTTCGTAAGCTCGGGATCGCGCAGTCCTACGACGCCAAGGAGCAGGCAACCGTTATCTCCGCCGTTCCGCAGGAGGCCTGTGACGCTTTTTCCAGCCGCACGGCCGAGGTGACGCGATCCGCTCGGGCCTATGCCGAGAAGGAGGGGCACGACTGGAATACCATGACGGCCGAGCTGAAAAACAAGATGCTCAAGGCCGCCAGTCTGGCGCACAGGCAGAAGAAGAACGAATCCGCTGACGACGTTCAGGCCTGGCGCGAACGCGCCGCCGCGATTGGCTGGGAGCATCACAGCGTCATGGGCACGGCTGAGGCCACGGAGGTATCCGTCGCGGGCCGGCATGAGCAGGCCTATGCGTTCGCGGCCAAGCATCTCGGCAAGGAGTTTGAGACGGCGGCCGTTCTCGATCATGACAAGCTGAGGATGTACGCCGCTCGCGGCCTCATTGGAGCGGGCATCCCCGGGGGCGTTGAAGACATCGACCAGGTTGTCAAACTGATCGAGGACAAAGGCCTGGAGGTTCGGGGCGAACAGGTTAGCCTTGTCTCCTGCGTGAAGAATGACCGGGTCCGCGTGACCAATACGGCCCAGATCCGTATCGAGGAGACCCTTGCCAAGGAGGCCGTTCGGGCCTCGGCGGATCGCAGTGCGTCTCTTTCGGACGCCCAACTCACAGAGGCCATCGCGCGATGCGACCTCGATTTTGACAACGAGCACGGCCAGTCCCAGAAGGCGGCGATCTACGCCTTGGGGAAGGCCGGAAAGATTTCGATGCTCACGGGTGTTGCCGGCTCCGGCAAGACAACGCTGCTTCAGCCACTCGTGGATGCCTGGAAGCGGGATACCCGGTTCTCGGAGAAGGGCCGTGAGGTGATCGGTCTTGCGACGGCCTGGCGTCAGGCCGATGCGCTTGGCGATGCCGGGATCCATCAGCGCTACGCCATGATGCCCTTCCTGAGCCGCCTTGAGAAAGGCGAGCAGACCGTGGACGAGAATACGGTTCTGGTCATTGACGAGGTCGGCCAGATCGCACCGCGCCAGATGCTTCAGCTTCTGGAGTTGCAACGCGCGAGCGGCTGCACCATCAAGGCCCTGGGCGATCGGGAGCAGGCTCAATCCATTGAGGCCGGTGATACCGTCGAGATCCTGCGCAGGGTGCTGGCCAAGGAAGACATGCCGGAACTGCTGTCAACGGTTCGCCAGACCACTGCCCGCAATCGTGAGATCGCCGGACTGTTCCGTGGCGAGAAGCCGAGTGCGGATGCACTGGAGACGCGTCGCCCAAAAGGAAAGGCCGCCTACGCCAACCGGGATCAGGAAAACTGGGATGATCCCCGCAACGCCTTTCACTTTGAGGAAGTCCGCCGCGCCATCGACATGAAGCGCGAGGACGGGACTATCCGTCTCGTCGGTGGCGATCAGGATGAGGTGTTGCAAAAAATCGCTGACCTTTATGTCACGCGCCGCGACGCTCTGGCCGCGTCCGGATCAAAGCGCGGAATTAGCATGTCGGCCCTGACCAACCAGGACGCGGCCGACCTCAGCCGCGCTGTGCGCAGGATCCTGCAGAACCGTGGCGAGATTTCCCGGGATGAAGTGACACTGGATGCGGTCGATCAGCGTGGCGAAACCTATGAGCTTCAGGTCGCTGCCGGCGATAGGCTGCGCCTTTTCCGGCGCACCTGGGGGGCGGTCGAAGGAACAGGGACCACCGTTGGCAACAATGGGGATGTCGTGGAGGTTGTCTCGCACGGCAAGGATGGCCTGAAAGTCCGGATGAAGGACGGACGGGAGGCGGATGTTGAATGGCGTCGCCTGAAGGACCACAAGACCGGCCGGATCCTGCTTGGCTTCGGTCATGCCATGACCATTGATGCCGCCCAGGGCCTCACCTCAGACGAGCATATCAACGCACTCCCACGAGGCGTGGCGACGGCAACCGGGTTTACGTCCTACGTGGCAGAAAGCCGGGCCAAGGGGACGACCTGGACCATGATCTCAGACGGCGCGACGTTTGAGGCCGTGCGCAACGGGCGCGCGCTCGGTGATACGACGGAGATCACCAGCGACGATCTGTGGAATCATGTGGCCAAGGGTATGTCCAATAAGCCCTACAAGGCGCTTGGCATGGATCTGCCCTTCACGTCGCAGGAGGAACGGGAAAAGCACGTTCAGGAGCTGATCCGTCTCGGCAAGATGCAGGAAGAAATGGCGCAGGATGGCCGAGATTACGGACGTGAGGTGGCCAACCGCGTGCTGGCGAACATGTTGGAGAAGACGGCAACTCCGAGGCTCAAAGAGTTGGATCAGAAAATCGAGGTGATGATGACCAATCATCGGGTCACAATGTCACAACAAGAGCGCGATTTGCGTGCTGATCGAATTAAAAGGGTTTCGGTGCATTTATCGGCCCTCGTGTAGCACAAGAATGGGATAGAGACAGGAATGCTGGCTAGAGCATTACAGTGGGCCCCGCCTCTCAACGGTATCGAGCAATATCTGTTCTGGACAGAAAACAGGTGCGGCACCTTGTTTCAGAAACGCATCGGTACATTCGTTTGCTGGTTTTCCGACGCATGATTTACGAAAAGCAATCAAATATGGGTCCGGCAGCCAGATGCGAAACTTGTATATTCACTCTTTCGTGATGATGAAATTTTTTGTTGTAAATTCTTTTTGGCGTCACTGATAGTAACCATGGGTAGGGAGAAAAATAATCAGGTAGATTCTTCTTCCTAACCAAAAATAAAGAATAGTAAATGTCTCCCTGTAAATAATCTACGGAGGAACAAAAGTCATGGACGTCTATTCAACCGACACTGATTCAGGGTTGCTTACAGTAATTCGGAACCAAAACGGCAAATTCGAACGCGTTGCGCAGATTCGGGTTGGAAATGCCCCCCGGGGAAGTGTTAAATTCACTCCTGATGGCCGGGGATTTGTTTCGAATACAAGCACCAATACTGTCTCTGAAATTGATGCGTTAACGCATAAAGAGGTCGGACGCATTGAGGTTGGATCAGGGCCGCGCGGCCTTCACCTTGTTGGAAATAATAAATACCTTCTTGTTTCCAATTCGGGCTCAGATACGATTTCCGTGGTCGACCTAAATGAGCGACGTGAAGTGCTTGAACTTGAGGTGGGACGAGATCCCCGCCACATGATTGTTGCAGGCGGCAATGCATATGTCTGTCTTTGGGGTGAGGGTGCACTCGCGAAAATAGACGTTTCAGGCTTGGATGCGGGCGACATTGATTCAGTCAAGTTGCTGAAAAAAATTACTATCGGGGAAGATACCTTCCCGTATAGCCTCAATGTCGATAAGACGCGGAATATTGCCCTGGTAGCGTGCAATACCCCACGGTTCGTGCCCGTTGTTGACCTCGACAAGGACGAAGTTGTCGAGAATGTTTCTCTGCGGGCCAGCGGAGCACGTGCAGTAGCCTTCACAAACGACAGTAAGCATGCGCTTGTCACGCTCGAACGTGATAACTCGATGGCTGTGATAAACCTCGATAGCCTTGAGGTCACCAAGTATATCAAGGTTGGTCCTGGGCCGCGGGGAGTAACGGTTGACGAAACAGATATTGCGTTCGTCGCATTATTTGCCCGCCCTCCATTCTTTGAATACAATAGCATTGAAGATTTTGCATCTCATGCTGTCACGATAGTCCGGCTCAGTGGGGCAAATCTGGACGATCCTACCGCTGAGATTCCACTTGAAAGCGTTCGCGTAGGTTTTGGTCCGTGCAGCGTTTCAACCTTCGACCCCACAAAGGTTGAACGACGTCTTCATGAAGACAGTAAAGATGACAAGCTCGTTTTAGCATAGAATAGAGAGCGCGCTGGAGAAGTAGCTTCACATTTCTCCAGCGTGAATTGCAAAACAATTCGGAATTTCCTGAGTGAGTCACCAAAATATACAGTATATATCATTGTCAGAAGCACAGAAAATAGCCGTTTCTGCACAACTACTTACGCGAAATATTGACAAAGAGACAAGTTCACAAACGGTTTTAGAAAAACTCGGATGCATTCAAATAGATGCTATTCGGGCGGTTCGCAGATCTCATGAGTTGGTTTTCTTGAGCCGAGGAATATCGTGTAAAGAAACTGACGTCAGCACCGAACACTTCGAGACATGGGGGCACGCTCATTCACTTATGCCAATGTCGCTATGGCCTCATATGGAGTGGCGTCGCAGAAGGCTAAGGGCCTCAGGCTTCATTGGTCCCGAAGTTGATAAGCTTGTCTGCAAGAGCGTACTGAAAGTGATCTCGGCTGAAGGGCCGAAGACAATGACCGAACTGGAGCCGAGTGTTGGCAAAGGCTGGAATAGAGCATCGGCGACACGTTGGGCATGTGAGTGGCTGCTCAGCGTAGGCGACCTTGTATGCACGAGCCGCAATAGCCGTTGGCAACGCATATATAGTCTTCCTACCGAGAGCATACCTTATCCAATAAGAAGTTCTCGCCACTGCGATGATCTCGGTTTGAGGCATGTGGTTGATTTGTCGATGCGCGCACTTGGTATAGCAACAGATCGAGATGTCGCGGACTATTTCAAGATTAGCCTGCCAGAAGCTCGTAAAATTCTAATAGAAAGTGAATATGAAAGGGTAATGGTCGAGGGGTCTGCGGCAATTTGGTACATCTCAAAGGATATAGAAATGTCCTTTTCTGCCGAAAGTATCGTAGCTATTTCTCCCCTCGACTCACTCGTATGGTCACGAGGACGCCAGAAAAATCTCTTTCAACGAGATTATATTTTGGAGAGCTATAAGCCCAAATTAAAACGAAAATTCGGCTACTTTGGAATGCCGGTCTTAAAAGGGCACAGAATAGTCGGTCGAGTAGCGCCTCGGAAATCGGGTGAAACGCTCTTCATTGAAGCTCAAGAATTCGATGACTCAATCTCCCCTGACGAAATTGAGCTGCTGCTACAGAAACTGTCGACCTGGGCATCGTGCAGCCATGTGATTATGGAGCGTGATTGATGACCTCTGCGCAACGATTGGGTCGTATGTCGGTTCTACGCAAACGAGGTGTCGCCTCAATTCTTGCGGCAATGTGTGCGTCGCGTATAGCCGCTGGCATGATACCCTTTGGGCTTATAACCTATTTCGCGTCAAAAAACGACTTCGCTTCGGCGGGGTTTTCATCAACAATATTTATGATTGCAGTATCGCTATCAGGTCCGGTTAAATCAAGGATAATACAAAACTACTCCCCCAGTGTTATAATTGTATCCATGGCGATCGTTAGTAGTATATCATTTTGCCTTTGCATTGCTTCTTCATTTTATCTTCATAGTACTATTTTCGCATTCTTATTGATTGCATTGGGAGCAATTTCTGCTCCGCCTACTGGGGCGGTGGTACGATCGGCGTGGAATCAAATATCAGGCTCCCCAAGCGAAAAAAAATTTTTGCATTCAATAGATTCGGTGATGGAGGAAGCTGTATTCGCACTGACGCCAATATTAACCTCGATAATATGGGTTTCAATCGGGCCTCAATGGGGAGTTCCTCTGGGATCCATCGCGGGCTTTGTAGGTAGTTACATTGTCGTTCAGGTCGGTAAGAACTCAGATGCAAAAAAATTGTTTTCGATTAATCGGAAGCAATCCCAAATCGAGCAGAACGAGAGCTGCGGAAATCGTGGCATAAACTCCTTTCGGCTATATTTCTCTTTGAAAAGTGTTGGGTTACTGCTTCCATCCTTGGGGATAGGAATTAGCATCGGTACTCTTACGATCGTGCTGCCTGCGTGGGCTTCTTCTTATACGAAGAGTCAGGCGATTTCAGGGGTTATTCTTGGTGTAATATCTCTCTCAGGGGCAATTTCGGCATCATGTGGAGATCGCCTGTCTCCGTACAAAGCCGACGAACGTAAGAAGATAATATATTATGGGGTCCCATTAACCGTTTCTTTGTTCTTATTTTCCATTGCTGATAATATTTTCACAGAAGTATTATCAGCAATTATGTTCGGTTATGGCATGACACCAATTTTTGTTTCTTCTTACATGCTAGTATCAGCGCTTTATAATGAGGAGTTCCATACTGAATTGAATGCGTCTCTCGGCGCTGCATTCAATATTGGAAGTGGGTGTTCTACTGCTGTAGTAGGTTCATTTATAAGAGAGATACCTATAAATATATTATTATTGTTGTTGGCATTGGTTGCTTTCTTCCTTTGTGTGGTTGCTCCGTGGGTCGGTTTGAGATCAGTTCATGATGCAGAGGTCGCAAGATGAAGCACTCTCTCAACATAGCAATTACTCGCAATGGGTTCCGTGCGGCGACTTACGTACCGTGTTCGCGGTTTAAAAAGGTGTTCGACGAAAGAGCTTGCGAAACCTTAATTTTGGCTTCTCGTGAAGAGGAAGCAATCGCTACCGGGTGCGGTCTAGCACTTGGCGGGGTCGTTCCAATTGTATTAATGCAATCTTCAGGCCTACTTAATTCTCTTAACTGCTTAGGATCTCTTGCAGTCGCCTATCGAATACCTTTGGTATGCTTGATAAGTATGCGGGGTGGCACTTCAGACCATAATCTTACCCAGAGACCCGTTGGGAATGCTACCAGGGTTGCGGTTGCAGCGCTTGGGGCCATGACAATGACCTGTACGGCAATTGATTTCACTGAAGCCCTATCTATTTCGAAAAGCAAAGCGATTAACAACAGACTACCGTGTGTGGCCCTCTGGGGAGAGAATTAGCTATGGATAGACTTGCTAAAATACTTTCGCTCCTCCCATCGTTTTTCCCTGATCACCAGTTTATATTTCCCTTGGGTGATTTAGCGAACCTTGCATATTCCGTGGCCGATAGTCCGAGATCATTTTATCTTCTTGGGTCGATGGGTATGACAATTCCCGTCGGGTTAGGTGTAGCTACTGCGAGCGGTTTGCGTACTCTCGTATTTGAAGGCGACGGCGGCCTTCTCATGAATCTGGGAGGACTGGCATCTGTTGCGAAATTCGGACCAGATAATCTATCAATCGTGATAGTAGATAACGGAGCATACGTATCTACCGGATGTCAGGAAGTTAACTTGTCGTCTACTCAGGGCATTGAGCAGATCGCTCGGTCGTGCGGTTTGGTTAACGTTTGTACATTTGACACAGAGAGTGTCGAAAATGAAATTTTAGACTGGATAGGGGGAGCGGGCTTGCGTCTTGCCGTTTTGAAGACGCAAGCCAAGAAGATAAATGCTCCTTTTGTACCTTTGGCACCCGAAAAAATGACGGCTCGGTTTATCGCTTCCTGCGAGCAGGGGAGGCCCCTATACTTCGATCGCGACGGTTAGGACGCCAACTAACTTACTTACTTTATCCCGTACCCATCTAAGATAACCGCTCACGCCTGCAGCCTGCCCCCCAACTTGCGGAAGGCTGCCAAGATCTCTTTTTCGCTCTCCCCTTTCGCTCCAGACGTATCGGCCGGAAGAGAGCTGAGCTGATCACGTGTCGCCAGAACGAGCACGGCGCGGCGTCGAGGCGTCCGCCCTGTCCGACTGCCAACAAGGCGCTCCAATTGTTCAACCTTCCCCAGAAACGCCCCGTCCATGGGCTGCGCTGGAACCAGGCTTTCATCCTTGTTGTCGTCGCGCTGGACGCGGCCCCAGGCCAGCATCCCCGCGAACGGCGTGTTACCTTCTCCATGACCGTGAGCCGTAGTGGCGCGAAGGTAGTCTGAAAGATCTGTCAGGGTGGTACTGACATCGCCCATGAGGGCCTTGCTGTCCCGATGGTTTTCATTCGCGATCCTGCCAATCAGGGCAGCGACCGCTGGTGGGAAGGCCGAACTGGCCGTCTCGATCTGGAAGTCGCCGTTTTCCAGCGTTTCGACAATGCCCCATGTCTCGGCATCCGGATCCACACCATGGCCGGTCTTGGGAGACGGCAGCATGACCGGACGGGCGCGTCGTACTTCGCCTGAGCGTCCATTGATGTCGGCAAAGAAGGTCTTGGAATGAATGACCCGGCCGCCGAACATCGTGACGGCCTCACCCTCGATCAGGCTTTGCAGATCGTTCCAGGGGAGGCGGGAGACTTCGCGGACCTCAGCGCCTGAGCCGTTGTAATATCCATAGCCGTCATTCTCCACGCGCGTTGCCTGTGTCACCTCAACCTTGTCGGCCTGCTGCTCCAGCCATTCACGGGTCTTCATGGCATCCTGAAGCCGTAGTGCATGGGTCAGGTTTGCGTTGCCGAGAAGGGAGAAGGCCTTTTCGCCAATCCGGGCTGTCAGGCCGGGTAAGTCCTGAAACGAGATCCAGAACATGCAGTTCAGGCCACGGCCCATGGCGAGCATCCGGTCCATGCCGTCCGTCACATAGGCGGCCAACTCATCGAAGAAGATCTGGAATGGCGCATCACCGGCACCGGCCTTCAGCTTGAACACTTCGCTGGCAGAGCCGTGCAGCTTCGCACCGAGGAGCTGGGCCATCACACCGCGCAGCGAGGCCACGACGATTTTGCCCAAGCCTGCCAGACTGTCTGACGAGTTTTCCAAAGACGGCAGGATGACGATCAGGATGCGGCGGTTCAGCACCACATCGCGCATGATGATGTCGGCCGTCTCGGCGCTGAAGATATGCCCGAGGCTGACGCCAAGCTGGGTGAAGACGCGCGAGAAATACATCTTGGCATAGCCGTGCTGCTCGGACGGCTTGTTTTCCTTCTGCGCGTTCCATTCCAGAGAGGAATCATAGCCGGGCAGTTCGCCGAGATACGCCTGAAGCGGCCACAGCACATCGTCCGGAATGTCTTCGACCCTGCGCTCGATGGCCTGATTGGATCCGGGATTACGGATAAGGAAGACCTTGTGCCGCGCAAGAGTGCCAATCCAGCGCAGGTCGGTGGCATAGCGGATGGCGTCGATATTGATGGGGATGCCATGTGTGTCGCGCATCCAGACGAGGGCCGGAACCACTGTGCCGATGAGGCCGACAGCACGGTCACGAAAGACGCCGTTGGAGTCATTCGCCGACTGCTCGCCAAGCTGGCTAACCAGCATTTCGCGGATGGCATCCGCGTTTCCGGTGGCAAACGGATTGAACGTGTTGGAATCCCGCGTACCGGAGGCGGCGAGAAAGTTCAGCGCCAGCACCTGGTCGTCCAGCCCGAAGCGGCGTGCGAGTGCCAGAACATCGCCATAAACCGTGTTATCACCTTTTGCGTCCACAAAAATGCAGCCCGAGCCATGCGCGAGGGCATTTGTCATCAGAGACACAATGGCCGTGGTCTTGCCGGACCCGGTGGTGCCCGGAATGGCCGCGTGCTGACGGGCCGCGTCGGACGTCATCCAGAGCTGGCGACGGGTACGCGCCTCGGTGCCGAGATAAAGAATGCCGTTGGCCTGGCGGGGTTTGCGATCCTTGGGATTGAGATCGTTCGCATCCTTCAGCCCGCTGTAGCGCGGCATATGGAGCGGAAGACGATCAGGACGGAGGACAACCCAGGCTGCCACGGCAGGCGCCGCGAGGATCAGCGCTCCATCAATGGCAGGCACGAACCAGCCCAGACCGACCCCCACGAGGCCGAGCCAACCAGCCAGAGGGGAGCGAAGCTCCTCCTTTGTCTTTGTCCAGAACGGGCGCGTGTCGCGGTATGTCTTTCCCCGCTCGACCTGCTGGTGGCCAAGCGGTGCGCCGATCTGACGAGCCGTCATGCCCTTAGTTCTCCAGGCCGAACGGAGAGCCAGCCTGTGCTGGCGCGGACGGCGGCATTTCCAGATGGGCGGGCTGATGCAGCGCCTTCAGGATCTGCTGTGGTGCGGTCGGTGCCGGACCTTGCGGCTGCGTCTCCAGCGGGCCGCTGGAGGGCAATGGCGGAAGAGGCGCAGATTCAGGCATCGCAGGCGCGGAGGCGTGCAGGCCGCCGAAGGTGTACAACAGACCTGCGCAGACGGCGGCTGTCGCGGCAACCGGCAGAAAGCGGCGGATCCTGGTGGCCGGAGCGGCCTGAGGTCCAACCGGGGCGATCTCTGCCAGAGGGGCCGCGACAGGCAGGGCTTGCGAAAAATGAAGATGGATCGGAGCCGTGCTGCCCTCCTCGATGTCGAGCGTGAGGGGTGCGTTCTGGCCATGCTGGAGAATGATGCGGGTCATGAAACTGTCCTTCAGGCGGAGCGGAGCGTGGAAAGGGCGCGATCAAGCACCGGGATGTAGAGGGGGCGACGCAGGCGCTGTTCCTCGGACCAGTGGGCGCGGGCGCCAGCGGCTTCGATCCGGGGATTGGGATGCACGTCTTCGTTGGGATTTTCGCTCGGGTAGCCCAGGGAGTGCAGGGCGTACCAAAGCGGCCGGTCGATCAGCTTGACGATGGCGAATGCCGGAGGCGCCAGCACGCCAGCTTCAAATCGGGCATCGCACAGAAGCGTCATGAGGGCGGTCGTGGTCCATCCGTGACGGTCACAGCTCTGCGCGATCGTGGCCTGCACCTCGGGGTCTGCAAGGAAGTCCTGCGCGGTCTTCAGGACGTCTGCGGGCACCTTCAGGCTGACCTTCGGGCCGGTATCGCCATCAAGTCCTGCGTCTGCCAGACCTTCAGACAGTTGACCGAGCAGGGTCATGGCCTCATCGCGACGCTTGAGTTTGTGCAGCGCAAAGGCCGCAAAGAGCACCTGAGCCGCAGGTGGTGTCGCGACGGGTCCGGCTGTTGTGTAGTGCGGGCCGAGCTGACGCTCGAACGCCTCCTGCGCGCAAACCTCACTGAAACTGCCATCAGCGGCCGTGGCAAAGCTGCTGCGCCATTCGTCAGCCGTCAGGGCGGGATCGGCCGGAAGAGGTGCCCCGGTGGACGGCGCAACCAGCCGGGTGATGCGGCGCTTGGCGAACCCCCGCAGGGTCGGAAACATTTTTGCCTGCACGGCAATCAGGCCTTCGAGATCGAGGACGGCCCGCAGCGCCTTGTTCTCCCCGAAGAAGAGGCACAGGCCCGCGCAGATTCCACCGACCAGGACCGCAACCCACCGAAGTTGCATCCCGACGATGGACAGGCCGTAATAGAGCTGAATCAGACGAATGGATGCCGGATGGTGCAGGGCCTGATGAAGCTGGATATTCAGATGCGCCAGCTCGGGCGTCGGCGACAGGATGCCGATCTGCCAGATCAGGGCCTTGCAGTAGAAACGGCTGATCTCGGTGTGGAATGTTGACCAGACCATATAGGCCAGGACAACCATGCCCAACAGCGCAACACCGGCCAGCATCAGGGTGATTTCCCCGGACGAGCGTGTGCCTGAGGACCGCGAAACTGTGCCACTCATGCCGGGTCTCCTGGATGGCTGGTGCGGATCAGGGTCTGGGAAATCTCGTAAAAGCGCTTAAGATAGGCCGTGCCAAAGCGGGGCGTATGGGAGTGATAGCCCGCCACGGCCTGCCAGAGGTCGCCCCGGGCCTTGGTCATTTCCTGCCCGAGGATCCAGCCGCCCGCTTCAAGATTGGCGCAGGAATTGTTCCGCAACGCCGCGTAGGCGCGGGACGGGGTGGTGTGCCAGTGGCGCGCAATCTCGGGAACATGGATCGTATTGACCTGCATGGGGCCAAGGTCGGACGTGCCGTTGGTATTCTGCACGGCCTGACCGGGATGGCCGCCTTCGACATAGAGCAGGACCAGCATGACGCCCGCTGGCACATGCGCGTTATGAGCGGACTCCTTCAGGCAGGCCGCAATCTGGCGTCCGCCGTCGTCGGCCGAGGCAGCCGGGGCCGCCAGGAGGGCCGCTAGGGCCAACGGAAAGAAAAGGCGGGTTTTCATGTGGCCTGCTCCTTCTGGACGGAGACAGGCTGAAGACGCGCCATGCTCGCCTGCCAGAGGCCGGTCAGATCACACAGATTGATCTGGCCGTTCTGAACCGGGAGCGCGTCCAGCACATCGAGCAGGCAGAGCAGGACCGTGACGGCTGACTGCGCGTCATGGTCGATGACGGTCACGCCGAGGGCGGCTTCAGGATCATCGACCAGCTTCAGGCCAAAACCGTGCCGCGTCATTTCAAACCACAGCGCCTCGGCGGTGATCAGGAAGGCTGGCAGGAAACCGCTGCTGGACGCCGCGACCGTGCTGGCGCAGGGGGTTGAGTTGGTGGCATCCCTCAACAGAACGCTGAGGCCCTTGCGGTCGATAGCACGGACCAGAACGTCTGAAAGCACGCCGATGGCAGGAGAGGCGGTCATCCGTAGCGCCTCCGCTTCCAGGTCGGCCGACCAGACCGGACGGGGCCGGTGATGAGGCGGCGGACGGTTCTGAGGGCAGCCGGCAGCGTCAGCCCAAAGAAGCTGATCGTTGCAAACAGGGCGGTCCCGAGGACGCCAATATACAGCGTCGTCCAGCTCCAGTACGTGACCGTCACGAGAAGCGGCAGACAGGCCCGGCCATCAAGGATGGCCAGACGGACAGGTTTTGCGGTTGCGCGCCACATCAGGCGTCTCTCCTCCAGGCCTCATTGGCCGTCTGTTCGGTGATCAGCCCGTCTTCCAGAGCCTTGCGAATGGCGACCGCATAGCTCTGGCCGTCGCTGTCGATGGCCTGAGCCACGAGATCGGGCCAAAGCTCGCTTTCGGTGCGCATGAGCTGACGGCGGAGATCCTGATGAAAGGTCAGGTATTCACGCACCGCGACACGTCCGCCGCCGACGCGATCCAACAGACGCTGGTTGATGACGAAGCGCAGCGACTGCGCCAGAGCGCTGACGAGATTGTCCCGCTCGGCCCGGGGGCACAGCGCAATCGAGCGCTGGATCATGAGGGGGCCGTTGTCGGCATGGATGGTGGTGGAAAGCTTGCCGCCCGT
>NZ_BEWM01000016.1 GCF_002723935.1 Gluconobacter cerinus
ACGGGTGGGAAGCTCTCGACCACCATTCATGCCGATAACGGCCCGCTCATGATCCAGCGTTCCATTGCGCTGTGCCCACGGGCTGAACGCGACAACCTCGTGAGCGCGCTTGCGCAGTCCCTGCGCTTCGTCATCAACCAGCGTCTTCTGGAACGGGTCGGCGGGGGTCGTGTGGCTGTGCGCGAGTTCCTGACCTTTCATCAGGATCTGCGCCGTCAGCTTATGCGAACCGAAAGCGAGCTTTGGCCCGACCTCGTGGCGCAGGCCATCGAGAGCGACGGTCAGAGCTACGCCGTCGCCATCCGCAAAGCCCTGGAAGAGGGGGTGATTACTGAAAAGACCGCCAACGATGCCTGGAGGAGAGACGCCTGATGTGGCGCGCAACCGCACAACCTGTCCGTCTGGCCATCCTTGATGGCCGGGCCTGTCTCCCGCTCCTTGTGACCGTCACGTACTGGAGCTGGACGACGCTGTATATCGGCGTTCTGGGCACTGCCCTGTTTGCAACGATCAGCTTCTTTGGTCTGACGCTGCCGGCTGCCCTCAGAACTGTCCGCCGCCTCATCACCGGCCCCGTCCGGTCCGGTCGGCCGACCTGGAAACGGAGGCGCTACGGATGACCCCCTCTCCTGCGATCACCCTGCTGTCGGACGTTCTGGTCCGGGCCATCGACCGCAAGGGCCTCAGCGTCATTCTGAGCGATGCCACCAACTCAACACCCTGCGCCAATACGGTTGCAGCGTCCAGCAGCGGTTTCCTGCCTGCGTTCCTGATTACTGCCGAGGCGCTGTGGTTTGAAATGACGCGGCACGGCTTCGGGCTGAAGCTGGCGGACGATCCTGAAGCCGCTCTTGGCGTGACCGTTCTCGACCATGACGCGCAGTCAGCGGTCACGGTCCTGCTTTGCCTGCTCGATGTGCTGGATACGCTCCCGGTTCACAACGGGCAGATCAACCTGTGCGATCTGAACGGCCTCTGGCAGGCGAGCATGGCGCGTCTTCAGCCGGTCTCCGTCCAGAAGGAGCAAGCCGCATGAAAACCCGGATGTTCTTTCCGTTGGCCCTCGCGGCCCTCATGGCAGCCCCGGCTGCCTCGGCCGAGGACGATGGCGGACGCCAGATCGCAGCCTGCCTCAAAGAGTCAGCCCATAACGCGCATGTGCCAGCAGGCGTCATGCTGGTCCTGCTCTATGTCGAAGGCGGTCATCCCGGACAGGCCGTGCAGAATACGAACGGGACGTCCGATCTTGGCCCCATGCAGGTCAATACGATCCACGTCCCCGAGATTGCACGGCACTGGCACACTACCCCGTCCCGTGCCTACGCGGCCTTGCGGAATAACTCCTGCGCCAATCTCGAAGCGGGCGGCTGGATCCTCGGGCAGGAAATGACCAAGGCCCGGGGCGATCTCTGGCAGGCCGTCGCGGGCTATCACTCCCACACGCCCCGCTTTGGCACGGCCTATCTGAAGCGCTTTTACGAGATTTCCCA
Organism: Gluconobacter cerinus; assembly: GCF_002723935.1. GTDB lineage: Bacteria > Pseudomonadota > Alphaproteobacteria > Acetobacterales > Acetobacteraceae > Gluconobacter > Gluconobacter cerinus. The sequence goes on from NZ_BEWM01000016.1 coordinate 1,491, forward strand.
GACCCTGATCCGCACCAGCCATCAAGGAGACCCGGCATGAGCGGCACAGCTTCGCGGTCCTCAGGCTCGCGCTCGTCAGGAGAACTCACCCTGATGCTGGCCGGTGTTGCGCTGCTCGGCAGCGTTGTCCTGGCCTATATGGTCTGGTCAACCTTCCACACAGAGATCAGCCGTTTTTACTGCAAGGCCCTGATCTGGCAGATCGGCATCCTGTCGCCTACGCCTGACCTTGCGCGTCTGAACCTCCAGCTTCACCAAGCCCTGCACCATCCGGCGTCCATTCGCCTGATCCAGCTCTATTACGGCCTGTCCATCGTCGGTCTGCAGCTCCGGTGGGTTGCAGTCCTGGTCGGGGGGATCTGCGCAGGTCTGTGTCTCTTCTTCGGGGAGAACAAGGCGCTGCGGACTGTCCTCGATCTCGAAGGCCTGATTGCCGTGCAGGCAAAAATGTTTCCGACCCTGCGCGGGTTCGCCAAGCGCCGCATCACCCGGCTTGTTGCGCCGTCCACCGGGGCACCTCTTCCGGCCGACCCGGCCCTGACGGCTGACGAATGGCGCAGCCGCTTTGCCACGGCCGCCGATGGTAGTTTCAGCGAGGTCTGCGCGCAGGAAGCCTTCGAGCGTCAGCTCGGCCCGCACTACACAACGGCCGGTCCGGGCGCGGCCCCACCTGCGGCCCAGGTGCTCTTTGCGGCCTTTGCGCTGCACAAACTCAAGCGTCGCGATGAGGCCATGACCCTGCTCGGGCAACTGTCAGAAGGTCTGGCTGACGCAGGACTTGATGGCGATACCGGCCCGAAGGTCAGCCTGAAGGTGCCCGCAGAGGTCCTGAAGAACGCGCAGGACTTCCTTGCAGATCCCGATGTGCAGGCCACGATCGCGCAGAGCTGTAATCGTCACGGCTGGACCACGACCGCCCTTATGACGCTTCTGTGCGATGCCCGCTTTGAGGCTGGTGTGCTGGCGCCGCCCGCCTTCGCCATCGTCAAGCTGATCGACCGGCCGCTTTGGTATGCCCTGCACTCTCTGGGCTACCCCAGTGAAAACCCGAACGAAGACGTGCATCCCAATCCCCGGATCGAAGCCGCTGGCGCCCGTGCCCACTGGTCCGAGGAACAGCGTCTGCGTCGCCCCCTCTACATCCCGGTGCTTGATCGCGCCCTCTCCACGCTCCGCTCCGCCTGAAGGACAGTTTCATGACCCGCATCATTCTCCAGCACGGCCAGAACGCTCCCGTCACGCTCGACATCGAGGAGGGAAACACGGCCCCGATCCATCTCCATTTTCCGCAAGCCCTGCCGCTCGCGGCCGCTCAGGCCGAGATCGCCCCGGCTGGAGCGCAGACCGCCGCGCCTGGCCGGATCCGCCGCTTCCTGCCGCTTGCCGCAACAGCCGTCGTCTGTGCAGGTCTGTTATATACTTTTGGCGGCCTGCACGCGTCGGCTCCCACCATGCCGGAATCCGCGCCTCTTCCGCCGTTGCCCTCCAGCGGCCCGCTGGAGACTCAGCCGCAAGCTGCGGCACCCACGACACCACAGCAGATCCTCAAGGCGCTGCATCAGCCCGCCCATCTGGAAATGCCGTCGCCAGCACCCGCGCCGGCACAGGCCGGTTCGCCATTTGGGCTGGAGAACTGAGACCATGACGGCCCGAAAGATTGGTGCCCCGCTTGGCCATCAGCAGGTCGAGCGGGGAAAGACATACCGCGATACCCGCCCGTTCTGGACGAAAACGAAGGAAGAGCTGCGTTCCCCTCTGGCCGGATGGCTTGGCTTCGTCGTGGTCGGCCTGGGCTGGTTCGTGCCCGCTATAGGTGGCGCGCTGATCCTCGCGGCCCCGGCCGTCGCGGCCTGGGTGGTCCTCCGTCCTGAGCGTCTTCCGCTTCACATGCCACGCTATAGCGGGCTGAAGGATGCGAACGATCTGAACCCCAAGGATCGCAAGGCCCGTCAGGCCAACGGCATTCTCTATCTCGGCACGGAAGCCCGGACCCGCCGCCAGCTCTGGTTGTCCTCGGACGCGGCCCGTCAGCACGCAGCCATTCCGGGCACCACCGGATCCGGCAAGACCACGGCCATTGTCTCCCTGATGACGAACGCCCTGGCCCATGGCTCCGGCTGCATCCTCGTGGACGCCAAAGGCGACAACACGGTCTATGGCGATGTGCTGGCCCTCGCACGGCGGTTTGGGCTCGATGACCAGGTGCTGGCGCTGAACTTCCTCGCCGCCTCCGGCACACGGGATTCCAACACCTTCAATCCGTTTGCCACCGGAAATGCGGACGCCATCCGCGAAATGCTGGTCAGCCAGCTCGGCGAACAGTCGGCCAATGATTCCAATGGCGTCTTCCGCGACCGCGCTGTCGGCCTCATCGGCACAGTGGTTCCGGCCCTCGTCTGGATGCGCGACACGCACGGCATCCCCATCAATATCGACACCATCCGCTATGCGACCGACCTGCGCTGGATCGGGACGCTCGCCCGGCACAAGGTTTTCCTCATTCGCAATCCCGGCTCCAATCAGGCCATCGAGCGCAGGGTCGAGGATATTCCGGACGATGTGCTGTGGCCGCTTCAGGCCTATCTCGGTGAACTGCCCGGCTATGATTCCTCTCTGGAGTGGAACGCCCAGAAAGAAAACAAGCCGTCCGAGCAGCACGGCTATGCCAAGATGTATTTCTCGCGCGTCTTCACCCAGCTTGGCGTGAGCCTTGGACATATCTTCAGTGCCGAGACGGCCGACATCATCATGCGCGATGTGGTCCTGAACCGCCGCATCCTGATCGTCATCCTGCCATCGCTGGAAAACTCATCAGACAGTCTGGCAGGTTTGGGCAAGATCGTCGTGGCCTCACTGCGCGGTGTCATGGCCCAGCTCCTCGGGGCAAAGCTGCATGGCTCTGCCAGCGAAGTGTTCAAGCTGAAGGCCGGAGCTGGTGATGCGCCATTCCAGATCTTCTTTGACGAGCTGGCCGCCTATGTCACGGACGGCATGGACCGGATGCTCGCCATGGGCCGTGGCCTGAACTGCATGTTCTGGATCTCGTTTCAGGATCTGCCCGGCCTGACGGCCCGGATCGGCGAAAAGGCCTTCTCGCTTCTTGGCAACGCGAACCTCACCCATGCGCTGCGGCTTCAGGATGCCATGAAGACCCGTGAATGGCTGGAACAGCAGGCCGACAAGGTTGAGGTGACACAGGCCACCCGCGTGGAGAATGATGGCTACGGCTATTACAACGGCTCAGGGGCTGAGGTCCGCGAAGTTTCCCGTCTGCCCTGGAACGATCTGCAAAGCCTGATCGAAGGTGAGGCCGTGACAATGTTTGGCGGCCGCGTCATTCACTCCAAGACCTTCTTTGCCGACATCAATGGACGCTCCGGCGAAGTGCGCCGCGCCCGTCCGGTCATGCTCCCCTCGCCCAAGTCCGGACACGGTGTGGATCCGGACGCCGAGACCTGGGGCATTGTCGAAACGCTGGAAAACGGCGACTTCCAGATCGAGACCGCCAGCTCGGCCCTCCCACCAGCGGTCGAAGCCCTGATCGGCAAGATCGCGAATGAGAACCACCGGGACAGCAAAGCCCTCATGGGCGATGTCAGCACAAACCTGACGGAAATCGCGTCTTACCTGCGGACTGCGACCAGACAGGGACAGGCGGACGGAAGCACGCCGTTTGCCGGGATGCTGGCCTGGGGCCGCTTCAATCGCGACGACAACAAGGATGAAAGCCTTGTGCCGTCCCAACCCATGGATGGGGCCTTTCTGGGGAAGATTGAACAACTGGAGCGCCTGGTCGGGAGCAGGACGGGGCGGACGCCTCGTCGTCGTGCTGTGCTGGTTCTGGCGACGCGCGATCAGCTTAGGGCTCTTCCGGCCAACACGGCTGGCGCCAAAGGGGCGAGCGAAAGAGAAATCTTGGCTGCATCCAAGACGCTTGGTGACAGACTTAAGGCGTGACTTATAGTGTCTATCAGGCATAGGCATGGAGCCAAAAACGCGTTCTACACTATGTCCACCGTCACCCGCTTATGCATGGCACGACGTAACGTGCATCCTACGTAACGCTAAAGCGCGGCGGTGGGTATACCAGAACCAGTGATTACAGTCTGATTCCACCTAGGCTTCGCTGGTATCGGGAATAATCTTAACTTTGGAACAGAGCGTCCATGTTGATGATCTTTGATAAATTTGTAATAAGATAGTCGATCTTCGTAGACTGAGTGATGCCATCTCGAAAACATAGCAATATTTTTGCTAAGCAAGAACAATAAATATATCATCCTATATCATCAAATCGAGGATAATAATGGATTTTTACGAACAGTATAAGCCATTCAGGAACTATATCCGTAACTTCGAGATCGTCGACAGCCTAAATGCTCTGAAGCACATATTGCTTTTCTTACAAGAAGACACCGCTCTTCCGTCATATTTTTGCTCGTGGCATAGAAGTAATATTTCCCTAATGAAAAAGCATATCCATTCATGGGAAATAGAAATTTTAATTCGCGAGGTGATATTAAACGGCAATACCTATGGCACTAAGACTCTCAGTGTTTGGAATCATTTCTATAAAGCGATAGAAATGCTGCGAGAAATAGAAGATTTAGCGGCGACCGTTGGATCAATAAATAATAAGTTTGATAATTTAGAACTTGACCGTATTATTCACAGGCAAATTATATGGCAAAACGACCCTGAAGGACTATCAATTACGAAAGCCAGCATGGTTTTTGGAGACGAAAATTTAAGAGAATTGATTGAAGAAGAATACGGCCTAGGAATTGAAAAAATATTGCTCCTAATGATAATTTCAAAGTCTATGATATCTAGAAACATTTACTTTGACACATCAACCAACTTTGATTGTTTTTCAATAAATCAACAACAATCTTGTCGGGTATTCGAAAAAATAATAATCTCACTAAAAGACCTAAAAGAAAATCTGCGTTTAACTCAACAATACAATGAGAACTGGGCATATACGTGGAATCCTCTAATCTCAAATCCTTTAATTATTTTAGATTCACAAAAACGGAACCACGTAATTTGTCCGATACCTATGTATTTACTAAGAAGATCAACGTCCGGTATTTTTTATGATCTCGTTCACAATGAACGCTTTACCAATCCTTTTGGAGCCTCTTTTGAAAATTTCGTTGGGGAAATTATAAATACATCTTGTGATAAAGATCGGTTTTCTGTTACAAAAATAAAGCCATATACAGTAAAAAAGAACCCCAGACATGGGGTAGACTGGGTTTTGTCCGATATATCAGCAAACTTATTTATCGAAACGAAGACCAAAAGATTAACTTTACGATCAAAAACAACTATAGACCCTCAACACATGGACAAGGATATAAAAATACTAGCTGAAGCCATCGTTCAAAATTACAAAAATATAAAAGATATATATAAAGGCCTCACAAACTTCAATGTCAATGATCTCCCTTCTTATTCAATGATAATAACCATGGAAGATTGGTATTTCGTTAATCCGTATCTATCTCAAAGGCTCTTTCTTGCAGTTACTGAAAAGATGAAAGCTGAACATATTAATATTGAATATTTATATAAATACCCGTTCTCTGTTCTGTCTTCCAACGAATTCGAATATGCTTGTCAGGCAATTGGAATAATAGGAATAAAAAACTGTATGGATAGAATTATCTATAAAGGGAAGTTTGAACATTCCATAATACCGCGAGCGTCTCGTATTTTCTCCGATTTAAATGTAAAAAGCTTTCTATTTTCTGAACATTACGATTCAATATGGAAAGACGAAATAATAATGGCAAAGAAGAAGATACGAGACCGAAGATAGAAAAATCCGTATAAAAATATCGGAATTTATATAATTTTCATGTTAATATTATAAAATGTCTGGGAACATCGCATTTACAATTTTTGCTCTTCTCGTGCGCAGTTCTTGTTCGATATTTGGTACTGAGGAACCGGCTTGACTTAAAAGTTGCTCAATCTGCTTGTCCAATTCCTTCAATTTAGGCGCAGCGGTCTTCTCAAATGTAATCGCCTGCACACGGTTGGCCACCTCGCGCCCATAGTCCCGACCGTCCTGCGCCATCTCCTCCTGCATCTTCCCGAGGCGGATCAGTTCCTGAACGTGCTTCTCCCGTTCGGCCTGGGACGTAAAAGGCAGATCCATGCCAAGCGCCTTATAAGGCTTGTTAGACATGCCCTTGGCCACATGGTTCCACAGATCGTCACTGGTGATCTCGGTCGTGTCGCCAAGCGCCCGGCCATTGCGCACGGCCTCGAACGTGGCGCCGTCCGAGATCATGGTCCAGGTCGTGCCCTTGGCCCGGCTCTCCGCCACGTAGGACGTGAACCCGGTTGCCGTCGCGACACCTCGCGGAAGCGCGTTGATATGCTCGTCTGAGGTGAGGCCCTGGGCGGCATCAATGGTCATGGCATGACCGAAACCAAGCAGGATCCGGCCGGTCTTATGGTCCTTCAGCCGACGCCACTCAACATCTGCCTCCCGACCATCTTTCATCCGGACGCGCAGACCGTCCTTGCCGTGAGAGACAACCTCCACGACATCGCCGTTGTTGCCAACGGTAGTCCCTTTCCCTTCGACCGCCCCCCAGGTGCGCCGGAACAGGCGCAGTCTGTCACCGGCCGCAACCTGAAGCTCGTAGGCCTCGCCGCGCTGATCGACCGCATCGAGCTTGACCTCATCGCGGGAGATCTCCCCACGCTCCTGCAGGATCCTGCGCACGGCGCGGCTGAGATCGGCCGCATCCTGATTGGTCAGGGCCGACATGCTGATGCCACGCGTTGAACCGGACGCGGCCAAGGCGTCGCGGCGTGTGACATACAGCTCGGCAATCTGTTGCAGCACTTCGTCCTGATCGCCGCCGACCAGCCGTATCGTGCCGTCCTCACGCTTCATCTCGATCGCGCGGCGCACCTCTTCGAGGTGAAAGGCGTTGCGGGGATCGTCCGAGTTTTCCTCGTCCCGGTTGGCGTAGGCGGCCTTCCCTTTGGGCCGAAGCGCCTCCAGCGCATCGGCATCCGGTGTCTCGCCACGGAACAGTCCGGCAATCTCACGATTGCGGGCCGTCGTCTGGCGGACCGTGGACAGCAATTCCGGCATGTCTTCCTTGGACAGAACCCTGCGCAGGATCTCGACGGTATCACCGGCCTCAATGGATTGCGCCTGCTCCCGGTCACCCAGGGCCTTGATGGTACAGCCGCTCGCGCGTTGCAGTTCCAGAAGCTGAAGCATCTGGCGAGGCGCGATCTGCCCGACCTCGTCAATGACCAGCACCGTGTTCTCGTCCACCGTCTGCTCGCCTTTTTCCAGGCGGTTAAGGAAGGGCATCATAGCGTAGCGCTGATGGATGCCGGCATCGCCAAGCGCATCGGCCTGACGCCAGGCCGTCGCCAGGCCGATCATCTCACGGCCCTTCTCCGAGAACCGGGTGTCGCGCTTCCAGGCATCCACGAGCGGCTGAAGCAGCGTTGTCTTGCCGGAGCCGGCAACGCCCGTGAGCATCGAGATCTTTCCGGCCTTCCCTAGGGCATAGATTGCGGCCTTCTGGGACTGGCCGTGCTCGTTGTCGAAATCGAGGTCGCATCGCTCAATGGCCTCTGTGAGTTGGGCATCCGAAAGGGACGCGCTGCGATCCGCCGAGGCCCGCACGGCTTCTTTGGCGAGCGTCTCTTCGACCCGGATCTGGGCCGTATTGGTCACGCGGACCCGATCATTCTTCACACAGGACACGAGGCTGACCTGCTCGCCCCGGACCTCAAGGCCCTTGTCCTCGATCAGTTTGACGACCTGGTCAATGTCCTCAATGCCACCTGAGATCCCCGCACCGATGAGGCCGCGTGCCGCGTACATCCGGAGTTTGTCGTGATCGAGCACGGCAGCCGTCTCGAACTCCTTGCCGAGATGCTTGGCCGCGAACGCATAGGCCTGCTCGTGCCGCTCGGCGACCGTGAGCGCAGGAGCCTCGGCTGTATCGAGAACGCTGTGATGCTCCCACCCGATCTCGGCGGCGCGCTCGCGCCAGGCCTGTACGTCGTCGGCGGACTCATTCTTCTTCTGCCGGTGCGCCAGACTGGCGGCTTTGAGCATCTTGTTCTTCAGCTCGGCCGTCATGGCGTTCCAGTCATGACCTTCTTTCTCGGCATAAGCTCGCGCAGCCCGTGTCACCTCGGCCGTGCGGCTGGAGAACGCGTCACAGGCCTCTTGCGGGACGGCGGAAATGACGGTCGCCTGCTCTTTGGCGTCGTAGGACTGCGCGATCCCGAGTTTGCGAAGCTCATCCGCCAGCTCCGCCTGAAAGAAGGCTCCGAACTCATGGACGCGGGATCGCAGGCGCTTCGTGTCCAGCGACCCCACATGGCCGCTGTCGGTGACAACGACATTGTAGAGCGAATTATGGATGTGCATCTGCGGATCGCCCCCGGTCGGAGCCTCGCGCAGATAGGTCGTGTCGGTCTCGGCATCATGCAGGGTCAGGGTCGGGCGAGACGTACGGTGCCGATAGGACGTCCAGGCGACCTCCCCGGCCTCTTCTCCGTCTTCCCCACCATGGCCGCGTCGGGCAAAGCCCAGCTCACGGGCCACATACTGCATGGTCGCGTCATTAGCCCGCTGCACTGCGTTCCAGATCGCGGCTCCTTCGGCCTGTGTTGGCGCAAACTCGGCAGCCAGCGTGACCGATTTGTGCGGGGCCATGGTGAGGTCGTAGGCGCTGATCTTCCGCTTGGCCTGAGACCATTGCTCGCCATTGTCGGCGCGCTTGCCTTCGAACAGGGCCGCAAGTGTTTCGGTCGTGGGCATGGCACGCCGATCTACGCCGAGCACGTCCGCCATCTTCTGACTCATGCCCGGATTAAAAGAGGCCCGACCATCGCGGCCGAGGTAGTAGTTCGTGAGGCGCTGACCGTCGCCGTCAGGCACCTTGCCGGTGTCCGTGCGAAAATCGTGCTCTGGATCCGGCGCGCCCTCGGTAAAATAGGCGGCCACGAACCGGCCGTTGCACTCCGCCGAGATCTTGCGGAAGGTCATCATGACGGGCGGCCGTCCTCTGCTTTCGTGCGAACCTTGCGGCCTTCAAGCAGGTCATTGTTGCGGGCCGTCGTATGGTCGATGCGCCTGATGACCGGCTCCTGATCCTTCATCAGCTCGACCAGGCGCGCGAGAATATCATCCAGTGTCGGGCTGTCCCCTTTCTCCGAGGGGGTCAGAAGCTCAATCAGGATACTCAGCTTTTCGCTGATGAACCGGATCTCTTCTCCCTGCTCGTCAGAGCGGGTGAGGAGATGCTGAAGAAGCTCTCGATCCGAAACATCGGTCTCGGGAGCGCGGTTGGGGGTCTGGGTCTGATCTGTCATGAGGGCAGGATAGAAAGCCCTCATGCGACTGAGATTATTTCGTCAAAGCGTCAGGCCGTTCCCTCTCCTTCTGTGCGGTGGTTGCCGCTTGCATGACCCATTGCGCCAGTCGAGTGCTCAGCGAGATGGCCTGATCAAGCTGTTGGCCGCAGGAATTCTCGGTCACGGCCTTGTTCATGATGACGTCCTCGGTTCGGAAGTTCCGCCACAGGGATCCGACCAGTTGGGCAGAACTCACCAACGCCTGCACATCGGCCTGATCAACCTCAACAAGGATCTCGTCCAGATCACGGGCTTCAACATGCAAAGGGCGATCCGGCAGACTCAGAACCATATACCGGCCCGGTAGGCGACGCATTTCCTGAAGGCGCGTAAGGTCAGCCGGGTCCACTGATTGAACTCCCGCGATCGCCAGTTCCACTCCCGGGCGTGAATAGAATCCATTCCGCCTGATGCTCGGGAGAACTTCTTTGGTAATCCAGCGACGAAAGGCAACCGCAAGCGGAAGCTGTGACTTGATCAGGAAGTGATAGAGACCGCTCTCGCTAACAACGATCTGATTTTGAATCCTACCTGAGGATGGTAGCGCGATCGTCCGCTTTTCGTCGTCATCAAGCCCACGAGCTGCCACGGCAGGCGAGCTGTGTGCGATAGCTTCACACACCTCCATCATCCGAAACCAGACTTCGCCATCTTTTACGAAAGTCTGAAGAGTTGTGTCGTTGAAACGGAACTGCGCGGCTTCGACGTAGTCCACATCAGCGACGGGGGGGGGCGATATAGCTTTCTGCTTTCTTGGCACGTCAGGCTCCTGCTGAGGGGTTCTGCCTCCCGATGAGACGGACTGGTGTTCCCCTTTCGAAAGCCATGATGACCGCTTGATCTGCGACTGCACCGAGAGACCGAAGCGCCGCTTTCAAACGAGGGTAGGTCTATCAGATTGATACACCTACCCCTCTTCTTTTTCCCTGCGCGGCGAAGCCGTCCGCACCAACGGTGCAATGGTCTATGAAGAAGCTCTTTTCTATGCCGTACTTACGCCGTGACTTTGCCGTACCTACGCCGGATGGACGCCGTGTATGCGCCGTGATAACGCCGTGCCGACGCCGGACTTGCGCCGTGAAAACGCCGTGTGTATAGCTCCAGACGGCTGTATCGGGCTCTCAGACCATGTCACGCAGAGGCCGTCAGTCCCCCGCCGTGTCCAAAACGGACACACTTCGAGGAGATGCCCGTGACAAATCCACTCCACGACCTCAAGGCTTCCCGGAATGGAAAAAGGGCGCTGCGGGAACGAGCCAGCCCACTCTACAGGTGGCTGCGCACGAACATGACCGAGGTCTCCGACCTTCGTGAAACCGGGGTCGCAACGTGGAAGGATATTCTCGGTGCGGCGCGTCTTTCGGGGCTGAATGTCGAGGTCAGTCAGCGGATGGCGAA
>NZ_BEWM01000017.1 GCF_002723935.1 Gluconobacter cerinus
GGGTCAGGCGTTCACGGAACAGCCAGATTGTTTTGGCATCAGGCACCCGATCTGAAAGTCCCAGACCAAGGAAGCGCATGAACGACAGGCGGTCGTTGATGAGATACTCCGTCCGTTCGTCGGACAAATTGTTCAGGGTCTGGATCAGCAGGATCTTGAACATCAGCACCGGATCAAACGGCGTTCGCCCGCCTTTGCTTCCGTCAGAATACGCCAGAGCCTTCTCCAGGTCAGGGCGGAAGGTCTCAAAATCCACAGTCCGGGTAAACGCTTCGAGCTGATCACCGAGCCCACTCAACCGGGCAAGACGCTCTTCAACGTCAAAGAAACCAGCCTGCTTCATAGCGCCATTCCCTCAACCAGAACCGGACGAATGGAATCATAAAGACCAACCCAAAACCAGGGGGTTTTTCGAACCCTCCAGATGTTTCATACGGGTTTCCCGTTGGTCATTTGCGAGAGCGTCTGTGCAGTGCTTCGCAAGCCTGGATGAATGAAGGAAAGGAAAGCGGATGCGGCTGCCAACGCGGCCGCAGCGACGAAGGGGAGTGCGGTACCACGTGGCAGGAAATCGACAAACGACGCCAAAAACTGCCCAAGGAAGATTGCCATCGAGAGTAGGGCAAGTCTTCGCCCCCTCTCGGCTGCCCCGCTTCGCTCGACCGTCATGACGTTCACAAGAGGCACGGAAAGGCCGAAACCTATACCCAGCATGACCGCTCCCCCCACAATTACAGAGAGGCCGGGCGCTGTGGCGAAGCAGATGTGGGCCCCGACATAGGCCAGGAATGCGGTCACAAGCGAGCCGCGTTCACCAAGCCGCCGCACGGCCAGGGGCATGCAGGCGGCCGCAACCACGGCAATGAGCGAGACAAAAGACAGCAGGTAGCCGGTGCCACTTTCTCCCACGCCGAGTGCGAGCAGCCGGAACGGCAAGATAATGATTGCGCAGAAAAAGCAGGTCATCGACAGAAGCGCAGCACTGTAGACGACCATCAGGGACTGCCTGATCGGCGAGTGGTCGACGGCTTCGCCATGCACCACCGTTTCGTCTGACGGGATAAATGCCAGCACCAGTGCCAGGAACACAAGCGACGTGGCATAGAGTGCGAATGGTGCGGCCCAGTGCAGCGTCGCGAGGAGACCACCCACGAAGAGGAAAATAACACCGCCCAGTTCGATCGCCATTCCTTGGCGCGCGATCATTGCCATCCGTGCGTCTCCGTCATGGAACCGGGCGATCAGGCCCGTACCGCCTGCCATGACAAGCGCTGTGCTCCCTCCCAGCGCGATCCGGTCAGCGAAGACCATTACGGGCCCATGCAGCGCCGCCGTAGCGAGTCCGAAAAAACCGTAAGCCGTCAACCCGATACAAAGAGCGGTGCGTGCGCCCAGCCCGTCGATCATGTGGCCCGCAACCGGTGCGAAGAGCACCACGCCCAGGGAGGGCAAAGTCACCAGCCAGCCGGCAGCGTCCGCCACATCGAGCGCGGACGCAATGTTTGGCAGGCCCGGGACGATGACACAGCCGACCATGATGGTGAGGGATGCGACCATCAGCAAAGTGAGCGAGCCGAACCTTGACAGGTGCTTATGGTCAGCGTTCATTCCGTCCTCATTATGAACATGGAAATTGCATCTTTCGCCAAGGTGTCGCGCAACGCCTCGCTGTTTTTGTCCTGCCGCGTAAACAGTGCTGGTGACACCATTGGTAACGAGATTGCCGCAAGAAGCATCCCGAAAACCATGTCAGGTTCTTTAGCGCGCACCACGCCCGCTTCAATTGCGGCTGCAATGATCGGGCGGCATCGGTCACGGAAGGGTTTCACCAACTGGCGGACCAACGTGTCGAGACGCTCACCAGGATTTGCCGCTTCCTGCAACAGGAAAGCAGGAAAGGCAGGCATCTCGAAACTGAGATCAGCGAAGAAGCGGATGAACCGGCAGAACCCGTCTTCCGGACCCTCACGCATAACGTCAGCCAGCGTGTCGAGAAGTTCGACATGCGTCCTGTGACGCTCGGTCAGCCTGTTAATGACCGCGTCCCACAACGCCGCCTTGGCCCCGAAGAGGCGTCCGACGAGGGCCATGTCCACCCCGGCCGCTGCTCCGAGTGCCCGAAGTGAGTTGCCTTCATAACCCAGCCGCGCGAACGTCCCTATAGCTGCGTCCAGAAGGGCCTCACGTCCCGACTCTATCCCGGCAGGGCGGCGGCCTCGCGCGATCGGTGTATGGGCTTTCGTTTGTTCCACTACCATCATTACTTAGCTCTGAGCTTTCGGGTTGATCGGGATCAGAAGATGGCTATCGAAACTTCCGCCAAGGTGAATGATGTGCCCCCCTTTGTTACAGCTGACTGGAGTGGCCACACGCTGTGCATCGAGCGCCAGTTCAATAAATTCAGGCAAATGCGGCGTATCTTAATCCTGCTAGGAGATACCACCTTGTTCTTCCACACAGCCTCAAAACGCTGGATTAGATATCGTGTCAACAGAACCTGGAAACGTCTTCTGGTCCATGTTTCATTATCAAATGACATACCCTCTCTGAAGCAAGGCTAAATGAATAAATTCAAGTTGGTGTCTTACTCGATCTTCATGCTCTCGTTCTGGTAGATATCGAAATATTTCCGTGTAAACAGCACCGAAGAACATACAGTCAAGAATGGTTCTAGCATCTATTTTTATCTGCTCTTGAGATATGCCTGATGCAGAGGCTTTGCATAAAATTTTAGTGACAGTTTCAAATACAAACTTCTCGAATTTTTTCTCAAATTCCCACCCATCAATGCCCTCACATATTTTTATAAAAAGTCCGTCATCCTTTGGTATAGAATGATCACGATTGTGTTTATAAATAAATAAGAAAACCGTACCTATTTTCCTGAATAGATCTTTTTTATATTTAATTTCTTTATTTATCTGATCGGAAAGAGAAGAGAACACCTGATCACCAACGGCATTTATAATTTCATTTTTTCCGCTGAAAAAATTATAAATATGTGCCGGAGACATGCCGGTAGCTTCTGCGATGTCAGACATTGTGGTCTTTGACTGCCCGTAACGTCGGAACAGTAGACGAGCCTGATCAATGATAAGGGCTCTGGTAGTTTCGTCCCGCTCATTTTTATTTTGCAACATTGAAGTTGGTCCCATGGCTTGTTAATTCACCTGCTATTTAACTCATTGTTGGATATCTGCCAGAACACGTTGGATCAACACCACAGCCTAGTGGAAGCAGCGCTGATCCAAATTCACAAATTATCTTTAATATGTTTCCAAATAAATATAGAAAAAATATTAAAATATAATAATCCTCTTCTTGTATAAATTATAAAAACACGATTATTTATCTAATAACAAGGAATTTCATCGAAGATTATACTCATAATACATGTTCTCCAATGTGAAACGGGCGCAGTGTGGTCGAATGCTCCCATCCCCCGCCTAAAGCCTTATAAAGCATGACAGCATTGGAACGTTGGGCGAGATGAATAGAAATTCCTTCCGTCATGGCGTTGAGATAGGTTCTCTGGGCCACAAGTGTTTGCAGATAACTGTCGGCCCCTTCTTCGAAACGCGCGTGTGCAAGCTGATATTGCCGCTGTGAAGCCGAAGCAAAGCTATCTTGTGCTACAGTTTCCCGGGCGTAAGTCTCTCTGGCAGCCAGAGCATCTGCAACTTCTCGGAAACCTGTCTGGATGGTTTTTTCGTAACGTGCGATCTCCGCCCTTTTGTTTGCTTTTGCTTGCTTGAGCTGAGCCGTTAACCGGCCTTCGTCGAAAAGTGGGACCGTTATCTGAGGAGCAATATCCCACGCCCCCATTCCGGGCCGGAAAAGACGTTTGATGCCGCTACTCGCCGTACCATTGGCCGCAGTAATCTGGATTTTCGGAAAAAACTCCGCCCGAGCCTCACCGACATCGTCGTTTGCGGCTAGAAGCGTATGTTCTGCAGAAATAATATCCGGGCGCTGACCTATTAGGTCAGACGGTAAGCCAGCGGGCACATCCGGAAAGGCCAGTATGTCAACGAGAGATTTCTTCTCGTCCAGTGCTGTTTTCTGAACTTCTGTCAACGGTTTTCCAACCAGAAGCTCAAGCTGATTGAAAGCCTGTGCCCGTTGGCGGTCATAGATCTCAAGTTGCTTCTCTGCCTCACGCAGCGCTTCTTCAGCCTCAGCCACATCAAGATCATTTGAGGAACCACTTTTCCGTGATTCAAGAACGAGATCGTAGCTCTTTTGCCAGCTTGACAGAATATCGGATGTAAGGCGGTAGCCTTCATTATTGGCTACCCAGTTGAGAACCGTCGTGGCAATGCTGGCTTTGAGCGTGATGTTTACGCTATCGCGTGCATAAACATCACTCATGTAACGATCGAATGCTGCGCGGGAGGCACTCCTGATCCGCCCCCATAGATCAATCTCATAAGAGGAAATGCCAAAACCGACACCGTACTGTCTTTGGTAAATTGATCCCTGAGACACTGGGGTATTGGGGAATCGCATCGTTCGAGCTGCATATTTTTGGATATTGGCCGATGCATTACCGTTCAGGGTGGGAAACAGACTTGCGTTTTCGATATCAAACTGCGCGCTGGCAGTTTCGATCTGCTGGACGGCTATGCGATAATCACGGTTGTTCTCCAAGGCCTCAGCAATCAAAGACTGAAGGACAGGATCACGATAAAAATCCCGCCAGCCTGCGTCAGATTTTATCGTATCTGCTGAGCTGATTTCCGTGTTGCGATAGGCAGAGCCTTTTGGCCAGGTCTGTGTGACCGGGCTGGCCGGACGATCGTAGTGCGGAATTAAGGTACACCCTCCCAGAAGAAGGCAGACCAGCGAGGAGAGGGATAAATTCCGTGGCATCAGAGCGCTCCCTCATGGGACGTATTAACAGGAGAAACGCCCTTTGCAGTTACAGTGGGCTTCACATGGAATAGGGTTAGGACCGAAACAAAGAATTTCGGAACGAACAGAACCGCCAGTACCGTCGCGCCAGTCATACCACCGACAACGGCCGTCCCGATTGCCACATGGGCAGCCGCGCCGGCTCCCGAGGCGAGCGCCAGCGGCAGAGTTCCGACAATGAAGGCAAAAGAGGTCATCAGAATGGGGCGCAAACGCTCTTTTGCTGCAATTAAAGCGGCATCAGCCAGTGTCGCACCCGCATCGTAGTGCATCTTCGCAAACTCCACGATAAGAATTGCATTCTTTGTTGCCAGGCCAACTGTAGTGAGTAGTCCAACTTGGAAATAAATATCATTGGCTAATCCACGTAAGAGGGTAGCCAGTGCTGCCCCAAGTATTCCAAGCGGTATTACAAGCATAACGGCAACCGGGATCGACCAACTTTCGTAAAGTCCGGCGAGACAGAGTACGACAACAATGAGAGAGACCGCATAGAGCTTGCCGGATTGCCCTGCACTCTGCCGTTGTTCAAAGGAGATAGAAGACCATTCGTGCGATAGGCCTGCCGGCAGTTTCGCTGCGTAGTCTTCCATGATCTTCATCGCTTCACTGCTACTCACGCCTGGCGCGGGCGCGCCTAGGATCTCAAATGAAGAAACACCATTGTACACGTCCTGCTTCTGCGCTCCGATAACCCATTTCGGGCTGGTAAAGGCGGTAAGCGGAACCATCTGGCCCTGAGTATTTCGGACAAACCATTTTGCAAGGTCACTAGGCTGAAGCCTGGAGTCCATTTCTCCCTGAAGAAAGACCTTTTTTGCGCGACCGCTCATATTGAACTGATTGATGTAGGATGAGCCGAATGCACTACCGATCGTGTCGTTGATATCGCTGTTGGACACAGAATAAGCATTCGCACGCTCTCTGAGAACATTCACATGCCATTGTGGTGCATCGTCCAATCCGTTCAGGCGTACAGCAACGAGCCTCGGATCTTTCCGCGCCATGGCAATAAGTCTATTTTTCGCCTGAGAAAATTGTTCGTAGGGAATATCTCCCGGATTGGTTAGCTCAAAATCAAAGCCACTGGCATTACCAAGTTCGATGACCGGCGGAGGAAGAAAGGCAATAATCTGGGCGGCACCATAATTTGCAAAATGCCCGTTAATATCAGATGCTATATCCTGTGCTGTACGGACAACGCCGGTACGCTCGTCAATGTGCTTGAGCTTAACTGCGATAAAACCTGCACTTTGACTGCGGCCACCAAAATGGAAACCGAACACTGTCAATATATTTTCTACAGCGCCCTTATCGTGAGCCTGCACGTATTCACGAATATCTTTCTGAACACGTTCTGTAATATGTGCAGAGCTGTTCAGTGGTGACTGAACCTGTACAAATACAATTTCTTGGTCTTCATCAGGTAAAAAACCTTCAGAAAGCTTGAGGAAACATATGATCGCCGCAGCGCTCAGCAGAAGATATCCGCCCCACGCAAGAGGAGTAGCATTTAGACGTTTTACGATGCGACCATAACCCTCAAGCAACACATCGAATGACCGGTTAAACCAGCCGAACGGACCACGCACTGCAGGACCATGTGAGGACGGTTTCAGGAGCGTTGCACAAAGAGCGGGAGTAAAGGTGATGGCGGTGATGACCGAAAGCATCATGGCCGCTATGATCGTGATGGAAAACTGGCGGTAGATGATCCCGGCAGACCCACCAAAAAATGCCATTGGCAGAAATACGACTGACAGCACCATTGTGATCCCAAACAACGCGCCTGTAATTTCTTTCATGGAACGGCTCGTTGCCTCGGCGGCTGACAATTTTTCTTCTGCCATCAGACGCTCGACATTCTCAACAACGACGATCGCGTCATCCACTAGCAGGCCAATTGCAAGCACCAATGCCAGCATTGTCAGTGTATTGAGCATAAAGCCCGATACCTGGATTACGGCGAACGTGCCAAGCAACACAACAGGCACCGCGATGGTCGGAATCAATGTGGCGCGAAAATTCTGGAGGAACACATACATCACCACGACAACAAGCCCGATTGCGATGATCAGCGTTTCTACGACTTCATGCATGGACTCCATAACAAAAGGAGCCGTGTCATAAGGATAAACAACGTGTACTCCTGGCGGGAAAGACGGAGCAGCACGGTCGAAAAGCGCCTTAACAGCAGCAACCGTCTGAATTTGATTAGCGCCTGGTGCCAGGTTGAGGGCAAGGCCAGCAGCGGGATGGCCATCAACGAGACCTTTAGGCTGAAAACTCTGGGCGCCCAGTTCCACGCGTGCCACATCACGAAGCCGGACCTGCGTTCCGTCCGGATTGACCTTCAAAAGAATGTTCTGAAAATCTTCAGGCGTACTTAAACGCTGAGGCCCCAGAATAACTGCGTCAAGAACCTGCTCATCAGGACTTGGAAGTGCGCCGATCTCTCCAGAGGAAACCTGAAAGTTCTGATCTGAGACAGCTTTGCGAATGTCTGTTACTGTTAGGCCGTAGCTGGTTAGTTTTTCTGGCTTGACCCAAATACGCATCGCGTATTCCGAACCGAAGAAAGTATAGTCACCAATTCCTATCACACGTGTCAGAGGTTCCTGGAGATGGTTCGCCACAAAATCTCCAAGCGCATAGGAATCCAGACGGTTATCCTCGCTCACTAACATGGCTATAAGCGTAAAGCTTTTGGTTGCCTTTGTAATTTTAACGCCCTGCGCAACCACATCTTCGGGAAGTAGTGCCTGTGCGACTGTCATGCGATTTTGCACCTGCACTTGGGCAATATTCGGATCAGTGCCCTGCATGAAGGTCAGAACAACCTGCGCAGTGCCATCCTGCTGAGCTGATGATGATATGTATTCCAGACCGTCGAGGCCGTACATTTGCTCTTCAATCGGCTGTACGACTGTTTTCAACACAGTTTCGGCAGAAGCCCCAGGATAAGTAACACTGACGGTGATAGGTGGCGGAGCGATACTTGGGTATTGGCCAATTGGCAGCGTCATGAGTGCGATAATGCCAAGCAGCGAGATCAGAATAGCTATGACCCACGCAAAAACAGGCCTTCGGATAAAGAAATCTGACATTCTAAAAAACTCCGTTAGTATTCGTCAGGCTGGCGTGTTAAGAACATGGAGAGTATCACCGGGCTGTACGCTCTGGAGATTGTCAGTAATGATTCGATCACCATCAGAAAGACCTTCTGTAATTACCCACGAATTACCACTGTCCTGAGCAATCACTACTTTCTTCGAGGCAGCCTTTCCGTCGGATCCTATAGTAAGAACATAGGGATCCGCATGCAGATCTCGTAACACGACATTCTGGGGGACGACGAAAGCATTGCGTCTGCCATAATGGAGGGCTGCATGAACGAACATGCCTGGAAGCAGTAGCGCATCCGGATTATGGAAAGTTGTTCGTAGCGTCGCCATTCCTGTGCCCGGATCGATTACGACCTCAAGCAGATCGATCCGTCCTGGCGACGGATAAGCGCGTCCTGTATCTAGCACTACATCAACTTGGCCGGCGTGGGTTGTAGTCTGTTCGTGCCCTTCGGCCATCAGGGACTCGCGCAGCCGCGATACCACCTCACCGGTGACAGTCAGGTCGACGTAAATCGGGTCGAGTTGGGTAACAGTTGCAAGAGATGTGGCCTGATTTGCTGTAACCAGTGCGCCCTCAGTAACGAGGGTCCGGCTGATACGGCCAGAAATAGGTGCATAAACTCGGGAGTAATCGAGATTGACCTGAGCGGACATAACTTCTGCTTTTGCGCTAACGATATCGGCAGCGGCCTGAGCGGCAGCCGAGACAGCGTCGTCATAGTCCTGATGACTGACGGCATTGATGCCAGACAAATGGGTAAAACGCACTTTTTTTGCGTCGGCGGAGATGCGTTCCGCCTCTCCGTGAGCGAGATCCGCCTTTGCTCGTGCCAAAGCCGCTTCATAAGGAACGGGATAAATTTGATAGAGCTGCTGACCAGCCTTTACGTCTGCACCTTCAACGAACAAACGTTTCTCCAAAACACCATTGACTTGTGGCCTTATAGAAGCCTGTCGATAGGCTGAGACACGCCCGGGAACATAACCCGTCAGGTCTACGACCTGTTCACGTACTTGCATGGTGTGAACGTCGGTCGCTGGTGAAGCAGTCTTACCAGTATTTTTCTTACTACATGATGGCAGAAGAAAAAGCATACCTGCGAGGCAAGCGGTGGGAAACGTAAGCGATGTCACGAGCGATAGTCCTTTCGATCAGCTTTGGGCCATTTCAGTGAATACTGAATATTATGTTTTTCATTCACTGCCAAGCGGCGGCACATGGAGGGATCGAAGAAGCGTTGATTGATACACTTGGTTGGTGATTTCTGGCTTTTGGCGATTTGATTGACGGTTTTTACGATGGCATCCGGTCTACGTTTTGAGCAGATTGGGGGCTGTTACCCGCTTGATAGCTACGCTGTGGTGCTGATCCGCTGCAGAAAGAGGAAGCGGCGCATGTTGTAGACGATATTGGCCAGCCCGATCCTCATGGTGGCCCGGGTGATACCGACAGTTCGGATGAACAGTCCCGTCTGCGACTTCTGATCGGCAAAGACATGCTCGACACGCGTGCGGATCACGGACTTTCCTGCATTGGACCGCTGGATATGGCGGGGCATGGGTTTGAGATGCTGCTTTTTGCGATGAACCTTTGAGACAAAGCCCTGCTTGTCCATGAAGTCTTCATTGGTTTTGGAGCGATAAGCAGTGTCTGCCCATACCGTTGAGGCCGTATTGGTTTTATCCAGCAGCCCCTCTCTCAATCGCGCACCATCACTGGCGGCGGCGTCCGTCGTCTTCCATTTCCGGATGAACCGGTATTTCCGGTCGATGGAGACATGATCTTGTACCGAGAGCGCAAGCAATTTTTCCGGTTTCAGGAGTTCTTTTCGATCCGATTGGAACGACGTCCTGCCCTGGCGTTTTCTCCCACAGTATAGCGCTCCAGAATGATAGCTTTTGCTTCACACATGGTGATGCCGTTTCCCTCCCTGTCGCGCACTTCATAAGGCTTTCCTCGTTTGAGAACGCTGAAGATCCGGTTCACAATACGATTGGCAACGGCACATAAAGCCTGTTTGTGATGATGACCTTTCACCGTCATCAGCCTCCAATAAAGTTCTGCCAGTTCAGGATCTGTTTTTCGTGCCGTATCAGCAGCAAGATAAAGTGCGTGTTTGATGCGGTTATTGCCACCCTGGGTCAGGGTCTGGCCCGCTCGCTCCACACCACCACTATCAGCCCTCCTGGGAAACAGGCCACAAAAACCCCGTAAATGTTTTTCGGAATGAAACCGCTCAATGTTCTGCAAGATACCAATCAGGGTCGGTGCGAGATGACGGCCGACACCCGGAATACTGAGCAGAAGAGCCTGTGGGTCGAGGTGTTAGTAGAGATCTGCAATATGCTGCTCAAGATTTCCAACTATTTGAATTTTCTTCAGAACATTCTCAATTTCCGTCGCGATTTCGAATTGCAGTTCCGAAAAATCAATGTGTGTCCCATGAAGGTTCTGGGCGTATTGCGCCGCTTCACGTAACCCTGTGATCAGCGTTTCCACAAAGGGCCCACTGTGCGGATGGTTCCCTCCCGCGTGGGCTGCAACATATTTGGCGAGTGTCATACGACGCGTCTTCAAAACATCCGAGGGGTGAAACCATTTCTGCAACAGGGCCAAAGAGAGCCGTGTTCC
>NZ_BEWM01000018.1 GCF_002723935.1 Gluconobacter cerinus
GGTGGATGCCAAGTCAGACACCTCGGGAGTGAGGCCAGAGAGGATTTTGCCTCCGAGCAAGATTGATCCCGACTGGCGTCCGGACGAAATTGAGGCCCACTGGGCCGAACGCGAAGAGCCTGTTTCAGTGAGGCCGAACGAACCGAGCGCCACCGAAGAAACAACCGGACAGACGCTGGTGCCAGCTCATCCGATCCGGGCGACACCTCCCGTCGCGATCGAAGACAATAAGAAAATTCCTCAGCACAGCAGAGACTCATTGAAGCGCCTGCGCGAAAAGATCCGCGCCCGCAAAGAGGAAAAGTACCGTCTGACGCCAGACTGATTTTCTTCCCCACGCGCATCTCAGTCGCAGATCAAGCGGTCATCATGGCTTTCGAAAGAGGAACACCAGTCCGTCTCATCGGGAGGCGGAACCCCTCAACAGGAGCCTGACTGTGACCAAGGACGCTGACGTCAAAGCCACCCCGTCTGCACCGGCCCCCAAAGCCACCGCCAAGAAAAAGCCCGTTATCTTCACAATCATCGGTCGTCAGCGGGTTGGCAAAACCACCCTGCTCAATGCTCTCGCACAGACCGTTCATGACCAGGGCGGAACGCCGGAGATCTGGAACACCGATCTCTTGAACCGCTCACACTCAATCTCGAATTTTCATGACGCGGATAGTCCGGCCGCAGGCGACACAAAGCGCCAGAGAAAATGGCTGGAAGAAAAGATCCAGTCACTCATGGAAAGTCGCCATGACGCCATTCTCGACATTGGCGGCGGATGGACAGCCCTGCACGAGCTGATCAACACGGAATCCCTGAGCCGCGCGCTCGACATGATGGGGATTACGCTCTCGGTCGTCTTTCTGATCGGACATGAGCGGGCTGATCTGGACTATCTGGAAGATCTCCAGAAAAAGAAGAAGTTCTCTCCCCGCAATTCTGCGATCATCATCAATGAAGGCCTCATCCCTCCTTCACTGGACCAGGACGACGTTGTGGATGTCGTTTCCCACCACCCAGCCGTCGAAGAAGCAATGGAGAATGGCGCGGACATCTTCATGTATCCTGCTGCCGAGCCAATGAAGGACGTGTGCGACCGGGGAATGACATTCTCGGCCTATGCCGCAGGCGAGCAGAAGGAGGGCTTTCCGACCAGCTCCATTTTTGATCGACTGGCCATGGACCGCTGGTATCGTCGTGATTTTCCCGCATTTCTTCAGGAACTCGGCGCCAGCCGTCTGCCGAATATGCCTAAGGGTCTCCCTGTTCCGGCCGAAAGTGACGTGTAATGTCTGACGGCCTTACCCAGAGGATTTCCGACTGTCAGGCCAGATTTGAAAGCTCACTGGATGCGCTCCGTGAGCAGACGCATCGGTGGACGCTTCGGCCGCGTTCACCTGAGGCCAAGGTTCTGGATGGCCTCATGATTCTGATGGAGATGAACAATCTTCATCAGGCCCTCCTCCTCAAGGATCGCGAACACTCCGAAGCAGCGCACAGAGCGCTGTTTCAGGAGGCCGAGAAGCGGATGGAGCAGTGTGTCGCGAAGTGTGAAAGCCTGCTGGATCAATGCACACGCTCGGCAACGGAGGAGGTGATTGAGGTCAGGCGTGCTCTCCATGAAGGCGTGGCAGCCTCTCGCCAGCTTCAGAAGATTGACGAAAAGACCGTCAAGGCAAAGGTCGCGGAAGTCCTTGGCACGGTCAAAGGCGAAATCGCCGAGAGCATGAAGGCCCAGATCGTGATGGCGGGCACCCGGGTTCGAAGGGACGAAATCAGCAAGCGGGCCGGATGGTTCGCCACCATGATCGTGGGCGGAACCGTCTTCGGAATTATCCTCGATCACCTCATTTAGGTGTGTCCGTTTCGGACACACCACCTCGCGCCATCAGGCAGCGTTTCAAACAGCCCTCAAAGTCGCAGACGACAGACGGATACTGAGCACCCCAACACAGGAGTGCCCAATGCCGCCCCCCGTCAAACAATCCTTCCTGATTACAGGTCTGGCTCTCTCAGCCGGACTTGGCCTCAGCGGTTCGTGCCAGGCGCAGTCGATCGAAGTGCCTAACGGCCTGCCGGAAGTCCCGCATGTCGTCTATCCGGAAGTCGGTCTACCGAACTTCACGGTCCCAGCCGGAACCGTCCAGCAGATCGGTGGAGACGGCAAGGTCATCCAGACCACTCAGCCCGTTTCGACCGGATCGGATTCATTGCAAACGCTCTACAGCCGCGCATGGGGCTATCAGGCCGCTGACAATGCTTCCTCTATTGGCGTCAACCCGGCTGCCCTGGCGGCGACGTGTCAGGTGGAATCAGGCTGCCAGAATGTCTATACGGCCACCGGATCAGGCCACACCATCACAGGCGCTTTCCAGATGTCGAACGGCACATATTCAGAAGAAATGAGCAAAGCGCTTGCCACAAATCCGGGACTGGCCAGCTCCATTACATCCGGCACAGCAGGTCAGCAGGATCCAGCTACACAAGCTGTAGCCGCAGCGCAGTATCTTAAAGACGCCGCTCTTTCTCTTCAGAAAGCTGGTGTCAGTAATCCGACCGCCGTTGATACCCGTGGATATTATAATTTCGGCCCGACCACGGGAAACGCCCTTGCACAGGCAAACTCAAGCGACCTGATGTCCGACTACATTTCCAGCAGCAAGATGAGCAGCAACGGCGTTACTAGCGGAATGACCGTGGGACAGTGGAGGCAGTCGGTTGCGGATAAGATGGGGACCGGAGCCACGAGCCCTGTCCTTTCCTCGTAATGTGATAGAGAGACACCATGATCAAACACATCTTCTTAGCAGTTGCCGGGTTTACCTCTGTCCTCGGGGCAGCTCATGCCGCGACCGTCACTCCGGTAAAGCCGATTGACCATCATGTTTGTATGGCATTGTACGCGCCCGATGATGTCATGATGGACACGCACCATCCCATCTCGTTCATGTCAGCCCCCGATTCATCAGCTAGCGTTATTTCGGACGCCTCGGTGGTGATGGCTGTCGATACCGTCGAGCCACAGAAAAATGGCTATGCTCTGGCGATGACCTACACGCTCCAACCGGCATGGATCAGCACGAAGTGGCTGAAGCCTTACTCGGTCGTTCACCCAGGGGTGACATGCACGCCTTATGTGATGAGCAACGGAAAGCTGGGCTTCGACTTCAAGCACCACCAACACTAAGGAACGCGCGTTTGTTCTCTGAAGGCAGCCTCCGGGCTGCCTTTTTCATATCCCCTGAGCCTGGACGTGGAGACACCGGAACCCACCACGTCGCGGGCAATGTCACCCGGCTTTGCGGATCTCGGCAAGAATGGGATCGGCCTTTCTCTGCCGGGGACAGGGATGGGCCAGATGGGCCGCTTCCAGATCAAGCAGCCACAGGGACAGATCAGCCGGAAGTGAGGACGTGCCCTCCAGGCAGCGCCGGAACTGGTTTCTGTGCATATCGCATTTCTCGGCGGCCTGACGCTCGGACCATCCGATCCGGAACAGGGCAAGAGACAAGCGCGGCCCGGTCAGGTGCTTCGGGCGGCTATCGAGAGGGGAAAGGCTCTTCGTCATAAGAGCATCCTGCCGCCGCGTTCTGCGACTGAACGCAAAAAATCTCGCCTTGAAACACATCTTCAGAACGGCCACGAACCACTGGAAAACCTTGCCATTCCGGGCAAAAACCGCTATTTTCTTCCTATGAGTTCAGCCAAAACCCTCTTCGCTCCGACGCCTTTTCCCGCTCTTTCGGATGAAGAGCGCGCGCGCCGTCAGGACGCGGTCGAGTGGACCCTCGCGGCCCAGAGACGGCAGGGCTACACGCATGATCCCCTTATCGAGGATGCCTGCCAGTCGTTCGTTGCGGGGCAGATCGACCTTGCTGAACTGGGGCGGAGACTGAATCCCGCCCTCTGACGCGTCGATGCCTCCCGTCCACGGTTACACCTACCCGAACGTCTCCGACGATCCGGACCAGACAGACGTCCTGCGGAACCGGCTCGGCCTTCGCCGCCATTCCGAACTTCACCCTGAAGAATACCGCCGCACCAGCCACAGGATTCTGGAAATCCGGCTGGGTCTGGGGCCGACCGGCCATTTCGATGCCGACCACCTGAAGGCCATTCATCGGCATATCTTTCAGGACGTCTATGAATGGGCGGGCCACATGCGCCACGAAAGGCCGGTCGTGGACGGGGCACGGGTCGAACCGATCGGCTCGATGCGCAAAGGCGCGACCACCTTCCTGCCCGGCTCGCACATCGACAGGGGGCTGACCGAGGCCTTCAAGCCCATCCGCGACCCGGACGTCCTGAAGGCCTCAACGCCGGAGCAGTTTGCGGCCATCGCCGGCAAGGTTCTGAACGAACTCAATTACGTCCACCCGTTCCGGGAAGGAAACGGCAGAACGCAGGAGGCGTTTGTCGCGGAACTCGGCCGACACTACGGGCATAATGTGGACCTCTCCGTCATCACGAGATCTCGGATGGTCTCCGCGTCTATTGCCGGCACGCAGGATCCGGACCATCCGGCCATGGCGGCCCTGCTGACGGACGCCAGTTCGCCCGCCCGCACCCGTGCTCTGAAGGAGCTGATGCAGGACATGGGCTCTGGCCCTGCCGCAAGGCCGTTGGATGACCTTGTCATCCGCACGGCCGCGCCTGGAGAAACTGTCTCGGGGATCTTCAAAACACGGACCAGCCTGTCCGGTGCGTTCGAAACGCCTGACGGGATCGTGGCGGTGCCTGTCGCGGATCTGCGAAACGCTGTCCGAAAGGACGGCGGGTACACCGTCACCGTGCAGTCCGATTTTTTGACGGCCTCTGCTGCTCCGGTGCTTCGGCCCGTGCCGCGTCCGGTCATCCCGGCTGTCTTCGGGCCTGCGGAGGAGAAGCGCGAAAGCGCGCTCCTGGCACGGGCGAAAGAGGACGGCCGCAAGGCCGCTGCCTCTTTTCATGCGTTCTGGTCTGCCCCGCCTTCCCTTGTCTGCCGCGACATCGAGACCGCCATCCGCCAGGAGGGCGGCGATGCAGCACAGGCCTTCAACGGCATGAAGGCCGGAGGCCGTCATGCGGCTCTTGGGGAGGCTATCAAACAGGAACTGCGGCATAATCCCGCTTTTGCGCGTGAGCTGGGCAAGATCCAGAAGGACATGGCCGCTTATGGCGACAGTCGAGAAAAGGCCTTCGCGTTCGGCGCGGCTCACGGTCGGGAAACGGAAATCCTGACCGACCTGGCCGGGACGGATCGGGAGATCGCCCGCCATGCGAGCCGGACTCCCACCTCTGAACCGGGCCGCGCCCTGATTCAGACCCTGACCGGCCAGCCCGCCCTAACCGCCACAACGGACCCGGCAGACCGCCCGTCTCTTTCGTCTGCCCAAACACCCGGCCCCGGCTGATCGCCCCCGGTTTTCCTAGACCCATCCTGCCCGTGCGGCGAGCACACTGACGGCGACGAGAGTGGAACGACGGTGGCGTTTTCCTGAGCCCATCCTGCCACCGGCCAAGACGGGCGACGGGACAGGCCGTCAAGCCCGGAGCGTCCTGAGCAAGGGGGGCAGGCTTGCGGCTGATGCGGGGTCGCGTGCGGCCCTGCAGCAGACGCGGGCCTGACACCTGCCGCCGAGGGTCGCGCAGCGGCTTTACGGACTGGCACGGCGACTGTCAGACTGAACGCTGGATGCGAGGCCGCCGTCGTGGAACGTGCCTCCCCGGACGGTCCGCAGGACTGACCGGGGAGGTTGAGGAGCCGTCTCACGAACCGATCCCCCAGACCAGGACCGTCCGACGTTGGAAAAGGATGCGGGTGAACCGTTACCCGGACGGGCCGAGACGCAGGGGCCAGACGCCCGGTTGAGGGCGGCTGGACGCTGTGGCTCGGTCGAACTTGGCGACGCAGGAGCCTAGTGAGATAGAGTGAACGAACCCTTCAGGGCCGCCCCGAATTCTTTTTCCGCCAGTCGCATCTTTCCGCGTCATTCTCCCCTTCTGAAGCAAAAAACACGCGCTCATCCGAAGCGTCGGCTTCGTGAAGAAGGACATGAAACAGATGCTCACCATTCCTAAAGTCTGGCCGTATTTCCTCTTTCTCTTTGGCCTCCAGTGGCTGATCGCAGCCATCCGTGAACGAAACAACGCCAAGTTTCTCGGCACGCCCTATGCGCTTTTCCACATCGCTTCAGCGGGCATGGCAACGATGATGCTCTGGCTCCGCCGCTCGACCCGCTACGCACTTTTCTTGGCTGTTCCGGTTACGGCGCTGTGCGGAGTTCTTTCGCTTGGCCTGTATCTTCTGGGCCATGAGAAAGAGGCGGTCAGCGCTCTCGACGTGGCTCTGATGGCCGGATTTGGAGGCTGGCTTCTCGAATTACTCTCGTCCATGATCGAAGAAATCTAAGCACCATCCTTCTTCGATTGCCTCGCGCAGCCCCCCTGTGGGGGGCGAGCATTGGGGGCAAAACACTCCGCGCCGACGAGGCGCGTCCGCCTTCCCGGAAAAAACGACGGGAGATGAAAAAGGGCGGACTGGAGAAGAGGCCGAGGGCAGAGCCGAGGCCGTCAGCGCGGCCCCGGTGGATGGCCGGACCTGCTGGCCCGGCCTGTGGGGGTTAGAGAACGGCCCCCCACTGTGCGGCGCGGACGTTCTCGGTGAGGCTGCGGGCGTTGTCCTTGACGTAAGGCTTCCAGTCTTCCCCGATCAGTTCGCGGTAGGCGTCACATGCGCCCTGAGCCATGACGGCGAGCGCGTAAGCCTTGGGGGCCTGCTGTGCCGCGAAACGGACGGCCCGATCTACGCGGTTTTCCCCGCCGTCGATGCCTTGGCGGTCTTCGTCGCGGCTTTCGTTGCTGAAAGAGTTCTGTTCGTCGCGGGCAATCTGCCGCTTGTTCTCGTAGAAGTTGGCGGCCCCATAGGCAGAGCGGATCAGGCCGTCCACGATGCGGCCAAGGTGCATTTCCATGGCCTTGAAATTGCGCTCGCCCCGGAAGTCTGTGACGACAAGCACATCCTCAAGAAGAGTGTACTGGTCCCTGATCATGCTTAGACCGGCCCCCATCAGCTCGTCATAGTCGCCAGCCTCGAAACCGAAATGCTGAACAATGGCGGCAATCTTGTCATCGTTGGGGGCGAGACGGAGAACGTCCGCCAGCGTGGGAGAGGCAATGGCCTTTGTGCGGTCGCGGGCTTCGTTGAAACGACGGACGGCAGCGGGACTGGCCTTTTTTGCGGCCTTGCGGTTCTGGGCCTTCGGTGCGATTGTGGTTGCTGCGTCGGACATGAAACGAACCTTTCTAGTCTAGCGAAGTCCCGTTCGGTGCTCGAACACCGTTCGGGGCGCTTTGTCTTGAGGGCCAATCCCTCTCGACAAGTAAAAGATAGCCTTTTTGGCCTTTCATGACAAGAGAAAAAGCGCGGAAAACCGCCATAAAACGCGCTTTATTTTTGTATGACAAGTAAAAAGATTTCTTGATTACTTTATGAATACCTGTCGTTTTCCTAGACCCATCCTGCCCGTGCGGCGAGCACACTGACGGCGACGAGAGTGGAACGACGGTGGCGTTTTCCTGAGCCCATCCTGCCACCGGCCAAGACGGGCGACGGGACAGGCCGTCAAGCCCGGAGCGTCCTGAGCAAGGGAGTCAGGCCTGCGGCTGATGCGGGGTCGCGTGCGGCCCTGCAGCAGACGCGGGCCTGACACCTGCCGCCGAGGGTCGCGCAGTGGCTTTACGGACTGGCACGGCGACTGTCAGACTGAACGCTGGATGCGAGGCCGCCGTCGTGGAACGTGCCTCCCCGGACGGTCCGCAGGACTGGCCGGGGAGGTTGAGGAGCCGTCTCACGAACCGATCCCCCAGACCCGGACCGTCCGACGTTGGAAAAGGATGCGGGTGAACCGTTACCCGGACGGGCCGAGACGCAGGGGCCAGACGCCCGGTTGAGGGCGGCTGGACGCTGTGGCTCGGTCGAACTTGGCGACGCAGGAGCCTAGTGAGATAGAGTGAACGAACCCTTCAGGGCCGCCCCCAATCCTCTTTTGCTTTCTTTGCTCACTGCCCTGATTTTTTCCCGGAAGAGTCCCGGGTCAGAAAGAACACCACAAAACCCACGGCAAGCACCAGCAGGCCTCCCCGGATTGGATGCAGAAAGCCCTGCCAGATCAGGAGTAGAATGGCGACCTGAATGATCAGCGCACCGATGCGAATGACGGTTTGTCGTGACATGGGGCCAGTCTAGTCTTTTTCGCTGTCCTGGCGCAGCCCCCCTGTGGGGGGCGAGCATTGGGGGCATCAAAGCTCGCGCCGACGAGGCGCGTCCGCCTGACTAAACCGGGTGAGCGGACAAAAAAAGCGGCCCGGAGGCCGCCTGTCGGTGTCACTGATGGGACGTTCGCAACTTTGCGAGCCGGGTGGCAATCGGTCCGATCGCAAGGCCCAGACCGATGGTGAAAACAG
>NZ_BEWM01000019.1 GCF_002723935.1 Gluconobacter cerinus
AGTGGACGCGAAGTCAGATGCTTCAGCGGCGAGGCCGGAAAAGATTTTGCCGCCGAGCAAGGTTGATCCGGACTGGCGTCCAGACGAAGTCGAGGCCCACTGGGCTGACCGTGAAGAGCTTGTTTCAGTGAGGCCGACTGAACGGAGCAGCCCCGACGAAACAACTGAAGTGGCGCTGGTGCCTGCTCATCCGATCCAGGCACCTCCCGTTGCAATCGAAGACAATGAGAAAATTCCAAAGCACAGCAGAGACTCATTGAAGCGCCTGCGTGAAAAAATCCGTGCTCGCAAAGAAGAGAAGTACCGCCTGACGCCAGACTGATTTTCTCAGCCATCAGCATCTCAGTCGCAGATCAAGCGGTCATCATGGCTTTCGAAAGAGGAAGACCAGTCCGTCTCATCGGGAGGCGGATCACCTCAACAGGAGCCTGACCGTGACCAAGGACGCTGACGTCAAAGCCACCCCGTCTGCACCGGCCCCCAAGGCGGCCACCAAAAAGAAGCCTGTCATCTTCACAATCATCGGTCGTCAGCGGGTTGGAAAAACGACCCTGCTTAATGCTCTCGCGCAGACCGTTCATGACCAGGGCGGAACGCCGGAGATCTGGAATACCGACCTTCTGAACCGCTCACACTCAATCTCAAATTTCCATGACGCGGATAGTCCGGCCGCAGGCGATACGAAGCGCCAGAGGAAATGGCTGGAGGAGAAGATCCAGTCACTCATGGAAAGCCGTCATGATGCCATTCTCGACATTGGCGGCGGATGGACAGCCCTGCACGAGCTGATCAACACGGAATCCCTAAGCCGGGCGCTCGACATGATGGGCATTACGCTCTCGGTTGTCTTTCTGATCGGGCATGAACGGGCTGATCTGGATTATCTGGAAGACCTCCAGAAAAAGAAGAAGTTCTCGCCCCGCAATTCCGCGATCATCATCAATGAGGGCCTCATTCCTCCTTCACTGGACGTGGATGACGTTGTCGATATTGTTTCCCACCACCCGGCCGTCGAGGAGGCCATGGAGAACGGGGCGGACATCTTCATGTATCCAGCGGCCGAACCCATGAAGGACGTGTGCGACCGGGCCATGACGTTCTCGGCCTACGCCGGAGGCGAACAGAAGGATGGCTTCCCGACCAGCTCCATCTTTGATCGTCTTGCTATGGACCGCTGGTATCGCCGTGATTTCCCGGCCTTTCTGCAAGAGCTGGGCGCCAGCCGTCTGCCGAACATGCCTAAGGGCCTCCCCGTTCCGGCCGAAGGCGACGTGTGATGTCAGACGGGCTTTCGCAGCGGATCTCTGACACTCAGGCCAGGTTTGAAAGCTCACTGGCCGCGCTCCGTGAGCAAGCCCATCGTTGGACGCTCCGGCCACGTTCACCGGAGGCCAAGGTTCTGGACGGTCTCATGACCCTGATGGAGATGAACAGCCTCCATCAGGCACAGCTCATCCGGGACCGGGAGCACTCCCAGGCGGAGCATCGCCAGTTGATCCAAGAGGCCGAGACCCGACTGGAGCATTGTGTTGCCAAGTGCGAGAGCCTTCTGGACCAGTGCACGCGGTCGGCAACGGAAGAGGTCATAGAGGTTAGGCGGGCGCTTCACGAAGGGGTGGCCGCCTCTCGCCAGCTTCAGAAAATTGACGACAAGACCGTCAAGGCAAAGGTCGCGGAAGTCCTTGGCACGGTCAAAGGTGAAATCGCCGAAAGCATGAAAGCGCAGATCGTGATGGCGGGCTCTCGGGTTCGACGGGACGAAATCAGCAAGCGGGCCGGATGGTTCGCCACCATGATCGTGGGCGGAACCGTGTTTGGAATTATCCTCGATCACCTAATCTAGGTGTGTCCAAAACGGACACACCAATCCCGCCAACATCGCATAGGCCGGGAAACACCCTCAAAGTCGCAGACCGTGGTCCGATACTGGCACTCTCAACAATGGAGTGTTCAATGCCGCCCCCTCTTAAACCACAGGTCCTGATGACAGGTCTGGCCCTCTCGGCCGGACTTGGCCTCAGCGGTTCGTGCCAGGCGCAGTCGATTGAGGTGCCTAACGGCCTCCCGGAAGTCCCGCATGTTGTCTATCCGGAAGTCGGCCTGCCAAACTTTACGGTACCAGCCGGGACAGTTCAGCAGATCGGCGGGGACGGAAAGGTTATCCAGACCAGTCAGCCAGTTTCTACCGGCTCGGACTCACTGCAAACGCTCTACAGCCGCTCATGGGGCTATCAGGCAGCGGATAATGCTTCCTCCATCGGCGTGAACCCGGCTGCCTTGGCCGCAACCTGCCAGGTCGAATCAGGCTGCCAGAATGTCTATACGGCCACCGGGTCTGGACACACCATCACGGGCGCGTTTCAGATGTCGAACGGCACGTATTCAGCGGAGATGAGTAAAGCGCTCGCTGCCAATCCAGGTCTCGCCAGTACCATCACGTCTGGAACGGCAGGCCAGCAGGATCCGGCAACACAGGCCGTTGCTGCCGCTCAATACCTGAAGGATGCCGCAACATCCCTACAAAGTGCCGGTGTCAGCAATCCTACGGCTCTCGATACGCGCGGCTACTACAACTTCGGCCCCGCTTCCGGGAAAGCTATAGCAACGGCCTCGGACGACACCCCGATGGCGAGCGTCTTGAACAGCTATTCGTCCACGCAGCTTCAGCAAAACGGCATCAGCGCGGGCGAGACGGTAGGACAATGGCGACAGGCAACCGCTGACAAGATGGGAACCGGAGCCAATCAGCCTGTCCTTTCTACCTAACAAACGATAGAGTATTCCCATGAAAACGATGATCCCCTTGATCGCTTCTTTTGCTCTTGTCGGGCTAGCTTCTTCCGCCTCGGCATCAGGACTTCATGCCGTTCGGCCAGTGCAAGGTTATACCTGCATGGCGCTCAATCAGACCCAAGAGCAGGCCATGGATTTCGACCATCCAGCCACGTTTCGTCAGGGACCATCTGACACTGCGGCAGACGCAGGCTTAGCCGGTGCACAGGTCGCGATTAAAACGGGTGCTGATCCCGTAAATGGCTATCTTCCGACGCTCAGAACGGACTTCAAGCCAGCATGGGTTAAAGCCTCTCTGGTCAAGCCCTATGCGGTAGCATCAGACCCCAAAACTCGCTGCGTTCCGGCCGTAATGTCTAACGGCAGCCAAGGATTCATGTATCCGAGAGATTGATTTCTTGGAGGCAGCCTCCGGGCTGCCTTTTTCGTATCCCCTGAGCCTGGACGTGGAGACACCGGAAGCCACCACGTCGCGGGCAATGTCACCCGGCTTTGCGGATCTCGGCGAGAATGGGATCGGCCTTTCTCTGCCGGGGACAGGGATGGGCCACATGGGCTGCTTCCAGATCCAGTAACCACAAAGACAGATCAGCCGGAAGAGAGGACGTGCCCTCCAGGCAGCGCCGGAACTGGTTGCGGTGCATGTCGCATTTCTCGGCGGCCTGACGCTCGGACCATCCGATCCGGAACAGGGCAAGAGACAGGCGCGGCCCGGTCAGGTGCTTCGGGCGGCTATCGAGAGGGGAAAGGCTCTTCGTCATAAGAGTATCGTGCCGCCGCGTTCTGCGACTGAGCGTAAAAAATCGCTCCTTCAAAATACGCATCCAGATAGGCCGCGAAGCCCGGAAAACCTTGCCATTTCTCGCAAAAACCGCTAATTTCTTCCTATGAGTTCAGCCAAAACCCTTTTCGCTCCGACGCCTTTTTCCGCCCTTTCGGATGAAGAGCGCGCGCGCCGTCAGGATGCGGTCGAATGGACCCTCGCGGCCCAGAGACGGCAGGGCTACACGCATGATCCCCTTATCGAGGATGCCTGCCAGTCGTTCGTCGCGGGACAGATCGACCTCGCCGAACTGGGGCGGAGACTGAATCCCGCCCTCTGACGCGTCAATGCCTCCTGCCCACGGCTACACCTACCCGAATGTCTCGGATGATCCTGACCAGACGGACGTTCTGCGAAACCGTCTCGGCCTGCGCCGCCATTCCGAGCTTCACCCCGAAGAGTACCGCCGCACCAGTCACAGGATTCTGGAAATCCGGATGGGTCTGGGGCCGTCCGGCTCTTTCGATGCCGACCACCTGAAGGCCATCCATCGGCATATCTTTCAGGACGTCTATGAGTGGGCCGGTCACATGCGCCACGAAAGGCCGGTCGTGGACGGGGCACGGGTCGAACCGATTGGCTCCATGCGGAAAGGGTCAACAACCTTCCTCCCCGGCTCCCATATCGACATGGGGCTAAACGAGGCCTTCAAGCCCATCCGCAACCCGGATGTGCTGAAGAACTCCACGCCGGAGCAGTTCGCGGCCGTCGCCGGAAAGGTTCTAAACGAACTCAATTATGTCCACCCGTACAGGGAGGGCAACGGCCGAACGCAGGACGCGTTCATCGCCGAACTCGGCCGTCATTACGGGCATAACGTGGACCTTTCCGTCATCACAAGAGCCCGCATGGTGTCCGCGTCCATTGCCGGCACGCAGGATCCGGATCACCCTGCTATGCTGGCCTTGCTGACAGATGCCACCGATCCCACCCGTGCGCGTGCCCTTAAGGAGCTGATGCAGGACATGGGCTCTGGCCCTGCCGCAAGGCCGCTGGATGACCTCGTCATCCGCACGGCCGCACCTGGGGAAACTGTCTCGGGGATCTTCAAGACACGGACCAGCCTTTCTGGTGCGTTTGAAACGCCTGACGGGATCGTGGCGGTGCCTGTCGCGGATCTGCGAAACGCTGTCCGACAGGATGGCGGATACACTCTCACCGTGCAGTCCGATTTTCTGACGGCCTCTGCTGCTCCAACGCTTCGGCCCGTGCCCCGTCCGGTCATTCCGGCTGTCTTCGGGCCTGCGGAAGAGAAGCGCGAACGCGCGCTTCTGGCACAGGCCAAGGAAGAAGGCCGCAAGGCCGCTGCCTCTCTTCATGCGTTCTGGTCGGCCCCGCCTTCCCTCGTCTGCCGCAACATCGAGGCCACTATCCGCCAGGAGGGCTGCGATGCAGCACAGGCCTTCAACGGCATGAAGGCCGGAGGCCGTCATGCGGCGCTCGGGAAAGAGATCGAAAAAGAACTGCGCCACAATCCCACCTTCGCGCGCGAGCTGGGCAAGGTGCAGAAGGACATGGCAGCTTATGGCGACAGCCGGGAAAAGGCCTTTGCGTTTGGGGCCGCTCACGGTCGGGAAACAGAAATCCTGACAGAGTTGGCCGGGACGGATCGAGAAATAGCCCGCCATGCCAGCCGGACTCCCACCTCTGAACCGGGTCGCGCCCTGATTCAGACCCTGACCGGCCAGCCACCCCTGACCTCCACAACCGACCCTGAAGGCCACCCGTCTCTTTCGTCTGCCCGAACACCCGGCCCCGGCTGATCGCCCCCTGTTTTCCTAGACCCATCCTGCCCGTGCGGCGAGCACACTGACGGCGACGAGAGCGGAACGACGGTGGCGTTTTCCTGAGCCCATCCTGCCACCGGCCAAGACGGGCGACGGGACAGGCCGTCAAGCCCGGAGCGTCCTGAGCAAAGGGGGCAGGCTTGCGGCTGATGCGGGGTCGCGTGCGGCCCTGCAGCAGACGCGGGCCTGACACCTGCCGTCGAGGGTCGCGCAGTGGCTTTACGGACTGGCACGGCGACTGTCAGACTGAACGCTGGATGCGAGGCCGCCGTCGCGGAACGTGCCTCCCCGGACGGTCCGCAGGACTGGCCGGGGAGGTTGAGGAGCCGTCTCACGAACAGATGACCCAGACCAGGACCGTCCGTCATCGGAAAAGGATGCGGGTGAACCGTTACCCGAAAGGGCCGAGACGCAGGGGCCAGACGCCCGACCAAGGGCGGCTGGCCCCTGTGGCTCGGTGGAGCTTGGCGACGCAGGAGCCTAGCGGAATAGAGTGAACGAACCCGCCAGGGCCGCCCCGAACCCTTTTTCTGCCAGTCGCATCTTTCCGCGTCATTCTGCCCTTCTGAAGCAAAAAACACGCCATCATCCGAGGCGTCCGCTTCGTGATTAAGGACATGAAACAGATGCTCACCATACCGACGGTCTGGCCGTATTTCCTCTTTCTGTTTGGTCTCCAGTGGCTGATTACGGCTATTCGTGAGCGAAACAGCGCCAAGCTCCTTGGCACACCCTATGCGCTTTTCGACATCGCTACAGCGTGCATGGCGACGATGATGCTTTGGCTGCGGCGCTCGACCCGGTACACACTTTTTCTGGCGATCCCGGTTACGGCGCTGTGCGCTGTTCTTTCGCTTGGCCTCTATCTTCTCGGCCATGAGAAGGAGGCGATCAGCGCTCTCGATGTGGCTCTGATGGCCGGGTCTGGAGGCTGGCTTCTCGAACTCCTCTCTTCCATGATCGAAGAAATCTGAACCCATCGCCTCTTCGATTGCCTTGGCGCAGCCCCCCTGTGGGGGGCGAGCATTGGGGGCATCACACTTCGCGCCGACGAGGCGCGTCCGCCTTCCTGGAAAAAACGACGGGAGAATGAAAAGGGCGAACGGGAGAAGAGGCCGAGGGCAACGCCGAGGCCGTCAGCGCGGCCCCGGTGAGTGGCCGGACCTGCTGGCCCGGCCTGTGGGGGTTAGAGAACGGCCCCCCATTGTGCGGCGCGGACGTTCTCGGTGAGGCTGCGGGCGTTGTCCTTGACGTAAGGCTTCCAGTCTTCTCCGATCAGTTCGCGGTAGGCGTCACATGCGCCCTGAGCCATGACGGCGAGCGCGTAAGCCTTGGGGGCCTGCTGTGCAGCGAAACGGACGGCCCGATCTACGCGGTTTTCCCCGCCGTCGATGCCTTGGCGGTCTTCGTCGCGGCTTTCGTTGCTGAAAGAGTTCTGTTCGTCGCGGGCAATCTGGCGCTTGTTCTCATAGAAGTTGGCGGCACCATAGGCAGAGCGGACCATGCCGTCCACGATGCGGCCAAGGTGCATTTCCATGGCCTTGAAATTGCGCTCGCCCCGGAAGTCGGTGACGACAAGCACATCCTCAAGAAGCGTGTACTGGTCGCGGATCATGCTGAGACCGGCCCCCATCAGCTCGTCATAGTCGCCAGCCTCGAAACCGAAATGCTGAACGATAGCGGCGATCTTGTCATCGTTGGGGGCAAGGCGCATGACGTCTGCCAGCGTGGGAGCGGCAATGGCCTTGGTGCGCTCGCGGGCTTCGTTGAAACGACGGACGGCGGCGGGGCTGGCCTTGTTTGCAGCCTTGCGGTTCTGGGCCTTCGGTGCGATTGTGGTTGCTGCGTCGGACATGAAAGTCACCTTTTCTCGTCTAGCGAAGTCCCGGCTTGGTGTTACAGCACTAACCGGGGCGCTTTGTCTTGAGGGCCAATCCCTCTCGACAAGTAAAAGATAGCCTTTTTGGCCTTTTCCTACAAGAGAAAAAACGCAGGAAACCGCCATAAAACGCGCTTTATTTTTGCATGACAAGTAAAAAGATTTCTTGATTACTTTATGAATACCTGTCGTTTCCCTAGACCCATCCTGCCCGTGCGGCGAGCACACTGACGGCGACGAGAGTGGAACGACGGTGGCGTTTTCCTGAGCCCATCCTGCCACCGGCCAAGACGGGCGACGGGACAGGCCGTCAAGCCCGGAGCGTCCCGAGCAAGGGGGCAGGCTTGCGGCTGATGCGGGGTCGCGTGCGGCCCTGCAGCAGACGCGGGCCTGACACCTGCCGTCGAGGGTCGCGCAGTGGCTTTACGGACTGGCACGGCGACTGTCAGACTGAACGCTGGATGCGAGGCCGCCGTCGTGGAACGTGCCTCCCCGGACGGTCCGCAGGACTGGCCGGGGAGGTTGAGGAGCCGTCTCACGAACAGATCACCCAGACCAGGACCGTCCGTCATCGGAAAAGGATGCGGGTGAACCGTTACCCGGAAGGGCCGAGACGCAGGGGCCAGACGCCCGACCAAGGGCGGCTGGGCGCTGTGGCTCGGTGGAGCTTGGCGACGCAGGAGCCTAGCGGAATAGGGTGAACGAACCCGTCAGGGCCGCCCCGATCCTTCTTTTGCTTTTTCTACTGACGGCCCTGATTTCTGCCTGAAGAGTCCCGCGTGAGGAAGAACGCGGCAAACCCGACGGCAAGCACGAGCAGACCTCCCCTGATGGGATGCAGAAAGCCCTGCCAGATCAGGAGAAGAATTGCGAGCTGGATACTCAGCGCACCGATGCGGATGACTGTTTGTCGTGACATGGGGCCAGTCTAGTCTTTTTCTCTGTCCTGGCGCAGCCCCCCTGTGGGGGGCGAGCACTGGGGGCATCAAAACCCGCGCCGACGAGGCGCGTCCGCCTGACTGAACCGGACGAGCGGACAAAAAAAAGCGGCCCGGAGGCCGCCTGTCGGTATCACTGATGGGACGTTCGCAGCTTTGCCAACCGGGACGCAATGGGTCCGATCGCAAGCCCCAGACCGATGGTGAAAGCAG
>NZ_BEWM01000020.1 GCF_002723935.1 Gluconobacter cerinus
TTCTGGCTTGGTACGTTTCATGGCCTCGGCGCGCGACAGCTTCGGGCCGAGCCCGAGGTGGCACAGTTACACCCCGGTTTCGATATCCGCGACGCGGACGATGCGACAGCGCTGATCCGCCGTCTCATGAAGGCCATGGACCCCGACACTGTGCCCGAACCGGACACAGGCAAGAAGTGTGACGTCCGGCAGGTCAAGAAGATGGGCGAGCGGATCGGGCACATGAAAGAAAACCTCGTGACGCCTGAGGCCGCACCGGCCTGGGTGCGCGGGCTGATCGAGCGCCGCCGTGCCGCCCGACAGATGGTCGATGTCGAAGGTTGGGAGTTCGCCGTTCGTCTGTACCAGATCTATCAGGCGACCCTGCGCGAGCAGAATGCCGCCGATTTTTCCGATCTGCTGATGTGGCCAACGCTTGCGCTGATGAACGACCGATCCTATCGTGATAGGTGGTCGCAGCGCTTCACATCCGTAATGGCCGATGAGTTTCAGGACGTGAACCGTGCACAGATGCTGTGGCTCACCTATATGTCTGAATACTCACGAGAACTCTTTGCCGTAGGCGATGATTCGCAGTCAATTTATTCTTGGCGTGGGGCCAAAATTGGCTTCATCCGGAACTTCGTTCGTGAGTTTGACGGGGCCAGACTTTTCAAGCTCGAAGAGAACTTCCGCTCGACGCATCATATTCTCCAGGCCGCTAATGCCATCATCGCGCGAGACCCGGGCCGGATCCCGAAGACGCTGTTTACCCAGAAGGGCGACGGTCAGAAAATCGAGGTCCTGAGCTACGATTATGCGTCAGATGAGGCCGACGCGATCGCGGCCGAGATGGGACGTCGTGCGGCAGAAGGCGTTGCCTGGCATGATATGGCGATGATCTACCGGATCAACCGTCTGTCCCGTTCCCTGGAAGAGGCGCTGCTCAAAGCGCGTATTCCCTACGAGATCATCGGCGATGTCGGCTTCTACCACCGGGCAGTGGTGAAGGACGCGCTCGCGTTTCTGATGCTCGCGGCCTGTCCGGACAGTCGCCAGTCCGATGAGGCGTTTCGTCGCGTGGCCAATGTGCCCAGGCGCGGCCTTGGCGCCAAGGCGCTTGGCCAGATCGAGCAGGACGCGCAGGATCGCGGCCTCAGCCTGTGTGCGGCCGTCACCACGGCAACGCTGCCAGCAAAGGTGCGCGACAGCCTGCTGGCCTTCCGTGAGACGGTCTCCCGGATCGGGCAGATCCCCGACATGCGGCTCTGTGATCGCCTCGATACCCTCCTGAAGGAGACCGGCTACTACACAATGTGGCGGGAGGCCGCGTCTGAAGAAGGGGAGACGGCCTTGCAGAACCTGTCCGAGCTGGTCGGGCTGGCCGAGGGCTTTACCCGGCTTCAGGATCTTCTGGAGCACGCAGCCCTCGCCACGGCCTCACCGAATGAGCGCGGACGCGATCGGGTGCAGCTCATGACCATGCACCGGGCCAAGGGTCTGGAGTTTCCCCACGTCTTCTTGCCTGCCTGGGAGGAGACGGTTTTTCCGGGGATGGGCGAGCGGAACTATGAAGAAGAACGCCGACTGGCCTATGTGTCACTCACCCGCGCCATGCAGCAGGCCACGATCAGCAGTGTCGGCTATCGGCAGGGTGTTTCAGCGAGGCCGTCAGGCTTTATTGAGGAAATCCCTGCCGAGCATCGCGTGACAGGCTGGCTGCGCCAGCAGGGGCAATCGAAGAGAAGAGAGACAGGGGGCCGGTTCCGGCACACGGCGGCCGCTCTTGATGCCATGGGATTTTAAGGGATGTCCGATCATCACAGTCCTGACGACAGGCCTTACATCTCTCAGCGGCCCAGGACGAAGTCTGGATGGCTTTATGACTGCGAGGTTTGCGGGAAGGGGGCGGCCTTCGGGTTTACCGGAGTGAAGGGCGATACACACTATTGTTCTGAACATCGTCATCTGGGGCGAGGTGTTGCCCCGGCTCCCATGCCGCGAACCACGCGACCTCAGTGACCTGTCATGTTATCTTGCGTATAGACAGACACTCTACACAGTCAAAATTTGAAAAAGGCATTTGAAATGACCGCAGACGTTGAAACAGACTTCCGTCATCTAACCGCCGATATTGTCGAAAGTTATGTCGGTGCTCACGAGGTACCGGTAGAGCAGCTTCCCGGCCTGATCAGAACTGTCCATGCAGCCCTTGCTTCGGCGGGTCAGGCGCCCGAGCCAGAGCCAGTCGAGCTGATCCCGGCCGTCAATCCGAAGCGCTCTGTGTTCGAGGACTATATCATCTGTCTCGAAGACGGAAAAAAGCTGAAGATTCTCAAGCGGCATCTCAAAACGGCCTATAATCTTACGCCGGAAGAGTATCGCGAGAAGTGGGGGCTGCCTTACGATTACCCCATGACAGCACCGGGATACTCGCGTCGTCGCACGGAGCTTGCGCACGAGATCGGGCTTGGGCAGGGAAGGGGCGGCCAGACTGAGCCGACTGTTGAAGAGGCCGAGCCTGAGGTGCCCATGCGGAAAATCCCACAGAAGCGTCGCGGACGTCCTGCAAAGGTCTGAGTCTCTTTAGGAAGTCGCAGAAGCGGTCTTTACCTTTGTCCGGTAAAGCGATCTTTTCAGATCCAGTGAACCGCAAGGACAGACCGTGACCCGTCTTCTTTCTTCTCTTGCCCTGGCAGCAGGCCTTACGGCCGCTGCCCTTTCGCCTGCCATGGCCCTCGATCCGGCTCTTGGGAGTATGGGGTTTGCATCCCCGACACCGACGTCCAAAGGCCATGCGGCCTCCGTGCCTACGCCCTTCGCAGCCATTCCCGAAAGCCTTCAGGCACTGCTTGATGCCGGCTATTCCATTCGCACGTCGGCTGGTGAAGAAGGCAACATCCTGACCCTTGAAAAATTCGTGGACCGGACCTCCCCGTCAAAATGGGTACGGTGCGAGCTGATCGGTGATCACAATGGCAACACACGCCTGACCTTCAGTCAGCATGTGACCTCCACCTGCTGGAAGCTGAACTGATGTGTGATGTCATGCCGGTCTCAAAGACTGGACCTTTTCGTCCGCAGACCCAGCAGGTTGTGGATGCGCTGAACACAGCCTTTCCTGGCCTGTATGCGGGTGTCTGCAAGGCCTCCGATCTGCCGTCAGACGCCGATGAGGCTGAGGATGACGACGATCTAGAGGATTACGGCCTGCTTAGCGATTTCGTCTTTTTGTCGGATGGTTGGGCTGTGCGGGTCGATTACGATCCTGAAGATCCGGATCTCTGCCTGGGCCTGTCTGCTGGCAGCACGGAGGCACCGGCTGAAGGTCTGGAAGTCGATCTTGATGACGGTGAGGAAATTCCGGATGGCGTCCTGAAAGACGTCACGGACTTTATTGACGAGCAACGCCAGGCGTCGGCAAAACACTGACCTGTCTCGATAAGGGAGGCACCTTTGGCGCTTTCCTTATCCATCTCAGCAAGGAAGGACTGGCCGCGTGACTGGTGAACCGATCTATCCCGCCCCCTGCACATATGAGAGTCTGACCGAGCAGCAGAAAGAGGCTGTTGGTCAGTTCATGTCAGAGCGCCTGAAGCAGAAAACCCGAGGGATTCTTCCGGGAACGCTGCATACGGTGGTCGAAAAAGGGCGGATTCATGCGTTCGTCTCCTGGGACGAGCATCATGTTTATGAAGTCAGCCCGATCACCAGCCTGCGTCTGGTGCTTGATCCGGATGGGCGCCCCCTGGGCTGTCCGAAGGACGGGCTGCTGTATCTTTCTGATGTTGGCGGTGAGGCGGTTGTCCGGATCCTGCCGACAACCCGATATACGGCCGCCGCGATTGGGATTGGCACGGATTAAGGCACTGCGCGCCTATTTTTTTGTATGATGGGCGACGTGCACAATCCTTTGC
The DNA here is from genome assembly GCF_002723935.1 of Gluconobacter cerinus. GTDB lineage: Bacteria > Pseudomonadota > Alphaproteobacteria > Acetobacterales > Acetobacteraceae > Gluconobacter > Gluconobacter cerinus. Next base: position 3,897 of record NZ_BEWM01000020.1, read on the forward strand.
CACACGCCCATCATCACTCCAGAAGCCTCTCCGCCACTTTGTCTCAGTTCGTTTGCCAGAGCGTCCGGCGATCTGACACTGGACTCTAGGGCCGGGCTGACGCTGGCGCGCCCTGTCAGGACCACGCGATTCAGGATCTCCACATCCAGACAGGCCTGCGAGGTGATGGCGCGGACGGCCGCGCAATGGCCTGCGTTCTGGCGGACGGGGCTGTAGATCAGCCGGCCTTCTTCTTCCTTCCCAAGACGTTGGCGCCAGTATTCGTCATTCGGATGCCCGCTCAGATGGCCCGCATAGTGCTTGGTCTCGATGACCATGAGACCACGGGGCAAGAGGACGAGATGGTCAATCTGGGTCGTGCCATCACCAGAGGCCGTGGGAAGGTGAACGTCATGGAGGCTGGGCCGTCCCAGTTCGTTCAGGAGGGCGCGGATCCTGTCCTCGCCTTTGGCACCCTTGAGTTCTGCCTGAAGGCTCTTCCATGCTGCGTGCGCGCTGTCGCTCCGCTCGATGCGAGAGGGGCCGCCACGCGGCCGTAGTCTCAGGCGGACCATACGAAGGCGCGCCTCCAGGCGAAAGTATGGGGGTTGGTAAAGCGCATGGCATGTCTCTGGTCTGGCAAACGATATCCGGACTCTAGCGACGTGCTTTGCGACTTTGCGGTCTCTCTATTTGGCACCGCATCGCGAGAACACCTGTCACACTCTGCCGATGCCAACGCCTAGTTAGGGGGGAGAAACGGAATGTCTCCTAACAGGCATTATGACGAAGAAGCGGCGACGCGACCGACTACGCCACTTCTCTTCAGCGGCAGACTTGACGCGCCAATGTAATGCCTAGCCTGGCTTCTTACCGCAATAACCAGGACAACAACTCAATCTGAGGTGTAATAATATGACCACTCTGTTTTAATGTTTAGCGCGCGGAAGATTTGTATTTCAATATCAGAACGTATCTCGCGACCATATCGAGCCGTATCCAGATTGGCCATATCTAGTAGCTGCGTGAGTTCCATTATTGTGCGACCAATGACTTGAAGACCATCTGCCATATCGGCCACCATCGCAGGAACGTAACTATAATCATTTAATACAATCTGCAATTCGCGGAGTTTGGAACGTAAGGGGTCACTCGGGTGAGGCCTCGCCAACCTTGAAAAAAGATCGCGTCCGACTTTGGATAATTCATCATCCTCAGTCAGAGTTATCTTCCACCGTGTATTAGTTTGAACTAAATTTCTTTGAGATATATCCTTAATAAGGATGCAATTTTTATCGATATTAACGTCAACAAAAACCACCGGAATGCTATGGTTTAACCAGTATTCTTTATGTTTTTCATCTATGTAATGGGTAATGCTATTTTTTTCATCTGTATTCTCTGACGATTTTATCTGAGCTGCGACGTATGTGCCGGTTGCCATTCGGTTTCCATCGACCAGTTCGATCCAAGCGTCAATCCCTACATCTGTACTTGTATTTAACCGACAAATATGACCAAGAACCTTAGTGGTCATCATGGAAAAATAATGAATGCCGACCTGATCTATTGTATTGTTGGCTGTAAATTGCATTTGTATATCCCGTTTCAAGGTGGCAAAACCTTAAATGTGAAACCATGAACTCGCAAATTTGTATCGGTATATCATGAATAAACAGCACCCCGATTTAACCGAGACCAGGCCCGATTTGCTGAATTTCCCAGTTGTTACTTAACGACCTAGGTGTAGGCGTAACCAGCCGTCAATCGTGCACTCCTCGGACGCGTACTTTGTAAATAAGAAAAAGAAAAAACAGGGAAGACGCGCCACAGGCCGTCCGGCCGCCACAATGGTTCGGCCGCACGCGGCCCGCGCCCTGAGGGCGCGCCATTGTCCCGGCCAGCCGTCTGCGCCTGCGGGAAAGCATCCAGAAAATGAAAAAGGATGTTCTCCGTGGCTACTCCCGTCATAACAGTCTTCACGCTCACCGGCCCACAGGATCGTCTGCGCCAGATCGCCAGAGAGCGCGCCTACCGGACCTGCGCACCCGAACACATGACGTGGGAGGATGAAACAACACTCGTGATGACCCTCGAAAGCGGGATCGGGACGTCATTTCTTGGTCATGGGCTGGGGCTGTCTGACGAATATCCAGACGTCAGCATCCGGGGCATGGAGTATTTCGACTGCTTTGATAATCCGGCCTTTGCCAAATGGCAGGGCGGTCAGCTTGTCTATGAAGCGGATCTCATCACAGTCTTCGGAATCCTGTTTCCGACAGACGCCACAAAAGACTGGCCGGGATGTAGTGCCAGCTTCTGGCACAGGTCTCCGCCTCTCGCGGCCGCCATAGCCGAGAACTGCCCTGACTTCGATCTGATGCCTTTGCGCCGACTGGCAGGGCCGGTGCCGGGATGGGTTGAGACAACGGACGGCTTCGCCACACTCTTTCTCCGCCCGCCCTCGACACCCGACGCGCAGGATGGCCTCGGGGTGATTCTCTATCCGGAGATCGGCAGGAGCACCCTGCTGACAGGGATCGACCGCTTCGGTGGCGTCGCCCGGTTCCGGCGTCAGTCCTATGGACAGATCAGCGCACAGTGCCCGGAGCTGCGTGATGTTCTGCGGGGCCGCTGGAAGGCCAGCGATAAGAAAAGACGGAAAGCGCGCCAGGAGCGGAAGGTGCTGAGGAGGAGATTGAAGAAAGCAGAGGGGGAGAGAGGGGATAGAGTGTTTTCTTTCTTCGAGACTGACCCGTGGGTGATGTGAAGGGGAGGCGAAAAGAGGATCGGGGCGGCCCTGACGGGTTCGTTCGCCCTACTGCGCTAGGCTCCTTCGTCGCCAAGCTCCGCCTAGCCCCGATGTCCAGTCGCCCTCAACCGGGCGTCTGGACATCGGGTCTGGCCCTTTCGGGTACGGCTTACCCGCATCCTTTTCCATGAACGGGCGGTCCTGGTCTGGGGGATCTGTTCGTGAGACGGCTCCTCAACCTCCCCGGCCAGTCCTTTGGACCGTCCGGGGAGGCACGTTCCATGAAGGTGGCCTCGCATCCAGCGTTCAGTCTGACAGTCGTCGTGCCAGTCCGTAAAGCCACTGCACATCCCTCGGCTTCAGGTGTCAGGCCCGCATCTGCTGCAGGGCCGCACGCGACCCCGCATCAGACGCAAACCAGTCCCCTTGCTCAGGACGCTCCGGGCTTGACGGCCTGTCCCGTCGCCCGTCTTGGCCGGTGGCAGGATGGGCTCAGGAAAACGCCACCTCCATTCCCCTTTCGTCGCCGTCAGTGTGCTCGCCGCACGGGCAGGACGGGTCTAGGAAAACATCAAATATCCTTTCAGTATTCAACAAGTAAATCGTGAGTTTCGGAGGCTTTATTTTCTCAAAAATGGCGGTTTTCTGCGGTTTTTTGTTGACTGCAAGTAAGTAAAAACATAATATATATTCATGGACGGAGGCAATAACGCCGAAACAGTCCAGTTGATACGTTCCTTAATTCTTGGAGGTTCTCATGGCCGGTTCTGTTAACAAAGTCATTCTCGTTGGCAACCTTGGTAAAGACCCCGAAGTCCGTCATACGCAGTCCGGTTCCAAGATCGTGAGCTTTACACTCGCCACGTCTGATACTTGGAACGACCGCCAGAGCGGGGAGCGTCGTGAGCGCACCGAATGGCACCGGGTCGTCATCTTCAATGAGCGGGCTGGTGACGTAGCGGAACGCTTTCTCCGCAAAGGCCGCAAGGTCTATATCGAAGGTGAACTCCGCACCCGCAAATGGACCGATCAGGGCGGTCAGGAGCACTACACCACAGAGGTTGTCATTGACCGTTTCAGGGGTGAGCTGGTGCTGATCGACAGCAACAGGGGCAACAGCGATGAAGGCGAGGGCGGCTTTGCTGGTGGAAGCAATGGCGGCCGGTCCGGGGGATCGTCTGGCAACGGAAACCGCAATGCGGGCTGGGACGCACCGGGCGGGAACGATCTTGACGATGACGTGCCGTTTTGATTCCGGGAAAAAGGAGCGTTGCGCCAGATGAACAAAGACCGCCTCATGGCGCTGCTGCCCCCGCCGCAGCGCTCCAAACACAAGGAAGACCGCTACAAGGCGATTGCCAGCGTCCTTCAGACATTCGCCCTCAGCGCGTGGGGGCTCGGCATCGTGACCCCACTCATATCCGGGACAGGACCGTTGACCCCCATGCGTGCCGTCACCTGTTTTTTTCTGGGTGCGGCGCTTGAGGCAATTTCTTTGACTTTTCTGGCCTATATCCCCTATCCTGAGGACAAGACGGAGGCGAAAACCAATGGATAACGTG
>NZ_BEWM01000021.1 GCF_002723935.1 Gluconobacter cerinus
GTGATACCGACACTCCCGTGAGCAAAGCTCCGGGAGTGTTCGTGTTTCTAGCCTTTCCAATGGCTTGCCGCTCAATCCAGTTCAGGATTGTGCTCAGTTCTCCATACAGAATCGCGTCACTCTCGCCCCGGTTCGGGCCGGGAGTAAGCACGACCTTCTCGATCAGTGCCCGCAGTGCCTCGGCGGCTTCCAGCCGTTCTTCGGGATGGTTGAGGGCGTCGGTCATCCGGGCGTAGATCGCCGAAGCGCTCGGCAGCAGATGGAGGGTTCGAAAAACCGCTAGTTTTGGGTCTCTCTGTATGATTCCATTCCTCATGTCGTGATTTGGGGAATTGGCTCATGAACCAGCCGGGTTTCTTTGATGTTGAAGAGCGTTTGGCTCGCCTGAGCGGGCTTGGCGATCAGCTCGAAGCGTTTTCCCGGACTGTGGATTTTGAAGCGTTCCGCCCTGATTTGGACAAGACCCTGGCGTATTCCGATGGAAGCAAGGGCGGACGACCGCCATTTGATCCCGTTTTGATGTTCAAGATTCTGGTGATCCAGACATTGAACAATTTGTCTGATGAACGGACGGAATATCTGATCAACGACCGCATCTCCTTTATGCTCTTCCTTGGTTTGGAGCTTTCAGATCAGGTGCCGGATGCCAAAACGGTCTGACTGTTCCGCGAACGTCTGACACAGGCGGGTACGATCGATGGGCTGTTCAACCGCTTTGACGCAATCCTGCGCAACGCCGGGTATTTAACGATGTCAGGCCAGATCCGGGATGCCACACTGGTGGCTGCTCCAAAGCAGCGGAACACCAAGTATCTTCGGGAAGGACGGATCCCACAGGAGTGGCAGGACAAACCCGCAAAGCTGTCCCACAAGGACAGGCATGCACGCTGGACGCTGAAGTTCACGAAAGCAAAGCGCCAGGATGATGGGAATATGCCCGCAACAGATCTGGCCATCCCGTTCTTTGGCTACAAGTCGCATATTTCCATCAACCGAAAATTCCGGCTGATCCGTAAATGGAAGGCGACAGATGCCGCGGCCAGCGATGGTGCCAGACTACGCGAGGGCCTACTGGATAAAACCAATATGGCACCAACAGTCTGGGCTGATACAGCCTACCGCTCGAAAGCCAATGAGAACAGCAGGGATTTGTTTCGAAGGTTCACAGGAAGAAGCCTCATCTCAAACCCATGCCCCGCCATATCCAGCGGTCCAACGCCGGGAAGTCGGTGATCCGATCCCGTGTCGAGCATGTCTTTGCTGATCAGAAATCGCAGACAGGATTGTTCGTCCGAACCATAGGGATAACGCGGGCCACCATGAGGATCGGGCTGGCCAATATCGTCTACAACATGCGCCGCTTTTTCCTCCTGAAGCGGATTAACGCTGCCTCGTAGCAACCCAGAGCATGAAACCCTCGCTCTGCTCAAATCGCAGAGCGAAAATCAGGCTAAGGAACCAGAAATCAACACGTCAAAAACCTGAAATTAGGCGCAAGAGCAGTCAATCAAAGGTTTTTCGAAACCTCTATTTCCGATGATATGACGCCGCATATCGCACCACTCGGCTGAGAGCATATTTCTCTGACAGGAGACTATCGCTCAAATGCCAGTGAAGATTTCATGGAAAAGCAGGGCTTTGTCTCGAAGTTTCACAGGAAAGAAGCTGCACCTCAAACTTATGCCCAGGCATATCCAGAAATCCAACACCGGAAAGTCGGTCATTCGATCGCATGTTGATCGTGTTTTTTCTGACCAGAAGTCACAAACGGGACTGTTTATTCGAAAAATCGGCATCGTTCGAGCTACCATCAATCAACACACCACAATCCTGAAATCAAGGGCCAGACGCATTAATCAATGGTTTTTCGATCCCTCACTTTCCATAGGCTCAAGGACTGGTGGCGGTTCGCAACCCGCTATGACAGATAACCGACTGTCTTCTTCTCGACTATCTACCTCTTAGAACCATCCAAATAAGTTTATTGGAAAGTTACTTATGTGAAAAAAGTATCTTTCCATATTCATGTATGGACCTAGCTGTTTCCATAAATATACGATTTTCTGATTTTGAAAAAATTACATCGATATAAACAGGGTCTAGTGAAGGAGATATTTTTACTTCGGTGCATAAATTTTTTGATACAGCGTCTCTGACAACACACTCAGATGAAACAAAGGGGCATCCCCGCGTCATGCCTTCTTCGAAAGCGGTATGAAAAGCATCAACAATGCCTAACGCGTTGGGAAGTTTGTCGAACGCTTCTCCTGAAAATTTAATTAGGCTGCATGTGTTTCCATCCACAACATCAATAAGAGGTATTTTGCTTATCTCAATTGGTGTGTAAATCTTATTAAAGTCAACAATACTACAATTTGATGGAGAAAATATTCCGATGTTCACTATCGAAATATTTTTCAATAACATATCATGGGTTTTTTTATTTTCTCTACTGCTTCCAATAAAGATAGTAGGTTTACCTGGCTTAATGCTATTAAGGCTAGCACTGGAAGACAAATTTATCCGGATATCGAGATTTTCTTTAACATTTTTAGGTATACCGGGAATGGCAACGTTATTAAGAAGCCATTCAGTTGCTATAATATCAATTTCTAAAATACTATGAGACAAATTGAATTCAAATCTTCTAATTTCTTCTATCTTTTTTTCAATAAATTTTCCGTAAATCATAGCCTCTTGGGTTGGAAAAACTCTACCATCTATTTTTTCCATCAGTTTTATTTTCAACTGCACTTCAAGCGCTCGAATTGTTCGCGAAATGGTCGATGGATAGGTTCCTAAAGTATCGGCCGCTTTTGCAAGACTTTCTGAACGAAAAAAAACAGCAAAAACCTCACGATCACTTAAAGCCGCCTTGCGAGTTTTATCAAACACAAATTTAAACCTGTTAGCTATTTATTATCAAAATTCGAAATATCCGCTTAGCAGTCTGCCCGAGATCTGAGAACTCCTGTTCTCGAAGCATTTTTGCAAATCTCTTTGCAGAAATGCTTCGATACACAAGTGAAATCCACTGTTAATGGAAGGTTAACGCGACGAAATTGATTGGCTTATAATGAGTTTTAATTTTTGTAACGGGGTCATCACAGGTCCTTGCGCGATCTCTCGTGCAGTAGTCGTGGCGTTCTTGTGATGTCGGAAGAGCAGACACTTTCCCCAGATAAAAATACGTCGCTAGCTCCTTCTCCTTATCCCCCGGTGTTTGCGATTCCGACACAAGCCGGGCCTAAGGGAATAAGGTTCGATTTCAATGCAGGTTGCCGGGTTAAATTACCGCTTCAAGACGGTGTAACGTGGCGCATCAAGCTCCGTGATCTCGATACGGGGAACGTTCTGTTCGAGCATGGCGGCCTGACAGACGCTCTGGTGACCTCCAGTAAACGCTGGTTCGTAAGGTTCGGGATTGAAGTCTGGCAAGAGAGTACCACTTCGGAAAATCTTCCCGTCTTTACCCATCATTACGATGCGACCGGCCAGGACGTGCTGATCCAGTTTCCGATTGGAACTTTGGGCGACACGTTGGCCTGGATGCCTTATGCCGCTCGATTTGCAGAGAAGCATGGCGCTCGTCTTACTTGTGCGCTGTCAAAGCTGATCTTGCCCTTGTTTGAATCTGCTTATCCGCATATCCGCTTTGTGACGCATGAAGACGTTGTAGAGCAAAAACTGGCGGAGCGTTTTTACGCCACATACAGCTTAGGACTCTTTTTCGATGATGCCGCGTGTGACTGGCAGCCGACAGATTTCCGTTTTGTCGGGCTCCATAAGACTGCAGCGTGTATTCTCGGTGTAAATCCCGCAGAAGAACCGGCCAAAATTCAGTTCCCGGATGAGGGACGTCCTCTCGAGGAACCTTATGTCTGCATCGCGGTCCAGGCATCGTCCCAATGCAAGTACTGGAACAATCCGACTGGCTGGGCAGAGGTTATCACCTGGTTGAAAACTCAGGGATACCGTGTTGTCTGCATTGATCAGAAGCCGGTGCATGGAACCGGAATCGTCTGGAATCATATTCCACACGGGGCTGAAGATCAGACGGGAAATCGTCCTCTTGCAGAGCGTTCTCGATGGCTGAAGCACGCTGATTTCTTTATCGGAGGAAGCTCGGGACTGGCCTGGCTGGCGTGGTCAACCGGCACTCCTGTTGTGATGATTTCCGGCTTTACTCATCCAACAAACGAATTCGAAACGCCGTACCGTGTCATGAACTGGCATGTCTGCAATTCGTGCTGGAATGATCCAAAAGAGCGTTTCGATCACCACGATTTTCTGTGGTGCCCAAGGCACGCGAACACATCCCGACAGTTCGAGTGCACACGCCTGATTACGAGCGAACACGTGATCGGGAAAATAAAATCAATCCATCTTTCGGAAAAATTCAATCATGAGCAGTGCGAAAAGGCTTAAAATATGACACAGTGGGATATAAAATCTGGCGTTACTTCAAGCGGTATTGTGCTGGGAGCGAACGATGTTCTGAACGTTTCAAGCGGAGGCGTCGTTTCTTCCGCGTCGAATGTGTCTCCGAACACGGCAAACGTCGTTATTCTGTCGGGCGGTCGGATCGTTGATCTGAATATGCAGGGTGGCGGTGTTGTCTATAACAGCGGCGTTTTAAGTGGCGCAACATTAAGTTCGGTCCTCAATAATTATGGATCTGCTTATAATGTTTCCGCTTACTTTACAGTTGCGAACAGTGCCGGGGGGCTGATCAGTGGTCTAACTGTCGCTGGCACTACGTTATACGCGAATTCTGGATCAATAACGAGCGCCGTCACGCTGTCGGGTGCGCTTTCAGGTGCGGGTGCGAGTGGAACAGCGTTCACGCAGGCAATCGTTTCTGCAGGCGCAACTGTCGTCGGAGGGACCGCCATTGGCTGGGCTGACGTTTATGATGTCGGCGGCATAGTTTCTAACTATAGCTTAGTTTCTGGTGCGGGCCTGTCCATTAGTGGTGGCCAGGCCATTAATGTGTCTGCCGCGCAGAACAGCACCATTACTGCTTTTTCCGGAGGCATCGTCAGTGGCGGTCAGATGAGTGGGACCGGAGCCTATCTGTTTGCCAATTCTGGCAGTACGGTAGAAGGGGTTACCGTCACAAGCCAGGCACAGATTATTGCAGGTTCCGGATCGATAGCTGGTTCCAACACGATTGGAAGTGATGGCCATTACTTCCAGCTTGCTGGGACACTGGATGGTTCGGCAGCGAATATTTTCCTGTCTGGCGCTGATATCAAGATCACGTCTGATGGTTTGGGCAATTACGGTACGGTCCAGAATCTCAGCGTTGGCAATGGCGTTGGTCTGCGTATTCAGGACGGCGCATCCGGCTCGAACGTAACAGTCAGCGCTGGTGGAACTGAGCGCGTTTTCAATGGCGGAAGTACGTCCGGCGGCACGGTTCTGTCCGGTGGTAACCTGCTGGTTTCTTCTGCAGGCATCGCTTCTGGGACAACGATTGCCAGTGCTGGTTCCGCCACGGTCTCTGGCTCTGGTACGACCCTGGCCAATACGGTTCTTTCTGGTGGTACAGAAACGGTTCTTTCCGGCGGTACAGCTTCCAGCACAACCGTCGCAGGTTCGCTTGTCGTCAGTAGCGGTGCGACCGTAAAAGGCACAGTTGTCACGTCTGGTGGTGACGAGTACCTCCAGTCTGGCGCAGTTGTAAGTGGAACGCAGGTTCAGTTTGGTGGAACCCAGGTTGTTTCTTCTGGCGCTGCGGCTTCCGCGACGACAGTTTCGAGTGGCGGTGTTCTGGCAGTTCAAAGCGGTGGACGTGCCTCTAGTGTCTTGGTGAGCGGTGGTTCCGGGAATGTTGTTTCCGGAGGAAGTGCTTATGGAGGCATCGTTGAGAGTGGCGGTTACCTGACACTCAATGGTGGTACAGCATCGGGTGTGCTTGTTCAGAGTGGCGGCGTTCTAGAGGGCTGGGCCGGAAGCGTTATCTCTGGCGGTATGGTTGCCAATAATGCAAGTGCCTTCCTGTATTCCGGGGCCGTTGCATCCAGTGTCCATCTCTCTGGTGGTGGTATTATCGGAAATGAACCAGATACCAGCGCGGCATTGAATATTTTTAGCGGCGCCATTGCTTACAATACAGTTCTTGATCATTATGGTGCTTATACTTACCTTGATGGTGGTATCGAGTATAATACCATTGTTTCCTCTGGAACGAGTGACTACCTCCTGGCTGGGAGTTCTATCAGTGCCAATGTGCTCTCAGGAGGGCAACAGTTAGTCTCTTCTGGCGCGGTTGCGAGCGCAACAGCCGTTGCATCTGGCGGTTCTCTGGTCATTTCCACTGGTGGTGCTGCCTCGGCAGCAATTGTCAGCGGCTCCGTTTCTGTCAATGGTGGTCTTGCATCTGGTCTGACGGTAAGCGGCTCTGGCGCCACGGGTGTGGTTGCTTCTGGGGGCGTTGTCAGTGGTCTGACATTGACGTCTGCCGGAAAGTTTGTTGCGATTCAAAGCGGTACGGTCAGCGGCGGGACTGTTTCAGGCGCAGGTGCCTGGCTGTACGGAAGCTCTGGCGGTACGATTGCTGGCGTCACAGTCACCAGCGGTGGTCAGTTGAATGTCAATTCCGGTTCAACAATCGTGTCCAATACGATCGGGAATGGTGGCCAGTATTTCGAGCTTGCAGGTACTCTCGACAGTTCGACAACGAATATTTTCCAGTCTGGCGCTGATATCAAGATCACGTCTGACGGTCTGGGCAATTATGGTACGGTCCAGAACTTCAGCGTTGGCAGTGGCGTTGGTCTGCGTATTCAGGATGGTGCATCCGGCTCGAACGTAACGGTCAGCAATGGTGGAGCCGAGCGCGTCTTCAACGGCGGAAGCACGTCCGGCGGCACGGTTCTGTCCGGCGGTATAGTTTCTGTCTCAGGTGGTGGCACCGCTATTGATTTGACAGTCGGCTCCAGTGGTCAACTTCTGGCAATCTCCGGATCTGTAGGAGGAAACACGACGGTTAATTCCGGTGGCCTGCTTTCCGCAACGGCAGGTACTGTTCTCTCTGGTCACATTACAGACCAAGGTACCGTCTCTGGAGGTACGCTAGCTTCTGGTGCTTTCCTAGATGCAACGAGTGGTTCAGCAGGTAGTATTACTGTTGGCAATGGAGCTAGTGCCTTTGTTGCTGTAGGAGACCTCCGTGATACGGTTGTGCTCTCTGGCGGAACAGTCTCTGGTGGGCTAGCTGGCAGCTACAGTGGCAACACGACGATCTCCAACGGGGGCAAGCTCTTTGGCGGTGAAGTCCACGGCACACTGACAGTCTCCAGTGGGGGCACCGTTAACCAGCTCTGGGTGACATCTGGCGGCAAAGCTCAGCTTCAGTCGGGCGCTACCCTCTCAAGCAATATTACGGTCAGCGCTGCAGGGTCGCTTAATCTTGCAAGCGGTGCTGTCATGTCTGCTGCGACCGTTAGCCTTGAAAATGGTGGTCAGGCGACGATCTGGGCCAATGCTGGCGGCACGATCGTTATGAACGGCAGCACGAATACTGGCCTGGTTGTTTCTGGCCTGTCTTCTGGCGGAACACTGACAACGACAATTACCGGATTTGACGGCGCAGCCCCAAAAAATTCGGACGGTATTGAAATCGATGGCGTCAAAGCTTCTGATGTGACATCCGTGTCGTATCCGACGGCAGACCAGGTGACATTAACGCTTGCCAGCGGCAAGTCTATTACTCTGAATATCACCGGGATTGAGCATTCCGGGTATAGTTTGCAGACAGCGACAGATGGAGACCTCC
>NZ_BEWM01000022.1 GCF_002723935.1 Gluconobacter cerinus
TACGTTATCCATTGGTTTTCGCCTCCGTCTTGTCCTCAGGATAGGGGATATACGCCAGAAAAGTCAAAGAAATTGCCTCAAGCGCGGCTCCCAGAAAAAAGCAGGTGACGGCACGCATGGGGGTCAACGGTCCTGTCCCGGAGATGAGTGGGGTCACGATGCCAAGCCCCCACGCGCTGAGGGCGAATGTCTGAAGGACGCTGGCAATCGCCTTGTAGCGGTCTTCCTTGTGTTTGGAGCGCTGCGGCGGGGGCAGCAGCGCCATGAGGCGGTCTTTGTTCATCTGGCGCTACGCTCCTTTTCCCCGGCCTCAAAATGGGATTTCGTCATCGAGGTCGTTCCCGCCCGGTGCGTCCCAGCCCGCATTGCGGTTTCCGTTGCCAGACGATCCCCCGGACCGGCCGCCACTGCTTGCACCAGCAAAGCCGCCCTCGCCTTCATCGCCATTGCCCCGGTTGCTGTCGATCAACACCAGCTCACCCCGGAAACGGTCAATGACAACCTCTGTGGTGTAGTGCTCCTGACCGCCCTGATCTGTCCATTTACGGGTACGGAGTTCGCCTTCGAGATAGACCTTGCGGCCTTTACGGAGGAACCGATCTGCGACGTCCCCCAGACGCTCATTAAAGATGACGACCCGGTGCCATTCGGTGCGCTCACGGCGTTCGCCGCTCTGGCGGTCGTTCCATGTGTCAGACGTGGCGAGCGGGAAGCTCACGACCTTGGACCCGGATTGCATATTGCGGACTTCCGGGTCTTTACCAAGGTTGCCAACGAGAACGACTTTGTTAACGGAACCAGCCATGAGAGCCTCCAAGACTTAGGGAACGTATCGACTGGACTTGTTCGGCGTTATTGCCTCTGTCCATGAATAGATAATAGGTTTTTACTTGGTTCCAGTCAACGAAAAACGGCAGAAAACCGCCGTTTTCAAAGAAATAAAGCCAACGGAAAAGGCGTTTTACTTGTTGATTACTCAATGGGTATTTGATGTTTTCCTAGACCCATCCTGCCCGTGCGGCGAGCACACTGACGGCGACGAGAGTGGAACGACGGTGGCGTTTTCCTGAGCCCATCCTGCCACCGGCCAGGACGGGCGACGGGACAGGCCGTCAAGCCCGGAGCGTCCCGAGCAAGGGGGGCAGGCTTGCGGCTGATGCGGGGTCGCGTGCGGCCCTGCAGCAGACGCGGGCCTGACACCTGCCGCCGAGGGTCGCGCAGTGGCTTTACGGACTGGCACGGCGACTGTCAGACTGAACGCTGGATGCGAGGCCGCCGTCGTGGAACGTGCCTCCCCGGACGGTCCGCAGGACTGGCCGGGGAGGTTGAGGAGCCGTCTCACGAACAGATCACCCAGACCAGGACCGTCCGTCATCGGAAAAGGATGCGGGTGAACCGTTACCCGAAAGGGCCGAGACGCAGGGACCAGACGCCCGACCAAGGGCGGCTGGACCCTGTGGCTCGGTCGAACTTGGCGACGCAGGAGCCTAGTGAGATAGGGTGAGCGAACCCGTTAGGGCCGCCCCGATCCTGCTTTTCTTCTGCCCATTATATCACCCACGGGTCTGGATCGAAGAGATCGAAAAGGATGTCTTTTCCCTCCCCGCTCTCCTTCTGCGTCTTCCTTTTCAGAATCTTCCGCTCCTGACGGGCCTTGCGCCTTTTCTTCTCGTCAGCCTTCCAGCAATCCCGCAGGACAGCACGCAGTTCGGGACACCGTGCGCTGATCTGCCCGTAAGTCTGACGCTGAAACCGGGCCACGCCGCCGAGACGGTCTATCCGTGTCATCAGAGTGAATCGTCCGAGTGTCGGATAGAAAACCACGCCGAGACCGTCCTGCGCGTCGGGTGTTGAAGGCAGCCGGAGAAAGAGGGTGGCAAAACCGTCCGTCGTCTGAACCCAGCCGGGCTCTGGCCCAGTCAGTTGCCGCAACGGCATCAGGTCAAAGTCAGGGCAGTTCTCGGTTACGGCCGCTGTGAGGGCGGGAGACCTGTGCCAGAAGTTTGCGCAGCACCCCGCCCATTCCTGTGATGCGTCCGTTGGAAACAGGATCGAGAAGACGATAGTAAGGTCAGCTTCGTACACGAGCTGGCCTCCCTCCCATTTGGCGAAGTCCGGATCATCGAAGCAGTCAAAATACTCCATGCCGCGGATAGCGATGTCCGGATACTCGTGAGCAAGGCCGTGCCCGTGACCGAGGAAAGAGGTTCCAATCCCGTTTTCGAGGGTCATCACCAGTGTGGTGTCGGTCTCCCACGCCATCTGGTCTGGTGCACAGGTCCGGTAGGCGCGCTCTCCGGCGATCTGGCGCAGACGGTCCTGCGGGCCGGTGAGCGTGAAGACTGTTGTGACGGGAGTAGCCACGGAAAGCATCCTTTTCTTTTTTCAGATGCTCTCCCGCAAGGCGCAGACGGCTGGACGGGACAATGGCGCGCCCTCCAGGGCGCGGGCCGCGTGCGGCCGAACCATTGTGGCGGCCAGACGGCCTGTGGCGACTGGACTTCCTTTTCTCGCCCCTTCCCTGCCTGTCCCCACCAGCAACTCCTCTATCCTTCATCTGTTTCTATGGATGTTCAACCAACCGGCCTCGCCGGAGCCTATTGAGAAACAGGATGCTTTTATGAAAACTTCCCTGATGATTGCCGCTGCTGCCGGACTTCTGGGAACAACACTTGCTTCCGCCCAGGCAGAGCCGGGTGGATGCCTCAAGTACGGTGCCGCAGGCGCCGTAGGTGGCCATGTTGCCAACCATCATGGTGTTCTGGGCGCCACGGGCGGATGCATCACCGGTATGTACGTCCGACATGAATATCGGAAGGAAGCACGTCACAAGGCGGCGCTTTATGACAAGGATCATCCAGGAGCCAAAGGCTCCTATGAAGAGAAGGCCACGGCCTATGACGTGGAGCATTCCACAAAGCCGGGTCAGATGAATGGGACTGCGGCCGAAGCGCCGAACGGTCAACCGCAGTAAAAGCCACTCTCCCGTATGGGATCAGAAAGGCCGGGCTTTGCCCCGGCTTTTTTTTGTCTTCTTTTTCTGCTTTGGCGCTGCTGGATGGGTCTCTGGGTAGCGGTCCGTAAGAACGCTGTCCCTCAGCGTATAAGTCGCAGGCCGAAGGCCTAGTCTTACCCTCAGTACAGATACAGGGGAGAACAGGATGACGACTTATTCTCACAAACGGGAATACCACCAGTGGTTCGCCTGAGGCTGAGGCCCCGGGGTGGGCCTTCGCGCGTTGAGCGGAGCGACAACGCGCACGCGGCCTGGAAGAGCCTTCAGGCAGAACTCAAAGGTGCGAAAGGCGAAGACAGGATCCGAACCCTCCTGAACGAACTCGGACAGCCCAGTCTCCACGACGTTCATCTACCTAAAGCCTCGGGGGAAGGCACAACCCAGATCGACCATCTCGTCCTTTTGCCCCGTGCCCTCATGGTCATCGAGACCAAGCACTATGCGGGCCATCTGAGCGGGCATCCAAATGACGAATACTGGCGCCAACGTTTAGGCAAAGAAGAAGAGGGCCGGCTGATCTACAGCCCTCTTCGCCAGAATGCGGGCCATTGCGCAGCCGTCCGCGCTGTGACGTCACAGGCCTGTCTGGATGTGGAGATCCTGAATCGCGTGGTCCTGACAGGGCGCGCCAGCGTGACGCCCGCCCTTCAGGCCAGTGTCAGAACCCCGAACGCCCTCGCCGACGAACTGCGACACAACTGCGGAGAGGCGTCAGGACTGATGATGGGCTTGTGGCAGAGGATCGTGCGCGTCGCCCATCACACAAAGAGATAGGCGATAGCGTCTTATTCCACGGCAATACCGATGGCGGCCGCTGTATACCGGGTTGTCGGAAGGATCCGGACAACCACCTCCCCGCTAACGTCGGAGAGATACAGCAGCCCGTCTTTCGGGCAGCCCAAAGGGCGTCCATCAGGATCGAGCACCAGGCGAAGGCTGGTGATCGGGCTGACTTCATAAACATGATGCTCGTCCCAGGAGACGAACGCATGCGTCCGCCCTTTTTCGACCACCGTATGCAGCGTTCCCGGGAGAATACCTCGGGTTTTCTGCTTCAAACGCTCTGACATGAACTGACCAACAGCCTCTTTCTGCTGCTCGGTCAGGCTCTCATATGTGCAGGGGGCGGGATAGATCGGTTCACCAGTCACGCGGCCAGTCCTTCCTTGCTGAGATGGATAAGGAAAGCCCCAGAGGGGTCTCCTTTATCGAGACAGGTTAGTGTTTTGCCGACGCCTGGCGTTGCTCGTCAATAAAGTCCGTGACGTCTTTCAGGACGCCATCCGGAATTTCCTCACCGTCATCAAGATCAACTTCGAGACCTTCAGCCGGTGCTTTCGTGCTGCCAGCAGACAGGCCAAGACAGAGATCTGGGTCTTCGGGATCGTAATCGACCCGCACAGCCCATCCATCCGACAGAAAGACGAAATCGCTGAGCAGTCCGTCCTCTTCGAGATCGTCGTCATGCTCATCCTCAGCCTCGGATGGCAGATCGGAGGCCTTGCAGACACCCGCATACAGGCCAGGAAAGGCCGTGTTCAGAGCATCCACAACCTGCTGGGTCTGCGGACGGAACGGTCCTACCTTTGAAACCGGCATCACATCACTCATCAGTTCAGCTTCCAGCAGGTGGAGGTCACATGCTGACTGAAGGTCAGACGCGTATTGCCATTATGATCACCAATCAGCTCGCACCGCACCCAGGTGTAAGGCTGTGCCGCACCATTATCCTTCTGGAGGATCAGGATATTGCCCTCCTCGCCTGCGCTGGAATGGATGAGATAATTCTTGTTCAGAAGATCCTGAAGGCTGTCAGGAATGGCTGCAAAAGACGTCGACACAGAGGCCGCATGGCCTTTGGACGTTGGTTTCGGGGGCGCAAACCCCATACTCCCAAGCGCGGGATCGAGGGCCATGGCTGGCGAAAGCGCAGCGGCCGTGAGGCCGGCTGCCAGGGCGAGAGAAGAAAGAAGGCGGGTCACGGTCTGTCCTTGCGGTTCATGGGATCTGAAAAGATCGCTTTACCCCGCAAAGGTAAAGACCGCTTCTGCGACTTCTTAAAAGAGACTCAGCCCTTTGCAGGGCGTCCGCGACGCTTCTCCGGGATTTTCCGCACGGGCACCTCAGGCTCGGTCTCTTCGGGCTCAGGTGTAGGCTGGCTCCGACCACCCTTCGCGGTCCCAAGACCGATCTGATGAGCCAGCTCGGTCCGATGCCGTGAATATCCTGGCGCCGTCATGGGATAGTTGGACGGCAGTCCCCATTTTGAGCGGTACTCATCCGGGGTGAGATTATAGACGCTCTTGAGATGGCGCTTGAGCATCTTCAGCTTCTTTCCGTCTTCGAGACAGATGATGTAGTCCTCGAACACGGACCGCTTCGGATGGACGGCCGGGACCAGCTCAACTGGTTCTGGCTCCGGCGGCTGGCCGGCCGACGCAAGGGCTGTATGAACACTGCGGATCAAATCAGAAATCTGCTCTGCGGGAAGTTCATGGGCACTCACATAGCTTTCCACAATATTGGCTGTCAGACGCCGAAAATCTGTCTCACTATTTGAGGTCATTACAAATTCCCTTTTCAAATTTCGACTGTGCAAGATGGCACTCTATACAAAAGATAGCCTGACAAGTCACTGAGGCCGCGTGGTTCGCGGCATGGGAGCGGGCACAACACCTCGTCCCAGATGACGATGTTCGGAACAAGAGTGTGTATCGCCTTTCGGTCCGGTGAACCCGAAAGCTGCGCCCTTCCCGCAAACCTCGCAGTCATAAAGCCAGCCGGACTTCGTCCTGGGCCGATGAGAGATATAAGGCCTGTCGTCAGAACTGTGATGATCGGACATCCCTTAAAACCCCATGGCATCAAGAGCGGCCGCCGTGTGGCGGAACCGGCCCCCTGCCTCTCTTCTCTTCGATTGCCCCTGCTGGCGCAGCCAGCCCGTCACGCGATGCTCGGCTGGGATTTCCTCAATGAAGCCTGACGGCCTCGCTGAAACACCCTGACGATAGCCGACACTGCTGATCGTGGCCTGCTGCATGGCCCGGGTCAGCGACACATAGGCCAGACGGCGCTCTTCCTCATAATTGCGCTCGCCCATCCCCGGAAAGACTGTCTCCTCCCAAGCTGGCAGGAAGACGTGGGGAAACTCCAGACCCTTAGCCCGATGCATGGTCATGAGCTGCACCCGGTCGCGTCCGCGCTCATTCGGTGAGGCCGTGGCAAGGGCTGCGTGCTCCAGAATATCCTGAAGCTGGGTAAAGCCCTCGGCCAGCCCGACCAGCTCGGACAGGTTCTGCAAGGCCGTCTCCCCCTCTTCGGACGCGGCCTCCCGCCACATCGTGTAGTAGCCCGTCTCTTTCAGAAGCGTATCGAGGCGATCGCAAAGCCGCATGTCCGGGATCTGCCCGATCCGGGAGACCGTCTCACGGAAAGCAAGCAGGCTGTCACGCACCTTGGAGGGAAGCGTTGCCGTAGTGACGGCCGCACACAGGCTGAGGCCGCGATCCTGCGCCTCCTGCTCGATCTGGCCAAGCGCCTTGGCGCCAAGGCCGCGCCTGGGCACATTGGCCACGCGCCGGAACGCCTCATCGGACTGGCGACTGTCCGGACAGGCCGCCAGCATCAGGAAAGCCAGCGCGTCCTTCACCACGGCGCGATGATAAAAGCCGACATCGCCGATGATCTCGTACGGGATGCGCGCCTTGAGCAGCGCTTCTTCCAGCGAGCGGGACAGACGGTTAATCCGGTAGATCATCGCCATGTCATGCCAGGCCACACCTTCTGCCGCACGACGTCCCATCTCGGCTGCAATCGCGTCGGCCTCATCTGACGCATAATCGTAGGAGAGCACCTCAATCTTCTGACCGTCGCCCTTCTGGGTAAACAGCGTCTTCGGGATCCGGCCCGGGTCTCGCGCGATGATGGCGTTGGCGGCCTGGAGGATATGATGCGTCGAGCGGAAGTTCTTTTCGAGCTTGAAAAGTCTGGCCCCGTCAAACTCACGAACGAAGTTCCGGATGAAGCCAATTTTGGCCCCACGCCAGGAATATATTGACTGCGAATCATCGCCCACGGCAAAGAGTTCTCGTGAGTATTCAGACATATAGGTGAGCCACAGCATCTGTGCACGGTTCACGTCCTGAAACTCATCGGCCATCACGGAGGTGAAGCGCTGCGACCACCTGTCACGATAGGATCGGTCGTTCATCAGCGCAAGCGTTGGCCACATCAACAGGTCCGAGAAATCGGCGGCATTCTGCTCTCGCAGGGTCGCCTGATAGATCTGGTAGAGCCGGACAGCAAACTCCCAGCCTTCGACATCGACCATCTGACGCGCCGCACGGCGGCGCTCGATCAGCCCGCGCACCCAGGCCGGTGCGGCCTCAGGTGTCACGAGGTTCTCCTTCAGATGCCCGATCCGCTCGCCCATTGTCTTGACCTGTCGGACGTCACACTTCTTGCCTGTGTCCGGTTCGGGCACAGTATCCGGGTCCATGGCCTTCATGAGACGACGGATCATAGCCGTCGCATCGTCTGCATCGCGGATGTCAAAGCCCGGGTGTAACTGGGCAACCTCAGGCTCCGCCCGAAGCTGCCGCGCGCCGAGGCCGTGAAAAGTGCCAAGCCAGAACGGAGCCTGTCCCTCACC
>NZ_BEWM01000023.1 GCF_002723935.1 Gluconobacter cerinus
GGTTTCGTGGACAAAGGGTATTCACTGGAGGACTGACACGAGATTGACAAAGCCGAGGTAAGATTCCTTGGTTTTGTCGTATCGGATTGCGATGCGCCGTCAGTTCTTGAGCTTGTTGAACAGACGCTCGACGAGGTTGCGCCAGCGGTATTTTTCGCGGTCGTGCGCGATAGGATCGCGCCGGTTGCTCTTGGCGGGGATGACCGCTTCGACGTCAGCTTTCGTCAGTTCCTCACGGATGGCGTCGGCGTCATAGCCCTTGTCGGCCAGCAGCGCCTCAATCTTGTCTGCGATCATGCGGAACAGCGGACCGAAGCCCTGGATGTCGTGGGTCTGCCCTGGTGTCAGGACAAATCCGAGCGGGCGGCCTTTGGCATCGCATCGGGCGTGGAGTTTGGTGCTGAAGCCACCGCGCGATCGGCCAAGCGCCTCGGTCTCCTGATCCCCTTTTTTATGCCGACGGCACAATGATGTGCCCGGACCACGGTGCTGTCGATCATGTCGGCGGTGGCGTCGCGCTCCACTATTTCAGCCAGCGTTTCCAGCATCGCGTCGAACATGCCAGTTGTAACCCAGCGCCGATAGCGGCGGAACACGCTGTTCCACTTGCCGTATTCGTCTGGCAGGTGTCGCCACTGCGAGCCTGTCCGCGCAATCCACATCATGCCTTCGAAATAGAGGCGGTTATCCTGCGCCGGCCGCCAGTCCAATCCGTTCGCCCAACGCTGCCTCCAAAAGACAGCCTTGAATCAAGGCATGGGTCCACTGTCAACCTTTGTCCACAAAACCAAATGAACCTTCGCAAATCGAATGGCGAGCAAGTTTGAAGCAGAAGGCCAAGGAACGGTGGATTGCCAAGCACGGCAATACGCATTGAGGCCGTTTCAGGATCGCCCTTGATTAAAATGCGGCGTTGCCGTACAAACCTTTATGCACTCAGTCATAGAAACCCCGATTTTCACCAAGAGAGCAGATGCTCTTTTAAGCCGTGAAGAACGGGCGGAACTTATTAGGCTGCTTGCTGAGAACCCACGCCAAGGTGACGTTATCCCCGGAACTGGTGGCGTTAGAAAGCTAAGGTTTGCAGGGTTAAGTCGAGGTAAGAGGGGCGGCGTTCGGGTCATCTGGTACGTCGCTAGTGACCGGATTCCGGTTTATGCCCTGTTGATCTACGGCAAGAATGAGCAGGACGATCTTACGCCAGACCAGAAGAAAGCCATGACATCTATGGCCGAACGCATAAAGAGATCAGATCAGGGAGGGACTTAATATGGCAGAGCAAATGAACATTGCCGATGAACTGCTTGCCTCCATGGAGCAGGCTGTAGGTATTG
Source organism: Gluconobacter cerinus (assembly GCF_002723935.1). Classification (GTDB taxonomy): domain Bacteria; phylum Pseudomonadota; class Alphaproteobacteria; order Acetobacterales; family Acetobacteraceae; genus Gluconobacter; species Gluconobacter cerinus. The sequence continues at coordinate 1,335 of NZ_BEWM01000023.1, forward strand.
CTGAAGGGACTGTGCAGCCCGGTCGTGTCTGGACGCCTCCTGAAATCAATGTTGCGAATATCCGCAAGCGGACGGGTCTGAGCCAGGCGCGTTTTGCAGCCCGGTATGGGTTTAGTGCCGCCGCTGTACGTGACTGGGAACAGAAGCGCCGGATGCCAGAAAAGGCCGCCCGCACGTTGCTGATGTTGATTGATCGTGAGCCTCAGGCTGTGGAGCGGGTGCTTATTGGCGCGCGATGCCCTTGATCATCAGTCTGACGTCGGCTCTATTGTCAGTAGAAATGAGGAAGGGGACAGCCCGGCAAGGCCATCCCCTTCAAAATCTTCGCTCCCCGGCGAAGGTGGACTTGATCCAAAGGAACTCGCAATTCCAATGGGTCCGACACTGATTTTAGTGATCCTGACGACGGGATACAAGACTAGATCAGCAGGAACAGAGACGCCTTCGCCTTTTTGAAAGGTTTGGCCCGTGTCCCGTTCCGAAGTTAAACGCTCTTTCCGTCAAACGGTTCTGAACCTGTTCCATGACGGGCAGCTATCCCATTCTGAAAAATCGGAGGGATCGAAGAACCGTTGATTGATGTGCTTGGTTCGTGATTTCAGGCTTTTGGCGATTTGATTGAGGGTTTCCGGGGCGACTTTCGCTCTGCGTTTTGAGCAGATCCCGGCCTATCGCCAGTGGGATGGCTACGCGCTCGCGTTCATCCGCTCCAGGAGGAGAAAGCGACGCATATTGTAGACGATATTGGCCAGCCCGATCCTCATGGTGGCCCGGGTGATACCGACAGTTCGGACGAACAGCCCCGTCTGCGATTTCTGATCGGCAAAGACATGCTCGACGCGGGATCGGATGACCGACTTCCCTGCATTCGATTTCTGGATATGCCGGGGCATCGGCTTGAGCTGCGGTTTTTTGCGATGAACCTTTGAGACAAAACCCTGCTTTTCCATGAAGTCTTCATTGGCTTTGGAGCGATAGGCCGTGTCTGCCCAGACGCCTGAGGCCGTATTAGTTTTATCCAGCAGCCCCTCTCTCAATCGCGCACCATCATTGGCGGCGGCATCTGTCGTCTTCCATTTCCGGATGAACCGAAACTTCCGGTCGATGGAGATATGGGACTTGTAGCCAAAGAATGGGATAGCCAGATCGCTGGAGGGCATGGTTCCATCATCCTGCCGCTTTGCCTTCGTGAACTTCAGCGTCCAGCGCGCATGACGATCCTTGTGCGACAGCTTTGCGGTTCTGTCCTGCCAGTCTTCAGGAATACGTCCTGCCCGAAGATCGGCTTTTTCTGCATTGGTGTTCCGCTGCTTTGGAGCAGCCACCAGTGTGGCATCCAGGATCTGGCCTGACATCGGTAAATACCCGGCGTTGCGCAGGGTCGCGTCAAAGCGCTCAAGAAATCTTTCAATGGCCTCTGCCTCTGTCAGGCGCTCACGGAATAGCCAGACTGTTCTGGCATCACGCACACGGTCCGACAGTCCCAGACCAGAAAAGCGCATGAAGGACAGACGATCATTTATCAGGTATTCCGTCCGCTCATCGGACAAATTGTTCAGCGTCTGAATCATCAGTATTTTGAACATCAGCACCGGATCAAACGGCGGATGGCCGCCCTTGCGTCCGTCTGAATAAGCCAGGGCCTGCCCCAGATCAGGGCGGAAGACTTCAAAATCCACAGTCCAGGAAAAGGCTTCGAGTTGATCACCAAGCCCGCTCGGACGCGCAAGCCGACCTTTAACATCAAAGAAACCGGGCTGCTTCACCATCTATCCTCCCTCCTCCCTCCCGTCATCACACCAACAATGGAATCACAGCCAACAGTTCAGAGCCAGAGGTTCTTCGAACACTCCAGATCAGAGCGCACAGTGTGATCTTCCACAAGGTATGGTCCGCCGGACACAACCTGAATGGAGAGAATGCTTGGCTCTCTGCTAACGATATCTCCGCTCTGCAGCGACAGGGCTGCATTGCCATCTGTCCAGCGGTATCTTGATGATTCCAGCTCGTGCCATCCTGACAGGTGAGACAAGGAAAAATGCGCTGTCAGCCTGACCGTCTTTCGGGATGCAAAAAGCGAGACGTCGCCAACTAGAACGCCCAGGTTGCGACGATCATCCACGAACGGTCCGATCGTGTCACTCGGACGACTGCTCCGTGAAACGAGGCTCACACTCTCAACAGCGGCCGGAATCATGAACATGACCCGATCGTTCGCCTGACGCAGCGGACGGATAATCTGCCCAAAGTTTGTCACCAGGTGCAGATCTGGATCCGTCGTCAGCTCGGGCTGAGGCGCAGCACTTGCAGCACGTGCAGCAATCGTGGCATGGATCGGCTCGACAAACGCCCGGGACGTCTCCAATGGCAGTGTTTCCGAACCAGCAGCCTTTGAACCGCCAAAGATTGCGGTCACTGTGTGGTTGTCGAACTGGCTGCGGTTCCCTGTATCGAGATAGCTCTCGGTCAGTGCGTTTTCAGCCCAGACCGCTTCATGGCTCTCCAGTTCTACATGGTAATAGGTGTAGCTGTTGATCGTGCGATCAATCAGGATCGAGACACCGTTAACCAGCATACGGGCTGGAACAAGCTTGCCCTCGAAGACCATGCAGTGTTCCTGCGTGACCAGCAGATCACGGGACGGAACGCCATCGGCGAGAGCGCCCTCGCGGATGCGGACGAGCCAGTTTTCTTCTGGCACACGCTGGTCGGCGACCGTGATGGAGCGATGACCCAGCCATTTGACGGGCATGGCGCCTTTGGGCGTCATGACCAGCGTACCCGGCACGAGGGTCTCGACGGTTGCTTCGCCGTCTGGCGTCGTGAGCGATGTGCCTTCTGCAAAGCACGTCGTGTAAATCAGGCCGCCATTACTGTCAGACGACAGGGTGTAACCGTAGCTGCTGGCGCCCGGTACATTGAGAGAGTACGTGCCGCCGGAAGTATAGAACGTGATGCCAGTGGATGTTGTAGTGACGCTGGTGACACTGGCCTGCGGAATGGAGGCAAGATCGATCGTGTCCTTAGGAGACCAGCCAGAGATTGTATTGGTTGGCATGGAGGTGCCGCTGACAACCAAACGCGCACCATCACCAGAGAGCAGGATGCTATTGCTGCCAACAGTGCCGTTGACAACCAGAGTACCGCCCGAAGAGACAACTGCCTGCCCTGCAATCGTACCGCCCGAGGCAACAGCTACAGTACCGCCATTCTGAACTGTGGGGGTGGAGATCGCGGCACCACTCAGAACATTGAAGGTAACGTTATTAGAGACGGTCCAGGTTCTGGTATCTTTAAATCCAGATTCCAGATTAACAACACCACCATTCGACGTGAAAGTTGTATTATTCGTCCCGCCGGTAGGTGTGTAAACATTCAGCGTTCCACCATCCACTACAGTGCTGGATACAACGCCACCCTGAACATTTATCGTACCACCGGAAGAAATACGCGAGCCAGACAGAACAGCGCCCGAATTAACGGTAATTGTGTTTCCGCTGGTAGCGTAATTTCCGCTGGTAGCCGTAAAGGTTACACCAGACTCCAGAATGAAGTTACCGCCAGTACCAACAATAGTCGTGCTAGTCGTATTGTTGGTGTACAGATCCAGTGTACCACCACTTATAACAAGATTGGTTCCGGCGCTTGCATACGCTTGAAGAGTAGCCGAGGCACCACTTCCAATCGTTTGGTTAGCAAGAGTTGCACCGGAAGAGACTACTAATGTAGTGCCAGCCCCCGAGAGCACACCTCCCGAAATGCTTCCTGGAGTTCGTGATCGTACCCGTTAGAATAGTACCTGACGCCGCCGTAATAGCAGCACCTGCTGCGACAGTGCCTCCGCTGATGACCGCACCGTCAGCAGCGCTTAGAACGCCGCCGCTGAAAGCGCTAACAGCAAGAACAGTTGCCCCGCTAGCGGCACTGACAGTACCGCCGCTACGAATATAGGGATTATTGGCCGTTCCACCGCCAGAAACGTAACGAATACCTCCACCCAAAATGACACCTTGGTAGGAAGAGCCGCCACTGGAAATGTAATCCTTACCACCACCACTGACCACACCGTTCCGCACGATGGCGCCCGACGAAACAAATCGCTGACCGTAGTTGTATTGGTCCTGCGTTGCACCGCCACTCGAGACGATTTCAATATCGCCAGCCGAGATAACATTCGAGGCGACTTGCCCCGAGGAAACATTATAAGTCGCCATTGCGTGTGCATCCTCAATCATCAGTCACTGAGCGGAATGTGAAAGGGTTCACGCCCTGGCCAAGTGAACTGTCCTCACTGCAATTACCCGTCAGTTTTATGGGAGCAGCGGCGGTGAGAGGAAAATGTAAACACTGCGGAAACGTGAGCTCAAGCTTTTTTTAACGGAGATAATAGGCAGAATTTTAATGTTTTATTTACGAATGAGCGACGAAACTAATCCGCAAAAAAAAGAATTGAAAACCCGTGGAATAATCACGCTTTTTAATGTGATCACATTCCAATATCAAAAGAATACCTAAGACCTGTAGGTTTTGAGATGATCTATGGTTGCAGCGATGCAGATGACGGCCATGAAGGATGTGGCGGTATTTTCGTATCGTGTAGCGATTGCTCTCCACTCCTTGAGACGTGCTCATAGGTTTTCGACCAGATGTCGGTACCGATAGGCCCATTTGGGGCAGGATACCTGCGGCTCGTTGCGTTTTGTCGGGACGAGCGGGTGTGAGCCCCTTTCCCACAGGGATTCTCGGATCTGGTTCGAGGCGTAGTAGCGCGTAGCGTACGGCAATGCGTCAAGGAGCGCCATGGCTGGGGAAAGTTCATGGGCCTGACCTAGCGTCAGGGTAAAAGGCAGGTCCTTTCCATGGCCATCTGCGGCTACGCAGACTTCGCTGTCAAAACCTCCACGCGAGCGACCAAGTGCTTCACGATCATTTTGGCTTCCTCTGAATCCCCCTTTTGGGCCGCTTCTGCCGCCTTATGATGAGTCCGAATGTTCGTACCATCAAGGAAGGCCATACCCAATGCCGGATCCTGACCCTTCACCTGTTCAAACAGAGCCTGCCAAACGCCGACCTTTATCCAACGGATGAAGAATTGAGCCACCGTCCACCAAGGGCCGAGTTTCGCAGAAATGGATCGCCACTTCGTCCCGTTCTGGTGGCGCCAGAAAGTCGCCGACAGGGTCCGTCACAGATCGCGAGGCGGGGTTTTGCCTTTCGGACGGACCGCCTCGATCACTGGTTCCCAGATCGACCACGCATCATCGGAAAATACAGACTGCATCATGCTCATCACAGATGAGCTGGGCGGTTCACTACCTATTTTAAGGCCTAACAGGCCCTAAACTAGTCATCCGAACAGTCTCCAGAACCGTCCAGCAGGGGATATCCCCCCGTTTTCTCAAAGCACAAATCGCAGGCGGCTCAGGGAATCTATAACCAACACGTCCCCAGTTCGGAAGAACGAGCCAGGCGCTTCCAATCAAGGGTTCTTTGAATTTTCGCATCGAAGTTGTATGTTTTTGATATAAATCAAAGAGATTATTGTTTTGTTTGTTAAAAGAGAACGGTCTTTGGTATTATAAAGTATAATTTTTATAACTTTATTTATACCTTTGATTTTTGGTATAATAAAGTTGGGAGATTATTTGTGTCCATAGTAATTAGTAATGGGCAGTCTGTATCTAATGTTACGGTAAATAATTACCAAGAAATAATATCATCAGGGGGTTCTGCGAGTTTTCAGACAGTTACAAACAATGGAGAGATTGTCATCCGGTCTGGAGGATCTCTTACCGAAACGGACGGTAAGAGTAACTGGATCATCGAAAGTGGCGGAAAAATTGTAGTCGAAAGCGGAGGAATAGTTTCCGGAGGAAGTATTCAATCTGGTGGAACTTATTTCGTTAGTTCTGGTGGTATTACTACAAGCGTTTCAGTTGCCAATGGCGGTGTATACCAAGGTGCTAGTGGCGCCATACTTAGTGGAACCAATAAAGTTCGCTCTGGTGGAAAACTCAGCGGTGGAATTGTTGCCAATAATGCTACCTTGGTAGTGAGTGCTGGTGGAAGCTCGGTGAATACCATTGTCGCCAGCGGAGGAGGCATTGGCGTACAAGGAACTGTGAGCAATACTCAGATTCAATCTGGCGCT
>NZ_BEWM01000024.1 GCF_002723935.1 Gluconobacter cerinus
AGAAGGAAAGGGCTGGCTGGAAGCCGCCCAGCCCGCAACAGGTGGGTCAACGCGTGTCCTCGCCATGCTCGCCGGCTACGCCGTCTGCGCGTGGCTGCGGGCCGCGTTGATCCTGCCGCTGCGCGGCACTGTTGCAGTCTGAACAGCCCCCAGCCGGACGCGACGATGTTCAAAAACCAGAAATGGATCGAGCATCATGCGCCGTCATTACCTTCCTTACGTCCCAACACCACGCGGTCGGCCGCCCATGCGCTGGACCGATACGCAGGAGCCCGTATCCTGCCGCAAGTGCAATGAGCACTGGGCTGGCGGCGATCCGGCTCTGACGATTGCCTGCACGGGCTGCAACGCGCCAGCCCATGAGCCCTGCCGTCGCAGTGCGGGCGGTAATGAACGGGTGTGTGCGTGCCGGGATGAGGCAGCGACCCAGCTTGGACTCCTCTCACGCTGCGAAGGCCTGAGCTGGGATAACCGGCATGTAAAGCCACTCATGCTCCGGGCCGCTCCTGTCCCCACCGCCCTGATGTGTCGCTCTGTCCGGACAGGTGCTCCTGTCAGCAGGTTTGTGCCATGACGCCGGATCTGACCTCTTATGACAGCATCATCGTGGCCGTGTCGGGCGGGAAAGACGGCACCGCCTGCCTCCTTGCCCTCCTTGAAGCCGGCGCTCCGAAGGACCGCCTGGAACTGTGGCATCACGAGGTGGACGGGCAGGGGCCATCCTTCATGGACTGGCCCTCCACCTCGCCCTATGTGAGCGCATTGGCGGCCGATTTCGGACTGCCGCTCTATCGCGCCTGGCGAGAAGGCGGCTTCGAGCGGGAGATGCTTCGCAAGGACGCACCGACAGCCCCTGTTCTTTTCGAAAGCCCTGAGGGTCTGATCCGCGCAGGCGGGCAGGGGCCGAACGGGACGCGCCTGCGGTTTCCGCAGGTCTCCGCCAGCCTGACGACACGCTGGTGCTCCAGTGTCACCAAGATCGACGTCGCCGACCGCGCCCTACGCGGCCAGGAGCGCTTCCTGAACCGGCGCACCCTGTTCGTGACCGGTGAGCGCGCCGAGGAAAGCCCAAGCCGTGCCCGTTATGCCGCCTTTGAGCCGCACCGCACGGATACGCGGCACGGCACGCGACGTCGCCGTCATGTCGATCACTGGCGCCCTGTCCACCAGTGGAGCGAGGCGCAGGTCTGGGACAGCCTGAAACGCTGGAACGTGATGCCGGCGCTGCCATACCGTATCGGCTTCTCCAGACTGTCCTGTGCCACCTGTATTTTTGGCGATGCGCGGCAGTTTGCAACGATCCGCTGGCTCGATCCGGCCCGCTTTGAACGCCTCGTGCAGTACGAGCAGCAGTTTGGCTGCACGATCAAGCGCACCGTGTCGCTGGAGCAGATCGCCGAGCAGGGCAGGCCGTATGCCGCCGCCCTGGCAGCGCCCGAGCTGGCCCGCGCGTGCCTCTCGGCGCGTCCGATCCCGACTGTCTTCACACCAGCCTGGGAGACCCCGGCCGGAGCGTTCGGGCAGGGCGGGGGGCCAACCTGAAAAAAAGAAGAAAAAACAGAAGGTTGAAAAAGAAGAAGAGGGGAGGGGGGCAGCACAGGCCAGCCCGCCCTGCAAGAGGTGGGTCCGTCCGTGTCCTCGCTGCGCTGCGGGCCGGGCGGTCCCGACGCTGTGCGTCGCTCTGGCAGGCCGCACTGTCCTGCGCTCGCCGGAGAGGGTCAGGAAAGGAAATAAAGACAATGTCAGACACCCTCGAACGCCCCGCACAGGCGCACGCCTTCGATCTGAAACAGGCCCACGAAGAGGGCTGGACGATCCTCGAAGGCTGCGGACCCGACAATGACGAGACGCATCTGGTGGGTCTGCATTGCAGCGATCCTCAGGCCTGGTGGCGCGTGGCGAGGCAGGCAGGCGAGGGTTCGGCCTACCACCGTGAGGCGCTGTCCCGCCTGTCCGAGAACGAGCGCGAGCAGATCCGCCTGCGCTTTGGTCCCCTCTGACCCCGCGCTGATCCGGGAGGCCTGACGCCTCTCTCCCCGAACTGATCCTGTTTTCCGGCCCCCCGGTCTGCCTCCGCGCAGTACCGGGCGTTGCCGCTTGTCCGGAGTTTTTCCATGTCCATGTCCCAACTGAGCTTTTTCGATACCTCAGCACTCGGCGGCAGCCAGTCCAATCTCTACTGGGGTGATCTTCCCGGAGACCGCGCCCTTGAGGAAGCCGCCGCTGCGGTTCGACAGGCGACACAGGCCCCGGCTCCGATCCCCGCCGTCCTGCCGAAAGTGGATTTCGTCCTGAGCGGAACGCGTGGCCTCGCCCAGGGCTGGAAAGAGCGCGCCCGCGACAATCTGGCAACGATCCGCCTTCTGGCCACACTGGAAGCGGAAGACCGCAACGCCAGCGCGGAAGAGCAGGCCGTGCTCGCCCGTTTCACAGGGTTCGGGGCCGGAGAGCTGGCCAACAGCCTGTTCCCGCGTGCCGGAGAGACCTTCCGTGCCGGTTGGGAAGAGATCGGCAGCCAGCTTGAAGCCCTGACCAGCCAGCAGGAGCGAGCGGGTCTGGCACGGGCCACGCAGTACGCCCACTACACGCCCGAACTGATCGTTCATGCGATGTGGGATCTGGTGGCCCAGATGGGGTTCCGGGGCGGCCGTGCGCTGGAACCGGGCTGTGGCACCGGGCTTTTCATGGCAAGCGTGCCCCCGAAGCTGGCCCCGAAAACCGCTTGGACGGCGATCGAGAACGACCCGCTGACGGCCCGCATCACGCGCAAGCTGTTTCCGAACCAGTGGGTCCGCGCTGAAGATTTTACGACAGCCAAGCTGGCGGAACGCTACGATCTGGTGATCGGCAACCCGCCGTTCAGCAACCGCACGGTCCGGGGCACGGACGAGCTGGGACGCCTTGGCCTGTCCCTGCATGATTATTTCATCGCCCGGTCCATCTCCCGTCTGCGTCCCGGAGCTGTGGCGATGTTCGTGACGTCGCGGTGGACGATGGACAAGTCCGATGCCGGCGCGCGGCGCACGATCTTCGAGACCGCCGATTTCGTGGGTGGCGCACGGCTGCCAGCCGGGGCCATGCGCGACGATGCCGGAACGGATGTCGTGGTGGACGTGCTCGTGTTCCGCCGTCGCGCACCGGGAGAGGATGCGGGCGATGCGACATGGCTGGACGTGGCGGCGCTGGAGGACACCGATCAGGGCGAAGGCCCGCTGTGGATCAACCGCTATTTCGCGGAGAACGGCCAGCAGGTTCTCGGTCGGCACGACTGGACGAGCGGTCAGTTCGGTCCGGAATACACCTGCAAGGCCAACCCGCTCCAGATGCTGGACGAGGCCCTGCCGCTCGCCCTCGGCCGTCTCTCTTCGCTGGCCCGCTTTCCGACCCCGCAGACGCTCGATGTTGCGACGGTGCAGGACAATCATGCCGCCGAGGTCGGAACGGCCGCAGACGGTGCCCTGCTGAAAGAGGGCAGTTATCTGCTGCACAAAGGCGTGCTGCACCAGATCATCGACGGCGAAACCGTGCTGGTGAAGGTAAAAAAAGGCGAGCAGAAGGAAGGGATTTTCCAAAAGCACGCGGCCATCATCAAGGGTCTGATTCCGGTAAGGGACGCGGCCCGTCTGGTGCTGCGCGCCCAGGTGGAGAACCTGCCCTACAGCACCCATCAGGCTGATCTCAAGCGCGCGTATCAGGCGTTCAGCCGTCAGTTCGGGCCGATCAACCTGACGAACACCACGACACGGGTGGATGAAGAGACGGGAGAGGAGAAATCCACACAGCGCCGCCCGAACCTTCAGCCGTTCTACGACGATCCGGATGTGTGGCTGGTCAGCTCGATCGAGGAGTATGACGAGAAGAGCCAGACCGGCCGTCCGGGACCGATCTTCAGTGAGCGCGTCATTCAGGCCCCGTCCGAGCCTGAGGTTCACGGCGCCCATGATGCGCTGGCGGTCTCCCTGCATGAGACGGGTGGCGTGGATGTCGAGTGCATGGCGGAGCTTCTGGGCCGCTCCGGTGATGAGGTGCTCGCCGAACTCGGATCCTCGGTCTATCTCGACCCGATCCGCAGCACAGGCGGCCGTGAGGTCTGGGTGACGGCAGACGAAGCCCTGTCAGGCGCGGTCCGCACCAAGCTGGCGCAGGCCCGGGAGGCTGCCGAGCGCGACCGACGCTATCTGCGCAATGTCGCCGCCCTTGAAGAGGTGCAGCCCGAAGACCTGCGCCCGTCCGACATTACGGCCCGTCTGGGAGCCCCATGGATCCCGGTGCCGGATGTTGAGGCCTTTGTTGCAGAGGTCATGGGGGTTCGCACGACCATTCACCACACGCTGGAGGTGGCGACCTGGAGCGTGGACAAGAGCGGCTTTTCCGGCAAGGCCGAGGCCACCTCGGTCTGGGGAACACAGCGCCGTCATGCCGGGGATCTGCTGGACGATGCGCTCAATCAGGCCAGCCCGAAAATCTGGGACACCTGGCGCGATGTGAATGGCGAACACCGTGAACTGAACACCAAAGAGACCGAGGCCGCCAAGGAGAAACTGGCCGCAATCAAGACCGCGTTTGAAACGTGGGTGTGGCAGGACACCGACCGCGCCGAGCGTCTGGTGCGGCTGTATAACGATGCGTTCAACAATCTTGTCCCGCGCACGTTCGACGGTTCCCACCTGAAACTGCCGGGGGCGAGCACGGCAATCAGCCTGCGCGACCATCAGAAGCGGGTGATCTGGCGGATCATCGCCAAGGGCAGCACCTACATGGCCCATGCGGTGGGGTCCGGGAAGACGTTCTCGATGTGCGCGGCCGTGATGGAGCAAAAGCGGCTTGGCCTGATTTCCAAGGGCATGATCGTGGTGCCCGGCCACTGCCTTGCGCAGATGGCGCGTGAGTTCATGATGCTCTACCCGAACGCCCAGATCCTCGTGGCGGACGAGACCAACTTTGTGAAGGACAAGCGCCAGCGGTTCCTGGCCCGTGCGGCCACGGGGAACTGGGACGCTATTGTCATCACGCATGACGCCTTCAAGTTCGTGCCTGTCGAGAGCGCGTTCGAGCAGGAGATGGTCGAGGAGCAGATCGCGTCCTACGAAAGCCTTCTGGAGAATGTGAGCCGCGATGACCGTCTGTCGCGCAAGCGCATCGAGCGCCTGAAGGAGGGGATGGAAGCCAAGCTGAAAGCCCTGTCCAGCCGCAAGGACGATCTGGTGCATCTCGGCGAGATCGGGGTGGACCAGATCCTCGTGGATGAGGCGCAGCAGTTCCGCAAGCTGTCTTTCGGGACGAACCAGTCCGACCTGAAGGGGATCGACCCGAACGGCAGCCAGCGCGCCTGGGATCTGTTCGTCAAAACGCGCTACCTCGCCAAGCGTAATCCCGAGCGCGTGTTGGTGATGGCGTCAGGCTCGCCGATTACCAACACCCTGGGCGAGATGTTCTCAATTCAGCGGTTCATGGACCTGCCAGCCCTTGTCGAGCGTGGTCTGCACGAGTTCGACGCCTGGGCTGCAAGTTTTGGCGAGACCCGCACGGAGCTGGAGCTTCAGCCGAGCGGGCTTTACAAGCCGGTCACGCGGTTCTCCGAGTTCGTGAATGTCGCCGATCTGATGGCAATGTATCGCGACTTTGCCGACGTCGTGCAGCAGGACGATCTGCGACGCTACGTGAAACTGCCCGAGATTGCGGGCGGCAGGCGTGAGATCGTCGTGGCCGATAGCGGGGACGCCTTCCGCGAGTATCAGAAGACGCTCGCCGAGCGGATCAAGACGATTGAAGAGCGCACGGGCAAGCCCCAGAAGGGTGACGACATCCTGCTGTCCGTCATCACCGATGCCCGGCACGCGGCGATCGACCTGCGTTTCGTGCGGAACTGGGCGGAGAATGACAACAGCAACAAGCTGAACGTCATGATCCGCAAGGTTTTCCAGATCTGGCAGAACACGTCGGCCAATCGCTACACCGACCCGGAGACCGGACGGGAGTACGAGCTGCCCGGTGCGACGCAGATGATCTTCTCGGATCTGGGCACGGAATCCGCGCTGGAGACACGCGGTTTCTCGGCCTATCGCTGGATCCGCGATGAGCTGATCCGCATGGGCATCCCGCGCGACGAGATCGCCTTCATGCAGCACTACAAGAAGAGCACGGCCAAGCAGGCGCTCTTTCGGGACATGAACTCCGGGCGCAAGCGCATCCTGATCGGATCGTCCGCGACCATGGGAACGGGTGTGAACGCGCAGCAGCGCCTGATCGCCCTGCATCACCTCGATGTGCCCTGGCTGGTCTCGGACATCATCCAGCGCGAGGGCCGGATCGAGCGACAGGGCAACCAGAACCCGGTGATCCAGCTCTACGCCTACGCCCTGAAGGGCTCGGTGGACGCGACGAACTGGCAGATGCTGGAGCGCAAGCAGAAGTTCATCTGCCTTGCCATGTCCGGAGACCGGACGATCCGCCGTCTGGAAGATGTGGGGGCGGAAGCCAACCAGTTCGCGATGGCGAAGGCGCTTGCGTCAGGAGATGAACGCCTGATGCAGAAGGCGGGACTGGAGGCCGAACTGGCGCGTCTGGAACGGTTGCAGGCCGCGCATCACGACGATCAGTATAACGTCCGTCGCGCCATCGACCGCGCCGAGCGTGACCGTGAGACGGCGCAGGCTGTGATCCCGCGTCTTCAGAACGACATCGCACGGCGTGAGCCCACACGCGGTGAAGCGTTCCGTCTGGTGCGCAAGGACCGGGAGATGACCGAGCGTGAGAAGGCCGGTCTGTGGCTTCTCGCGCAGGCCCGCATTGCGGCGAAGTCCGGGGAGAAAGGCAAGTGGACGCTCGGCACGATCGGTGGCTTCGAGATCCTGTGCGAGACCTGGCGCACCCGCTTTGACGGCGAAGAGACGTGGGACGCGACCCTCGGCCTTGTGCTGGACGGGCGGATCCTCGGCATGGACTTTGACCGCGAGACAAGCCCGGTCGGGCTGGTCAGCCGCATCGAGAACGCGCTGTTGCGGTTCGAGGCGGAACTGGCTGATGCACGCCGTCAGGTGGAGGAAGCCGAACGCAAGCTCCCCGGCTATCGCGCCCGTGTGGGTCTGGCGTTCCCGGAGGCGGCGCTGTTGCAGGAAAAACGCGAGGCCATGGCGGCTCTGGAGGCGGATCTCGAAGCCGATACGCAGCGCCGCGAGGAAGCGGAGAAGGCTGAAGCAGCCGAGGCAAAGGCAGCGCTGGAAGATCAGGCCGTGGTCGTAGAGGCGGCCTGATGCTGCCCCTACTGTGTCCGGAATGGACACAGTAGGGGAGAGGAAAAGCAGGAAGGACAAGAAGG
>NZ_BEWM01000025.1 GCF_002723935.1 Gluconobacter cerinus
ATCCGGCGTCCATCCCGCAGATACGGAAGATCCCCGCAACGCACGATCCCTTCTTTTCGCAGTCCCTCCCGCAAAAACGCCACCGGATGCCCGTTCAGACTGAGTCCTGTCGCCCGGTAATCCTCATGCACCGACGCCCGCTCTGACATCATCGGCAAGGCAATCTCCGGCTCGATCACTTCTGGCAGCGGAAAGTTCCGGCCCCGATCCGCTGCCTCAAACAACAGCAGGGCCGTGTCCGCCAGTCCCTTGATTGACCACAGGGCAGCACGGCGCATTTGCCCGAACACCCGAAACGCATCAGCCGCCGCCAGACATTCCAGGGCCGAGACCGGCACATCCGCACGACGCCACACATCATCAATGCTTTCATAGTCCGGCATCCGGGCCGCGATCAGGGCCGCACCGTGCCCGTTTGCCAGCCCCTTCACCATCCGAAAGCCCAGCCTGACGGCCGCCGGCCGCCCGCTCCGGCCGCGCTCCAGCGTGCAATCCCATCGGGAGGCGTTGATGCAGATCGGCCGGACCTCGACCCCGTGACGCTGAGCGTCCTGAACAATCTGCGAGGGCGCATAAAATCCCATGGGCTGGCTGTTCAGCAGGGCCGCGCAGAACACATCCGGGTAGTGACACTTCATCCAGGCCGAGGCGTAGGCAATCAGGGCAAACGACGCCGCGTGGCTTTCGGGGAAGCCGTAACTGCCAAAACCTTCGAGCTGCGCGAAGGTCTGCTCGGCAAAGTCCTGCTCATAGCCATTGGCCAGCATCCCGTTCACCAGCTTGTCCCGGAACGGCGACACGCCTCCGGTCATTTTGAACGTCGCCATGGCACGGCGGAGCTGGTCCGCCTCGCCTGGCGTGAAGCCCGCGCAATGGATCGCCACCTGCATAGCTTGCTCCTGGAATAGCGGGACACCCAGTGTTTTCCCCAGAATGCCACGCAGGGTCTCGGACGGGTAGGTGACAGGCTCCAGCTTTTCTCTCCTGCGGAGATAGGGATGGACCATGTCGCCCTGTATCGGCCCCGGCCGCACGATCGCCACCTGAATGACCAGATCATAGAAGGTCCTGGGTTTCATGCGCGGCAGCATCGACATCTGCGCCCGGCTCTCGATCTGGAACGTGCCGAGCGTGTCCGCCTTCTGGATCATACGGTAGGTCTGCGGATCCTCGGCCGGGATCGCGGCGAGATCCATGCGGGTCTGATACACGGTGTGCAGCAGCTCGAACCCGCGACGCAGACAGCCGAGCATCCCGAGACCCAGAACGTCCACCTTCATGAAGCGCAGGACGTCGATGTCGTCCTTGTCCCAGACGATGATCTGCCGCCCGTCCATGGCGGTCGGCATCAGGGGGACGAGTTCATCCAGGCGATTCTCGGTCAGCACAAACCCGCCCGGATGGGTGCCGAGCTGGCGGGGAAAGCCCAGAAGCAGACGTGCGAGATGGAACGTTAGACTGAGTCGGCGATCCTTCAGGTTCAGGCCAAGATCGGCCGCACGCGCCTTGCACAGATCGGGATCGGCTAACGACGAGGCGATGTGTTTTGAAAGCTGGCCGGTCAGATCTTCCGGGAGCCCCAGAACCTTACCCACTTCCCGTAACGCGCCTTTGGGCTGATAGCGCTGCACGGTCGCGCACAGGGCCGCGCGGTGGCGGCCGTAGTGTCGGTAGATCCACTGGATGACCTCTTCTCGGCGGTCGCTCTCGAAATCGACGTCAATATCCGGCGGCTCCTGCCGTTCGGCCGAGATGAAGCGCTCGAACAGAAGACCCGAGCGGATCGGGTCAATACTGGTGATTCCCAGGACGTAGCAGATGGCCGAGTTCGCGGCAGATCCCCGTCCCTGACAGACAATCCCGAGTGAGCGGGCATGACGCACGATCGTATTCACGGTCAGGAAATACGGCGCGTAGGACAGAGAGCCGATCAGCCTCAGCTCGTGGGCAATCTGCGTTTCAACCTCTGGGGGCGCCCCGGCCGGGTAGCGACGCGGCAGTGCGACCTGGACCAGGCGTGTCAGGGTGTCCTGCGCACTCTCGCCCGTGCGCTCGGTTTCGGTCGGATACTGGTACGTCAGGTCATCGAGACTGAAGATGCAGGCCTCGGCAATCCGCCGCGTGTTGGCCAGGGCGTCCGGAAAGGCGGCAAACAGGCGTGCCTGTTCTTCAGGGGCTTTCAGATGGCGATCGGCGTGAGCGTGACGGCGGTTGCCGAGATCATCGACGGTGCAGCCTTCCCGGATCGCCGTGACGACGTCCTGCAGAACGTGCCGGCGCGCATCGTGGTAGAGAACATCTCCCGTCACAACGCAGGACAGACCTTGTGCCGCACTGAACGCCGCGAGCGCGTGAAGCCGCGCCAGGTCTCCCGGCTGCCGGAGCATCGTCAGCGCGAGAAACCGGCTCTCTTCTTCGCCTGCCCTTTGTCCCGGCAGATCCAGCAGGTTCTGAACCTGACCAGAAACTTCTGCCAGATCCTCAGGCGGCAACAGGATCAGGAGGAGATCGGGTGCCGCTGCGACGAGATCCTCCCACCCCAGAAGGAACACGTCCCGCTCGCCACGATGATGACCAAGGGTCAGGAGCTGGCACAGACCCGCCCAGCCCGCACGGTTGCGGGGATAGGCCAGGAGCACACTGCCATCGCGCAGAGTTAGACGGCATCCGGGCAGGAGACGCAGACCGGCCTCACGCGCCGCCAGATAGGCGCGGATTACCCCGGCCACGGTATTCCAGTCGGTCAGACCGATGGTGTCATACCCCAGGGCCTTCGCCTGGAACATCAGCTCATCCGGCTGGCTGCCTGAACGCAGGAACGAAAACGAGGACGTCACCTGCAATTCGACGTAAGGCATAATCACGGCCTAGCGCCTGTGCGGGTGGAGGTGCCGGCTGCTGTCAGGCGCGTTGCTGGTCGGCGCGCGCATCACGACAAATCCGGAGCGTTCCAGATAGGCGACCAGACGCTCGGCCACGAGACGGGCCATCAGTTCGGCGGCGTCATGCGTGCGCCTGCGTCCGTCATAGCACAGCGCGTGCATCAGCACTTCGGCCACGTCCGAGGTGCTGGCCGGGATCAGGTCATCACGGGGCTCCATCAGAACACCCCCTGAAGAAACCAGTCGCCCGACCCAGACCACTCATGGGCTCCGTCCCCTTTGCGAAACAGCCACAGGCGCAGGCCGGTCGTGGTTTCAACCTGCCAGTAATCGCGGATCGCGCCGTAGCTTTCGGCCGTCTGCCACCACTCACCCAGCAGACGTTCGGGGCCATCGGCCGCCGCGATGCGATGCGTCTGGCGTTTGAGGACGAACTGGCGGGGCGCACCGTCCGGGTGCAAGGCTGTTACCTGCACCCGGACGGGCAGATCGAACAGAATGTTCGGTCGCGCCCAGAGCATCTGGCTCGCGTTCGTGGACTCTGCCACGTCGCCAGGAGAAATGCGAGATTGTCCATCCTCGGGCCAGGCGGAAAACCGGGGCGCAAGCTGGTGGACCGAAACAACGCCCGGACGGTTCAACAGCCGGTCAATCAGCGTGGCCGGGAGAGCGGGCTCCGAGGATGCGCCGACGTCTGGCAGGATAGACCGCTCAGGCCCGACTTCGAGCGGTTCGTTTGCGCTGACGGTCAGGATGACGGTTTCAATTCCAAACTCGGGCGCGATCTGCGCGATCTGATCTCTGAGCAGGCGCGTCAGACGTGTCACGTCAGCCGTCGGATCGGATGTCCCCACGCGGATGGCTTGAATGGATCCGTCCACGCGCACACAGAGAAAGTCGAGCTGACGCGCCCCCTCCCCGCGCGCCGTCAGCTTTTCGCAGACAACCGGCACAAGTGCGGCAATCACCGTGGCAATGGCGTCCGGTGTGCTGATGGGCTCGACCAGAGACCGGGTCAGGGAAATCCGGTCCGCAGGTTGAAACACGCTGAGCGGACTGGCCTGCCGTCCCAGAGCCTCATCGAGACAGCTCAGGAGCTGCGCGCCAAAGCGCTTGGCCAGAGGCGCGCGTGGGAGATCTGCAAGGGCGCCAATGGTGTTCAGGCCTAGCCGGGTGAGGCTGGAGATTGTCTTTTCGGGTAACGGAAGTGCAGAACAGGGCAACGGACGCAGAGCCTGTTTCTGCTGACCGGGAGGCACGAGACAGATCCGGTCGATCCGCGAGCGGGCCAGAGCGCGTGAGGCTGCGGCCGTATCGCTCAACGCTACAGAGCAAGAATGCCCCCTCGCCTGCAGGCGTTCTCTGACGAGATCCAGCATCGTCGCCTCACCCCCGTAAAGGTGGGCGCATCCGGTGGTATCGCTGTAGAGACCGTCCGGAGCATCGAACGCGGGCAGCGGCGACAGCCAGATCAGCCAGGAGCACAGATCGGTCAGCGCTGCCCTCTGTGCTTCTGCGTCTTCTTCGGCGGTCAGAAGATCCGGAACGAGGGAGCGAGCCTGTGCCAGCGGCATTCCCGGTGTCAGTCCGGCCGCGAGCGCAGCCGGACTGACACCGGTGACGGTGTGACGGTTATGTGCCAGCGCGTGCACAACGAGTGGTCTGTCGGTCGGATAGTTTCCCGGGCGGGAAAGCTGGAGGCGCTCGGTGCGCCAGAAGGGCATCCAGAGAGCGAGAAAGCGGCGCATGATCGGTGCAGTCGAGGATCCAATAAGCAGGGCGGCCTCCCCTCACCCGCAGCAGCGCGGCAGAAAGGCGTCGGGAACCGGGAAGCGGCATGGCCAGTCCCGGAAGCGTTTGAGGCGATGAAGGATGAGAGAGGATCCGCCACCGCGTGGCGCACGCACAGGGGTCTTTCCCAGGCGCTTGTGCGAGGGGGGCAGAGCGCAGGAAAAAGCCTGTGTTCCCGCTTGCCTCCACAGCCAGATTGAGGCGGCGGATTTCCTTGAGCGTTGGGACGTGGCGTCCTGCGACCACGGCCAGTGCGCGTTCTGGTCCACGCAACACGTCTTCGGCGACCGACAGTAGGTTGTCCGGCTGCGTTTCAATGCAGACCAGATGTTCCAGTGAAACGCCGGATTGATGCAGCCCGCAGGCGTTCAGTTCGGCAGGTGTATCGCTGATCCAGAAGACCGGCCCCCTGCCCTCTTTCAGGATGGGCAGCAGCATGGCGAGACTGGCTCCGATTTCCAGAGGATCGGAGATCAGGAAGTCATGCAGGCTACCCGTTTTGAGGCCGCCGCCGAGATGCTCATCGACGGCAGAATGCCCGGTAGGCAGCGTGTCAGTATGGGAATGAGGAAGGCTTCGACGCTCCAGGCGTCGGACCTGCTCGCGCAGTCGCGCCACGGCGTCCGTTGTCATCTTTGTTCTCCTTGGCGAGAACACAAAGAGAACAAAAGGCCCTTAAAGGCAAGAAAATTATCGAAGGCACACTTGTCAAGAGCCTTAGGAGGCGAGGTTAGACCACGATTTTTGGCATTTCAGGAACATCTCTAACAAAACCAGATTCCTAATAAAGGGTATAAAACCGGTATTAGATTAAATCCAGATTACATATTTAATACCGGTAATATAATTATTTCCGGTATCATTAATAATCTTCCTATTTTTGGTTGCTGTAGGAGCGCCACATAATTTCGATCAGTGCGCCTTGCGTGATGCCTAGGCGCTCGGCCTCAGCGGCTATCGCGTCCCCAATCTCTGGCATGATTTTAGGGTGAATCTGATAAGTTCTAGGGCTGGGCTTCCGACCAGGCTTCCGTCGTGGGGTGCGATCTAAGAAGCCATGAGCCTCCCCTACAGCATCCACTAACTTAGTTTGCTGCACGCTTTCGTCTTTCGGACGTGCCCGTAGTCCTGCAAGTCTATTTGAGCCGGTCATATACAGCCTCCGCAAAACCCCTTGCGTTTTCTAGGGCCTTGTCCACTTTTCCGCCTGTTGTCATCTCTTTATTTTCGAGCATCGATGTCAAATCGCCCCCATAGGCAAATAGCTCAGAAAAGGCTGCCCTGGAGACTAATGACGGTTGTATGAGGTCGATGCCTTCCGATTTGAGCTGGCGTTCAAGATCTTTCTGAACGCGACTTTTTATCGCGGCACTTGTTTTTGTAAGCACCACAGCATGACGGATCGTTCTTCCGAGAGCATCCTCTTCTTCTCTTACGAGAGCCAAGGCTTCCGAACCAATCTCAGCGTCCAAAGCTGTTGCCTGCATCGGTACAATCACTAGGTCAGCCTGTGATATGGCGCGACTGACAAGTTGTGAAGCGACACCTTCAAGATCAACTATGACGATTTTTCCGTCGCCATCGGCTCTTTTGATTGTCTGGACAATTTCGGACCGGCCCACGTCTGATACTAGGCGAATGCCAGATGGGATGCTTCGAGAAGCCCAACGTGTAAGCGAGTGGTTTGGGTCGCAATCCAGAACCGTAACTTCGGCGTTCATTCGCGCAAACTCTGTCGCCAAAAGCACGGCACAGGTTGATTTTCCTACTCCCCCCTTGGGGCTAGCCATCACAATTACGGGCATCAATCTCTCCAGATTAATACAATAACCGGTATTAAATAAATAACCGGAATCGTTTCGGTAATCTGTAATATATACGATACCTGAAATAAATCAATAACCTAAATTAATTCCATAACCGGTAATATATAGCAAACCGGAATAATACCGGAAAAACCAAAAATCGGCAGTTCATAGGGGTTTAGAGGATAGCGGGATGGAATGATTGAAAGAAAGCGCTGACTGGGAGTCACACTTTTGACTGTCTGAACAATTTTGGACCGGCCCACGTCTGATACTAGGCGAATGCCAGATGGGATGCTTCGAGAAGTCCAACGTGTAAGCGAGTGGTTTGGGTCGCAATCCAGAACCGTAACTTCGGCGTTCATTCGCGCAAACTCTGTCGCCAAAAGCACGGCACAGGTTGATTTTCCTACTCCCCCCTTGGGGCTAGCCATCACAATTACGGGCATCAATCTCTCCAGATTAATACAACAACCGGTATTAAATGACATACCTGAATCGTTTCCATAACCAGTAATATATCGACAACCGGTAATATATAACAAACCAGAATAGTACCGGAAAAATTGGTAATGGATTGTGGTTTTGATGGTGGCAGAAATGGAAAGATTGCAGGAAAGCGCAATAGAAGAAAGAGCTGGCTGGGAGCCGCCCAGCCCGCAACAGTT
>NZ_BEWM01000026.1 GCF_002723935.1 Gluconobacter cerinus
GCATGCCATCCTTGGTAAATTCAACATATTGCTGCTGACCAATTCCGGGAATGTTCAGAGTGATTGGGCTGCCATTAACGAGATTGATGGTAACAGAATTACCATCAGAAGAATTCACGACATTCTTCACATTGGCCTGGCTCAAGCCAGCGATTGTGACCCCGTCAGAAGCTCCGCCAGATGTCCCATCAAAGCCACTGATAACCGTCGAAAGCGTCCCGCCAGAGGCCAGACCACTCACAACAAGGCCAGTATTCGTGCTGCCGCCCATAATAATGGTACCGCCAGCATCCGCCCAGATCGTCGCTTGACCACCATTTTCAAGGGTCATCGTGCCCGAAAGGCTTGCAGCACTCGCAATGAAAGACGAGCCACCGTTGTTCACTGTTAAATCATATATGACACCGCTGTTGACGACTGCTGCCAAACCACCACTGTTAACGATTACTCCGCTGACATAGGCCTCGTTGGAAACTGTGAGGGTACCTCCATTAACGATCGTACCCTTTCCCGTGCCACCGGCCGAAATTAGAAGATTACCGCCTGACAGAACCATACCATTGATAGTGATTCCGCCATTGAAAACCCGCTCGGTTCCCCCGTTGCTAACCGTCACATTCGAGCCGGACGCACCATCCTGAATACGCAGACCAACGCCACTGCCAACGCTGAAGTTCTGGACCGTACCATAATTGCCCAAACCATCAGACGTGATCTTGATATCAGCGCCAGACTGGAAAATATTCGTTGTCGAACTGTCGAGAGTACCTGCAAGCTCGAAATACTGGCCACCATTTCCAATCGTATTGGATACGACTATGGCGCCTGAATTAATATTGATCTGACCGCCGCTAGTGACTGTGACATCGGCAATCGTGCCGCCGGAGCTTCCATAAAGCCATGTACCTGCTCCTAAAACAGTACCACCGCTAACAGTACCACCCTGGATCGTAACAAATCGTCCTTGCGAGGTCAGGGTCAGACCGCTGATACTCCCCCCCGCCGTAACAACGCCTCTAGCATTAGATCCAGCTACTGACAGGCTGGAGACAACACCACCAGATACTACAATAACACCTTTGGGACCAACCAGGACATGGTTCGCCACACCGCCTTTAACCTGGAGTCCGTCGCCGCCATTTGTGGCGGAGATTACGGTCACATTGGACAGAATACCCCCACTCGAAACAACGATATTACTCCATCCAGACGCAGATACATTAGTTACGCTGCCGCCGGATAAAGTAATAATCTGTGAGTAACCTGTTAAGCCTGATGCAGCGCTGACATTATTGGCGCTGCCGCCAGCCGACACCCAAATAGATCCATTGGAAGCATAGGTACCGCTCGCAATTCCACCGCTTAGGACGCTTATATTCGCGCCACTCGTAATGACTCCACCTGAGACAATACCAGCATCAGCGATCTGGCCACAAAATATGACGCTACTCTCCGCCAGGAGCTGACCGCCAGAGTTAACGGCTACACTGGACACGACGCCGGACAAAACCGTCGCCGTTCCCCGACTTTCGATAGTAGCCGATGTTAGGATACCCCCACCATCAACACTGACCGATCCTCCGTCCGATACCGTTGCATAAATGGAACTACCACCCTCATTAACGGTCTGAGAGCCACCGATTATAAACGCCGAAGCTGCAATACCATCCTGCTCAATATCTTGAAGGCCGCCGGAAGTGACCGTCATGGCACTTGCTGACCCGCCCCATAATTGCTGCTGCACCCCCTCACCAATGGTCTGACTACTAACCGAGGCACCATACATCAAATATTCGACTGCCCCGGATTGAAGAGTCAGATTAACAACTGTACCGCCATAGACATTCAGGGACGCACCATATCCCACTGTGGCCGAGACAAGACTTCCTCCCATAAGACTAACGGTGCTGCCATCTCGGATCTGTGTGTTCGTTACTACACCACCGTCAATTTCCTGATACGCTCCGTCCGTTAGCGTGGTATTTTGTGCAACTCCACTTAGAACGAGGAAAGATGCATCTTCACCAGAAACCTGTATATTCGTGACGACACCGCTACTGTCATTCACAAACGTACTGCCGCTCTCGACAACAATCTGATCAGCTTTTCCAATATTAGTACCAGAACCGCCCCCAGTTACGATCAGATCAGTAACAGACCCCGCATTGATAAAAGATACACCATCACCACGAATAGTCCCGGAAATGGCAGATGCACCAGCGCTGATCAGAACTGTACCACTGCTTTCAGCGGTAACCCCGGACAATATTCCACCGCTACTGACAGCCACATAACCACCACTAGAGGCTGTAGTACTGACGGCGGTTGCCCCACTGGATATCACCTGATATCCTAACTCACTAACAGTCGCACCCGATGCAATGCCTCCTGATAGGATCACTTGGTTGCCCGTTATGATAGTTGCTAAACTATCGACGCCTCCTGCAGAAACAAACTCGTTGGATCTTGCCTCAATGACAGCACTAACCACATGGCCACCACGAACCTGAATGCCATCTCCCGTCGTATTATTCGAAGATGCAAAAACACCTGAGAGTAAACCGCCACTCTGAACGACGATAACACCCCAACCATCTGTAAATGCGCTATTTATTATTCCACCAGAGGATACAATAACTTGCGTGTAATTATTATTAAAGCCGCTCAGAGCAGAAACGTCGGATGCAATACTTCCACTTTGAGCATAAAAAATTGTTCCAGAAACAATGACATTATTTGCAAAACTACCAGATTGGTTTGTAAAAGTCATGCCAGGAAGTACTGCAACGTCACTAATATTGCCGAAATTTTTGATATTTCCAGAAGAAAAACTACCTCCAGAAAGTACGGCGCCCGCCTCAATAGTAATTAGCCCAGCTCCGGAGCCGTGAGATGCGATTGTTGTAAATGCCCCAGACTTGACATCCATCGCAGAGATTACCGCTCCCCCATCCAAATTGAGCTCACCATCTAGAAGGACAGTTGTACTGACTACAGAACCGCCACTCTGCACAGCAAGAGTATCCCCACCAGAGACGATGATACCTGACCCAACAAAACCAGAAGAAATTATTAATACCGACATAATTAAAAACTCCTGAAATACTACTTAATTTACTAAATATTAGTTTTTACTTTTCTATATTTGATAATATATTTTTATTATTAAATTAATAATACATCCATTTCGGATACACCTGTAATTTTGGCCACATGGAACTCTCGTGCAGCACCGTAGATATGATAGAGTGAGCTTGCCGGCACGTCGTTGACACGCGGTTGTCCAGCTTCGCTAAAGCGGTCGATCCAAAGCCCCTGCAAGTGATTGGGCGCAAAACAGGCGAAGAAGTTTCTGGATACCCGATTCAGCAGATCAGGCTCAGTTCGACGCTGGAGAAGAACACGGCAAAGCTCGGTCTGCGGCCAGATACGGATTGAATTCTCACTTTGAGTGCCATCGTCATGAATAGCGTCCCGCACGAAACCATTCGACACACCACAGGCAAGGCCTAAATCAAACAAACGATCGGATGCCTGTTTGATCGTTATATGACGTTTGCTTCCCGAATTGAGTCGTGAATATTCGCTGAAGAGCCAGAACCATTCAAACAGATGGCCGGGCTCAACCCGATTTTTCCCAATGGGCGCGATACGCTCCCATTTTCTGTCAAATTCTTCGAGCAACACACCCGTTTCAGACTGGATCATGCGCTCCAGGGAAAGCGTGATCAGAGCATCAGCTTCTTCCAGAAAACACTCGAGCCCCGAAACCTCATACAAAGCCAGAAAAGCTTCAAGAAGATGCATATGCGGATTTTGGTAAAGACGCTCACTTAAGGGCGAATTCACATTGAAAAATCCTCCGTGCGGAGCGCTGAAAATCTGGTGCATTTCAGCGATTGTCGCCCGAACAATGTTCAGATATCGCGTAGAAGGCATCACCTTGTATGCCCAAGCATAGGCATACAGAATGAAAGCATGAGCGTAGAGGTCACGTTTCCCGTCTTTCACTGCAAGATCGGGCGTGATCGAAAAAACCCATCCAGGCGCACCATCCGCCCGATGATAAAGTTTTTCGATACGATCAAGACACATCAAAGCCGCAGCCGAGGCCTCGTAAGTGCCATCCATGCTTGCGCGACAGAATGTCGCAATCTGCCGTGCCTGGACCATCAGACGGAGCTCAGGCACGGCAACTGGCATTCCCTCGAAGCTTAACCGCTCGTGATATATGCCGTGCGCATGATTAAAGTCCAACATGCTCCAGCACGGTAACGCTAATTCCGTCAGCCATGCAGTCCAGCATGTTGAAAAAGCAATCTCATCACATGTCATGTTTCAAAAATTACCCAGTTTCTCAGATTGCATTTTTCGTACAATCTGCGTGACCGAGTAGCCCTCGATCAGATTGACGCCCACAACACGTCCGCCAGCGGCTTTCATAATATCGTCCACCACGACCTGATCTTCAGAACAGTCGATCCCCTTAACCAGAACATCAGGCAAAAGAGCTTCGATCGTCTGCTGGAGAGTGCCCTCATCAAAAAAGACCACAAGATCCACGTCACGCAGCGCACTAACGACAAGGCCACGCGCATCTTTTGACTGCATCGGGCGTGTGGGGCCTTTATGATGAAACGCCGACGCATCACTGCTCAGAGCGACAATCAGCCGGTCACCCTCAGTAGCTGCCGCTCGAAGCAATGCAATGTGACCAGGATGGACAATATCAAAGCAGCCACTGGTAAATACAATGCTGAGACCACGCCTGCGCCAGCCGGCCACAATACTCTTGGCCCGCTCCAGAGAGACAACCCCACCGTTTGCTGCAGCGTCTTCATTCAACGCATGGGTCAACTCTTCACATGAAACAGTTGCGGTACCGATTTTCCTGATAGCAAGAGATGCAGCATGAGTCGCAATCACGACCGCCGTCTCGAGATCCTGCCCTGCCGACAACATTGCAGCGATTGTCGCCAGAACCGTATCTCCGGCACCAGAGACATCAAAGACCTCAGTTTTACGCGCCGGCTGGTGCAAAATATTTCCGTTGCGCTGCCACAATGTCATCCCGTCTTCAGAGCGCGTGATGAGAACATCACCTCCAAACTGGCCTGACAGGAGGGCGGCGGCCTGCTCAGCATCCGCGTCACCACATATGGTCAGACCAGAGGCAAGTGTTGCTTCCGACCGGTTTGGCGTAATCAGTCTGGCGCCAGCATAACAGGTAAAATCCCTGGTTTTAGGATCCACAATAACTGGAATACCGCGCGCCCGAGCCTCCTTGATAATGGCGGAGACAACATCACGAGACAGAACCCCTTTAGCGTAGTCGGAGCACACCAAAACAGAGGCCCCCTCAAGTGCAGCAATTGTCCGTGCAATAAGAGTTCGCCGGATAGCGTCATCGAAATCGATAAGGTATTCAGCGTCAACGCGGACAATCTGTTGCCCGGAACTGATGATGCGCGTTTTGGAAATCGTCGACCATCCCGGAACCTCAACGAGCATACTCAGATCGATATGGGAATGACTAGAAATCGCGTTACGTAAAGACATTCCAATGTCGTCCGGACCAACTGCTCCGATCAATGTCACAGAGCATCCCAGTGCCGCGGCATTAATTGCCACATTTGCAGCTCCGCCCGGGACTGCCGACCTACGAGACTGCCGAACAACAGGAACCGGTGCCTCTGGCGAAATGCGCTCCACATTACCAGCGACATAACAATCGAGCATCACATCGCCAATGACGACTATTTTTCCAAAATGAAGACTCTCAAGCATGATTGCGATCGTTTTTAAATATACTCAAATTTCCACAGATCCGCCACATTTCAACCGCCCTCATAAATAATATATGTTTTTCCATTACTTATTAAAATATCTGTATAGATGATTTATTCCATTCATTTTTACTTCCAGAAATAAATGGAAAAGATATATAAGAATTAATATTCATCAAATGTTTACTAAGGGCCACATCAATTCCGGTATTTATCCACGGAATTGTTTCGCTTTTATTGCCAAGTCCATCTTTAAAAATTCGAATTTTTGTGTCTTCATTGCCGAGCGGCAAAAGCAATCTCAGTAGTTTTTCTGCCCCTTTAGGCGAAATGGTATAGGAACAAAGGCCAGCAAGAAGAGTGACTTTCAATAGTTTTGGGTGAGCCATCAACGGTGTCATTGGAGAAAATCTGGGTTCTCCCGGGCCACACAAGAGTGTCACAGACGAAAAACCTGCGCCTACTGCGAGCTCTATGGGCCAATCAGTATTACATCCCCAAAAGATGATATCGAAATCTGCATGTTCTTCGATGAGGGATCTCGAGAGATCTTGGAAATCTTTATGCAGAACAGCATCATCCTCAAAAATTGTTATCTGTGAATTCTGATCGACAGCCTGTTTCCAAAGCGTCAGATGAGAAACAAGACAACCTAATGCCGCGGGACTGTAATTATTCTGATCAGAGATAATTCTGTTCTGGATCAAAGTATTTTTGGAAATAATATTTCCATCAATTGCGTCAAACATTTCAATGTCAATTCTGACATCTTTGTTTGCTTCCATGAATTCTTTTAGACGATCAGGCCTGTTTTTCAGGCTAATGATGTAATTTTTCAATTCACGCACCACAGCTACATATAAAAAGCCGTTGAGCCAGATCCTATCCAACTCAACGGCCGTTTTATTTAAAAAGTATTAGCCTTTTATGGCCTCAACCTGGTCTTTTTGTTCATTTTGAACATAGGGTCCTGCTGCCAGAACCTGAATGG
>NZ_BEWM01000027.1 GCF_002723935.1 Gluconobacter cerinus
GGGGCTGTCACGAACCAGCCAGCCGCGCAAGGCTCAGGCCGGGCGCGCTTCGCGCGGCCTTGCGCGGCTGGCTGGCCCGTGACGCGGGAGGGACATCTGAAAAATCATAGAAAGAGCGTTCCATGGCCGAGCTTCGCCGCGTTGATCCGAAAACCCTTGTGCCCAACCCGAACAATCCGCGCTCTTCCATCGGAAGCCTTGAGGAGCTGCGCAAACTCGCCCTGAATATCAAGGCGATTGGCATCCTTCATCCTCCGGCCGTCCGGGAACTGGAAGACGGCCGCCTCATGATCGTGGCAGGCCACCGTCGGACAGAAGGCGCCATCTATGCCGGTCTGACCGAGATCGACGTTTATGTCGGAGATCAGAGCGAAGACCTTGATGCCCTGGCCGCCGTCAGCGAGAACTTCGTGCGTCTGGACATGACGGAGCCGGAGCAGTGGAACAGCGTCACCCGCCTGCGCGAGCAGCTCGGCTATACAGACCAGCAGGTCTGTGCCGCCCTGATGGTCACGCCGAGCTATCTCAAGCGTCTCAGCCTTCTGGCGAAGCTGCACCCGCCCATTCTGGATGCCATCGCCCTCGGCCGAGGCCCTGATGAGCGGCAGCGCAAGATCATCGCGCAGGCCTCTCTGGACGAGCAGCGTGACGCATGGGCGGAAATGTTTTCCGAAAGCGCCGAAGACGACGAGGATCCGGCCGAGTATCGCGTGAAGGCGGAAGATCCGGAGGACACCGTGGCCTGGGGCGCCCTTGCCCGGAATCTTGAACAGAAGGAATGGTACGCCCGCAACGCCAGGTTTGGCGACGATCTTGCCCGCAAGCACAAGATTGTCTGGATGGAAGATCTGTTTGCCGAGCCCGGAACGGACAGCCGCTACACGCTCGATGCCACGGCTTACGCGGCAGCGCAGCAGGAGTGGCTGGACAATGAGCGGCCCGAAAACTCCATTGTCCTGGTCTCGGACGAGTACGGATACGTCCGCGCGCCCGAAGGTTTCATCACCATGGGAACATGGATGGCGACACAGGAGGGTGAGGTCATGGGTTACGGGCTCAATCCCCGCACCCTGAAGATCGTGGAAGAACGCTGTCGCCCTTCTGTTGCCTTCACACAGAGTCACGCGACCGGATCCGGAGAGCCCGAGGCCCCCAAGGAACGCCCCGACGTTTCCGGGACCGGCCACAAGATGATCGGCGAGATCCGCACCGTCGCCTTGCGCGAAGCCCTCGGCGAGGTGGCCGAGACGGCCGATCCATGGGAGCTGATCGCAGCCCTTCTGCTGGCGCTGGAAGCCGAGAATGTCCGTGTCCATGGAGATGCCAGCGGGAACAACTGGTCAGAGCCAACCGCGCGCACGCTCGCGATGGCTGACCTGTTCCCCGAAGGCAGCCTTGTCCGCGACGAAAAGCTGATCCGACGCCATGCTGTCACCGTCCTGCAAAGCATCCTGAACTGCGATGTGTCGATGCACAGCGGCAGCGGTCTGCCCGCGCAGCTCGTGGGCGTTCTGTTCGGTGCCGACCAGAAGATGCCGAGCATGGCCTTTGAGGCGTTCCTCAAATGCTACAGCAAGCCCGGCATTACCAAAGCCGTGCAGGCAGAAGGGCTTGCGCCGCAGAACACCGGCAAGGAGATGCGTGCGGCCCTCATGAACCATGTCGGGGAGGGCCATTGGCTGCCCGAGGTGGCGTCCTTTGCGCAGGCGCAGGACGTCTGGGCGCAAAAGCAGAAGAAAAAACAGGCGAAGATCCGCGAGCTGGAAAGCGTGGTGGACGACGAGGACCTGGACGAGATGTCTGAGGATGACTTCGATGGAGCAACCGATGATGAGGCCGATCTGTCGAACAACCCTGTCGTGCCAGTGACGGAGCCGGACACAGAAGAGACCTTCTCTCTGCAAGCGCCCGAGAGCGAGCCTGAGCCGTCGGAGCGTAACGAGGCCATGCAGTTCATGCGGGACCACCTCGAAATCGTGGTCGTGGCCTGAAGCAGGGAGAGGGAAAAAAAAGGAAGGGAGGGGAGGGGCGCTGCCATCGCGCTCCGTCCGGGTCAAAAGGTGGCTCCTCACCGGCTGCGCCGCTTCCGGTGCCGGCGCACGCGCCGCTTTTGACCCGGCCCTCCCGCGCTGACGCGGAAGAAGACATCACGAAAATCCAAAGGAAAAGGATCAGACGATGTTCGTCCCCTCACTCGTGCCCATTCAGGTCGGTACCCGCGTTTACACCCATCTCTACAGCCGGGGAGCCGGGATCGTCATGGCTGTTTACGGCAAGGAAAGCCCGACCACCGTGCGGTCTCTGTCGCGTGGCGGGGCCATCGTGTCGGGCGGGAGCGCCTCCTACGATATCGTCTTTGCCTGCGGCTCGATCTCCCGTCGTCTGCCCGAGGCCATTCTGCGCGGTGTCCAGTGGCGGATCGAAGCCGACAAGAAACTGGCAAGCGCTGAGGAGATCGCCTTCCTCCGCACCCATGCCGAAGAGGTTGAGGCTGAGAAGGTGGCAGCCGAAGCGCGCGCGAAAGCCGAACATGCTGCCGAGGTCGCAGCACTCCGCGTCAATCCCGACTATGCCCATCTGGAGCAGGGCGACGACAGCAGCGGCACGCTGGCGGCCAAAAACATCCGCCGGATGCTGAAGAAGGCTTTCCCGAAGGTGAAGTTTTCCGTCCGCAAAAGCCACTACGGCAGTGTGACCGTGCGGACCGAGGAAGATCTGGACGAGACGGCGACCGAAACCCTCCAGGCCATCACCTCGCGGTTCAAGTCCGGATATTACGACTGGCAGTCTGACTGCCATCTGACGAGCAACAGCCCCTGGCAGGATGTGTTCGGCAGCTCCGAATTTGTGAGCGACTGAGCCTCTCTTTTTTCGTCTGCCCTTCAAGGCCGCCCGCTCCGGGGCGGCCTTTTCCATTTCTGGAGCCCGACATGCCTGTTTTTATTGTGACGCTCAGCGAACGCCAGCTTCTCTCCGATCGCGTCAACTTTCAGGTCGAGGCCGACACGGCCGAGGCAGCCGGTCAACTTGTGCTGGACGCGACGGCCGACGAGGCGAATGAAAGCGGGTTGCGCCCGGTTCGCCTGCCAGACGGTCAGAGCGCCGTTCTCGAACCCGACGACGTGGACGGCAATGAGGTCTCGGTGTCCGTCCGCCCGGTCGATCAGCCGGACGCCGTGGCCATGCAGATCGGTGCGTGCTGGCATCTGGATCTCTCCGTCCCTGAAGCGCGCCGCCTTCTGCCGGTTCTGACCGGGGCCATCGTGGACGAGGACGATCCTGTGACGCGCGCGCTCTGTGCCCGCCTGGCGCGGCAGGTCGCCAATCTCGCGCAGTAGGAGACGGGAAAAGAAAAAGGGGGAAGGGAAAAAGGAGAGGGCAGGCACCACACCGGAGCCTGTCTGGCAAAGGGTGGGTCGGCCGTGTCCTCGCTGCGCTGCGGGTCGTCCGATCCCGCTGCGTTGCAGCGCCTTTGCCAGCTAGTCCCCGCTGCGGTCGCCGGAAAGGGTCATGGAAGAAAAAAGGAGAATGACATGGCCGACATTTCCGATCTGCGTCCCCGCAACCGCACAGAATGGCTTGAACTGGCCGAGTTCGTGGCAGGCATCGTGCTTTTCGCAGCCTTCATCGTTCTGGTGGTGGTGCTCCCCTCCTTCCTTTGAGAACCCCGAGATCAGGCGCTGTGGAGATCACCATGCCGACATACACGCTCGCCGCAATTCCTGCGGCCTCTCACGGGAGCTTAATCTCCTGTTCATCTCCGGCCCGTTACAAAAAGACGCGGATCGAGGCGGCTGACCTTGCAGGGATCCGGGCAGCCGTTGCCGAGTACGGCACGCGCCTGCACGATGATTACCCGGAGGTCTCCTTCCTTGTGTCTGTCACACCCGAGCGCGGGGGAGATCATCCCAAAGGTTTCAGCGAGGCCCGCTGGACAGGATCCCTCGGCACCGAACACTGGATCAGGGTCATCCCTGAAGACACACCGTTCAAAGCCTATCTCGCCGAGGTCGAGGCGATGCTCGCCCATGAGGTGCGCTCATGAACGGACCGGAGCCAGCGTCCCTCGCGTGTCCTACGCTGCGACGGCCACCGATCCAGCCTCAGGGCCTCACCGCAACGCAGTTCAGCGACGCGGCCGAGAAGGCGAAGATCGGGAACGCGCTGCTGTCATTCATCGCACGCGGATTTCCGCAGAGTGCGTGGAACCGCACGCTCTACAACCGGCTGAGCCAGATGTTCGGGCATATCGCCCATTACGACATCCACGGCTTCTGGGGGGCGCAGTTTTCCACGACACAGGCGCGTCTGGGCTTTCTGCGCAGCATCGTCCTGTACGGCTGTTATGGCGATCCTGCCTGGACCTGGTCGGACGTCGAACGCGATATCCGCAACCGCATCATCGGCAGCGGCCTGATCGACGCCTACACGCGCGCCCTTGCCGCCGAGCAGGAGGCACGCGACCGAGCCGATCTGGCGCGTCTGGCTGACCGCTTCCGGATCGCCCTGCCAACCACACATCAGACTCCCCCTGCCGCGCCCGTGCAGGCCGAGCTTTTCTGACACGGGCAAGCGAAAAGGACAGAACAATGGCTCAGACCTTCAGCCTTGTCATCGTCATTGGCAATCTGGGTGCGGATCCGGAGATCCGCACAGGGCAGGACGGACACCGCGTGGCCCTCTTTCGTCTGGCAACGGACAGCCAGCGCACCGACACTACGACTGGTCGCCGCGTCCCGCAGACGGTGTGGCACAGGGTCGTCTGCCACAATGACTTTCTGACCGATCTGCTCGAACAACGCGCCCGCAAGGGTCAGCTCGTGTTCGTGCGCGGCGCTTACGAAGTCCGCGTCCGCACGGATCAGGGGCCGCCCGAGCCCGAGATCGTAGTCAGCGCACAGGACGGGGATGTGAAGATCCTCTTCGATCCCGGGCGCTGACCCTCCTTTCTTTGAAACGCACATGCAAACCGGCCCTGGAGCCGGTCTTTTTATACCCGCTTCCTGAAGGAGGCGGGTTTCAGGAGGCTTTATGTTCTATTCGACGCCCGCGCCCCTCACAGTCCCTCGCAGTCAGGCGCGCGCCCTGAGTGTGCGCCTCATGGCAGAGGCCGTGTTCCTGGAAGACACGGATCAGTCCCTCATGCTGCCATCGCGCCTGACGGCCGGTTTCCGCCGCAAGGCCGCGACGCTGCGCCGCCGCTCGCAGGAGAAGCTCCTGGACAGCCTCGATCGTCGGAAGGTGTGGCATGAGGACGGCAACGGTGGACCGCCGCGCGTATTCACGCCGTTTCTGGGAAGGAAAAACGCGGTTCTCACAGGCCGTGAGACGCACACTGGCGGACCTGGAGCGACAGAAAGGGCAGACGAAGAAGGACGAAGACGGGATGGCCGACACAGGGCCTTCGAAAAAAAGCTGAGGCCGGGGGCATCAGTCGCAGATGGCACGGGCAGACTGGTGATACTTCTTGAAGGATCTGTTCATGCCGTATCATCAGACGTTGCCGCTTCAACCACCCCTTGCGGGGTGGCACGGAGCAGTGTTCCGACCTCGCCGTCATGCGATCAGTGTGACAGTCACGGTCCGAGGGTCTCAAGACAACCCTTCGGGCTCCAGACCGCGTCTTTCGTCAAAAGAGGGCCGCGTTCATCGCAGGACGTTGTCCCGCGCTGCCCGCAACCCGCTTTTGCCGATCCGCAGTCTTCCGGTCCTGACACCCTCGGCCCGCAACTGTCGTGTTCCTGGCAGGACGGGACGAGAAAAACGTCTCCACACATCTCCTTTCAGCGGCAACACCGGGGGCTGCGCTGCCCCCGAAACCCCCGCAGGACGAACAAGAAAAACTGGTTTTTGTCGCTCTGGACGCGAGAACTATTTCATCCGATCAAGTAAATATATTCTGCGCTATTCTGTTGTATTCATTGGATATTACGGCGGGAATTTACTATACTTTTCACAGATCGAAAGTAACGGACGTTCGGGAGGATATTCCGCCATGGCTTACCAGAACTCGCCTCAGCAGATGAACGACGAACTCCAGAAGTTTCGTGACGAGATCAGTTGTATCGTTGTTCTGGAGCAGGCCGGTTACAGGTTCGTCCGCTCCGAAAGCTCGGCCCGTCACATGCGTTTTCGTCGCGTGAAAGGCGAGAGCATCATCGTGACCCACGGTGGCAAGGGCTGGTGGGATCCGCACAATTCCTCTTCGATCGTCAAAGGCTCGGTCATCGACCTGGTCCGCTTTCTCAATCCGGGC
>NZ_BEWM01000028.1 GCF_002723935.1 Gluconobacter cerinus
AACACGGCTCTCTTTGGCCCTGTTGCAGAAATGGTTTCACCCCTCGGATGTTTTGAAGACGCGTCGTATGACACTCGCCAAATATGTTGCAGCCCACGCGGGAGGGAACCATCCGCACAGTGGGCCCTTTATGGAAACGCTGATCACAGGGTTACGTGAAGCGGCGCAATACACCTTATGTGTTTCCAGCTTGTTATGATGACCTCATGAACGACCCTGGCCAGAGTCGTTCATGAGGTGAGATACAGCGCTTAACACCTGGTAGCCTGACCACGTTTTCTAGCAGGCTGATCTCGCCTCTCTTCACCGTCTCGAACAGTTGACGGCGGCCCGGTTCCGGGACCGCGAACATAAGAAAGAGAGAGAGTGATATGTCTTCGGAAACGGTCATTGGAATAGATGTGTCTCGAGACTGGCTTGATGGCTTTTGCCTGTCAGAAAAGCAGAGATTTCGTTTGCAGAATTCACCTGATGGCCATGCAAGATTACTTGAAATTTTTCAGAGTATGCCGGACGATCTCAAGGTTGGGTTTGAAGCCACAGGCGGACAGGAATGGGCACTCTGGCGTGTTCTCATAAGTATGGGGATCAATGCGGTCCAGTTGCCACCAGCACAGATCAAGGCTTTCGCATTCTCCATGGGGAAGAGAGCGAAGACCGACCAGATCGACGCGGAACTGATTGCGCGCTTCATGGTTATCCGCCCAGAGGCCGGCCGAACACTGCCGGATGCAAAACTCCAGCTTCTGCGGGCACTGACGGTGCGCAGAGCTCAGATGGTGGAGGTACGCAAACGGCTTTCTGCTCAGATTTCGGCGCGCCGCAAGCAGGGTGTGAGCGCTGAACTGGAGGAGATGGACAGCAGTCTTAAAGCATTTCTTGAGAGCCAGATCAGCGAGCTCGAACAACGGATTGAAGGAGTCATTGCACAGGGCAAAGAACTCTCTGCCAAAGCAGAGCTTCTCCGTTCTATTCCTGGTATCGGCCCGGTATCAGTCGCCATGCTTCTCGCCGAAATGCCAGAGCTCGGCCGCATGACAGCGACAGAAGCCGCTGCCATGACCGGACTTGCACCAATGGCTCATGATAGTGGCGCGATGCGCGGGAAACGTGTCATTTCAGGGGGAAGAAGATCTCTCCGCCACGTCCTGTTCCAGGCAGGATTGGCTGCTGCCTACCATAATCCGGTTCTGAAAGCTGTTGCCAAGCGTATGAAAGAGCGGGGTAAGCCACACAAACTGGTGATCGTCGCTATCGCACGGCGTCTCGTCACAATCGCCAATGCCGTCCTCAAAACCGCCCTGCCATGGCGCATTAGCTCCGCCGCTTAAACACAGTTGCTAGGCTCAGGACTCATAGCCAGAAGATGACGGTTGCAGCGAGGCAGATGGCTGAGAAGAAGACATTCGGGCATCTGTCATAGCGTGTTGCGACCCTCCGCCAGTCCTTGAGCCTTCCGAACATAATCTCGATGCGATTACGGCGTTTATATTTTCTCTTATCGTATTTGACCGGTTTTCCACGAGATTTCCGTCCTGGAATGCAGGGCTTTATCCCCCTCTCTTCCAGGGCGTCCCTGAACCAGTCGGCGTCATACCCGCGATCGCCCAACATCCACTGTGCCATAGGAAGACTGTCCAGCAGGGCAGCGGCACCGGTATAATCGCTGACCTGTCCCGCCGTCATGAAGAAGCTCAGCGGTCGTCCGTTCTGATCGGTGATCGCATGCAGCTTCGTATTCATGCCGCCTTTTGTCCGTCCGATCAGACGCCCTGGATCCCCTTTTTTAGCCGCAGGCTTGAAGCCGTGCGGTGTGCCTTGAGATACGTCGCATCAATCATAATCGTCCGAGGCTCGGCTTTTGCAGCAGACAGGCCATCCATCATCCGCATGAAAATGCCCATGTCGCCCCAGCGCTTCCAGCGGTTGTACAACGTCTTATGTGGACCGTATTCCCGGGGCGCATCACGCCAGCGCATCCCATTGCGGTTCACGAAAATGATCCCGCTCAACACGCGACGGTCATCAACGCGAGGTTTGCCGTGGCTCTTTGGGAAAAAGGGCCGCAGACGATCCATCTGTTCATCCGTCAGCCAAAACAGGTCGCTCATCTCCAGTCTCCTCACAGAGCCTGAATCAGATTTCCGTAATCAAATCAATGGGTCCTGAGCCTAGAGTGTGAAGGCCCGTATCTGTATTATCCCAGCAGGCGATTACACTCACCCGCTTTTGCAGCGTTGGTAGAAGCCATGAGATATCATCTTCCTGTTTCTCAGAAATAATACTGTCATAACTGAGGAACAAATTTTCAAGGGATTTGCGCCATCTTCCATAGTGTGTCGCGTATCCAGCAATGCGCCTGATCGTCTCCGTAAGATCCATGCCAGATCATGTCGATCCTGACATCTGTCAATGCGACAGGCGGCGGGCTGGTTGTGAGATTGAAGATCTTTGCCAGCATCCGCGCAGGACGACTGTGCATTGTCGCTATCACGGGGGCCTGCACGAGCAAAGGAGCAACGCTCATAAATCTTGGCGTTGTTAGGGCAATTGAGCGGCTCAATCCCAAGAGCGCCAGGGCCTTATCGACTACACCATGCTCCCCAGGTCGCAAGCTCGTCAGCAGATGTGAGTATTTAAGAAAATCGTCGAGAGAGAGTGGCGTTTTCAATTTTGTAATATTGGAATTGAAGAGGACCAGATATTCATCTCGCATTAAAAGACGGCTTTTATGGTGGGTTTGCGCACCATTGAAGGGTCCTATGCCAATAGCCAGATCGATTTTATTTTCATCGATAGCACTGAGGACGGATTCAGGGTCGACGTTATGCAGGCGAAGGCGAATTCCTGGAGCCTTTTTCTGAAGATATTCCAGAAATCGAGGCATCAAAAGCATTTCAATGCTGTCTGGGACTGCAATCCTAAAAAGACGTTCGGCCGTGGTTGGGTTAAATGGCGTCTCACGCCCCAACAAGGCCTGAAGACCACTGAGTGCCTCTCGCACAGGCAGACGCAGTGCTTCCGCGCGTGGGGTCCGTCGCATGCCGCCAGCATGTCGTGTCAGCAGTTCATCTCCAAAAAGAGTTCGAAGACGCCCCAGATTATGACTCATGGCAGATTGGCCGATCCCCATAAGCTTTCCAGCCTTTGTGACACTTCCCGTTTCCAGAAGAGCATCCAGAGCGATCAGAAGATTCAAATCGAGCCCAGCCAAATTGATATGATCGATACCCACCATTGACCTCATTTGTTTGTTTGATCCTGTCTGTTCTCTTATCTTCTGGCAACGGCTCTTGGGGGAGATAAGCCAGTCAATCAAAAAGGGGGAGAAAGTGCATGGCATTCAGGTCACCCGATACGAAGGCTGTTTCTGACGCCCTTTCGACAGTCGTGAGTGAGATTTCTCATGCCTTACGCTCTGTACGTATTGAAAATTGTCAGAGGGTAGCACGGATGATTGCATCTGCGCCGCGCCTGTATTTTGCAGGTGCCGGTCGCAGTGGCATTGGGATGGGAATGAATGCAATGCGGTTCATGCATCTCGGACTGAAGGTTCACATGCTGTCTGAACCAACAGCACCGGCCGTAAACTACGGAGATGTCGTAATTATTCCGTCAGGGTCCGGGACTACGGACAGTATGCTCGCGATTGCTCACAAAGTAATGCGTGCAGGAGCAGATGTTATTGCCTTGACGACAGCCGCAGACAGTCCCCTGAGCCAGATCGCGACTGTTTCGATCATCATAGATGCTGCCGGCAAGCAAAGCTCACACAGAGACTCCACGGTTCAGTACGCCGGGTCGCTGTTCGAACAGGCGGCCATTCTGGTTCTGGACAGCCTCTTTCATGCCATCTGGCAGGCCAACCACCTCGAAAACGACGTGCTTTGGGCCCGTCACGCAAATTGGGAATAATATTATGAAACTTCAGATTGCTTTGGATCTTCTGAGCACGAGGGAGGCTCTCCTTCTGCTGGGAAAGGTTGCCCCACATGTGGATATTATTGAAATTGGTACACCGCTCGTCAAAGCAGAGGGTTTAGCGGTTCTTAGAGCTATCAAGACTGCTTATCCAGAGAAAGAACTCTTCGCAGATTATAAAACAATGGATGCCGGGGAGCTTGAAGCCACCATGGCGTTTGAAGCGGGGGCTGACTCCGTCGGCGTGTTGGCCCTTGCGAACGATGCTACGATCGCAGGCGCTGTTAAAGCCGGCTATGCGCATCAGAAACGGGTCGTGGCAGATTTGATTGGTGTGCCTCCGCAGTACCGTCTCTCCCGGATTTCCGAACTAAAAGATCTGGGCGTTTCTCACGTCGAACTCCATGCGGGACTGGATGAGCAATCTTTACCTGGGTACAGCATTGTTGATCTGCTCAAGACAATTTCCGGGAGCGTGCTTCCATTCGCCGTGGCGGGTGGGATTAATGCCTCTACAATCACGACAGTCCGGGATGCAGGTGCCGAAATTGCTATCGTAGGTGGGGGCATTTATAGCGCGGAGGATCCTCAGGACGCAGCCCGAAGACTGCGCAATGCCATCAAATGATACCACAAAATAATTAAGGATCTGAAAATGAAGTCTCGGGCTGCTGTTGCTTTTGAAGCAGGGAAACCACTTGAAATTGTCGAAATTGATGTTGCGCCTCCCCGTCAAGGAGAGGTGCTCATTCGGATAACAAATACTGGCGTCTGTCATACAGACGCATTCACCCTGTCAGGCAATGATCCGGAAGGGCTTTTTCCAGTCGTGCTCGGGCACGAGGGGGCTGGCGTCGTTGTCGAAGTTGGCGAAGGTGTAACAAGTGTCGTCCCGGGAGATCATGTGATTCCGCTTTACACGGCGGAATGCGGTAAATGTGAATTTTGTTTATCCGGGAAAACCAATCTTTGTATTGCTGTTCGCGCAACACAGGGCAGAGGCGTGATGCCGGATGGTACAACGCGTTTTTCGTATAATGGTCAGCCTCTTTACCATTATATGGGATGTTCGACGTTCAGTGAATATACGGTTGTTGCTGAAGTCTCGTTGGCGAAAATCAATCCTGAGGCCAATCCCGAACACGTCTGCCTTTTAGGGTGCGGTGTCACGACGGGTATTGGCGCAGTGCATAATACTGCCAAGGTTCAGCCGGGGGATTCCGTCGCTATCTTCGGCCTGGGCGGTATTGGTCTTGCTGCAGTTCAAGGGGCGCGGCAGGCGAAAGCAGGACGCATTATTGCCATCGACACCAATCCGGAAAAATTTGCGTTAGCACGCCAGTTTGGCGCTACGGACTGCCTGAATCCTAAAGATTTCGATAAGCCCATTCAGGAGGTTCTGATCGAAATGAGTGGCTGGGGCATTGATCATACGTTCGAGTGTATTGGCAATGTCCATGTCATGCGCTCAGCCCTGGAAGCTGCGCATCGTGGATGGGGACAGTCCATTGTTATTGGTGTCGCCGGAGCGGGGCAGGAAATTTCGACACGTCCCTTTCAACTGGTCACAGGACGTGTCTGGAAAGGATCGGCTTTCGGCGGTGTCAAAGGCCGTTCCCAGCTTCCGATTATGGTCGAAGAGGCGATGAAAGGGGATATTGAACTTGCGCCCTTCGTCACGCACACAATGCATCTAAATCAGATTAACAAGGCTTTTGATCTCATGCATGAAGGAAAATCTATTCGGTCGGTTATTCACTTCCATTGATATAGGAGAGGTGGTTTCGTCCCTTCGGTCGGTTTTGTGAGCCTAGG
>NZ_BEWM01000029.1 GCF_002723935.1 Gluconobacter cerinus
GCTTCATCTTCTATCTCAAGGAATGAGTCCTGAGCCACGTGAATTGGTTCGTCAGAGACAGGCAGAGTTAACTACGGAACGGCAACGTCTCGCGCGGTATTCAACACAATTGGAAAAAGGAGAAGGCCTGGTTTCTACCGTGACCTCTCCGATCAGCGGTATTATCCGTACGATTTCAGTAACTCAGGGAGAGAGTGTTTCGAATACAGCCTTACCAGCTGTTGAAATTGACGACCTTTCGCAGGTCTGGGTCATCTCGCAGGTTGATCCTCAGAAAGCTGGACTGTTGGCTGCTGGGGGGCAGCAGTTAACATACATTTCTGCAAATCAGGCTCCTATTTCTTCAAATATTACTCTTATAGAGGCCAGTATTGAGCCCGGAACCAGACATGTTCTGGTGCGTAGCCTCGTAACAAATCCTGATATGATTTTGCGTCCTGATATGCTTGTAAAAACTCGTTTGATGACAAGAAATCGTGTCTCCGGCGTTCTTGTTCCAGAAGCTGCCATTCAGACATTGAATGGAGAAAATTGTGTCTTTGTTCAAAAATCAGATCATGAATTTGTTCCGAGGAATGTGACTGTCGCGACTACTCTTGAGGGAAAAGCTTTGGTGACAGAGGGTCTCAAGGCTGGGCAGAAAGTTGTCTCACAAGGAAGCTTTGTCCTGAAGTCGCAATATCTTCTGGCGCCGACGCCTGATCATTCCGAAGCACGGGACTAGATCATGAATTTCTTTTTGCATGTCGTCAAAGGCCGGAAAGGAATTCTGGGCTGTATTCTTCTTTTGATGGTGGCAGGTCTTTTCGATCTTCGCTCTCTTCCCGTAGAGCCAGTTCCAGATATTTCGCCACGTCAGGTTCTCGTCTCTATTCAGGCACCTGGATTACCGACAGAAGAGGTGGAGAAGCTCGTTACATTTCCCATTGAAACGGTGCTGTCGGGGGTTGTCGGGCTAAAAAACCTAAGATCGGTTTCCCGTACTGGCGTATCGGTTCTCTATCTTCAATTTGATGACAATACGAGCATTTACCGCGATCGGGACCTGGTGTCTCAATTTCTGGATCAGGCAAAAAATACCATTTCAGTCCACGGACTCTCCATTAGCATGGGGCCAATGGCCACAGGCATGGGTGAAATCATGCAACTGGAGATTAAAGGGAAAGGCCAGTCTCTCACAGATCTGAACCGTATTCTGAACTGGTCTGTTGTGCCTAAGCTGCGACTGATTCCTGGAGTGGTGGATGTCAACGTCAATGGTGGCGCATCGGAGACCTACGAAGTCGCGCTCGATCCAATGGCCATGCGTCGGTTCAATGTGTCCATTTCAGATGTTTTTAAAGCCGTCGATACTGGCAATGAGGCCGCTGGGGGGGCGTGGATAGAACATAATGATGAGCAGCACATTATTGTGGGTCGCTCCCTCATCGATGACCTCAAAGAATTGGGAGAAGTTCAGGTCAAAAGTGGCCCAAACGGAGAGGTTGTTCATATCAGGGATATTGGCACTGTCCGCAAAGGTGCGCTTCCAAGGCTAGGAGCTGTAACACGGGATGGTAAAGGAGAGGCTGTGAATGCAGTTGTTCTTCTGCAGGAAGGCGCAAGTGCCCGTGACACGCTCAACCGGTTAAACAGAATTCTCCCAACGCTTCAAAAAACACTCCCTGAGGGCATCATCCTGGAGCCGTATTACAGCCGTACAACGCTGACAGATGTGACGATTGATACCGTCAAGGAAAACCTTGCATTGGGCGCGTTGCTTGTTCTGGTGGTGCTGCTTGTCGTTCTTGGAGACTGGAGGGCTTCTCTGGTCATCATGTCCATCATCCCTTTTGCTTTATTGGCTGCTATGGTTGGAATGCATCATCTCGGCATTTCTGCCAATCTCCTGAGTCTTGGCGCCATTGATTTTGGGATGATTGTTGATAGCGCACTGGTGATTGTTGAAGGCGTTCTGAGTATTTCCGTTATTGCGGGGCTGACTCTGCAGGAGCGCGTGGCCAAAGTGACGGCTTCTGTCGCCCGGCCTGTGATTTTTGCCGTGTTTATCATCATGCTGGTCTATTTGCCTATCCTGACACTGGAAGGTGTCGAAGGGCGGATGTTTCGACCGATGGCAGAAACCATTATCCTGGCATTGCTGGCTTCTCTCGTCTTCGCTTTTCTGGGTGTGCCGGCTTTGTGTGCGATGGTCATGAAGAGTCATTCAGGAAGCGCTGACACAGCGACCGGACCTGAAGGACAGGAACATGCCTTCAGTTTCGAAAGCCATGACACACGATTTATCGCCTTTTTGAGGCGTGGCTTTAACCCGGCAGCGCGATATTGCCGCACACATACAAATCAGATTTTCATGGTTGCAGTCGGTATTCTGCTTATATCTGTCTTCTTGGCGACACGTCTTGGAGGAGAGTTCATTCCACAACTCCAGGAAGGTGATTTGATTGTCACGTCAACGCGTCTTCCGGCGATCTCATTAGGGGCTTCAATTCATGAAGTGACAGCAATCGAGAAAACGCTGAAGACGTTTCCCGACATACGAACGATTGTGAGTAACACAGGCACGTCTGCTATTCCGACGGATCCGTCGGGTGTAGAGCAAACTGACAGTTATGTTCTGCTCAAGCCACGATCAGAATGGAAGACTGCACAATCCCAGGAAGGGCTCGTGAGGGCTTTTGACGCAGCACTGCGCCGAAATAATCCCGGCTCGCTTTTTTCGTGGAGCCAACCCATTCAAATGCGCATGGATGATATGCAGGCCGGAGTGCGCTCACAGATTGCAATCGGCATCTACGGCCCTGATATTCGCCGGCTACAGGAACTGGCGCAACAAACGGCAGATATTGTCAGCAGGATTAACGGTGCGGCGGACGTCGCTCCCCAGGACGTTGGGACGATTCCATATCTTCATATTGATGTGGATCGAACAGCCGCAGGTCGGCTTAATGTGGATACAGCGGCTATTCTTGATGTTGTCGAGTCCGTCGGCGGACACGTCGGGCCGCCGGTTTCAACGGGTGATGCTTTAATTCCAACCGAAGTGCGGATCGACGCTCCGCAAAGGCGTACTCTTGATGATATCAAACGCCTCCCGGTCGCGACACGAGATGACCAGATGGTTGAATTGTCTCAGGTCGCTAAAATCACGCTGACTGATGGGCCAGCGGCCATCCGCCGCTATCAGGGGGAGCGACGGATGATGGTGCAGGCGAACGTGCGCGGGCGCGATATGAGTTCGTTCGTACAGGAAGCTCAGACGACCGTTGGCCAGCAACTTAAACTTCCCCATGGATATCGTGTTGAATGGGGTGGGCAGTTTCGCAATCTCCAGTCAGCTGTTGCTCGATTGGAGATTGTCGTACCGATTACCTTGGCGCTTATTTTCTTTCTGTTGGTGTTCGCGTTTGGGGATATCTGGGTAGCGGGCCTGGTCTTCCTGAATCTGCCGTTTGCCGCAACGGGTGGTATCCTGGCACTGACGGTAAGATCCCTGCCGTTTAGCGTCTCTGCTGGGATTGGGTTTATTGCTTTGTTCGGGGTGGCGACCTTGAATGGAGTAGTCCTTGTTTCCTGCATTCGGGAAAAACGAGCGGCAGGGTTGTCGGCGCGCGTTGCCAGTCAGGAGGCCGCGGAAGAGCGTTTCCGCCCTGTCATGGCTACAGCTACTGTGGCCTGCCTGGGGTTCTTTCCGATGGCGTTTTCAATGAGCGAAGGGGCTGAAGTCGAAAAGCCATTAGCAACCGTTGTTATTGGAGGGCTGGTGTCATGTACGGCCCTGACTCTTCTCGTCTTACCCAGTCTGTATGTTAAGCTGGACGAATGGAGAAGAAGCCGACTCTAGAGAAAACTCACACAGATAGAGCGAGTATCATCAGATAATCGCTCTATATTACACTATTTACGGAATTT
This sequence comes from Gluconobacter cerinus, assembly GCF_002723935.1. GTDB lineage: Bacteria > Pseudomonadota > Alphaproteobacteria > Acetobacterales > Acetobacteraceae > Gluconobacter > Gluconobacter cerinus. The sequence continues at coordinate 3,913 of NZ_BEWM01000029.1, forward strand.
TTTTGTGAACAAAATAGTATTAAAAATATCTTTTACAATTTTATTTTTATTTTTTCTCGCAGTAATTTTTATTAAAAGCCATCAGAAAAGTCCGACAGTGGACGAGGTTCATGACTACTTAGTAAACTATATTTATAAACCTATTCCTGCTTCCAACGTAGAAACCGGCCTGCAGCGCCTGAGGCGCATTGAAATGTTAGAAATGCGTCAGGGCTTGAATCCGACTTTCGAGATAACTGAACTTTCTTGTCAAAAGAAGGGAATTTTAGAAATAAAATATATTTGTCACTTGTCGGTAAAAATTAAGTATAAGGCAAGCGATATAAAATCTACCTTAGAGATACATAGAGATGATCTAGGATATATATCTGGAAAAGAAATTATAGAAAATCAGTAATTCAAATATTTTTATGACAAAAATTCATAATATTTATTTTTAATACGCCTAAAATACCTACACAAAAAGTGCTGCAGGCATTTCGATTTCTATCGTCATTGGCTTCGGGAATCCAAAAAACTATATCACCGGATAGGGAGGTGTAGTGGTTATGCGTTTCCAACACCCGGAATGGCTACTTACGATTATTTCCTCGCCAATAGCCGACATTCCGCTTGCCCCCCCCCATTTCTGACTATCTTCCCGATTTTCACGTAGCTTCGAGCGCGGCCTTTGCTTCAGCCTCTTCCGCTTCCTTACGGCGCTGTGTATCGGCTGCCAGATCCGCCTCAAGGGCCGCCATGGCCTCGCGCTTCTCCTGCAACAAAGCCGCCTCCGGGAACGCCAGACCCACACGGGCGCGGTAGCCGGGGAGCTTGCGCTCGGCTTCCTCCACCTGACGGCGCGCGTCCGCCAGTTCCGCCTCGAACCGCAGCAGCGCGTTCTCGATGCGGCTGACCAGCCCGACCGGGCTTGTCTCGCGGTCGAAGTCCATGCCGAGGATCCGCCCGTCCAGCACAAGGCCAAGGGTCGCGTCCCATGTCTCTTCCCCATCGAAGCGGGTGCGCCAGGTCTCACACAGAATCTCGAAACCGCCGATCGTGCCGAGCGTCCACTTGCCTTTCTCTCCGGACTTCGCGGCGAGACGGGCCTGCGAGAGGAGCCACTGACCGGCCTTCTCACGCTCGGTCATCTCCCGGTCCTTGCGCACCAGCCGGAACGCTTCACCGCGCGTCGGCTCGCGCCGTGCGATGTCGTTCTGAAGACGCGGGATCACGGCCTGCGCTGTGTCACGGTCACGCTCGGCACGGTCGATGGCGCGGCGGACGTTATACTGATCGTCGTGATGGGCGGCCTGCAACCGCTCCAGACGGGCCAGCTCGGCCTTCAGTCCCGCCTTCTGCATCAGGCGTTCGTCTCCCGACGCCAAAGCTTTTGCCATGGCGAACTGGTTGGCTTCCGCCCCCACATCCTCCAGACGGCGGATGGTCCGGTCTCCGGACATGGCAAGGCAGATGAATTTCTGCTTGCGCTCCAACATCTGCCAGTTGGTCGCGTCAACCGAGCCTTTCAGGGCGTAGGCGTAGAGCTGGATCACCGGGTTCTGGTTGCCCTGTCGCTCAATCCGGCCCTCGCGCTGGATGATGTCCGAGACCAGCCAGGGCACATCGAGGTGATGCAGGGCGATCAACCGCTGCTGCGCATTCACCCCAGTTCCCATGGTGGCAGAAGACCCGATCAGGATCCGCTTGCGTCCGGAGTTCATGTCGCGGAAGAGCGCC
>NZ_BEWM01000030.1:0-2500 GCF_002723935.1 Gluconobacter cerinus
TGGTTGCGGGGGTAGGATTTGAACCTACGGCCTTCAGGTTATGAGCCTGACGAGCTACCGGGCTGCTCCACCCCGCGGTGGTATTGGTGATGTTGGTGTTGTGGGAGTGATGAGTGGGCTAGGGGACCTGGCGGCGACCGACTTTTCCGCACCTTGAGGTGCAGTATCATAGGCGCTGAGGGATTTCACGGCCGAGTTCGGGAAGGGATCGGGTGTAGGGCCCTCGCAATGGCCACCAGGTCTTCTAGCCCACCCAGTCTTTTTGAGAGTGGGTGGAGGTTGGTGTTTTATGAGTGTGGCTGATTTCTGTGCATGTGTTTGATGTGAGAAGTATGAGCGATTAGGACCGGTTAGCTGCATGCATTACTGCACTTTCACACCCGGCCTATCAACGTGATGGTCTATCACGGCTCTATGAGACCTCGTTTTGAGGTGGGTTTCCCGCTTAGATGCTTTCAGCGGTTATCCCGTCCACACTTAGCTACCCGGCTGTGCCACTGGCGTGACAACCGGTGCACCAGAGGTATGTTCATCCCGGTCCTCTCGTACTAGGGACAAATCCTCTCAAGTCTCTTACACCCACGGCAGATAGGGACCGAACTGTCTCACGACGTTCTAAACCCAGCTCACGTACCACTTTAATCGGCGAACAGCCGAACCCTTGGGACCTGCTCCAGCCCCAGGATGTGATGAGCCGACATCGAGGTGCCAAACCTCCCCGTCGATGTGGACTCTTGGGGGAGATCAGCCTGTTATCCCTAGAGTACCTTTTATCCGTTGAGCGATGGCCCGTCCACGTGGGACCACCGGATCACTATGGCCGACTTTCGTCTCTGCTCGAACTGTCATTCTCGCAGTCAGGCGGGCTTATGCCATTGCACTCGACAGCCGGTTTCCGACCGGCCTGAGCCCACCATCGCGCGCCTCCGTTACACTTTGGGAGGCGACCGCCCCAGTCAAACTGCCCACCATGCAGGGTCCCGGACCAGGCTTACTGGTCTCGGTTAGACATCAGAAAAATTCAGGGTCGTATTTCAAGGGTGGCTCCACCGGTGCTGGCGCCCCGGCTTCAAAGCCTCCGACCTATCCTACACAGGATTTTCCTGATGCCACTGCAAAGCTGCAGTAAAGGTTCATAGGGTCTTTCCGTCTGACCGCGGGTACCCCGCATCTTCACGGGGAATTCAATTTCGCTGAGTCGATGCTGGAGACAGTGGGGAAGTCGTTACGCCATTCGTGCAGGTCGGAACTTACCCGACAAGGAATTTCGCTACCTTAGGACCGTTATAGTTACGGCCGCCGTTTACCGGGGCTTCAATTCAATGCTTGCACATCTCCTCTTAACCTTCCGGCACCGGGCAGGCGTCAGGCCCTATACGTCATCTCACGATTTCGCAGAGCCCTGTGTTTTTACTAAACAGTCGCTACCCCCTGGTCTGTGCCACCCAACCATGGTTGCCCACGATTGGGTCTCGTTTATCCCGAAGTTACACGAGCAATTTGCCTAGTTCCTTCAGCATCGTTCTCTCAAGCGCCTTGGTATTCTCTACCAGTCCACCTGTGTCGGTTTCGGGTACGGTCTATACGCCAGAGCTATTTCCTGGAATGGTCGAAAAGCCTGTTCAATCCGATAAGGACAGACAACATTTCTCATTCGTCACTTCTGGCAGGCCTAGGAATATTCACCTAGTTCCCATCGACTACGGCTCTCGCCCTCGCCTTAGGGGCCGGCTCACCCTGCGTGGATTAACCTTGCGCAGGAACCCTTGGACTTTCGGCGACAGTGTTTCTCGCACTGTTTGTCGCTACTCATGTCAGCATTCGCACTTCCGATATCTCCAGAGGGGGTCACCCCGCCTCCTTCGCAGACTTACGGAACGCTCCGCTACCGCGCATTCATAAGAATGCACCCACAGCTTCGGCACGTGGCTTGAGCCCCGTTACATTTTCGGCGCAGGGTTTCTAATAGACCAGTGAGCTATTACGCTTTCTTTAAAGGATGGCTGCTTCTAAGCCAACCTCCTGGTTGTTTTGGAATCCCCACATCCTTTCCCACTTAGCCACGATTTAGGGGCCTTAGCTGGTGGTCTGGGCTGTTTCCCTCTCGACAATGGACCTTAGCACCCACTGTCTGTCTGCCGGGCTATACTCCTGGGTATTCGGAGTTTGGTTAGGTTTGGTAAGGCTTTGGGCCCCCCTAGCCCATCCAGTGCTCTACCCCCCAGGGTAAACACCCGACGATCTACCTCAATAGATTTCGCGGAGAACCAGCTATCTCCGAGTTTGATTGGCCTTTCACCCCTAGCCACAGCTCATCCCCGACTTTTTCAACAGGCGTGGGTTCGGCCCTCCAGTGCGTGTTACCGCACCTTCAGCCTGGCCATGGCTAGATCACTCGGTTTCGGGTCTTCTGCCAGCAACTCATTCGCCCTATTCAGACTCGCTTTCGCTACGCCTACACCTAACGGCTTAAGCTCGCTGCAAACAGAAACTCGCTGAC
>NZ_BEWM01000031.1 GCF_002723935.1 Gluconobacter cerinus
AAAAGTGGGGCTGTCACGAACCAGCCAGCCGCGCAAGGCTCAGGCCGGGCGCGCTGCGCGCGGCCTTGCGCGGCTGGCTGGCCCGTGACGCGGGAGGGACATCTGAAAAATTATAGAAAGAGCGTCCCATGGCCGAGCTTCGCCGCGTTGATCCGAGAACCCTTGTGTCCAATCCGAACAATCCGCGCTCTTCCATCGGAAGCCTTGAGGAGCTGCGCAAACTCGCGCTCAACATCAAGGCGATTGGTATCCTCCATCCCCCGGCCGTCCGGCAACTGGAAGACGGCCGCCTGATGATCGTGGCAGGCCACCGTCGCACACAGGGCGCCATTTATGCCGGTCTCACCGAAATTGATGTGTATGTCGGGGATCAGAGCGAAGACCTCGATGCACTGGCCGCCGTCAGCGAGAACTTCGTCCGTCTCGACATGACGGAGCCGGAGCAGTGGAACAGCGTCACCCGCCTGCGCGAGCAGCTTGGCTATACAGACCAGCAGGTCTGTGCCGCCCTGATGGTCACGCCGAGCTATCTCAAGCGTCTCAGCCTTCTGGCAAAGCTGCACCCGCCCATTCTGGATGCCATCGCCCTTGGCCGAGGCCCTGATGAGCGGCAGCGCAAGATCATCGCGCAGGCCTCTCTGGACGAACAGCGTGCGGCATGGGCGGAAATGTTTTCCGAAAGCGTCGAAGACGACGAGGATCCGGCCGAGTATCGCGTGAAGGCCGAAGATCCGGAGGACACCGTGGCTTGGGGCGCACTTGCCCGGAATCTTGAACAAAAGGAATGGTACGCCCGCAACGCCCGGTTTGGCGACGATCTTGCCCGCAAGCACAACATTGTCTGGATGGAAGATCTGTTTGCCGAGCCCGGAACGGACAGCCGCTATACGCTCGATGCCACGGCTTACGCGGCCGCACAGCAGGACTGGCTGGACAATGAGCGGCCCGAAAATTCCATTGTCCTGACCTCGGACGAGTACGGATACGTCCGGCCGCCCGAAGGTTTCATTACCTTGGGAACCTGGATGGCGACACAGGAGAGGGAGGTCATGGGCTACGGCCTTAATCCCCGGACCCTGAAGATCGTGGAAGAACGCTGCCGTCCGTCTGTTGCCTTTACACAGAGCCACGCGAACGTATCCGCAGAGCCCGAGGCCCCGAAAGAACGACCGGATGTTTCCGGGACCGGCCACAAGATGATCGGCGAGATCCGCACCGTCGCTTTGCGCGAAGCCCTCGGCGAGGTGGCCGAGACAGCCGATCCATGGGAGCTGATCGCAGCCCTCCTGCTGGCGCTGGAAGCCGAGAATGTCCGTGTGCATGGCGATGCCAGCGGTAACAACTGGTCAGAGCCAACCGCCCGCACGCTTGCGATGGCTGACCTGTTCCCCGAGGGCACCCTTGTCCGTGACGAGACGCTGATCCGCCGCCATGCCGTCACCGTGCTGCAAAGCATCCTGAACTGCGATGTGTCGATGCACAGCGGCAGCGGTCTGCCCGCGCAACTCGTGGGCGTTCTGTTCGGTGCCGACCAGAAGATGCCGAGCATGGCCTTTGAGTCGTTCCTCAAATGCTACAGCAAGCCCGGCATTACCAAGGCCGTGCAGGCAGAAGGGCTTGCGCCGCAGAACACCGGCAAGGAGATGCGTGCGGCCCTCATGAACCATGTCGGGGAGGGCCATTGGCTGCCCGAGGTGGCGTCCTTTGCGCAGGCGCAGGACGTCTGGGCGCAAAAGCAGAAGAAAAAACAGGCGAAGATCCGCGAGCTGGAAAGCGTGATGGACGATGAGGATCTGGACGAGATGCCTGAAGATGATTTCGAGGAAGCAGCAGATGATGAGGCTGACCTTTCGAGCGGCCCTGTCGTGTCGGTGACGGAGCCTGATTCGGAAGAGACCTTCTCTCTGCAAGCGCCCGAGAGCGAGCCCGAGCAGACGGCGCATAATGAGGCCATGCAGTTCATGCGGGACCATCTCGAAATCGTGGTCGTGGCCTGAAGCCGGGAGAGGGAAAAGAAGAGGAAAGGGAGGGGAGGGGCGCTGCCATCGCGCTCCGTCCGGGTCAAAAGGTGGCTCCTCACCGGCTTCGCCGCCTCCGGTGCCGGCGCACGCGCCGCTTTTGACCCGGCCGTCCCGCGCTGACGCTGGAGAAGACATCACGAAAATCCAAAGGAAAAGGATCAGACGATGTTCGTCCCCTCTCTCGTTCCCGTTCAGGTCGGCACCCGCGTTTACACCCATCTCTACAGCCGGGGAGCCGGGATCGTCATGGCTGTTTACGGCAAGGAAAGTCCGACCACCGTCCGGTCCCTGTCGCGTGGCGGAGCCATCGTGTCGGGCGGGAGCGCCTCCTACGACATCGTTTTTGCCTGTGGCTCGGTCTCCCGTCGTCTGCCCGAGGCCATTCTGCGCGGTGTCCAATGGCGGATCGACGCCGACAAGGGACTGGCCAGTCCCGAGGAGATTGCCTTTCTCCGCACTCATGCCGAAGAGGTTGAGGCCGAGAAGGTCGCGGCTGAGGCGCGCGCCAAAGCGGAACATGCCGCCGAGGTCGCAGCGCTCCGCGTCAATCCGGACTATGCCGATCTGGAGCAGGGCGACGACAGCAGCGGCACGCTGGCGGCCAAAAACATCCGCCGGATGCTGAAAAAGGCGTTCCCGAAGGTCAAGTTCTCCGTCCGCAAACGCGACTACGGCAGTGTGACCGTGCAGACCGATGAGGATCTGGACGAGACGGCGACCGAAACCCTCCAGGCCATCACCTCGCGGTTCAAGTCCGGATATTACGACTGGCAGTCCGACTGCCACCTGACGAGTAACAGCCCCTGGCAGGACGTGTTCGGCAGCTCCGAATTTGTGAGCGACTGAGCCTCTCTTTTTTCGTCCGCCCTTCAAGGCCGCCCGTTCCGGGGCGGCCTTTTTCATTTCTGGAGCCCGACATGCCTGTTTTTATTGTGACGCTCAGCGAGCGCCAGCTTCTCTCCGACCGCGTCACCTTTCAGGTCGAGGCCGAGACCGCCGAGGCAGCCGGTCAGCTCGTTCTGGACGCGACGGCCGACGAGGCGAACGAGAGCGGGCTGCGCCCGGTTCACCTGCCGGACGGTCAGAAGGCCGTTCTCGAACCTGACGACGTGGACGGAAACGAAGTCTCGGTGTCCGTTCGCCCGGTCGATCAGCCGGACGCTGTGGCCACGCAGCTCGGTGCGTGCTGGCACCTAGATCTCACCGCCCCTGAAGCGCGGCGCCTTCTGCCCGTCCTGACCGGAGCGATTGTGGACGAGGACGATCCTGTGACGCGCGCGCTCTGTGCCCGTCTGGCGCGGCAGGTCGCCAATCTCGCGCAGTAGGACATCAGGAAAGGGAAAAGGGGGAAGGGGAAAAAGGAGAGGGCAGGCACCACACCGGAGCCTGTCTGGCAAAGGGTGGGTCGGCCGTGTCCTCGCTGCGCTGCGGGTCGTCCGATCCCGCTGCGTTGCAGCGCCTTTGCCAGCCAGTCCCCGCTGCGGTCGCCGGAAAGGGTCATGGAAGAAAAAAGGAGAATGACATGGCCGACATTTCCGATCTGCGTCCCCGCAACCGCACAGAATGGCTCGAAGTCGCGGGCTTCGTAGGAGGTGCAGCGCTGTTTGCAGCCTTCATCGTTCTGGTGGTGGTGCTTCCCGCCTTTCTCTGACCGATCCGAGATCAGCCGCCCTCACGGGCGGCCGTGTCCTGTGTGGAGATCACCATGCCGACATACACCCTGGCCGCCATCCCTGCGGCCTCTCACGGGAGCCTCATCTCCTGTTCATCCCCCTACCGCTACAGACAGAAACGGATCGAGGCGGCTGACCTTGCAGGAATCCGGGCGGCAGTAGCCCAATACGGTGCACGCCTGCACGACGACTACCCGGAAGCCTCCTTTCTGGTGTCTGTGACACCCGAGCGTGGGAGCGATCATCCCGAGGGCTTCTGCGACGCCCGCTGGAAAGGGTCTCTGGGCACCGAACACTGGATCAGGGTGATTCCTGAAGAGACGCCGTTCAAAGCCTACCTCACTCAGGTCGAGGCGATGCTCGCCCATGAGGTGCGCTCATGAACGGGCCGGAGCCAGCGTCCATCGCGTGTCCCGCGCTACGACGGCCACCGATCCAGCCTCAGGGCCTCACTGCGACGCAGTTCAGTGACGCGGCCGAGAAGGCGAAAATCGGGAACGCGCTTCTGTCCTTCATCGCACGCGGATTTCCGCAGAGTGCGTGGAACCGCACGCTTTACAACCGCCTGAGCCAGATGTTCGGGCATATCGCCCATTACGACATCCACGGCTTCTGGGGGGCGCAGTTCTCTACGACACAGGCGCGTCTGGGCTTCCTGCGCGGCATCGTCCTGTATGGCTGTTATGGCGATCCGGCCTGGACCTGGTCGGACGTCGAACGCGACATCCGCAACCGCATCATCGGCAGCGGCCTGATCGAGGCCTACACGCGCGCCCTTGCTGCTGAGCAGGAAACACGCGACCGGGCCGATCTGGCGCGTCTTGCAGACCGCTTCCGGATTGCCCTGCCAACCACACATCAGTCTCCCCCTGCCGCGCCCGTGCAGGCCGAGCTTTTCTGACACGGGCCAGCGAAAAGGACAGAACAATGGTTCAGACCCTCAGCCTTGCCATCGTCATTGGCAACCTTGG
>NZ_BEWM01000032.1 GCF_002723935.1 Gluconobacter cerinus
CCCGGAGGCGGCTTTGTTGCAGGAGAAGCGCGAGGCCATGGCGGCCCTTGAGGCGGATCTGGCAGCCGATACGCAACGCCGTAAGGACGCGGAAGAGGCTGAAGCAAATGCTGCGGTGGACAAAACAGAAGGAGCACTGACAGAAATGTAAAAACACAATTTACAATTTTCTATTGTTTTCCATCAATCTCCCACGGACGTGTCTGTTTGTACTTAACTATATGAACAGACACTTGTATCCGAGTTTAGTAACTTCAATAAAAAAATTTTCTTAGTGTCTGACCGGAAATGAGTTGAGTGATTTCAGCAGGTTATGATTCATGGGTTTTGCGAGAACCGGATGAGATCAAGATGGCCCGGACTGAAATTACCCGAGCGCAGTATCGCCGGGACGACCTAGAGTATACAAGCGACCTGCGTGATGCGGAGTGGGCGCTGATTGCGCCGCTGACGCCCGAGAGGAAACGAATGGGGAGACCCCGACGTACGGATTTACGCCGCGTCATGGAGGCGATCCTCTATATCGTCACTACGGGCTGCCAATGGCGACAATTGCCGCGCCACTTTCCCGCCTTCACGACCGTGCAGGGCTATTGCTACCGTTGGATCCGCGAGGGACGGTGGGAAGCCATGAACCATATTCTCGTGATCCTGTCGCGTGAGCAGGACGGGCGATACGCCATGCCTTCGGTGGGCATTATCGACAGCCAGTCGGCTAAAACCGCTGAAAACGGGGGCCCACGCGGTTATGACGCGGGCAAGAAGATCAAGGGACGCAAGCGGCATATCGCGACCGACACGCTGGGTCATGTCGTGGCGGCTGTCGTGCATCCCGGCGACGTTCAGGATCGTGACGGCGCGCCGCTGGTAGCGTCCAGGATACGCTCATTGTTCCCCTGGCTTCGCCATCTGATCGGGGACGGAGGGTATGTCGGCAAGAAGTTGCGTGGGGCGCTGGCTGAACTCGGCCGATGGACGGTCGAGATCGTCAAGCGCCGCGATCGAGCCGAAGGCTTCGTCGTCCTGGCCAAACGCTGGATCGTGGAGCGCAGCTTTGCATGGCTCGGACGCTGCCGCCGCCTCACGAAGGATGTCGAGGCAACAATATCGTCATCCTGCGCGTGGTTGATGATCGCCCATATCCGCAGATTTCTGCGGAAAATCAATCAAGTCGCTTTCTGATTCAGACAGTTAGATAGTGTTTCAGTTATAAAATATGAGTTCAGCCGCGCACGTACAGTCTCTAAGTAGTTATACGTTCGGACCTGTGCAGCTCTCATTACTCCTAAAAGAGTCGGCTACATAAAGAGATTTTCCACCTTCCGTTTTTTTTGTGTGGAGACGCTCAATTTGCGAAGAGAGATAGTGTGCGTCTTTTAGTCCCTGGTCAGTAAAACATATGACCAAGTGCTCTTTATCGACTTGTATCAGCTTTATATTGTATAACCACCGTCCATCTCGCGATATGTAAGTCGTTGAATTTTGGGAGGTGTCTTTGGTAATCCAACCAAGATCTTTCACCGTAGTACCTGAAGGAAGGTGTCTTGGGCCAAGAGAGTTGGCAAAACTGGAAAGATCAATTTTCGAAAAAACAGATGTGCTATCGTGGGAAATGCCGTCTGCAAATACGGGTCCAGATATGATAAATATTAACGATAATAGCGATAAGAATACTTTCATTTTAGAAGACCTAAATTAATATCTTGTTGAATTAAATCTGCTTCTGCGTTTCGACGAGTAGGATATGCGTCATCAAAGTTTCGTAACTCTGACACTGCCTGAGACCAATTACCAGACGTAATTTCGCTCCAGAAATTCGGTGTAGCTTTGGCCAAATCTCCATATTGATAATTTATGTCGTCGATCGCAGTTTTTGTCTCTATGGGCAGTTCGTTGAAGTTGCCTCCTGTTGCCGAGTTGTAAGCGCCTTGTACCGCCTGAGCGAATGACTTCTCTGCAGCAATGCTCGCTGCATCGGCATCCGTGGACGACAGCGAGAGCGGTGCTGAATCCAGAGCAGATTGCGCATCTTGCCCTTTGAGGCCTAGATATGGAGATAGGGCGCTGATAATGCTGTCGCTAATTCCCATTTTCTGTAACGACGTTACTGTCTTATTGCCCAAATCAAGACCAACACCAATGGTGACTCCTGAATTACTAGATGGTTTTCCAGCGGCGTCTTTTGGTACATATCCGTTAGAGCTATATCCCTCTCTAGCCTTTAAGAAAACGTTATCGACTATAGGTAAGGCTTCTTTTCGAAGTTCAAGCCCCCTAACCACATCATCTAAGGTAGATGTTGCTGCGTTAGGCTGGCCCGAATATTTATTTTGATTAATAATATCCAAAGCAGTTTTCATTTGTTCATCGGTTAGGTCAGAAGTGCCAAATATTTCTTTAGCTATTTCTTGCCTATTTTTTACCAACCAGTCTAAAGCTATTGCCGTTGCGCCTAATCCGCCTGTTTGATCAATCGGCACACTGGCAGGATTAATGCTACCATTATTAATAGGGTTAGGTGATCCTGTAACAATCACGTGTTCAGGGGCACCAGCCTCAACACTACTGTATACAGTAGCTACTGGCGCATTTGATAATATTGATTCGTTTGTATTTTCAATATTAAGTGTAGATTGAGTCGTTGAAAATCCTAAATGAGTATTGTTCTCTATGTATGGTAAATTTTGGGGACTAGATTTTAGATGAAGCTGTGGTTGGTGGAGCGCTTTCGGTTGATGATCGACTGTAGAAAGCAATATTGATGCTATTTCAGTGGACGATCGTTTGTATAGATTGTCTATGATGACGGCTTTAGACGCTAAGGCGCCTTGAGTATGAGCATTTTCCAACCCAGCCGTCCTGAGATGAATGTCTGACTGCGCATTAGTGATCCCCATATGTGAGCCCATCGAAAAGTGATCTGAGTGATGAGGACCTACAAAATTGTGAGATTGCTGCGCGCCACCACCAATAAGATGATCCATATGCTAAATGTCCTACGGTAATTAATTGAACTGCGAATCACTCGCATTCGTATCTGTTAGGTGGACATATTCCGTTACACGGGACCAACTCAAAAATATGTGATAGCAATTTATTGGAGGCGTAACATATTGATAAACATCATTAATTTAATTATTTTCTAAAACAAATCAAAATCGAGGGGAAGTTACTGGAAGATGGTGAAGCGGATTGACCGTAAGCATCCGTTCATTTTCAATACGTCACGACGGACAACGTATTGATGCCGGGCGTGAGCCGGTGTTTATGGATAGCGAGAAATGCGTCGTGCCGTAGGTAGAAGGTCGCGGAATTGTGTCAATACAGGGCGCATGAACGCGTCACTGAACTGACCAATGGATGAGGTTTGCTGCAAGTAGTACGACCTAGCGGTCAGATCGAGATTGTACTCGTCCAGCAGGATCCACTGGCGCAGTTCCTGGTCGAGGCCAGCACGCTTCTTTTCGGTTGCTGGCACTTCAACAGCGATGCGTATTGCAGACGGCTGCTTCGTTGTCAGAGGAAGCAGCAGAATATATTGACGATCGTCACGTCCCACAAAGACTGCGGCCACGGCCGTTGGACGATTTTTGCGTCCTTCTGTTTCGCCACTCCCGCTCTGCCAATGCCAGAGATAGGGGTATCGCAGTACCATCCCGGGCCGAAAAGTCTGACTCATCGTTCTTTGTGGGTTTCCAACAGGTATCCGTCAATCGCATTTGCTACATCGTGGGCCAGATCCTGAGGCATTTCCGTAGTGGCACCGGCAGTACGCTCTGGTGCGTTTCCCACCAATGCCTCGTATTGTTCGACACTTAGCATGACCAAGCGTGGTTTGCCGCGCTGATTAATTGAAATTGGCCCTTGCAGGGCGCTGGCAATGATGTCTCCGGATTTGCGGGACAAATCGCTTGTCGAGAATGTGCGCATAGCGTTCTCCTTTATTTGCATAAAATACAGCACTCACAGATTTGCTGCAAATTCTGAAAGAAAAGTGCTTTGCAAGGGTGAAGGACAAGAAGGAAAGGC
>NZ_BEWM01000033.1 GCF_002723935.1 Gluconobacter cerinus
GACAGCGACCTGCACCTTGTGACTGATACAGGCGCAACAATCCGGGCAGCCCGGACCAATAATGATCAGGTTATCTTCATGATCCCTGTCGGCGTTGGCAGCGTCCGGATCGCCTCTCGTGCCAGCCGTCCATATGACGCACTAGGACCCTTTGTGGACGATCGTCGGACACTGGGGGTTCTGGTCGGCGATATCAGAATGTTCGAAAGCAATGCAACGCGTTTACTCAGTGCGCATTTTACTGAGGAAGGTCTTTCGGGTTGGTGTAACGTCGAAGACGGAAAAGTGCGTTGGACTGATGGAAATGCTTTTCTTTCTTTAGGACATCGCCCTCTGGGCAGTATCGCTCTGTTATCCGTTCAAATTCTTGCGTCTGGTCCCTATCTGGTGACAGACACGACACTAGACGTGGCTCTTCAGGCATAACAAAAAAGAACCCGGTGACTTCACGTCACCGGGTTTTTCTTGTATCGTGCCACAATCATGCCACATAGAACCTTGCTGACTCCAGGACAGATCTGGACCCCCAAAAATCAACAGGAATTCCCTATAAAAATTGTTGATCTGGTAAAAAGCAGTATCGAATTTCAGGTATTGAACAATAAATTAGACATAAAAAGATGCGCTCACTCTCTTTTTCGAAAATGGATTAAAAGTACCCAAGCGTCTCTTACTGAAATTGATGAAACCCGCGTGCCTCCAACACTCGCGTTGGCACAAAAGCTCTTTGCTCTTCGCAAGTCCGCAAAGATGAGCCAGCTTGCTCTTTCTGAAGCGCTCAATATCAGTCGCTCTGCGGTTGCTGCGCTTGAAACGGGACGAACTGGAGATCTGCAAAAATACCTTCCAAAAATTTCTGAAATTTTTGATGTTCCCATCAATTTTTTTCTGGATGGCCTCTCAACCAAACCAGTAAAACGCGTCATCTCATCAGATGAAGATATTTTGATTAATCTTTACAGGGCTCTTACCCCCGAGAAAAAAATAAATGCACAAAAATATATGGAGAGGCAAAGAAATACATAAATTATAAGTTCATTTCAAATAAATTGTTAATTAAAACGATGTCGAAATCTGGAGAAACTCTTTATTTTTTAAAGCTCGCTGTGCGATTTCTTTGGTATTAGGATCTGTAGGTTTTGAGATGATCTATGGTTGCAGCGATGCAGATGACGGCCATGAAGGATGTGGCGGTATTTTCGTATCGTGTAGCGATTGCTCTCCACTCCTTGAGACGTGCTCATAGGTTTTCGACCAGATGTCGGTACCGATAGGCCCATTTGGGGCAGGATACCTGCGGCTCGTTGCGTTTTGTCGGGACGAGCGGGTGTGAGCCCCTTTCCCACAGGGATTCTCGGATCTGGTTCGAGGCGTAGTAGCGCGTAGCGTACGGCAATGCGTCAAGGAGCGCCATGGCTGGGGAAAGTTCATGGGCCTGACCTAGCGTCAGGGTAAAAGGCAGGTCCTTTCCATGGCCATCTGCGGCTACGCAGACTTCGCTGTCAAAACCTCCACGCGAGCGACCAAGTGCTTCACGATCATTTTGGCTTCCTCTGAATCCCCCTTTTGGGCCGCTTCTGCCGCCTTATGATGAGTCCGAATGTTCGTACCATCAAGGAAGGCCATACCCAATGCCGGATCCTGACCCTTCACCTGTTCAAACAGAGCCTGCCAAACGCCGACCTTTATCCAACGGATGAAGAATTGAGCCACCGTCCACCAAGGGCCGAGTTTCGCAGAAATGGATCGCCACTTCGTCCCGTTCTGGTGGCGCCAGAAAGTCGCCGACAGGGTCCGTCACAGATCGCGAGGCGGGGTTTTGCCTTTCGGACGGACCGCCTCGATCACTGGTTCCCAGATCGACCACGCATCATCGGAAAATACAGACTGCATCATGCTCATCACAGATGAGCTGGGCGGTTCACTACCTATTTTAAGGCCTAACAGGCCCTAAAAAGAGACTTACTCGGTTCAGCAGGCTTGGTGATCAACTCGAAGCGTTTTCCCTGACTATGGATTTTGAAGTGTTCCGCCCTGATCTGGAGCAGGCCTTGGTCTATTCAGATGGGAGCAAGGGCGGGCGACCACCGTTTGATCCCGTGTTGGTGTTCAAGGTCCTGGAGATCCAGACGTTAAACAATTTGTCCGATGAACGGACAGTGTATCTGATCAACGATCGCCTCTGCTTCATGCGCTTCCTTGGTCTGGGGCTTTCAGATCGGTTGCCAAAACAGTCTGGCTGTTTGAGAACGCCTTACCCAGGGAGGTGCGATTGATGGCCTGTTCAATTGCTTTGACGCGACCCTGCGGAGGGGCGGTTACCTACTGATGTCCGGCCAGATCCTGGATGCCACGCTCGTAGCGGCTCCGCAGCAGCGCAATACCAACGCTGATAGGAATAACGGTCTTTACAAAGACCAACAGCGTGAAGTCGCTATAGTCTGGTCTGTTTGAGGATTGGGAGGAGTAAGGACAGAAAGAATGGTCTGCTGACGCTTCTCAAGCGTAAAGAGCGCGCCAGAGCCTGCATAATGTGTTGTTGTGGTGATACGGTAGCCAGTTTTGAGCAGACTGCTCAGGGACGTCGTGACCGGATGCAGCGTCGTCGGAACGGTAAGCGGACGGTAAGGAGATTTGACGCCTGATTCTGGTAGCCAGTCCTGAGAACTTTGCGCAAAAGCGCAGACTGGAAAGAGAAAAATGCACAGGACAGGAAATACAGCCACACGGTTGATCATCAAGAACTCCAAAACCCGGGACGCGACAAGCTCAATACTTCGTAGTTGTTGAGAAGAGATTCATCACAAGCACGCCGGCGATGATCAAACCCATTCCGATCATCGCCGGAAGATCAAGGCAACCGCAGCGACAAGGACAATACCCACCCCAGACCAGATCGCGTACGCAATTCCGGTCGGAATGTTTCTGAGGGCTATCGAAAGACAGTAAAAAGCGACGTTGCGATGATTTCCGCGACAGTGGCGATACCGAGATAAAGAAAGCTCATGGCTGCATCATGAGCGGAATCTCCTCAGGAATAAAGGCTGACCAGTATCCGGAAGCCTTTATTCCCCAATCCCCCAACTTTTCATTGTCACAACCGTACCCTAGCGATTTTCACATCGCTAGGGCCTGATGCCGGTCAGGCGTGGAGCGCGCTTTTCTCAGAGGTTGTGTCAACAAGGAGATATGGACCTCCGGCATGAATCTGGAGTGCCATCAAGGCAATACTACCGAGCGGACGCCGACCCAGATCCAGACGAGCGGATCCATCCGTCCAGCGCATCGTACCGTCTTCAACATTATTCCAACCCGACAGATCCGCCTCATGAAGATGCGCGCTCAGGGTCGTCGTCGCGTTGCCTTCGTAGAGTTTCACGTCTCCCACCAGCACGCCAAGTGTGCGACGATCATCGACAAAAGGCCCCACAACGTCACAAGGTCGGCTGGCATTGGAAACAATCCGGACGCTTTTAGCACCGGCAGGAATCATGAACATCACCCGACCATTGTGTTCCCGGATCTGGTGGAGTGCCATACCTGTATTCGTGATCAGGGACAAATCGCGCTG
>NZ_BEWM01000034.1 GCF_002723935.1 Gluconobacter cerinus
CCGGATAAGAGCAGGAACCCGGTAAGAGAAAAAACCAGATAAAAAGAAAAACCGGGTAAAAAGAAAGACCCGATAAAAAAGGAAAGGGCTGGCTGGGAGCTGCCCAGCCCGCAACAGTTGGGTCAACGCGCGTCCTCGCCATGCTCGCCGGCTGCGCCGCCTGCGCGTGACTGCGGGCCGCGTTGATCCTGCCGCTACGCGGCACTGTTGCAGTCTGAACAGCCCCCAGCCGGACGCGACGATGTTCAAAAACCAGAAATGGATCGAGCATCATGCGCCGTCATTACCTTCCTTATGTCCCAACTCCACGCGGTCGGCTGCCCATGCGCTGGACCGACACCCAGGAGCCTGTGTCCTGCCGCAAGTGCAACGAGCACTGGGAAGGTGGCGATCCGGCTCTGACCATCGCCTGCACGGGCTGCAACGCGCCAGCCCATGAGCCCTGCCGTCGCAGTGCGGGCGGCAATGAGCGGGTGTGTGCGTGCAGGGATGAGGCAGCGACCCAGCTTGGACTCCTCTCACGCTGCGAAGGTCTGAGCTGGGACAACCGGCATGTGAAGCCTCTGACCCTCCGGGCCACTCCCGTTGCCACGGCGCTAATGTGCCGGTCGGTCCGCACGGGTGCTCCCGTCAGCCGGTGGGCAACATGACCCCGGATCTGGCGTCTTATGACAGCATCATCGTCGCGGTCTCCGGTGGCAAGGACGGCACCGCCTGCCTCCTTGCCCTCCACCTCGCCTGATGTGAGCGCGTTGGCGCAGGATTTCGGGCTGCCGCTCTATCGCTCCTGGCGAGAGGGCGGCTTCGAGCGGGAGATGCTGCGCAACGCTGCCCCAACGGCGCCTGTCCTTTTCGAAAGCCCAGACGGCCTGATCCGCGTGGGAGGGGAGGGGCCGATCGGGACGCGCCTGCGCTTCCCCCAGGTCTCCGCCAGTCTGACGACACGCTGGTGCTCCAGTGTCACCAAGATTGGCGTCGCCGATCGCTCCTCGCGGGGGCAGGAGCGCTTTCTGAACCGGCGCACGCTGTTCGTAACGGGCGAGCGGGCCGAAGAAAGCCCCAACCGTGCCCGCTATGCCGCCTTTGAGCCGCACCGCATGGACACGCGACATGGCACCCGCCGTCGCCGGCATGTCGATCACTGGCGCCCGGTTCACCAGTGGAGCGAGGCGCAGGTCTGGGACAGTCTGAAGCGCTGGAACGTGATGCCGGCGCTGCCATACCGCATCGGCTTCTCCAGGCTGTCCTGTGCCACCTGTATTTTCGGCGATGCGCGGCAGTTTGCAACGATCCGCTGGCTCGATCCTGCCCGCTTTGAGCGCCTCGTACAGTACGAGCAGCAGTTCGGCTGCACGATCAGGCGGACTGTCTCCCTGGAGCAGCTCGCGGAGCAGGGCAGGCCGTATGACGCTGCCCTGTCATCGCCCGATCTGGCCCGCGCGTGTCTGTCGTCGCGGCCGATCCCAACCGTCCTCACACCAGCCTGGGAGCTACCGGCCGGAGCGTTCGGGAAGGGGGCCGGGCCGACCAGAAAAAAGTAGAAAAAACAGAAGGTTAAAAAAGGAAAAGGAGGGGGGCAGCACAGGCCAGCCCGCCCCGCAAGAGGTGGGTCCGTCCGTGTCCTCGCTACGCTGCGGGCCGGGCGGTCCCGACGCTGCGCGTCGCTCTGGCAGGTCGCGCTGTCCTGCGCTCGCCGGAGAGGGTCAGGAAAGGAAATAAAGACGATGTCAGAGACCCTCGAACGCCCCGCACAGGCCACGGCCTTTGAACCCAGACAGGCTCACAAGGAAGGCTGGACGCTCCTCGAAAGATGCGGACCCGAGAACGACGAGACGCATCTGGTGGGTCTGCATTGCAGCGATCCGCAAGCCTGGTGGCGCGTGGCGACGAAGGCACGGGAAGGGTCGGCCTACCACTGTGACGCGCTGGCCCGCCTGTCCGAGGGCGAGCGTGAGCAGATCCGCCTGCGCTTTGGTCCCTTCTGACCCCGAACTGATCCGGGAGGCCTGACGCCTCTCTCCCCGCACTGATCCTGTTTTCCGGCCCCCCGGTCTGCCTTCGCGCAGCACCGGGCGCTGCCGCTTGTCCGGAGTTTTTCCATGTCCACGTCTCAACTGAGCTTCTTCGACACCTCAGCACTCGGCGGCAGCCAGTCCAATCTGTACTGGGGCGAGCTTCCGGGAGACCGCGCCCTTGAGGAAGCCGCCGCTGCGGCCCAACAGGTCGCAAAAGCCCCGGCCCCGATCCCCGCTGTCCTGCCGAAGGTGGACTTCGCCCTGACCGGAACGCGTGGCCTCGCCCAGGGCTGGAAAGAGCGTGCGCGGGACAATCTTGCGGCGATCCGCCTTCTGGCCACGCTTGAAGCAGAAGACCGCCACGCCAGCCCCGACGAGCAGGCTGTCCTCGCCCGCTTCACCGGGTTCGGGGCAGGGGAGCTGGCCAACAGCCTGTTCCCGCGTGCTGGCGAAACCTTCCGGGCAGGCTGGGAAGAGATCGGCAGCCAGCTTGAGGAACTGACCAGCCAGCAGGAGCGGGCGGGTCTGGCACGGGCGACACAGTACGCCCATTACACGCCCGAGCTGATCGTCCATGCGATGTGGGATCTAGCCGCACAAATGGGCTTTCGGGGCGGACGCGCGCTGGAACCGGGCTGCGGAACCGGCCTGTTCATGGCGAGTGTGCCTCCGAAGCTTGCCCCGAAAACCGCCTGGACCGCGATTGAGAACGACCCGCTGACGGCCCGGATCACGCGCAAGCTGTTTCCGAACCAGTGGGTCCGGTCCGAGGACTTCACGACGGCCAAGCTGGCGGAGCGCTACGATCTGGTCATCGGCAACCCGCCCTTCAGCAACCGCACGGTTCGAGGCACGGACGAGCTGGGCCGCCTTGGCCTGTCCCTGCATGACTACTTCATCGCCCGGTCCATCTCCCGTCTGCGTCCCGGAGCGCTGGCGATGTTCGTCACGTCGCGGTGGACGATGGACAAGTCCGATGCCGGCGCACGGCGCACAATGTTCGAGACAGCCGATTTCGTGGGCGGCGTGCGTCTGCCAGCGGGTGCCATGCGCGACGATGCCGGAACCGATGTCGTGGTGGACGTTCTGGTGTTCCGCCGCCGCGCACCGGGCGAGGATGCAGGCGATGCCACCTGGCTGGATGTGGCCGCGCTGGCTGACACCGATCAGGGCGAAGGCCCGCTGCGGATCAACCGCTATTTCGCGGAAAACGGACAGCAGGTTCTCGGCCGGCACGACTGGACGAGCGGTCAGTTCGGACCCGAATACACCTGCAAGGCCAATCCGCTCCAGATGCTGGACGAGGCCTTGCCACTGGCCCTTGGCCGTCTCTCTTCTCTGGCCCGCTTCCCGGCCCCGCAGACGCTCGATGTTGCGACTGTGCAGGATAACCATGCCGCCGAGA
>NZ_BEWM01000035.1 GCF_002723935.1 Gluconobacter cerinus
GGGTCAACGCGCGTCCTCGCCATGCTCGCCGGCTGCGCCGCCTGCGCGTGACTGCGGGCCGCGTTGATCCTGCCGCTACGCGGCACTGTTGCAGTCTGAACAGCCCCCAGCCGGACGCGACGATGTTCAAAAACCAGAAATGGATCGAGCATCATGCGCCGTCATTACCTTCCTTATGTCCCAACGCCACGCGGTCGGCCGCCCGTGCGCTGGACCGACACCCAGGAGCCTGTGTCCTGCCGCAAGTGCAATGAGCACTGGGAAGGTGGCGATCCGGCTCTGACCATCGCCTGCACGGGCTGCAACGCGCCAGCCCATGAGCCCTGCCGTCGCAGTACGGGCGGCAATGAGCGGGTGTGTGCGTGCAGGGATGAGGCAGCGACCCAGCTTGGCCTCCTCTCACGCTGCGAAGGCCTGAGCTGGGATAACCGGCATGTAAAGCCACTCATGCTCCGGGCCGCTCCTGTCCCCACCGCCCTGATGTGTCGCTCTGTCCGGACAGGTGCTCCTGTCAGCAGGTTTGTGCCATGACGCCGGATCTGACCTCCTATGACAGCATCATCGTGGCCGTCTCGGGCGGGAAAGACGCCACCGCCTGCCTCCTTGCCCTCCTTGAAGCCGGTGCTCCGAAGGACCGCCTGGAACTGTGGCACCACGAGGTTGACGGGCAGGGGCCATCCTTCATGGACTGGCCCTCCACCTCGCCCTATGTGAGCGCGTTGGCGCAGGATTTCGGGCTGCCGCTCTATCGCTCCTGGCGAGAGGGCGGCTTCGAGCGGGAGATGCTGCGCAACGCTGCCCCAACGGCGCCTGTCCTTTTCGAAAGCCCCGAAGGTCTGATCCGCGTAGGAGGGGAGGGGCCGAACGGAACCCGCCTGCGCTTCCCCCAGGTCTCCGCCAGCCTGACGACCCGATGGTGCTCCAGCGTCACCAAGATCGACGTCGCCGATCGCTCCCCACGCGGCCAGGACCGCTTTCTGAACCGTCGCACGCTGTTCGTGACAGGCGAGCGGGCCGAGGAAAGTCCAAACCGCGCCCGCTATGCCGCCTTTGAGCCGCACCGCACGGACACGCGACATGGCACGCGCCGTCGCCGTCATGTCGATCACTGGCGGCCTGTCCACCAATGGAGCGAGGCTCAGGTCTGGGACAGCCTGAAGCGCTGGAAGGTGATGCCCGCGCTGCCATATCGCATCGGCTTCTCCAGACTGTCCTGTGCCACCTGTATTTTTGGCGATGCGCGGCAGTTTGCAACGATCCGCTGGCTGGATCCTGCCCGCTTTGAACGGCTGGTGCAGTACGAGCAGCAGTTCGGCTGCACGATCAAGCGCACCGTCTCTCTGGAGCAGCTCGCAGAGCAGGGGGGGCCGTATGACGCTGCACTGGCCGCGCCAGATCTGGCCCGCGCGTGCCTGTCGTCGCGGCCGATCCCGACCGTCTTCACACCAGCCTGAGAGTTTCCGGCCGGAGCGTTCGGACAGGGGGCGGGGCCGACTTAGAAAAAAGCAAAAAAAACAGAAGGTTAAAAAAGGAAAAAGAGGGGAGGGGGGCAGCACAGGCCAGCCCGCCCCGCAAGAGGTGGGTCCGTCCGTGTCCTCGCTACGCTGCGGGCCGGGCGGTCCCGACGCTGCGCGTCGCTCTGGCAGGTCGCGCTGTCCTGCGCTCGCCGGAGAGAGTCAGGAAAGGAAATAAAGACGATGTCAGAGACCCTCGAACGCCCCGCACAGGCGCACGCTTTCGACCTCAAACAGGCCCACGACGAGGGCTGGACGATCCTCGAAGGCTGCGGACCCGACAATGACGAGACGCGTCTGGTGGGTCTGCATTGCAGCGATCCGCAGGCCTGGTGGCGCGTGGCGACGAAGGCACGGGAAGGGTCGGCCTACCACTGTGACGCGCTGGCCCGCCTGTCCGAGGGCGAGCGTGAGCAGATCCGCCTGCGCTTTGGTCCCTTCTGACCCCGAACTGATCCGGGAGGCCTGACGCCTCTCTCTCCCCGCACTGATCCTGTTTTCCGGCCCCCCGGTCTGCCCCCGCGCAGCACCGGGCGCTGCCGCTTGTCGGAGTTTTTCCATGTCCACGTCTCAACTGAGCTTCTTCGATACCTCAGCACTCGGCGGCAGCCAGTCCAATCTGTACTGGGGCGAGCTTCCGGGAGACCGCGCCCTTGAGGAAGCCGCCGCTGCGGCCCAACAGGTAGCAAAAGCCCCGGCTCCGATCTCCGCTGTCCTGCCGAAGGTGGACTTTGCCCTGCCCGGAACGCGTGGTCTCGCCCAAGGCTGGAAAGAGCGTGCGCGAGACAATCTTGCGGCGATCCGCCTTCTGGCCACGCTTGAAGCCGAGGACCGCAACGCCAGCCCCGACGAGCAGGCTGTCCTCGCCCGCTTCACCGGGTTCGGAGCAGGGGAGCTGGCCAACAGCCTGTTCCCGCGTGCTGGTGAAACCTTCCGGGCAGGCTGGGAAGAGATTGGCAGCCAGCTTGAGGAACTGACCAGCCAGCAGGAGCGGGCGGGTCTGGCACGGGCGACACAGTACGCCCATTACACGCCCGAGCTGATCGTCCATGCGATGTGGGATCTGGCCGCACAAATGGGCTTCCGGGGCGGACGCGCGCTGGAACCGGGCTGCGGAACCGGGCTGTTCATGGCGAGCGTGCCTCCGAAGCTGGCCCCGAAAACCGCCTGGACCGCGATCGAGAACGACCCGCTGACGGCCCGGATCACGCGCAAGCTGTTTCCGAACCAGTGGGTCCGGTCCGAGGATTTCACGACGGCCAAGCTGGCGGAACGCTACGATCTGGTCATCGGCAACCCGCCCTTCAGCAACCGCACGGTCCGGGGCACGGACGAGCTGGGCCGCCTTGGCCTGTCCCTGCATGACTACTTCATCGCCCGATCCATCTCCCGTCTGCGTCCCGGAGCGCTGGCGATGTTCGTCACGTCGCGGTGGACGATGGACAAGTCCGATGCCGGCGCACGGCGCACAATGTTCGAGACAGCCGATTTCGTGGGCGGCGTGCGTCTGCCAGCGGGTGCCATGCGCGACGATGCCGGAACCGATGTCGGGGTGGACGTTCTGGTGCTCCGCCGCCGCGCGCCCGGTGAGGATGCAGGCGATGCCACCTGGCTGGACGTGGCTGCGCTGGATGACACCGATCAGGGCGAAGGCCCGCTGCGGATCAACCGCTATTTCGCGGAAAACGGCCAGCAGGTTCTCGGCCGGCATGACTGGACGAGCGGTCAGTTTGGACCCGAATACACCTGCAA
This sequence comes from Gluconobacter cerinus, assembly GCF_002723935.1. Taxonomy (GTDB): domain Bacteria; phylum Pseudomonadota; class Alphaproteobacteria; order Acetobacterales; family Acetobacteraceae; genus Gluconobacter; species Gluconobacter cerinus. The sequence continues at coordinate 3,267 of NZ_BEWM01000035.1, forward strand.
GGCCAATCCGCTTCAGATGCTGGACGAGGCCCTGCCGCTCGCCCTCGGCCGTCTTTCTTCGCTGGCCCGCTTCCCGACCCCGCAGACGCTCGATGTCGCGACAGTGCAGGAGAACCACGCCGCCGAGG
>NZ_BEWM01000036.1 GCF_002723935.1 Gluconobacter cerinus
TCGGAACGGCCGCAGACGGTGCCCTGCTGAAAGAGGGCAGTTACCTGCTGCACAAGGGCGCGCTGCACCAGATCATTGACGGCGAAACCATGCTGGTGAAGGTGAAGAAAGGCGAGCAGAAGGAGGGGATCTTCCAGAAGCACGCCGCGATCATCAAGGGCCTGATTCCTGTCAGGGATTCGGCCCGGCTCGTGCTTCGGGCACAGGTGGAAAACCTGCCCTACAGCGCCCATCAGGCCGATCTCAAACGCGCGTATCAGGCCTTCGCCCGTCAGTTCGGAGCGATCAACCTCACCAACACCACAACGCGGGTGGATGAAGAGACGGGTGAGGAGAAGTCCACACAGCGCCGTCCAAACCTTCAGCCCTTCTACGACGATCCGGATGTGTGGCTGGTCAGCTCGATCGAGGAGTATGACGAAAAAAGCCAGACCGGCCGTCCGGGTCCGATCTTCAGCGAGCGCGTGATTCAGGCTCCATCCGAGCCCGAGGTTCACGGCGCCCACGACGCGCTGGCGGTTTCCCTGCATGAGACAGGCGGCGTGGACGTCGAGCGCATGGCGGAGCTTCTTGGCCGCCCAGGTGAGGAGGTGCTCGCCGAACTCGGATCCTCGGTCTATCTCGATCCGATCCGCAGCACAGGTGGCCGTGAGGTCTGGGTGACGGCCGACGAGGCCCTGTCAGGGGCGGTCCGCACCAAGCTGGCGCAGGCCCGGGAGGCTGCCGAGCGCGACCGACGCTACCTGCGCAATGTCGCGGCCCTTGAAGAGGTCCAGCCCGAAGACCTGCGGCCGTCTGACATTACGGCCCGCCTGGGAGCCCCGTGGATCCCCGTGCCGGATGTCGAGGCTTTCGTGGCAGAGGTCATGGGGGTCCGCACGACCATTCACCACACTATGGAGGTGGCGACCTGGAGCGTGGACAAGAGTGGGTTTTCCGGCAAGGCGGAGGCCACCTCGGTCTGGGGAACACAGCGCCGCCATGCCGGGGATCTGCTGGACGATGCGCTCAATCAGGCCAGCCCGAAAATCTGGGACACCTGGCGCGATGTGAATGGCGAACACCGTGAACTGAATACGAAGGAGACCGAGGCCGCCAAGGAAAAGCTGGCCGCAATCAAGACCGCGTTCGAGACGTGGGTGTGGCAGGACACTGACCGCGCCGAGCGTCTGGTGCGGCTGTATAACGATGCGTTCAACAACCTTGTCCCGCGCACGTTCGATGGCGCGCATCTGAAGCTGCCGGGAGCCAGCACGGCGATCAGCCTGCGCGACCATCAGAAGCGGGTGATCTGGCGGATCATCGCCAAGGGCAGCACCTACATGGCCCATGCGGTGGGGTCCGGGAAGACGTTCTCGATGTGCGCGGCCGTGATGGAGCAAAAGCGCCTCGGTCTGATTTCCAAGGGCATGATCGTGGTGCCGGGACACTGCCTTGCGCAGATGGCGCGTGAGTTCATGATGCTCTACCCGAACGCCCAGATCCTCGTGGCGGACGAGACCAACTTCGTGAAGGATAAGCGCCAGCGGTTCCTGGCCCGGGCGGCCACGGGGAACTGGGACGCGATTGTCATCACGCATGACGCTTTCAAGTTTGTGCTGGTCGAGAGCGCCTTTGAGCAGGAGATGGTCGAGGACCAGATCGCGTCCTACGAAAGCCTTCTGGAGAACGTGAACCGGGACGACCGCCTGTCGCGCAAGCGCATCGAGCGCCTGAAGGAGGGGATGGAAGCCAAGCTGAAGGCCCTGTCCAGTCGCAAGGACGATCTGGTGCATCTCGGCGAGATCGGGGTGGACCAGATCCTCGTGGACGAGGCGCAGCAGTTCCGCAAACTGTCTTTCGGCACGAACCAGTCCGATCTGAAGGGGATCGACCCGAACGGCAGCCAGCGCGCCTGGGATCTGTTCGTCAAAACGCGCTACCTCGCAAAGCGTAATCCCGAGCGCGTGCTGGTGATGGCGTCAGGCTCGCCGATCACCAACACCCTGGGGGAGATGTTCTCGATCCAGCGGTTCATGGACCTGCCAGCCCTTGTCGAGCGTGGTCTGCACGAGTTCGACGCCTGGGCCGCAAGTTTTGGCGAGACCCGCACGGAACTGGAGCTTCAGCCGAGCGGGCTTTACAAGCCTGTTACGCGGTTCTCCGAGTTCGTGAACGTCGCCGATCTGATGTCGATGTATCGCGACTTTGCCGACGTCGTGCAGCAGGACGACCTGCGACGCTACGTCAAACTGCCCGAGATTGCGGGCGGCAGGCGTGAGATCGTCGTGGCCGATAGTGGGGACGCCTTCCGCGAGTATCAGAAGACGCTCGCCGAGCGGATCAAGACGATTGAAGAGCGCACGGGCAAGCCCAAGAAGGGTGACGACATCCTGTTGTCCGTCATCACCGATGCCCGGCACGCTGCCATCGACCTGCGTTTCGTGCGGAACTGGGCAGATAATGACAACAGCAACAAGCTGAACGTCATGATCCGCAAGGTCTTCCAGATCTGGCAGGACACGTCCGCCAATCGCTACACCGACCCTGAGACGGGACGGGAGTACGAGCTGCCGGGTGCCACGCAGATGATCTTCTCGGATCTGGGCACGGAATCCGCCCTGGAGACACGCGGTTTCTCGGCCTATCGCTGGATCCGCGATGAGCTGATCCGCATGGGCGTGCCGCGCGACGAGATCGCCTTCATGCAGCACTACAAGAAGAGCACGGCCAAGCA
>NZ_BEWM01000037.1 GCF_002723935.1 Gluconobacter cerinus
GCGTCGGTCGTGGCAATGGCGCGTTGCAGCGCAAGTTCGGGATTGGCCATGCCTGCTGCCGCAACAGGCTCGGGCGGTTTGGTGGCGCAGGCCGAGAGGGCCAGCAGAAGAACAGGTGTCAGAAGGTAGTGGTGTCGCATGGATCCCTCCAGATGTTGGAAGGATCATCGCGGCTCGATCTGCGACTTAGACGGAAAAAACTTGAAGGCGTCTCATCGCCACTCAGGGATAGGTCTTGCTTGCCCTGATGTGTTTTGTGTTGCTTTTGTTGAACATATGTTTAACAGATATTTCCAGTAAGTCGGTCCCAAAGAGAAGATACGCGAGTGCCGGTGAGTGCCGCAGAGTAAAGAGAGATCCCGACACGATGCCCCAGATCACTGCAAACACAGCCCATTTCGGAATGCGGCTTGAAGCCGATTTCAAAGAAGAGTCCTTCAGGAAGGTCAAGGAACTCGGAACGACGCCTGCTGACCTGTTTCGGGACGTTCTTGAATATGTCGTCAGAAACAACCGTCTGCCGATCCGCAAGGAAGTCGTGAGCGACGATGATGCCGTTCTTCTTGATCTGGTCAAGAAACGCATGAAGAACCCGGGGGAAATTATGAGGAACGTGAACCTTGACGATCTACTCTCTGGACATCCCGGAAGTCGTAAGGGATGAGCTGTACGCGCTGGATTACAGCGTTGCAGAGCGGTTCGTAAAAAAGCTCCGCAAAATCCTGCATAACCCGCATGTTCCAAAGAACAAGCTTCGCGGTTTACCGAATTGTTATAAAATCAAACTGCGTGATGATGGCATCCGTGGGGTGTATCAGGTCCACGATCAGGAGATCACGGTTCTTTTGATCGCGGTCTGCAAGCGCGACAAAAGTGCCGTTTACGAAACTGCTAAAGACCGATTGTAAAAAGAGGGGGTTTTATCCCCCTCCTCTCGTTAATCGTGCGTCTTACGCAGCGGCCCGCTGCTGCTCATCCATCGCCTCAAGGCGCTCGTACAAGCCGCCTGCAATGCCTTGGCCGGACAGGATCTCATCCACCAGCGCATCCATGACGCCCTGCTGTGCCTGTTCGTCCTGAAGAAACGAGCTTTTCATCGCCAGGGCCTTGCGGCGGGCAAGTTCCTTTTCCGCACTCCCGCCTGGGAACACGATGGCAAGGCACCGCAAGGCGCGGCTTGAGGGCATCCGGGCAAAGAGACGAGACCGCAGAGCGGTATCGTTTGGCGTGCTGGAGAAAGCCCAGAGTTCAATGGGGCCGAGCACGTTGACCAGAAGCTGCTCATATTTGCCTTCGGCTGCGTTCATCACCACGAAGAACGGCGCACCGTTGCGGCCTGGACCGGGCAGGCGGTTGCGCATCACATAGGCGCTGGCAGGTGTGAGCTTGAAGTTCTCGATCATCTCGTTGGCCTCGCGCTCGTCTCCGCATTTCAGGATCCAGCGGGCCGTGGACTGACCTACGAGATCGGCGCTGAAATCACCGCTGCGCTGGCTGATGAACGAAAGCTGCACATTGTGCTTACGGCCCTCACGAACGTCCCGGATCGCCTGCTTATCGACCTGCGGGGCCTCCTTGGGACGATGCCACTCCTCAAAATCGAGACGCTTGATCGTCTCCTTCATCTCGGTGAAGCGGCTGCGATGATACTCCCGCACATTCTCGGGCATGATCGGCAGATCCGCATATTCCGGGTGCAGGAAGAAGTTCCGGCCGATCAGGTAGCGGCCGAGCATATACATCAGGGCCGTCTGCCGGTTTGCACTCTCTGACCCCTGTGGCGCGACACGGGCCAGATCCAGCACGATGATCCGGGCGTCGCCCAGATCAAGCTGGGTCGGCTCGGAGAGCGTCGGATACTTCTTGATGGCCGCCATGATGTAGCGCTCGAACGCATCAATGAGCGTCTCGTGCGTGGGCAGGACGATTTTGGAATAGCGATTGAAGATTTCCGGCGCGCGGGCCGCTGCAATCAGATCCTGAAGAACCGGAACGGCATGACGTTGGGCAATCCCCGCCAGACGATGCTCGCCCGCAGCGATCAGGGCCGTCACAACGTCACGCCACCAGGTCGGATCCGCACTTTCGAGATCGCCTTCGGCCGCAGCGTGGTGCGGGAGCTGGAGGCCGAGGCGGTGGATAGCCTCATCCACCAGAGGCTCGATACCCTCGCGGTAGTGCTTCGGATTGCCGCCTGCAACACCCGTGCACTGACGATAGGCCTCCGCAATCACGTCGCCGACGAGCTGGTCCATCCCTTCGAAAGGCTGACCATCAAGGGGTGTGGCCAGCAGGGACACAAAGTTGTCGATGGCGACTTCTTCAAGCGGCAGCGGATATTCCAGGCCCACCTGAAGGTCGAAGATATTGACCTCAAAGCCGGGCGCCATCTGCATTTCCACGAAGATGGCCTCATGGGCACGATCCGGCCCGAGCGCGTTGCGGACCATTTCGATAAAGCCGAGAGACGCATGGCCGATGTCCAGCTTCGCCAGCAGCGGCAGCTTGACGCCATTATTGCCCATGGCCGCAGAACTCAGGAGCAGGCCGAGAAGAATGGTGTTTCCGAGCACGGTCTTACCGCTGCCTGGAGGGGCGACGAT
>NZ_BEWM01000038.1 GCF_002723935.1 Gluconobacter cerinus
AATGGCGCAGTTGATGGCCGCTTCCATGGTGGGGCCGTCACGACATTCGCCAAGGACCAGATCCGAGTTTTCACGGCGCATGGAGCCCTCAACAAACAGGGGCGGTGTCAGATTGGGCGGGCGGATCTCGGTCTGGGTGATCCGGTTGCCGTTGGGGGGCTTGAGGCTATCGAAAAGGAACTCGATCGGCTGCTCGCCTGTGGAAATGTTGCACGAGACGGTCGGATCCATCAGCCGATCATGGATCAGCCCGAACTGTAGCGTGGTCTTGCCCGAACCCGTCGATCCTCCCGTGAGCACCATGCCGCTTCTCAGCAGGTTGGTGTCGCGGATCTCCTGCTCGACCCGCTGCTCATCCAGACTGGCCGGAAGGGTCGGGATGGGCCGAAAGACCAGATTCATGCCTGGGCCGCGCATGGTCTGCACGGGAAAGATGTTGATACGAAAGCGCAGGGACTCACGGCGGTTGAGCGTGACGCTATAGGCCGTATCGAGCTGAAGGCTGATCAGGACACGCGCCGAGCCGTCCGCGCCATAGACGTGATCCACGATCTGCTTGAGATCCAGCGATGTCGTGGGGTCCATGGTGGCGTAGCGGTTGCGGCCATGAACCGTCAGCGTGGCGCGATGACCGGTCAGCAGGTCGATCCGCGACGCGCCGAGGCCGTGCGCCCATTTCAGGAAGTCATCGAGACCGGGCGCATGTTTCCGGGCTTCAGCAACCCAGGGATACTCGCGCTTCGCCCGTTCGTGTGCCCAGGTGTCAGCGTCACGCAGTTTGAGAACGGCGCTCATCGGCAGTCCTCCGGATAGGCGACGCGGGTGCGGGCCTGGAGGCCGGGCTGTCCGGTGATCCGGATGACGCGGTCGCCAAGATGCAGACTGTCGCCGCCGCCCACGGCCTGACGGTTCTCGAACACCACGCGCGGCTCTTCGACACGACCGGCCCGCAGAAGCACGCGGTAGCGGGCCATGCCGGTGATGTCGCGCTGAAGACGCGAGAGATCGGACAGGTAGATCTCATCCGCCACCTTTTCTCCGGAGGCCCAGCCTTCAGCCACCCAGTCGTTCCAGTGCCGCACTTCCTTGTCGGTGTGCGGCAAAGCGGATGAGGCCGGATGACGCGGCTTGTTCCAGGACCGAACAAGATAGGTCCGCCAGTTTGGCGCGGCAGAGGTGAGCTGCGCCTCGCGGGTAATCTCGAAGACACAGCGGCTTTCATGGGCGATGGTGCCGGTGTCGTTTAGGGCGAAGGCCATCTGCGCCTGACTGACGATTGGGGGCTGCATCAGCGTCTGGCCGTCACCCACCGGCAGGACGAAGGGGCGAAAATCGAACGTCGTGTCGAGGATAGGCTCGTTGTGGCGCAGCATTTCGTTGATGGCGAAAGACCGCGCGGCCTGCCCGCCCTGTGCGCCGTAGGTCAGCGCGGCCTGACGGATCTGCTCGCGTCGGCCCGGCTTGAGATCGTCGCCGGCTTCATCGTTCGGCCGCGCGTCCTGCAAGGCTTCGAGAGACGGCGGGGCCTCGCCGCCTGTGATGCGGTCGAGCTGAAGCGCGCCTGTCACCGGGGTGTTGGCAGGATTGCCGAGGGCCTCATCATTGGCGTTCACCTGATCCGCGCCTGGTTCAGGCGGACTGGGCATGGAGACGAGCGTTCCGCTCCGGGCTGGCGGAGGAAGAGAGCTGGTGGACGGCATGATGCTGCCGTTGTCGGCCGCACCTGCGAGAGACGGAAAAGCGAGAAGGGCGGCCGTTGCGAGGCCGCAGAGCAGGGCGCGATCAGCCATGGTACGTCACCGAGATTGCGTGGGAGAGGGGATCGACAGAGACGGTGGCCTGATCTCCTGCCTGCTCGCCAAGCGTGCGCAGGTGGTCAATCACGGGGGCCACGGCATTGATCTGGACAATGACCTTCCGATGCGGGCCGAATGCGGTCACGCTGTAGCCAATGTCCTTGCCGAGTTTGCGCACGGCAGGCTCAAGCGGGCCTTGCCAGACAAACCAGACCTGTCGCTTGAGGTCAGCCGGAAGGCCGGGGTCCGGTGTCATGGGCGGCGGGGTCGGCCGCAACGTGCCGAGCTGGGCCAGATCC
>NZ_BEWM01000039.1 GCF_002723935.1 Gluconobacter cerinus
GATGGCGCAGTTGATGGCCGCCTCCATGGTCGGGCCGTCACGACACTCGCCCAGCACCAGATCCGAGTTTTCGCGGCGCATGGAGCCTTCGACAAACAGCGGCGGCGTCATGTTTGGCGGTCGGATCTCCGTCTGGGTGATCCGGTTGCCGTTGGGAGGCTTGAGGCTGTCGAAAAGGAACTCGATCGGCTGCTCGCCCGTGGAGATGTTGCATGAGACGGTCGGATCCATCAGCCGCTCGTGGATCAGCCCGAACTGCAACGTGGTCTTGCCCGATCCGGTCGATCCTCCCGTGAGAACCATGCCGCTTCTGAGCAGGTTCGTGTCGCGGATCTCCTGCTCGACGCGCTGCTCGTCCAGGCTCTTCGGCAGGGTCGGGATCGGCCGCAGGACAAGATTCATGCCCGGGCCGCGCATGGTCTGCACGGGGAAAATGTTGATACGAAAGCGCAGGGACTCACGACGGTTGAGCGTAACGCTATAGGCCGTATCGAGCTGAAGGCTGATCAGGACGCGCGCCGAGCCGTCCGCGCCATAGACGTGATCCACGATCTGCTTGAGATCCAGCGATGTCGTGGGGTCCATGGTGGCGTAGCGGTTGCGGCCATGAACCGTGAGCGTGGCCCGATGTCCGGTCAGCAGGTCGATGCGCGACGCACCAAGGCCATGCGCCCATTTCAGGAAGTCATCGAGACCGGGTGCATGTTTCCGGGCTTCAGCAACCCAAGGGTACTCGCGCTTCGCCCGCTCGTGTGCCCAGGTTTCGGCGTCGCGCAGTTTGAGGACGGCGCTCATCGGCAGTCCTCCGGATAGGCCACACGGGTGCGGGCCTGGAGGCCGGGCTGTCCGGTGATGCGGATGACACGGTCGCCAAGATGCAGACTGTCGCCGCCGCCCACGGCCTGACGGTTCTCGAAGACCACGCGTGGCTCTTCGACACGACCGGCCCGCAGAAGCACGCGATAGCGGGCCATGCCCGTGATGTCGCGCTGAAGACGGGAGAGATCGGACAGGTAGATCTCATCAGCCACCTTTTCTCCGGATGCCCAGCCTTCCGCCACCCAGTCGTTCCAGTGCCGCACTTCCTTGTCCGTGTGAGGCAGAGCGGATGAGGCCGGATGACGCGGCTTGTTCCAGGAGCGGACGAGATAGGTCCGCCAGTTCGGGGCGGCGGACGTAAGCTGTGCCTCTCGGGTAATCTCGAAGACGCAGCGGCTTTCATGAGCGATGGTGCCTGTATCGTTCAGGGCAAACGCCATCTGCGCCTGACTGACGATCGGGGGCTGCATCAGCGTCTGACCATCACCGACCGGCAGAACGAAGGGGCGGAAATCGAATGTCGTGTCGAGGATTGGCTCGTTATGGCGCAGCATTTCGTTGATGGCGAAAGACCGCGCCGCCTGTCCGCCCTGTGCGCCGTAGGTCAGCGCGGCCTGCCGGATCTGCTCGCGTCGGCCTGGCTTGAGGTCGTCGCCGGCTTCATCGTTTGGTCGAGCGTCCTGCAAGGCTTCGAGAGACGGTGGGGCCTCACCGCCTGTGATGCGGTCGAGCTGAAGGGCGCCCGTGACCGGGGTGTTGGCAGGGTTGCCCAGGGCCTCATCATTGGCGTTGATCTGATCCGCGCCCGGCTCAGGCGGGTTTGGCATGGACACGAGCGTTCCGCTCCGGGCTGGCGGAGGAAGGGAACTCGTGGACGGCATGATGGTGCCGGTGTCGGCTGCACCTGCGAGAGATGGGAATGCGAGGAAGGCAGCCGTTGCGAGGCCGCAGAGCAGGGCGCGATCAGCCATGGTACGTCACCGAGATTGCGTGGGAGAGGGGATCGACAGAGACGGTGGCCTGATCTCCCGCCTGCTCGCCGAGCGTGCGCAGGTGGTCAATCACCGGGGCCACGGCATTGATCTGGACAATGACCTTCCGGTGGGGGCCGAACGTGGTCACGCTGTAGCCGATGTCCTTGCCGAGCTTGCGGACCGCAGGCTCAAGGGGGCCTTGCCAGACAAACCAGACCTGACGCTTGAGGTCAGCGGGAAGGCCGGGGTCCGGTGTCATGGGAGGTGGGGTCGGGCGCAAGGTGCCGAGCTGGGCCAGATCA
>NZ_BEWM01000040.1 GCF_002723935.1 Gluconobacter cerinus
CGGAGCCTGTCCCTCGCCCAGGACGCTCGTGATGCGCTCACGCATTTCCTGCGCGGCCTTGTTGGTGAAGGTCACGCACAGGATCTGGGACGGCCGCATCCCATACATCTGGATCCGGCACGCCACACCGGCCGTCAGGGTCTTGGTCTTTCCCGTTCCGGCTCCGGCCAGCACGAGAACCCGGCCAAGCGCCATGGCGGCCTCACGCTGCACAGGGGTCAGTGGCTCCAGAACCGGAGCGAGGGTCTGCGGATAAGAGGTCATGCGGGCACCTGCTCGACGGGATAGACTTCAGACGCCACGGGATCCTCGACGGGAACGATATTGTTGCTGTCGGTAAAGAGGGTCAGCGGATGATAGAGGTTAAAGCCCTCATGGGGACCATCCCATCGTCCGGCAATCACGAGAGCCAGCGCGCGGTTCAGGCCGCTACCCAGCCACACAAGCTGGTGCGGAACCGGCATTTCAGGCGCTTCAGGATCCGTACAGCCGAGACGGCGCGCATGATCCATCCAGATCGCCGAGGCCTTTTCATGGCCCAGCATATTAAAGGTCAGGCCGGTCTTGATAACGATATGGTCGATATGCTGGCGGGCCGTGGATCGGGTGTCGTTATACATCATGACGTCCTCAAAAGCCTTGGGGCAGGCTGACAGGGTGAGCGTTGGGAGTTCAGGTCCGTTCAGACGGACGATCGTCGATTTTCGGGTGAAGACGATCAGCTCGCCGTCGCGGTCCCAGGCGTCGTTCAGGCGATCACCGCCGATGACGACCCCCTGCACCAGTCCTTCGGGCGTGTGCGCCTCACAGAAGACTTCGGGGGCCGAGGTTCTCAGACCAGTTCTCTTCCAAACCCTGATGGCCTCTGCGTCCTGCCGCCACAGGATCAGTGTGACGGCCTGCCAGCTCAGACGGGATTTGCTCTGCTTCATGCCGCCACGTCCTGACGGGCGCGGCGCTGCAGAACAGCGTTCCAGTCCTTGTCTTCGCCTTTGGGTGAGTACCGCAGGGGCTTGAGTCCGGCTTCGCGGATCATGGGCGCATAGATCTCTTCGTACCGGTCGCCCTGGGCATCGCCGTCCACGACGATCATGACGCGGCCACCAGCCTCAATCGTGCCAAGAAGAGCACGGAACTCCTCCATCGCTTCAGGGCTCATGCCGCCTCCGGTCGAGACGTACAGGCTGGGGTCTGCGAAGAACGGATCCATGGCCGCATAGGACAGCACGTCGATGGCGGACTCACCGATGACCAGACGGACGGGCTTCACTCCTTTTTCGCCAGCCCTCATCCGAAAGAGCATTTTGCCACCGCCGCCCGAGGAGAAGCCGCGATATTCCGGCCCGCGCATCTCCATGCCCGTCAGCTCGCCCGCATTGTTGTGATGGGCGAACCAGGCCGTGCCCTTCATACCTTCCCGCAGGAGACCCTGCTGGTTCGCGAGATGAAGAATGCGTTCCGGCAAAGCCCGGTCGCGGGTCAGATAGGTCCAGGCAGCCGACCCCGGCTGGGGAGCCTGACGGTTCTTCCACATATAGTTCGGATCGCGTGCGGGTTTGCGCTCTTTCGGCTCTGCGACGTACTCGGCCCCGCTCGGCGTAAGGCCCAGCATTCCACGGAGTTCCACGCGCGCGTTGCCAAGGGACATCCCGGGATTGAGAAAGCGGACCAGGTCGATGACCGAGCCTTTGACGATCGAAGACGAATTGTGCGGATCCCACCAGCCCTTGCCACCGTGGGTCACGATGATGCTCTCGCCTTTCACGCGACGAAAG
>NZ_BEWM01000041.1 GCF_002723935.1 Gluconobacter cerinus
GACCCGAACGAAGCGCTGACTTTATGGGCTGACCGCGCGCCGAAGCCGCCTAGAATCAGCCTGATAACGAAGGTCTCTGAAAGCGACATCATAAAGACGATCAAAAGGCACGATGCTGATGGAAAAATCGTCATTGTTGATTTGGAAGGCGTCGCATCGAGATTAGTTTCGCGCGCGATTTCTCAAGCAGATTTGGTCTTGACGCCCATGCGAGGAACCACGTTGGACGCGACAATCGGAGCGAGAGCCCTTGCTCTAGTAGCAGAGGAAGAAGAGTCTTTAGGGCGCAAAATTCCTCACTCAGTTGTTTTCACAATGACGCGGGCAATTCGCTCCAAACAGCATTCAGGCATTGAAGCTTCACTCAGGGAATCAGGCGTGGACGTGATAACGCCCCCTCTAATGGAGCGTGCTGCGTTTTCCGCTCTTTTCGAGTTTGGTGGAGATCTTCACTCGATCCCACCACAAGGTAACATGATCGCAGCGATCGAAAACGCCGATGGCTTTGCACAAGCTGTGTACCGACGCCTTACAGGAGCGGCAGAATGACAGAGAAAAAGCCTTTTGCGATTGATGTTGGAAAGCTCAGGTCGCGAGAAAAAGTCGCATCTGCCTCCGCTGTTGAACGAGTTGATCGTGTCGCTGCGGATCATGGTTTCATAGCTAGAGAACCTGCGAAACGTAGAGGACGCCTACCCAGCCCTCGAACAGGACAACTGCACGCTAAGGTATTTCCCAACGTCTCCGACGAAATCGCTAAGGAGGCAACCAGGCGAGGCGTTACCCAAGGCGTTGTCATAGAAGAAGCTTGGAAGTTGTATAAAGAAAATAATCCGGTTTGATAGTTTATCAGGTTTTATAATAAACCCGGTAATTGTAGTTACCGGGTTATTATAAAAAAACTTGCAATTGCGTCAGGCTTGTTCTCTTTATGTTCTCGTTAAGGAGAACAAAGATGACAACGGACGCCGTGGCGCGACTGCGCGAGCAGGTCCGACGCCTGGAGCGTCGAAGCCTTCCTCATTCCCATGCTGACACCCTGCCTACCGGGCATTCTGCCGTCGATGACCATCTCTGCGGTGGCCTCAAAACAGGTAGCCTGCATGACTTTCTGATCTCTGATCCTCTGGAGACGGGGGCCAGCCTCGCCATGCTGCTGCCCGTTCTAAAAGAGGGCAGGGGGCCGGTCTTCTGGATCAGCGACACACCTGCCGAATTGAACGCCTGCGGGCTGCATCAGTCCGGTGTTTCACTGGACCATCTGGTCTGCATTGAAACGGACCCGGCCAGCCTGCTGTCGGTCGCCGAGGACATCTTGCGCGGGCCAGAACACGCACTGGCCGTGATCGCAGGACGTCACGTCCCAACGCTCAAGGAAATCCGTCGCCTCAATCTGGCTGTGGAGGCGAGCGGAAACACAGGCTTTTTCCTGCGCTCTGCGCCCCTCGCACAAGCGCCTGGGAAAGACCCCTGTGCGTGCGCCACGCGGTGGCGGGTCGTCTCCCATCCTTCATTGCCTCAAACGCTTCCGGGACTGGTCATGCCGCGTCCCGGTTCCCGACGCCTTTCTGCCGCGCTGCTGCGGGTGAGGGGAGGCCGCCCTGCTCACTGGATCCTCGACTGCTCCGATCATGCGCCGCTTTCTCGCTCTCTGGATGCCCTTCTGGCGCACCGAGCGCCTCCAGCTCTCCCGCCCGGGAGACTTCCCGACCGACAGGCCGCTCGTTGTGCACGCGCTGGCACATAACCGTCACACC
>NZ_BEWM01000042.1 GCF_002723935.1 Gluconobacter cerinus
ATGTCCCTTGGCAACGCGCGCGTGGAACTCCGTGGAATGCTGGGCCTTGCGCCGAGCGGGGCCGAGTACGTGGCGGAACCGAAGGAGCGTAAGCCCGCGCGTGATCCGAAGTATATGTGGAAGAACCGTCAGGCTCCCCGTCCCGGGTCGGCCGCCTGGATCTATCTGACCCGCGACCGGGCATTGCCGGAGAGCATCCTTCATCTGGCCATCGAGCAGGGCCTCCTGCGTGAAGGCATGAAGGGCACGGCGTGGTTCGCCCATAGCAACAATGCCGGTGAGCTGACCGGCATGGAAATGCGCGGGCCGGACTATCGCGGCTTCTCCTCAGGCGGCGGTGGCAAGCTGCTCTTTCGGATGAGGACTGGCGAAAAAGGGGAAACGCCCGTTCGTCTGGTCATCGGTGAGTCCGCCATCGACGTGCTGTCCTATGCCGCCATGGACCCGTTCAATTTTGAACCCAGCCTGTATGTCTCATCAGGGGGCGGCATGAGCGCCGAGGCCCTGGAGGAGTTTCGTGCGCTTCTTGGCACCCTTGAGGCAGGAGGCCGCGTCATGATTGCCGTGGACTGCGATGCCCAGGGCGACCGTTACGAAGAGATCTATGCGCCCATGATCCGTGAGGCCGGGCTGAAACCCCTGCGGTACTCACCCAGTGCCCGGGACAAGGACTGGAATGCCGTCCTGCAGCGCCGCGCCCGTCAGGACGTGGCCGCATGAAGGAGAGTAAATCCCGTCTGAGCTGGCAGGCCGTCACGCTGATCCTGTGGCGGCAAGACGCAGAGGCCATGAAGGTCTGGAAGCGTGCCGGGGTGGGATCTTCTGCCCCTGAAGTCTTCTGCGAGGCGCAGACGCCCAAGGGTCTGGTGCAGGGGGTCGTGATCGGCGGCGATCGCCTGAACGACGCCTGGGACCGCGACGGCGAGCTGATCGTCTTCACCCGCAAATCCACGATCGTCCGTCTGAACGGACCTGAACTCCCAACGCTCACTTTGTCAGCCTGCCCCAAGGCTTTTGAGGACGTCATGATGTATAACGACACGCGCTCTGCGGCCCGCCAGCATATCGACCATATGGTTCTCAAGAGCGGCCTGACCTTTAACATGCTGGGCCATGAGAAGGCCTCGGCCATCTGGATGGATCATGCACGCCGCCTCGGCTGTACGGATCCTGAAGCGCCTGAAATGCCGGTTCCGCATCAGCTTGTGTGGCTGGGCAGCGGCCTGAACCGCGCCCTGGCCCTCGTCATTGCCGGACGGTGGGACGGCCCTCATGAGGGCTTTAACCTCTATCATCCGCTGACCCTCTTTACTGACAGCAGCAATGTCGTGGCCGTTGAGGATCCGGTGGCGTCTGAAGTCTATCCGGTTGAGCAGGTGCCCGCATGAGCGCATATCCCCAATCCCTCGCACCCGTACTGGATCCGCTGACCCCAGTGCAGCGTGAAGCCGCCATGGCTCTTGGCCGCGTGCTGGTGCTGGCAGGGGCCGGAACGGGAAAAACGAAGACGCTCACGGCCGGTGTGGCGTGCCGGATCCAGATGTACGGGATGCGCCCGTCACAGATCCTATGCGTGACCTTTACCAACAAGGCTGCTCAGGAGATGCGCGAGCGCATTACGACCGTCTTA
>NZ_BEWM01000043.1 GCF_002723935.1 Gluconobacter cerinus
CGCATGTGACGGGCGGAACTTTCGGAGCGGACGAACCTGTAACCGGCCTGCTCCAGAACAACGATGCAACTGATCTCGTCACGAAACTTCTGGAGTTCCTCGTTCATCTGCTGGGGCGTGTTCTGGTAAGCCATGGCGGAATATCCTCCCGAACGTCCGTTACTTTCGATCTGTGAAAAGTATAGTAAATTACCGCGATAATATCCAATGAATACAACAGAATAACGCGGAATATATTTACTTGATTGAGTGAAATAGTTCTTGCGTCCAGAACGACAAAAACCAGTTTTTCTTGTTCGTCCTGCGGGGGTTTCGGGGGCAGCGCAGCCCCCGGTGTTGCCGCTGAAAGGAGATGTGTGGAGACGTTTTTCTCGTCCCGTCCTGCCAGGAACACGACAGTTGCGGGCCGAGGGTGTCAGGACCGGAAGACTGCGGATCGGCAAAAGCGGGTTGCGGGCAGCGCGGGACAACGTCCTGCGATGAACGCGGCCCTCTTTTGACGAAAGACGCGGTCTGGAGCCCGAAGGGTTGTCTTGAGACCCTCGGACCGTGACTGTCACACTGATCGCATGACGGCGAGGTCGGAACACAGCTCCGTGCCACCCCGCAAGGGGTGGTTGAAGCGGCAACGTCTGATGGTTCGGCATGAACGGATCCTTCAAGAAGTGTCCCCAGTCTGCCCGTGCCATCTGCGACTAACGCCCTCTGCCTCAGTTTTTTTTCGAAGACCCTGTGTCGGCCATCCCGTCTTCCTCTTTCGTCTGCCCTTTCTGTCGCTCCAGCTCCGCCAGTGTCCGTCTCACAGCCTGCGAGAACCGCGTCTTTCCTTCCCAGAAACGGCGTGAATACGCGCGGCGGTTCATGGTCGCCGTCCTCATGCCACACCTTCCGGGCGATCGAGGCTGTCCAGGAGCTTCTCCTGCGAGCGGCGGCGCAGCGTCGCGGCCTTGCGGCGGAAACCGGCCGTCAGGCGCGATGGCAGCATGACGGACTGATCCGTGTCTTCCAGGAACACGGCCTCTGCCATCAGGCGGGCGCTCAGGGCGCGCGCCTGACTGCGGGGAACCGTGAGGGAAGCGGGCGTCGAATAGAACATAAAGCCTCCTGAAACCCGCCTCCTTCAGGAAGCGGGTATAAAAAGACCGGCTGCATGGCCGGTTTGCGTGCATGTCTCGAAGAAAGAGGACGTCAGCGTCCCGGATCGGTAAGGATCATCACATCCCCGTCCTGGGCGCTCACGACGATCTCGGTCTCAGGGGGCGCCTGATCTGTGCGGGGACGGGGCTCGTAAGCGCCGCGCACGAACACGAGCTGGCCCTTGCGGGCGCGTCGCTCCAGAAGATCTGTCAGAAAGTCGTTGTGGCAGACAATCCTGTGCCACACGGTCTGAGGGACACGGCGACCGGTGTGCGTGTCGGTCCGGTAGCTGTCCGTCGCAAGACGGAAGAGAGCCACGCGGTGTCCGTCCTGCCCTGTGCGGATCTCCGGATCCGCA
>NZ_BEWM01000044.1 GCF_002723935.1 Gluconobacter cerinus
GTTTTGGAAATTGCTTCTGGTGGTTTGGTAGAAGGGAGCACAATTAACGGCGGGACAGGCCACGTCGACTCTGGCGGAAGCCTGACAACGACGACAATTGACAATAGTGCCATTGTGCACGTGAGCGCAGGCGCTACGACTTCAAATCTGACACTTGAAACGTTCGGTACTGTCGTCGTCAGCTCCGGAGGAACTGTTTATAACACCGTTATTTCCAGTGGCGGCGGTCTTGGCCTCGCTGGTACGGCTTCCGGAACAATCGTTAACTCCGGCGGTGTACTGGAGATTAGTTCCAATGGTATTGCTCAGGACAATACTATTACCAGTGGCGGGGCCATTGATGCCGATGCAGGCAGTGTCGTGGGCACAACGACGGTGTCAAGTGGTGGATCGCTTACTGTCTCAAGTTCAGCTGCAATTTCCGGTGTTGTCACTGTAGCAAATGGCGGGTCTGCAACGATCTGGAACGATGCTGGCGGAACCATTGACCTTGTAGGAGACACGAACCACGGACTGACCATTTCGGGTCTCGAAAATGGTGGCACGGTCAGTACGGTCATTAGCGGATATACAGGAACGGGACCCGGTGATTCAGATTCAATAGATCTGGTCGGCGTTTCTCCTACGGGTGCAACATACAGCTATCCGTCCAACGATCAGGTGGTCGTAACGCTCAGCAATGGAAACACCATCACCCTTAATATCGAAGGCGTCAAAACGACAGGTTTCGCTCTCGTTAGTGATGGCAATGGTGGGTCCCTTGCTGAAGTCTGCTTCCTTGCGGGTAGCCTCATCTCAATCCCGTCTGGAACGATTGCCGTCGAAAAGCTGGCGGTCGGTGATAACGTCACAGCATATGTCGATGGGACCGAGACAGTTCGCCAGGTGACATGGGCCGGCCAGGCCCGCTGCACGGTCCGTCCGCATCTTGCTTTAGATCAGGCAGGATATCCCGTTCGCATTCTCAAAAATGCGATCTCTGAGGGCGTTCCTTTTAAAGACATGCTGATCACCGCCGAGCACTGCCTCTTCTTTGACGGCAAATTCGTGCCGGCTCGGATGCTCGTAAACGGTCGTTCGATCTTCTATGACACCTCGATCACGTCTTACGACTACTATCACATCGAAACCGCCGACCACTCCGTCATCATGGCTGACGGTATGTTGACGGAGAGTTATCTCGATACCGGAAACCGTCGCGCTTTCCGTCAAAATAACGCTGTCGTCTCCATCCCTCTCAGCCGTGATCTCTCCTGGGATGATGCCGCAGCCCCTCTCACCGTGTCGCGTGAAGCCGTCGAGCCGATTTACCGTCAGATTGAAGGTCGTGCCAAGGAGCAGAACTGCCCGGTTCACTCCGAAGCTCCGTCCCTGACCTAT
>NZ_BEWM01000045.1 GCF_002723935.1 Gluconobacter cerinus
CCTAAGTCGGGCAAGACTGCTTCAAGCCTGGGGGATGCCCAACGAATGAGATCAAGCAGGCGCCGCCTGGCATCTGCGACCACGTTCTGAAAGCGGCTTCTCTGTTTGGTTAGACGTTGAAGAGCGTGGCTTCGCGGATCCGGAATGTGGACCGGATCAAGACGTGGTCCACCAAATGACGGTATGGCGGCCAGGATCTGGGCATCAGCCATATCCGTTTTGGCGTGTTCGGAAGGGTAACGGCGTAGAGCCTTGACCCGTTTTCCCTTGACGCGAGCCACGGTGACGCCAGCATCTGCAAGATGGTGGGCAACAGGAAACCAGCTCATGCCGGTTGGCTCCATGATGGCCTGAATGTGGTCATTCGCCCTCAGCCCCATCACGGCTGTCTGAACAAAAGCGGCGAGTGAAGGCTGATCGTGCCTGAAACGAATTGCACGGCCATTAGGGCGGCCATCGTCGTAGATCTGAGCGAGGTGATCTCCGCGAATGGCCAGATCAATACCAATGGTACGGAATGTCATGGTCGGTCCTTTCTGGTGAGGGAACCAACGTTACGGTCACAGTCAGGTGTGTCATTCGTGGCCGATCAACTTCACTCAAAGCAGACGCTACAATCATGTTACTCTTGCCCCGTCAGCGCGGCCGGACCGGGTTCATGCTTCACAAAAGACGAGACGATCGGCGGATCTCTCAGGGACTTCAGCCCCGAACCGGGTCTGATCCACAACCACGTCTCCGAAGCCTGCGCTTCTCCGACTTTCTCCATGGCATCAAACCCGGTCCCGCTATCGATACCTGGGATTTGTAGCCAAAGAACGGAATAGCCAGATCCGTTGTGGAGATCGTCCCGTCATCCTGACGCTTCGCCTTCGTGAACTTCAGCGTCCAGCGCGCATGACGATCCTTGTGCGACAGCTTTGCGGGTTTGTCCTGCCAGTCTTCAGGAATACGTCCTGCCCGAAGATCGGCTTTTTCTGCATTGGTGTTCCGCTGCTTGGGAGCAGCCACCAGTGTGGCATCCAAGATCTGGCCGGACATCGGCAGATAACCGGCGTTGCGCAGGGTCGCATCAAAGCGCTCAAGCAGTCTTTCAATAGCTCCCGCCT
>NZ_BEWM01000046.1 GCF_002723935.1 Gluconobacter cerinus
TTTTTGAGGTTTGTTTCCTTGCTGGTTCCATGCTGCGGACGCCGACAGGCGAGCGCGCCGTCGAAGACATGGCGATTGGTGACGAGATCTGTGTCTATGACTGGCGGAACGCTGCAGAGCTGACCCGTTCGGTCAAATGGGTTGGTCATAAAAAGATGGTTGTCCGTTCTCATCTTCCTGATGATGAAGCCGGATATCCAGTCCGCATCCTGAAAAATGCAGTTTCTGACGGCGTGCCATACAAGGATCTTCTTGTGACGCCAGAACACTGCCTGTTCTTTGACGGGCAGTTTATTCCGGTCCGCATGCTCGTGAACGGGCGTTCGATCTTCTATGACCGCTCTTTCACCAGCTACACATATTATCATGTCGAGACTGACCCTCATTCGGTCATTTGGGCGGACGGTACGCTGACGGAAAGCTATCTTGATACCGGGAACCGTTCGACGTTTGCGCAGGGTGGAACGCTGGTTCTGTTCGGTGACAAAAACGTCAAGACCTGGGAAGAAGATGGCGAAGCTGCGCTGACGGTTGCCCGTCATCAGGTTGAGCCAATTTTCCGGAACCTCGAAGCGCGGGCAGAGTATGCGGGTCTTGGTCTTGAAGCGCCGCAGCAGAAACTTGTCGACGATGCGGATCTTCATCTTGTGACTGAGGCTGGGGTCGTTCTTCGCAGAGTTCGTGAAAATAACGGGCACAGCGTGTTCATGATCCCGCCTGGTGTTCAACAGGTCCGGATGGTGTCTCGGACCAGCCGTCCGAGCGATACGATTGGACCGTTTGTGGATGACCGCCGTTATCTCGGCGTTCTTGTGGGGAGTATTCAGTTTTTTGAATCCCGTGATACCCGCAAGCTTGACCAGCACCTGAAGAGCGATCAGCTCGAAGGCTGGGATGTCAAGGAAGCCGCTCCATGTCGTTGGACAAATGGAAACGCTCTCCTGTCGATCGGTGCGCGTGAACCAGGAAGCATTGGAATGCTGG
>NZ_BEWM01000047.1 GCF_002723935.1 Gluconobacter cerinus
TTAGGCTCAGGATCCATTGATTTGATTGCAGGAATCTGATTCAGGCTCTGCAAGGAGACTGAAGATGAGCGATCTGTTTTGGCTGACGGACGAACAGATGGATCTGTCTGCGGCGGTTCTTTCGCAAGGGCTACGGAAAACCTCGCGTCGATGACCGCCGTGTGCTGAGCGGTATCATTTTTGTGAACGGCAATGGTATGCGCTGGCGTGATGCGCCCGGAAGTACGGTCCACACAAGACGCTCTCCAACCGCGGGAAGCGTTGGGGCGACATGGGCATTTTCATGCAGATGATGGATGGCTTATCTGCTGCAAAGGCCCAGCCTCGGACCATCATGATTGATGTGACGTATCTCAAGGCGCACCGCACAGCTTCGAGCCTGCGGCTAAAAAGGGGGATCCAGGCCGCCTGATCGGTCGCACCAAAGGCGGTAGAATACAAAGCTCCATGCGATTACCGATCAGAACGGACGACTGCTAAGCTTTTTCATGACAGCAGGACAGATCAGTAATTACACCGGAGCCTCTGCTCTGCTGGACAGCCTGCCCATGGCACAATGGATGCTGACGGACCGGGGTTATGATGCTGACTGGTTCAGGGATGCCCTGGAGGAAAGAGGGATCAGGCCTTGCATCCCGGGACGGAGATCCCGCGGAAAACTAGTCAAATACGACAAGAGAAAATATAAGAGCTGCAATCGCATCGAGATCATGTTCGGAAAGTTCAAGGACTGGCGGCGTGTTGCAACACGCTATGACAGATGCCCGACCGTCTTCTTCTCAGCCATCTGCCTCGCCGCAGCCGTCATCTTCTGGTTATGAGTCCTGAGCCTA
>NZ_BEWM01000048.1 GCF_002723935.1 Gluconobacter cerinus
TAGGCTCAGGACCTGTTAATTTCTTGAACTGAGCATGGTGTTGTGATTCAGAGGTTTACCGATGGAGGGTACGCCTGTGAGTGATGTGTTTTTGCTGTCTGAGCACCAGATGGAACGGATCAGGCCGTATTTCCCGCTGGCGCATGGGGTTCCGCGTGTAGATGACCGTCGTGTTCTGAGCGGGATTGTTTACGTGATCCGCAACGGCCTTCAGTGGAAAGACGCCCCAAAAGCATATGGTCCGCATAAGACTTTATACAATCGCTTTTTCCGGTGGAGCCGCCTGGGTGTCTTTGACCGGATCTTCGTCGCGCTGACAGAGCAGGCTGGCCGTTCGAAGCGTCTGATGATTGATGCGACACATCTGAAAGCACACAGAACAGCAGCTTCCCTGCTTAAAAGGGGGCTTTTCCCCGCCATATCGGACGGACAAAAGGCGGCCTGAACTCAGAACTCCATGCCGTGTGTAATGGTCAGGGCCGTCCGGTCCGGCTGCATCTGACTGCATCTGACTGCAGGGCGGGTCAGCGATTTCAAAGGCGCAGACGTGCTTCTGGCAGATCTCCCCGACGAGACAGAAGAAGTCATCGGGGACAGAGGCTATGACAGCAATAAAATCAGACAGTCTCTCGCAGACCGGAATATTACAGCCTGTATTCCGCCAAAGAAGAGCCGGAAATCAAAGCCACCTTACGACTGGCATCTGTATAAAAAGCGCCACCTCATCGAAAACATGTTCGCAAAAATCAAAGACTGGCGACGTGTTGCGACCAGATACGACCGGTGCGCTCACACTTTCATGTCCGCAA
>NZ_BEWM01000049.1 GCF_002723935.1 Gluconobacter cerinus
TCCCATGTCTCTTCCCCGTCGAGGCGGGTGCGCCAGGTCTCGCACAGGATCTCGAAGCCGCCGATCGTGCCAAGCGTCCACTTGCCTTTCTCCCCGGCCTTCGCGGCGAGACGGGCCTGCGAGAGAAGCCACTGACCGGCTTTCTCACGCTCGATCATCTCCCGATCCTTGCGCACCAGCCTGAACGCTTCACCGCGCGTCGGCTCACGCTTTGCGATGTCGTTCTGAAGACGCGGGATCACGGCCTGCGCTGTGTCACAGTCACGCTCGGCACGGTCGATGGCACGACGGACGTTATACTGATCGTCGTGATGGGCGGCCTGCAACCGCTCCAGACGGGCCAGCTCGGCCTCCAGTCCGGCCTTCTGCATCAGGCGTTCGTCTCCTGACGCAAGGGCCTTCGCCATGGCGAACTGGTTGGCTTCCGCCCCCACATCCTCCAGACGGCGGATGGTCCGGTCTCCGGACATGGCAAGGCAGATGAACTTCTGCTTGCGCTCCAGCATCTGCCAGTTGGTCGCATCTACCGAGCCTTTCAGGGCGTAGGCATAGAGCTGGATCACCGGGTTCTGGTTGCCCTGCCGCTCGATCCGGCCTTCGCGCTGGATGATGTCCGAGACCAGCCAGGGCACATCAAGGTGATGCAGGGCAATCAGCCGCTGCTGCGCATTCACTCCGGTTCCCATGGTGGCAGAAGACCCGATCAGGATCCGCTTGCGTCCGGAGTTCATGTCACGAAAGAGCGCC